>NZ_CP021111.1:0-2690464 GCF_002119665.1 Bordetella genomosp. 13 | reverse complement strand
GCCTTCCGTACAGCGTCTATGTCATCGAGCTCGGAGGCGCCGCGCGCCTTTACCAGAATTACCTGTAGCACGGCGGGGCTCGCGCCGTGCCATGTTGGGCCTTGTATACACCTTGCCTTTTCAATGATGGAAAGCTCTACCGTGATCGAACCAGCGATCGAGCGGAGGTAGGTATGGACCACGGCGGATGGAATCGTCCCACGAGGAAGTGCTACAGCTGGCGAACAGAATCCAGGCGTAGTTCATGTTGCGTTCCCGAGCGGATCCATTGATGGCGAGACATAAAAGAGAAGAGGTGCCACGCGCTCGATCATCGATGCCCTCGCGCTGGCAGCTGGAAGGCCAGCCGCAATTGAACCGATTCGTGTAGTGTGCGGAGACTGGTCGATCGCCTGGCATTGAAAGAGCGATGGCGTCAACCCGGTTCGAATCCGGCCCGGCCGAGCCTGAACATCCCGAGCCAGGATTGCCTCGTCATTTGCACTGCTGCAACGCGATCTCCGTGATCGAATCGATTCGCGTGCGGATCTGGTTCTTCAGCGCCTCCGGCGCACGATCATCCTGGTAAATGCTTGCCAGCATCGAATGCATGGTCTTGTTGGCCATCTCCAGGGTGCTTTTGTCCTTCGTCACCAGGAACATCAGCAGCCCCAAGGCCGTGACGTCGGCGATGGTGTTTCCGGCATAGGTTGTGACATCGACGCCCTGGTTCGACATGGGGTTCTCCGATTGTGTTTCCTTGGGGACGCCGACTTTAACCCACATGCCGGGGCGCGCCTTTGCCGACCAGCGGCTTCACGCCCGCCGCAGCGTCTCGCTCGGCGACTCTCCGAACTTTCGCTTGTACTCCGCGCTGAACCGCCCCATGTGCGTGAAGCCCCAGCGCTGCGCGACCCGCGCGATGCTTGCGCTCGAGGGATTCCTCAGCTCGGCCCGCGCCTTCTCCAGCCGATAGTCCCGCAGATACTGCATCGGGCTCGTTCCCAGGAAATCCTTGAAGCCCAGATACAGGCTGCGCACGCTGACGCCCGCGTTCTCGGCGATGCGGTCGGCGTTGATGGGCTCGTGGGCATGGGTGTGCAGGTATTCCTGGGCTCGCCTGACGTGCCTGGGCAGTACGCGCGCGCCGCGGTCGCGAGTGCAGCCCGAATAGTTGTGCCTGTGGCAGGACAGCAGCAGCCCGGCGGCCATCTGTTCGAGCTGGTCCGCCATCATCGGGTGTTGCCCGTAGGCTGCGAAATACGGGGCCGAGGCGGCAAGGTACGACACGAAGTTCAACCAGGCGGGGTCGTTCTTCCAGTCGAAATCGAGTTCGAATTCCAGCGGGCGGTCCAGTGCCTGGCCGATATGCGATGCCAGGCGACGCTCTACCAGCGACTTCGACAGTCGCAGCATCAGCAGATCGCTGCCCGGGCTCCAGTCCATGCGCACGTCTTCTTGGGGATTCAGCACGGATGCCAGCCGCGTGGAGGCATCGAAGCGGCGCGCTCCGCTCTGCACGGCGGTCGCGCCGTTCAGCGGCATCTGCACCAGGAAGAAGTCGTTCAGGTGAGTGGTGCGCTGGATGCGAACGGCCGGGCCGTACGTCAGGCGGCTGATCTCGAGACCGGCCAGCGAACTGTGATGCATGCGGGCGTCCAGGCGCCCGCCGCCGCCCACCAGCGACAGCTGGTGCGGCTTGATCACCCGGCCGACCAGGGCACGGACTTCGTCGATGTCGGTGGATGCGAAGAGCTGAAGGTCGCGCTGCAAGAGACGGCTGTCGACGTCGATAACGCCGGTCCATTCCGGATGCTCCGGCGGCGTCGAGGCGGTGTCTGGCGTCGCGATAAGCATGTTGGCCCGTATGCTTGGAGTGCGTGGCAATCCTATGCCTGCCGCAGGGATTTTCAATGGATGAAAACCCGCGCCCGTGCCGCTATCCGATTCCTGCAACGCCTGTCCCCGTCCTGCATGAAGTGCGCTGTCGAGGTTGCCGGGGCATTGACCGGCGCGCGCGCGAGCGTGACAGTAGCCGTGTACGGCGGTGCGAACCTGCCGCCAGGAGCGGATGATCATGTCGAATGCATTGCTTGCGGACCTCGCGGCGTCCCTTTCCGAGGGAAAGGTGAGGGTCGTCGACCTTACCCAGACCTTGTCCGAGGATTTTCCCGCGCTGCAGCTGCCTGCGCAGTTTGGCCAGGTGAAGCCGTTCAGGCTCGAGCGCATCTCGTGCTACGACGAGGCCGGACCGGCCTGGTACATGAACAACTTTTCCTGTGGAGAGCACTTCGGCACGCATTTCGATGCGCCGGTGCACTGGGTGACCGGCCGTGCGCATCCCGACAACACCGTCGATTCGATTCCCGCGGCGCGGTTCGTGGCGCCGGCCGTGGTGATCGATGCGGTCGAGTCCGTCTCGCGCGACCCGGACTGGGTGCTGTCCGTGGAATACCTGAAGGCATGGGAAGCCGATCATGGCCGGATTCCCGCGCAGGCGTGGGTGCTGTTCCGAACCGACTGGTCGAAGAAGGTGAGCGATCCGGATGCCTTCGTCGGCATGCGCGAGGACGGCGCGCACACGCCAGGCCCCTCGCAGGCCGCCATCGAGTTCCTGATCCATGAGCGCGACGTGCTGGGCTTCGGCGTGGAGACCATCAATACCGATGCGGGCCAGTCGTTCTCGTGGCCGCTGCCTTACCCGTGCCATACCTTGATGCACGGCGCCAACAAGTACGGGCTTCAATGCCTCGCCAACCTGGACCAGCTTCCCGCCACGGGCGCCCTGGTGATTGCGTCGCCGCTGAAGATCAAGGGCGGGTCGGGCAGCCCGCTGCGCGTTATCGCGCTGGTGTCGTGAACACGCCGCGGCTGCTGCGCAAGACTGCAGCCCGTTTCCGGTTTCCGCAGTCCCTATCGATGGATACATCAAGTCCAGGAGCGCTACGCCCATGTCCCGATTGAAGACCCTCATCCTGCTGTTCGCCGCAGCATGCTGCACTGCCGCCGTCCCTGCATCGGCGCAGCCGGTGAAGATCACATTCGCCCATTTCCTTGGGCCGGCCAGTTTCTTTCAGGTGGACCTGGTGGAGCCCTGGGCCCGGCAGCTGGAAGCCAGGACCAACGGCAAGGTCCAGGTCGAGGTGCTCAACAACAGTTCGCCGCTGGGCGACGTGCGCAAGCAGGCCAGCCAGGTGCAGGCCGGAACGGTGGACATCGCGCTGGGCCTGCGCGGCGCGGAGGGCGACCGCTTCATGCGCAGTTCCGTGATCGAGCTGCCGTTCGTGGTGCCCGATGCCGACAGGGGGTCGAAGGCCCTGTGGGACCTGTATGAAAAAGGCGTCCTGGCGGAGGAGTACAAGGACTTCAAGCTGCTGGCCCTGTTCGTGCACAACCCTGGGCTGGTGCACACGAAGCATACGCGTGTCAGGACGCTGGCAGACCTGAAGGGACTGCGGCTGCGGGTGCCGAACAGAACCGTGTCGGTGGCGCTGGAATCGGTGGGCGCCGTGCCCATGGTGCTTCAGCCGGACGAGATCATCACCGCGCTGAAGGCCGACAAGCTCGACGGCATCGTCACCAACTGGGGCACGCCGATTCCGGGATTCAACGACCAGATGAAGCAGCACACCGCGGTGCCGTTCTATGCGTCGGCATTTTTCATCGTGATGAACAGGCAGCGCTACGAGTCGCTTCCGGCGGACGTGAAGCGAGCCATCGACGAGATGTCCGGCGCCGCCCTGGTGGGGCAATTCGGCGGCCTGTGGGACAAGTGGGACAAGCCCTTTTACGACGGCGCCCACGCTCCCGACCACGAGATCGTGCGCCTGAACGCCGAGGAGCTGCGCGGCTGGCAGGCCGGCCTGCAGCCGGTCACGGACCGGTACCTGGCCGACCTGGTCTCGAAGGGGTTCGCCGATGCTCCGGCTGTGCATGCGGATCTGGTGAAGAGATTGCAACAAGGGAAATGAGGACGGGCCGGTGTACGGCCGCGCCTGGCGGGCCATTCGGTGACGCGATGTATATCGGAACGCGGCTCGCAGGAGCTCGTACGCGCCGGCATTTCCATCTGGTTACATGGCTATGCCCCCATGGCGGATACCGGCGGATACACTGGGGCCCCTTTTCCAGAGGTGCCTAGCCATGAAGATACTTGCGGCCATCGCCGTTGCGCTTTTTGTCGGGGGCTGTGCGGTCCACACGCCCGATGGGTCGGTGATCGTCGACCCGAGTCCGAGCTACGGACATGGCAGCGGGAAGTTCTGTCCGCCGGGGCAGGCGAAGAAGGGCAACTGTTAAGCGGAGCCGAAGCCTGTAGAGGTTCGACGGCGCCTCCACGCGGCCGGGCATGTCGCGCCCGGCGGCCAGGTGCCAGTCCTCGCAGGTCCGGATGTCCCGGCCGGCACGGTGGCGCGGCCGGCGGCGGTCTACCGGAGAGGCTCATCGAAGCGCACAAGCCGGGTGCGAACCGAGCCGGTCAGTTCTTGTACACCTTGATCTGATCGCTCTCCAGCACCTCGGGCTTCAGCTTCTGCTCGATCCACGCCATGGACGTGTCCTCCGGGCCCGGAGTGACCAGCTCGGCCGGGATGATGGTGATGTCGCCCAGGACCTTGAACGGGTATTGATCGCTCTTGCGCGTGACACCGAACATCTGCGCTTCCAGGCTCTGTCCATCGGCGCGATGCAGCTTCAGCGGCCGGCCATATCCCTTGAAGTCCAGGTCATGCATGGCCGCGGCCACCTGCTCCGGCGTGGGCCACGCGCCGTCGTTGGCCTTGATGGCCTTCTCGTAGCCGGCCTTCAGGGCATGGATGGCCTGCACCATGTGATACACCGAGTAGATGGGATAGGCGCCGGTCTTGGCATGGAACTTCTTGATGAAGGCCTGGTGCTGCGGATCGTCCTTGGTTTCGGGATGCAGGAAGTAGTGGTCGCCGCGGGCGCCCACGTACACGCCCTCGGGCAGCGCGTTGCCCAGCCGTTCCAGTGAGCTTTCGGCCAGGGACAGCACGAAGGTGGAGTTCCTGAACAGGTTGCGCTGCGACGCCTGGCGCACGAAGTTGTCCAGGTCGCCGCCCCACGAGGTCGACACGATCACGTCGGGCTTCAACGCCTGCAGGCGGCTGATCTCGGTGGAGAAGTCGGCCGCGCCGAACTTGGGGAACATCTCGGCCACGACCTTCACGTCCGGCTTGAACTTCTTCAGCGCGGCCAGGAAGATGTCGCGCGAGTCGCGGCCCCACGCGTAGTCCTGGTTGACGATGGCCAGGGTCTTGAAGTCGGGCTTCACCTTCATCAGGTACAGCACCTGGGCCACCATCTCGGTGGTGGCATTGGCCTGCGTGCGCACCACGTATTTGTATTTCTTGCCCTCCAGCGCCTTCTCGGTGCCGCAGTCCCACAGCACGTTCAACACCTTCAGGTCCTCGGCCACGGGGGCGACGATATTGCAGTGGCCGCTCGAGATGGCCGACAGCATCACGCGGGTGCCGCCCTCCGCCAGGCGCCGGTACTCGGCCAGCAGTTTCTCGCCGCCGCCGCCCTCGTCGATGTAGCTGGGCACCAGCTTCACGCCGTCGATGCCGCCGGCCGCATTCAGGTCGGCAATGAGTATGTCGGCCGCGTCGCGCGCCGGTATGCCGAAGACCGAGGCCGAGCCGGACAGGTAGGTGGAAATGCCGATGTTGAGTTCCTTCGGCTTGTCGGCGGCCTGCGCCAGCAAGGCATGGGCCGACAGCAGGGTGGCGCCCAACAGGGCGGCCAAACGAGTCTTCATGATGTCTTCTCCGATTGGTGGGACGGGTCTATGCCCTTAAAAAACGATGGCGTCGCGCAGGCTGCCGCCGGTGGCGAGGTGGTCGAATCCCTCGTTGATCTGGTCCAGCGTGTAGGTCTCTCCCATCAGACGATCCACCGGAAGCCGGCCGGCGCGGTACAGCTCGATGTAGCGGCCGATGTCGACGGCGGGCACGCCGGATCCCAGGTAGCTGCCGCGGATCTCGCGTTCCTCGCCCACGAGCTGCGACAGCGACAGCGAGTAGCCGTGGCGCGGGTTGGGCAGCCCGGAAGTGACGGTGGCGCCGCCGCGGCGCGTCAGTTTGTAGGCGGTCTCGAAGGCGGGCACGGCTCCGGCCATGTCGAAGCCGTAGTCGACGTGTCCGCCGGCCATGTCGTAGAGGTCGTCGTCGCTCTGCACCTGCGCGGGATTGACCAGGTGCGTGGCGCCCAGGGTGCGCGCGAGCTCGAGTTTCTCGTCGCTGAAGTCCACCGCCACCACGCGCAGGGCGCCCGCGGCCACGGCGGCCAGCAGCGCGCTCATGCCGACGCCGCCCAGGCCGATGACGGCCGCGGTGTCGCCGGCCCTGATGCGCGCGCGGTTGATCACCGCGCCGGCGCCGGTCAGCACCGCGCAGCCGAACAGCGCCGCCTCGCGGTGGCTGAGCGGCGCCTGCACCTTCACGCACGAGCGGCGCGACACGACGGCATATTCGGCGAAGCACGACACGCCCGTGTGGTGATTGAGCCGGTCGCCGCCGATGTGCAGGCGGCGCTCGCCGCCCAGTAGCGTGCCCTGCGTATTGGCGGCAGCGCCCGGTTCGCACAGCGCGGGCCGGCCTTCCAGGCATGGCCCGCAGCCGCCGCAACTGGGCACGAACACCATGACCACGTGGTCGCCCGCGCGCAGGTCGGTCACGCCCGGACCCGTCTCGACGACTTCGCCCGAGGACTCGTGCCCCAGCACGATGGGCAGGGCGCGCGGCCGGTCGCCGTTGATGACCGACAGGTCGGAATGGCACAGCCCGGCCGCCTTGATGCGCACCAGCAGTTCGCCGGGGCCGGGCGGATCGAGCTCAACTTCGGTGATGGCCAGCGGGCGGGTCTGCGCGTAGGGACCCTGCACGTTGCTCTGGCGCAGCACTGCGGCTTGGATTTTCATGACGATACCTCGCGGGTGCAGGCCGGGCTCAAATGGTGCGGCCGCCGTCGACGGGAAACTCGATGCCGGTGATGAATTCGGCGGCGTCGCTGGCCAGGAACAGCGCGGCGGCGGCGACGTCGGAGGGCTGGCAGAAGCGGCCCAGCGGGATGGTGGACTGGAACTTCGCGCGGTTCTCCGGCGTGTCGGGCAGGCCCATGAACAGTTCGAACATGCCGGTCACGCCCATCACGGGGCAGATGGCGTTGACCCGGATCTTCTCGGGGCCGAGCTCGACGGCCATCGACTTGGACAGCACGTTCACCGCGCCTTTCGAGGCGTTGTACCAGCTCAGCCCGGGACGAGGCCGTATGCCCGCGGTCGAGCCGATGTTCAGGATGACGCCGCCGCCCTGGCTGCGCATCACCGGGACCACGGCCTGCGCCATGTGGTAAATGGACTTGACGTTGACCTCGAACATGCGGTCGAAGGTGGCCTCGTCCACGTCCAGCATGGGCTGGTTCTTGTGGGTGATGGCCGCGTTGTTCACCACGACGTCCACGGCGCCGAACCTCTCCCGCGCGGCGCGCACCACCGCGTCGATGTCAGTGCGGCGCGACACGTCGGCCTCGATGGACAGGGCGGCATCGCCCAGGTCGCCGGCGACGCGGTCGGCCGCGTCTTTCTTGATGTCCGCCACGACCACCTTGGCGCCTTCCTGCGCGTAGAGCCGCGCGATGCCTTCGCCGAAGCCGCCGCCCGCGCCCGTGACGATGGCGACCTTGCCTTGCAGTTGACCCATGAGTGTCTCCGTATGCGCGCGCTCAGGCGCCGTAGTATTGAATGATGGTCTTGGTCGTGCTCATCTCTTCGAGCGCGATGAAGCCTTTCTCGCGGCCGTGGCCGCTCTTCTTCACGCCGCCGAAGGGCAGTTCGACGCCGCCGCCCGCGCCGAAGCCGTTGATGTAGACCTGGCCGCACTGGATGCCGCGCGCCACGCGCTGCTGGCGGCCGCCGTTCTCGGTCCACACGGCGCCCAGCAGGCCGTAGTCCGTGGCGTTGGCCAGGCGGATGGCCTCGGCCTCGTCCTCGAACGGCACCGACACCAGCACCGGGCCGAAGATTTCCTGCGTGAAGAGGTCGCTGTCGTGGCTGGCGGCGCTGAACAGCGTGGGCTTGACGAAGTACCCGCCCGATGGAACGCCGTCGGCGATCCTGCCCTCGGCCACGACCTTCATGCCGTCGGCCAGGCCCTTTGCGATGTAGCGGTTGACGCGCTCGAACTGCGCGCGGTTCACCACGGGGCCGCAGGTCAGGTCCATGTCCGGCGTGCCCGCGCGCACCTTCGAGAACTCCTGCGCCAGTGCCTCCATGAAGCGCGGGTAGATGCCCTTCTGCACCAGCAGCCGGCTGCCCGCGGTGCAGGTCTGGCCCGTGTTGTGCACGATGCCCTTGACGATGGCGGGTATGGCCAGTTCGGCGCGCGCATCGTCGAACACGATGTGGGCGGACTTGCCGCCCAGCTCCAGCACGCACTTCACCGCGTTCACCGCGGCGGCCTGCTGGATCAGCACGCCCACCTCGTTGGACCCCGTGAAGGTGATGAAGTTGATGCCGGGATGGCGCGACAGCGCCGCGCCCGCTTCCTCGCCCAGCCCCGTCACGATGTTCAGCGCGCCGGGCGGGAATCCGACCTCGAGCGCCAGCTCGGCCACGCGCAGGATCGACAGGCAGGCGTCCTCGGCGGGCTTCACCACGGCGGCATTGCCCATGGCCAGGGCGGGCGCCACGCTGCGGCCGAACATCTGCGCGGGGTAGTTCCAAGGGATGATGTGCGCGGTCACGCCCAGGGGCTCTCGAACCAGCTGCACCGAGTAGTTCTGCTGGAACGGAATGGTCTGGCCGTGCACCTTGTCCGCCGCGCCGCCATAGAACTCGAAGTAGCGCGCCAGCACGGTGATGTCGGCGCGCGCGGTGGAGATGGGCTTGCCGGTGTCGCGCGATTCGATGCGGGACAGTTCCTCGTGGTGCGCCAGCACCTTCTCGCCCAGCCGCAGCAACAGGCGTCCGCGCTCCAGCGCGGACAGGCGGCCCCATTCGCCGCCCAGCGCGTCGCGCGCCGCGCGCACGGCCAGGTCCACGTCGGCGGCCTGGCCGCGCGGCAGGGTCTCGAATACCTCGCCGTCGACCGGCGACAGCACGTCCAGCGTGCGTCCGTCCTGCGCCGCCACGCGTTCGCCGTTGATCACCATCTTGCTCATGTCAGTCTCCATCGTTGTCAGTTCAGCGTGATCGAGCCACGCTCTATGGTCCAGATCTGGTCGGGCATGTCGCCCAGCAGTTTCACGTTCGATTCGGTGATGACGACGCACAGCTCGGGCTGCCATTCCCTCAGACGGGCAAGGGCCTCGGTGTAGTCGTGCGCCAGTTTGGGCGCGAGGCCCTGGAACGGCTCGTCCAGCATCAACAGCCGCGTGCCCACCATCAGGGCGCGGCCCAGCGCCACTATCTTTCCCTGTCCGCCGGACAACGCCGAGCCGGAGCGCCCGAGCATCGGCTCGATCTGAGGCACCACGCGCAGCACGGCCTGCAGCCGCGCGTCCACGTCGGCGCGCGCGTGGCCCTGCACTTCGCAGGGCAGGCGCAGGTTCTCCTCGACGGTCATGGTGGGGAAGATGACGCGGTCCTCGGGGGCGTAGCCCACCCGCAGCGCGGCGCGGCGGTGGCCGGGCAGGGCGGTCAGGTCGGCGCCGTCGAAGTCGATGCGGCCCGAGCGCACGCGCGTCAATCCCATGATGGCGCGCAGCAGCGTGGTCTTGCCGGCGCCGTTGCGCCCGACGATGCCGATGGTGCGCGACGAGGCGAAGCTGGCCGTGACGTCGCGCAGGATGCGGTTGCCGGCCAGGTCCACGTTCAGGGCGGAGATGTTCAGCATGGTCAGGCTCCCAGGACTTCGCTCTTGATCTGCGGATGGCTCAGCACGTCCTCGGGGCGCCCGTCCGCGGCCACCTTGCCGGCGATCCATGCGGCCACCCGCGTGGCGTAGCGCGACACGATGTCGACGTCGTGCTCGACGAACCAGCTCGTGACGCGGCGCTCGGCCAGCGCGGCCATCACCGTTTCCATCAGCACGTGCTTGTCTTCCGACGCGACGCCGCTGGTGGGCTCGTCCATGATCAGCAGCTTGGGCTGCAGGGCCAGCGCCATGGCCACGTCCAGCAGTTTGCGCTTGCCTTCCGGCAGTTCGATGCTGGCCTCGTCGGCGTCCTCGCGCAGTCCCACCAGTTCCAGCGTGGCCTCGACCTCGCGGCCGTCTATGGTGCTTTCCAGCGGGCGGAACCAGCTCAGGTCGCGGTTGCGCCGCGCCGTGGCGATTTCCACGCACTGCCTGACCGTGTGTTCGGTGAACAGCTGCGGCAGCTGGAAGGACCTGCCCAGGCCCAGCCGCACGATGCGGCGCGGCGCCATGGCGGTCACGTCGCGCCCGTCGAAGTACACCTTGCCGCGCGCGGGCCGCAGATAGCCGGTGCAGATGTTGATGAAGGTGGTCTTGCCCGCACCGTTCTGGCCGATGACGGCCAGCCGTTCGCCCTCGTGCAGCTCGAAGTCGATGTTGTCGGCGGCCACCACGCCGCCGAAGGCCAGGTACAGCCCAGTGGTCTTGATCAGCGCGCTCATGCCTGCACACTCCGTCGTTGCGGCTGGTCCAGACGCTTGTCGCGGGGACGTCTCGCGCCCAGCCGCTTCACGATCTGGCCCACGAAGCCGGTGGGAAACAGGAAGATCACCAGGATCAGCGTTAGCCCGAGCACGAACTGCCACAGGCCCGGGAAGTAGGCGCCGGAGGCCAGCTTCACCGTCTCGAAGGCAGCCGCGCCCAGGAACGGCCCGGCCGCATGGCCGGCGCCGCCCAGGATGGTGATGAACACGAACTCGCCCGAACGCAGCCACGAGCCGATGTCGGGCGTCACCAGGCCCTGCATCAGGGCCAGCAGCGCGCCCGACACGCCCACCACCACGGCCGACAGCAGATAGCCCTTCCACATGATGGCGTAGGCCGAGAAGCCCAGGTATTCGATGCGGGTCTCGTTGGTCTTGATCGCCGCCAGCGCCTGGCCGCTGCCCGAGCGGAAGTAGCGCTGCACCCACCAAGCCAGCAGCAGCGAAAGCAGCAGGGTCAGCAACAGCAGGCCGCGTTCGAAGTCGGCCCGCTCCAGCGCGAAGCCGGCCAGGGTGGGGCGCACGATGCGCAGCCCGTCCGACCCGCCCGTGATGGTGTAGAGCTTGCCCAGCAGCGCGAACAGCACCATGCTCAGCGCCAGGTTCAGCATGCCGAAGAAGATGCCGCGGTAGCGCACCACGAACGAACCCACCACCAGCGCCGCGGCAAAGCTGGCCGCCACGCCGGCCAGGATCAGCAGCAGCGCGTCGGCCTGCGGCATGGCGCGGGCCAGGAAGGCGACGGTGTAAGCCGAGATGCAGGCGTACATGGCATGGCCGAACGACACCTGGCCCGCCCGCGCCATGACCGAGACGCCCAGCGCCGCGATGGCATAGGTCAGCCCGAACACGATGGGCGTGATGGTCCAGGACCAGCCCAGGCCTATGGCCAGCGCCGCGGCGGCCGCGAGGATGCTCAATGCAACGACTTTCATCAGATCTTCCTCGCCTGCGCCACGGTGAACAGCCCATTGGGGCGGATGATGAGCACCAGCACCATGATGATGTAGGGGATCGCCACTTCGAGCTCGGGCGCGACGTACACCGAGATGGCGCGCACCACTCCGATCAGCAGCGAGGCGATCAGCGCGCCGCTGATCTGCCCCAGCCCGGCCGTGGCGACCACGGCGAACGACAGCACGGTCATGTCGGTGCCGGCGCCCGGCACCAGCGAGGTGGTCGGCGCGGCCAATGCGCCGCCCAGGGCGCCCAGCACGGTGGCGATCACGAAAGTGGTCAGGCCGATCTTCTTGGTGTTGATGCCCAGCGAGGTGGCGACCTCGCGATGGTGCGTGGTGGCCACGGTCTGCTTGCCCAGCCGCGTGCGATGCAGGAACCACTGCAGCAGCAGATAGGCGATGAGCGCGGTCGCCGGCACCACCACCAGCTGGTAGGTGGTGTAGGTGATGTCGCCGATGTCGATGTTGCCCAGCCGGGTGACCACCTCGCTGGCGCTGTACGGCTGCGCGCCCCAGATCATGCGCTGGATGTCCTCGAGCATCAGGAAGGCGCCGAAGGTAAGCAGCAGCTTGAGGATGGGGTCGTAGTTCTGGGCGCGGCGGATGAGCAGGAACTCCATCAGCGCGCCCAGCACCAGCCCGGCCACGACGGCCGCGGCGAACAGGGCGAGGAACAGCAGGACCGGCGAATCGCTGCGCGGCGCCAGGTACAGCACGGTGGAGGCGGCGGCGTAGCCGCCATAGGCATAGAACGCGCCGTGCGCGACATTCAGTATGCCCATCACGCCGAACACCAGCGTCAGGCCCATGGAGACCAGGAACAGCAGGCTGGCATAGGCCACGCCGTCCACGAGGGCCAACTTCAGGATATCCCAGGTCAAGCGTCGCTCCTTCTAGAAATGCGGGGATGGGCGCCGCGCCCGCATGGCCTGCATGGGCGCGCGCGTCTGGTAGTCGGGGACCACGCGCACGTCGGCCTCGCCCGGCACGCGCGCGTAGCGGCCGAAGCCGTCGGGAACGGGATCGCCGACCTCCAGGTCGGCCAGCGTCGCGCCGTCGTCGTCGTGCAGGGTGATGCGCAGATGCGGCGGCTGCAGCCCGTACGACTCGCCAGGCTGCGGCGCGAAGCGGCGTTCGCTGCGCAGCTGCGAAAAGGTCGCGACGAAGGCCGCGGCGTCGAAATCGGGCACGGGCAGTTCGCGCCACGCGGCGCGGTCGCTGCGCATGCGCAGCGTGACGTCCCGCGTGGCCAGCGTGATGCCGGCGACCTGGTCGGCGTGCCAGGCGTACAGGCGCTGAGGCGCGGCGGCGGAGTGGCCGTGGTCGTGGCCGTCATGGCGGCCCGGGCCCTCGTGCAGCGCCAGGCCCTGCCACAGCGACAGCAGCATGCCGGCTCCCAGCAGGCCGGCCCATGTCCAGCGCGAGCTGTGCGTCATCGGCGCCTCCACCAGACCAGCAGGCCGGCCAGCAATGCCAGCGCCGGCAGCGCCACGGTGCTGGTCCAGAACACGGCCTGCATCTGCCGGTTGGTCAGCTCGACGCGCTGGTTCTCGTAATGGCGCGGCCGTATGGCCAGCAGGGTGTCCTCGCCTGCCAGCAGCGATACGGCGTTGACGAACAGCGCGCCGTTGCCCAGTGCGGCGAAGTGCCGGTTGGTGGCGAAGTCGCTGTCGCCGAACACCAGCAGCATCGGGCGGGAGGCGCCGTGCCCGTCTTGCGAGGCCGGTCCGGTGGCAAGCGCCGCCAGGGTCAGGCGTTGCTCAGGGGCACCCGGCACGCGAGCCTGCGGCGAGGTCTGGGCCAGCGGCGTCACCAGCACGCCGTCGGGCAGGCGCTCGCCGGCGGGCAAGAACGCGGTAGCCCCGGGGAAGAAGCTCAGCGGCACGTTGCGCGTCATCTTGTGGCGCGTGTAGTCGCTGACCGCCGGGGTGCCGGGGTCGTTGCGGTAATGCGCGACCGGGTCGACCAGCGCGCCGCGCGCCTGCTCGATGCCGAAATCGGCCAGCACAGCGTCCAGCCCGTGCGGCACGCCCGGTTCCAGCAGCAGCAAGGCCTTGCCCCCATGGCGCACCCATGCGCGCAAGGCCTGTGCATCGCGCGTCTCGAAGGCGTGGCGCGGGCCCGCGGCCACCAGCACGTCGCAGCGCGGCAGGGCCTGTTCCAGGGAGCCCGCCGCGACGCCCGCGGTGGCGTAGCCCAGCGTTTGCAGCGCGTTGCGCGCCAGCGCCATGCCGTGCTGCTCGTGCACCTCGACGCGCGCCACGATGTTCTCGTCGCCGTCATGCTCTTCCAGGTCGTCGAGCGACGTCAGGCTGTCCAGCGGCGGCTCGCGGTGTCCTTGCGTGAAGCAGATGGTCTGGCCGTCCTGCTGGCCGATGCGGATCAGGGCATTGGTGAAGTCGGTCTCGGTGCCGCCGTTGATGGTCAGCCTGCGCTCGCCGCTTTGCAGCACGGCGCTACCCGCGAACTGGATGCCGGCCTCGCGGGCCAGCGCCGGGCGCAGGGCCGGGTCCACCGCGCGTATGCGCACCAGGGGATTGGCGCGCTCGTACTGGCGCAGCAGGTCCAGCGCGTCCACCATGCTCTTGTTGCGCAGGTCGTAGAACCACGTCACGTCCACCGGCCGGCTGACGTCGCGCGCCACCTGCACGCTCTCTGGCGACAGGCTGTAGACCCGCTGCGCGGTGAGATCGAGCTTGCCCAGGTGGCGGGACGACCACAGGTTCAGCGCCAGCAGCAGCGCCGCCACCGCGGCCGCGGGCAACCAGATGGCGAGCCGGCGCAAGGCCAGCCGGCTGGATCCGGCTCTCATCTCAGCCTCCAGCGCTTCAGGTTGAGGGCGGCCACCACGAGGGCGAACAGCCCCATGCTGGCCAGCGTGACGCTGGCCGGGCCGGGCAGCACGCCGCGGATGTAGTCCACGTGCTGCGCGGACAGCGACATCGCCTGGAACAGCGGCGACAGGGCGGGCAGGGCGTCGAGCGCGGCCGGGTAGTCGATGAACCACAGCAGCACCAGGATGCCCCAGGTGATGCTGGCGGCCACGACCTGGTTGCTGCACGCGCTGGAGACGGCGATGCCGATGGCCAGGAACACCGCGCCATACAGGAAGACGCCGATGTAGCCGCCCAGGATGGGGCCGTAGTCGGGCTGTCCGTACCAGACCAGCGGCAGCACGGCCACGCCCGTTCCCGCCAGCATCAGCAGCAGCATGGTCAGGCCGGCGCAGAACTTGGCCGCCACCAGGGCGGCATCCGACAGCGGCAGCGTCAGCAGCAGTTCCAGCGTGCCCTGGCGCGCCTCTTCGGCGAAGGCCCGCATGCTGACCAGCGGCATGACCAGGATGAGCAGGATGGTCATGTTGTGGAAGGCCGTGACCATCTGGCCCGTGCTGACGAAGAACAGGTTGAAGCTGAACAGGTAGCCGGACAGTGCCCAGAACACGGCCAGCACGGCAAGCGCCACCGGTGAGCCGAAATCGGTGCGCAGCTCTTTGCGGTACAGCGCGGCCAGGGCTCTCACGCGCGCCTCCGGATGTCGGGCGCGTTGGAGGCCAGCGCCAGCGCGGCGAGCAGGCGCGCCTCGACGGCCGGCTCGCCCGCCAGCACGGCCACTACCTGCGCGTGCGACAGCACGGTGCGCAGCACGGCGTCGCAGGTGTCCGACGGCGGCGACGCCGACCAGTGCAGCCGCCACTCGCTGCGTCCCGCATCGATGGACGCGACGTCGATCCGGTCTACGCCCGGGAACGCGGCCAGCGCCGTGCGAAGCGCCTCGTGGCGGTCGTGCGGCAGGGCGAGCCGCAGCGTCAGCGCGGCGCGGCCCGTGTGCAGCGAGGCGTCGTCGATGAGCCGTCCGTCGCGCAGGACGATGATGCGCGTGCAGAGCGCCTCGATCTCCTGCATCAGGTGGCTGCTGAACACCACGGCGCGGCCCTGTGCGCAGCGACGGATCATGGCGCGCGCCTCGACGATCTGCACCGGGTCCAGGCCATTGGTGGACTCGTCGAGCAGCAGCGCCGGCGGGTCCGCCAGCACGGCTTGCGCCAGGCCGACGCGCTGCCGCTGTCCCTTGGAAAGACGCCCCAGCGGGCGGTCCGCCAGATCGTCCAGGTCGAAGCCCGCCATGGCGCGCTCGACGGCGGCGCGGCGCGCCACGGCCGACTCCGGCATCTTGACGTCGGCCACGAAGCGCAGGTAATGCCGTACCGTCAGTCCGTCGTACAGGGGCACGCGTTCGGGCAGATAGCCCACGGCTCGCGTGCCGCGGTTGCCCGTGTGCGGACGGCCGCAGATCGTCACTCGGCCGGCGTCGGGCGCGTGGTAGCCCGCCATCAGCCGCAGCGTGGTGGTCTTGCCGCTGCCGTTCGGGCCGAGCAGGCCGACGATCTCGCCCGGCTCTATCGCCAGCGAGACGTCATGCAGGATCTGGCGCGAGCCGAACGACTTCGACACGCCCTCGAGCGCGATGACCGGGGCCATGCGGCGTCAGTCGAAGACTTTGGTCTTGGCGTTCTGCGCGTGCTGCTGCGCGTCGTGGCTGTACCAGATCTGTCCGCGCTGGGAATCGCGGATCTGCTTGAGCCGGTCGATGGCCTGCATCGAGGCGTTGGTGTTCCAAGTGATGCCGGGGATGACGCCCGCCTCGTTCTCCGCGGTGTAGATCGCGTCGGCGGCCAGCAGGACGGTGCCCGTGTTCTTCAGTTTCACCTGCAGCGACTGGTGGCCCTGCGTGTGGCCCTTGGTGTCCAGCAGCACGATCGTGCCGTCGCCGAACAGGTCGAAGTCGCCCTCCACCTGGATGAAGTCGTAGTCGCGGGTCGAGTCGTAATCCTTCAGCACATAGGCCGCTCGCTGGAATTTCTCGGGCCACCATGCCGCGCGCAGCTCCGCCTTTTGGACGACGTGCTTGGCGTTGGGGAACATCTTGATGTTGCCGGCATGGTCCAGGTGGAAGTGCGAATACACGACGTACTTCACGTCGGCGACCTCGAAGCCCGCCGCCTTCAGCTGCCGGTCGATGACTTCGTCGCGGCTCTGCATGGAGCTGAAGGCGCCGCACAGGCCCTGGCCCCAGTAATTGGCGCAGTTGCCATCGGCGGTGGCCTGGTTCATTCCGGTGTCGAACAGCACCAGCCCGCGCGGATGCTGGATGACGTAGGCCGGGACCGGAATCTTGATCTTGGTACCCACGTCGACCATCGCGGTCATGAAGCCCTTGTCGAGCTCGATCTTGCCGACCGACAACTGCATCAGCTTCACGTCCGGCCCGGCGGCGCCCGCGCCGTTGCCCGCCACGTCGGCTCCGTGCGCCGACATCCCCATCGCCATAGCCATGGCGCCCAGCAGCCCTGTCCAGACTCTTTTCATTGTCGTCTCCTCGTTATGCTGCACGAAACCGGGCGCTGCGCGCCGCAGGCGGATACCGGCGCGCCGGATGTATCCCCGGTCTTGCCGATGCAGATTCTTCTTATGGAAAAGCACTCTGCCCGAGGCTCTCGCGGCTGGCTATTAGGGTTTCCTTAACCGGGGGTTCGCTGCCACTAAAGTGGGTTATCGGAACTCCAGGATTGCCATGGCCTTTCCCAGCGACTGCGGCGTGTAGTCGTCCCACGGCGCGTTCCCCACGTCCAGGCGATCGTGCGCATTGGCGATCGTCCATTGCGCGGCGCCGGACAGTCGCGGCAGTTCGTCCCACGCGATGGGTACCGAGATGCCCATGCCGGAACGCGCCCGCGCGGACCAGGCCGCCACCGTGGTGGCGCCGAAGCCGTTGCGCAGGTAGTCGACGAAGATCTTTCCCACGCGGTTCTTCGGGCCGCTCTTGGCCACGAAGCGCTGCGGCAGCGTGCGGGCCAGGTGGCGCACGATGACTTCGGAGAACTGCCGCACGGCGTCCCAGTCGTATTGCTTGCGCAGCGGCACGACCACGTGCAGTCCCTTGCCGCCGCTGGTCTTCAGCCAGCACGCCAGGTCCAGTTCGCGCAGCAGCGCCTGCACCAGCTGCGCGCCCTCGCGAATGGCGGGCCACGCCACGCCGTCGCCAGGGTCCAGGTCGAACAGCATGCGGTCGGGCCTGGCGATGCTGGTCTTCACCGCGTTCCAGGTGTGGAACTCCACCACATTCATCTGCGCAGCCGACAGAATGCCCATGTCGGTCGCCACTTCCATCATCGGCGGGTGGTCGGGGTAGAGCTTCTCGGGCAGGTTCCGGACGTCGGGGATGGTGCCGTCCTGGTGCTTCTGGAAGAACAGCTGATGATGTATGCCCTGGGGGGCGCGCAGGAAGGCGACGGGCCTGCCTTTCAGGTGGGGCACCATCAGCGGCGCGACCAGCCCGTAGTAGCGGGCCAAGTCCAGCTTGGTCAGCCCCGTGGACGGATCGATGACGCGCTCGGGACTGGACAGCCGTCCCGACGCCGTCTTGCCCGAAGACGACTTCGACGCGGGCCGGGTCGTCGCGGGCTTGCTGCCCGTGGCGCGCGGCGTTTCCTTCGGCGGCGCCTGCGGCCGCTCGCGCACGATGGCGCCCGCCGGCTTGTCGCCGCGCAGCCCCCGGAACACCGGATGGCGCACGTGCCCGCCCTGGGTCCATTCCCCGAACGACACCTCGGCCACCAGTTCGGGCCGTACCCAGTGCGGCCGGCCTTCGACGCCCGCGCGGCTGCGCAGCGCGGACCGGTCGGTGCGCAAGGCGTCCAGCTGCTGCTTCAGCCGCCGGAGCATGTCGTCGTCGAAGCCGGTGCCCACGTTGCCCGCGTAGCGCAGGCCGCCCTCGTCGTCGTGCACCGCCAGCAGCAGGGATCCGAAGCCCACACGCCGCCCGCCCGGATCCGTGTAGCCCACGATCACGAACTCCTGCCGCTGGCCGCACTTCAGCTTGATCCAGTTATCCGAGCGGCGCGACACATAGGTGGAGTCGCGGCGCTTGCCGATGATGCCTTCCAGGCCCATGCCGCAAGCCGTGCGCACCAGTTCGCTCGGGCCGGCATCCAGCGTGGCGCTGAGCTGCACGGCCTTGCGCCGGATCGGCGCCACCAGCTGTTCCAGCAGCGCGCGCCGCACCGTCAAAGGTTCGCCGCGCAGGTCGCGGCCCGCCACGTAGGGCAGGTCGAAGGCGAAGAACTGGATGCCTGCCGTGCGCCCGTTGTCGAAGGCGTTCTGCAGCGCCTGGAAGCTGGGCGTACCCTGGTCGGTCAGCACGACGATCTCGCCGTCCACCCAGGCATCGGCCTTGGCCCGCGCCAGGGCTTCGGCCAGGTGCGGCATGCGGTCGGTCCAGTCGTGGCCATTGCGCGTGTAGAGTCGCGCCTGCCCGTTCTCGATGCGCGCCAGGATGCGGTAGCCGTCGTACTTGATCTCGTACAGCCAGTCCGCGGCGGAGGCGGGCGCGCGGTCCACCAGCGTGGCCAGCTGCGGCTTGAGCGTGCGCGGCATGTCGCTGGCCACGCCGGGCATGGCCGCTTCCACGGCAGGCGCCTGTTCCGTCTGCCGCGACCGCGTCGACGCTGCGCGCCGCTTGCCGCGCAGCGGGACCACGCTGTCGGGCATTTCGTCCACCACACTGAACTCGGCGTCGGGACGGGCCAGTTCGTCGCGGTCCTTGATCAGCAGCCACGTCGGCTGCTTTTCGTCCCCGCGCTTCAGGCGCACCAGGGCCCACTGACCCTGCATCTTCACGCCGCGCAGCGTGAACTTCAGGTGGCCTTCGCGATACCCCTTGCGAGGGTCGCCCACGGGCTGCCAGGTGCCTTCGTCCCAGATGATGACCTTGCCCGCGCCGTACTGCCCCTTGGGAATCTCGCCTTCGAACTGGTTGTAGGCGATGGGGTGGTCCTCGACCTGAACGGCCATGCGCTTGATGGTGGGGTCGTAGCTGGGGCCCTTCGGCACGGCCCAGCTCTTCATCGCGCCGTCCAGTTCCAGGCGCAGGTCATAGTGCAGCCGGGTGGCCCAGTGTTTCTGGATCACGAAGGCCGGCTCGCGCGTGTTGGCGCGGCCGCCGCCGGCCGGCTCCGAGGTGACGGAGAAGTTGCGCTTTTCCCGATAGGTCTTCAGCGAGGCCGGCATGGTTCAGGCAGCGGGTCGTACGGCTTGCGACGATGGGGCCGCAGGCCGTCACGCCGCCTTGCGTGCGCGCGAGGACTTCGCGGACGCCTTCTTCGCCGCCGTCTTGGCGGCGGTCTTGGAGGCCCGCTTGGCCGCGCTCTTGGCCGCCGTCTTGCGCGCCGCCTTGGCCGGTTCGGCGCCGGAGGACCCGCCGCGCTTGCCCTTCAGGCTGCGCTGCAGCAGCTCGGTCAGGTCGATGACGTTGCCTTCGTAGCTGGGCGCTTCCTCCTGCGGCTCGACCACCGTCTCGGTCTTGCCGGCCTTCACCTTCCTGTCGACGAGGTCCATGATGGCCTGCCGAAATTCGTCCTTGAAGTCTTCGGGGTCCCAGTCACCCGACATGTCGTCGACCAGCATGCGGGCCATCTTCAGTTCGGCGGCGCTGGGCGACATGGCCTTGGATCCGACACGCGGCAGGTCCAGGTCGGACATGGGCTTGATCTCGTCGCCCCAGCGCATCAGGTTCAGCACCATGGCATCGCCCGTGGGCACCAGCGCGGCCAGATGCTGCTTGGTCTGGATGACCACCTTGGCGATGCCGATCTTGCCGGCCTTGGCCAGCGTGTCGCGCAGCAGGGCATAGACCTTGTGGCCCTTGTTGATGGGCTCGATGTAATAGGGACGCTCGAGGTACATGAACGACACCTGGGCCGCGTCCACGAACATCTGGATCTCGATGGTCTGCGTGGTGCGCGGGTAGGCCTGCTCGATCTCCTCGGGCGACACGATCACGTACTCGCCCTTCTCGTACTGCACGCCCTTGACGATGTTCTCGCGATCGATTTCCTTGCCGGTGCGCTTGTTGATGCGCTTGTAGCCCACCGGATCCATCGACCGCTTGTCCAGCCAGTCGAAGTCCACGCCGGACTCGGTGGCGGCGGTGTGCAGGCCGACCGGGATGTGGACCAGACCGAACGAAATCGCTCCTTTCCATATGGTGCGTGTGGCCATGGTGTCCTCCTGTCGCGGCGCCGCGTGCGGTGTTATTGGGGACATTCCCTCAGCAAGCCGCGTGCCCGTGTGCGTATGGCGCAGGAGTGCCCGAGCGAGCACTGCGCGCAGCCGGCGCGGCGTGCTCGTGGGCTATGCTAGTCCGACGCGTACCGCTTCAGGACCCGCTCATGGATATCCGCTTCCGCGGCAACAAAGCCCAGGGCAATCCCTCCAACGGCTTGTGCGACGAATATCGGGTGAACGGCATCGCCAGCCTGCAGGACCTGATCGACGCCTACCGCCAGATCGCCGCCGACCATCCCACCTGCAGGCCGCTGTTCACGCTCGATAATCTTGCGCAGGCCTGCTATACCTCGGGCCACGCGCGCGGCCGCTACCATCTTGTGGACATCACGGGCCTGCACATGGAAGGCCTGCCGCAGGAATGGTTCGAGGATGGCACGTTCGTCGGAGACCTGGATTCGAAGGCCGAATTCCCCGTGTGCGCGTATGGCTACGAGCGCTTCGTCGCGCACGCCACGTTCGACCAGGCCTGCGCGCATGGGCTTGCCATGGATCCCGCGGCGCTGGAAGAGTGGACCTCGTTCCAGGACGATCCGGTGGCGCTGCTGGATCAGCCGCTATCGGCGCTGGTGGTGCCCGTGGTCCATTCGTACGAAGCGCTGGCGGCCTTTCCGAATGGGTACTTCAGCTGCGACCTGGGACCCCATCACTGCTTCGCCGTGGCGCGCCACTTCTGCCGCCAGCATGGTTACGAACTGATCGGCAGCGGCGCCTCATACCTGGGACTGCTGCGCGATGCGCCGCCGGATGCCGAGCGCGCCGAGGCCATCGCCACGGACGTCTGCGCGCTGTACAACGCGCGCGGCCGCGCGCGACAGGCCCTGGCCGCCGCGGTGGTCGAGGGCATCGCCGGCCGCCGGCATCTGTGGCTGCGTTATACCGAGTAGCGCGCGGCCGGGCATGCCGGTTGCTGGAATGGACACTCGTCAATCATGGAGGACTCAGCATGACGAACGATCGTTCCAGGGCGCCCGCCGATCCGCAACGCCCACAGCCCGGCGCCGGCGCGCACCAGAAGGGCCCCAACGAGGACATCCGCAGCCGTAGCGCGGACCCGGGCCAGAGCAGTTACGGCGGATTCAAGAACGAGGACACGCGCCGGCAGGCCCAGGACCTCGACAAGGAAAAGGGCGGCGGACAGCATTGATGTTTCACCCGCCCTACAGGGAAATCCCTGTTCCGTCCCTGTAGCGGCATGGCGACAGTCATTAATTCATGACAGTCATTGCGCGGTATGCTCGGCCTCAGAGAGGACGTCCGAGTGAACCAGAACAATGTGATTTACAAGGGCTATCGCCTGACGGCCAAGGTCGTCAGGGGGCCCCTAGCCGCGCTGGCCGACACGCCCAGCGGGCCGGTGTTCACGGCCACGGTTCTGGTGGTGCCCGCCAGCGCCATCCAGGATCCGGGCCATGAGTATCCCGTCCCGTGCTTCATGGAAGGCGGTTTCGTGTACAGCCCCCGCGAGGCCGTGCACGCGGCCGTCAGCCATGGCCAGCACATCGTCGATGGCCTGATGGGCGTGCAGCTTTAGCGTCAACAGGCCCTGGCTGCCGCCCGCCCTGCTCCCGGCCCGCGGCGCAGGCGGGCGCCGCGCTATGGCTGCGCCGCGCCAAAGGTATCGCACTGGCGCAGGTCCCCGCTTTCGTATCCCCGCTTGAACCAGCGCACGCGCTGCGCGGAACTGCCGTGCGTGAAGGCATCGGGCACGACGTAACCCTGGCTCTTGCGCTGCAGCGTGTCGTCGCCGATGGCGCTGGCCGCGTTCAGGCCTTCTTCGATGTCCCCGTCTTCGAGAATGTTGCGCGCCTGGTCCGCGCGGCGCGCCCACAGGCCGGCATAGCAGTCGGCCTGCAGCTCCATGCGCACCGACAGCGCATTGCCCTGCGCGGGATTGCGCCGCCGCAGCGCGTCGACCTGGCCCGCCGTGCCCAGCAGGTGCTGGACGTGATGGCCGACCTCGTGCGCGATGACGTAGGCCTGCGCGAAATCGCCGGGCGCGTTCAGCCTGCGCGCCATTTCGTCGAAGAAGCTCAGGTCGATGTACACCTTGCTGTCGGCGGGGCAGTAGAAGGGGCCCATGGCCGATTGCCCCGTGCCGCATGCGGTGGGCGTGGCCCCGCGGAACAGCACCAGCGTGGGCGGCTGATACGGCTGTCCGACGTGCTGTTTGAAGAGCTCGCTCCAGGTGTCTTCCGTCTCGCCCAGCACGCGCGCCACGAATTTCGTCTGCGGGTCGCTGGCGGGCGCCTGGCTGGGCTGCTCGATGGCGGGGCCTTCGGCCATCTGGAGCACCACGGACGGGTCGATGCCGAAGTACATGGCGACCAGCGCCAGCACGATGGTGCCTACCCCTATGCTGCCGCGCCCCACCCGCGGGCCGCGACCGCGGCGGTCTTCGATGTTGCTGCTTTCTCGTGAATCGCCCATGCGCATGATGTGTCTCCCCTTGGCCGTGCGGCCGTGGCTACCAGGGCAATGTTAGGATAATCGCCATGGCTCTGCTTCTCTCCATCCATCCGGACAACCCGCAGCCGCGGCTGATCAAGCAGGCGGTGCAGTGGCTGCGCGACGGCGGTCTCCTCGCGGTGCCTACCGATTCGAGTTATGCACTGGTGGCGCGGCTGGACGACAAGGCCGCGGCCGACGCGCTGCGCCGCATCCGGGGACTGGACGAGCGCCATCATCTCACGCTGCTGTGCGGCGACCTGGCCGAAATCGGCCAGATGGCGCGCGTGGACAACCGCCAATACCGCCTGCTGAAGGCGGCGACGCCCGGACCATGGACTTTCATCCTCGAGGCCACGCGCGAGGTGCCGCGGCGGGTATCGCACCCGTCGCGCAAGACCATCGGCATCCGCGTGCCGGATCACAAGGTCGTGCATGCGCTGCTGCAAGAAGCGGGCGCGCCGCTGTTGTCCACCACGCTGATCCCGCGCGGCGAAGAAGACGCATTGAACGACCCCGAGGAAATCGTCGCGCGCTACGCGCACGAGCTGGCCGCGGTGGTCGATTCCGGCGCCTGCGCGCAGGCGCCCACCACCGTGGTGGACCTGACCGGCGATGCGCCGCTCGTCGTGCGCCGGGGCCTGGGCGACCCAGCGGTGCTGGGGCTGGCCGCTTGAGGCGCCGCCCGCGGCCGCGCCGCGTCGCGCGCGGCGCCGATACGCCCTGGTACCCGACTCGCACACTACAATTGCGCTCGCCATGAACGACATCATCCAGACCATCACGGTCTATGCCATTCCGGTGATCTTCGCCATCACCCTGCACGAGGCCGCGCACGGCTACGTGGCGCGCATGTTCGGCGATCCCACGGCGTACGAGGCGGGCCGCATCAGCCTGAATCCCGCGCGGCACATCGATCCGATCGGCACGCTGCTGGTGCCCGCGCTGATCCTGCTGACGTCCAAGCTGATGGGCGGGGCAGGCCTGCTGTTCGGCTGGGCCAAGCCGGTGCCGGTCGATTTCGGGCGGCTGCGCCGTCCCAAGAAAGACATGCTGTGGGTCGCGCTGGCGGGTCCGGCGGCCAATCTTTTCATGGCCCTGGCGTGGGCGATCGCGCTGCGGATCTACATCCAGAACGGCACCACCGAAGGCTTCTGGGTCGAGATGTCCATGGCCGGCATCAACGTGAACCTGGCGCTGATGGCGTTGAACCTGCTGCCGGTGCCGCCGCTGGACGGCGGGCGCATCGTCTACAGCCTGCTGCCGCACCGCGCCGCCTACCAGTACGGCAAGCTCGAGCCGTACGGCCTGGTGATCGTGCTGGTGCTGCTGGCCACCGGCGTGCTGTGGGTGGTGCTGGGGCCCCTGCTGGCGCTGGGCCGGGCCGTGGTCGGCTGGTTTCTGTTCCTGTAGCGGGGCGCGTCGATATCCGCTGCGGACAATATCCGGTAAACTCTTCCGTTTAGTCGGGGCAAGCGTCCTGGCGGTGATGCCGGGGCAATGCCCCGGTAGGTCAGGGCACGAGGCCCTGGTTGATCAGGGCGGGAAGCCCTGGTGGTTATGCCGGGATGAAGCATCCCGGGTGCGGAGTTACCCCGAATGGTCTCTACTGCTCGCGCTGCGGATCCGGTCTTCCAAGGCAGCATGGTCGCATTGGTCACCCCCATGCGCCCCGATGGCAGCCTGGATTACGAAGCCTATCGCGCGTTGATCGACTGGCACGTCGCCGAAGGCACCGATGCGCTGGTCGTGGTCGGCACCACGGGCGAGTCGCCCACGGTGTCCATGGACGAGCACGCGGAACTGATCCGTGTGGCGGTCGAGCACGCCGCCAGCCGCATTCCCGTCATCGCGGGCGTCGGCGCCAACTCCACCGACGAGGCCATCCACCTGGCCCGCCACGCGCACGCGGTCGGCGCACACGCGGGGCTGTCGGTGGTGCCGTACTACAACAAGCCCACGCAGGAGGGCATCTACCGCCATTTCCGCGCCATTGCCGAGGCCGTCGAGCTGCCCACGGTGCTGTACAACGTGCCCGGCCGCACCGTGGCCGACATGAGCAACGATACTGTGCTGCGCCTGGCGCAGGTGCCGGGCATCATCGGCATCAAGGAAGCCACCGGCGACATCGGCCGCGGCGCGCTGCTGCTGCGCGAAGCCCCCGAGGGCTTCCAGGTGTTCAGCGGCGACGACCCCACGGCCGCGGCCCTGATCCTGCTGGGCGCGCGCGGCAATATCTCGGTTACGGCCAACGTGGCGCCCCGGCTCATGCACGAACTGTGCGCCGCGGCGCTGGCCGGCGACGTGCCGCGCACGCGTGAACTTAATGCGCGCCTGGCGCGTCTGAACAAGGCTTTGTTCGTCGAAGCCAATCCCATCCCGGTCAAATGGGCGCTCGCCCAGATGGGCCGCAGCGAACTGGGCTACCGCCTGCCGCTGGTCGAACTCGGCGCCGCGCACCATGCCACCGTGCGGCAGGCGCTCCATGAAGTCGGCCTGCTTTAAATACGTGAGGACGTGTATGAACAAACGTCATGCCGGCTTGTCGGCATTGATGGCCTTGGCCCTGCTGTCGGGCTGCAGCGAAGTCAGTCAGGTGCTCGGCACCGATGAAGCGATCGACTACAAAGGTACGCAGCGAGGGCAGCCCCTCAGCATTCCGCCCGACCTGACGCAGGCTGCGTCCGATCCGCGCTACCGCGCGCCGGCCAGCGGCTCCACCACCTATACGCAATTCCAGCTGCAGGGCCAGGCGCAGCAGCAGGCTGCCGCCAGTGCGGCAGGCTCGAACGTGCTGCCTTCCCGCACCGATATGCGTGTCGAGCGCGATGGCAACATCCGCTGGCTGGTGGTCGAGCGCCCGCCCGAAGAGGTCTTCCCCAAGGTGGTCGACTTCTGGACCGACACCGGTTTCTCCGTCGCGGTCAACAGCCCGCAGGCTGGCCTGATTGAAACCAACTGGGCCGAGAACCGCGCCAAGATCCAGGAAAGCTGGATCCGCCAGGCGCTGGGTTCGCTCATCGACATGGCCTACGATAGCGGCGAGCGCGAGAAATTCCGCACCCGCGTCGAGCGCGTCAACGGCCGTACCGAAATCTACATCAGCCACCAGCAGATGGTGGAGAAGCGCTACGGTTCGGACGATGCCCAGGTCGAATGGACCCACGGCACCGAAGATCCCGGCCTGAACGCGGCCATGCTGGCGCGCCTGATGGTCTACCTGGGCACCGACACCGACCGCGCCCGCCAACTGGTGGCGCAGGCCGAGGCCAATCCGCAGCGTCCCGCCATCCAGCAGGACGTGCGCGCGCAGGGCGCGTTGCTTGTCATCAACGAGTCGTTCGACCGGGCGTGGCGCCGCGTCGGCGTCGCGCTGGACTCGGGCGGCTTCACGGTGGACGATCGCGATCGCAGCGCGGGCGACTACTACGTGCGCTATCTCGATACCGACACGGGCGCCAAGCGCGAAGATCCCAACTTCTTCAGCCGCATGTTCGGCGGCAAGCCCGCCACCGCGCCGCAGTACCGCATCCACCTGAGCGACAGCGGCGGGCAGACCCAGGTCACTGTCCTGGACGCCAACGGCGGGCGCGACAACAGCACCACCGCGCAGCGTCTGCTGGGCGTGCTGCGCGAGAAGATGTAGTTGCTGGCGGAACGGGCCGCGCGTCAGCGGCCCGTCTCGACTAGACAAAGCCGGCGAGCATGTGACTGCTCGCCGGCTTTTTCATGGGCGTGTGAGGCGCGTCGGCCGCGCCTGGCCAGGCCGCGCTTCGTCGGCCGCGCCTAGCCGGCCGCGCGTAGCCGGCCGCGCCTAGCCGGCCGCACCCAAACAAATGCCCCGGATCGGCGATCCCCGCCCCTGTCACAGGGAACGGACCGATCCGGGGCGTCATGCCCGCTGCCGGCCGAAGCCGGCAGCAGCCGGGTGCTTACGACGCGGGCGTGGTGGTCGAGCCGCCCGAACCGCCGGTGCCCGGGGTGGTGCCGGGGCTCGAAGGCGTGGTCGACGGGGCCGTGGACGGCGCCGGGGTGGTCGTGGACGGGGTGGTGCTGCCAGCGGGCGGAGCTTCTTCGCTCTTCTTGCAAGCGCTCAGCGAAACAGCGGCAACCATGGCGGCGAGAATCAGCGATTTGCGCATCATCATGTCGAGACTCCTCTTTGAATGAGATGTATGGACCCCCCTAGGGGAAACCATGACCCAGGCTACAGGAATCAGCCATACGCCGTAGTGTGGAAATTAAAGCGGAGGCATCCCAACCGCAACAAATCTTGCGTGTTCGTGTATTGAATGTGGAAATGTCACGGCGGGTTCAGACCCGCTAGCGTTCTGTGCGATGCGGATACGCCGAAGTGTCGGGATGATACGAATCCGGGGCCGGAGCGCGGCGGGTTTGTTGCGCCCCCGCCGCAAGCGCTATGCCGGCCGGTAGTGCAGCCAGCCCGCATCCAGCCATTCGGCCAGACAATCGCGCGCGTCCTCGTCCACGACGCGGCAACGCCGGTCGGCGCAATCCAGTTCGCGCGCGTCGGCCAGCGCGCGCAGCGCGGGCGATGGCGGCACGGGCGCGGTTTCCCCATTGATGAACAGCTGGCGGCCGCGATACAGCATGCGGGTGCGGCGGTCCAGCACCAGCCGGCCTTGGTCGGGCCATGCCTCTGACAGGTCTGGCGCCTCGCCGGCCGTGTCGTCGTCGAACACGCTGAGCGAATTGGGTTCGGTCAGCCAGCAGCCGAGAAACCGCGCGGCCAGCGCTTCGTCGAAGCGCAGCTTGTCCAGGGTGTCCAGCGTGGCCTGCAGCAGGGCGTCGGGCAGCGCGGCCGGGGTGGCCGTGGCGGGCTGGCCGGGGTCCCGGTACAGGCCTGCCGGCGCGGGGCCGGGCAGGGGCGGATCGCCATAGGGGCCGGCGGGCTGGCCCAGCCGGGCCATGGCCTGGTCGGCCGCGGCCTCGAGCAGGCCGCGCGCCAGCGCGGCCATCGACGGTGCGCGAAAACCGATCGAGATGGTCATGCAGTCGTCGTCCAGCGCCACGCCGTCGTGCGCGGCCTGGGGCGGCAGGTACAGCATGTCGCCCGGCTCCAGCACGTAGTCTTCCTCGGGCTCGAAGTTGGCCAGGATCTTCAGCGGCAGGTCGGGCACCAGCGACAGGTCGCGCTGGCGGCCATAGCGCCAGCGGCGCCGGCCCGCGGCCTGGAGCAGGAACACGTCGTAGCTATCGAAATGCGGGCCCACGCCGCCGCCGGTGGAGGCCAGGCTGATCATGATGTCGTCCAGCCGGGCATCAGGCACGAACCGGAAGCGCTGCAGCAGCTCGCTGGCCGCATCGTCGTGCAGGTCCACGCTTTGCACCAGCAGCGTCCAGTCCGGCTCGGCCGGCTTGGGCAGCCGCGCGAAGGGGCCGTTCTCCATCTGCCACTCGCCCCGTTCGCGCCAGATCAGGCGCGACTCGACGTCGTCGCGGCGCGCCAGGCGCTTGAGCGCGGCGGCCGGCACGGGCGGCTTGAAGCCGGGGATGGCCTGGCGGATCAGCAGCGGCTTGCGCTGCCAGTAGCGGCGCATGAAGGCATCGGGGGTCAGGCCGCCCAGCAGGTCGCTGGGCTGGTCGGGCGCGGGATTCATGACTGGTGGGCCTTGAGTCGGTACAGCGCTTCCAGCGCTTCGCGGGGAGTGAGGCTGTCGGGATCGATGGCGGCGAGTTCGTCGCGCAGGGCGTGCAGGGCCTCGCTGGCATCCTGCCGATCGGCCTGCGCCTGCGCGTGCGCGTCGGCATCGATGGCCGCGGCGAACAGGCCGAGCTGCGGCGTGGGCGCGCCCTGGGCCTCGAGGCGTTCCAGTTCGCGCGAGGCCTGACGGATGACCGCGGGCGGGATGCCGGCGCGCTGGGCCACCTGGATCCCGTAGCTGCGGCTGGCCGGGCCTTCGCGCACCTCGTGCAGGAACACGATGCCGCCGGCGGATTCGGCGGCGGCCAGGTGCACGTTGGCGGACGTGGGCTGCTCGGCCGGCAGGCGCGTCAGCTCGAAGTAATGCGTGGCGAACAGCGTCAACGCGCGGTTGTGGGTGAGCAGGCGGCAGGCGATGGCCCAGGCCAGCGCCAGGCCGTCGTAAGTCGAGGTGCCGCGGCCGATCTCATCCATCAGCACCAGGCTGTGCGGCGTGCTGGCGGACAGGATGGCGGCGGCTTCGGTCATCTCCATCATGAAGGTCGAACGTCCGCCCGCCAGGTCGTCGGCCGCGCCGATGCGCGTGAAGATGCGGTCGATGGCGCCCACGCGGGCGCTGGCAGCGGGCACGAAGCTGCCCGTGCGCGCCAGCAGGGCGATCAGCGCGGTCTGCCGCATGTACGTGGATTTACCGCCCATGTTGGGGCCGGTGATCAGCAGCATGCGGCGCGTGGCGTCCAGCCGGCAGCCGTTGGGCGTGAAGCGCTCGATGGCGCGTTCGACCACGGGATGGCGGCCGGCCTCGATGTCGATCTCGGCGTTGTCGGTCAGCTCGGGCGCCACCCAGTCGTGGCGCCGTGCGTGATGCGCCAGCGCCGCCAGGGTGTCCAGTTCGGCCAGCGCGGCCGCGCACAGGGTCAGCGGCGGCACGTAGGCGGCCAGCGTGTCCAGCAGTTGTTCGTACAGCCACTTCTCGCGCGCCAGCGACCGGTCCTGTGCGGACAGCACGCGGTCTTCCCAGGTCTTCAGCTCGGGCGTGATGTAGCGTTCGGCGTTCTTCAGCGTCTGGCGGCGGCGGTAGTCGTCGGGCACCTTGTCGGCCTGGCCGCGCGTGACTTCGATGTAGAAGCCGTGCACGCGGTTGAACTCGACGCGCAGATTGCCGATACCGGTGCGCTCGCGCTCGCGGGCTTCGAGCTGCATCAGGAAGTCGCCGCCGTCGGTGGCCAGCGCGCGCAGCTCGTCCAGTTCGGCGTCGTATCCCTGCGCGATGACGCCGCCGTCGCGGATCTGCACGGCGGGCTCCGCGGCCACGGCCCGCAGCAGCAACTGCGCCAGCGCGGGGTCGGGCGCCAGCATGGCGGTCAGTTCCTGCAGCCGCGCCGTGGCGGGCTGCAGCTGGCCCAGCAGTTCGTGCAGCGCGGGCAGGGTGGCCAGCGCATCGCGCAGGCTGGCCAGTTCGCGCGGACGCACCGAGCGCAGGGCGACGCGCGAGGCGATGCGTTCGATGTCCGGAAAGGGGTTCAGCGCCTCGCGCAGGGTGTCGAGCATTTCGGCGGCGCCGAAGGCCTGCTCGGGATGCAGGCGCGCGCCCAGCAGCGCGGCGATGGCCTGCTGGCGCGCCCGCGCGGGCGCGTTTTCGCGCAGCGGATGATGCAGCCAGCGGCGCAGCAGCCGGCTGCCCATGGGCGTGCGGCAGCTGTCCAGCAGCGAGAACAGGGTGGGCGAATCTTCGCCCGCCAGCGTCTGGGTGAGTTCGAGGTTGCGGCGCGTGACGGGATCCAGCACCACATACAGGCCGGGACGCTCGGCCATCAGCTGCTGCACGTGCGCCAGGGCCTGCGACTGCGTGCGCGCCGCGTAGCGCAGCAGCGCGCCGGCGGCGCAGATGGCGGCGGGCATGTCCTCGACGTCGAAGCCGGCCAGCGAGTCGGTCTTGAAGTGGGCCAGCAGGTGCGCGCGCGCGCCGTCGCGTTCGAAGTGCCAGTCGGGTATGCGCGCCACCGCGCCGTCGAAGGCCACGGTGAGCTCGGCGCCATCGGCGCAGATGAGCTCGGCCGGAGCGATGCGGGCCAGTTCGGACTCGAGCTGCGCGGGCGCGCACTCGGTGACGCGAAACTCGCCGCTGGCCAGGTTCAGCCACGCCAGCCCGGCGCGCGCCTCGCGCGCCTTGCCGCTGGACCACAGCGCGGCCAGCGCCCGGTCCGCCTTCGCGGGCAGCAGCGCCTCGTCGGTAAGCGTGCCCGGGGTGACGATGCGCACGATGCGGCGCTCCACCGGGCCCTTGGACGCGGCCGGATCGCCGATCTGCTCGCAGATCGCCACCGATTCGCCCAGCGCCACCAGTTTCGCCAGGTACTGTTCCATGGCGTGCACCGGCACGCCGGCCATGGGGATGGGCGCGCCGTTGGAGGCGCCGCGCTTGGTCAGCGTGACGTTGAGCAGGCGCGCGGCGCGTTCGGCGTCTTCATAGAACATCTCGTAGAAGTCGCCCATGCGATAGAACAGCATCAGCGGCCCGGCTTCTGCTTTCAGCGCCAGGTACTGCTGCATCATGGGAGTGTGGCCGGAGGTGTCGGTCTTGGGCATCAAGTGGGGGCGGGTGGTCTTGTCCGGTGCGTGCACCCCGCGCGGCGTGACGCGACACGGGGGCGGAAAGCCGATTATTTGACCATGTTCGGGCCGCGCTGCGCCAATGGCGGGCGCGGCTTGCCCGTACCGCCCTGCGCAACGCTCACCTGGCGTCGTACCCGTTCGATGCGCCCGCGGCGACCGCCTGCGCCGGCACGCCGGCCGCCTCGTCGGCGCGCTCGTGCTCCATCGCGCCCTGCACCATGTCCTCGGTCACGCGCAGCTCCGCGCCCACCGGCGTCATCTGCGCCGCCGAGGCGAACGGGGCCACCGGCGCCGGGGCGGCATACCGGTTGCGCTGGCGCAGGAAGAACGCCACCAGGCTGGCGTTGAGCAGGGCGAAGGCCAGGAACAGGCCGTTGGCGCCCACATGGTCCATCACCCAGGAGATGACCAGCGGGCTGACGGCCGAGCCGATGGAATTGATCAGCAGCAGGCCCTGGATCATGCGCACCAGTTCGTCGGCGGGGGCGCGGTCGGCCGCGTGGCTGACGGCCACGGGGTAGATCGCGAAGATGCCGCCGCCCAGCAGGAACAGCAGCGCCGCAAGGAACAGCGGGGACAGCGGCAGCAGCAGGATTGCCAGAGACAGCGCCAGGCAGAACACGCCCAGCGCGATCAGCACCGTGCGGCGATCCCGGTGATCGGACCAGCGGCCCACCGGGTACTGCAGCACCATCGCGCCCAGGATGGTGCTGGCCATCATCTGGCCGACCTGCTCCACGCTCAGGCCGATGCGCTGCAGGTACAGGGGCAGCAAGGTGTAGACCGCGGCGATGGCGACGCCCGAGCCGAAGCACCCGACCACGCCGGTGGGCGTCATGCGCAGCAGGTGGCGCGGCGACAGCGGCTCGATGCGTTCCACCAGCGGCGATACGCGCGGGATCATCACCATCGGCATGACCGACAGCGAGGCCAGCATGCCCGCCACCATGAAGGGGGCCGCGTCGCCCCACTGGTCGATGGTGCCCAGCTTCCACTGGCCCAGCATGCCCGAGCCGTACAGCACGATCATGTAGACCGCCAGCAGGCGGCCGCGCAGCTTCTGGTCGCCCGCCAGCAGCAGCCAGCTTTCCACCACCAGGAACACGCCTACGATGGCCCAGCCGGCGACCAGGCGCAGGACGAACCACGACCACGCGTCCAGATGGAGCCCCTGCAGCAGCACCGTGACGGCGATGAGCGAGGCGAAGCAGCTGTACGCGCGGATGTGCCCGATGCGCACGATCAGGCGATCGTTGAACACCGCGCCCAGCGACAGACCGATGAAGTAAGAGGCGGACACCATGCCGATGACGGTGGCCGACACGCCCGCGGCGTCGAGCCGCAGGGTGGTGAGAGAGGCAATGAAACCATTGCCGATACAAACGATGAAAAGCCCGAGCAGGGGCCCCAGCACCAAGGCCAGCAGTTGCCGCGACATTGCGTTCCTGAATCGAAGGAAGGCCGCGGGCCTGCATGCCCGCGCGCCGGATGTTCCCCCAGGCAACGCCGCTACGGATTCTTTGGTGCCGCTGCTGAAAATTGCGCCGCGAATTTTACGCCGACGCCTGCCGTTGGGAAGGGGCGGGCGGCGTCGCGGCCAGTGGTGTGGCGCAGCCGCCACGCCCGGCGAGATCAGGCCTCGGCCGAGGCTTCGTCCGAAGCGGCAGCCGCAGCGGGCTGGGCCTGGCTGATCAGCGCCGGCCAGGTGTTGATGGACAGCAGGTGGCAGTAGACCAGCGGCAGCCAGCCGTTGGCGCGCCAGCGCAGGAAGGTCTCGTCGGGCAGCTTGTTCAGCCTGGCTTCGTCGACCACCTTGAAGCCGGACAACGCCAGGCGCTGGCCGTCGGGCAGGGTGATGTCGGCGCGGTTCTCGACCAGCAGGTCGGCCTCGGCCAGGGCGCGCGCGAACTCCATCGTGTAGGCGTGCTGGTTCTGGTAGTCGCGGCAGAACTCCAGCGCGCTGCGGGCCAGGGCGGTGGGCTCGCCAGCTTCGTCGAAGAACGGATTGTCGCGCCCTTCGACCACCGAGGCGGCCTTCTCGTCCACGCACAGCGTGAACTGGCTGCGGTCGGCGTTCTCCATGAAGATGAAGGGATAGCGGCGGATGTAGGCCGGGATGTAGGTGCCGGCGCGCCACTGGCCTTCGGCGTCGACGAACAGGTTTTCCTGGCCGCGCACGCCCAGCACGGCGACGGGCGAGGGCTGGTCGCCATCGGTGAACACAATGGGGAAGTGGCGGCACGCGGTCGGCAGCTCGGTGGCCACCAGCGGCACCGCATTGGTCTTGGCGGCGAAGCCGAAGCCGGTATTGCCGGCCAGCGACAGGTTGGCGTGCGCGCCGGCCGCCAGGGGCCGGGGTTGCTGGTAGAACAGCGGAAGCGAAGTCTGCGTAGTCATGTGAGGTATCAGAGAGTGCGGGGTTGCTCGTCGCGTTCGCGACGCGGTTCATCGCTCGGCTGCGCGCCGCCGATGCCGGTTTGTTGCGGCGCGCCGGCCGGGGCCTGCAGCACCGATCCGTCGCCCGAGGGGATTTGCAGCAGGGCATTATCGCCGGACTGCCGCTGCCACACCGCGCGGCCGGCATCGGCCACCGTCAGCACTTGCGGATCGGCGTAGGCGCCCAGGACATCGGGGCCGTAGGCTTGCGGCATGACCGTGCCGCGGAACAGCGAGTCCGCCGTCGGCGTGGTCGGCGCCACCCAGCGCGGCGCCGTGCTGGCGGCCAGGCGGTCGATGACGTCGGTCGGACCCCAGGTCGTGCCGTTCAGGAAGTACGGCGAGCCCACCAGCGAGCTCTTCACCGTGGCGGCCGCCAGCGCGCCGCCCTTGCCGCCGATCATGCCCCACATGTCGGCCGAGCCCGCCGTCGGCACGCTGAGGCTCAGCACGTCGAGCTTGTGACTGGGATCGGCGTCGTTCAGACCGATGCGCATGGCGCCCAGGCCGGAGGACAGCGTCAGGGCGGTCTGCGGACCGGACAGGCCTACGGCGGTGATGTCGCCGTTGGTGCTGATGGTCGCGGCCGCGCCCTGCAGCCGGGCAGGAGCGCCCAGGCTGATCGGTCCTTGCGTCACCAGAAGATTGGCCGGCAGCGTCACGCCCGAGCCGCCGGTCTGGGTGAAGCCGGTGGCGGCCCGCACCGTGGTGCCCGCCGCGAAGTCCACCGTGCCGGTATTGCCCGGGTTGGCGATCTTGATCGCCCCGGTCGTGGCGGTGACGTCGCCGCCGAACGAGAAACCGCCGCCGGACAGGGCGATGCCGTCCGGGCCGGCGGCCGTCAGCGAGCCGTTGTAGCTGGCCGACCGGGCTTCCAGCTGCTCTACCCGGTAGGCGCTGACGTCGCCGTTGAACACGATCGTGTCGACGGCGCGCAGGGTCAGCGAGCCCAGGCCGGTGGCGTCGTCCGCCACCAGGATGTCCTGGCCGGCGCTGATGGCCAGGTTGTTGCCGTTGCCGCCGTCCAGCGTGCTGCCGAACACGACCGAGCCGGTGCTGCTGCCCAGGTCGCGATCGCCGGTCAGGGCCACGGCGCCCTTGTAGGTCTGATCGCCGATGGTGACCACCTTGCCGGCGCCCATGGCGGTGTCGCCTTCGACGGTCAGGCCGCGCAGGGCCGTGATCGCGCCCACGTCGCCGTGGATGTCGGCGTTGCCGACGATGATCAGGCCTTGCTGGCCCCACTCGGTGCCGTCGACGCCGGCGCCCAGCTGCACGGTGGTGCCAGTCAGCGTGGTGTCGACGCCGCCCAGCACCACATGCTGGCCGTAGCGCTGTTCGCCGGTGGTATCGACGGAGCCGCCGTTGATCACCAGGTCGCCGGCGCCGCTGGTCTGTACCGAGCCGGCGCGGACCGGGCCTTCGAAGCGGGTCCCGCCGTTGGCGGCGATGGTCAGGTCGCCCAGGCGGGCGCCCTGGCCGACCGGGCCGGCGAACAGGACGTCGCCCTGGTCCGCGACGATGCTCAGGTCGTGGCTGCCGTCGATGGCCTCGTCGAAGACGATGTCGCCTTCGTGGCTGGCCAGCGCGACGTCGCCGCCCAGCGTGACCGTGCCCGTGTACGACTGGTCGCCCTGGGTCGCGATGCTGCCCGCGCCCAGCGTGGCGTTGCCGTTGACGGTCAGGCTGGCCAGCGCCTCGTTGGAGCCGAACGGCCCCTTCAGCACGGCGTCGCCGTCGATGGTCAGGTCGTGTTCGCCGTCGCCGCCGCCCAGCAGGCTGACGGTGGTGCCGGTCAGCACCGTGTCGCCGCCGAACAGCACGATCTCGCCGTACGACTGCGTGCCGATGGTGTCGACCAGGCCGCCATTGATGGCGATCGTGCCGCCTTCGTCGGTAGTGACGGACGCTGCGTACACCGGGCCGCTCAGCGTGGTGGCGCCGTTGCTGCGGACGGTGATGTCGCCCAGGCGGCCGCCTTCGTCGTCGCCCACGGCGTCTTCGAAGGTGACGTTGCCCGCGCCGGCTTCCACCGACAGGCTGTGGCCGCCGGCGCTGGCCACCTTGTGCGTGAAGCTGACATCGCCGCCCTGCGTGCTCAGCTCCTGCAGGCCGGCCAGCGCGACCGTGCCGTTGTAGGCCTGGTCGCCGACGGTGGCGATGCTGCCTTCGTTCAGCGTGATGCTGCCGTTGATGGTCAGGCTGCCCAGCGCGTCGCTGGCGCCGAAGTCGCCTTGCAGCGTGGCGTCGCCGTCGATCGTCAGATCGTGTCCGCCGTCGCCGCCGCCCAGCAGGCTGACGTGCGTGCCGGTAAGCACGGTGTCCGCGCCGAACGTGGCCAGTTCGCCGTAGAACTGCGTGCCGGTGGTGTCGACCAGGCCGCCGTTGATAGCGACCGATCCGGGCACGTCGGTCTGCACCGACGCGGCATGGACCGCGCCGCCGAAGGTGGTCGCGCCGGCGGTGTCCACCGCCAGGGCGCCCAGGCGCTGCGCGCTGCTGCCGATGACGCCGAACGTGACGTCGCCCGCGCCGGTGGAGGCGACGGTCAGGTCGTGGGCGCTGTCCAGCGAGCCGTCGACGATGACGTCGCCGACCGTGGTCGTCCACGACTGGGCGCCGACAAGGATGAGGTCGCCGCGGTACTCCTGGTTGCCGGTGGTCGCGATGCTGTCGGTGGCCAGCGTGGCGTTGCCGTGGATGGCGAGGCTGGCCAGTTTGTCGGCGGCGCCGATATTGCCGGTCAGTCCGGCCGCGCCAACGATGGTCAGGCCGTGGGCGCCGTCGACGCCGTTGTTCAGCGTGACGCTGCTGCCGGTCAGCGTGGTGTCGGCGCCCAGGGTGACGTGGCCGACGTACGTCTGGGAGCCCGCGGTGGTGACCGCGCCGCCATCCAGGTAGACGTTGCCTATGCCGTTGTTGGCCAGCGCAGCGGCGTCGACCGTACCCTCGTAGCGCGTGTCGCCGGTGGTGGTCACCGTCAGCGCGTGGTCCGCGCCCGTGACGTCGCCAGCGAAGGCGACGTCGCCATATCCCGCCCACACGGTGACGCCGTTGGCCAGCGTCGTCGCGCCATCCACGGTGAAGCCGCCGCTGATGGTGGTGTACGAGTTGCCTGCCAGCGTGGTGTTGCCGTTGTATCGCTGCGCGCCCGTGGTGGCGACGCCCTGTACGCTGATCGCGGCGCCGTCGATGGTCAGGCCGGCCAGGTTGGCGGCATTGCCCGACAGCGTGACGTCGCCTGCGCCGGCGTTGAACACCGCCTGCTGGACGCCGCCGTTCAACGTGCCGTTGATGCCGATGTCGCCGCCGGCGCCGCTGGTATTCAGCGTGCGCGTGCCGCCGGCCAGCGTGACGTCGCCCGTGATGTCGATGGCGTCGGCGGTGATGTCGCCATTGAGCGTGACGCCGGCGGTCGAGGCCAGCGCCACGCCGCCGTCGCCGGCCGTGATGTGGGTGTCGCTGCGCAGGGCGCCGCTGGCGGTGACGTCGATGTCGCCCGCGTGGGTGGCCAGCTTCGCCAGCGTCAGCGGGCCGGTGCCGCCCAGGTAGATGTCGCCCGTGCCCAGCACTTCGGCGGAGACGTTGCGGACCGAGGTCGCGAATCGATCACCGGCGCTGCCGATGCCGGTGTAGGCGGTCATTTCCAGGCTGTTGGCCGTCAAGCCCGAGCCGCCGCCCATCAGCGAACCCTGCTCGGCGGTCAGGATGATGGCGCCGGTCGCTCCGGCATTGACGGTGCCGACCTCGATGTCACCGTCCGTGGCCGTCAGGTCGATGGTGCGGTTGGCGCCGGCAGCCGTTACGGAGCTTGCCCTCAGCATGCCGCTGGTCGTCGCGGAGATGTCGCCGTTGGCGGTGCTCAGCGTGGCGTCGAGGTCGCCGGTGTTGTCCAGCGTCAGGTTGCCGGCCGCGGTGGTGCCGGTCAGGCTGGCGCTGATGGTGGCGACTTCGGTCTTCAGCGTGGTGCTGCCGCCCGCGGCGCCGCTGACGAAGTTCAGCGTGTCCGCCTCGACGATGATCGTGCGCGGGTCGGCTCCGGCGGCGCGGATGTCGACTCCGCCCGCCAGGGTGACCGTGTTCGCGGCCTGCACGCCCGAGGCGGCGACCGTCAGAATGCCGGCCGCGGACAGCAGCAGATTGTCCGCGGTGGCGGGCACACCGGCGCTGGCATCCAGGGCGCCGGCGGTGCGCACGTAGAGCGAGCTGTGGTCGCCCGTCTGCGTCACGTTGCCGTTCAGCGTCAGCGGCGTGGTGCCCAGGTTGTCGATCGAGATCACGGCGCCGTCGGCGGCGGTGGCCAGCTGGCCCAGCGACGCGACATTGGTGCGCAGCGCCTGGCCGCCCGTGCCGGTCGGCAGGTCGCCGACCGTACCGATGCTGCCTCCGGCCGAGGCCGTCAGGCTGCGGCCGGTGACCAGGTTGGCGGCGGAGCCGCCCAGGATGGACCCGGCCGCCTGCAGCGTCACGTCGCCCAGTACCTTGCCGTCCACGGTGTCGACCGTGAGGTCGCCGTGGGAGACGGCGATGGCGATATCGTTGGACGCGTTGCTGGTTTCCGAGATCACGCTGACGGCTCGCGTGGGTCCGGCGGTGGTGATGCCGATGGCGCCGTTGGCCGTGCGCATCGAGTTCAGCGTGGTGCCGGCCGCGCGGTTGTCATCCAGGTAGATCGCGCCGTTGCCCGTCACGCGGGCACTGATGCTGCCGGCGTCGGTCTGCACCCGATCCAGCGAATCGGCCGTGGCGCCGCCGATGCCGGCGCCGGCGGTCAGCGTGACGCTGCCGCCCACGATGCGCGTCGCGTCTTCTCGGTCGTCGACGATGGTGCTGCCCGCCCGACCGAAGTCGATCGTGACGCTGCCCGTGCCGGCGTCGATATTGCCCGCGACCAGTTGGCTGTTCGTCCCGTTGCCCGTCATGCGGATCGTGCCGCCGCCGTTCGTGGCGATGGCGTTGGCGATCTGCAGGTTGCCCGCTGCGGCGATGTCGATGGTGCTGCCGGACAGGTACGAGTAGACCGCGTTGTTGTCTGCCGCCAGGTACATCGAACCGTTGGTGGTGGCTTCGACGCGCTGGCCGCTGGCGTTGATGCGGCCTGTGGCGCTGTCCGCGCCAATGCCGTCGCGGGCGTTCAGAGCGACGCCATAGGCCTTGACGGTGGCGCCCGCGCCACGGGCGAGGATGTAGCCGTTCTCTGCGTTGAGCGTGACCTGGCCGTGGTTGGCGCCGGCCTGCACGTTGCCGACCGTGATACTGCCCGACGAGGTCTTCACCGAGATGTCGTTGCCGACCGCATCCGTGCCCGAGGTCATGCCGGCCAGCACGATGTTGCCCGAGGACGTGACGCGCGTCGCGCCGTTGTTGACCGAGGTCGTCAGGCCGCCCATCAGGTTGTTGGTGCTATCCAGATATAGCGAGCCGGTGCCGGTTACCGTGGCCGACACCGGGTTGAGCGGCGCGGAGATCCTGATCGCCGCATCGCTCGTTCCGATGCCGTCGCGCGCCGTCAGCGAGATGGCGCCGTCGCCGTAGCCCGAGATCGTGCCGCCGCCTGACAGGATGCGGCCGGCCTGCGCGTTCAGGGTCAGGCTGCTGCTGTCGCCGTTGGTGCCGTAGTTGACCGCGCCGACGATGATGTCCCCGGTGGTGGTGCGCACCGACAGACTGTCCCCGGCGTTGAGATTGCCCAGGTTGATCGAGCCGGTCTGGTTCAGCCAGATGGAGCCCGAGGCCGTGGCGGCGATGTTGTTGACCTGGGTGTTCAGGTAGAGCCCGTTCGAGCCGATAGAGTTGGTGGCGTTGCTCCATCCCGCCGACAGCGTCAGGTCGTCCGCGGTGATCTTCGAGAACGTGTTCAGCCCATAGATGCCGCCGGACGAGGTGGTGTACGGATTCGTCGCCAGCGAGACCGAACCGGTTTGCGTGACGTCGATGGTGTGCAGCGCGATCGCGCCGATGGCCCGATAGTCGAAGTTCAGGCCTGTGCTGTCGCTGACCGTGGTCAGCGTGCTGACGTTGCTGGAATCGCCGCCGCTGAAGACCAGGTTCTGCGCCTCGATGGAGAGGAAGCCGGCGCTGCCGAAGTTGCTGCCCTGCGCGTTGTTCCGGATGATGGTCAGGTCGGTCAGGTCGGCCAGGTTGTCGACGTAGATGCTGCCCGGGGTGGCCAGCGTCAGCTGCGGTGTGTTCAGGTGCAGCTTGTTGGCGTTGGAAGAGCCGATGCTGCGGCTCGTGCCGTAGTCTGCCGTCAGGCTGACGCTCTTGCCCGTGATGAGATTGGTGTTGTCCGCGCCGACGATGCTGCCGCGGCTGGTCGAGAGCGCGACCGCGCCGTTCGTGGTCGAGATGGTGCCCACCACCAGGTCGCGACCCATGCCGGAGAAGTCCGCCGTCAGCGTGACGTCGCCATCGGCCGTTACCGAGGCCGCCCGCAGGCCAAAGGCTTCGGTCAGCGCGATGCTGCCGTCGGCCGTGTCCGTCTTGCGGGCGCTCAGCGTGACCACCGTCGTGCCGCCGCTCGAGATGTTGGTGGTGCGGATGGCGCTCTTGTTGCCGATCGAACCGTTCGCCGTCAGGGTGACGGTGGTGGCGTTGCTGATCGTGCCGCTGAGGATCGAACCGCCGGCATTGTTCGCCGTGAACGCGTTGCCGTTGGTATTGACGGTACCCAGCTCGATATCGCCGACGGTGTTGGTGACGGCGCTGTTGCCCGTCGCGTACAGGCTGGGCAGGCTGGTGTTGCCTTCCACCGTGATGTAGGCGCCGCCGCCGTACGCGCTGCCGCTGACCGTGCTGACGCGGGTGTCGATGGCGTTGCCCGCGCCGGTGGCCCCGATGGCGCCTTGCTGCGCGGTCAGGTTCAGGGACGCGGCGTCGATCTTGGTGTTGCTGTCGCCGTCACCCAGCAGCGAACCGCTGCGCGCGTACAGGCTGACGGTGTCGTAGCCGACGTCGATCGTACCCACGGTGATGCTGCGGTCGCTGATCACGTTCAGCGCCATGCCGCCCGCGTCCTGCACGTTGGTCAGCACCAGGCCGGCGGCGCTGCCGCTGCCATCGTCGGTGGCCGTGAAGCCGATGGAGCCGCCGTCGCGCGCGGGCGAGGCGATGCTGTAGGAGCGCGCATTGTTGCCGCGCGAATCCAGCGACAGCGAATCGATGTGCGTGTCCGAATCGATGTAGACGTCGCCGGTGTTCTGGATGCGCAGCAGCGGCGTGGACAGGTTGAGTTCCCGGCCGACGGCGCCCATGCCGCCCGTGCCCTGGGTGACCAGTTCGACTTGCGCGGCGGTGATGCGTTGCGTGCTGTCGGCGCTGCCCAGGATGCTGCCGTTGCTGGACAGACGCACGGTGCCGGTCGGCAGGGTGTCGATGATGCCGATGTCCTGGCCGACGCTGCTGGACAGCATCAGGTTGAGCCCGGTGTTGTCGCGGACCTCGTTGACCAGCAGGCGACTGCCGTTGTGCGACACGTCGAACAGCAGTTCGTTGGACAGGATCTCGTACGTGGCGGGCGACGCTCCGGTCGCGTACAGCGACAGGGTAGCCAGGTCGCGGTGGTTCTCGACGTAGACGTGGCTGCCGGCGGTCAGGTAAAGCTCGCTGGCCGTGGTGTGGATCGAGCCCAGGTTGTCCGCCGTATCCACGCCGATTTCGCTGTTGGCGAACAGCGAGACGCTGTCGGCGGTGATGTGCGAACCCGGCGCCAGGTTGACGATGTCGCTGCCTGCGCCGGTGGCGGCCAGGCTGGCGCTATGCGCGGGGCCGACGTCGATCGTGCCGACGCGCACGTCGCGGTCGCCGGAGAACGAGAAGTTCAGGCCGGTCACGTCGCGGATTTCCGTGACGTTGTAGCCGTTGGTGTCCGTGATGTCGAACGTCAGGCCCTGGGCCGCGACCTGCACGGCGTTGTCGACCGCGGGATTCGCGTGATTGGCCTGGATGTCCAGGCTGAAGAGGTCGGTGGCGTTGTCGACGTACAGGTCGCCGCCGGTGCGCGTGGTGAGGCGTCGCGTGTCGGTCAGCAGCGCGTTGCCCGCGGCGCCGATGGACTGCGTGGCCGACAGCACGAGCACCGGGGCCACGAAGGCGCCCGCGCCCTGCATGATCGATCCGTTGGTGACGTTCACCTCGGCCGAGCTGGCGACGTTGTTGTTCAGCAGCGTGAGGCTCTTGTTGTTCGACACCCACATGCTGCCGCGGATGTTCGAGGACAGCGAATCGACGCTGACGTACAGCGGCCGGACGGTGTTGTAGGTGCCCGTCACCGAATTGGCGTTCAGCGTCAGCGCGCCCGTGGTGATGTTGGGACTGGCGGCGCTGGAGCTGTTGCCGTAGATCGTGCCGGTAGTGCTCAGGGAGACCGAGCCGCCGGCGCCCGTGTTGACGTTGCTGACCGTCAGCGTGCGGTCCGACGAAATGGACAGCGCCAGGTTGCCCGAACTGCGCACGTCGCCGAGCGTCAGGCCCGAGGTGCCGGTCGAGTCGCTCAGCGAGAACGCCGACAGGTTGCTGGCGGTGATGGCGTACGTGTTGCTGGACGACCCGCCGGAACGGTTGTGGTTCGCCGTCAGCGACAGGGCGTTCAGCGAGATGTTGTTGTTGACGCTGACATTGCCGGCCGACGCGATCGACAGGTCGGTCGTGCTCGTCTGTGCCGAGACGCTGCCGTTGGTGCCCAGGGCGCTCAGGCTGACCTTCCCGCCGGTGATCAGGCCGGTGCCGCCTATGCTGGGCGCGACGTTGCTGTTGGCGTAGCGCGAGGTCAGCGCCACCGTGCCGGCCACGCCCGTACTGATGCCGTTGGACGTGAGGCCGGAGTCGGCATTGATCGACAGATCGGCGCCGGCCATGTTGGCGCTGATCGACAGGTTCGTGCCGCCGGATATTCCCAGCGTCTGGCCGCCCAGGCCGCCGATCGCATAGACGTTGGTGTCGAAGTTGGTGGTGCTGCCGGCGTCGCGGCGCGACAGGTACAGATCGAGGCTGCTGAGCGCCAGCCCGCCGTTGTTCAGGTAGATGTCGCCGTTGTTGGCGATGTCCAGGTTGCTGGTGCTGACGCGCAGCGCGCCGCTGGCCATGCCGATGGCGCCGGTTTTCGCGTCGCGGGCGGTATAGCTGTCGGAACCCGTGGCGGACAGCGTCACGGTGTCGGCCGTGATGCGGCCGGCGCCGCCGTCGCTGGTGATGCTGGAGTTGACGCCGCCGTTGGCGGTGGTCAGGCTGACCGAGTTGCTGGCGCCGATGGTGCCGACCAGGATGTTCTTGCGGCCGCTGAAGCTGAAGTCCGTCAGCCCCCCGGTGATCTGCTCGAGATAGTGCGTGAGCCCGTCGTCGCTGATCCGCACGGTCTGGCCGGCCGCCGTGCCGATGGCGTAGTTGCTGGCCAGCCCGGCCGAACGCAGGCTGTTGATGGACAGGCTGCGCAGCACGGTGTCGCTGTCCACGTAGACGTTGTTCCCCGAGGTCAGGGACAGGCTGGACGTGCCGGTCAGGGCCAGCGCGCCGCCCGCCACCGCCGAGCCGATGGAGCCGCTGCTGCCTGCCGCCAGCGAGACTGTCGCGGCCCGGATGGCGCCGCGGTTGGCCGGATCGTCGTTGGCGATGTTCAGTCCGGAGGCCAGTCGCACAGTGCCGTTCGCGCCCGTGTCGATGTTGCCGACCAGCACGTTCTTGTTGACGCCGTTGAACCCGAAATCGAGGTCGGTCGAGCTGGCGATGTCCCTCAGGTGCAGGCCGCCGGCATCGTCCGAGATCGTAAAGGACGTCAGGTTGGGCGCCGTGATCCAATACGCGCCGCTGCCCGCGCCATGGCGCGTGATGTCCAGGCGGTCCAGGCCTGCCGTGTTGTGCACGGCGATGTTGCCGCCGCTGGCCAGCGTGAGGTCGGACGTCTGCACCGTCAGCACGGCGGCGGGTGCGCCAATGGCGCCCGAGATCGCCCGCAGGGCGACGCTGCTGCCGCGGATCAACGTTGCCGCATTGCCGTCATCGGCAATGGAACCGGAATCGTTCGTTATCGAGACCGACCCGCCGGACAGCACATTGCCCACCGTGGTCGTGTTCGACCATTGCGTGTGGCGGACATTGCCGCCTGCGTTCAGGCTGGCCAGGAAGATGTTGGACGACCCGCCGTTCAGGTATATCTCGCCGCCGGCCGTGGCCATCACGGTCACCTGCCCGGCGCCGCCGACACCCACGCTGCGGTCGGTGTCGGCATACATGCCGCCGATCTGGCCCGCAGCGTCCAGAGTGATGAAACCGGCGCCGGAATACACGCTGCCGGAGCCCTGGATGGAACCGTTGCGCGCGATCAGCGAGACGTTGCCGGTGTTGCTGCGCACCATGCTGCCCAGTACCAGGTCGCCTTGCACGGCGTCGATCTGCACCAGGTCCGACGCCGTGATGCTGCCCAGCGTGATGATGCCGGTGTAGTTGCCGGACCCGACCGGATTGGGCAGGCGGACGTTGAACATGCCGCTGCCCGCCGAACCGTTCAGGTTGCTGGTCAGGATGTCCATGTAGCCGGCGCCGCCCGCGCCGACGGCCCGCCCGGCATACAGGTTCACCGAGTTGGCCAGCAGCAGGGTGTTCTTGTTTCCGTCGTCGATGATGCCGCCGGAGGTGTTCAGCGTGATGGTGCCGGCATAGCCCGCATCGATGCTGCCTGCCGTGATGTCGCGATCGCTGTAGAAGCTGAAGTTCACCCAGTTGCTGTCGCGCAACTGGTGGATCGTGTGGCCGCTGGCATCGTCGCTGATGTCGAACAGCAGCGACGGCGCGCGCACGTCCAGCACGTAGTGATCGTCGTCGGCCTTGTGGCGGGCATAGACCGTCAGGGAGCTGAGGTCGGCGATGTCGGTGACGTACAGGTTGCCGCGCGTGTCGGCCGACAGGGACGGCGCGTTGACGGCGATGAAGTCGGCGCTGGTGCCGATGTCCAGGTAGGCGGAAAGGCCAACGCTGTTGGCCGTGACCCGCGTATTGGCGTTGCCGTCGTCCAGGATGTTGCCTTGCGTGGACGTCAGCGTGACGCCGCTGCCGGCCCGGATGGTGCCCAGCTTCAGGTCCTGGTCGCCGCGGAAGACGAACTGGTTCAGCAGCGAGCTGTACACGTTCCGCAGTTCATAGGCGACGCCGAGATCGTCGTTGACGTCGAACTCGAGGAAGGGCGCCGAGACCAGCAGCGTGTTGCGCCGGCTGGTGTCCGCGTGCGAGTTGGCGATGGACAGGTGCGTCAGCGCCTTGTCGGGGTTGTCGACGTAGATGTCGCCGCCGCTGTTCAGCGTGAGGCTGGCGGTGGATGTCTCGATATGGTCGCCGGAGGTGCCGATGTGCCGTTGCGCCTGCAGGTCGACGCTGTTGCCGGCCAGCACGCTGCTGGCGTTGGCCCGCAGGATGCTGCCGCCCTGGGCGTTGAGTCGCAGCGTGCCGGTGCCCGCATTCAGCATGTTCGCGGTCAGGTCGGCCACGCCGGTGACAGTGATGCCTTGGTATGCCGTCAGGTCGTCCAGCAGCACGGAGCCGTCCGCCTGGTGGATGTAGATCTGGCCGCCCGTGGCGTGCAGTTCGCCGGCGGCGGTGCGCAGTGCGGTGCCGGATGTTCCCACCGTGTAGGCGGAATTGGCGGCCGGGGCCAGCAGGGTGACGACGCTGCCGGTGATCAGCGACGCGCTGTTGCCCGTGATGCTGCCCGCGCGCGCGGTCAGGGTGACGTTGCCCGCTCCGGCATTGACCTGGCCGGCGGAGATGCTGTTGCCGGTGAGGTTGATGGCGCCGCCGCCGGATCCGACGTTGTTGGCCGTGATGTGGCCGCCGCTGGTGATCGCGATGGAACCGCCGTCGGACTGGGCCTCGGTGATGTTCAGGCTGCTGGTGCTATCCAGGTAGACCCCGGTCGCGCCGGTGGCCGACAAGGTGCTGGCGTTGGTCTTCAGGCTGCGTGCCAGCGTGCCGATGGTGCCGTACTCCGCCGACAAGGTCAGCGACGGGGTCGCGACGATCGTGGCGTCGTTGCCGTCGTCCAGGATGCTGCCGGCAGTAGCCCTCAGGGTGGACGAGGCGCCGGCCTTGATGGCGCCCAGCGTCAGCTGTCCCGCATTCGTCACGAACAGGCTGCCGGTAGTGTCGACCGAGTTGAGCGCCAGGCTCATGGCGTTGTTCAGGTACACGCCACCCGTGCCGCTGGCGGCGGTCAGGCTGGCGGTCTGCGTGTTCAGCGCCTGGCTGAAGGAGCCGATGGCGCCGTTGCGGCCATTGCTGCCCGCGGCGGACAGCGCGATGCTGCCGGCGCTCAGCCGCGAGGCCGATGTGCCGAGGATATGGCCGGACGTCGAATTCAGCGCCAGCGCGCCCGCGCCCAGGCTGATGTCGCCGGCGGTGATCGTGCGGTCGCCGGTGAACGAGAAGTTCAGGCCGCTCTGGCGCACCCTGTCCAGCGTATAGCCGCCCGCGTCGGTCACGTCGAAGTCCAGGCCGACCGACGACAGTTCGAAGACGTTGTCGACGTTCGCCTGCGCGTGGCGGCTGGTGATGTCCAGCGAGGTCAGTGCCGTCCGGTTGGCCACGACCAGGTTGCCGCCGGTGGCCAGCGACAGGTGCGCCGTTTGAGTGTTGACCGCATTGCCCGGCATGCCGATGCTGCCGCCGCTGGCGTCCAGCGTGACGCTGCCGCCCGCGACCACCTGGCTGGCGCCGCCGGTGTTGCGGATCGTGCCCGCGCTGGTGCGGACCAGCGCCACGCCCGCGCCCGCATCGATGACGTTGGCCAGGTTGATGTCGCCGGTGGCGTTGAGCGTGACGTTGCCGCCGCGGCTGGTCAGCTTGCCGATGTTGTCCAGCGTGCTGCCCACGCCCAGCGCCTCCAGCGTGATGGAGCCGCCCTGGGTGCTGATCTCGGTGTCCGCATTCTCGAAGCGGATGCCGCCCGTCTGCGTCGAACGCATCGTGAAGCTGTGGCCGGGCGCGGTCTGCAGGTCGATGAGCGAGATGTCGCCCGCCACCGTGATCTGGCCCGTGGCCTCGAGCTTGATGTTGGTCGTGCCGGCCAGGCTTTCCAGCAGGCCGCGCGACACGGTGTTGGTGGCGGCGTTGGCATCGCCGCCGTTGATGGTGCCGTCGCCGGCGCTGCCGTCCAGGGCGCCGGCGCCGGCGTCGATGATGCGCAGGTCGGTCGGGTCGATCAGCAGCAGGCCGGTCTTGCCCTTGGGCGCGCGCAGGTCGGCAGAGCCCGTCAGGCCGATGTTCTTCTTGCTGGACACTTCGGCGAAGCCGCCGTCGCCGCCTTGCTCGCCGCCGCGCGCCGACAGGCTGCCGGCGAACGCGGTCGCGTCGTTGGACCACATCGTCACGTCGCCGCCGTCGCCCTTGACCAGGGCGTCGGCCTTCAGCGTGGCGCCCGCGGCCACCTTGACTGTGGACGACTTGCCGCTGAACGCGGCCGAGCCGTCGTCGGGCGCGACGCCCAGGCTGCCCAGCGCGATCTCCCCGCCGCCGGCCGAACCCGACGCGTCGATGGCGGCGCCGCGGACCACGTCCACGTGCTCGCCGGTCACCACGACCTTGCCGCCGCGTTCGCCCGCGTTCTTGCCGGTGGCGTCCACCGTGCCGGCCACCTTGACCGTGCCCGCGTCGCCGCCCGACAGCACGATCTTGCCGTTCTTGGTGCCCACCGCCTTGGCGCTGACGATGCCGTCGGTGTTGATGACGTTGTCGATCACGCCCTTGACCGCGCGCGCGGTCATCAGCACCGTGCCGCCGTCGGCGCGGATCTCGCCGGTGTTCGACACCAGCGCGCCTGCCGGCTTGCCGTCGGCATCCTTGGGCAGGCCTTCGACCGCCGAGCTGGCGTCGAAGCTCAGCAGCCCGTCGCCCTGGAAATCCACCGTGAAGGTGCGCGCGCCCGCCAGCGCCACGCGACCCAGCCTGGCCTCGATCACGCCCGAGTTGCGCACCGACGGCGCCACCAGCGCAGCCAGGCCGCTGTCCTTGATGCTGATGGTGCCTTCGTTGATCACCGCGGCATCGAGCTTGGGCGAGGCCTGGTCGAACTTGTACTTGCCGGCGAGGAAGTCCTGGTCGCGGATGTTGGCCGTGGTGGCCACCAGACCGCCTACGTCGATGCGTGCGCCCTTGCCGAACACCACCCCGTTGGGATTGACCAGCATCACGGTGCCGTTGGCGTTCAGGCGGCCGAAGATGGCCGATGGGTCATTGCCCACCACGCGGTTCAGCGTGACGCTCTTGCCGCCCGGCTGGCGGAAGTTGACCGTCTCGCCCTTGCCGATGTTGAAGTCTTTCCAGTTGATGATGGCCTTGCCGGTGGACTGGTTGATGTCCAGCGTGCCATTGCCGCGGTCGATGATGGAGGCCGAACCTGCCACCACCGAACCGCCGGTGGGGTTGGCGTGCACGCCGCCCGACACCATCGATCCCAGCACCACGGCCAGCGTGCTGAGCGCCGGCAGTGCGGTTTCCTTGTGCAGATGCAGCCGGCGAGCGGCCTTGACGGGGGAGCGTTTGCCGATGCTGCGGGTAGAGCGCTTTTCCATAATCAATCTCGTCTCTGCTTAGTACTGGGCCGCGATGCTGAAGAAGAACCGGGGATTCTTGTCGCCCTGCGTAAGGACGTCGGAACTGGTGGGCTTGGCGACTTCGAACGTGGCGTAGACGTTCTTGGTCAGGTTGGCGCGCATGCCGGCGCCGATCGACGACAGCTTGGCGCGCGTCAGGTCCGTTTCGCTGTCGCGCCGCGCCCAGATGCGGCCGGCATCGACGAACGTGTACACGTGCGCGCCGTGCGGCAGCAGGGTGGGCGTGGACACCGCATAGCGCAGTTCCAGCGAGCCCGCGATGCCGCTGTCGGCGGACATTTCGCCGTCGTCGTAGCCGCGGCCGAAGTTGGGGCCGCCCAGCGCGAATTCCTCGCTGGCCAGCAGCGGGCTGGCGCTGTACTGGCCGGCAAACGTGGCCAGCAGGCTGAAGCGGTCGGTCAGCTGCTGCAGGCGCGTCAGTTCGGCCGTGAACTTGAAGAAGTCGGAGCGGCCGTTCACGCGCGAGGCGAGCTCGTTGCCGTTGTCCGACGCACCCAGTCCGTCCAGGCCCTTGTGCAGCGTGCCGCGAACGGCAGTGATGCCGTTCCAGCTGTCGGTGCGGTCATAGCTCAGGCCCATGCGCAGCACGCGCAGGCGGTCTTCCGTGAAGGGCGTGTCGGTGATGTCGGTGGTGACGTTGCGCACCTCGAACTGGCCGACTGCGCGCAGGTTCTGCAGGCGCGAACGGATCAGCGGGTAGGTGGCGGTGGCCGAATACGACTGCACGTCGCTCGCCACGTTGAGATCGGCCAGCTCGCGGCCGGGTTCGCTCTTGGCATAGCTGGCGGCCAGGCCCACCGTCATGCCGGTGTCGGTGGCCAGCATGTCGTAGTTCGCCGCGACTGCCTGGCTGCGCTCGGCGGGCAGGCCCAGCCGGCCGGTCAGGGTGACGCGGTCGGCGCGGGCGCCGAAGGAGTTCAGCGACACCTGGCCTATCATCTCGCTCCAGCCCAGATAGGGCGAGCCGCGATTGTCCAGGGTAAGCGAGGCATCGACCGCCTTGCGCTCGCTGCGCACCACCAGCACCGAGCCGCCGACTTCGGTGGGCGACGATTCCAGCGAGGCACGCACCGTCAGGCCGGGCAGGTCGTTGGCCAGCAGCAGTTGGCGTTCGACCTCGGCCACGTTCACGGGCCGCATGGCGCGCAGGCGGCGAACCAGTTTTTCCACAGCCGCCTGGGCCGGGCCGATGTCGCCGTCGTACTTCACGTCCGAGATGAAGCCTTCCACCACCACGATGCGGAAGCGCCCGTCCTCGATGGTCTGCTCGGGCACGATGACGCGCGTGGTGACATAGCCGTCGTTGCGATAGCGCAGCTCGATGTCATTAGCCACCTTGAAGGCGTCGGCCACGGTGATGGTCTTGCCGAGCAGCGGCTGGTACAGCGTGCGCAGGTCCGCGGCGGGGTAGTGCCTGGCGCCTTCGATGCTCATGTCCGTCAGCGTGAAGCTGAGGTTTTCCGCGCCCGCGGGCGCCTCGGTGGCCTGGCCCTGCGGCACCGACACGCGCGGAGCGCTGGGCGTGCTCTGCGGCATGACCGGCTGCGGCAGCTGGCGGCCCGGTTCGGCGGCGGACGGGAGTTGCGGTACGGTCTGCGCTGTCACCGGCGTTGTCAGCAGCGCCGCGGCCATGGCCAGCGAGGACGAGATGAGGGAAGGCGGGAAGGGGCGGCGAGAGGCGAATCGGCTGGACATGAGATCGGAACCGCGGGGAAGACGCTACACAGGGAAATCGACGCATACTATTTGACATATATTTCTTGCGCCAGTAAACAAATTTTTCAACTTAATCAGGAAATGTAAATTCCTATACTCAATAAGCCTCGAATATCGCGGAAAGTGTTTCTGATTTGTCGTGCTGGGCCCGTTGGGAGGGTCTTGTAGCGTTGTGTGGGCACGACGGAGCGTGGAGTGCCGTCTGCGCGTCCGGTTCGGCGTGGGCAACGGTTCTTCCGAGCACGCGCTTGGCGCAATGCCCTGGTAGCGGCAGGCTGGTTGAAATGAACATGGCACGTACCGCGCGTTCCATCTGCGTCCGGGCGTGGAGATCGCAGGATCGAGCCGCTCGATGCGGCATTGAATACCGACGGCTGAGTCCTCGTGCCGGACTGCCAGCCATTCGACGATGACGTGGTGATTCCGCGACCGGGATTGCGCTGCGGCGCGCTACGTTGGTGACGTCGGTGGGGATCCGGGATGTCGGCGATAGGCACCCGGGCGTGATGCCGCGTGCCCCGGCACCGGCGGCGTCGCGGTCCGGTGCCGAGCCGCGCAGGCGCGGCCTACAGTATGGTGTAGACCATCATGAACCCTACGCTGACCAGCAGACTGAGCGCGCCGAAGAACAGCACGTCGCTGGCCGTGGCCAGCTTGTCGGTCAAGCGCTCGCGTCGGGTTCTCAGCGCCCAGAACGACATATAGGTGGCGATCAGGAACAGGAACGAACAGATCGCCAGCAGGTCGTCCGCAATGGTTTCGAGGCCGGCCAGGCGGTGGTTCGACCGGAAGAGCGTCACTCCGGCGATGCACAGGCCCGACAGCGAGGCCGACATGGGCAGCAGGCGCAGCAGCAGATCGCGCTTGTCCGTGCCCGTCGGCTCTGTGGTGTTCATGTCTCGAGCGTCGCGCATGTCGGGGCACGCTCCGTAGTGTGGGCGCGACACATGTCGGCCGGTGGCAGGTCGCCATGCGGCGATCGCGCACTGCCGCGCCGCCGCCGCAAGCCGAGGGGGCGCGGGCCAGAGAGGGTCATCGGCGGTCGCAGCGGCATGGGCGCCTCGCGACGATAAAGTGTCGACCCAGTATGCGCCGCGCTCGATCCGTGCGCAACACGCGCTCGTGCGGCACGCGACGTGCTGATGTGGCTCACCCGGCCCTGGCGCGGAATCCCTCCGCGCCGGCGGGCCCGGCCATACGCCAGGAGGTCACGCCATGTCCAACCACGTCTACAAGCAGATCGAGCTGGTCGGCTCGTCCACCGTGTCTACGGACGACGCCATCGCCCAGGCCATCGCACGCGCATCCGAGACGCTGCGCAACATCGACTGGTTCGAGGTGACCGAGGTGCGCGGCCATGTCGAGAACGGCAAGATCGCGCACTGGCAGGTGGGCATCAAGCTGGGCATGCGTCTGGAGTCGTGAGGGTGGCGGATAGGCACTTTGGAAACATTGCGGTAAGAATTTGAGCGGCGAACTCCAAGTGCTTGTCGCAGCGGTGTTTTTCTGAATTGTCAGAAAGCTGTACATAGGCTTTTCCACATCCGCAGTGGATAAGCCCGTTTCAGTGTGTGCGGGCCGGGTCCGGACGCTGCCGTGCTTCCTTCGTGCGCGGTTTGTGCGCGGCGCCCGCAAACGATTGTCCCGTAAGGGATTTCCCGAACTGCCCGCAGGCTATGCCCAGCCTTATCCACATACCGCGTGGAAAAGTCGGCGGCGTCGTGACCCTTTTTTGATCACGGTACCTAGGGCATTGATAAGAAACGTGAAATTTTGGCTGCCCTCAAGCTGTCCTCAGCGTTTTCCACATGCGGCGGGGATAAATGCGGGTCTACCCGGACATCCCCGCCGCAGGGCGTTCAGCCTACCTTCCGCACCCAGGCTTCGTAGCGGTCCATCCAGCCCTGCAGGAACTTGCGCGTACCCTCGTCGGTGATCTGGTACTGATCGTCGATCAGCCCGTCCTTCATCTGCAGGAACACTTCGGGGGTGGTCAGCACGTTCACGCCTTCGGCGGCCAGGATGTTGCGCAGGTGTTGCTGCGCCATGGCCGAGCCCGCCGCGCTGGGCGAGGTGCCCACGATGCCGCCCGCCTTGCCCATCCACGAGTTCTGGCCCCAGGGACGGGTACCCCAGTCGATGGCGTTCTTCAGCGCGGCGGGAACCGAGCGATTGTGCTCGGGCGTGACGAACAGCAGGCCCTGCGCCTGGGCGATCAACTGTTTCAGCTTGGCCGCGGCGGGCGGCATGTCGTTTTCATGGTCCTGGTTGTACAGGGGTACGTCGCCAAGGCTGGCGTACTCGAACTGGAACTCGGCCGGAGCCAGCTTTTCCAGCGCGCGAGCGAGTTTCAGGTTGATCGAAGCGGCACGCAAACTGCCGACGAAGACGGCGATCTTGATGTTGCTCATGGGTGCAATGCTCCTATGTGAAGGATCGGTCAGTGTAGACGTGCCCTGATGACTGGTCGATCTCACCCTGTGCCCGTTCCGAAAGGCGGCACATCATCCCGCCGGACGGCACGTGCCGCCGCACGGAGGCAACGGCTCGAGGGCTGAAATCTCAAGGGCTCATCAGGCTGACGTGCGCCGCCACCACTCGCCAACCCTGCGGGGTCCGCATCCACGTCTGGCTCTGGCGCCCGATGCGCGGCGAGCCTTCGCGCCGGAACTCGATGTTGGCGGTGGCGAAGTCGCGGCCATACGTGGTGATGACGGTGCGCAGCACCTCGCGCGCCAGGCCTTGCGCCGGACGCTGTGCGCGAAACTCGCGTATGGCCTCATAGCCGTACAGATTTTCGGTGGCGCCGTAGCGCAGGGTGTGCGGACTGTTCCAGAACAGTTCGTCGAGCGTCTCCACCTCGTTGTTGACCAGCGCGTGCTCGTAGCGCGCGAATTGCGCCGACACCTCGGCGACCACGTCGGGCAGGTTGATGTCCATCCGGACTCCGATAAAGACGCACCGGGGCGGTGCGAAAGTTTAGGGTTATCCCTGGTTTGGGGATTTGTGCGGTGCAAGAAATAACGGTCAACTGCAGCGGCCTGCACCTATGAGGGAGAGGATGTTGCGCCGCAAAGTTGGCATGGCGATTGCTAGGGTTAATACCGAGGCGCCATACCGCGCTGCTTGCCAGGCTGACCACGCTGCATAGGAGTCCATCATGTCCGCCGCCCCGGTTCCCGTTCCCGTCACGATGCTGGTGACGCGTCACATCTCTCCCGATCGCTACAGCGATTTCCTGGCGTGGATGCGCCAGGGAGAGATCCTGGCCGCCGGGTTTCCGGGCTTCCTGGGATCGGGCGTGCTGCAGCCGCCCGAGGGAGGCGACCAGTATCAGATCGTGCTGCGCTTCGCGGACGAGGCCAGCCTGACGCGCTGGGAGACCTCGCTGCCGCGCCGGATGTGGCTCGAGCGGGGAGCGTCGCTGGTGCGTACCAGTCATGAAACGCGGGTCAGCGGGATGGACAGCTGGTTTGGTCCAAGGATGACCGCGCCGCCCCGGTGGAAACAGGCGTTCAGCATCTGGATCGCCTACTTTCCGATGCTGCTGCTGTTCAGCACCATTTTCAACGAGCAGCTCAGCGCGTTGCCGCTGTTCTGGCGCGTCCTGGTCACCACGGCCTGTATGACTCCGGTGCTGTCGTTCATCTGTATGCCGGTCATCACGCGGCTGCTGCGCCGCTGGCTGTATCCGGCCGGCGCCTCGCAACGGGGATTGAAGGCGGCGCGGGGATGAAGCATGGGTCCGGACCCGGCGCCGCCGTCAGAGCGCGGACGCCTGGGACGGCTCGGGCACGAGGGCGGGCCAAGGGCCCGCCTTTCATCATGGGCGTCGCCGAACGGGCTCAGGCCGTATGTCCGCTGCCGCCGGCCATGGGCATTTGAGCGAGTTGCGGCACAACCCGCGCAGGCGCCGAGCTGGCCGGTTGCTGGCTGCCCTGCAGCTGCAGGAAGCGGCGTACGTAGCGGTCGATGGTGTCCTGGGTCATGGCGGTCTGCTCCGAAAGAGGCGGACCCCGGCGGGTCCTAACCGCTTTCAAGCAATACCTATGCCAACGCACCACGGTGGGCCGCGCTCCCAGGCACATGTCACCGCAACGATGTCATAGAGGTGCGCGATGCACTGGTATGGTGCGATTTCCGTTCTCGTTTGGTGCGCCGATGGCGAACCACGACGCGCGCCGATGGTCCGGCCGAGCGCCAGCGGATCCGGCGCAAAGACCCCGCGCTGATTTGACAGCACTCTGAACAAAGAACGAATCTCGTTTACACTCCGTTCTCCCGTGAATCAAGAACGAAGCGCGGTCTGCCGCGGGGCGGCCGGCGCAAGACGGAGATTAGTCGATGCATCAAAAGCTACGAGGTCTGTTGACCGGCGCCGCGCTGGCAGCCGCCCTGGGCGCGGCCGGCGCCCATGCCGCGGTCGAGCCCGCCGCCGTGACCCGCACGTATTCCGATATCGCCCTGGCCGGCTATGAAGACTCGCTGGCCACCGCGCGCACGCTGCGCACGGCGATCGAGGGGCTGGTCGCCAAGCCCAGCGCCGCGACGCTGAAGGCTGCGCGCGACGCCTGGTTGGCCGCCCGCGTGCCCTATCAGCAGACCGAGGCCTTCCGCTTCGGCAACCCCATCGTCGACGACTGGGAAGGCAGCGTGAACGCATGGCCGCTGGACGAGGGCCTGCTCGACTACGTCGATGCCTCGTACGGCTCGGAAAGCGACGCCAATGCGTTCTATGCGGTCAACCTCATCGCCAATTCCAAGATCTCGGTGGGCGGCAAGACGATCGACACCTCGCGCATCACGCCCGAGCTGCTGTCCGACGTGCTGCACGAGGCCGACGGCAACGAGGCCAACGTGGCCACCGGCTACCACGCCATCGAATTCATGCTGTGGGGGCAAGACCTCAACGGCACCGGCCCCGCGCCGGCCGACCGCAAGGGCACCCCGCAGGAACGCCACTCGGGCAATCGTCCGCACACCGATTTCGATACGGCCAACTGCACCGGCGGCAACTGCGCGCGCCGCGTCGAGTTCCTGAAGGCCGTGGCCGACCTGCTGGTCTCCGACCTGGAAACCATGGTGGCCAACTGGAAGCAGGACGGCGCCGCGCGCAAGGCCGTGCAGGACGATCCCAAGGCAGGCCTGACCGCCATGCTGACCGGGCTGGGCAGCCTGTCGTACGGCGAACTGGCCGGCGAGCGCATGAAGCTCGGACTCATCCTGGGCGACCCCGAGGAAGAGCACGACTGCTTCTCGGACAACACGCACAACTCGCACTTCTACAACCAGATGGGCATCCGCAACGTCTATATGGGCGCCTATACTCGCGTGGACGGCAAGACGGTGCAGGGCGCCAGCCTCTCCGAACTGGTGAAGTCGCGCGACGCCAAGCTCGATGCCGAAGTGCGCGCCAAGCTCGACGACACGGTCAAGGCCATGCAGGCCTTGAAGCAGCGCGCCGAGACGGTGGAAACCTACGACCAGATGATCGCCAGCGGCAATGCCGAAGGCAACGCGGCGGTGCAGAAGGCCATCGACGCGCTGGTCGCGCAGACCCGCAGCCTCGAGCGCGTGATCGCGCTGCTGGAAGTGGGCAACGTCAAGCTCGAAGGTTCCGACAGCCTGGATAACCCCGCAGCCGTATTCAAATGAAGCTTTACCTGTATGCCGCGGCCTTGGCTGGCCTGGCCGCGGTAGCGAACGCAGCCGGTACGGCGCCCGAGCCTGGCGGGGCGCCGCAGCGGCATGCGCCCGGAGACGTCATCCCCGAGCAACCCATGTCTCCCGCCGGTCCGGCGCCCGCGCCCGGCGGCATCGTCCAGGCCGGCGCCGCGGCGGCCGAACGTCAACGCAACGACTTGTCGGCCGACGACCTGAAGCGCGTGCGGCAGGTCACCGCGCCGGCCGACGATTTCAGCAAGGCCGAGCCGTTCGAATTGATGCAGGCCGGCGCGGCCACGGTCAAGCCGCTGATCAATGCCGACATCTTCTCGCTGCCCTCGGCCACGCTGACTTTCGAAGGGCGGCAGCGCTTCCAGATGGGCAACAGCCTGTTCCGCAAGGACTGGGTGTCCTCGCCTTCTTCCACCCAAGCCTCGGATGGCCTGGGTCCGCTGTTCAACGCGCGTTCTTGCCAGGCCTGTCACGTGAAGGACGGCCGCGGCACCGTGCCGGGCTTCGATCCCATGGAGCGCACCGACGCCGTGGCGCTGCTGATGCGCCTGGCGGTGCCGGCGCGCGACGCCGATGACCAGCGCCGCATCGATACCGGCGAACTGCTGTTCCTCACCGATCCGGTATATGGATCGCAGCTGCAGAACTTCTCGGTGGCGGGCCTGCCGACCGAAGGCCGGCTCGAGATCGAATACGAGCCCATCACCGTGAAGCTGAACGGCGGCGAGACCGCCACGCTGATGAAGCCCACGTATCGCATCGAGAACCTGGGCTATGGGCCGATGCATCCGCAGGTTCAGTTCTCGCCGCGGCTGGCGCAGCCCATGATCGGCCTGGGCCTGCTCGAGGCCGTGCACGAGGCCGACATCCTGGCCAACGCGGCCACAGAGAAACGCGACGGCATACGCGGCAAGGCCAACTGGGTCATCGACGCGCGCACCGGCAAGCCGGCGCTGGGGCGGTTCAACTGGAAGGCCAGCCAGCCCACGGTGGCGCAGCAGAGCGCGGTGGCCTTCTCCAACGACATGGGCCTGTCCACGCCGATGTTCCCCAGCCACTATGGCGAATGCACCGAGAAGCAGCCGGAGTGCTTCAAGCTGCCGCACGGCGCGCAGCCACACCTGGGCGAGCACGAGGTGCCGGGCGAATTGATGGACCTGGTCGCCGACTATTCGACCAACCTGGCCGTGCCGCAGCGCCGCGACGTGGACGACGCTCGCGTGCTGGCCGGCAAGAAGCTGTTCTACGAGGCTAACTGCGTGGCCTGCCACGTGCCGAAGTACGTCACGCGGCGCGATGCGGAGCGGCCCGAACATCGCTTCCAGCTGATCTGGCCGTACACCGACCTGCTGCTGCACGACATGGGCGACGGCCTGGCCGACGGCGTATCCGAAGGGCAGGCCAGCGGCCGCGAGTGGCGCACCGCGCCGCTGTGGGGCATCGGCCTGACCAAGACCGTCAATCCCAATGCCACCTGGCTGCACGATGGCCGCGCGCGTACGCTGCTGGAGGCCATTCTGTGGCATGGCGGACAGGCGCAGGCCGCGCGCGACCGCGTGGTCGGGATGACGCCTGACGAACGCGCCGACCTGGTGCGATTCCTCGAGTCGCTGTAGCGGCCGCATTGCAACGAGAAGGAGCCGCGATGATGCGCAACACACTCTACAAGGGCCTCGCCGCGGCAGCCCTGGGGCTGGCCGTCTGGTCCGCCCACGCGGCGCAGCCGCCGGCCAGCCTGGGCAAGCGGCTGGCCGAAGGCTATGCCCGCCCCGCCTTCGACAGCCTGAAGACCAATGCGTCGGGCCTGCAACAGGCATTGAAGAATTGGTGCGAGCGTGACGACGCGGCCGGCGCGAAGCGCGTGGCCGAGGCCTACGCCGCCACCGTGCAGGCCTGGTCCGGCGTCGAATTCCTGCGCTTCGGTCCGCTGGTGCAGGGCAATCGCTACGAGCGCCTGGCCTTCTGGCCCGATACGCGCGGCGTGGTGCTGCGCCAGGTGCAGGAAGCCCTGGCCAAGCGCGACGAGGCGCTGCTGGCGCCCGGGGCGCTGGCCTCGCGCAGCGTGGCCGTGCAGGGCCTGCCCGCGCTGGAGTTCGTGCTGTACCGCGATGGCGGCGTGCTGCAGTCCCGCGATGCGCAGCATTTCGCCTATGAATGCCGCTACGCGCAGGCGCTGGCGACCAATGTCGGCGCCATCGCCGGCGAGCTGGCGCAGGCGTGGAGCGCGCAGGGCGATTTCGGCCGGCAGTTCGCCGAGCCTGCCGCGGGCAATGATTTGTACCGTAACAGCCAGGAGGTCGCGGCCGAGGCGGTGAAGGCGCTGTCCACCGGCGCGCAGTTCGCGCGCGACGTGAAGCTCTTGCCCGTGCTGGGCGACGCGGCGGCCGACGCCAAGCCGCGCCGCGCCGCCTTCTGGCGCAGCAACCAGACGGTGCCGTCGCTGGCGGCGGGCCTGGACGGCATGGGCGCATGGGCGGGCCAGCTCACCGAAGCCCTGCCGCCCGACGGGCGCTGGGCGGGGCAGGCCGTGCGCGAGGAATTGGGCAGGGCCCGCCAAGCTCTGAACGACGCGTCTCAGCCCATCGAAAAAGCCGTCGCGGACGAGAACGCGCGCCGCGCGCTGACACTGGCCGCGCTGGTGCTGAAGAACGCCAAGGACATCACCGACCAAGACCTGGCCGCGGCATACGGCGTGGTCATCGGCTTCAACGCGCTGGACGGGGATTGATCGAGCGCGGCCCAGTGGTAGGTACGCCATGAACATGCACATCGACCGCCGCCGGTTCCTGGCATGGATTGCGGCCATGGGCCTGCCGGGCGACACGGCCCTTGCCGCCTCGGCGCGGGACATCGCGGCAAGCGCCGCCCGCACGAACGACGACGAACCCTGCTACGTCACGGCCCGCCGCCGTGCCGGCCGCTACGAGGCCGTGGTGCTGGACGCGCGCGGACAGGACCTGCTGCGCGTGCCCATGCCCGATCGCGGCCACAGCTTCGCGCTGGACCCGGCGCGCGGCCGCGCCGTGGTGTTCGGCCGTCAACCGGGTTTCTTCGCGGTGGCCTTTGACCTGCAAGGCCGCCAGCCGCCGCAGCCGATCGCGGCCGCCGAAGGCCGGCATTTCTTCGGCCATGGCGTGTTCCTGCCCGATGGCAGGCGCATGGTGGCCACCGAGAACGACTACGAGGCCGGCCGCGCGGTGCTGGGCGTCTACGACGTCTCGCCGGGCGGCGGCTATCGCCGCGTGGGCGAATTCGACGTCGGCGGCGTGGGCTCGCACGAGGTCGTGCTGATGCCCGACGGCACGACGCTGTGCGTGGCCAACGGCGGCATCCTGACGCATCCCGACTACGGCAAGCTGGAACTGAACCTGGACAGCATGCGGCCCTCGCTGGCGTATCTGGATGCCGCGGACGGACGCCTGCTCGAAAAGATCGAGCTGGATGCCTCGCTGCATCAGCTGTCGCTGCGCCATCTGGCCGTGGCCGGCGACGGCGCGCTGTGGTTCGGCTGCCAGTACGTGGGCCCGGCATCCGAGCGTCCGCCTGTCGTGGGGCGACATCGGCGCGGCCATGCGCCCGAACTCTACGCCGGCCCACCCGAGGTGCTGCGCGGCATGGGCAACTATGTGGGCACGGTGGCGGTAAGCGACGCCGGCACGGTGGTCGCCACGTCCAGCCCGGTGGGCGGGCAGGTGGCCTATTGGGACGCGGCCAGCGGCCGCTGCCTGGGTGCCACCGCGCTGCCCGACGGTTGCGGCACCGCGCCGCGCGCGCAGGGCGGTTTTCTGATCAGCAGTGGCTTGGGCGAGATGATCGCGGCCGGCCCGGGCCTCGAGCCGCAACCCGCGCGGCCCGCCGACTCGGGCCTGGCCTGGGACAACCATTTCCGGCGCCTGTAAGGCTTTGCTTCTCCGGCCCGCCAGCCGTCGGATCGGCCGCGCGCATCTGCTAGAGTTGCCGCGGTAAGTCCGCACCTGGCCGGGCGGCCCCCGGCAAGACGCTCCGCCCCGGGCTGCGTCCGAAGGCAGCCTCTTTTTTTCTTTTTCTTCCCATGGGAGTTGGCATGGAATATACCTGGAACGGCCTGGCCGGCCTCTGGCCGCGCGTATTCGACCTGGGCGTGAACCTTTTGGTCGCCCTGTTGATCCTCGGCGCCGGCTGGTGGATCTCGAACCTGCTGGGCAGGTGGGTGCGGCGCATGGCGGCGCGCTCCCCGCACATCGATCCCACGGTCGTGCCGATGTTCGCCTCCGTCGTCACGTGGGCGGTGCGCGTGTTCACGATCATCGCGGTGCTCGCGCGCTTCGGCGTGCAGACGGCCAGCCTGATCGCGGTGCTCGGCGCGGCGGGCCTGGCCATCGGCCTGGCGCTGCAGGGCACGCTGCAGAACATCTCGGCGGGCATCATGCTGCTGATCCTGCGTCCCATCCGCGCCGGCGAATACGTGGCGCTGAGCACGGGCATCGACGGCACGGTCGACGAGGTCGGCCTGTTCCTGACTCGGCTGATCAAGGCCGACGGCATCACCGTCACGCTGCCCAACAGCACCGTGTGGAACGCCACCATCACCAACTATGCGCGCAACGCCACGCGCCGCCTGGACGTGCCGGTAGTGATCCAGTATGGCGACGACGTGGACGCCGCCATCGAGCGCCTGCAGCAATTGGTGGCGGGCCATCCCGACGTGCTGGAGACGCCCGCGCCGGTCGTGAAGATCGAGGACTATCGCGACAACGGCGTGCTGGTCAACGTGCGCGTGTGGACGCCGTCGTCCAAGTTCGGCGACCTGCGCTGGGAAATGCTGCATAGCGTGCGCAAGACGCTGGACGACGCGGGCTTCCAGTCGCCGCTGCCTTTGCAGCGCGCCATCCACGTCGGGGCCGCGGGGCACGACGAAGGCGCCGAGAACGCCGGCGCGGCGCAGGCGGCTCGCGCGACCGAGAACCGCGCCAATCCGGCCAACCTGGCGAATCCGGCCCATCCCTCCAATCCGAGCCATCCCGGCTCGTCGGCCTGACAAGCCCCGGTACGTACGCGCGGAGGCGGCTCAGGCGCGCGGCGCCAGCCGCCCCAGCTCGGCCTTGATCCAGCCTGCAATCTCGCGCTGGCGCTGCGCCGGCATGCGGTCGATGATGGCCGTCACGCTGACGGCCAGTTGCGGCTGGCCCTGCGCGTCCAGCAGCGCGCACCCCACGCCCAGCGCGCCGCGCACGGCGTGGTTGCCCACGACCGCATAGCCCCGCGCGCGCGTGTTGTCGATCAGGCGCAGCATCTCGTTCGAAGTCATTCCGCCGTACTCGTCCAGCTTGCCCGAGTTGCGCGCCACGATGCCGTGGGCCACGCGGTCGGGCAGGGCGGCCAGCAGCGCCATGCCGCCCGAGCCCACGCCCAGCGGCTGGCGCTTGCCCGCATACGTGGCCAGTATCTGCACGGGATAGCTGCCGATCTCGCGATGCAGGCTGACCGATTCGTCGCCGTCGCGCACCACCAGGAACACCGCGTCGCCGGTGCGCTCCGCCAGGCGGCGCAGCGTGGGCAGCATCTGCCTGACGCGGGGATCGGGCGGGGTCATCTCGGGTTCGGTATCCAGCTGGGCGCGATAGCGCTTGCTGCCTTCCACCGGCGACACCAGGCCCGCCTCGAGCAGGGCGGCGAGCAGGCGATAGATGGTGGGACGCTGGATGGAGGTCAGTCGCGCGATGTCGGTGACGCTCAGCCCCGCGGCGCCCTGGTCGCGCAGGGCTGCCAGCACGGTCAGGCCGCGCCGCAGCGTGCGCGGGCCGGCGCCTGAGGCGTCGGTGGCGCCGGCCGCTTCGAGTTCTTCCATCCTGTACCGCCTTCCATGTAAAAGTCGCGAGGGAAAACGCTGACCCGCCGCATGTCCATACAATGGACTATGCCTTGCTGGCCGCAGCGATAGTAGTGGACAATCGTGTCAAATCATCTCAAACGTCCGCACAATGGACAAATTACGGAGACTAATCCATGAAAGTGGATCTCAAGCCCCGTGTCGGCCGCACCGTGGCTGCCCTGTTCGCCGGCCTGGCTGCCGCCGTTGCCTTCAGCGCTCCCGCGCAAGCCGACTACCCTGATAAGCCGGTACGCGTCATCGTCGGGTTCAGTGCCGGCGGCACCACCGACGTCATCGCGCGCATCATGTCCAAGGAACTGACGCAGGCCCTGGGCCAGTCGTTCGTGGTCGAGAACCGTCCCGGCGCCGGCAGCAACATCGCCACCGACCTGGTGGCGCGCGCCACGCCCGATGGCTACACGCTGCTGTTCGTGGCCGTCACCAGCGCCATCAACCAGACACTGTACAAGAACGTCAATTTCGATCTCGTGAAGGACTTCACGCCGGTCGCGCTGGGCGCCAAGGTGCCCAACCTGCTGGTCGTCAACCCGCAGGTGCCGGTCAAGTCCGTCAAGGAACTGGTCGATTACGCCAAGAAAAACCCCGGCAAGCTGGCCTTCGCATCGTCGGGCAGCGGCACCTCTATTCACATGGCGGGCGAACTGTTCAAGCAGCGCGCCGGCATCGACGTGCTGCACGTGCCGTACAAGGGCAGCGCCCCGGCCGTCACCGACCTGATCGGCGGCCAGGTGCAGTTCATGTTCGACAACATGCCCTCGGCATGGCCCCACGCGCAGGCCGGCAAGCTCAACGCCCTGGCCGTCACCACCAGCCAGCGCTCGCCCAGCGCGCCCAACCTGCCTACCATGCAGGAATCGGGCTTCGACAAGTTCGACGTGTCGTCGTGGTTCGGCCTGATCGCCCCGGCCGGCACGCCGCCCGAGGTCGTCAACAAGCTCAACGCGGCCATGGTCAAGGCGCTGGACAACCCTGAAGTGCTGAAGGCCTACGCGGACCTGGGCGCGGTGGCGCAGAAGACCACGCCCGCCGAGTTCGGCGCGTTCATCAAGTCGGAAGTCGAGACCTGGGCCCCGGTGGTCAAGGCCTCGGGCGCGCGCGTCGACTGATTGCGCGTGTGTGGGCGCGCCCGCCGCGGCGCGTCCAATGAATACGGCGCCCGCGGGCGCCGTTTCTTTTGCCGTGCGCAAGCGACTGCGCCGCGTGCCGGTCGCTGTACGTGGCGGGCGCTCGTTCAGTCGCGATCGGCGCGCCGCGCGGTGGCCATCATGGCGGTGCACACGCCGCGCAGCATGTCCACTTCGTCGCGCGTCAGGGCCTGGCGGTTGAACAGGTGGCGCATGCGCGGCATCAGCTTCTTCGGATGCGCGGGGTCGAGGAACTTCACCGCGACCAGCGCTTCTTCCCAATGGGCCAGGAGGCCCTGCACCGCCGCGCCCGGCGCGGGCTCGGCGCCGCTTTGCGCCTGGCTGGGCGGGGCCGGCGGCAGCATGGGCGCGCCCTCGGCCGACAGCAGCGCGTAGCGCACTTCCCACGCGGCCAGCTGCAGCGCCTGCGCCACGTTCAGCGAGCTGTACTCGGGATTGGCCGGGATGTGGCAGATGCGGTGGCACAGGCCGATCTGGGCGTTGGTCAGGCCGGCGCGCTCGGTGCCCAGCACGATGGCCACGCTGCCCTGCGGCGTGTCGTCCAGATGACGGCCTGCCAGTTCGGCGGCCTGGCGGATGTCGCAGGGCGGAGGACCCAGGTCGCGCACCCGCGCGGTGAGCGCGAAGGCCAGGGTGACGGGCGCCAGCGCGGATTCGAGGGAGTCGTGGACCTGGGCCGCGGCCAGCACGTCCCCCGCGCCGCTGGCCAGGGCCACGGCCTCGGGCTGCGCGGCCATGTCGGGCAGGCGCGGCGCTACCAGCACCAGTTCCGAGAAGCCCATGGTCTTGATGGCGCGCGCCGCCGAACCCACGTTGCCGGGGTGGCTGGGCTGTACCATGACGAATCGTACGCGGGAAAAAGCTCGAGTCATTTAAAATGCCGTGTTTGGCCTGAAGTGCGGCTGGCAAAACCAGCGCCGCAAGAACGCCGCGGCCCGCGGACAGGCCCTTATCGCGTCACCGTACGGAATTCTATGCATCCGATGCTCAATACCGCCATCAAGGCGGCCCGGCGTGCCGGCACCATCATCAATCGCGCCAGTCTCGACCTGGAGCACCTCAGCATCGCGCGCAAGGGGCCGCGAGATTATGTCACGGAAGTCGACCGCGCCTCGGAAGAAGCCATCATCGAGGTCCTGCGCACCGCCTATCCCGATCACGCCGTGCTGGGCGAGGAATTCGGCCTGCAGGGCGATGAAGACGCCGAGTTCCAGTGGATCATCGATCCACTCGACGGCACCACCAACTTCATCCACGGCCTGCCCATCTACGCCACTTCCATCGCGCTGATGCATCGCGGCCAGGTCACGCAGGCGGTGGTCTACGATCCCACGCGCAATGAACTCTTCACGGCCAGCCGCGGCAGCGGCACGTTCCTCAACGACCGCCGCGTGCGCATCTCGGGCCGCACCCGCTACCACGAGGCGCTGCTGGGGGCCCACTGGCCCGGCTCGGCAGGTCCCGACTTCGGCGCGCCGCGCTTTCGCGACATGGCGCAGGGCTGCTCGGGCATGCGCCGCCTGGGTTCCACGGTGCTCGACCTGGCCAACGTGGCCGCGGGCCGCCTCGACGGCTTCTGCGGCGTGGGCCTGAAGCCCTGGGACCTGGCCGCGGGCAGCCTGCTGGTGCTCGAGGCCGGCGGCCTGGTGGCCGACTTCGACGGCGAGCAGGGCTGGCTGAAGTCCGGCAACGTGCTGGCCGCCAGCCCCAAGATATTCGCTCAGATGATGACCAGCATGCAGGACAAGCCGTCCGCCTGATTCCGGCGGGCGCCGTTCAGCCGCGCGCCGCGGCGGCGGATATGCGGATATCCGGCCCGCCGAGCCCGCTTTCGTCGGTGGAGTTCGATCCACCGCACGGAGCGGGTTCGGCGGGCCGTTTTCCTGTCGCGGCGGAGCGCTCGGCCAAAGGATGGATGTCCCCTGGCGCGCACGCGGGCGATACTCGTGCGCCTGCCGCCCGACCCGCCCAGGGGCCGGGCTCCCTGTGGCGCCAACCGCGGCACGCTGCCAGGAACGTCATGGGATTTCTTGTACGATTGGCGGTTTACTATTTCCGGAGCTCCTGATGGAGTGGCTGCTGGACCCCGCTGCGTGGGTCGGCTTGCTGACCCTGGTGATCCTCGAGATCGTCCTGGGCATAGACAACCTGATATTCATCGCCATCCTGGCAGACAAGCTGCCTCCCGCACAGCGGGATCGCGCGCGTATCATGGGCCTGAGCCTCGCCCTGATCATGCGCCTGGGTCTGCTGTCGGTCATGTCGTGGCTCGTCACGCTTACCGAGCCGCTGTTCTCCATCGGTCCGATGACCTTCTCCGGGCGAGACCTCATCCTGATGTTCGGCGGCCTGTTCCTGTTGCTGAAAGGAACGATGGAGCTGCACGAGCGCATCGAGGGCGAGCAGCACGGCGTGGTCTCCGGTCCGCGCGTGTACGCCAGCTTCTGGGTCATCGTGCTGCAGATCGTGGTGCTGGACGCGGTGTTCTCGCTGGACTCGGTCATCACCGCGGTGGGCATGGTCGACCATTTGGCCATCATGATGATCGCCGTGGTCATCGCCATGGGCGTCATGCTGCTGGCATCCAAGCCCCTGACGCGCTTCGTGAACGCGCATCCCACCGTGGTGGTGCTGTGCCTGGGCTTCCTGCTGATGATCGGCTTCTCGCTGCTGGCCGAGAGCTTCGGCTTCAAGGTGCCCAAGGGGTATCTGTACGCGGCTATCGGCTTCTCCGTGGCCATCGAGACGCTCAACCAGGTGGCGCGTCGCAACATCCTCAAGCTGGATGCGCGCCGCCCGATGCGCGAGCGCACCGCCACGGCCGTGCTGCGCATGCTGGGCAAGCGTCCGCCTGCCGGCGACGAGCCGGCCGAACCGGCCGCCGAGGCGCCCGCGCTGCAGGCCTTCGGCGTGGAAGAGCGCAACATGGTCAGCGGCGTGCTGACGCTGGCCGACCGCAGCATCCACTCGATCATGACGCCGCGCACCGACGTCACCTGGATCAGCCTGGATGACGACGTGGCCACCATCCGCGAACAGCTCGACGCGTCCCCGCACAGCTTCTTCCCGGTGTGCCGCGGCTCGCTGGACGAGGTGGTCGGCATCGGACGCGCCAAGGACATGGTGGCCGATCTCATCACCGAGGGCCGCATCCGCCGCGATCGGCTGCGCGATCCGATCATCGTGCACGAGAACATCGGCATCCTGCGCCTGATGGATACGCTCAAGCGCTCTCGCGGCCAACTGGTCCTGGTGGCCGACGAATTCGGCGCCATCGAGGGCCTGGTGACCGCCATCGACGTGTTCGAGGCCATCGCGGGCGAATTCCCCGACGAGGACGAGATGCCCGACATCGTGGCGGAGTCCAATGGCGTCTGGAAGATCGACGGCGCCGCCGACCTGCATCACGTCGAGCAGCTGCTCGAGGTGGAGGGGCTGATCGACGAGTCGCAGGACTACACCACGCTGGCCGGCTACCTGCTGGCGCAATTCGGCCACCTGCCGCAGCCCGGCGATGCCTGCGAGTTCGACACCTCGTACGTCCGCCTGCGCTTCGAGGTGCTGCAGCTGGACGGCCGCCGCATCGCCTCGGTGCGGGTCCAGAAGCTTGCCAACGAGCCCCAGGATCCCGATGCGGGTCCCGAGGGCGGCGACGCCTAACTTCTCCGGGTCCATTTCCTTTATGTCAGACGGTTCGTTCTACCTGCTCAAGGCTTTTTTCCTCGGCATCATCGAAGGGCTCACCGAGTTCATTCCCGTGTCCAGCACGGGCCACCTCATCCTGATCGGCGACTGGATCCAGTTCCAGTCCAGCTCGGGCAAGGTGTTCGAGGTCGTGATCCAGCTGGGGTCCATCCTGGCCGTCATGTGGATCTTCCGCGAGCGGCTGTGGCAACTGATCTCGGGCACGCTGGGCGGCGTGCGGCAGGAGGTCATGTTCACCCGCAACCTGCTGATCGCGTTCCTGCCGGCGGCGGTGGTCGGCGCCGTGTTCATCACGGCCATCAAGAGCCTGTTCTACTCGCCCGCCGTGGTGGCCGTCACGCTGGTGCTGGGCGGTCTGATCATGCTGTGGGTCGAGCGGCGCACCCGCCACACCCCGGGCGACCAGCCCGGCGCGTCAGACGACACGGCCTCGGACGAACGGGCCACCGCGCACACCCTCGAGCAGATCACGTGGAAACAGGCGCTGGCCGTGGGCGTGGGCCAGTGCGTGGCCATGATCCCGGGCACCTCGCGCTCGGGCGCCACCATCATCGGCGGCATGATGGCCGGCATCCAGCGCAAGACGGCAACGGAATTCTCCTTCTTCCTGGCCATGCCCACCATGCTGGCCGCCGCCGTCTACGACATGTACCGGAACATCCATCTGCTGACGTCGCAGGATCTGTCGGGCATCGCGGTGGGTTTCGTGGCGGCGTTCCTCAGCGCGCTGGTCATCGTCCGGGCGGTGCTGCGGTTCGTGGCCAATCACACGTATCGGGTGTTCGCCTGGTATCGGATCGGGCTGGGGATCGTTGTGGCGGTGTGGTTGTATCTCTGAGCGCGATCGGTTTGGCGGTGTGATGCCGTCACGGGTTGGGTTCTGATGGCGCCGCCTGCATACCTGCGAAGTCCCGTCCTCGCGCTAAAGCGCTGCGGGCGCGACTTCTCCGGCACGCAGTCGGCTCGCAGCAACGCAATGCCGCGATGGCCATGGCCAACGTCAGCTCTGCCGAGATATGGTCATCGCAACGTCAGCGGTGTGGGCTTGTAACGCTAGCGCGCAGTGGCGCCGATCCCCTTGGCTGGTGGCGGGAAAAGCCGGCGCGACGGTGTCGACAAACGAAGCAATGGGTGTGCGGCCGAGGCATCGAGATGTCTTGAGCCTGGGCCATGGCGGAGGGTTCGCGCCCGCAGCGCTTTAGCGCGAGGACGAGAATCCGCAGTCATGGACCAGGCGCTCAGGAACCCGATTCTCACCGCCCACAGACGCTCAGTGCCCACCGGCAGATGAGCGACGACCTCAAGCCACTTCGAGGTCGAATATCTGCAATCCGTCCTCGTCGATGACGAGCCAACCCCCGCGCGGGGGTTGGGCGTGGTCGCAGTCCCAGTCGGGCAGCACCCAGCGTTCGCAGCGGCGGCCGTCGATGTCGAGTACGTGGCGTCCGGGGCGGTGCGTGTGGCCGTGGACCATTACGTGCACGCCGCTGTTCCGGAAGGCCTGCGTGATCGCGTCCGGGTTCACGTCCATGATTTCCATGGACTTGGACTGGTTCGCGGCCATGCTCTCGCCGCGGGCCTGTTGGGCCAGTTGCAGGCGTTCGGGGATGTTGCGGGACAGGAACTCGGCCTGCCATTGCGGATTGCGCACCATCGCGCGGAACTGCTGGTAGGCCTGGTCGTCGGTGCAGTACTCGTCGCCGTGCGACAGCAGCACCTGGCCGTACGCCGTTTGCAGCAGCGCGGGCTCGGGCAGCAGTTGCGCACCCACCGCCTGCGCCAGTTCGGCGCCCATCAGGAAATCGCGGTTGCCGCGGCCCAGGTACAGCGGCACGCGAGCCGCGGCGGCCTGCAGGCCGCGCAGGGCCTGCGCGAGCCAGGGCGGAGCGGCTCGGATCACGTCGTCGCCGATCCAGGCGTCGAACAGGTCGCCCGGCAGCAGCAGGGCGGCCGCCTCGTCCGCCGCGGCCTCGAGAAAGCCCAGGAAGGCTTCCTGCGTGGCGGGCGTGGCGGGCCCCAGATGCACATCGGAGGCCAGCCAGACCGGCCCCCGCGGCAACGCCAGTTTATTCAAGGACTTCCGCCTTCTCGATGATCACGTCCTCGGTAGGCACGTTCTGGTGGAAGCCGCTGTTGCCGGTCTTCACGCCCTTGATCTTGTCGACCACTTCGGTGCCTTCGATGACGCTGCCGAACACGGCGTAGCCCCAGCCGTTGGCGGTGGGAGCGCTGAAGTTCAGGAAATCGTTGTTGGCGACGTTGATGAAGAACTGGGCGGTGGCCGAATGCGGATCGCTGGTGCGCGCCATGGCCAGCGTGTACTTGTCGTTCTTCAGGCCGTTGTTGGCTTCGTTCTCGATGGGGGCGTGCGTGGTCTTCTGCTTCAGGCCCGGTTCGAAGCCGCCGCCCTGGATCATGAAGCCGTCGATCACGCGATGGAAGACGGTGCCGTTGTAGAAACCTTCCTTGACGTAGGTCAGGAAGTTGGCGACGGTCTTGGGCGCCTTCTCGGCGTCCAGCGAGATGACCATGTTGCCTTGGTTCGTTTCCAGTTTGACGCGGGGATTCGTGCTCATGGGTGTGGTGCCTTTGGAAGTGGAGGGGGAGGGGGCGGCCGGCTGCGCGCCGGCGCCGATGGGCAGCAGGGCCGCCACGGTGATCGCACACGCCGTCAGGCGGCGCAGGGAGAGCGGGAGGCGAAAACTCATTATTGGCGCTTTTCCTTCAGCAGATTTTCGATGTCCTGGGCCTTGGCCTTGGCGCCGGCCTGCTCGTAGGAGCGCAGGGCCATCAGCAGTTGCAGGTCGCCCAGATTGGCCTGGGCGTCGGCGTAGGCGGGATTGGCCCGCAGCGCCATGGTCAGCGCGCCATGCGCGCGATCCAGTTCGCCTCGGCTGGCATACAGGGCGGCCAGATTGTTCCACGGCTCGGGCAGTTCCGGAAAGCGCGTGGTCATGTCAGTGTAGACGTCGACGGCTTCCTGCGTGCGGCCCAGGGCGGCCAGCGCGCGCGCGTGCTGGAACATCAACTGCACGTCGGTGCCGGGCGTGCCCTGGCGGGCGCGTTCCGCCAGGCGTTGCTCGACCAGCTCCAGCGCGCCGGTGTTGTCGCCGCGCGCCAGCCGGGCCTCGATGTGGTCGGTGATCTGCGAGGGCGCGGGGTCGAGACGGGTATCGGTGCTGGGCTTGAGCGCGTCCAGCACGTTGGCCAGCCCCTGCCAGCCGCCCTCGGGCGGTATCGGGTCCAGCGTGGTGCGGGTGGCATTCTGCTGGCTGGGCGCGCTGCCGCCCATGGCCTGGGCCAGGACGGCGGCTGGCGCGGCGGCCAGCGCCAGCAGCAGCGCGATGAGTAGACGCGGCATGGTGGATTCCATTGTGGACGGCGCCGTCGCGCTTGCGCGCGCGTTCGGGCCGCTTGCTATACTTGACGACCGCCATTTTAGCCCCGGTTCGGTTTCTGCTTGGCGGCTGGGCGGGCAAGCCTGGGCCTGCGCCTTTAGCGGCGCGGCCGCGCGAATGCCATCCAAGCGAATGCCATCCGAGTACGCGCCGCTTGCTGCCGCGGCGAACAGACCGCCGTTTCCGACGCCATCCGAAGAATATTTGCCATATACAGGGCGCCATGCTGCACATCTACAACACACTCACGCGTACCAAAGAACCGTTCAGGCCGGCACAGGCCGGGCAGGTGCGCATGTATGTGTGCGGCATGACCGTCTATGACTACTGCCACCTGGGCCACGCGCGCATGCTGGTGGCCTTCGACGTGGTGCAGCGCTGGCTGCGCGCCAGCGGCCTGTCGGTCGATTACGTGCGCAACATCACCGACATCGACGACAAGATCATCCGCCGCGCGGTGGAGACCAATCGCCGCATCGGCGAGGTCACCGAGTTCTACATCGACGCCATGCACGCCGACGAGCGCGCGCTGGGCGTGCAGGCCCCGGACCGCGAGCCGCGCGCCACGCAGTACGTGGGCGAGATGCTGGACATCATCGGGCGCCTGCAGGACAACGGCCTGGCCTACCAGGCCGACGACGGCGACGTCAACTACTCGGTGCGCGGCTTCGCGGGCTACGGCAAGCTGTCGGGCAAGTCGCTGGACGACCTGCGCGCCGGCGAGCGCGTGGCCGTGGGTTCGGCCAAGCGCGATCCGCTGGACTTCGTGCTGTGGAAGTCGGCCAAGCCCGACGAACCCGAGGACACCAAGTGGGAATCCCCGTACGGCCTGGGCCGCCCCGGCTGGCACATCGAGTGCTCGGCCATGAGCCGCGCGCTGCTCGGCCTGCCCCTGGACATCCATGGCGGCGGTCCCGATCTGAAGTTTCCGCACCACGAGAACGAGATCGCGCAAACCGAAGGCGCCTTCGGCGGCAACCTCGCCAATGTGTGGATGCATTGCGGCCCGTTGATGGTCGATTCGGACAAGATGTCCAAGTCCCTGGGCAATTTCCGCACCATCCGCCAGACCGTGGCCGATGCCGCGGCGCTGTCCGACACGCAGGCGGGCTACCAGGCCAATCCGCGCGAAGCCGAGATGCTGCGCTTCTTCATCGTGCGCAACCATTACCGCAGCCCGCAGAACTACACGCCTGACAACCTGCTGGACGCGCAGAACGCGCTGGACCGCCTGTACCAGGCGCTGCAGAACGTCACGCCCGATGAGCAGGGCATCGACTGGAACGAACCGCAGGCGCAGGCCTTCAAGGCGGCCATGGACGACGATTTCAACTCGTCCGGCGCCGTGGCCGCGCTGTTCGAACTGGCCACCGAGGCCAACCGCAGCGGCAGCGCGCGCAGCGCGGGGCAGCTCAAGGCGCTGGCCGCACTGCTGGGGCTGCTGCAGCAGGATCCCATCAAATACTTCCAGACCAGGACGCGATATAGCGCGTCGGCGGTTCGCGTTCATGGTGTAGTCGTGACGGCCGCCGTCGCCAAAGATATGCCGGATCCGGCATCTATCCAGCTGGAAGCGGCGGATATCGAAGACTTCATTGCGGAACGCGCCGCCGCCAAGCAGGCGCGCGACTACGCCAAAGCCGACAGCATCCGGGAACGGCTGCGCGCCCATGGCATCGAGCTCGACGACAAGCCGGGCGGCGTGACGCAGTGGCGCCGCGCCTGACCACACCCCAACCGGTTTCCTCATGTCCAGCGCCGATACCGCCATCGCCAAGCCCGCTTATTGGGAAGAGGCAGTCGCCCACCTGATGCGGCGCGACCGCATCCTCAAGAAGCTCATTCCCCAGCATCCCGAGGTGTGGCTCACCACCCGGGGCACGCCCTTCGTCACGCTCGCGCGCGCCATCGTCGGGCAGCAGGTTTCCACCGCGGCCGCGCAATCCATCTGGGGGCGCTTCACCGAGGTGGTCGGCAAGCGTCCCACGCCCGCCGCCGTGCAGCGCGTCGATATCGAGGCGCTGCGCGCCGCGGGCCTGTCCAAGCGCAAGGCCGAGTACGTGCACGACCTGGCCGAGCATTTCGCTCAGCGCAAGGTGCATCCCGAGAAGTGGGCCGGCATGGGCGACGAGGACGTCATCGCCGAGCTGGTGGCCATCCGCGGCATCGGACGCTGGACAGCGGAGATGTTTTTGATCTTCAATCTGCAGCGGCCGGACGTGATGCCGCTGGACGACCTGGGGTTGCTCAAGGCAATCTCGTTACACTACTTCAGCGGCGAGCCCGTCTCGCGCTTCGAGGCCCGCGAGGTCTCGCTGGCGTGGCAGCCCTGGCGCACCGTGGCAACCTGGTATCTGTGGCGCAGCCTGGAACCGGCCGCGGTCCAGGACTGAGCCGCCAGGCGCCCTTCAACGGAACCACACACATCAATGCGCAATACCTTTCTGGAATTCGAACAACCGCTCGCCGAGCTTGAGAACAAGATCGAGCAGCTGCGCTACGTGCAGGCCGACTCCGCGGTCGACATCTCCGACGAGATCAGCCGGCTGCAGCAGAAGAGCCAGGCGCTGGCCAAGGAGATCTACGGCAAGCTGACGCCGTGGCAGACCGCGCTGGTCGCGCGCCATCCCCAGCGTCCCTACACCCTCGATTACGTGCGCGAGATATTCACCGATTTCCACGAGCTGCATGGCGACCGCATGTACGCCGACGACCAGTCCATTGTCGGGGGCATGGCGCGCTTCAACGGCGCGGCCTGCATGGTCATCGGCCACCAGAAGGGCCGCGACACCAAAGAGCGCGCCGCGCGCAACTTCGGCATGCCGCGTCCCGAGGGCTATCGCAAGGCCCTGCGCCTGATGCGCCTGGCCGAGAAATTCCAGCTGCCCGTCTTCACCTTCGTCGACACGCCGGGCGCCTATCCCGGCATCGGCGCCGAAGAGCGCGGCCAGTCCGAGGCCATCGGCCACAACCTGTATGCCATGGCCGAGCTCAAGGTGCCCGTCATCTGCACCATCATCGGCGAGGGCGGCTCGGGCGGGGCGCTGGCCATCGCGGTGGGCAATGCGGTGCTGATGCTGCAATACGCCACGTACTCCGTGATCTCGCCCGAGGGCTGCGCGTCCATTCTGTGGCGCAGCGCCGACAAGGCACCCGATGCGGCCGAGGCCCTGGCCATCACCGCCCCGCGCCTGAAAGACCTCGAGCTGGTCGACCGCGTGGTGAACGAACCCGTAGGCGGCGCGCACCGCGATCCGCGCGTCATGGCGCGCCTGCTGCGCCGCGCGCTGGGCGATGCGCTGCGCCAGCTGCAGGGCCTCAGCCCCGAGCAACTGGTCGAGCAGCGCGTGCAGCGCGTGCTGTCCTACGGCCGCTTCCAGGAAGCCCGCGCCTGACGCACGGCGGGCTATCACGCGTACAGCCCGCCATGTCGTTTTCCGATCCGCCCGACTGCCCCGCCGCACTGATCCAGCCGGTGCGCGAGGCCTTGCTGGCGCTGCCCGCGCGGCCGCCGCGCATCGCGGTCGCGGTCAGCGGCGGCGCCGACTCGGCCATGCTGGCGGTGGCCGCCGCGCATGCCGCCCGTGCGCAGGGCATCGAGCTGCTTCTGTTCCATATCCATCACGGCCTGCAGAGCATGGCCGACGACTGGGCCGCGCAGGTCGAGGCGCTGGGCGCCATGCTGGGCACGCATGTCATCCAGTCGCGCGTGCGGGTGCCGGGCGACAGCGGCAAGGGCGTCGAAGCCGCCGCGCGCGAGGCCCGCTATGCCGCGCTTGCCGCGCTGGCGCGCGATCACGCGGTGGCGCACGTGCTGCTGGCCCATCACCGTGACGACCAGGCCGAGACGGTGCTGCTGCGCCTGTTGCGCGGCGCCGGCCTGCACGGCATGGCCGCGATGGCGCCTGCCGTCACGCGCGATGGCGTGCAGTACCTGCGTCCCTGGCTGGGCGTGGGGCGCCAGGCGATACGGTCGGCGGCCCAGGCGCTGGCCGCCGAGCGCGACTGGCATCCCGTCGAAGATCCCACCAACGCCGACCCCCGCTACACCCGCGCGGCCGTGCGCACCCGCCTGGCCCCGGTGCTCGACGAACGATGGCCCGGCTGGCAGGCCATCGTGGCGCGCCATGCACGCCACATGGCCGAGGCCGCCCAGGTGCTCGACGAAGTGGCCGAGGCCGATCTGCAGTCGCTGGAGCCGGGGCCCGACCGCGCCAGTTTCTCGCTGGCCGCCTGGCGCGCGCTGTCGTCCGCCCGCCAGGCCCACGTGCTGCGCTACTGGCTGGCCGGGCAGGGCGCCGCCATGCCCAGCGACGCGCGCCTGGCCGACCTGCTGCGGCAATTGCGGCAGCTGCATGCGCTGGGGCACGACCGCCAACTGCGCGTCGAGCATGCGGGACTGGCGGTGCGCTGCCATCGCGGGCGGGTGTGGGTGGAGCCGGCCTGAGGCGCCGGCTTCGATGCGGCGTGCGTACGCAGTGATCGTCTGATCCATCCGTACGATCCGATCTGGCGGCATGCGGCTGCGCTGCCTACAGTGCCGGTTATCCCGCTTGCGCCGAGAGTCGCCCGATGCCGCCGCCCACTTCCAGTCCGCCTCGCGAAGACTTCGATTCGCCGTGGAAAGAAGCGCTCGAGCACTTTCTGCCCCATGCCTTGGCGCTGTTCGCGCCCGATCTGCATGCGCACGTCGACTGGGGCACGCCTCCGGTCTTTCTGGACAAGGAGTTCCAGGACCTCGCGGCGGGCGTCGGCGTGCGCGGCCGCCGGCAGGTCGACAAGCTGGCCCGCCTGGCGCTGGCGTCCGGCCGTTACGTGTGGCTGTTGCTGCACATCGAAGTCGAGAGCCGCCGGTCCACGCCCGCGGCGCTGCGCTGCGCCGCGCTGCGCGTGCAGCAGTACGGCTTTCTCGTCCATGACCGCTATGTCCTGCGGCCGGCGCTGGCGGACGCAGCCGCGCCATTGGCCGCCGCGTACACGCTGGTCGTCTTCACGCGAGGCGAAGGGCCGGCATGGCTGGAGGCGGATTACCAGCCTATGCAGAACCGCCCGCTGCGTTACCGTGCCGTCTACCTCGAGTCCTGGCTGGCACGGTGGCAGGCGCTGCGCGAGGCGGCGCCGGGCAATCCCATCGCTGTGGTGATCATGGCGCAGTTATTGGCTCATCGGCACCGCAGGGCGGAGCGCCTTGCCCCGAAGGTCGGACTGGTCCGCCTATTGCTCGGTGGCGGCTATCGGCGCGCCGATGTCGCTATTCTGCTCAGGTTGATCGACTGGATACTGACGCTACCTGCCGAACTGGAGGGCCGTTACGTCCGCATCATGCACGACATCGGAAAGGAGTCCACCATGGCTTTCGTCACCAGCTATGAGCGGGTGTATACCAAGCGCGGCATCGAGATCGGCGAGGAAGTCGGCCTCAAGCGCGGCGAACATCTGGGCCTGTCGCGAATGCTTGCGGAGCAGGCCGAGCAGAAGTTCGGCCTGCTCCCCGATTGGGCGCGCCAGCGCCTGCAGCAGGCAGACACCGAGCAATTGCGCGCATGGGGCCGCCGCCTGCTCGGGGCCGACTCACTGCAGGCGGTGTTTTCGGAAAGCGATGGTCCGGGCTGAAACTGTCGCCGCCATGCTGCGCCACGAAGCCGTCCGCGGCCGTGTCGGCCAGGCTGCTCGGGCGCGCTCGCGGTCTAGTTTTGAACCACGGCAGGCAAATTTCTACCAGCGCGTTAAAATCCTGGGTTTTGCCCGTCTTTTCAGCATCGTGTGGCGGGTGTCCAGCCAGAGTACGAGATGTCCCTCATCGTTCACAAGTACGGCGGTACCTCGATGGGCTCGGTCGAGCGCATCAAGAATGTGGCGCGTCGCGTCGCGAAGTGGCATGCTGCCGGCCACCAGGTCGTGGTCGTTCCGTCGGCCATGGCCGGCGAAACCAACCGGTTGCTGGGCCTGGCCCGCGAAATCACGCCGCACCCCGATGGCCGCGAACTCGACATGATCGCCGCCACCGGCGAACAGGCCAGCAGCGGGCTGCTCGCCGTCGCGCTGCAGGCCGAAGGCGTGCAGGCACGCAGCTACACCGGCTGGCAAGTTCCCGTGCGCACCGATTCCGCCTACACCAAGGCTCGCATCACCTCCATCGACGACAAGCGCATCCGCGCCGACCTCGACGCCGGCCGCGTGGTCGTGGTCACGGGCTTCCAGGGTATCGATGACGACGGCCACATCACCACGCTGGGCCGCGGCGGCTCCGACACCTCGGCCGTGGCCGTGGCTGCCGCCATCGGCGCCGACGAATGCCTCATCTACACCGACGTCGACGGCGTCTACACCACCGACCCGCGCGTCGTGCCCGAGGCGCGCCGCATGTCCGTCGTCTCGTTCGAAGAAATGCTCGAGATGGCCTCGCTGGGTTCCAAGGTGCTGCAGATCCGCTCCGTCGAGTTCGCGGGCAAGTACCGTGTGCCGACCCGGGTCCTGTCCTCCCTGACCGACCCCCTCATTCCGCTCGAAGAAGAAATGCGTTCGGGCACGCTGATCACTTTTGAGGAAGACGAAAAAATGGAAGCCGCCGTAGTCTCCGGCATTGCCTTCAGCCGCGACGAAGCCAAAATCACCCTGCTGGCTGTGCCCGACAAGCCGGGCGTGGCCTACTCGATCCTGGGCCCGGTGGCCGCGGCCAACATCGACGTGGACATGATCGTGCAGAACCAGTCCGTGGCTGGCACCACCGACTTCTCGTTCACGGTCAACCGCAACGAATACCAGCGCACCGTCGACGTCCTCAAGCGCGACGTCATCCCCGCCGTGGGCGCTCGTGAACTGGCCACCGACGAGAAGGTCGCCAAGGTCTCCATCGTCGGCATCGGCATGCGCTCGCACGTGGGCGTGGCCAGCCTGATGTTCCAGACCCTGTCGCAGGAAGGCATCAACATCCAGATGATCAGCACCAGCGAGATCAAGACCTCGGTGATCATCGACGACAAGTACATGGAACTGGCCGTGCGCGCGCTGCACAAGGCCTTCGGCCTGGACCAGGCGCCGGGCGAGAAGGCCTGATCGCTGTTCTTGCTTCACTGGCCCGCCATTTGCGGGTCGGTGGTAAAAAGTCAAAAAATTTCTGATAGAATCCTGGATTCTTCGGAGACGTGGCCGAGTGGTTGAAGGTACTCCCCTGCTAAGGGAGCATGCGGCTAAAAACTGCATCGAGGGTTCGAATCCCTCCGTCTCCGCCAAGATTTTTCCCAGCAAGTCCCAGAAAGCCCTGCACAGTCCGCTGCGGGGCTTTTTGCATTGGGTGGTCAGTGCATGATAGGCCCCGCACAGTACGAGGCGATACCATCCAGACCAGACACGCTGCGACGGCAGCGAAAGTGTTACCGCTCTGGGCCGTTGTGGCGGTATGACGGCTGGTCCTCGGATTCAATGATACTTTCGCGGCCAGTGCTGGGTTGTACAAGGCCCACCAATCCATGCGGGTACCGGATCTCCACGATGCGCCCGGGAGCCAGCTCATCGAGGCCGGTCAGCGCGGCACGAATGTGCGAAACCGGGCCCTCGGCGGATGCTTGAAGGACATGCGAGTCAGTCACGCTCAAAATCACGCCTGTGTATGTTTTTCCGGATACAGCAGCGCGGGCCGTCCCAAGGTCGTAGCCCAGCACCTGCGCTTCAGCTTGCCGAGCAAGTTGGACGGCATTGTCGATATTCATTTCCAGCCAGCGGGTGTTGCCCACGAAACCCGGCAGTGCTTCAAGCGCGCGATGACGGATTTCCTCCGGCGTCGTCAGCCCATGCCACACCAGCATCTCGATGTCTCGCTTGTCGTGGTCGGCCAAGCGTGCAATTTTAGAAACCGCGAGGTCCACCGGGGCGAGCGCGCGAATTTGAAAGTTTGGAACGCCGAGCGGCACTTCCAGTGAATCTCGTACGTAGTTTTCGTGCATCAACGCAAAGGTCGAGTTGTACTGTTTGTCGAAATGCACGAGACGAGGAATGCCGCCGTCGGGCGCCGGGACTTCAATGTAGAGGTCGTCGGGAATCAGCAATCGCTTGCTGAACTCGGCGTCGATGTCGCTACTCACCCGGTACGCGGTGTACAGATGTACCGCTACGCCGCCCGCTATGTAGGCGGTAACCTGCGAGGATATTTCCAGTCGCTCTTGCAGCGCATGGAAGAGCGATTTGATAGCTTGGGCGAAATTCGTGTCAGTGTGGAACTGGGGTACCGCCATGGTGCTCATACTCTCGAAGGCGCTGCGCAAGCATCTCCTGGAACCGACTGGGCGCCACCATCATTGATGAAGCCTGCAAATCTGCATAGGTGGCCGGGGTTCCAGGGTGCTGAGCATAAAAAGATTGGTGGGCCGTCCACAGATTGTGGGCGGCGTCGGGGTGCGGCGTGGCCAACAGCATCGCTGCATAGCGGAACACATCAGCCTCTGCCTTGTCCCGTGGCAGGTCGAGCGCTCCGCGAGCTGCCAAGATGCAGCGGTCGACCCAGAGTAGCTCTTTGCTTCGCGGTTCCATAGGGCCTCCGATCTCAATTCCTGTCTATTCAGCTTACCGCCCCTGTTCAGCCGTGTCACGACGCCGCCGCATTACTCGAACGGTGCCGGTCAGTTCACCTTGCGTCACGGGCCTTTTTTTTGCCGCCGCCGCCCAGAACATCACCCCCGGCGCATTGCTATCGAGCCTTCGCCAGATCGGATCGCACCATGATGCAGTCCGTCTCCACCAATATCGGAAAGTGCCCCGCATTGTTGGGCACCAGCGCGCTGAGCGTGAAGCCGTGGCGCTCGTACTCGGTGATGGCCTCGCGGAAGTCCACGGAATCGGCATATAGCTTGGCAATGGCCAGCTCGCTCTGCAGTCCGACGAACTCGCGCACGGCCTCCGGAGAGCCCTTGACGATGTTCACGTCATAGCCCTGGGTATCCATCTTCAGGAAGGGCCGGGCGAAGTCATGTTCGGTCCGAAGCCGGCGCAGCGTGGTGGCCAGCCGCTCGGTTTGCACGGTGATGGTCTTGCTGACCGCATTCATCTGCGTGAACAACTGCACGTCCTCGTGGTTGGGCGTGCTTAGCGAGCTGAACTGGCTGGACTGCATGACGTTGAACTGCGCCGTGCCGTCCTGGTTGGAGATGGCCAGTTCGCTGATGATCCACTTGTCGTCGTGCTGCGCGCGCTTGCGCAGGATGGCGGCGTCGTGCGGGTTGGGCTCGAACGAGAATATGTAGCCCTTGAAGCCCGCGTGCTTGCGCAGCATCTCGGCATACTGGCCTTGGTTGGCTCCGATGTCGAAGACGCAATCCACGTCCAGGTAGTCCAGCAGTTTCTTCAGTTGCAGCTGCTCCCATTTGGCATAGAGCCTTTGGGAGTCGATTACGTCGTGTTTGATTCGGGACAGATTGTCCCTGATGGCGCTTAGCATTCTGACCCTGATGGTTGACGGGAATAAGGACCTTGCGCTGGCAAGCGTACCGCCAATTTGGCGCGCCCTGGCTTGCCCATCGCGTGGACAGCGCAATTTAAGTCGCTTTCGTGTCAAACGTAGCACACGGCGGAGTGGCGCCGGTGTGCGGTTGGATCGTCGCGCGGAGGGACCGGAAGCTCGTTGGGAGGGTCATGACTGCGTCATCCTCGTCGTTCCTGTGGAAGTCGAGAATGGGTAACGAACGAGCCGGATCAGGTCACTGCGTCGCCATAGTGTTCTGTTCGGACGCCGCCCGGCCCGTGCTAGGCGGACGAGGCCAGGGGAACCGGCGATGTGGCGCTGCCCAAGGGGGCCGCACCGGTGGGGCGTTCGGCGTCGGGACGTGCCTGGACGAGATCGGCCGGCTGCGGCTGCGGCCGCAGCCGCGGCCGCGCCACCTCGCCGATGGCGCGCAAAACCCCTCCCACGTCCAGGCCCCACACGGTGCGCGTATGCTCGCAGGGCGGAATGAAGGCCAGTGAGCGCTCCGTGCGAACCATCGCGACAATGGGCGTGCGCAACGCCGCCGCCAGGTGCATGGGCCCAGAATCGGGCGTGACCAGCACGCTGGCCTGCGCCAGCGTGGCCGCGAAGTCGCGCAGCGACAGGGAATGGCACACCGCGCCGTAAGGCAGCGACCGCATCGCGGCCTCGAACTGCGGCGCCAGTTTCATCTCCTCGGGGCCGATGAACACCATGAACTTGCGGCGCTCGCTGTTCAGGCCACGGGCCAGTTCCATCCAGAACGGGAAGGGGCACACCTTGTCGGCGTGGCCGCCCACGAACAGCGCGACGACGGGCTCGTCCGATGCCGCCAGCGCGTCGATGCGCCGCGCCGCGCGGGCCTGCTCGTCGGCGGACAGCGCGATCTGCGGCCGCGGCGGGCTGTCCGCGCCCAAGGCGCGGGCCAGCACGCCCGCGGCATCGTAGGCATGCTGGAAGGGCTCGCGCAGGTTCACGTCATACCAGCACGCCTCGCCGCGGGGCTTGCCCATCGTGCTGCGCGCCCCGACCAGGCGCGAGATCAGCAGCCCGGTCAGCGAGCCGTCCTCGATCTGTACGGCAAGGTCGTAGCGGCTGGCTCGCAATCGGCGCAGCAGGCCGAACGCGCGCCACGGCCGGCGCAGCGTGCTTCGGGACAGCGCGTGCACATGGCCCAGAGGCAGGCCCTTGAACACCGCGGCGGTCTTGTCGGTAGCAAGGTAATCGATGGTGGCGCCGGGAAAGCGCTGCTGCAGCGGCGCGATGGCGGCCGTGCTGATCACCGCGTTGCCGATGCGGTAGTTGGGCCGGATGACGAGGATGCGCGAGACATCGTGCAAGGTCTGCGCCACTGCATCCGCCTGCTGGCCTCGAAACGCATGGACAAGTACCTCCAACGCCTTGCGCTTGGCGGCTCGTTCCACATGCCTGGCAGCTTTCTTCACAGCGGTGCGCGCAGCCAGTGCATTGCGCGAAACGAAACCGGCGCGCTCGGGGCCAGAGGCGGGTATGGATGGCATGTAATGGAGAAGCGAAGTTCACTCGCCTCGCATGCTAGGGACACCGGCGTCAACCGGATGTCGAGGCATTTGATGCTTTTTCGACATCCGTGACATACAGGTTGCAGTGGCCGTCTGGTCCGCCGACGAATCATCAGGGGTGGTTACACTGGGACATTCTTTTCTCCGTCAATCTGGTCGCGCCATGCCGATTCCGCTGCCCACGTCGCCCACCGCAGGCAACTGCTCCACCTGCATGCTGGGCCACCTCTGCGTGCCCGTGGGCATGAGCCAATCCGACGTCACGCGGCTGACCGACCTGGTGCAGACGCGGCTGCGGCTGCGCAGCGGCGTGCGGCTGTACACGGCAGGCGATACGCTGGACGCGATCTATGCCATCCGCTTCGGCAGCGTCAAGACGCAGATCGAGGACGCCGCCGGCCACGTGCAGATCACCGGCTTTTTCCTGCCCGGCGAACTGTTGGGCATGCCCGGCATGCTGGGCGGCCGGCACCTGTCGGCCGCGGTGGCAATGGAGGATTCCGAGGTCTGCGTCATACGCCTGTCGGACATCGATCGCCTGGCCGCGCAGCTGCCCAGCCTGCAGCAGCAGGTTCGCAACCTGATGAGCCGCGAGATCACGCGTTCGCACGAACTCGTGGCCATGCTGGGGGGCACGCGCGCCGAGCAGCGCCTGGCCACGTTCCTGCTGGGGCTGTCGCAGCGCTATGCATCGCTGGGCTACTCGGCCAGCGAGTTCGTGCTGCGCATGAGCCGCGACGAGATCGGCAACTATCTGGGCCTTTCCATGGAAACCGTCAGCCGGCTGTTCTCGCGCTTCGCGCGCGAGCGCGTGATCCAGCTGGCGCAGCGCGACGTGCGCATTCTCGACCCCGTGGCCCTGAAGGCGCTGGCCGACGTCGAAGACTGTTGAACGCACGCCGTGCCGCGGCTTGCGTGGCGCTCAGTCGTCCAGTTCGTCCAGCCGGTCCAGCGCCTTGCGCCGCGGCGATAGCCAGATCGTCATCGCGCTGGACAGCGCGGCCAACGCCCACAGCGTGAAGAACACCACGGTGTAGATCTCGAGGCGGCCATGCGCGTAGTCGCCCGGCGTGGGCAGGTGCAGCGGATCGACCAATGCGAAGGCGATGGCGCTGCCCAGCGCGGCCGTCAGGAAAGACGGCCACAGGATCAGGATCGGCTTGAGGGTCCGCATGGTGGCGTGCCGGGATTCAGCGGGACGGTGCCGCGGCCGTGTCCACCGTGGTGTGTGCCGTGGCGGGCGTAGCCATGCCGCCAGCCGGCTGCGCGGGCACGCTCGCCCGCTCCACCACCAGGCCCCGCCGCGTGCCGCCTTCGGTGATGGCCTGGTCGGCGAAGTTGGTCATTGCCAGGTAGATGGTGACCATGCATCCCGCCATGGCCAGGAAGGGACCCGCCATCAGGAACCAGGGCCAGGGCTCGCGGTACCAGGGGTTGGAAGGCGTCTGCGATGTCTGCATGGTGGACTCACTCTGGAATGTAGAAGCTTGAAGGTTCCTCGACCCGCACCGCAAAGCCGGACGCCTGCCGCGATTGCGCGCGCAGGCGGATGGGATGCGCGCCGGGACCGGAGGCGCCGAGCGGCGCGCGCAGCGCCAACGGCATCAGTCGATTCGATTCGGGCGGGACCAGTACCGTATCCGTGCCCTCGCGCCCGGCCAGCACCGTCAGGCCGTCCATGCCGGAGGCGCTGAGGCGCAGGCTCAGCGGCTCGCGAGAGGTGTTGATGAGCTGCAGCTGGTAGACGTTCTCGACCAGGCCGCCGGCTACCTCGCGCCCCAGCACGCCGCGGTCGCGCAGCACGTCCATGCGCAACGGGTTGCGCATCGCCAGCGCCGCCATCAGGCCCGACGCCAGCACCAGCAGCAGGGCGCCGTAGGCGAGCACGCGCGGCCGCAGCACGCGCACGCCGGGCCGGCGCGACTGCATGGCGCGTTCGGACGTATAGCGGATCAGCCCGCGGGGGTATTGCATCTTGTCCATGACCGGCTCACAGGCGTCGATGCAGGCGCCGCAGCCAATGCACATGTACTGCAGGCCGTCGCGGATGTCGATGCCGGTGGGGCAGACCTGCACGCAAAGGTGGCAGTCCACGCAGTCGCCCAGCCCCGCCGCATGGTGATCGGCCTTGCGCGAGCGGCCGCCGCGCGGATCGCCACGCTCGCGGTCGTAGGTGACCACCAGCGTGTCGCGGTCGACCATCACGCTCTGGAAGCGCGCATAGGGGCACATGTACTTGCACACCGTCTCGCGCATGAAGCCGGCGTTGCCCCAGGTGGCGAAGCTGTAGAACAGCATCCAGAACCACTGCCACGGGCCCAGCTGCAGCGTGACGGCGGCCATGCCCAGTTCGCGGATCGGCGCGAAGTAGCCGATGAAGGTGTAGCCGGTCCAGCCCGCCACCGCCAGCCACGCCGCATGCTTGGTCGCCTTGATGCGCAGCTTGCGCAGGCTGAAGGGCGCGCTGTCCAGGCGGATGCGGGCGATGCGGTCGCCTTCCACCTTGCGCTCGATCCACATGAAGATCTCGGTATAGACCGTCTGCGGACAGGCGTAGGCGCAGAACAGCCGGCCGGCGATCGCGGTGAACAGGAACAGCGACAGCGCCGAGATGATGAGCAGCGCGGCCAGGTACACCACGTCCTGGGGCCACAGCACCAGGCCGAACAAGTAGAACTTGCGCGCGCCCAGGTCGAACAGCACGGCCTGCCGGTCGTTCCATTGCAGCCAGGGCGTGCCGTAGAACACCGCCTGCGTCAGCAGCACCATGATCACGCGCCAGCGCGCATAGCGGCCCTGCACGGAGCGCGCGTAGATCTTGCCGCGCATGTCGTGCATGACGTGCAGCGCGCTGTTGCCGTGCGTACTCATGATGCGCGCGCGGCCCTCATGGCTTGGCCGCGGCCACGGGGGCGGCGGAGGCGGCCTGGGTATTGGACAGGCCCCAGACCCATGCGCCCAGCAGCCGGATCTGGTCTTCGCTCAGCACCGGGCCGAAGGCGGGCATGCGATTGTCGCGGCCTTCGAGGATGGTGCGCACGATGGACGCCTCGGAGCTGCCGTACAGCCACACGTTGTCGGCGAGGTTGGGCGCGCCCAGCAGCGGATTGCCCTTGCCGTCGGCGCCGTGGCACGCGGCACAGTATGTCTGGAAGGCCGGCTTGCCGAACACCATGCGCACCGGATCGGCCGCCAGGCCGGACAGCGAGCGCACGTAGATGGCGATGTCGCTGGCGGCCTTGGGATCGATGGTGCCCTTCCAGGCCGGCATGACGCCGTGGCGGCCCTGCGAGATGGTCTGCGCGATGTACTCCGGCGTGCCCGCGCCCAGCCAATCGCCGTCGGCCAGGTTGGGAAAGCTGGGCGAGCCCTTGGCGTCCGACCCGTGGCACTGCGCGCAGTTGGCCAGGAACAGGCGCTGGCCGATCTCGCGCGCCTGCGGGTCGGCGGCGATCTGCGGCGGCGTCATGGCGGCGTAGCGCTCATACACGGGCTGCACCGCCTGCGCCAGGCCGGCCTGGCTGCGCGCGACCTCGTCGGCGCTGCTGTAGCCCAGCAGGCCCGCGAAATGGCCGAGTCCCGGCATCAGCAGCAGATAGCCCAGGCCGAAGGCGCACAGCAGCAGATACATCCAGGTCCACCAGCGCGGCACCGGATTGTTCAGCTCGGTCAGGTCCTCGTCCCATACGTGGCCGGTGTCTCCGGCCTGCGCGCCGGCCGCGGGCTTCGCGCCTAGCCAGCGCCGCTGCGTGTACAGCAGCCACACGCACCACACGATGCCGCCCAGGGCGATGGCGGCGATGAAATAGCCCCAGAAGCCGTTGACGAAATCGTTCATGGCCGGGTTGCTCCATCCTGTTGCATAGGTCCGCCTTCATCGGGCAGGGCGAACGGCAGCATGGCCGAATCGCGGTTGGCGTCCTGGCGGCCGCGCGAGCAGGCCCACCACAAGATGCCGAAGAATGTCGCCATCGAAAGCGCGGTGACGAAAGCGCTGAGATAGCCCATGGTCAGCCTCCGGCGCCGGCACCCGCCGGCGTATGGGGCGCGCCCGCGGCGGCGGCCGGTGCCCGGCGCATCGCCACGCCCAGGCCCTGCAGATAGGCCACCAGCGCGTCCTCTTCGGTCTTGCCGGCCAACTCGCCGGGCGCCGCCGCGATCTGCCGGTCGGTGTAGGGCACGCCCAGCCGGCGCAGCGCGCGCATGCGGGCCTGCACGTCGCTGTCGTCCAGCGCGGCGTGCTGCAGCCAGGGATACGCCGGCATGTTCGATTCGGGCACCACCGCGCGCGGGTCGCGCAGGTGGGTGCGCTGCCACGCATCGGAGTAGCGTTCGCCCACCCGCGCCAGGTCGGGTCCGGTGCGCTTGGAGCCCCACAGGAAGGGATGGTCGTAGACCGATTCGGCGGCCTCGGAGTACGGGCCATAGCGCTGCACCTCGGCGCGCAGCATGCGCACCTGCTGCGAGTGGCAGCCCACGCAGCCTTCGCGGATGTAGACGTCGCGTCCCATCAGCCGCAGCGCGTCCAGCGGCTCGATGCCGGGCGCGGCCTGCGTGGTGCTGTGCTGGAAGAACAGCGGGATGATCTGCGCCAGTCCGGCGAAGGACACCACCAGCACGCTGGCGATGATCATCCAGCCGATGTTCTTCTCCAGCGTCTGGTGCGAGAAGAAGCCGTGTTGCTTGTCGCTCATGGAATCCTCGTCAGGCAATGGCCGGGGCCGGTTCGGGTCGCCGCACGTCGGTGTGCGGCCGCTCCGGCGGGATGGCGGGATCGACGGCGCGCGCGCCGCGCACGGTCATCCACACGTTCCAGGCCATGATGCAGATGCCGGCCAGGTACAGCAGGCCGCCCATCAGGCGGATGAGGTAGAAGGGCAGGCGCGTCTTCAGTTCCTCGGCGAAGCTGTAGACCAGGGTGCCGTCGGGCGCGGTGTCGCGCCACATCAGGCCCTGCTGCACGCCGGCGATCCACATGGCGGCGATGTACAGCACCACGCCGATGGTCGCAACCCAGAAGTGCAGTTCCATGGCGGCCACGCTGTGCATGCGTTCGCGGCCGTACAGGCGCGGAATCATGTAGTACAGCGATCCGAAGGTGATCATGGCCACCCAGCCCAGCGCGCCCGAGTGCACGTGGCCCACGGTCCAGTCGGTGTAGTGCGACAGCGCGTTCACCGTGCGGATCGACATCATCGAACCCTCGAACGTCGACATGCCGTAGAACGACAGCGCGGTCACCAGGAACTTCAGGATGGGATCGGTGCGCAGGCGGTGCCACGCGCCTTGCAGGGTCATGATGCCGTTGATCATGCCGCCCCACGACGGCGCCAGCAGGATCAGCGAGAACGCCATGCCCAGCGACTGCGTCCAGTCGGGTAGCGAGGTGTACAGCAGGTGGTGCGGACCGGCCCACATGTAGGTGAAGGCCAGCGCCCAGAAGTGCACGATGGACAGGCGGTACGAGTAGATGGGCCGGCCCGCCTGCTTGGGCACGAAGTAATACATCATGCCCAGGAAGCTGGTGGTAAGGAAGAATCCCACTGCGTTGTGGCCATACCACCACTGCACCATGGCGTCCTGCACGCCCGCATAGGCCGAGTACGACTTCCATAGCGATACCGGCATCTCGATGTTGTTGAAGATGTGCAGCAGCGCGATGGTGAGGATGTACGAGCCGAAGAACCAGTTGGCCACATAGATGTGGCGCGCCCGGCGCTTCATGATGGTGCCGAAGAACACGACCGCGTAGGCCACCCACACCAGTGTGATGAGGATGTCGATGGGCCATTCGAGCTCGGCGTATTCCTTGCTGCTGGTGTAGCCCAGCGGCAGCGTGATGGCGGCGGCCACGATCACCGCCTGCCAGCCCCAGAACGTGAAGGCCGCCAGCCTGCCGCAGAACAGGCGCGCCTGACAGGTGCGCTGCACGACGTAGTACGAGGTGGCGAACAGCGCGCTGCCGCCGAACGCGAAGATGACCGCGTTGGTGTGCAGCGGCCGCAGGCGGCCGTAGCTCAGCCACGGGATGTCGAAATTCAGCTGCGGCCAGATCAGCTGCGCGGCGATCAGTACGCCGACGGCCATGCCCACGATGCCCCACACCACCGTCATCAGGGCGAACTGCCTGACCACGGTGTAGTTGAACGTCGGCGCCTCGACCGCATAGGCCGGACTTTCCTTCATGACTCCTCTCCCCAGAACAGAGCGGGCTCCATCCTATGGGGGCGGCGGCGTCGGCATATTGATTTTTCTCAAGTCCTGGCGATATCGCGACGAATGCGGGGCGCCTTGATGTGCGTCAAGTCGCCGCGTTGCCGATGAGGCTACCTTGGCGGCCATGTCCGTCCATTCTTTATTCTCGATGCCGCCAGGCCTGGCGGCCGCGCAACGCCGCCAGCGGCGTCATGCGCTCGCCCGTCTGGCGGTGGCCTGGCTCGCCATGATGCAGGTGATGATGCTGGCGTGGCCCGGCTATCTGCGCCACGCCGACATGGGCGCCGAGGTGCTGGGTACGCTGGACTGGGCCATCGTGCTGATGAACTGGGCCAGCCTGGCGCTGACCGTGCCGGTAATGCTGTATTCGTCGTGGCCGATCTGGGGCGGCGCGCTGGCCAGCCTGCGGCGCGGCCGCGCCGGCATGGACGTGCCGGTGGCGCTGGGCATGCTGGCGGCCTTCGTGCCGAGCGCGTGGTCCACCTGGACGGGACAGGGCCCGGTGTACTTCGACTCGGTCACGATGTTCGCGGCATTCCTTCTTACGGCGCGCTATCTGGCTTTATGCGCCCGCCAATCGGCCGAGATGGGGACGGCGGCGGCATGGATCGAGTCGCGGCGGCCGGCGTTGGGCGCCTGGGCCGATCGCCTGGCGGGCCGCTTCACGGCGGCCCAGCTGGGTCTGGCGCTGCTGGTGGCGCTGGCGTGGGAAACCGGCGGCGGCGCGGGCGATACCTGGTCCGTCGTGGTGGCGATGCTGGTGGTCAGCTGCCCCTGCGCGATGGCGATGGCGGTGCCCACGGCCTTTGCTGCCGCGCATGCGGCCATCATCGCGCGGCCCGATATGACGGCCGCGCAGGTACGGAGCCTGGCCGGCTCCATGGCGCGCACCGCGCGCGCCAGCCTGTACGGTGCGCTGGCCTGGCACCTGCTGCTGACGCCGCTGGCCGCCCTGGGCTGGGTGGCCCCGCAGGTGGCCGCCGTCACCATGCTGGTGTCGTCGCTGGCGGTGGCCGGCGCGGCCTGGTGGCTGCATCGCCGGGCGGTGCAGGCTTCAGGCGAGACGCCGCCTTCCGCGGCCCCATCGGCAAGCGCGTGATGATGCCGATCCTCTACCTGCTGCTGCCTCTGTCGCTGCTCGTCGTGCTGGGAATAGGCGCGGCGCTGTGCTGGGCGGTGCTGACGGGCCAGTACGATTCCACCGACGAGGACGGGGCGTCGATCCTGCACGAGGAGGATGCGCAGGCGCCGTCCACGGGCGCGCGATAGGCACGCGCCCGCTCGACCGCGGGCTCAATCCACGGTGGCGCCCGACGCCTTCACGGCCTGGCCCCACTTCACGATGTCCTTGGCGATGAACGCCTGATACTCCTTCGGCGTCATCACCATAGGCTCCACGCCCAGATCGGCCAGCTGCTTTTTCACGTCGGGCGAGGCCAGGATGGCCTGCACTTCCTTATTCATGCGCTGCGTGATGGCGTCGGGAATGCCGGCCGGGCCCAGCACGCCGTACCAGGGCTGAGCGTCGAAGCCGGCGATGCCGCTCTCGGCCAGCGTGGGCACGTCGGGCAGGGCGGCCGAGCGCTGCGCGCCCGTCACCGCCAGCACCTTCAGGTTGCCTGCCTTCACCTGCTGCATGATGGGCAGCGGGTTCTCGAAGGCCAGCGGCACCTGGCCGCCCACCAGGTCGTTCAGCAGCGGACCCGAGCCCTTGTAGGGAATGTGCTGGATCTTCGTCTTGGCGGCCACGTTGAACATCTCGCCGATGATGTGCTGAGGCGTGCCCGAGCCGGCCGACCCGAAGCTCAGATCGCCCGTCTTGCCCTTGGCGATGATGTCGTCCAGCGAGCCGAGCCCCGACTTGGCATTGACCGCCACCACGAAACTGGTGCGCGCCAGCGGCGAGACCGCGGTGAAGTCTGCCTCGGGCTTGTAGTTCAGCTTGGTGTACAGCGTGCCTGCGATCACGATGGGACCGCTGGCGGCCAGCAGGAAGGTGTAGCCGTCGGGCTTGGACTTGGCAACCAGCGCCGTGCCGATGTTGCCGCCCGCGCCCGGCTTGTTCTCGACGATGACGGGCTGGCCCAGCCTGTCGTTGAGGCGGCTGGACAGCATGCGGGCCAGGATGTCGGTGGTGCCGCCGGGCGCGTAAGGCGAAACGAGCGTGATGGGCTTGTCGGGCCAGGCGGCTTCGGCGGCGTGTGCCCCGGCGGGCAGCACGGCCAGGCTGGCGGCGGCAAGCAGCGGCGCCAGCGCGCGGATGGGGCTCAGATTCATGGTTGTCTCCTGTGTGATTTGTGTGAGGTGACGATGCATGGCGGCGGCATCGCGGCCACGCATCCGGTCGGGCAGCCGCCGCGGCTCAGGCGTGCCGCGCCGTCGGCGGCGCTGCCACCAGCCCATACAGCTGGGCGAACTGCTGTGCCGGAACCGGCCGGCTGAACAGATAACCCTGGCCCTCGGAGCAGCCCGCGTGCTGCAGGGCATCGCGTTGCGCGCGGGTTTCCACGCCTTCGGCCACGGTATCCAGGTGGAAGGTGCGCGCCACGTCCAGCAGCGCGCGGATCACCGCGGCGTCGCGCTCGGACTCGAGCATGCCCTGCACGAAAGAGCGGTCGATCTTGATGCGGGTCAGCGGACAGCGCTTGAGCAGCGACAGCGACGCGTAGCCCGTGCCGAAATCGTCGAACGCGATGGACACGCCCCGGTCATGCAGGCGGCGCAGGATCTCGAGCACGGTCTCGTCGCGGTCCAGCGCGATGTTCTCGGTGATCTCCAGTTCCAGGGCCTGCGGCGGCAGGCCGTGACGGGCCAGGGCGCGCTTCACTTCTTCGGCCAGGTCGCCCACGCGGAACTGCGCGCCGAACAGATTGACGCCCATGCGGAAGTCGGGGGCGCCGTCGCCGCGCCAGCGCGCGGCCTGCGCGCAGGCCTCGTCCAGTACCCAGTTGCCTACCGTGGCCGCCAACGGACCGCCCTCCAGCGCGGGCAGGAAGGCCGCGGGCTCGAGCAGGCCGCGGCGCGGATGGCGCCAGCGTATCAGCGCTTCGGCGCCGACCAGGGCGCCGTCCGCCAGCCGCACCTGCGGCTGGTAGAACAGCACGAACTCCCCCTCGTTGACCGCGCGGTGCATTTCCATGCCATGCAGCCGCCTCGCGGTGGCCTCCATGCGCAGCGCGGGCACGAAGGCGAATGCCTGGCCGCGGCCCAGCGACTTGGCGCGCGCGAGCGCCAGGTCGGCATCCCCGATCAGTTCCAGCGCCTCTTGCGCCTGCAACGGCGCGACGGCCACGCCGCAACTGGTGGCCACCACATTGACCTCGTGGCCGCCGGCGATGATGGGCACTGCCACCGCCGAGATGGCCGCCTGCGCCAGCGCCATGGCCGCGTCGGGCGCGTCCATGCCGGGCAGCAGCAGCGCGAACTCGTCGCTGCCCAGCCGGGCCGCGGTCGCGCCAGGTCCGGCCAGCGCCTGCAGGCGGCGGCCCACTTCGCGCAGCAGCGCGTCGCCCACCGCGTTGCCCAGCGTGTCGTTGATGTCCTTGAACCCGTCCAGGTCGAACATCAGCACGGCGGCCGAGTTCGGTTCGGCCAGTGTTTGTTCGACGCGGCGGTAGAAGCAGGCGCGATTGGCCAGGCCCGTCAGCGGGTCGGTATGGGCCAGCCGCCGCAGCTCGTCCTCTTCATCGCGACGCGCGCCGAGGTTCTGCGGATGCGCGTTTTGCCCGGCCGATATCTCGATGCGCCGCAGTTCCAGGCGATCGGCGGCCATGCGCGCCAACTCGCGCAGCCGCGCCTGGTCTTCCTCGGAGAAATCGTGGTGCGGCCGGTGGTCCATCACGCAAAGCGCGCCCAGCGCATGGCCGGAGGGCGACAGCAGCGGCGCGCCCGCGTAGAAACGCACGTTGGCCGAGCCGGTGACCATAGGGTTGTCGTGAAAGCGCTCGTCCTGCCTGGCATCGGGCACCACCATCACCGCATCCTGGTTGATGGCGTGCGCACAGAACGACAAATCGCGCCGCGGGTCCGCGAGACTGGCGCCCACGCTGGCCGCGAAGAGCACATGGTCGCTGCCGATGAAATTGACCGCCGCCACCGGCATGCCGAACATGCGCGCGGCGATCTGCGCGACCGGTTCGAGACCGGGCGGCGGACGATCGCCGCCGAGACCGTACTCGGCCAATGCCTGGAGTCGTGCGCCTTCTGTTGCCGGAATCTCGGGACATCTCATCGAAGACCTCCGTGGCGCATGCCACCGTGGCGACGGAAAGATCGGGCGCCGGCCGAGCGGCTTGCTGCCTGCCGCGGGCAAGGTACGCCTGATAGTTATAACGTCCGGTAACACTCAGCAGTGGGTACGTCGGTGCCGGCAGCAAGCGTCATGCCCACCCGGTGCACCGGCCGCCCGCCCGCGCCTGGCGCGGCGCGGCGATTGGCTCCTGGCATTCACACCCGGGCCGCCTGTGGCGCGCCCCGCGCTTGATACTATCTGGCATCTCGCGGCGCCTCAAGCCTGCATCCGGGCGCCCATTCACAAGGAGGAGTCATGTCCGGCTACGACGACAGCAATATCTTCGCCAAGATCCTGCGCGGCGAGATCCCATGCCACAAGGTCTACGAGGACGATTCCACGCTGGCCTTCATGGACATCATGCCGCGCACCGACGGCCACACGCTGGTGATCCCCAAGACGCCGGCCCGCAACCTGTTCGACATCGCGCCAGAGGCGCTGTCCGACCTGATCGTGAAGACGCAGCGCATCGCCATCGCGGCGCGCGACGCGATGCGGGCCGACGGCCTGACGCTGCAGCAGTTCTCCGAGCCGGCGGGCGGGCAGGTGGTGTTCCACATCCACTTCCACATCCTGCCGCGCTTCGAGGGCGTGGCCCTGCGGCCGCATACCGGCGAGATGGCCAAGCCCGACGTGCTGGCCGAACAGGCCGCCCGCATCCGCGCGCAGCTGGGCTGAAGCCGGCGCGTGAGCCGCGGCAAGTCGCCGACACGGGCGCCGACGGCGTGATCGGCCCGACGGCATGGTACAAGTGGCCGATAAAAGCGCGCCGTCCGCGCATCAGAGCTAAGGCCTGGGTCTGCAGCCGCCTTGCCGGCCAGGGCTTGTCGGGCCGTGACGGGCCGGCGTGGCGAGATGCCCGCCGGCCGTTTCACAGAGATGTCATCCCGCCGACATAAATTGTGCGCACGCTTCACGCCGCCGGCGGCCGGACAGTCCGGTCCCGGCCGGTATCTGCCGCGCCCGGGGCCTGCGCGCCCGCCCTGGCCTCCACTTGCCTGACGACCATCATGAACGATCGCGACAACCTCTCCGAACAGACCCGCCGCCTTTACGCCGAAATGATCGACAGCCTCGACGAAGAGCTGGAGATGGAACTGGACGACGACCGTCTGGACGAGATGCTCGAGGACGGCGTGTCGTCCGGCGACGTCGACCGCCGCGTGTACTTCCGTGAACTGCTGCGCCTGCAGGGCGAGCTGGTGAAGCTGCAGGACTGGGTGGTGCACAAGAAGCTGAAGATCGTGGTGCTGTTCGAGGGGCGCGACGCCGCCGGCAAGGGCGGCGCCATCAAGCGCATCACGCAACGGCTGAATCCTCGCGTGTGCCGCGTGGCCGCGCTGCCCGCGCCCAACGACCGCGAGCGCACGCAGTGGTATTTCCAGCGCTATGTGTCGCACCTGCCGGCCGGCGGCGAGATGGTGCTGTTCGACCGCAGCTGGTACAACCGCGCCGGCGTCGAGCGCGTCATGGGCTTTTGCACGCCGGACGAATACGAAGAGTTCTTCCGCAGCGTCACCGAGTTCGAGAAGATGCTGGTGCGCTCGGGCATCATCCTCATCAAGTACTGGTTCTCGATCAGCGACGAAGAACAGAACCGCCGCTTCCTGGCGCGCGTGCACGACCCGCTGAAGCAGTGGAAGCTCTCGCCCATGGACCTGGAGTCGCGCCGCCGCTGGGAGGCTTACACCAAGGCCAAGGAAGTGATGATGGAGCGCTCGCACATCCCCGAGGCGCGCTGGTGGATCGTGGAAGGCGTGGACAAGAAGCGCGCCCGCCTGAACTGCATGCATCACCTGCTGGCGCAGGTGCCGTACGGCGACGTCGAGCATCCCGAGATCATCCTGCCCGAGCGCGAGCATCACCCCGACTACAGCCGCCAGCCGCTGCCGGCCGAGATGTTCGTGCCGTCGGTGTACTGACCGCGCCGCACCCGATGGCCGCCGCGCGCGGCTTGTCATGGACTGCCGGTTCGCTCTATGTTTCGGACATCGCTGTAGCGAATCGGAGGTTCCATGCAGATTCTCGACACGATATGCGCGCAGGTCCAGGCAATGCGCATGCCGCTGTACGCGGTGACGGCGGCGGCCGCGGCGCGCGCCGGCACGCCGGTGCTGCTGATCCTGCACTGGCACGGCTTTCGCCGCCGCACGCCGCTGACCCTGCCGGGGCAGACCATTGCGCCGCGGGCGGTGGCCGGCTCGGCCATGCAGCTCAGCCAGCGGTGGGCGTCATTCGATGAACTGGAGGGGGCGCTGGTCGACGCGGCTTGGCAGTTGGGCGCCTGGGACGTCGAGCGCCTGGTGCAGCGGCCCTGGCGCCGCCTGGGGGCGCCCGCCAGCGAGGCGCTGGCCTGCCACCGGGCATTCGGGGCCTATCCCGACGCGTCCGACGAAGAGGGCGTCGTGATGGACGCTCCGGACCGCGACGATCTGCTCGAACTGGCCGCCCGGCGCGGCTACGTGCGCTGGCTGTTCCGGCCGCGCAAGGCGGGCCTGTGGCAGTCGCTGGACGACGAGGATGCCACCCTTGGCCCCGGCGGCGGACGCGCCCTGCCGTGCCCCGTCCCACGGCGCGCCTTCGACGGCCGCATGCCCAGCCGCGTGGTGTACCGGCTGGGGCACGGCGCGCGCCTCGTCTTGCGCGATACATAAAGATACATTGTCGTGCGCCGCAGGCCTCTTGAAGGCGCCGCGCGCCGCCCATAAAAAGCTCTGCGCGATCGACTGCATCGCATCCCGGTGCGCCGCGCGGCCGCCTTGTGCCGGCCGCCGCGCGCCCGATTCCCCTTTCGGTTATCTGCCACTCGTAGGAGATTGATCATGAAGATTCGTCCCCTTCACGACCGGGTCATCGTCAAGCGAATCGAACAGCAGCGCAAGACGGCCTCCGGCATCGTGATTCCCGATTCCGCCGCCGAAAAGCCCGAGCAGGGCGAGGTGATGGCCGTCGGTGACGGCAAGCTGCTGCAGGACGGCAGCGTGCGCGCGCTGCAGGTCAAGGTCGGCGACCAGGTCATCTTCGGCAAGTATGCCGGCCAGGTCGTCAAGGTCGACGGCGACGAGTTGCTGGTCATGCGCGAAGAGGACATCTTCGGCGTGGTCGAGTCCGGCCGCGACGAGCTGAAGAAAGCCGCCTGAATCCATCCCGCAAGGAGCCCAACATGAGTGCGAAAGACGTCAAGTTCCATGACGGCGCCCGCGCGCGCATCGTCAAGGGAGTCAACATCCTGGCCGACGCGGTGAAGGTCACCCTCGGCCCCAAGGGCCGCAACGTGCTGCTGGAACGCAGCTTTGGCGCGCCCACCATCACCAAGGACGGCGTGTCGGTGGCCAAGGAGATCGAACTGAAGGACAAGTTCGAGAACATGGGCGCTCAGATCGTCAAGCAGGTGGCGTCCAAGACCGCCGACGTGGCGGGCGACGGCACCACCACCGCCACGGTGCTCGCGCAGTCCATCGTGCAGGAAGGCATGAAGTACGTGGCCTCCGGCATGAACCCGATGGACCTCAAGCGCGGCATCGACCAGGCCACCGCCGCGGTGATCGAGGAACTGCGCAAGCTCTCCAAGCCCATTTCAACGCGCAAGGAAACGGCCCAGGTGGCGGCGCTGTCGGCCAATGCCGACGAGGCCGTCGGCAAGATCATCGCCGACGCCATGGAGAAGGTTGGCCGGGACGGCGTCATCACGGTCGAGGACGGCAAGTCGCTGGACAACGAACTGGACGTGGTCGAGGGCATGCAGTTCGACCGCGGCTATCTCAGCCCGTACTTCATCAACGATCCGGAAAAGCAGGTGGCCTATCTGGACGACGCGCTGTTGCTGCTGCATGACAAGAAGATCAGCAACATCCGCGACCTGCTGCCCGTGCTGGAATCCGCCGCCAAGGCCGGCAAGCCGCTCTTGATCGTGGCCGAAGACGTCGAGGGCGAGGCGCTGGCCACCCTGGTGGTCAATGCCATGCGCGGCGTGCTCAAGGTGGCCGCCGTCAAGGCGCCGGGCTTCGGCGACCGCCGCAAGGCCATGCTCGAGGACATCGCCATCCTGACCGGCGCCACCCTCATCTCCGAAGAGACCGGCAAGCAGCTCGACAAGGCGACGCTGGAAGATCTGGGCAGCGCCAAGCGCATCGAGGTCCAGAAGGAAAACACCATCATCATCGGCGGCTCGGGCGAGCAGTCGCGCATCCAGGCGCGCGTCAAGGCCATCCAGGCCCAGATCGACCAGGCCACCAGCGACTACGACCGCGAGAAGCTGCAGGAACGCGTGGCCAAGCTGGCCGGCGGCGTGGCGGTGATCAAGGTCGGCGCGGCCACCGAGGTCGAGATGAAAGAGAAGAAGGACCGCGTCGACGATGCGCTGCACGCGACGCGCGCGGCGGTCGAGGAAGGCATCGTGCCCGGCGGCGGCGTGGCGCTGCTGCGCGCGCGCGCGGGCATCTCCGGCCTGAAGGGCGCCAATGCCGACCAGGATGCCGGCATCAAGATCGTGCTGCGAGCGCTGGAGGCGCCGCTGCGCGCCATCGTGGCCAATGCCGGCGACGAGCCGTCGGTGGTGGTCGGCAAGGTGATGGCCGGCAAGGGCAACTTCGGCTACAACGCGGCGACCGGCGACTATGGCGACCTGGTGGAGCTGGGCGTGGTGGATCCCACGAAGGTGACCCGCACGGCCCTGCAGAACGCCGCCTCGATCGCCGGCCTTATCCTGACCACGGATGCGACCGTGGCCGAACTGCCCAAGGAGGAGAAGGCCCCGGCCGCGGCCCCCGCGGACATGGACTTCTGATCGGCCTGCGTCACGCCATGGCCCGCCTGCCCCGCGGCGGGCGGGCCAGGGGAAAAGAAACGCCTCGATACGTCTGGTTGGCTCGCGCGCCGGGCGGGCGCGCTACCCTGAAGTCAGCAGGAAGCTGCCGGCTCGCCGCGCCCGCGGCATGCGCGCCGGTGGGCGGCGGCTTCCTCAGATATGGAGCCGACATGCAGTCATCGCAGTCTCGTCCCGAGGCGCTTGCGGCCGGCGGCCAGGTTTCCGACGGAAGCCCCGAACCGCCGCCGCTGGATCCGGCACGGCATGCGCTGTTCCTCGACGTGGACGGCACGCTGGCCGAGATCTGTCCCGAGCCTTCCCAGGTCGCGGTCCCGCCTGCGACCGTGGCCGCACTTGCCGCGCTGCAGCGTGCCCTGGACGGCGCGCTGGCCATTCTTTCCGGCCGCAGCGGCGCCGCCATCGACCTGCTGCTGCAGCCGCTGCGGCTGCCGTATGGCGCCAATCACGGCGCCGAATTCCGCCGAGCCGACGGGCAGGCGCGACGGCTGGAGCCTTCGGCCGCGCTGCCCGGAATCGTCGCCGCCCTGCGGCAGCGCGCCGCCGGCTGGCCGGGCGTGCTGGTCGAATCCAAGCCGCTGGGCGTGGCCGTGCACTATCGCATGGCGCCGCCGCGCGAACGCGACGTCCACGACTTGGTTCACGAGGTGGCCGCCGCGCATGACGGCCAGTTCGACGTGCTGACCGGCAAGATGGTCTATGAACTGAAGCCGCACGGCGTGGACAAGGGACGCGCGTTGCGTGAGTTCATGCGCGCTGCGCCCTTCGCCGGACGCGTGCCCGTCATGGCGGGCGACGATCTGACCGACGAATCGGCCTTCGCCGCGGCGCAAGAAGCGGGCGGTTTCGGCATCAAGATCGGACCCGGCGACAGCATCGCGCCCTGGCGCCTGTCCGGGCCGCCCGAGCTGGCGCGCTGGCTGCAGGCACTGCGTGCCAAGGCAGGTGCCATCCAGTGACGCAGGCATGCCGCATGCGGGGGTTTTGGCAAGGCGCTACATGCCTTACATCCAATAGAACAATCCAACAGGAGCCCATCATGAGCAGACTGATCGTCGTATCCAATCGCGTGACCCAGGCCTCGGCAGGCAAGGCCACCGGAGGCCTTGCGGTCGGGGTGCACGACGCGCTGCAAGGGTCGGGCGGCATGTGGCTGGGGTGGAATGGCGAGGTGTCGTCCGACGACAATCCCAACCCGCCTTCAGCCAGCGCCACGCACGACGGCATCGACTACTGCACCTTCCCGCTGACGCACCGCGACTACGATCGCTACTACCGGGGCTTCTCCAACGCGACGCTTTGGCCGGCGTTCCATTACCGGGCCGACATCAGCCGCTATCGCCGCGAAGACTACGAAGGCTACCTGCAGGTCAATCGCGACTTCGCGCGGCGCCTGGCGCCGATGCTCAAGCCCGACGACGTCATCTGGGTGCACGACTATCACCTGCTGGCGTTCGGCCGCTACTGCCGCGACATGGGCATCACGAATCGCATCGGCTTCTTCCTGCACATTCCCTTTCCCGCGGCCGAGGTCTTCCGCACCGTGCCGCCGCACCGCGAGCTGGCGCAGGCGATGTGCGCCTACGACCTGCTCGGCTTCCAGACGCAGGCCGACGAACATGCCTTCACCGACTATTGCGTGCGCTTCCTGAACGCCAGCCGCGAGGACCATGGCATGTCCGTGGAGGGCCGGCAGGTGCGCACGGGCGCCTATCCCATCGGCATCGATCCCGACGACGTGGCGCGCATGTCGCGCGCCAATCGCACGCGTCAGGTGGTTGCGTTGAAGTCGGGTCTGGCCGACCGCAAGCTCATCATCAGCGTGGACCGCCTGGACTACAGCAAGGGCATCGTCGAACGCTTCAACGCGTTCGAGCGATTGCTGGAGCACGGCCCTGGCCATCGCGGCTCGGTGTCCTTCGTGCAGATCGCGCCCACGTCGCGATCGGATGTGCTGGGTTATCGCGAGATCCGCCGCGACCTGGAGCGCAGCGCCGGGCGCATCAACGGCAAGTGGGGCGAACTGGCGTGGACGCCGCTGCGCTACATGAATCGCTCATACGAGCGGTCGGTGCTGATGCCGCTGATGCGCGCTTCGCAGGTCGGGCTGGTGACCCCGCTGCGCGACGGCATGAACCTGGTGGCCAAGGAGTATGTGGCGGCCCAGCCGCCCGAGGATCCCGGCGTGCTGGTGCTGTCCGAGTTCGCCGGCGCGGCGTGCGAGATGAAAGAGGGCGCGCTGCTGGTGAATCCCTACGACGTCGAGGGCATGGCCCTGACGCTGGACCGCGCGCTGCGCATGCCGCTGGCGGAAAGGGCGCAGCGCCACGAAGTGCTGATGCGCCGCCTGCGCGCCTACGACCTGGCGCAGTGGCGCGACAGCTTCCTGGCCGATCTGCGCAATGCTGGACAGCATGGGGCGCCGGGAGGAAGGCCGGCGCTGGAGTTGCAGGCGGTGGGGTTGTAGCGGGGGGTACGGCATCGGGTGTGAAGGCCGCCACTCGCGGCCGTCTTTCACGTCTACCGGCAGCGTATCAAGGCGCCGGATTCGGATGCCGCTGATGGATGGCCTCGATGCCCGCCAGTACGTCTTCATCCAGCGTCACCGCCACGCTGTCGATGTTCTCCTTCAGTTGTTCCAGCGTGGTGGCGCCGATCAGGTTGCTGGTGACGAACGGGCACTGGTTGATCCACGCCAGCGCCATCTGCGCCGGCGACAGGCCATGCTCGCGCGCCAGCGCCACGTAGTGGCGCGTGGCCGCGTCGGCCTGCGGATTGCTGTAGCGGGTGAAGCGCGTGAACAGGGTCAGGCGCGCCTTCTCGGGGCGCGCGCCGTCAAGATACTTGCCCGCCAGCACGCCCATGGCGAGTGGCGAATAGGCCAGCAGGCCCACCTGTTCGCGATGCGCGAACTCGGCCAGGCCGATCTCGTAGATGCGGTTCAACAGGCTGTACGGATTCTGGATGGACGCCACGCGAGGCAGGCCGGCCTCGGCATGCTTGAGGAACTGGCCCAGCCCCCACGGCGTCTCGTTCGATACGCCCACGTGGCGCACCTTGCCGGCGCGCACGAAGTCCTGCAGCACCTCCAGCGTCTCGGCGATGGGCACCGTGTGGTCGTCGTCCACCCACGGATAGGCCAGCTGGCCGAACGTGTTGGTGGTGCGATCGGGCCAATGCAGCTGGTACAGGTCCAGGTAATCCGTCTGCAGGCGCTTCAGGCTGGCATCCAGCGCGGCCGTCAGGTTCTTGCGGTCGAGAAAGGTCTTGCCATCGCGGATGTGGCCGGGCCGCTTGGGATCGCGCGCGGGGCCGGCCACCTTGCTGGCCAGCACGATGTCTTTGCGGCGGCCGCTCTTGGCCAGCCACGTGCCGATATAGGCTTCGGTGCGCCCCTGCGTCTCGGCCTTGGGCGGCACGGGGTACATCTCGGCCGCGTCGATCAGATTCACGCCGTGCTCCAGCGCGTAGTCCAGCTGCGCGTGAGCCTCGGCTTCGGTGTTCTGTTCGCCCCAGGTCATGGTGCCCAGGCCGATCAGGCTGACTTCGAGATCGGTACGGCCAAGTTTGCGATATTTCAATGGAGTACTCCGGCTGATGGTTGGGCACGGGCGCAGCGGCAGCTGCGCTTGCCCGGCATCCGCGATGGTACTCCCGTGGTCGCAAACCTACCGCGGTGGCGGCGCGGCGGCCGGCCGCGGGTCGAACGCATCGCTGCTTGGCCGGCGATGCGCATGCGCTTACAGACGTGTCGCCGCTAGGCCGCCATCTGCCGGCGCTGCCGCGCGCTTTCGAAGCCTTCGTCCAGGCCGATGTTCTGCACGCCGGGCACGGAGAAGCGCCGCAGCGTGATCGGCACAAGCGTATCGACGAATTCCATCGGCGGATTGGCGTGTGCGAAGCGGTAGGCCTGCGTGGGCAGCAGGCAATCCACCGAGCCCCAGCCCGCGCCGGCACAGGCGGATTGCATCTGGGCAGGAGGTTGGTATTCGTCCGTCGCGTACTTGTCCACCGCGAGGTGCATGCGGTCGTCCGCGTAGTGGTCGCGCAGCAGGTCGAGCTTGGTCGGGACGATGGAGGCAGCATCGACCAGCGGCGTGACGGCCTTCACCTCGTGGAGCGCGTGGTGCGCGTATACAGGCTGGACGGCTTCCGCCAGCTGCGCCTGCGCAATGCGGCGCACCGAATGCGTGGCACGGACGTAGGGGCTTTCAAGCGCGGCGATCGGGGACAGCACGGTGACCTCCCTGTGATGAATGAGGCGACGACTGGGGCTTGGCCGCCATGTCGTAGCGCGGTTCATGTGCGTCGAGTCGTTTGTGGAAGCCTACGCGGCTGGGCGAACGCCGGGGCGACAAATCCCGTCGATTCGAAAGCGACGGAAACACCGCTTTTTCGGCGACGCTGAGACAGGCTCCGGGACGAATCTACGGGTTGGTAGACAGCGCGTCAATCAGCATGGATCAGTTGCTGTTGATCCAGTCCTGTGTATCCCGGATGAACCAGGGAAGATTCAACCTTTCTCCCTCGCCCGACTGTATGGTCAGCCGCTGGCCGGAGGAATCGGCGTCGCTGTTCGCGTTTCGCGCCGCGGGGGCAGGCCGGCTCCGATAGTCGAGATCGGTTTGCCGAGGCGGGCTATCCGCGCAGGCAGTGATCGACGCGCATGCGATCACGGCAAGAATGGGCCGCAGTGGTGGAGGAAACGCGGTCATGTTGCTCTGGCTCCTGCTGGCGGCACAGGCCGAAGTGCCGGGAAATCAAGGCTTGAACTTACCTTACTCGCAAGACGAGGCTCCGTCAGCCGTTCACACGTTTCCAAGTTTCGTTAGCGGCTTTTGTGGAGCATGAGCTTCGCGCCGGCCATTGCAGCCGGAACTGCGCAGAGAGAATCGGCGACTTCTGATGGGCACGCGATTGAAATATCGACAAATATCGATCTATAATTCGAAAAACGCCGATCTATCGATATGAGCACGCCTACCCCTCCGTCCGCGCCCGACATCGACCCCGACAGCATCCTCAAAGCCCTCGCACACCCCGCGCGCCGCGAGATGCTGAACTGGTTGAAAGAGCCCGAGCAGCACTTCGCCGGCCAGCAGCATCCGCTGTCGCTGGGCGTGTGCGCCAGCATGTTCGAGCGTTGTGGCCTGTCGCAGTCCACGGTGTCCACCCACCTTGCCATCCTGCAGCGCGCCCGGCTCGTCACGGCGCGCCGGGTGGGGCAGTGGGTGTTCTACCAGCGCGACGAGGCCGTCATCGCGGCGTTCCTGGCGCGGCTTGGCCGAGATCTCTGATTTTTCCTGGCGCGGGCCTGCCGCGCCGTTCCTGTCTACACGAGGTAAGCAATGCCCACGCTATTCGAACCGACGACCGCCGGCGACCTGCAACTGGCCAACCGCATCGTCATGGCGCCGCTGACGCGCAACCGTTCGCCGCGCGCCGTGCCGCAGCCCATTACCGCCACCTACTACGCGCAGCGCGCCACGGCCGGCCTGCTGATCACCGAAGCCACCGCCATCTCGCACCAGGGTCAGGGCTATGCCGACGTGCCCGGCCTGTACTCCGAAGAGCAACTGGCGGGCTGGCAGCGCGTGACGGACGCCGTGCATGCGGTCGGCGGCAAGATCGTGGTGCAGATGTGGCACGTGGGCCGCATTTCGCACACCTCGCTGCAGCCCAATGACGGCGCGCCGGTGGCGCCGTCGGCCATCCGCGCCAAGGCCAAGACCTATCTGGTCAATCCCGATGGCACCGGCGGCATGGTCGATACTTCCGAGCCCCGCGCGCTTCGCCTGGACGAGCTGCCCGGCATCGTCGAGGACTACCGCAAGGCGGCCCGCGCGGCCATCCGGGCCGGCTTCGACGGCGTCGAGGTGCACGCGGCCAACGGCTACCTGATCGACCAGTTCCTGCGCTCGGGATCGAACCATCGCACCGATGCCTACGGCGGCTCGATCGAGAATCGCGCCCGGCTGCTGGTCGAGGTGATGGACGCCGTCACGGCGGAAGTGGGCGCGCGCCGCGTCGGTATCCGCATCTCGCCCGTGACCCCGGCCAACGACGCCAGCGACGACCAGCCGCAGCCGCTGTTCGACTACGTGGTGCAGAAGCTGGCCAAGTACGACCTGGCCTATGTGCACGTGATCGAGGGCGCCACCGGCGGCCCGCGCGATTACCAGCAGGGCGCCGCGCCGTTCGACTATGCCGCGCTGAAGGCTTCGTATCGGGCCGCTGGCGGCAAGGGCGCCTGGATGACCAACAACGGCTACGACCGCAAGCTGGCCGAGAAGGCCGTGGCAAGCGGCGAGGCCGACCTGGTCGCCTTCGGCAAGCCCTTCATCTCGAACCCCGACCTGGTGCGCCGCCTGCAAGAGGACGCGCCGCTGAACGAAGGCGACAAGTCCACCTACTACGGCGGCGGCGAACGGGGCTACACCGACTACCCCGCCCTGGCCTGACGGCCGCGGCGTGCGTTTGCGGATTCTGCTATACTTTCGCTTCTGCGCCCGTAGCTCAGCTGGATAGAGTACTTGGCTACGAACCAAGGGGTCAGGAGTTCGAATCTCTTCGGGCGCGCCAGAATTTGCGGTAGAGCGATATACACAGCGGCAATACACACTGCCGCGGCACACGCAGCAGTTTAAAAAAGCGGTTTGAAGGCCATGCCTTCAAACCGCTTTTTCTTTGTGCTGCCTAGAACGTGATGTGCACCGACGGCACACTGCGCTTGGCCGGACCGTGGAACACGGCCTCGACGTTGTTGCCGTCCGGGTCCAGCACGAACGCGGCGTAATAGCTGGGGTGGTAATCGCGCAGGCCGGGTGCGCCATTGTCGGTGCCCCCGTTGGCGAGCGCCGCCTCGTAGAAGGCCTGCACCATGGCCTGGTCGCGCGCCTGGAAGGCGAGGTGCGTGGGGCCGTTGGTCTTGCCCTGCGCGGCCGGACTGTCCGCGGCCGAAATCACCAGTTCATCGGCCCAGAAAAAGCCCTGGTCAGATCCGCCCACCGGAATCTGCAAGGCATCGAGCACGGCTTGATAGAACTTGCGGCTGGCGTCGAAGTCGCGCACCACCAGTTGCAGGTGGTCGATCAGGCGACCCCTGTGCAGTTCGTTGATCTCCATCGGGCACCTCCGTTTGCATGGATTCAGCTGCTGGTCAGCTGGCAGCCTAGCGTACCCCAGAAGCGCGATCTGCGACCGTCGTCCGGGTGCAGCGCCCGGCAGCCGCCCGCGTCACCCGAACAGCCAGTTCAGCCCCGTGCCTGCCGCCACGAGCAGGCAGGCTATGCCCAGCAGCATCAGCAAGGTCTGGCCGTTTTCGTTCTGTGGTTGCTGCCCGGTGACGGGGTAGTCGGAAGCGTCGCTTTGCGAGCGGTCGTTCATCTCAGCTCCTCATCGTTATCGAATGGTGAAAACCCCTTAAGAAACCACCTGGACGCCGCAGGCGTCAAGGCGGAAAAACGGGTTCCTTGTCAAGGATTGTGATGACGCCACGTCCAGCAGCCGCGCGGATTTCATGGCGTGGGCGCGCAAACTTGCTAGCATCTGCCCTGAGCGCCTGCATCACCCATACATAAGCGACAGGCCGGCCCGCAGGACGCACCGATGCAAGGTGCCGGCCCGACGAGGAGACAACGCATGCTACGTATCACGCGAGTTCTGGCTACTCTTGCAATCGCCGCCGCGCCGCTGGCGGCGTGGGCCGCCCCTGCCAAGGTCATGGCGCCGGGCGGGCCCGGAGGCGGGTACGACGCGGCCGCGCGCGTGCCGATGCAGACCATGCAAGAGGCCGGCATCTTCACGGACGGCTTCCAGGTCACGAACAAGGGCGGGGCGGGCGGCACCATCGGCCTGGCCGAGTTCATCAACACCAGCAAGAAGGACGACAACGCCATCATGTCGATGGGCGCCATCCTGGTGGGCGGCATCATCCTGAACAAGTCGCCGGTCAGCCTGGACAGCACCACTCCGCTGGTGCGGCTGATGGACGATGCGGACGTGCTGGCCGTGCCGATGAACTCCCCGATCAAGACCGTGGACGACGTGCTGAAGGCGCTGCGCGAGAATCCCGGTGCGCTGGCCATCGGCGGCGGTTCGGTCGGCGGCGTCGACCACGTGGCGGCGGCGCTGATCGCCAAGGCGGCCGGCGTGCCGCCCACGAAGATCAACTACATCCCCTATCCCAGCGGCGCCGAGCTGGTGCCGCTCCTGGTCAGCGGGCAGATCAAGCTGGCGCTGTCGGGCTATTCCGAGTTCAAGCCCTATGCGCAGCAGAAGCGCCTGCGCATCATCGCCGTCACGTCTGACAAGCGCCTGCCGGGGCTGGACGCGCCCACGCTGAAAGAGTCCGGCGTCGACGTGGTCATCGGCAACTGGCGCGGCATCATCGGATCGCCCGGCATGAGCGCCGAGGGCCGCGCCATGTGGCTCGACCGCTTCAAGAAGCTGCACGATTCGCCGCAGTGGAAGAAGGCCATGGCCGATCGCGAATGGACCGATGCCTATCTGGCGGGCGACGACTTCGCCAAGTTCCTCGCCGACGAGAAAGTGCGGCAGGAGCAGGTGCTGAAAGATCTGGGCCTGGTGAAGTAAGGCCGGCACGGCCGTCCACAAGGAGACCGATGCCATGTCCGAACCGATGCAACGCCGCCGTCCGTGGTGGCTGGGCCTGGCCGTGATCGCGATAGGCGCGGTCTGGCTGCAGCAGGGCCGCGCGCTGCCCGAGATGGGCGGCTATGCCGGGGTGGGGCCCGGCGCTTTCGTGCAGATCGTGGGCCTGGCGCTGATCGCGCTGGGGCTGGTGCTGGTGGCGCAGATCGCGCGCGGCATGTCCTTCGAGCCCCAGGAGGCCGAGGACGCGCAGGCCGACGCGCGTCCCTCCAGGCGAGCCCTGGCCTATGCGGCGGCGGGCGCCGCGATGCCCATGCTGACCATGGCGACGTTGGGCTTTCCGCTGACGGCGATGCTGTCCTTTGCCCTGGTCACGCATGCGTTCGGCTCGCGGCGCCTGCTGATGGATTGCGCCATCGGCCTGGCCCTGGGCCTGGCGTGCTGGTTCGGCTTCGGCAAGCTGGGCGTGACCCTGGGCGGCGCGCTGCCGCTGGCGGGGGTGTGACGTGGACGCCTTCGATTCGCTGATGGCGGGCTTCGGCGTGGCGCTGCAGCCGGTCAATCTGATGTGGGCATTCCTGGGCTCGATACTGGGCACGGCCATCGGCGTGCTGCCCGGCATCGGGCCGGCGTTGACCATTGCGCTGCTGCTGCCGGTAACCGTGCAGGTCGCGCCCACCTCGGCCTTCATCATGTTCGCCGGCGTGCTGTACGGCGCCATGTACGGCGGCTCCACGACGTCCATCCTGCTCAACACGCCCGGTGAAAGCGGTTCGATGATGACCGCGCTGGAAGGCAACAGGATGGCGCGCGCCGGACGCGGCGCGGCGGCCCTGGCCACGGCGGCCATCGGCTCCTTCGTGGCCGGCACGCTGTCCACGCTGGCGCTCACGTTCCTGGCGCCCGCCATCGCCGAGCTGGCCTTCGTGTTCACGCCGGCCGACTACTTCGCGCTGATGCTGCTGTCCTTCACGTCGGTGTCGGTGGTGCTGGGCACGTCGCGCATACGCGGCTTCATCTCCCTGTTCCTGGGGCTGGCGCTGGGCGTGGTCGGCATCGACGGACCCACGGGGCAGGCGCGGCTGGCGTTCGGCTCGCCGGACCTGCTGGATGGCATCGACATCACCGTGGTGCTGGTGTCGCTGTTCGCCGTGGGCGAGATCCTGTACGTGGCCAGCCGCTACAGCAGCGCGCCGCCGGCCATCAATCCGCTGGCGGGCGGCACCTGGCTGACGCGCCAGGACGTGAAGCGCTCGTGGAAGCCGTGGCTGCGCGGCACGGTGCTGGGATTTCCCATCGGCGCGCTGCCGGCCGGCGGCACCGAGGTGCCCACGTTCCTGTCGTATACGGTCGAGCGGCGGCTGTCGCGCCACAAGGAAGAGTTCGGCAAAGGCGCGATCGAGGGAGTGGCCGGCCCCGAGGCCGCGAACAATGCGGCCGCGGCCGGCATCCTGGTGCCGCTGCTGACGCTGGGCCTGCCGACCTCGGCCACCGCCGCGGTGCTGCTTGCGGCTTTCGAGGGCTATGGCCTGCAGCCCGGGCCGTTCCTGTTCATCAACAGCGCCGATCTGGTGTGGGGCCTCATCGCGTCGCTCTATGTGGGCAACCTGATGCTGCTGGTGCTGAACCTGCCGCTGGTGGGACTGTGGGTGCGGCTGCTGCTGGTGCCGCGACCGTATCTGTATGCCGGCATCCTGGTGTTCGCGATGGTGGGCATCTGGGGTGTGGGTACGTCGTGGATGGACCTGGCGCTGATGTTCGTCATCGGACTGGCCGGCTATGTGATGCGGGTGTACGACTTTCCGATCGCGCCGGTGCTGATCGGCCTGATACTGGGCCCCGCGGCCGAGACGCAGCTGCGGCGCGCGCTGTCCATCGGCGAGGGCAGTCCGGCGATCCTGGTGTCCACGCCCTTGTCGATCTGCCTGCTGGTGCTGACCATCGCGGTACTGTTCCTGCCGGGATTGCTGCGCCGGCTGCGGGCACGCGCGTAGCTACCGCGCTGCCTGCCCCGCCATGTACTGTTGCGGGGCCGAGCCCAGCGCCTTGCGGAACATCGCCGTGAATGCGCTGGGACTGCGATATCCCAGCTCGGCGGCCACACGGGCCACGGGCTGGCCCATGGCCAGCCGGTGCAGCGCGTCGGCCAGACGCACCTGCTGCACCCATTGCCGATAGTTCAGGCCCAGCTCGGCCTGGAACAGGCGTATCAGCGTGCGGCCGCTGGCGCCCACTTCGTCTCCCCAGTCTTCCACGCGCCGATTCAGGCTGGGCTGCGCCAGGATGGCGCCGCATATGGCCTGCAGCCGCCGGTCCTTCGGCCACGGAATCTGGATCGGCACGACCGGCGCGTGCCGCAGTTCGGCGAGCAGCAGCGCGGCGATCTGGCTGGCGCGGCTTTGCGGCGCATAGGCGATCGGCTCCGCGACCAGCGCGAGGATCAGTTCGCGCAGCAGGGCCGGCACTTCGATCACGTGGCAGCGGTCCCATAATGCGCGCGCGGCGTCGGCCTGCACGTACAGCGTGCGCATAGACACCGCGTCCAGCATCTCGACGCTGTGCAGTATGCCGGGCGGCACCCACAGCGCGCGCAGCGGCGGCAGCATCCAGAGCCCGTCGGGCGTGGTGACGCGCATCGCGCCGGCCACCGCGTAAATGAGCTGGCCACGCGGATGCGTGTGCGCGCCCGTCGTGGCGCTGGGCACGAATTCCTTGGCCATGGCGGTGACGGCCTGCGGCAGGTCTTGATAGTCGGCCGCGTCGCGGCTGCGTGCAGGATCGGGAGGGAGCAGAGCAGGGCGGGGCATGGGTGCTGGCGCGGCGTCCACGGACAGGCGATACAGCATGTCATTTTAGCGACGAAAGTTGGCACTTCCCCGAGCTTCGGTCTTCCTACACTGGTCGCTTCCTTGCGCGCTCGCGCACGCGCTTTCCTTCGCGCACGCGAGCAAGTGCGGGCCTCTCGCGACCCTTTTTCCATCCGTCATGCCATGACCGCTCAACAAGCCTCCGTCGCCACGCCGCCGCCGTCCTCCGCCACCTCGTTCAAAGTGCTGGGCGCCATCAGCGTCGCGCACATGATGAACGACATGATCCAGTCGATCCTGCTGGCCATCTATCCCATGCTGAAGGACTCGTTCCAGCTGAGTTTTGGCGAGATCGGGCTGATCACGCTGGCCTACCAGATCGCGGCCTCGCTGCTGCAGCCCGTCGTCGGCGCGTATACCGATCGCCGGCCCACCACGTATTCGCTGCCGGTGGGTATGGGCTTCACGCTGGTGGGCCTGGTGATGCTGGCGTATGCGCCGTCGCTGCCGTACCTGCTGGCGGCGGCGGTGCTGGTGGGCACGGGCTCGTCGGTGTTCCACCCCGAGTCGTCGCGCGTGGCGCGCATGGCGTCGGGCGGCCGCCATGGGCTGGCGCAGTCGCTGTTCCAGGTGGGCGGCAACGTCGGTTCGGCCCTGGGGCCGTTGCTGGCGGCGCTGGTCATCATTCCGCACGGGCAGGGCAGCGTGGCGTGGTTTTCGCTGGCCGCGCTGTTCGGCATCATCGTGCTGGTGGGCATCGGCCGCTGGTACGGAGCCAATCGCGCGCTGCTCAAGCCCAGGAAACGCGCCGCGGGCGAGGGCGTCGAGCTGACCCGCGGCCGCGTGCTGGGCGCGCTGGCGGTGCTGGGCGTGCTTATTTTCTCGAAGTACTTCTACCTCGCCAGCCTGAACAGCTATTTCACGTTCTACCTCATCGACAAGTTCGAGCTGTCGGTGCGCAGCGCGCAGCTGTATCTCTTCCTGTTCCTGGCCGCGGTGGCGGTGGGCACGGTGGCGGGCGGTCCCATCGGCGACCGGGTGGGACGCAAGATCGTGATCTGGGCATCGATACTGGGCGTGGCGCCGTTCGCGCTGCTGCTGCCCCATGCCAATCTGTTCTGGACCGCGGTGCTGGTGCTGGTGATCGGCGTGGTGCTGGCTTCGGCGTTCTCCGCCATCGTGGTGTATGCGCAGGAGTTGGTGCCGGGCAGGGTGGGCATGATCGCCGGGCTGTTCTTCGGGCTGGCGTTCGGCATGGGCGGCCTGGGCGCCGCGGCGCTTGGGCATCTGGCCGACGTCACCAGTATCACCTACGTGTACCAGGTATGCGCCTACCTGCCGCTGCTGGGCGTGGTGGCGGTGTTGTTGCCGGATGTGGAGAAGCGCAAGGCGCCGCCCGCGCAGGGCGGCGGACCGCTGCCCACGCAGGCGGCGGGCTCGCGCTGATTGCGGCCGCCTTGCGCGGGGGCGCAGCTTCGTCAGGTCAGCTCGCGCACTCGCGCCAGCAAGGCGTCCAGCTCGTCCTCGGTGTTGTAGAAGTGGGGCGAGACGCGGATGCAGCCTTCGCGGTCCGACGTGACGATACCCGCGTCCAGCAGATGCTGGCGGCACTGCGCGGATGTGCCGCGCGGCGGCACGAAGGACACGATGCCGGCATCGAACGCGCCGCGGTCGGGGCCGCCCCGCAGTTGGCAGCCGGCGCGCAGCAGGCCTTCGGAAAGATGGGCGTTCAGGCGTCGCACGCGCGCCGCGGCGCCTTGTGCGTGCGCCTCGCGCAGCAGGCGCAGGCTGGCCGAGGCGCCGGCAATCAGGTGAAAGGGCAGGATGCCCGTTTCCAGGCGCGCCGCGCCGGGCAAGGGATCCAGCCTGTGGTCGAAGTATGAATCGCCCAGCCTCACGCTGCGCGGCCCGGCAGCCGACAGTTGCAGGCGGTCGCGCAGCGTATCGGCCAGGTACAGCCAGCCTATGCCCTGCGGACCCAGCAGCCATTTGTAGCTGTGCGTGGCCAGCGCATCGACGGGCAGCGCGGACACGTCCACGTCGATCGCGCCGACGGCCTGGATGGCGTCGACAGCCAGCAGGATGCCGCGTTGGCGGCACGCCGTGCCCAACGCCATCAGGTCCAGCACGCAGCCGCTGCTGAACTGCACCCATGAGGCGCACACCAGGCGTGTGCGCGGCGTGCAGGCTTGCAGCAGGCGTTGCGCGTCCACGCGCCCGTCCTCGCACGGCACGCGCAGCACGCGCACGCCGTGGCGCTGCAAGGTCATCCACGGCAGCACGGCCGATGGGAAATCGATGGCGGGCACCACGACCTCGTCGCCTTCCCGCCAGCTCAGGCCGGCGGCCAGCATGCTGAGGCCGCCCGAGGTGTTGGGGGTGTAGGCGATCTGGTCCGCGCGGGCGCCGATGTAGTCAGCGAATTCGCCGCGGCATGTCTCGGCCAGTTCGTGCAGGCCGGCATGTTCCAGCGAGCCGCGGCGCGACTGCGCCTGCAATCTCGCGGCGATGGCCTGCACGGTGCGGGCCGGCATGGGCCCCAGGCTGGCGTGGTCCAGATAGACCAGGTCCTGGGTGATGGGGAATTCGGTGCGCCAGCGGGCGAGGTCGAAAGAGGCGGGGGCGGTGTCCATGGCTCACGTTTACCGCGAAGCGGCGGGGCGGAGCAAGGCGGGGGGCCGCGGCGCTCGTGCGCAGTCGCGTCATGTGGCTGTAACTTTTTGGTCATGGGTCGTCCGTACCATGCGGGGGCTTTCCTTCCCGGCCGCCCGCGCGGCTCTTCCGGCGCACCCCCTATGAACAGACTGCGTATCCTGCCCGCCGAGCCTTTCCGCGTGTCGTGCACGTGCGTGCGGCCGCGCTGATCGCGATGGCGGGAATGGGATTGGCCTGGGGCGCGGTACACGGCGCGTGGGCGGCGCGGATGCCAGTTGGCGCAGAGCCCGCTACGGTCGCGCCAGGCGCCGGGGCGCCGGCCGTCGAACCGCCGGCTGTCGGGTCGCCAGCCGGCGCGGCTTTCTCCCGCGCGGCCACACCGTCGACACCGGCCGCTGACGATGCCTCCGGGACGCAGGTCTACGAGCTGCCCGCCGCCGCGCTGCACGAAGCCTTGCAGCGCTACAGCGAACTGACCGGCCGCTCGGTCATCTATGAAGCCGACATGGCGGCACAGCGCCGCTCGGCGCCGGTGCGCGGCCGCATGAGCGCCGACGATGCGTTGCGTGGCCTGCTGTCCGGGTCGGGCGTGCGCATCGGATACGCCACAGGCCAGGTGTATACCTTGCTGCCCGATCCGCCGGCTGCCGCGGCACGGTCCTCCGCGGCCATCGACGAGCCTGCCCGCCAGCAGTACTACGGCCGGCTGCAGGCGCGCGTGCTGCGCGCCCTGTGCGCCGATCCGCTGCTGCAGACGGGTACGTACCGCGTGGCGCTGCGTTTCCGCATCGACGGCAGGCCGTCCATCGACCGGCTCCGCGTGGCGGCGATCGGCCGGCCCGAACTCGAACCGCGCATCATCGCCGCGCTCAGCGGCCTGCCCGTGCTGGGGCCGCCGCCCGGCCTGGGCCAGCCCATCACCATGCTGCTGAGTCCCGAGGCGGGCCAGGCGGGCGACGGATGCAAGCCATGAATCTCCGGCACTGCCTTCAAGGCGCGCGCGGCCGCGCGGCGGACCGGCATCGCAAGGGACGGGCGCACCCATGAGCGGCAAGGGGCTGGCCCAACTGCGGCACCTGTTCACGCAGCGCTACGACACGCTGCGGCTGCGCGTGGCGCGCCGCCTGGGCTCTGCCGGCGACATGGCCGGCGATGCGCTGCACGAGGCCTATGTGCGGCTGGCCGAGAAGGCCGACCTGGACGAGGTGCGCCATCCGCAAAGCTATCTGCTGAATACCGCGGTGCACGTGGCCATCGACCAGCTGCGCGGCGAGTCGCGCGTGCTGAGCGAGGCCGAAGTGGCGGACTTCCTGGATGTGCCGGACGAGGCCGCCGGACCCGCCGAGATGGCCGAAGCGCGCGGCGAGATGGATCGCATGTTCGCCGCGCTGGCCGAGCTGCCGCCGCGCCAGCGCGACATCTTCCTGTCGGCCCGCGTGCACGGCGTGCCGCGCGCCGAACTAGCCAAGCGCTGGGGCATCTCGCTGCGCCAGGTCGGCCGCGAACTGCAGGCCGCCCACGAGTTCTGCCTGCAGGCGCTGAAGGCCCGCGACGAATGATGGGAAGATTTGCAAGCATTGGTGTCCGCCGGCGCTTCGCGCGTCCGATCCGCGTGTCGCCAAACGTCTATCACAACAACAAGCCCGATTTCACCGGCGCACCAGCATGAATACCGATCCTGTCCACGTCGAACCCAATCCGCCCGACTGGGCCGCCCTTCAGCGGCAGGCCCAGGCGTGGGTGCGCGAGTTCGCCACGGGCCGGCCCACGGCGGCGGACATGGCCCGCGTGCGTCACTGGCGCGCGCTGAGCGCGGAGCACGAGCGCGCCTGGACGCAGGCCTGCAGCGACTGGAAGGCGCTGGGCCGCCACGCGCAGGCCTTCACCGAACAGTATCCGCGCCTGGCCCATCCCCGTCCCGTGCGCGCCGACCGGCGCCTGTTCCTGGGCGCCGCGGCATCGGCGCTGGGCACGCTGGCGGTGGTGGGCATGGTGCGCCCGCCGCTGGGCCTGTGGCCGTCGTGGTCGGAATGGCGGGCGGACTATCGCACCGCCACCGGCGAGCAGCGCGAGTTCGCGCTGGCCGGCCAGATCCACCTGGCGCTGAACACGCAGACCAGCATCGCGGTGCGCGACATGGGCAAGCGGCCGCGCTTCGAGCTGGTGGCGGGCGAGGCGGCGGTGTCCGCCTTGGGCGATACCGCCTGCGAGGTGCTGGCCGGCGATGGCCGCGTCCTGTTGACGCAGGGAGAGGTCGAAGTGCGGCGCCTGCCGGCCGGACAGGTGCGCGTGCGCTGCACCTCGGGCAGCAGCGAGGTATGGCATCCGACCCGGCGCGTCGCGCTGAGCGCGGGCGAGCAGGTCACCTACGATCAGGGCGGCATCGATGACCGCGCACGGCCCGCGCCCGCTTCCGAGTGGCGCCATGGCATGGTGGCGTTCGACGACCAGCCGCTGGCCGACGTGGTGGACGAGATCAATCGCTACCGGCCAGGCCGCGTGGTGCTGATGAACGATGAGCTGGCACGGCGCCGGTTGAGCGCGCGCGTCAGCGTGCACGCCTTGGACGAAGTCATCGCGCACATCCAGCGGCTGTATGGCGCACAGGTGCGCAGGGTGGGAGACCTGGTCATCCTGGCCTGAGGCTGGAGGCTGAGGCTGGAGACGGCCGGCACGGTTGTCAAAAAAAATTCATGCGGCTTCATGGCCGATCGGTGGGGCCCTGATCGACTAGGACAACAGTACGACGCCTTTCCGCATGATCCGCGCGCGGGCGTCACCTTGTTCCCGTCCAGGATGCCACTTCATGTCCATGTCCGCACCCATGCGTTCCCTGTCCTCCCGTGCCGATGCGCGGCGGTTCCCGCCGGCTGCCGGCGCGCCGCGCGCCGCGTCCATGCCCCGTCCCACGCCATTGGCCGCCGCGCTTGCCGCGCTGCTGGTGGCGGGCGGGCTGGCCGCGCCGGCGCAGGCCGGCACCGGGGGCGCGTGGTTCGCGCAGGGCGGGGTGAAGCAGGCGCCCGGCATGAATCCGGCCCTGCGGATGCAGGGCGGCGTGACGGCGCAGGGCCGGTCCACCGCGCAGCAGCAGGCGGCCTCGCGCCAGAAGCTGCAGCGCTCCATCGACAATCTGAATCGCACGGCCGGCGCCATCGCCGCGCTGCACGCGGCGCAGGACGCGGCGCGCCAAGCCGCGGCCCAAGAGCCTGCGCTGCCCGACGGCCTGGCCGACGGCGGCCTGAAGGTCGACGCCGATCCGCTCACCGCGGGCTGGCTGAACGCCCAGGCGCCGATGCAGACGGTCGCAGGCGGCAAGACCACGGTGACCGTGCAGCAGACGGCAGACAAGGCCATCCTGAACTGGGAAACCTTCAACGTCGGCCGCAACACCACGGTGGATTTCCAGCAGCAGGCCGCATGGGCGGTGCTGAACCGCGTGAACGATCCGCAGGCTCGGCCCTCGCAGATCCAAGGCCGGATCAAGGGCGCCGGTACCGTGATGGTGGCCAACCGCAACGGCGTGGTGTTCTCGGGCAGCAGCCAGGTGAACGTGCGCAACCTGGTGGTGGCCGCGGCCCGCATCGACGATGCGCAGTTTCAGAACAACGGCTTGTACGGCGCCGACGTCGACAGCGTCAGCTTCTACGATGCCGCGGGCGCGGTGCAGGTGCAGGCCGGCGCGCGCATCGCCACGCACGAGCCGGGCTCGGTGACGGACGGCGGCGGCTATGTGCTGCTGATGGGCACGTCGGTGGACAATGCCGGCCAGATCGTCACGCGCAGGGGCCAGACGGCACTGGCTGCCGGCGACCGGTTCTACATCCGCAAGGGCATGGGCACCGATGCCAACACGCACGCGACCACGCGCGGCAACGAGGTCGCCGGCGAGCGCGGCGTCGTCGGGTCGGATGAGCAGGGCGATCCCGTCTACAGCGCGTCCGGCACGGTATCCAACACGGGCCTGATCCTGGCGCGCGAAGGCGACGTCACGCTGACCGGCCACGACGTGCGCCAGCAGGGCGCGGCCATCGCCACCACCACGGTGAACACGCGCGGCACGATCCACCTGCTGAATTCGGCCAGCGATGCGCACGGCAGGATCACGCTGGGCGCCAACGCGACCACCGCCGTGCTGCTCGAGGACGATGGCCAGACCGCACTGAACAGCCAGCGCGATGCGCTGATCCAGGAGTCCGGCGCGCAGGACGTGCTGCGTGCACAGGCCGCCGCGGGCCGCTTCGACAACTACTCGAAGCTGACGGACCGGCGCGACCAGTCGCGCATCGAGATCGCCAGCGGCGGCAGCGTCGTGTTCGAGGGCGACAGCCTGACCCTGGCCACCGGCGGCCAGATCGTGGCCGACGCGCGCGGCCGCAGCTACCTGGCCGAACGCGCGCAGGTGGACGTGGCCGGCGCGGTGGGCGTGCGCGTGGCGATGGAATCGAACAACGTGCAGGTCAACGTGCAGGGCAACGAACTGCGCGATGCCCCGCTGAACCGCGACACGGGCCGGCTGGCCAACAGCAACGTGTGGGTGGACCGGCGCAACCTGACGCTGGTGGAGGCCGGGACGAACGGATACGAGTCCGATCGCTGGTACACGGCGGGCGGGCTGCTGGAAGTGGGCGGCTACCTGGGCAACCAGGGCCACACCATCGGAGAGTGGGCGGCGCAGGGAGGCACCGTCACGCTGGCGGGCAGCGAGGTCATCACGCAGGCCGGTTCGGTGGTGAACCTGTCGGGCGGCACGCTGGACGTGCAGACCGGCTACATCAACCTCACCTGGCTGCGCGGCCTGGACGGCCGCCTGCACAATCTCAGCGATGCGCCCGCCGACTTTGTCTATCGCGGGCTGTACCAGGGCTATGAAGCCACGCACGCGCGCTGGGGCGACGGCGCCACGCGCTACTTCTACAACCCGCTGATCGCACCGACCAAGCGGCTGGAGCCGGGCTACACGGCGGGGCGCGATGCGGGGCGGCTGGTGGTCGGCGCCGCGGGCGTGTTCACGAATGCGACGGAACGCACGATGGTCACGGCCGTGCTGCAAGGCGACATCGATGCCAGCGTGTACCAGGGAGCGCGCCAGACCCGGGCGCCGCAGGCGGCGGCCGATGGCTACAGCCAATCGCAGACGGCCGTGGCCCGCCCGGGCGGCCTGGCGGTGCTCACGCCGCTGTCCTCCGACAGCGACACGCCGCTGCGCGATTGGCAGGCGGCCAACGAGGTGATTATCGACGTCGCGGCCGCGCTGCCCGCCGTACCGGCCAGCGCCGAACTCTCCCTCGCCCTCGAGCCCGACACCGTGGGCACGGTCTGGCTGGATGCCGACCGTCTCAGCGCGGCCGGCCTGGGCAGCCTGATGCTGCGCGCCACTGAGCGCGTGGCGATCGAGGCGCCGCTGACCCTGGCGCCGGGCGCCGACCTGACAGCCTACGCCGCGACGATCGACGTGAACGGCGGCGTCACGGCTCCGGGCGGCTCGGTCCTGCTGACCAACTTGCTGGGCGGCACGCTGGGCCAGCTGTCGCCTTCGGACGCCTCGGCGCGTCCCGCCATCACATTGGGGCCGGACGCCCGCATCGACACGCGCGGCCTCTGGGGCAACCTGCAGCGTGATCCCGGCACCGCATGGCGACAGGCCTATACCGACGGCGGCGCGGTGACGCTGCGCAGCACGGGCGACGTGACGCTGGCCGCCGGCTCGCGCATCGACGCGTCCTCGGGCGCCTTCGTCACGCGAGCCGGCACGCTGGATGGCGGGGCGGGCGGCGACATCACACTGGTGGCCAGCCAGACCGCCTTCCTGCTTCCGACGGGCGTATCGGAAGATCCAGGCAACCATGGCGACCTGACGCTGGAGGGCACGCTGGCGTCGAGCGGCTTCACCCGCGGCGGCGCGCTGGTGCTGCAGACGGGCGGCATTCTTTCCATCGGCGGCAGCGTGGAAGGCATGGGCGATACCCTGCAGGCTGGCAGGGCCGCGCCGTACACCCTGTACCTCAGCGCGGACGTTACGGTGCATGCCGGCGCCGAGCTGCCCATCGACTGGACCGCGCGGCTGGATACCGTGCCGGCCGGCGGCACGCTGCCCCGCGACTACTGGTCGTTCGACTCGTACGGCATCCGCGACTACAAGGATTTCGACGGCGACGGCAACACCGAAGACTATCTGGTCACGCAGGCCGAGTGGACCAACACGTCGGCGCCCATGACGGTCAATGCCCCGGCGGGCTACGTCAATCCAATCAGCGGCGCGACCTGCTATTTCGGCTGCTTCGCGCCCGCGGGCAGTACGATCCCGGCCGGTTCCGAGATCATCAACACCCAGTTCTCGTCCAGCGGCGCGACGTTCCCGGCGGCCGTGTTCCCGCGCGGGGTGCCGCTGCGCCAAGAGGGCTATGCCGAGCCGCAACGCACGGTGCCGGTCACCGTGGCCGCGGGCCAGACCGCGCCGGGAGACGTGGTGCTGCCCAGCGGCACGGCCATCCACCAGGGGGTGGTGTCCGCGATCGACCTGCCCGTGGTCGCGATCCGCGCCGACAGCCTGGCGCCTACGCTATTCGAGTCGGGGTTCTCGTCGTACACGGTGAATGCGCAGGCCGCGCTGACGGTCACCGTGGGCACGCAGGTGCGCGCGACGATGCCGGTGCTGCGCCTGACCGATTCGCGCTACGCCGGCCTGGACGGCGCCGCGCTGGCGGGGGCCGTGGAGTCGTGGACGCCGCCGCTCTACCAGGAAGACGCGGCCAACGCGCGACTGGCGCAGCGCGCGGGCGCCGACCTGGTGCTGTCCTCGTCGGCCACGCCCGACGCGGCCGGCGGGGCGCGCACCGGCAGCATCTCGATCGGGCGCGATGCCGCCATCGAAGTCGACCCGGGCCGCTCGGTGCGCATCGCCAGCGGCGGCCAGGTGATCGTGGACGGCCGCATCACCGCGCCCGGCGGCGACATCGCCGTCGTCAACAATTGGTCGCTGGATGCCGTGCCGCTGGATCGGCCGGGCGCGCACCGCAATCCGGGCGCCTTGTCCGTGTGGATCGGCGAGCATGCCGTGCTGGACGCCGCGGGCCGCGCGGTGGTGGCGCGCGATGCGCTGGGCCGCCGTTATGGCGTGGCGCCCGATGGCGGCACCATCACGGTGGGCAGCGAAGGCGGCAAGTACAAGATGTCGACCGACAACGGTGCGGTGGAGAATGGCCTGGAGCTGTCCACCAATGCCTACGTCGTCCTGCGGCCGGGTTCCGTGCTGGACGCTTCCGGCGCGGCCGCGGAATTCGACCTGCCGTTGCGCGGCGTGCCCGTGGGCACGCGTCCGCAAACCCTGGCGGGCGCCGGCGGCGCGATCCGCCTGCGCAGCCATTCCGGCATCCATGCCGACGGCACGATGCTGGCGCGCGCGGGCGCCGCCGGCGTGGCGGGAGGCGAACTGCTGCTGTCGCTGGAGTCGCCGCTGCTGCGCTTTTCGAACGAAGGCGTGCTCGCCTCGCCCGATTTCGTCGCGTTGCGGGCAGGCCGCGCGATCACGGTGCGCCAGCATGCGGCGCCGGCGCTGGACGGGGCGCTGCAGGCGGGCCAGGCCGATGAGGGCCTGGCGCTGGGGCAGGCCAGCCTGGGGCTGGACACACTGGACGCCGGCGGCTTCGATGCGCTGAACCTGCGCGCACGCGACGCCATCGTCTTCGACGGCGACGTCACGCTGGCGCTGGGCCGCAGCCTTACGCTGCAGACCGGGCAGTACGCCAATCTGTCGGCCGGCCGCGTGACGCTGGCCGCGCCGTACGTCAGCCTGCTGGGGCAGAGCCAGGTCACCTCGTACCTGTTCACCCGCGTGCCGGACCTGGGCCGCATCTATACCAGCGACGGCACCGTGCTGGGGGCTCCCCTGGGCGCCACGCTGGACGTGCGTGCGGGGCAGGTGGCCGACCTGAGCGGGGCGCTGCAGTTCACCTACGCCGATACCCGAATCGCCAGCGAGGGCGACCTGCGCCTGCTGTCCGGGGGCGTGTCCATCGTCTACAACCCCGCGGACTGGGCCAACCCGTTCTCGCGCGTCGTGCAGCCCACCCATGTCTACGCCACCGGCGACCTCACGCTGTCGGGCGCGCGCATTTATCCGGAAGCCGGCGCCATCGTCACCGTGGCCGCGGGCCACAGCACCGGCCGCAACAGTGCGAATGGCACGCCTTCGGCCCAGCCGGTGGCCGACAAGGTGCTGACCCTGGCGCGCCCGGAGGGCGCAAGCGGCGCCCCGGCCGCCCCGTACTCGGCTTTCAGCCAGCTGACCCTGATCGGTGCGGAGATCCGCCAGGGCGGCGCGCTGTACGCGCCGTTCGGCTCCATCGCCCTGAACGCCCAGACCATGCAGGCGGGCGGCGTGGCAACCGTCTCGTTCCTGCCCGGCAGCATCACCTCGGTCAGCGGCGCCGGGTTGATGATGCCCTGGGGCGGCACGGTCGACGGCGTCGACTACACCGTGGACGACACGGCGGTTGCTTCGCCCAACCTCGTTACCGGCGCTTTCGGCAATCGCGCCCAGCAGGGCATCAGCGTCCGCGCCACGCACATCCGCAGCGATGACGGCGCGCTCGTCGATCTGTCCGGCGGCGGCGAGCTGCGGGGAGCGGCGTTCGTGCCGGGCCGCGGCGGCTCGGTGGACACGCTGCAGTATGCGCGCCAGGCAGGCGGGCAGGTCTATGCCATCGTACCGGGCGCCGTGGGCCCCGCGCCCACCCAGGCCGGCTATTACACCCAGTGGCGCGGCGACCTGCCCGGCGTGGGCCGGCAGATCACCATCGGCGAGGGCGTGCCGGGTCTGCCCGCGGGCACCTACACGCTGATGCCGGCGAATTATGCGCTCTTGCCCGGCGCCTTCCGCGTCGAGCTGGGCGGACAGGCCGGCGCCATGATGGGCCGCGCGATCGGCCTGCGCGACGGCAGCTGGCGGGCGACGGCCTATCACGGACTGGCCGGCACGGGCGCGCGCGATGCGCTGCCCACGCACGTGCAGATCACGCCGGGAAGCGTGGCGCGCACCTGGTCGCAATACAACGAGACCGGCTATGCGCGCTATCAGCTCGACCGCGCGGCCACGTTCAATACCGACCGCCCCATGCTGGAGGCGGACGCGCGCCGGCTGACGCTGGTCTTCGGCGCGCTGGACGAAGCGCGCGCCGGCGAGGCCGTCGCCGCGCCGGCGCTGGTGTGGGACGGGCTTGCCGACATGACGCCGGCCCAGGGCGGCTATGGCGGCTCGCTGGCCGTGATGGTGGGCGGCGGGCTGGCGCACAACGTATACCAGGACCTCGTCATCACCGGCGACCTGGCCGCGGCGCCGGCACGCACCAGCACGCGGGTGGTGCTGGCGGCCGACGACATCAATGCCTTCGGCGCGCCGACGCTGTACATAGGCGGTGCGCCGCTGAAGAACGACGACACATTGCGCATCGGGCTGGGCGATCCGTTCAGCACAGGCAACGTGCTGAACAACCTGATCCTGTCCGCCGGCGCGCGGCTGACCGGCGGACAGGTGTTCCTGACCGTCGGCGACGGCCTGCTCGCGCTGACCAGCAGCATCCGCATCGAGGCGGGATCCGGGATCGACACGCGCGGCTTCGCCGACGTGCCCCTGATCGATTCCAGCACCGGCTTCATCTTCGGCAACGCAAACCCGATGGTGGTGGTGTCCAACGGCATCATCGACCTCGACGCGCAGACCAACGTGTTCGCGAAGGGCCGCATCACCATGGCCGATGGCTCCTCGCTGTATGGGCGCGGCGGCATCGGCTTCATGGCGGCCTCCGGGGTCAGCTTCGAAGGCACGCCGCGGCTGGGTGCGCCGCGCCTGGAGCTGGCCGGCTCGGCCATCAACCTGGGCAGCGCGGACGGCTTGGCGCAGGCACGCGCCGACGGCACGCTGGTGGCGGGCATCGACCTGGACGGCGACCTGATGGGACGCCTGATCGCGGGCGACTCCGCCGCGGGCGTGGCCGGCGTGCGCGAACTGTCGCTGAAGGCGGTGAACTCCGTCAATTTCTATGGCGCCCTGGACCTCAACCTGCTGGACGCGAGCGGCCGGTCGCTGCTGGATACCTTCACGTTGACCACTCCGGCGCTGTATGGCGCGGGCGCCGCCGGCCAGCAGGCGCGGCTGACGCTGGATACGCTGATCTGGAATACGCCCGAGGGCCTGGTGGCCAATGCGAGCGGCTTCAACAACGAGTACATCAGCGCGCCGCCGGGCGCGACCCTGCCGGGCGGGCCCGGCCATGGCGCGGGCAGCCTGGTGGTGCAGGCGCGACGCATCGAACTCGGCCACGCGCCACGCGCGCGCAGCCGAGACACCACCACGTTCCACCATCTGCTGCTGGGCTTTGCCGACGTCAGTCTGCAGGCCAGCGAGCGCATCGTCACCAAGGGCCATGCCACCCTGTCGGCATGGCAGTCCGGGCCTTCTCCGCAGGCGGGCTTCGATCCCGCCGACTATGCCGGGGTGGGCGGCAACCTGCGCCTGCTCACGCCACTGTTGACCGGCGAGGCCGGCTCGGTGCTGACGGCGCGCACCGGCGGGACACTGGTGCTGGCCGCGCCGCAGGGCGCGGTGGCGGCCGATACGTCGGCCGTCGATGCGCTGGGCTCCGTCGTCAAGCTGCATGCCGACCGCATCGAGATCGGCAGCGCCATTGCGCTGCCCACCGGCAGGCTGACGCTGAACGCCGCAGACGACATCGTGTTCGCCGCAGGCGCGCGCGTCGACCTGTCGGGCCGGCGCAGCGATTTCTTCGACGTCAGCACGTATTCATGGGGCGGCGAGCTGGTGGCCGAAAGCGCCCACGGCAACATCCTGATGGAGCAGGGCGCGCGCATCGACGTGTCGGCCTCGAACAATGATGCCGGTCGCCTGACGTTCACCGCCACCGATGCGGCGGCGGGCCAGGTGCGCCTGGGCGGTACGCTGGCGGGCACGGGCGGCGCGGGGCGAGAGGGCGGCTCGATCGACGTGCGCGCCCAGCACCTGGGGGGCGGCGCGGCCGGCCTGACCGCGGACTTCGCAACCTTGAACACGGGGCTGGACGAGGCCGGTTTCACTGAACGCCGCGCGTTCGCGCTGAAGCAGGGCAACCTGCAGATCGACGGCACGCTGCGCGCGCACGAGGTCGACATCTCGGTGGACGGCGGCAGCCTGGCGGTGGCCGGCCATATCGACGCCAGCGGCGCCGCGCCCGGCATCATCCGGCTGGCCGCGCGCGACGACCTCACGCTGGCCGGCAGCGCGCAGCTGCATGCGCAGGGCACCCAGCAGAACGTGGACGACTACGGCCAGGCCATCGAGGCGAAGAATCGCGGCCAGATCGAACTGACCAGCCGCGACGGCTGGCTGCGCCTGCAGGACGGCGCGACGCTGGATGTCTCCGCGCCGGGCCTGGCCTATGGCCAGGTCGTGCTGAATGCCGGACGCACCGGCGCGGCCAGCGGCGATGCGCGCATCGATGCCGCCGGCACGGTGCGCATCGTCGGCGCATCCAGCATCGCGCTGAACGCGGTGCAGCGCTATGAGTTGCCGGACGGCAGCGTCATCGACCAGTCGCTGCTGGACGGCTACGACGTCGACAGCCGCGGCTTCGTCGATGCCGCGGCGGGCAACGCCGCGCTGCAATCGAGGCTGCAGGGCCTGCGCGCCTACGGCGCCGCGTTCCATCTGCGGCCGGGCGTCGAGATCGTCTCCGATGGCGACCTGTCCACGTCGGGCGACATCGACCTGGCCGGCTATCGCTACGGCCCGGGTGCCGATCGCGACCCGGCTTCGGCCGGCTACGGCGCCGGCGAGCCGATGGCGCTGGTGGTGCGCGCCGCCGGCAACCTGGACATCAAGGGCAGTATCTCGGATGGCTTCAAGGGCGTTGACGGTACCCCCGCCACATACGATCCCCTGACCGACGTCACCACGTCGCCGAACTTCAGGTTCACCGTCAACCGCTACGTGATGAACGGCCTGGCCATGGTCACCGATCCGGCCGGTTGGACGGTGCCGTTCAACATCGTCAACGGCGTCAACACGCCGCTTTCCATCGCGTGGCGGCCGCTGTCCCCGACCAGCGGCTCGTACCAGTCCGGGCAAGTGGTTCCCTACGGCACGCTGCTGACCCGCGTCATCATTCCCATGGCGATCGCCACGCCCGCCGCCACGGCCGGCCTGTCGATCCAGACTTATGCCGGCACGCCTTCGTACTCCGCCATGTCGCCAATGGCCGCCATGCAGGGCGCGGGCAGCCAGTCCGCCTCGCTGCGCCTCGTGGCCGGCGCCGACGTGGGCGGCGCCGACACGCGTGCGCTGCGCGGCGCGAGCACGCTCGGCGGGCGGGGCAACCTGCGGCTGGAAGACCCGCATTTCCAGGGAAGTTCCAACGACATTCCGGTGGCCAGCGTGCTGCGCACCGGCACCGGCAGCCTCGAGCTGCTGGCCGGCGGCGACTTCGCCATGCGCTCGTTGTACGGCGTGTACACGGCGGGCAGCGATACCGGCGCGTCCGGCCTGCCGAGCGGCAGCTACCTGGCGAACGGAGGCGGCGACCTGCTGCTGGCGGCCCAGGGCGACGTCACCGGCTATACGTGGGGCCAATCGAGCGGCTCATCGTTCATCGGGGACTGGCTGGTGCGCGGCGGGGACGGCGAGCATGCCGCGTGGGGCGTGCGCTTCGGCCGTACGACGGTCGATCTCACCAACACGATGCTCTACGGCTTCAGCGGCTTCGGCACCCTGGGCGGCGGCAACGTCACCGTTCTGGCGGGGGGCAATGCCGGAAGCATGACGACGACCTACAGTCCCAATACCAGCGTCAGCACCTACGAGGCGCTGCAGCTGACCGTCGCCGGCGGCGGACGCGTGACCGCGATCGGTCGTACGGATGGCGTGATCACCGGCGGCGCGCTGGTGCAGTCCGGCGGCGGCGACATGGTCGTGCGTGTGGGCGGCGCGTTCAACGGCGGCCGCAACCTGGGCACGCAGGGTCAGTCCGCCACCCCGGGCTCGCACAGCGTGCTGACGAACCTGCGTGGCGACATCGACGTGCGCGCAGGTTCCATCGGCGCCGTGGAAACCGACGCGAACGTCCGGCAGAGCGGCGATCCGCGTCGCATCGAGGACGGCGTGGCGACGGTGGCGCAGGCGCTCGGCGGCATCAGCGTGCTGCCGGGCGACAGCGAGGTTCGTCTGCGCGCGTTGGGAGACCTGGTGCTGGGCGCCGTGGCCGATCCCGGCTCGCTGCCGAGCTCCAGTGCGTCGGATGGCGCCAGCTCCGCCTGGCGGGCGGCGTTCTTCCGGCCCGACGCGACCTCGCTCGACCTGCAATCGGGCGGGGGCAACCTGGTGCCGCTGACCGGCTTCGGGATCGGCTCGTCGGTCCGTGTGGGCTGGACGAGCCCGCGCATGTCGAACGAAGGCTATGTCCTGCTGCCCGCGCGCGTGAATGCCATGGCGCATGGCGGCAGCATCTACTACGGCGGCAACATGGTCATGGAACTGGCGCCGTCGCGAACGGGCCGGCTGGATCTGCTGGGGCGCGGCGGCATCTATGGCGCAGGGTTGGTTTCCACGAGCACGGGCGTGCCTGCGACCGCGCGGCTGAACGTCTCGGGGGGCTCCGCCGCGCCGAACGACGTGGCCAGCCTGTTCCGGCCCGTGTGGAACAGCGGCACGACCGGCAGCAATTTCTTCGCCTGGCAGTCGGGCTCGGTGGAAGGGCTGGCTCACGCCACCGACGGCCATCCCATTCGCCTGTATGCGGTCAATGGCGACATCGTGAATGTGGCCCTGGGACAGACCGCCTCGGTCTACCAGGCCGCCACCAACAGCTATGTCACGTACCATGCGGCCGCGCGGCCCGCCTGGGTGGTCGCCGGGCGGGACATCGTCAACTTCGGCCAGGGCAGCGATACCGGCCGCGCCGATGCGGCGCCGGGGCTGATCCTGAACGTCAGCGAAACCGACGTGTCTCGCATCCAGGCCGGCCGCGACATGTACTACACCAACGTACAGATCGGCGGACCGGGCGTACTCGAGGTGACGGCGGGCGGCACGCTATACCAGGCGGACCGCGGCCAGATCACCAGTGTCGGACCTTTGGCCGAGGGCGATGCCCGCCCGGGCGCGACCATCGCCATCCAGGCCGGCGCGGGTGCGGCGGGCCCGGACTGGGCGACCCTGGCCGCGCTGTACCTGGACCCGGCCAACCAGGCCGACCTGACGCCGGGCCGCCCGCTGGCCGACCAGCCCGGCAAGGTGGCGCATGTCTATGACGAAGAGCTGATGGCCTGGCTGGCCGCGCGCTATGGCTACCAGGCCGCGGACGCCGCCGGCGCCCTGGCGTACTTCAATACCCTGGCCCCCGAGCAGCAGCGCGTCTTCCTGCGCAACGTCTATTACGCCGAACTGAAGGCGGGCGGACGCGAGTACAACGATGCGGCGGGCCCGCGCTACGGCAGCTATCTGCGCGGCCGCCAGATGATCGCCGCGCTGTTCCCCGAGAACGACGCGGCGGGCCAGCCCGTTGCGCGGGGCGGCGACTACGTGCAGTTCGGCGGCTCGGGCGTGCAGACCTGGTTCGGCGGCGACATCCAGGCGTTGGTGCCGGCGGGCCAGATCGTGGTGGGCGTGCAGGGCCAGGTGCCTCCTTCGACCTCGGGCTTCATCACGCAGGGGCAGGGCGACATCAGCCTGTACTCGCAGGGCAGCATCCTGCTGGGCCTGTCGCGCATCATGACCACCTTCGGCGGCAGCATCCTGGCCTGGTCGGCCACGGGCGACATCAACGCGGGCCGCGGCTCCAAGACCACGGTGGTCTACACGCCGCCCAAGCGCGAGTACGACGACGTGGGCAACGTGGCGTTGGCGCCGCAGGTGCCCAGCTCGGGCGCGGGCATCGCCACGCTGAATCCCATTCCGGAGGTCGAACCGGGCGACGTGGACCTGATCGCGCCGCTGGGCACGATCGACGCGGGCGAAGCGGGCATCCGCGTGTCGGGCAACGTCAACATCGCGGCGCTGCAGGTGGTCAACGCGGCCAACATCCAGGTGCAGGGCGAGTCGCAGGGCATTCCGGTGGCGGCGGTGGTGAACACCGGGGCACTGGCCAACGCCAGCGCGGCGGCCACCACCGCGGCCACGGCGGCGCAGGATGCGGTGTCGCGCTCGCGCGCAGCCGCGCAGCAGGCGCTGCCGTCCATCATCAGCGTGCAAATCCTGGGCTTCGGCGAAGGAGCCTCCACGCCTGCCGGCGAGGCGCCCGCGCGTCGCCCGGGCACGCCGGTGTCGAACCGGTCCGGCGGGATGCTGCAGGTGCTGGGCGACGGCGAGCTCAGCCCCGCGCAGCTGGCGCGCCTGTCGCCCGCGGAGCGCGAAAAGCTGGGGCTGTAGCGGCCAGGCGCGGCGTGGCAACCCTGCCGAGGTCTATCCAGACGGGTCGGCCTGGCGGGGCGTCGCCCCATTGCCTCCGTATGACAGGTGACTGGACAAGCAAAAAATCCCTGCTATAATTTCGCCTCTTTACCAAGCGCCCGTAGCTCAGCTGGATAGAGTACTTGGCTACGAACCAAGGGGTCAGGAGTTCGAATCTCTTCGGGCGCGCCAATTCCAAAAAGGGTCTCCATCGGAGACCCTTTTTCTTTGCCGCTGCGGCCTTTCGTTTGCCGTTGTGGCTCGCTGCCTCGCTACTGCGCCGGAACGGCGCAGCTCAGGTCGCCTTCCTCGCACTGCATGTAGCTCTGCAGCGTGTCGACGCGCCGCCGCGTCTGCTGCTCCAGGCACTGGCCGGTCACCAGGGGCTGGGCGGTGCCGCCCGCGGTCCCGGCGCTGACGAATCCGCATTCCGCGTCCCGGAACCCCAGCCACGCCCGCTGCGCCGCGCGCAGCTTTTCGGCGCGCTGCGGATCGTCCTTCAGCCGCGCCATCAGCTTCCCGTAGGCGACGTTCAGTTCCGCATCCGCGGCCTGATAGGCCTGCTGCGCGCACTGGTTGATCTCGCTCTGGGTGGCCGCGTCGTCGCACGATGCGGCCGCCTGCGCCCCGCAGGCAGCGAACGACAACAGCAGTGCCATACTCCAACTACGCTTGCGCATTCCAGGGCTCCGTTCGGTTTGGGTGGCGGCCAATGCAACGGCGATCAGAAGGCGGGCGTGCCAGCGGCTGGTCGCCAGGATCACGCTGCTTCCCGGTGATGAGTCGTTGGTCCGCCGCGGTTCTGGGGGAAACGGAATCGTTGCGGTTCCGACGATGATAACGAACGCGCTCTTGCGCTACGCCGCCTACGCCGGCTTCGCCGGCATCAGGATCTTCACCACGGCCTGGGCCGACGCACAGGCCTGGTCATCCACCGTCATTTCCCCCGACGTGAACATCATGCTTCCTGTTCGATGCTTCACACGTCCTTGCACCACCATCAGCGATCCCTCCTGCACCGGCGCGTAGAACTGCGTGTCCAGCTGCACGGACACGCACGGCACGCGGCCGGCGGCCTCCCATGACAACGCGCTGAGCGCATGGTCCAGCAGCGTGGCGATCATGCCGCCATGCACGATGCCGGCCGGATTGAGATGACGCGACTCGGCACGCATCGCGTAGGCGCGGCCCGACTCGGTGCGGCGCGTGTACAGCGGGCCGACGAGGCCGGCGAAGCCGCCCAGGTCGTGGCGCTTCCAGTCGTTCGACTCGGGGATGTCGGGCATGGTGCGCTCCTTGGTGGTCAGTGCGTCAGCAGGCTTGCCACTTCGGCGGCGCGAGCCTGCATGTCGGCGATAAGCGCGTCGGCCTGCGCGCCATCCATGGTGTTGCTGACGCCGGCGCAGACAATGGTGTGGGTCAGGCGGCCGGTGGAATCGATGATGGGCACGGCCACGATAGTGATGCCGCCGATATAGCCGCCGCGGTCGACGCTGTAGCCCTGTGCGCGCACCGTTTCGAGCTCCTTGCGCCAGGTGTCGATGTCGATGGGGTGCTGCCAGCGCAGCTGGCGGAAGCGCTGTGCGATGGCGTCCCAAGGCTCGTTGCTGTAGGCGGCCACCAGGCGCCCCGTGGCGCTGATCAGCCCCGGGAAGCGGCTGCCCACGTCCACGTGCAGGCTGAAGGGCAAAGGCGAACGCGCCAGTGCCAGCACGACCATCTGATCCAGGCTCGGCGTTTCGACGCCGATGGCCGTGACCTGCCACGTGCGGCTCAATTGGTCCAGGGCGGGCTGCACCACCGTGCGGAAGGAGTTGTGCTCGAGCATGCCTCGCGCCAGCGCCAGCATGCCGGCCCCGGGTCGGTAGCGCTTGGCGGCATCGACGGTGATGACGTCTTCGGCCACCAGCGCGCGCAGTATGTGCAGCGCCGTGCTGGGCACGATGTGCAGCGCCTGCGCCACCTGCTTGGCGCTGAGCGGTTCGCGGGTCTGCGTCAGCAGTCGCAGGATCGCGATGGCCCGCGTGACCGCCGGCACCGGCCGCACGCGGGTGCCGTACGCGGCACGCGCGCTGGGGGATCCGGAATCAGTAGAAGAAGAGTCGGTCATGGAAGGTTCGTGCAGAGGCGTTATCGATGCGACTTTCTACCAGACCGCCGCGTCGCTCGATACACCGAAGCGCGCCTAAAAAATTGTATATATACAATCAAATATTCTATTTGACAATCATAGATGCCGAGCGCAAAGTAACTCCCATGCCGTACCCGTAACGCCCGCTGTCGCGGGCCACGCAAGGAATCCCGCAGCGATGAGCAAACTGACGGACTACACGACGTACGCGGATGCGCAGGCCCGTTGGTCGCGCGAGGCCCTGTGGCGGTTGTTCGACGGCGACCGCGAGCGCCTGAACATCGCCCACGAGTGCATAGACCGGCATGCCGACGCCGCGCATCCCGCCATCGTGCTGGTGCGCGCCCGGGGCGGCGACCAGACCCTGTCCTATAGGGAGCTGGCGCGCGACTCATCGCGCTTCGCCCACTACCTCGAGGCTCGCGGCGTGCAGCGCGGCGACCGCGTGGCCATCATGCTCGAGCCCTCGCGCGCCTTCTACGTGGCCTTGTTCGGCGCCATCAAGCGCGGCGCCATCGCGGTGCCGCTGTTCACGTTGTTCGGGCCGGATGGCGTGCGGCTGCGCGTGCAGGACTGCACGCCGCGGCTGATGATCACCAATGGGGAGAAAGCCGGCGTATGCGAGGGCATCGCCGGCCTGGACACCATCGTGGCCGACGCCGGCTTCGAAGCCGAACTGGCACGCCATCCGGATACGTACCGCGTCGACACGCGCGCCGACGACCTTGCCGTATTCCAGTACACGTCGGGCACCACGCGGGAGCTGCCCGAGGCCGTCAGGCACTCTCACCGGGCGCTCGTCACGCTGATGGTGGCGGCGCTGTACGGCACGGGATTGCGGCCCGGCGACCGCTACATCTGTCCTTCGTCCCCGGCCTGGGGGCATGGCCTGTGGCATGGCACCCTGGCGCCGCTGGCGCTGGGCCTGACGGTGGGCGCCTATGCCGGAAAGTTCGACGCCGCCCGCCTGTTGCAGGCGCTCGAGCAGCACCGCTTCACCAACATCTCGGCCGCCGCCACGCACTACCGCATGATGCGCAACAGCGGCGAAGCCGGCCGCCATCGCTACTTCCTGGACAAGGTCTCGTACACCGGCGAGCCCATCGACGGGGCCACGGCCGAGTTCGTCGAGCAGACTTTCGGCCACGCGCCGCGCAGCATGTACGGCACCACTGAAATCGGCGTGATCCTGGCGAGCTATCCGGGGGCGGCCGACTTCCCGGTGCGCCCCGGTTCGCTGGGCAAGCCGGTGCCGGGCTGCCGCGTCATGGTGCGGGATGCCGGCGGCCAGCCGGCCGCGCCAGGCCAGGTCGGAGAACTGATGGTGTGGCGCCATGATGCGTGGCTGCCCACCAAGGACCTGGCCCGCGTGGACGAGGATGGCTACTACTACCACGCGGGCCGCGCCGACGACGTCATCATCTCGGCCGGCTGGACCATGAGCGCGGTCGAGATCGAGGACGCCATCCTGAAGCACCGCGACGTGCGGGAGGCCGCCGCCATCGGCGTGCCCGACGCGCTGCGCGGGCAGGTGGTCAAGGCCTTCGTGGTGTCACCGCGCGATCCCGACGAGGCCTTCGTGCGCGAGATTCAGGACCTGGTGCGCACGCGGCTCAGTCAGCACGAGTATCCGCGCCACGTCGCCTTCGTCGACGAACTGCCCAAGACCCCGGCCGGCAAGGTGCACCGCAAGAAACTGCGCGAGCAGGAAGCCGCGGGCGCCTGACTTCACCCCTTCGATACCACCCGAGCCCGAACATCGAGAACACCGAGGAGACCCTGCATGTCCATCATCACCGAACGCGCCACCGAGTTCACCGCCGAGCGCACCTTCCCCAAGATCACCGAACGGGATCTCGACGATCTGCGCCGCCGCATCGGCGTGAAGATCGGCGCGACCGCGGAACCGTGGTGCTACGAGGCCACGCGCGACAACATCCGCCACTACGCGCATGGCATCGGCGACGACAATCCGCTGTGGTGCGATCCGGACTATGCGGCCCGCACCGCGCATGGCGGCATCGTCGCGCTGCCCAGCTTCCTGTTCTCCACCAGTCGCATCGTGTCGGGGTATGTGGGAGGCCTGCCGGGCGTACACGCCATGTGGTCGGGCGCCGACTGGACTTGGCACAAACAGGTGCGTCGCAATGACGAGATCTCCACAGAGGCGGTGCTGAAGGACCTGATAGAGCACGAGACCCGGTTCGCGGGCCGCGCCATCCAGCAGATCTATCACGTGGATTTCTACAACCAGCAGGGCGACAAGGTGGCGGAGGCGGACAGCTGGTGCTTTCGCACCGAGCGCGACCATGCGCGCGAGAAGGGCACCAAGTATCGCGAGGTGCGCGCGCGCGCGCCGCGCCGCTACACCGACGAGGAGCTGGCGGAAGCCTACAAGCTGTATGCGCAGGAAGAAGTGCGCGGCGCGCAGAAGCGCTATTGGGAAGACGTGCAAGAGGGCCAGGCGCTGCCGGTGATGTTCAAGGGGCCCATGACGGTCACCGGCTTCATTGCCTACGCCCAAGGCTGGGGCGGCCTGTACATCCGCGCCAACAAGCTGGCGTGGCGCCTGATCGACGCGCACCCGGGGGTGGGCATCAAGAACGGCTTCGGCATCCCGGACGTGCCGGAGCGCGTGCACTGGGAAGAAGACTTCGCCCTGGAAGTGGGTGCGCCGGGCGCGTACGACTATGGTCCCGAGCGCAATTCCTGGCTGACCCATCACCTGACCAACTGGATGGGTGACGACGGCATGCTGCGCAAGTCCGCATGCAAGATCCGCCGGCACAATCCCGCAGGCGACATGCTGTTCATCAAGGGCAAGGTGCTGCGCAAGTACGTGGAAGACGGGCGCCACCTGGTCGAGATCGACCAGCATGCCGAGAATCAGGATGGCGAACTGTCGGTGCTGGGCACAGGCGTGGTGGAGCTGCCCTCGCGCGGCTGATCCCGAATGTCAGCGCGCCGCCTCGCGCGGCGACGCAACGGAGGAGGAGGCAGCATGAACGACACCTCGGGCGCGACGGCAGAGGGTGGGGCGGCCGTTTCGGCCGGCGCGTTGGCGGGCGTGCGGGTCGTGGACCTGTCGCGGGTGCTGGCGGGGCCGCTGTGCACGCAGATCCTGGCCGACCATGGCGCACAGGTGGTCAAGGTCGAGCCGCCCGCGGGCGACGATACGCGGCGGCTCGGGCCGCCGTTCGCGGAGAGCGGCGACGCGGCGTACTTCCAGGCGCTCAATCGCGGCAAGCGTTCGATCGCCCTGGATCTGACGCTCGCGAACGAACGCGAGACGCTGCTGGGCCTGCTGCGCGACGCCGACGTGCTGGTCGAGAACTTCCTGCCCGGCACCATGGAGCGCTGGGGCCTGGGTTATGAGCAGGCGCTGGCCGAGCGCTTTCCAAGGCTGGTGTACTGCAGCATCACCGGCTTCGGCGACGATGGCCCGCTGGGCGGCCTGCCGGGCTATGACGCCGTGCTGCAGGCCATGTGCGGCCTGATGAGCGTCAACGGCACGCCGGACTCCGGCCCGACCCGGCTGGGCGTGCCGGTGGTGGACCACCTGACCGGCTACACCGCGCTGGCCGGCATCCTGATGGCCCTGGTGGCGCGGCAGCGTACCGGCCGCGGTCAACGCGTCGAAACCACGTTGTTCGACACGGCGCTCAGCCTGCTGGTGCCGCACGCGTCCAACTGGTTTCATTCGGGCAAGGCGCCGGCCCTCACCGGCAGCGCCCATCCCAACATCGCGCCGTACGACCAGTTCGAAGCCCGCGACGGCCCGATGTTCCTGGGCATCCTGAACAACGCGCAGTTCGCGCGTTTCTGCCGAGTGATCGGCCGCGAAGGGCTGGCCGGCGATGTCCGCTTTGTGTCCAACGCCTCGCGCGTCGAGAACTCGCCCGACCTGCGCAAAGAGATCGAGACGAGCCTGCGCGAGTTCGGGCGCGAGCGCTTGTGCGCCGAACTGATGGCGGCAGGCATTGCCGCCGGGCCGGTCAACACGGTGCCGCAGGCGCTGGACCAGGCGCATGCGGCGCATCGCGGCATGGTGGTGCGCAGCGGCGCGTATCGAGGACTGGGCGTGCCGATCCGGCTGTCCGCCACGCCCGGTGCGGTGGGTCACGCGCCGCCCGCCCTGTCGGCACACGAAAAGGAGATCCGCGGCGAACTTGAATAGCGGTAACGGGCGGCATCGAAGCAATGCCGTCATCCCATAACGAGGAGACAATCATCATGAATCGCGCCATGCTGTCGGCCGCGGCCCTGTCGGTCGCGGCCTTTTTCAGTCTCAGTCCCCATGCCGCGCGCGGCGCCTATCCCGAGAAGCCGGTCCGTATCGTCGTGGCCTACCAGGCCGGCCAGGGCACCGACGTGGCCACGCGCTATCTCGCCGAGAAACTGTCCGCCAGACTTGGCCAGGCCTTCTACGTGGAGAACCGGGGCGGCGCGGGCGGCAACATCGGTACCGACGTCGCGGCCCGCGCCGAGCCGGATGGCTACACACTGACGATGGGCACCAACGCCACGCACGCGCTGAACGAGTTTCTCTATCCGCAGCTCACCTTCGACGCGAAGCGGGATTTCGTGCCGATCGCGCTGGTGGCCACGTTCCCCATGGCGCTGATGGTGGCCGCGGATTCGAAGCTGCAATCGGTGGGAGATCTGTTGGCCGCGGCCCGTCGCGGCAAGGGCGCGGCCGACGTGGGCATGCCCAGCACCACCGCGCAGCTGGTGCTCGAACTGATGAAGGACCAGACCCAGGCGCCGCTGTTCGGCGTGCCCTACAAAGGGTCGCCCACGGCTGTCAACGACGTGATGGGCGGGCAGATTCCGGTGCTCATCGATACCGTGGCCGTGGCCCGCGCGCAGGTCGCGGGCGGCAAGCTCAGGGCGCTGGCCGTGACGAGCCAGGGACCCAGTGAACTGCTGCCGGGCGTGCCCAGCGTGGCGCAGCAGGGTGTGCCTGATTTCGAGGTGATCGCGTGGAATGCGCTGTATGCGCCCAAGGGCACGCCCAGGTCCGTGGTCGACCGCCTGAACCAGGCCGTCAACCAGATCCTGCACGAGCCGGAGGCGCGCGCCCGGCTGCTTCAGCTGGGCTACGAGCCCGCCGGCGGCACGCCCGAAGACCTGGCCCGCTTCGCCGATGAAGAACGCGCCAAGTGGGGGCCGATCATCAGGAAGTCGGGCATCCGTCCTGGTTGAGGGCCGGGCATCGGTCGGTATACTGCGGGCAGGCCATCGCGCCCGCATCGGCACACGTGCCGTCCCGATACGCTCTCGCCCACGCCATCGTCCATGCCCCGATCCGAGGAAGCATCGCGTCCAACGCCGGGCGCGCAAGCGCCCGACTCTTCCTACCAGTTCTCCGACCAGGTGGGCCATCTGCTGCGCCGCGCGTACCAGCGCCACATGGCGATCTTCCAGCAGACGATTCCCGATTCGCAGTTGACGGCCGCGCAGTTCGTGGTGCTGTGCGCCGTGCGCGACCGGCAGGCATGTTCGCTGGTCGAGGTGGTCAAGGCCACGGCCATCGACCAGGCCACGGTCCGCGGGGTGATCGAGCGTCTGAAGACCCGCGAACTGCTGGCGGTCTCGCATGACCCCGCGGACCGCCGCAAGGTGCTGGTGACGCTGACGGACGCGGGGCATGCGCTGGTGGGCGAGATGGTGCCGTTCGCGCAGCGCATCAGCGAAAGCACCTTCGGCGACCTGAATCCGGCCGAGCGGGTGGCCATTCTGTACCTGCTGCGCAAGATGAGCGAGATGGACGGTGCGCCGGCGCCGTAGTGCGCGACGTCGCGCCCGCACGCCCGCCACTAGGGTAAGTCCTAGTCCGAATTCAGTGACGACGCTCTATTTTTCACGTGCGAGAATGCCCCGGCGCGGGGCATTCCACTGTGAAAACGCTCTACTACAGGGCGTGGAATATTGCCTTAACACGCTGATTTCACGCGAATATCCGGGTAATCCCGTAGGGTTTCGAATATCCATGTCCTGATAATGGTTATGCCTGCCGGATTGCTCGAATGCATGCAGAATTTGAGTGTGTACGCTTTATATAAGCACAGGCCGCGCCATCTGTCCGGATCGCAGCCGACGCACCGACGCCGTCACTCATTCAAGGGGAAAACATGAACGGTCGTATTCGCAGTTTCCGGATCCTCGCGGCCGCCAGCCTGACCTGGTTCGCCGCGACGGCCACGCCCTCGTGGGCGCAGGGCGTCATCAAGATCGGAGAGATCAACAGCTACAAGGCGCAGCCCGCCTTCCTCGACCCCTATCGCAAGGGCATGCAGCTGGCCCTGGACGAGGTCAATGCCGCGGGCGGCGTAAACGGCAAGAAGCTCGAGCTGGTCATCCGCGACGACAACGCCAATCCCGGCGAGGCCGTACGCGCGGCGGAAGAGCTGGTGTCGCGCGAACGCGTCGACGTGCTGACGGGCTCGTTCCTGTCGCACATCGGCCTGGCCCTGACCGACTACGCCAAGCAGAAGAAGGTGTTCTTCCTGGCCAGCGAGCCGCTGACCGACAAGATCACCTGGGAAAACGGCAACCGCTACACGTATCGCCTGCGCACCTCGACCTACGTGCAGGTGGCCATGCTGGTGCCCGAAGCCGTGAAGATGAACAAGAAGCGATGGGCCATCGTCTACCCGAACTACGAGTACGGCCAGTCGGCCGTGGCCACGTTCAAGACGCTGATGAAGGCGGCGCAGCCCGACATCGAGTTCGTCGCCGAGCAGGCTCCGCCGCTGGGCAAGGTCGATGCGGGCAGCGTGGTGCAGGCGCTGGCCGATGCCAAGCCCGATGCCATCTTCAACGTGCTGTTCGCGGCCGACCTGGCCAAGCTGGTGCGCGAGGGCGAAACGCGCGGACTGTTCAAGGGCCGTCCCGTGGTCAGCGTGCTGAGCGGCGAACCCGAGTATCTCGATCCGCTGCGCGACGAAACGCCCGAGGGCTGGGTGGTCACGGGCTACCCCTGGCAGTTCATCGACACGCCCGAGCACAAGGCGTTCCTGAAGGCCTACCAGGACAAGTTCAAGGACTATCCGCGGCTGGGCTCGGTGGTGGGGTACAGCGCCATCAAGTCGCTGGCCGAGGGCATGAAGCGCGCGGGTTCCGCCGACACCGAGGCGCTGATCAAGGCCTTCGCCGGCCTGAAGCTCACCATTCCGTTCGGCCCCATCGAATACCGCGCGCTCGACCACCAGTCCACCATGGGCGCCTACGTGGGCAAGCTGGCCAGGCAGGACGGCAAGGGCATCATGACCGACTTCCGCTACGTCGACGGCGGATCGGTCATGCCGCCGGACGACGAGGTGCGCAAGCTGCGCAAGGGCGACTGAGGCGCCTGCCTCGCTGATCAGGTGGTGTGCTGGCCATGGATTTCACCGGTTTTCTCGCGCAGTTGCTCAACGGCCTGGCCGAGGCGTCTTCGCTCTTTCTCGTCGCGGCGGGGCTGTCGCTGATCTTCGGCGTCACCCGCATCGTCAACTTCGCGCACGGCTCGCTGTACATGCTGGGCGTGTACGCGGCGTATTCCGTGGTCGAGCACATAGGCGGCACGGCGTTGGGCTTCTGGTTCGGGCTGGTCGCCGCCGCGGTGCTGGTGGGCGTGTTCGGCGCGCTGGTCGAGATCGTGCTGCTGCGACGCATCTATCGCGCGCCCGAGTTGTTCCAGCTGCTGGCCACGTTCGCGCTGGTGCTGGTGATCAACGACGCCACGCTGTGGATCTGGGGCGCGGAAGACCTGCTGGGCCGCCGCGCGCCCGGCCTCACCGGCGCCATCGATCTGCTTGGCCGCCAGTATCCGGTCTACAACCTGGTGCTGATCCTCATCGGCCCCGTCGTGCTGGGGTTGCTGTGGCTGCTGCTGACGCGCACGCGCTGGGGCACGCTGGTGCGGGCCGCCACGCAAGACCGCGAGATGCTGGGCGCGCTGGGCGTGAACCAGGCATGGCTGTTCACGGGCGTGTTCGCGCTGGGCGCCATGCTGGCCGGCCTGGGCGGCGCGGTGCAGCTGCCGCGCGAGCCCGCCAGCCTGGGTCTGGACCTGCGCGTCATCGGCGATGCGTTCGTCGTGGTGGTCGTGGGCGGCATGGGGTCCATTCCCGGCGCCTACGTCGCCGCGCTCATCATCGCCGAACTGAAGGCGCTGTGCATCGGCCTGGGCAACATGACCATCCTGGGCATCGACGTGTCGTTCTCGAAGCTGACGCTGGTGGTCGAGTTCCTGTTCATGGCCCTGGTGCTGGTGTTCCGGCCATGGGGCCTGTTCGGCCGGCCCCAGGGCGCCAGCCGCAACTCGGCGCCGGCCGAGGCGCCCTTGCGCCCGTCCTCGGGCGCCTTCCGGGTGTTCGCGCTGGCAGTGCTGGCGGCGCTGGCGGTGCTGCCTCTGCTGGACACATGGCTGCCCTATGCGCCGGTGCTGGCGCAGGACATCCTGATCGCGGCCCTGTTCGCGCTCAGCCTGCACTTCATCATGGGGCCGGGCGGCATGCATTCGTTCGGCCATGCGGCGTACTTCGGCCTGGGCGCCTACGGGGCCGCGCTGCTGCTGAAGGCGGCGTCGCTGCCCATGGAGCTGGCGCTGGCGTTCGCGCCGCTGGCCGCGGCAGCCGGCGCGCTGGTGTTCGGCTGGTTCTGCGTGCGCCTGTCGGGCGTGTACCTGGCCATGCTGACGCTGGCGTTCTCGCAGATCGTATGGTCGGTGGTGTTCCAGTGGGATGACTTCACGGGCGGTTCCAACGGCTTGATCGGGGTGTGGCCGGCCGACTGGCTGTCCGGCAACGCGTACTACTACCTGGTGCTGGCGCTGGCCGCGCTGTCGATGCTGGTGCTGCGCCGCATCCTGTTCGCGCCGTTCGGCTATGCGCTGCGCGCCGGCCGCGACTCGATGCTGCGCGCCGACGCCATCGGCATCGACGTCAAGCGCGTGCAGTGGGCGGCGTTCGTGCTGGCAGGCGTGTTCGCGGGGCTGGCAGGTTCGCTGTTCGTGTTCTCCAAGGGCAGCATCTCGCCCGACGCCATGGCGGTGGGCAAGTCGGTCGACGGCCTGGTGATGGTGCTGCTGGGCGGCATCCAGACCCTGGTCGGTCCGGTGGTGGGCGCCGCGGCGTTCAACGTGCTGCAGGACTACGTCATGCGGCTGACCGAATACTGGCGCGCCCTGCTGGGCGGCGTGATCCTGCTGCTGGTGCTGGCCTTTCCGCAGGGCATCGCCGGGTCGTTCCGGCAGCTCTGGCAGCGAGTGAGCCGCCGCGACGGCCACCGCCGCGACGGCCATCGCCGCGACGGCAATCGCCGCGACGGCAATCGCCGCGACGGCAATCACGGCATCGCCGTGCGCGAGGAGAAGCAGGCATGAGCGCGCTGTTGCAAGTCCGGGATCTGAACAAATCGTTCGGCGGCGTGAAGGCCGTCAATGGCATCAGCTTCGACCTGGCCGCCGGCGAACTGCTGGCGCTGATCGGGCCGAACGGCGCCGGCAAGTCCACCACTTTCAACATGGTGGGCGGCCAGCTGCCGCCCACCTCCGGATCCGTCAGGCTCGAAGGCCAGGAACTGACCGGCATGCGTCCGCGCGACATCTGGCGCCTGGGCGTGGGCCGCACCTTCCAGATCGCGGCCACCTTCGCTTCCCTCACGGTGGTCGAGAACGTGCAGATGGCGCTGCTGTCGCATCACCGGCGCATCTATTCGCTGTGGTCGCAGGCGGGCAGGCAATATCGGGATCAGGCGCTGGACCTGCTCGACCAGGTAGGCATGCGCGACCAGGCCGACCGGCCCTGCAGCGAACTGGCCTACGGCGACGTGAAGCGCGTCGAGCTGGCAATGGGCCTGGCCAACGATCCCAAGCTGCTGCTGATGGACGAGCCCACGGCCGGCATGGCGCCGCGCGAGCGCAATGAACTGATGGCGCTGACCAAGCGCCTGGTGGTCGACCGCCGCATGGCGGTGCTGTTCACCGAGCACAGCATGGACGTGGTGTTCGCCTATGCGGATCGCATGATCGTGCTGGCGCGCGGCAGCCTCATTGCCGAGGGTCGCGCGCAGGAGATCCGCAACCATCCCAAGGTGCAGGAGGTCTACTTCGGCACCGGCAAGACTTTCGAGAAACCTGCAGCAGGAGTGCCCGCATGAGCGCCGTCGCAGAATCCCCCGCGGCCGCCACCGCCAGGCCATCTTCGGACGAGCCGCTGTTGCGGGTCGAGGACCTGAACGCCTGGTATGGCGCCGCGCACATCCTGTTCGACGTGGGTTTCGAGGTGCGCCGCGGCGAGGTCGTAGCCCTGATGGGCCGCAACGGCGCGGGCAAGTCCACCACCATCAAGGCGGTGATGGGACTGCTGGCGCGCCGCACCGGCCGCATCGGCTTCATGGGGCAGGACATTACCGGACGCCAGCCCTACGAGATCGCGCGCCTGGGCCTGGGCTTCGTGCCCGAAGACCGGCGCGTGTTCACCGACCTGACGGTCACCGAGAACCTCGAGGTGGGCCGGCAGGCGCCGCGGCGCTGGCCCGACGGCACGCAGGCCACGCACTGGACGCCGCAGGCGTTGTACCAGCTGTTTCCCAACCTGGGCGCCATGCAGGACCGTCCCGGCGGGCAGATGAGCGGCGGCGAACAGCAGATGCTGACCGTGGCGCGCACGTTGATGGGCAATCCGTATCTGGTGCTGCTGGACGAGCCGTCGGAGGGCGTGGCGCCGGTCATCGTCGAGCAGATGGCGCAGATGATCCTGGCGTTGAAGGCGCAGGGCGCGAGCATCCTGCTGTCCGAGCAGAACGTCCATTTCGCCGAGCTGGTGTCCGACCGCGTCTACGTGCTGGAGAAAGGCCAGATCCGCTATTCCGGCACGATGGCTGAATTGGCGGCCGACGAAAGCGTGCGGCGCGCGTATCTCACGGTGTGATGCCGATGGGGCCGCGCACGGCGGCCTCGTCATGATGGCTCGCGGGCGGGCCGTCGCGCATGCCGCCGGCAATGCGCCGTTCCTGTGTTGCAGGGATCAGTTCACGCCCGCCGGCTGGCGCAAGGCCGCTTCGGGCGGGCTGGCCGACCGTTCTTCGGCGGCGCCGCCGCGCAGTTCGCCCACGCGGCGCGCGACGTCATCCCACCCCGGCCGCTGCGGGGCGAAGCGCGCCCGCATGTATTCCACCAGCTCCGCCACCTGCGCATCGTTCAGGCTGCCGCCGAAGGCGGGCATGTAGCCCAGGCTAGCGCTCGCGGGCTCGGCGATGCCATGCAGGATCACCTGGATCAGGTTGTCGGGCCGGTCGCTGTGCAGGCTGGTGTTCAGCGCCAAAGAGGGCCGCGCGCCGAACAGGGGTGCGGCCTCGCGCGTCTCGTGGCAGGCCGCGCACGCGCCCTGGAAGATGCGCTCGCCATTCTCGGGAAACAGCCGCGCGTCGGGTGCGGCGTCGGCTTCCAAGGCCCGCACCGCGGCGGCCTGCGCGGTGCCATCCTGCGAGACCGGGTTCAGCGATGCCAGGTAGATCGCCATGGCGCGCACGTCCTCGTCGGGCAAGGCCGACAGGCCATGGATCACGGGCGCCATCGGCCCCGCGGCCACGCCGTGCCGCTCGGAGAAACCGGTGCGCAGATAGGCGTACAGGTCGTCTTCGGACCATGCGATCGGCGCGCGCGACAGCGCGTTCAGCGCGGGCGCCTCCCAGCCTTCGGCCTCGCCGCCGGCCAGCAGCGAGGCAATGCCGCGGCGCTCCGCGCCCAACGGATTGCGCGGCGTGTGGCACGCGCCGCAATGGCCCGCTCCCTGCACCAGGTAGGCCCCGCGATTCCAGGCCAGCGATTGCGTCGGGTCGGGACGATAGACCTTGTCGTCATGGAACAGCAGGTTCCATCCGGCCATCAGCGGGCGCAGGTTGTACGGGAAGGCCAGGCGCGTTTCGGGCGGCGTGTGCCGCACGGCCGGCTGCGACATCAGGTAGGCATACAGCGCCTGCATGTCTGCATCCGTGAGCTTGGCGAACGAGGTGTACGGGAAGGCCGGATACAGTTGCCGGCCATCGCGGTGCACCCCTTGCCGCATGGCGCGTTCGAACGCGGCATACGACCAGTTGCCGATGCCGGTTTCCACGTCGGGCGTGATGTTGGTGGTGTAGATGGCGCCGAAGGGCGTATCCAGCGCCAGGCCGCCCGCATTCGGAGCGCCGCCCGGCGCCGTGTGGCACACCACGCAGTCCCCAGCCGCGGCCACCAGCCGGCCGCGCTCCAGTGCCGCGGCCGAGTACAGGCTGAGGTCGGGCGGCGCCACGGGCGCGATCACGCCGCGCCACGGCAGCGCCGACACGATCAGGCCGGCCGCGGCGGCGGCGATGCCGCCCAGCCACGCGTAGGCGGACCGGCGCGCCCGCGCGCCCTTGCCCGCGGCGGCCTGCGCCAAGGCGTGCCGCGTGGTGACGCCATCGAAAGGCGGTTCGCGCAGGCGCACGCCGGTGGCGTGGAAGATGGCATTGGCCACGGCCGCCGCCGCGGGCAGGGCGGCCGCGTCGGACCACGCCACGTCGGTGGGAGCAGGCACCTTGTCGTCCGCGCGGGCCAGCTCGCGCGGCGCGGCCAGGAGGTCGATCGCCAGGTCTCGTGTGCCCGGCCCGGGTTCGCGCGCCGCGTCCGCCGGACTGTCGTCGAATGCGGAAGGCGTCGGCAGCAGGCGGCGCGCGGCATCGCGTATCCGACCAGTCGCAAATGCGGCATCCGGGCTGCCCGCGTCCGTTGAGGCTTCGTCGGCATCATGGCCCACGACGACGCGGGTCAGCGCGACCTGGCCGCTGTCCGGGTCCACCGCCACGTCGGCCACCCACGCCGACCACACGCGGCGCGGCGGCTGCGCGGCATCGTCCAGCACGCAGGCGTAGGCGAAGCCGCGTCCTGTGCGGGTCTCGCCGATCATCGAACCGGTCGTCGAGCCGTTCATTGAGCCGGTCTTGCCTTGCGACGGCGTGCCATCGCCCGCCTGCCACCCCGCTTGCCGCGCCACACGCTCTACCAGGGCCGCGCCGCGCGCGTCGTCCAGGTGGCGCAGGCGATAGGCGACGGGATCGCTGCCGGCGCGCGCGGCGGCTTCGTCCATGAAGGACTCTTGCGCGAACACGCGCGCCGCCTGCGTGGCCGGCCAGGAGGCGGGCGCTGCGTCCAGTGGTGTCGAGGCCGCCATGACTACGCTGGCGTCGGCGTATGCATAGGGCGGCCGCAGATGCATCGCGCGCGTCGCGGGCGTTACGGATTGCCCGACCAGCAGGCGCGCCATGGACGGCCGCGCGATGCCGCTGCCGTCGTCCTGCCAGCACTGGGCGACGATGTCGCCGTGCGCGTCCAGCGTGGCGTGCAGCGTGTGCGAGGCGATGTGCGGACGGGCTGGCGGCGCCGATACGCGTACCGCGCGGCCCACGGCTCTGGATAGCAGTGCCGCGTCCGCGGCAGCGTCCACTGCGCCCGGATGCGGCGCCTGTCCGGTGGGCAGCACGCGCACACGTTCGGGCGGCAGCTGCAGAAGCTGCGCCAGCTCGGCTTGCAACATGGCCGCGGGCGCCCCGGCCCACACGGTGAGTTCATCGGTGCGCCAACTTGCGATGGCCCACGCGGCGCCGTTCGCGGGCGAGGCAGCGCTTGCGGATGCCGATGCAGTCGAATGCGCAGGCCAGCGATAGGTGGCATCCAGAGAGGGCGCGCCCTGCGCGATGTCGCGCTGCTGCGGGTCGTCTTGCCTGGAGCTGTCCTGCTTGCGACCGTCCTGCCCGGGTCGACCCTGGTCGGGCCCATCCTGCTGCTGCCATGCCGTGGTGCTCGCCTCGGACCCGGCAGCGTCATCCCAGTCCAGCACCAGGCGCGCGGCCGCCTGGCGTGCCAGCTCGAGCGTGCCGGCCACCACGCCCACGAAATCGCCTTCGACCACCACGGCCGCCAGACCGGCCATGCCTTGCAGCCCCGAGCGGTCTGCGCCGCGCAGGCGCGGCCCGGTGTAGTGCCGGCCATTCCAGCGAGGCTGCGCGGGACGCAGGACCATGCCATGCAACAGCCGCGCCCCGCCGGGCGGCGCCAGATCCGACGAGCCCGCGGCCAGCGCCGACGAGCGCTCGGCGCCGCCGGCTTCATCTTTCGCGCCGAGGTCGCGGCGGCCCGGCATGCTCATGCCAATCCCCGCGCGGCGGCCGCGCGCACCGCCGCCAGGATCTCCATGTGCGTGCCGCAGCGGCACAGGTTGTACTGCAGCGCCTGGCGGATCTCGGCTTCGGTGGGATGCGGATTGCGCAGCAGCAGGGCCTGCGCGCTCATGATCATGCCGTTCATGCAATAACCGCACTGCGCGGCCTGGTGCTCGATGAAGGCCTGCTGTACGGGGCCGGGCGCGTCGCGCGTACCCAGGCCCTCGAGTGTTGTGATGTCGTGATGTTCGGCGCCGCGCACGGGCAGCACGCAAGAGCGCGCCGCCATGCCGTCGACCAGCACCGTGCACGCGCCGCATTCGCCCAGGCCGCAGCCGAACTTGGGGCCGTTCAGCGCGAGATCGTTGCGCAGCACATACAGCAATGGCGTGTCGGGCGCGGTCTCGACAGTATGCGTGGCCTGGTTGACGCGGAGCGTATACGTGCGCGGTGTTGCGTTCATCGGGATGGGCGGCGATCCAAGCAGGGACTGTATCCGGCGCCTGCCGGCCGGACCACGGGGACTTTCCCTGTGGCCCGGCGCGCAAGGCTCGCGGCTAGGCCGCGTCCTGGCGCGGCGCGCTCTCGACCAGCGGCACGGCGAACACGTCGTAGCCGAAGCACCAGTCGGGGTTCTCGTTGGTGCGCAGCCAGGTGTTGTCGTGCGAGACCTTCTGTACGCGTCCCGCGCGCTCGGTGCGGTTGGCTTCGTACAGCCGGAAGGCGGTCTCGTGGTCGGACAGGCCCGCCTGCTGGAAGATGCGGGTGAGCATGGCCGCATCTTCGATGGCCATGGCGGCGCCTTGGGCCATGTGCGGCTTCATGGGATGGCAGGCGTCGCCCAGCAGCACGATGCGGCCGCGGCTCCACAGCGGCAGCGGGTCGCGTTCGAGCAGCGGCCACTTGGTGACCTCGGGCGTGTGCTCGATGAGCGCCTGAACCGTGGGATGCCAGCCCTCGAACGCGTCGCGCATGGCCTGCACGCTGCTCGGCACCCAGCTTTTGCTCATGTCCCACTCGGCTTCGGGTACGCCCGTAACGTAATAGATCTCGTCGCGCCTGCTGGTGACGAAATACACCATCATGTGGCGGTCGTCGGACCACCACTTCACGCACATGTCGAACGGCAGGGTGCCGCTGTCGATGGGGGTGGGAAATACCGCGCGATGCCCCACGTAGCCCGTGTACTTGGGCGGCTCGGGCCCCAGCAGATGTTCGCGCACGCGCGAGTTCACGCCGTCCGCGCCGATGACGATGTCGGCCTCTTCGATGGTGCCGTCCGCGAACTCGAGCCTGACGCAGTCGCCCTGGTCGTCGATCTTGGTGAGGCGCTTGCCGAACTGCAGCACGCCCGCGGGCAGGGCGGCCGTCATCAGCGCGTGGAAGTCGCCGCGGTGCACGGTGAGATAGCTGGCGCCGTAGTGAGACACCGCGTAGTCGCCCAGCGGAATGCGCGCGAGTTCCTCGCCGGTCTGCCAGTGGCGGCTGTACCAGAAGTCGGGATGCGAGCCCTGGCGATTCAGCTCGTCTTCGATGCCGATGGCGCGCATGATCTTCATCACGTTCGGGCCCAAGTGGATGCCCGCACCCAGACGCGAGAAGGCCGGCGCCTGTTCGTAGAGCCGGACGTTGAATCCGGCGCGCGCCATGAGCGCCGCGCCCGCGGTGCCGCCCAAGCCGGCGCCGATCACTGCGATCCTAGGTTTGCCTTGCACGATGTTCTCCTGGAAGGCCGGCGGCGTGGGCCGGCTGACAATGAAAACAAGTGTACACACTCAAATTTTGGAAGTAAATCGGGTTTTGTTCGCGGTCGTGCCAAGGGGTGGCAAGCCATGTTGCGCGTACGCTATATCCGGAATAACCATCGGTATTTGCTTAGGGTTTTCCCGGAAATGAGTCCTTTGTCGGTATGCGGGAGAAACCCTTGTCACCCGGCTGACAGGTTGCAAGAATAGAGCGTATACATTTAAATTGTCAGGTGGCATAAAAAGCCTGCCCATACGGAGCCTTCCATGTTCAAGACCTACCGCATCGGCCAGATCGTGCCGAGCTCCAACACGACGATGGAGACCGAGATCCCGGCCATGCTGCGCGCGCGCGAGCAGATCCGGCCCGAGCGCTTCACGTTCCATTCCAGCCGCATGCGCATGAAGAAGGTGGTCAAGGAAGAACTGGCCGCCATGGACGCCGAGTCCGACCGCTGCGCGATCGAGCTGTCCGATGCGCGCGTGGACGTGCTGGGCTACGCGTGCCTGGTCGCCATCATGGCGATGGGACATGGCTACCATCGCGTGTCGCAGCAGCGGCTGCAGGGGCACACGGCCGCCAATGGCGGCGAGGCTCCGGTGGTCACCAGCGCGGGCGCGCTGGTCGACGGGCTGAAGGTGCTGAACGCGAAGCGCATCGCGGTGGTCGCCCCCTACATGAAGCCGTTGACCCAACTGGTGGTGGGCTACATCGCTAACGAGGGCCACGAGGTCGTCGACTATCGCGCGCTCGAGATCCCCGACAACCTCGAGGTCGGCCGGCACGACCCCGCGCTGCTGCCCGGCATCGTGTCCCGCATGGACTTCAAGCATGCCGACGCGATCGTGCTGTCGGCCTGCGTGCAGATGCCCTCGCTGGCTGCGATCGCGCGGGTCGAGGCGGCCACCGGCAAGCCGGTCGTCACGGCCGCGGTGGCCACCACCTACGCCATGCTCAAGCAGCTGGGCCTGGAACCGGTGGTCCCGGGCGCCGGCGCGCTGCTGTCGGGCGCATACTGAAACAGCACGTCCCGCATGACGGAGCAAGCATGAGCACCTATCGATACGGCGGCAACGTGCACGCCAACGGCATACGCCAGCATTACCTCCGCTACGGTGGCGAGCAGGCCGGGCGCGACCCGGTCATCGTCGTGCCGGGCATCACCAGCCCGGCCATCACGTGGGGCTTCGTGGCCGAGCGCCTGGGCGAGCAGTTCGACACCTACGTGCTGGACGTGCGCGGCCGAGGCCTGTCGCAGGCCGGCGCCGAGCTGGACTACAGCCTGGACGCGCAGGCGGCGGACCTCGTCGCGTTCGCGCAGGCGCTGGGCCTGGCGCGCTACAGCGTGGTGGGCCATTCCATGGGCGGGCGCATCGGCGTGCGCGCCGCGCGGTCGCGGCCGGCCGGGCTGGCGCGCCTGGTCATGGTCGATCCCCCGGTGTCCGGACCGGGCCGCCGGCCCTATCCGGCCAAGCTGCCCTGGTACGTCGACTCGATGGCGCAGGCGCGCGCGGGCATGACGGCCGAGGATATGAAGACTTATTGCCCCACCTGGACCGAAGCGCAGCGCCAGTTGCGGGCCGAATGGCTGCACACCTGCGACGAGCGCGCGATCCTGGCCAGCTTCGAGGGTTTCCACAGCGACGACATCCATGCCGACCTGCCGCAGGTGCAGGCGCCGTGCCTGCTGATCACCGCCGAACGAGGCGACGTGGTGCAGGACGCGGACGTGCAGGAAATCCAGCGGCTGGCCCCGGGCACGGCGCACGTGCGCGTGCCCGCCGCGGGCCACATGATTCCCTGGGACAACGAGGAAGGCTTCTACGCGGCGCTGGGCGACTTCCTGGGCGCGCCGCTGCGCGCGGCGGCCTGATACGTCAACCCGCATCCCAACCATAGGAGAAGGGCGATGCCGGTAAGCGACTACGAATTGATCCAGGCCTGGCAGCAGGTCCTGAAGCTGTCCCGGCTGCAGGCCGGCCAGACCGTCACGGTGCTGACCAGCGCCGCCACGCATCCGCAGACGCTCGGCGCCGCGCTGATCGCGGCGCAGTCCATGGGCGCGGTGGTCAACCGGCTGGACCTGCCGCCAGTCAATGGCGAGAAGGCCCTCAGCCGCGACTCGCTGGCCTACCTGGGCACCACGCCGCTCACGGGCAACAAGGCCGCCATCGCGGCGTTGAAGGCCAGCGACCTGGTGCTGGACCTGATGACCCTGCTGTTCTCGCCCGAGCAGCACGAGATCCTGGCGGGCGGCACGAAAATACTGCTGGCGGTGGAGCCGCCCGAGGTGCTGGCGCGGCTGGTTCCCACCGAGGCCGACCGGGCGCGCGTGAAGGCCGCGGCCGCGTGCATCGAGGCGGCGCGCGAGATGACGGTCACCTCGCCCGCGGGTACCGAGCTGCGCTGCCCCTTGGGCGAGTTTCCCGCCATCAGCGAGTACGGCTTCGTGGACGAGCCGGGTCGCTGGGACCATTGGCCCAGCGGCTTCGTGCTGACCTGGCCGAACGAGGGCGCGGCGCAGGGCCGCATCGTCATCGACCGGGGCGACATCCTGCTGCCGCAGAAGTCCTATGCCGCCGATCCCATCGTACTCACGGTCGAGAACGGCTACGCCACGAAGATCGAGGGCGGCGTGGACGCCGAACTGCTGCGCGAGTACATGGCCACCTTCGACGATCCCGAGGCCTATGCGATCTCGCACATCGGCTGGGGCCTGCAGCCGCGCGCGCATCGCGGCGTGCTGGGGCTGTACGATCGGGAAGCCACCATCGGCATGGACGCGCGGGCCTACGAGGGCAACTTCCTGTTTTCGCTGGGGCCCAACAACGAAGCGGGCGGCAATCGCGCCACGGCATGCCACATCGACATTCCTCTGCGCGGATGCACGGTGAAGCTGGACGGCGCCGAGGTCGTGCGCGCGGGCAAGGTGCTCGACCAGAAGTAAGGCGGCCGCGCACAGCAACGCGCGCGCCGGCCTCGATTCATAGACGACAAACCCTCCAACGGAAACCCACATGGCCAGGCAGGAAGAACTCGCCACTTATCAACGCCAGGGATTCGGCACCGACCTGCCGCTGCGCGCGCCGTTCGGCTTGCTGATCGTCGACTTCGTCAACGGTTTCGCCGATCCCGCGCAGTTCGGCGGCGGCAACATTCCGCAGGCCATCGCCCGCACGGTGCCGCTGCTGGCGGCGGCGCGAGAGCGGGGCTGGGCCGTGGCGCACAGCCGCATCGTGTATGCCGACGACGACGCCGACGGCAATATCTTCAGCATCAAGGTGCCCGGCATGCTGACGCTGAAAGAGGCCTCGCCCGCCAGCGCCATCGTGCCCGAACTGGCGCCGGCCGCGGGCGAGTACGTGGTGCGCAAGAGCGTGCCGTCCGCCTTCTACGGCACCATGCTGGCGGCCTGGCTGGCGCAGCGCGGCGTGCAGACTCTGCTGGTGGCGGGCTGCACCACCAGCGGCTGCGTGCGGGCCAGCGTCGTCGACGCCATGTCCGCGGGCTTGCGGCCCGTGGTGCTGGCCGACTGCGTGGGCGACCGCGCCATCGGGCCGCACGAGGCCAATCTGTTCGACATGCAGCAGAAGTATGCCGCCGTGATGGCGCGCGATGCCGCGCTGGAGGCGACAGGTGCGATCGACGACGCGTCCGCCCACTACGCCCACGCCTAAGGCGCTGCACCGCGGCCTGCTGGTCGCCAAGGGGGCGCTGCTGGTCGTGCGCGATCCCGCGCCCGGCGTGCGTCCCGCGCCGGGCCAGCCCGGTGCGGCGTCCGACTACGTGCGCGCCACGCCCGACATCTTCGTGGCCGTGCTGCCCGACAGCCGCGTGCTGGCCTTCAACGGCCACGTCGACCTGGGCACCGGCATCCGCACGTCGCTGGCGCAGATCGTGGCCGAAGAACTCGATGTCGATCCGTCGCGCGTCGAGATGGTGCTGGGCCATACCGAGGCCGCGCCCAATCAGGGGCCGACCATCGCCAGCGCCACCATCCAGATCTCCGCCGTGCCCTTGCGCAAGGCGGCGGCGCAGGCACGGGCTTACCTGCTGGCGCGCGCCGCGTTGCGCCTGGGCGCGGACGTCGCCGCATTGACGGTGCGCGATGGCGTCGTCGACGCCCCGGACGGCGGGCGGGTCGACTATTGGGCGTTGCTGCAGGAGGGCGGCGCGATGCTGCGCCTGGCCGACGAGGTGGCGCTGAAGCCGGCGGATCAGTACCGCATCGTCGGCAAGGGCGTGGCGCGTGTCGACATTCCCGGCAAGGCGGTGGGCGAGGCCGTCTACGTGCACGATGTGCGCGTGCCCGGCATGCTGCACGGCAGGGTGGTAAGGCCTCCGTATGCGGGCCGCGATACGGGCGCTTTCGTGGGCCACAGCCTCATCGAGGCCGACGTCGATTCGGCGTCCCGCCTGCCCGGCGTGGTGAAGGTGGTGGTGCTGGGCGACTTCGTGGGCGTGGTGGCCATGCGCGAAGAACAGGCGGTGCGCGCCGCGCGACAGCTGCGTGTGCGCTGGCATCCGGTTCCGCCGGCGCCCGCCCTGGACGACCTGGCCGCCGCATTGAAGACGCAACCCTCTACATTGCGACCCCTGAAGAACGAGGGCGACGTCGATGCGGCCCTGGCGCAGGGCAAAAGCCTCGCCTGCCAGTATGTCTGGCCATACCAGATGCATGCCTCCATCGGCCCGTCGTGCGCCGTCGCGGACTACCGGCCGGACGGCGGCGGCCTGACGGTATGGTCGGGCACGCAGAATCCCCACATGCTGCGCATCGACCTGGACCGCCTGACCGGCCTGGGCGAAGACCGCATCGAGATCGTGCGCATGGAGGCCTCGGGCTGCTATGGCCGCAATTGCGCCGACGACGTGAGCGCCGATGCCGCGCTGCTGTCGCGCGAGGTCGGCGCGCCGGTGCGCGTGCAGCTGAGCCGCGAGCAAGAGCATGCCTGGGAGCCCAAGGGCGCGGCGCAGTTGATGGAAGTGCGCGGCGCGCTGGATGCCGACGGCAACCTGGCGGCGTACGACTTCGCCACACGCTATCCCTCCAACGACGCGCCGCTGCTGGCCCTGCTGCTGACCGGCAAGGTGGCGGCCGAACCGCGCGTGCTCGAGATGGGCGACCGCACGGCCGTGCCGCCTTACCGCTACCCGAACCAGCGCATCGTGTGCCACGACATGCCGGCCATCGTGCGCGCCGCCTGGCTGCGCGGCGTGTCGGCGCTGCCGAACTCGTTCGCGCATGAATGCTTCATCGACGAGCTGGCCGAACGGGCGGGCCGCGATCCGGTCGAGTTCCGCCTGCATCACCTGGACGACGCGCGCGCCGCGGAACTGCTGCGCGCGGTGGCGCGGCGCGCCGACTGGCAGGCGGGCGCGCGCGGCACGCGCGGCGTGCCTGATGCCGACGGGCGCCTGCGCGGCCGAGGCGTGGCCTACGCACGCTACGTGCACAGCCGATATCCCGGGTTCGGCGCGGCCTGGGCCGCGTGGGTGGTCGACCTGAGCGTGGACCCGCGCAGCGGCCGCGTTCGCGTCGACCGCGTGGTGGTGGGGCAGGACACAGGCATGATGGTCAATCCCGACGGCGTGCGGCACCAGATACACGGCAACGTCATCCAGGCCCTGAGCCGCACGCTGAAGGAACGGGTGTCCTTCGGCGCGCACGGCGTCGCCAGCCTCGAGTGGGGCGCCTATCCCATCCTGGGTTTTGCCGAACTGCCGGACATCGACGTGCTGCTGATGCCGCGGCAGGACGAGCCGCCCATGGGGGCGGGCGAGTCGGCCTCGGTGTGCGGACCGGCCGCGCTGGCCAATGCGCTGTTCGATGCCACGGGACGGCGCTGGCGCGAGCCGCCGTTCACCGCGGACCGGGTCCGGCAGGGGTTGCCGGGGCGCTGAAAGCCGCGGCCCGCCGCGGCCTGCAGCGCTCCGAACGGCAGGGCGTCGAACGACAGGGCCGGCGACGACATTGCCGGCAATGACAGGCCCGGCAACTACAGCGCCTCGAATATCCCCGCGGCGCCCATGCCGGTGCCGACGCACATGGTCACCATCCCGTACTTGCCGCCCGTGCGGCGCAGGCCATGCACCACCGTGGCCGTGCGGATGGCGCCGGTGGCGCCCAGGGGATGGCCCAGCGCGATGGCGCCGCCCAGCGGATTGACCTTCTCCGGATCGAGCCCCGTGTCGCGGATGACCGCCAGGGACTGCGCGGCGAAGGCCTCGTTCAGCTCGATCCAGTCCAGGTCCTGCAGGCGCACGCCGGTGCTGGCCAGCACCTTGGGGATGGCCACGGCCGGGCCGATGCCCATGATCTCCGGCGGCACGCCGGCCACCGCGAAGCCGGCGAAGCGCGCCAGCGGCTTCAGGTCGAACTCGCGCAGAATGCGCTCGGAGACCAGCACCACCGCGCCGGCGCCATCGGACATCTGGGAACTGTTGCCCGCGGTGACGCTGCCGCGCGCGGCGAACACGGGCCTCAGGCGCGCCAGCGCCTCGGCCGTGGTGTCGGCGCGCGGGCCCTCGTCGCGGTCGGCCGTGCGTTCGACGCGGCGGGGCTCGCCCGACTCGTCGTCCGGCAGATACGACACCACGGTGTAGGGCGTGGTCTCGTTGCGGAAGTGGCCGGCCTCGATCGCCGCCACGGCCTTGCGATGCGACGCCAGCGCGAAGGCGTCCTGGTCCTCGCGCGAGACCTTCCAGCGCTCGGCCACCTTCTCGCCCGTCAGGCCCATGCCAAAAGCCATGCCGACGTTCTCGTCGTGCTCGAAGATGGCGGGGTTGAGCGCCACCTTGTTGCCCATGATCTGCGGCATGGCGCTCATGGACTCGGTGCCGGCGCCGATCATGATGTCCGCCTCGCCCAGCCGGATGCGCGCGGCCGCGTCGGCCACCGCCTGCAGGCCCGAGGCGCAGAAGCGGTTGACGGTGACGCCCGCCACGCGATCGGGCAGGCCGGCCAGCAGCAGCGCGATGCGCGCCACGTTCATGCCTTGCTCCGCTTCGGGTATGGCGCAGCCCGCGATCACGTCGTCGATGCGCGCCGGGTCCAGCGCCGGCACCTGCGCCAGCGCGCCGCGCAGCGCGGCGGCCAGCATGTCGTCGGGGCGGGTGTGCACGTAAAGGCCGTTGCGCTTGCCTACCGGCAGGCGCGTCGCGGCCACGATGTAGGCTTCCTGCATGCTCTTGCTCATGGTGAGTTCCTTGTTCGCGTCAATTGCGCAGGGGCTTGCCGGTGTCCAGCGTGTGGCGGATGCGGGCCTGGGTCTCCGGCGTGCGCAGCAGCGCCACGAATTCGCGGCGCTCCACGGCCAACAGCCATGCCTCGTCCACCCGCGTGCCCGCGTCGACCTCGCCGCCGCACAGCGCCACGGCGGCGCTGCGGGCCACGCGATAGTCGTGGTCGCTGATCATGCCCCCCTCGCGCATGTTGGCCAGCACCATCTCGAAGTTGGCGATGCCCGTGCGGCCCGCCACCGGGATGCCGCGTACCGGCAGGGGCGGCGTCCAGCCGGTATCGGCCAGCGCCCGCGCCTCGCGCAGCGCCACCCACAGCAGTTCGCCAGGGTGGAACACGATGGGATCCGCCGCGTCGGCATAGCCCATCTCGACGGCCTGCAGCGCGCTCTTGGCCACCTGGGCCGTGGCGATGTTCTGGAACACCGGCTGCAGATAGGGGAACACTTCGTTCGGCGTGGCCGTGGCCGAGGCCAGTGCGGCGGCGCGCGCGGCCAGGGCCTTGCTGCCTCCGCCGGCGGGTATCACGCCCACGCCGGCCTCGACCAGGCCCACGTAGCTTTCCAGCGCCATCACGCGGCGCGCGGCATGCATCATGAACTCGCAGCCGCCGCCCAGGGCCATGCCTTGCACGGCCGCCACGACGGGCACTTGCGCATAACGCAGCGCCAGCGAGGTGTTCTGGAAGGTCTCCACGGTGGCTTCCAGCATGTCGAACTGGCCGGCCCCGCAGGCCTGATAGACCTGCTCCAGGTTCGCGCCCAGCGCGAAGGGCGCGTCGTGCCATAGCACCAGGGCGTCGAAGCCGGCCTCGGCGCGCGCCACGGCCTCGCGGATGCCGTCCAGCACCTCGCTGCCCAGCACGTGGTTCTTGGTGGTCACCGACAGGATGGCCACGCCGGCGTCCACCTCGGGCAGCAGCCACAGCCGGACGCCCGGGTTCTGCCACAGCGTCGTGCCGCGCTCGGGCGCGGTCTCGCCCGCCACGGTCTCGGGAAACAGCTGGCGACGATACACCGCGAGCTGAGAGCGCGGCCGCCACGCGCCGTCGCGCGCGCTGTACGAGCCCTGCGGGCCATGCACCCCCTGGCGCTGCGGTTCGAGCACCCACGCGGGCAGCGGCGCATCGGCCATGGCGCGGCCCTGCTGCACCTCGTCGGCCACGGCCTGGGCGATCTCCTGCCAGCCCGCGGCCTGCCAGGTCTCGAAGGGACCGTGGGTCCAGCCGAAGCCCCAGCGCATGGCCAGGTCGAGGTCGCGCGCGTTGTCGGCTACCTCGGCCAGGTGGTACGCGCTGTAGTGGAACAGGTCGCGGAAGATGCTCCACAGGAACTGGGCCTGAGGGTGCTGCGATTTGCGCAGGGCGGCGAGCCGCCTGGCCGGATCGCGCTCGCGCAGGATGGCCGCGACCTCGTCGGCCACCTTGGCGCCCGAGGCATGGTATTCACGCTTGGCCGCGTCCAGTACCTGTATCTCCTTGCCGACCTTCTTGTAGAAGCCCGCGCCGCGCTTCTGTCCCAGCGCCCCTGCGTCGATCAGGCCCTGCAGCCACTGCGGCGCCTGGAAATGGCGGTGCCACGGGTCGGCCTGCAGGTGTTCGCGCATGGTGCCGATGACGTGCGCCAGCGTGTCCAGGCCGACCACGTCCGCGGTGCGATAGGTGGCGCTCTTGGGACGGCCGATGAGCGGACCGGTCAGCGCATCCACCTCATCGAAGCCCAGCCCCAGGCGCTGCGTGTGGTGCATGGCCGCCAGGATGGAGAACACGCCGATGCGGTTGGCCACGAAGTTGGGCGTGTCCAGCGCCCGGATCACGCCCTTGCCCAGGCGCGAGGTCAGCCAGGTCTCGAGCTGGTCGAGCACTTGCGGCTCGGTGTAGGACGTCGCGATCAGTTCGACCAGACGCATGTAGCGCGGCGGGTTGAAGAAGTGCACGCCGCAGAAGCGCGGCCGCAGCGCCTCGGGCAGCGCATCGGCCAGCGCCTGGATGGACAGGCCCGACGTGTTCGAGGCGATCACGGCGCGCGGATCCACATGCGGCGCGATGCGCGCATACAGCTCGGTCTTCCAGTCCAGGCGTTCGGCGATGGCCTCGACGACCAGGTCGCATCCTGCCAGCCGCGGCAGGTCGTCGTCGTAGTTGGCCGGCGTGATCAGCGCCAGCCTGGCGGCGCCGGCCAGCGGCGGGGGCTCGAGCTTCTTCAGGCCTTCCAGCGCCTTGCGGGCGACGCCGTTGCGGTCGCCCTCCTTGGCGGTCAGGTCGTACAGGGTGACGCGCACGCCCGCGTTGGCCAGGTGCGCGGCGATCTGCGCGCCCATCACGCCCGCGCCCAGCACGGCGGCATGCTTGACGATGATCTTGTCCAAAACAACCTCCTCGTTGGTGGGGGCGGCCCGGTAGGACCGCCCCTGGACCCGCAGCGCGCACGAACGCCGCCGGGCCGGCTAGAACCGCGCGGAGACCTGCAGCCCGAGTATGTTGCCCTTGCTGTCGTAGCTGCCTGCCACCCGCCCCTTGGTCAGCGCGTTGCCGGACGTGGTGTCGATGTCCGTGTCGCGCAGGTACAGATAGGTGTAACCCAGGTCGACGGTGATGTTCTTGGTGGCCTGGTATTGCACGCCCGTCGAGAACCACCAGCGGTCGGTATCGGGCAGCGAGGTCGGGCGGTCGGACGCGCGATGCACCGGCGACTGGTCGAACGCCACGCCGAACTTCCACTTCCACTGGGCCGCGAACTGGTAGTTGGCGCCCAGCGCCACGCGCCAGGTGTCGCGGAAGTCCAGCGGCAGCGAGTCGGTGGGACCGCCGCGGTTCTCGATGTCCAGCGACTTCAGGCTGCTCCATCCCGTCCATGAGATGTCGCCCAGCAGTTCCCATTGCGGATTCAACTGGTGCGAGACGCTGAAGATCAGGCTGTCCGGCAGCGTCACCGACGCCTCGGCCGCGTACGACGCGGCGGTCGTGGCGCCGCCGGGCAGGGCGATGTCGTTGATGTCGGTGTTGCCCTTGGCGGTCTGCTTCATCGTCGAGCGGTACGACACGCCGATGCGCGTGGCCTCGGTGGGCTGCAGCATGATGCCGGCATTCCAGCCCCACGCATCGCCGTGCATCTTCAGCCGCGCGTCGCCGTTGCTGAACCGGCCCGGCGCCAGCGGCACCACGGTCTTCTTGGCGTACTCGGCGTCGATGCGCTGCCAGTTCACCCCCACGCCCAGCGACAGCTGGTCAGAGACCTTGTAGGCCACGGACGGGTTGATGTTGACCGTGGTGATCTCGAACTTGTTCGAATGGTACTGGCCCACCCAGCCGCTGTCGTACTCGGTCATCAGGCCGAACGGCGCGCCCATGCCCACGCCCACCCACCACTTCTCGGCCAGTTGCCAGGACAGATAGGCATTGGGCACCACGCCCAGGTTGCCGGCGTCGCCGCCATTGCCGCCGGTCGGCACGCCGCCGCCCAGCACGCCCGGATTGCGGCTGTTGCCGTTGTCGCGGAACTTGAAGGACGGCTTGACGGCGCTGGCCCCCGCCGACACGTTGCCGCCGGGCAGGTAGGTCATGCCGGCGGGGTTGAAGTAGATGGTGCTCGCGTTCTCGGGGTTGGCCGCCGAGCCGGCATAGGCGTTGCCCAGGCCGCTGGCATTCTGCTCTAGCAGCTGGAAGCCCGCTGCGTGGGCGCCGTTGCCGTAGGCGCCCGCGAGCAGGGCGGATAGGGCGTTGATGGCCACGAGATGTTTGCGCATGTGTCGTCTCCGATGGATGTAGGTTTTATCGTCGGGCTGCCATGAGAAAACCACCGCCTGTTGCCCGATCTCGTTGTGCCTGCGTACTGCTTCGGTACTGCGGCGGGGCATGGGGTTGCCCCGCGGGTCTATTCCGTCGTGCGCGCACCGCGCGCCCGCTCGCCATGCAGCGGCCCGCCCGTGTAGGGCGCATAGCCCGTGCCGAAGATCACGCCCGCATCGGCCAGGTCCGCGTCACTTACCACGCCCGCGGCCAGCTGCTGCCGCGCGCGCGCCACCAAGGGGTCGGTCAGGCGCTGCGCCAGGCCCGGCGGCGCGTCGCCGGCCTTGCCCTTGTCCGCCTTGCCGTCGCGCCATGCATAGAAGCCGCGCCCGCTTTTGCGGCCCAGCTCGCCGCGCTCGACCCTTTGCATCAGGCAGCGCGGCGGCTCGGCGCCTCCGGCGAGCTCGCGACCGGCGGCCAGCGCGATGTCCAGGCCCACCGTGTCGGCCAGCTCGATCGGCCCCATGGGCATGCCGAACGCCGTCATGGCCGCATCGATGGTTTCGGGAGCCAGGCCTTCATCCACGCAGCGCATGGCTTCGAGCAGATAGGGCGCGAGCACGGCATTGACCAGGAAGCCGGGCGCATCGCGAACCGGCAGCGGCAGCTTGCCGATGGCGCCGACAAAGGCGCAGGCGCGCGCCTGCGCGCCGCCGTCGTCAGCCGGGCCGCGCACCACTTCCACCAGCGGCATGCGGGCCACCGGATTGAAGAAATGAATGCCCACCAGGCGCTCCGGCTGCGCCAGTTCCGCGCCCAGGTCCCGCAGCGACAGGCTGGAGGTGTTGGTGGCCAGCAGCGCGCCCGGCTTCAGGCGGGGTTCGATCTGGCGATACAACGTGCGCTTGGCGTCGAGCTGTTCGACGATGGCTTCGATGACCAGGTCCGCGTGGGCGACGCCGTCGCCGCGCGGATCGGGCACCAGGCGGTCGAAGGCCGCGCGCGCCGCGCGGCGGTCCTTCAGCTTGTCCGCGTAGAACTTGCCCGCCCGCCCCAGCGCGGGCGCGATGCGCGCCATGTCCTGGTCCTGCAGCGTCACCTTCAGGCCGCGCAGCGCGCACCAGGCCGCGATGTCGCCGCCCATGGTGCCCGCGCCCACGACGTGCACGTGCGTCACCGGCGCGGCGCCCTCCTGCTTGCCATGGGCCTTCAGCCGCTCCTGCAGGCGGAACACGCGCACCAGGTTGCGCGCCGTGTCCGAGGCCAGGATGGTCTCGAGCAGGGCCGGCGCCCGCAGCGCGTTGCCGTCGTGGTGTTCCCACAGATCGACGATGGCGGCGGGTGCGGGGTAGTGGCCCTGCGGATCCTTGTCGGCGATGCGCTTGCGCGCCTGGCGGGCCGCCAGCGCTTTCAGCGGCGAACGATTCAGCAGCGCGGGCAGGCCCCGGGCGCGACGTCGCGGCTTGCCGGACAGCACGGTGTGGCGCGCGGCCGCGTCCAGCAGCCGCGTCGGCACGCGCGCATCGGCCAGCCCGAGCGCGGCGGCGCGCCGGGCGTCGACGCGCCGGCCGGTCAGCATCATGTCCAGCGCGGCGGGCGCGCCCACCAGCGCCGGCAGCCGCGACATGCCGCCCCATCCCGGGAAAATGCCGAGCATCACTTCGGGCAAGGACAGCGCGGTATCGGGTTCGTCGGCCACCAGCCGATAGCGGCATGCCAGCGCCAACTCCAGGCCGCCGCCCAGGCAGTGGCCATGGATCAGCGCCAGCGTGGGGTATCGCACCGCCGCCAGCCGCGCGAACAGGTCCCAGCCGCGCGCGATCAGGGCACGCGCCTCCTGCGCGCCATTCAGCGCGGCGAATTCGTCGATGTCGGCGCCGGCCGCGAAGCCGGCCGGCTTCGCCGAGCGGATCACCAGGCCGCGCGGCGGCCTCGCATCCAGCGCGTCGAGCATGGACGCCAGCTCGGCCAGCACCGGCGCCGACAAGGTGTTGACGGCGCCGCCGGCGCAGTCCAGCGTCAGCCACGCCACGCCGTCCTGGTCGTGGCGCAGCCGCCAGTTCGTGGTCGTGCCGCCGTGCGGTGGCGCCGTGTCACGTGCGCGGGCGTCGACGCCATGCGGCGCGGCCGCCGCGGTTCCTTGTGCGGCGCCGGCGTCGTCGCGCGGCAGGTCGGTGTTCATGCAGCCTCCTTGGCGTGCGCGTGCGCGGGCTCTGCGTCCACGGTCTCCACCAGCATGGCGCCGCCCTGGCCGCCGCCGATGCAGATGGCCGCCATGCCGCGCCGCAGGCCGCGCGCGCGCAGCGCTTGCAGCAGATGCAGGACGATGCGCGCGCCCGATGCGCCCACGGGGTGGCCCAGCGCGATGGCGCCGCCGTCCACATTGAGACGGTCCTGGTCCAGGCGGCCCCACGCGGCGCTGCCCAGGTGTTCACGGCAGTAGGCGTCGTCCTGCCATGCGGCCAGGCAGGCCAGCACCTGCGCGGCGAAGGCCTCGTTGATTTCCCACAGGTCCAGGTCGTTCAGGCGCAGCCCATGACGCTGCAGGATGGGCGTGGCCGCATGCACCGGCCCCAGGCCCATCTGCGCGGGATCGAGGCCTGCCCATTGGCTGTCGACGATGCGGCCCAGCGGTTGCAGCCGCCAGCGCTCCACCGCGGCCTGCGAGGCTAGCAGCAGCATGGCCGCGCCGTCGGTCACCTGCGAACTGTTGCCGGCCGTGACGTTGCCCCACGGCTTGTCGAACACCGGCCGCAGCTTGCCCAGGCGTTCCGTGGTGGAGTCCTCCCGCACGCCGTCGTCGTGCTCGTACAGCTTGCCGCCGCGCGGGTCCACCAGCGGCGCGATCTCGGCGGCCAGCCGGCCCGCGGCGCGGGCGTCCAGCGTGCGCTGGTGGCTGCGCGCGGCATACGCATCCATGGCGGCGCGATCGATGCCGAAGCGCGTGGCCAGGTTCTCGGCGGTCTGCCCCATCGACAGGCCCACCACCGGATCGGTCAGGCCCTTCAGCAGTCCGATGACCGGCGCCAGCTTGCGCAGCGGAAAACTGCCCAGGGCCGCCAGCCTGTCCATCGCGCCGCGGCCCGATGACCAGCGCCCCAGCCACCGCACCATGTCGTCGGACAGCAGCACGGGCGCGCGCGACAGCGCATCCACGCCGCCCGCCAGCACCAGGTCGTGCCGGCCCAGCTGGATGGACGAGATGGCGCTGTCCAGCGCCTGCATGCCCGATGCGCAGTTGCGCATCACCGTCCAGCCCGGCACGCGATCGCCGCAGCCCAGCCGCAGCGCGATCACGCGGCCGATGTTGACCTCGTCGGGCGAGGGCGCCGCGCAACCCACCACCACTTCGTCCAGCACGTCCGGCGTGAAGGGCTGGCGCGGCAGCAGCGCGCGGCCGGCCTGCACGGCCAGGTCGGCCGCCGCGAATGGGCCGGGAGCATTGCGCGCTTTAAGGAAGGGGCTGCGCGCGCCGTCGACCACGTATACGGGTTGGAAATTCATGCGCCGGTTCCTTGGTGTGGACGCGTCATCATGCGACGCGCGTCTGCGGTTGCGTCGTCGCCGGCCGCGTCGAGGCGGCTTCCCGTTCGGCGCCCAGGTCGAACGGGAAGTCGTCCACCCGCACCACGCGGTCGCGCAATGCGTCGCGTTGACGCAGCAGCCGGTAGTCTTCGTCGGACAGCAGGCCGGCCGACCGCGCGGCCTCCGCCATGTCGCGCACGTTGGCGCGCGGATCGCCGTCCAGCGCGCCGCGCTTTTCGACTTCGCGCAGCCGCGCCTCAGCCGGCTCGGCCGCGATGGTGGCGGCCAGCGCCTGCTCCAGCGCGCCGACCGGCTCATCGACACTGTCGGGCAGATAGCAGCCGGCGGTGAGGCGGTTGCGCGCCGCGCCCGGCGCGATCAGCAGCTGCGCCACCTGCTGGCCCAGCGCATCGCGCGGTTCGGCCTGCGGCAGGCCCCATGGAAACAGCGCCACGCGCAGCAGCGCCGCCATGCCGCGTTGCGGCAGGTTGTCCAGCACGCCGCGCGCCGCCTGCTGCAGCCGGTACAGCGCGTCCTGCATTGCCCAGTGCGCCAGCGGCGCGTCTTCGGCGGGCCGCCCCTGGTCTTCGTAGCGCTTGAGCACCGCGCTGGCCAGGTACAGCTGCGACAGCATGTCGCCTAGCCGCGCCGACAGACGCTCGCGCCGCTTCAGGCTGCCGCCCAGCAGCAGCATGCACAGGTCCGCCATCAGCGAGAAGGCGCTGGCGTAGCGGGTCATGCTGCGGTAGTAGGGCTGCATGGCCGGCGCCGCCTTGTCCGGCGCGCCCGCCAGGCGGCCCGCAGTCAGCGCGTGCCACACGGCGCGTGCGGCATTGCCGGCGGTGAAGCGCACGTGGCCCCAGAAGGCGCGGTCGAACGCGTCCAGGCCGCGGCGCGGGTCGCCGTCCCGCGCCGCGCGCATCTCGTCCAGCACATAGGGATGACAGCGGATGGCGCCCTGGCCGAAGATGATGAGGCTGCGCGTGAGGATGTTGGCGCCTTCCACGGTGATGCCGATGGGCGCCTGCTGGTAGGCCCGGCCCAGGAAGTTCGACGGCCCCAGGCAGATGCCCTTGCCGCCGATGACGTCCATGCCGTCCATCACCACCTGCCGGGCCCGCTCGGTGACGTGATACTTGACGATGGCCGACACTACCGAAGGCTTGGCGCCCAGGTCGATCGCGCCGGCGGTCATCACGCGCGCCGCTTCGGCCAGATAGGTATGGCCGCCGATGCGCGCCAGCGCTTCCTCGACGCCTTCGAAGCGGCCCACCGGCACGCGGAACTGGCTGCGCACGCGCGCATACGCGCCCACGGTCCGCGCCGTGTACTTGGCCATGGCCGCGTTGGAAGAGGGCAGCGAGATCGAGCGGCCCGCCGCCAGGCATTCCATCAGCATGCGCCAGCCCTGGCCGGCGCGCTCGGGTCCGCCGATGATGAAGTCCAGCGGCATGAAGACATCCTTGCCGCGCGTGGGACCGTTCATGAACATCGCGCCCAGCGGCTGGTGGCGCCTGCCCGTCTCGACGCCGGGGTGGTCGTGCGGCACCAGCGCGCAGGTGATGCCGATGTCGATCTCGCCGCCCAGCAGGCGGTCGGGGTCGTACAGCCGGAAGGCCAGGCCCAGCAGTGTGCACACCGGCGCCAGCGTGATGTAGCGCTTGTCCCACGTGACGCGCATGCCCAGCACCTCGCGGCCTTCCCACATGCCACGGCAAACCACGCCGTGGTCGGGAATGGCGGCGGCATCCGAGCCGGCCCACGGGCTGGTCAGCGCGAAGGCGGGTATCTCGTCGCCGTTGGCCAGGCGCGGCAGGTAGTGGTTCTTCTGGGCCTCGGTGCCGTAGTGCAGCAGCAGTTCCGCGGGCCCCAGCGAATTGGGCACCATCACCGACACCGCCAGCGCGGACGAGCGCGTCGACAGGCGTGCGATCACCTCGGAATGCGCATAGGCCGAGAAGCCAAGGCCGCCGTACTCGCGCGGGATGATCATGCCCAGGAAACCCTTTTGCTTCAGGTAGTTCCACAGTTCAGGCGGCAGATCGTGGCGGCGCTGCGTGATGTCCCAATCGTCGGCCATGCGGCACGCCTCGGACGCCTCGTGATCCAGGAAGCGCTGCTCGGCCTCGCTGAGCTGCGGCTTGGGATAGGCGAGCAGCGCATTCCAGTCGGGCCTGCCGCGGAACAGCTCGCCTTCCCACCACACCGTGCCGGCCTCGAGCGCGTCGCGCTCGGTGTCGGACATCTGCGGCAGCACCTTGCGATAGAGGCGGAACACCGGCCGCGTGAGCACCGCGCGCCGCACGGGGCGCACGCCCAGCAGCAGGGCCGGCACTGCCGCGACGGCAAGAAGAATCAGCAGGGCGGTGGTCATGGTGTGTTTGTCTCCGGATATCGTTATGTGGGCTGTGCCGCGCCAGCACGCGGCCTCAGCCGGATGGCGCGGCGAGCGGCGCGAGGGGCGCGCGCAGCCCGCCAAGCAGGAAGCTCATCAGGCGCGGCAACAGCAGCGCCGGGTTGTCGGGCTGCTCGGTCTCGTCGATGGTCCAGTTGGTGACCAGGCGCAGCGTGCTGGTGCCCATGATGGCGTACGAAGTGGCGCCCAGCATGAAGTGGAAGCGCCACATGATCTCGGCGCGCGGCACGTCGGGCAGCGCGGCGAACAGCGCGGTCTGGTAGCGCTCCATCACGTCGGCGTATTCCGACGCGAACAGCGTGCGGATGAAGCCTGTGGGGTCGGTCATGGTGCGCTCGAGCAGGGGCAGGAAGTGCCGTCCGGCATGTTCGGGATCGTTGGCCAGGCGCAGCAGCGTGCCGAAGAAAGCGTCCACGATCTGCGAGGGCTTGAGCGGCTTGCCGCCCGCTTCGGCCTCGAGCTTGTCCAGCACCCGCAGGCGTTCCTGGTTGACCAGCGACAGGCGGCGCTTCAACACATCTTGCAGCAGCGCTTCTTTCGAGCCGAAGTGATAGTTGACCGCCGCCAGATTGACCCCCGCGGCCGCGGTGAGCTGGCGCATCGACGTGCCGTCGTAGCCGTGGTGCGCGAACAGGCCTTCGGCGGCATCCAGGATGGCCTCGCGCGTGGACGAAGGCGGAACGGGCTGTTCTTTCATCGGTTGATTATTCAAACGTTCGTTTGAGTTCGATTATAAGGATAGTCATACGCTTGAAATCCCAGGCTATCCCTGTCAGGGTTTACGCCTACGCGTTCACCGGCCGCGCGCCGCGCCGCAAGACCCCGCCGGCCTGTCGGCGACCGCCCGCCGGCAACGCGCCAGCGGTTACAGTCGGCGGGTGGGCGCGCCCGCGCGCCGTTAAAGTCATTCAAGAGGTTCACCATGTTTGTAGACGTCCGGATCCCTGCCTGTGCGACCGCCGCCCGGAGGGACGTGCGATGAGCCAGGCATCGCGGCTGCCCGCGCAGCACTGGAATCTCGATGCGATCGTCTCGGGCCTGCGGGCCGCGCGCGTAGACTGGCGCGGTCCCCACGGGCGGCTTCGCGAAACCTCCGCCGGCCGCGAGTTCCCTTCGCAGGAAGGCTTGCGGCAGATCGTCGGGCAGCTGTGCGGCGCGCTGTTTCCCATGCGGCTGGGGCCCATCGATCTGCGTGAAGAGGTCGAGGACTTCTACGTCGGGCACACCACGGGCGAGGCCCTGGACGCTTTGCTGCACCAGGTCTACCTCGAGCTGCGGCACCTGAAGCGCGACGAGTCCGAAACGGCCGAGCAGACGCTGGCGCGGGCCGTCGAGATCGTGCGCGCCTTCGGCGCGGAACTGCCCATGGTGCGGCGCGCGCTCGACCTCGACGTGACGGCGGCCTACCACGGAGATCCGGCCGCGCGCAGCGTCGACGAGGTGCTGCTGTGCTATCCGGGCGTGATGGCCATGATCCACCACCGGCTCGCGCATGTGCTGTATCGCCTGGGCGCGCCCATGCTGGCGCGCATCGTGGCCGAGATCGCGCACGCCGACACCGGTATCGACATCCACCCCGGGGCCACCATCGGTCGCAGCTTCTTCATCGACCACGGCACCGGCGTCGTCATCGGCGAGACCGCCATCATCGGCGACCGCGTGCGGCTTTATCAGATGGTCACGCTGGGCGCCAAGCGCTTTCCGCCGGGCGAGAACGGCGAGCTGAAAAAGGGCCTGCCGCGCCATCCGATCATCGAGGACGACGTCGTCATCTATGCCGGCGCCACCATCCTGGGCCGCATCACCATCGGCAAGGGCTCGACCATCGGCGGCAACGTGTGGCTGACGCGCAGCGTGCCGCCCGGCAGCAACGTCACGCAGGCCAGCCTGGTCAGCGACATGCCCAACTGCGGCCTGAGCGGCTGAGCCCGATGCCGGCCTCGCTGCAGGATCTGCGGGCGTTCCTGGACGCCCATCCACGGCTGTTCGTGCTGACCGGCGCCGGTTGCAGCACCGGTTCCGGCATTCCCGATTACCGGGATGGCGACGGCGCCTGGAAGCGCAAGCCGCCCATCGATTTCCAGACCTTCATGGGCGGCGTCCCGGCGCGCGCTCGCTACTGGGCGCGCAGCATGGTGGGCTGGCGCCGCTTCGGCCACGTGCAGCCCAATGCCGCGCATCGCGCGCTGGCCGCGATGGAAGCGGAAGGCCGCGTCGAGCTGCTGGTCACGCAGAACGTCGACGGACTGCATCAAGCCGCCGGCAGCCGCCACGTGGTGGACCTGCACGGCCGGCTGGACGAGGTGCGCTGCATGCAATGCGACTGGCGCGGTTCGCGCGAGGCCTGGCAGCAGACCTTGTACGCGCGCAATCCGCAATGGGTGGCTTTCGACGCGCCCGACGCGCCGGACGGCGACGCCGACCTGGACGGATTGGATTTCTCCACCTTCGACGTTCCGCCCTGTCCGCGCTGCGGCGGCATCGTCAAGCCCGACGTCGTGTTCTTCGGCGAGACCGTGCCGCGCGACCGTGTGACGCGCGTACTGGAAGCCCTGGCCCGGTCCGATGCGATGCTGGTGGTGGGGTCGTCGTTGATGGTGCACTCGGGGTACCGCTACGCGCTGCAGTCCAGTCGCGAGGGGCGGCCCATTGCGGCGATCAACCTGGGCCGTACGCGGGCGGACGATTTGCTGGCGTTGAAGGTGGAGCAGCCGTGCGCCGACGCTTTAGAGGCTTTGCGGCTCGGCGAGGTGCAAAGCAAATAACGCGCCATTTTCAGGCGCGGTCAGCGATGGCAAAGCGTGTCCGGAATGGTGCGATAGAGCCGATGCGCGGGAATCTCTATGGAGACCTGTACCTGTGCATGGTTCGCGCTTTGCTTATCGGCATCGGTGTAGAAAATGCCGTCCGCAGCGGCTTCCGCCGCATAGCTGCCGGCGATGCCGCCAGCCAAACCTCCCACGACGCCGCAGGCCAGCAGCCCCCAGCCTGCGGAGGCCACGCCGAAGATGATGCACCCGGTGGCGGCCATACCGGCTCCTAAGCCACCGCCCACATATCCGCCAAGTTCCTCCGACAGCACCCTAGGCATTTCCTCGTCGGAGGCTTTCCATATCCTTGCGGCCGTCATGTTGATGCCGACGACCAGAACAACTCTTCCGCCGTGCTTCAGGAAGGACGCCCCACGCATGGCGGCCTTATTGACGCCCTCGTTCGACTTCCGAGCGCCATTGATGATCTTGTCGTGTATCGCCTCGCCGGTTAGCTTGTGTTTTTCTTCGTAGCGGCGCTCGATGTTCGGCCAGGTGCGGCCACCGATGCCATACTCGCCCCAGTCCCGGATCGTGTACATGCCGCGAGTAGCGAAATTATTGACGGCGCGCATGTGGCCGACAATGCGGTTTCTTTCCGCGCTCGCCCATCTGGCTACGGACTCTTTCGGTTCTCCCGCCTTGAGACGCCGTTCGAGTTCCGCGACCATGCCTTCAATCTCTCGCTTGTACTGCGCGCGTAGCGCGGGCGCGTTGACGCCGATGCTGCTCAGCGTGCGCCCCATTCCCATCGCATCGCCGCCCAATCCTTCCAAGAACCTCTGCGCGGTTTCGACATTGCCTGCGGGCAAGGGCAGCGAATATTGGTCGACGCCCTGATTATTCAGCACGACGGAAGGAGGTTGCCCGGCAATACGAATGTCTCCGCACGTATCAGGATTCACGCTGTCGCTCATTTATTGCTCCTTGGTGCGCATTCTTGGCAAATAGTCCGGAAGAAACTCTCCTAGCCCAGCGACAGGGAACAAGCGCAAACCTAGCGCCCCGGGGCTTCTCAGCTTCCACGGCATGTTTTCCACAGCCATATCGCGGCGGGGAATGTCGGGGTGCGTCCGAACTAGGTCGTCTATGGCACGTCCGGCGCCCGCAACGAATGGCCCCATGATCCAGAATCTGGCCTTGCCGTGGACGATGTAGAAGTCTTCGTCGCCGTGGTGAATCTCGTCGTCCATGGTGCAGAAGTCGATCTGCGTAATCTCGCTCGCCGGCATCGACCGCGTGATAGCTCCTCTCACCAGTTTCAGCCTATCATCGGAATAATCGACGTAGTTTTTTTCGGCATTCATCAATTTCTCTCCCGGACATCTTGGGTAAACGGCTCAGGGGAAACTCCCCGAATCCTGCTATCGGAAAAAGCCGTACTCCCAATATCGCAGAGCCTCTTAGGCGCCAAGGCAAGGAGATAACCGCCATGTCGCGGCATGGGATATTTGGGTGATCTGTCAGCAGGCTTTTTATAGCGCTGTAGCTCACTCCGATGGTAGGGCCGAGGATCCAGAATCGGGCTTTGCCATGCACAATATGGAATACGTCGTCACCGTGATGAATTTGATCATCCATGGTGCACACGTCGACCTTTTCAACCTCCCCCACGGGCATCGACGCTCTTTCAACGCCTTGAACGATCAGCTTGAGGGAGCTGCCGGAGTATTCCAGGTGATTGGCCTCGGCTTTCATTCCGTGAAACCAGGCATCCCGGCCAGGTGGTTCGATGAGAGCATCAGTTCAGGCATGGTGCATTCAGGCGCCGGTTCAGCGATACGCCACCCCACGCGATTCAGGCTTCCACTCATCACAGATTCCTATTTGGTCCTTGCGGGCGTACGGCGCGCGTTCGAACTCCAAACGTCCCAGTTCGATTTGCGAAGGATATTAATCTGGAAAAATGTATCTTCGGCGCGTCATTTGAAACTGATTCGACTGGGGGAGATGCCACGCAACACGCCCGCCACGAAGCTGCAAGCGCCGGCTGGGGGGTGCTCAGCGACTGTACCGCACTAGCTGCTCCGCTTTCCTTCCCCTATCCGAAGAACCGCCACTTCTCGCCCACCGTCGGGGCGTTCGCGAGTTAGTGGCTGATGTGGTGCGCAAATGGTATTGCGCAACGCGGAGGCCGGCTGGCGGTTGAACTCAGTGCGGTGATTGCTCGCCCAGCAACACCCGTCGCGCCGCATGCCAGCTTCCCGCATCGGGCGCCAGCAGCAGCCCGCCGTCGCGGTGCGTCGGCTTGTACGGGCTGCCGTCGAAATGCGCGGCATAGCCGCCGGCCTCTCGGTGCAGCAGCCAGCCCGCGGCATGGTCCCACGGGGTCAGCTTGTTGTAGAACAGCACGTGACAGTGGCCAGAGGCCGCCATGCGGTACTCGTAGGCGGCGCAGCGCAGCGATGCCGTGCTGCCCAGCTTCGCCAGGTTGCCATTGACCGTATCGCGCAGCGGCTGCGGCAGGTCGCCCGTGGCGATCATGGCGTCCATGTCCTCGGGCGGGACGGGGTCGGCCACCTTCAGCGGCTGGGGCGCCGCGCCCTCGCGCTCGATCCACGCGCCTTCGCCGCGCACCGCCAGCGCGGCCTCGCGCCCGATGGGGTCGTAGATCACGCCGGCGATCACGTCGCCGCGGTGGCATACGGCGATCATCATGCCGAACAGCGGCAGGCCGGCCACGAAGTTGCGCGTGCCGTCCACGGGATCGACGAGGAATGCCAGGTCGGCATCCACCAGCATGTTCAGCAGCGCGGGGTTGCGCGTGGACGATTCTTCGCCGATGAACACAGAGCCGGGGTAGAGCTTGGCCAGGCGCGCGGCGATGTGCCGTTCGGCGCCCTCGTCGGCGTCGGTGACGGGGTCGCGCGGCGATTCCTTGTCGCGTATGGCCTGGGCCGACAGGTTGCGAAAGCGCGGCAGCACTTCGGCCTGCGCGGCTTCGGCGAGGAGGGTGACCAGGCGACGGGTTTCGTCCTTGGAAAAAGTGCGGCTCATGGCGGGGTGGGCGGGCACGGAGGCCGCCCGGCAGGCTTATTGGGCGCCCAATCTAGCACGACGCGCCGGTCGGCGCGATGACGCATCCGGGCGATATCGCCGTCTCGTCTCATCCGCATGGATGCTCCGTCGCGGTGCCTTCCCGCGTGCAGCGTGCACCAGATTTGTGCGCTGCGGCATGAAGGACCGCACGCGCGATGGCCGCCGGTCGGGCTTTCGTCCGGGCCCGCGGAGCCTGGTTTTCATAGGGCGCGCCGCGCGCCGGACGGGATGGCGGCCCAAGTTGGCACGGACTTTGCATAAGCCATGGCAAGGCCCGCGCCCGCGCGGGCCGCCCGACAACGTGTGCAGTTCCGGCAAAGGCGCCTAACGACCATCCGGTCGAGGCGCCTTTTTGTTTTCCGGAAATGCACCGCCACGGAATAGCCATGAAAGACATGAACACATCGAACCCCTTGCAGACGCTGATCGTGGTCGGCAACGGCATGGTCGGCCACCACTGCGTCGAGCAGTTGGTCGCGCAAGGCGCGCTGCAGTACTACCGCATCGTCGTGTTCGGCGACGAGCCGCGCCGGGCCTACGATCGCGTGCACCTGTCCGAGTATCTGTCCGGCCGCGATGCGGAGTCCATGGCGCTGGGCGACGGCGCGGTGTACCGGACGCCGGGCGTGACGCTGCATCTGGGCCAGCGCGTGCAGGAGATCGACCGCGCGCGCCGCGAAGTGGTGACCGCCGACGGCCGCCATGGCTACGACAAGCTGGTGCTGGCCACGGGCTCGTTCCCCTTCGTGCCGCCGATCGCCGGCGCGGAAGAGGGCGCGGCGCGCCTGGTGTACCGCACGCTGGAAGACCTGGACGCCATACGCGGGGCGGCCGCCGGTGCCCGGCGCGGCGTGGTGGTGGGCGGCGGCCTGCTGGGCCTGGAGGCCGCCAATGCGCTGCGCGCGCTGGGGCTCGAGGCGCACGTGGTCGAGTTCGCGCCGCGCCTGATGCCGGTGCAGCTGGACGAGGCAGGCGGACTCGCGCTGAAGGCGCGCATCGAGGCGCTGGGCGTGCAGGTGCACGTGTCGCGCGCCACCGAGGCCATCAAGCCCGGGCACCAGCATCGCTATCGCCTGCGCTTCGCGGGCGGCGATGCCCTGGAGACCGACCTGGTGGTGTTCTCGGCGGGCATCCGGCCGCGCGACGGCCTGGCGCGCGCCAGCGGCCTGGCCGTCGGCGAGCGCGGCGGCATCGTGATCGACGACGCCTGTCTTACCAGCGACCCGGACATCTACGCCATCGGCGAATGCGCGCTGTGGAAGGGATCTGTGTTCGGCCTGGTGGCGCCCGGCTACCAGATGGCTCGCACCGTGGCGGCCGCGCTGTGCGGCCTGGAGGCGCAGCCGTTCCGCGGCGCCGACATGTCGACCAAGCTGAAGCTGCTGGGCGTGGACGTGGGCTCCATCGGCGACGCGCATGGCGCCACGCCCGGCGCGCGCAGCTATCGCTACATGGACGAGGTGAACGCGGGCTACCGCCGCCTGGTGGTGTCCGCCGACGGCAAGCAGGTGCTGGGCGCCGTGCTGGTCGGCGACAACAGCTACTACGACACGCTGCTGCAGTACGTGCAGAACGGCATCGCGCCGCCCGCAGATCCGGCCAGCCTGATCCTGCCGCGCGGCGCGGACACGCCGGTGCTGGGTCCGGCCGCGCTGCCGGCCACCGCCACCATCTGCTCGTGCCACAACGTCAGCAAGGCCGCGGTGTGCTCGGCCATCGACGATGGCTGTACGGACCTGGCCGGCGTGAAGGCCTGCACCAAGGCGGGCACCGGATGCGGCGGCTGCTCGGCCTTGTTGAAGCAGGTGTTCGAGCACGAGCTGGCCGCGCGCGGCGTGGCGGTGGACAAGAGCCTGTGCGAGCACTACGCCTACACGCGCCAGGAGCTCTATCACTTCGTGCGCGTCGAAGGTATCGAATCGTTCGAGGAGCTGCTGGCCCGCCACGGCCGCGGCGCGGTGGGCTGCGACATCTGCAAGCCCGTGGTGGCCTCGATACTGGCCTCGTGCTGGAACCGGCCGATCCAGGACCCGCTGCTGGTGCCGCTGCAGGACACCAACGACACCTTCATGGCCAACATGCAGAAGAACGGCACCTACTCCGTGGTGCCGCGCATTCCGGGCGGCGAGGTCACGCCGGACGGCCTGATCGCCATCGGCGCCGTGGCCAAGAAATACCAGCTGTACACCAAGATCACGGGCGGACAGCGCATCGACCTGTTCGGCGCGCAGCTGCACGAACTGCCCGACATCTGGGCCGAGCTGATCGCCGCCGGCTTCGAGACCGGCCATGCCTATGGCAAATCGACGCGCACGGTGAAGTCCTGCGTGGGCAGCACGTGGTGCCGCTATGGCGTGCAGGACAGCGTGGCCATGGCGCTGCGCATCGAGCACCGCTACAAGGGCCTGCGCGCGCCGCACAAGCTGAAGTTCGCGGTGTCGGGCTGCACGCGCGAGTGCGCCGAGGCGCAAAGCAAGGACATCGGCGTGATCGCCACCGAGAACGGCTGGAACCTTTACGTATGCGGCAACGGCGGCATGCGCCCGCGCCACGCCGAACTGTTCGCCACCGACCTGGACGACGAGATGCTGATCCGGCTGATCGACCGGGTGCTGATGCTGTACATCCGCACGGCCGACAAGCTGCAGCGCACCTCGGTGTGGCGCGAGTCGCTGGACGGCGGGCTGGACTACCTGAAGGACGTGGTCATCCACGACAGCCTGGGCCTGGCGGCGGAACTCGAGGCGCAGATGCAGACGGTGGTGGACCGCTACGAATGCGAGTGGGCCAATGCCATCAACGACCCCGAGAAGCTCAAGCGCTTCCGCACCTTTGTCAACGACAGGCGGGCAGACCCCGACGTGGCCTTCGTCGAAGAGCGCGGCCAGCGCCGTCCCGCCACGCCGGCCGAGGCGCGCCGCATTCCTATCGCTGTGGAGGAGCTGTGATGACCGCAACGACGCTTGCCTCTTCCAAGGCCGAGACCCGCTGGCGCGCGGTGTGCCGGCGCGCCGACCTGGTGGCCAATTCGGGCGTGGTGGCCTGGGTGGACGGCGCGCAGGTCGCCCTGTTCTACCTGCCGCAGGCTGGCGACGCGGTCTACGCCATCGACAACCGCGATCCCAAGTCGGGCGCCAACGTCATCGGCCGCGGCATCGTGGGGCAGCTGGGCGGCTCGCTGGTGGTGGCCTCGCCGCTCTACAAGCAGCACTTTCGCCTGGCCGACGGCAGTTGCGTCGAGTACGCCGACCAGCGGCTGCGCGTGTGGCCGGCGCGCCTGGCCGGCGACGCGGTCGAGATCGCCTTCTGAGCACGGCGCCCGCGCCGCGAACCATTTCTGCAATTCACTTTTGTACTGAAGCTAGGGGAACCGAGATGTCCTATATCGTGCCTGCCGAGTTCGTCACCAAGATGGTGGATGCCGGCGAATCCAAGATCTACATGGCCACCCGCGACGCGCTGATCCGCGCCTACATGGCCGGCGCCATCCTGGCGCTGGCGGCGGTGTTCGCGGTCACCGTCACCGTGCAGACGGGCTCGCCCATTCTGGGCGCGGCGCTGTTCCCGGTGGGCTTCTGCATGCTGTACCTGATGGGGTTCGACCTGCTGACCGGCGTGTTCGTGCTGACGCCGCTGGCATGGATGGAACGCCGGCCCGGCGTCACGCTGGGCGCGATCCTGAAGCACTGGGGCGTGGTGTTCGTGGGCAACTTCGCGGGCGCGCTGACAGTGGCCGTCATGATGGCCATCGTGTTCACCTACGGTTTCTCGGCGCCGGTCAGCAAGGTGGGCGAGGTGATCTCGCACATCGGCGAGAACCGCACGCTGGGCTACAAGGAGTACGGCGCGGCCGGCATGCTCACCATCTTCCTGCGCGGCGTGCTGTGCAACTGGATGGTGTCGCTGGGCGTGGTGGGCGCGATGATCTCCACGTCCGTCAGCGGCAAGGTCATCGCCATGTGGATGCCCATCATGGTGTTCTTCGCCATGGGCTTCGAGCACTCGGTGGTGAACATGTTCCTGTTCCCCTCGGCCCTGATCCTGGGCGGCAATTTCTCGATCATGGACTACCTGATCTGGAACGAACTGCCGGTGGTGCTGGGCAACCTGGTGGGCGGCATCACGATGACCGGCCTGACGCTGTACACGACGCACATGAAGACCGGCCCCAAGCGCAGCCTCGAAGCCGCGTCCATGCAGGCCAAGCGCAGCTTCGGCTGATCGGCGGATCGCGAGCATGGACGGCCCCTTGCCCTCGGACCCGGCCGCCGGCCTGCGCGTCAGCGTCGGCCAGCATTCCGAGGCGGGCCGCAAGCCGCACAACCAGGACTTCCACGGCCTGTGCCTGCCGCGCCAGCCGCTGCTCGGCGCCAAGGGCATCGCGGTCGCGCTGGCCGATGGCATCAGCAGCAGCGACGTGGGCCGCGCGGCCAGCGAGACGGCCGTGGCCAGCTTCCTGGAAGACTACTACTCCACACCCGAGACCTGGTCGGTCAAGCGCTCCGCGCAGCGCGTAATGGGCGCCGTGAATGCGTGGCTGCACGCGCAGACGCAGCGCGGCCCGCATCGCGGCGACCAGGACCGCGGCTATGTGTGCGCCATGAGCGTGCTGGTGCTGAAGTCGGCCACCGCGCACGTGCTGCACGTGGGCGATGCGCGCATCTATCGCCTGCGCGACGATGCCCTGGAGCAGCTGACAGAGGACCATCGCGTCTGGCTGTCGCGAGACAAGAGCTGCCTGGCCCGCGCGCTGGGCGTGGCCTCGCACCTCGAGATCGACTATCAGTCGCGCAGCCTCGCGCCCGGCGACCTGTTCCTGCTGCTTACCGACGGCGTCTACGAATACGTCGACCACGCCCGCATGATCGCCACGCTGCGGGCCCATGACGATGACCTGGACGCGGCGGCGCGCGCGCTGGCGCGGCTGGCCTACGACGCAGGCAGCCCGGACAACCTGACGGTGCAATTGGTGCGCGTGGAGGCGCTGCCGCTGCCCGAGGCCGCCGAGGTGGGCCATCGCGCCCGCACGCTGCCCTGTCCGCCCCTGCTGGCGGCCGGGCAGGTGCACGAGGGATATCGCATCGTGCGCGAGCTGCACGCCAGCAGCCGCAGTCACGTGTACCTGGCCGAGGCGCCCGAGGGCGGGCCCGTGGTGCTGAAGGTGCCTTCGCTGGACCTGCGGCACGACCCCGTCTATCTCGAGCGCCTGCTGATGGAGGAGTGGGTGGCGCGCCGCATCGACAGCCGCCACGTGGCGCGCGCGTGTCCGCCGGCGCAGCGGCACTCGCTGTACACCGTCAGCGAGTACATCGAAGGCCGCACGCTGGCGCGCTGGATGGCCGATCATCCCGACCTGTCGCTGCCGCGGGCGATCGACCTGCTGGAGCAGGTCGCGCGCGGCCTGCAGGCGTTTCACCGGCTGGAGATCGTGCACCGCGACCTGCGGCCCGAGAACCTGATGGTGGACGGGCAAGGCGTGGTGCGCATCATCGACATGGGCTCGGCCGAGGTGGCCGGCGTGGCCGAGGCGGCGGGCGACCGCGGGCCAGAAGTGCCTGGCGCCATCGCCTATGCGGCGCCCGAGTATTTCCTGGGCGAGACGGGCGGCCAGGCTTCCGACATCTATTCGCTAGGCGTCATCGCCTACCAGATGCTGACGGGCCGGCTGCCCTATGGTACGCAGGCCTCGCGCGTGCGCACCCACGCCGATCTGCTGCGCCTGCAGTACGCGCCCGCGCGCCAGGACCGGCAGGGCAGGCCGCTGCCCGGCTGGGTGGACGCGGTGCTGGCGCGCGCCGTGCATCCCGATCCCCGCTCGCGCTACGCCGAACTTTCCGAATTCACTTACGCGCTGCGCCATCCCGAGTCGGTGGCGCGGCGCGCGTCCGTGCCCCTGCTGGAACGCCATCCCGTGCTGTTCTGGAAGGTGCTCAGTCTCATCCTGGGCGGCGCCTTGCTGGTGCTGCTCGCCTATCGCTGAACAGGAGCGCGTGCTCATGGAAACCAACGTATGGTTGATCGGCGCCGGCCCCGGCGATCCGGAGCTGCTGACGCTGCGCGCGGTCAAGGCGCTGCGCCGCGCCGAGGTCGTGCTGATGGACGACCTGGTCAATCCGGAAGTGCTCGAACACTGTCCGCAGGCCCGCGTGATACGCGTGGGCAAGCGCGGCGGCTGCCGCTCCACGCCGCAGGACTTCATCCAGCGGCTGATGCTGCGCTATGCGCGCCAGGGACGCCGCGTGGCGCGCCTGAAGGGCGGCGATCCGTGCATTTTCGGCCGCGGCGGCGAAGAGGCCGAATGGCTCAGCCGCCATGGCGTGGCCTGCGAAGTCGTCAGCGGCATCACCGCCGGCCTGGCCGCGGCCACCGGCAGCGGCATTCCGCTGACCCTGCGCGGCGCCGCGCGCGGCGTCACGCTGGTGACGGCCCATACCGAGGACGGCAGCGAGCCGGCCTGGGAGGCCCTGGCGCGCAGCGGCACGACGCTGGTGGTGTACATGGGGGTGGCTCGCCTCGAGGCGGTATCGGCCGCCTTGCTGGCGGGCGGCCTGCCGGGCGATACTGCGGTGGCAATGATCGAGCGCGCCTCGCTGGCCGACCAGCGCGAATGCCGCTCGACGTTGGCGGCGATGGCGGCGGATGCGCGCGCCTTCGGCCTGAAAAGCCCCGCCATCCTGGTGATCGGCGCGGTGGCGGCGTGCCGCATGTTCGGCATCGCGCCGCAATCGGTCGAGGCGTCCGCGCCGGCGCGCAAACAGGCGTAGATGCAAGAGGGTGTTCCATGACGAGAGGGGCCATGCGGCCGGCCTTGAGGTTCCTGCTGGCGGCGCGGCAGTCCGAGCTGCACGGGCTGGAGCAGTTGGCGCACACCTGCCGGTTCGTGTCGCTGGTCGGCGAACTGGTGCACGCGCTGCAGAAAGAGCGCGGCTATTCCAACCTTTACCTGTGCCGCGATCAACCTTCGCTGTTGCCTGCCCTGGATACGCTGACGCGCAGCGCCGAAGCCAGCGAGGCGCGCGTGCGCGGCTTTCTGGACAGCGCGCTGGCCCGCGGCGAACAGCCCGGCCGCGCCAGGCTGTATGGCTGCATCGCCCACGCGCTGTATCGGCTGGATGAACTGCCCGACCTGCGCTGGCGCGTGCGGCAGCGCAGGCTGGGTGCGCAGGAAGCCGGCGCGGCCATGACCCGGCTGATCGGCAGCCTGCTGGCGGTGGTGTTCGAGGCCGCCGATGCCTCGCTGGACGCCGGCATCACCCGCATGCTGGTGGCCCTGTTCAACTTCATGCAGGGCAAGGAACTCAGCGGCCAGGAACGCGCCTATGGCGTGATGGGCTATACCGCGGGGTACTTCACCGACGCGCAGAAGGCGCAGATGGCGGAACTCGCGGCCAGCCAGCAGCGCTGCTTCGAGACCTTCGAACACTACGCGCCCGACGACGTGCTGACGGCGTGGCGGCAGGCGCAGCCGCACGCGGAACCCGTGCATCGCCTGCGCGACATGGCGCGCCACACTCACGCGGGGCAGCCGCTGGACCCGGGGCTGGCGGAGTTGTGGTTCGAATTGTGCACGGCGCGCATCGACGCCATGCATCCGGTAGAGCGCGAGCTGGCCGAGTCCCTGGCCCGCCAGTGCGCGTCGCGCATCGAGGCGGCGCGCGCCGACCGCGACAATCACCGCGAGCTGCTGGACCAGTTCGCGCAGCACGTAGGCGGCGACGCGCCGGCCCTGGTGTTCAACGTGCAGCGCCGCGTGCTCGACGTGCCGCCCGCCGATGGCATGGCCGGCGGCATCGAGCGCTCGATGCTCGACATCCTGCAGGCCCAGGCCGCCCGCATGCGGCAGGCCGACGAGGCGCTGGAGCAGGCGCGCGGCGCGCTCGACGAGCGCAAGCGCATCGAGCGCGCCAAGTGGCTGCTGGTGCAGCGGCACGGCCTGTCCGAACCGGCTGCGCATGAGCGCCTGCAGCGCGCCGCCATGGACGGCGGCGTGTCGCTGGGCGAGGTGGCCCGCCAGTTGCTCGAGCAGGACGCCCGGCGCCGCTGAGCGCACTCAGGCGCGCGGCCTTCCGCGTAGCGGCGCTGGACGCAAGATCAGCCCTTGGCGCCCAGATCCAGGCACAGGTACTTGGTCTCGAGGTATTCCTCGATGCCGTACTTCGAGCCTTCGCGGCCCAGGCCCGACTGCTTCACGCCGCCGAACGGGCCCACCTCGTTCGAGATGATGCCGGTGTTGATGCCGACGATGCCGTACTCCAGCGCTTCGGACACGCGCCACACGCGCGCGTAGTCTCGCGTGTAGAAATACGCGGCCAGGCCGAAGATGGTGTCGTTGGCCATCTGGATGGCCTCGTCCTCGGTCTTGAAGCGGAACAGCGGCGCCACGGGGCCGAAGGTCTCTTCGGACGCCACCTTCATCTGCTGCGTCACGTCGCGCAGGATGGTGGGTTCGAAGAACGTGCCGCCCAGCGCATGCGGCTTGCCGCCCGCGATCACCTTGGCGCCCTTGGACGTGGCGTCGGCGATGTGCTCCTGCACCTTCTCGACGGCGGCCTTGTCGATCAGCGGGCCCTGGGTCACGCCCTTTTCGAAGCCGTCACCCACCTTCAGCGCGCTGCCCACCTTGTCCACCAGGCGCCGCGCCAGCTCGTCGTAGATGCCGTCCTGCACGTAGATGCGGTTGGCGCACACGCAGGTCTGGCCGGCGTTGCGGTACTTCGAGGCCAGGATGCCGTCCACCGCGGCGTCCAGGTCGGCGTCGTCGAACACCAGGAAGGGCGCATTGCCGCCCAGTTCCAGCGACAGCTTCTTGATGGTCGGGGCGCACTGTTCCATCAATGTGCGGCCCACTTCGGTGGAGCCGGTGAAGCTCAGCTTGCGCACCGTGTCGCTTTCGCACAGGGCCGCGCCGATGTCGCGCGAACTGCCGGTGATGACGTGGAACACGCCGGCCGGGACGCCGGCTTCCTCGGCCAGCACCGCCAGGGCCAACGCGGTAAGCGGCGTCTGCTGCGCGGGCTTGACCACCATCGTGCAGCCGGCGGCCAGCGCGGGGCCCACCTTGCGCGTGATCATCGCGGCGGGGAAGTTCCACGGCGTGATGGCTGCGGTGACGCCGATGGGCTGCTTCAGCACCAGCAGGCGCTGGCCGGCCTTGGGGCTTTGCAGCACGTCGCCGTCGATGCGCTTGGCTTCCTCGCCGAACCACTCCAGGAAGGACGCCGCATAGGCGATCTCGCCGGCGGCCTCGGTCACGGGCTTGCCCTGTTCGGCGGTCATGATGGCGGCCAGGTCCTGCTGGTGCGCCATCATCAGGTTGGCCCATTTCAGCAGGACGGCCGCGCGCTCCTTGCCGGTCTTGGCGGCCCAGGCGGGCAGGGCGGCCGCGGCGCTGGCGATGGCCTGCTCGGTTTCCTTGCGGCCCAGCTTGGGCACCGACACAATGGTCTTGCCCGTGGAGGGGTTGTCGACCGGAATGCTGGCGCCGCCGCCGGCCGGCACCCATTCGCCGTTCAGGTAGCAGGCATCGCGCAGCAGGTCGGGGCGCTTCAGGGAGAGGGAAGACTGGGCCATGGAAACTCCTTGGGAATCGGGGCGGGCGGCGCGCCAACGCGCGGCCGCCGGAAAAGGAACGGGCACAGCAAAGGCCGTGCCCGGACGATGCGGCCTGAGGCCGGGTCTGGGCCGGTCGACACTACTAGATCGCTTCCGCGACCGCGCGTCAACCGGCCGTATGTCGCGTCAGCCTTGCAGGGCGTCGGCCAGGATGTCCAGCGCGCGCGCGAACTGCGCGTCGGGGATGGTCAGGGGATACAGGAAGCGCAGCACGTTGCCGTACACGCCGCAGTTGAGCAGAATCAGGCCCTGCTGCAGCGCACGCTGCTGCACACGCTTGACCGCCTCGGCGTCCGGCTTGCCGGTGGCCGGATCGACCAACTCGGCCGCGACCATGGAACCCAGGCCGCGCACGTCGGCGATGGCGGGCACCTTGGCGCGCAGGCCGTTCAGGTGCGCCTTCAGCTTCTCGCCCAGCTGGGCCGAGCGCGCGCACAGCTGATCTTCCTCGAACACGTCCAGCACGGCATGCGCCGCGGCCACCGCCAGCGGGTTGCCCGCGTACGTGCCGCCCAGGCCGCCGGGGGCCGGGCCGTCCATCACTTCGGCGCGGCCGACCACGCCCGAGATGGGCAGCCCGCCGCCCAGGCTCTTGGCAATGGTCATCAGGTCGGGGCGCACGTCGTGGTGCTCCATGGCGAACAGCTTGCCGGTGCGGCCGAAGCCGGTCTGCACTTCGTCGGCGATCAGCATGATGCCGTGCGCGTCGCACAGCTTGCGCAGCGCCGTCATCAGTTCGGGCGGCGCGACGTTGAAGCCGCCTTCGCCCTGCACCGGCTCGATGATGATCGCGGCCACGCGCTGCGGATCGATGTCGGTCTTGAACAGCATTTCCAGCGCCTTCATCGACTCGGCCACCGTGACGTCGGCGCCGGGGAAGGGCACGTGGAAGATCTCGCCCGGCATGGGGCCGAACGACAGCTTGTAGGGAGCGACCTTGCCGGTCAGCGCCATGCCCAGCATGGTGCGGCCATGGAAGGAACCGCCGAAGGCGATGACGCCCGAACGGCCGGTGTACGAACGGGCGATCTTGACGGCGTTCTCGACGGCTTCGACGCCGGTGGTGAAGAAGGCGGTCTTGGCCGGGCCTTCGATGGGGGCCAGCGCATTGATGCGCTCGGCCAGCGCCACGTAGCTTTCGTACGGCACGATCTGGTAGGCCGTGTGCGTGAACTGCTGCAGTTGCGCGGCGACGGCGGCCTGCACCTTGGGATTCAGGTGGCCGGTGTTCAGCACCGCGATGCCGCCGGCGAAGTCGATGTATTCCTTGCCCTCGGCGTCCCACAGCGTGGCGTTCTCGGCGCGCACGGCGTAGAAGTCGCACATCACGCCCACGCCCCGCGGGGTGGCCTGCGCGCGGCGGGTATTCAGGTCTTGGTTCTTCATCGTCATTCTCGATAGGGAAATAGGCCGTAGCCACAGCGGATTGCCGGCGCGTACCGACACGCCCGGGATGGAGAATATTTAATGCTAAGATGGCCCCATCCCGAGGAACCACTTCCGCTTATCAGGTAGAACCATTGAGGTCCATCGTCGGCGACCTGTTGCTGCTGCGTCTGGGCGACGCCTCCGACGGGCCCATGAACCAGCGGCTGTACCGCGGCCTGCGCGAAGCCATCCTCGACGGCACCATTCCGGCCGACACGCGCCTGCCCGCCACGCGCGACCTCGCCTCCGAGCTGGGCATCGCGCGCAACACCGTCGTGCACGTCTACAGCCAGCTGCAGGCCGAGGGCTATACCCGCAGCCGCCAGGGCAACGGCACCTTCGTCGCCCACACCCTGCCCGAGTCATACCTGGCCAGCGGCCGCAGCGCGCGCCGCACGCCGCCCGCACCCAGCCGGCCGGCGCTGTCCGAGCGCGGCGCGCGCATCGTCGACGGCGTATCGGCCTCGCCCTATCAATGGGGCGCCTTCATGCCGGGCGTGCCCGACGTCACCGAGTTTCCGCACCAGAAGTTCGGCCGCATCGTCAGCGGATTGTGGCGCCGCCCCACGCCGGACATGCTGACCTATTCGTACGGCGGCGGCCTGCCCGCGCTGCGCGAGGCCCTGGCGCAATACCTGGCGCTGATGCGCTCGGTGGACTGCGATCCCGAGCAGATCCTCATCACCGAGGGCTCGCACCAGGCCATCGACCTGGCCACGCGCATCCTGGGCGGCGCGGGCGACGTGGCGTGGATCGAGAACCCTGGCTACTGGGGCGCGCGCAGCGTGCTGTCGGCCAACGGCATCCGCATCGAACCGCAGCCCGTGGACGAAGAGGGCATGCGCCTGCCGGCCGATCCGGTCGAGGTGCCGCCGCGCTTCATGTTCGTCACCCCCTCGCACCAGTATCCGCTGGGCCCCGTGATGTCGCTGGCGCGACGCCGGCAGTTGCTGGCCCTGGCGCGGCGCTGGGGCAGCTGGATCATCGAGGACGACTACGACAGCGAGTTCCGCTTCACCGGACGGCCTATCCCATCGCTGCAGGGCCTGGAGCCGGATGCGCCTGTGATCTACCTGGGTACCTTCAGCAAGACCATGTATCCCGGCCTGCGCCTGGGCTACCTGGTGCTGCCGCGCGCGCTGGCCCCGGCCTTCCAGGCCGCGCATGCCGAGCTGTATCGCGAGGGGCATCTGATGACCCATGCGGCCGTGGCGGCCTTCATCGCCGAGGGCCACTACGCGGCGCACGTGCGGCGCATGCGCATGCTGTACGGACGGCGGCGCGCGATGCTGGTCAACCTGATCGACCGCCGGCTCGGACCGGATTGGCTGCATCGCGATTCCAGCGATGCCGGGCTGCACCTGGTGCTGAACCTGCCGGACGACCTGCCCGATCAGCGGGTGGCGCAGGCGGCGCACGAACGCGGTGTGCTGACGCGGCCGCTGTCGCGGTATTACGCGGGCGACGAGCCCGCGCGGCAGGGGTTGCTGCTGGGATATGCCTGCGTGCCCGACAATCAGATCGCGCGCAAGTTCGAGGTGGTGGTGGACAGCCTGGCGGCGGTGGCAAGGCAGGGGAAGGGACGATCCTGACATCCTGGCCCGCCTGTTCCATCGGTCCGAAGGGTTATAGAATGGATATCCGAATTCAGATATCCATGAGGTGCGAAGATGGACCTGCTGGTGGCGAAGTGGGGCAATAGCCTTGCGTTGCGCATCCCCGCTGACTATGCACGCAGCACCGGCCTGAAAGAGGGCGATCGCGTCGAGGCCAGCTTGACGGTCGATGGCGGAATCAGCCTTCGCACCGCCAAGTGGAACCGCAAGGCGTTCGCCCTGCAATTGCAGCAGATGCGCGAGTCGATGCCCGAGGGCGAGTCGGTCATCGACGAATTGCGCCGTGGCGGGCGCTACTGATGATCTACGTCGACACCAGCGTATTGGTCGCGCTGTGCGTCCCCGAGCCGAAGAGTGGCGCCGTGGGCCGATGGTACGCGGGTGTTGCCGGCGAGTTGGGTTCCGCCGCATGCTGCGTGACCGAGTTCGCCAGTGCTTTGGGCATCAAGCAGAGAACGGCGCAGATCACAGCAGAGCAGGGCGCCGCCGCGTGGCAGGCCTTCGAACGGCTCTGCGCCAGTGATTTATATCTTTTGCCGGTAGACCCCCCGGTATTTCACCGTGCCGCGGTGCTGACGCTGGACGCTGCATCGGGCTTGCGCGCCGGCGATGCGCTGCATCTGGCGGTCGCCCTGGATGCCAAAGCCAGGGGCATGGCGACCCTGGATGACGTACTGGCTCGCAGCGCGAAGCGTCTGAAGATCAAGCCTCTGACGTTCTAGCCGTAGCGGCGTCAGCGCGGCGTCAAGGCCGTGTCCAGCGCAGCCGCCAGTCCCGCGGCGTTGCGCATGCCCTGGTCTTCGTAGTTGGTGTTGAACAGGGCCTGCGTGCGCTTCGTTTTCCTGGCCAGTTTCTTGATGCGGGCCGCCAGCTCGGCCAGTTCCTCGGGCGTGTACACGTACTGGAAGCGCGAAGACGACGCGGCGCCGGAGGCGTTCCAGGAAGCGGCGTTGCGGCCGTGCAGGCGGACGACGGCCAGGTCGGGATGGGTGGCTTCCCAGATGGCGGGCACCGTGTTCTCCATGCCTTGCGGCGCGTCCACCACGGTGTGCACCACGCCCAGTTCGCGCTGCAGGGCCAGCGTGGCGTCGGTGGCGGCGGGGCCGTCGAACCAGCTGTGGTGGCGGAACTCGGCCGACATGGTCAGGCCTTGCATGCGGCTCGCGCACTCGCGCACGCGGGCGATGCCGCGCGCATCGCGCCGCACCCACGGCGGAAACTGGAAATGGATGGCGCCCAGCTGGTCCGTCATGCGCAGCGGTTCGACGGCCAGCATGAAGCGATGCCACAGTTCATCAATCCAGGGCTCGGGCAACTGGTTGTCGAACAGTGTGTCGGGCGCGTCGGGCCAGTCGCGCCGCAGGTCTTCCGGCAGCGCCTTCAACGGGATGCGATGGCCGGTGAAGGCGCGAAAGGCCTTCATGTTGAAGACGAACCCCGGCGGCGTGCGCTGGGTCCACAGATAGGCCGTGTAAGGATCGGGCAGGGCGTAGTAGCTGGAATCGACCTCGACCGTGTCGAAATGGTCGGCATAGAAGCGCAGGCGCGATTCGGCGTCTTTGGCGTGCGGTGGATAGAAGCGGCCGCACGCCAGCAACGTGGGATCGGTCCAGGACGCGGTGCCGACCAGCAGGCTCATGATCATTCCGACCCGCGCGCTACGGCACGTATCGCTCCACGGACCCCATGACGGAGCCTGCATCGGATCCGCCCAGCACCACGGCCTGTCCGCCAGGCAGGGGCGCCGCGGCGGCGCGGTGCCTGCCCGCGGTCAGGCTGCCGGCGGTCGTCCAGGCATTGACGTCGGGGTTGTAGATCTCGGTGGAGTTCAGGAGGGCGGCGGTGGCGTCGCGCCCCGCGGCGACCAGTACCCGCCCGTCCGTCAACAGCGTCATGGTGGCCAGCCTGCGGACTTGGTTCATGGTGCTGGTCGTCCAGCTCGAATCCGCCGGGTCGTACAGCCAGGCGGTACTGCTGCCGTCGGCGATGGACAGGATCTTGCCATTTGCCAGCGCAACGCTTTGCGTGGTGGGATTGCCCGCCATGCCGCCCACGGCCATAGGCGTCGTCGGAGTGACCAGGTCCGTGGGAAACAGCTCCGCCGATTGCAGGAGCGCGCTGCCGTCGATGCCCCCTGTCACCAGCACGGCGCTGCCGTCCGCCAACAGTGCGGCGCCGTGCTGCGCGCGCGGCCCCGAAAGCTGACGGGGCAGCAGCGTCCACACGCCCGTGGCCGGATCGTAGATTTCCGCCGTAGCGTGGGCCTGGATCGAGCCGTCGTTGGTGGTACCGCCTATAGCCAGCACCCGTCCGTCGGGAAGGCGCGTCGCCGTATGGCTTTGCCTAGGCTCGTTCAACCAGCCGGTCGCGGTCCAGGTGTTTGCCACGGGATCGTAGAGCTCGGAATGGTTCGTCGCGGGGGAGGACGGCAGAGGCGAGCCCCCTGTGACGAGCACGCGTCCGTCGGCCAGCAGCGTGGCGGTGTGACCCGAGCGTGGCACCAGCATCGGCGCGGCCGCGGTGAATGAATCGCTGGCCGGGTCGTATATCGTCGCGTCGCCGATGGGGCCGGTTGGGCCATAGCCGCCAGCGAGCAGGACACGGCCATCGTTCAGGGCAACGGCCGTGGCGTCGCGGACGGGCGTCGGCAGCGCGGCGGAAATACTGGTCCAGGCGCCTCGTCCCGTCACTGTGATGCGCACCGACGACTGCGCGCTGCCGGCATCGTTGTATGCCGTGATGGTGTACGGCGCCTGTGCCTGCAGGGCGGACGGCATGCCGGAAATGACGCCGGTCGTCGCGTTGAGACTCAGGCCGGCCGGCAGCGCGGGGCTGACGGAGTAGCCTGTCGGCGCGCCGCCGGTGACGTGCGGCGTGTTCGCAGGAATGGCCTCACCGGATACGTACAGCGGCTCGGCCGCGTCGTAGCTCAGGCTGGCGGGCGCCTGCAGTGCCGGCTGCACCGAGATGTCGAGCGTCGTGCCGATGCTGCCCGCGGCGTTCGTGCCGGTGACGGTGTAGGTGGCGACAGGCGTCTCGGCCTGGGGCGTGCCGCTGATCACGCCGGTTTCCGGATGCAGGTCCAGTCCGGCGGGCAGCGCGGGGCTGACCGTGTAGCCGGCAATGGGCCCGCCCGTGCTGGTGGGCGTGTTGTCGGGTATGGGCGTGCCCACGGTATAGGCGACGGCGCTGTCTCGGTAGCTGAGGCTGGCCGGCGCGGCGATGCGCTCGCGCACTTCGATCTCGAGGCGCGCCGTGGCGCTACCCGAGGCGTTCTGCGACGTCACGACATAGATTGCCGCGGCGCTGGCGGCGGTAGGCGTACCGGAGATCACGCCGGTGGCCGCATCCATCCCCAGGCCGGCAGGCAGGGCCGGCTCAATCGTAAAGCTGTCAACGGCCCCGCCGCTGACGCGCGGCTCGTTGGGCGCGATCGCGACCCCTGTCTCGTAGATGGCCGACGTCATCGCATAGCTCAGTCCCGCGGGCGCGTCGGGATCGTCGTCCCCACTGCCGCCGCATGCCGACAACGAGAACAGCACGATGCCGATGAGCAAGGTGTAGAAGCCGCCACGGGCGCGGCGTGCCGCGTCTGGTGTCCGAACGGAAATCATGGGGTATGCCCTTCTTTTTTGAAGCGGGTTTGCGAGCTTGACCGGGTGGGAAACGCGACGCCTACGCTGAACCGCGAGCCGTCGCGCCGCTAACTATACCCGCCGTTTCCGGGCGGTGTGTTACTTTTTCCTGTTCAAATATCCAGTAATCTCTCCGGCTGGTTTCCGCGCAATTCCGTCTTTGCCTATCCCCATGTCCGATCCCGACTCCAGCCACGCCGATGCGGGGCGCGCCTTCACGGACCGTTCCTCCGAAGCCGGGCGTGCCTCGACGGCCCGCCCCGACCCCTTGGCCGATCTGAATCCCGCGCAGCGCGAGGCTGCCGAGTACGGCGCGGGGCCAGAAGGCCCGAGTCAGGCGCTGCTGGTCATCGCGGGGGCGGGCTCGGGCAAGACCAGCACGCTGGCGCATCGCGTGGCGCACCTCGTCCTGCGGGGCGCGGATCCGCAGCGCATGCTGCTGCTCACGTTCTCGCGCCGCGCCGCGCAGGAGATGGAGCGGCGCGTGGGCGGCGTGCTGCGCCGCGCGATGAACCTGGGCGCCGGCCAGTCGGCGCCGCCGCTTCCCTGGTCGGGCACCTTCCACAGCGTGGGCGCGCGGCTGCTGCGCGAATATGCCGCGCGCATCGGCCTGTCCGACTCCTTCACCGTGCACGATCGCGGCGATGCCGAAGACCTGATGGGCATGGTGCGCCACGAACTGGGCCTGTCGGCCACCAGCGAGCGCTTTCCCTTGAAGGGCACGTGCCTCGCCATCTATTCGCGCGTGGTCAACAGCCAGGCGCCCATCGCCGACGTACTGGCGCAGGTCTTTCCATGGTGCGCCCAATGGGAAGACGAATTGAAGCGCCTGTTCCGCGCGTACGTGCAGGCCAAGCAGGCCCAGCAGGCGCTCGACTACGACGATCTGTTGCTGTACTGGGCCGAAATGATGCGCGACCCCGGCCTGGCGCGCGAGACCGGCGAGCGCTTCGATCACGTGCTGGTGGACGAATACCAGGACACCAACCGGCTGCAGGCCGACATCCTGATCGCGCTCAAGCCGCAGGGGCGCGGACTGACGGTGGTGGGCGACGACGCGCAGGCCATCTATTCGTTCCGCGCGGCCACGGTGCGCAACATCCTCGACTTCCCGCGGCAGTTTCCCGATGGCGCGCATGTGGTCACGCTCGAGCGCAACTACCGCTCCACGCAGCCCATCCTGGACGCGTCCAACGCGGTGATCGGCCTGGCCCCCGAGCGCTATGCCAAGCAGCTGTACACCGATCGGGCCTCGTCGCAGCGGCCCGAACTGGTCACCGTGTCGGACGAGGCCGGCCAGGCGCGCTGGGTTGCCGACCAGGTGCTGGCGCTGCGCGAAGGCGGCGCCACGCTGAAGTCGCAGGCGGCGCTGTTCCGCGCGGCCAGCCACAGCGTCGCGCTCGAGCTCGAGCTGACCCGCCGCAACATCCCTTTTGTGAAGTTCGGCGGGCTGAAGTTCCTCGAGGCCGCGCACGTCAAGGACCTGTTGTCCATCCTGCGCTGGGCCGAGAATCCGCGCACGCGCATGGCCGGGTTTCGCGTGGCGCAGCTGCTGCCGGGCATCGGCCCCGCCACCGCGGGACGGCTGATGGACGAGCTCGCGCAGGCCTCCGAGCCGCTGGACGCCATGCGCGCGTTCAAGCCCGGGGCGGGCGCGCGCGACGAGTGGACGGCTTTCGTGCAGACGTACGCCGCGCTGCGCGCGCCCGGCCACCACTGGCCCGCGGACGTCGAGATCGCGTTGCGCTGGTACGGCGACCAGATCGAACGCCTGTACGACGGCGACGCCACCATGCGCCGCGCCGATCTCGAGCAGCTGGCTCGCATCGCCATGGGCTATCCCACGCGCGAGCGCTTTCTCACCGAGCTGACGCTCGATCCGCCCAACGCCACCAGCGACGAGTCCGGCGCGCCGCTGCGCGACGAGGACTACATGATCCTGTCCACCATCCATTCCGCCAAGGGGCAGGAGTGGCGCGCGGTGTACGTGCTGAACGCGGTGGACGGCTGCATCCCTTCGGACATGAGCACGGGTGACAGCGAAGAGATCGAGGAAGAGCGCCGCCTGCTGTACGTGGCCATGACGCGCGCGCGCGAACGGCTGCAGATCATCGTGCCACAGCGCTTTTACGTGCACCAGCAGAACGGCATGGGCGACCGCCACGTCTATGCCTCGCGCACGCGCTTCATTCCGCAGCCGCTGCTGCCGCTGTTCGACCACCTGCCCAAGCCGCCCGAGCTGCCTCATGGCCGCGGCGAGCGCGCGGCGCAGTCCGCGCCGGTGGTGGACCTGGCCAGCCGGATGCGCGGCATGTTCTCGTAGCGCGGCCGCGCCGCGCCTGTGCCCGGCGGCGAATGCGGCGCGGCACTATCATGGTGGCGGCGGGGCGATACCAGATCATGCCTGCCGCAGCATTCATAGAGGAGCAACCATGTCCCAGGACGTCCCGCCCGCCGCCCAATTCGACCAGACCACCGTGGTGGCTTCCGTCGCCTATGTCGATGGCCGCCGCGACCACGACGTGCCGTTGGAAGAGGTGCACCGGTACGCGGGCCAGGAGCACAGCCTGCTGTGGATGGGCCTGCGCAATCCGCCTGCGGACCTGCTGTCGCAGGTGGTGCGCGCGCTGGGCGCCTGCGAGAAGAACGTCGAGGAAATGCTCGAGCCGCACCGGCGCGCCAAGATCCTGGACTACGGCAACATGGTGCTGGTGGTGGCGCCCACGGTCGAGGTCGAATCCGAACGCCCCTTGTTCGGCGAGACCCAGCTGCTGATCGGCGAAGGGTTCCTGGTCACCGTGCGGCGCGGCGCCGTCGCGCCCCACACCTCGCTGCGCGAGCGTCTCGAGGCCGTGCCGGACCTGCTGCGGCGCGGCAGCGACTATGTGGCCAGCGAGCTGCTGGACATGCTGGCCGACCGCTATCTCGCGGCCGTCACCAAGCTGGAGACGGTGGTCGAGAACGCCGAACAGAAGCTGCTGATCCGCGGCGCCAAGGACGCCGACATCCGCCGGCTGTACCGGCAGCGCCGCGACCTGCTGCGCATGCACACCGTCATCTCGCCCATGACCGAGATCTGTCGCCGCCTGGCCCGCGTCGAGATGCCGGCGGTGGACATACATGCGCGGCCATACTTCGGCGAGGTGGCCGATCGCATCCAGCGCATCGACGAACTGATCAACGCGCTGCGCGAGGCCCTGGCCTTCGCGTTCGAAGCCAGCCAGATGATCGCGCAGGCGCAGCAGAACGACACCACGCGGCGCCTGGCCTCCTGGGCGGCCATCCTGGCGGTGCCGACCGCGGTGGCCGGGCTTTACGGCATGAACTTCGAGTACATGCCCGAGCTGAAATGGGAGTGGGGCTATCCGCTGACGCTCTCCATGATCGGGGCGGCCTGCGGCGTGCTGTATTGGCGATTCCGCCGCTCGGGCTGGCTGTAGGGGCGATTGCGGCATGCGCGCGGCAAGAGCGCGCTCGGGCCGCCAGGCTTGTGGCAAACTGCCGGCCACATGAGTGACGCGGAGTCTGTCTTGTCCAGCATGTTCGTAAGGCCTCGGCGCGGCGGGCAAGCGCGCGGCGCCCGCCGACGCGGCGCCCGCCGCCTCGGCGCCGGCATCGCCGCGCTGGTGCTGGCCGCGGCCGGCGTGCTGGTGCAGCGTTATCTGCCTTTCGGCGAACCTTCCGACGGGCCTTCGGGTCCGCCGGCCGGACGCGACGCCGCGCAGCGTGGCGAGCCCTACGAATTGCGCGGTCGCATCGTCGACGTGGCCGACGGCGACACCGTCACCATGCTCACCTCCGACGGCCAGCGCCGCATCCGCCTGGACAGCATCGATGCGCCCGAGGCGGGCAACGGCGCCAACCAGCCGGGCCAGCCTTATGCCGAGGCCTCGCGCAAGCACCTGGCCGGCCTGGTGGCGGGGCGCTACCTGCGCGCCCAGTGCCACGAGGCCGACCAATACGGCCGCGACGTCTGCACCGTGCGGCTGGACGACGGGTCATCGGCCAACCGGGCACAGGTCTCGGCCGGCTATGCCTGGGCCTACACGGCGCGCCGCGGCGCCTACCTGCGCGATACGGCCATGCCGGGCCTGCAGCGCAACGCGCGCGAAGCGCGCCAGGGCCTGTGGTCGCAGCCGGGCGCGGTCGAACCCTGGAAGTGGCGCTATGAATGCTGGCGGCAGCGCAAGTGCGGCTGACGCGCATGCGGTCATGCCGATACGCGCGCAAGCGGGCGCAATCCACCATTGTGCGAGAGGCAGCGTTTGCTATTCTGTGCGGCTGCAAGGTCTTGGGGGCATTTTCATGATCGGACGGTTGTGGCGATACACCGCTGCGGTGCTGCTGGCGCTGCTGATGGCCGCCTGCTCGCGAGAGGATCCCATCAACAGCCCCTATACCGCCGACGCGCTGGCCGAGAACGCCCTGTACACGGCCTTCGTCAGCCGCTCGCCCAAATACCTGGATCCGGCCAGCTCTTACTCGGTGGACGAAACGCCGTACACCTACAACATCTACGAGCCGCTTTACGGTTACCACTACCTGAAGCGACCCTACGAGCTGGTGCCGCGCGCGGCGGCCTCCATCGACCCGCCTCGTTACGTCGACGCCCAGGGCCGAGAGCTGCCCGCCGACGCGCCGGGCGAGCTCATTGCCGAAAGCGTCTACGACATCAAGCTGCGTCCCGGCATCCGCTTCCAGCCGCACCCCGCGTTCGCGAAGAACCCGGACGGCAGCCACGCCTACTTTCCGCTGGCCGCGGGCGAGCTCGACGACAAGTTCGCCATCCCCGACTTCCCTCAGACCGGCACGCGCGAACTGACGGCATCCGATTACGTCTATGCGTTCCGCCGCCTGGCCAGCCCGCGCGTGGTGTCGCCCATCTATACGCTGCTGGCCAATTACGTGGTGGACATGCAGGAATACGGCGATGCGCTGCGCAAGCGCGACCAGGCCGAGCGTGCCGGCCTGCCGCCGGGCGGCCGCGACCTGCCATGGCTGGACCTGCGCGAGGGGCAGGGCTTCGAGGGCGTGCAGGCGCTGGACGACCACACGCTGCGCATCCGCATCAAGGGCAAGTATCCGCAGTTCAAATACTGGCTCGCCATGACCTTCACCGCGCCGGTGCCGTGGGAGGCCGACCGCTTCTACAGCCAGCCCGGCATGGCCGAGCACGACCTGTCGCTCAACACGTGGCCGGTGGGCACGGGGCCATACATGCTGGCCGAGTCCATCACCAATCGCCGGCACGTGCTGGCGCGCAATCCCAATTTCCATGGCGAGCCCTACCCCTGCGAGGGCGAGCCCGCCGATCGCGACAAGGGCCTGTTGGCCGACTGCGGCAAGCCCACGCCGTTCATCGACCGCATCGTCTTCAGCATCGAGAAAGAGGCCGTGCCGCTGACCGGCAAGTTCCTGCAGGGCTACTACGACGTGCCGCAGGTCGAGCGCGGTGAGTATGGCGTGGCCATGCGTGTGGCCGCCGGCGACTCCGCCGAGAAGGCCGAGCTGTACCGCGACCATGGCATCCAGCTGCCGTCCACGGTGGAGACCTCCAACTGGTACATGGGCTTCAACTGGCTGGATCCCGTGGTGGGTCGCGGCGACACGCCGGCCCAGCAGGAGAAGAACCGCAAGCTGCGCCAGGCGATCAGCATCGCCTTCGACTGGGAAGAATACGTGGCCGTGTTCGAGAACAGCCAGGCTGAAGTGGCGCACGGTCCGGTGCCTCCCGGCGTGGTCGGCTTCCAGGAGCTGCCGCAGGGCTACAACCCCGTGGTGTACGACCTGGTCGACGGCAAGCCGGTGCGCAAGTCGCTGGACGTGGCCAGGCGCCTGCTGGCCGAGGCGGGCTACCCCGACGGCCGCAATGCCGAGACCGGCCAGCCGCTGGTGCTGTACTACGACGCCATGAGCGGCGCGGGCGGCAATCCGCAATTCGACTGGATGCGGCGCCAGCTGGCCAAGATCGGCATCCAGATGGATGTGCGGTCCACCGACTACAACCGCTTCCAGGACAAGATGCGGCGCGGCTCGGCGCAGATCTTCTACTGGGGCTGGAACGCCGACTACCCGGACGCCGAGAACTTCCTGTTCCTGTTGTACGGTCCCAACTCCAAGGCGAAGGAGGGCGGCGAGAACGCCGCCAACTACCAGAATCCCGAGTTCGACAAGCTGTTCGAGCAGATGAAGTACCTGGACGATGGTCCCGAGAAGGCGCAGCTGGTCGCACGCATGGTCGAGGTGGTGCGGCGCGACGCGCCGTGGATGTTCGGCTATTTCCCGATGTCGGGCGGCGCCTATCAGCAGTGGGTGGGCAACGCCAAGCCCACGCAGATGGTGCGCAACACCCTGCAGTACCTGAAGATCGATCCGGCCCTGCGGGTGCGCAAGATCGATGAATGGAATCGTCCGGTCTGGTGGCCGCTGCTGCTGGTGGCCGCGCTGTTGGCGCTGGCGGTGTGGCCGTCGCTGGCCGCGCTGCGCCGGCGCGAGCGCCAGACCGCGCTGCAGGCGGCCGGCGCCGCATCCCAGGAGTCCCGTCCATGATCGCCTACGTCATCCGCCGCCTGCTGTACGGCGCGCTGATCCTGGTCGGCGTCAACCTGTTCACCTTCGTGCTGTTCTTCGCCGTCAACACGCCCGACGACATGGCGCGGCTGGCCATCGGCGGCCAGCGCATCAGCCAGGACGCCATCGAGAAATGGAAGGTGGACCGCGGCTACGACAAGCCGCTGTTCTTCAACACCGAACAGGAAGGCGCGCGCCGCTACACCGACACGGTGTTCTACCAGCGCTCGGTGCCGCTGCTGGCGATGGAGTTCGGCGCGTCGGACGGGGGCCGCGACATCGGCCGCGAGATCCGCACCCGCATGTGGCCCAGCCTGGCGCTGGCCATCCCCACCTTCGTGCTGGGCCTGCTGGCCAGCGTGGCGTTCTCGGTCATGCTGGTGTATTTCCGCGCCACGCGCCTGGACTTCTGGGGCGTGGTGCTGTGCGTGGTGATGCTGTCCATCTCCAGCCTGTTCTATATCATCGCGGGGCAGTGGATGTTCTCCAAGCTGCTGCGGCTGGTGCCGTACTCGGGCTTCTCGGGCGGGCTGGACGTGGTCAAGTTCCTGGCGCTGCCGGTGCTGGTGGCCATCATCGCGCGGCTCGGCCCCGAGGCCCGCTTCTACCGCACGCTGTTCCTGGAAGAGATCGGCAAGGACTACGTGCGCACCGCGCGCGCCAAGGGCCTGACCGAGCGCATGGTGCTGTTCCGCCACGTGCTGCGCAATGCCATGCTGCCCATACTCACCGGCACGGTCTCGGCGATTCCGCTGCTGTTCATGGGCAGCCTGATCGCCGAGTCGTTCTTCGGCATTCCGGGCCTGGGCAGCTATACCATCGACGCCATCAGCGCGCAGGACTTCTCCATTGTGCGCGCCATGGTGTTCCTGGGTTCGGTGCTGTACATCGTCGGCCTCATCCTGGCCGACATCTCGTACACGCTGGCCGACCCGCGCGTCCGTTTCGAGTAGCCGCCATGCCGCTGATCGTATTCCTCTGGACCGACGTCGCCCTGTTCCTGATGCTGGCGGGCGTGCTGCTGTACGCATGGCACGTGTCGCGCAGCCCCACGCTGCGGGCCACCTGGGGCAGGGTGGCGCGCGACGCGCCCGCCATGTGCTCGGCCGTGGTGCTGCTGGCCTTCGCGCTGGTGGGCCTGCTCGACTCCATGCACTACCGGCCGCTGCTGCCGCCCGCCGCCGACGCGCCCGCCGGCGCGCCGCCCGCCTATGCGCCGGCCGTGCGTTCGGCGCTGGACGGCCTGCTGGACGGCACGGTGCTCAACCGTCCCGAGAAGACCTATTCCGCGCCGCTGGCCTCGCACCAGTTCACCAAGGAAACCATGCTGGTGGACGGCAAGCCCGTGCGCGATTTTCCGCGCCTGCGCAGCGGCGGGGCGCACCTGGAGGACCCATCCACCGAGACCGTGCCCGACATCCTGCGCCGGCTGGCTTTGGGCCTGGCGGGCGGTGCGGCCGTCGCACTGGCGGCGGGCGCGCTGGCGGCGGCCATGCTGGCGCGCCGGCACGGCGGCTGGGTGCGCGCGGCCGCCAGCGTACTGCGCAACCGCACCGACCTGCCATGGCGCGCCATGCTGCTGACGTTCGCCATCATGAGTCTCGTGGTGGGCGCCATGGCGGGGTTGTCCAGCGGCTATCACGTGCTGGGCACCGACCGCACCGGCAACGACGTGCTGTGGCAGTCGCTCAAGAGCATACGCACCGCACTGGTCATCGGCAGCCTCACCACCATCGCCATGCTGCCGCCCGCCATCGCGTTCGGCATCGCGTCGGGCTATTTCAAGGGCTGGGTGGACGACGTCATCCAGTACATCTACACCACGCTCACCTCCATTCCCGGCGTGCTGCTGGTGGCGGCCTGCGCCCTGATGATGCAGGTCTACATCGACGCCCATCCCGACCTGTTCGACACCTCGGCCGCGCGCGCCGACCTGCGCCTGTTCCTGCTGTGCATGATCCTGGGCCTGACGGGCTGGGCCGGCCTGTGCCGCCTGCTGCGCGCCGAAACGCTCAAGCTGCGCGAGCTGGAATACGTGCAGGCCGCGCGCGCCTTCGGCGTGTCGCACTGGCGCATCATGCGGCGCCACCTGTTGCCCAACGTCATGCACATCGTGCTGATCACCGTGGTGCTCGAGTTCTCGGGCCTGGTGCTGTACGAAGCCGTGCTGTCCTACCTGGGCATCGGCGTCGATCCCAGCATGAATTCGTTCGGCTCGATGATCGACCGTGCTCGTCTCGAGATGTCGCGCGATCCCATGATCTGGTGGAACCTGCTGGCCGCCTTCGCTTTCATGCTGGCTTTGGTGCTGGCCGCCAATCTGTTCGCCGACGCGGTGCGCGATGCCTTCGATCCGCGCGCGCGGCGCTACCGGCCCGCCACGGCGCCGGCCGTCGGAGGAACGCCGTGAACCTGCCCGTGATGCAAGCACGTACCGCCGGCTCGCTGCTGGAGGTCACCGGCCTCAGCGTGGACGTGGCTGGCGAGTCCGGCCTGACGAATGCGGTCAAGCGGCTGCAGTTCGCCATCGCGCACGGCGAAACCTTCGCGCTGGTGGGCGAGTCCGGCTGCGGCAAGAGCATGACGGCCATGGCGCTGCTGCGCCTGTTGCCCGATGCCGGCCGCATCGTGGGCGGCCAGGTCCGCCTGGCGGGCGAAGACCTGAACCAGCTGCCCGAAAGCGCCATGCGCACCGTGCGCGGCGGCCGCATCGGCATCATCTTCCAGGAGCCGTCCACCAGCCTGAACCCGGTGATGCGGGTGGGCGACCAGATCGTCGAGACCCTGGTGCAGCACACGCCATTGCGCGGCGCCGCGGCGCGCGAGCGCGCCATCCACTGGCTGCGGCGCGTGGGCATTCCCGAGCCGCAGCGACGCATCGACGACTATCCCTTCCAGTTCTCGGGCGGGCAGAAGCAGCGCGTCATGATCGCGATCGCCCTGGCGGCCGAGCCCAGGCTGCTGATTGCCGACGAGCCCACCACGGCGCTGGACGTGACCGTGCAGGCGCAGGTGCTGGAGCTGCTGGCGGACATCCAGCGCGAGCTGGGCATGGCCATGCTGCTGATCACGCACGACCTGGCCGTCGTCAGCAAGGTGGCTCACCACGTGGCGCTGATGCGCGGCGGCGAAATCGTCGAAAGCGCCGCCGCCGCCGACTTCTTCGCCGCGCCGCGGCATCCGTACGCGCGCGAGCTGTTCAACGCCATTCCCACCTACGCCAAGCGCGGCCGTCCGCTGTCGGCCGCCGCCCAGGCCGCGCCGGCGCGCCAGCCGCATCCCGTCGCCGGCGAGGTGGTGCTGGACGTGCAGGACCTGCGCGTGCATTACCCCGTGCGCAAGGGCGCGCTGCGCCGCACGGTGGGCTGGGTCAAGGCCGTGGATGGCGTCACCTTCACGCTGCGCGCCGGCGAGACGCTGGCGCTGCTTGGCGAGTCAGGCTGCGGCAAAACCACTACCGGCAAGGCGCTGCTTCGCCTGGTGGAGGGCGCACAGGTTTCAGGGCGGGCGCTGTTGAATGGCGAGGACCTGCTGACGGCCTCGCGCGCCGACCTGCGGCGCCTGCGCCGCGACATCCAGATCGTCTTCCAGGACCCGTTCGCGTCGCTGGACCCGCGCATGCGGGTGGGCGACATCCTGGACGAGGGCATCGCCGCGCTGCGTCCCGACATGTCGGCGGCAGAGCGACTGGCGCGCGTCCAGAGTCTGTTGGCGCGGGTTGGCCTGCCGGCCGACACCGCAACCCGCTATCCCCACGAATTCTCGGGCGGGCAGCGCCAGCGCATCGCCATCGCGCGCGCGCTGGCGGTGGAGCCCAAGGTGCTGATCTGCGACGAGCCCACCTCGGCACTGGACGTGTCGGTGCAGGCGCAGATACTGGACCTGCTGCGCGAGCTGCAGGCGGAGCTGGGCATCGCCTATCTGTTCATCACCCACAACTTCAGCGTGGTGGAATACCTGGCCGACCGGATCGCGGTGATGGCAGGCGGCCGCATCGTCGAATGCGCGCAGGCGGATGCGGTGCTGCATGCGCCCGAGCACGAGATGACGCGGCGCCTGCTGGACGCGGTTCCCCGCTTGACGTTCGGCACACAGGATCGCTAGCGGACCGCGGCCAATGGCGCGCTAGCTCTGCATGACGATGCGGATCAGCGCGTAAAGAAAGAGGCCCAGCCCGATCGCCAGGCAGCAGGGCCACCATCGCGCCTTCAGCACGCCGCCTTTCAGCGCGGACAGCTCGGCACGCCGGCCGCCGTCCTTGTCGGAAGCGGCATGCCTTTCGAGCCAACGGATGCGCATGCGCATCTCTGGCAGGGACGGCAGTCCGAGCCTGTCCACCAGTAGACACAGCCCCAGCATGATCAGGCCGACTCCGGCCTGCCCGATGAGTTCCATTGGGTGCTCCTTCCCAAGCGTGCCACCTCAATATGCCAACCCGCGCAGCCATGGTCAATATCCCCGCGCACCGGATGCATGGGATGGTGTCATGCATTTAGTTGATTTTGTCCACTAAGTAGTTTACGCTGACAACTACTTTGGCCGTGTCGTACGGTCATGCCGCCCGGCCGCGCCGTACGGCCATGCCGTGTCCCAATGTCGTTCCATTCCATGCAAACCGCCATCACCCGCATGCTCGGCATCGAGCACCCCATCATCCAGGCCGGCATGAGCTGGGCATCGTCCAGTGCCGCATTGCCCGCGGCGGTGTCCAGTGCGGGCGCGCTGGGCGTGCTGGCGGCGGGCCCCCTGCGCACGGCCGATTTCGAGCGCGAGCTTCGGGCGCTCGCCGCCGCCACCTCCAGGCCGTACGCGGTCAACATCCCGCTGTACCGGCCGGGCGCGGCCGAGATCCTGGACATCATGCATGCCCGGCGCGTGCCGGTGGTCATCGCGTCGCAGGGCGGCCCCAAGGCGCACCTGCCGCGTTTTCGCGATTACGGCGCCATCTGGATCCAGGTGGTCTCCACACTGGAACACGCCAGGAAGGCCGCGGACGCCGGCGTCGACGCGCTGGTGGTGATCGGCGGCGAAGCGGGCGGGCATCCGCCCGCCAACGAGGTCAGCACGCTGGTCACCGTTCGCCGCGTGCTGCAGGAGGTGCGCATCCCGGTGATCGCCGGCGGCGGCGTGGCCGACGGTTGGGGCATTGCCGCATTGCTGGCGCTGGGAGCGGACGCCGTACAGCTGGGCACGCGTTTCCTGCTTACCGAAGAGGCGGCCGTGCATCAACGCTACAAGCAGGCCGTGCTGGCCGCCGACGTGCACGACACCGTGCTGATCGGCCGCCGCGGTCTGCCCGTGCGCGGTCTGCGCAATGCCTTCGCCCAGGCGATCTTCGATGCGGAACGCGACCATATCGCGCAGGAGGACTACGACGCGCTGTTCAAGAACAGCACGCTGAAGCAGGCCGCACTGGATGGCGACGTCGAGTGGGGCAAGGTCGAGCTGGGCCAGTCGGCCGGCCTCGTCTCCCGCATCCAGCCTGCCGCCGACGTCGTGGCTCAGCTGGTGCACGAACTGCGCGAGGCGCAGGCGCGCCTGCGCGCGATGGCGGCGGAAGCCTGATCGAAGCGCATAGCACGCCACAACGCGCACAGCGCAGCGCAACACAGCATACGTACAACGACGGAGACCAACAGCTCATGCCCGACCTGAAACACCTGCTGATCGAGGACCGCGGCGCGGTGCGCATCCTGACGCTGAACCGCCCCGAGAAACACAACGCGCTCAACACGCTGCTGACCCAGGAGCTGCTGGACAGCCTGCGGGCGGCCGATCGCGACCCGGCCGTCAACGCCGTCGTGCTGACCGGCGCAGGCAAATCCTTCTGCGCCGGCGCCGATACCAACGAGTTCTCGGCCCTCACGCCCGAGGACCCGCAGGCCGTCACCGCGCGCGCGGACCTGACCACGGCGCTGCATCTGGTCTTCTCGCAGATGAACAAGCCCGTGGTGTCGGCCGTGCGCGGCAACGCGCTGGGCGGCGGCGCGGGGCTGGCCATCGCGTGCGACCTGTGCGTGATGTCCGAGACCGTGCGCTTCGGCTACCCCGAACTGAAGCACGGCATCGTCGCCGCGGTCGTCATGGCCAATCTGGTGCGCCAGGTGGGCCGCAAGCAGGCCTTCGAGCTGGTGGCGCTGGCGGAGCCGCTGGATGGCGCGGGCGCGCGGGCCTCGGGCCTGTGCAATCGCGTGGCGCCCGATGCCGAGGTGCTCGACGCCGCGCTGCAGCTGGCCGCTCGCATCGCCGCCTGGAGCCCCGTCGCCATGGCGACCACCAAGCGCAGCTTCCACCGCGCCGCCGATCTCGGCCTGGCCCAGGCGTTGGAAGTCGGCCGCGACGCCAACGTGATGATGCGCGGCTTCCGCAAGGCCGCTTCCGCGGCAGACAGGGCGGAGTAAAGCGATGCGGCCGTTGCAGGGCATCACCATCCTCGACCTGTCGCGCGTCCTGGCCTGCCCGTTCGCGTCCATGATCCTGGCCGAGCTCGGCGCCGAGGTCATCAAGGTCGAACAGCCGGGCACGGGCGACGAGACCCGAAGCTTCGAGCCCATGGCCCGGGGCGAGGTGCAGGGAGAAGCCGATGAGGTCTCGGCCTATTACATGGCCTTCAATCGCAGCAAGCGATCGATCACCGTCAACCTGCGCAGCCCGCAGGGGCAGGACCTGGTGCGCAGGCTGGCCGCAGGCGCCGACGTGCTGCTCGAGAATTTCCCCGTCGGCACGCTGGCCAGGTACGGCCTCGACTATGCGGCGCTGTCGCCGCTGAACGAGCGGCTGGTGCACGTCAGCTGCACGGGCTTCGGCCAGACGGGACCCTATCGCAAGCGCAAAGGCTACGACACCGTGTTCCAGGCCATGGCGGGCATCATGAGCCTGACAGGCGAGCGCGGCGGCGGCCCCGTGAAGCCGGGCCTGCCGATAGCCGACCTCAGTTCCGGCCTGTGGGTGGCCATCGCCATCCTGGCGGCGCTGACCGGCCGCGAGAAAACCGGCCGCGGCAGCCACGTCGACTTCTCGATGTTCGATGGCCAGGTGGGCCTGCTGTCGCTGGCCGCCGCCCGCTGGTTCGCGTTGGGCGAGGTGCCGGCGCGGCTGGGCACGGAACATCCCGGACGCATTCCGTCCGCCGCCTTCGTGTGCGCGGATGGCAGATGGGTGCAGATCACCGGCAGCGACCAGCACTGGGCGCCGCTGTGCAACCTGCTGGGCCTGGAAGACTGGGCCGCCGACGCGGCGCTGGGCCGCAATGCCGAGCGCCTGGCGCGGCGCGAAGAGGTCATGGCGCGACTGCAGGCCGCGATCGGCAAGCTGGACCGCGACGAACTGTGCCGTCGCTGCGACCTGGTCGGCGTGCCCGCGGGGCCGATCCTGCAGGTGGATGAAGTCATGGCCAACGAGCACGTGGCCGCGCGCGGCATGGTGGTCGAGTTCCCCCATCCGCGCATCGGCAGCTTCAAGGGCTTGCGGGTGCCGCTGCGCTTCCAGGGCCTGGACGATCCGCAGGTGGGACGCCCGCCGCTGCTGGGCGAGCACACGGAAGAGGTACTGCGCGAGAAGCTCGGCATCGACGAACAGGCGCTGCAAGACCTGCGCCAGGCGGGCGCCATCTAGCGGCTCGATTTCCATTCAAAAAACCAGGAGACAGACATCATGAAAACCTTACGCCGCATCATCGCCGGCGCGCTCGCTTTCGCCTCGACCGCAATGGCTGCCAATGCCCTGGCCCAGGACGACTACCCGTCGCGGCCGATCACGCTGGTCAATCCGTATGCCGTGGGCGGTCCCGCGGACCTGCTGGGCAGAGCCCTGGCCAAGGCGCTGGGCGACGCGCTGGGCCAGCCCGTCATCGTCGAGAACAAGGCGGGCGGCGGCGCCTCGATCGGCGCGGCCTACGTGGCCAAGGCCGCGCCCGACGGCTACACGCTGCTGATCGGCACGGCCGCGGCCCACACCGTGACGCCGGCCGCCACCAAGGTGCCGTATGACGGCATCGCCGACTTCGAATTCGTGGGCATGGTGGCCAACGTGCCGAACGTGCTGACCGTTCATCCCTCGGTGCCCGCCAAGAACGTGAAAGAGTTCATCGCGCTGGCCAAGTCTCAGCCCGGCAAGCTGAACTATGTGTCGGCCGGCCTGGGCAGTTCGCCGCACATCGGGGCCGAGATGTTCAAGCACGCGGCCGGGGTCGACCTGGTGCACGTACCCTACAAGGGCGCGGCGCCGGCGGTCAATGACATGGTCGCGGGCACCGTCCCCGTCGGTTTCCTGAACATCTCGGCCAGCCTGCCGTTCATCGAGTCCGGTCGCCTGCGGGCCCTGGCGTATGGCGGCGCCAGTCGCTCGCCCGACCTGCCCGATGTGCCGACCTTTGCCGAAGCCGGCCTGCCCGATCTCGAGATGGGCAGCTGGTATAGCCTGGCGGTGCCCGCGAAGACGCCGCAGGCCGTGGTCGAAAAGCTGGCGCAGGCCCTGCAGTTCGTGCAGGCAGACGCCGAGTTCAAGCAGCTGCTGGCCGCCCAGAACGCCGAGGTGATGCCGCAGATGAAGACGCAGGCCACCGAGTTCGTCCGCGCCGATGGCAAGCGCCTGGCCGAGCTGGTGCGGGCCTCCGGCATGAAACTGAAAGACTGAGCGCGAGGCGACGATCCATGCAGACATATCCCGAATTCACCATGCTGCGGCTGGCCATGCAGGGGCCGGTGGCCACGCTTTGGCTGGCGCGGCCGGACAGCCGCAATGCCTTGAACCTGGCCATGTGCCGCGAACTGACGGCCGCGTGCGAAGCGCTGGATGCCGATGAGGCCGTGCGCGTCATCGTCGTGCGCGGCGAAGGCGTCGCGTTCTGCGCCGGCGCCGACCTGAAGGAACGGCAGGGCATGAGCCCGGCCGAGATGGTGGCTCGACGCGTGGAGGGTTTTACCGCCTATGCCGCGCTCGAGGCGCTGTCCAAACCCGTCATCGCAGCGGTGCACGGGCCGGCGTTCGGCTCGGGATGCGAGATCGCCGCTGCCTGCGACTTCGTGCTGGCCACCACCGGCGCCGCCTTCAAGTATCCGGAAGTCGGCTGGGGCACCGTCGGCGCCACACAGCGCTTGCCGCGCATCGTGGGCCGGCGCATGGCCAAGGAGCTGCTGTACACCGGCCGCGTGGTCGATGCGAACGAGGCCCTGCAGCTGGGCCTGGTCAATCACGTCTACGAACCGGATGAGTTCGACGCACGCCTCGCCGAGATGACCGAGCGCATCGCGGCGGCCAATCCGCTGACGGTCAGCCTGACCAAGCGCAGCATCGACGGCGGGCTGGATACTACCCGTGAAGGCGCGATGGCCGTCGAACTGCTGGCCATCCAGGAGAATCTGCGTCACAGCGATTGGCAGAAGGCCATCGCGGACTTCGGCAGGAAGGAGGGCGGCAATGCGGCTGCTTGACGATGCGTTCGTGCCGGTACAGACGACGCTGTCCCGGGTGCTGGACGCCACGGTCGAGGCGCGGGGCGCGCACGAGGCCTATGTGGGGCCTGGCGAACGCCAGACCTGGTCGCAGACGCTGGCGCAAAGCCGCCGCATCGCCGCGGCCCTGCACGCGGCGGGCATCGGCCGAGGCGACCACGTGGGGCTGCTGCTGGGCAACTCGGGGCTGTGGATCGCCGCGTTCTTCGCGTGCGCGTCCATCGGCGCGGTCACCGTGCCGGTGAACACGCGCTTCAAGGCCGACGAGTTGCTGTTCTGCCTGAAACAGTCGGACGTGCGGCTGCTGATCCATGCGGACAGCTTCCTCGGCATCGACTTCACCGGCCTGCTGCGCCAGGTCGAACCCGCCGTCGACCGCCATCTGCCCGGTGCGGAGCTGCCGGAGCTGCGCACGCTGGTCACGGTGGGCAGCGGCGCCGTGCCCGCCGGCGCAATCCGCTTCGACGAGTTCCTGCAGCGCGGCACTGCAGTGCCCGGCAAGGCGCTCGACGCGCTGGCGGCAAGCGTGCAGCCGGACGACGTGCTGCTGATCCAGTACACCTCGGGCACCACGTCGTTTCCCAAGGGCGTGATGCTCAGCCATGCCAACATGTTGGGCGATGCGGCATCGGTGGCCCGCCGCATGGGCGTGGCCGTGGATGACCGCTACTTCAGCATCCGGCCGTTCTTCCACGTGGCCGGCAGCACGCTGTCGATGCTGGTTTCGCTGGTGTCGGGATGCTGCCTGCTGAGCATGCCGAAGTTCGACGTGGCGCTGGCGCTGAAGACGCTGCAGGACGAGCGCTGCACCCTGACCTCGGGCAACGACACCATCTTCCTGATGCTGATGGGTCATCCCGATTTCGATCCTGCCCGCCTGAGCCTGCTCGGCGGCTGGGCGGCGGCCGGCCCCGAGGTGATGCAGAAGATCCGCGACGTGATGCAGGTGCCGCACATGTGCAACGCCTACGGCCAGTCCGAAGCCTCGCCCAACGTGCTGCTGAGCGACCGCGACGATGAATTCGAGCTGCGCCGCGACGGGTTCATGCTGCCGCACCCGGGCGTGCAGGTGCGCATCGCCGACACCGAGAGCGGCGCCGTGCTGGCGCCGGGCGCGGGGCAGGGCGAGATCCAGGTTCGCGGCTGGAATGTGATGCGCGGCTATTACCGCATGCCCGAACAGACCGCAAAGGCGTACACCGACGATGGCTGGCTGCGCACCGGCGACATGGGAGAGCAGCGCGCCGACGGCAGGGTTCGCATGGTTGGGCGCCTGAAGGACATGTACCGGGTCGGCGGCGAGAACGTCGCGCCGGCGGAGGTCGAGGAAGTGCTGCACGCGCACCCGGCCGTGCAGCAGGCCCAGGTCGTCGGCGTGCCCGATGCGCGGCTGGGCGAAGTGACGGGCGCGTTCGTGCTGCTGAAGGCGGGGCGGCACGCCAGCGGCGAGGAGCTGGTGGCCTGGTGCAAGGCGCGCTGCGCGAACTTCAAGGTGCCGCGCTACATCACCCTGGTCGACTCTTTCGAGAACATCGGCATGACCGGCAGCAGCAAGGTTCAGAAGAACAAGCTGCGCGAGCATGCAGTGAGGCTGTGGAACATACGCTCGGATACGGTGGCCCCATGAACGACGACAAACCCATCTCGCCGGAGGACGACGGCCGCGACGTGGTGTTGTGCGAATGCTTCGCACGCGACGGCCTGCAGCACGAGACGCGGATGTTGCCCACCACGGCCAAGGTCGAGCTGGTGCGGCGCTTCGCCGACCTGGGCTTCGCGCGCGTCGAGGCGACGTCGTATTCCAACCCCAAGGTGGTGCCGCAGTTCGGCGATGCCAGCGAGCTGCTGCGCGCGCTGCCGCGACGGCCGGGCGTGCACTACAAGGCCACCTGCGCGAACCTTCGGGCGGTGCAGCGGGCTTTGGCCGACGCCGATGCGGGCTTCGGCGCCAACGAGATCAGCCTGCTGGTCTCGGCGACCGATACGCATTCGATGAAGAACCTGGCGCGCAGCCGGGCCGACCAGTGGCTGAACATCGCCGAGATGGCTTCGGCCGCCGCTGGGCGCTTCAGGCTCATCGGCACCATCTCCATGGCCTTTGGCTGTCCCTTCGAGGGCCACGTCGATCCCGACGACGTGCTGGCCGACGTGGGACGCTTTCGCGCCGCTGGCGTGCGCCACATCACGCTGGGCGACACGACCGGCACAGCCACGCCGCATACGACGCGCGCCCTGTTCGGCCGCATGCGCGAAGCCTATCCCGACGTCGTGCCCATTGCGCATTTCCACGATACGCGCGGCACGGGACTCGTGAACTACGTCGCGGCGCTGGAGGCGGGCGTGCGCCACTTCGATTGCGCGCTGGGCGGCGTAGGCGGGCACCCGACCAAGGTGAAGTACGGCGGCGGCCATACCGGCAACGTCAGCAGCGAAGATCTCGTCGACCTGTTCGAGAACATGGGGGTCCACACCGGCATCGACATGGATGGCCTGCTGGATGCCGTCGCGGCCTGCGAGGCCGCGCTGGGCCGCGAACTGCACGGCCGTGTGGCCCGCAGCGGCCTGAATCCCCTGCGCACCGCGCCGGCCCCTCGCTTGTAGGGGTATCGGATCTGCGGGAAACTATCGACACGTATCTGTTCCACTCACCTCATGCCTTCCTCCGTATCCCCTGCTACCGATCCCGCATCGCCCGGCAAGCCCGAGGCGCGCCATTTCAAGGAACTCGTGTCGTTCCGCATGAACATGCTGGCCAGCACCTGGAGCCGCTTGGCGGCCGAGTCCAACGAGCGCGACTTCCAGCTCGATGCGCGCGAATGGCGCATCATCGGCATGCTGGGCACGCAGGCGCCGATGTCGCTGCAGGGCCTGGCCAGGGAAGTGAATGTCGACAAGAGCCAGGCCAGCCGCTCGGTATCCGCGCTGATCGAGCGCGGCCTGCTGCAGCGCGACTCCGATGCGACCGATGGGCGCGGCGTGCAGCTCAGCCTGACGCGCCAGGGGCTGCAGCTCTACCGCAAGGTGTTCCCCAAGGCGGTCAAGCGCAATGAAGAACTGTTGTCCGTGCTCAGCGCGGAGGAAAGGGCCGTGTTCGACCGCGCGCTGGATCTGCTGACCGCGCACGCGCAGGCCACCCTGGCCCGTTCGCGCGAGGTCGGCAAGCGCGCCCAGCCGCGCAAAAGCGCCGCCTGAAAGAAGACAACCAACGCAGGCGCACGCCTTCATCCGGGTCTTGCGGACGGGTTGGTCGTGTGCGTCCGACCCGTACCCGATATAGGTGCGAAACGCATCAATAAGTTGCTATAGTTGATGGATTATTGCTAAGAGGAAGGCATGGATATCCAACAACTCGGTTCCGCCTTGCGTCTGGCCGCCGCCAGCGCGGCCCTGGCCAGCCTTGCCGCGTGTGCCAGCGCGCAGCAGCCGCAGGAAGCGCCGCGGCCGGTAGCCAAGCAGGTAGAAGACAGCAAATCCGCCACCGCGCCGGTGGAACCGCCTGCCGCGCAGCCCGATGCTGCGGCGGCGGCCGCCGCCAGCCAACCTCCGGCGGCCAGCACCGTCGCCGAGTTGCAGTCCCTCATCGAACAGCGCCAGGTTGCCGAATTGCGCACCACCTACAACGGCACGTACGGCGCCAGCTTGTTGTTCAAGGGTGAGGATCTGCTGTACTACGTTGCGTTGTTCCAACAGCGCGATTTCTGGCGCGTGGTGAAGACGGCGTCGCAGTCCCAGGCCGAAGCCACCTACCGCGCGTTCGCGGCACAGTCAGCCGAACTCGCCGCGGTCGACCTGCGGCGCATCCGCCTGCAGGCCGAATATGCCGCCGCCGAGAAGCAGCTCGCCGCCCGCACCCGGCAGTTGAATACCCTGCAGGCCGACCAAAGCCTGCGCCAGCAGCAGGAGCAGGCCGTCGCGGCGCGCCAGGAACAGCTGCGCCAGGAAGCCAGCGCGTTGGCTGAACAGCGGCAGGACGTGCGCGCGCAGCTCAACGCGCTGCAACGCCAGATCGACGCGCTGCAGGCCGAGCAGAACAGCGTGGCCAGGAAGAAAAGCGCCAGCCAGCGCCACGCCGCCAAGTAGGCCGGGCAGGGCGCCGGCAAAGGCTGCCGGCGCCGCGCTTCCCGAATTCCGCCATCCCGGTCGCCGGCCGGCGCGTGCAAAGGACCGGCATCTTGTATTCTTGCGGGTCGGCACCATATACCCGCCATGGCTCTCAAAGTTTTCGACCTCCAGTGCGACCACGGCCACGTCTTCGAGGGCTGGTTCGGTTCGCACGATGATTACGACGCGCAGCGCTCGCGTGGCCTGGTGTCGTGCCCCGTCTGCAATTCCACCGAAATCGTCAAGCGCCTCTCCGCGCCGCACCTCAACGTGGCGCACCTGCACCAGCCGCCCGCCGCGCCCGTGTCCGCCGCCCGGCCGCAGGGCAACGACGCTGCCATGTCGGCCCTGCAGGCGCAGGTCATGCGCCAGGTGCGCGAACTGATCCGCCGGACCGAGAACGTCGGGTCGCGCTTTGCCGAAGAGGCCCGCCGCATTCATGACGGCGACGCGGACGACCGCCCCATTCGCGGTATCGCCACGCCCGAAGAGCGCGCCGCGCTGGCCGAGGACGGCATCGACGTGCTGGCCGTGCCGGCATTCCTGGACGACGAACGGCTGCAATAAGTGCCTCGGCCGCCGTCCGCCATCGGTACGGCGCCGGCGATGCAAGCAAAAAGCCCTGGGACCATACGGCCCAGGGCTTTCGTGTTTCTGCCGGGCCCGCTGCGCGGGCGCAGGCGGAGTGTCGGTCAGTTGACGCGGCTGCGGTACTCGTTGGTGCGCGTGTCGATTTCGATCTTGTCGCCGATGGCGCAGAACAGCGGCACGTTCAGTTCGTAGCCGGTGTTGATCTTGGCGGGCTTGAGCACCTTGCCCGAGGTGTCGCCGCGCACGGCCGGCTCGGTGTAGGTGATTTCGCGAACCAGGATGGTGGGCAGTTCGACCGAGATGGCGCGGCCTTCGTAGAACACGACCTCGACCGGCATGGCCTCTTCGAGGTAGTTCAGCGCGTCGCCCATGCTGTCGGCTTCGATCTCGTACTGGTTGTACTCTTCGTCCATGAAGACGTACATCGGGTCGCCGAAGTACGAGTACGTGCACTCCTTGCGCTCGAGCAGGACCACCTCGAACTTTTCGTCGGCCTTGTAGACCGATTCGCTGTTCGAGCCGTTGAGCAGGTTCTTGAACTTCAGCTTGACCACGGCCGCGTTGCGGCCGGATTTGTTGTATTCGGCCTTCTGGACCACCAGCGGGTCTTTGCCCACCATGACCACGTTGCCGACCCGCAATTCCTGAGCGGTTTTCATCGATTAAAACTCCGGGGGGTAAACATGCACTCTCCGTGCTTGCGCGTCGGGGCTACACGCCGGCCGCCGCTGCCGGTTGCTGCGCCGCCTGCTGGCTGGCGCGCATCGGGCCGATGGCAACTCGTGTTCGCACTTTCCGCGCCCCGGGAGGCTATGAAACAGTGACTATGAAACGATGTATGAAAAGACGAATTCAAGCGCCAGCCGTGGGTGCATCCAACGGGCAAAGCAACTTGGAAAACCATATATTCTAGCGTGTCTTGGCTAGTTCTGCGCAGAAATTGGCCAGGTTGTCGGCCAGGTCGGGGCGGCTGGCCAGGTCGGCATCCCACTGGCGCGCCGCCTGCCGCCATGCGCTCCAGGCGGGTTCCGCCAAGGCCTGCGCGAGCGCCCGGGGCACGGCCGCGGCATCCGCGTTCCAGGCCCGCACCAGTTCCTGAGCGGCCGGCGGGGCGGCATAGCGCGCCTGCCACGCGGCCAGTTTCTCCAGGTGCGCCTCTTCGTCCTGAGGATAGATCTGCCACACCAGCGGACGGGCCGCCCACGCGGCACGCACGAACGAATCCTCGCCGCGGACGAAATTGATGTCGGCGCACCACAGCAGACGGTCGAAGTCGGCCTGCACCAGCAGCGGTATGCGCGCCATGCGCAGTCGTCCGCCCGGCGGCACGGCAGTCTCCAGGCCGGGCGCCACGCCCTGGGGCACCAGCAGCAGCGTGGACTCGGCGTCGGCGCCCAGCGCCGCCGCCATGTCGGCCCAGGGCGCGTGCGGATAGCAGAACAGCGTGGCCAGGCGCGCGCCGGACGCGGCCAGGTCCAGGTCGGGCTGCGCGAGACCCAGCCCGGCCAGGAATTCGCGCCGCAGGCCGCTCGATGCCTGCAGGGCATCGCGCTCGGCCGACAGGCCGGGCTCGCGCATCAGGCCGCCGGTGGCCGGGGTGAAGCCGGGGAAGAAGAAATGCTTGACCAGGCCGTCCGGGCGCAGCGACGGCACGCCGTGGCAGCTTTCGATCCACGCCTCGGCGCTGAGATATTCGAGATTGATCCATACCGGATGCGTCTGCCGCATCGCCTGCACATACGCGGCGGGAGGATCGCAGGCGAACGCCTCGATCACGACGTCCGCCGGCTGCAGCAGCGCGGGATCCGGATCCGGCGTCCAGTGCACGACCTCGATGCCGGCGCATCGCTGCCGGGCGGCGTCAGTGCGGACCTCGGGTTGGATGCGCGAGAAGGTGGCCAGGTCGTCCACCCACAGGCGCACCTGCCAGCCGTGTCCATGCGCCAGGCGACGGGCCAGGCGCCAGCACACGCCGATGTCCCCGTAGTTGTCTACCACGCGGCAGAACAGGTCGGTACGCATGGCGTGCGGGCTCCGGGAAGATCAGTGAAAGCGGGTGGGGGTGGCTTCGGCGTCCTCGGGCAGTTCGGCATGCACCAGTTCGCCCAGCGGGTTGGGAAACTGCGGCGCGCCGCAGTCTTCGCAATAGTCGAGCGGCAGCAGGCCCGGAATGCGCCGGACTTCGCCCACGCCGTACTCCTTCAGCAGCGCGGCGATCTCATCGACCGCATCGGGACGGCCCTCGTCGGCGGCCGGGACATCGTCCTCGCGGCCGTACAGCGGCCAGACGCAGCCGTAGTAGACGTCGTTGCTGTTTCGCGCGGTGAAGCCGATGCGGTATTCCTCGATCTGCGATTCTCCGCAGCCAGCCACCACGGCACGCAGCTGCCCGGGCATCAGGTTGACGGCGCTTTCCAGCCAGCTGACGGCGGCGCGAAGCGACAGCGGGCGCACGCGGCGGTCGGCGTCGCGGTTGCTGACGTAATAGGCATCGGGCAGCAGGCATTCGATGCCGCAGCCCGGCAGCAGCCCGGCCAGTGTGGGCTGCGCCTGCGCGATCCATTGCTCGAGGCAGGCGTCGCGGCTGGCCGAGGCATCCTCGGGGTGCTCCTGCCAGCGGAAGATCGGGGTGCGCTCGGGCACGGCCACCGCCGCCACCAGATAGCGCGTGTCGGCCAGCATGTTCGCCGTTTCCATGTCGGCGTTCAGCACGGGCCAGCTGGTCTCGGCGCCCAGGGCGCGCGCTGCCAGGCGGTGCATCCATTGCCAGGTTTCGGCGAAAGTGCGCGGCATCTGGTCGATGCTGACCAGTTGCGGCAGCAGCGACACGCGCGCCTGGCTGGAGAGCACGTGGCCGTGCAGTTGCGCCAGCAGCGCCTGCTGCGCGGGCGCGGCCACCGGACCGGTGGGGATGGTGTAGCGCGTCCATGCGGCGATCGGCGCCACCAGCAGCAGCACGTCGTAGCGCACGCCGTTCTTCTCGATCTGCATGGATTCGGACAGGGTCTCGGCCTGTTCGATCAGGACTTCGTACGCGCCCGTGTCGTTCTGCGACAGGTGATCCAGGGCCGACTCGAGCGGTCCGTCCTGGCCCTGGCGCAGCAGCTTGGTGATGGCCTCGCCCAGTTGCGCCTGCCAAAACAGGTCTTCCACATGACTGCCCGATCGGTTCAGCGATTGCGACAGCGTCACCAGGCGGGTGGCGTCGCGGGACAGGCGGGTGGACGTTCGGCTGCGGGCTCGGGCCATGAATTCTTCGCAAAGCGTATAGGTGAACCTCGTAGTTTACCTCTGCTCGCCGCGTCGCCCCGTATTGATCCGCCGGCGGCAACAGTGCGTGCCGCCGGCCCCCATTTATCGGTGCGCGGACCGGCGTCATCATGACGCCATGTCCACCACTCTGTTGCAAAGGTCGTCCATGCGCTGGCCCGCCCTGTTCGTTTCCCATGGTTCGCCGATGATGGCGGTCGATCCCGGCCGGACCGGCCCGGCGTTGGCAGCCTGGAGCCGGGCGCAGGCTCAGCGCCCCGCCGGCATCCTGGTGGTGTCGCCGCACTGGAGGGGACATGGACTGGCCGTGTCCACGCGAGACAGGCAGGCGGCGTGGCACGACTTCGGCGGCTTCCCGGCCGAACTCTACGAACTGCAATACCCGGCCTCCGGTTCGCCGGCGCTGGCCGGCCGCGTGCGGGCGCTGCTGGACCGGGCCGGCATGCCGGTCGCCGACGATGCCGGCCGTCCCCTGGACCATGGCGCCTGGGTGCCGCTGCGCTATCTGTATCCGGACGCCGACGTGCCGGTGGTGCAGCTGTCGCTGGACGCCGGGCGCGACGCGCGCGGCCAGTACGAACTGGGCCGGGCGCTGGCGCCATTGCGGGACGAAGGCATTCTGCTCATCGGGTCGGGCTCGCTCACTCATAATCTGCGCGACGTGCGCATGCCCCATGACGCACCGGCGGCCGACTACGTGCGGCCGTTCCAGGACTGGTACGCCAGCCGCGTCGCCGCCGGCGACGTCGAAGGGCTGCTGGACTGGCACGCCGCGCCCGGCGCGTCCCGTGCCCATCCGCACGATGATCACCTGATGCCGTTCTATGTGGCGTTGGGGGCGGGCGGCCCTGTGCGCACCCGGCTGGGCGACGAGGTGGCGTATGCGGCGCTGGCCATGGATGCCTACGAGTTCGGCGACTGATTCGTCCCTCTCGTCGTACCTCTGTGGCGCATACTTTCCGCCGCGTGCCGCTGTCCGACCGAGTAAGGGCGGGCGGCCGGCCTGGCGGTCCGGCTCGTCGATTCGCGCCAGCCGGCGAGGGCGGGTAGTCCGCGGGGCTGCCCGCTTTCTTTCAATTGACTTTCAACGAGCGCTTCTTCACACTATTCATAAGACATCGTACAACTTTAATGATGGCTCCGGCTCGCGCCAGGGGCTTCCGATACGTGTAAAAGGAGACACCACATGAGTATCGCTCGCCGAGAGTTCCTGGCCGCCATGGGCGCGGTCGCGCTTGCCTCGGCCGCCCGTCCGGTCTTCGCGCAAGACTGGCCCTCCCGCACCATCCGCCTGATCGTGCCGTACCCGCCCGGCGGCTCGTCGGACATCATCGCGCGGGCCATCAGCCAGCCGCTGTCCGCCGCCCTGGGCCAGACCGTCGTGGTCGAGAACCGGCCCGGCGCCAATGGCAACCTGGGCGCCGGTCAGGTCGCGCAGTCGGGCGAGGAAGGCCACACGCTGCTCATCTGCGACGTCGGCGCGCTGGCCATCAGCCCGTCGGTATACACCAAGCTGAACTTCGACCCCTCGAAGGACCTGCGCGGCGTGGGCATGCTGGCGTACTCGCCCCACGTATTGGCCGTGCACCCCTCGGTGCAAGTCAAGACCCTGCCCGAACTTGTCGAGCTGTCCAAGCGCCAGCGCCTGAACTTCGCCGTCACCGCCGTGGGCAGCGCGCCGCACCTGGCTGGCGTGGCTGTCGAGCAAGCCACCGCGGCCAAATGGGAATACGTGCCCTACAAGGGCGGTTCGCAGGCCATCACCGACACGGTGGGCGGCCAGACCCAGATCATCATGAACGGCCTGCTGGCCACGCTGCCGCATGTTCAGAGCGGCAAGCTCAAGGCCATCGCCATCTCCAAGCGTTCGCGCATGGACATCCTGCCCGACCTGCCCACCATCGCCGAGCAGGGCGTCACCGGATTCGAATCGGGCACCTGGCAGGGCATCCTGGTTCCGCGCAGCATGCCCGACGCCGTCGTCCAGCGTCTGGGCGCCGAACTCACCAAGATCATCAACCAGCCCGACATCAAGAAGAAGCTCAACGACCAGGGCGCCGAGGTCGTCACCATGAGCCCCGCCGAACTGGACAAGTTCTTCGCGCAAGAGCGCCAGCGCTGGGCGGGCGTGGTGGCCAAGGCCGATATCCGCCTGGACTGATCGGCAGTCGCGGGCCTGCGGCCGCACCTGGCCGGCCGCACTCGCCGGCCGCACCTCGCCGGCCGCACCTCGCCGGCCGCACCAGCCCCCCATCCTGCCCTTTGCGTACCGCGCGGGGCAAATAGAAAAGCCGATCCACGGGGATCGGCTTTTTGTTTGCTGGCGCCTGGTGGCGCCATCGCGGCGGCACAGGCAGGCAAGCCGCCCGCCGCGTGCCCGTTGCGTTATGCCGCCAGCAGCTGGCGCAGCACGAAAGGCAGAATGCCGCCGTGCTTGTAGTAGTCCACCTCGATCGGCGTGTCGATGCGCAGCAGCACCGTGACGTCCTGCGTGCTGCCGTCCTCGCGGTGGATCGTCAGCGTGACGTCCTGCATCGGCTTGATGCCGTTCTCCAGACCCGAGATGTCGAAGGTCTCGCGGCCCGTGATGCCGAGGCTCTCGACGCTGTCGTCACCCTTGAACTGCAGGGGCAGCACGCCCATGCCGACCAGGTTGCTGCGGTGGATGCGCTCGAAGCTGCGCGTGATCACGGCCTTCACGCCCAGCAGCTGCGTGCCCTTGGCGGCCCAGTCGCGCGACGAACCCGTGCCGTATTCCTCGCCGCCGAACACAACGGTGGGCGTGCCCTCGGCCACGTACTTCATGGCAGCGTCGTAGATCGACATCTGCTCGCCGCTGGGCTGGAACAGCGTCTCGCCGCCTTCGAAGCGGCTGCCGTCCTCCTTGGGCGGGATCATCAGGTTCTTGATGCGCACGTTGGCGAACGTGCCGCGCATCATGATCTCGTGGTTGCCGCGGCGCGAACCGTAGCTGTTGAAGTCGGCTTTCATCACGCCGTTCTCTTTCAGCCACTTGCCCGCGGGCGAGGTTTCCTTGATGGAGCCGGCCGGCGAGATGTGGTCGGTGGTGACCGAGTCGCCGAAGATGCCCAGCGCGCGGGCGCCCTTGACCGTGGGCAGTTCGCCCGGGGTCATGTCGAAGCCTTCGAAGAAGGGCGGTTCGGCGATGTAGGTGGACTCGGGCCAGTCGTAGGTTTCGCCGGTGACGCCCTTGATGTTCTCCCACAGCTTGCCGGGATTGGTCTTGACCTGGCCGTAGTTCTGCTGGAAGGCCTCGGGATTCAGCGCGAACTTCAGCAGCGCGTTGACTTCGTCGGAGGAGGGCCAGATGTCGCCCAGCCAGACGTCGCCGTTCTTGCCGTGGCCCACCGGTTCGGTCATCAGGTCGCGCGTGACCGTGCCGGCCAGCGCATACGCCACCACCAGCGGCGGCGAGGCCAGGAAGTTGGCCTTGATGTTCGGGTGGATGCGCGCCTCGAAGTTGCGGTTGCCCGACAGCACGGCGGCGCACACCAGGTCATTGCCCAGGATGGCTTCGTTCAGGTCGGGCGCCAGGTCGCCCGCGTTGCCGATGCAGGTGGTGCAGCCGTAGGCCGCCACGTCGAAGCCCAGTTGCTCGAGGTAGGGCAACAGGCCGGTCTTGGTCAGGTACTCGGTGACCACGCGCGATCCGGGGGCCAGCGACGTCTTGATGTGCTTGGGCACCTTCAGGCCGGCTTCGACGGCCTTCTTGGCCAGCAGGCCCGCGGCCAGCAGCACGCTGGGGTTGGACGTGTTGGTGCACGAGGTGATGGCGGCGATCAGGATGTCGCCGTTCTTCAGCTTGGTGCCTTCGCTGGTGGTGAAGGTCTGCTGCAACTTTTCGGCGGGCTGGTTGAAGCCGTTCTCGGACACCGGCTTGGAGAACAGGTCGATGAAGGTGTTCTTGACGTTGCCGATCTCGATGCGGTCCTGCGGGCGCTTGGGCCCGGCCAGCGAGGGCGCCACGGTGGACAGGTCCAGCGTCAGCAGCTTGGTGTAGTTGATGTCGCGGGCAGCGGGCACGCCGTACATCTTCTGCGCCTTGAAGTAGGCGGCGAAGGCCTCGATCTCTTCGGGCGTGCGGCCGGTGCCCTCGAAGTAGTCGATGGTGCGGTCGTCCACGGGGAAGAAGCCCATGGTGGCGCCGTACTCGGGGGCCATGTTGCCGATGGTGGCGCGGTCGGTCACGCTGAGGCTGGCGGTGCCTTCGCCGCAGAATTCCACGAACTTGCCCACCACCTTCTCGCGGCGCAGCATCTCGGTGATGGTCAGCACCAGATCGGTGGCGGTGACGCCGCCGCGCAGCTGGCCCTTCAGTTCGACGCCCACCACGTCGGGCGTCAGGAAGTACACGGGCTGGCCCAGCATGCCGGCCTCGGCTTCGATGCCGCCCACGCCCCAGCCGACCACGCCGATACCGTTGATCATGGTGGTGTGGCTGTCGGTGCCCACCAGCGAGTCGGGGTAGTACACGTCATTGCTGTCGTGGTGCACGCCGCGGGCCAGGTATTCGAGGTTCACCTGGTGGACGATGCCGAAGCCCGGAGGCACGACGCCGAACGTGTCGAAGGCCTGCATGCCCCACTTCATGAACTGGTAGCGCTCTTTGTTGCGCTGGAACTCCAGCTTCATGTTCAGGTCGAGCGCGTTCTTGGAACCGAAGTGGTCGATCATCACCGAGTGGTCGACCACCAGGTCGACCGGCACCAGCGGCTCGATGCTCTTGGGGCTCTTGCCCATCTTGTCGGCCACCGACCGCATGGCGGCGATGTCGGCCAGCAGGGGCACGCCCGTGAAATCCTGCAGCACCACGCGGGCCACCACGAACGGGATCTCGTCCTCGCGCCGGGCGTTCGGCTGCCAATTGGCCAGCTGGCGCACATGCTCTTCGGTGACCTTCTGCCCGTCACAGTTGCGCAACACCGATTCCAGCACGATGCGGATGGACACGGGAAGCCGCTGGACGTCGACGCCAAGGGTTTTGCCCAGGGCCGGCAGCGAATAGAACTGACAGGTTTTCTTGCCTAGCTTGAAAGTCTTGAGCGTGTCGAGCGTGTTGTGCGGCATGATGGACTCCGTGGGTTTGGACCGCGTAAAGCCGCCATTTTCTGGCGTTTCGGCGAGCTTGTCATTGTATGTGAGACAAACCGTCGCGGGGGTTTATGTCTTATATCTTATATAAGACATAAGACATGTGTCAAAGCAGGATTCAACCGTGGTCCGGCAGCCTGTCCAGCGCGGCGTCCAGGCCCTCGACGGCGGGCAGGGCGATGCCGAAATCGCCCGTCAGCACGTCGCGCAACTGTGCGGCCGACTCGAGCCGCCGCCGGCGCACGGCGCCATCCGACTCATAGCGCGTGTACTCGCGATTGCGCAGCGCCAGCCGGGCGCCGGGTATGGGACGCGCCGCCACCAGCTCCTGCGTGAAGAAGGAATCGGGATAGGTCGAGACGTAGTAGCTGGCCACTTCGTAGTCGGGCAGCTCCTGCGGGTGCAGGTCATAGCGATAGAGCGTGCGCCAGGCGTTGCCCACCATGGCCTGCATGCGCCATCCGTCGTCTTCCGGCAACAGCCTGAAGTCGCCGTGCGGCGTGCGCTGCACGCCGGGTTCCAGGCGCAATACGCCTGTCAACGTCATGGCGCCGAAGCCCACGTCCACGATGTGCGGTGCTCCGTCGAAATGTACCTGCAGCAGCATGTGAGTGCGAGGCGTGATGGCGTCCTCGGGCTGTGTCCACAGGACTCGCGCGGCCAGGTTGGTCACCCGCAGCCCCAGCCCCCGCAGCGCGGCGCCGAACAGCAGGTTGTGCTCGTAGCAGTACCCGCCGCGCTGTTCATGGACCAGCTTGCGATGCAGGTCGGGCAGGGCCAGGCTTACGGGCTGGCGCAGCAGGGGGCTCAGGTTCTCGAAGGGAATCGCCTGCACGTGATGCAGCACCAGGCTGGCGACCCCTTGTACGGTGGGGGCGGGCCACGACGGCAGGCCGATACGTTGCAGATAGGCATCCCAGACGGCTTCGGCGGGCATGGGCAGCTCCTTGGCGTTGTGCGATGCCGTCCATCGTAACGCTAGAAAATGCCCAGCCAGCCCCCGCCTTCCAGCTCTTTCTGGCAGCTCTTGTACTGCGCGGCGAAGCGCTCCGCGCGCGTCTGCACCAGGCCCGCCACGCGTTTCAGCCATGCCTTGGACTCGTAGCTGCGATTGCGATAGCCGGTCCAGCCCTCGTGGTAGTTCAGATACTGCCGATAGGCGTCCCATTTCGAGATGCCGTTGATGCGCTGGGTCTTGGTGATGTACCAGCCCATGAAGTCGAGCGCATCGTCGAAGTCGTCTCGGCTCGAGAACCAGCCGCCGGCCTCGCGCTGGTAGTCGGCCCAGGTTTCGTCCTTGGCCTGCGCGTAGCCATAGGCCGAACTGACGCGGCCCCATGGGATGATGCCGAGGAAGAAATAGCGCGGCGGCAGCGCATCGTGCCGGAAGCTCGATTCCTGGTACATCATGGCGAACGGCACCTGCGGCGGCACGCCCCATTTGTCGCGTACCGCGACCGCGGCGTCATGCCAGTCGGGCTTCTCGCGGAAGATGGCGCACAGGTTTTCCGGGTCCGAGGGCGGGGCGGTGGCGCAGCCGGCAAGCAACGCCAGCGGCGCCAGAAACAGCGGTCCTCGCATTGCCTTGCGTGTCCTTCTCGGTAGCCGGGATGGCGCCGATTTTAAGCATACGCTGCGAACTATGATGAAATGCGACCGGCCCCTCGCCGATTTTCCGCCGTACCGTACGCCAGGCATCCATGAAAGGCTCCCGCAACTCCCTGACCTCGCTGCGCATTTTTCTCGAGGCCGCGCGCGCGCTCAACTTCAGCCGTACCGCCGAATCCCTGCACCTGACGCAAAGCGCGGTCAGCAAGCACATCAGCGCGCTGGAAGACCGGCTGGGCTGCCCCCTGTTCAAGCGCCTGCCCACCGGCCTGCGACTGACGCACGCCGGGGCGCTGTATCTCGAGCGGGTGGCGGCGGGGCTGCGCCTGATCGACGAGGCCGATGCGCTGGTCGCGAGGCCGGGCTCGCGAGTCGCGCTCAATCTGGCGGTGTCGCCTTCCTTTGCGCAGTTCTGCCTGATTCCCGGCCTGCGCGAATTCTTCGAGCTGCACCCCGAAGTGCGCGTGAACGTCCGGCCCCGCCTGCTGTACGGGCGGGATCGGGCCGAGCGCTTCGATGCCGAGATCCAGCTGCACACCGGCCACGTGGCCGGCATGTCGGCCCAGTATCTGTGCGGGCGGGAAATGACGCTGGTGGCGGCCCCGGACTTGCTGGCGCGCACGCCGGTGCGCGGCGTGGAAGATCTCGAGCAATTGACGCTGCTCAAGCGCGCGCAGCGCGGCTATGGCTGGGACGAGTGGAAGGCCGAGGTCGCGCCGCTATGGCGCGGGCCGGGCGCCTCGGCGCCCGAGTATGAAGGCTTCTCGGTGCTGCTCCCCGCCGTGCTGGCGGGGCTGGGCGTGGCCATCGTGCCCCTGTGCATGGTGCTGGACCACCTGCGCGCGGGGGCGCTGGTGCGGCCGCTGGGCGAGGTGGTCGAGGGGCGTTATGGCTACTTCCTGCTGCAGCCGCGTCCCAATGTGGGCGGGCCGTACGCCGACGCCTTGTGCGCCTGGGTGACCGAGCGCGCCGGCCGGCTGGACGCGCAGGTCCAGGCGCTGCGATAGCTTGCCGGAGCCGCTATTCCATATCGGAATAGCGCATGCGCATATGTCGTTTGCCCATGGCGAAGTCGGGCAACAGAATGGAGGAACTTCATTCACCTCCCTGCCTGCATACCGACATGTTCAAGTGGAAAAAACTCCTTGCCAGCGTGGCGCTGCCCGGCCTGGCCGTCCTGGCGGCGACGCCGGCGTTCGCCGCCTATCCCGACAAGCCGATCCGCCTGGTGGTGCCGTATTCGGCCGGCGGCAGCTCGGACGTGCTGGCGCGCGCCATCAGCGACCAGCTTGGCGCCGAACTGGGCCAGTCGGTCGTGGTAGAGAACCGCGCCGGCGCCGGTTCGATGATCGGCACGGCCTTCGTGGCCGACTCGGCTCCCGACGGCTACACGCTGCTGCTGGCCGACGTTCCGTTCACTATCGTGCCCGCCCTGTATCGCGACCGCGTCAAGTATGACGCCCGCAAGGACTTCGCGCCGGTCACGCTGCTGGGCGTCTCGCCCATGTACCTGTTCGTCAAGCCGGACTCCGAGGCCCGGACGGTGGACGGACTGGTGTCGGCCGCCAAGGCGCGCCCCGGGCTGATCTCGATTGGGTCGGGCGGCAATGGTTCGTTCACGCACCTGATGGCCGAACTGCTGATGCTGAAGACTGACATCAAGCTCGTGCATATCCCGTACAAGGGCGCCTCGGCCTCGGTCAATGACCTGGCAGGCGGCCAGATCGAGACCAGCTTCACCACCATGCCCACCGCCGCCGCGCTGTACCAGGCCGGCCGCATCAAGCCTATCGCCGTGTCCTCGCCCGAGCGCCAGCGCGATACGCCGGACGTGCCCACTTTCCGTGAAAGCGGCCTGCCTGACCTGACCGTCGAAAGCTGGTGGGGCGTGATGGCGCCGGCGGGTACGCCGGCGGACGTGGTGCAGCGCCTGGACGCCGCCATGAAGAACGTCATGCAATCCGACGCGGTCAAGCAGCGCCTGTCCAGCGTGGGCGTCCGCTTGCCGCCGGACACCTCGGCGCAGGCCCTGCAGAATCTGCTGACGGCCGACTTCGCTCGTTGGCAGGACGTGGTCACGCGCGCTGGCATCAAGCTGGACTGAACGCGCCTATCCCGGAGAGAGACTCATGATGGATTGGATGCAAGCTGCCTCGGCAGACGCGGCGCTGATGGACGACTTCCGCGCGATCTGCGCGTTCGGCGGCCGCATGTCGGGCTCCGGCCAGGACGACGCCGCCATGGACTGGGCCCTGCGGCGCCTGGGCTCGGTGGGGGGCGAGGTTCGCAGGCTGGCCGTGCCCTACGACGGCTGGCGCTGCGAGGGCGCCGCGCTGGAGCTGCTCGGCCCGCAGGGACCGGTGGCGCTGGCCTGCCGTCCGCTGCTGCGCTCGGCATCGACCTCGGCGCAGGGCCTGGAGGCCGAGGTGCTGGACCTGGGCGGCGGCCGCGCCGAGGACTTCGAGCGCGCCGGCGAGCAGGTGCGCGGCCGGATCGTGCTGGTGCGTCATGAGTATCCGTTCTCCGGCGAGCACCTGCATCGCCGTCGCAAATACGACATGGCCGTGGCTGCCGGCGCCAGCGGTTTCCTCATCGCGAACACGCGGCCCGGCGCGGGCGTGCTGTCCGGTTCCTCCGGCCGGCCGCGCGGCGCATCCGGCATCCCCGCGGCCTATATCGACGCCGAGGGCGCGCAGGCCCTGGCGGCGGCTGCCGCGGCCGGCAGCGCGCGGGTGCGCCTGCTGGTCGACGGCCGCGAGATCGACGAGGCGCTCGCCAGCGTGGGCGTGCTGGACCTGCCTGGCGGGCGCGACAGCCGCGTGGTCATCAGCGCGCACGTCGACGGCCATGACCTGGGCTGCAGCGCGCTGGACAACGCCACCGGCGTGGCCGTGGCGCTGGCCGCCGCGCGCCTGCTGGCGCCGCGCCTGGGGCCGGACACGCCGGGGCTGCGCATCTGCCTGTTCTGCGCCGAGGAATGGGCGCTGACCGGCTCGGCGCGATACCTGGCCGACATGCCGGCCGACGAGCGCGCCAACCTGAAGGTCGACATCAATCTGGATACGGTGGCGGGCGACGCCGAACTGACGGCGCTGATCAGCGGCTTCACCGGCCTCGAGCCGCTGGTGCGGCAGGCGTCCCAAGCCGCGGGCGTGCCGGTGGGAACGTGGCTGCCGCTCATGCCCAACTCTGACCATGCCAACTTCGCGCACCACGGCATCCCCGCGCTGCGCCTGGTGGCCGGCTTCGGCAAGCCTGAGTCGCGCGTCAACAACATCCTGTCGGCGGGCGACGTGACGAGCGTGATCGAGGAAGAAGAAATGCGCCGTGCGCTGGCGGTGACGGCGGCGATGGCCGATGCGGCGCTGTCGATGAGCGACGCTGAACTGGGGCGGCTGGCCGCCAAGGCGGACTGAATCCGCCGCGTCCGCGATGCCCGCCGCGCGTTGCGCGGCAGGCATCCGGGCAGGCCGCAACAAAGCGGCCGGATACGAGCCAGGCCTTGCTCAGGCCGACGGCGGGACGAAGCCTTGCGCCTCGACCGTGCCGTCTTCGAACAGGAAGCGCTCCATCTGCTGCTGCAGATACTTGCGGGCGCGCGCGTCGGCGAGATTCAGGCGGTTCTCGTTGACCAGGCGCGTCTGGATCGCCTTCCATTCTTCCCAGGCTTCTTTCGAAACCTGCTGCCAGATGCGCGTACCCAGTTCGCCGGGATAGGGCGGGAAGTCGAGCCCTTCGGCCTCGCGCTTCAGTTTCACACAGTTGACGGTTCGAGCCATGGTCTGCTGCCGGTAAGGATTGCGAATCCTCGATTCTAGCCGGCCCGCGCCGCGAGCCGGGCCGTGGCCCTGCCGGCGTCAGAGTTTCTTGATGAAGACCAGGCTGTTGCGCGAGCGGTTGTAGTTGTTCTGCTTCTCGCGCGGCAGGTCGGAGATGCCGCCCTGCACGAAACCGCGCTTGATGAACCAGTGCGAGGTGCGGGTGGTCAGCACGAACAGGCGCTTCATGCCCAGCGCGCGGGCGCGCGCCTCCATGTGGCGCAGCAGTATCTCGCCTTCGCCCGAGCCCTGCCATTCGGGATGCACGATCAGGCAGGCCATCTCGGCCATCTGTTCGGCGGCGTACGGATTCAGCGCCGCGCAGCCGTAGATGACGCCGTCGTGCTCCAGCACGGTGAAGCGTTCCACGTCGCGCTCGATCACGCTGCGCGGACGCGGCACCAGCGTGCCGTCGGCCTCCAGCGGTTCGATCAGGCTCAGGATGGCGCCCACGTCGTCGATGGTGGCCGGCCGCAGGTCGTCCAGCGTGTCTTCCACCACCATGGTGCCCACGCCGTCGTGGGTGAACACTTCGAGCAGCACGCTGCCGTCCAGCGAGTAGGGCACCAGGTGCGCGCGGGCCACGCCGCGCTTGACCGCCAGCGAGGCGTACTGAAGGTACAGCGCGGTGTCCTCGTCCAGTTCGTCGCCGGCCAGCAGGGCGTCGGCGTCCGCGCGCGCCAGTTCGGTGTCCACCGAGCCGTCGTCGTTCAGCACGCCGGCCGAGCCGGACAAGAAGATGAGTTTTTCGGCGCGCAGCGCCACCGCCACGCTGGTGGCCAGTTCTTCCATCGCCAGGTTGAAGGCGTCGCCGGTGGGCGAGAAGCCCAGCGGCGACAGCAGCACCACCGAGCCGCGCTCGATGGCGAACTTCAAGGCGTCGCTGTCGATCTTGCGCACCATGCCGGTGTGTTGATAGTCGACGCCATCGACCACGCCGGTGGGGCGCGCGGTGACGAAGTTGCCCGAGATCACGCGTATGTGAGAGCCCGACATGGGCGTGTTCGGCAGGCCCTGGCTGAAGGCGGCCTCGATGTCCAGGCGGATTTCGCCGGCGGCTTCCTTGGCGCACTCCAGCGCGGCCTTGTCCGTCGGCTGCATGCCGCGGCCGAACTGCTGCGTGTAGCCCTTCAGGCGCAGCTGTTCATTGACCTGGGGACGCGAGCCGTGCACCAGCACCAGCCTCACGCCGAGCGCGGACAGCAGCGACAGGTCTTGTATCAGCGTGTTCAGCGCGCCCGCCTGCACCAGCTCGCCGCCGAATGCCACCACGAAAGTCTTGCCGCGGAAGGCATGCACATACGGCGCCACCTCCCGGAACCAGCGCACGAACTGCGCGGCCGCGAATTCGGGGGCTTCAAGGGCGGAGACGGTGTCGTGTTCCTGGTCGGGCATGATGGCGGCGTGGAATTCCTGGATGACGAAGAAGCGGCGCCCGGCCGGAAACGGTCCTGTGGCGGGTCGCGGAATTATATGGCCGGCGGGCGGCGCATGAACGCCATGCGCGGGGCGGAAACGTCGTCGCCACGGTCGCGGCGGGCGGGGCGGCGCCGCAAAATTTATAATGCGCGGTTCACCGGATGAATCCTTCCCATGTCTGAAGTCTCCCGCGCGCCAGGGCGCGGCGGCAGCGGCGGCGGTCCCCGTCCCGCGCCGCGGCCCGAGCGCCCCGAGCGGCCCATTCCCGCCGTCACCTATCCTGAAGACCTGCCCGTCAGCGCGCGCCGATCTGAAATCGCGCGTGCCGTCGCCGCACACCAGGTGGTGATCGTCAGCGGCGAGACCGGCTCGGGCAAGACCACGCAGCTGCCCAAGATCTGTCTCGAGCTCGGCCGCGGCCGCCGCAAGATGATCGGCCACACCCAGCCGCGCCGCCTGGCCGCCACCTCGGTGGCCAAGCGCATCGCCGAGGAACTGAACACGCCCATGGGCGAGGTCGTCGGCTACCAGGTGCGCTTCAACGACCGCACCGGTCCCAACGCGGCCATCAAGCTGATGACCGACGGCATCCTGCTGGCCGAGTCGCAGCGCGACCCGCTGCTGCGGCGCTACGACACCATCATCATCGACGAGGCGCACGAACGCAGCCTGAATATCGACTTCCTGCTGGGCTACCTGAAGCAGCTGCTGCCGCGCCGGCCCGACCTGAAGCTCATCATCACCTCGGCCACCATCGACGCCGAGCGGTTCTCGCGCCACTTCGCCGAGTCGCCCGACAAACCCGCGCCTGTCATCGAGGTGTCGGGCCGCCTGTATCCGGTCGAGGTGCGCTACCGTCCCGTGCAGCAGCCGCAGGACGACGAGGACAGCCCGGCCGCAACAGCCAAGGCCACCCGCGGCGGCGAGCGCCTGACGGGCGACGAAGAGCGCGACCTGATCGACGCCATCGTCGACGCGGTCGACGAGTGTGCGCGCCACGGTCCGGGCGACGTACTGGTGTTCCTGCCCGGCGAGCGCGAGATCCGCGAATCGGCCGAGGCGCTGCGCAAGCGGCATCCGGCCGGCACCGAGATACTGCCGCTGTACGCGCGCCTGTCGCAGGCCGAGCAGGAGCAGATTTTCCATCCGCGCGGCAACGCACGGCGCGTGGTGCTGGCCACCAACGTGGCCGAAACCTCGCTGACCGTCCCCGGCATCCGCTACGTGGTCGACAGCGGCCTGGCACGCATCAAGCGCTACTCGTGGCGCAACAAGGTCGAGCAACTGCGCATCGAGCCCATCAGCCGCGCCTCGGCCAACCAGCGCGCGGGGCGCTGCGGGCGCGTGGGGCCCGGCGTGTGCATCCGCCTCTACGACGAAGCTGATTTCAACGGGCGCGCGCCGTTCACCGATCCCGAGGTGCTGCGCTCGTCGCTGGCCTCGGTCATCCTGCGCATGAAGTCGCTGGGGCTGGACGAGATCGAGAGCTTCCCGTTCGTCGAGGCGCCGCCCGGCCGGGCCGTGGCCGATGGCTACCACCTGCTGCAGGAACTGGGCGCCATCGCGCTGGCCTCGATGGACGACGGCGGCGATGCGCCGCGCACCGGCAAGTCGTACGAACTGACTTCCACCGGCCGCGAGCTGGCCAAGCTGCCCGTGGACCCGCGCATCGGCCGCATGATCCTGGCCGCGCGCGAGCAGCAGTGCCTGGCCGAGATGCTCATCATCGCGGCCGCGCTGTCCGTGCAGGACCCGCGCGACCGCCCCATGCACGAGCGCGAGGCCGCCGAGGCCGCGCACGCCAAGTTCGCCGACGACAAGTCCGAGTTCCTGTCCTTCCTGAAACTGTGGCGCTGGTACGGCGAACAGGTGCAACACAAGCAGTCGCAGCGCAAGCTGGTGGGCCTCTTGCGGCAGAACTTCCTGTCGCCGATCCGGCTGCGCGAGTGGCACGACGTGCACACGCAACTGGCCGCGCTGGTGGGCGAACAGGGCTGGCGCCTGAACCAGACCGACGCCACCTACGAACAGCTGCACCTGGCGCTGCTGTCCGGCCTTCTGGGCAACATCGGCTTCAAGGGCGAGGAAAGCGGCCAGTATCTGGGGGCGCGCGACATCCGCTTCCACATCCATCCGGGATCGCGCCTGGCCAAGAAGGGCGGGCGCTGGATCATGGCGGCCGAACTGGTCGAGACCACCCGGCTGTATGCGCGCTGCGTCGCCAGCATCGACCCCGTCTGGCTGGAACGCGTGGGCGCCCACCTGCTGCGCCGCAACTGGTCCGACCCGCGCTGGGAGAAGAAGGCAGGGCAGGTGGTGGCCAACGAGCGCGCCACGCTGTATGGCCTCACCATCTATGCGGGGCGCCGCGTGCATTACGGCCGCATCAACCCGCAGCATGCGCGCGAGCTCTTCATCCGCGAGGCCCTGGTACCCGGCGAGATCGACACGCGGCTGCCCTTCGTGGCGCACAACCGCAAGCTGATCGCGGGCATCGAGAAGCTCGAGCACCAGACGCGACGGCCCGACATCCTGGTCGACGACGAACTCATCTACGCATTCTACGACCGCCAACTGCCCGAAGGCATCTCGCAGACCGCCACGCTCGAAAAGTGGGTGTCCGGCCTGCACAAGACCGCGGCCGCCGCGCTGCTGCTGACGCGCGAAGAGCTGATGCGCCACGAGGCCGCGGGCGTCACCACCGACGTCTTTCCCAAGAAGGTCGAGTGGCAGGGCGTGTCCATGGCGCTGGACTACCACTTCGAGCCGGGTTCGCCGCGCGACGGCGTCACGCTGTCGGTGCCGCTGTTCGCGCTCAACCAGATCGACGCGCAGCGCTGCGAGTGGCTGGTGCCCGGCATGCTGAAAGAGAAAGTGCATCTGCTGCTGAAGTCGCTGCCGCAGAAGCTGCGCCGCCACTGCGTGCCGCTGCCCGACTATGCCGCCGGCTTCTACGACCGCTGGTACGACAGGCTGGGCGACCCGCAGCAGGGCCTGGTCGATGCCATCATCGCGGACATGTGGCGCCAGGTGCAGGTGCGTCCGGCGCCGGGCGACTTCAAGCTCGAGACGCTGCCGGCTCATCTGTTCATGAACTTCCGCGTGGTGGACGAGCACGGCCGCATGCTGGCCGCCGGCCGCAACCTGGCGCAGCTCAAGGCCGAACTGGGCAAGCAGGCGCAGGCGACCTTCCAGCAGTTGGCCGCGCGCGATACCGAAGTCGCGCAGGCGCTGGCGCACGAGAACCTCACGTCATGGACCTTCGGTCCGCTGCCCGAGATCATGGAGATCCGGCGCGGCGGTCAGTCCGTCATCGGCTATCCCGCTCTGGTCGACCGCGGCGCGCATTGCGATCTCGACGTGTTCGACGATCCCGACGAGGCGCGCCGGCACCATCGCGCGGGACTGCTCAAGCTGTTCCGCCTGGGGCTGCGCGAGCAGGTCAAGTTCCTGGAAAGGAACCTGACCGACCTGACCAAGATGAGCATGCTGTACATGACGCTGGGCACGCAGGACGAACTGCGCGACCAGGTCATCGACTGCGCGCTGGCGCAGGCCTGCCTGGGCGAGCCCTGGCCGGTGAACGCGCAGCAGTTCGAGGCGCGCCGCGCCGAGGGCAAGGGCAGGCTGGGCCTGCTGGCGCAGGAGGTGGCCCGCCTGGCGCATGCCATCCTCACAGAATACGCGACGCTGCAGCGCAAGCTGCCGCAGGCCAAGCCGTACGCCACCGCCTATGCCGACCTGCAGCAGCAGTTGGGCGCGCTGATGCCCAAGTGGTTCGTGCGCGACATTCCGTACGCGCAGCTGGCGCACTATCCGCGCTACCTGAAGGCAGCGGTGGCGCGCATCGACAAGCTGCGCGCGGACCCGGCGCGCGATGCCCGCCTGATGGCCGAGATGGCGCCGCTGCTGGTGCAATACCAGCGGGCCCGTTCGGCCCTGAAGGGCGGCGCCGACGCGCGCCTGGACGAGTTCCGCTGGCTGCTCGAGGAGTTGCGCGTGGCGCTTTACGCGCAGGAGCTGCGCACGCCGATGCCGGTGTCGGTCAAGCGACTGATGAAGGCCTGGGAGGCTCTGCAGCGTTGAGGCGCCGCCTCGGCGGCCCGCAAAAAAAGGCGGAAGTGATCTTCCGCCTTGTTTCGTCGATGGCGCCGCCCGCTAGATCGCCAGGAAGGCCGCGACCACCAGGATGATGAGGCCCCACTTGGTCGCCTTGTAGACCGTCCGGTTCCAGGCCTTGAACGCCTTGCGCTTCTGGTCGAGCTTCCAGTGCAGGTGCGTCAGCCGGTTGATGGCGCCGGTCTGGTCGCCGCTGTCGTTGGGCGAACTGGCGGCCGACATCACCACCTTGCCGAACCAGCGGTTGAAGGCTTCGGCCCAGCGCCATTTCAAGGGCCGCTCGACGTCGCAGAACAGGATGATGCGGTTGGCCTCGGACTTGTTGTGCGCTTCGTGGATATAGGTCTCGTCGAACACCACGCTCTCGCCGTCGCGCCAGCTGTAGCGCTCGCCGTCCACGTCGATGTAGCAGCGGTCGTCGTTGGGCGTGGCCAGGCCCAGGTGGTAGCGCAGCGAGCCCGAGAAGGGATCGCGGTGCGGGTTCAGCGTGCCGCCGGGCGGCAGTTCGGCGAACATGGCCGCCTTCACCTTGGGCAGCGAGCGCAGGATTTCCACGGTCTTGGGGCACAGGGCCTCGGCGGACGGATGCCGGGCGTCATACCACTTCAGGTAGAAGCGTTTCCAGCCGTTCTTGAAGAACGAATTGAAGCCGATGTCGTCGTGCTTCTCGGCCGCCTTGATGTGGCGCAGCTGCTGCATGTGCAGCGCTTCGTCGCGGATGATCTCCCAGTTGTCGTCCAGCACCTTCAGCTCGGGGATCTCGCGCGTGGTGACGTACGGCGTGGTCGGCACGCGCGAACTGAGCACCATGAAGGCATTGACGGGAGCCAGGATGGCGGAGTGGTCGAGGAACTGCCGGGATAGGCGCAGCCGGACCCGGCCGCGGTAATGCGCAAAGAGAATGGAGGCCAGCCATAGCCCCGGGATAAGCCATTTCATGTTCTTGGGATGATCGAGAGGCGCGCGGCGCGCGTCGGGGTAGCAGCTATTGTTGCACAGGCAAGGGGGCGATCGCCTCGCTGGCGCAGAGTTCTCGCAGAATCTGCGCGAAGTGCGTCTCGGCCTGAAGCGGCACCTCGCGCACCCGGCGGATAAGGCTTATGGGCGGCAGTTCCCAGTCGAAGCGCCAGGGCGCGGTGGCCACCCGCCCTTGCCGCGACATTTCGCGCGCGATGTCCTCGGGCACGATGGACACCAGCCGATCGTCGTCGGCGATCAGCCCTTCGATCACGTCCAAAGAATAGGTTTCGATCATCGGCGTGGGCGGCTGCACCTGCGCGCGTACGAACAGCCCCGCGATCATCGCGCCGATGGGCGTGGCGGGAGAGGGCAGGATCCAGCGCATCGACGCAAGCTCGGCCCAGTCGGGCGGGCCGCGCAGCAGCCGGCGTACCAGGCGGGGGTGGCCGATCAGCGCTGGCCATTGCCGGTACAGCAGCTCATGCCAGATCGCGCGCGCGTCCGGGCCGCCGCCCGCCGCGCGTCCGATCACACAGTCCAGGTCGCGGCGCAGCAGCAGTTCAACCAACTGGTCCGTGGTGGCGCGATGCAGCGTGACCGTGACGCCGTGGCGGTGGTGCAGCATCGATACGGCGCGCGTCAGCAGCGGCCCCGAAACGAACGGAATGGCGCCGATGTTCAGATGGGCGCTATGGCCCGAGCGCAGCGCGTCGACCTCGCGGGTCCACTGGTCCAGGTCTTGCAGCAGGTGGCGGGCGCGCACCAGCGCCAGTTCGCCCAGCGGCGTAGGCTGCAGGCCATGGCGGGAACGCGTGAACAGCGGTGCTCCGAAGATGTCTTCGACCTCCGCCAGCGCCTTGGTTGCAGCGGGTTGGCTCACGCCCATGTCGACGGCCACGCGCGTCAGCGAGCCATGGCGCGCCACGGCGAGCAGCAGGCTGAGATGGCGGACTTTGAGGCGGGCGGCCAGGCGGCTGGGCGGTATCCCGGACATGATGGATACGAATAACTGACTGGTTATAGATATATCAAAAAATACCTGATCCTGGTTATTGGTGATTCCTATACTTGTCCGAGATACACGCAACCTGCGGACCCTCGATGTCTACTTCCTTCACCACCCGTCCCGAGATCCGGGGCACCTTCGGCGTCGTCTCTTCCACTCATTGGCTCGCCTCGCAGACGGCCATGAGCGTGCTGGAACGCGGCGGCAATGCGTTCGACGCCGCGGTGGCCGGGGGCTTTGTGCTGCAGATCGTCGAGCCGCATCTGAACGGGCCCGGCGGCGAGGTGCCGATCCTGTTCTGGAGCGAATCCGAGCGCCGCATGCGGGCGCTGTGCGGGCAGGGACCCGCGCCGGCGCTTGCGTCCGCGGCGTGGTTCCGCAACCAGGGTCATCATCTGGTGCCCGGCATCGGCCTGCTGCCCGCCGTAGTGCCGGGCGCGTTCGGGGCCTGGCTGACGCTGCTTCGCGATTACGGCACCTGGGAATTGCAGGACGTATTGCAACCGGCCATCGATTACGCGCGCAACGGCTTTCCGCTGGTGCCGCGCATCGTGCAGGCCGTCATTTCCGTGCAGGAACTGTTTCGCACCGAATGGACCAGTTCGGCCGAGGTCTGGCTTCCCGATGGCCGCGCGCCGCATCCCGAGCGCCTGTTCCGCACGCCCGCGGTGGCCTCCACCTATGCCCGGCTGGTCGACGAAGCGGGACGAGGCGCGGGCAGCCGCGCCCAGCGCCTGGATGCCGCCATCGCGCTTTGGTATCGCGGGTTCGTGGCGCGCGCCATCGACGACTATTACCGCAATGCCGAGGTCCGGGATTGCACCGGCGAGCGTCATCGCGGTCTGCTGCGCTACGAGGACATGGCCGCCTGGCAGGCCCGCTACGACGAGCCGGTGACCGCACAGTATGGGCGCCACACGGTGGCCAAGTGCGGCGTGTGGTCGCAAGGGCCGGTTTTCCTCCAGCAACTGGCCATGCTGCGCCATCTCGGCATCGAGGGCCTGGATGCCGCAGGTCCCGAGTTCGTGCATCGCATCGCCGAATCGGCCAAGCTGGCATTCGCGGACCGGCTGGCCTGGTACGGCGACCCGGATCACGCCGACGTGCCGCTGCAGGCCTTGCTGGACGATGCCTATGCACGCGAACGGGCCGCGCTGGTGGGCCGCGAGGCGTCGCGCGAACTGCGGCCCGGGCAGCCGGGCGGTCGGGCGCCCATCCTGCCAGACCTGTCCGCCAGCGAGCGCGCATTGGCGCAGGCCGATACCCGCTTCGGTGTCGGCGAGCCCACATTCGCGCCGCTGCCGCCCGTGCACGAGTGGGCGCAGCGGGAGATCTTCGTCGGGGACACCTGCCACATCGACGTGATTGACCGACACGGCAACATGGTCGCCGCCACGCCTTCGGGCGGCTGGCTGTCGTCCAGCCCCGCGGTGCCGGGACTGGGCTTCTCCATTTCTACGCGCCTGCAGATGACCTGGCTGGACGAGGGCCTGCCCGGCACGCTGCAACCCGGCAAGCGGCCGTGCACGACCTTGTCTCCCGGCCTGGCGCTGCGCGACGGCGAGCCCTATATGGCGTTCGGCACGCCCGGCGGCGACCAGCAGGACCAGTGGACAGTGGGGTTCTTCCTGCGTCATGCCGCGCTGGGCATGAACCTGCAAGAGGCCATCGACGCGCCGTCCTGGCACGTCGACCATTTCCCGGGATCCTTCTGGCCGCGCGCCACGACGCTGAATCGCCTGACCGTGGAAGGGCGGTTTCCCGAGGCCACCCTGCAGGCTCTGCGGCAGGCCGGCCACGACCTGCGCGTCGGCCAGCCGTGGTCCGAAGGGCGCATCAGCGTGTGCACGCGTGAGTCCGTCGCCGGCGGCGGGCTGCTGCTGCGCGCCGCCGCCAATCCGCGCGGCATGCAGAGCTATGCCGTGGGCCGTTGACACCTTTTTCCGAGGCCGGCGGCGTGCCGCCAGCCGCGTTGCTGCTGAGTTCAACCTAAAAAACCACACAAGGGGTATGCAGATGGCTTTTTCCTTTATACGCAAGGTCTTGTCCGCATTGACGCTGGCCGCCGCCGCGGGGCTGCCTGCCGCGGCGCACGCGGACTGGCCCGACCGCCCGATCACACTGATCGTGCCCTGGGCCGCGGGCGGCTCCACCGACATCCTGGCCCGCCTGCTTTCCGAGCACTTGAGCGTCTCGCTCGGCCAGCCGGTGCCCGTCGAGAACCGCTCGGGCGCCTCGGGCAACATCGGTTCGAACGCCGTGGCGCGCGCCAAGCCCGACGGCTACACGCTGCTGGTCGGCTCGATGAGCACGCACACCATGAACCAGGCGATGTTCAAGACCATGCCGTTCGACGGTGTGAAGGACTTCACGCCCATCGCGGAACTGGCACTGGTCACCAACACGATGGTCGTCAGCGCATCGGTGCCGGCGACGACCGTCGCGGAGTTCATTGCCTACGCCAAGGCGCGTCCCGGCCAGATCGCCTACGCGTCGGCGGGAGCGGGATCCACCAATCACCTCAGCGCGGCCCTGTTCGAGAAGTCCACGGGCATCTCGATGACGCACGTGCCATATCGCGGCGGCGCGCCCGCCGTGCTCGACACCGCGGCCGATCGCACCCAGCTGCTGTTCAGCGCAGGCACGCAGACGCTGCCCCACGTGCAATCGGGCAAGCTCAAGCTGCTGGCCGTGACCGAATCGCAGCGCTCCAAGCTGCTGCCCGACGTGCCCACCGTGGCCGAAACCGTGCCCGGCTATGAACTGGCCGTGTGGTACGGCGCCTTCGGGCCGGCCGGCATGCCCGCCGAGGTCGTGAAGCGCCTGAGCCGCGAGATCAACGCGATCCTCGCCAAGCCCGAAGTGATCAAGAAAATGGGTGACATGGGCGTCGAGGTGCGCCAGTCCACGCCGCAGTCCTTCGCCGCCACCCTGCAGAGGGACGCCGACAAGTACGGCAAGCTGGTGCGCGAGCTGGGCATCACGATGGAGTGAGGATGGCCGTCGCCCTTGCCGATCTGCTGCCGGGTCTCGACGCGCTGGCCCGGGCCCACGACGATGCCGATCGCGCGGCCCTGTGCGCCGCCGTCGACGCGCAGGTTCGTCCGGTGCTCGGCCATACTTTGTGCACGGTCAACCGGTACGACCCCGAACGCATGGCGCTGACACGCCTGTACAGTTCGAACCCGCTGGCCTACCCGCCCGGCGGCGGCAAGGACAAGCGCGGCACGCCGTGGGGGCGCCACGTGCTGCTGGAGCGGCGGTTGTTCGTCGGCGAGGGCGTGCAGGCCATCCGGCAGGCCTTCGACGACCACGCCGCGATCGAGGCGCTGGGCCTGCGTTCGGTCATCAACGTGCCCCTCGTGGCGCGCGGCGCGTGCCTGGGCACGCTCAACTTTCTGATGCCCTGGGAACGCGTGGGCGACGACCGGATTGCGGCGGCGCGGCTGGCCGGGCTGCTGGTTCTGCCGGTCCTGCTTGCGATGCCCTGAAAGGGGCCGGGCGGCGGCCACGACTGGGTACAATCCCGCACATGTCCGATGTCGCCGTTTCGCCCCCCGCCTTCGTCCACCTGCGCGTCCATTCCGAGTTCTCGGTGGTGGACGGCCTGGTGCGCATTCCCGACCTGATCAAGCGCGTGGCCAAGCTCGGCCAGCCGGCCGTGGCGCTCACCGACCTGGCCAACCTCTTCGGGCTGATCAAGTTCTACAAGGGCGCGCGCGGCGCCGGCGTCAAGCCCATCGCGGGATGCGACGCCTGGCTGGCCAACGACGACGATCCCGACAAGCCCTTCCGCGTCCTGCTGCTGGTGCGCAATCACAGCGGCTACCTCAGCCTGTGCGAGCTGCTCACGCAGGCTTTCCTCACCAACCAGTCCACGGGCCGCGCCGAGCTGCGCCGCGAATGGCTGCAAGGACGCCAGGGACTGATCGTGCTGTCCGGCGGTCGCGCGGGCGACGTCGGCCAGGCGCTCGAGGCCGGCAACGCCGTGTCGGCCCTGTCGCTGGCGCGCCAATGGGCCCACATGTTCCCGGGCGCGTACTACATCGAGCTGCAGCGCGCGGGCCTGGATGGCGACGAGACCTATACCCAGGCAGCCATGCGCCTGGCCGCCGAGGCCGGCCTGCCCGTCGTGGCCACGCATCCGGTGCAGTTCCTCGACCGCGACGACTTCCAGGCGCACGAGGCGCGGGTCTGTATCGCCGAAGGACAGGTGCTGGCCAATCCGCGCCGGGTGCGGCGCTTCTCGCCCGACCAATACCTGCTCAGCTCCGAAGAAATGGCGCAGCGCTTTGCCGACGTGCCGTCGGCGCTGGCCAACAGCGTCGAGATCGCGCGCCGCTGCAACCTGACGCTGGTGCTGGGCAAGCCCAGGCTGCCCAACTTTCCCACGCCGGAAGGCGTGTCGCTGGACGACTATCTCGTGCAGCTGTCCGAGCAGGGCCTGGAGAAGCGCCTGGCCTTCCTGTTCCCGGACGAGGCCGAGCGTAATGCCAAGCGCGAGCAGTACTACGAACGCCTGCGCTGGGAGTGCAAGACCATCATCCAGATGGGCTTCCCGGGCTACTTCCTCATCGTTCAGGACTTCATCAACTGGGGCAAGAACAACGGCGTGCCGGTGGGCCCGGGGCGGGGCTCGGGCGCCGGCTCGCTGGTGGCCTATGCGCTGGGCATCACCGACCTCGACCCCATCCGCTACGACCTGCTCTTCGAACGCTTCCTGAATCCCGAGCGCGTGTCGATGCCCGACTTCGACATCGACTTCTGCCAGGACAACCGCGAACGCGTCATCGACTACGTGAAGGAGAAATACGGCCGCGACGCCGTCAGCCAGATCGCCACCTTCGGCACGCTGGGCGCCAAGGCCGTGGTGCGGGATGCCGGCCGGGTGCTGGACATGCCCTACATGTTCTGCGACCAGCTTTCCAAGCTCATCCCGTTCAATCCCGCCGATCCCTGGACGCTGGACCGCACGCTGAAAGACGAACCGGCGTTCAAGGAACGCTACGAGCAGGAAGAGGAAGTGCGCGGGCTGGTCGACCTGGCGCGGCCGCTCGAAGGCCTGACCCGCAACATCGGCATGCACGCGGGCGGCGTGCTCATCGCCCCGGGCAAGCTCACCGACTTCTGCCCGCTGTACTGCCAGCCGGGCCAGGAGAACAGCGCGGTCTCGCAGTACGACAAGGACGACGTCGAGGCCGCCGGCCTGGTCAAGTTCGACTTCCTGGGCCTGCGCAACCTCACCATTCTCGATTGGGCCGTGCGCTACGTGCGCCAGTTCAACGAATCGAAGCGCGACTTCGACATCATGGCGCTGGCGCTGGACGACCAGGCCGCCTACCGCGTGCTGTGCGAGGCCAACACCACCGCGGTGTTCCAGCTGGAATCGCGCGGCATGAAAGAGCTGCTGAAGAAGCTCAAGCCCAGCAACTTCGAAGACATCATCGCCATGCTGGCCCTGTATCGCCCGGGGCCGCTCGAATCGGGCATGGTGGAAGACTTCGTCAACCGCAAGCACGGCCGCGCGCAGGTGGATTACTTCCACCCCGACCTGGAAGGCACCCTGAAGAGCACCTACGGGGTCATCGTCTACCAGGAACAGGTGATGCTGATCTCGCAGATCATCGGCGGCTACTCGCTGGGCGGCGCCGACCTGCTGCGGCGCGCCATGGGCAAGAAAAAGCCCGAGGAAATGGCCAAGCACCGCGAACTGTTCGAGAAGGGCGCGCGCGAGAAGGGCCATGATCCCGACCTGGCGGTCAAGCTGTTCGACCTGATGGAGAAGTTCGCCGGGTACGGCTTCAACAAGTCGCACTCGGCCGCGTACGCGCTCATCGCTTACCAGACCGCGTGGCTCAAGGCCTATCATCCCACCGAGTTCCTGGCCGCCACCCTGTCGTCCGACATGGACGACACGGACAAGGTGCAGACCTTCGTGCGCGACGCCCAGGCCAACGGCGTGGCGGTGCTTCCGCCCGACGTCAACGCCTCCGGCTATCGCTTCGAACCGGTGGCCGACGAGCACACCGCCAAGGGCAAGCCGCCTCGCACCATGCGCTATGGGCTGGGAGCGGTGAAGGGCACGGGCCAGGGGGCCGTCGAAGAGATCCTGCGCGCCCGTGCGGCCGACGGGCCCTTCCAGAACCTGTTCGATTTCTGCCGCCGCGTCGACAAGCACGCGGTCAATCGCCGCACCATCGAGGCGCTGATCCGGGCCGGCGCCTTCGACAGCATCGAGCCCAATCGAGCAGCCCTGCTGGGCTCGGTGGGCACCGCCATGGAGGCGGCCGAGCAGGCGGCGCGCAGCGCCAACCAGGTCTCGCTGTTCGGCGACGACAGCAGCGACGTGGTCGCCAGCGAACTCGCCAAGGTGCCGCCCTGGAACCTGCACGCCAAGCTCACCGAGGAAAAGAGCGCGCTGGGCTACTACTTCAGCGGCCATCTGTTCGATCATTGGCGCGACGAAGTGCGCCGCATCGTGCCCATGCAGCTGGCGCGCGTCGAGCCGCAGCGCGACCTCCAATGGATGTGCGGGGTGCTGGCCGGCGTGCGCGTCATGATGACTCGCCGCGGCAAGATGGTGTTCGCCGTGCTGGACGACGGCACCGCCCAGCTCGAGATCTCCATCTTCAACGAGTTGTACGAAAAGCACCGCAATCGCCTGCGCGAAGACCAGCTGCTCATTGTTCAGGGCAAGGTCAGCAACGATGATTACTCTGGCGGCATGCGCATCGTCGCCGACCAGCTGTACGACCTGCAGCTGGCGCGCGAAGCGCGGGCGCGCTCGCTGCGGGTCCGGCTCAATGGCCAGGCCGATGCGAACCGCCTGCACCAGATGCTCAATCCCTTCCGCGCCGAACCCGAGAACGGCGTGCCCGGCGTACCGGTCGACATCGTCTACCAAAAGGACGACTTCCAATGCACGATGCGCCTCGGCGATGAGTGGCGCGTGCGTATGGCCGATACACTGCTGGATAACCTGGCTGCGTGGGCCAGGCCGGACGGGGTCGAGATCACGTACTAGCAGTCCAGGAGCTGCATGGGCCCCGGCTGCGGCAGGGCGCCCGGGCCGGGCACAGGAGCATACCGAAAATGAATAACGCACCCAGCGTGCCGGTGCTGATGTATCACCACGTCATGCCCCAGCACACGAGGCTCTCCGTGCAGACCTCGAACTTCGAGCGTCAGATCGCCAGTCTCGCGCGGCGCGGCTACACCTCCTTGACCACGCGGCAGTTCGCCGACTACCTGCAAGGCGGTTCCGTCCCGGCCAAGTCCGTGCTGATCACCTTCGACGACGGCTATCTCGACAATTGGATCTACGCGCATCCCGTGCTGCAGCGCTATGGCATGCATGCGGTGCTGTTCGTCATCACCCGATGGATAGGCGACGGCCCCGTGCGGCCGCATGCCGGCCAGGGGGAACCCCTGCCGCCATCGCCCGACCATGCCGAATGCACTCGTCTCGTCGAGGCAGGCCGTCACGACGAGGTAGCCCTGCGCTGGAGCGAACTTCGCGCCATGCAAGAGGCCGGCACCTTCGAGATCCATTCGCACACCCACACCCATACCCGCTGGGACCAAGTCTGCGGCTCCGACGTCGTGGCGAAGCGTCGCCACGTCGCCCAGGAACTGGCCGAAGCGAAGGCGCTGCTCGAACGCAATCTGGGTCCCACCGCTGATCACCTGTGTTGGCCGCAAGGCTATTTCGATGCCGACTACGTGGCCGAGGCCCGCGCCGCCGGCCTGCGGCACCTGTACACGACGGACGCCTTCGGCCAGAACAAGCCCGGCAGCGATCCCGGACACATCTATCGTTTCGCGGTACGCGACAGCGGGCCCGGTTATTTCCACCAGCGCATCTGGGTGAACCGCAATACCCTGATCGGCCCCGCCTACCTTGCATTCAAGGCCTGGCGCCGGCAGCTACGGAACCGTGCAGCGCAGCGGGGTGGGGCGGCTGCGGTTTGATGGCGTGTCTGTGGGCAGATTGATTGAGTTCTTGCGGCGCGGCGGGCGTCCCTGCGAAGTCCCGTCCTCGCGCTGAAGCGCTGCGGGCGCGACTTCTCCGGGACGCCCGCCGCTCACGACAACGCAATGCCCTGCGTCGCAAACTCCCTGTGGTCGGACGACAGTCGCGCATGAGTCGACGTCCGCAGCAACCTGGATGCTGTATGGCAGGCACCGAGATGCCTTGAGCCTGGGCCATGGCGGAGGGTTCGCGCCCGCAGCGCGTCAGCGCGAGGACGAGAATCCGCAGTCATGGACCAGGCGCTCAAGAACTCAAGCGCCTCCCACGCACAACACCATCACCGCGGCGCCGTATCCCGCTCCAACTGCGCCAGCCACGCCACGGCATGCTCGCGATCAGGCCCGCACATCTCGGCCTGCGGCTGCAAGCCTCCACAGAAGTCCGGCCGCTCAGGCCGCCCGAACAACGCGCACCGCATGTCGGCCAACAATTGCACGCAAGGAACACCCGCCGGCTTGCCCTGCGGCATGCCCGGAATCGGCCGGGTGATGGACGGCGCGATGCAGCAGGCGCCGCAGCCGGGTCGGCAGGCCAGCGCGCTCGTTGCCATGTCCATCACACCCAACCGCGCAGCCAATACACGAACAGGCCGGCGTACTCCTTGATGATGGACCGGCTGGCGTCCAGCGCGCGCTCGTTGGGCACCCACGGATGCACCGAGCCGTCGGGCGGCAGGACGATCTGCGGAGGGGCGGGGGCGGCGATGGTCTGCACGCCCTGCTTGGCGAACGCCGCCATCGCGCGCGGCATGTGCAGCGCAGACGTGACCAGCAATACCGTCCGGATCTCGTGCTGCTTGAGTGTGGTCTCGGTCAGCGCCGCATTTTCGTAGGTCGTGCGGCTCGAGTTCTCCAGGATCAGGGCGGTGTCGGGCACGCCGTTCTGCCGCATCTGGTAGGCCATGCCGCGGGCCTCGCTGACGTCGCCCTCCAGCGCGCCGCCCGACAGCAGCACCGTCGGCGCGCGGCCGGCCTTGTACAGCTCTGTCGCGGTGTCCACGCGGACCACCGCGGTCTCGCGGTCGTAGGGCAGGAACCAGTTGGCGCGGCCGTTGGCGGTGTTGCCGCCCAGCACCACGATGGCGTCGGCGGTCGGCATCTGCGCGGGCGGCACGTGGGCGTACCGCTGTTCCAGCGCGCCGCCCAGCCACAGCGAGGTGGCGGGCAGAGACCACGCGGCGGCCCAGATGACGCCGGCTGCGGCCAGGGTCGCGCCCGTGCGCCGCAGTCGGAAGAGTCCCAGCACCAGTCCCAGGGCAACCAGCGTCAGGCAGAGATTCAGGGGAATGATCAGGTTGGTGAGAAAAGACGATATAGCCATGGGCGCAATCTTATCTGCTCAGCAGCGTACGGACCTGGGTTCGGACCTCGGCCAAGCTTGGCCAGTTCCCATCGGAGCCCAGGCAGATTGCGTCAGGCGACCAGGGGCCCGTGCGCTGCGGCTGCGTGACGCCGAACAGCGTCAGTTGCCGCGCGCCGACGGCGGCGGCCACGTGGGACACGCCCGAGTCGTTGCACACCACCAGCGCCGCGCGGGCCGCCAGCGCGGCGAATGCACCCAGCGACAGCGGGGGCAATACTTGCGCGGTGGGAGCGTTGCGGCGCGCCTGCTCGGCCTCGGCGGGCGGCGGACACATGGCGACGGCATGGCCGTCCGCCTGCAGCGCGCGGGTCAGGCCGTCGAACTCTGGCCATACCTTGACCTTGCCCCGATGCAGGCCGGTGGCCGTGGGTGCGATCAGCACCAGGGGCTTGTCTGCCAGGCCGCTGTCACGCAGCGCCGCCTCGGCCGCCTGGCGATGCGCCTCGGTCAGCGGCAGGTCGAGCAGCCGGTCGGGTTCGGCCGGACCTTGCGGCAGATTCCAAAGTCGCAGAGCACTGCGCGCGAGATGATGCCAGGATTGCACAGCGTGCAGCCCCGCCGGCGGCTTGGCCAGCGGCCAGCGCAGCAGCAGGCTGCGGCCGTCGTCGCGGTAGCCGGCGCTGGGCACGCCAGCAAGCCTGAACACCGCCGCGCTGGACAGCGAGTCGGGCAGCAGTATTCCGCGTGTGTCCTTCGCCCGCGCGCCCAGCCCGCGCCGGTGCGCCGCCACGGCCGCCCGGTCTGCGCGCCATTTGCCGCGCATAGGCACGAAGCCCTGTTTTTCCACGCCGGCCAGCAGATCCTGCGCCCACGGCCGGGCGCACAGTACCAGGGGAATGCCGGTGGCCTGCAGCAGGCGCACAGTGGGCAGGCTCATGCAGACGTCGCCCACCCAGTTGGGCAATCTCAGGTACAGACAGGAAATCTCGGTCATGGACAAGCGCAGGGCGCGGTAAGGGGTAATGGGCGTACGTTCCGACCTGTAGCGCCGGGCCGGTACAATCGCCGGCACAATTGTATTAAAGCGAGAGTTTCCTTTGACTTCTGCTTCGCGCTACACGCCTGCCGGCAGCGAGCCGGTACGCGGCTATCTCTGGAAGCGCATCTACGCCCGGGTCGGCTCCCACTGGAAGCGCCTGCTGATGGCCGGGGTGCTGATGGCCATCGCGGCGGGTACCCAGCCAACCCTGGCGGTCATCATGAAGCCGCTGCTGGACGATGGCTTCTCCGGCGCCAAACCGTACTACATCTGGGCGATCCCCCTGGCGGTGGTCGGCCTGATCCTGATGCGCGGGATTTGCAATTTCTTCAGCGATTACCTGCTGGCCTGGGTCGCCAACAAGGTGCTGTTGAAGATGCGCGGCGACATGTTCGACCGCCTGCTGCACCTGCCCGACGCCGACTTCAAGCGCGGCGACACCGGCAGGCTGCTCAACCGCTTCACCGTCGACGCAGGCAACGTCACCAGCTATGCCACCGACGTGATCACGGTGCTGGTGCGCGAAACCCTGGTCGTCGTGGCCCTGATCTTCGTGCTGTTGTACATGTCCTGGGCGCTCACCCTCATCGTGCTGGTCATGATGCCGGTCTGCATCCTCATCATGCGCGCCTTCATCCGGCGCCTGCGCCGCATCAGCCGCGACACGGTCAACATGAACGCCGAACTGACCCGCGTGGTCAGCGAAGGCATCGACGGCCAGCGCGTCATCAAGCTGTTCGACGGCTATGCCACCGAGAGCAAGCGCTTCGAATTCGTCAGCTCGCGGCTGCGCCGCTTCGCCATGCGCACCGCCACTGCCGACGCGGCCCTCACGCCCATCACGCAATTGTTCATCTCGATCGCGGTGGGCGCGGTCATCGCCACGGCGCTGACCCAGGCCAACAGCGGCACGCTTACCGTAGGCAGCTTCGCGTCGTTCATGGCGGCGCTGGCCCAGATTTTCGATCCCATCAAGCGGCTGACCAACGTGGCCGGCAAGATGCAGAAGATGCTAGTCGCCGCCGAAAGCGTGTTCGCGCTGGTCGACCAGGAACCCGAGGCGGAGACCGGTACCCGTTCATTGCCCGAACCCGTGCGAGGCGCCATCGAGTTCCGCGACGTCACGCACCGGTTCCCCGACGCCGAACGCGACACGGTCCGCGGCGTCTCCTTCCGCATCGAGCCGGGCCAGACGGTCGCTCTGGTGGGCCGATCGGGCAGCGGCAAGACCACGCTGGCCAACATGCTGCCGCGCTTCGTGCTGCCGACTTCCGGCGAGATCCTGCTGGACGGCGTCCCCATCGGCGACCTGTCGCTGCACAGCCTGCGCACGCATCTGTCGCTGGTCAGCCAGGACGTGATGATGTTCGACGACACCATCGCGGCCAACGTCGGCTACGGCGCGCTCGACGATGCCGACGACCAGCGCATTCGCGAGGCGCTGTCGGCCGCCAACCTGCTGGAGTTCGCCGATTCGCTGCCGCAAGGCATACATTCGCCGGTGGGCGAGCGGGCGGCGCGCCTGTCAGGCGGTCAGCGCCAGCGCCTGGCCATCGCGCGCGCGCTCATCAAGAACGCCCCGGTCCTGATTCTTGACGAAGCCACCTCCGCCCTGGACAACGAATCCGAGCGCCAGGTGCAGGCTTCGCTCGAGCGCCTGATGCAGGGACGCAGCACGCTGGTCATCGCCCACCGGCTGTCCACCGTGCAGAACGCCGATCGCATCATCGTGCTGGACGCCGGCCGGATCGCCGAGCAGGGCACGCACGCCGAACTGCTTGCCGCCGGCGGCCTGTACGCGTCGCTTTACAACATGCAGTTCCGTGAAGACTGAGGGATGCAGCCATCTCGGTGTTGTATACGCGCAAATTCCCGCCGCCGGGGACAGGGACAAAAGTAACCGATGCGATACAGCGCGGCGCCCTCATACTAGGACGGCGCACCGCGCTGGGGCAGGGCAGCGAATATTTTGTCTCATCTGGATTCATCCCGTTTATATCGAGTTCAGTCGCTTTCCCTAGGCTTTGAAAATCCGCGGACACACGACCTGCGGCGTTTTTCTCGAACCTCACGTGGAACAGTGCTATGAAACTCAAAAAAAATCTGTTGGCCGGTGTCTTTCTTGCAGCGATCGCCGGCACGGCCGGGGCTGAAACGTCCGTGACACTCTACGGCCTGATCGACCTGGGGATCGTGTATCAACGCGGCAAGGTCGGCACCAGCGATGCCAATCGCCCCGAGTACGGCGGCGACTATCATTCGCGGTTCGGCATGAACAGTGGCAACCAGAGCGGGTCGCGCTTCGGCCTGCGCGGCGTTGAAGACCTGGGCGACGGCCTGCAGGCCAATTTCGTCCTCGAGAACGGCTTCACCGCGAACAACGGCAATCGCGATCAGGGCGGCCGCCTGTTCGGCCGTCGCGCCACGGTGGGCCTGGCGCACGCCGCGTGGGGCAGTCTCGATCTGGGTCGCAACACCAATATCGCCTCGGACTGGTTCGGCAACATCGACCCGTTCGGCACCGACTTCTGGACGGCCTCGATGGGTACGGCGTTCAGCGCGGCCAACACGGTCCGCTATGACAACATGGTCATGTACCAGAGCCCGTCGTTCGGCGGCTTCCAGTTCGGCGGCGGCTATTCGTTCTCGTTCGACGACGTCGAGAACCCCCCGCAGTTCGCCACGCAGGACAACAGCCGTGCCATCACGGCCGGTGTCCGCTACAGCGGCGGCCCGCTGCAGGTGGTGGCCACCTACGATAAGCAGATGCTTCAGCCCAGTCAGCCGTCGCCCGAGCAGTTCATCATCGGCGCGGCGTATGACTTCGAGGTGGTGAAGCTCGCCCTGGCCTATGGACGCAGCACCGACGGCGTCATGATCGGGCAAGGCTACGACCTGATGGGCGGCCTGCCCAATCCCAACACGCCGGCCCGCGGGCAGGGCGGCTCGAATGGCCGTTTCACCTGGGATGACCTGAAGATTAATTCGTACATGGTCGGCCTGAGCGCGCCCATCGGCGGCGCCAGCAGCGTGTTCGGCTCCTGGCAGCGCGCCGATCCAAACGAGGGCCTCGAAACCATGAACGTGTACAGCCTGGGCTACACGTACGACCTGTCCAAGCGCACCAACCTGTACGCGTTCGGTTCGTACAACGATGCCGCGGCCTTCGTGGACGGCGACAAGATGCTGACCGTGGGCATGGGCCTGCGTCACCGCTTCTGATCGGCCGTCCCGGCGCCGCGTCGCGGGCTGTCCCGCCCCGGGGTCTCCGGCGCGGCGACTCATGGGCCACTCTCGCCGGAGAGTGGCCTTTTCTTTTGCTTCATGTCATCGCGTGGCCTGGCCGGTCGCGCGAGACTTGGTCCCTCCGACCGCGAGCTATTGACGGAGATCAAAGTCGCCGGCCGGACTTCGCGGGATATTGGTGGCACGGCGCCTGGCGGCGCTCTCCTCGATAGTCCTGAAGGAAGTACAGCCATGAGCAAGGTAATGGTTCCCATCGATGGCTCGGAATGCGCCCTCCGCGCCCTGAATCACGTGATCCGGAACGCGCAAAGGTTTCAGCCCCTGACGCTGCATCTGCTCAATGTGCAGTTTCCTATTGCCACCGGCACCGTCCGCTTGTTCATCGACCAAGCGACCATCCGCCAATATCACCAGGAGGAAGGCGAGGCCATGCTGGCCCGCGCGCGCGAGCTGCTGTCATCCGCGGACGTGCCATACGAGACGCACATCAAGGTCGGGCGTATTGCGGAAACCATCGTCGCATCCGCGAAGGAACTCGGCTGCGACGAGATCGTCATGGGATCCCGCGGTTCAAGCTCCACCGCCGGCCACTGGCTGGGATCGGTGGCCACCAAGACTTTGCACCTGGCCAGCGTCCCGGTCACCATCATCAAGTAGCGCCACGCGAGCGGGATTGCGCGCCGGCTCGTCCTGTGTCCGGCCGTCCGTCGGATGAGCGGAGAGGGAGCGCGCCACGGTGCCGACGTATAGGCGCCGCGCCCGACCTGCGTCTGTTGTCAGGCATAACGACGGTCAGATCAGGATGATGTCGTATTGCTCTTGAGAATATGTGGCTTCCACTTCCAGCGACACCGGCTTGCCGACGAAATCGCCCAGCATGGCCAGGTGCTGGCTTTCCTCTTCCAGGAACAGATCCACCACCTGCTGCGATGCCAGCACGCGAAACTCGCGCGGGTTGAACTGGCGGCTTTCGCGCAGGATTTCGCGCAGGATCTCATAGCACACTGTGCGCGGCGTGCGCACCGTGCCGCGTGCCTGGCACATCGGGCACGGCTCGCACAGCTGGTGCGCCAGCGAATCGCGCGTGCGCTTGCGCGTCATCTCGACCAACCCCAGTTGCGTGAACCCGTTCACCGTCATGCGCGTGCGGTCGCGCGCCAGCGCCTTCTTCAACTCCGCCAGCACGGTCTCGCGATGCTGCGGGTCTTCCATGTCGATGAAGTCCAGGATCACGATGCCGCCGAGGTTGCGCAGACGCAGTTGCCGCGCGATGGCCTGCGCGGCCTCGAGATTGGTCTTGAAGATGGTGTCGTCGAAATTGCGCCCGCCCACGAATCCGCCGGTATTGACGTCCACGGTGGTAAGCGCCTCGGTCTGGTCGACGATGAGGTATCCGCCTGATTTCAGGTCCACGCGGCGCGACAGCGCGCGCGCGATTTCTTCGTCGACGTTGGCGGTATCGAACAGCGGCCTGTCCCCGCTGTAATGGCGGATGCGGTCGGCGACCGAGGGCGTGTACACACGTGCCCAGTCCTGCAGCGAGGCCGTGGTGCTGCGCGAGTCCACCAGAATGTTGCCCGTATGCGGTCCGACCATGTCGCGCAGCACCCGTTGCGCAAGCGTCAGGTCATGATGCAGCAGGGTGGGAGCCGGCTGGCTGCGCGCGGCCGCCTGGACGCTTGCCCACAGCTTGCGCAGATACTCTAGATCGGCAGCCAGTTCGTCATCGGTTGCGCCCTCGGCCTGCGTGCGCACGATGAAGCCGCCTTTTTCTTCCGGCGGGATCAGGGCCTGCAGGCGCTCTCGCAGTTGCACGCGCTCGGCCTCGGAGTCGATTTTCTGCGAGATGCCGATATGCGGGTCATGCGGCAGGTGCACCAGCATGCGGCCTGCGATGCTGATCTGTGTGGACAGGCGCGCGCCCTTGGTGCCCAGCGGATCCTTGATCACCTGCACCATCAGCGTCTGGCCCTCGAACAGCAGCTTCTCGATGGGCGTGGGCGTCTGGCCATGGCTGCGCTCGGCGCGATTCTCGCGCAGGTCTGCGATATGGATGAAGGCCGCCCGTTCCAGGCCCACGTCGATGAATGCGCTCTGCATGCCGGGCAGCACCCGCACCACGCGGCCCAGATATATGTTGCCCACCTGGCCGCGCTGGATGCTGCGCTCCATGTGGAGCTCCTGGACGGCGCCTTGCTCCACCAGTGCCACGCGAGTTTCGAATGGGGTGACGTTGATCAGAATGTCTTCGCTCATGTTCTCGTTCTATAGGTGGATACTTTACGGAGTAGGGTACCGTAAGGAACGTGCGGCGACGCATGAACGGATGCGAGCACGGGGGCCGTGTTGGAGTAGGTACGACCCCATTTGCATCCGCCAAAGCAGTTGTGCTATAGTTTCTGGCTCGGCAGTTGATTGCGACATGCATGCGCAGGTCTGAAGAAATTCAGATGCAGGCGCGGCGGTCAGGTTGGCAAGCCGAGGGTTGTGAAGTAGGTCAGGTCAGCGGTTCTGCGCAGTAGGGGCAGGGCGGCTTGGCGAAGCAGGGTCGGGTGGCGCGAGGCGCGGCCGGATCCGGTGGATGAAAGATCCGCCCGCTTCGCGAAGCGAAACAAGCTGATTTGACACGCTGAAAAAACTTCTTCATAATCTCGTTTCTCTGCTGCTGACACAGCAGCGGAGGCGAAAGTAGAAAGTGAAGTAGGCAAGACCAAGCAACAAACCCGCCGGTGGCGCGACGCAGCGATGCGATGTGTAGCCGGGCAGGCGCAGGCAGTACCCGCTCTTTAACAATTGAACAACCGATAAGTGTGGGCGCTTGATGCGTGTGCGCGGTACGGGCAACTGTACCGAAGCAAAAGTATCATCAAGCGCTCATATAGAAGTAAGGTTTTTAATAAACCTCACTTCCTTTGAGAAGCTAGCGAAGTCGTCTTGTGTTTTGTCTACGGATGGGATGCAAGGCGCGAAACAGAGATTGAACTGAAGAGTTTGATCCTGGCTCAGATTGAACGCTGGCGGGATGCCTTACACATGCAAGTCGAACGGCAGCACGGACTTCGGTCTGGTGGCGAGTGGCGAACGGGTGAGTAAAGTATCGGAACGTACCCAGTAGCGGGGGATAACTACGCGAAAGCGTAGCTAATACCGCATACGCCCTGAGGGGGAAAGCGGGGGACCGAAAGGCCTCGCACTATTGGAGCGGCCGATATCGGATTAGCTAGTTGGTGGGGTAAAGGCCTACCAAGGCGACGATCCGTAGCTGGTTTGAGAGGACGACCAGCCACACTGGGACTGAGACACGGCCCAGACTCCTACGGGAGGCAGCAGTGGGGAATTTTGGACAATGGGGGCAACCCTGATCCAGCCATCCCGCGTGTGCGATGAAGGCCTTCGGGTTGTAAAGCACTTTTGGCAGGAAAGAAACGGGCCCGGTTAATACCTGGGTCAACTGACGGTACCTGCAGAATAAGCACCGGCTAACTACGTGCCAGCAGCCGCGGTAATACGTAGGGTGCAAGCGTTAATCGGAATTACTGGGCGTAAAGCGTGCGCAGGCGGTTCGGAAAGAAAGATGTGAAATCCCAGAGCTTAACTTTGGAACTGCATTTTTAACTACCGGGCTAGAGTGTGTCAGAGGGAGGTGGAATTCCGCGTGTAGCAGTGAAATGCGTAGAGATGCGGAGGAACACCGATGGCGAAGGCAGCCTCCTGGGATAACACTGACGCTCATGCACGAAAGCGTGGGGAGCAAACAGGATTAGATACCCTGGTAGTCCACGCCCTAAACGATGTCAACTAGCTGTTGGGGGCTTCGGCCCTTGGTAGCGCAGCTAACGCGTGAAGTTGACCGCCTGGGGAGTACGGTCGCAAGATTAAAACTCAAAGGAATTGACGGGGACCCGCACAAGCGGTGGATGATGTGGATTAATTCGATGCAACGCGAAAAACCTTACCTACCCTTGACATGTCTGGAATCCCGAAGAGATTTGGGAGTGCTCGCAAGAGAACCGGAACACAGGTGCTGCATGGCTGTCGTCAGCTCGTGTCGTGAGATGTTGGGTTAAGTCCCGCAACGAGCGCAACCCTTGTCATTAGTTGCTACGAAAGGGCACTCTAATGAGACTGCCGGTGACAAACCGGAGGAAGGTGGGGATGACGTCAAGTCCTCATGGCCCTTATGGGTAGGGCTTCACACGTCATACAATGGTCGGGACAGAGGGCTGCCAACCCGCGAGGGGGAGCCAATCCCAGAAACCCGATCGTAGTCCGGATCGCAGTCTGCAACTCGACTGCGTGAAGTCGGAATCGCTAGTAATCGCGGATCAGCATGTCGCGGTGAATACGTTCCCGGGTCTTGTACACACCGCCCGTCACACCATGGGAGTGGGTTTTACCAGAAGTAGTTAGCCTAACCGCAAGGAGGGCGATTACCACGGTAGGATTCATGACTGGGGTGAAGTCGTAACAAGGTAGCCGTATCGGAAGGTGCGGCTGGATCACCTCCTTTAAGAGCTTAAGTGCGCGTGTTAAGCGTCCACGCTTATCGGTTGTTCGAGAAATGACTGCCCGGATTGCTTTAGGGGGTCTGTAGCTCAGTCGGTTAGAGCACCGTCTTGATAAGGCGGGGGTCGTTGGTTCGAATCCAACCAGACCCACCAGTCGATCAAAGGGGGATTAGCTCAGCTGGGAGAGCGCCTGCTTTGCAAGCAGGATGTCGTCGGTTCGATCCCGTCATCCTCCACCAAGACCTTCAGGCGCGTGAAGCCAGGCATAAAGCGCAACGATGAATGCTGTGAATCAGTATTGATCGTTGGGTTTTACACCAACAGTCATTTCGTTCTTTAACAATGAGGAAGAAGCACAACGTAAAGTGTTTCCGAGTAATCAGAGCCCACCAGGGGTGATGATGAAAGGGGATACGGGTTGTGATTGCATGATTTTAGTTCTCAAAAGTCTCAAAGTCGGCCAGTAGCAGGCAGTACCGGGGGGAAGCTTCCGGGGGTGGCGAAGGTCGATGAGCTTTGAATGAACGGCACAAGCGCGAACTCAGCACCTATAAGACTTTAGTGTTATAGGATCAAGCGACTAAGTGCATATGGTGGATGCCTTGGCGATCACAGGCGATGAAGGACGTGGTAGCCTGCGAAAAGCTGCGGGGAGCTGGCAAACAAGCATTGATCCGCAGATGTCCGAATGGGGAAACCCACTGCGCAAGCAGTATCCCTGGCTGAATACATAGGCCAGTGGAGGCGAACCGGGTGAACTGAAACATCTCAGTAGCTCGAGGAACAGAAATCAACCGAGATTCCGAAAGTAGTGGCGAGCGAAATCGGAAGAGCCTTTACGATTTAGCATTTTATCTAGCCGAACAGTCTGGAAAGTCTGGCCGTAGCAGGTGATAGCCCTGTAGGCGAAAGGTAGAGTGTGGAACTAGGCGTAAGAGAAGTAGGGCGGGACACGTGAAATCCTGTCTGAAGATGGGGGGACCATCCTCCAAGGCTAAATACTCGTGATCGACCGATAGTGAACCAGTACCGTGAGGGAAAGGCGAAAAGAACCCCGGAAGGGGAGTGAAATAGATCCTGAAACCGTATGCATACAAACAGTCGGAGCCTCTTTATGGGGTGACGGCGTACCTTTTGTATAATGGGTCAGCGACTTACATTCAGTGGCGAGCTTAACCGGATAGGGAAGGCGTAGCGAAAGCGAGTCCGAATAGGGCGTCCAGTCGCTGGGTGTAGACCCGAAACCAGATGATCTACCCATGGCCAGGTTGAAGGCACGGTAACACGTGCTGGAGGACCGAACCCACTAGTGTTGAAAAACTAGGGGATGAGCTGTGGATAGGGGTGAAAGGCTAAACAAATCTGGAAATAGCTGGTTCTCTCCGAAAACTATTTAGGTAGTGCCTCAAGTATTACTGCGGGGGGTAGAGCACTGTTATGGCTAGGGGGTCATGGCGACTTACCAAACCATGGCAAACTCCGAATACCCGCAAGTACAGCTTGGGAGACAGAGCACCGGGTGCTAACGTCCGGACTCAAGAGGGAAACAACCCAGACCGCCAGCTAAGGTCCCGAATTATCGCTAAGTGGGAAACGAAGTGGGAAGGCATAGACAGTCAGGAGGTTGGCTTAGAAGCAGCCATCCTTTAAAGAAAGCGTAATAGCTCACTGATCGAGTCGTCCTGCGCGGAAGATGTAACGGGGCTAAGCGATAAACCGAAGCTGCGGGTGTGTACTATGTACACGCGGTAGGAGAGCGTTCTGTAAGCCTGCGAAGGTGGCTTGTGAAGGCTGCTGGAGGTATCAGAAGTGCGAATGCTGACATGAGTAGCGATAAAGGGGGTGAAAAGCCCCCTCGCCGTAAGTCCAAGGTTTCCTGCGCAACGTTCATCGGCGCAGGGTGAGTCGGCCCCTAAGGCGAGGCAGAGATGCGTAGCTGATGGGAAGCTGGTTAATATTCCAGCACCGTCGTACAGTGCGATGGGGGGACGGATCGCGGAAGATCATCAGGGTGTTGGATGTCCCTGTTGCTGCATTGAAGAGGGCACTTAGGCAAATCCGGGTGCGTGACTCAAGGGTGTGGCGCGAGCGAGCATAGCTTGCGAAGTGATTGGAAGTGGTTCCAGGAAAAGCCTCTAAGCTTCAGCTGTACGAGACCGTACCGCAAACCGACACAGGTGGACGGGATGAATATTCCAAGGCGCTTGAGAGAACTCGGGAGAAGGAACTCGGCAAATTGATACCGTAACTTCGGGAGAAGGTATGCCCCGGTAGTGTGAAGCGCCTGCGCGCTTAGCATGATGGGGTCGCAGAGAATCGGTGGCTGCGACTGTTTATTAAAAACACAGCACTCTGCTAAGACGAAAGTCGACGTATAGGGTGTGACGCCTGCCCGGTGCCGGAAGGTTAAGTGATGGGGTGCAAGCTCTTGATCGAAGCCCCGGTAAACGGCGGCCGTAACTATAACGGTCCTAAGGTAGCGAAATTCCTTGTCGGGTAAGTTCCGACCTGCACGAATGGCGTAACGATGGCCACACTGTCTCCTCCCGAGACTCAGCGAAGTTGAAGTGTTTGTGATGATGCAATCTACCCGCGGCTAGACGGAAAGACCCCATGAACCTTTACTGTAGCTTTGCATTGGATTGTGAACCGGCCTGTGTAGGATAGGTGGGAGGCGCAGAAACCCAGTCGCCAGATTGGGTGGAGCCGTCCTTGAAATACCACCCTGGTTTGTTTGCGGTTCTAACCTTGGTCCGTTATCCGGATCGGGGACAGTGCATGGTAGGCAGTTTGACTGGGGCGGTCTCCTCCCAAAGCGTAACGGAGGAGTTCGAAGGTACGCTAGGTACGGTCGGAAATCGTGCTGATAGTGCAATGGCATAAGCGTGCTTGACTGTGAGACTGACAAGTCGAACAGGTGCGAAAGCAGGACATAGTGATCCGGTGGTTCTGAATGGAAGGGCCATCGCTCAACGGATAAAAGGTACTCTGGGGATAACAGGCTGATACCGCCCAAGAGTTCATATCGACGGCGGTGTTTGGCACCTCGATGTCGGCTCATCTCATCCTGGGGCTGTAGCCGGTCCCAAGGGTATGGCTGTTCGCCATTTAAAGAGGTACGTGAGCTGGGTTTAAAACGTCGTGAGACAGTTTGGTCCCTATCTGCCGTGGGCGTTGGATACTTGACGGAGCCTGTTCCTAGTACGAGAGGACCGGAATGGACGTACCGCTGGTGTACCGGTTGTCATGCCAATGGCATTGCCGGGTAGCTAAGTACGGAAGAGATAACCGCTGAAGGCATCTAAGCGGGAAACTCGTCTGAAGATTAGGTATCCCTGGGGGCTTGACCCCCCTGTAGGGTCGTTCAAGACCAGGACGTTGATAGGTCGGGTGTGCAAGTGCAGTAATGCATTGAGCTAACCGATACTAATTGCCCGTGAGGCTTGATCCTATAACTCTACAGTCTTGGGCAGGGAACAATCCCTGCCCCGGTGCAGCGCGCACCACGTGCCGGCGAGAACGCCGTGCAACACAACCCCATACACACACACTGTGCTTCTTCTTCAGAGCGGTTGACCCCAGCGTCAACGGCTCAACCCCTTACGCCTGACGACCATAGCAAGGCGGTCCCACCCCTTCCCATCCCGAACAGGACCGTGAAACGCCTTAGCGCCGATGATAGTGGATGTACATCTGTGAAAGTAGGTCATCGTCAGGCTCTTATCCCCAAAACCCCGTAGGCACCGCCTGCGGGGTTTTGTCTTTGCGGCGCCAGAACAGGCAGCCCCACCGCTACGCGGCATCACTAAACGGCATCACGACGCGGCATCCACTGCCGCGACATCAGTGGGCAACTCGCAACCGCGCGGGAAGCCCCCGGTCCGATAAACCGCGGATCTGACAAGCACCAAGTAAAAGGCCATTCTCTCGAATGGCCATGGTCACCTCTGAGGGAAGACCATACCGGATGGCCTGGCTGATTGCGCGGTAGCGCCGCCCGCTTCAACTCGGAATCGTCAAACCACGGGACACCGCAGGGCGGGCCACGAAAGCGTCCAGCACACGGCGTACGTTGACGAACCGGTCGAATTCGACGAGCTCGCCCGCTTCGTAGAAACCAACCAGATTGCGCACCCATGGGAAGGTGGTGATGTCGGCGATGGTGTACTCGTCGCCCATGATCCACTGCCGACCCTCCAGGCGCTGGTCCAGCACGCCCAGCAGGCGCTTGGACTCCGCCACATAGCGGTCGCGAGGACGCTTGTCTTCGTAGTCCTTGCCGGCAAACTTGTGGAAGAACCCCAGCTGCCCGAACATGGGCCCGATGCCTCCCATCTGGAACATCACCCATTGCAGTGTTTCGTACCGGCCCCCGACGTCCTGCGGCATGAAAAGGCCGCTTTTGGCCGCCAGGTACACCAGGATCGCGCCGGACTCGAACAGCGCCAGCGGCTTGCCGTCCGGGCCGTCGGGGTCGATGATGGCCGGGATCTTGTTGTTCGGGTTCAGCGACAGGAACTCGGGCGAAAGCTGATCGTCGTTGCCGAAGTCCACGCGATGCGGCTCATAGGGCAGGCCGGTTTCTTCCAGCATGATCGATACCTTCACGCCGTTGGGCGTGGGCAGCGAGTAGAGCTGGATGCGATCAGGGTGCCGGGCGGGCCACTTGCGGGTAATGGGGAAATCCGAAAGTTGTGCGCTCATGGATGAATTGTCCGAGGGAGGGTCGCGGCCGGCGAGTCAGTTCATGCGTGCTGGTCGCCGTCTACATAGAGCCAGCGTCCGTCCTCGCGGACGAAGCGGCTGGTTTCGTGCATGCGCGTTGCGCGGCCGTCCTGCCGGCAGCGCGCGACGAACTCGACAATGGCGTGATCGGCGTCCTGGCGCTCGTGGCGCCGCACCTGCAACCCCAGCCACTTCAGGTTGGCCGGGTTCGGCGACAGCTGGTTGGGGCGAGTGCCGGGATGCCAGGTCTCGAGCAGATAGTCCAGCTCGTCCAGGACGTAGGCGCTGTAGCGTGAACGCATCAGCGACTCGGCGTCAGGCGCCTGCAGGCGCGACGCGCCACGATGCCAGCGGGCACAGCAGGCCGGATACGGCTGGCCGCTGCCGCAAGGGCAAATGGCATCTGGGACGGGGCGAGATGGCTTCACGCCCGCATTGTGGCATGAAGCGGCGGAGCCGCGGCATGCAAGGGACAATGCCGTCCCTGGCTCCTTAGCCGAGCAGGTCGGCGTACTCGGTGTGGCGGCGCATGTAGACCTCGGCATACGAGCACACAGGCAGAACGCGCCAGCCTTCGCGCCGCGCGGTTTCCAATGCCACGCGCGTGAGCTCGGCGGCGATGCCGCGGCCGCCGACCGGGCTCGGCACGCCGGTGTGCAGGATCGCCATGACGCCGTCCGTCAGGCGATAGTCCAGCACGCAGCGATACCCTTCGACGCTGCATTCGAAACGGCCTTCCCGTTCATGGTGGACGACTTCAGGCATGAGCACCTCCATAGAGCACGTGAGCACAGATGCTCAGCAGCGATCGTGCCCATGCTTGGGCGCGGCACGGGGCTTTCCGTGCCGCGGCCCTATCGGGCAAACAACAACAGCCCCCATAGGACGATCATCGCGAAGAGGCCGAGCCAGCACGAGCCCCAGAACCCTATTACCGGCCACTTGACGTCCATGGGGACCTTCTTGGGCTCGACGTGCTTCAGCAACAGGTTCGATTGGCCTATCAGCCAGAACTTGGCGCCCGGGAAGGCCAGCCGGAAAAAATAATCCAGGAAGATCGAGGCGCGGATCGCGAAAGGATACTGCGCGAACGGACGATGCTCGAGGTACGGATGCTTCAGCACGGAATTGACTCGCTTGGCCTTGAAGAAAAACAGCACTACCCCGCAGATCGTGCACGTGATGAAGCAGGTGATGAACAGGCTGAAAGCGATGCGCAGGAACTGCGCGACCATGGGGTCGGTTGCGGTCATCATCCTCGGGTCTGTCCTTCACCGTTGAGCACCCATTTCAGGGTCGTCAGGCCTTCGAGTCCGACCGGACCGCGCGCATGCAGCCGGTTCGTCGAAATGCCGATCTCGGCGCCCAGCCCGTACTCGAAGCCGTCGGCGAAGCAGGTGGGCAGGTTCACATACACCGAGCTGGAGTCGACTTCGCGCTGGAAGCGGTTTGCGGCCGACAGGCTTTCGGTGACGATGGAGTCGGTGTGCCCCGACCCCCAACGTGAGATGTGCGCGACGGCATCGTCCAGGCTGTCGACGATGCGCACGGCCAGGATGGGGCCCAGGTACTCGGTGGCCCAGTCCTCGTCGGTGGCTGGCACGGCGTAAGGCAGCAGCGCGCGCGTGCGTTCGCAGCCGCGCAGCTCGACGCCATGGTCGCGCAGGGCCGCGCCCAGGCCGGGCAGCACTGTCGGAGCGGCCTCGGCGTGGACCAGCAGGGTTTCCATCGCGCCGCACACGCCGTAGCGATACGTCTTGGCATTGAAGGCAATGGTGTGCGCCTTGGCAGGATCGGCGGCCTGGTCGATATAGACGTGGCAGTTGCCGTCGAGGTGCTTGATGAGCGGCACGCGAGCCTCCTGCGCGAGGCGCGCGATCAGGCCCTTGCCGCCGCGCGGCACGATGACGTCGACGTGCTCGGTCATGGTGATGAGCTTGCCGACGGCCGCGCGATCGGTCGTTTCGACGACCTGGACCGCCTCGGCGGGCAGGCCGGCCTCGCGCAGGCCGTGCTGCACGATGCGGCCCAGCGCCAGATTGGAGCGCAGGGCCTCGCGGCCGCCACGCAGGATGGCGGCGTTGCCGGACTTCAGGCACAGGGCAGCAGCGTCGATCGTGACGTTGGGGCGCGACTCGTAGATGATGCCGATGACGCCCAGCGGCACGCGCATCTGGGCCACGCGCATGCCGTTGGGGCGCACGTTGGTGGCCGTGATGCTGCCCACGGGGTCGGGCAGCGACGCAACCTGCATCAGGCCCTCGTGCATCAGGTCGATGCTGCGCTCCGACAGGGTAAGGCGGTCGAGCAGGGCGGCATCCAGCCCGTCGGCGCGCGCCGCCTGGACGTCGGCCGCGTTGGCGGCCTGGAGTTCGGCGCGGCGCGCGACCAGTTCGGCGGCCATGGCGTGCAGGGCGCGGTTCTTTTGGGCGGCGCCGGCGCGCATCATCACGCGCGACGCCGCGCGGGCGTGTACGCCCAGGGACAGCATGGATTCTTCTATCGTGGACATGACAATCTTCGGGTGGACGGCGGCCGTGAGGCGCCGCGACAGATTCAAGTTTACCGGCGGTCAGGCCAGCGCAAGGGCGGGGGTGGCGGCTGGGCCGCCTTCACGGTCGTGCGGCAGCCGAGGCGGAGCCCGCCGCAGCCACCCGCAGCGCCAGGCGCGCCATTTCTTCCCAGGGGTCGGACAGCCGGCCCGGCACCGACAAGCCTTTGATCAGCCTGTCCACGTCGTGCGCGTGCTGCACGGCGGCGGGCCAGGCGCGGGCGGGAACGCGGCCCAATGCCTGCAGCGCCAGGCGTTCGTGGGCGCCGAACACGCGCAGGCGGCGCATCAGGCCGTTCATGTCCTGTCCCTGCTGTCGCGCCTCGGCCAGTCGCGCCAACAGGCGGATCTCTTCGCCCACCGCCCACAGCACCAGCGGCAGGGCCTCGCCTTCGGCGCGCAAGCCAAGCAGCATGCGCAGCGTGCGGGCGCTGTCGCCGGCCAGCATGGCGTCGCGCAACCCGAACACGTCGTAGCGGGCCACGTTGAGGACGGCACGCTCGACGTCCTCGGCGGCGAGTTCGCCTTCGGGATAGAGCAGGCCCAGCTTCTGGATTTCCTGGTGGGCGGCCAGCAGATTGCCTTCGACCTTGTCGGCCATCCACTGCAGCGTGGCGTTGTCGGTGCGCTGGTTCTGGCGAGCCAGCCGCGCGCCTATCCAGGCCGGCAGCCGGCCCCGTTCGATGGAGGCGATATCGGTGGCCACCCCCGCCTGTGCCAGGGCCTGGGCCCATTTGCTGTCGCGCGTGGCCTTGTCCAGGCGCGGCAGGGCGACCACGATGAGCGTATCGGCGTCCTGTTGCTGCCTGGCCTGGTCGGCCAGTCGCACCAGCGTGTCGCCGCCGGCCTTGCCGGGCTTGCCGGTGGGGATCTTGAGTTCGAGCAGGCGGCGGTCGCCGAACAGGGATACGGTCTGCGTGGCCGCGACCACCGCGCTCCAGTCGCTGCGCGCATCCATGACCAGCGAGGTGCGCTCAGTGTACCCGGCCGCTCTAGCCGCGGCGCGCAAGGCGTCGACGGCTTCGGTGACCAGTAGCGGCTCGTCGCCGGACACCATGTACAGCGGCGCCAGGCGTTGTCCGGCGCGCTGCAGGTGGTCGGCCAGTCCGCCGGCGTCCAGGACCTGCGCCATGCGCGTCAGTACCGGGGACGCGCGTCGTTGATGGACGGCGAGCGCCAGGGTTCCGGCACGTCGGGCACGGGCTTCACCTGGCTGGGATCGTAGACCGGCGAATCGGCGTCGACCGCCCCCTGCTGCAGGCGAGCCACCGCCTCGCGGACGTCGGGCGCCGTGAGCCGGCGCATCAGGCGGCTGACCAGCGATTGCTGCATGGTGTCGTACAGCAGGGCGATCTGGTCTTCCTTGGCCTGCATGGCGCGGTCGTCGTAGGGCATCTGCTGATAGGCCGACAGCGTGGTGTCCGGAATGATGGCATTGCCCTTCGCGTCGATCAGGCGGAACGTGAAGGCGATGCTGAGTTCGTATTCCTCGACCCGGCCCTGCGCGTTGAGCGATACGTCGCGCAGGCCGCGGGTGTTGTTGACCTGCTGCAGGATGGCCTGGGCCTCTTTGGGCGTGTCGGTCAGGCGCGTATTGGGCGAGGAGGCTCGCAGCGAACGCCGTACGTCCGCCCCGAAGCGGCTGTTGTCGGGGATGTTGACGTACATGGAGTCGAAGGGCAGCGGCGTTTCGCCGCGCATCTTGAACCCGCATGCGGCCAGCAGCATGACGAGCGCCAGGCCCGCCGTGCGCAGCAGCGCACGGGGGAGCGGGCGGGAAGGGGCGAGCCGGGCGTGATTCATGCGGAACCTCTCAGCCTACGACGTTGACGAGCTTGCCGGGCACGACGATCACCCGCTTGGGCGGGCGGCCTTCGAGGAAGCGCGCGACCTCTTCCTGCGCGGCCGCCAGGCGCTCGATGTCTTCCTTGGGCGCCTGCGCGGCGACGCGGATCGAGCCGCGCAGCTTGCCGTTGACCTGCAGCATGAGTTCGATCTCGTCGGCCACCAGCGCGGCCTCGTCGATGTGCGGCCATGGCGCGTCCAGCAGGTCGCCCAGCGTATCGGCGTAGCCCAGGTCGCGCCACAGCTGCCAGGTGACGTGCGGCACCACGGGGTACAGCACGCGCAGCAGGATGCCGAGCATCTCGGCCTGCGCCGCGTCGGCAGCGGGGCCTTCGGGCAGCGTGGCGGCGTCGATGGCGTTCAGCATCTTCATGCAGGACGACACCACCGTGTTGTACTGGATGCGCTGGTAATCGTAGTCGGCCTGCTTGAGCAGTCCGTAGACCTCGCGGCGCAGGTCCTTGACGGGCGCGGGCGCCCGGGTCCAGTCGGCGCCGGCCGCCAGGCCGCGCGCCACGGCGTCGCGGCGGCCATGGCACAGGGACCACAGGCGGCGCAGGAAGCGGTTGGCGCCTTCGACGCCGGAGTCCGACCATTCGAGGGTCTGCTCGGGCGGGCTGGCGAACATGACGAACAGGCGGGCCGTGTCGGCGCCAAGGGTGTCGATGAGCGATTGCGGATCGACGCCGTTGTTCTTGGACTTGGACATCGTGCCCACGCCGCCGTAGTTCACGTCGCTGCCGTCGGCCTTCAGCTTGGCGCCGACGATGGCGCCCTTGGCGTCGTAGACGTTCTCGACTTCGTCGGGCCAGAAGTACTCGACGCCGCCTTGCGCATTGCGGCGCGAATAGATGTGGTTGAGCACCATGCCCTGGCACAGCAGGCGGGTGAAGGGCTCATCGAACTTCAGCAGGCCCATGTCGCGCATGACCTTGGTCCAGAAGCGCGCATACAGCAGGTGCAGCACGGCATGCTCGATGCCGCCGATGTACTGGTCCATCGGCATCCAGTAATCGTTGCGGCCGTCTACCATGGCCTGGTCGTTGCCGGCCGAGGTGTAGCGCATGAAGTACCAGGCCGAGTCGACGAACGTGTCCATGGTGTCCGTTTCGCGCCGGGCGGCCTTGCCGCACTTGGGGCACGAGCACGACAGGAAGGCCTCGTTCTTCGCCAGCGGATTGCCGCTGCCGTCGGGAATGAGGTCTTCGGGCAGCACGACGGGCAGGTCGGACTCGGGCACGGGCACCGGGCCGCAGTCGGGGCAGTGGATGATGGGGATGGGGGTGCCCCAATAGCGCTGGCGCGAAATGCCCCAGTCGCGCAGGCGCCATGTGGTCTGCTTCTCGCCCAGGCCCCGCGCGGCCAGGTCGGCGGCGATGGCGTCGACCGCTTCCTTGTGGCCGAGGCCGTCGTATTTGCCCGAGGCGATGGTGCGGCCCGATTGCTTGTCGCCGTACCACTCCTGCCAGGCGTCGGTGGAGTATTCCTTGCCTTCGACCGCCACGACCTGGCGGATGGGCAGGCCGTACTTCTTGGCGAAGGCGAAGTCGCGTTCGTCGTGCGCGGGCACGCCCATGACGGCACCGTCGCCGTAGCTCATCAACACGTAATTGCCCACCCATACCTGCACGGGCTCGCCCGTGAGGGGATGGGTGACGTTCAGGCCCGTGGGCATGCCTTCCTTCTCGCGCGTGGCCATTTCGGCCTCGGTGGTGCCGCCGAGCTTGCATTGCTCGATGAAGGCAGCCAGCTGGGGATTGCCCTGCGCGGCATGAGTGGCCAGGGGGTGTTCGGGCGCCACCGCGCAGAACGTGACGCCCATGATGGTGTCGCCGCGCGTGGTGAACACGTACATCTTGCCGTCCTGCACCAGCTTGCCGTCGGCGCCGGCGATGTCGTGCGTGAACGCGAAGCGCAGGCCTTCGGACTTGCCGATCCAGTTCTCCTGCATGACGCGGACGCGCTCCGGCCAGCCCGGCAGGCCGTTCTTGACCTGTTCGAGCAGTTCGTCGGCGTAGTCGGTGATGCGCAGGTAGTAGCCCGGAATCTCGCGTTTTTCGACCAGCGCGCCCGAGCGCCAGCCGCGGCCGTCGATGACCTGTTCATTGGCCAGCACGGTCTGGTCGACCGGATCCCAGTTGACCACCTGGGTCTTGCGGTAGGCCACGCCCTTTTCGAGCATCTTGAGGAACAGCCACTGGTTCCACTTGTAGTACTTGGGATCGCACGCGCACATCTCGCGAGACCAGTCGATGGCCAGCCCCATCGCCTTCATCTGCTTCTTCATGTAGGCGATGTTGTCGTAGGTCCATTTGGCCGGCGGCACCTTGGACTTGATGGCGGCGTTTTCCGCCGGCATGCCGAAGGCGTCCCAGCCCATGGGCATCAGCACGTTGTAGCCGCGCATGCGCAGCTGGCGCGCCATCATGTCGTTGATGGTGTAGTTGCGCACGTGGCCCATGTGCAGCTTGCCGCTGGGATACGGCAGCATCGAGCAGGCGTAGAACTTGGGCTTTTCCGAGCCGTCGGCGTTGCGGGCGTGCTCGTGCACGAGGTAGGCGTCGCGCGCTTGCCAATCCTGCTGGGCGGCGGCTTCGACGGCGGTAGGCTGATAGCGTTCCTGCATGGGAAAAGTGCGGGTGTCCGGCAATGGGTAGCGACCGCCCCGGGACGGGCGGCCAAACCATGGATTATAGGAGAGTCGCCTTCAGCGTTGCGCGCCGTCAGGGGCGGCGGGAATGCGGGCGCCGCGTGCCAGGCAGGCATATGCCAGCGCCAGGATGCCCAACGCGGCACCCACGACGCACACGCCCGTCCATCCGGCATGCGGATACAGCCATGAAGCCAGCAACGAGCCCGAGGCGCCGCCGATGAAATAGCTGGTCATGTAGCCGGCCGTCAGGCGGCTGCGGGCTTCGGGCCGCAGGCGATAGATGGCGCTCTGGTTGGTGACGTGCACGCCCTGGATGGCCAGGTCCTGTATGAGAATGCCCGCCAGCAGCGCGATGACGGCGTGTGCGCCCGCGCCGACGAGCAGCCAGGAGACCGCCAGCAGCCCCAGTCCGGCGATCGTGGCGCGATTGCCGTATCCGCTGTCGACCAGCCGGCCGAACCGGTTGGCGGCATAGGCGCCTACCGCGCCGGCCAGGCCGAACAGCCCGATGGTGGTGTTGGAATAGCCATACGCGGGCCCGGCCAGCAGGAACGTCAAAGGCGTCCACACCATGCTGAACGAGGCGAACAGCAGCGCGCCGATCAGCGAACGTGCGCGGAACAGCGGCTCCTGCGCGTAGAGCTGGAAGATCGACGCCAGCAGCCGCGGGTAGCTCATGCGGTCGGGGCTGCGATAGCGCGGCAGGCGCAGCCGCAGCACCACCGCCATGGCGAACATGAGCAAGGCGGCCACCCAATACACCGTGCGCCAGCTGCCCAGGTCGGCCAGGGCGCCTGCCGCGGTGCGCGCCAGCAGGATGCCCAGCAGCAGACCGCTCATCACCGTGCCGACCGCCTTGCCGCGTTCCTCGGGATCGGCCAGCGTGGCGGCGAACGGCACCAATACCTGGGCCACCACCGACAGCAGCGCGCTGATCGCCGTGCCCAGCAGCAGTACCGAGATGCTCGGCGCGAATGCGGAAATCAGCAGGCCCAGGCCGGACAGTGCCGTCATGCCGGCGATGAGGCTGCGGCGTTCGAGCAGATCGCCCAGCGGCACCAGCAGGATCAGCCCGACCGCATAAGCCAGTTGGGCCGTGGTGACGATGCCGCCGGCCGCGGCGTTGGACAGGCCGAATTGCTGGCCGATTTCATGCAGCAGAGGTTGCGCGTAGTAATTGCCCGACACCGCCAGGCCGGTGGCCAGCGACATCAGCAGGACCATCGGCGCGGTCAGCCGCGCGGCGGCGTGCGCGTTCTGAGATCCGCCGGCGGGAGCGTGCGGCCGGGTCATGGCGCATCTCCGGCAATGGCTCCGGGAGCGGCACGATCGTGACCGGCAAGCAGGCGGCGCAGCAGCGTGGAGAGTCTGGCGCGGTCCGACCGGGACAGGGGCGCCAACAGGGCATCGAGCTGCGCCAGGTAGTCGTCCAGCGCCTTGCGCAGGACGGCGCGGCCTTGCGCGGTGAGGGAAACGATGATGCCGCGCCGGTCGTCGGGATTGCGGCGGCGCGCCACCAGGCCCGCCTGTTCCAGACGGTCGAGCCGGTTGGTCATGGCGCCGGACGACAGCAGCAGTGCATCCACCAACTGCTGCGGGCTTAGCGAGTGCGGAGCGCCCGAGCGATACAGCGTGGCCAGCAGGTCGAACTCGCCCTGCTGAATGCCGTGCCGGCGGAACGTGCGTTCGACATCGCGCATGGCCAGCGTGTTGAGCCGGAAGACCCGGCTGAGCACGGCCATGGAAGAGACGTCCAGGTCGGGCCGCTCGCGCGCCCATTGCGCAAGCACGAAATCGACGTGATCCTGCATGATGGGAATCTAGCTTGATGTAAAGTATCTTTATATCAAAATAAATGCCGGCACGCAGAACCCGGAACGATACGCACGGCCGCAAAAAACCCGCCTCGAAGGCGGGTTCTTTGCTGTAGTGCGGTACTGCGCGGCAGGATTACTGCGCGGCGTCCTTCAGCTTCTTCAGCGGACGGACCTTGACCTTGACCGAAGCGGGCTTGGCGGGGAACCAGCGCTCTTGACCGGTGAAGGGATCCTTGCCGAAGCGCTTGGCCTTGGCGGGAACCTTCTGCACGGAGATCTTGAACAGGCCGGGCAGCGTGAATTCGCCGGCGCCCTTCTTGTCGATCGAACCCAGCACGGAGGATTCCAGGCCGGCCAGCACGGCCTTGACCGACTTGGCTTCGATGCCGGTGCTCTCGACCAGGTGGGCGATGAGTTGCGACTTGTTCAGCGCTTCCTTGATGGGACGCACGCCGGCGGCCGGCGCTTTCTTTACCGCGGTCTTCGAAGCAACTGCCTTCTTGGCAGGCGTCTTGGCGGCGGTCTTGGTGACTTTCTTGGCGGGAGCTTTTGCTTTGGTAGCCATGTCGGGATCCGTATGTTGAGTACACGAGGCTGCGCTGCGCCTGCTAGGCGATAAGCACCTCGCGCCCGATGATAGCGGAACTGGCGTGCAATGCACGCGTTTTCAGGGGTTTGCTCGAGATACTTTGTTGTTTTCGGCGCAGAATCCGCATCGGACCGACGCTGCCGATGCAAGATGCGGCCCATCGCGTGCGTTTGCGCGGCATGCGACGCAGCGTTTACGCTAGCAGCCTTTGCCGCGCTCGCGCTTGAATGCCGGGCTCTTGCGGCGTCTCAGGGCAGGATATGGCGAAGCAGGAAAGCGGCAGGCAGCGGCCCGCGCGGCGCGCGGGCTTATCCAGGCTGTTCGGCGACTGGGTCGCCGAGGTCGACAGCCGCACCTTGAAGGCCGACGCGCTGGCCGGCTTGTTGGGCGCGCTGCTGGTGCTGCCGCAGGGCGTCGCGTTCGCCACGCTGGCCGGCCTGCCTGCCGAATACGGCATCTATTCCGCGATCGTGCCATGTGTGCTGGCCGCGTTGCTCGGGTCCAGCCGGCACGTGATGTCGGGTCCCACCAACGCGAACTCGCTGGCGCTGTTCGCGGTGCTGGCGCCGCTGGCCGTGGCGGGCACACCGGCCTACATCGAGCTTGCGCTGGCGGTGACGGTGCTGGTGGGCCTGCTGCAGCTGGCCGTGGGCCTGCTGCGGTTGGGCGCGCTGGCCAACTTCATCTCGCCGTCTGCCTTGTTCGGCTTCACCAGCGGCGCGGCGGTGCTGATCGCGCTGCATGCGCTGGTCGACGCGCTGGGCCTGGCGATCGAAGGCCATGGCACCGCGGATACGGCGGCCGGCATCGTGAAGAATCTGGGGCAGGCGCAGGCGGGCGCCATCGCGGTGGCCGTGGCCACCATCGCAGTGACCCTGGCCGTGCGCCGTTGGGATCGCCGCAAGCCGCACATGCTGGCGGGCCTGGCGGCGGGCACGCTCGCGGCTTATGCATGGAATGCCCTGCGGCCGGAGGGCGCGGTCGCGCTGCTGGGATCGCTGGCGCAGCCATGGCCGCCATTCCACGTGCCCGAGGTCCCGTGGCGCCTGCTTCCCGATCTGGTCGGGCTGGCCGTTCCGCTCACCATCGTCGCGCTGGCGCAGTCCATTTCGATCGCCAAGGCCGTGGCCGCGCGCTCCGGACAGGCCATCGACGCCAACCGCGAGTTCATCGGACAGGGCGTGTCGAACGCGGTGGGCGGCCTGTTTTCCAGCTATCTGTCGTGCGGATCGCTGAACCGGTCGCTGCCCAATTTCGAGGCGGGCGCGCGCACACCGCTGGCCTCCGTATTCTCGGCTGTGCTGCTCATCGTGCTGGTGCTGCTCAGCGCGCCGCTGCTGGCGCGCATTCCGCATGCCGCGATCGCGGGCCTGCTGCTGGTGGTGGCATGGGGGCTGCTGGACGTTGCGCGATGGAAGAAGTTGCTGCGCGTGGATCGCATCGAAGTGCTGATCGCGGCGGCCACGCTGGTCGCGACGGTGTTCATCCGCATGGAGATCGCCATCCTGCTGGGCACGCTGCTGTCGCTGGGAGGCTATCTGCATCGCACCTCGCGGCCGGCCATGCGCACCATGGGCTTCGAAGCCGACGACCCGGCGCGGCATTTCGTTCCGCTAGAGGGGCAGGGCGGCACACTGCCCGAATGCCCGCAACTGAAGCTGCTGCGCATGGAAGGGTCGGTGTACTTCGGCGCGGCGGTGCACGTCGCCGACCGGCTGCATGCGCTGCGCGCCGCGCCTGATGCGCCGGCCCATCTGCTGGTGATGAGCAAGAGCATGAATTTCGTGGACCATGCGGGGGTGGAAGTCTGGGAGCACGAGCTGCGCAGGCGCCGCCAGATCGGTGGAGACCTGTACTTCCATCGGCCGCGGCCGCAGGTGATGGAGGCGTGGACGCGAACCGGATTCCTGGATGAGCTTGGCGCCGACCACATCTTCCCGGACAAACAGGCGGCCATCCACGAGATCTACCAGCGGCTGGATCCGGACATCTGCAGAACCTGTACCGTGCGCTGTTTCCTCGAGTGCGGGCCGTATGGCTATGCGGGGCAGCGCAGCGTAGTGGCGCCCGCTAGCGAGCCGCGGAAACCGGAGTCCTGAGCGTACTAGAAGGCCAGCGGGCGGGCCGGCGGCTGCAGGATGGCATCGGCCGGCACGGGCGCGCGGGGCTGCTGCGCGGGCGGCCGCGCATCGGTCTGCCCGCGATCGGCCGGGCCGCGAACAGCATCGGCCGCGGGCGCAGCCGGTGCGCCGGTCTGTGTATCCGGCGCCGCGGTCTCTCCGTCTTCCGGCCGCGGCGGGCGGGGTTCGGGCGCGCGCAGCCGGCGTACGGCATTGTCGGGCAGTTGCAGCCTGGCGCCGTCCTGGTATCCGGCCATCTGCATGGCCGGTACGCCGTCTTGGACGATGGTGACGCCGATATGCGTACCCAGCGTCGACTGATGGTCCTGCTTGCGGAAACGGATGCGGCCCAGCGGCGTGTCCACTTCCAGCCCGGAAAAGGCCTCGGTCAATGCGTCGGGCGTGGCCGAATCGGCCTTGCGCAGGCCGGCCGCAAGCGACATAAGGGTGGTGTAGCCCAGTAGCGAGCCGGCGCGCGGCGGTATGCCGTAGCGCTGCGTGTAGGCCGCCGCGAAGGCGCGATGTCCGGGCAGATCGATGGCGTGCCATGGATAGCCGGCCACGATCCAGCCTGCCGGCGCGTCGGCGCCCAGCGGTTCCAGATACTCGGGCATGCCCGCCAGGGGCGCGACGACCGCGCGCTCGTCGAACAGATCCATGGCGTTGCCTGCTTGCGCGAATCGCGACAGTTCGACGCCGCGCAGCGCACTGAAGATGGCATCGGGTCGGGCCTGCCGCACTTGCTGCAAGGCGGCGTGCCAATCGAACTTGCCTGCCGGCACCGGCAGGTCGGACACGAACTCGGCATTGGACTGGAAAGCTTCGAGCATGCTTCTGAATGTGGCTGCCATGCCGCGGCCGTCTTCATCGTCGGAATACACCACGGCCCAGCGCTGCTTGCGCAGGCCCAGTGCCCTGGGCGCGACCGCGGCCACGAGCATGCGGCTGGAGATGCCCACACGGTACGTGTAGCGATTGCCCTCTTGCCAGACCAGCCGGTCGGACAGCGGCGCCGCGGCGAGGTAGAAGACCTGGTTGTGCGCCGCGAAGTCGGCCAACGCCAGGCCCGGCTCGGAGCGGAAGCCGCCGAAGATGATGTCGATGCCATCCTGCTCGCGCAGTTGCTGCGCTGCCTGCACGGCGCCCTCGGCGCGATCGCCATCGTCGCGCGTCACCACCTGCAGCTTGCGTCCCAGCACGCCGCCTTCCGCATTGACCTGTTCGAGGGCCAGTTGCCAGCCCTTGCGATATGGATCGAGGAAGGCCGGGTAGGCCTTGTAGCTGTTGACGTCGCCGACGCGCAGCGGCGGCGGGGGTTTCTGGCCATGGGCCGCGCCTGCCAGGACGAAAGCGGCCGCGGCGCAGGCGGCGCGGCGCAGCAGGAAAAGAATAGGGCGGATCGGCATTGAAGGAAGGAACCGGGCGCGCAATGAAAAAAGCCCTGCCATGGGGCAGGGCTTTGAACGATACCGTAAAACTGGCACCGCGAATTCTTCCGCTGAATTACTTCAGCTTGGTTTCCTTGTAATCGACGTGCTTGCGCGCGACCGGATCGAACTTCTTGATCAGCATCTTTTCCGGGGTGTTGCGCTTGTTCTTGGTGGTGGTGTAGAAGTGGCCCGTGCCGGCGGTCGACTCGAGCTTGATTTTTTCACGGATGCCTTTGGCCATGTCGTGCTCCTGGATAGGGGGTGGCGGCTGGCGCCGCCGTTATCTTGATGGCGGGAGTGGCTTAGACAGCTTCGCCGCGGGCGCGCAGGTCGGCCAGGACGGCGTCGATGCCGTTCTTGTCGATCGTGCGGATGGCGCTGGCGGTGACACGCAGGCGGACCCAGCGGTTTTCGCTTTCGACCCAGAACCGGCGCGATTGCAGGTTGGGGAGGAAGCGACGCTTGGTCTTGTTGTTAGCGTGCGAAACGTTGTTGCCCACCATCGGGCCCTTGCCGGTAACTTGGCATACGCGTGCCATGGATACACCTCTTGGGTTGTTCTAGCCGCGTGTCGGGAAGGGCAATGAGGGAGTGGGCTTGGCCATCGTGAGCGACGGCCCTTCCGATGGCGCTTCAAGCTGCGTTTCGCCACCGGTAGCGGCGCGAAGGCGTTGAAGAGGTCTGAAGTGCTTATACCCCGCTGCCTGCCGTCCACGCGGGTCGGTAGTCAGAGTGCTGCGTTCGCAAAGCATAGCGAAACGCGCACGGGAAAAATCAGTCAATCGCCGATTCTAGTATGGATTTCAAGCGTCGGTCAAGCCGCCCGGCGCGCGATGCGGCCGCACAGCCACGACAGACAGGCGCAGCATGCCAGCACGGTGGCCAGCGGCGTGGCGCTGTCGCTTTGCCAGGCGCTGATCGCCAGCCCCGCCAGGGCGCCGCAGGACAACTGCAGCGTGCCCAGCAGGGCCGAAGCCGCGCCCAGCCGCCCGCCTTGCTCTGCCAGCGCCAACGCCGCGGAATTCGGGTTCACGAAGCCCTGGCTGAACATGTAGCAGACCAGGCACAGCATCAGCACCGGCAGGCTCATCAGCCCGAACACGGCGAGCACGAAGGCGGCCAGGCTGGCCGCGGCCAGCGCGCTCTGGGCGCGCCGCTGCAATAGCGGCGGCGGCAGGCGGCGCAACAGGCGCGCGCTGACCTGCGATCCGATGATGAGCGCGGCGGCATTGGCGCCGAACAGCAGGCCGTAGTACTCGGGCGCGACTCCGTAGATCTCGATGAACACCCGCGGCGAGCCCACGATGTAGGCAAACATGCCGGCCTGGCCGAGGCCGCCGGCCAGGCTGTGCGCCATGAAGCCGCGATGCTCGAGCAGGGCGCCGTAGTTGGACAGGATGGTGTTCCAGCGCAGCGGCACGGCACGCTCGGGCTTGAGCGACTCGCGCATGGTCAGCCTGACCGCCAGCAGCATGGCCAGGCCCAGCGCCGCCATCACCCAGAACAGGCTGCGCCAGCCGACGAAGGCCAGCAGCTGTGCGCCAACCAGCGGCGCCAGGATGGGCGCCACGCCCATGATGAGCATCAGCAGCGACAGCGCGCGTGCCGCATCCTGAGTGCCGTAGTGATCGCGGATGACCGCGCGCGGAATGACCACGCCGGCCGCGCCGCCCATCGCCTGGGCCAGGCGGCCCAGCGTGAGGGCTTCGATGCTGCCGGCCAGCGCGCAACCCACCGAGGCCAGCACGTACATCAGCAGCCCCAGCTGCATCGGCAGCTTGCGTCCGTAGCGGTCGGCCAGCGGGCCGTACACGATCTGTGCCAGGGCCATGCCCGCCAGGTAGGCGGCCAGCGTGCGCTCGACCTCGCCGCGCTCCACGCCCAGGCCGCCCGCGATGGCCGGAAAGGCCGGCAGGTACATGTCGATGGAAAAGGGGCCGATCGCCGTGACCGCGCCCATCAGCAACAGCCAGCCAGGCAGGGCGCGGGGCAGCGATTCGGAAGGCATGTCGAGTGATGAAGTAGTGAGATGCCGCCGTGCCGGACTACCGGCGCGGCGTGGAGAGAGGGGCGCGGCGGCTGTGCGCCGCGCGAAACCAAAGACTCTAGCACGGTGCGGCTTACATGCAACTTTCCGCCGTTTTCCGATAAAGTCCCCCCACATGTTCTCGTAACAGGGGAGAGGGTCCCGTGAATCCTATGCTTTCTGCAGTGGATCGCAAACTCGGCAACCTGCCGGTGCCGGTCCAGTTAACCATGCCCGATGGAACGACGGTGGGAGCGTCCGACCCACGCGTCAGGTTCATCGCCCGAGACAAAGGCGCGCTGGCGCACCTCGCTTCAGGCGCCGTCGGCATCCTCGCGCAGGACTACGTCGAGGGCCGCATCGACATCCAGGGCGCCATGCGCGACGTGATGGCTGCCGCGGCAGCCCTGCTTCCCGATTCGCCCGTCGAGGGTTCCAGCGGCAGCTGGCTGACCCAGGTGGTGCGCAAGATGGTCTCGGTGTCGCGCCACACCGTCGAGCGCGACGCGCGCCAGATCGAGTTCCACTACGACCTGTCCGACGATTTCTACGCCCTGTGGCTGGATCCGCGCAGGGTCTATTCCTGCGCCTACTTCCGCACGCCGGACATGACGCTGGCGCAGGCCCAGGAAGCCAAGCTGGACCACATCTGCCGCAAGCTGCGGCTGCAGCCGGGCGAACGTTTCCTGGACGTGGGCGCGGGCTGGGGCGGGCTGCTTCTGTGGGCCGCCGAGAACTACGGCGTGGATGCCACCGGCATCACGCTGTCGCGCAACCAGCACGCGCACGTTTCCCGGCTGATCCAGCAGAAGGGGCTGTCGGGGCGGGTGCGGATGCAGTTGCTGGATTACCGCAAGCTCGACGAGACGCAGCCCTACGACAAGATCGCGTCGGTCGGCATGTTCGAGCACGTGGGGCGCGCGCAGCTGGCCGATTACTTCGCCAAGCTCAGCCGGCTGATCAAGCCGGGCGGGCTCATCATGAACCACGGCATCACGTCGGCGGGGGTCTACAACGCCGAGCTGGGCAGCGGCATGGGCGAGTTCATCGAGAAGTACATCTTCCCCGGCGGCGAACTGACGCACATCAGCAGCGTGCTCGAGGCCGTCACCAACGGCGGGCTCGAGTCGCTGGACGTGGAGAACCTGCGGCCGCACTACGCGCGCACGCTGTGGGCATGGAGCGACGCGCTGGAAGCCCAGCTCGAGCGGGCCGGCGAGATCCTGGAGGGCGACAAGGGCCAGCGTGCGCTGCGCGCCTACCGTGTCTACCTGGCCGGCTGCGCGATGGCGTTCGAGCATGGCTGGATCGCCCTGCACCAGGTGCTGGTTTCCACGCTTGCCACGGGCCGGTCCGACGAGCTCGACCATCCCGCCGGCCCTGGCTATCCGTGGCGCCGCGACTACATGTATGGCGCGCCGCAGGCCGCGCAGCCGCCCGGGTCGGCCACGCCGGGCGCGGCCTCCGAAGCGACGTTCGCCGCGTCCGATCAGGCGGCGTGATAGGGGGTGCAATTACCGGTCCGCCGCGAGGCGGCCGGGCCCCTGCATGGCGGAAAATTCGGCTTCTGCTTGAGCATGTTGGCAAAAACGATTAACATGCCGCCTTCTTCGCTCAGCTTCAGTCATTTTCGCTGACTGCTTTTTCTGTGGCGGTGTCATGGGCCTGTGCGCCCATGCATTTGGTGCGTCGCACCAAGCGCTGCTGCTGCCCTACGGGCGCAGGCGACTTCCCGCTTGTCGCTCTTCGCTGCTGGTGTCGGTTTGTATTGGCGGTTCTGCCCGTCTTCCGCACAACCCCCTTAGCTCCTCGGCACGCGCAGGCTCCGGCCTGCCCGTGTCCCTGAACCTATGGAGGCAAAAAAGCCCATGTTTCACCCTGTCTGCAAAACCGTGGCCGTTGCGGCCGTCCTGTTCGCATGCGCCACGGGCGCCCAGGCCGCCGCGCCGGCCTGCGAGATCGACCGGCCCGTCAATTTCGGCGGCATGAACTGGGAGTCGAACCTGGTCGTGGTCGAGATCGAACGATTCATCATGGAAAAAGGCTACGGCTGCAAGACCGAAGTGCTGCCCACCGAAACGCTGCCCGCCCTGGCGGCGCTGCAGCGCGGCGACCTGGACATCAATTCCGAGATCTGGCTGAACAGCGTCGCCGACCCCTGGGACAAGGCCGAGAAGACCGGCAAGGTGAAGCGGATAGGCGAACTGTTCATGGGCGGCGAAGGCTGGTTCGTGCCGCGCTATACCGCCGAGCGCCTGAAAGACCTGCGTTCCGCGGCGGACCTGCCGAAGTTCAAGGACGCTTTCGCCGACCCGGAAGAGCCGTCGAAAGGCCGCTTCTACGGTTGCCCCGCGGGCTGGGGCTGCGAGGTGACCAGCGCCAATCTTTTCCACGCGCTGAAGCTGGACGACACATACACGCTGTATTCGCCGGGCACGGGCGCGGCGCAGAAGGCGGCGCTGATGTCGGCCTACAAGCGCAAGCAGGACGTGGTGTTCTACTACTGGTATCCCACGCCGCTGGTCGGTGCGATGGACCTGGTCAAGCTGGAACTGCCCCCCTACGACGCGGCCGCGCACAAGTGCCTGACGGCCCCGGGCTGCTCCGATCCCAAGCCCAGCGCGTATCCCGAGAACCCGGTGTTCACGGCGGTCAACACCCGCTTCAGCGAAGAGGCGCCGCAACTGACCGCGTTCCTGTCCAAGGTGACGATTCCGCGCGAGCTGATGGACAAGACCCTGGCTCACATGGAAGAGTCCGGCGACGAGGCGGTGGACGTGGCGCGCTGGTTCCTGACGCAGCAGGACGCGGTGTGGACCAAGTGGGTCGACGCCAACGTGGCGCAACGGGTAAAGGCTGCGCTGTAATGGGTGGATCGTCGTTGGCCGTGGGCCACAATCCCTCGGAGGCTGACCATGTTTCCTGAGATCATTCCGGCGCGCGCCGTGCGCGGGGCGATCGATTCGTTCGTCGATCATCTGGTGACGCGCTACGCGGACACGCTCGAGACCCTGTCGCAGCCGTTCCTGCACGTGCTGGTCTGGCTGGAGCAACTGCTGCGCAATTCGCCCTGGTGGGCGGTGGTGCTGGCGGTGGTGGTCCTGGCGTGGGTGGTGGGCCGGCGCATCGGCCTGGCCCTGGCCATGGGGGCGCTGCTGTGCCTGGTGGGCGTGCTCGGCCTGTGGGACGCGGGCATGCAGACGCTGGCGCTGATGATCATGGCTACCGGCCTGTCGGTGCTGATCGGCATTCCGCTGGGCGTGCTGATGGCGCGCGTGAACTGGCTGCGACAGGTGATGCTGCCGGTGCTGGACGTGATGCAGACCATGCCCAGTTTCGTGTATCTGATCCCGGTGGTGATGCTGTTCGGCCTGGGCAAGATTCCGGCCATCATCGCCACCGTCATCTATGCCGTGCCGCCGCTCATCCGCCTGACCGACCTGGGCATACGCCTGGTCGACCGCGAAGTGCTCGAGGCGGCTCGCGCGTTCGGCGCCAGCCCGCGCCAGCAGTTGTTCGGCGTGCAGCTGCCGCTGGCGCTGCCCAACATCATGGCCGGGGTGAACCAGACCACGATGATGGCGCTGTCGATGGTGGTGATCGCCTCGATGATCGGCGCGCGCGGCCTGGGCTACGAGGTGCTGCTGGGCATCAACCGGCTCGAGGTCGGCCGCGGCCTGCTGGCCGGCCTGGGCATCGTGGTGCTGGCCGTGCTGTTCGACCGCATCACGCAATCGTACGGACGGCGCGTGCGCCAGGGAGGCCACCGATGAGCAAGATCGAAGTCCGCAACATCTACAAGATCTTTGGCTCGCATCCCGGCAAGTGGCTGGACAAGGTGCGGGGCGGCATGAGCAAGGAAGCCCTGCTGGCCGAAAGCGGCCATACCCTCGGCCTGCGCGACATCAGCCTGTCGATCGAAGAGGGCAGCATCTACGTCATCATGGGCCTGTCGGGCTCGGGCAAGTCGACGCTCATCCGCCATTTCAACCGGCTGATCGACCCCAGCGCCGGGCAGATCCTGGTGGATGGCATCGACGTGATGGGCCTGGACGCCAAGCAGCTCGAGAATTTCCGTCGCAGCAAGATGAGCATGGTGTTCCAGCGCTTTGGCCTGTTCCCGCATCGCACGGTGCTGGACAACGCGGCCTACGGGCTGGCGGTGCAGGGCGTGTCGCGCGCCGAGCGCGAGAAGCGCGCCCTGCATTGGCTGGAGCAGGTCGGGCTGTCGGGCTTCGAGAAGCAGTATCCGCACCAGCTGTCGGGCGGCATGCAGCAGCGCGTGGGCCTGGCGCGTGCGCTGGCCACCGATGCGGAAGTGCTGCTGATGGACGAGGCCTTCTCGGCGCTGGACCCGCTGATCCGTCGCGAGATGCAGGACCAGCTGCTGCAGTTGCAAGCCCAACTGAACAAGACCATCGTGTTCATCACGCACGACCTGGACGAGGCGCTGCGCCTGGGCAACCGCATCGCGATCCTGAAGGACGGCGAGCTGGTGCAGGAAGGCACGCCCGAGGACATCCTGTTGAATCCGTCCACCGACTATGTGCAGGCGTTCCTGCAGGACGTGAACCGTACCAAGGTGCTGAATGCCGCGCACGCGGTGAACCCGCCACGCCTGACGCTGACCATGCGCACGCGGCCGGCGCAGGCGCTGGAGCGCATGCGGGCGCTGGACTACGACTATGCGCCCGTGCTGGACGGCAAGCGGCTGGCCGGCGTGCTGACCGCCGATGCGGCGCTGCGCGCCGCGCAGGACGGTTCGCGCGACGTCTCGCGGCTGGTGACCGACCTGGCTTCCGTGCCGGCCACGGCCGGACTGGACCAGGTGCTGGCCCGCCTGGTGCACAGCGACCAGCCGGTGGCGGTGACGGGCGAGGGCGACGAGTTCATCGGCATGCTGTCGCGCGCGAAGGTCGTCGAACTCGTCACGCCGACGATCGCCGCCGCGGCGGATCTCGCGGATGCGGCCGCGCAGGCGGCGGCGGTCGCCGAAGAACCCTCCGAGGCCGCCCCGACCGCCGCGCCGCCGGTCAATCCAGCCTGACGTTGGCTGCGCGGACGATCTCGCCCCAGCGCTGGGTCTCCGCGCGGATGTAGTCCGCGTACTCCTTCGGCGACGAGCCCAGCGGCTGGGCGCCCTGTGCCTTCAGCTGCTTGAGCATCTCGGGCGATTGCAGGGCGCGGCGGATCTCGGCGTTGAGCTTGTCCACGATGGGCTGCGGCGTACCGGCGGGTACCACCACGCCCTGCCAGGCACCGATCTCGAAGCCGGGCTTGAGCGTCTCGGCCACCGTGGGGACATCGGGCAGCTGATCGCTGCGCGCCTTGCTGGTGACGGCCAGCGCCTTCAGCTTGCCTTCGCGGATGAAACCCAGCGAGTCGTTCAAGGTATTGGTCATGAACTGCACCTGGCCGCCGATCAGGTCGGTCATGGCCGGCGCGCTGCCGCGATAGGGCACGTGCACGGCTTCCAGTCCCAGCTCGCGCAGCAGTAGGACGGCGCCGAGGTGCGTGACGTTGCCCGCGCCCGCCGATCCGTACGACAGCTTGCCCGGCGCGCGCTTGGCATAGTCCACGAAGCCCGCGACGTCCTTGGCGGGAATGGACGGATGCGTCAGCAGCACCAGCGGAATCACCGCGGTGGACGACACCGCGGTGAAGTCCTTGGCCGGATCGAAGGCGAGCTTGCCGTACAGGTTGGGGCTGAGCGCGATCGAGGACGTGTTGTACAGCACGGTGTAGCCGTCGGCCTTGGCAGCGGCGACGGCCTGCATGCCGATGTTGCCGTTGGCGCCGCCCTTGTTCTCGACCACGAACGTCTGCCCGGTCTGTTCGGTAAGCTGCTTGGCCAGCACGCGGGCCACCAGGTCCGTGGGGCCGCCGGGCGGGAAGGGCACCACGAGGTTGACGGGGCGCTCGGGCCATTCGGCATGCGCCGACGACGCGCCGGCAAGGGCGAACAGCGCCAGCGCGACGCCGGCGGCGCGGCGCAGGGTGATGGCATTCATGGGTTGTCTCCTGGTTTGTGGTCTTGTCGGGATGCTGCGTGGTGCTACTCGGGTTTGCCGGCCAGCATGCGCACGGCCGTGTACTGCATCACGGGCTTGCCGTGCTGGTTGCGGATCTCGATGGCCGAGGTGACGATGGCGCGGTTGTGCTTCGAGGTGGGGCGGATGCCGGTGACCTCCACCTCGGCCCACACGGTGTCGCCGGCCACCACCGGGGCCAGGATCTTCTTGTGCACCTCGAGCAGCGCCAGGCCGGTGCCCTGCACCATGCCCTGCATCAGCAGGCCTTCGATGATCCCGTAGGTAAGCGCTCCTGGCGCGGGCCTGCCGCCGATGGCGCCGCTGTCGAAGGTGGCATCGGTGAAGATCGTCTCGAGCATGCCCGTGACGCTGATGAAATTGACGATGTCGGTTTCGGTGATGGTGCGTCGCACGGTATGGAAGCGCTGGCCGACCTGCAGTTCCTGCCAGTAGTAGCCCATGCCCAGGACGGGGATGGCGTTGCTCATGATGCGTGTCTCCTTGATGTGTCGTCGTGTCGTGCAGTGCATCGCGCAGCGGGCGCCCGCGCTCAGCGCGGGCCGTCGTCGCGCGCCGCGCCGCTTTCCAGCAGGGCGTCTATCTGCGCCGCGGGCAGCCCGGCTTCGCGCAGCACTTCGCGCGTGTGCTGGCCCAGGCGCGGCGGCATCGTGGGAGCAACGTCCGAACGCTGCATGCGCACGGGGTTGCGCACCAGGCGGTAGTCGTGGCCGGCGTCGCTCTTGAGCGGCACGAAGAAATCCACGCTGCGCAGGTGCGGATCGTCTTCGAGGTCTTCCAGCCGGTTCATGGGCGCGGCCGGAATCTCGAGCTGCTGGCAGGCATCCAGCCAATAGCCCGTGTCGCGCCGCGCGACGATGCCGCCCACCAGTTCGTACAGCGTGTCGATGTTGCGGGTGCGCGCCGCGATGTCGGCGTAGCGCGGATCGCCGGCCAGGTCGGCGCGGCCGCAGTGCAGGAAGAAGCGCTGCCAGTGACTGTCGGTGTACGGCATCATGCAGATGTGGCCGTCGGCCGTCTGGTAGGGGCGCCGCCACGGAGCCAGCACGCGCGCGTAGCCGGCCGTGCCCTCGCCATCGGCCAGGTGCCGGCCGTAGTAGTGCTCCAGCAGCACGTACGAGCTCATGGTCTCGAACATGGGCACTTCCAGCTGCTGGCCCAGGCCCGTGCGCTCGCGCTGGAACAGTGCCGCCAGGATGGCGTGCGCCGCCACCAGGCCGCAGGTCTTGTCCGCGGCGATGGTCGGCATATAGCGCGGCGTGCCGGTCTGGCGCCGCATGATGTCCGCCACGCCGGACAGGCCCTGGATGATGTCGTCGTAGGCCGGCCGCCCTGCATAGGCGCCGCCTTCGCCGAAGCCGTACAGCCCCGCGTACACCAGCCGCGGATTGCGGGCGCACAAGGTGTCGGGATCCAGTCCCAGGCGCGCCATTTTGCCGGGCCGCATGCTGTGCATCAGCACGTCGGCCCGGTCGGCCAGCGCTAGCAGCGCCTCGCGCGCCGCGGGCTGCTTCAGGTCCAGCACGATGCTGCGCTTGTTGCGATTCACGCCCAGGAAGATGGCGCCCAGGCCGGGCTCCTGCGCGGGGCCCGTGCGGCGGGTCGAGTCGCCCTCGGCCGATTCGATCTTGACGACGTCGGCGCCGTAGTCGCCCAGCACCTGCGATGCGTAGGGGCCGAACACCACCGAGGTCAGGTCCAGCACGCGCACGCCGGCCAGCGCCGCGTTGTGTGTAGTGTGAGAGTGCATGGCGGAAAATCGTAATGACCTCCCGTATATACGTCTAATATGGCTTCGGTATCGACCCATATGGAATCGCTTATGAGCCTGGACCTGCGCCATCTGCGGCAATTCGTCGCCATCGCCGAACTGGGCAGCTATCGGCGCGCGGCCGAGTCGCTGCACATCGCCCAGCCGGCGCTGTCCGTGTCGATCCAGAAGCTGGAGCATGCTGTCGGCGTGCAGTTGCTCGAGCGCGGCGCGCGCGGCGTGGCGCTGACGGCCGCCGGCGAGGCGTTGATGGGCGATGCGCGCCGCGCGCTGTTCCATGCCGACCAGGCGCGCCGGGCCGCGCGGCGCGTGGCGCTGGGCGAGCTGGGCCGGCTGCGGCTGGGGTTCGTGGGGTCGGCCACCTACATGCTGCTGCCGCGCTGCCTGCCTGCTTTCCGCGAGCGCTATCCCGACGTGCAGCTCGAGCTGCGCGAGGACAGCACCACCGGACTGGTGGCCAGCCTGCGCGCCAACGAGCTGGATGCGGGCCTGGTGCGCGGTCCGCTGGCCGACGATCCTGCGCTGGCGTCATGGGTGGTCGAACGCGACGACCTGATCCTGGCCCTGCCGGCGGGGCATCCATTGGCCAGCGGCGACACCATACCGCTGCAGCAGGTGCGTAGCGAGAGCTTCGTGATGTATGCGCCGGCCAAGGTGCCGGGGCTGCATGGGGTGGCGACGGCGTTGTGCGCCAAGGCGGGCTTCTCGCCGCGTGTCAGCCAGGAGGCGATACAGGTGCAGACCCTGGTCAGCCTGGTGGCCAGCGGCCTGGGATTGGCGCTGGTGCCGGGCGTGACGCGGGCCTATTCGACGCCGCACGTGGTCTTCAGGCCCATCGCCGATGCCGACGCGCGGGGGGCGTTGTCGCTGTCGCTGGTGACCTTGAGCGACACGCCATGCATGCCGGTGCTGCGGTTGCGCGACAGCATTCTGCAGACGCAGCAGGCGGCCGCGGGCCAGGAGGACTGGGCGAGCGCGGCGTGGCGGTGCGCCGGCTGAGCCGCGCAGCCTTCAGCGGCCGGCCGCCTTGGCGGTGAGGCCGCCGGCCACGCCCATGTCGGTGGTGGGCACGTCGGTGATGACGACCCGGATGTCGTCCTTCGAGATGCCGAGGGTGGCATGGATGGCCTGGTTCAGGGCCGCGATCAGCGCCGCCTTCTTCTCTTCCGTGCGGCCCTGGATAAGACGCACCAGCGCCAGGGCCATCGGATGGCCGATGCGGCCGCCGACCATCACGTGTTGCGGGGCGGTCTCTTCCAGCACGATGCGTACCGAGGCCAGCGGCGCGGCGAGGCTGTCCATCACCGAACGGCTCGCGCTTTCCAGCAGTGCGGCCTTCTGGGCCTCGGTATGGCCTTGCATGATCTGGATGTTGAGGATGGGCATGGTCTTTCCGGCAAGGGGACGCGATGGCGGGGCGCCGGCGGCGTTTTCCCGCATTCTGCCAGCACGCGTGCCGCGTGTCAGTCCATGGTCGGGAAGAGCGCGGTGCGCAGGTACGCCAGGGCCGAGCCCTCATGGGCCGCCAGCGCGTCCGCTCCGATGCGCCCATGCCAGTAATTCTCGGTGCCGGCGGCGCGGCGCCATTCGCGCAGGCGGCGCGTGTACAGCTGCAGATCGTATTCTTCCGTGATGCCGATGGCGCCATGTACCGCATGGGCAATGTCCGCGACCGGACCGGCCGCCGCGCTGGTCCGGGCCTTGCCCTGCGCCGCCAGCAGCGGCCGCGGCGCCCAGCCGTCGCTCTGGAACGCCAGCTGCGCCGCCATGCGCGCGGCCCAGACCTGTTCGGCCATGATGCTGAGCTGTTGCTGTATCGCCTGGAACCGGCCGATCGGCTTGCCGAACTGCATGCGCTCGTTGGCGTAGGCTACGGTCATGTGCAGGACTTTCTCCATGGCGCCGGCCAGCAGCACCGCCGCGGCCGCCGCGGTCAGGTCCGCCAGCGAGCCGCCGGACATGAACTGGCTTGCTTCGGGCTCCCCGGTTTTCCAGTGCAGGTCGACATCCAGGCTGGCGTGTCCGCCGGATGGCGCGAGGACGGCCGATTCCACCGGCAGCAGCAGCGCGCCCTGCGGCAGCGCGGCCAGCACCCATAGCGCGGCATGGCCTGCGCAGACCGCGTGGGCATGCACGCCGTCCGCATCCTGCATGGCCCCGAAGGGCGCCAGCGCAATGGGCCCCGGCGGGACGGGATGGCCGGCGGCATGCAGCCAGGCGCGCGCCAGCATGGTCTGCACGAAAGGAGCGCCGACAGCGTGCCAGCCCGCGGCCCGCGCCAGCGGCAGCGTGTCGCACAGGCGCAGGCCGGCGCCGCCCGCGTCCTCGGGCGCCAGCGCATCCAGGAATCCGGACTCCTCGATTGCCTGCCACGCGCGGTCCCGGGCTTGCGCGTCGCCTCGTTCGATGGCGCGCAGCACCTCGGGAGCGTAGGCCTGCGCGAAGAGCCGCTGCGCGGCGTCGCCGAATAGATGGTCCATGTCGTTGGTCCGTGCGGTCGATGTCATCGCAGCCCCAGTCCCCGCGCGATGATGCCGCGCAGGATCTCGCGCGTGCCGCCGCGCAGCGAGAACGTGGGGCTGATCTGCTCGAGATATGCCAGGGTACGCAGCAGTTCGGCTGGCACGGGGCGTTCGGGGGTGCGGCCCAGCGCCTGCGCGATCAGGCCGGGAATGCGTTGTTCGAGTTCGGTGCCGAGGTCCTTCACCAGCGCCGCCTCGACCGCGGGGCTGAGCCCGCGGGCGAGTTGTCCCGCGATGGCCAGCGACGTGGCGCGCAGTGTGGACAGCTGAACGAGGATCTCGCCCAAGGTGGCGCGCGTGGCCTCGTCGTCGATGCGCGAGGCGCGGCAGTGATCCAGCCAGCATTCGACCAGCGCCATGCTGGAATACAGGCGTTCCGGGCCGCTGCGCTCGAAGGCCAGTTCGGCGTTGACCTGCTGCCAGCCTTCGCCTTCAGCGCCGATCAGGGCATCGGCGTCCAGCGCCACGTCCTCGAAGAAGACCTCCGAGAAATGCGCGTCGCCCGCGAGGTCGACGATGGGCCGCACCGTCACGCCGGGCAGGGTCAGGTCGATGATCATCTGCGACAGTCCCTGGTGGCGGTCCGCCGCCGTGCCCGAAGTGCGTACCAGCGCGATCATGTAGTGGGAGCGGTCGGCATTGGTGGTCCAGATCTTGCTGCCGTTCAGGCGCCAGCCGCCTCCCGACCGAAGTTCGGCGCGCGTGCGGATGCTGGCCAGGTCCGAGCCCGAGCCAGGCTCGCTCATGCCTATGCAGAAGAAGGCCTCGGCGCGGCAGATGCGCGGCAGGTAATGCTGGCGCTGACGCGGCGTGCCGTACTTGAGGATCAGCGGCGCGCTCTGGCGGTCGGCGATCCAGTGCGCCGATACGGGCGCGCCTGCCGCCAGCAGTTCTTCGGACAGCACGAACCGCGCGAAATGGCCACGCTGCGCGCCGCCGTACTCGCGCGGCAGCGTCATGCCCAGCCAGCCGCGCTGCGCCAGCGCCTTGCTGAAGTTCGCGTCGAAGCCCATCCACGAACGCGCGCGCCGATCGGCCGGCACGCCGGCCAGCTCGCGCTGAAGAAACTCCCTGATCTCCTGCCGCAGCGACTCGTCTTGCGCGGGTATCGCCGTGAGTTCTAGCGTATCGATCATGCCAGCTGTCCTGCCGTGATTTCTTGTGTGCCGACTATCCCCCCGGCCGGCGATGCCTGTCTAATATTTTTTTCGCGGCTCGCGATACGCTTTTGATATCGCCGGGCCGTCGGCGGGCGGCAGGCGCGTGCAGGTATGATGGATCGATACCGCGGCACCGCCGCCGCGCCAGCACACCGTATGTCGAGAGAGGAGAAATGCCATGAATGAAGTCATCGTCGCATCCGCCGTACGCACCGCCATCGGCGATTTTGGAGGGGCGTTGAAGGACGTTCCGCCCAGCGAACTGGGCGCCACCGTCATCCGCGCGGCCCTCGAGCGCGCCGCCGTGGGCGGCAACGAAGTCGGCCACGTCGCGGTCGGCCACGTCATCAATACCGAACCGCGCGACATGTACCTGTCGCGCGTGGCTTCCATCGGCGCGGGCATCGCAAAAGAGACGCCGGCCTTCAACGTGAACCGGTTGTGCGGCTCGGGCCTGCAGGCCATCGTGTCGGCGGCGCAGACCATCATGCTGGGCGACGCGGAGATCGCCGTGGGCGCCGGGGCCGAAAGCATGAGCCGCGCGCCGTACATCGCGCCCACGCAGCGCTGGGGCGCGCGCATGGGCGACGCCGCCATGCAGGACATGATGACGGGCGCGCTGACCGATCCGTTCGGCCGCATGCACATGGGCGTGACGGCCGAGAACGTGGCGTCGCGCTTCGGCATCAGCCGCGCCGACCAGGACGCGCTGGCCGCGGAGTCGCACCGGCGCGCCGCGGCGGCCATCGAAGCCGGCCATTTCCGCGAGCAGATCGTCCCCATCGTGCAGAAGACGCGCAAGGGAGAAGTCACGTTCGACACCGACGAACACGTGCGCCGTGACGTCACGGCCGAAAGCCTGGCGGGCCTGAAGCCCGTCTTCAAGAAGGAAGACGGCACCGTCACCGCGGGCAATGCGTCGGGCATCAACGACGGCGCGGGCGCCGTGGTGCTGATGAGCGCCGCCGTGGCCCAGCAGCGCGGCGTGAAGCCCCTGGCGCGGCTGGTCGCCTACGCGCATTCGGGCGTGGACCCCGAGATCATGGGCATCGGCCCGGTGCCCGCCACGCAGGCGGCGCTCAAGCGCGCCGGCCTGACGGTGGACCAGCTCGACGTGATCGAGGCCAACGAAGCCTTTGCCGCGCAGGCGTGTGCGGTATCGCGCGAGCTGAAGCTGGACCCCGCCAAGGTCAACCCCAACGGCAGCGGCATCGGCCTGGGTCACCCCATCGGCGCGACCGGCGCCATCATCACGGTCAAGGCTCTGCATGAACTGCAGCGCGTGGGCGGACGCTATGCGCTGGTCACCATGTGCATCGGGGGCGGGCAGGGCATCGCCGCGATCTTCGAACGGGTATAGCCGGCTGCGCAGCCGGGCGCGCCTTCCCGTCGCCGCCCGGCTGCCTGTCTTGACGATCAGCCGCGCGTCGCCATGCCGCGCGCCCACTCCTCGCACTCGCGCCGCAGCAAGGCGCCCATCTCGGCACGGCGCTGCGCATCCAGCCGATTGCTGATCGCGCCGAAACTGAACGCCACCTGCGCAAGCCCCGACACCTGCAGCGCCGCACCCACGCCTGCCACGCCAGGGGTGATGCTGTCCACGATTTCCGAATGGCCGCGGCGCCGGGTCTGCCTCACGGCCTTCGTCAGCGCAGCATCCGCCAGCCCTGCCTGCCGGTACGCGTCGGCATGGCGCGCCTGTATCCGCGCGATCTCTTCGTCGGACAGGCTGGCCAACAGCGCCAGGCCGCCCGCGCCCACGCCAAGCAGCCGTCGTTCGCCCTGGTCGATGGTGAAAACTTTGACGGGAAACGATCCCGCTTCGCGCAGCAGGCACACGGCATGGTCGCCTTGGCGCATCACCACGAACACCGTATCCCCGGACAGGCGCGCCAGCCTTTGCGCGAACGGCCGCAGTGCGTCCAGCAGAGGCATGCGGCGCAGTGCGGCAAACCCCAGCTGCATGGCTTCCACGCCAAGCCGGTAGCGGCGGGTGCGGGCATCGCGTTCGACGAACTGTTCCTCGACCAGGCTGCTCAGTAACCTGTGGGCCGTGGAGCGTTCGAGGCGGCTGGCCTGCATCAACTGCGGCAAGTCCATGCCGTCTTCCTGCTGGTCGGCCAGCAGCCGCAAAAGCCCCAAGGCCCTGCGCATGCTCTGCGTTCCGCCTGTCGATCCTGTGCTCATAATGTGGGATATGGTGTGGGAAATTTTTGTATTCTAGGAAGGGGTCTGCCTAAACTCAATCCTCGCAGCGCGGCTGAGGGCCGTGCAGCAAGACGACAATCGAGGAGACCCCATGGATTACGCCACCCTGGCCGTCGAGCGCTTCGACGCGGTATGCCGTATCAGCCTGGCGCGCGAATCGGCGCGCAATGCCCAGAGCCAGCAACTGCTCGACGAACTTGACCGCGCGCTGGAAGACGCGGCCTGCGACGAGTCCGTGCGCGTGGTCATCCTGGCAGGGCGCGGCGACCATTTCTCCGCCGGGCACGACCTGAACGAAGCACAGGCCAAGCGCGCCGATTTCACGGTCGAAGAGCGCTGGGCATACGAGTCCCGCCGGTACTACGGCTACTGCATGCGCATCTGGGACTTCCCCAAGCCCACCGTGGCGCAGGTGCAGGGCGCCTGCGTGGCCGGCGGGTTCATGATCGCCAATATGTGCGACCTCATCGTCTGCGCGGACGATGCGTATTTCTCCGATCCGGTGGGCCACACGCTGGCCGCCGCCGCGACCGAGGTGCTGATCCATCCCTGGGTGATGGGACTACGCAAGGCCAAGGAGATGTTGTATACGGGTGAGCGCATCCTGGCCGAAGAGGCCTTGCGCATCGGCATGGTCAACCGGGTCGTGCCCAGGGGCGAACTGGAGGATGCCGCGCTGGCCCTGGCGCGCCGCATCGCTGAGGCGCCGCCCTTCGGCCTGGCGCTGACCAAGCGCTCGCTGAACCGCACCGCGGACGCGCAGGGGTTCCGTACGGCCCTGGCCGCGCATTTCGACACGCACCAGCTGTCGCACATGAGCGACGAGTACCGGCGCGTGCGCGAGCGCGGACTGGCCCAGGCGATACAGCGCGGCAAGCGGGGCGAGGCGGCATGACCCGGCTCGAACCCCTGCTCAACCCGCGGTCCATCGCGCTGATAGGCGCCAGCGCCAACGCGGGGCGCATCGGCGGCATGCCGCTGGACCTGCTGACACGCTTCGGCTACCAGGGCATGGTGTATCCGGTCAATCCGAAGTACCAGGAGATGTTCGGCCTGCGTTGCTGGCCTGACATCGAGTCGGTGCCCGAGGCGGTGGACCTGGCAGTGCTGGCCATCGGCGCGGCCGAGGTGGTGCCCATGCTGCGGCGCTGCCACGCGAGCGGCGTCAGTGCCGCCATTGTCTATGCAGCCGGGTTCGCCGAGGCGGGAGAGCAAGGGGCCCGGCTGCAGGACGACCTGGAGAGTTTCGCGCGCGAAACCGGAATGCCCGTGGCAGGGCCGAACTGCATGGGCTTCGCGAATCTGAACACGCGGGCCTACACGGCATTCGCCTCGGTCTTCAAGACAGCCGAGCGACAGTCCGAGCCCGGCATCGCCAGCCTGCTGACCCAGAGCGGCAATGTGTGCGCAGCGGTGTATGCGCTGGCGCGCCAGCGCGGCGTGCCGTTCTCGCACTTCATCAATACGGGCAACGAAGCCTGCATCGATTTCTCGGAGTATCTGGAGTACCTCGCGGCCGACGACCGCACGCAGATCGTGCTGGGCTACATCGAGCAGTTGCGCGACGGGCCGCGCTTCGTCAGGGCATGCCGCGAGCTGGAACGCCGCGGCAAGGTGTTGGTTGCCCTGAAGGCGGGCATCACCGACAAGGGCGCGCATGCGGTCCAGTCTCATACGTCGGCGCTGGCGGGAGATCGGCGCGTCTACGCCGCCGCGTTCAGGCAACTGAACGTGATCGAGGCCGACGACTTCGCGCAGATGGCGGAGCTGGCGCGCCTCGCCATGCTGCGTCACCGCACGGCGGGACGCCGTCTGGCCGTGGTTACGATGTCCGGTGCGTTGGGCGCCATTCTCGCGGACAAGTTCATCACCGGCGGTCTCGAGTTGCCCGAACTGCCTGCCGCGTTGCAGGATGTCCTGCGGGCCGGCATCCCGGACTACGGCATGGTGGGCAACCCCGTCGACGTGACGGGCAACGTCGTCAATGATCCTGACTTCGTGCGAACCGTACTGCACGGCCTGGCGGTGTCGCCGACGATCGATGCCGTGGTGGTGTACGCGCCGGGCTACATGCTCGACCGCATGGCGCAGGCGCTGGCCGAGGCGGCCCGCGACCATCCGCGCCTGTTCGTGGCCATCGACACCGGCGCGGCGCAATGCCGCGAGACGCTGCGCGAAGCCGGCGTGGCGGTGTTCGACGATCTGGGGCGGGCCGTGTCCGCGCTGGTGCCTTACCTGCACTGGTGCGAGGCGCGCAAGCAGCGCCACGGACCGGTTGCGGGACAGCGCGACGTCGCGGCTGCCGTGCCGCTGCCCTGCGACGAGGCGCAGGCGCGCAGCTTCCTGGCAGGGCACGGCCTGCCTTCGGGCGGATGGGGAACCGCCGCCGATGCCGGCGCGGCCGTCGCGCTCGCCCGCAGGCTGGGTTATCCCGTGGCGCTCAAGGTGCTCAGCGCGGACATTGCCCACAAGACCGAGGTCGGCGGCGTGGCGCTAGGCCTTGCGGATGACGACGCAGTCGCCCGGGCCTTCGACACGCTGTTGGCGAGCGCGGCCGCTCATGCGCCGCGGGCCAGGGTGAGCGGCGTGCTGGTGCAGCCCATGGAGCGTGGCGTGGTCGAACTGATCGTCGGAGCCGCGCGCGACCCTGTGTTCGGGCCGGTTCTCACCGTGGGGCTGGGCGGCGTGCTGACCGAGATCTACCAGGACACCAGCCATCGCCTGCTCCCCGTCGACGAACGCACCGCCGCGCAGATGCTCGCCGAATTGAAGGCCTATCCCCTGCTGGAAGGTTACCGGGGCAAGCCGGCGGCCGACGTGGCGGCGGCGTGTCGCGCCATTGTGGCCGTGGGCCGGGCCATGCAGGCGGCGCCTCCGGAACTGGGAGAAATCGAGATCAATCCGTTGCTGGTCAAAGAAGCGGGACGGGGCGTCGCCGTACTGGACGCACTGATCCTGCCCGCACCCCGCTAGCCCCCCGGGCTGGCTTTTCACTACCAAAAAGGAGAGAGACATGATGAGAAGTCTGGCAGCAGGCGTGATCGTGGCCTTGGCTGGCGCGTTCGGCACGGCGGCGGCGCAGCCGTCCTATCCGGCCAAGCCGGTGCGCATCGTGGTGCCGTTCTCGCCGGGCGGCGCCACCGACATCATGACCAGGCTCGTGGCGGACAAGCTGGGAGCCAGGCTGGGCCAGCCGGTGATCGTCGAGAACAAGCCTGGCGGCGGCACCGTGATTGCGTCGGATTACGTTGCCCGCGCGGAACCGGATGGCTACACGCTGCTGATGGCGGCATCCTCGCTGGGCATCGCGCCCAGCATCTACACCAAGGTCAGTTACGACCCGGTGAAAGACTTCGAGCCCGTCAGCCAGCTGGCGTCGGTGGTGCACGTGCTCGAGGTGCATCCCTCCGTGCCGGCCAGGACCGTGAGCGAACTGATCGCCTATGCGAAGGCGAATCCGAACAAGCTCAGCTATGGTTCCGTCGGAACGGGCAGTTCGACGCATCTCGAGGCTGAACTGTTCAGCAGCATGGCGGGCGTGCAGATGTCGCACATACCCTACAAGGGCAGCGCGCCGGCCTTGAACGATCTGGTGGCGGGGCGGCTGCAGGTGATGTTCGACGCGTGGGCCTCGTCGGGCCCCTTCGTGAAGGATGGCCGGCTGCGCGCATTGGCCGTCACCACGGCCCAGCCCTCGGCAACCGTTCCGGACCTGCCGACCGTGGCTTCGTCGGGCCTGCCGGGGTATTCCGCCATGCCGTGGCTTGGCCTGGTGGCCCCCGCGCGTACGCCCGCGCCGATCATCGACAAGCTGTACGCCAATCTTGCCGAGATCCTGAAGCAGCCCGACGTGCGCAAGCAGTTCGCGGACCTCGGCCTGGACATCATCGGCAGCGAGCCCAAGGCTTTCGCATCATTCATCAGGCAGGACATCGACACATGGGCGAAGGTCGTCCGCGACTCGAACATCAAAGCGGAGTAGGCGCCATGCGACGCGATGCGACGGTGATGGCGCTGGTAGGCGCGGCCGACGACGGTACTTTCCGTACGGGATTGCGCCAGTGGCTGGCGCAGGCCTACGCGGAGTTTGCGGCGAGCTGGAAGGACGGTCCGCAGCCGCGCGTCCTGGCGTATCGCAAGGCCTGGGAGGACCGGTTGTGCGCCCAAGGCTGGTCCGCCCTGGGCTGGCCTACGCAGTACGGCGGACTGGCGCTGCCCCTGTCGCGCCAGGCCATATTCCACGAAGAGCACGCGCGCTGCGGCGCGCCGCTGGGCGTGAATCTGATCGGTCACGGCATTCTCGCGCCCACGCTGCTGCACTTCGGATCCGACGCGCAGAAAGAGCGCTTCCTGCCGGGCATCCGGACCAATCGCGAAGTGTGGTGCCAGGGATATTCCGAGCCTGGCGCCGGATCGGACCTGGCCTCCGTGCGCACGCGTGCCGAGCCCGACGGTGATGGCTGGAGGCTGAACGGTCATAAGATCTGGACGTCGTTCGCGGACCTCGCCCAATGGGCGTTCGTGCTGGCGCGCACGAATCTGCAGGCGCCCAGGCATCGGGGCCTCAGCTTCCTGCTGGTGGACATGCGTGCGCCTGGCGTGCGCGTCGAGCCGATCCGCCAATTGACCGCCGAGGCCGAGTTCTGCGAGGTGTTCTTCGAGGACGTGCGAGTGCCGCGCGACCAGTTGGTGGGCGAGGTCGACCAGGGCTGGCGCATCGCCATGGCCGCGGCAAGCTTCGAAAGAGGGACCTACTTCATTCCCAGGCTGGTGCGCTTCGCGCAGGAACTCGCGCAGTTGCGCCGCCTCGCGCAGAACCCGGATGCCCGCGGGCGCCGGCCCTCTGACGACGTCGGCTTCCGGCGGCAGTGGGCGCGCCTCGCGGTGGACAGCCACGTGCTGGCCCTGAAGTCGCAACGCGCCCTGGCCGCGGCGATGCGCGGAGATCCGCCGGGGCCGCAGGGCTCCTCGACCAAGGTGCACTGGAGCGAGGCCCATCAGCGCCTGCTCGAACTGGGAATGCACGTGCAGGGGCTCGATGCATGCGCGCCGGCCGGCATGTCGGGCTTGGCCGACGAGATGACGCACGCCTACCTCTGGTCGCGGGCCGAGACCATCCTGGCGGGGACCTCGGAAATCCAGAGGAACATCATTGCCGAACACATGCTCGGCTTGCCACGAGGGTAGACGCCATGAGTTTCGACCTGACCGAAGCGCAATGCCTGTTGCGCGACGCCGCGCAACGGTACTTCTCCGAACGCCACCCGGTGTCGCGCGCCCGCCAGGCGTGCAATGCGCCGGCAGCCGCTCGGCACGAACTGTGGAAGGAGCTGGCCGAACAGGGTTGGCCCGCCATGCTGGCCCCCGATGACTTGGGCGGCTCGGCGCTGGGCACCCTGGACGCGTGGCTGGTGGCCCAGGAGGCCGGGCGCCATCTGGTGGGCCTGCCGCTGGTTGCCAACATGGCGCTGCTTCCCGCCCTGTGCACGCAACTGGATCCCGTGCCGCCCGCGTTGCGCAACTGGCTTGCTCCTCTGGCTGCGGGCTCGGCATGGTACGCCATGGCCAGCCTGCGGTCCGATGGCACGGCTTTCGTCGAAGGGGCAGCCGCGGGCGCGCCTGTGCTGGCCTGCGAGCGCGTGGAGCCGGGCGTGCTGCGCCTGATGCGCTGCGCCCCGCTGTCGGGCTCTCAGGGCCTGGACCCGACCATGCCCGTGGCGCTGGCGCCTCGGCTGGACAGCCTGGAGGAACTGGACGTGGAGCTGCCGCCGCGCGCATGCGATGACGCCTTGTCGCGCCTGCGGCTACTGCGCGCGGCCGAGATGGTCGGGGCGGCGGACGCCGCATTGCAGGCCGCATCGCAGTACGCGACGCAACGCCGGCAGTTCGACAGGCCCATCGGCGCGAACCAGGCCGTCAAGCACAGGCTCGCCGACGATTGGATGGCGCTGGACGACGCGCGCCTGGCAGCCCGGCACGCCGCGCAGGCGCTGGACGAGGGCGCCGCCGATGCGGAACGTGCCTGCCTGGCTGCTCAGCTTCTTGCCGTCGACGGCGCAAGGCGCACGGTCCAGGGCGCGATACAGGTGCATGGCGCCATGGGCATCACCTGGGAGTGCGACGTGCACCTGTACCTGAAGCGGGTGCTGAGGCTGGCGGCGTTGCTGGAAGCCGAGATCACGCAGGCCGATGCGCTGGACCGTCTCTGGGACATCGCTGCCGTGTAGCGACTGCGCGGCGCATGGCTACAATGCGCCGATGCCGAAATCCCCCGCCCGCAACACTCCCGCGCCGTCCGACATGCCCTCGCTTTCCGAAGCCGACGGCATTCGCTATCTGCACTTCAGCACCGAATGGGTCCAGGGCGCGATGCGCATGGACGATCCCGCCGAATTGGTGCTGGAATACACCGCCCAGATGATGGGTTGGCTGCTGTTCCTCGATCCTCCGAAGCAGGCGCAGATCGGCATGCTGGGCCTGGGCGCGGGGTCGCTGGCGCGCTTCTGCATGAAGCACACGCGCAGTCCGCTGACCGTCGTGGAATGGAATCCGCGCGTCACGTCGGTGTGCCAGCTGTTCTTCCGGCTGCCCACGTCGCCCCGCCTGACCATCCATCATGCGGACGCGGGCCAGTGGGTGGTCGACCCTGCGAATTTCGGCACCTGCCCGGTGCTGATGGTGGACCTGTACGACGCGCAGGCCCGCGGCCCGGTGCGCGATTCGGCGGGCTTCTACATGGGGTGCCGGCAGGTGCTGGGCGAGGTCGGCATCCTGGCGGTGAACCTGTTCGGCCAGCACGAAAGCTTCGATCGCAATATCCAGAATCTCATCAAGGCGTTCGACGGACGCATCGTGCTGCTGCCCGAGATCGACGCGGGCAACCGCATCGTGCTGGCGTTCAGCGGGCCGGACCTGCAGGTAAGCGCGGCGGACCTGATGGCGCGGGCCGAAGTGGTTGAGTCGACATATGGACTGCCGGCGCGTCGCTGGGCGAGATCCTTGATGCAGCACGCCGTGCAGGGCGTACTGCATTTCTAGGCCGGCGAGGGCCGGTGTCGCCCGAAGGCCCCCCGCGCCGGCCCGGCACGACGGCCAAAAATAAATTTCCGCAGGGGTTCCCGCCGGCGTGGTCGCGTGCTAATGTGAGCTTTCCATAATTATGAATTATGGCGTTCACCGGCTGCCGCACATGACCGCTCCCATCATTCGTCAGGCGCTCTACCTCGAGGTCGCCGATCGGCTGCGCGACATGATCCGTTCGCGCTCGTTGGCAGCGGGGGCGTGGATCGACGAGGCCAGCCTGACGCGGCAGTTGGGCATCTCGCGGACTCCGCTGCGCGAGGCCTTGAAGGTGCTGGCCACCGAGGGGCTGGTGCGGCTCGAGCCCGGGCGCGGATGCTTCGTCAGCGAGCTGTCCGTTGCCGACCTCGAACAGATCTTTCCGTTGATGGCCATGCTGGAAGGCCGCTGCGCCTACGAGGCCGCGCTGAAGGCCAGCGCCGCCGACCTGCGCAGGCTCGAGCCCTGGCATCGCGCGCTGCAGGGGCACGCGGCGGCGGGCAGGGTGGACGAGTACTACGACACCAACGCCCGCATCCACGAGGCCGTGCAGGCGCTGGCCGACAATCGGTGGCTGTCCGACATGGTCGGCGGGCTGCGCAAGGTGCTCAGCCTGTTCCGCCACAAGAGCCTGGCGCTGCCGGGCCGCATCGACGAATCCTGCGCCGAGCACATGGCCATCTTCGCCGCGCTGAAGGCGCGGGATCCCGAAGGGGCGGAAGCGCTGGCGCGCAAGCATCTGCTGCGCCAGCTCGACGCCCTGCGCGAACTGGCCCGCTCCGACGCGTCCGCGGGCGAACCTGCCGCCGCGCGCATGGCCGCGAAGGCGGCCGCGGATGCCGCCGCCAAACCTGATGCAGAGGCCGCCCAGCCAGCCGCTGCGCCCGTCATGCTCACTCAAATCGCCCTTCCGGAGGCCGACGTCCATGTCCGTTCCCGAAACGCTCGCCCGCGCGCGCGCGCCGCGCGCACTTGAAGCAGCCAAGCCCGTTGCGGCGCCAGCCGAGGCGGAACCGAATGTCGAGGCCGGGGGGCTGATGGCGCGCATCAGCCGCCTGTGGGAGCGCGACCCGGTACCGGACGCGGCCGCGGTGGAACCGCTGCTGAACGCGCGCCTGACCGACGTGGCTGCCAACAAGCTGGCTCGCCTGTGGTGCGCCGGCTATACCGCCGCCGACGGCAAGCGGCGCCGCGCCATGCTGGGTGCGCTGGCGCAGGCCGCCGAGGCATGCCGCGAGCGCAGCGAGCCCTGCACGCGCATGTTCAAGCGCTTCAATGCGCTGCCGGATGGACTGCGCTTCCTGGTCGACCTGCGGGCCGACATGCTGCGCTGGCGCAAGCAGGTGGCGGGCCTGCAGCCGCTGGACAAGGAGCTGGAAGAGCTGCTGTCGGCCTGGTTCGACGTGGGCCTGCTCGAACTGCGCCGCCTCACCTGGGATTCGCCTGCGTCGCTGCTGGAGAAGCTGATCATCTACGAGGCGGTGCACGAGATCCGTTCGTGGGACGACCTGCGCCACCGCGTGGCGGGCGACCGCCGCTGCTACGCCTACTTCCATCCGCAGATGCCGGACGTGCCGCTCATCTTCGTCGAGGTGGCCTTCTCGGCGCAGATGGCCGACGACGTGCAGGCGCTGCTGGACACGCAGGCGCCCGCGCCCGACCTGGACAAGGCGCGCTGGGCCATCTTCTATTCCATCTCGAACACGCAGGCCGGCCTGCGCGGCATCAGTTTCGGCAACTTCCTGCTCAAGCGCGTCATCGAGCGGCTGCTCGAAGAGCAGCCTCGCCTGAAGTCCTTCGCCACGCTGTCGCCCATGCCGGGCCTGCGTGACTGGTTGTCGAAACTCTCCGCGCAGGAGGTCGAGCAGATCGTGCGCGAGGGCAAGAACCGCGTGCGCGCCGGCGCGCCGGATGGCGCGCGCTGGGCCGAGCGCCTGGCCCGGTCGGCCACCGGCAAGCCCAGCGAAGCGCTGCGCCGTGCCGGGCTTAGGCTGGCCGCGCACTATGTGCAGGCCATGAAGAACGGCCAGCCGGTCGATCCGGTGGCGCGCTTCCATCTGGGCAACGGCGCCCGCGCCGAACGCCTGAACTGGGCGGCCGACGTCTCCGCCAAGGGCTTGCAGCAGTCGTGCGGCATGATGGTCAACTACCTGTACGAGCTGGACAAGCTGGACGACAACCTGTCGCGCCTGGGGCAGGGCAAGCCATCCGCCAGCCGCGCCATCGCGCGCCTCGCATGAACGCCGCCGCAACGAATCAAACCGCGGGCCGCGTGCTGCTGCGCCGCGACGGGGCCGTGGCCCACATCACGCTGTCGCATCCCGGGCGGCTCAACGCCATCACGGTGGCGATGTGGACGCAGCTGCGCGAGGTGTTCGACGCCTTGTCGGCCGACGACAGCGTGCGCTGCGTGGTGGTGGCGGGCGAGGGCGGCAATTTCGCGGCCGGCGCCGACATCCGCGAGTTTCCGCGCGTGCGGCCGGACCAGGCCGGCGTGCAGCGTTATCACCGCGACGTGCTGGCGCCCGCGCTGCATGCGGTGGCCATGTGTCCGCATCCCGTGGTGGCCGCCATCGAAGGCGTGTGCGTGGGCGGCGGGCTCGAGATCGCCTGCCAGTGCGACCTGCGCATCGCCACGGACTCGTCGCGCTTCGGCGTGCCCATCAATCGGCTGGGTTTTCCCATGGCGCCCGACGAGATGCGGGGGCTGCTGGCCCTGGCCGGACGCGCGGCCACGCTGGCCATCCTTCTGGAAGGCCGCGTGTTCGGCGCGGCCGAGGCATTGCGGCTGGGGCTGTTGACGCGTACCGTGCCGGATGGCGCGCTGGAGGCCGCGGCGCAGGAATGCATCGCGGGCATTCTAACGGGGGCGCCCCGGGCGGCGCGCATCAACAAGCGGCTGTCGCGCCGGCTGCTCGACCCCGCGCCGCTGACCGAAGCCGAGTACCAGGATTATTTTTCATACGCGGACAGCCGCGACCATGCCGAGGGCGTGCGCGCCTTCCTGGCCGGCCAGTCCCCCACCTTTACCGGAGACTAGACAAGGTGAGCAACGCCAACCTTTATGCGGTGCTGGAGAGCGGCTTCCCCGCGGACCGCGGCGCGATCGCGCTGGAGACGCCGGACCTGCTCTACACCTGGGACGACATCGATCGTGCCACCGCCTGCCTGGCCAACCTGCTGGCGTCGTTGGGCCTGCCCAAGGACGCGCGGGTGGCCGTGCAGGTCGAGAAGTCGCCCGAAGCCCTGTTGCTGTACCTGGCCACGCTGCGCGCCGGCCTGGTCTATCTGCCCCTGAACACGGCGTATCGCGAATCCGAGATCGAGTACTTCCTGGGCAACGCCGAGCCGGCGGTGGTGGTGTGCTCGCCCGCCAACCTGGAATGGGTGAAGCGCGCCGCCGACAAGGCAGGCACCGCCCACGTGTACACGCTGGACGAGCAGCGGGGCGGCAGCCTGCTGGCGGCCGCCGCGGCCCTGCCGCAGACCTTCCATACCGTCCCGCGCGAGGCCGACGACCTGGCGGCCATCCTGTATACCTCGGGTACCACCGGCCGCAGCAAGGGCGCCATGCTGTCGCACGGCAACCTGGCGTCGAACGCCCGCACGCTGCACGAGTACTGGGGCTGGCGCTCCGACGACGTGCTGCTGCACATGCTGCCCATCTTCCACGTGCACGGGCTGTTCGTGGCCTCTCATGGCGCGCTGCTGGCCGGCGCGCGCATGATCTGGCTGCCCAAGCTCGACGTGGAGCAGGCACTGCGCTACCTGCCGCGCAGCACCGTGATGATGGGCGTGCCGACGTACTACGTGCGCCTGCTGGCCGAGCCCCGCTTCGACCGCGAGGCCTGCCGCAACATGCGTCTGTTCGTCTCGGGATCGGCGCCGCTGCTTACCGAGACCTTCAACGCCTTCCGCGAGCGCACCGGCCACACCATCCTCGAAAGGTACGGCATGAGCGAGACCGTCATGCTCACTTCCAATCCGTACCTGCGCGAAGAAGGCGAGCGCCTGGGCGGCACGGTGGGCAAGCCGCTGCCGGGCGTGGAGGTGCGCGTGGTGGACGACGCCGGCAAGCCGCAGCCGCCCGGCGAGATCGGCAACGTGCAGGTGCGCGGCCCCAACGTCTTTTCGGGCTATTGGCGCATGCCCGAGAAGACACGCGAAGAATTCACCGAGGACGGCTGGTTCAAGACGGGCGACGTGGGCCGCTGGGGCGGCGAATCGGCCGGCCAGCCGGTGCGCCCCGACTACCTGTCCATCGTCGGCCGCAGCAAGGACCTGATCATCTCGGGCGGCTACAACGTCTACCCGAAAGAGATCGAGACGATCATCGACGACATGCCCGGCGTGGCCGAATCCGCCGTGATCGGCGTGCCGCATCCGGATTTCGGCGAAGCCGTGGTGGCCGTGGTGGTGCCGCGCCCGGGCGAGCAACTCGACGCCGCGGCCATGCAGGCCGAACTGAAATCGCGCATCGCCAATTTCAAGGTGCCCAAGCGCATCCACGTGGTCGGGCAGCTGCCCCGCAACACCATGGGCAAGGTGCAGAAGAACGTGCTGCGCGAGACCTACCAGGCACTGTAGCCATTCCGGCCGGGGGCGGATGTCCGTCGGACGACGAAGCCCCCGGCCGCCCCATCAACCAGCAAGAGGAGTTTCATCCGCATTCTTTCCGCGACACCAAGGCTTTGGATGCTGCAGATTCATCGAACCGGCCTCATGCCCGCAGGGGCGTAGCCGGCCATATAAAACCAGACGGGCACATCAGCCTGTCCTGCGCTGTACCAAAGAGGAGACACCAATGAGACATTCCATCACCGCGGCCGCCGCTGCCATGACCCTGTGCGCTGCCGCGCTGGCGCCGGCCTGCGCGCTGGCCGAGTGGCCCGAGCGGCCGATCACCGTGGTCGTGCCGTTCCCCGCCGGCGGCGGCACCGACACCTTCGCGCGTCCGCTGGCCCAGCAACTGGGCATGCAGATGGGGCAGAGCGTCGTCATCGACAACAAGGGCGGCGCGGGCGGCACCGTGGGCGCCTCGTTCGCGGCCAAGGCCCGGCCGGACGGCTATACCTTCTTCATGGGTGGCGCGCACCACGCCCTGGCCCCCTCGCTGTACAAGAACCTGAGCTACGACATCCAGAAGGACTTCGTCCCGGTCGCGCTGCTGGCACAGCCGCCGCAGGTCATCGTGGTGAATGCGACGAAGCTGCCGGTCAAGGATCTGAAGTCGCTGCTGGAATACGTGAAGAAGCGGCCCGGCGAAATCAACTTCGGCACGGCAGGCAAGGGCAGCACGCACCATCTGGCCGGCGAGCTGTTCGCCATGCAGACCGGCGTCAAGCTGGTGGACGTGCCCTACCAGGGCGCGGGCCCCATGCTGTCGGCGCTGATCGGCGGCCAGGTCGACATGGCGTTCGACGGCCTCGGCTCGTCGGCCAGCCACATCCGCGCCGGCAGCATCCGGCCGCTGGCGGTGGCCGCCGCGCAGCGTTCCCCGTCGTTCCCCGACGTGCCCACCGCCGCCGAGGCCGGCGTGCCCAACTACGAGGTCTCGACCTGGTATGCGCTGTGGGCGCCGGCCGGCACGCCGAAGGAGGCCATCGACAAGATGACCGCGCAGGTCACCAAGGCGCTGCAATCGCCGAAGCTCAAGGAGGTCTGGGCCAGCAACGGTTCGGCCATTCCTGACATGACCGGCGCGGCCTTCGGCAAGTTCGTCGACAGCGAAGTGGTGCGCTGGGCCAAGGTGGTGAAGGACGCGGGCGTGACGCTGGAATGAGGCGGCCGTCGGCGAGGTCACCGGCGCTTACCGACTGTTAAGCCTGCGGCGCGCCGGCGTTTCTACACTTGAAGGCCTCTCACCCCGGCCCGCGTTGCGGCGGCATGGCCGCAGGCAGTGCGGGCCTTTGCGCAAGGAGTATGCGATGAAGACCATCCTGATGGCGGGCGCCGTGGTGGCTGCCGGCATGGCGGCCGGCGCGAGCGCCGCACAGACGGCGGTGGAGATGTCCTTCGTCGGGCCCAAGGGCGTGGAGCAGAGCGCCGGCAAGGTCACTATCCAGGACAACAAGTACGGGGCGCTGCTGACGCCCGACCTGTTCGGCCTGCCGCCCGGCTTGCACGGCTTTCACGTCCATGCCAATCCTTCCTGCGATCCGGGGCCCGTGGACGGCCAGACCGCGCCTGGCGGCGCGGCGGGCGGACATTGGGATCCGGACAAGACCGGCGCCCACAAGGGCCCCTACGACGACAGCGGCCACAAGGGCGACCTGCCGGCGCTGTACGTCGCGGCCGATGGCAAGGCCACCTATCCGGTGCTGGCTCCGCGCCTGAAGGCGTCCGACCTGAAGGGCCGCGCGCTGATGGTGCACGCGGGCGGCGACAATCACAGCGACCACCCGCAGAAGCTGGGCGGCGGCGGCGCGCGGATCGTGTGCGGCGTGGTGAAGTAGGCCGACCGCGTTTCTCCCGCACCGATTCAGGGATTTCCCCCGGCGCAAAGGCCGCGTGGCCCGTTGGACACGCGTTAGACTACGCGTCTCATGCCAGCATGGCCGGGTGGAGGTCCCGGCCATGTCCGCGCATGGCCATCATCAACCCCAGGGGTGCAAGGAGAAAACAGAATGCTGATCGGAAAAAAACATTTTCTGACGGTTGGCGCACTGGCGCTGGCAGCGGTCATCCATGCCGCGCCAGCCGTTGCGCAACAGAAGTCGGTGGCGGTCACCGCTATCGTCGAGCATCCGGCGCTGGACGCCGTGCGCGACGGCGTGCAAGAGGCGCTGAAGCAGGCCGGTTTCGAGTCCGGCAAAAACCTCAGATGGCAGTACCAGAGCGCGCAGGGCAATCCCGGCACGGCTGGCCAGATCGCCCGCAAGTTCGTGGGCGATCGCCCCGATGCCATCGTCGCCATCGCCACCCCGTCGGCGCAGGCCGTCGTGGCCGCCACCAAGGACGTGCCTGTCGTGTACTCGGCGGTCACCGATCCCGTCGCGGCGCAACTGGTCCCTGGCATGCAGCCTTCAGGCACCAACGTCACGGGCGTGTCCGACCTGCTGGCGCTGGACAAGCAGATCAACCTGATCAAGCAGGTGGTGCCGCAGGCCAAGCGCGTCGGCATGGTGTACAACCCCGGCGAAGCCAACTCGGTGGTGGTGGTCAAGCAACTGCAGGAACTGCTGCCCAAGGCCGGCCTCACCCTGGTCGAGGCGGCGGCGCCGCGCTCGGTCGACGTGGCCTCGGCGGCGCGCAGCCTGATCGGCAAGGTCGACGTCATCTACACCAACACTGACAACAACGTGGTCTCGGCCTACGAGTCGCTGGTGAAGGTAGGCAACGACGCCAAGATCCCGCTGGTGGCCTCGGACACCGACAGTGTCAAGCGCGGCGCGATCGCCGCGCTGGGCATCAATTACCGCGACCTGGGCATGCAGACCGGCCGCATGGTCGCTCGCATCCTGAAGGGCGAGAAGCCCGGCGCCATCGCCTCCGAGACCAGCTCCAAGCTCGAGCTGTACGTCAATCCGGGCGCGGCGGCCAAGCAAGGCGTGACCCTGTCCGATTCGCTGGTCAAGTCGGCCGCGCAGGTCATCAAGTAATAACAATCGTGGCCAAGGCGGCCCACCCGGCCGCCCTGGCCTGTCCTGCCATCACACACCAAGGAGGCGCCGGCTGGTTCACGAGACCGCGCCGGCCAGGTTCTCTTTCATGTCTCTCTTCTCATTGCTGGGCGCGCTGGAAATCGGCCTGGTGTTCGCCCTGGTCGCATTGGGCGTGCTCATCTCGTTCCGGCTGCTGCGCTTTCCCGACCTGACGGTCGACGGCAGTTTTCCGCTGGGCGGCGCTGTGGCCGCCACGCTCATCTCCTCGGGCACCGATCCCTTTTCCGCCACCATCGCGGCCACCTTCGCCGGCGCGCTGGCGGGCCTGGTCACGGGCTGGCTCAACGTGCGGCTGCGCATCATGGACCTGCTGGCCAGCATCCTGATGATGATCGCGCTGTATTCCATCAACCTGCGCATCATGGGCCGGCCCAACGTGCCTCTCATCACCGAGCCTACGGTGTTCTCGCTGCTGCAGCCTGGCTGGCTCAGCGACTACGTCGCGCGGCCGCTGATCCTGGCCGTGGTGGTGGTGCTGGCCAAGCTGGCGCTCGACTGGTTCTTCGCCACCCAGACCGGACTGGCCATGCGCGCCACGGGCTCCAACGGCCGCATGGCCCGCGCGCAGGGCGTGAACACGGGCGCCATGATCCTGGGCGGCATGGCGCTGTCCAACGCGCTGGTCGGCCTGGCGGGCGCGCTGTTCGCGCAGACGCAGGGGGGCGCCGACATCTCCATGGGCATCGGCACCATCGTCATCGGCCTGGCCGCGGTCATCGTGGGCGAAAGCATCCTGCCGTCGCGCAAGCTCGTCATCGCCACGCTGGCTGTCATCCTGGGCGCCATCGTCTATCGCTTCTTCATCGCGCTGGCGCTCAACAGCGACTTCATCGGCCTGCAGGCGCAGGACCTCAACCTGGTTACCGCGGTGCTGGTCACGATCGCCCTGGTGATACCGCTGCTCAAGCGCCGCCTGGCCGGCAAGAGGGGGGCCTGATCATGCTCAGTGCAAAAGACCTGCGCATCACCTTCAATGCGGGCACGCCCATCGAGACCCGCGCCCTGCGCGGGCTGTCGCTGGACATTCCCAGCGGCCAGTTCGTCACCGTCATCGGCTCCAACGGCGCCGGCAAATCCACTTTCCTCAACGCGGTGTCGGGCGACCTGCCGGTGGACTCGGGCACGATCCACATCGACGGCCAGGACGTCACGCGCCGGCCCGTATGGGAGCGTTCCGGGCTGGTGGCGCGCGTGTTCCAGGACCCGATGGCGGGCACCTGCGAAGACCTGGCCATCGAAGAGAACATGGCGCTGGCCCAGATGCGCGGCGCGCGCCGCGGCCTGGGCCGGGCGGTGCGCCCCGCCATGCGCCAGACCTTCCGCGATCGCCTGGCCACGCTGGGCCTGGGGCTCGAGAACCGCCTGACCGACCGCATCGGGCTGCTGTCGGGCGGGCAGCGCCAGGCCGTCAGCCTGCTGATGGCGGCGCTGCAGCCCTCGCGCATATTGCTGCTGGACGAGCACACGGCCGCGCTCGACCCGCGCACCGCCGACTTCGTGCTGCAGCTGACGGCGCGCATCGTCGCCGAGAACAAGCTGACCACCATGATGGTCACCCACAGCATGCGGCAGGCGCTCGACGTCGGCGAACGCACGGTCATGCTGCACCAGGGCGAGGTCGTGCTCGACGTCTCGGGCGAACAGCGCAAGGGCATGGACGTGAAGGACCTGCTGGCCATGTTCGAACGCGTACGCGGCGAGCAGCTGGCCGACGACGCGCTGCTGCTGGGGTAGGGCATGGGGGCGGGCGGCGGCCCGCCTTCGGGGAGATCGAGGGTCGGTTGCATCCTGCCGGCCTTCGCGGCATCATGTCCGGCGGCGCATCCAGGAGCCGCACGACGATGATCTCTCTGCTACGCAGCATGGCACTGTCCGGCGCTTGCGGCCTGTTGGCGGCATGCAGTTCGGGTCCTGACATCCGCAGCGACTACGATCGCAACGCGGATTTCGGCCGCTACCGCACCTTCGCCTTCATGCCCCACCTGGGCACCGACAAGTCGGGCTACAGCAGCCTGCTTACCGACCGCCTCAAAAGCGCCACGCGCGGCCAGATGGAAATGCGCGGCTACGCATACGACGAAAGCGACCCCGACCTGCTGATCAACTTCAACGCCAATGTGCGCGAGAAGACCGAGGTCGTGTCGCGGCCGCCGCTGCCTTACTACGGCTATCGCACCGGCTTCTATGGCGGCTGGCCCGGTTATCCGTGGGGCAGCGAGGTGCTGCAGTATTCCGAAGGCACGCTCAACATCGACCTGGTGGATGCGCGTCGCAGGCAGCTGGTGTGGGAAGGCGTAAGCGTGGGCCCCGTCGGCGAAGACGTGCTCGACGCTACGCCCGAGCAGGTCAATCAGGGCGTGGCGCGCATCTTCGCGCGCTATCCGTTCCGTGCCGGGGTGGCGGCGCCTCAATTGCCGGCCAAGTGAGCGCACCGGCCGTGACGTCTCGCGTTCATTCCCGGGGCCTGCCTGCCTACGATACGGTTGCCCTGGTCCTGCAAGGCGGCGGAGCGCTGGGCGCCTACCAGGCCGGCGTGTACGAAGGCCTGCACGAGGCGGGCATCCGTCCCAACTGGGTGTCGGGTATCTCCATCGGCTCGATCAATGCCGCCATCATCGCCGGCTCGCCGCAGGACGAGCGGGTCGAACGCCTGCGCGGCTTCTGGGAAAGCATCTGCCGGCCCACGGGCTTCGCCGGCCTGCCCTGGGGCTGGGGCGACAGTCTGGAAGACCTGTTCGACGGCCTGCCGTTCGGCTACGGGTCCGCGCCGGTCAATGGGCAACTGGCCGCCGTGCGCGCGCTGACTCAAGGCCAACCCGGATTCTTCACGCCGCGCTTTCCGCCGCCTTATGTGCTGCGCGATGCCGGTGCCGCCTCTACCAGCTACTACGACACCACGCCGCTCATCGCCACGCTGCGCACGTACGTGGATTTCGACCTGCTCAACCGGGGAGCCGTGCGCGCGAGTTTCGGTGCGGTGAACGTGCGCACGGGCAATTTCGCGTATTTCGACAGCACCCGCCAGCCGCTCGGGCCCGAACACATCATGGCGTCCGGCGCGCTGCCGCCGGGCTTTCCGGCGGTGGAGGTCGACGGCGAGTTCTTCTGGGACGGCGGCCTGGTCTCGAACACGCCGTTGTCCGAGGTGCTGTCGGTGCATCCCATGCGCGACACGCTGGCCTTCCAGGTAGACCTGTGGCCGGCGCGCGGCGTCGTGCCGTCCGACATGCTCGAAGTGGGGCAGCGCCAGAAGGACATCCTCTATTCGAGCCGTACACGTAGAGTTACGGACAATTACCGCAGGATACTGAAGCTGCGGCGCGGCCTGCAGAAGCTGCTGGAACAACTGCCCGAGGCCGAGCGGCGCAGCCCGGATCTGGCGGATATACGCGCCGAGGCGTGTACATCGCTGGTCAACGTGGTGAACCTCATTTATCAAGCCAAGCAGTACGAGCGCGAATCGAAAGACTACGAGTTCAGCACCGAAGCCATGCGCGAGCACTGGCGCGCGGGACTCGATGACATCCGGCGGACGCTGGCGCAGCCGCACGTGCTGAACAAGCCTTCGACAGAGTCGGGTTTCGTCAGCCATGACGTGCACCGCGCCCACGCCGAATCGCGGTAAAGTGGCGCGGGCAGCGCAGAACCGCGTGCCGCAAAGGCCCCGGATCTTGAAAAGAAGGGCCTGCTTTTAATAAAAGCTAATAATTTTCCGCTACATTAGCGGCCTTTCTGAGTACGCCCGGGCTCCCGGCTCTTGCGGCCGACGGCGCTGCGGGCAACACGCTTTCAAAAAGCATGAGGAATCGATGCGTCGTTTTTCCTATGAGCGTTTTTCGGCCCTGACCCTCGCGGCGGCCTTGTCCGTCGCTCTGGCGGCTTGCGGCAAGGAAGACCAGGCCGCGGGCGGTCCCGGCATGGTGCCGCAGGTCAGTGTGGTAACGGTCCAGCCGCAGCGCACTCCCGTCGTCTCCGAACTGCCCGGTCGTGTCGACGCGGTGCGCGATGCCGAGATACGGGCGCGCGTCACGGGCATCGTCGAGCACATCGCTTTCGAGCCGGGCATCGACGTCAAGAAAGGCCAGAAGCTGTTCAAGATCGACCCCGCCCCGTACCAGGCTACGTACGACCAGGCCGCCGCGCAGGTGAAGCAGGCGCAGGCCGACCTGTACAGCGCCAAGGTGCTGGCCGAGCGTTATGCGCCGCTGGTCAAGGCCAATGCGGTCAGCAAGCAGGAGTACGACAACGCCGTGTCCTCGTTCCGCCAGGCCGAGGCCGCGGTGGCGGCGGCGCGCGCCAACCTGACCAACGCGCGCATCAATCTCGACTACACCGACGTCACCTCGCCCATCGACGGCCGCATCGGCCGCCCGCTGGTCACCGAGGGCGCGCTGGTCGAAAGCAGCACGGCCACGCAAATGGCGCTGGTGCAGCAACTCGATCCCATCTACGTCGACCTGACGCAGTCCACCGGCGAGCTGGCGGCGCTGCGCAAGGCTTTCGATACGGGCAAGATGCAGCGCGCCGACGACGGCGCGCGCGTCACGGTGCTGCTCGAAGACGGCAGTACGTACGACCAGCCCGGCAAGCTGCTGTTCACGGGCATCACGGTGGACCCGTCCACCAGCCAGGTCACGCTGCGCGCCGAGGTGCCCAATCCGTCGCACCAGCTGCTGCCCGGCATGTACGTGCGCGTGCGCCTGGAGCAGGGCGTGGACGAGCAGGCGCTGCGCGTGCCGCAGCAGGCCCTGCAGCGCACGCCCGACGGCCGGCAAAGCCTCATGGTCGTGCGCGACAACAAGGTCGACCAGATCCCCGTCACCACCGGCAACGTCGTCGACAACGAGTGGGTGATCACCAGCGGCCTGAAGCCCGGCGACACGGTCGTGGTCGAGGGCTTCCAGAAGGTCCGTCCGGGCGCGCCGGTGCAGGCCACGCCCTGGAACAAGGGCGCCGGCGCCAAGCCGGGGCAGGGGCAGCAGCCGGGACAGCCCGGCCAGGCGGGACAGGCGGGTCAGCCGCCCTCGGCCCAGGGCCAGTCCGGCCAACAACCCGCAGCCGGACAGCCGGCTGGCCAGCAACAACAAGGCCAGAAGCAATGAGCGGCGCGCGGCGCGCCAGCGCGGGCAGTCCTGCCCGCCGGGCACGCCGCGTTCCCCGTCCGTGAGCATCGCTTTACGAGTCAGCCCACATGCCGCAATTTTTCATCGATCGACCTATCTTCGCCTGGGTGGTATCCCTTTTCATCCTGCTGGTGGGGATTCTGGCCGTCAACATCATGCCGATCTCGCAGTACCCTGACGTGGCGCCGCCCGCCATCCAGGTCACCGCGACGTATCCCGGCGCCTCGGCCAAGGAAGTGGCCGAATCCGTCACCAGCATCATCGAGGACGAGCTGAACGGCGCCAAGGGGCTGCTGTACTACGAGTCCGTCAGCGATGCCTATGGCATGGCGACCATCACCGTCACGTTCGCGCCCGGCACCGATCCCGATCTGGCGCAGGTGGACGTGCAGAACCGCGTGTCCAACGTGACGGCGCAGCTGCCGCAGGCCGTGGCCCAGCAGGGCCTGCGGTACGAGCAGACCAGCGCCGGCTTCCTGCAGATCGTCACCGTGTCGTCCACCGACGGCAGCATGGACCAGACCGCGCTGGCCGACTACGTCACGCGCAACATCCAGAACCCCGTGTCGCGCGTGCCCGGCGTGGGCCGCTTCCAGCTGTTCGCCGCGCCGCGCGCCATGCGCATCTGGGTCGACCCGAACAAACTGGTCGGGTTCAACATGAGCATGGCCGAGGTCAACCAGGCCATCTCCAACCAGAACGTGCTGATCTCGGCCGGCACCATCGGCGCGCCGCCCAATCCCGAAAGCCAGCGCGCCACGGCCACCGTCATTGCCAATGGCCAGCTCAGCACGGTCGACGGCTTCGGCGGCATCGTGCTGCGCGCCAATCCCGACGGTTCGCGCGTGCTGCTGCGCGACGTCGCCCGCATCGAGGTCGGCGCCGACAACTACCAGTTCGGCGCGCGTCTCAACGGCAAGCCCACGGCGGCTTTCGCCATCGTGCTGGCGCCGGGGGCCAACGCGCTGGCCACGGCCGAAGGCGTGAAGAAGCAGATGGACGAGCTGGCGCGCTTCTTCCCGGCCAACATCCGCTATGACATCCCGTACGACACCGCTCCCTACGTGCAGGTGTCGATCGAGCAGGTGCTGCACACCCTGGCCGAAGCCATGGTGCTGGTGTTCCTGGTGATGTACCTGTTCCTGCAGAACGTGCGCTATACGCTGATCCCGGCGCTGGTGGTGCCGGTGGCCATGCTGGGCGCGTTCGCGGTGATGCTGGCGCTGGGCTTCTCCATCAACGTGCTGACCATGTTCGCCATGGTGCTGGCGATCGGCATCCTGGTGGACGACGCCATCGTGGTGGTCGAGAACGTCGAGCGCATCATGGCGACGGAAGGCCTGTCGCCCAAAGAGGCGACCAAGAAGGCCATGCCGCAGATCAGCGGCGCCATCGTGGGCATCACGCTGGTGCTGATCGCGGTGTTCCTGCCGCTGGCTTTCATGACCGGCTCGGTGGGCGTGATCTATCGCCAGTTCTCGGTCGCCATGGCGGTGTCGATCTTCTTCTCGGCCTTTTTGGCGCTGAGTTTCACACCCGCGCTGTGCGCCACCATTCTCAAGCCCATACCCAAGGGGCACCACGTCGAGAAGCGCGGCTTCTTCGGCTGGTTCAACCGCAAGTTCGATGCCACCACGCACGGCTACCAGAACTGGGTGGCGCGCTCGCTGCACCGCAGCGGCCGCATGATGCTGGTGTTCCTGGTGCTGGTGGTGCTGCTGGGCTGGCTGTACCTGCGCATGCCTTCGTCCTTCCTGCCCGAGGAAGACCAGGGCTACGTGATCAGCAACATCGAGCTGCCGGCCGGCGCCTCGGCCAACCGCACCATCGAGGTCATCGAGCAGGTCGAGGCCTACTTCCGCGAGATCCCCGCGGTCGCGAACATCATCACGGTGCAGGGCTTCAGCTTCAACGGCAGCGGGCTGAACGCGGCCATTGCGTTCACCACGCTGAAGGACTTCGACGAGCGCAAAGGCGAGGGCGACTCGGCCGGCGCCATCGCGGGCGGAGCCATCGGCAGGCTGCTGATGGGCATCCACGACGCCATGGTGTTCACGGTGGTCCCGCCGGCCATCTCCGAACTGGGCAACGCCAGCGGTTTCGACTTCCGCCTGCAGGACCGCGCGAGCGCGGGTACCGAGGCGCTGTCGGCGGCCACCGCGCAGCTGATGGGCGCCGCGATGCAGAGCCCCGTGCTGGCGCAGGTGCGCATCACGGGCCTGGGACCGGGCGCGCAGCTCAGTCTCGAGATCGACCGCCAGAAGGCGGCCGCGCTGGGCGTGGACTTCGCCGAGGCGGCCAACCTGCTGTCCACGGCGGTGGGTTCGTCGTACCTGAACAAGTTCCCCAACATGGGGCGCATGCAGAACGTGTGGGTGCAGGCCGAGCAGAAGTACCGCATGCAGGTCGAGGACGTGCTGCAGCTCAACGCCCGCAACAACCAGGGCGGGATGGTGCCGCTGTCGTCGTTTGTCACCGCCAAGTGGGTGCAGGGGCCGGTCCAGGTCGTGCGCTACAACAGCTACGAGTCCATCCGTATCGGCGGCGACGCCGCGCCCGGCTATACCTCGGGCGAGGCGATGGCCGAGATGGAGCGCCTGATGGCCGACCTGCCGCCCGGCTTCGGCTATGAATGGAGCGGCCTGTCCTATCAGGAAGTGCAGGCGGGCAACCAGGCCCCGATCCTGATGGGCCTGGCGCTGCTGGTGGTGTTCCTGGTGCTGGCGGCCCTGTACGAGAGCTGGGCCATTCCGCTGTCGGTGATGCTGGTGGTGCCGCTGGGCATGCTGGGCGCCGTGGCGCTGGTGTCGGCCATGGGCATGTCCAACGACGTGTACTTCCAGGTGGGCATGGTCACCGTGATCGGTCTGGCGGCGAAGAACGCGATTCTGATCGTCGAGTTCGCCAAGGACCAGTACGCCCGCGGCATGGGGTTGTACGAGTCTGCGGTCGAGGCCGCGAGGCTGCGCTTCCGTCCCATCCTGATGACGTCGCTGGCATTCATCCTGGGCGTGGTGCCGCTGGCCCTGGCCACCGGCGCCGGCGCCGCCAGCCAGCGCGCGGTGGGTATCGGCGTGCTGGGCGGCATGCTGGCGGCCACGCCGTTCGCGGTCATCTTCGTGCCGGCCTTCTTCGTGGTCGTGCTGGGCCTGTTCAAGACCAAGCCGCGCCTGCTGGGCGCGGAGGCCAAGGCTTACGCGGAAGAGCAGGCGGCCAGGAAGCGCGCCGAGGAGCAGGCACAGGCTGGCGACGGCCCGGCGCCGGCGCTGCAGACGCCTTCCGGCAATCATCCCCAAGGCGGCCAGGAGACCAAGCAATGACGGCCCGTCCCATGATTCAATCGCACGTGCCTTCGTTCGCGGTATCGGCACGCGGCGCCCTGGCGGCGCTGCTCATCGCCGCCCTGGCCGGCTGCTCGCTGGCGCCCGACTACAAGCGTCCCGACGCGCCGGTGCAGTCCACGTATCCCGACCAGCCCAGGATGCAATACGGCGCCGCCGAGACGCCCATGCAGGTGGGCAGCCAGCCGGCCGCCGCGGTGGCGCCGGCGGGCGCGGTGCCGGCCGCCGACATCGGGTGGCGCGAGGTGTTCCGCGACGCGCGGCTGCAGAAACTGATCGAACTGGCGTTGGCGAACAACCGCGACCTGCGCGTGGCCGTGCAGCGCGTCGAGGAAGCGCGCGCGCAGTATGGCGTGCAGCGTGCCCAGCAGTGGCCCACCATCGGCGCGGGCATCCAGGGCACGCGCCAGCGCCTGCCGCGCGACCTGCGCGTCGGCGGTCCGGATTCGCCTTCGGTGACCAGCCAATACCAGGCGGGCCTGGGCCTGACCACCTTCGAGATCGATCTGTTCGGCCGGCTGCGCAATCTGTCGGAAGCGGCCTATCAGCAGTACCTGTCGACCGAGCAGTCGCAGCGCAGCGTGCACATCACGCTGGTGGGCGCGGTGGCCGAGGCGTACTTCAACGTGCGCGCGGCCGAGGTCCAGCTCGAGCTGACGCAGAAGACGCTGGCCTCGCGCCAGCAGTCCTACGATCTGGTCAAGACGCGCTTCGACGGCGGCGTGGCCTCCGAGCTCGACCTGAACCAGGCGAAGTCGCTGCTGGACAGCGCCTCGGCCGACCTGGCGACGCTGGCCAGGGCGCGCGCGCAGGCGTCCAATGCGCTGCTGGTGCTGATCGGACTGCCGGGGCTGCCCAACGACCTGCCGCCGCCCGCCGAGTTCGGACGCGAGCAGGTCGTCGCGTCGGTGCCGGCCGGGCTGCCGTCCGACCTGCTCGAGCGCCGGCCCGACATCCTGGCCGCCGAGAACCAGTTGAAGTCCGCCAATGCCAATATCGGCGCGGCCCGCGCGGCCTTCTTCCCGACCATCTCGCTGACTGGCATGCTGGGCGTGGCCAGCGGTCCGCTGGACGACCTGTTCAAGGGCGGCAACGGCTTCTGGAGCTTCTCGCCGAACATCACCACGCCGATCTTCGCCGGCGGCAGCATCCGCGAGGGGCTGAACCTGGCGCGGGCGCGCGATAATATCGCGGTGTCGCAATACGAGCAGACGATCCAGCAGGCATTCCGCGAGGTCGCCGACGCGCTGGCCGGCGAGGCGACCTATGGCGCCCAGCTCGATGCGCAGCGCGCCCTGCAGGCGTCGTCGGCGCGCACGCTCGAGCTGTCCGACATGCGCTATCGTGGCGGCATCGACAGCTTCCTGCAGGTGCAGACCGCGCAGGTGGATTTCTTCAACGCGCAGATCGCGCTGGTGCAGACGGGGCTGAACTCCCTGATCAACCGCGTCGAGCTGTACAAGGCGCTGGGCGGCGGCTGGAACGAGAACACCGTGGCCGCGCAGCCGGCGCCGCAACCCGTCGCGCAGCAATCGCAGCAATGATAGAACTCGGCGTCAACATCGATCACGTAGCCACCCTGCGCCAGCAGCGCCATACGCCGTACCCCGATCCGGTCGCGGCGGCGCTGCGGGCCGAAGAGGCGGGCGCCGACCTCATCACCCTGCATCTGCGCGAAGACCGGCGCCACATCCAGGACGCCGACGTGCACGCCATCCGGCCGCTGCTGCGCACGCGCATGAACCTCGAGTGCGCCGTCACCCGCGAAATGCTCGACATCGCCTGCGGGGTCAAGCCCAGCGACGTGTGCCTGGTGCCCGAGAAGCGCACCGAGCTGACCACCGAGGGCGGCCTGGACGTGGCCGGCGGCCTGGCCGCGGTCACCGATGCGGTGGCGCAACTGGCCGAGGCGGGCATCCGGGTCTCGCTGTTCATCGATCCCGAGCCCGCCCAGATCGACGCGGCCGTGCGCGCGGGCGCGCCGGTGGTCGAACTGCACACGGGCGCCTACGCCGAGGCCGCCGGCCCCGAGCAGGCGCAGGCCGAACTGGCGCGCGTGCGCGCCGCCGTGGCGCATGGCCTGCGCGCCGGGCTGCGCGTCAACGCGGGCCATGGCCTGCACTATGGCAACGTAGCCGCGGTGGCCGCGCTCGACGGCATCGCGGAACTGAACATCGGCCACGCCATCGTGGCGCAGGCCGTGTTCGACGGCTGGGACAAGGCCGTGCGCGACATGAAGGCGCTGATGGTGCAGGCGCGCCTGCAGGCCATGCGCGGCCGCGCCTGAAACGCCTGCCGGATCCACGCCCCGCACCTACGCACGTCCATCATGGCCCGCACTGTCGCCGTCCCGTCCGCTGCGCCGACCGAGTCGGTTGGCGGTCCGCCCGCGGCAGACCTGATGTCAGCCGTGCGCGAGCTCGAGGAAGACATCGTGCTGGGCCGGCTGCATCCGCGCGAGCGGCTGATCGAAGACGACCTGATGCGGCGCTTCGGCCTGAAGCGCCATGCCGTGCGGTCGGTGCTGGCCGAGCTGGCGCTGCTGGGCCTGGTAGAGCGGCGCAAGAACATCGGCTGCGAGGTCCGGGCATTCACGGCGCGCGAGGTGGCCGACCTGTATCAGGTGCGCGAACTGCTTGAAACCGAGGCGGCGCGGCACGTGCCGTGTCCGCTGCCGGCCGACAGGGTGCAGGAACTCATCGCCATCCAGCGCGAGCACGACGCCGCCGTGGCCGCGCTGGACCCGCGCGCCGTGTTCCGCGCCAACGTGCGCTTTCACGAGGCGCTGTTCGCCTGCTGCGAGAACCGCGTGCTGCACCGGGCCATCGGCGAGTATGCGCGGCAGACGCATCCCATCCGCTTCAGTTCGCTGGGCGATGCGCGCTATCGCGAGCGCGCGCGCCAGGAACACTGGGCCATGATCGAGGCGCTGAAAACCGGGCGGCGCGACGACCTGATCCGGCTCTGCCGCGAACACCTGGCGCCGTCGCGCGATGCCTATCTGGCCATGAACAGCCACCTGTACGGGCGCGGTCCGGCATCCTGAGGCCTGCCTGCCCGGCGGCCCTCGCGTATCATTCCATCAAGCGGCCGCGGCTGTCCGTATCGCCGGCCGGCCCGCACCGCGCTTCAAGCCGTCATCCCGTTTCTTTCGCTGCCGTTCATGCCAGAAAATCCCACCGCTACGCTCGCCGGCCCCGGCTGCATCGCCGGCATCGGCATGGACCTGATACGCGTCGACCGCATCGAGCGGGCACTGGCTCGGCATGGCGACCGCTTCGCCGAGAAAATCCTGGGGCCCGAAGAGCTGCAGAAGTTCCATGCCCGGCGCCAGCGCGATCCCGCACGCGGCGTGCGCTTCCTGGCCACGCGCTTCGCGGCCAAGGAAGCCTTCTCGAAGGCCATTGGGCTGGGCATGCGCATGCCCATGACATGGACCCGCGTGCAGGCCCTGAACGCGCCTGGGGGGCGGCCCGTGCTGGTGCTGGCCCCGGCGCTGCGGGGCTGGTATGCCGAGCGCTATGGCGCGGCCCACGTCTCGCTGACCGATGAATCCGACATGGCCGCCGCCTACGTCGTGGTGGAGCACAAGCCCTCCGCGTCGCCGCGCCAGGCCCCGCAAGGAGCTGCCGATGGCACGCCGTAAATCCCGCCACGTGCTGCCGCCCGGCCCCGTCGTGGTAGACGTGGCCGGCACCCGGCTGACCAAGCACGAGAAACGCCGCCTGCGCCATCCGCTGGTGGGAGGAGTGATCCTGTTCTCGCGCAACTTCGAAAGCCGCGAACAGCTTTGCGAACTGACCCGCCGCATCCACGAGGCGCGCGACGAGCCCCTGCTGATCGCGGTGGACCACGAGGGCGGACGGGTGCAGCGCTTTCGCGAAGACGGCTTCACCGTGCTGCCGCCCATGCAGGCGGTTGGCCGCGTGTGGGACCAGGACCCGCTGGGCGCCATGCGCATGGCCACCGATGCGGGCTACGTGCTGGCCGCCGAGCTGCGCGCCTGCGGCGTGGACTTCAGCTTCGCGCCGGTGCTGGACCTGGACTACGGCGTCAGCAAGGTCATCGGCACGCGGGCCTTCCATCGCGATCCGCGCGTGGTGGCCATGCTGGCGCGCGCGGTGGCGCAGGGGCTGGCGCTGGCCGGCATGGGCGCCTGCGGCAAGCATTTTCCCGGCCATGGCTTCGTCAGCGCCGATTCGCACCTCGACATTCCCGTGGATCCGCGCACGCTCGAACGCATCATGACCGACGACGCCGCGCCCTACGGCTGGCTGGGCGACCACGTGCTGCCCGCCGTCATGCCGGCGCACGTCATCTATCCCAAGGTCGATCCGCATCCGGCGGGCTTCTCGCGCCGCTGGATCCAGGACATCCTGCGCGACCGCCTGCGGTATGACGGCGTGGTGTTCTCCGACGACCTCACCATGGAAGGCGCCACGGTGGCGGGCGACATCCTGGCGCGCGCGCAGGCCGCGCTGGGCGCGGGCTGCGACATGGTGCTGGTGTGCAACCGCCCCGACATGGCCGACGACCTGCTCGAGCGCCTGGTGGCCACGCCCACGCCCGAGTCGGTGGCGCGCATCCGGCGCCTGGCGCCGACCCGCCCCGCGCTCGACTGGGACACTCTGCAGGCCGACGGCCGCTATCAGCATGCCCGACGAATTCAATCTCAAATCGTTCCTGGCTGACCTGCCCCACCTGCCCGGGGTATACCGGCACCTGGATGCCGGGGGCGAGGTCATGTATGTGGGCAAGGCGCGCGACCTGAAGAAGCGCGTCTCGTCGTATTTCCAGAAGACGCTGTCCAGCCCGCGCATCGCGCAGATGGTGGCCAAGGTGGCGCGCGTCGAAGTCACGGTCACGCGCTCCGAGGCCGAGGCGCTGATCCTGGAAAACAACCTGATCAAGCGCCTGCGCCCGCGCTACAACATCCTGTTCCGCGACGACAAGTCGTATCCCTACCTGCTGATCTCGGCGCATCGCTATCCGCGCATCGCGTATTACCGCGGCTCGACCAGCCGCGGCGGGCAGTTCTTCGGGCCGTTTCCCAATGCGTGGGCGGTGCGCGAGACCATCCAGATCCTGCAGAAGGTGTTCCGCCTGCGCACCTGCGAGGACACCGTCTTCGCCAACCGGTCGCGGCCCTGTCTGCTGCACCAGATCGGGCGCTGCACGGCGCCTTGCGTGGACGCCATCACGCCCGAGGACTACGACGCCGACGTGCGGCGCGCGGCGCGTTTCCTGAACGGCGCCGCGCAGGAGGTCCTGGGCGAGATCGAGGCGCGCATGCTGCAGGCCTCGGCCGAGCTGCGCTTCGAAGAGGCGGGAGCGCTGCGCGACCAGATGGGCTCGCTGGCGCGCGTGCTGCATCAGCAGACCATGGAGAGCACGGGCGGCGAAGAGGACACCGACATCATCGCGGTGGCGATCGCGGGCGGCAAGGTATGCGTGAACCTGGCCATGGTGCGCGGCGGCCGCCACCTGGGCGACAAGCCGTTCTTTCCGTCGCACGCCGAGGGCGAACCGGCCGCCGACGTGCTCGAGGCCTTCGTGGCGCAGCACTACGTCGAAAGCTCGCTGCCCGCCGTGCTGGTGTGCTCGCACGCGCTGCCCGACGAGGAGCTGCCGGCGCTGCTGGCCGAGCAGGGCCGGTCGCGGCCGCCGCGCGTGCTGACCCGCCCGCAAGGCATGCGGCGCGCGTGGCTGGAGCAGGCCCAAAAGAATGCCGAGATGGCGCTGGCGCGCGCGCTGACCGAATCCGGCGCGCGGGCCGCGCGCACGCTGGCGCTGGCCGAGACCCTGGACCTGGACACGGACGAGGCCGCGCTGGATGCGCTGCGCATCGAGTGCTTCGACATCAGCCATACCGCCGGCGAGGCCACGCAGGCGTCCTGCGTGGTCTATCAGCACCATGACATGCAGCCCTCGCTGTACCGCCGCTACAACATCGTGGGCATCACGCCCGGCGACGACTACGCCGCCATGCGCCAGGTGCTGACCCGCCGCTTCGGCAAGGTGGCCGATGGCGAGGCGGTCATGCCCGGGCTGGTCCTGATCGACGGCGGCAAGGGCCAGGTCGAGGTGGCGCGCCAGGTCTTCGTCGAGCTGGGCCTGGACGTGCAGGTGCTGGTGGGCGTGGCCAAGGGCGAGGGCCGCAAGGTGGGCCTGGAGACGCTGGTATTCGCCGATGGCCGCCCGCCGGTGGCGCTGGGCAAGGAGTCGGCCGCGCTGATGCTGATCGCGCAGGTGCGCGACGAGGCGCACCGCTTCGCCATCACCGGCATGCGGGCCAAGCGGGCCAAGGCCCGCAACGTGTCGCGCCTGGAAGAGATCGAGGGAGTCGGCGCCCGGCGCCGGCAGCGCCTGCTGGCGCGCTTCGGCGGGCTGTCGGGCGTGACGGCGGCCAGCGTGGCCGACCTGGCCTCGGTCGACGGCATCTCGGACGAGCTGGCGGAACGCATCTATGACGCCCTGCACGGCTGACCCGCCGCGCAGGCCATCCCCACGCTGAGGTAGCATACGACCACTATGCCCATGAACATACCGATCATCCTGACCTGGCTGCGCATCGCCATGATCCCGCTGGTAGTGGGACTGTTCTACATCCCCGACAGCTGGATGTCGGTGCCGATGCGCGACACGCTGGCGGCCTGCGCATTCATCCTGGCGGCGCTGACAGACTGGTTCGACGGCTGGCTGGCGCGGCGCTGGAACCAAACTTCGGCGTTTGGCGCCTTCCTGGATCCGGTGGCCGACAAGCTGATGGTGTGCGCCGCGCTGCTGGTGCTGCTCGACCTGAACCGGGTCGATGCCTTCATCGCGCTGATCATCATCGGCCGCGAGATCACCATCTCGGCGCTGCGCGAGTGGATGGCCAAGATCGGCGCCAGCGCCAGCGTGGCGGTGCACCGCCTGGGCAAGTTCAAGACGGCCGCCCAGATGATTGCCATCCCGTGCCTGCTGTACGGCCGTCCGCTGGCCAATGTAGACCTGTTGTGGGTGGGCTTCTGGCTGATCGTGGTGGCCGCCGTGCTGACCGTCTGGTCGATGCTGTACTACCTGCAGCGCGCCTGGCCGGCGATACGCGAGAAGGCGCAGTAGTAATATCCTGGACGCGCGGCTCCAAGCCGCGCGATTCCACATCGACGAGGCGCGGCGGCATGCCGCCAGCGCTCGCATGACACGACGGAGGGGCTCGCGGCCGCCGTCCGGAGACAACCCCGATGCGTGCCTGCACGCGTCTCTCGGCGGCCCGTGGCCGCATGCCGACATGAATACCGCAGCAGACACCGCATTGCTCGACACGCCTTTCCTGCGCCGCCGCGACTGGCAGATCATCATGCTGATCGGGGTGGCGCATGCCAGCTCGCATTTCTTCCAGCTCGTGCTGCCGTCGCTGTACATCGCCCTCGGGCGCGAGTTCCGCCTGGACTTCGCCGAACTGGGGCTGCTGGCCTCGGTCTTCTACGTGGTGTCCGGACTGGGCCAGGCCTCGTCGGGCTTCGTGGTGGACCGCATCGGCGCGCGGCCGGTGCTGTGGTTCGGGCTGGGCTGCTTCGTGCTGTCCGCCGTGCTGATCGGGCTGGCCAATGGCTACTTCATGCTGGTGCTGGCGGCCGCCATCGGCGGGGCGGGCAATTCGGTGTTCCACCCGGCCGACTATTCCATCATGAATCATCGCGTCAGTCCGGCCCGGCTGGGGCATGCCTTCAGCACGCACGGCCTGACGGGCAACCTGGGCTGGGCGCTGACGCCCGTGTTCATCGGCACGATCACGGCCTTGGCCGACTGGCGCACCGCGGCCTTCAGCGCGGCCGCCCTGGTCGCCGTGGTGCTGGCCCTGACCATCATCGGCCGCAATTTGTTGGGCGACCCCAAGACGGTGGTCGCCGCGGCGCCCGGACGCGACACCGCCGAGCCTCCCAAGCCCGCGAAGCCCCAGGAAAGCGCCTGGGACACGCTGTTGGCGCTGCTTGCTCGGCCCGCCCTGTGGGGCGCCTTCCTGTTCTTCGCCTGCACGTCGATCGCGCTGTCCTCGGTGCAGAACTACACCATTCCGCTGCTGGATCACCTGTACGGGCTGTCCAGCCTGGCCGCCAGCTCGGCGCTGTCCGGCTACATGGTGGCCTCGGCGGTGGGCATGGCGGCCGGCGGTTTCCTGGTGTCGGCCACCCCGCGCACCGAGCGGACCGTCATGCTGGCGCTGATCTGCGCCGGCATCACGCTGGTGGTGCTGGCCATGGGCTGGCTGCCGCCGGCGGTCGCCGCGCCGGTGGTCGGCCTGGCCGGATTCTGCTCGGGCGTGGCGGCGCCTTCGCGCGACATGCTCATTCGCCGCGTGACGCCGCGCGGCGCGACCGGTTCGGTCTACGGCCTGGTGTACTCGGGCATGGACGCCGGCGCGGCGCTGGGCCCGCTCGGCTTCGGCCTGCTGCTGGATGCCGGGCTGACGCACGGGCCGTGGGTGGGCGCGGGAGCCGCCTTCGTCATCGCGGCGCTGCTGGCGCAATGGATCGGCCGGCAGGCCAGCCGGGCCGAGCCGGCGCCGGCTCGGGCCTGATGCGCGGCACTGGGCCGCTATTGCGCCCGCACTAGCCGGCATGAAGGCGCCGGCCTGTCACCGATGAACGGCATGCGCGGGCCCGAGGGCCCTCCTTGCATTATTGGCGCGCCGTGCGCGCCATGCCGATGGCCGGCGCCGCCACGTTGCTGCGCCAGGGGTTGATGTCCAGCCCGCCGCGCCGCGTATAGCGCGCGTACACGGTCAGTTCCTGGGGCGCGCAGGCGCGCATGACGTCGGCGTAGATGGTCTCCACGCAGTGCTCGTGAAAGCCCGCATGCTGGCGGAAGGACACGATGTACTTCAGCAGCGCCTCGTGGTCGATGGGCCGGCCGCGATAGCGGATCTGCACGCTGCCCCAGTCCGGCTGGCCGGTGACGGGGCAGTTCGACTTCAGCAGCCTCGAACACAGCGTCTCTTCGCGCACCGGTCCGTCTGCGCAGCGCAGCAGTTCGGGCGCGGGCTGATACGTGTCGATCTCCACGTCCAGCTTGTCCAGGTCGATACCGTCCAGTTCGGCCATCTGCTGCTGGCCGAAACGCTGCGGCAGCACGAAGTCCAGTTCCACGGGCGCGCCCGCCGCGGCGCTCAGGTCGCGTTCCAGCCGCTCGCGCAGCGCCTGCGCGTTGTCCAGCCGCGTCTGGTTGAACGAGTTGAGATAGAGCTTGAACGACTTGGACTCGATCAGGTTGGGACTGTCGGCCGGCACCGTGAAGGTGGCCATGGCCACGCGCGGCTTGCCCTTGGCGTTGAGCCACGAGATCTCGTAGGCGGTCCAGATGTCCGCGCCATGGAAGGGCAGGCGGTCGCCCCGTTCCAGCGGCAGCGCGGCGCGGTTGAGCGCGCGCGACACGGGGAACAGCAGGCCGGGATCGTATTCGGTGGGGTAGGGAACGGAGAGTCCCAGGGGGGCGTCGGACAGCGTCATGATCGGGCAAAGCTTGGCACAGCCCCCATTGTAGGCGCTGTCGGGCTGGATTTTGTATGGTGAAACGTCGGTGGCGGAATGCGGAAACCGATGCTGCGGGGCAGCGTCGGGTCATTTCATTGACAGCAACATCGTTTCGTATTGAGAAACTAGAATCTCATATTATTGATTTTACTGGAGAAAATTTTTTATCTTATATAAGACTCGAATCGACGTTGCCTCGCAGCATGGGGACTAGACTTTTTCCAACGGCGCGCACTTCCGCGCGCCCGGATTTACCGCAGTTCCTTCCATGTCCATCGAGGAGTCATCATGAATCAACGCGATACCGAGATCAGCAAACTGGAGTTGGATTGGGCCGAGAACCCGCGCTGGCAAGACATCAAGCGCGGCTACGACGCCGCCGAAGTGGTGAGGCTGCGCGGCTCGCTGGCCGTCGAGCATACGCTGGCGCGCCGCGGCGCCGAACGCCTGTGGGAACTGCTGCATTGCGAGCCGTTCGTCAATTCGCTGGGCGCGCTGACGGGCAATCAGGCGATGCAGCAGGTCAAGGCCGGGCTGAAGGCCATTTACCTGTCGGGCTGGCAGGTTGCCGGCGACGCCAACCTGGCAGGCGAGATGTACCCCGACCAATCGCTCTATCCCGCCAACTCGGTGCCGCAGGTCGTGCGGCGCATCAACGCCACGTTGACGCGCTGCGACCAGATCCAGTGGATGGAAGGCATCAACCCGGGCGACCCCGGCTATATCGACTTCTACGCGCCCATCGTGGCCGATGCCGAAGCCGGATTCGGCGGCGTGCTGAACGCGTATGAATTGATGAAGGGCATGATCGAGGCGGGGGCCGCCGGCGTGCACTTCGAAGACCAGCTGGCATCGGTGAAGAAGTGCGGCCACATGGGCGGCAAGGTGCTGGTGCCGACCCGCGAGGCCGTGTCGAAGCTGATCGCCGCGCGCCTGGCTGCCGACGTGATGGGTACGCCGACGCTGCTTCTGGCCCGTACCGACGCCGACGCGGCGGACCTGGTGACCAGCGACGTGGACGAGAACGACCGTCCCTTCATCACGGGCGAGCGCACCGTCGAAGGCTTCTTCCGCACCCGCGCCGGCATCGACCAGGCCATCTCCCGCGGGCTGGCCTATGCCGAGTACGCCGACTTGGTGTGGTGCGAAACCTCCACGCCCAATCTCGAGTACGCGCGCAAGTTTGCCGATGCGCTGCATCGCCGCTTCCCGGGCAAGCTGCTGGCCTACAACTGCTCGCCCTCGTTCAACTGGAAGAAGAACCTGGACGACGCCACCATCGCCAAGTTCCAGCGCGAGCTGGGCGCCATGGGCTACAAGTTCCAGTTCATCACGCTGGCCGGCTTCCATGCGCTGAACTACGGCATGTTCGACCTGGCTCACGGCTACGCCCGCCGCCAGATGAGCGCCTTCGTCGAGCTGCAGCAGAAGGAGTTCGCGGCGGCCGAACGCGGCTTCACCGCGGTCAAGCACCAGCGCGAGGTGGGCACGGGCTATTTCGATGCGGTCACGCAGACCATCGAGGGCGGCCGGTCGTCCACCACCGCGCTGACGGGCTCGACCGAGGAAGCGCAATTCCATCATGACGAGGCGCTGGCGGTGCGCGCCGCCTGACGGGCGCGCATAGCCGTGGCGCCATAGGGCAGGCCGGCGGCGCGTCGCGGTATTTCCGCGACGCGCCGCCGGCTTTCCTGCGTCTGATCGGGCAGCGCTTCAGCCCGCGACGCTGCCGTCTTCGCCGAAGGAGACGAGGCCGGCATCGCGGGCCTGCCGCAGTTCGGCGCGTACCGCCTCGCGCGTCGCGCTCTGGCCCTGGACGCCGTCCAGCACGAGCGTTTCTTCGCCCGACTGCAGTTGCCCGTCGGCACGGGCCTCGGCCAATTGGGCGCGCACGGCGGCGCGGGTCAGTTCGGCGGTGCTGGCCACGGCAGGCGGATAGTCCAGCTCACCGGACGGTTCGCGGCCCGCGTGGGCCGTCAACGACAGGGCGCTCAGCGACAGGATCAGGGTGTTCATCAGGGTCTTCATGGTGTTCTCCAGATAACAGGGTAGGTAGGGATTCGTCTGCTTCGATCCGCTGCGTTTCGCATCCGGCGTCGCAACGTGAGACGAACTTTATGGCTGTATCTGGCAACCAGCTAGACCATAATCCGGTGTTTGATAAGCAACTGTAGATTGCCTATAGGAAAACGGAACAAGCCACCGCTTGCCGGTGACGACTGCATCGATACGAGGTCGCCGGGCATGACAAAACCGCCCCGACGCAAAAATATCTTGCTATTAAATCGTGTGCGATTTAATATGCGTTCATCATGACCAAGCAAGCCGACGCCTCTCCCTCCTTGCTGCTGGACGACCAACTGTGCTTCGCGTTGCATTCCGCCACGCTGGCGCTGCACAAGGTCTATCGCAAGCTGCTGGGCAAGCTGGGGCTGACGTATTCGCAGTACCTGGTGATGATGGTGTTGTGGGAGCAGGACCAGGTCACCGTTACCGACATCGGCAAGCGGCTGTTCCTGGATTCGGCCACGCTCACCCCGCTGCTCAAGCGCATGGAGGCGGCCGGGCTCATCACCCGCGCCCGCGCCGAGCAGGACGAGCGGCAGGTCATCATCACCCTGACGCCGCAGGGCCGCGAGCTGCGGTGCCAGGCGCCGGAGGTGCCCAAAGGCCTGGTCTGCGCCATGGCCTGCACGCCGGACGAAATGCGGCATTTGAAGGCCGAACTCGAGCAACTGCGCGACCGGCTGGTCGACCAGGACTAGCCGCGGTGTCTGAAGCAGCAAAAGTAGTTGACGATTTAAATAGCACACGATTTAATAGCGTACGATTTATGCAGCAAGCAACTTCGCTTCATCAACCGACCCGGACGGCCACAAGGCCGCAGGGCCAAGCAGCAAGACCTTACCTTTACAGGAGCCTTACCATGTCCGTTGAAAAAGTTCTGTACCGCGCCCAAGCCCAAGCCACCGGCGGCCGCGATGGCCGCGCCGTCTCGTCCGACAACGTGCTGGACGTCAAACTGACCACCCCGCGCGAGCTGGGTGGCGCGGGCGGCGCCGGCACCAATCCCGAGCAGTTGTTCGCCGCGGGCTATTCGGCCTGCTTCCTGGGCGCCATGAAATTCGTCGGCGCACGCGATAAGATCGCCGTGCCGGCCGACGTGTCGGTGCAGGGCACCGTGGGCATCGGTCCTATCCCCAACGGCTTCGGCATCGAAGTCGAACTGAAGATCTCGCTGCCCGGCATGGACCGCGAGGCCGCCCAGGCGCTGATCGACAAGGCCCACATCGTGTGCCCGTATTCGAACGCCACGCGCGGCAACATCGACGTCACGCTGACGCTGGCCTGATCGCGCGGGCCTGGCGGCTCGATGCAGCCGCCTCGAATCCGCAGCGCCGGGTTCTCCGCGCACGGTACCCGGGCGCGCCACGGCTCATGCCGCGGCGCGCCTTTTTTTCGAAACAGTCTTGTCCGCCGGTCGAACCAATTCCGCCATCCTCGCAAAGTAGAATCCGACAGGAAAGTCCACCCGCGGGCTGTGGGCGCCTCACCGGGTGCCCGGCTCGCCGCAATCACGAGGTGTGCGTGCAGCCAGTCATATCCGTGCAGGGCCTGTCCAAGACCTACAAGTCCGGACACCAGGCACTCAAGAACATCAATCTCGACATTCAGCCAGGCGAGATCTTCGCCCTGCTGGGGCCGAACGGGGCAGGCAAGACCACCCTGATCAGCATTGTCTGCGGCATCGTCAATGGCACCGAGGGCAGGGTGCTGGCCGATGGCCACGACATCGTCACCGACTACCGCGCGGCGCGGGCCGCCATCGGCCTGGTCCCGCAGGAGCTCACCACCGATGCGTTCGAGACGGTGTGGAACACGGTGACCTTCAGCCGCGGGCTGTTCGGCCTGCCGGCCAATCCCGCGCACATCGAGAAGGTACTGCGCGACCTGTCGCTGTGGGAGAAGAAGGACACGCGCATCATGGCCCTGTCGGGCGGCATGAAGCGCCGCGTGCTGATCGCCAAGGCGCTGTCGCACGAGCCGCGCATCCTGTTCCTGGACGAGCCCACCGCGGGCGTGGACGTGGAACTGCGGCGCGGCATGTGGGACATGGTGCGCCGCCTGCGCGACAACGGCGTCACCATCATCCTGACCACGCACTACATCGAAGAGGCGCAGGAGATGGCCGACCGCGTCGGCGTGATCCGGCGCGGCGAGATCATTCTGGTCGAAGAGACACAAACGCTGATGCGCAAGCTGGGCCGCAAGCAGCTGGTGCTGGCGCTGGCAGCGCCGCTGGCGGCGCTGCCCGAGGCGCTGCGCGGCGAACCGCTGGAGCTTTCGGCCGACGGCCTGCAGCTGGTCTACACCTACAACGACCAGCAGGAAGGCGGCGGGGGCATTGCGGCCCTGCTGCGTCGGCTCGACGAGGCCGGCATCGTCTTCAACGACCTCAAATCCTCGGAAAGCTCGCTGGAAGAGATTTTCGTCAGCCTGGTGAGCAAGGAATCATGAACTGGTACGGCGTACGCGCAATCTATTTATTCGAGATGGCTCGCGCCTGGCGCACCCTGGCGCAGAGCGTGGCCTCGCCGGTGGTGTCCACGGCGCTGTATTTCGTCGTGTTCGGATCGGCCATCGGCTCGCACATGGTGGAAATCGGCGGCGTCAGCTATGGCGCCTTCATCGTGCCGGGCATGATCATGCTGTCGCTGCTGACGCAGAGCACCGCAAACGCCTCGTTCGGCATCTACATGCCGCGCTTCTCGGGCACCATCTACGAGCTGCATTCCGCGCCGGTCTCGTATGTCGAGATCGTGATGGGCTACGTCGGCGCGGCCGCCAGCAAGTCCATCATCCTGGGCCTCATCATGCTGGCCACCGCGCGGATCTTCGTGGACTTCGGCATCGCGCATCCGCTGTGGATGATCGTGTTCCTGGTGCTGACCTCGGTGGCCTTCAGCATGTTCGGCTTCATCATCGGCATCTGGGCGGACGGCTTCGAGAAGCTGCAGATCATCCCGCTGATGATCATCACCCCGCTGACGTTCCTGGGCGGCACGTTCTATTCCATCGACATGCTGCCGCCGTTCTGGCGCACGGTCACGCTGTTCAATCCGGTGGTGTACCTGGTCAGCGGCTTTCGTTGGAGCTTCTACGGCATCTCCGACGTCAGCGTGTCCGTCAGCCTGGGCATGACCCTGGTGTTCCTGCTGGTGTGCATCGTCATCGTGCGCTGGATGTTCCGCACCGGCTATCGCATGAAGCAGTAAGCCGGGTCAGCCGTGCGCTCGCCGGGCGGCGCGCGCATGGCCGCCATGGGCGTCCAGCAGGCGTTCGCGCCAGGCGTGGACCGGATCGTCGGCCTGCAACAGTTCCACCGGGCTGATGCAGCGCGCCCACATGAACATGCCGAACACGGCATAGTCGGCGTAATCGGGCGTGTCGCCGGCAAGATACGGCTGATCGCGCAGAGTGTGGCGCAGCGGCAGTATCACCTTGCGCAGGGCGTCCAGATGCTGGACGCGGTCGTCGCGCAAGGCCTGCAGGCTGCCCAGGCGCTGTTCGCGCGATTCGACGAAATAAGCCCGGTCGCCATCGTGCAGGCCGTCCGGGATGTCAGGAATGATCACTTTGGTAATCGCCGGCGCCAGCGCGGTGTCCGCCCAGCTGTTGACGAAGCGCGCCAGCGCCTCGCCGCCAGGGCCGGCGAACAGCGCGGGGCGGTCGGGAAACGTGTCTTCCAGATAGCGGGCGATGCGCCACGAGTCGTGCAGCCAGGTATCGCCGTGCACCAGCACCGGCACCCGTTCCTGGCCGCTGGCCGCGATGCGGGACTTTTCGATGAAGCGCCACGGCAGGCCTTCGGCATGCAGGCCCTTGTGCGCCAGCGCCATGCGGATCTTCCAGCAATAGGGACTGAACCGGACGTCGGGATCGGCGCCCGCCAGTTCAAACAGTCTCAGCTCTGCTTCCACCGCGCGTCTCCTTGTTCTGGCGCCCCTGGCGGGGGCGATAGCGCGAGCATAGCAGGCCGTTTACGCCATTCCGTTTGCCCCAAAACGGCCAAGATGCGGGAAAATGCCCAAAAAAATGGAGGAGAGGAATGGCTACCACCTATGAGGGCGGGTGCGCCTGTAGCGCCGTGCGCTTCCGGCTGACCAGCGAACCAATGTTCGTGCACTGCTGCCACTGTACCGAGTGCCAGCGGCTGACGGGCAGTGCCTTCGCCATCAACGCCCTGATCGAGGCCGACCGCGTGCATCTGCTGCGCGGCACGCCGCAGGCGCGCGTGGTGCCCACCGATCCGGGCCGCACGCGCACCGAATTCCGATGTCCTGACTGCGGGGTCGCCCTGTGGGGTCATCATCCCGACCTGGGCGACCGCGTGGCGCTGGTCCACGCCGGCACCTTGGACCACGGGCGAGAACTGGTTCCCCAGGCGCACTGCTTCACGCAGTCGCGTCTGCCCTGGGTGCTGCTGCCGCCCGACGTCCATGCCGCCGACGCGCACTACGAGCTCGAGGCCTGTTGGCCCGCGTCCAGCCTGGCCAGGCTGGACGCCGCGCTCGAGCCGGAATGAAGACCGGCCTGCGCCATGGAGAGACTTGCGGTCTAATTCCGCCATGGACATCCAAGACGATACCGAACGGCGCCTGACCCAGCTGGAGATCAAGGCCGGTTTTGCCGACGACCTGCTCGACCAGCTCAACCAGACCGTATTCCGCCAGCAGCAGCAGATCGAGCTGCTGATGCGCGAGCTGGTCGAGCTACGCCGGCAGGCGCCGGCCGGGCCGGCGCCTTTTCGCAGCCTGCGCGACGAACTGCCGCCGCATTACTGAGACGATCCGCAGGGCGGGGCCTGCTCCATGGCGGCCCGGATCTCGGCATCGGTCATGTCGCGCAGATGGGTGGCGATCGACCAGCGATGGCCGAACGGATCGGTGAGCTGGCCGTAGCGGTCGCCCCAGAACATGTCGGTGGCCGGCATGGTGATGGTGCCGCCCGCCTCGGCGGCCTGGGCCATGACCGCGTCCACGTCTTCCACATACAGGTGCAGGTACACGGGCGAGCCCTTCAGGGCCTTGGGATCGGTCGATCCCCATTCGGGCATCGCGTCGACCAGCATCAGCGTCGAGTCGCCGATGCGCACCATGGCGTGCATCAGCCGGCCATTCGGGCCGGGCAGGCGGGTGATTTCCACCGCGTTGAAGGCTCGCACATAGAAATCGATGGCGGCCGCCGCCCCGTCGCACACCAGGTGCGGGGTCAGGGTATGCATGCCATCGGGTATGGGTTTGGCGGGTACGGACATCATCGTTCTCCTGGTCGAGGACGGCGCCGGCCGGGGATCGGCCGCGCTTCATGAATACGACGAACGGCGCGGCCTGGAATCGACAGGCCCGGATGATTTTTTTCAAGGCGGCAGCGTCATCCGCCGTCCGGGTCGGGCGGGACGCTGCTAGACGCTTACCGCGACTTCGAATCCGCCGTAGGCCATGCGCTTCATGTCGAAGACGCCGTCGGCGCAGCAGCCCGCCAGGCGCGGGTCGGCCATGACCGCGGCGTTGATGCGGTCGCGCTCGGCGCGGCTGGCATAGCGGATCCACGAGAAAACCACCACTTCATTGTCGCGCGCCCCCGCCACGGTGCGGAACGAGGCCAGGCCTTCGGTCTGCAGGTCGTTCTCGACGCATTCGCGGTAGTCCAGGGCGCCGTGTTCCTTCCAGATTTCGCCAGCTTTGCGCGCGATCTCCTTGTAGCGCGCCAGGTTGTCGCGGGGGACGCTCAGCAGAAAGCCATCGACATACTCTTGGTCCATTTCCAATCCTCGTCGGTTAAGATTCTTACTGTCCGCTGAACGTTTCGGCGGATTTCTACTCTAACGGGAAACCCCCCTGCCGCAGATAGGCAATTGCGACATTCTGGTGGGTGGATTGCGTCTTTGGTCCAACGCTATGCTGCTTTCATGAAAAATATTGCGTTCCTGCTGCCCGTTGGGGCGAACATTGCTTCCCTGGAAAACGCCCGACAGGGCTTTCTCACCGCCAACCAGTATCTGCAGGACCGCGGCGAGGCGCCGCGCTTCTCCGTGCAAACGGTGGCCGCCGCCCCGCAGGTGCGCCTGGACGGCGGCCGCATCATCGTGCAGGCCGATGCGGTGCTGGACGAGGTCCGCGGCGTGGACATCTGCATCGTGCCGCCGCTGCTCAACGCCTTGCCCGAGGCCATGCAGGCCAACCGCGCCATGATCGACTGGATCGTGCGTCACTACAAGGATGGCGGCGAGGTCGCCAGCCTTTGCCTGGGCGCGGCGCTGCTGGCCGCGGGCGGCCTGCTGGACGGGCATCGCGCCGTCGTGCACTGGGCGGCGCAGAACCAGTACGCCAGCCTGTTCCCGTCGGTGCAGTGGGTCAGCGACCGCGTGGTGGTGGCGGGCAACGGCATCTATACCAGCGGGGGCGCGTTCTCGGCGGGGCACCTGGTGCTGCACCTGATCGAGAAGTACACCGACCGCGACACCGCCATCTGGTGCGCCAAGGTGTTCCAGATGGACTGGAGCCGCCAGAGCCAGCTGCCGTTCGCCATTTTCTCGGGCCGGCGCAGCCATGGCGACGACGTGGTGCGCCAGGTGCAGGACCACATCGAGGCCCGCTACGCCGAGCGCGTCACGGTCGAGCAATTGGCCTCGCGCTACGCGCTGGGCCGCCGCACGCTCGAGCGGCGCTTTCGCCAGGCCACCGGCAACAGCGTGGTCGAGTATCTGCAGCGCATCCGCGTCGAGGCCGCCAAGTCGCAGCTCGAAGGATCGCGCAAGACAGTCAGCGAAGTGATGTACGAGGTCGGCTACAACGATGCCAAGGCGTTCCGCGAGATCTTCGGCAAGCACTGCGGCATGTCGCCCGCGGCGTATCGCGAGCGCTACGCCTGACCGAAGCGTCGCGGGCAGGGTCGGCATGCGCCGATCCGCCCGCGCGGCCCGGATCGAGCGGCCGACCCAGGCTGCCGTAGGGACGCCGCCGCGCGCGCCGCCCTGCGGCTGTCCGGAACTCAGGTCCCCACGCGCAGCGCGCCGGTCAGCTTGCGCAGGGCCGCCACCACGCTCTGCGCGGTGATGCGGCCGGTCTTGGGGTTCTCGGACGGGATGTTCTGGATTTCCATCGAGAACGTGGCCGAGTCCGAGTCGACCTCGACGCGATGGATGTTGCGCGTGACGCCGGGGTCGGCCCAGATTTCCAGCGTGGTGCGTTCGGGTCCGATGCCGGCCAGCGACACGCTGACCGCCACGTTCAGGTTTGCCGGGAATCCGATGGCCGCTTCGCGCGGGGTGCCGCGGAAGATGCGGGTGGGCTCGGTGATCGCGGCCACGTCGATGCCGTGGGTCTCGAGGTAGGGCGCGCCCAGCAGGCCGCGCGGCGGCTTGCGGGTGATCATGGTGACCGAGTGGATGGTGCCTTCGGCGGCGGCGGTCAGCGCGTCCAGGCCCAGGATGGCGCCCGAGGGCACGATGATCTGGCCGCCATGCGCGGCCGCCAGTTCGATCAGGTCATCGTTGCGCAGCAGCGCGCCGGAGCTCAGCACCACCAGCTTCTTGCCGGCGCGCAGCACCGGTTCGGACAGTTCGCGGAAGACCGCGGCGGGCGCGCATTCGACCACCACGTCGCACAGGTCGGCCAGGCCGGACAGCGTGGTCCAGGCGGGCGCGGCGCCCTGCCAAGTGGCCGCCGGAGGGCGCTGCGGATCGCGGATGGCGACCGCGGCCAGCGTCAGCCCCGGCACCCCGGCGTCCAGTGCGCGCGCCACGGCCTGGCCGATGGCGCCGAAACCCGCGATGCCGACTCGATATTGATTCATGCTGCCGTAAATCCTGTTCAATGGTTGGGGAACTGCCCGATGCTAGGGCAGCCGCGCGGCGGCGGCAAACGATTCGTTCTGCGCGCGTGCATGAGCGCGGCTAATGGATGCGCAGGCGTCGCCCGCCGGCGTGGCATCCGGGGCCGGCGTCGCGTCCTGGCGCGAGGCCGCATCCCGGCCTGACGCCGTATCCTCATGCGCGCCGACGGTCGCCGCCGCACTCGCCGCCGCCTCTCGCAACACCCAGCCGCGGAAGGCCGCGATGGCGGCGCGCTCGGCCCATGCGCCGTGGGTCAGCAGGTAGTACTCGCCCGCGCTTTTCAGCGCCGGGCGCGGCCGCCAGGGCACCACCAGTTCGTTGCGGCCGGGATAGCCGTCGATCAGCACCTCCGGGATCAGCGCGATGCCCTTGTGTTCCTGCGCGGCGCGCAGCGCGACGTAGAAGTGTCCGTAGTCGGCGCAGTTGCGCTGCGGCGGCAGCGTGGCGCCCAGCGCATGCAGCCAGTCGCGCCATGCGTGCGGGCGGCTGGCGGTATGGATGAGCGGAAAATCCAGCATGTCGTCCAGCGTGTCGATGGGCCCGCCTTGCTCCAGCAGGCGGCGCGACATCACCGGCACCAGCGCGTCGTCGAACAGATAATCGGCGCAGATGCCGTCCCAGCGCTGCACCAGCGTCAGGTCGATGCCGGGCAGGTGGCGCGGATAGCGGCGCCCGGCCAGCGGACCCACGCGGATGGCCACGTCCACGCCGTCGGCCTGCATGTCCAGGGGGCGGATGTCGGTGACCACGCGCACCTCGATGTGAGGATGGGCCGCGGTGAAGTCCGCCAGTCGCGGCATCAGCCACAGTTGCCCGATGGTGGGCAGCGTGTTCACGATGAGGATCTCGCCCCGATCGCGGCTGCGCAGCCGGCTCGTGGCGTCTTCGAGATCGCCCAGCAGACGGCGGCAGGCTTCGTAGTACTGCGCGCCGGCCTGCGTCAGTTCGACCCTGCGCGACTGTCGCACGAACAGCTTCTTGCCCAGGAAAGACTCGAGCTTGCGCACCTGCAGGCTGACCGCGCCCTGTGTCACCGCCAGTTCCTCGGCGGCCAGCGTGAAGGAGCGGTGGCGGGCGGCTGCCTCGAACGAACGGACCGACGACAAGGGCGGCAGGTTGCGCGAGACGGCCATGGGAGGCTCCGGGGCTTATTGCACCTGGATGCCGGCCTGTTTGACGACGTCGGCCCAGGTCTGGTTTTCGGACTGGACGTAGCGGGTGAACGCGTCGCGCGCAAGCGGCAGCGGGTCGATGCCGCGTGCGCGGAAGTCGGCCTGCAGGCCGGGATCGGCCAGTGCGGCGGCCAGCGCGCTGCCCAGGCGGGACAGGACCGGTTCGGGCGCGCCCGCGGGAACGAACAGGCCGAACCAGGTGCTGGCATTGTAGTCCACGCCCAATTCCTTCAGCGTGGGCACCTCGGGCAGCAGCGGCGAGCGCGTGTCGGTGGTGATGGCCAGCGGCCGGACGCGGCCGCCCTGCGCGGCGGCCAGCGTGGTGGGCAGCGGGTCGACCATCACGTCGATCTGCCCGCCGATCAGGTCCGTCATCGCCGGCGCGCCGCCGCGATACGGCACGTGCATGAAGCGCGTGTGCGCGCGCAGGTTCAACAGCTCGGCCTGCACGTGGTGGCTGGTGCCCGAGCCGGCCGAGCCGTAGCTCAGCATGCCGGGGCGTTCACGGTCGGCGGCCACCAGATCGCTCCACTTCGCATACTTCGATTGCGAGGCCACGATGATCACGCTGGGCACCGAGGCGATGCCTCCCACCGCGACCAGGTCGCGCGCCACGTCGTAGCCCACGTCCTTGTACAGGTGCGGCGCCACGGCCATGGTGCTGGCCGCGCCCAGCACGACCGTATAGCCGTCGGCCTGGCTGCGCGCCGCGGCCTGCGTGCCGATGGTGCCGCCCGCGCCGGGCTTGTTCTCGACGACGACCTCCGTGCCCAGCTTGCCGGCCAGGGTCTTGAACAGCACGCGTCCGATGGTGTCGTTGATGCCGCCGGCGGGGAAGGGGATGACGGCGCGGATCTGGCGCGCCGGATAGGCGTCCTGCGCACGCACGGCGGCGGCGGGGGCGAGGGCGGCGGACAGGGCGGCGAGACAGAGCGCGAGGCGGGAGAGGGCACGCATGACACGGTTCCAGGCAAAGAGCGCAGGGGGCGCGATGCTGCGAGTCTAGGAGTGCCGTGCACAGGCCTACAAACGATTATTTGTGGACGATGGATTAGTAAATCTCGTGCACCGGATCGGATCATTGCACCGGCTTGGGGCGGCGTCGCGCCGTGCGGCCGGCGCCGTCGGGTCCGCGCGCGGCAGGAGCGTGCCCACTATGGGGCATGGACTAGCCATCGTGCTGCCGCGCCAGATCGCGCATGAGCGTGACGGCGTTGTTCGCGGCCGGCGAGCGATCCAGCCGGCGGTATGCCATGTCCAGTTGCGCATGCGGCGCATCGCCGCGTATCGGGCGGTAGGCGATGCCTTCGGCGCCCATGTGGCGCAGGGCGGCGGGCACCAGCGCGACGCCCATGCCCGCCGCCACAAGACTGATGATGGAGGCGATCTGGGGGGCTTCCTGCACCACCCGTGGCGCGAAGCCGGCGCGCTGGCAGGCCTCCATGATGGCGTCGTACAGGCCCGCGCCGATGGGACGGGGGTACAGCACGAACCCTTCGTCGGCCAGCGCCTGCATGGGGACGGCACGGCGACGGCACAGCGCGTGGTCGGGCGGCAGGGCCAGCAGCATGGGCTCGTCCAGCACGCGCTCGGCGAGCAGCTCGGGATCCTGCGGATAGGGCGGGCGCACGAAGGCCACGTCGACTCGGCCGGCCCTCAGGTCGCGCAGCAGCGATACGGTGTTGCTTTCGTTGAGCTGGATGCGCACGTCCGGGTAGCGGTCGCGATACGCGCGGATGGCGCGGGGCAGATAGGGATGGAACACGGCCGACGCCGTGAAGCCGATGGTGACCGCGCCGTGTTCGCCGCGGCCTACGCGGCGCGCCATGTCGATCGCCCGTTCGGCGCTGGCCAGGATGGCGCGGGCATCGGCCAGGAACTGCACCCCCGCTTCGGTCAGCGCGATGCCGCGCGGCCGCCGCAGGAACAGCGGCGTGGCCAGTTCCCGCTCGAGCTGCTGGATCTGCAGACTGAGCGGCGGCTGTCCGATGCCCAGCCGGGCGGCCGCGCGCGTGAAGTGCAGTTCTTCGGCGACGGCCACGAAATAGCGTAGATGCCTGAGTTCCATTTCTTCAAAGTATGGCGGAGCCCAGTTCTATATATTGGACATATGCAGGGCAGAAGTCTATCGTTTCCCACATTCCCCGTTTTCCGCTGTCGAGTACCTTCATGTCTGCGCCGTCTTCTGTTTCCGCTGCCTCCACCCGTGCCCCGGCCGGACCGCCGGAGCCGGCGCCGCAGCCGGCGCTGGCGCGCGGCAGTCAGGCGCTGCGTCGCGCGCAGTGGGCCTTGTTCGCCGCGGGCTTCGCCACGTTTTCCATGCTGTACTGCGTGCAGCCGCTGCTGCCGCTGTTCACGCACGCTTTCGGCGTGTCGCCGGCGCAGAGCAGCCTGGCGCTGTCCTTCTGCACGGGCATGCTGGCGCTGTCGATCTTCCTGGTGGGGCTGTGGTCGCAGGCGTTGCCGCGCAAGCGCGTGATGGCGCTGTCCATGTTCGCCGCCTCCGTCCTGGCCACCGTGGCGGCCGCGGCGCCCGACTGGCACACGCTGCTGGCGCTGCGCGCGGTGCAGGGGCTGGCCATGGGCGGCGTGCCCGCGGTGGCCATGGCCTACCTGGCCGAAGAGGTCGAGCCGGGCACGCTGGGCCTGGCCATGGGCCTGTACATCAGCGGCAGCGCGTTCGGCGGCCTGTCGGGCCGCGTGGTGGCCGGCGCGGTATCCGACCTGCTGGGCTGGCGTTACGCGCTGGGCATCATGGGGCTGATGGGACTGGCCTCCGCGCTGCTGTTCGTGTGGCTGCTGCCGCCCTCGCGCCGCTTCGTGCCGCGCCGCGGCAACGCGCTGGCGGCGATGCGCGAAGGCTTGTCGCTGCATTTGCGGCATGCGCCGCTGGTGGGCCTGTTCGCCATGGGCGGCCTGCTGATGGGCGCCTTCGTCACCGTGTACAACTATGTGGGTTTCAGGCTGATGCTGCCGCCGTTCTCGCTGAGCCAGACGCTCATCGGCGCGATCTTCGTGGTGTACCTGGTGGGCATCGTCTCGTCGACCTGGTTCGGCCGCCTGGCCGACAGGCACGGGCGCGGCACGATCCTGTCCGGCGCCACGCTGCTGACGCTGGCCGGCCTGCTGTCGACGCTGTCGGGCAGCCTGCCCCTGGTGATCGCCGGCATCGTGGTGTTCACCTTCGGCTTCTTCGCCGCGCACGCGGTCGCAAGCGGCTGGGTGGGACAGATGGCGCAGGGCTACAAGGCCCAGGCCGCGTCGCTGTACCTGCTGGTGTATTACCTGGGATCGAGCGTGCTGGGTTCGCTGGGCGGGCACAGCTGGTCCGCCGCCGGCTGGACGGGCGTCGCGGAACTGGCCGGAGGCCTGCTGGTGGTGGCGCTGGCGATCAGCGCCTGGTTGAAGCGCGGGCAGGGCCTGCCCGCCGGAACCTCGCCCGGCCACTCGTAGAGCGGCCGGGGCGGCAATGCTAGCCGCCGTCTTTCAGGATCGCGTAGATGCGATCCTTGAGGTACAGCTTCTGCTTCTTGAGTTTCTCTATGTCGAGGGACGATCCGGTGGCTCGGCCGCTTTCGATGTTCTGAATGCGTTGGTCCAGGTCGCTGTGCCTGCGGCACATGCTGTCGAAATGCCGATCGTTGTTCTGAAGCGTGGACTGCCGGTCGCGAAACTCAGGAAACATGGAGCACCTCCTTGACAAGAAAGGCCATGCGCCGCGCATGCTGGCGGCGAGGCCGTCGGGATTGCCGTTGCCTGGGATCGGTTCAGTATACGCCCGGTGGGCGGACGGATCAGACGCGCGCGCCGTCGGAGGAGGGCAGCTGCAGGATCCAGGCGGCGTCGTCACGACGGGCCCGCCAGCCATGCACCTGTGCCAGCGCGATGCATTCGTCGGCCGTGATGCCGGAACTCGGGCCGCCGGCGGCGCCCGCGGGCTGGACGGCGCCGGGATAGGCCCGCAACTCGTGTTCGCCCACCGCGTCGATGCGCAGTTCGGCGCCATCGGGCATGCCGTCCAGCAGGCACAGCAGCCATGCCAGCAGCACGTAGCGCGCGGAGAACTCGGGCAGCACGGCCTTGGGACAGCGCTCGGGCAGGTGGATCTGCTTGCCCGAGCGCAACAATTGGGTGAAGACCAGCTTGCGGCACTGCGCCAGCACGTCGGACAGCAGCATGGTGCCGCCCGTGTCCTCGAGCCAGTCGCTGAGCCGGCGCACTTCGGACGTGCTTTCCGCCAGCATGCCCTCGAGGTCGGTGATCAGGTCGTCCTGGCGATGGTCTCCGTCGACCTCGGTGGCGGGACGTTCGGGGGCATGGTGCAGCATGGCCGCTGCCAGCGAGGCGTTGGAGATGGGGCGGATGACTTCGTGCCGCAGCACCGGGAAGATCAGCGCCAGCACTCGGAACTGCAAGCCGGCCACGTAGCGCGGGTCGGTCATGCCTTGCGTCTCGGGAAACGATGACATCCTGCAGCCTCGTGGAACGGAATCAGGCGAGCGGGCTGACCAGCTTGACCAGGGTGTGCGGATCGGCCGGCTTCTCGACCCAGGAGTCGAAGACGTCGACGTTGCGACGCTGCGGGTCGCGGGGCAATCCGCTGAGCGCGATGAGCCGGGGCGGCTGCTGGGCGTGCTGCTCGCGCAGGCGATTGGCCAGCAGGTAGCCGTCGGTATCGGGCAGGACGATGTCGACGATGACGGCATGCGGAAGGAACTCGGCGCTTTGCTCGAGCGCCTCGGCGCCGCTTGCCGCCCTGCGGACGTCGATGCCGGAAAGGGACATGAAATCGGCCAACAGTTCGGATGCCATGGCGTTGTCGTCCACCAGCAATACGCGAGGCGCGTGTAGGTCGGTCAAGCGAGGTGCTCCTTGGGAGGGGCTGAGCGAGGCGGCAGCGTGGGGCCGCGACGCGTTCGGAGATTTCTGATTCTTGGTTCCTGGCTGCGGGCCTGCCTGCGCAACGCGACACGGTCCGAGCGGTTCCGGTGTCTCATTATGCCAACTTCCGGAGCGCGCAGGGAGCGGCCGTCAAGGCAGGCGGACCAGGGCGCGGCCGGCCTCCTGGGCCGGCGTGGGCACCGCGCCGCCGTCGGTCAGCAGCACGACCCGCCCGCGCGCCACCAGGAAACGCAGGCTGTGCCCGGACGCGTCCAGCTGTATGGAATTGCCGTCGGGCAGCCAGGTGTAGGCGCCGCGCGTAACGGTGGGGATCGTGGAGTCGGGTGGGGCGGCCTGCATTTCATAGCCTCCGGCGGCCTCCAGCGTCAGGCGCACGCGCGCGTGGGGGCATGCGGCACACCGCAGCACGCCTTCATAGGCGCCCACCCAGTTCAGGCCGTTGCGCGCGTTCTGCGGCGCAGCCGCGGGCGCGGGAGCGGACAAGGCCCGCGCGCGACCGGCGCCGGACGGCACGATGCAGGCCGACAGCAGGCCGGCGCAGAGGCCGGAGGAGATCAGCAGGGACAGCCGCGTCGGTTTCACCTTGTATCAATTTCCTTGCTGAAATGTGTCAAGTATGCCGCGCCACGCCTGCGTCGCGGCCAGCACGGTGGCCTGCTGCACCGTGTGCGCGAAGCGGAACCGCTCGCCATAGACCGTCTCGTCCGGGAATTCGGTAAGCAAGGCCACCGGAGCGAGCTCCACCTCGCTTTGCGCCATGTGCACCGCGATGCCGTTGACCGTGCCGAAGCCGGGTTGTCCCGCGTGCGCCTCGTACAGCGCCGTCTGCGCGGCATGGAACTCCAGCAAGCCCGGCACGCGCGCCAGCCGCGTCGTCACCGCGTCGACCAGGGCTTGTGCGTGCCGCTGCCATCCTGGGTGGTGGCGCACCACCAGGAAGAAGCCCCTGGGCACGGTCCACGACTCGAAATGCCGCGGCAGGTAGCCAGACAACGGACGGGTCCATTCGTGGGCGGGATAGCCGTGCAGGTTGATGTGCAGCCGCGCGCCGCTGATGGCCAGGGCGTCGATGCGGGCCTGCTGTTCGTGCCGCGGCGCGCGCATGCGGTACGCGATGTCGTCGCCCAGCGCGCTGTAGCGCGCCGCATGGTGCATATGGCGCGGGTGCACGGCGAGATAGTCCTGGTGCAGCGCGTAGCCGTCCGGATTCTCGGCCGCGATCAGGGCGTAGTGGGCATCGCCGGCAGCCTGCAGGGCCTGTGCGGCGCGCAGGGCGCCCACCACGCCCGAGGTTTCGTTGGCGTGCTGGCCGGCCGAGATCAGCACCGCCGGGCCGGGCCCCGCGACGTACGCGCCCAGCACGGGACGACCCTGGCGCGACGTGGCCTGGAACGGCCGGCCGCCCAGCGCCGCCATGACCCCCGCGATGCCGTCCGGCGCCAGCGGCGCATCGACGAGCTCCAGCGGGCCGTCGGGCGCCCGCGGCACGACGGTCGCCGGCGCGGCGAACGCGCAGGTGGCGATGCGCAGGCGGGCGGGGCCCGCGTGCGCCCGCACGTCGGGCACGATCTGGCCCGGCTGCAGGCCCCGGTCGCCGGGCGGCAGGCCGGACAGCCGCTGGAAGTGTTCCAGCAGCGAGAAGTACAGGTCTTCGTGCAGCGCCTCGCACGTGCTGACGAGGTCTTCGTCGCGGTCCAGCGCGAACTCGATGGCCGGGATGTCCACGCGCAGTTCCAGCCGGTCGAAATAGGGCTCGCCGCGTTCCCATGAGTGTCGGCGCACGCAGTCCAGCGTCGCGTCGAACACCGCCTGGTATTCGCTGCGCCAGGCCGCGTCGCGCCGCAGCGCGCCGTCGGCATCGCGCACGCGCAGCCATGCGGTGGGAGACAGCGCCGGGCCGTCGGGGGAATCGTTGACCGTATTGGGCGCAACCACTTCGTGCGACAGCACGCGGCCGTCGGCATAGTGCAGCGCCAACTGGTAGCGCGGCAGCGGCGCGAGCAGTTCGGGGCCGCCCGCCTCGAACGCGACGTCCACGCCGGCATACAGCGCCGCCAGCGGATACGCTTCGAGCCTGTAGCGATTGGGCGCGGCCTGGGGGTGTACGGGATAGCGCACATGAACGCGCCGCAGCCCGCGCGTATCGACCTCTTCCAGGAAATGATGCAGCAGGGGCTTGTACGCGCTGCGCAGCCGCGAGCTGACGCCGGCCCTGGCCAGCTGCGCTTCGGCGTCGCGCCGCGCCTGCCGGCCTTCGAACAGCCAGCCTTCCAGGTGCGCGCCGCGCCACGACGTGGCGGAGAACTCGCGCACCCATGCGTCCAGGGTGCGTTCGAAGACGGTGTCCAGCAGGATCAAGGGCGCGCTCCAGGACGCTGACGTTGCATGCCTTGTACCATGCCGGGGAAACGGGCAATGGGCCCCGGGGCTACGCTCTGTTGCCGATGGACACGCCCGCCCCGCGCCGGGCCGACTACGATTGCCCAGCCGTTTTCGTTTTTCCGAGGTGGTTCCATGAAGATACGCATGCAAGCGCTGGCCGCGCTGGGTTTCTCGATACTGTCCGGCGCCGCGCTGGCACAGCCGGTGCAGCAGTACAACTTCCCGTCGTCGCCGGGCAGCGCCTCGCCGCCTTCCACCTTGCGCATCACCGAATCGCCCGCGCCTATGGCCGCCCAGCCGGCTCCCGCGCCGGCGCCGATACGCGACACGCAGGAAAGCCTGGAGGAGTATCAGCGCTGCCGCACGGTATCGGACCGCGCCGCGGTCGACAGCGAGCAGATGCGCATCGGTGTGGCCGCCTGCCTGAAAGAGCTCGAACAACGGCGCCAGATGCAGGCGCGATAGCCGCCGTTTCGTCACGCTGGCGCCGCGCGGGCGGTGGTAAGCTGCCCCGTTTCGATAGCTGCCGCTGCCCGCCGACATGACCGACCACGCCGCGCCCGACGACGCCCATCTTGCCGAGACCACGCTGCAAAGCGAACTGATCTGCGATGGCGATTTCCTGAAGATCCGCCGCGACACCGTGCGGCTGCCCAGCGGGCGCGAGGCGCGGCGCGAATACGTCGTGCATCCTGGCGCGGTGGTGGTAATTCCGCTGCTGGACGACGGGCGCGTGCTGGTCGAACGCCAGTTTCGCTATCCCGTGGGCCGCGTCATGACCGAATTTCCCGCCGGCAAGCTCGATCCCGGCGAGGCGCCGCTGGACTGCGCCAGGCGCGAACTGCTCGAAGAGACGGGCTATACGGGCGGGCAGTGGGCCAGCGCGGGCCACCTGCATCTGGCCATCGCCTATTCCACTGAGATCATCCACATCTTCTTCGCTCGCCAGTTGCGTGCGGGCACGCGGAAGCTGGACGAGGACGAGTTCCTGGACGTGCATGCCGTCGACCTCGACGAACTGGTCGAGGCGTGCCGCCAAGGCGAGGTCACCGACGCCAAGACCCTGACCTGCATGCTGTGGCTGCAGAACGTGCTTAGCGGCGCCTGGCCCCTTCAGTGGGAAGACGTCGCGCCATGAGCGATACGCGGTTGCCCGCGGTCGACGCCGCTGAGGCGCGGCCGGCAGAGGCCGCGGCCGCCGCGCCGCAGCGGCCCGCGCATGCCGTCACGCTGCAACCCTCGGGCTGGCGCTATGACTGCGCCGAGGGCCACACGGTATTGGTCGGAGCCCTGCGCGCCGGCATCCGGCTGCCCAGTTCCTGCCGCAACGGCACGTGCCGCACGTGCATGTGCCGGATGCTCGAAGGAAAGGTGGCCTACAGCATCGAGCGTCCGGGCCTGAGTCCGGACGAGAAGGCCGAGGGCTGGATATTGCCTTGCGTGGCGGTCGCGCAGTCCGACCTGCTGCTGGAGGTGCCGAACGCCAGGGCGCTGCAGTTCCGTCCGCGCCCGCCCGGCATGCTTACCGGGGCGCGCCGCTCTTAGCGGGAGCGCCGCTTTTGTCGGCGGCGTCCACCAGCGGGATGCAGCGGGATGCGTCCGCGGACGAGACTGCCGACGGCCCCATCAGCGCCTGCACCGCGCAAGTCGACCTGTACAGGTGCGCGCCGCCGTGGCCGGCGTTGGACACCTCGAAGGCGCGGTGCGACGTCGCGCGGCCGTGTCCTGGCTGGGTCAGGTAGCGCCAGTAGTTCAGGCCGCGCGCCAGGCGCGTGGCGCCCTGGGCCTCGGCGCCGCAGCTTTTGTCCAGGCCGGGCTGCTCGGGATTGTTGTCCGCGCTGCCGAACAGATAGACCACGCTGCGTCCCGCGTAGCGCGCGGCCAGCCGCGCGCGATCCGGCTTGCCCAGCAGCGGCGGCAGGCTGTCCAGCCCATAGCGGTACTGGTCGTAATTGGGGCAGATGCCGCGTTCGTAGCGGGCGTAGCCGCGTCCATCGGGGCGGGGGCGGTCGGGCGTCAGGTACAGATACGAGTCGGCGTTGGACACCACATACGACAGCGCCAGGTCCTGCGCGCGCAGCGCTTCGTCCACGCCGTTCAGCACCGCATAGCGCTGCACCATCTGTCCGCCGCTGCCGTGGCCCGCGACCACGATCTCGCGCAACGCGGGCAGGCGACCGGGCGTGGTCAGGTCGCGCAGCACATCGTCCATCACCTGGAAGGCGCCCACCGGCCGCGGCCGTCCGTTGCCGGAGGCGCTGGCCTGCCCGTCTTTCCAGTCGCCGCGGCGCCAGACGGGCAGGCCGCCGAACCCGGCTTCGATGGCGCTGGGAAATTTCAGAGCGAGAACCAGCGTGTCGTCGGCGCGCTCGCGATTGCCGGCATACAGGGCGGTGACGGCCTGGTACGCCTGCGCGGCGTCGCGCCGGTCGTCGTGCACCGCGATGATCACGCGACGCACGGCGCGCAACTGGGCGGGTTGGTCGAGCTGCCGGCTGGCATAGATCGCAAACGGATAGCGTCTGCCCGCGCCGCCCAGTTCGATGCGCTGCCAGGCTGGCGCCGCGCGCGGCGCAGGCGGCAGGTGTTCGATGTAGGGATCGCGTTCGCCGGACGCCGGCTGTGCGTACGACGGGCTGCCCGAGGCCGCGATGCACGCGAACGCCATCAGCAACGCGGCAACTCGGTGCGGCGCGATTCGCGCAAGGGATGGACAGGCGTCTGGTGTCGGGATAACCCGCTGCGGCATGGCGGTCCTTGGGTATAGCGCGGGCCGGCAGGGCGACGGCGAAGGCCGTCATTGTATGCGGCCAGCGGCGCGCGGCTTGCGGTATGCGCTATGCAGTATGCGGTATGCAGTCTGCGGCGGCCCGGCGGCTGTTCAGTCGCGGACTCCGGCGCCCGCCGGCGGTCGGCCAGCAAACGCCGTGCCGACAATCTGTACCCGTGCGCTGTCCCGACGCGCGCGATAGGCGACCCAGTCGTCGCCATCGATGTCCGCCGCCTGGCCGCGAAACGCCGGGTCTATCGGGTAGTACTGGCATGCGACGGGGCCATTGTCCGTCTCTGCCATGATCTCGCGGCGCACGAAACAGCACGGCGTGCCGGGCGTGTATTCCTCGATCGCGTCCATCAGCGCCAACAGCCCGGGTTCGACGTGGTACAGCTCGCCCACCACCGTACGGCCCGACGAGTCGGGCAGCAGGCCGGGCCAGTCGCCGAAATCGACCAGTGTGCCGGGCACTCGTGCGTGGCCCGCCGCGCGCGGCGGCGGCAGGCCGGCCCGCGCCGCGGCGCGTTCCAGATCGTTGATCTCGCCGCGCCGCAGCGTGCCATAGACGAAGACGCAGGTGGCGCTCATGGCGCATCCTTGCGGTCGGGCAGCGTGGCGCCCGTGTCGGCCATGATGGCGCGCGCGCACGCCAGCAGGCGTGGCGCGACTTCGTTGGACAGCGTGTCGGGCGGCAGCTTGAACGCGGGCCCGCCGCAGTTCAACGCATAGACCTCTCCATCGGGCATGAGCAGCGGCGTGGCGATGGCGTTCACGTCCGGATGCCATTCGCCGAACGAGGCCACGTAGCCCTTCTCCTGATACTGGGCCAGGGCCTGCTGCAGCGGCGGCGCCAGTACTGGCCATCGGTCGTCCATGCCGACCCGCAGGCTGTCGATGAGGCGCGTGCGCTCGTCTTGCGGCAGGCCGGCCAGGTAGGCGCGCCCCGATGCCGACGTGGCGAGTCCCAGCCGCGCGCCGATGCCGATACGCATGACGATCGCCGCCGACGCGGGCCGCACCGATTCGAGCAGCACCATTTCCAGGCGGTCCCGAGTGCCCAGGTGCACCGTGACGCCGGCTTCCTCGGCAAAGGTGCGCATGTGCGCGCGCGCCTGCGCGCGCAGGTCCAGCTTGGACAGGTACGCATGGCTCAGCGCCATCACGCCCGGACCCAGGTCATAGCGCTCGGACCCGGGCGGACGGCGCAGCAGTCCGGCGGACAGCAGCGTACCGGTCAGGCGCAGCGCCGTGGGCTTGGGAATGCCGGTGCCTTCGGAGATCTCCTTCAGCGTGACGGGCGCCTCGCTGGCGCCGACGAAGCGCAGCACGGCCAGTCCGCGCGCCAGCGCGCTGACCTCGCCTTCGATGAGTTCGCCGCCCGGCGGGACTTCCTGCATAGAGACTCCTGAATTGAATGATGAGCGCCGGGCCGGCTGTGGACCGGATGAGGGCGCATTCCGTTTTGCGGGATTTTACTGACGCGCAAATCGCTCGCCTGGCGTGATGTTGTGTTTATAATAAAATCAAATTTCATTAAACGGAGACGCGCTTGGCCCTGACCTTGACCCCCATCATGCCCGGCTTCGCCGCCGAGGCGCACGGCCTGGATCTGTCGCAACCGCTGGACGCGGCTCAAATCCAGGCGGTCGACGCCGCCATGGACCGCCATGCCGTCCTGGTGTTCCGCAGTCAGGCGCTGACCCCCGAAGCCCAGCTTCGCTTCGCGCGCAGCTTCGGAGAATTGGACCTGGGTTTCAAAAAAGCCTCGAAATCGTCCAATCGGTTGGCGCATGAGGAATTGCTCGACATTTCGAACGTGGACGAGCACGGCCGCGTGGCCGATCGCAACCATCGCAAGATCGTGGGCAATCTGGCCAACCAGCTGTGGCACAGCGATAGCTCGTTCCAGGATCCCCCCGCCCGCTATTCCATGCTGCACGCCGTGGTGCTGCCCGAAGAGGGCGGCGAGACGGAGTTCGCCGACGTGCGCGCGGCGTACGACGCCTTGCCAGACGCCATGAAACAGCGGTTGGCCGGATTGACGGCCGAGCATTACGCGCTGCATTCGCGCTTCCTGCTGGGCGATACCGATTACTCGGAAGAGCAGCGCAAGGCCATCCCGGCCGCGGCGTGGCCGCTGGTGCGGCGCCATCCGGGCAGCGGGCGCGAGCTGCTGTTCATCGGCGCCCATGCCAGCCACGTGCTTGAGCTGTCCGTGGCCGAAGGGCGGCTGCTGCTGATGGACCTGCTGGAACACGCGACGCAGCCCCGCTTCGTGTACCGCCACGTCTGGCAGCCCGCCGACCTGGTCATGTGGGACAACCGCAGCACGCTGCACCGCGGGCGTCCCTTCGACCTGTCCGCGCGCCGCGAGCTGCGCCGCACGACCACACTGGACGCCGCCGCATAGTCGCGGACCATCGCACCGATCCGATTACAACAAGCCGCCCATGCGGCATAGGAGACATCATGAGAAAAACACTGAAGGCCGCGCTGTGCGCGGCATTGGCGGCATGCGCCTGGCTGCCCGTCGCGCATGCGGCGTCGCCCTATCCGAACGGGCCCGTGCGCCTGATCGTGCCGTTCCCGCCCGGCGGTCCCACCGACGCGCTGGCCCGTGTGCTGGCGGAGGGCCTGCAGACGCGCTGGAAGCAGCCCGTCATTGTCGAGAACAAGCCGGGCGCCGGCACGATGATAGGCGCGGACCAGGTGGCCAAGGCGGCGCCGGACGGGCAGACCATCGGCATGGTCAACAGCGCCTACACCATCAATCCGTCTGTGCGGCGTTCCATGCCCTACGACACGCTGCGCGACCTGACCGGCGCCAGCCAGCTGGTGGAGTCCAAGCTGGTGCTCGTGGCGCGGGCGGACGCTCCGTTCAACACCGTGCCGCAACTGATAGAGCGGGCCCGCGCCCACCCCGGCAAGCTTACCTATGCGTCGCCGGGCGCCGGCACGTCGACGCACCTGGCCGGCGAGCTGTTCAAGAGCAATGCCGGCGTGGACATCGTGCACGTGCCCTACAAGGGCAGCAGTCCCGCGCAGACCGACCTGATCGGCGGGCAGGTGGACATCATGTTCGACGTGCTGCAGTCGGCGCTGCCGCTGGTGCAGAGCGGGCGATTGAAGATCATCGCGCTGGCCTCGGCGCAGCGCGATCCCGCCTTTGCGCAATATCCCACGGTGGCCGAGACCCTGAAGGGCTTCGAGGTGGGCAGCATGTTCGGCCTGGTCGCGCCGGCGGGCACGCCCCAGCCGGTGCTTGCGGCCATCCGGGACGGCGCGGCCGCCGTGCTCGAGACGCCGCAGGTGCGGCGCACGCTGACCGACATGGGCATGACGGCGGTGGCGTCGACGCCGGAGGCATTCAACGGCTTCCTGAAAGCCGAGATCGCGAAGTGGCGCGAGGTGGTGCGCACGAGCGGCATCCAGGCCGAATGAGGCGGCGCGGCGTGCCGTGGCGCGCCGCGCGGGATCCGTCTATGCTGGTCGGGCAGGTCGTGTCCGCCTGGAGGGCGGGCGCCCGGGGGTATTGAAATCCCTGCTGGCGTCCGCACATTCAGGACATCAGGTTCGCCGTCGCGGGCCGCCCATATTGCCAACCGACCACCATGCGATTCGACAAACTCACCACCAAGTTCCAGCAGGCGCTGGCCGATGCGCAAAGCCTGGCCGCCCGCAGCGATCACCCGTACATCCAGCCCGAACACGTGCTTGCGGCCTTGCTGGCCGATCCCGACAGCGGCGCGGCCAGCCTGCTGGCGCGCGCCGGCGTGGCCGTCAGCCGCGCGCAGTCGGCGCTGGACACGGCGCTCAAGGGCCTGCCCCAGGTGCAGGGCACCGACACCGTGCAGGTCGGGCGAGACCTGCAGGCCGTGCTGACGCGCACCGACAAGGAAGCGGCGCGCCGCGGCGACACATACATCGCCAGCGAGCTGTTCCTGCTGGCGCTGGCCGACGACAAGAACGAGGCCGGCCGCATTCTGCGCGACGCGGGCCTGCAGAAGAAGGCGCTCGAAGCCGCCATCGATGCGGTGCGGGGCGGCGAGAACGTCTCGGGCGCCGAGGGCGAATCCAATCGCGAGGCGCTGTCCAAGTACACGCTCGACCTGACCGAGCGCGCGCGGCAGGGCAAGCTCGATCCCGTCATCGGCCGCGACGACGAGATCCGCCGCACCATCCAGATCCTGCAGCGCCGCACCAAGAACAACCCGGTGCTGATCGGCGAACCCGGCGTGGGCAAGACCGCCATCGTCGAAGGGCTGGCGCAGCGCATCGTCAATGACGAAGTGCCCGAGACGCTGCGCGGCAAGCGCGTGCTGTCGCTCGACCTGGCCGCGCTGCTGGCGGGCGCCAAGTTCCGCGGCGAGTTCGAGGAACGACTGAAGGCCGTGCTGAAAGAACTGGCGCAGGACGACGGGCAGAACATCGTCTTCATCGACGAACTGCACACCATGGTGGGCGCCGGCAAGGCCGAGGGCGCCATGGACGCGGGCAACATGCTCAAGCCCGCGCTGGCGCGCGGCGAGCTGCATTGCATCGGCGCCACCACGCTCGACGAATACCGCAAGTACATCGAGAAGGACGCCGCGCTCGAGCGCCGCTTCCAGAAGGTGCTGGTCGACGAACCCGACGTCGAGTCCACCATCGCCATCCTGCGCGGCCTGCAGGAGCGCTACGAGATCCACCACGGCGTCGAGATCACCGATCCGGCCATCGTGGCGGCCGCCGAGCTGTCGCATCGCTACATCACCGACCGCTTCCTGCCCGACAAGGCCATCGACCTGATCGACGAGGCCGGCGCGCGCATCCGCATGGAGATCGACTCCAAGCCCGAGGTGATGGACCGGCTCGACCGCCGCATCATTCAGTTGAAGATCGAGCGCGAGGCCGTCAAGCGCGAGACCGACGATGCGTCCAAGCGCCGCCTGGCCGTCATCGAGGAAGAGCTCGAGAAGCTGCAGCGCGAGTACAACGACTACGAAGAGATCTGGAAGGCCGAGAAGGCCGCGGTGCAGGGCACCCAGGCCATCAAGGAAGAGATCGACCGCGTGCGCGCCGAGATGGCCGAGCTGCAGCGCAAGGGACAATTCGACAAGCTGGCCGAGCTGCAGTACGGCAAGCTGCCCGAACTGGAAGCGCGGCTGCAGGCCGCCGACACGGCCGAGCAGCAGAAGTCGGGCCAGGCCGACGGCGATCGCCCGCGCCTGTTGCGCACGCAGGTCGGCGCCGAAGAGATCGCCGAGGTCGTGTCGCGCGCCACCGGCATCCCGGTGTCCAAGATGATGCAGGGCGAGCGCGACAAGCTGCTGCACATGGAAGACGTGCTGCACAAGCGGGTGGTGGGCCAGGACGAGGCCGTGCGGCTGGTGTCCGACGCCATCCGCCGTTCGCGCGCCGGGCTGGCCGATCCGTCTCGTCCGTATGGCTCGTTCCTGTTCCTGGGCCCCACGGGCGTGGGCAAGACCGAGCTGACGCGCGCGCTGGCCGACTTCCTGTTCGACTCGCAAGAGCACATGATCCGCATCGACATGAGCGAGTTCATGGAGAAGCACTCGGTGGCCCGCCTGATCGGCGCGCCTCCGGGCTACGTGGGCTATGAAGAGGGCGGCTACCTTACCGAGGCCGTGCGGCGCAAACCTTACAGCGTGGTGCTGCTGGACGAGGTCGAGAAGGCGCATCCCGACGTGTTCAACGTGCTGCTGCAGGTGCTGGACGACGGCCGCCTCACCGACGGCCAGGGCCGCACCGTCGACTTCCGCAATACGGTCATCGTGATGACGTCCAACCTGGGTTCGCAGCACATCCAGTCCATGGCGGGCAAGCCGTACGAGGTCATCAAGGAAGTGGTGTGGGACGAGCTGAAGCAGACGCTGCGGCCCGAGTTCCTGAACCGCATCGACGAGGTCGTCGTGTTCCATGGCCTGGAGGCGCAGCACATCGAGTCGATCGCCCGCATCCAGCTCAAGCGCCTGGCGGACCGCCTCGAGAAGCAGGAGATGCGTCTCGAGGTGACGGACGCCGCGCTGTCCGAGCTGGCGCGCGCGGGCTTCGACCCCGTGTTCGGCGCGCGCCCGCTCAAGCGCGCCATCCAGCAGCAGATCGAGAACCCGGTCGCCAAGCTGATCCTGGAAGGCGTGTTCGGACCGCGCGACGTCGTGCCCGTGGACTGGCGCGACGGCAAGTTCGTGTTCACGCGCACGCTGCAGTAGCGCCGCGCGTCGGCGTCGCGGCACGGGGCCCCTCGATGTATCGAGGGGCCTTTTTCATTGGACGCCGGCAATGTCCTGCTCGCCTCGGGGCTTGACTTCTGGTTTCCATGGAAACTAGACTGCGTTCATCAGGTTTCCATGGAAACGGTCAATGAAACGCGCCGCGAAGCAGCAGCCCAGCAAGCTGGATTCGCACCTTGGGTATTGGCTGCGGTTCGTCTCCAATCACGTGTCCTTGCGGTTCCAGCAGCTGTTGGAGGCCGAGGGTCTCTCGGTCACGGAGTGGGTGGCGCTGCGCACGCTGTTCGACAAGCCTGAAACCACGCATGCCGAGCTGATCCTGAGCCTGGGCATGACCAAGGGCGCGGCCTCCAAGGTGGTCAGCCGCCTGGAAGCAAAGGGACTGGCCCGCCGCAGCTTGGCCGGCGGACTGCGAGAGCAGGTACTGGCGCTGACGCCTGGCGGAAAGACGCTGGTCCCGCGGCTGTGCGCGCTGGCGGACCAGAACGATGCCCATTTCTTCGGACACCTGAAGCGCGGCGAGCGCGAGGCGCTGCGCGACGCGCTGCAGAAGCTGGTCTCGCATCATCGGTTCAAGCAGGTGCCCGTCGCATGAACTGGGCGCGCCTGAAGACGCATTTCGCAAGGTGGCACGAAGGTGCCCAGCGATGAAGCGGTTTTCCATTGTCACAAGGAGGTGAACATGGACGGCACTACCCGCGCTCTCATTCACGAAGCTTCCGAAGGTTCGCGCGCCGGCCGATTGCATTTCGGCGAAGTCGTCGGGCTCATGGTGCAGGCCGGCGTCGAATCGTACGTCGCGGATTACCGCGCGCGACGCACGACCTACTATCTGCCGGACGGCGAGACGCTGAGCATCAACCTGGAAGTTCCCGACGTGCCCATAGCGCGGAACTTCGATGCGGCGGCCATCCGGGCCGCCATCCGGGGAGCGCAGCAAGGCAGCGTGAAGTACGGGGAATTCAAGCGGCTGTCCTGCCTGGCGGGCTGCATCGCCTACACGGTATGGGTGGCCGGCAGGCACGTCAGCTACTTCGGCCGCAAGGGCGAGACCCACGTCGAACCGTTTCCTTCCTGAGCGGTTCGGCGGCCGGCCAAAGTGGAGGTCGTACGCGGCGCCACGCCAGCGGGCGTCGGCGCCCGGCATGGCGAAGCCTTTGCCGGCCGCCCCAGGCAAGCTACGATGGCGCGTCTCATCGCCCTCTGACTTGTCCATGACGCCGCTGATTCCCGCCCATTTTCTCGCCATCGGCGCGGGCGCCGCGCTGGGCGCCTGGTTGCGCTGGCTGCTGGGTCTGCGCCTGAACGCCGCCGGCTGGCCCTGGGGCACGCTGGCCGCCAACCTGATCGGCGGCTACCTGATAGGCATCATGCTGGCGGTGATCGCGGCACATCCCGAATGGCCCGCATGGGTGCGGTTGGCCGCCGTCACCGGTTTCCTGGGCGGCCTCACCACGTTCTCGACGTTCTCGGCCGAAACCGTGGACATGCTGCAGCGGGGGGCGTATGCCGCCGCGCTGGGCTATGCGGCCATCAGCCTGCTGGGCTCGCTGTGCCTGACGGCATTGGGGCTGGCGACGGTGCACCTGTTGCGTTGAGAAGCCTGCTTTGCAGGCCAGGCTGTGCGGCCGGGTCCGCGACTTGGCAAGCTTGCAGGCCAGCTAACCGGCCGGCCCGCGACTGGGCATGCGCCTTGGAAGCCCGGCAAGCCGTGCGCTCAGACGTGCGAGGTCGGCCCGCCCGCCGCGCCGGCCTGCAGCACGCGCGCGGCCTGAAGTCCGCTGCGCACCGCGCCTTCCAGCACGCCGGGATAGCCGGTGTCGGTCCAGTCCCCGGCCAGGGCCAGCGTGCGCCACGGCGTGTGGTTCAGCGGCCGCGCGCGGTGAGGCACGGCCGAGAAGGTGGCGCGTTTCTCGATGAACAGCTCCGCCAGTTCGACCGCCGGCATGGGCGGAAGGCCGGCGGGATGGCGCGACGCCTGGTCGCGCACCTGTTCGACCAGGCTGGCGATGATCGTGTCGCGCTCGTCGTCGGCCAGGCCCGCGGCCGCGCTGACCACCACGGCCAGCTCCGCGCCGCCGGTCCGTCCCGTCAGGCGCGAACGGTCGAACAGCCATTGGCCCGCATGGCCGCGGGCGGCGTCCTCGCGCAGCATCATCATGGGTTCGGGCAACGGCCACGGCTGGGCCAGCCGCAGGTTCAGCGTGGCGATGGGCATGTAGTCGAACGCCTGCAGCGCTTTGAGCAATCCCTGCGATCCGTTGTCGCGCAGCGCGTTGCCCAGCAGCCGCGCGGCCACGGACGGAGGCACGGCCAGCACGGCCGAATCGAAGCGTTCGCCATTGACGTCCACCCAGCGATCCGTCGGCTGCAATTGGCGCACGGTGCTGCCGTAGCGCATCGTCACCATGCGCGCGGCGGCGTCCGGCCACAGGGCCGACAGATCCACGCAGGGCAGCAGGATGTCGCTGTCGCGCAGTCCGCCCGCCAGGCTGTCCTTCAGCACGCGCACGAACAGCATGGCGCTGGCCTGCGCGGGCGGCGTATTCAGCGCCGCCAGGCACAAGGGTTCCCATAGCTGGCGGGTCAGGCGGCTGGGCTGCGCATGCTGGTCGAGCAGCTGCGCCACGGTCCAGGCGGCCGGCACCTGCCAGTCGTCGCGTCGCAGCGCCGCCATCATGCGCATGGCGGCCATGCGTTCGGACCAGCCGGGGCCGCGGGCGGTCAGCAGGGCCAGCGCGGCATGCCAGGGCGCCGGCAGTCGCGCGGCCGACAGGCGGAACGAGCCGTCCAGGCTGGCCAGCCGCAGCGGCCGACGCATCAGCAGCGCATTGGGGTTGCGGCCGAGCCGGCGCATCAGCGCCAGCGTCTGCGTGTAGGCGCCCAGCAGGATGTGCTGGCCGTTGTCGAGCAGGTCGCCGAACTCGGGATGCACCACGCGGCGCGCGCGCCCGCCGGGGGTGCGGCCCGCCTCGAACACCGTGACCTTGGCGCCGAGCTCGCGCAGCGCCGTGGCGGCGGCCAGGCCGGCCCAGCCGGCGCCGATGACCGCGGCCTTCATGCCGACAGGCGGCGCACCAGGCCGCGGCCTCCGCCCACCCAGGTCTTCCACGCCAGCATCAGCTTGCGCAGCGGCGTCAGTGAAATGCGTTGGTGCAGCACCTGCCAATCGTCGCGCTCGATCTCGTCCAGCAGGGCGTAGTAGATGGCCGCCATCATCAGGCCGGGCCGCTGCGCGCGGCGATCGGCCTCGGGCAGCGCGCTCATGGCCTCGCGGTAAAGCTGGCGCGCACGGTCGGCCTGGAAGCGCATCAGCGCGGTGAAGCGCTCGGAATACACGCCGTTGAGGATGTCCGCCGCCTTCACCTCGAACTGCTGCAGTTCGTCGACGGGCAGGTAGATGCGGCCGCGCCGCGCATCGTCGCCCACGTCGCGGATGATGTTGGTAAGTTGAAACGCCAGGCCCAGCTTGCCCGCATATTCGAGCGTGCGCGCATCGGTATAGCCGAACACGCCGGCCGACATCTCGCCCACCACGCCGGCCACGTGCCAACAATATTTGCGCAGGCCAGGCCAGTCGAGGTAACGGCTCTGGTCCAGGTCCATCTGCATGCCGTCGATCACGGCCAGCAACCGCTCGCGCGTGATGCCGCAGCTTTCGAGGTGCGGCCGCAGCGCCAGCGTGACCGGATGATCCGGCTTGCCGGCCAGCATCTGGTCGACCTGCGTGCGCCACCAGGCCAGCTTGATGCGCGCCACCGATTCGTCCTTGGCCTCGTCGACCACGTCGTCGACCTCGCGGCAGAACGCGTACAGCGCCGTGATGGCGAGCCGCCGTTCCGGGGGCAGGAACAGGAATGCGTAGTAGAAGCTGGATCCGCTCTTCGCGGCTTTTTCCTGGCAGTATTCGTCAGGGGTCATGTCGTTGCGGTTACCTGTCCATCCGGGCCGATGTGCCGGCGCCTGGGCGCGGCGGACGGGCGGGTTGTTTCATCTAAGTGGCAAGCGCGCGCCACAACATGACGGTCCAGTCGCGCGCGCCCAGTTCGGGGCGGTTCATGAAGACGTCGTATCGCGCGCGCTCGATGCGTTCCAGGATGCGCAGTCCGCCCTGGACCACCAGCCGCAATTCAAGGCCGATGCGGCCCGGCAGGCGGCGAGGCAGCGCAGCCCCGGAGTGTAGCAGCGCGCGCGTGCGTTCCACCTCGAAGGCCATCAGCTCGCGCCATTGCGCAGTCAGCTTGCAGGTGGCCAGGTCCTGTTCGGTCACGCCGTGGCGCCGCAGGTCTTCCTGCGGCAGGTACACGCGCTGCTTGCGCCAGTCTACCCGCACGTCCTGCCAGAAGTTCACCAGCTGCAGGCCGGTGCAGATGGCGTCCGCATCCTGCTGGTTCTCGGGCGTGGACGCGTCGTAAAGCGCCAGCATCAGCCGCCCCACCGGGTTGGCCGAGCGCGAGCAGTAGTCCAGCAGGCTGGCGTAGTCCTCGTAGCGCTTGGTCCGCACGTCCTGCTCGAAAGCCGACAGCAGGTCGAAGAAGGGCGTGATGGGCAGCTGGTGGCGCGCGATGGCGGCGGCCAGGGGCTCGAAGATGGGCGCCAGTTCTGGCGAGGGACGAACCGGCGCGCCGGGTTCGGCGCCGATGCGATGCAGTTCGGCGCGCAGCGCGCCCAGTTTCTGCAGCCGCACTTCGTCGGGCGCATCGCCCTCGTCGGCGATGTCGTCGGCGGTGCGGGCATAGCGGTAGATCGCCGTCACGGCTGGGCGCAGGTGGCGAGGCAGCAGCAGCGACGCGACCGGAAAGTTCTCGTAGTGATCGACGGCCATACGGTGATTCGGTGATACGTGTGCGGACACGGGACGCGGCCGCGTCCGCACGGCGCGGTTGGACGGGTCATTGTAAGGAATGGCGCCGGCACCCGCCCGCGGGGCTTCGGAGTAGACTAGCGCCCACAGGAATCCGCATCATGCCGCGTCCCATCACCGCCTCCATCTCCATCTCCGCGCTGCGCCACAACCTGGCCACGGTACGACGCCACCTGGACCATGCCGCGGCGCTCACCGGCGCCACGCCGGCTTCCATCTGGGCCGTCATCAAGGCCAACGCCTATGGGCATGGCATCGAACGCGCGGTGTCCGGATTCTCGGCGGCGCAAGGCCTGGCCATGCTGGACCTGGACGAGGCGGTGCGCTGCCGCGAGGCCGGCTGGGGTGGCCCGGTGCTGCTGCTCGAAGGCTTCTTCCAGCCGGCGGATCTCGACATCGTCGACCGCTATCACCTCACCTGTACCGTGCACTCGAGCGAACAGTTGGCCATGCTGGCCGCCGCGCGCCTGTCGCGCCGCGTCGACGTCATGGTCAAGCTCAACAGCGGCATGAACCGCCTGGGCTTCGCGCCCGAAGACTATGCGCAGGCCCACGCGCGCGCCGGGCAGCTGCAGCGCCAGGGCATTCTGGGCTCGGTCGGGCGCATGACGCACTTCGCGTGCGCCGACGGCGCGCCCGGCGTGGCCGACCAGCTCGAGACCTTCGCCCGGGCCACCGAAGGACTGTCCGATGGGCCGGTCAGCGTCTGCAATTCCGCCGCCACGCTGCGCTATCCCGAGACCGCGCACGCCGGGGCCGGCGGACCGCACTGGGTGCGCCCGGGCATCTGCCTGTATGGCGCCTCGCCGTTCGACGACGTGTCCGCCGCCTCGTACGGGCTGCGTCCGGCCATGTCGCTGCGTTCCGAGATCATCGCGGTGCAGCAGGTGCCGGCCGGCCAGGCCATCGGCTATGGCGCCACGTTCCGCACCGAGCAGCTCATGCGCATCGGCGTGGTGGCCTGCGGCTATGCCGACGGCTATCCGCGCCATGCCGGCACGGGTACGCCCGTCACGGTGGCCGGCGTGCCCACCCGGGTGGTGGGCCGGGTTTCCATGGACATGCTGATGGTGGACCTGGCGCCGGTGCCCGCCGCCGGCGTGGGCGCGCCCGTGGCGCTGTGGGGCGAGGGCGGCCCGTCGGTCGACGACGTGGCGCGCGCCGCTGGCACCATCGGCTACGAGCTGCTGTGCGCCGTCGCGCCGCGCGTGCCGGTGCTGACGCGTCCCTGACGCACGCCGCGGGCCGGGCGATGCGCGCCGGCGTGTCACGCAATGCGCATGACATCCGCCCCCCGCTTGGTGTCTACTAACTCACCGCGGCCGCCCGATGGCCTGTCGCGCTGCCACGAATAATGATCAACGTTAGAGGGTTGCATCCATGAAGGACAAATGCGTGCTGGTGACCGGTGCCACCAAGGGCATCGGCTGGGCGCTGACCCAGCGGCTTACCGACCTGGGCTGCCACGTCGTGGGCATCGCGCGCAATACCGCCGATGTGGATTTCCCGGGCTATCTGTATGCGTGCGACCTGTCCGATGCCGGGCGTACCGAAGAAGTGCTGCGCGAGATCCGCGACAAGTTTCCGGTGGACGCGGTGGTGAACAATGTGGGCGTGGTGTCGCCGCAGCCGCTGGGCGAGATCGACCTGGCCACGCTGTACCGCGTCATCGACCTGAACGTGCGCGTGGCCGTGCAGGTCACCCAGGCCTTCGTCGAGTCGATGAAGGTTCGCCGCACCGGGCGCATCGTCAACATCTGCAGCCGGGCCATCGAGGGCTCGTACGACCGCACCAGTTATTCCGCCGCCAAGAGCGCGCTGGTGGGCTGTACGCGCACGTGGGCGCTGGAACTGGCCGAGTACGGCGTCACGGTCAATGCGGTGGCGCCGGGGCCGATCGAGACCGAGCTGTTCCGTCATAACCATCCCGCCGGCGGCGATGCCGAGAAGCGCGCGCTGGCCTCCATCCCCATGAAGCGCCTGGGCACGCCGGCCGAGGTGGCGGCCGCGATCGCCTTCCTGCTTTCGGATGAGGCCGGCTTCATCACCGGACAGGTGCTGGGCGTGGACGGCGGCGGGTCGCTGGGCGGCCGCTGAGCCGCGCCGGCGCGGCCGTCTGCAGCAGTTGCGGCGCCGCGAGCATCATCGCGCCGACCGCCGCGCTGGGCGGCCAGCACAGCGGCACGATGCGCCGAGCGGGCTTCAGGGCGAGCGGGCAGGGTCGGGCAACAGATGCCGCAGGTCGGCGGGCACCCGATAGTCCGGCCACGCGCGCCGCAGCGCGTCCAACGCCTGGGCGGCCTCGTCGCGCCGGCCGGCTTTCAGCATGGCGCGCACGCGTTCTATCTGCTGCTCGGCGGTGGTGGCCACGCCGTGCGGCGCGTCGGCGCGTCCGAGCTTGCGTTCGCTTTCGACCTGCGCGCGGCGCGCGCTGCCTGCCTGGGGCACAGGGTCGGCGGGCGGCGCTGCGGCGGGCGCGGTCGCGGCCGGTGGCGGCGGGCTGGTTTCGGCTGGCGGCTGGCGGTTTGCGGCCGGCGCCCGCGCCTGCGGCGCGAACTGCAGATCCGCGGGCGGCGAGAAAGGCTGCGGCGCGGGCCTGGCCGGCGCGGCCCGCCGCTGCTGCGCCTGCAGTTCCGGCGGCAGTTCGGGCGGCGCGGCCGGCGCCAGGCCGTCCAATTGCGGCGGCTGCGCGAGTTCGGCGTCCACGGCCGGCGGCTCTGCCTGTTGCGACAGGTCGGTCAGCAGCAGCAGTCCGCTGGCCAGCACCACCGTTGCGGCGATCGCCCAGGCGGGATGCAGCCGTCGCCGCGCGGCGCGGGCGCGCTGGTCGGCCTGCGCCGCGGCATGCGCACGCGAGCGGATGCGCGCGTCCAGCCCGGGGCCGGGCTCGTTCCGCGGCAGTTTGTCGTACAGGTCGCGCAGGTCGCGATCGTCGTCCATGAAGTCGTCGTCGGAAGGGCGGGGCGCGTTCATGCGTCGCTCCTTGAAGAGACGCCCAATTCGTCGCGTATGCGGCGGATGGCGTAGCGCAGCCGCGATTTGACGGTCTCGCGCGCGGTACCGGTGGCCTGCGCGATGTCTTCCACGCTCAGGTCGTGCTCCCATTTCATCAGCAGGGCCAGGCGCTGTTCGTCGGGCAGGCGCTCGATGGCCGACTGCAGGCTGCGCCGGGCCTGGAACTGCGACAGCTGCTGCTCGGGCTGTTCGTGCTCGGCCGCGGGCAGTTGCGCCAGCACGGCCTCGGCGTCGTCCACTGTCTTGCGGCCGGGCTGCCGGCGGTAGGCGTCCACCAGCAGATTGTGCGCGATCTGCAGCAGCCACGTGGTGAAGCGGGCTTCGGGACGATAGCGCGCGCGGGCATCGATGACGCGACTCCACGTTTCCTGGAACAGGTCGTCGGCCTGTTGCGGATTGCCGATGCCGCGCAGCAGGTATCGGTACAGGCGGGCCCGGTGGCGCGCGTACAGCGTGTCGAAGGCGACGGTGTCGCCGCGTGCGCCGTAGGCCTGCATCAGCGATTCGTCGTCGGCGCCGGAGGGATCATCCATGGCCGGGCAGTGTATCGCTGCTGGCGCGGGCGCGCACGGCGCTTCCATGATCAGCGCACCGCCGGCGTGCCCAACGAGCCGGCCAGCTCGACCAGGTTGGCGAATTCCGCGCGCAGGCCGTACGGATCCGCACCGCGCGCCCCTCGCGCCAGCGCCGCGATCTGGGCCGGGCCATAGTCTTCCAGGTATTTGCCGCCGCGCAGCCATTGCGCGAAGGCCGCCGCCGAGGCGGCCATCTGCAGCCGAGCCCCCGCCTGTGCGGACGCCGCGGCCGGTATGGCCTGTTCGAGCGCCTTGCTGCGCGACTCGCCCGGCAGCTTGTAGCGCAAGCGCAGGAAAGCCAGTTCCGACGCGTCGGGCCGCCGCGCGGCCGCATCGGACTCGCGCTTCTCGTCGTAGCGCAGCGGCTCCACGCGCGGCCGCGCGGCAGCGGCCGGCGTGATCTCGTAGAGCGCGGTCACGCCGGCGCCCGCGCCGATCTCGCCGGCGTCGACGCGGTCGTTGTTGAAGTCCTCGCGCGCGAGGGCGCGCTTCTCATAGCCGATCAGGCGATAGTCCGCGACCGCCGCGGGATTGAATTCGACCTGCACCTTCACGTCGCCGGCGATGGCCATCAGCGTGGCGGCCAGTTCGCGCGACAGCACCTTGCGCGCTTCGGTCAGGTTGTCCAGGTAGTGGTAGCTGCCGTTGCCGGTGTCGGCCAGCTGCATGGCCAGGGCATCGTTGTAATTGCCGCTGCCCACGCCCAGCGTGGTCAGTGCGATGCCGCGCTTGCGCTGCGCGGCGATCTTTTCCTTCAGGGCCTGAAGATCGGTCAGCCCCGCGTTGAAGTCGCCGTCGCTGGCCAGCAGGATGCGGTTCACGCCGTGCTCCACATAGCCTTGCGCGGCCTGCGCGTACGCCAGGTCCAGGCCCGCCGCGCCGTTGGTCGACCCGCTGGCGGACAGCGCGTCGATGGCAGCCAGGATGCGCTCGCGTTCGCGGGCGGGCGTGGAGGGCAGCGCCACGCCGGCCGAGCCCGCATAGGTCACCACCGCCACGCGGTCGTGCGGCCGCAGTTCCGCCACCAGCTGGCGCAGCGCGGCCTTCAGCAGCGGCAGCTTGTCGTCGCTGGCCATCGAGCCCGAAGTGTCCACCAGCAGCACCAGGTTGACGGCGGGGATGTCCTGGCGCGCCACCTGGTAGCCCTGGATGCCGACCAGCAGCAGTTGGCGGTCGGGGTTCCAGGGCGCGGGCGCCAGTTCGGTGGTGACCGAGAACGGCGTCTCGCGGCTGGCGGGCGCCGCATAGCCGTAGTCGAAGTAGTTGATGAACGCCTCGCTGCGCACCGCGTCCTGGGGCGGCAGGCGGCCTGCGTTGAGGATGCGGCGCACGTTGGCATACGAGCCGGTGTCCACGTCCACGCCGAAGGTGGACACAGGCTGCTCGCTGGCCAGGTGGACGGGATTGTCCTGGTAGCCGGCGTAGTTTTCGCGGTCCGCGACAGCCGTCGGCACGGCGTCGGCGGGGATGCCCATGGGCGCGGGCCGGACCAGGCGCGCCGCGGTTTCGCCGCGGTATGGGTGTGCGAAGGGTCGCGCGACGGGGGCGGGCGATATGGAAGGCGCGGGCGGCGGGGCCGCCTCCGCCGCGAACTGTGCAGGCCCCGATGCAGGCGGTCGACGGGACGCCTGCTGCGCGGAGGCGGCCTGCCGCGCCGAATCGCGCGGCTGTGCGGACGATGACGAGGCCCTGGCAGGCTCTTTCGCGCCTTGCGGCGGTTGCGGCGACGGCGGCGAGCAGGCCGCCAGCAGCGCGGCCATCAGCAGCGTGCAGGCAAAACGTACGGGGCGGGACGGGACAGGCATGGCGGTTCCTTTTCGTGGTGGCCGTAATGCCTTGAACGCAGCACGCGCCCAAAAGGGGTTGAACGCGTGTGCAAGCAAACGTATCGCCGTTGCCGATCCCGGTAAACTTCCGCCCATGGCCAAGTCCCGAACCGTGTACGTCTGTTCCGATTGCGGCGGAACCAGTCCCAAGTGGCAGGGGCGCTGCCCGCATTGCTCCGCGTGGAATACGCTGGAAGAGACCACCGAGGCGCCGGCCGGCACGGCCGCGCATCGCTACGCGCCGCTCGCCAGTTCCAGCCCGGTGCGCAGCCTGTCCGATATCGAGGCGCGCGAAACCCCGCGCCAGCCCACCGGCCTGGACGAATTCGACCGCGTGCTGGGCGGCGGCCTGGTGGCCGGCGCGGTGGTGCTGATCGGCGGCGATCCCGGCATCGGCAAGTCCACGCTGCTGCTGCAGGCCCTGGCGTCGCTATCCGCCAGCGCGCGCGTGCTGTATGTCACCGGCGAAGAGTCCGCCGAGCAGGTCGCCCTGCGCGCGCGCCGGCTGGGGCTGCAGACCGGCCAGGTCGACCTGCTGGCCGAGATCCGCCTCGAGGCCATCCAGGCGGCCGTGGCCGAGCAGAAGCCGTCGGTCGCGGTCATCGATTCCATCCAGACGCTGTACAGCGGCGAACTCAGCGCCGCGCCGGGCTCGGTATCGCAGGTGCGCGAGTGCGCAGCCCAATTGACGAGGCTGGCCAAGCAGACCGGCATCACCATCGTGATGATCGGTCACGTCACCAAGGACGGCGCGCTGGCCGGCCCGCGCGTGCTCGAGCACATCGTCGACACGGTGCTGTATTTCGAGGGCGACACCCATTCGTCGTTCCGCCTGGTGCGCGCCTTCAAGAACCGCTTCGGCGCCGTCAACGAGCTGGGCGTGTTCGCCATGACCGATCGCGGCCTGCGCGGCGTAGCCAATCCCTCGGCGCTGTTCCTGTCGCAGCATGCGCAGCAGGTGGCGGGTTCGTGCGTCATGGCCACGCAGGAGGGCACCCGCCCGCTGCTGGTCGAGGTGCAGGCCCTGGTGGACAGTTCTCATGCGCCCAATCCCCGCCGGTTGACCGTGGGCCTGGAAGGCAACCGCCTGGCCATGCTGCTGGCCGTGCTGCATCGCCACGCCGGCGTGTCCACGTACGACCAGGATGTGTTCGTCAACGCGGTGGGCGGCGTGCGCATCACCGAACCGGCCGCCGACCTGCCCGTGCTGCTGGCCATCATGTCCTCGCTGCGCGACCGGCCCTTGCCGCGCGGGCTGGTGGCCTTCGGCGAGGTCGGCCTGGCCGGCGAGATCCGGCCCGCGCCGCGCGGCCAGGAACGCCTGCGCGAAGCCGCCAAGCTGGGCTTCGGCATCGCGCTGATCCCCAAGGCCAACGCGCCGCGCCAGGCCATCGAAGGCCTGGAGATCTGGGCCGTCGATCGCCTGGAAGACGCGCTGGAAAAACTGCGATGAGCCTCACGGTAGTGGCGGCATGCCTGGCCGGCGGCGCCGCCATCGGATTCCTGGGCGGCGTGCTGGGCATCGGCGGCGGACTCATCGCCATTCCCGCGCTGGGCCTGCTGCTGGGCATGCCGCAGCAGGAAGCACAGGGCACGGCGCTGATCATGGTGCTGCCCACCATCATGGTCGCGGTGCGCAAGTATCACCAGCATGCGCGCTTCGACCTGCGCGTGGCCGCGGCCGGAGCCGCGGGCGCCGTGGCATTCACCTGGGTGGGCGCGCAGCTGGCGCTGGGCATCCCTTCGGGCGCCCTGCGGCTGGGCTTTGCCGCCTTCCTGTTCTGCGTGGGCCTGTTCTATGTGCACCAGACGTGGCGCAAGGGCCGGCCAGCCAGCGCCGCGCCGCGCGGGCCCGCCCCCGTGCTGACGGCATGGCGGGCGGCGCTGCTGGGCGTGGCCAGCGGTACGCTCGGCGGGTTTTTCGGCGTGGGCGGCGCCATCCTGGCCGTGCCCATCATCACCACCGTGTTCCGCTTGCCGCAGACCACCGCGCAGGCGCTGGCGCTGTCCATGATCATCCCGGGATCCATGATCGCGCTGGCCGCGTACACGTGGGCAGGGCAGGCGGACTGGACCATCGGCGTGCCGCTCGCATTGGGCAGCCTGGCACTGGTGCCGCTGGGCGTGCGCCTGGCCTACCGCCTGCCCGAGCGCGTGCTCAGGGCCTGCTTCGCCGCCATGCTGTTCGCCACGGTGGCCCTGCTCATCTACGAGTCGTGACGGCGCCGAGGCATGCCTTCAATGGCTGCTGACAGGGCCGACAGCCAGTCGTCAACGTCGTGACGATGCGTAAGAGTTGCCGCCCGCCGCTGAACCTTCGCGCGGCGCGCCGGCTCCAACGCCTTACACGTGCATCGCGGCACTCCCGTCGCGTACCGTTCGACCACGAAGGAGCACCTCCATGACGACTCAATCGCGCATCGCCGCGTTCCTGTCCACGTCGGCGCTTTGCCTGGGGCTGGCCGCCGCGCCGTCGGCCCATGCCGCGCCGCAGGCTGCACAGTCTGCGCAGAACGGCCAGGCCGCCAAGACCGCCAAGCACAAGGCCCATGCGCAGAAGCCGGGCGCCAAGAAAGCCGATGCCCATGCCGCCAAGCCGGCGCCCGCGCCCTCCACGATGAAGTAATCCACCGACACGGCGGCCGGCCCTTGCGCCGCTGCGGACCTTCGCCGGTAGCCTACGCGCGGCGCGGGGTCGGCATGCCGTGTACCGATTGGGCCTTCGCAAAGGCCTCGCCGGGGCCGGGCCAGGCCGCGCTACGGCGCCGCCGACGCGGCCGCGGCCGCGCGGCGCAGCGTGCGCCAATACCAAAGGTGCAAGAGCAGCGCCGAGAGCCCCAGTCCCACGATCGCCATCAGCCACATCGTGCCCACGCCTTGCGGGGAGCCCGGCATGATGGCCTCGCGCAGCCAGTCCAGGCCGCCGCGTCCGGGACCGAAGCCCAGCCACCATCCGCCTATCAGGCCCACCAGGCCGAGCGCCACGATCTGCAGCAGCAGCGGCATCACGGCGACTTTGTAGGCACGCAGCAGGTACGAGTTGATGCACTGCATCGAGTCGCACAGGTGGAACAGCGGAATGACCGCCAGCAGGGTCGTCGCCACGGCCGTCACCTGTTCATCGCTGGTATAGGCCGCCAGGATCGCCGGGCGGCCGACCAGCAGCACCGCGGAGGTCAGCAGCGCGCCCAGGACCCCCAGCGCCAGGCCCGCCATGCCGGTGCGCTGCGCCTGCATCGGATTGCCCGCGCCGATGTTCTGCGCCGCCACCGCGCCCGCGGCCACGCCCAGCGCCATCGGCATCATGTAGCACAGGGCCGCCAGGTTCGCCATGATCTGGTGCCCGCCCAGCACGTTGGTGCCCTCACGCGCGACCAGCAGCGACATGAACGTGAACGCCGAGACCTCGACCAGGTAGGAGCCGCCCATGGGCAGGCCCAGCCGCAGCAGTTCCTTCAGCCGCCGCCATCGCGGGCGGCCAAGGCGCAGCGCGAACTGCCGATAGTATTCGTCGTGCCGCACCACCCACAGCCCGACCATCAGGCTGGCCCAGTAGACAATGGCCGTGGAGACGCCCGCGCCGGTCGCGCCCAGCGCGGGCAGGCCGAACTTGCCGTAGATCAGCACCCAGTTGCACAAGGCCTTCAGGCCGATGCCGCCCAGGTTGATGGCCATGACGATCTTGGGCCGCGACACCGCGGCGCCCAGCGCGTACAGCGTGCGAAACATCAGCGCCGCCGGCAGCGCCACGGCGAGCGCGCGCAGGTAGGCCGCCGTGATGTCGCGCACCTCGGGATCCACCGGCCCTGACAGCGACAGCCATACGTCAGGAAACAGCATCAGCGCCGATCCCACGGCGGACAGGCCCAGCGCCAGCCAGATGCCCTGGCCCCAGGCCCGGCCTACCTCGGCATGGCGTCCGGCGCCGAAGTGCTGCGCCTGGATGGGAATGAGCGCGTGCACCACGCCCATCAGCCCGACGAACACGGTGATGTAGACCGACACGGACAGCGACATGGCGGCCAGGTCGCGTGCGCTGGCATGGCCCGTCATGGCGGTGTCGAGCACGCCGAACGCGATGCCGGCCCACTGGCTGACCAGGACGGGCCAGGCTTGGCGCACGATGCCGCGCATCGTGGCCAGGAAGCTCATGATGGACGACCCTGCTGCAGGACTCATTGGCTGGGAGGCAGGCGCAGCAGGCGGAAGACTTCGTGGCGGTCGGCGCGTCGCCCGCCGCGCCAGAGTTCCTGCACCTTCTCGTCGCTGTACGCCGCCGTGCCGTCGCGCAGACTGCTGTTGGTGGTCTGCTGCAGCACGATGGTGCAGCGGGCGTCGTAAGGGAAGGTGAGGTTGTCGAAGATGAGGAACGAGGCGCGCTGCCCGGCCCCGACGCCCAGACCGCGCACGCATTCGCCGGGACGCACGTGAGTCTTCAGGGCCGCGGCCAGTTCGCCCGATGCGGTGCGATAGCTGCGCGCGTAGTCCACGGCGGGCTGCCACAGCAGCACCAGCAGTATCCAGGTGGCGGCCAGGCCGCTGGCGGACAGCACGGTGCCGCGCCACAGCGCAGCCGGCCGCGCATGCACGCGCCATACCACCAGCAGCACCCAGGCGGCCGTCACCACCAGCGCCAGCAGCACGGCAGTCCATGAGATCGCGGGCTCGTACCCGGCGGTCTGGCGCGCGATGTTGCGCGCGATCTTGGTAGGCCAGCCGAAATGCAGCGCCACCCAGCCCAGCCAGGCGGTGCACACCGTCAGCGAAAAGCACATCACGGCGAACCAGTCGAGCGTGTTGACCACGCCGCGCCGCAGGGTCGGCAGCGAGAAGGCCGCCAGCGCGGCGCAGGGCACGGCCAGCATGACGTACTCGGTTTCGTTGGGCTCTTCGAGAAAGAAGAGCAGCAGCGCGGCGCACAGGGCCTGCATCATCGCCAGCCAGATGTGCGGCGAATAGAGCCAGCTGCGCCAGCGCCAGATGGCCACCAGCGCCAGCGGCCAGGCGGGCCACAGGTACCACGGCAGATCGCGCAGCGTGCGCACCGACATGCCCAGCAGCGGCCAGGTGAACGAAGTGGTGTTCCAGGCCTTCCAGTTGCGGATCCAGTACTCGCTGGCCTGCGTGGCCGGGATCCACCATGCCAGGATCAGCAGCGCGGTCAGCAGCGCCACGGCGGGCAGCCAGCGCGCGCGCGGCCACAGCATGCTGCGCGGATGGAAGGCCAGCACCGCCGACATCATGACCGGCAGCGCGCCGATCCAGCCGCGGGTGAGAAAGCTGCCGGCCAGGGCCAGCACCAGCGTGACCGAACCGGTCAGCGGCCGGTCGAGCATGCGGGCCAGGGAATAGAACGCCAGTGCGCCGCACGCCATGATGGGCGGCACCACCGAGGTCTCGTGGATGCGCTGCAGGATGCCCACGGTGGCCAGCAGCAGCAGCAGCGCCGCGTCGGCCAGCATGCGGCCGTAGTCGCGCGGCTCGGGCTCGCCGCCGAAGGGCAGGGCCAGCGGCTGCGCCTCGGCGCGGCGACCCAGCAGATAAGTGCCGTACCAAACCGACGCCGCGGTGATGCCGAACCACAGCAGGTTGGGCAGGCGGCCGGCGGTGATGTCGCCCACCAGCGGGCCGAACAGCCAGATCGAGATGGCGCCCACCCAGGTCGTCAGCGGTCCTTCCTGGGCATGCGCCAGATTGCCGACCTGCGGCAGCAGCCATGCCACGCCGCCTTCGCGCAGCGCCGTCAGCATGGTGGCCAGGCCGACAGCGTCGTCCGTCTTCCAGGGATCGCGCATGAACAGGCCCGCCGTGATGTAGGCGAGCGACAGGCCCAGCAGCACCAGGCGGGGCAGCTTGGCGGCGCCGAGAATGGTCAGACGGGCGGGAGTAGAGCGCGAGATTGGGGACACGGGGCTAATGTAATCGACGCCGGGCGGAATGAAGATGAAAAAAGAGGACGGAGCGCGAAGCCGCAGAAAAAAAAGCAGCCCGCCTGGGGCTGCTTTCTTGCTGCTTCGCTGCTATGCCGATCGCATTGCCGGGAGCAGCCCGTGCACTACGGATCGGAAGCCTGCGATCAGGAGCCGGACTTGACGGTGCCGGCGGTGCGGGCGAAACGGGCGCGGAACTTCTCGACGCGGCCGGTTTCGACGATGCGGGTCTGGGCGCCCGTGTAGAACGGGTGCGATTCGGACGTCACGTCGCACTTGAACAGCGGGTAGGTCTTGCCGTCCATGTCGATGGTTTCACGGGTGTTGATCGTCGAGCGGGTGATGAACTTGCCGCCGGTCAGCACGTCCATGAACACCACTTCGCGGTATTCGGGGTGGATGCCTTCTTTCATGATGGATCTATATCCTTGGGGGTTGGTGGGTCGCCAGCCGGCCCTGCCCGGGCCTTGCATGCAAGGCCCATCGCTGTCGTTGCGCGCAGGCCGGCCACGTATCCAAAAAGGTAACTCGGCATTCTAGCAAGCCTGCGGCGCAGGCTGCAAGCCCGCTACAGGTCGGTGCGCAGCTTCCAGATTTCCGGGAACAGCACCACCTCGATCATCTTGCGCAGGTAGTCCACGCCCGACGTGCCGCCGGTGCCGCGCTTGAAGCCGATGATGCGCTCCACCGTGGTGACGTGGCGGAAACGCCACAGGCGGAACGCGTCCTCGAGATCGGTCAGTTTCTCTCCCAGCTGGTACAGGTTCCAGTACGCATCCGGCGAGCGATACACCGTCAGCCAGGCCTCTTCCACGGCGGGATCCGCCTGGTAGGGGCGCGTCCAGTCGCGTTCCAAGTGATCCGCGGGCACATCGAGTCCATGGCGCGCCAGCAGCCGCAGCGCTTCGTCGTACAGCGAGGGCGCCTCGTACGCCGCCTGGACCTGGGCCAGCAGTTCGGGCCGGTGCGCATGCGGCTTGAGCATGGCGGCGTTCTTGTTGCCCAGCATGAACTCGATCTGGCGGTACTGGTAGCTTTGGAAGCCGCTGGAGCGCGCCAGGTACGGGCGCAGCGCCGAATACTCGGGCGGCGTCATCGTGGCCAGCACGTCCCAGGCGGACACCAGCTGCTCCATGATCTTGCTGACGCGCGCCAGCATCTTGAAGGCCGGCTGCAGGCGATCGGCGCGCAAGGCCTCGATGGCGGCGCGCAGCTCGTGCAGCATCAGCTTCATCCACAGTTCGCTGGTCTGGTGCTGCACGATGAACAGCATCTCGTTGTGCTCTGGGGACAACGGATGCTGCGCGTTCAGCAGTTCGTCCAGGTGCAGGTAGTCGCCATAGGTCATGTCGCGCGAGTAGTCCAGTTGTGCCTGCTCCTGCCGCACCACGTCCTCGGAATTGGGTCGGGTCATGGCGGTCTCCTCAGGTTACGGCGGCCTGGCGCTGGAAGCGGGCCTCGCGCCACGCCCCCTCGCTCAGCACCTGTTCCAGCCGCTCGGCGGCATTCCACACGTCTACGTACCGCGTGTACAGCGGCGTGAAGCCGAAGCGCAGGATGTCCGGCGCGCGGAAGTCGCCGATCACGCCGCGTTCGATCAGCGCCTGCACGATGGCATACGCGCCTTCCTGGCGCGCGAAGCAGACCTGGCTGCCGCGCTGCGCCGCGTCGCGCGGGCTGGCCAGCACCAGGCCATGGCCGGCGCAGCGCGCCTCCACCAGCTCGATGAACAGTTCGGTCAGCGCCACCGACTTCTCGCGCAGCGCCGCCATGCCGCCCAGCGGCTCGGCCGCCAGCACAGTGTCGATGCCGCATTCGAGCGCCGCCATTGACAGCAGCGGCGGTGTGCCGCAAAGGTAGCGGGCGATGCCGGGCGCGGGCTGGTAGTCGGGCGTGAACTGGAAGGGCGCCGCGTGCCCCATCCAGCCCGACAGCGGCTGGCTGAAGCGGTCCGCGTGGCGCGCGTGCGCCCACACGAAGGCCGGCGCGCCGGGGCCGCCGTTCAGGTACTTGTAGCCGCAGCCGACCGCGAAGTCGGCCTGCGCGCCGTTCAGGTCCACCGGCACCGCGCCCGCCGAGTGGGCCAGGTCCCACACCGCCAGGGCGCCCGCATCATGCGCGTCGCGCGTCAGCGCGGCCATGTCGTGCATGCGGCCCGTGCGGTAGTTGACGTGCGTCAGCATCAGCACCGCCAGCCTGTCGTCCAGCTGCGCGGGGATCTCGTCGGGCTCCACCAGTTCGAGCGTCATGCCGTATTGGCGCGCCAACCCTTCGGCGATGTACAGGTCGGTGGGGAAGTTGCTGCGCTCGCTGACGATGCGCGTGCGGCCCGGCGCGTCCGCGCGCACGATGGACAGCGCTGCCGACATCGCCTTGTACAGGTTCACCGAGGTGGAATCGGCCACCACCAGCTCGCCGGCGTTCGCGCCGACCAGGCGGGCGATCTTGTCGCCCAGCCGTGCGGGCAGGTCGATCCAGCCCGCGGTGTTCCAGCTGCGGATCAGGCCCTCGCCCCATTCTTCTTCCACCATCTGGCGCACGCGCGCCGGCGTGGCGCGCGGCAGCACGCCCAGCGAATTGCCGTCCAGATAGATCTCGTCGTCGTTCAGCTGGAATTGGCCGCGCAGGCCGCGCAGGCGATCGGCCTCGTCCTGCCGCAGGCAGGCGCTCTTGTCTTTCATGCGTTCCTCGTCTTCGGGAAGGTCGGGTCAGCCCAGCGAGCGCAGGATGGCGCGCACCGGACTGGCATCGGCCTGGACCAGCGCCAGCGGCAGGGCGATCAGTTCGTAGTCGCCTTGCTCCACGTCGTCCAGCAGCAGGTTTTCCAGGACGCGCATGTCGCGCCGCAGGATGACGTGGTGGCTGTCCAGGGTCTTGCTGGAGGCGGGGTCGATGCTGGGGGTGTCCAGGCCGATCAGCATGACGCCGCGTTCGGCCAGCCATTCGATGGTCTGCGGAGCGTAGGCGGAGAAATCGTCGGTCCACCAGTGCACGGCGGCGTGCTGCGCCGTGCGCACCAGCACGCGCGGCGGCAGGTTCGCGGCCGCATGCTCGAGATGCTGGGGCAGGATCAGCGGGCCGCAGTCGATGGCATGAATGACCCGACAGGGGCCGAGGAAGGGTTCGAGCGCCACCGCGCCGATGGCGGGGGCGCCGTTGCCGTAGTGCAGCGGCGCGTCCGCATGCGCGCCCACGTGCGGGGACATCGTGATTTCGCTGACGTTGACGGGGCAGTCTGGCGTCAGCGTCCATTTCCATTGCTGGCGATAGGGCGTGTCGCCAGGAAAGACTGGCGAATCGGCCGATACCGGCGGTGAAATGTCCCAGAGACGTTTCATGGAAACAAGCGGACGAGGGCGTGGCTAGGGTCAGTCGAGGGAGATCTTTGCGCGTTCGCCGATATCGCCGAAGACCTTCAGTTCTTCCGCGACCTGCTTGCGGAAGGCGTCCGGTCCCAGGGATACGGGTTGCAGCGCCAGCGCCGCAAAGGCCTTCCGTAGTTCGGCGTCCCCCATGATACCGGCAACGGCTTGTTCCAGGGTAGTGCGCACGGCGGCCGGCGTGTCGGCGGGCGCAACCAGGCCATACCAGCCGATCATCGAAACGGACGGCATGCCCGCTTCCGCGAAAGTGGGCACGTCCGGCAATTGTGCGGCACGTTGCGAGCCGGTGACCGCGATGGCGCGCACCTTGCCCGCCACGATGTGCGGCGCCGCCGACGACACGGTGTCCACGCCCAGGTCGATCTCGCCGCCGATCAGCGCCGTGATCAGTTGCGCGCTGCCCTTGTAGGGCACGGGTACCAGCGTGGCCCGCGCGGCCTGCGCCACCATCTCGCCGGCCAGGTGCGGGGCCGACCCCGCGCCGAAGGTGCCGTACATCAGGGCGCGGCTCTGCGAGCGCTGGCGCGCCAGGTCGGCAAGCTCGGCGGCGTTGCGCACCGGCAGGTCGTTCTTGGCCACGAGCACAACGGGCGCCAGGGCCACGATGGCGATCGGCGCGTAGCTCTTCAGCGGATCGTATGGCAACTGCTTCTTCAGCGCCGGCACCACGGTATAGGTGCTCGAGCCTGACAGCATCAGGGTATAGCCGTCCGGCGTCGCGTCCGCGGCCGCCTGCGCGCCGATGACGGTGGCGGCGCCCGGCCGGTTCTCGACGATGAAGGGCTGGCCCAGGCGGGCGGCGAGCCTGCCGGCCAGCTGCCGCGCCACAGCGTCGGTGGCGCCTCCCGGCGTGAAGGGCACGATGATCTTTACCGGCCTGGAAGGATAGGGCTGCGATTGCGTCTGGCCCTGCGCCTGCGCGGGCCCGGCCAGTACGAAAGCCGCGCCGGCCATGCCCAGGATGCGCTTCAGTGTCATGATGTTTTCCCTTGGTATGTCGTATGGGTATGGTGTGGCGCGCAATGTCGCGGCGGATCAGTGCCGGCGGCTGCGCACCTGTTGCGCGGATTCGCCCAGGTCCCAGTACAGCCCCGCCATGATGGCCAGGCCCTCGCGCGCCACGCTGCCCAGCAGGTGTTCGTTGGGCGCATGCTGCGCGCAGGCCGGATAGGAGTGCGGTATCCAGATCGTCGGCAGGCCCAACTGATCGGCGAAGATGTCGTTGGGCAGCGAACCCCCGAGATTGGGCAGCAGCACCGGATCCTTGCCGGTGGTCTCGCGCAGCGAACGGGCCGCCCACTGCACCCACGGATCGTCGGGCAGCAGCCGCGTGGCGCCCGCGTGCGCGCCCACGCGCACCTGCACCATCGAGAAGCCATGGCTGTCCAGGTGTTCGCGCACGTGCTGCTGCAGGCGGCGCCAGTCGGTGCCGACCACGAAGCGCAACTGGCACCATGCGCTGGCTTGCGGCTGGATGGCATTGACCGGCTTGGCGGGGTCGCCGGCCGACAGGGTCAGCACGTCCAGGCTGTTCCAGCCGAACACCTGCTCGGCGCGGGTGAGGCCCGGTTCGCCCCAGTGCGTGTCGACCTCGGGATCGTCCGCGCCGCCGCCCACCTGCAGCCCGTCGAGCACTTGCCGCAGCTGTGGCGGCATGGCGGGCGGACGCAGCGCGTCGATGACGATGCGGCCACGCGCGTCGACCAGCGACGCGATCGCGTGCGACAGCAGTATGGCGGGGTTGGCAAGCAGGCCGCCCCAGTTGCCCGAGTGATAGGCCCGTTCGCGCAGTTGCACCGACAGTTCGAAGTTGACCGCGCCGCGCGAGCCCATGAACAGGGTAGGGCGGTCGGCGGCAAGGCGCGGGCCGTCGCTGGCCAGGAACAGGTCGGCCGAAAGCGTCTCGCGCTGGGCCTCGCAGAACGCGCCCAGGCCTGGCGAGCCCGCTTCCTCTCCCGTCTCGAACAGCAGCTTGGCGTTGAAGCCCAGCCGGCCCTCGCGCGCCTCGATCACCTGTTCCAGCGCGGCCAGATTGATGGAGTGCTGACCCTTGTTGTCGGCCGTGCCGCGGCCATACCAGCGGTCGCCGTCGACCTGCAGTCGCCATGGCGCCAGTCCGTCGCTCCATTTCGCGGCGTTGCCGCGCACCACGTCGGCGTGCCCGTACATCAGCACCGTGGGCAGGTCGGGATGCTCGATGCGCCGGGCCACCAGCAAAGGCAGATCGACGGAAGCGGGGTTCGGATGAATGTCCACGGAGAACCCCAGACGCTGCAATAGCGGGGCCAGTTCTTCGCGCAGATAGGCATGCTGCGCGGCCGCCTGGCCCGGCTCCTCGCTTTCGGTCTGGTAGGCGACGCGGCGCGCGAGCGCGTCCTGGAAATGGCCGTCATCGAATTGCCGGACGGCGCGGGAAATGGCTTCGGAACGGGTCACTGGGCGGGCCGCCTGGCGGGTCGTTGAAAACCCAAAGTTAGTACAGCTGAAGTGATGCAACAATTAGAACTTTGGCACAGGGTCATTGCCTTTAAGGCAATGGTGTTTCCTGAACGGTTCGAGCTTACGGAGCGCGGCATGATCTCCACCGCAATGCGGCATTTTCTCGAGGTGGTCCGCACGGGCTCGATCGCCGGGGCGGCGCAGCAACTGCACGTGGCGCCTTCGGCCGTCAGCCGGCAGATCGGCAAGCTCGAGGGCCTGGTGGGCGCGCCGCTGTTCGATCGCGTCCCGCGCGGCATGCGGCTGAGCGATGCGGGCCGGCAGTTGTCGGCGTATGCAAGCGCCAGCGCGCTGGAGGCGGAACGGGTCCTCACCGCCATCCGCCAGCGCAGCACGCTGGGCGAGGTGACCGTGCGCATCGCCAGCACCGAGGGCTTCGCACAGCAATTCCTTTCCCAGGCCATGGCGCGCTTCAAGCGCCTGCACGCCGGGGTGCGTTTCCACATGCACGTGGGCCATGGGGAAGAGGTCGGCAGGCGCGTGGCGGAAGGCCTGTCGCATATCGGTATCCGCTACAGCCTGGCCGTGGACCGACGCCTGGAGACGCGCACGCTCTGCGCCGCGCCGGTGTACGCCATCATGTGCAAACGCCATCCGCTGGCGACGCGCAAGTCGATCGACGTGCGCCACCTGCGCGACTATCCGCTGGCACTGGGCGATACCGACACGACCGTGCGCCAGCTGTTCGACAACTGTTGCGCCAACGTCGGCCTGCACCTGGAACCGTCGTACGTGTCCAACTACTCGGCCGCCTTCCTGCCGCTGCTGCCGGGCGATCTCATCGTGGCGCTGTCGGGCTACCTGGTGGTGCAGGGGCAGCCATATGCCCGACGCCTGGTGGCGGTGCCGTTCTCGAACCCCGAGCTGCACCAGCGCGCCATCCAGGCGCTGACGCTGCAGTCGCACCCGCCGCCGCCCATGGCAGCGGCGTTCCTGGATTTCATCAGCGTAGATCTGGCGCGCGCCGCGCGCCCCGATCCGCAGCCGCCGGTCCGCAGGCGCGCGGCAGGAAGTCGTGGGACCGCCGGCTAGGCCGCTACAGCAGTCCGAGTTCGGCCATGGACACCACCGAGTCCGCCGCCACGATCAGGTGATCGACCAGTCGTACGTCGACCAGCGCCAGCGCCTGGCGCAATCGCCGCGTCAGTTCGCGATCGGCGAGGCTGGGCTGGGCCAGTCCCGATGGATGGTTGTGCGCCAGTATCAGCGCGGCCGCATGATGGCGCAGCGCCTCGCGCACGACTTCGCGCGGATACACCGAGGCCTGCGCCAGCGTGCCGCGCGCCAGTTCGCCGCTGGCGATCAGGTTCAGGCGGTTGTCCAGGTAGAGCGCGATGCAGTGCTCGACGGTGCGGTGGCTGAGCGCGGTGCGGCAGTACAGCTTGACGTTGTCGGGGTGGCTCAGCGATGGGCGGCCGACCAGGTCTTCCTCGATGGCGCGGCGTGCCAGCTCGAGCACGGCGGCCAGCGCGCAGGCCTTGGCCGCGCCCAGGCCCGGCTCGTTGCGCAGTTCCGCCGGGGTGGCGGCGAACAGCCCGCGCAGGCCGCCGAACCGCGCCATCAGCCGGCGGCCCAGCTCGACCGCGTTGACGCCCGGCGCGCCGGTGCGCAGCGCCACCGCCAGCAGCTCGGAGTCGTGCAGCGCCGCCGCGCCCTGGCGCATCAATCGTTCGCGCGGACGCTCGTGTTCGGGAAGGCTTTCGGAGAGTTTCATGTGCGCTCCGATGGGCCGGCGGGAGGCTGGTGCGCGCCCCTGGAAGGCGGCCAACATGGCGAGCGTGCGGGCAGTTTCATTTCTGGCTCTAAAATCAGGGTTTTACGATTGCCCATACGGTGGCAGATCTTGAGCGCCGCATCCTCTGAAGTGAATGTTTTGATCCGTCCGGATTCCTACCTGACCCTCCACTACCGCATCGTCCTGGCCTCGGGCCCGGCCGAGGGCTCGGTCTTCGCCGATACGTTCGACGGCCGGCCCGCCACGCTGCAGATGGGCAGCGGCCAGTGGGCGCCCGGCCTGGAGGCCGCCCTGCTGGGCCATGCCGAGGGCGAGCGCTTCAGCGTCACGCTGGCGCCGGCCGACGCCTACGGCGAGCGCAACCCGGAGCTCATCCAGCGCGTCACGCGCGCCATGCTGGCCGAGCACGCCGGCGCCGACGCCACGTTCGATCCGGGCGACCTGGTCGAATTCGCCGCGCCCAACGGCGGCCGCTATTCGGGCATCCTGAAAGAAATCAACGACCAATGGGCGCTGTTCGATTTCAACCATCCGCTGGCGGGCGCCGCCCTGCGGATCGACGTCGCCATTCTCGGAGTCCTGTGATGCAACAAGCCGTCACCGCACCCGGCGCCGAGGTCGTGCTGGCCCAGCCGCGCGGGTTCTGTGCGGGCGTGGACCGCGCCATCGACATCGTCGAGCGCGCCCTCGAACTGCATGGCGCGCCCATCTACGTGCGCCACGAAATCGTGCATAACCGCTACGTCGTGGCCGACCTGCGCGCCAAGGGCGCCGTCTTCATCGATGAACTCGAAGACGCGCCTTCCGGCGCCATCGTGGTGTTCTCGGCGCACGGCGTGTCCAAGGCCGTGCGCGCCGAGGCCGAGCAGCGCGGCCAGCGTGTGTTCGACGCCACGTGCCCGCTGGTCACGAAGGTGCACATCGAGGTCGCGCGCATGCGCGCCGCCGGCCGCGAAATCGTGATGATCGGCCACAAGGGCCACCCCGAGGTCGAGGGCACCCTGGGCCAGGCGGACGGCGGCGGCATGTACCTGGTGGAAACGGTTGAAGACGTGGCCGCCCTGCAGGTGCGCGACCCCGACAACATGGCCTACGTCACGCAGACCACCTTGTCGGTGGATGACGCGGCCGCGGTCGCCGCGGCGCTGAAGGCGCGCTTCCCGTCCATCGCCGAGCCCAAGAAAAGCGACATCTGCTATGCCACGCAGAACCGCCAGGACGCGGTCAAGGTCATGGCGCCCGACTGCGACCTGGTGCTGGTCGTGGGCAGCCCCAACAGCTCCAACTCGAACCGCCTGCGCGAAGTGGCCGAGCGGCGCGGCGCGGCGGCCTACCTGGTCGACGGCGCCGACGCCATCGATCCGGCCTGGCTGCACGGTCGCCAGCGCATCGGCATCACCGCGGGCGCGTCGGCGCCCGAGGTCCTGGTGCAGCAGGTGATCGAGCGCGTGAAAGAGCTGGGCGCCGTGTCCGTGCGTACCATGCCTGGCCTGGAAGAGAACGTCGCTTTCCCCCTGCCCAAGGAACTGTCGCGCAAGACGGCAGCCTCACCCGACACCCCCGCCGCCTGACGCGGCATCCAGGAGACTTCATGCAGCTGTACGGCTATTTCCGCAGTTCGGCCGCGTTTCGCGTCCGCATCGCCCTGAACCTGAAAGGGCTGGCCTACGACTACGTGCCCGTGCACCTGCTGAAGGATGGCGGTCAGCAGCTGGCGCCTGCCTATCGCAAGCTCAATCCGAACGCGCTGGTGCCGACGCTGGTCGACGGCGACCTGTCGCTGGGCCAGTCGCTGGCCATCATCGAGTACCTGGACGAGACGCATCCCCAGCCGCCGCTGCTGCCGTCGGATCCCGCCGGCCGCGCGCGCGTGCGCGCCATCGCGCAGACCCTGGCCTGCGACATTCATCCGCTGAACAACCTGCGCGTGCTGAAGTACCTGAAGCACGGGCTCAAGGTGGACGAAGACGCCAAGAACGGGTGGTACCGCCACTGGATCGACGTGGGACTGACAGGCTTGGAAGAGATGCTGGCCGGCTCGCCCCAGACCGGACGTTATTGCCATGGCGATACGCCCACGCTGGCCGACCTGTGCCTGGTTCCGCAGATGTTCAACGCGCGCCGTTTCGATTGCGACCTGTCGGCCTTCCCCACGCTGACGCGCATCGACGCCGCATGCCGCGAACTGCCGGCGTTCGAGGCCGCCGAACCGCAGAACCAGCCGGACGCGGAGTAGGGGGACGAGGCTGGCCCATGACGGCCTTCACGGGTCAAGTCATGGGTTTAAGTCGCGGCTGAGCCGGCCGGCGCCGGCAGCCCTACGCGCCACGCACGCCGAAAGAGCTGTCGCGACAAAAAGCAAAAAGGGCAACCCATGCGGGTTGCCCTTTTCACGTCAATCGACTGGTGCCGGCAATAGGAGTCGAACCTACGACCTTCGCATTACGAATGCGCTGCTCTACCAACTGAGCTATGCCGGCAGCAAAGACAGCTATCTTACCAGAGATTTCCGATTGCCGTAAAGCGGGGGCAGAGCAACTTGCCGATTTGCGCGATCTCAAAATCCCGTGCATAATCTCGTTTCTCTGGTCCCCGATAGCTCAGTCGGTAGAGCGACGGACTGTTAATCCGCAGGTCGCTGGTTCGAACCCAGCTCGGGGAGCCAAAAAACGCAGGGCCACGCTATGTACGGCGTGGCCTTTTGCTTTGCCCGAAGCTGTCGTAAAGGCGGTGCATGGATCGATGCATCGCTGTCGCCCGCGCGGGTCGTGTGGCCAGCGCCGTGGTCGATCCGCACGTATCCGATAATTCGAAGATGTAGGGACGACAGGAGTCTGTCGATTGTCCTGCTGCGCTGCCCGCACAACGCATGCCGCGCGTCGTCCTGCCTTGCGGTCGACGCGCGGCAAAAAGGGCAGGGCGTTCGCAGGACGCCGCGAGGGTCGTGATGGCGGCCCGTACGCTAGAGGAGAATGGCGGCGTCCATGAGTGACCGGCGCATCGCTTTGACTGTACTGACGGGCTTTCTGGGCAGCGGCAAGACGACGCTGCTCAATCGCCTGGTGCGCGAGCCGGCCTATGCCGGCGCCGCGGTCATTGTCAACGAGTTCGGCGACATCGGCGTGGATCATCACCTGGTGCGCGCGGTGGACGGCGGTATCGTGCTGCTGGAAGGCGGCTGCATCTGCTGCTCGGCCAGCGGCGGCCTGGCCGACACCTTGCGCGATCTGTTCATGCTGGCGCTGCGCCGGCAGATCCGCGCCTTCAGTCACGTGCTGGTCGAGACGACTGGCCTGGCCAGTCCCGCGGCGATCATGTTCACCTTGCGGCACGACGCCTTTCTGGCCGAGCGTTTCGTCTATCGCGGGTCGATTACGGTGGCCGATGTGCAGCACGTGGCCGTGCAACTGCGCACGCAACCCGAAGCGGCACAGCAGATTGCGCTGGCGGACGTGGTGGCTTTCAGCAAGGCGGACCTGTGCAGTCCGGCGCAGGTCGAGGCTGCCCGTCGCGAAGTCGCCCTGGCCAATCCCGCCGTGGCCACGTGCGTGCTGGGACGCGGCCAGCCGCTGGACGAGCTGTTGCTGCATGTGCAGCGCCCCGAGGGGCGCGAGCGGGTCATGCGCATGGGGCGCTGGCTGGGCGCGTTCGGCGCCTCGCAGGGCGAGCGGCACCCGGCTCTGACGCATTTTTCGCTGGTGCTGTCCACGCCGATCAGCCGAGGCGCATTCCTGGCCGGGATGCACGACGTGCAGGCCAAGTACGACCAGGGCCTGTTGCGCGTGAAAGGATTGATCTGCTTCGAAGGCGAGACGCTGCCTTGTGCGGTGCACGGCGTGCATCGCCAGCTCTATCCCTTGGAAATGCTGCCCGATTGGCCGAGCGACAGCCGGGACTCCAGCCTGGTGTTCCTGGTGCGCGGCCATGACCGTGCCGAGGTGATGGCGACGGTGCGGCGTGCGCTGCGCCAGCCCCAACCATAGACCGTGGCGGGCGAGTGCCGGCGTTGCCCTATCCGTACTTTCCGCGGCACACGCGATGTGGGTATAATTGACATGTCTGACGCCAATTCGGGTCGTGGCAGATCGCCGCGACTAGACCAGGCGCCCGGCCATGCCAAACCGAACCGGCGCCGTATGCGCGGCGCCCCAAGGTTCGCAGTGGCGTCCGGGGCGGTCGAGCGAATCGGCGATGCCGACCCCGTTGCCTGCGGCGCAGGCGCTGGCCCGATCAGGGCATGCGGGAAACGGCGCTTGTCGTCCTAAAAACTTCTAAGAATCGTCAAGGCGGGCGCGCATTTTCGATATGCGCGCAAGGCCGGGCCTCATCCGGGCCGTGCGTGTTGCGTCGACTGGCTGTCGTGCCGGGCGGACTCCGCGGGTCGGCGGTTCTCGGCGATTCAGTTCATTGCTGCTGCTGGTCTGGCATCCCATGGCCGCCTCCACACGAGGCTTGCCGATGTCGGCCGCATGGCGTTTGGGGCGGGTAGGGGTAGGTCCAGCCTCATGTCAACAACAGGAAGTCAGTGTTTTCTACGTCCTTCGATGCCGTACGGCATGACATCGCAATAGTGCGTCCGCCCTGTGTGGCCGTGCAATGCGCGGTGTCGGGCATGGGTCGGGGTGTGCCGCGGGCCGCCGCGGCGCGTGCGCCCATGGCCGCGGCACGGGTGGGCGAAGCCTTGCCGATCGACGTGCGCAAGGCGCCAATGAAAAAGGCCCGGCGCGATGGCCAGGCCTTGATATCTGGTTGCGGGGGCAGGATTTGAACCTACGACCTTCGGGTTATGAGCCCGACGAGCTGCCAGACTGCTCCACCCCGCGTCTGAGAACAGAATATTAATCTTGATCCGAATTTCTCGCAAGTTGGCCAATTTCACATTGAATATCGATGAACGATAGCGAGGCACTTCTGGTGCTGGAGACGGCGCTGCTGTGCGCGTCCCAGCCCATGCAACCGGCCGAGATGCGCAAGCTCTTCGGCGAGGATCCGGAGATCGACAACGCGAGGTTGCGGCAGTGGCTGGAAACGTTGCAGGGGCAGTGGGCCGATCGCGGCCTGGAGCTGGTGCAACTTGCCTCGGGCTGGCGCTTCCAGAGCCGTCCGTCCATGCAGCGCTATCTCGAACGGCTCAATCCCGAGAAGCCGCCCAAATATTCCCGGGCCGTGCTCGAGACGCTGGCCATCGTGGCGTGGCGCCAGCCGGTCACGCGGGGCGACATCGAGGACATCCGCGGCGTCACGGTGTCGTCGCAGATCGTCAAGGTGCTGGAAGACCGCGGCTGGATCGAAGTGATCGGCCATCGCGACGCGCCGGGCCGGCCCGCGCTGTTCGGCACGACGCGGCAGTTCCTGGACGACCTGGGCCTGCGCGCTCTGGACGAGTTGCCGGCGCTGGAGTCCACCGATGCGGTCGCGGTGCTGGCCGGCCTGGACCTGGGCGGCGCCACTGTCGAGATCGCCGCGAACGCCGTCCAGACCGAGGACGGCGCGACGCCGGGCGAGATTGCCGATGCCGGCGAGCCGGCCGCGGTGGAGGATGAAGTCCAGGCGCCCGCGCCCGACGCGGGCATGCCGGTCGAGCCGCCCGCCGACGCGGAGGCCCCCGTCCCGCAGGCGGCGGAAGTGGCGGTCGAAGGAACGAATTCCGAAGACATGCGCTCCAACGAAGAAACGAGCGAAGAACAAAATGCCGGCGCACGCGCCGCCGAGCCGATGCCCGATGGCCCGGCCGGCATGCCGGCCTCCGCCGATGTCCTGCCGCCGGCGGGCCCCGACCATCCGCCCGCGGCCCTCGACACATCCGACGAACCCGACGAATCGATGCAATTGGCTGCCGGGGGCGTCACCCCGGAGCCCTTGCCCGACATTCCACCCGAGGTGACGCCGATCCACGGCGATGACATCCGGCGTCCCGACGCGTCTCCGGAAATTCAGCCGGACCCGCGCCAACCCGAAATCATGCCGGCTGATCTCGATCCCGAGATCGTGCCGCCCGCGCCGAGCGAGATCCCCCGCGATCCGTCCGGCCCCGACCAAGACGACGTGCCCGCCCCAGGCAGGCCTCCCAAAGTTTGATCATTCGGAGCTGTCTCAGTGACAACTGATACCAAGACACAAGAAGACACTTCCTTCCCGCGCGAAGAGACTTCCTTTTCTTCCGTTGCGACGCCGGACGCGCAGCAGAGTGCCGTGCCGGCCGCCGCGGAATCCGCGCCGCGCGAAGGGGGCGAGTCCGCCGAGCCCGCCGAGGGGCGCGCCCGCGGCCGCAAGCTGCGCACGCCTTTCCGACGCCGTCGCGGCGACGCGGCCGGCGCGGCCCAGGCCGGCGCCACTGCCGAAACCGCGGGCGCCGCGGCGGCCGAATCCCCCGCGGCCGAGGCCGCTGCCGAGCAGCCGGACGTCGATCCTCGTGTGATCGAGCGCGAAACCGAGCTGGCGCTGGCCTATCTGGAATCGGATGCGCGCACCGAGCAGCGCCTGGGCAAGTACCTGAACAGCGAAGCGGTGATGCCGAAGCTGCACAAGGTGCTGGCCGATGCCGGCATCGGTTCGCGCCGCGAGATGGAAGAGCTGATCGTGGCCGGGCGGGTGTCCGTCAACGGCGAGCCGGCCCACATCGGCCAGCGCGTGGGCCCCAATGACCAGGTGCGCGTGAATGGCAAGCCCATCACCCGGCCCAACGCCAAGAAGCCGCCGCGCGTGATCCTGTACCACAAGCCCGCGGGCGAGATCGTCAGTCATGACGACCCCGGCGGCCGCGCCAGCGTATTCGCGCGCCTGCCGAAGCTGCGCACCGGCAAATGGCTGTCGGTCGGCCGCCTCGACCTCAATACCGAGGGTCTGCTGATCTTCACTACCTCGGGCGACATGGCCAACCGCATCATGCATCCGCGCTACGGCACCGAGCGCGAGTACGCCGTGCGCGTGCTGGGCGAGATGGACGAGGCCCAGCGCCAGTCGCTGGTGGACGGCATCGACCTCGAGGATGGCAAGGCCGCCTTCGGCGCCCTGGATTATCTGGGCGGCGACGGTAGCAACCGCTGGTATCGCGTCACGCTGCAGGAAGGCCGCAACCGCGAGGTGCGGCGCATGTTCGAGGCGGTGGGCGTGACGGTCAGCCGCCTCATCCGCACCCGCTTCGGCGATATCGTGCTGCCGCGCAATCTGCGCCGCGGCCGCTGGGAAGAAGTCGAAGGCTCGCTGGTCAGCGCGCTGATGGTGCAGCTGGGATTGCTGCGCGATGGCGACGAAGGCGAAGGCCGCCGCCGCTCGAAGCAGCCGCAGTCGCACGACAGCGCCTTGCCGCCGGGCTTCGGCACGCTGGAGCGCAACGGCATGAACGGCGCCCGCATCGGCCGCCGCGGCAAGCTGCAAGGCGGCCGCGCGGGCAGTCCGGGCACCGCGCAGGCGTATCCGTCCGACCCTTTCGGTACCGGCCTGATGATCACCGGCGGCTATGCCAACGGCCATCCGCTGGGTAACGAGGGCGGGCGCAAGTCCGGCGGCAAGCCGGGCAACAAGCCGGCCGGCGTCGGCAAGGCGCCGGGCGGCAATGGCGCCGGCAAGCCCAAGGCTGGCGGCGGCAAGTCGCGCGGCCAGGGCGCGGCGCGCAAGCAGGCGGCGGGGCAGGGCGCCCGTCCCGGCGCACCCAAGGCTGCCGGTGCTCCGAAGGCTGCCGGCGCTCCCAAGGCGGCGGGCTCGCCCCGCGCGGCGGGCGCCGGCAAGGCGGCCGGCCCTCGCGGCCCGAAGCACGAAGGCGCCGCGCGCGCAGCCGCTTCCGGCAACAAGGCGCCCGCCAAGGCGCGCGCGCGCAAGTCCGGCGGCGCGGGCAATGGGGGCGGCGGTCCCCGTGGCGACGATTGGCAACCGCGCGGCGCCGCGGCGCACGAATCCCGCCTGGGATTTCTGGGCGGACGCAGCCGCGGCGGTCGCTGAATCGCTTCGGCATGCAGCCCGTTGCCGGAATCGGCAGCGGGCCAGGCAATTAACTGGTTTATCTGGTAAAATCAATGGTTTTCATGGCGCCAGCATGAACGCGGAATGTGGTTTTGTCCCCAGTTGCCGCGCCATTGATAATGCATAGACACAAGCCCGACACAAGCCCGAGCCTGGCACGGCGCCTACGCAAGTTGGTGCGGCCGGGCTTTCGAGCAGGGCTGCTGGGATACGGTGGGCTGGGCGTGCAGCCCATTTTTTTTGAGCGTAATGGCTGATTTATTCGCATTGACCGAAGAGGCACTGGCCGGCATGGACGTCGAACTCGTCGACGTCGAGCGCGCGGCCATGGGCCTTTTGCGCGTCACGATCGACAAGGTCGACGGCGTGCGCATCGAAGACTGCGAGCAGGTCTCGCGGCATCTGTCGCGCGTGTACGAAGTCGAGAACATCGACTACCGGCGCCTCGAGGTGGGTTCGCCGGGCGTCGATCGTCCGCTGCGCACCGAGGCCGAGTTCCTGCGTTTCGCGGGCCAGCGTGTCGAGATCAAGCTGCGCGAGGCCATCGACGGTCGCAAGGTATTCACCGGGACGCTGCGCGGGCCCGATGCGCCGGCCTCGGAGGCGCCGCAAGGCGCCGACCCGGCCATCCAGGCCACCCGCACTACATTCGGTCTCGAATTCGAGGCAAAGAAGGACGATATCCAAGTTCTGAGCTTCACGCTCGATGACATCGAGCGCGCCAAGCTGGATCCCGTTCTGGATTTCAAGGGCAAAAAGCGATGAGTCGCGAAATTCTTCTGTTGGTCGATGCTTTGGCGCGTGAAAAGAACGTCACGCGCGACACCGTGTTCGGTGCGCTGGAGGGCGCGCTGGCCTCGGCCATGAAAAAGCGCTTCAAGGAAGACGCCGACATCCGCGTCTCCATCGACCGCGAGACCGGCAGCCACGAAGGCTTTCGCCGCTGGCTGGTGGTGCCAGACGAGGCCGGCCTGCAAGAGCCCGACAAGCAGGAACTGCTGTCCGAAGCCCGCGAGCTGCTGCCCAACATCGAGGTCGGCGAATACATCGAGGAACCGCTCGAGCCGGTCGAGTTCGGCCGCATCGGCGCGCAGGCCGCCAAGCAGGCCATCCTGCAGAAGATCCGCGACGCCGAGCGCGAGCAGGTGCTCAACGACTTCCTCGATCGTGGCGAGACCATCGTGTCCGGCACCATCAAGCGCATGGACAAGGGCGACTGCATCATCGAAACGGGCAAGATCGAGGCGCGCCTGCCGCGCACCGAAATGATCCCGAAGGAAAACCTGCGCATCGGCGACCGGGTGCGCGCGTTCGTGCTGCGCGTCGACCATGCCGCGCGGGGCCAGCAGGTCATCCTGTCGCGCACCTCGCCCGAGTTCATCCGCCAGCTCTTCGAGAACGAAGTGCCCGAGATCGAGCAGGGCCTGCTCGAGATCAAGGCCGCGGCCCGCGACCCCGGCGTACGCGCCAAGATCGCCGTGATCGCGTACGATAAGCGTATCGATCCCATCGGCACCTGCGTCGGCATGCGCGGTTCGCGCGTCACCGCGGTGCGCAACGAGCTCGGCGGCGAGCAGGTCGATATCGTGCTGTGGTCCGAAGACCCGGCCCAGTTCGTCATCGGCGCACTGGCTCCGGCCAACGTCGAATCCATCGTGGTCGATGAAGACCGGCACGCGATGGACGTCGTGGTCGACGAGGAAAATCTGCCCAAGGCCATCGGCGCCAAGGGCCAGAACGTGCGCCTGGCGTCGGAACTGACCGGTTGGCAGATCAACATCATGACGCCGGAAGAAAGCCTCAGCCGCCAGGAAACCGAGCGTACCTCGCTGCGCGTCACCTTCATGAGCAAGCTCGACGTGGACGAGGAAGTCGCCGACATCCTCATCGACGAAGGCTTCACCGGCATCGAGGAAATCGCCTACGTGCCCATGCAGGAACTGCTGGAGATCGAGGCATTCGACGAAGACACCATCAACGAGTTGCGCGCTCGCGCCCGCAACGCGCTGCTGACCGAAGCCATCGCCCAGGAAGAGCGTCTGGAAACGGCGCAGGATCTGTTGACGCTGGAAGGCATGACGCCCGAACTGGCCGCCCGGCTGGCCGAACGGCAGGTGCATACGCGTGACGACCTGGCCGAACTGGCCACGGATGAGTTGGCCGAGATCTCCGGCTTGGACGAACAGCAGGCCAGCGAGCTCATCATGCGCGCCCGTGCCCACTGGTTCGACGAAGAATGATCATGGACTTCGATGCCCACCCGGCCCGCCAAGCCTGCCGCGCATTCGTGACCATGAGATAGATACAGCAATATAGGGAAGAGAGCCTAATGTCGAGTAATACCGTCGCGCAGTTCGCCACAGAGTTGAAGATGCCCGCCAACGTGCTGCTGGAGCAGCTGCGTTCGGCTGGCGTTGACCTCAAAACGGTGGACGACGCGGTCACTGACAGCGACAAGGCGAAATTGCTCGATTCGCTTCGCCGCGCGCATGGCGGCAGCGAGGGCAAGAAGATCACGCTGACTCGCCGCCAGACCTCCGAGATCCGCCAGGCCGACGCTACCGGCCGTTCGCGTACGATCCAGGTCGAGGTGCGCAAGAAGCGCGTGTTCGTCAAGCGCGATCCGTCCGAGCTCGCGGCCGAGCAAGCTGCCGCGCGCGCCGAGGACGAGGCCGCGGTCCAGGCCGCCGTCGAGGCGGCCCCCGCGGCCGCCGAGCCGGTCGTGGCCGAGGCGCCCGTCGCTGCCGCGCCCGCCGAGCGCCAGCCCGAAGCCGCGGTCGAGGCCGCACCGGCGCCGGCCGAGCCCGCGGCCGCCGAGCCGGCTCCCCAGCCCGAACCCCAGGCATCCGAAGCTCCCGCCGCGGCGCCCGAGCCCGCCCCTGTGGCGGCCGAGCCCGTTGCCGAGGCTCCCGCTGCTCCGGCCGCTGAGGCCGAACCCGAATCGACGACGCCCGCCGAGGCGCCTGCCGCCACGCCGGCCCAGGCCGACATCCCGAATGAACCCGCGACCACGCCCGCCGATGAACAAGCCGGGTCGGAACCCTTAGTGCAAGCCCAGACTGAAACGCCCCCCAAGGCTGCCGTGCCGGCCGCCCAACCCGCCGCTCCCGCTGCCCAACCCGCCCGTGCCGGCCGTCCCGACCTGCGCCGCGGTCCGCCTCCCGTGGCCGCTTCGGTGTCCGACCGCGGCCGCGACGAAGCGCGCCGTGCCGCCGAGGCCGAGGCCGCCGCGCTGCGCGAGATGCTGAACCGGCCGCGCAAGGTGCTGCGCGCGCCCGAGCCCGAGCAGCCCGCCGCCAACAACGCGGCGCTGTCCGGCACGCTGCACAAGCCGGCCGCCAAGCCTGGCGCCCCCGGCGCTGCCGCGTCCGGGCCCAAGAAAGACGCGAACAAGCCCGGCGCGCCCGGCACCAAGAAGACGATCAAGACAGCCGAGGTGGCTTCCACCTGGACCGACGACTCGTCGCGCAAGAAGCCGGCCGAGAAGTCCGCCGCGCCCACGCGCGATGGCTGGCGTGCCGGCGGCAAGGGCGGCAAGAGCTCCCGCGGCGGCCGCAACCAGCAGGCCGATCGCCGCCACGAGCCGGCCGCGCAGGAATTCATCGCCCGCGAAATCCACGTGCCCGAGACCATCAGCGTGGCCGACCTGGCTCACAAGATGTCCGTCAAGGCGGCCGAGGTCATCAAGCAGTTGATGAAGCTGGGCCAGATGGTCACCATCAACCAGGTGCTCGACCAGGAAACCGCCATGATCGTGGTCGAAGAGCTCGGCCACGTTGCGATCGCGGCCAAGCTGGACGATCCCGAGGCGTTCCTCGACCTGGCGCCCGCCGCCTCCGAGGCCGAACTGGCGCCGCGCGCTCCCGTGGTCACCGTCATGGGCCACGTCGACCACGGCAAGACCTCGCTGCTGGACTACATCCGCCGCGCCAAGGTCGCCGCGGGCGAGGCCGGCGGCATCACGCAGCACATCGGCGCCTACCACGTCGAAACCGACCGCGGCATGGTCACCTTCCTGGATACCCCGGGCCACGAGGCGTTCACCGCCATGCGTGCGCGCGGCGCCAAGGCCACCGACATCGTCATCCTCGTGGTGGCGGCGGATGACGGCGTGATGCCGCAGACGCGCGAGGCCATCCACCATGCCAAGGCCGCCGGCGTACCGCTGGTGGTCGCGGTCAACAAGATCGACAAGCCCGAAGCCAACCCCGAGCGCGTCAAGCAGGAACTGGTGGCCGAGCAGGTGGTGCCCGAAGAGTACGGCGGCGACGTGCCGTTCGTGCCCGTGTCGGCCAAGACCGGCGCCGGCATCGACGATCTGCTCGAGAACGTGCTGCTGCAGGCCGAAATCCTCGAGCTCAAGGCGCAGGTCGACGCGCCCGCCAAGGGCCTGGTCATCGAAGCCCGCCTCGACAAGGGCCGCGGTCCCGTGGCCACCATCCTGGTGCAGTCTGGCACGCTCAAGCGCGGCGACGTGGTGCTGGCTGGCGCCAGCTACGGCCGCGTGCGCGCCATGCTCGACGAGAACGCCAAGCAGATCCAGACGGCCGGTCCGTCCATCCCCGTCGAGATCCAGGGCCTGACCGAAGTGCCGGCCGCCGGCGACGAACTGATGGTGTTGTCCGACGAACGCAAGGCGCGCGAAATCGCGCTGTTCCGCCAGGGCAAGTTCCGCGACGTCAAGCTGGCGCGTCAGCAGGCCGCCAAGCTCGAGTCCATGTTCGAGAACATGGGCGAGGGCACCCAGCAGACGCTGCCGCTCATCGTCAAGACCGACGTGCAGGGTTCGCAGGAAGCGCTGGTGGCCTCGCTTACCAAGCTCTCCACCGACGAGGTGCGGGTGCAGGTGGTGCATGCGGCCGTCGGCGGCATTTCCGAAAGCGACGTCAACCTGGCCATCGCCTCCAACGCCGTGGTCATCGGCTTCAACGTGCGTGCCGACCAAAGCACCAAGAAGCTGGCCGAGTCCAACGGCATCGACCTGCGCTACTACAACATCATCTACGACGCCGTGGATGAGGTGAAGGCGGCCATGTCGGGCATGCTGGCGCCCGAGAAGAAGGAAGAGATCATCGGCCTGGTCGAGATCCGCGAGGTCTACAGCATCTCGCGTATCGGCAACATCGCGGGCTGCATGGTGCTCGACGGCCTGGTGCGCCGCGATTCGCAGGTGCGCCTGCTGCGCAACAACGTGGTCCAGTGGACCGGCCACCTCGATTCGCTGCGCCGCTTCAAGGACGACGTGCGCGAGGTCAAGTCGGGCTTCGATTGCGGTCTCACGCTGCGCGGCAACAACGACATCCAGGTGGGCGACCAGCTGGAAGTGTTCGAGATCAAGGAGATCGCGCGCACGCTGTAAGCGCGCGGACGCTGTCCTCCCATGAGCCGTCACAAGTCCAAGTCCATCCCCGGCCGCAACCTGCGGCTGGCCGACCAGATCCAGAAGGATCTGGCCGGCCTGATCCAGCGCGAGATCGACATGTCCCGCGCCGGACTCATCACGCTGTCGGGCGTGGAACTGTCGGCCGACTACGCCCACGCCAAGGTGCATTTCACCGTGCTGGGCGCCGAGCCGGACGCCGCCGCCGCGCTTCTGAACGAGAAGGCGGGCTGGCTGCACTCGCAGCTGTACAAGCTGCTGCACATCCATACCGTACCGACGCTGCGCTTCTACCACGATCCCCAGATCGAACGCGGCATCGAAATGTCGTCCCTGATAGACCGCGCCAACCGCGGCGGTCCGGTGCTGGACGAACCCGACGAGCCTGAAGACAAGCCCTGACGGGCTGTCGTCGCTTTTTTTCCGGATTCCGACGATGGCCAAACGACGCGGGCTCGCGCTCGATGGTGTGTTGCTGCTCGACAAGCCCGTGGGCCTGTCCAGCAACCACGCCCTGCAGCGCGCCAAACGCACGGTGGACGCGGCCAAGGCCGGCCATACCGGTACGCTCGACCCCTTCGCCACCGGCCTGCTGGTGTGCTGCATGGGCCGGGCGACCAAGATTTCCGGCGCCATGCTGGACGCCGACAAGACCTACCTCGCCACGCTGCAGTTCGGCGAGGAAACCGATTCCGGCGACCTGACCGGCATCGTCACCGCCCAGGCCGGGCCCGATTTCACGGGCGTGGACGAGGCGGTGTTGCGCGTCGTGTTGTCACGTTTCCAGGGCACCATCGAGCAGATTCCGCCGATGTATTCTGCCCTGAAGCGCGACGGCAAGCCGCTGTACCAGTACGCCCGCGCGGGCATCGAACTCGATCGTCCGCCGCGGCAGGTCACGATCCACAGGATCGAGCTGCTGGAGTGCTCCGGCCGGCAGGCCGTGGTCGAGGTGGCCTGCAGCAAGGGTACCTACATCCGGACGCTGGCCCAGGATATCGGGCGCGCGCTGGGCTGTTTCGCTCACCTGGCGGCGCTGCGGCGCACGCACGCCGGGCCATTCTCCCTGGACCGCGCCGTCACGCTGGAGGCCCTGCAAGGGCTGCCGGACCCCAAGCAGGCACTGCTTGGCTTGAACGAATTGCCGGCGGGCCTGCTGCCCGCCACTCGAACTTAAAGGACTCGCTATGACTCGCGCCTTGCGCAACGTCGCCATCATTGCCCACGTGGACCACGGCAAGACCACGCTGGTCGACCAACTGCTGCGCCAATCGGGCACCTTCCGCGAAAACCAGGCGGTGGCCGAACGGGTCATGGACTCGAACGACCTGGAAAAGGAACGCGGCATCACCATCCTGGCCAAGAACTGCGCCGTCGAATACGAGGGCACGCACATCAACATCGTCGACACCCCGGGACACGCGGACTTCGGCGGCGAGGTCGAGCGCGTGCTGTCCATGGTCGACGGCGTGCTGCTGCTGGTCGACGCGGTCGAAGGCCCCATGCCGCAGACCATCTTCGTCACGCGCAAGGCGCTGGCGCTGGGCTTGAAGCCCATCGTGGTGGTCAACAAGATCGACCGTCCGGGCGCGCGCCCCGACTTCGTCATCAACGCCACCTTCGAACTGTTCGACAAGCTGGGCGCCACGGAAGAGCAGCTCGACTTCCCGGTGATCTACGCCTCGGGCCTGTCGGGCTACGCCGGACTGACGGACGACGTGCGCGAAGGCGACATGCGTCCGCTGTTCGAAGCCATCCTGAAGCACGTGCCGCAGCGCGACGACGACCCCAACGGTCCGCTGCAGATGCAGATCATCTCGCTGGACTACAACAGCTACGTCGGCAAGATCGGCGTGGGCCGCATCAACCGCGGCCGCATGCGTCCCGGCATGGACGTGGCCTTCCGCTTCGGTCCCGACTCGGCGCCCCAGCGCGGCCGCATCAACCAGGTGCTGAAGTTCAGCGGCCTGGAGCGCGTGGTGGTCGATGAAGCCGAAGCCGGCGACATCGTGCTGATCAACGGCATCGAAGACCTGAACATCGGTACCACGGTCACCGATCCGGCCACGCCCGAGGCGCTGCCCGTGCTGCGCATCGACGAGCCCACGCTGACCATGAACTTCATGGTCAACACCTCGCCGCTGGCCGGCCGCGAAGGCAAGTTCGTCACCAGCCGCCAGCTGCGCGACCGCCTGGACCGCGAGCTGAAGTCCAACGTGGCCCTGCGCGTGCGCGACACCGGCGACGACACGGTGTTCGAAGTGGCGGGCCGCGGCGAACTGCACCTGACCATCCTGCTGGAAACCATGCGCCGCGAGGGCTACGAGCTGGCCGTGTCGCGTCCGCGCGTGGTCTTCAAGGAAATCGACGGCGTGAAGTGCGAGCCCTTCGAGGCGCTGACCGTGGACGTGGAAGACGGCCACCAGGGCGGCGTGATGGAAGAGCTGGGCCGCCGCAAGGGCGACCTGCAGGACATGCAGCCTGACGGCCGCGGCCGCACCCGCCTCGAGTACATCATCCCCGCGCGCGGCCTGATCGGCTTCCAGAACGAGTTCCTGACGCTGACGCGCGGCACCGGTCTGATGAGCCACACGTTCCATGAATACGGCCCGTTGCGCGAAGGCTCGGTGGGCGAGCGCCGCAACGGCGTGCTGATCAGCCAGGACAACGGCGACGCCGTGGCCTACGCGCTGTGGAAGCTGCAGGATCGCGGCCGCATGTTCGTGAACCCCGGCGAGGCGCTGTACGAAGGCATGATCATCGGCATTCACAGCCGCGACAACGACCTGGTGGTCAACCCCATCAAGGGCAAGCAGCTGACCAACGTGCGTGCCTCGGGTACCGACGAAGCCGTGCGCCTGGTGCCGCCCATCCAGATCACGCTGGAATACGCGGTGGAATTCATCGACGACGACGAACTGGTCGAGATCACGCCGAAGTCGATCCGCCTGCGCAAGCGCCACCTGCAGGAGCACGAGCGCCGCAAGGCCGCGCGCGAAGCGTCCTGATCCTGATCCCTGCCTGGAAACGGGCAGCGACCGGACGAAGGCACCCCACGGGGTGCCTTTTTGTTAGCATGGCGCGCGGCAATCGCTTCCCTGCCGACTCACCGCCGGAATCCTCATGCGCCGACTCCTGGTCCTTGCACTGTGCGCCATCGCGCTGCATCCCGCCTGGGGAGGGGAGGCGGGCTGGCACGCCGGTGTCCTGCGCATCCCGGTGCCGGACGGCGCGGCCGGCACGTTCAACGCCGCGGTGTTCTACCCGACGCACGAAGCCGAGGCGTCCTGGCAGGCCGGGCCGTTCACCGTCAACGCGACAGCGGGCGCCCCGCCGGCGGCCGACAGGCGTTTTCCCGTCATCCTGCTTTCGCATGGGCGCCGCGGCGGGCCGCTCACGCACCGCGAACTGGCCGCCAGCCTGGCGCGCGCGGGCTTCATCGTGGCGCTGCCCACGCATGTGGGCGACGCCTCGGGGCTGCCGCTGGCGCCCACGCAGGCCCAGGTGCTGGTCGACCGTCCGCGCCAGGCTCGGGCGGCGCTCGAGGCCGTGCTGGCGCATCCCCGGCTTGCATCATCGGCGGACGCCGGCCGCATCGGCATGATCGGCTTCTCGGCGGGCGGCTATACGGCCCTGGTGCTGGCCGGCGCGCGGCCCGACTTCGCGCGGGCCGATGCCTATTGCCGGGACGCGCGGGATCCCGGCTCGTGCACGCGAGGCACCGATGCGCAACAGGCATACTCGTCCGCCCGGCCCGCGCCGCCCGACCTGACGGCCTGGCAGCCGCCGGTCGAGCCCCGTATCGGCGCGCTGGTGTTGATGGATCCGCTGGCGGTCATGTTCGGGCCTTCCGGCCTGTCAGGCGTGCGCGTGCCGACGCTGCTCTATCGTCCGGAAAGCGACGCCTACCTGGGCGCCGAGGCCAACGCGCTGGCCGTCGAACGAGGATTGCCTGCCGCGCCCGCGGTGCGCGTCGTGCCGGGCGCGCATTTCGTCTTCGTCGATCCGTGCCCGCCGGAGTTGGCCAGCGGCGAACCGCTGGTCTGCCACGACGCGCCGGGCGTGGACAGGGCTTCGATCCACAGAGAGATGAAGGCGGAGGTCGCCCGTTTCCTGCATGCCAGCCTGGCGGGGCAGCGGGACGGGCGGACGGCGCCGTAGCGGCAGGCACCGGCAAAAACGGCAGCTGTCAGGCCTGGACCACGCTGGTCCGCATACGGCGCCACGGCATGCGGCATGCTGTATGGGGCATGCCGCAAGGGACCCGGAATGCCTCACACGCCCTGCTGCTGGTGGCGATACTCCTGCGTCCTTCCTCCATACCCGTAGGCCGCCGCCCGCGCGTCTATCACGTGCACGTACGACACGTCGGACAGCGGCGCCAGCAGTTCCGCGAATGCCGCGTGGATGGCCCCGATGTAGCGGGCCTTCTCGGCCTTGGTGTTGGTTTCGTCGGTCACGCTGATGTCCAGGTGGAACGCGTTCTGGCCCAGGTCGGCCAGCGTGCGGCCGCCGATGCTCCAGTGTTCGGGGGCGATGTGCTGCAGGGTGATGGCGATCACTTCGGGCGCCTTGCCCAGCACTTCCTGCGTCAGCGCGGCCGTGCGCTGCGCGATGCGCTGGTCCAGGACGGCGTCGGGCGCGCCGGAACGATGAATGACGATGTGTGGCATGGTGTTCTCCGGTAGAAGGCGCGAATGCGCCTGGCGTAGCCAGTCTAGGATCGGCTTTTACATCGGAAAAGCGGGAATTTATAATTTCATCCATCGGTAAACAAGATGGATAAGGCGCCGGCCGTGTGTGTGTCCGCCGTCTCGTCCGTTTCCCCGACCCCCGGAGTCCGTCATGGCGCCGTTCGACCTGGATCAGTTGCGTACCTTCGTGGCGGTAGCCGATGCCGGCAGCCTCACGGCCGCTGCTCCCCGCGTGTTCCTGTCCCAGTCCTCCGTCAGCGAGCAGATCCGCAAGCTCGAGATCCACGCCGGGCAATCGCTGCTCAAGCGCGGCAAGCTGGGGGCCGTGCCGACGCCCGCGGGCCAACGCCTGCTGGCGTATGCGCGCCGCATCCTGGCGCTGTCCGACCAGGCGCGGCGCGAGATGCACGGCCTGACGCTCGAGGCGCACCTGCGGCTGGCCTTCACGGATTACTTCCGGCCCAACGAGATCAGCGGGCTGCTGGCCCGCCTGAAGCAGACCTATCCCGGCCTGCGGCTGCACGTCTCCATCGCCAAGAGCGACGCCGTGCGCGAGGCGCATGCGCGCGGCGAGCTCGACCTGGCCGTGGCGATGCGCGTGCGCGCGTCGACGGCCGCGCCGGATATGGGCGGCGATCCCGCCCTGGTGCTGCGGCGCGAGCCGCTGTGCTGGCTTGCCGGCCGCGACGCGGAACCGGCGCCCGGCGAGCCCCTGCCTCTGGTCGCGCTGGGCGAATCGTGCTCGCTGCGGCAATACACCGAATCGGTGTTGCGCCAGGCGCGGGTGCCGTACGAAGTGGCGCACGTGGCCAGCGGGGTCCCGGGGCTGCAGATGGCCCTGGCGGCCGGGCTGGGCGTGGCTTGCCTGAACGCCGGCGCGATCGGCGCGGACATCCGGAACTGGCCGCGCGCCGATGGCTTGCCGCCCATGGGCGAGGCGGTCTTCGAGGTGCTGCCGCCGCCTCCGGGCCAGGACGCGCACGTGGCCCAGGTGCGCGAGGCCGTGGTCGCGCACTTCACCCGGTAGCAGTCTGGCGCACCCGGCCAGCGATGCGCAGGCGGCGTGGCGGAATGCCGCCGCGCCGCCTCAGGCGGGCAGCGAGGGAGCGTATTCCGCGTCGGGCTGCCGGTGGAACTCGACGATGCGCGCCACCACCCTGTCCGGATCGTCCTCGATGGAAAACAGGTTGAGGTCGTGCACGCCGATCATGCCGTTGCCGCGCAACTGCTCGTCCAGCCAGTCCACCAGTCCGCCCCAGTAGGCGCGGCCGACCAGTACGATGGGGGCGGGCGGCACCTTGCCGGTCTGCACCAGCGTGAGGGCCTCGAACAGTTCGTCCAGCGTGCCGAAGCCGCCGGGCAGGGCCACGTACGCCATGCTGTGCATGAAGAAGGTGGCCTTGCGCGAGTAGAAGTATTCGAACGACAGGCTGATGGTCTGGTAGGCGTTGTTGGTGGTCTCGTGCGGAAGGCTGATGTTCAGGCCGACGCTGGTTCCGCCGGCCTCGTACGCGCCCTTGTTGGCCGCCTCCATGATGCCGGGCCCGCCGCCGGCGATGACGGCGAAGCCCGCGCGCGCAAGCGCCGCCGCGATGGCGGCGCTGGTTTCATAGTAGGGCGACTGTCTGCTGATGCGGGCGCTGCCGAAGAGGCTGACGGCGGGACCGAGATCGGCCAGCGTGTCGGCCGCCTTTGTTATCTCTGACATAATCACCGGAACTTGTTTGCCGGCGGGGGTATCGAGCTCTGCCTTTTTGACCATGAAGAAAACCTTATTGCTGGTAGACGGATCTAGCTACCTGTACCGCGCGTTCCATGCGATGCCCGACCTGCGCAACGCGCAGGGCGAACCCACGGGCGCGCTGTACGGAGTCGTGAACATGCTGCGCAAGCTCGTAGCGGATCATAAGGCAGAGTATGCCGCATGCATCTTCGATGCGCGCGGCAAGACATTCCGCGACGACTTGTATCCGGAATACAAGTCGCATCGGCCGCCCATGCCCGAGGACCTATCAGCACAGATCGAGCCCATCCACCGCGTGGTGCGCGCGCTGGGCTGGCCGGTGCTGGCCATCGAGGGCGTGGAAGCCGACGACATCATCGGCACGCTGGCCTGCCAGGCGGCCGCGCAGGACGTCAACGTCATCGTGTCCACCGGCGACAAGGACATGGCCCAGCTGGTGAACGAGCACGTCACCCTGGTCAACACCATGAGCGGCGAGGTGCTGGATCCCGCCGGGGTGCGCGCCAAGTTCGGCGTGCCGCCCGAGCGCATCGTCGACTACCTGATGCTGATCGGCGACAGCGTCGACAATGTCCCCGGCGTCACCAAGGTCGGGCCCAAGACGGCCGTGAAGTGGCTGGACGAGCACGGCTCGATCGAGCAGTTGGTGGCCCAGGCGGCCACGGTGAAGGGCGTCGCCGGCGAGAACCTGCGCGCCGCCATCGGCCAGTTCCCGCTGACTCGCCAGCTGCTGACGGTGAAGTGCGACTGCGATCTCACCGGCCACATCGCCGGCCTGGACGACCTCACGCCGGCCGAGCCCGACACCACGACGCTGATGGAGTGCTATGACCGCTACGGTTTCCGCACCTGGCTGCGCGAACTGAGCGGCGATGCGCAGCGCCTGCCCGCGGGCGATGCCCGCGTGGTGGTCGAGGCGCCCGCCGCCCCGGCCGAACAGGACTATCGCATCATCACCGACTGGGCCGGCTTCGACGCCTGGATGGCATTGGTGCAGGATGCGGGACTGGTGGCGCTGGATACCGAGACCACCTCGCTGTCGGAAATGCAGGCTGCGCTGGTGGGCGTGTCGATGGGCGTGGCGCCGGGCAGGGCCTGCTACATCCCGCTGGCGCATCGCGGCCCGGAGGCCGGCGAGCAATTGCCCAAGCAGGAAGTGCTGCAGCGGCTGCGCTCCTGGCTGGAAGATCCGTCTCGCCCCAAGCTGCTGCACCATGCCAAGTACGACACGCACGTGTTCGCCAACGAGGGCATCCGATTGGGCGGTATCTCGGACGACACGATGCTGCAGGCGTACGTGCTGGAATCGCACCGCGGCGTGGGCCTGGCCGAGCTGTCGCAACGATATCTGGGCCGCAGCGGCCTGTCGTACGAAGACCTGTGCGGCAAGGGCGCCAAGCAGATCGGCTTCGACGAAGTGGCGGTGGACAAGGCCGGCCACTACGCGTGTGAAGATGCCGACTTCACGCTGCAGCTGCATCAGGCCCTGCGGCCGCGCGTGGCCGCCGATGCGGGATTGGAGTTCATCTACCAGCTCGAGATGCAGGTGTCGGGCGTGCTGACGGTGATCGAACGCAACGGCGTGCGCGTCGATGCGCAAGAGCTTGCGCGCCAGAGCCACAAGCTGGGCCAGGACATGCTGCAGCTCGAGCAGCGCGCCTACGAGCTGGCCGGCCAGCCTTTCAACCTGAATTCGCCCAAGCAGCTGGGCGAGATCCTGTTCGGCCGCATGCAGCTGCCGGTGGTGCGCAAGACGGCCAGCGGCGCGCCGTCCACCGACGAAGAGGTGCTGTCGCGCCTGGCGCAGGACTATCCCTTGCCGCAGGCGCTGCTCGAATATCGCGGGCTGTCCAAGTTGAAGTCCACGTATACCGACAAGCTGCCGCGCATGATCAACCCGGCCACCGGCCGCGTGCACACGCACTACTCGCAGGCCGCGGTAATCACGGGCCGCCTGGCCTCGTCCGATCCGAACCTGCAGAACATTCCGGTGCGCACCGAGGCGGGCCGCCGCGTGCGCGAGGCCTTCATCGCGGAAAGCGGCATGTTGCTGTCGGCGGATTATTCGCAGATCGAGCTGCGCATCATGGCGCACGTGTCCGACGACGCGAATCTGCAGCAGGCGTTCGCGGCGGGCGAGGACATCCACCGCGCGACCGCCGCGGAGGTGTTCGGCGTGCCGCTGGACGAGGTCGTGGCCGAGCAGCGCCGCGCGGCCAAGGCGATCAATTTCGGGCTGATCTACGGCATGGGAGTGTTCGGCCTGGCGTCGAACCTGGGCATCACGCGGGACGCGGCGCAGGCCTATATCGACCGCTATTTCGCGCGCTATCCGGGCGTGGCGAGCTACATGGACATGACGCGCCAGCTGGCCCGCGAACGCGGCTATGTGGAAACGGTGTTCGGCCGCCGCCTTCAGATGCCCGACATCCGCGCGGCCTCGGGCCCGCGCCGCCAGGGCGCCGAACGCGCCGCGATCAACGCGCCCATGCAGGGCACGGCGGCCGACCTCATCAAGATGGCCATGGTGGCGGTGCAGCGGTGGCTGGACGAGCAGCAGCTGCGCTCACGCATGATCATGCAGGTGCACGACGAACTGGTGCTCGAAGTGCCCGACGAAGAACTCGACCTCGTGCGCGAGGCCTTGCCGCGGCTGATGTGCGAGGTGGCCACCTTGAAGGTGCCGCTGGTTGCCGAGGTGGGCGTGGGGAAGAACTGGGAGCAGGCGCACTGAGTTGTCAGTGACTGCGTGACGCTGGGGTAGCGGTTCAAATCGATCGATCGTCGTTGCGGGGCGGTTGTTGCGTTCTTGCGGCGCGGAGCTTGAACTTGCGGGCTTGTGTGTTCTTGTGGCGTCCTGCGGGGTGGCGGGTGGGCGCGCGCCGGCCAAGTCGTTCGGCTCGGGCGCGCCATCAGGCGCCCTCGGCCCCCTGCGGGGGCTTCCCTCTCTCCAATTGGCCGTCGCACGCCCACCCGCCACCCCGCAGGACTCAAGGCACGTCAGCTCGGAAGGTTGCTTACGGCGGCGGGCGTACGTGGTGGGCTACAGGTCGATCGGGCGAGCGCTGGCCGGCGCATGCCATTCGCTGCCGCGCCGTGTATGGGGTCGCTTTGCGATGGCAACGCCGGCTCTGTTATCCATACATCAGGCGGGCTCGAACACGTGTGTGATGTGCATGAGCACTGAGACGCTTCAGCATCGTTGCGTTCCGCGGGTGGGGCCGGCCAATTGGAGCCGGGGGAGTCCCCGTAGGGGACCGAGGGCGCCTGATGGCGCGCCCGAGCCCGGCGACTTGGCCGGCCCCGCCCGCGGGACGCAACGATGCCCTGAAGAACTCAAAGCCCGCGCCAACAGAACCCACCGCCGCCCGCAAGAACGAAACAATATAATATTTCGATAGTTCGTTCCAAAAAACCAATATCACAAGTCCCACCTCATGCTTCTGCTCTGGATACTGCTGGCCACGTTGGCCGGCGGACTGATTGCGATCGCCATCGCCAGCTGGCTGGCCTATCGCGTGTTTGCCAAATATCTGCACCATATGGTCAGCCTGTCGGTCGGTGTGCTGCTGTCGGTGGCGCTGCTGCACTTGCTGCCCGAGGCGTTCGAAAGCTCGCGGGCCGATGTGCATACGTTGTTCGGGCTGCTGCTGGTGTCGCTGATCGCGTTCTTCGCGCTCGAGAAGATCTCGCTCCTGCGTCACAGCCATCATCACGAAGGCGATGGGCATCATCACCATCATGGGCATGATCGCCACGAGGCGGGGCGGGGCGGGCGCATCATTCTCATCGGCAGTTCGCTGCACAATTTTTGCGATGGCGTGCTGGTGGCCGGGGCGTTTCTCACGGATCCGCTGTTGGGCGTGCTGACCGCGGCCTCGATCATTGTGCACGAGGTGCCGCACAAGCTGGGCGACTTCGTCGTGCTGCTCAATGCGGGCATCACGCGCCGGCGGGCCATGATGCTGATCCTGCTCAGCAGCCTGTGCACGGCGGCGGGGGGCGGTGTAGGATATTTCGTGTTGCAGGAGGCGCAAGCCTGGACGCCCTACATACTCGTCATCGCGGCCAGCAGTTTCCTGTACATCTCGGTTGCCGACCTGATGCCGCAGATGCACGAGCGTGTCGCCCTGTCCGACGCGATTCCGCAACTGCTGCTGGTGGGCGTCGGCGTGGTCCTCATCTACAGCCTCACCACCTTCCTGCATGGCCACGATCACGCCGGCCACTCGCACGAGGCCGAGGCCGTGCACGAGGCGGAAGGGCACGGCGCGCATCTGCATCATCAGCACTGATCCCTCACGGCGCATCCGTGGCGGCGGCCGGGCATCTCCGTTTCATCAACCAGGAGTCCGACATGAATTTCGCCGCCGCCGCCGGCAATGCCGCCCCGACTGCCATCCACACCGACTCGCAGGGCCTGGCCCAGGGCGACTTCAAGCTGCCCACCGCCAACGGCAGCATCAGCGCCTATTACGCTGCCCCGGAGGGCAGGCAGGACCTGCCCATCGTGCTGGTCGTGCAGGAGATCTTCGGCGTGCACGAACACATCAAGGACGTGTGCCGCCGCTTCGCCAAGGCCGGCTACCTGGCCGTGGCCGCCAACCTGTACGAACGCCAGGGCGACGCCTCGCAGTACACCGACATTCCGAAGCTGATTTCCGACCTGGTTGCCAAGGTGCCCGACGAGCAGGTCTATGGCGATCTCGACGCCAGCCTCGCCTGGGCCGCCGAGCACGGCGGCAATCCCGCGCGCGTCGGCATCACGGGCTTCTGCTGGGGCGGTCGCCTGACCTGGATGTACGCCGCCCACAACCCGCGCGTGCAGGCCGGCGTGGCGTGGTATGGCAAGCTCGCGGCCGGCCATGGTCCGCTGATCAAGCAGGTGGCGCTGGATATCGCGGACAAGCTGCACGGCCCGGTGCTGGGGCTCTATGGCGCCAAGGACGAGAGCATTCCGCTGGCCGACGTCGAGAAAATGAAGCAGCGCCTGGCCCAAGGCAACGAGCATTCGCGCGCATCCGAGTTTGTGGTGTACCCAGATGCGGGCCATGCTTTCTATGCCGACTATCGTCCGTCGTATGTGAAGCAGGCCGCCGACGACGGCTGGAAGCGCGCGCTGGAGTGGTTCGGCCGGTACGTATAAGCGTATAAGCTGCCGGCCTGGCGCCTGGCCTGGGCCGGCGGGACGGGCGCATGCAGCGCAAGCCCACCCCGCCAGCGTATGATTGCGGCGTCCTCAGCCGCAGGAGGCCCTCGTGGCCGTATCCGTATTCGATCTGTTCAAGATAGGCATCGGCCCGTCCAGTTCCCACACCGTGGGGCCGATGCGCGCCGCGCTGCTGTTCGCGCAGGGCCTCGAGCGCGACGGCCTGCTGCCGGCGGTCGCGTCCGTGCGCGCCGAGCTATACGGCTCGCTGGGCGCCACGGGCAAGGGCCACGGCACCGACAAGGGCGTGATGCTGGGCCTGCTGGGCCAGGCTCCCGATACGGTGGACCCGTCTGCCATCGAAGGCATGCTGGCCTCGATACGCAGCCAGCGCAGCCTGGCCCTGCTGGGCGTGCATCCGGTTCCCTTCATCGAGAAAGAGCACCTGCTGTTCTATCGCCGCGAGGCCATGGCCGAGCATCCCAACGGCATGAAATTCCATGCCTACGACGGCGACGGCACGCCGCTGCGCGAGGCACGCTACCTGTCGGTGGGCGGCGGCTTCGTGGTGACGGCCGGCTCGTCCAACAGCCAGGTCATCGCCGCGCACGACCAGTTGCCGTTCCCGTTCCGCACGGGCCGCGAGCTGCTGCAGATGTGCCGCGACAACGGGCTCAGCGTGGCCGAGCTGATGCTGCGCAATGAGCTCACCTGGCGTTCGCAGGCCGAGGTCGAGGCCGGCCTGGCGCGCATCTGGCAGGTGATGCAGCGGTGCGTGGAGCGCGGCTGCGGCATCGGTCATCCCGAGGCCGACGGCCAACTGCCCGGTCCGCTCAAGGTGCGCCGCCGGGCGCCCGAGCTGTATCGACACCTGACGCAGCGTGCCGAGCGCACGCTGTCCGATCCGTTGTCCGTGATGGACTGGGTGAACCTGTACGCCATGGCCGTGAACGAAGAGAACGCGGCGGGCGGGCGCGTGGTCACGGCGCCCACCAACGGCGCGGCGGGCATCATCCCGGCGGTGCTGCATTACTACGATCGCTTCGTCGCCGGCGCCAGCCCGGCGGGCGTGCGCGACTTTCTGCTGACGGCGGGCGCCATCGGGCTGCTGTACAAGTACAACGCCTCCATCTCCGGCGCCGAAGTGGGCTGTCAGGGCGAAGTGGGCGTGGCCTGTTCGATGGCGGCCGGCGCGCTGGCCGCGGTGCTGGGCGGCACGGTAGACCAGGTCGAGAACGCCGCCGAGATCGGCATGGAGCACAACCTGGGTCTTACCTGCGACCCGGTCGGCGGACTGGTGCAGATACCCTGTATCGAGCGCAACGCGATGGCCTCGGTCAAGGCCGTGAACGCCGCGCGCATGGCGCTGCGCGGCGACGGACAGCACTACGTGTCGCTGGATTCCGTGATCAAGACCATGCGCGAAACCGGCGCCGACATGAAGACCAAGTACAAGGAAACGGCGCGCGGCGGCCTGGCGGTCAATATCGTCGAGTGCTGAGGCGGGCGATCGATCACGAATCGCCGTTCAGGATTTCCTCGCGGCCGTAGAACTTCACGCCGATGTGGATGCGGTCGCGGCCCTGGGCGCGGCGATGCCGGTTGGTGTCGCGCAGCGAATACACGCAGCCGCAGTATTCCTGCTGGTAGAAGTTCTCGCGCTTGCTGATCTCGATCATGCGCTGAGAACCGCCGCCCTTGCGCCAGTTGTAGGTCCAGTAGACCAGATCGTCGTAACGCGCCGCGGCACGTTCGCCGCAGCCGTTGATCTGGTTCATGTCCTTCCAGCGCGAGATGCCCAGCGAGCTGGTGATGGTGTCGAAGCCATGTTCGTGGGCATACAGGGCGGTGCGCTCGAAGCGCATGTCGAAGCACACCGTGCAACGCTCGCCGCGCTCGGGCGAGTCTTCCAGGCCCTTGACCCGATCGAACCAGTTGTCCATGTCGTAGTCGGCATCGATGAACTCGATGCCATGCTGCTCCGCGAACCGGATGTTCTCCTGCTTGCGGATCTCGTACTCCTTCACCGGATGGATGTTAGGGTTGTAGAAGTAGATGGCATAGTCGATGCCCGAGGCGGTCATGGCTTCCATGACCTCGCCGGAACAGGGCGCGCAGCACGAATGCAGCAACACCTTCTTGCGGCCCGGGGGCAGGTCGAGTTTGGGGCGGACGAGTTCAGACATGGCAGCGGTGCCAGCCGCACCATCGGCGGGCGAGTGGCGGACTGGCTGGAAATAGGCGCGAAGTCAGTATTTTACTGCGCGGTGCGGGTCCGTCTGAAGCGTTGTTTCCAACCGTCGCGGGACGGTGCGGTCGCGTGTCGGTGTCGCTCGAAGGCGTCCTCGGCCAGGGTTTGCCGGGCGTGCCGGGCAAGTCGCTCGGCTCGGGCGCGCCATCAGGCGCCCTCGGCCCCCTGCGGGGGCTCCCCTCGCTCCAATTGCCCGTCCCACCCGGCAAACCCTGCCCGAGGACTCACACCAGCGGCATTCGAACGGATCTTCCCTCTTCATGTGGGTTGCCGATGATTGCATGCCTGACAACAGAATCGGGTCGGGCGAGCGGCGCTTATACGGGGCGCGAGGTGGCTTGCGTCGCAACTCAGCTATGCAGTGCCTCGCATTGCACCCCGTACGTTCGCTGATCGGACGAGTGCCTGCAACATGCCACACTCGGCCGGCACTTACGTGTCGAATCGACCGTCCTTTCAAGCGGTCGATGGAATGATTCGATGCCAGCGCCTTCGGCTCCGAGACCGAAGACGCAGAAAAACTATACAAGGCAAGGAGGGGGAGCCGCGTAGCGGCCGAGGGCGCCTGATGGCGCGCCCGAGCCCGACGACTTGGCCGGCGCGGCCCCAGTCGACACACAGGAGCGACTTCAGAACTCAACCCATCCCATTGAACCAGCGACACCGTTCGTGCATAAAACGACGAACGACATCACTCCCCCAGCACTCCTTGCCACAGCGCGCTGACGGCCGCCCGCTCGTCGGCCAGCCTATCCGCCGGCACGCGTGCCTTCTCCACGCCCTGCAGGCGCAGCGCGTGCTGCGTCCGCCGCAATGTGCGATACGCGTCGCCGGCCAGCCGCGCCTGTTCGGAGTCGATCAGGCCGGCCTGTCCGGCCAAGCGCAGCAGCGTGATGTTGCCCAGGTTGTTGACCAGCTCGCGATGCTCCGCGGCATGGCACAGCACCAGGTATTGCGTGACGAATTCCACGTCGACCATGCCGCCGCGATCGTGCTTCAGGTCGAACAGGTCGGTGGGGTTGGGATGGCCCGCGCTGATTTTGTCTCGCATGCCCAGCACGTCGGCGCGCAGCGCCGCGGTGTCGCGCGGCTGCACCATGATGTCGGCGCGAATGCGTTCGAAGCGCGCTCCCACCTGCGGGTCGCCCGCCGAATAGCGCGCCCGGGTCAGCGCCTGGTGCTCCCACGACCAGGCATGGTTGCGCTGATATTGCTCGAAAGCCTCGATCGACACGGCCAGCAGGCCCGCGTCCCCGTCGGGGCGCAGCCGCAGGTCCACCTCGTACAGGCGGCCCGAAGACGTCATGGTGGACAGCCATGAGGTCATGCGCCGCCCCAGCTTGGCGTACACCTCGGCGGCGTCCTCGCGCGGGTCGTCGAACAGGAACACCAGGTCCAGGTCCGAGGCGTAGCCCAGCTCCTTGCCGCCCAGCTTGCCGTACGCGATCACCGCGAAATGCGGCTGTGCGCCCGGCAGGCGGTTCACCAGCGGCCAGACGCGCCGCACCGTCTCGGCCAGCAGCACGTCGGCCAGCGCCGACAACTGGTCGGCCAGGCGCTCCACCGTCAGTTCGCCTTCCAGATCCTGGGCCAGCAGCTGGAAGCTGGCCTGGCGCTGCACGTCGCGCATCAGGTTCATCTGGCGCTCGATGTCCGGCTCGCCGCCCGGCAGCACGCAGGCATCCAGGTCGGCGCTGAGCTGGCGCGCCAGTTGCGCGTAGTCCAGCGGTTCGTACAAGGTGCGCCAGTCGATCAGGCTGTCCAGCAGCAGCGGGTGCTGCGTCAGGTATTGCGCGGCCCACGGGCTGGCGGCCACCATGCGGGCCACGCGGGCCAGCGTGTCGGGATATTCGGCCAGCAGCGCCAGGTAGGCGCTGCGCTGCGCGATGGTCTCGATCAAGTCCAGCAGGCGCACCGCGGCGTCGCGCGGGGCGGGGGTCTGCATGGCGGCCTGCAGCACGGCGGGCAGCAGCACGTCCACGCGGCGCCGGCTGCTGTCGGGCAGGCTGCGCACGCGGTGGCTGGACAGCAGCGACTCGGTGCGGCGCACCAGTTCATCCGCATCGCCGCCGAAATCCCGGCGGATCTGCGCGGCCAGCCGGCTCTCGGCGTCGTCGAGCGCCTCGTCCGCCACCGCCGGCGAGGGCGACGGCCGGCCGCCCGGCTGCTCGTCCAGGTCGCCCATGCCCGCCAGGCGAAACGCATTGCGGAAGGTCTCGGAAACGAAGGCGCGGTGCGCCGCCAGCGTGTCCTCGAAATCGCGGGCGCTCATGCCCAGCGCGGCCGCGAGCGCCGCGCGCGCCTCGGCGTCGCCCGGCAGCAGGTGCGTCTGCGCGTCCTCGCGGTATTGCAGCGCGTGCTCGGTGCGGCGCAGGAAGCGGTAGGCGGCTTCCAGACGCTGCGCGTCGTCGGCCGACAGCAGCCCCGCGTCGCGCTCGGCATGCAGCGCATCCAGCAGGCCGCGCTGGCGCAGCGCAGGCATGCGGCCGCCGCGCACCAGCTGGAACAACTGCACGATGAACTCGATCTCGCGGATGCCGCCATCGCCCAGCTTGACGTTGTTGGCGCTGTCCACGCCGCTGCGCGCCAGCGCGCGGCGCTGCCAGTCCTGGCGGATGCGTTCGCGCAGCGCGCGCAGCGCGGCCAGCGCATCGAAATCGAAATACTTGCGGTACACGAACGGCATGCGCAGGCTTTCCAGCTGGCGCGCCTGAGGCTCGGCGTCGCTGTCGGCGTAGGCGCGCGCCGGCATCAGGCGGCCCTTCAGCCACGCATAGCGTTCCCATTCCCGGCCCTGGCCGATCAGGTAGTGCTCGAACGCGTCCAGGCTCCAGGCCAGCGGACCGGCATCGCCGTCGGGACGCAGCCGCAGGTCGGTGCGAAAGACCTGCCCGTCGGCATCCACCTCCGACAGGATCGGCATCATGCGGCGCGTCAGCCGTCCGTAGAACTCGTGGTGGCTGATCGGCCGCGGCCCGTCGGTCTCGCCTTCCTCTCCGTACAGCATGACCAGGTCGATGTCGGACGACACATTCAGTTCGCGCCCGCCCAGCTTGCCCATGCCCACGATCAGCAGTTCCTGCGGCGCGCCGGTGGCGGGATCGCGCGCCACGCCATGCACCTCGCGCAGTTCGGCCGCCATGCTGCGGTAAGCGGCGTCCACCGCCACGTCGGCCAGCTGCGTCATGCCGCCCACCACCTCTTCAAGGTCGGCGACGCCCGCCAGGTCGCGCACCATCAGCGTGCTGAAGACCCGTTCGCGCAGCTTGCGCAGCACGCTGCGGCATTGCGCGCCGGGCAGCACCGAGGGCGCGTCCGGACCGGCCAGCTCCTCCTGCCAGGCCGCCAGCACGTTCGGCGTCACCGGCCGCGCGGCGGCCGTCTGCAGCCACGCATACATATCGGGATGGGCGTCCAGGCGGCGGCGCAGATGGCCGGACCAGGCGAGGGCGGGCGCCAGTAGGTGGGCGGAAGACATAGGACGGTCTCGAAGGGCGGAATGTCGTGTAATGTATAAAGGGACGATACCGCAACCTGCCTGATCCTGCCGATCCACCCGTGCCCGTTTTTTCCAAAGTCCTGCGCTGCCTGCTCTGGGGCGTATTGGCCATCTACGCGTTGGTTGCCATCACCTTCCTGGGGCTGCGGCATTGGGTGCTGCCCCGGATCGACCAGTGGCGCCCGCAGATCGAACGCCACGTCTCCGACGCGCTGGGCGCGCGCGTGCAGATCGGCGCCATCGCGGCCGACTGGAGCGGCCTGAATCCGCGCCTGCATTTGTCCGCGGTGCGCCTCTATGAAGAAGGTCAGGCCGATCCCGCGCTGTCTCTGCCAAAGGTGGACACGGTGATCGGCTGGCGCAGCCTGGTCCGCCTGTCGCCGCGTCTGCTGCTGTTGCGCATCGAAGGCGCGGAGCTGGCCGTGCGCCGCGACGCCGACGGCAGGATCTGGGTGGCCGGCCATTCCTTCGATCCCGCCGAAGGTTCGGACGGTCCCTCGCCGGCACTGCGCTGGCTGCTGGCGCAGCGGCAGATAGGGCTGTACCGCAGCACGCTGCGCTGGCAGGACGAGCAGCGCCAGGCGCCGGAGCTGGTGCTGTCCGACCTCGATCTGCTGGTGCGCAACGGCGCGTTGTCGCATCGCTTCGGTATGCGCGCGCGCGTGCCCGGTGAACTGGCCAGCGGGTTCAGCATGCGCGGCGAGTTCAATCGTCACCTGTTCGCGCGCAACGGCGCCAACCCGTTCAACTGGGACGGCCAGTTGTACTTCCAGCTCGACGATGCGGAACCTTCGGCATGGCATCCCTGGCTGCCCGTGCCGGCCGGGACGCAGGGCCGGCTGGCGGCGCGGGCCTGGGTGCGCCTGTCGCAGGGGCACATGCAGGACCTGACGGTGGACACGGTGCTGCGCGGCCTGCACTGGCAGGCGCCGGAGGACCTGGGCACGGTCGTCGCGCAGACGGCCCGCGCGCGGCTGCAGGGCGTGCCCGGCGATCTGCTGCAGTTCGACGACCTGCCGATGGCTCCCAGCAAAGAAGCCGCCGGCCTGTCGCTCGATGCCCAGGCGCAGGGGTTGCGGCTGGCCCTGCCCGGCGTCTTCGAGACGCCGCACCTGGACTTCGATCTGGTCAGCGTCGACGCGAGCCTTTTGCGGCGCCCGGGGCAGCCTCGAATGGTGGAGCTGCGGCAGCTGCGCGCCGTCAATCGCGATATGGACGCGCGGCTGCAGGGCTCGTGGCGGGACGAGGGCAGGGACCCGGCCGGCACCGTCGATCTGCGCGGCAGCCTGGCGCGCGCGGCCATGCCGGCGATCCACCGCTATCTGCCGCTCAGTGTGGGCGTAGACGCCCGCCGCTGGCTGGCCCACGGCCTGCAGGCCGGCGAGGTGCGCGACGCGGCGGTCACCGTGCGTGGCGAGCTGGCCGATTTTCCGTATGGCGCGCCCGGCACGACGGGCGAGTTTCGTATCGCGGGCGCCTATCGCGACGCCGTCGTCGACTATGCCCCCGCGGAGGGACGGCGCAAGGGTTGGCCACGGCTGGAAAAGCTGCACGGCGACTTTTCCATCGACAAGGTGAGCCTGGCGGTGGACACCGTGGACGGGGAGGTGCCCACCGGCCATGGCCATGTCGTGAGCCTCGGCGCGGTGCAGGCCGCCATTCCCAACCTGGAACACAATGCCGAACTGAGCGTGACCGGCGTCTCCGAAGGGCCCGCGCCGGCCTATCTGGCCTTGGCCGCCAACTCACCGCTGGGCGGCCTGCTGGACAATCTGCTCGCCGAAGCAGAGGCCACCGGCACCTGGCACGTACCGTTGAAACTGCACGTGCCGCTGACCAACGTCGACGACGCGAAGGTCGAGGGGCAGATAGGCTTCACCGGCGGCTCGTTCCGGCTCATGCCTGAGATCCCGACGCTGGGGCAGGTGCAGGGCAGCCTGGACTTCACCGAGCGCGCGGTGAAGGCGCGCGACATCCGCGCCAACTTCCTCGGCGGTCCGGCGCGCCTGTCGGGCGGGCTGGGACCGGGCCAGTCGCTGGAATTCGCCGGCACGCTGACCGCGGCCGGGCTGCGCGAGCTGAGCCGCGCGCCGGCCATGGCGCGCCTGTCGGGCAGGGCGGCCTACGCAGGCAGGCTCAGTTATGCCAAGAATGCCGACCTGGATGTGTCGGTGCGCAGCGACCTGACGGGCATGGCCATCGACATGCCGGCGCCGGTGGGCAAGAGCGCGGCGGCCGCGCTGCCGCTCACGCTGCAATGGAGTCCCGCCACGGATTCCGGGCCGGCCGGCAGGCGCTGGCTGTCGGGCGGGCTGGGCCAGGACATCAACCTGATATTCGAGCGGGATCCCGCCGGCCAGGCCGGCGGTCCGTACTTCGCCCGCGGCGCGTTGGGGGTGGGACGCCCCGCCACGATGCCCGCGCAGGGCATGAGCGTCGCGGGTACGTTCGACAGGCTGGACCTGGACGGCTGGGACGACGTGGCCGAGGCGTTCGCCGACAAGCCTGCGCCCGCCGCTGCGCAGAAGAGGCGTGGCCACGAGAGACGCGGCGAACCCGCCTTGGCGGACCGCACCGAAGAGCGCGCTGCGGCCGCTTCCGGATCCGCCCCCCGCGGCGCGCGCGCAGCGGACCCCGGCCTGTTGCCGCCGCTGAACCAGATCAGCCTTGCGGCAAGGCAACTGGTTGCCGGAGGGCACACGCTGGACGCGCTGACCGTGTATGCGCAGCGGCCCGCGCCGGCGCAGTGGCGCGTCAGCCTGGAGGCGCGCCAGGCGGCCGGTACGCTGGAATGGACGGAGGCCTCCGGGGCCGTGGCGGGCAAGGTGGCGGCGCGCTTCTCGCGCCTGGCGGTGGGGGGCGCGGATGGGCTCGGCAAAGAGGACGAAGGCGCCGCCAACCCCGAATCCGATGCCGAGGACAACGGGCTTTCCGACATCCCGGCGATCGACCTGCAAGCCAAGCAGTTCGTCCTGTATGGCCGAGACGTCGGCAGCCTTGAGTTGATGGGCACGAACCTCGAGCGCGGCAGCCGCTGGAGTCTGGACAAGCTGCAGATCGCCAACGACGCGGCGACGCTGAATGCCACCGGCAACTGGCGCCTGAAGGGCCCGGATCGCGGCCTGACCGTCGATGCCAAGGCCAACTTCGGCGACCTGGGCAAATTCCTTTCCCGCATCGGAGAGGACGGCGCCATCAGCGCGGGCTCGGGCACGGTGGACGGCACCATCACCTGGCGCAACCTGCCGTTCAAGCACGACATCGCGGACATCGAAGGCAGCGTGACGGTCAGCCTGGACAAGGGCCGCTTCCTGCACCTGAATTCGCGCACGGCGCGTCTGCTGGAATTGCTGTCGCTGCAATCCCTGCAGCGGCTGGCCAAGCTGGACCTGAACCCGACCGGCGTGCTGCGCGAGGGTTTCCCGTTCGACACCGTGCGCGGCACGATGAAGGTCAGCAACGGCGTGGCCAGCACCGAGGGCTACAAGATCAACGGCCCCGTGGCCGCGGTGGTGCTGGGCGGCACGGCCGACCTGGTGGCGGAAAGCTGGGACATGCGCGCGGTAGTGATTCCGAACCTGGATGCCAGCGGTGCGGCGGTGGTGACGGCGCTGGCCGTCAATCCGCTGCTGGGCCTGGGCGCCTTCGTCACGCAGTGGCTGCTGAAGCAGCCGCTGGCCGAAGCCATGACGGCCGAATACAAGGTCACGGGCAGTTGGGACGATCCGAAGATCGAGGCGGTGGAGTCGCGCGCGCCGCGCGCGACGACGCCCGCGCGGCAGCAGGAAGCCTGGGTGGAACCTTGATCCCGCGAACCCCGGGACAGTGACAGCGGGGTGGGGCGTCCGCGCCGCCCCGGGCAGGAGCGGCCGCGGCAGGGGCGACGCGGCATGCCGCGATGAGCGGCATGTCGCGCGTCGCCGTCTTACTTCTTCATCATGTCGAAGAACTCGGAATTGGTCTTCGTGGCGCGCATCTTGTCCAGGATGAATTCCATCGACTGGACTTCGTCCATGTCGTGGATGAACTTGCGCAGCACCCACACCTTCTGCAGCAGCTCGGGCTTGATCAGCAGCTCTTCGCGGCGCGTGCCCGACTTGTTGAGGTTGATGGACGGGTAGACCCGCTTCTCGGCCAGGCGGCGCTCGAGGTGGACTTCGGAGTTGCCGGTGCCCTTGAATTCTTCGTAGATGACTTCGTCCATGCGGCTGCCGGTCTCGATCAGCGCGGTGCCCAGGATGGTGAGCGAGCCGCCTTCCTCGAGGTTGCGCGCCGCGCCGAAGAAGCGCTTGGGACGCTGCAGGGCGTTGGCGTCGACGCCGCCGGTGAGCACCTTGCCCGAGGCGGGGACCACGGTGTTGTACGCGCGGGCCAGGCGGGTGATCGAGTCGAGCAGGATCACCACGTCCTTTTTCATTTCGACCAGGCGCTTGGCCTTCTCGATGACCATCTCGGCCACCTGCACGTGGCGGGTGGCCGGTTCGTCGAACGTCGATGCCACCACTTCGCCGCGCACCGTGCGCTGCATTTCGGTCACTTCCTCGGGGCGCTCGTCGACCAGCAGGACGATCATGACGGCGTCGGGATAGTTGGTGGTGATGGCATGCGCGATGTGCTGCATCATCACCGTCTTGCCGGACTTCGGGCTGGCCACGATCAGGCCGCGCTGGCCCTTGCCGATGGGGGCGAAGATGTCGAGGATGCGGCCGGTCAGGTTCTCCTCGCTCTTGATGTCGCGTTCGAGGCGCAGCGGCTGGTTCGGATGCAGCGGCGTCAGGTTCTCGAACATGATGCGGTGCTTGATCGACTCGGGGGCGGCCCCGTTGATCTTGTCGACCTTGACCAGCGCGAAATAGCGCTCGCCGTCCTTGGGCACGCGCACTTCACCCTCGATGGAATCGCCGGTATGCAGGTTGAAGCGGCGGATCTGCGAGGGCGAGATGTAGATGTCGTCCGTGCTGGCCAGGTACGACGTCTCGGGCGACCGCAGGAAGCCGAAGCCGTCGGGCAGGACTTCGAGCACGCCGTCGCCGAAGATCTGCTCGCCCTGCTTGGCGCGCCGCTTCATGATGGCGAACATCAGTTCCTGCTTGCGCAGGCGGTTGGCGTTCTCGATTTCCAGGCCAGCGGCCATTTCCAGCAACTGCGATACGTGCAGCGCCTTCAGTTCATTGAGGTGCATTGCGGTGAGAGGGGGGAGAGAAGAATGGGTTGGCAGGCGTCGGATGCGCCCACGCGGTAGCGATTATTTTTGGGAGACTGGACGCCGCCCGGGCGGGCGGCGCCGTGCGTTAATAGCTGCCCCCGGAGTTTACAACGCGCTGTCGAGGAATGCAGTAAGTTGCGACTTCGACAGGGCGCCCACCTTGGTGGCGGCGGCCTGGCCGTCCTTGAACAGCATCAGCGTGGGAATGCCGCGGATGCCGTACTTGGCAGCGGTGTCCTGGTTTTCGTCGACGTTGAGCTTGGCCACGGTGAGGCGGCCGGCGTACTCGGTGGCGACTTCTTCCAGGATGGGGGCGATCATCTTGCAGGGGCCACACCAGGCCGCCCAGTAGTCGACCAGCACGGGCTGGCCCGACTTGAGCACGTCGCTGTCGAAGCTGGCGTCACTGACGTTCTTGATTTGCTCGCTCATGGTGTTTCTCGGGTTCAGCGGCGTGGATCCGTGCCAAGGCATGCGCCATGCGGACCGCCGTTCTTGTTGGTTGCAATGGTGAAAGCATACCACTGTCGATAACAACAGCGTTCGCCGCTTTTGTGTAGGATGTTGCGGCGCGTCGGCGGCCGCAATGATCGGAGCCGGCCGCGAGTTCCATGGTACCGAATCCCGGGCTGCTCAGGACCTGCGCATCCCACCGGGAACCGCGCCAATTGGGCGCGTGTCCTTAAAATGTCGGTTTTTTTCCACAGATCCTGGGGATAACTTGGCCACACCACGTTACACCGAAGCGTCGATCCGTGTCCTGAAGGGATTGGAGCCCGTGCGTCAGCGCCCGGGCATGTATACGCGCACCGAAAACCCGCTGCACATCGTGCAGGAAGTCATCGACAACGCCGCCGACGAGGCGCTGGCCGGTCACGGCAAGCAGATCCAGGTGGTGCTGCACATGGACGGCAGCGTGTCGGTCGAGGACGACGGCCGCGGCATCCCTGTCGGCCTGCACCCCGAAGAAAACGCGCCAGTGGTCGAGCTGGTCTTCACGCGCCTGCACGCCGGCGGCAAGTTCGACAAGGCCGGCGGGGGCGCCTACGCGTTCTCGGGCGGCCTGCATGGCGTGGGCGTGTCGGTCACCAACGCCCTGGCCACCAAGCTCGAGGTCGTGGTCTGGCGCGACGGCGCGACCCACCGGCTGGTGTTCGCCGGCGGCGACGTCGCCGAACCGCTGGCGCCCTACGATGCGCCCGGACCGCGCAAGAAATCCGGTACGCGGGTGCGCGTCTGGCCGGATGCCAAGTACTTCGACACCGCGGCCATCCCGGTCAACGAACTTACCCACCTGCTGCGCAGCAAGGCGGTGCTGCTGTCCGGCGTGAAGGTCACCCTCATCAACGAGAAGACCGGCGACGTCAAGACGTGGCAGTACGCCGACGGCCTGCGCGGCTACCTGGCCGAGGCGCTGGGCGGCGCCGAGCTGATGGTGCCGTTCTTCGAGGGCCAGCAGTACGCGGGCGCCGATCACGAAAGCTTCGCCGAGGGCGAGGGCGCGCAGTGGGTGGTGGCCTGGTCCGAAGACGGCAACGTGATGCGCGAGTCGTACGTCAACCTGATCCCCACGCCCGCCGGCGGCACGCACGAGTCGGGCCTGCGCGAGGGCCTCTTCGGCGCCGTGAAGAGCTTCGCCGAACTGCACAGTCTGCTGCCCAAGGGCGTCAAGCTGCTGCCCGAGGACGTGTTCGCGCGCGCCAGTTTCGTCCTGTCGGCCAAGGTGCTCGATCCGCAGTTCCAGGGGCAGATCAAAGAACGCCTGAACAGCCGCGACGCGGTGCGCCTGGTGGGCGGCTTCGCCAGGGGCGCGCTCGACCTGTGGCTGCACAGCAATGTCGAGTACGGCAAGAAACTCGCCGAACTGGCAATCCGCCAGGCCCAGGCGCGGGTGCGCTCGGCCCAGAAGGTCGAGAAGCGCAAGAGCTCCGGCGTGGCGGTGCTGCCCGGCAAGCTCACCGACTGTGAAAGCAGCGACGCCACGCGCACCGAAGTGTTCCTGGTCGAGGGCGATTCGGCGGGCGGTTCGGCCAAGATGGGCCGCGACAAAGAATTCCAGGCCATCCTGCCGCTGCGCGGCAAGGTGCTCAATTCGTGGGAGGTCGAGCGCGACCGCCTGTTCGCCAACAACGAGATCCACGACATCGCCGTGGCCATCGGCGTGGACCCGCACGGCCCCGGCGACGACCCCGACCTGTCGGGTCTGCGTTACGGCCGCATCTGCATCCTGTCGGACGCGGACGTCGACGGCTCGCACATCCAGGTCCTGCTGCTGACGCTGTTCTATCGCCATTTTCCGCGCCTGGTCGAAGCCGGCCACGTCTACGTGGCGCGTCCGCCGCTGTTCCGCGTGGACGTGCCGGCGCAGGGCAAGCGTCCGGCGCGCAAGATGTATTGCCTGGACGATGGCGAACTCGAGGCCGCGCAGGACAAGCTGCGCAAAGAGGGCATCCGCGAAGGCAGCTGGAGCATCAGTCGCTTCAAGGGCCTGGGCGAAATGAACCCCGAGCAGCTTTGGGAAACCACCATGAATCCCGACACACGCCGCCTGATGCCCGTGGGCTATGGCACGCTCACGCCCGGCGACACCACGCGCATGTTCGACATGCTGATGGGCAAGGGAGAGTCGGCCCAACGGCGCGCCTGGATCGAAGAGAAGGGCAACCTGGCGGAACTGGATATATAACCCCCCCCCTACGCGCTGACGCGCGCCCCCCCAGGGGGGCGGCACTGGCGGACCGGCGGAGCCCGGTCCGCTGTGCCCTCGATCGAGTGGCGCCTGTTTCATGCGGCGCGGGTGCCGCGTAGGGGCGATGGACAAACGATATGACCGACACGAATCAACCAGACCTGTTCAACGCCGCGCCGGACGATGGCGCGGCCATCACGCTGGGCGCCTACGCCGAGCAGGCCTATCTTGACTATGCCGTTTCCGTGGTGCGCGGCCGCGCGCTGCCCGACGTGGGCGACGGCCAGAAGCCCGTGCAGCGGCGCATCCTGTATGCCATGCAGGCCATGGGGCTGGGCGGCGGGGCCAAGCCCGTCAAGTCCGCCCGGGTGGTGGGCGACGTGCTGGGCAAATACCATCCGCACGGCGACCAGGCGGCCTACGATGCCATGGTGCGCATGGCGCAGACCTTCACGCTGCGCTATCCCCTTATCGACGGGCAGGGCAACTTCGGTTCGCGCGATGGCGACAACGCCGCGGCCATGCGGTACACCGAGGCGCGCCTCACGCCCATCGCGCGCCTGCTGCTGGACGAACTGGACGAGGGCACGGTCGATTTCGTGCCCAACTACGACGGCAGCCATGAAGAGCCGCAGCAGCTGCCGGCGCGCCTGCCCATGATGCTGCTGAACGGCGCATCGGGCATCGCGGTCGGCATGGCCACCGAAGTGCCGCCGCACAACCTGCGCGAAGTGGCGCGTGCCTGCGTCGAACTGATCCGCCATCCCAACCTGGACGACGCGGCGCTGGCCCAGCTGGTGCCCGGACCCGACTTCACGGGCGGCGGCCAGATCATCACGCCGGCCGCCGACATCGCCGACATCTACGCCAGCGGGCGCGGCTCGCTGAAGGCCCGGGCGCGCTGGCAGTTCGAGGAACTGGCGCGCGGCCAGTGGCAGCTGGTGGTGCACGAGCTGCCGCCCGGCGCCTCGTGCCAGCGCGTGCTCGAGGAAATCGAAGAGATCACCAATCCCAAGGTGCGCGCGGGCAAGAAGAGCCTGACGCCCGAACAGCAGCAGGCCAAGGCGGTCATGCTGAGCCTGCTGGATGCCGTGCGCGACGAGTCAGGCAAGGACGCCGCGGTGCGCCTGGTGTTCGAGCCCAAGACCTCCAAGGTCGATCGCGACGAGTTCGTGAACACCCTGCTGGCCCAGACCAGCATGGAAAACAACGTGCCCATCAACCTGGTGTGCATCGGCCTGGACGGCCGGCCGCGCCAGAAGGGGCTGCGCGCGATCCTGCAGGAGTGGGTGCAGTTCCGTACCGACACGGTAGTGCGCCGCACGCGCCATCGCGTGGACAAGGTCAGCGACCGCATCCACGTGCTCGAAGGGCGCATGGTGGTGTACCTGAACGTGGACGAGGTCATCCAGACCATCCGCGAATCCGACGAGCCGCGCGCCGCGCTGATGCAGCGCTTCAAGCTGACCGAGCGGCAGGCCGAGGACATCCTCGAGATGCGCCTGCGCCAGCTGGCTCGCCTCGAAGGCATCAAGATCGAGCAGGAACTTGCCGACAAGCGCGCCGAGCTGCTGCGTCTGCAGGACCTGCTGGACAATCCCGCATCGCTGCGGCGCCAATTGGTGAAAGAGATCGAGGCCGACGCCAAGCAGTATGGCGACGAGCGCCGCACCCTGATCGAGCCCGCCGAACGCGCGGTGCTCGAGACGCGCGTGGTCGATGAGCCCGTCACGGTGATCGTGTCGCAGAAGGGCTGGCTGCGGGCGCGCCAGGGCCACGGCCACGATGCCTCGCAGTTCACCTTCAAGCAGGGCGACGACCTGTACGGCGCCTTCGAGTGCCGCACCACGGACACGCTGATCGCGCTGGGCGACAACGGCCGGGCCTATACGGTAGCGGTGTCCGGACTGCCTTCGGCGCGCGGCGATGGCCAACCCGTCACCACCATGATCGACCTGGGCTCGGGCAGCCGCATCGCGCACATGCTGGTGGCCGCGCCGGACAGCCGCTGGTTGCTGGCCACCCGCGGCGGCTACGGGTTCTCGGCCAAGCTGTCCGACATGGTCAGCCGCCAGCGGGCGGGCAAGCAGTTCGTGTCGCTGGAGGCGCAGGACGAGCTGCTGCGTCCCGTGCCCCTGTTCGACGGCGCGCAGCAACTGGCGCTGCTGTCGGCCAAGGGCAAGTTCCTCGTCATTGGGCTGGACGAGGTCAAGAACCAGCCGGGGGGCGGGCGCGGCACCGTGTTGATGGGCCTGGACGCCAGCGACGGCGTGCAGCAGGTCGTGCCCATCGGCGCGCGCGGACTGCGCGCCGCCGGCATCTACCGCAACAAGCAGACCGAGGACATTCTGGCGGGCGCGAGCCTGGCGCCGTACGTCGGCAAGCGCGGACGCAAGGGCCGCTTGCTGGACGTGCGGCCGAAGCAGCCGGTGCTGTCGCCGGTATTCGGCTGACACGCCGGCGGTAACCAATCGTCAGGGCGTGCCGGCGCAGCGTCGCAAGGGACGGAGCGGTTTCGACTGCCCGTCCTTTTTGTTTGCACAATCGCGGTGCGCCGCGCCCGGACAGCCCCGCGACGGGGCGCATCGGCGCGAGCCCGCGTTGCGGTCGGGCCGGCACGACGTCGCTTTCGTGGCGGCTAATCGCAACATCTTCTGCGCATTTTTGCCTAATTTATTGCATTTCTACGGAAATTAAAGCCTACGATGGGTTGACGTCGATGCCTCGTGACCATATCATTTCTGTAGAAATCAATCGAACACAACTGATTCTTGCCATGAATAATTCGGCTCCCGTTGAATCCACGCCCGTCCAGTCGCCGGTGCAGCAGTACGACCTGCGCATCCTGCGGGCGCTGCGGCGCATCACGCGTTCCATCGCGCTGCATTCGCGGCAGCTGTCGGCGGTAAGCCACATCACGGCGCCCCAACTGATGTGCCTGCGCACGGTGATCGCGGGCGGTCCCATGACCGCCACGTCCATCAGCCGCGAGATCCACGTCAGCCCCAGCACCGTAGTGGGCATCCTGGATCGGCTCGAAGACAAGGGCCTGATCCGTCGCGAGCGCGGCCGTGAAGACCGCCGCATCGTGTTCGTGTCGGCCACGGATGCGGGCCGCACGCTGGCCAGCGAGGCTCCCTCGCCGCTGCAGAAGCATCTGGCCGATGCCTTGAACGCCCTGCCCGAACTCGAGCAGGCCACCATCACCCTGGCGCTGGAGCGCATCGTGGCACTCATGGAGCAGGGAGGTCACGCCATCGAGACGCATGGCGATCCGGCTTCCCCCATCCTCGAGGTGCCGACCGGTGGAGCGCCGCCAGAATCGGGATTGGTCGTATGAAAAAAATCGATCTGTATGCAGTACCTACCGGCACGGGGGCTTCTCACCCCGGCCAGTCCGCAACGGACGCCACGCAGTACACCTTCCGCGAGCCGCGCCGCAACGACGGCGCCGCCATCCACCGCCTGATCGGCGAATGCCCCCCGCTGGACGTCAACTCGCTCTACGCATACCTGCTGCTGTGCGAGCACCATGCCGCCACGTGCATCGTTGCGGAAAGCGCGGGCGGGGACGTCGACGGCTTCATTTCCGCTTACCTCGTGCCCGCGCGCCCGGACACTTTGTTCGTCTGGCAGGTCGCCGTGCACCCGCGTGCCCGCGGCCGGCGCCTCGCGCGTCGGCTGCTGGGCGAACTGCTGCAGCGCCCGGGCCTCTCGCACGTGCGCTTCATCGAGACCACCGTCGGTCCCGACAACCGGGCCTCGCGCCGCACCTTCACTGGCCTGGCCCGCGAGGCCGGGGCCCACGTGGCCGAACAGCCTCTGTTCGACCGGCAGTCCTTCGGAGGGGCTGACCACGACGACGAAATGCTGTTGAAGATAGGTCCGTTCAGCACAAGCCCGCCTGGGCAGCGCTGACGCCTTTCCATAACTGGACGTACCTCGTCCGGCGCCCGGTCGGGCCCGCCGGCAGGGGACTCGTTCGCCTGACAACCAACGCTACAAGGAGAAAGTTGCCATGGACTTGAAGATATTTGACCGGATGGAGTCGGAAGTGCGGGGCTACATCCGGTCGTTCCCGGTGATATTTAATCAGGCCCGAGGCTCGGTGCTTATCGACGAGGAAGGCACCGAGTACATCGACTTCTTCAGTGGTGCAGGTACGCTGAACTACGGTCACAACAATCCCGTCTTCAAGGAAAAGCTGGTCGAGTATCTGCATTCCGACGGAGTCGTGCACGGCCTGGACATGGCCACCAGCGCCAAGAAGCGTTTCCTTGAAACCGTGGACCGGGTGCTGCTGAAGCCGCGCAACTGGCAATACACGCTGCAGTTCACGGGTCCCACCGGCACCAATGCCGTCGAGGCCGCGCTGAAGATCGCGCGCCAGGTCAAGGGCCGTCCGAACATCATCTCGTTCACCCACGGTTTCCATGGCGTGTCCGGAGGCTCGCTGTCGGCCACCGCCAACCAGAAGTTCCGCGATGCGGCTGGCTACGCGCTGGGCAACACCACGTTCATGCCGTACGACGGCTACTTCGGTCCCGACGTCGACACGATCGCCTACCTCGAGCGCATGCTGGACGATCCCAGCAGCGGCCTGGACAAGCCCGCTGGCGTGATCGTCGAGACGGTGCAGGGCGAGGGCGGCGTCAACGTGGCCACGCTGCGCTGGCTGAAAGAGCTGGAAAAGCTGTGCCGCCGCCACGACATGCTGCTGATCGTCGACGACATCCAGGTCGGCTGCGGGCGTACCGGCAGCTTCTTCAGCTTCGAGTCGGCCGGCATCCGCCCCGACATCATCACGCTGTCGAAGTCCCTGTCGGGTTTCGGCCTGCCCATGTCGCTGGTGTTGATGAAGCCCGAGCTGGACGTGTGGAAGCCGGGCGCGCACAGCGGCACGTTCCGCGGCAACAACCTGGCGTTCGTCACCGCCACGGCCGCGTTGGAAACCTACTGGGCCAGCGATGCCTTCTCGACCGACATCCAGCGCAAGGAGCGCCTGGTGCGCGACTGGCTGGAGAACCTGGCGCACAGCTATCCCAATGCCGGCCTGTCGGTGCGCGGCCGCGGACTGATCCAGGGCCTGGTCACCGCCTCGCAGCCGGACCTGGCCAATCGCATTGCCCGCAAGGCCTTCGAGCGCGGCGTGGTCATCGAGACGTCGGGCGCGCATGACGAAGTGCTGAAGCTGCTGCCCGCGCTGACGATCGAAGACGAACTGCTGACCCGCGGCCTGGACGTGATCGAGGCCAGTGTGGCCGACGCCCTGGCCGATTCGGCCCAACCCGCCCGCGTGCTCAACTTTGGAGGAAAACGTCGATGATCGTACGCAACGTCAAGGATGTGATCGGAACCAAGGACGAAGTCCGCACCGATACCTGGATGAGCCGCCGTGTGCTGCTCAAGAAGGATGGCATGGGTTTCTCGTTCCACGAGACCACCATCTTCCCGGGCACCCGAACCCACATCCACTACAAGAACCATCTCGAGGCCGTGTGGTGCATCGAGGGCGACGGCTCGATCGAAGTGATTGCCGATGGCAAGACGTATGACCTCGGGCCGGGCGTGGTGTATGCACTCAACGAGCACGACGAACATTGGCTGTGCGGCGGCAAGGAGCCGCTGCGCGTCATCTGCGTATTCAATCCGCCGCTGACGGGCCAGGAAGTGCATGACGCCGAGGGCGTCTACGCGCTGCCCGTCGAGGAAGCGGCCTGACGACAGGAGGACATCCATGATTTCACCTGCAAAGGATCCGTACGCCTCGCGTACGGACCGCGGCTCCGCCATCATCGCCCGCAAGGATCCCGTGGTGTATGGCGACGGCAAGTATGCCGACGCACTGACCCCCGAACAGCTCGACAGCTACGAAAGCGACGGCTTCCTGCTGCTGGAGAACCTGTTCTCCGAGCAGGAAGTGGCCGGGCTGATCGCCGAGGTCGAGCGCATGACGCGCGACCCGGCCATCGCCCGCCGCGAAGAGTCCATCACCGAGCCGGGCAGCGACGCGGTGCGCTCGATCTTCATGGTGCATGCGCTCAGCCCGATCCTGGAACGCCTGGCGCGCGAGCCGCGCCTGATCAACGTGGCGCGCCAGATCCTGGGTTCCGAGGTGTACCTGCACCAGACGCGCGCCAACATGAAGCCGGGCTTCAAGGGCAAGGAGTTCTACTGGCACTCCGACTTCGAGACCTGGCACGTCGAGGACGGCATGCCCTCGATGCGCGCGCTGAGCTGCTCGGTGCTGCTGTCGGACAACGATGCCACCAACGGTCCGCTGATGCTGGTGCCGGGCTCGCACCGCCACTTCATCTCGTGCGTGGGCGAGACGCCCAGCAACCACTACAAGCAGTCGCTGAAGAAACAGGAGTATGGCGTGCCCGACCCCGTCAGCCTGCAGCTGCTGGCCGAGCAGGGCGGCGGCATCCGCACGATGATGGCCAAGGCCGGCTCGGTGGTGTTTTTCGACTGCAACACCATGCACGGTTCGAACAGCAACATCTCGCCGTGGCCGCGTTCGAATGTCTTCATGGTCTACAACAGCATGGAGAACACGCTGAACGCGCCCAAGTACGGGCTGGAACCGCGCCCGGAGCACATCGCCACGCGCAAGGCCTTCAAGGCCCTGACGCCGCTGGACAAGCTCAAGCTCGTGTGAGCCTCGCAGGTCCGCGCCGTGTGCCGGCGCGGCGCGGGCCTGCGCGGCATCACCGACCCGCCCTCGTGGCGGGTTTTTCATGCGGCGCCTGGACGCGTTATCCTGCGGCCAACCTCGTCAACCAGGATCATTCATGACGCGATACGACGACACGCCGCAGGGCGTCCTGCAGTTCTGGCGCGACGCCGGGCCGGGCCGGTGGTTCACCAAGCATCCCGAATTCGACCAGCAGTGCAGCGAGCTCTGGGCCGGCGCCCACCTGTCCGCGGCCCGCCGCGAGCGGGACCACTGGGCCGCCGATGCGGCCGGCGTGCTGGCCCTGCTGATCCTGCTGGACCAGTATCCGCGCAATGCGTATCGCGGCACCGCGCACATGTACGCCACCGATCCGCTGGCGCGCCATTTCGCGCGCGTGGCGGTCGATGCCGGCCTGGACACGCGCATCGAGCCCGAACTGCGCGCCTTCTGCTACATGCCCTTCGAGCACTCCGAAGACCTGGATGACCAGCGCCTGGCGGTCCGCTACATGGAATCGCTGGGCCCCAGCTGGCATGAATATGCGCTGGTGCACCAGCGCATCATCGAGCGCTTCGGCCGCTTCCCGCACCGCAATGCGCAACTGGGCCGCACATCCACGTCCGAGGAACTGCAGTTCCTGGCCGACGGGGGATTCGCCGGCTAGTCGAGTCCGGGCGGCGGCAGTCCGCGTTTCTGCCCGGTCGCGAGCGTTCAGGCTATGCTGGCGGCTTTCCATCCGGCCGCCAATCATCATGTCGTCCCGACTGCTCAGCCTGCATATCTATCCCGTCAAATCCTGTGCCGGCATCGACCTGACCGAAGCCGTCCTGGACCGCGCCGGCCTGGCGCATGACCGGCGCTGGATGCTGGTCGATGACGAGGGGCGCTTCATGACCCAGCGCCAGTGGCCCGCCATGGCGTTGATCCGCACCGCGCTGGATGGCGGCGTACTGCGCCTGACCGCGCCGGGCCTGGAGCCGCTGGAAGTGCCGTTGGACGGCTCGGAACTGGCCGAGTCGGTGGAGCAAGTGGAAGTATGGCGCGATACCGTGCCTGCGCGTGCCGAGCATCCTCGCGCGTCCGAATGGCTGAGCCGCTTCCTGGGCCGGCCATGCAGGCTGGTCAAGGTGGATGAACAGGCGCGCCGCCCGGCGCGGTCGGAATGGGTACAGCGCTGGCGCGAGAAGCATCCCGACCTGGCCGAGCCCTTCGAGGGCGACCACGTGTTCGGCTTTGCCGACGGGTTTCCGCTGCTGGTGGTCAACCAGGCTTCGCTGGACGACCTGAACGCCCGGCTGGCCGCCCAAGGCCATGCGCCGGTGCCGATGAACCGCTTCCGGCCCAACATCGTCATCGAGGGCGAGTGGGGCGCCTATGAAGAAGACTATACGGCGATGGCGACGGTGGGCCCGGCGCGAATAGCGTTCGTCAAGCCCTGTACGCGCTGCTCCGTGCCCGACGTCGACCAGGATTCGGCGGTGCAGGGCGACCAGCCCGGGCGCACCCTGGCGGCGTACCGCACGCTGGAGCCCGGCGTGGTGTTCGGCGTGAACGCCATCGTCGCCGAGCAGCAGGGCGTGCGCCTGCGCGTGGGCGATCCGGTGGAGCTCGAACTGGATTTCTGACGGCCTGCCGGTTTCCGCCACGCGCCTGATGCGCGTGTGCGTCGGCGGGCTTATGCCGTCGACATTTTCAGGCCGATCAGCCCGGCCACGATCAGCCCGACGCTGACCACGCGCATCGTGCTCAGCGACTCGTTGAACAGCACGATGCCCGCGATAAAGGCGCCGATGGTGCCGATGCCCACCCATACGGCGTACGCCGTGCCCAGCGGCAGGGTCTTCATGGCGTGGGCCAGCAGCCAGAAGCTGATGAGCATGCCGGCGATGGTGAGGATCGAGGGAACCAGGCGCGTGAAGCCCTGCGTGTACTTGAGGCCCACGGCCCAGACGACTTCGAAAAGTCCGGCGAGGATGAGGATGAACCAGGTCATGGCGACAGCCCTTGCATGAATGCCGGCGCGACGCGCCGGCGGGAAGAGGGCCGTCCCCCGGATGCGGGCGCCGGCCGGCGGCCCCGATGCCGTGGGCCTTCCTGCCTGCGATCCCGGGTCGTCCCGGGATGGGCGGAATTATAGGTGGAAGGGTTTAGAATGCACGATTGCCCCGGACAATGACGGGGCCATTGCGCCGGGCCCGACGTCTCGGGCCGGCCCGTTCCGATATCGCCATGAGTTTCCAGGTAACGATCCAACCCAGCAAACATCAGTTCCAGGTAGAGTCCGGGCAGACCGTGCTCGAGGCCGCGCTGGCGGCCGGCTTCGTGCTGCCCTACAGTTGTCGCACAGGCGCGTGCTCCACCTGCAAGGGCAAGGTGATCGAAGGCCAGTACGAAGCCGGACCGTACCCCGCGCAGATCCTGGCGCCCGAGGAACTGGCGCAGGGCTACACGCTGTTCTGCCAGGCGCGCCCGCAGACCGACCTGGTCGTCGAGTCCTCCGAGGTGCGGCTGGCGTCCGACATCCAGATCCGCAAGCTGCCGTCGCGCGTGCAGGCCATCGAACGCGCCGCGCCCGACGTCGTCGTGATCCGGCTGCAGCTGCCGGCCTCCGAGCAGTTCCGCTATTACGCGGGGCAGTACGTCGAGATCCTGCTGAAGGACGGCGCGCGCCGCAGCTACTCCATGGCCGGCGCCCCGCATACCGGCAGCCCGCTCGAACTGCACATCCGCCATCTGCCCGGCGGCCTGTTCACCGACCACGTGTTCGGCGCCGGCCCCACGCAGATGAAAGAGCGCGAGATCCTGCGCCTCGAAGGGCCGTTCGGCTCGTTCTTCCTGCGCGAAGACAGCGACAAGCCCATCGTGCTGCTGGCCAGCGGCACCGGCTTCGCGCCGGTCAAGGCCATCGTCGAGCACATGATCCACAAGCAGATCCATCGCCCCACCGTGCTGTATTGGGGCGGGCGTCGGCCCCGCGACCTGTACATGGACGCGCTGGCGCAGTCCTGGACCGAGTCGCTGCCGGGCTTCCGCTATGTGCCCGTCGTGTCCGACGCCTTGCAGGAAGACGGCTGGCAGGGCCGCACGGGCTACGTGCACGAGGCGGTCATCCAGGATCTTCCCGACCTGTCCGGGTACCAGGTGTATGCCTGCGGAACGCCGCTGATGGTGGACGCGGCGCGCCGCGAGTTCAGCCTGCAGTGCGGGCTGCCCGCCGAGGAGTTCTATGCCGACGCCTTCACTTCGCAGGCCGACCTGGCGCGCGCCGCGGGCTGAGCGCCAGGCGGCGGCCGCCATTCATACGGCCTTGTTCCATCCGGTGACGAAGCGGGCGGTTTGCCAGAGTAAACTGCCGCACCAGTATCCAGCCCGGCGCGCACGGCCATCGGCCGTTTTGCAGGCGCCGCGCACGCACGGAGCACATCGCGCATGAAAGTAGCGGTTTTGGGCAGCGGCATCATCGGTGTTTCGTCCGCGTGGTGGTTGAGCCAGGCCGGCCACGAGGTCGTGGTGATCGACCGCTGCGCCGGCCCCGCCCAGGAAACCAGCCTGGGCAACGGCGCCCAGATATCGGTGTCGTACGCCGAGCCCTGGGCCAACCCGCAGGCTCCGTTGAAACTGCTGAAGTGGCTGATGCGCGACGACGCGCCGCTGCTGTTCCGCCCGCAGCTCGACTGGCGGCAATGGGTGTGGGGCATGGCCTTCCTGCGCGAATGCCTGCCGTCGCGGCTGGCGCCCAACATCCGCGCCATGGTGCGCATGGCCGAGTACAGCCGCACCACGCTGCGCGGCATGCGCGCCGATCTCGGCATCCAGTACGACCATCTCGAGCGCGGCATCCTCAACTTCTACCGCGATCCTGTCGAGTTCGAAAGCTCGCAGCGCGCGGCCGGGCTGATGCGCGACTTCGGCGTCGAGCGCCGCGTCATCGGGCCGGACGAAGTGGTGGCCATCGAGCCTGCGCTGGCGCCGCATCGCGCCACCATCGTGGGCGGCGACTACACGCCCGAGGACGAAAGCGGCGACGTGCATCTGTTCACCACCGCGCTGGCGCGCCACTGCGAAGCCGCGGGCGTCGAGTTCCGGTTCAACACCCAGGCCACGCGACTCGAGAGTACGTCGGGCCGTGTGACGGCGGTCGAATTGATCGGTCCGGACGGACGCTATGGAAGGCTGTCGGCCGATGCCTACGTGGTGGCCATGGGCAGCTACAGTCCGAACCTGGTACGCCCGCTGGGCGTGCCGTGCAACGTCTATCCCGCCAAGGGCTACTCGGCCACCTTCCCTGTGGTGGCGCCCGAGCGCGCGCCCAGCGTCAGCCTGACCGACAGCAGCCACAAGGTGGTGTTCTCGCGGCTGGGCAACCGCCTGCGCATGGCCGGCACCGCCGAGCTGGCGGGCTACGACCGCGGCCTGAACATGGCACGCTGCGAAGCGCTGCTGCGCCTGGCCAGCGAACTGTTTCCCGACGCCCTCGATTTCGAGGGCGTCACGTATTGGTCGGGCCTGCGCCCGTCCACGCCCTCGAATGTCCCGCTCATCGGCCGGACCGGCATTCCCAACCTGTACCTCAATACAGGCCATGGTACGCTGGGCTGGACCATGGGCGCGGGTTCGGGACGAGCCCTCGCCGACCTGGTCAGCGGACGCAGGCCGGAACCTGAATTTCCCTTTATCGGGTTGTGAAACGTATGAAGAAATTGCAACTTGCGGGCATTGCCCGCGCATTGGGCTCCACTCGGCGCACCTGGCTGTTCGGCCTGGCGCTGGCTGCTTCGGGCGCGGCGCACGGCGCCTCGGTCGAGATCCAGGTCTGGCACACCCTGACGGGCGCCAACAAGACCGAGTTCGAAAAGCTGGTCAAGCAGTACAACAAGGAACAGGGCGACGTCGAAGTCGCCCTGCGCGCATTTCCCACCGAACAGGCACTGAAGCAGGAAGCCGCTGCCTCGCGCAAGAGCAAGAGCGGTCCGAACCTGCTGCAGCTCAACGACAACCACTCGCCCGAGGTGGTGGCCGAGCATCGCGACATCCTGCCGATGTACGAACTGCTGGCCAAGTATCCCATCAAGGATGCCGACTGGTTCCTGCCGTCCACCACCAGCTTCACGCGCGATGCGCGCGGCCGCCTGCTGGCGTTCCCGTGGATGGCCGAAGTGCCGGTCATGTTCTACAACATCGAGCAATACCAGAAGGCGGGCCTGAACGCCGCCCAGCCGGCGCGCACCTGGGCCGATCTGCAGGGCGAACTGCTGAAGCTGCGGGACGTGGGCAACAGCAGCTGCCCGTACGGCACCAGCGAGCAGGTCACCGTGCACCTGGAGAACCTGGCGGCGGTCAACAACCAGTCGTACACCACGAACGAAAACGGCCTCGACGCCAAGAGCTCGAAGAGCCGCGCCGCGGCGGCCATGCAGTTCGACACGCTGTACATGCGCCATCTGTCGCTGATGGTCAGCTGGAAGCGTTCCGACCTGTTCACCCGCCACTCGGCCGACCGTTCCAACGATGCGCTGTTCGCCAAGGGCGAATGCGCCGTGCTCACCACCGGTTCCGGCGCGCTGGGCCAGTTCCTCGATACGCGTTCCCTGAAGTTCGGCGTGGCGCCGCTGCCGTTCTACGACCAGGCCACCAAGACGGGCGGCCGGCCGTTCGTCAGCGGTGCGGCGTTGTGGGCGGTCGAAGGCCACCCGCAGAATCAAGAGAAGGCCACCGCACAGTTCCTGGCCTGGCTTTCCAAGCCGGTGATCGCCGCGCAATGGCACCAGCGCACGGGTTATCTGCCCCTGACCGAGGCGGCGTTCCGCGCTTCCGACGTGTCGTTCTATGAGCGCATGCCGGGCGCGCAGCAGATCATCGCGTCCATGCGCAGCCAGCCAGCCGCAAGTAGCCGCGGCTTCCGCATGGCCAACTACGATCGCATCGAGCCCGTGCTGAACCGCGAACTCGACGAAGCGCTCGAAGGCCGCACTCCGCCCATGGCTGCGCTGAACAGCGCGGCCACGCAGGCTCGCGCGATCGCGCAACAGAAGTAAGCAGCCGCTCGACGTAGCGCATTTTCCGATCTGGCGCCGCGCATCGCGCGGCGCCAGCGTCGTTCGGCGATGTCGACGTGCTGCCCAGTACGCTGGCCGGGCGTTATTTCGATGCCATCCTGCACATGGTGCGCGCTTCGGCGGGCAGCTTGAACGAACTCGTCGCCTAACTGGCGTTCTGAGCCGCGCCGGCGCCACCCGCCTCGCGTCGTCTTTGTTTCGTCCGCGATGGATCAAACGATCCATGCGTAGATGTCTGTCTATCCCGTATTCCCCGCCTGGCCCAACATGCCTGCATGACGAACGGCATGGCCGGAGGGCGCATGGTGCGGTGGTTGGGATGGGCGTTGCTGCTGTCGGCCGGCGGGTGTACGGCGCTCGGCGACGGTATCTTCGGCGGTCCGGGCGCGGGCGGCCAGTACGACTTCAATTGGCAGCTGTCCGGCGATGCCGCCGTGGCGCCTCTGCAGGTGTTCGCCTCCGACGCGCAGGTCTGGATGCAGTTCGGCGCGGGCCAGGAGGTGCCGGCCATCTTCGCCGGCACGCCGCAGGGCGATCGGCTGGTGGCCTGGCGCCGGCAGGGCCCTTACGTGGTGGTCGACGGCGCCTGGCCGGCGCTGACCATGCGCGGCGGCCGTTATGTGGCGCGCGCGGCCAGGGTGGGCGCCTCGTCTTCCGCGTTCGCGCCGCAGCCGCCCGTGTCGGCAGTCGCGTCCGCCGCAGCCGCGTCCGCCGCAGCCGTTGCGCACGATGCGTCTGTTGCCTCTATTGCGTCAGTTGCGCCCGTTGCGCCCGTCGCGGCGTCGGCAGCCGCGGCGTCCGGGACCGCGCCATCCCCGGCTCCGGCGGCGGCGGCGTCCGCCGCGCGCGCCGGCGCGTCGTCCGCGGGTTTCCAGGCCGGTCCGCCCGAGATGACGCTGCGAGCCGTGCTGGTGAAGTGGGCGCAGGCCGCGGGCTGGACGTTCCAGTCGCAGCACTGGGCCGTTGAAGTCGATATCCCGCTGGCGGGCAGTGCCGAGTTCGGCAGCGACTTCAAGCAGGCGGTACGCGCGCTGCTGGCGTCCACGGAACTTACCGAGCGCCCCGTGCAGCCCTGCTTCTACACCAACCGTGTGCTGCGAGTGGTGCCCTACACGCAGGCATGCGACCGGTCGGCGGCGCCGGCGGGGGTGCAGTCATGAGGGCGCGGTTCTTGCGCCCGGCATTGGCCGTGGGAGCGCTGGTGCTGGCCGGCGGTTGCTCGGTCACCGAGCGTCTGCAGGCGTTGCGCGGCAGTGTGCGCGACCAGCAGCAGGAACTGGATGCGCAGCAGCGCAGGTTCAAGCAGCGGCTGGCCGATCCGCAGGCCCGGCGGGCCGCGCAAGAGGTCGACAAGCCCTGGCTGGCCGGTCCGGCGCAACCGCTGGCGCGAGAGGTGCTGCTGCCGCCCGCCTTGCGCGCCGACGTGGACACCACGCTGCTGTTCGCGGGCCGCCTCGACCTTCCCGCCATTGCGGAACGCCTGCAACGCGCCACCCGCATCGCGGTGCGGGTACATCCCGACGCGCTGCTGCCCCACGAACTGTTCCTGCCGCGGCTGGCCGAGCAGAGCGCGCTGGTGGTCGAGGGCGCCACCGAGGTCGAGATACAGTCAGGTCCGCGTCCATTGCCGGATACGCTCGACGCACTGGCGGCTCAGCTGTATCTGCAATGGCGCTACCACCAGGGCGCCATCGAGTTCTATCGCACGCAGACCCGCGTGTTCGACGTGCGCGCCCTGACGCTGGCCAGCCGCGTCGATGCGCGCCTGGGGCGTTCCGCCAGCGCGCAAAGCGGAGGCTTCGAAAGCGCGTCCAGCACCGTGCTCAGTTCGGGCGACCAGCAGGCGCTGCAGGCGGTGCAGAGCCGTCTCGAGCCCTTTCTTACGCGGGCCGGCGTCATCGCGCAGGCCGAAGGCGGCGGCGCATCGCTGGTGGTCACCGATACCCCCGCCGTGCTGGACCGCATCGCGGCGTTCATCGAACGCGAGAATCGCGCGCTGACGCGGCGCGTGCGGCTCGTGTTCGAAGAGATCACGGTGCAGACCCGCGACGATGCCGAGGCCGGCATAGATTGGTCGGCCGTGTATGAGAACGTGCGCCACGCCGCCTCGCTGGCCATGCCCGCCGAAGCGGACGGGGCCGTCGGTGCGGCCAGCTTCGCCATGGCAGGCGGCCCGTTCGCGGGCTCGCGCGCGGTGGTCAGCGCGTTGTCCACCATGGGCGCCGTGGTGCGCCACGCCAGCGTGCCGCTGCTCACGCTGAACCGGCGGCCCGTCACGCATGCGGTGCGTTCCACGTTCTCGTACATCGATCAGGTGCAAAGCGTGGCGGTGCCCGCGCAAGGCAGCGGGAATGCGGCCCTGCCTTCGGTATCGATCAGCCAGAAGCAGGAGACCGTGGGCACGCTGCTCACGCTGGTGCCGGATGCCCAGGACGACGGCAGCATCCTGTTGTCTGTGTCCTATGACAACACCGTGGCCCAGCCGCTGCGCTCGATCAGCTTCGGAGAGGCCGATAACCAGCTGCAGGTCCAGCAGATCGCGGTGGACGGCAGCGGCACCGTGCAGCAGGTCGAACTGCGTCCCGGCGTGCCGGTGATTCTGTCGGGCTTCGACAGGCGCGAGCACGAGTACGACCGGCGCCGGCTGTTGCCCGACGCGCCGCTGGTGGCCGGCGGGCGCGACCGCAGCGCGCGCGATCGGCTGACCACCGTGCTGCTCATCACCGCTCAAGCCGAAGACGGCATCTGAGGAGCGGCCATGCGCACGTCCGGCAATGTATACATCCTGGCGCGCGAAGATGCGCGCCAGTCGCTGGTATTCGGACTGACGTGGTTTGCCTTGGTGGGCAGCCATATCGCGCCCATGGCGCGAGCGCGCGCCCGCCAATTGAAGGCCACGCACTACGTGGCGGGCGGCGTGCGCGCGGCGGCCGGCGGCTGTGCCCGCCTGGGACGGCAGGGCCGCCGCGGCGAACTCTACGCGGCCGCGCAGGCCTACGCGCAGCTGTACCCCGACGGGGCAATGGCCTGCATTGTCCCGCTGCCCGACGAACGCTACTGGCTGGTGGCCGCTCAGGACGGCGCCGTGCTGTCGCGCGGCGACCGGCTCTTTGCCAGCGCGCAGGCTGCCGAACTGGCGCTCGGCGAATTGCGCGAACAACGGCCCGAACTTCGTGTGCAGGACGGCGCGACGGTGCTCGACCGCCTGCGGCAGGTCCGCGATCCAGCAGCGCGTCTGTTGGCGGTGGACACGCGGTGGGGCGGCTTGCCCTGGCCCGTTCGTGCATTCGCCATCGGCCTGCTCGCGGCCGTCGTGCTGCCCAGGCTGTGGCACTACGTAAGCACCCGTGCCGCCAGCCGTTCCGATGTGGTCGTCGTCGATGCCGACGCGGCATGGAAAGAGGCCATCGACGCCTGGCGGGCCAGCCTGCGTGTCCATTCGCAGGCCGAGTTGCAGCGCGTCGTGCAGTCGCTGTACGGCATGCCCCTGGCCGTGCGCGGCTGGCGCCTGCAGCGCGCGCAATGCATGCCCGACGCTGCCGTCTGGCGCTGCGTGGCCCACGTCGAGCGCGTATTGCCGCGGGCGGCTTTCGACGAGCTCGCCGGCGCGCTGCCGCCGGGCTGGCACGCGCAGTTCGAGGCGGTCGGCCTCAGCACACTGCATTGGCAGGTGGCCGGCCAGGGCGGGTCCCTGGCCAGCGGTTGGGTAATGGGCCGGGCGCCCGGGGTATTCGCCAGCGATCTGCAGCGCGTGGCGATGGCGTTCGCCGAGGTTCAGCTGAGTCCGGCCGTGCCGATGACGGCGCCCGCGCCGCGCGATGCGGCAGGAATGCCGCTGGCGCCGCCGTCCGAGCCCGGGCTGATGCCGCGCTTGCGCGCACGGCAACTCTCCATTTCCGGACCGTTGCGTTCGTTCGGCGTCCTGGCGCTGGGCGACACGGCGGCATCGTGGTCATCGCTCACCCTGCGGCTCGAACCGGGCCGCCAGGGCGGCCTGGCCGCCAGCGTGCTGGTCGCGCAACTTCAAGGAACCGTGTATGAAGAACATTGATCCGCGCGGCCCGGCCGCGAGCCGCGGGGCCCGCTGCCGCGCGGTCCGGTGTGCGGTCCTGTGTGCTGCCCTGGCTATGGTCTTGCCGCTCTGGCCATTGTCGGCGCGCGGCGCCGAGCCCGCCGCGGCCGCGCCGCAACAGGCGAGCTGGCCCGAGTCGGACACCGTGCTGGATCTGATGCGCGCCGAAGCGCGCGTCACCGCCGCCCAGCGGCTGGGCCGTGCGCAGGATTGGCTGGCGCCGCCCGCGGCGCAGCCGCAGGGCAGACCCGGCGCGCCATACGGTCCCGGCGGCGCTGCCGAACAGGACCGCGTCGATCTCGTGGCCATCTATGGCGTGGGCCTCGCGCTGCATGCCGACGTGTCGGTCAATGGCGCGGTATGGCGCTATCGGCAAGGACGGCATTGGCCCATCGGGGCGAGCGGACAGGCCGGCGAGCCGCGCTACGCGCTGGTCGCCATCGATCTGCCCTGCGTGCGCCTGCGCCGCGACGATGCCGTGCGCACGGCCTGCCTGCATACCGAGGCGCGCCATGACTGAGACGCTGCAGGTGATGGCGCCCGCGCGGGCGCGGGGCTGGCCGACGCTCGAGTCCACCGAAGACCTGGCCATGCTCGAGCCGCGCTTCCTGCGCTCGCTGGGCGACCAGTTCGATCTTGCTGCGCTGGCGGGCCGCTTGTGCCCGGTCCTGTTCGAGGACGGCCGCGCCGCGCTGTTCGCGCTGGCCGACTACGCGGCCGGCGACCAGGCCGACGAAGTCGAGCGCATGTTGCGCCGGCGGGGCTATCCCGCAGCGGACCCGGCTCGTTATGTGGTCTCGTCGGCACTGCTGCTGACCGTGGCGCGCGGGCAGTTCAGCGCCTACCGTGCCGCCGCTCGCGGCGTCGCGCCCGCGCGAGCCCAGCGATCCGCGCTGGCAGCCATGTTCGCCGAGTTCGTGCGCTGGGGCGTGCGCGCGGGAGCCAGCGACCTGCACATCAATGTGGATGAGAGCGGCGGCGAGCGCGGCGGCCAGCGCGCAAGCCGATCCCAGGTGCGCTACACGATCAACGGTGCCTATGTGGCGCCGGCGTGTTTCGAGGGCATCGCGGCCGCCACGCTGGTCGAAGTGCTGGCGGTGGCCTGGATGGACGTGCGCGGCGGCAATGGCGCCGTGTTCGATCCGCGCATCGAGCAGCAGGGCCGCATCGAGCTACAGGTCGACGGCGTTCCGTACATGCTGCGCTGGGCTTCGCTCGCCGCGGATGCGGGGCCCTCTGTGTGCCTGCGGTTGCTGCGCCTGGAAGCGCACTCGGACAGCGCCACCCTCGAGGCCCTGGGCTATCTGCCGTCGCAGGTGGGCACGCTGGAGCGCGCACGCGACCGGGAAGGCGGAGCCATCGTACTGGCCGGCATCGTGGGTTCGGGCAAGTCCACCACCATCGCCACGCTGATGCGCGGCATCGACCCGTTGCGCAAAGTGATCACGCTGGAAGACCCCGTCGAATATCTGATCGACAACGCGGTGCAGAACACCGTGGGCCGGGCGCTGGACGAGGACGAGGCCTTTCCGTTCGCCGCGAAGTTGCGCACCATCAAGCGTTCGGCCATGAACGACCTGTTGATCGGCGAGGTGCGCGACCGCGAGACCGGCCGCGCCTTCATGGACCTGGCCGGCAGCGGGGTCAATGTCTACACCACCACGCATACCGGTTCGGCACTGATGATTCCTGAACGCCTGGCCTCCGACTTCATCGGCATCTCGCGCGACTTCCTGGCCACGCCCGGCGTGCTGAAGCTGTTGGTGTATCAGACGCTTCTGCCTCGGCTGTGCCCCGCGTGCGCACTGCCTTTCGATTCGTTGTCGCGCGGCAGGGATGCCGCCGCGGCAGGGTGGTCGAACTGGGCCGCGGCCTTGCAGAGGGAATGCGGCGTCGACCCCGCGCGGCTGCGCGTCCGCAATCCGACCGGCTGCCCCGCCTGCATGCAGGCATCGCTGGCGGACACGCGCGACCGGCTCACCGGCTATCTCGGCCGCACGGTCGTGGCCGAGATGTACGCGCCCGCCCAGGACGAGGCGCTGCTCGATTGCATCCGGCGCCGCGACAATCCGGGCCTGATGCGTCATCTCGCCACCATGCCGCGCACCGCGGTCGACGACCCCTACATGGGAGGCAAGCCCGTGCATCTGTGCGCGGCGTACAAGGCCGTGCAGGGGGAACTGGATGCCCGCACGCTCGCCCGCCAGTTCGGCATGGGCGGCGACGCCGTGCCGCGGGCAGCGGCGCCGGCAGGACGGGCCGCATCATGATCCGCGCAAGCCGCCCCCAGCCCGGCCCGCGGCGTGCTCGCCAGGATGGCGCGCCGGTTGGCGCCGGCAATGCCCTTGCGGCCATGGCGCAGCGCTGGGCCGCGCAGTGCGGCGAACGTATCGACGCCTGGCGCTTTCTCGCCGCGCGGGCCGATTACTACGCGTACCTCGCCGAAGTCCTGCACGCGCTGCAGGGTCGCAAGACCTTGCTGGATCATTTCGAGGACGATGCGCAGCGCTATGGCGCGGGCACGGTGCGCGGCCGCCTGTCGCAGCGCTGGGCGCGGCGATATCAGGACAGCGGCGGCGACCTTGCCGCCGCCTGGGCCGACGCGCTGCCTGCCGACGAATGCCTGCTGGTCGCATCGGCCCAGGCCGCGGGCGGCGATGCGCTCGTCGAGGTACTGCGCGACCTGGCGCACGCCGTCAGGCTGGTGCGCGGGCTGCGAGACGAATTGCTCGCCACGCTCGTGGCCGGGTTGGCGGCCCTGGTCGTGGCCATCGCGCTGCTGTGCGCGGTGCCGTATTTCACGGTGCCGCGCCTGCAACAGGTGTTCCAGGGGCTGCCGCCCGAGTACATCGGCCCGCTGGCCCGCCGCCTGTATGCGATGGCCGCCGTCATACGGCAGGCGCTGCCGTTGTGGAGCTTCGCGCTGCCGGCCGGCGCGCTGCTGGTGCTTTGGTCGCTGCCCAACATGACGGGGCGGATGCGAACCGTGTTGGACGCTTGGGCAGTCTGGCGCCTGTATCGCAGTTTCCATGCCATCCGGTTCCTCGCCATGCTGTCGGTGCTGCTGCGCCAGCGCGGCAACATCGACACCCGGCTGCGCGCGGCGCTGGCCGCGTTCGCGTGGAACGCGCGGCCCTGGCTGGCCAGTCATGTCGGCGCCATGCTGGCGCGCATCGACGCGGGCATCGTCGGCGCCGAAAGCCTGGATACGGGACTCTTCGAGCGCGAGCTGTGGTGGTTCATGTCCGACATGGTCGGCGCGCATGGCCTGGCCGGCGGCCTGCGGCAGGCGCGTGCGCGCATCGAGTCGCACACCGTGGCGCGCGTGCGGCGCCAGGCCCAGGGCGCGCGCTGGCTGTTGCTGCTGGGCGCGGCCGGCGCTGTGGTCGGCCTGGCGCTATGGCACTACGCCGCGATCGACGAACTGCGCCGTGCGCTGACCCACTTCCATGCCAGCCGCTGAGTCCATGTCCGCCGGCTCGCGGCATCCGCCGCTCATCGGCGTTTTCATTTCCAGGAGACCTGCCTTCATGCATTGCCCATCCATCGCAGCCGTGCCGCGTCTGCAGCGCGGCCTTTCCCTGATCGAGGTTTCCATCGTCACCGCGATCATCCTGCTGGTGTCCATCCTGGGCATTCCGGCCATCGGCAACTACGTGGTCGAGAACAAGGTGCCGAACGTCGGCGAGGAGCTGCAGCGCTTCGTGGCCCGCACCAAGGCCAACGCCCAGGGCGCCGGGCCGACGCCTTACGCCGGCATCGATACGGGGGCGCTGGCCAATGCCCTGCGCGACTCCAGCGTGCTGTCCGTCAGCGGCACCGGCGCGACCTCCGTAGTCGCGCACGGGCTCGGAGGCAACGGCACCGCGGGCAATGGCGTCGTCACGCTGGCCCCGGCGGCGTTCGCGTCCGGAGGCGCCGGTTCGGGCTTCACGCTCACCCTGGTCAATGTCAGTCATGCGGCGTGTCCCGGCATCGCCTCGGTCATGCAGCGCGCCGCCGAGATCATTTCGGTGCGAGGGCAGGGCGGCGCCGTGGTGGTCAAGGACACCACGGCCACGCCGCCGCTGGCATACCTGGCCACGCGCGCCGAGGCGCAGTGCGCGCAGGGCGACAACAACAGTTTCGTGTTCACCGCGCGCTGAGGTCGACATGCGTTGCGTGCCTACGTCCATGCCTTTCATTGTCTCGCGTCCGGCCCGGGCTGCCGGCTTCGCGCTGCTCGAGCTGTCCATTGCGCTGTTGATCGGCACCGTGCTGGCGGTATGGGGTTCGGCCGCGCTGATGCGGCGCGCCGACGACGCGGCGGCGCAGGCTGTCGGCGCCTGGCTGCTCGAGATCCGGCAGGCCGCCAGCCACATGCTCGAGCGCCATTTCGACAGTCTCGCCGCCGGCACGCGCCCGCAGGATGGCCAAGGCAGGCCCCTGTATGCCGATCCCCTGGCGCCCACCCTCGCCGAGTTCAAGGCCGAAGGCCTGCTGCCCGCGGGCTTTCCCGAAACGGTCGCCGGCGCCGCACAGGCACGGGTGCGCCTGCTGCGCCCCAACGCCTGCCCGGGGCCTGCGTGCCGGATCGATGCACTGGTGTACTCGACGCAGCCGTTGCGGGCGGCGGACGGCGCGCCCGACCTGATGCGCATGGCCGTCCTGACGGCCGCGGCCGCCGGCTATGGCGGCTATGCCACCGCAGATGGGGGCGGGCGGCTGCGGGGCACGGCGTTCGACTTTCCCAATCCATACGCGCCCGGCGCCGCGGCGCTGCCGGCGGGCACGCCGGTGCTGTGGGCGGGGCTGGATGCCGCCACCGCGGACCGCTACGTCCGGCGCTTCGATACGCGCGACCCGCAACTGCAGTCCAATCTGACCACCGCGGGAAGCATCGATTCCGCCGGCAGGATCCACGCACGTGGAAGGCTGGCCACGTCGGAATACCTGGAAGTGGGTGTCGCCTGGCCCGGCGACGCCTGCAGCCAGGAGGGGCTGGTCGCGCGCTCCGGCAGGGGCGGGGTGCTGACCTGCCGAGACGGAGGATGGGCCGCCGAGGATGCCGGCTTCGGCGGCGCGTTCTCGTACAACAACCGATTTGGGTGCAGCCTGCATACGGGCGAGTCGACGGTGAACCCTCGCACCGGCGGCTGCTACTGCGGCTACGGTTACCAGGCGGTGATCGTGTCCTACGGCGGGAAATGGAACGACGACGAGGGGTGGACGACCGGCTACATCTGCGTGCGGTAGCGGGGTGGCCGGCCCCACCGGACCGCCGGCGAGCCTCTATAATCAACGATTCGCCTAGATCCCGCGTCATCCACGATGAAATCCTCCGAGATTCGCCAGAAGTTCCTGCAGTTCTTCCAGTCCAAGGGGCACACCATTGTGCCGTCCTCGTCGCTGGTGCCTGCCAACGATCCTACGCTGCTCTTCACCAACTCGGGCATGGTGCAGTTCAAGGACGTGTTCACGGGCAAGGAATCGCGCAGCTACTCCCGCGCCACGTCGTCGCAGCGCAGCGTGCGCGCGGGCGGCAAGCACAACGACCTCGAGAACGTGGGCTATACGGCGCGGCATCACACCTTCTTCGAGATGCTGGGCAACTTCAGCTTCGGCGACTACTTCAAGCGCGAAGCCATCCAGTACGCCTGGGAGCTGCTGACCAAGGTCTATGGCCTGCCGGCGGAAAAGCTCTGGGTCACGGTCTACCAGGAAGACGACGAGGCCTACGACATCTGGGCGAAGGAAGTCGGCGTGCCCACCGAGCGCATCATCCGCATCGGCGACAACAAGGGCGCGCGCTACGCTTCCGATAATTTCTGGCAGATGGCCGATACCGGTCCCTGCGGTCCGTGCTCCGAGATCTTCTACGACCACGGTCCCGACGTCTGGGGCGGCCCTCCGGGGTCCCCCGAGGAAGACGGCGACCGCTACATCGAGATCTGGAACCTGGTGTTCATGCAATTCGAGCGCGATGCCGCCGGCAACATGACGCCCCTGCCCAAGCCCTGTGTCGATACCGGCATGGGCCTGGAACGCATCGCCGCCGTGCTGCAGCACGTGCATTCCAACTACGAGATCGACCTGTTCCAGAAGCTGATCCGCGCCGCCGCGCGCGAGACCGGCGTGCAGGACCTGGCCGACAACTCGCTGAAGGTCATCGCCGACCACATCCGCGCCTGCTCGTTCCTCATCGTCGACGGCGTCATTCCCAGCAACGAAGGCCGCGGCTACGTGCTGCGCCGCATCGTGCGCCGCGCGCTGCGCCATGGCTACAAGCTGGGCCAGACCAAGCCGTTCTTCCATCGCCTGGTGGCCGATCTGGTGGCTGAAATGGGCGCCGCCTATCCCGAGCTGGAGCAGGCCTCGGCCCGCGTGGCGCAGGTGCTGAAGCAGGAAGAAGAGCGCTTCGGCGAAACGCTCGAAAACGGCATGAAGATCCTGGATACCGCGCTGGCCAACGTGCCCAAGGGCGGACAGCTCGACGGCAACACGCTGTTCACGCTGTACGACACCTACGGGTTCCCGGTCGACCTCACCGCCGACATCTGCCGCGAACGCGACGTGAACATCGACATGCCTGGCTTCGAGGCCGCCATGGAGCGCCAGCGCGACCAGGCGCGTGCGGCCGGCAAGTTCAAGATGGCCGAAGGCCTCAGCTACGAAGGCGCGCAAACCCGCTTCGAAGGCTACGAAAACCTCGAGATGTCCGGCGTCAAGGTGGTGGCGCTGTACGTGGACGGCACCCGCGTCGAGCGCGTCGAAGCCGGCCAGAACGCCGTCGTGGTGCTGGACGCCACGCCGTTCTATGCCGAGTCCGGCGGCCAGGTGGGCGACACCGGCCTGCTCGAGGCCGACGGCGTACGCTTCGCCGTGGCCGACACCCTCAAGATCCAGGTCGGCGTGTTCGGCCACCATGGCAAGCTCGAGTCGGGCGCGCTGGCCGTGGGCGATACCGTCCTCGCGCGGGTCGATGCCGTACGCCGCGCGCGCACCGTGCGCAACCACTCGGCCACCCACCTCATGCACAAGGCCCTGCGCCAGGTGCTGGGCAGCCACGTGCAGCAGCGCGGCTCGCTGGTCGATCCCGACAAGACGCGCTTCGACTTCGCGCACGACGCGCCCGTCACGGCCGACCAGATCGCGCAGGTCGAGGCCATCGTCAACGCCGAAGTGCTGTCCAACCACGCCACGCAGGCCAGCGTCATGGCCTATGACGAGGCCGTCAAGGGCGGCGCGATGGCGCTGTTCGGCGAGAAGTACGGCGACACCGTGCGCGTGCTCGACATCGGCTTCTCGCGCGAGCTGTGCGGCGGCACCCATGTCATGCGCACCGGCGACATCGGCCTGTTCAAGATCGTGTCCGAGTCCGGCGTGGCAGCCGGCGTGCGCCGCGTCGAGGCCATCACCGGCGACAACGCCCTGGCCTGGGTGCAACAGCAGAACGCGCTGCTGCAGCGCGCCGCGGGCGCGCTGCGCAGCACCGTGGCCGACCTGCCCGAACGCATTGCGCAGGTGCAGGACCAGGTGAAGTCGCTCGAGAAGGAACTTGAGCAGGCGCGCGCCAAGCTGGCCGCCAGCGCCGGCAGCGACCTGGCCGACAAGGCCGCCGAGGTCAAGGGCGTGAAGCTCGTGGCGGCAAGCCTGGGCGAAGTCGATCCCAAGGCGCTGCGCGGTATGGTCGACAGCCTGAAAGACCGCCTGAAGTCCGCCGTGGTGCTGTTGGCCGCGGGCGGCGACGGCAAGATCAGCCTGGTGGGCGGCGTCACCGCCGACCTCACCAGCCGCGTCAAGGCCGGCGACCTCGTCGGTTTCGTGGCCGGCCAGGTGGGCGGCAAGGGTGGCGGCCGCCCCGACATGGCCATGGGGGGCGGCACCGACGCCAAGGCCCTGCCGGCCGCCGTCGCCAGCGTGCAGAAGTGGCTCGATGAGCGGCTCTGACGATACCGGCGTCGTGCCGCCGGCCCATCAGCACGAGGTCGATGCCACCGGCCTGAATTGCCCGCTGCCCATCCTGCGCGCCAAGAAAGCCCTGGCGCAGATGGACAGCGGGGACGTGCTGCGCGTGCTTACCACCGATCCCAACGCGGTGCGAGACTTCCAGGCCTTCGCGCGCCAGACCGGCAACACCCTGCTGGCGCAACAGCAGCAGGACGGCCGTACGGCGCACTTTCTGCAGCGCCGCTGAGCCTTTCACGCTTGCCCGTACACGGTGGCAATGCAGTCCCGTCGAGGTGGCCGCCGCGCACCTGTTCGCCCAGGCCCGCCGCGACTCCCTCCAGCGCCTGGCCAGTACGGAGAGGCTGGTCATCGACGCCGAGCCCGGGCAGCTGTCCGAGGCGCTGATCGACCGCTATTTCAGCGTGAAGAAGGCCGGCTCTCTGTAGCATGACGGCCTCGCCCGCTCGGGCTTGGCGTGTTGCGAAAAGCCCATGTTTGCCACAGTGGTGCGAAAGGTGCTAGAATTTTCTGCTTTTCACAACTAATTCAAGGGATTACCTATGGTGGTGATTCGTCTGGCCCGCGGCGGCTCCAAGAAGCGTCCGTTCTACAACCTGGTGGCCACGGATTCGCGCAATCGCCGCGATGGCCGTTTCGTCGAGCGCGTCGGCTTCTACAATCCGGTCGGAAGCGAAGGCACGGAAAACCTGCGCATCGCCCTGGATCGCGTCCAGTACTGGACCAGCAACGGCGCGCAACTGTCGCCCGCCGTCGAGCGCCTGGTCAAGGAATACTCGGCCAAGGTTTCGGCCGCGGCCTGAGCCGTCGGCTGAATCCGGCCAGAACTCCGGCCTTGCCGCAGTTGGCGTGCAGCAACCCGTGAACGCAAGCGCGGTTCCCGCCGATCTGGTCGAACTCGGCCGCATCACGGCGGCCTATGGCGTCAAGGGCTGGGTCAAGGTCCAGCCGCATTCCGCGCAGGCCGAAGTGCTGCGCTCGGTCAAGCAATGGTGGCTCGTACGCCCCGTGCCGCAAGCGGCGCGGGGCGCGGTTGCGCCTGAACCCGTTTCCTACACCGTGGTGCAGGCACGCGCTCAGGGAGCTACCGTGGTGGCAATGCTGCAGGGGCTCGTCGACCGCGATCAGGCCGAAGCCCTGCGCGGCTGCGCCGTGCTGGCGTCGCGCAGCGTCTTTCCCCAGCCCGAAGAAGACGAATACTATTGGGTCGACCTGATCGGCTGTGCGTTGTACAGCACCGCCGACGGGCCCGCGCAACTGCTGGGCCGCGTCGAGGAAGTCATGGACAATGGCGCGCACGCCATCCTGCGCGTGGCGCGCCAGGTCGAGGCCGAAGGGGCGGAGCCCCAGCCGGTGCTCGATGCCAAGGGGCGTCCCATCGAGCTGCTGGTGCCGTTCGTGCAGGCCCACATCCACGGAGTCGACCTGACGGCTCGCCGCATCGACAGCGACTGGCCGGTCGAATACTGACCGATGCGCTTCGACGTCGTCACGCTGTTCCCTGACATGTTCGCCCTGGTGCGCGACCAGGGCGTCACCGGCCGTGCGCACGGGCAGGGCATCTGGTCCCTGCACACCTGGAACCCGCGCGATTTCACGCACGACGTGCACCGCACGGTGGACGACCGGCCCTATGGCGGCGGACCCGGCATGGTGATGATGGCCGCCCCGCTCGAGGCGGCCGTCGGCGCTGCGCAGGCGGCCCGCACGCAACAAAGCCTGGCCGCGGCGCCGGTGATCCTGTTGTCGCCAACCGGCCGCCGCTATGACCAGCAGGCCGCCGGCGAGCTGGCGGCGGGCAGCGGCGCCATCTTCATCTGCGGCCGTTACGAGGGCGTGGATCAGCGGTTCATCGAGCGCTGCGTCACGCTGGAACTGTCGCTGGGCGACTTCGTGCTGTCCGGCGGCGAGCTCGCCGCGCTGGCCATGGTGGATGCCGCCGTGCGGCTCTTGCCGGGCGTGCTCAACGACGGCGCCTCGGCCCTGCAGGATTCCTTCAATCCCGCGCTGGACGGCTTGCTCGACAGCCCGCACTACACGCGTCCCGAAGTCTATGAGGGCGTCGCGGTGCCCGCGCCCTTGCTCAGCGGCCATCACGCGCACATCGCGCGCTGGCGGCGCGAACAGTCATTGACGCTTACCGCGCAGCGGCGCCCCGACCTGATCGTGCAGGCGCGCGCGGCAGGCCGGCTTACCCAGGCCGACGAGCGCTTCCTCGCCACGCTGGCGAATACGCCACGCGACTAGGTAGCGCGCGGCGCTCGGAAGGCCGGCTCGCCTCCGTATCGTCGTCTTCGCATCGTCCTGGCGCTACGCGGCCGCGTCGGCTTCCTTCCGTGCCGGCCCCGCGGCGGGCGGCGCGAACATCACCTGAATGCGAAACCCTATGCCGTCCGCGCCCGGTCCGCATTCGACGCGTGCCCCATGCAGTTGCGCGATTTGCGCCACCAGCGACAGCCCGATGCCGCTGCCGCGCTGGCTGTTGCCCTGCGCCCGGTAGAAGCGCTGGAAGATGCGCTCGCATTCTTCCTCCGGCACGCCGGGCCCGTTGTCGGCCACGCACAGTATCGCGCCGCCGTCGGGGCCGGGCGCGCACGTCACGTCGATGCGGCCGTCCTCGGGCGTGTAGCGCAGCGCGTTGTCGACCAGGTTGCCGACCAGGATGCCCAGCGCGTCCAGGTCGCCCCGCGTGCTGCACGTCTGCACGTCCAGGCGTATTCGCTGCCGCTTGGCGCGTGCGGCGGACTCGTGATCGTGCACCACCATCGCCACCAGCGCGGCCAGGTTGACGGGTTCGGTCGGCGCGCGTTCCAGCGCGTCCAGGCGGGCCTGATCCAGCAACTGCTCGGACAGCCGTGTGGCGCGGCGCGCGGCATGCATCAGCTTGTCCAGTGCCTCGTTCTTGTCCTCGGCGAGCGCGGCGCTGTGCGCCAGCTCGGCCTGCGTGGTCACCACCGCGAGCGGCGTGCGCAACTCGTGCGCGGCATCGGCGATCAGTCGCCTTTCACGCGTCATCGCGGTTTCCAGGCGCTCCAGCAGCCGGTTCACCGATTCGACCAGCGGCTGCAGTTCGAGCGGGATGTCCTGCACGGGCAGGGGGGTGAGGTCGAACGGATCGCGCTGCTGCATGAGGGCGCGCATGTTGTCGATGCTGCGCAGGCCGCGCCGCAGCACGCAGAACACAGACAGGCACAGCAGGCCCAGCAGTATCGCGGTGGCCTTGAGGCTCTCGGCCAGCCACCGGTTGAACTCGGCGCGGCGATGGCTGATCGGGCGGCCGACCTGTACCTGGATGCGTACGTCGCGGTCGTTCAAGGCGTAGACGCGCCACGGCTCGCCGTTGATGGTGACGTCGCTGAAGCCCAGCCGGCCGAAGTCCTGGGTCATCGGCGTGTGCGGCGCCTCGGGCGAGCGCAGCACCAGTTCCGGCTGGCCGCCGCGCAACTGCCAGGCCTGCAGCGCCAGTCCGTCCTCCTTTGGAATGGCGTTGTCGGGCAAGTGGTAACCGTTGGATCGGGACGAAGGCGGCATGGGCCCGGGCAGCGACAGCAGGGCCTTTTGCGCAACGTCCTGCAAATTGCCATCCCACGATCCGGTCTGCTGGCTTCCCATTTCACGCGCCTGCAGCGCCAGCCACGTCACCCAGTTCAGCAGCACGGTGACCAGCAGCGCCAGCAGCATGCGGCGCTTGAGCGAGTTGCGCTGGCGGCATCTGCTCATGCGCCATCCTCGGGAATGCGATATCCGTAGCCGTGCACGGTTTCGATCAGGCCGTCGCCCAGCTTGCGGCGCAGCTGATGCACATATACCGCGACGGTGTTGCTTTCGATGGTGCCGTGGTCGCCATAGACCGCGTCCTCGAGTTGCTCGCGGGTGGTGGCGCGGCCGCGCCGCTCGAACAGCGCCAGCAGCGTGCGGTATTCGTTCGCGCTGAGGGCCACGGTGGTTTCGCCGCGCCGGACCACGCGGGCCGAGGGATCGAGGGTGACCTCGCCGTGGCGGATCATCGGCGCCACCTGGTTGCTGCTGCGGCGTATCACCGCGCGCAGCCGCGCCAGCAGTTCCTCGAGCTGGAAGGGCTTGATGATGTAGTCGTCAGCGCCCGCGTCCAGGCCGCGTATGCGATCGCTGAGCTGGTCGCGCGCCGTCACCAGCAGCACTGGCGTAGTGTCGTACGCGGTGCGCATCGCATGCAGCACGGTCAGGCCCGATTCGCCGGGCAGGCCCACGTCGAGCAGCACCGCGCGATAGCGGTGATCGATCAGCGCCACGCGGGCAGCCGCCGCGTCGCGGACCCAATCCACCTGCGCGGTCAGCCCGCGCGCCAGCCCGGCCTGCATGGCCTCGCCCAGCATGGCGTCGTCTTCCACCAGCAGGATCTGCATTGTCGAAAGTGCTCCGGGAACGGGTGAGGACGCGATGCCGTCCAGGCCGCACAGTGTGGAGGTACGCCGTTAAAAAGAATTTAAAGGCCTCGCCCCACAATCTGCCGCGTCTGGCGCCGCAACGGGCGGCCCCGGGGAATATTAAAGGGAATTGTCATGAGGCGAGGTTTGTCGGCCATGGCCGGAGTGCTACTCGCGGGAGCCGTGCTGCAGCCGGCGCACGCGCAGGAAAATTTCATCGGCCTCGGTGCCGCCGTCGTGCCGCGTTACGAAGGGTCCGACGAATATCGCGTGCGTCCTCTGCCGATCATCAACTACGAGGCGGGTCCGTTCTTCATCTCGCCGCGCGGCGGCCTGCCGTCCGTGGGCCTGAAGACAACACTGCTGCCCGACGTCACCGCCGGCGTCTTCGCCAGCCTCAACATGGGCCGCGACGAAGACGATGGCTCGAGGCTGCACGGGATGGGCGACATCGATACGCACGCGTTGTACGGCGGCTTCGTCGAGTGGGCGCCCGACCGCTTCCGCCTTGGCGCGGCCTACCGGCAGGCGGCCAAAAGCGGCTACGGCGGCACGTTGGAGCTGCGCGCCTCGTACCAGGTGCTGCGCGCGCAGCGCGACCATCTCACGGTGGGTGTCAGCACCGAGTGGTCCAACGACGACGCCATGCAGACGTGGTTCGGCGTCAGCGAAAGACAGGCCGCGCGCAGCGACGGCCGCCTGCGGGCCTATGACGCGGGCTCGGGCTTGCGCAATGCAACGCTGTACGCCACGTGGACGCATCAACTGGGCGGCAGCTGGAGCGTGAACACCACCGCCGGCGTTCGTACGCTGCTTGGCGACGCCCGCGATAGTCCCATCGTCGAACGCGAGACCGGCTTGTTCGGCAGCGTGGGCGTGCTTTACAGGTTCTGATTACGCTCGGACGTCGCGCGAAGCACGTTCGAAGCGCGTTCGCCGGCATGTTTCCCATCGATGCGCCGGCAGCTTCGTCAGTGGGGCTCGCCGCCGCTGCGCATCGCCACGGCGCGCGCGCCTCTTGCGATGCCGGCCAGTTGATCGCGCGTCAGCTCGCCATGCGTGGCCGCGTGCCGCTCGTACAAGGTCTGCACGTAGATCAAATGCTCTTCGGCGGCCTTGCGCGCGCCGCCGGCATCGCCCGACATCACCCTGTCGAAGATGTGCTCGTGCTGCTCGAGCAGATGCAGCTCCACGTCACGGTCGTAGTCGAACAGCCCGTGCGATTTGTGCATCGATTCGCGCACCAGCCCGTGCAGGCCGTTCATGACGTGGATGATGGCGAAGTTGTGCGTGGCCGCGGCAATGGCCAGGTGGAAGCGGGCATCGTAAGCCGCCAGCTGGGCTCGTTCGATCTTCAGCGTATGGGCGCGCAGCGTTTCGAAGGCGTCGCGGATCTTGTCCTTGTCATGCCGGGTGGCGCGCTGCGTGGCCAGCTCCGTGGCCAACCCTTCCATGCCCATGCGCAATTCCAGCACGTCGACGCTGGCGCTGGGCCGCTGCATGATCAGTTCCGCCAGCGGGTTCGAGACGAATTCGTTGGTGATGTCCGCCACGACGAAGCCGCCGCGCCCTTCGGACACGATATAGCGGTCGGCCTCGAGGCGCACCAGCGCTTCGCGCAGCGATGCCCGCGACACGTTCAGCTGGACGGACAGGTCGCGCTCGGCGGGCAGCCGCTGGCCGGGGCTGAGTTCGCCCTTGGCAATCAAGGCTTTGATCTGGTCTGACACGACATCCGACAGACGGACGCGCGTATAGGACTGCACGGGTTCAAACGTCATAGGCCAGCTTGTGGATGCGGTTATGGGTATAGATGCAGCCGGCCTGCTTCCGGCACCGCGCAGGACATTCGCCGTGTTCCTGCTTTACTCACCGCGGTCATGGGATTGTAGCGTTGGGGTGGCCATGCCAGGCACTTTCTAGGCTGAGTTCATTCGGGTTTTCCCCATCCATAAGTCCGATATTCGCAATAGACAAACGATTGTTGACATCCGTTTGTAGGCTCATTACTCTCTGGCCTGAATGGTCAGACCAATCAGTCCAGTCGAGCCAATCAAACAGATAAACCAGAAAATCGCAGGAAAGAGGAGATAAAAGGGTGCGACAGCTCTACGCCTCGTCAGCCACCGGCGGCGCAGCGGCCCGCGAGCCGCGCGTCGGGCTGTTCGTCACGTGCCTGGTCGACCTGTTCCGGCCGTCCGTCGGCTTCGCCACGGTCGAGTTGCTGCAACAGGCCGGGTGCACGGTCGTCGTTCCTGATGGGCAGACCTGCTGCGGCCAGCCGGCCCTGAACAGCGGCGACTACGGCAATGCGCGCGAGCTGGCGCGCCGTACCATCGCGGCGTTCGACGACTGCGACTACGTGGTCGCTCCATCGGGGTCATGCATCCGCACGCTGCGCCACGATTATCCGGACATCCTCGCCCACGATTCCCGGTGGGCATCTCGGGCGCGGGATTTCGCGGAGCGGTGCCACGAGATCACCGGGTTCCTGGTGGACGTGATGGGCGGCGTGGAGCTGCGGGCATCCGTGCCCGCCTGCACCGTCACCTATCACGACACCTGTTCGGGCCTGCGCGGGTTGGGGGTTCGTGCGCAACCCAGGCAACTGCTGGCGCAACTGCCTCAGGTCACGCTGCGCGAGATGCGCAACACCGAGGTGTGCTGCGGCTTCGGCGGCACCTTCTGCGTCAAGTATCCCGAACTGTCCGCCAAGATAGGCGGCGACAAGGCGGCCGACGCCGCATCGACCGGCGCTGAACTGCTGCTGGGCGGCGACATGGGTTGCCTGCTGCACCTGAGCGGCCGCCTGCGCCGCGACGCGGTGCCCATCAAGGTATGCCACGTCACCGAGCTGCTGACGGGTCGCCACGGTTCCGGACTGGGGCAGCCTCAATGATGCCCGAGACGCTTCCCGATACCTTCAGGCAGCGCGTCGATCGCGCGCTGACCGACGCCCCATTGCAGTCCGCGCTGGGCGCGCTGGGCGACGGCTGGATACAGAAGCGTCGCCGCGTGGTCAGCCTGATGCCCGAGTTCGAGCTGCTGCGCGAACAGGCGCGACATTTGAAGGACCATGTGCTGCAGCATCTCGACCACTATCTGCTGGCATACGAGCGGCAGGTCACGCAGGCCGGCGGCAAGGTGCACTGGGCACGCGATGCGCAGCAGGCGCGCGAGATCGTGCTGGGCATCTGCCGCGCGGCCGGCGCGCGCACCGTGGCGCGCGGCAAGTCCATGGTCGGCGAAGAGATCGGGCTGAACGCGGCGCTGGAGGCGGCCGGCATGGAGGTCGCGGAGACCGACCTGGGCGAGTACATCGTGCAGCTGGCGCACGAGATGCCCAGCCACATCGTGTTTCCGGCCCTGCACAAGACCATCGGCCAGATATCCGACCTGTTCGATGCCCACCATCCGGGACGCGCGGGCGGCGCGCCGCGCACGGTCAGCGACGTGGTGCGCGAAGCGCGCGAAGTGCTGCGCGAGAAGTTCTTCGCCGCGGACGTGGGCATCACCGGGGCGAACTACCTGGTGGCGCAGACGGGCACCAGCGTCATCTGCACGAACGAAGGCAACGGCGATCTGTCGTCCACCCTGGCGCGCGTGCACATCGTCACGGCGGGCATCGAGCGCGTCGTGCCCACGCTGGAAGACGTGGCCCTGTTCACGCGCCTGTTGGGGCGCAGCGCCACGGGGCAGGAGATCACCGCCTACACGACGTTCAGCACGGGGCCGCGCAGGGCCGACGACCTGGACGGCCCGCGCGAGTATCACGTGGTGCTGGTGGACAACGGCCGCAGCCGCATGCTGGCGGGTGCTTTCCGCGACATGCTGCGCTGCATCCGCTGTGGCGCCTGCATGAACCATTGCCCCGTCTATGGCGCGGTGGGCGGCCATGCCTACGGCTGGGTCTACCCCGGCCCCATGGGCGCGGTGCTGACTCCACTGATGCGCGGCATCGAGCATGCGCCCGACCTGCCCAACGCGTGCACGCTCAATGGCCGCTGCCAGGAAGTGTGCCCCGTGAAAATCCCGCTGCCTCAGTTGCTCAAGCAGCTGCGCGGCGCGCAGTTCGAGCGGCGGCTGGGCTCGCCCATGGCGCGCGGCATGCTTGCCGTATGGGCGGCAGTGGCCCTGCGCCCCGCGTTGTACCGCGGCCTGAACCGGCTGGCGGCGCGCGCGCTGCGGCGCATCGCCGGACGCAGCGGCGCGATCTCGCGCCTGCCGCTGGCCCAAGGCTGGACGCGTTCGCGCGACCTGCCGGCCCCGCAGGGCAGGACCTTCCAGGAACAATGGCGCGCACGCGATGCGTCGCGCCGGCGCGCGGGGAGGCCGCAATGAATGCGCGCAACGCGGTGCTCGACGACATCCGCCAGGCCCTGGGGCGGGGTGGCGCCACCGCGGTGCAGCCGCCACCCCCGCCGCGTGCCTGGCAGGCGCCGGACCATGCGGGCCAGGTCGGGCTGGCGAGCCTGTTCATCGAGAAGGCCAGTGCCGCGCAGGCCACCTGCGTGCGCGTGGCAAATCTGCAGGACGTGCCGGCGGAGGCCGCGCGCTATGTCGCGCAATGGGATCTGCCGCCACGGCTGGTGGCCGCGGCGGCGCTGTGCGAACTGAGGTGGCCCACCAGCCTGCAAGTGCGCGGCGGAGCGGCTCGCTCCGACGACACGACGGCGGTGGCGCTGTGCGAGGCCGGCGTCGCCGAAACGGGCAGCCTGATGCTGGTGTCCTCGCCGCAGACGCCCACCACATTGAATTTCGTACCGGACGTGTGCATCGCGGTGCTGCGCCGCGCGGCCATCGTGGCCACGCTCGAGCAGGCATTGCGGCGCGTGGCGGCGGCCATGCCCCGCACCGTCAACATCATCACCGGGCCGTCGCGCACGGCCGATGTCGAACAGGTCGTGGAGATCGGGGTGCACGGCCCCAGACAGCTCCACGTCATCCTGGTCGACAGTCCCTGAGCAAGCCGGGCGGCCGCCCATGGCCGTCCGCCAGCACGCAGCAGCAGTAGATCGGCAGTCAGTTCGCAGTAGTTGGGCAGTCAGTACGCAACGCCAGACCGCCGTGGCCTCCGCCATGGCGCAAGCGATGTCCTGAAACGCGACCACACGCGGGAGATACCGATGGCTATGGAATTCGAGCAGGAGTACCAGTCTGTCTATACCCGCGCGACGCTGGGGCAGGACAGCCAACGACGGGTCATCGACGACCCTTATCTGCACCGATTGCAGCGGCGCCACTTCCTGTTGTTCGACGTGCTGCCCATGGTGGGCGCGGTGGCGGCCTTCGCGCTGATCCCCGTCATCCCGCCAGGTTGGCCGGAGCTGGGCGCATTCTTCGTCATGTGGGTGATCTCGGGCCTGGGCATTTCCTCGGGCTATCACCGCCTGTTCGCGCACAAGTCGTACAAGACCGGAAAGACCATGCGCGTATTGCTGGCCATCGCCGGGTCGATGGCGGGGCAGGGCGGCGTGCTGTCGTGGGTGGCCATGCATCGTCGGCACCACGAGCGGGGCGACCAGGAAGGCGACATGCATTCGCCCAACCTGCACGGCCCCGGCTTCAAGGGCAAGCTGCGCGGTTTCATCCACGCGCACTTCACGTGGATGATCGCGCATCCCTATCCCAACGTCGTGCACTATGCGCCCGACCTGGTGCGCGAGCGCTACATGGTCGCGGTCAGCCGCCGCTATTACCACTGGGTCGCGCTGGGCTTCATCCTGCCTGCCGTCGCGGTGGCGCTGATCACGCAATCCTGGCTGGGACTGCTGACGGGATTCCTGTGGGGCGGCATGGTGCGCATGTTCGTGCTGGAGCACGGCATCTGGTCGCTGAACTCGTTCTGCCACCTGATGGGCAAGCGGGTCTTCGCCACCCGGGACCAGAGCCGCAACATCGGCCTGCTGGCGCCCTTCATCTTCGGCGAATCGTGGCACCACAACCATCACGCGTTCCCGGGCTCGGCGTCTTTCGGCCTGGCCTGGTACCGCGTCGATCCCGGCTACTGGTTCATCAAAGTCCTGGGCTGGCTTGGCCTGGCCTGGGACATCAAAGTGCCCGCGCGCGAGCAGATCGCCCTGCGCGAAGCGCAGGCCGCCATGGCGCCGGCCGCCGGAATCCGGCGCTGAGCTGCCTGTTGTTCCTCCCTTCCTTTCAAGGAGCAGTGTCATGACCGAAGTGCTGCAGCAGGGCCAGGAAGCACGCATCATCGAATGGTGCGCCGAGTATGTGGGTCGCGCGTTGAACATCGATCCGGCGCAGGTCGGGCCGGACGACGAGCTGGACAGCTTCGGGCTGGATTCCGCCGTGCTGACCTCGATGCTCATCGAGATGGAGGAATGGTTGGGCGTGGACATTCCCCCGTCGGTGCTGTTCTCGCAAAGCACGCTGCGCGGCGTGGCGGCCGAAGTCGCCGGCCGTCTGGCCTGAGCCCGGAGACCGCCATGAACACGGTAGCCGAGCTGGAACAGGATTACGGCGGATCGCCCGACGCCATCAAATACCACTACGACGTGGGCCGCGAGTTCTACCAGCTGTGGCTGGATGACTCCATGACCTATTCATCGGCGCTGTGGGCCGAGGAAGGGCAGTCCGCCAAGGACACGCTGGCCGCGGCGCAGCGTCGCAAGATCGACCTGCATCTGCAGCAGGCCCGCGTCTCGCGCGCTAGTCGCGTAATGGACGTCGGCTGCGGCTGGGGCGGCGTGGTGGCCGCCGCGTGCGCCATGCCGAACGTGCAGCAGGTCGTGGGGCTGACGCTGAGCGACGACCAGGCCGAGTACGTGCGCGCCATGGGACTGTCCAAGGCCGAGATCCGGCTGGAAAGCTGGGTGGACCACGAGCCGCAGGCCCCGTACGACTCGATCATCTCGGTCGGCGCGTTCGAGCACTTCGCGAAGCCCGAGGACAGCATCGAGGAAAAGATCGAGGTCTATCGCCACTTCTTCGAAAAGTGCCGCCAGTGGCTGGCGCCGCACGGCCGCATGTCGCTGCAGAGCATCGCCTACGGCAACATGCGCCGCGAGGATTCCAGCGCCTTCATCAACAACGAGATCTTCCCCGCCTCCGACCTGCCCACGCTAGACGAGATCGCGCGCGCGGCCGATGGCGTGATGGAGATCACCACGGTCTACAACCACCGGCTGCACTACGCGCGCACCATGGAAGCGTGGGCGCGCAACCTGCGGTCGCGGCGAGACGAGGCCGTGGCGCTGGTGGGCGAAGAGACCACGGCGCGCTACGAGACCTACCTCACGCAGACCGCGGTGGGTTTCTACATGGGCAAGATCGGGTTGTTGCGCCTGGCGCTGCGGCCGATCACGCCGAGCTGGAAAGAAAGCGCCGCGTATTGATCCCGTGGCCGTCCGTGCGCCGGCGGAACCGGCGCACGGACGGCGCAACGATGGAGCAGAGACCATGGCTGACGCTGTCCGCACGGCCGCGCCCGTGCGCTTCAATCCGATGGATCCGGCCTTCATGCAGGATCCGCACGCGGTCTACGCGCGGCTGCGGCACGAAGCGCCGTACCTGCTGACGATGGGCACGCGCATACTGACCCGCTACGCCGACGTCCAGGCCGCGCTGAAAGACCGGCGCCTTAGCGTGGCGCTGATTCCGGACACCATCGTGCGCAGCGCCCGCAAACAGGGCGTGGGCGACGTGGGTCAGATCGAGCGCTTCATCCGCAACTCGATCGTGTTCACCGATGCGCCCGAGCACACCCGACTGCGGCGCCTGATCAACCAGGCCTACACGCCCGCCACCATACGCGAACTGTACGGGTTGATCGATGCCGAGGTCCTGGCCTGCCTGGACGATTTCGACGCCCATGGCAACGACGATCTGGTCGAGCGCGTCGGCCAGCCGCTGCCGGTGAACGTGTTGTGCGCATGGATGGGCGTGCCCGCGATGGCTCGCGGCGACATCGCCCGGCACATCCACGTGATCCGCTATCTGCTGGATCCGGGCCTGATGACGCCGGCGCATTTCGCCGCCGTGGGCCGTTCGCTCGCCACGCTGACCGACTACTTCAGCGCGCACTCGCGCGCGGTGCGCCGCGCCGGGCTGCGCAATCTGGTAAGCATGCTGTGCGACGCGGAAAGCGCCGGCGACCGATTGGCCGAAGAGGAGGTCGCTTTCGCCTGCATCATGTCTTTCGTCGCGGGCACCGAGACCACGCAATGCCTGATCGGAAACATGATGGTGGCTCTGGCGCGCCATCCCGAGCAACTGCGCGCCCTGCGCGCCGATGCGGCCCTGCTGCCGCAGGCGATCGAAGAGACGACGCGCTTCGAGACGCCGCTGCAGTTGACCAAGCGCGTGGTGGTCGAGCCCATCGAGGTCAATGGCCAGCCGGTGGCGCAGGGCGAGCAGCTGCTGCTGTGCATGGGGTCGGCCAATCGCGACGAGACAGTCTTCGAGCATCCCGAGCGTTACGACCTGTCGCGCAAGGGGCCTGGACACGTGGGCTTCGGCGTGGGCATGCACTCGTGCCTGGGCGGATTGCTCGCGCGGGTGCAGGCCGAACGCTGCCTGGCCGCCATGCTGGCCCGCTACGTCGACATCGACCTGGCCGAACCCCAGGTGCAGTGGCAGACCGAAAGCCTGATCCTGCGTGGACCGCGGCGCCTGCCGCTGCGCGTGCATCGTGCCGGGCCGGACCATGTCCGGCGCGCGGCGTAGACGGGTGGCCGCGATGCAGACGCACGAATGGTTTCCTGCCCAGGATGCGCAGCCCGCGGCGCGCGACGCGGTGCGGCTGTACTGCTTCCACCACGCCGGCGGCAGCGCGGCCTCGTACGCAGGCTGGCGGCGCGGACGGATCGCCGGCGCCCGCGTATGCGCGGTGCAACTGCCCGGTCGTGCGGGGCAGCCAGCGCAACACGCGGCGGTCACCGTGGCGGACATCGTGGGGCCGCTGGCCGACGCCTTCGCCCGCCATCGCGCGGAGGCGGGCGACGCGCCCTTCGTGTTCTACGGACACAGCCTGGGTGCGCTCGTGGCCTTCGAACTGACGCGCACGCTGCGGCGGCGCGGGCAGCCCCAACCCGCGCTGCTGGTGGTGTCGGGACGCCGCGCGCCGGCGTGTCCGCTGCGCGGCCGCCCGCTGTGGGACCGCCCGGACGACGAGCTGCTGGACGCGCTGGCGTGCATGGGCGGCATGGCGCCCTCGCTGCTGGCCAGCGCGAAGTGGCGTGAGTTCGTATTGCCATCGCTGAGGGCCGACCTGCGGCTGTCCGACATGTATGCACGCCCGCGCGAGGCGCCGCTGGCGCTGCCCATCCACGCGTTTCGCGGGCACGACGATCCGATTCTGGATGCCGACGAGATCGCGGCCTGGCGGCACGAGACCACCGGCCATGCGCGCGTGGCCACACTGCCCGGCGCGCACTTCTTCGATGCCGAGGGCACCTCGGCGCTGCAGGCGCACATCGATGCCGAGCTGGCTGCGCAGGCCCGCATCGCGACGGCCCATCCCAACCTGGAGATGCTGACATGAGCGACATCCCTGTGGATCCGCCGGCGGCCGCCGGCTCGCTGGCTTCACTGGCGCGGCATTGGGCGCGCACGCGCGGCGCCGCGCGCGCCTTCGTCTTCCTGGGGCCCGAGAACGTCGAGGCCGAGGTCCTGACCTACGCCGAGCTCGACGCCGCCGCCGGCGCGCTGGCGAAGGAACTGGCGTCGAGCGCCGCGCCCGGCGATCGCGTGCTGCTCATGTTCCAGTCCGGCCTGTCCTTCGTGGTGTCGTTCTTTGCCGCGCACTATGCGGGCATGGTGCCCGTGCCCGTGGTGCCGGTGCGCAACGGCCGCCTGCGCGATGCGTCGCTGGCCATCGCGGCGGACTGCCGGCCCGCCGTGCTGCTGGCGCCGCAGGATCAGGTCGCGGCGGCGGCGCAGCAACTGCATGCCCTGCCTGGACTGGCCGGCGTGCGCGCGCTGGGCCTGTCGTTCGAGTCGCTGCGCGCGGCGGCGCAGGGCTTGCAGCCGGATCAGGGGGCGTCGCGGCGCACTTCGCTACGCACCTCGTTACGCACACCCCGCTTCGAAAGCGCCACGGCTTTCCTGCAGTACACCTCGGGGTCCACCTCGTCTCCGAAGGGCGTGCACGTCAGCCAGGCCAATCTGTTCGCCAATCTTGAAATGCAGCGGCTGGCGCTGCGCAACCCTCCCGGCGCCGCCTATGTGGGCTGGGCGCCGCTTTATCACGACATGGGCCTGATAGCCAACGTGCTGGAGCCGTTCTACCTGGGCGGGCTGTGCGTGCTGATGGCGCCTTCGCAGATGGCGCAGTCGCCGTGGCTCTGGCTGAAGGCGATATCCGACTACCGCGCCCACACCAGCGGAGGCTCGAACTATGCCTACGACCTCTGCGTCGCGCGCATGACGCGCATCCTGCGCGGCGGCATGGACCTGTCGTGCTGGAAAGTCGCCTTCAACAGCGCGGAGCCCGTGCGCGCGGACACGGTGCGCCGCTTCTGCGAGGCCTTCGCGCCGCTGGGTTTCCGCCGCGAGGCCATGTACCCCTGCTACGGCATGGCCGAGGCCACGCTGCTGGTCAGCGGCGGGGGCGCCGCCACGCGTCCGGTGCTGCGCACGGTCAGCAAGCAGGGGCTGGCGATGGACGTCTGCGCCCCGCCGCGCGGCGATGATGACCGGTACGACATCGTGGGCTGCGGCACGGCCGTGCCGGGCAGCGGGCTGGCCATCGTCGACCCGCACAGCTGCGCGCCGCTGCCCGAGGGCAGCGTCGGAGAGATCTGGGTCTGCGGGCCGCACATTCCGCTGGAGTACTGGAACCGGCCCGAGGCCAGCCAGGAGACCTTCCATGCACGCATGCGCGGCGACGCCTCGGGCACACGCTATCTGCGCACGGGCGACCTCGGCTATCTGCAGGACGCCGAGCTGTACGTGACCGGACGCCTGAAGGACATGCTGGTCGTACGCGGCCGCAATCTGTATCCGCAGGACATCGAGCTGGTCGCCGAGCGTGCCCATCCGGGCCTGCGTCCGGGCGGGGCGGCCGCCTTCGCGCTGCCGGACGAGGGAGGCGAGGTGCGCACGGGGCTGGTGATCGAGGTGGAAAGAACGCAGCGCCTGCACTTCGATGCCGAAGCGGCCGCGCGGGACGTGCGCCGCGCCGTGCTGGAAGAGTTCGACATCATGCTGCACGAGCTGCGCTTCGTCGAACCCGGAGCGGTGCCCAAGACGTCCAGCGGCAAGGTGCGCCGCGCCGCCAGCCGCGAACGTCTGCTTGCCGACGCCATGCCCGAGGTCGGGCCCAGGCGCGGACGCGCCGCCGCAAGCGAGGCAACGGTATACGCGGAGGAAGCATGAACCTGGCCCAAGCCCATCCCGCCGCGACGCCGGCCGAGGCCGGCACCCCGCGCGAGGCCATCGACGCCGTGATTGCGCGCACGCCGTTCGCCGTGTGGATCGGCGCCCAGCTCGAGGAGTACGGCGCGGGCGCGGCCACGCTGTCCATCGTCCTGCGTTCCGAGCTGACCATGCACCACGGATTCGCGCACGGCGCCGTGGTCAGCTTCATGGCCGACAGCGCCTGCGCGTGGGCCGCGGCTTCGGTGGCGGGCGACGTGGTCACCGCCGAGTACAAGCTCAACCTGCTGGCGCCGGCCGTGGGCGAGCGGCTGCGGGCCAGTGGCCGCACGGTGAAGGTCGCCGGCCGGCTGATCGTCTGCCAGGCCGAGGTGCACAGCCAGCTGCGCGGCCGCGACACTCTGGTCGCGATCGCGCAGGCCACCATCACCAAGTTCAAGTGAGGCGCGATGACTTCAGGTCTGTTCGACGTGATCTTTCCGGTATTCGCGCTGATCGCCTGCGGCTTCGGCGCGGGCAGGCTGGGATGGATGAACAGCGCGCATTCCGACGGCCTGAACCGGCTGGTGTACTACCTGGCGTTTCCCGCGCTGCTGTTCATCGTGATCGCGCGCACGCCGCGCGCCGAGATCGTGCAGGGCGGGTTCCTGCTGGCCTGGACCGCCTCGGTGCTGGTGGGCTATCTGCTGACCTGCATGTTGAGCCTGATCGCGCGGCGCGACGGCTGGGGCGCGATGGGCGTGCGCTCGATGAACACGACGTGCGGCAATACCGCGATGATAGGCATCCCGCTGTGCGTGGCGGCCTTCGGCCAGGATGCCGCGCTGCCCGCGGTGCTGGCCACCACGGTGCTGGCCGTGCTGAACCTGAGCCTGACCTTGTTCTTCCTCGAGGCCGAGCGCCAGCGCGGCGGCGCCGGCCGCGCGGTGGCGCTGAAGATCGCGCGGGCTTTGGCGGTGAATCCGCTGCTGATCGCCGTGGTGTGCGGCATCGTCTATGCGCTGTTGTTGGGCGCGCCGCCGCCCGCCATGGACAGGTTGTTCCAGACGCTGGGCACCGCGGCCATCCCTTGCTCGCTGGTGGCGGTGGGCATCTTCATCTCGGGCCAGCGGCGCTGGTGGGCCGCCAGCGGGATGCTGCCGTTCGCGGCGCTGAAGCTGGCCGCCATGCCGCTGGTGGCCTGGGTGCTGGCCACGCAGCTGTTCCAGCTGGACGCGCGGACCACGGCGGTTCTGGTGGTGCTGTCGGCCATGCCGCCGGCATCCACCGGTTTCGTCATCGCGCAGCGCTACGGCACGCTGGTGGACGAGAGCGCGTCGATGCTGGTGTTTTCAACCATAGTCTCGGTCGTGACGTTGGCGGTGCTGCTGGCCTGGGTCCAGGCCTGACACGTCGCGCGCGGCCGCATGGGGGCCGGTGAACGGCCCGTATCCAAGGAGGCAGCGAAGATGATACGAGTCGACGAAATCCCTCCCGGCCAGGGCCGGGTTCCGATGATCTGGCGGGTGCGCGAGGGCGCGCAGGCCGGCATCGAGCAGATCGCCGCATGGCTGCACGAAAGGCGCGAGCGCTACGACGAACAGGTGCGCCGCCACGGCGCGCTGCTGCTGCGCGGCTTTCATGCGCCGCGCAGCGCGGCCGATTTCGAGGCGCTGCTCGAACCCACCGCGCCGGTGCTGCAGGACTATGTGGGCGGCACCTCGCCGCGCCAGGTGGTGCGCGGCAAGATCATGACGGCCACCGATGTGCCGGGCAGCTATTCGATTCCGCTGCACCAGGAGATGTCCTACACCGCGCGGCTGCCCGCCCGCATCAGCTTCTTCTGCGTGACGCCGGCCGGGCGGGGCGGGCAGACCACGCTGGGCAACATGCGTGAGATCACCGGGCGCCTGGACGCGGCCGTGCTGCACCGCTTCGAGGAGCATGGCGGCGTGCAGTTGCGGCGCAACCTGCCGCTGCCCGAGCAGACCGCGCAGCGCCCGGGCGTGCCCAAGCCCTGGACCGAGGTATTCGGCACCACCGACCGCGACCAGGCCAGCGCCACCGCGCGGCTGAAAGGCTGGCGCGCGGAATGGCTGGACGACGGGTCGATGCAGCTGTGGCAGGACATTCTGCCCGCGACACGGCCGCATCCCGACGACGGGGAAGTGCTGTGGTGCAACCAGATCCACATCTTCGCGCCGGTGGCCGCGCTGCGCTGGGCGCTGAACGACGGCCGCGCCGAGCTCGCCATGCGCCTGTCGCATGCGCGCGCCACGCAGCCGCACCTGCTGGACCAGGTGTTCTACGGCGACGGCAGCACGATCTCGGACGAGGACGTGCTGCACATCGCGCGCACGCTGGACGAAGCCGCCTGGCCGCTGGACTGGCAGGCGGGGGACTTCCTGATGCTGGACAACATGCGGGTCGCCCACGGCAGGCGCCAGTACCAGGGCGAGCGTTCCATCCTGACGGCGCTGGTCGGACACGCCGATGAAACCAGGCAAACCCCGTCCGTATCCCGCGCGCGGCCGGTTCCGGCGCACGCTTGATCCATACCGATCACTGGAGAGCAACCATGAGCGACGAACGCGATGTGTCGGCCTGGGTCGACGGCTGGCTGGCCGGCGAGCAGGCCGCGCTGGATCCCGAATATCCGCGCCTGATGACGCTGCTGAACCGGCGCCGCGCGGGGCAGAGCTGGCACAAGCACGGCACGTTCCGCGATCACCTGACCACCGTCTACCGCATGCTGAAGACGTGGGGGCAGGACCGCGACACCTGCCTGTGCGGACTGTTCCACAGCGTGTACTCGAACGAGTACGTGGACCTGGCCCTGTTCGACCCGCGCGAAGGCCGCGACGTGCTGGCCGGCGAAGTGGGCGGCGGCACCGAGCAATTGATCCATCGCTTCTGCACGATTCCGCGCACTGCCATGGTGCTGGACATGCTGGCGCGCGACCGCATCCCCGCCGAGGGCATCGAGCTGCGGCGCGGCGACGAGGTGTTCCGGCTGACGCAGCGCGAAGTCGCGGTGTTCACCGTGGTGACCGTGGCCGACCTGGTCGAACAGTGGTACAGCTGGCAGGAGGACACCATGTCGTCCTATCCGCACACCGGTCGCCTGGACGCGGCGCCGCTGTGGAGCGTCACGTTGTGGCCGGGACCGTTCCGCCCGGGCAGTTCGGGACTGGCGCTGGCCTCGCGGCTGGCGCGCCATCTGCCGGCGCTGGGCATTCCGGTGCCGCCGGTGTTCGAGCGCTGCACGCGCACGCTGGACGCCCGCGACGAAAGCGCGGCTGCCGCGCTGTACTGGCAGGTGGCCTCGCTCAACGTGCCGCTGGTCGACCCGGCGCACACGCGCAATCTGCTCGAAGCCGCCATCGCCCACAATCCATGGGTCGGCGAACCCTATCTGCAGCTGGCGCAGGTCTTCCTGATGCAGGGCAACTACGAGGCCGCGGCCGAGCGCGCGCGCCAGGGCCTGCGGCTGCTGTCGGACTGGGGCGTGCAATGGGACAAGCGCGTGACCTGGGAGGGCTGGATCGTGTGGGGCCGCATGCTGGTGCAGCGCGCGCAGGACAGGACCTGGCCGGGCGTGCTGCGCGACTTCAACAACCTTGGCCTGGTGCGTCCCGATGCGCCGGTGCTGCAATCCGTGGCGGCCTGACGGAGGCGGCGCATGAATAAGCCCGACGACGAAGCCATCCTGCGGACCGTGGGCGCCGCGCCGCGCATCGAACGCGTGCGGCTGCGCACGGTGGACATGCCGTTGAAGAAACCCGTGCGCACCGCAGCGGGACTGGTCGCGAGCGCGGCACTCGTGCTGGTCGACCTGGACTGCGACACGGGGGTGACGGGCAGCACTTACGCGTTCACCGACACGCCGGTGGCCCTGGGCGCCATCCGCCGCCTGCTGCAGGACCTGGCGCCTGCGCTGGTGGGCATGGCGGTGGCGCCCGCGGCGCTGTACATGTCGCTGCGCCATCGCCTGCGCCTGCTTGGCACGCCGGGCCTGGCCGGCATCGCGCTGGCGGCCCTGGACATGGCGGCGTGGGACGCGCTGGCCCGCACCGCGCGCATGCCGCTGGCACGGCTGCTGGGCGGCGAGCCGGGCCCGGTGCGCGCCTATGCCAGCTTCGGCATGGCGGGCGTGGACACCGCGGTGCGAGACGTGAGCGACGCGGTCGAGGCGGGCTTTCGCGCCGTGAAGGTGAAGATCGGCTATCCCACCCTGGCGGAAGACCTGGCCGTGGTGCGCGCGGCCCGCCGCGCGGCGGGCGAGGGCGTGGACCTCCTGGTGGACTACAACCAGTACCTCAGCGTGGCCGACGCCATCGTGCGCTGCGTCGCGTTGGACGCGGAAGGCGTCGCGTGGATAGAAGAGCCCACCGCGTATGACGACTACGCCGGCATGGCCCGCATCGCCGCGGCGGTGCGCACGCCGATCCAGCTGGGCGAGAACCTGTGGGGGTGCCGCGAGGTAGCCAAGAGCATCGCCGCGAATGCTTCGGACCTGATGATGCTGGACCTGATGAAGGCGGGCGGCGTCACCGGATGGATGCGCTGCGCGGGCCTGTGCGATGCTGCGGGCCTGCCCGTGTCCGCGCACGTGTTCCCCGAGGTCAGCGCGCAGCTGTTGCGCGTCACGCCCAACCCGCACTACCTCGAGCGCATCGACCTGGCCGCGCCGCTGCTGCAGGCGCCGCTGGCGTTCGACCAGGGCTTGGCCATCGTGTCCGAAACGGTGGGCAGCGGCATAGACTGGGACGAGCAGGCGGTGGCGCGCTTCCTGGTCTGAGGCCGGGCGCGATGGATCCGTCCGCTGCCTTGCTGACGGCTGTCCGGGCTTGCCATGATCGGGCCCGAAGCCGCGGCTCGCCGGCCTTCCTGCTGTGCGCGCCGCTTGGGCCCGCAAGCGATGTCGGCGGTTGGCTGCCGCTGCTGGACGACCACGAACAGCGGCGGTGCATGGCGCTGCGCGATCCGCGCCACGCGCATGTCTATGCCGCCTCGCACGCGCTGCTGCGCTGCGTGTTGGCCGCGGTGCTGGACCGTGGGCCGCAACGCATCGCGTATGCGCGGGACGGCCGGGGCAAGCCGCGCCTGGCGGACGGCTGCGGCGTCGACTTCAACCTGTCGCATACGCGCGGCATGTGCCTGGTGGGCGTGCGCGCGCAGGGGCGCATCGGCGTGGACGTGGAGTACGTGGATCCGCTGCACCCGCTGCTGGCGCGCGCGGCGCGGCTTCGCGCGCCCGGCGAGGCGCCCATCACGCCGGCGCGGCAGCACGTCGACGCCCACGCACGCGCCGTGTTCGCGTCATGGGTGCGCAAAGAGGCGCTGCTGAAGTCGGATGGCCGCGGCCTGGCCCAGGGCTCGCCCCGCGATCTGTGCCTGGTACGCGATGCCGGAGGGGCGTGGCGCGATCCCCGCGAGGACGCGGTGGTGTACGACCTGGGCGTATCGGCCCGGCATCGCGCGGCCGTGAGCCTGATGCCGCCGGCGCGCGCGCCGCTGCTGTGGCGGCTGCCCGTCGCGCCGGGGTAGGGCCAGCGGTCTGGTCTGCTCGACGGGGCAGGCGCCGTCCGGCGCCGGCCCTGCCTCAGTTGCCCAGCTTGCCGCGCTGCTGGCTGACCTTGGCCAGCGTTTCCTCGAACTGCGCGAGGCGCTGCTTTTCCTGCGCGACCACGGCAGGCGGCGCGCGATCGACGAAGCTGGCGTTGGACAGCTTGCCCGAGGCCTTGGCGATCTCGCCTTGCAGCCGCGCGATCTCCTTGTCCAGGCGCGCGCGTTCGGCCGCCACGTCGATCTCGACGTGCAGCATCAGGCGCGAATTGCCGACCACCTGCACGGGCGCGCCGGCGTCGGGCAGGGCCGCCACCACGTCCACCTGGCTCAGCTTGGCCAGCGCGGCCAGGTACGGCGCATTGCGGCCCAGCGTGGCGGCATCGCCCTCGGCCACCAGCGGCACGCGCTGCGCGGGCGACAGGCCCATCTCGCCGCGCAGGGCGCGCACGGCCTCGATCTGCGCCTTCAGCTCCGCCACCTCGGCCTCGGCCGCGGTGTCCACGGCGTCGGCGCTGGGAGACGGGTAGGGCTGCACGCTGACGCTGGCCACCTCGCCCGGCGCGCGCTTGCCTGCCACCACCGACACCTTCTGCCAAAGCTCTTCGGTGATGAACGGGATGATGGGATGCGCCAGGCGCAGCACCGCTTCGAGCACGCGGATCAGCGTGCGGCGGGTGCCCAGCTGCTGGGCCGGCGTGCCGGTCTGGATCTGCACCTTGGCCAGTTCCAGGTACCAGTCGCAGTACTCGTCCCACACGTAGCGGTACAGCGCGTTGGCGATGTTGTCGAAACGGTAGTCGGCGTAGCCCTTGTTGACGTCGGCCTCCAGGGACTGCAGCGCGCTGACGATCCAGCGATCGGCGAATGAAACCTCGGCGCGGCCGGCGTCGGACAGGTCATGCCCCTCGGTGTTCATCAGCACGAAGCGCGTGGCGTTCCACAGCTTGTTGCAGAAGTTGCGGTAGCCTTCGCAGCGCTTCAGGTCGAAATTGATGTTGCGGCCCAGCGTGGCATAGGCGGCCATGGTAAAGCGCAGTGCATCGGTGCCGAAGGCCGGGATGCCGTCCGGATACTGGCGCCGCGTGGTCTTCTCGATGCTGCCCGCCTGCTTGGGGTTCATCAGCCCGTAGGTGCGCTTGGCCACCAGGCCGTCCAGGTCGATGCCGTCGATCAGGTCGACGGGGTCGAGCGTATTGCCCTTGGACTTGCTCATCTTCTGGCCGTCTGCGTCGCGGATCAGGCCGTGCACGTACACGTGCCTGAACGGGATCTGGCCGGTCATGTGCATGGTCATCATCACCATGCGCGCGACCCAGAAGAAGATGATGTCGAAGCCCGTGACCAGCACGCTGGACGGCAGGTAGCGGCGCAGGTCGGCGGTGTCCTCGGGCCAGCCCAGCGTGGTGAACGGCACCAGGGCCGACGAGAACCACGTATCCAGCACGTCGGCGTCGCGCGTCAGCGGGCCCTCGATGCCCGCGGCGCGGGCCTGGGCCCGCGCATCGGCCTCGTCGTAGGCCACGAACACTTCGCCATTCGGGCCGTACCAGGCCGGAATCTGGTGGCCCCACCACAGCTGGCGCGAGATGCACCAGTCCTGGATGTTCTCGAGCCACTGGTTGTAGATGGTGGTCCAGTTCTCGGGATAGAACTGCACGCGGCCGTCGGCCACGGCCTCCAGCGCCACCTGCGTGATGCTCTTGCCGGGGTTCAGCGTGCCCTCGGGCGCGGGCTTGCTCATCGCCACGAACCACTGGTCGGTCAGCATGGGCTCGAGCACGACGCCCGTGCGGTCGCCGCGCGGCTGCATCATCTTGTGCGCCTCGACCTTCACCAGGTAGTTCTGCTTCTCCAGCTCGGCCACCACGGCCTCGCGCGCCACGTAGCGATCCATGCCCTGGAACTGCTTCGGGCCGTTCTCGTTGATGCGCGCGTCCAGCGTGAAGATCACGATCATCGGCAGATCGTGGCGCAGCGCGCAGGCGTAGTCGTTGAAGTCGTGCGCGCCCGTGATCTTGACGCAGCCCGTGCCGAACTCCGGATCGACGAAATCGTCGGCGATGATGGGGATGTTGCGATCGCAAAGCGGCAGTTCGACCTCTTTGCCGACCAGGTGCCGATAGCGCGGATCGTCGGGGTGCACGCACAGCGCGCCGTCGGCCAGCATGGTTTCCGGCCGCGTCGTGGCGATGGTCATGCCGCGCAGCGTGACCGTGCTGCCGTCCTTGTCGGTGATGGTCTGCGGGCCGTCGACGAACGGGTACAGGATGTGCCACATGTGGCCGTCGGTCTCTTCCGACTGCACCTCGAGGTCCGACACGGCCGTCAGCAGCTTCGGGTCCCAGTTCACCAGGCGCTTGCCCCGGTAGATGAGGCCCTGGCGGTACAGGCGCACGAAGGTCTCGACCACGCCGCGCGACATGCGCTCGTCCATGGTGAAATACTCGCGTGCCCAGTCGGCCGAGGCGCCCAGGCGGCGCACCTGTCCGGTGATGGTGCTGCCCGATTGCGCCTTCCACTCCCAGACCTTTTCCACGAACTTCTCGCGGCCCAGGTCATGGCGCGATACTTTCTGGGCATCCAGCTGGCGTTCGACCACGATCTGCGTGGCGATGCCGGCGTGGTCGGTGCCGGGCACGAACACCGTGTCGTCGCCGCGCATGCGGTGATAGCGCACCAGGCCGTCCATGATGGTCTGGTTGAACGCGTGCCCCATGTGCAGGGTGCCGGTGACGTTGGGCGGCGGGAACTGGATGACGTACGGCTTGGGATCCGACCCCGCGTCCACGTGCCGGCCGCCCTCGAAGTAGCCGCGGCGCGCCCATTCGGCGTACCAGCGCGATTCGATGTCGGCGGGTTCGAAACTCTTGGACAGTTCCGGTGTCTCGTTGGCAGGGGCCCCGGTCTCGGGGGCGTGATCGGGGGCGGCGGCTTGGGTCATTGCGGGTTCCGGCGATACAGGGGGTCGGCCAGATGGCCGAGCAAACCGTCGATTTTAAGATGTAAATAGGTTCTCGCCGGCATGCTAGAATGCCGGGTTACTGTAAACCTTTTCGAAGTATCTGTTTTTACTCGGAAAAACCGAAATCCCGGAGTCTTCATGTCCATCGAACGCACCCTCTCGATCATCAAGCCCGACGCCGTGGCCAAGAACGTCATTGGCCAGATCGTCGCCCGCTTCGAGCAGGCTGGCCTGAAAGTGATCGCCGCCCGCATGCAACAGCTGTCGCGCGCCGACGCCGAACGCTTCTACGCCGTGCACTCGGCCCGTCCGTTCTTCAAGGACCTGGTCGACTTCATGGTTTCCGGCCCCGTGTTCGTGCAAGTCCTGGAAGGCGAAAGCGCCATCCAGAAGAACCGCGACCTGATGGGCGCCACCGATCCCAAGAAGGCCGAAAAGGGCACCATCCGCGCCGACTTCGCCGACAGCATCGACGCCAACGCCGTGCACGGTTCCGACGCGCCCGAGACGGCCGCCGTCGAAATCGCCTTCTTCTTCCCCGAAATCAACATCCACAGCCGTTGATATCGCAGGGCCGCTCAGGCGGCCGCTACTGACATGGATTCCGAACGCGTCAACCTGCTGGGCCTGGATGCCCCCGCGCTGTCCGAACTGGTCGGGCAGTGGGGCGGCAAGCCGTTTCGCGCCCGGCAGCTGCAGCGCTGGATCCACCAGCGCGGCGCCGATTCGTTCGACGCCATGTCCGACCTGGCCCGCGAGTTCCGCGGCCAGCTGGCTCAGCACTGCCGCATCCAGGCGCTGCCGGTCAATACCGAACAGCGCTCGTCCGACGGCACCCGCAAGTGGCTGTTCGACGTGGGGCAGGGCAACGCCATCGAAACGGTGTTCATCCCCGAAGACGACCGCGGCACGCTGTGCGTGTCCAGCCAGGCGGGCTGCGCCGTCAATTGCCGCTTCTGCTCCACCGGGCACCAGGGCTTCAACCGCAACCTCACCACCGCCGAGATCATCGGCCAGCTGTGGTGGGCCAAGCGGGTCCTCGAGGCCGACGCGGGCACGGCGCGGCTGCCGGGCAGCAAGGCCTCGGCCGACACCGACACCCGCGTGGTCAGCAACGTCGTCATGATGGGTATGGGCGAGCCCCTGCTCAACTACGACCAGCTGGTTCCCGCGCTGCGCCTGATGCTCGACGACAACGCCTATGGCCTGTCGCGGCGTCGCGTCACGGTGTCTACCTCGGGCGTCGTGCCCATGATGGACCGGCTGTCGCAAGACTGCCCCGTGGCGCTGGCCGTGTCGCTGCACGCGCCCAACGATGCGCTGCGCGACGAACTCGTGCCGCTCAACCGCAAGTACCCGCTGAATTCGCTGCTCGACGCGTGCCAGCGCTACCTGGCCCACGCCCCGCGCGATTTCATCACCTTCGAATACTGCATGCTGGACGGCGTCAACGACTCCGACCAGCATGCCCGCGAACTGGTCCAGGTGGCCCGGCAGGTTCGCTGCAAGCTCAACCTGATCCCGTTCAATCCGTTCCCGGCTTCCGGCCTGAAGCGGTCGCCGTCGGCGCGCGTCAAGGTTTTCGCGCAGCGCCTGATGGATGCCGGCATCGTCACCACCGTGCGCAAGACGCGCGGCGACGACATCGATGCGGCATGCGGCCAGCTGGCCGGCGAGGTGCGCGACCGCACCCGCCTGGCCGAGCGCAGCGCGGCGCGAGGCGCGGGACGCACCATCCCCATCGCACAGGTGCATGCATGACGCAGGAAACCCTACCCCCGTCGGCGGCCGCGCCCGCCGATGCGCCCGGCACCGTGGGCGGCGCACTGCGCGCCCTGCGCACGGCGCGCGGGTGGTCGCTCGAAGACGTCTCGTCCCGCATCAAGTTCTCGCCCCGCCAGCTGCAGGCCCTCGAGGAAGAGCGCTGGGAGGCGCTGCCCACCGGCGTTTCGCTGCGCGGCCTGATCCGCAACTACGCGCGCCTGCTGGGCGCCGACGGCGACGTGATCGCCGCCTCGCTGGACGGCGTGGCGCCGTCCCCGGGGCCCGCCCGGCCGCCCGTGCGCGGCACGCACGCCCGGTCGGCCGCGGGCATGTCCATGGACGAAGAGCGCGCCTCGTCCGGTTCCTGGGGTTGGCTGGTCGCCATCCTCATCGTGGTGGCCATCGTCGTGGCCTACGCATTCTGGCAAGGCTGGCTGCCGCAGGAATGGCTGTCGTTCCAGTGGCTGGCGCACGCGCTTTTCCAATAGCCCACCCATGCAGGATTCCGCCATGACCAGCCAGGATATCCCTCCGCCTCCTGTCGGCCCGGGCCAGCGCCGCATCACGCGCGCCGTGCAGGTGCGCTGGAACGATCGCGTGGTCACGGTGGGCGGCGGCGCCCCGGTCGTCGTGCAGTCCATGACCAACACCGACACGGCCGACGCCATCGCCACGGCCATCCAGGTCAAGGAACTCGTGCAGGCCGGCTCCGAGGTCGTGCGCATCACGGTCAACACGCCCGAGGCCGCGCGCGAAGTCGCCGCCATCCGCGAGCAGCTGGACCGCATGGGCGTGTCCGCGCCGCTGGTGGGCGACTTCCACTACAACGGGCACAAGCTGCTTACCCAGTTCCCCGAGTGCGCGCAGGCGCTGTCCAAGTACCGCATCAATCCGGGCAACATGGGCGGCGGCAAGCGCCGCGACGACAACTTCGCGCAGATGATCGAAGTGGCCTGCCGCCACAACAAGCCGGTGCGCATCGGCGTCAACTGGGGCAGCCTCGACCACGAGCTCATGGCCCGCAAGATGGACGAGAACAGCCGCCGCTCGCAGCCCTGGGAAGCGCAGGCCGTCATGCGCGACGCGCTGGTGGTCTCGGCCATCAGCAACGCGCGGCGCGCCGAAGAGCTCGGCCTGCCCGGCGACGCCATCGTGCTGTCGTGCAAGGTCAGCCACGTGCAGGATCTCATCGCCGTCTATCGCGACCTGTCCGCCCGCTGCGACTATCCGCTGCACCTGGGCCTCACCGAGGCCGGCATGGGCAGCAAGGGCATCGTGGCTTCCACCGCCGCGCTGTCCGTGCTGCTGCAAGAGGGCATCGGCGACACCATCCGAATCTCGCTCACGCCCGAGCCGGGCGGCGACCGTGCCCGCGAGGTCATCGTGGCGCAGGAGATCCTGCAGACCATGGGCCTGCGCGCCTTCACCCCGATGGTGGTGGCGTGCCCCGGCTGCGGACGCACCAGCAGCACGTTCTTCCAGGAACTGGCCGACAGCATCCAGTCGTACCTGCGGCGCCAGATGCCCGTATGGCGCGCCCAGTATCCTGGCGTGGAATCCATGAACGTGGCCGTCATGGGCTGCGTGGTCAACGGGCCCGGCGAAAGCCGCCATGCCGACATCGGCATCAGCCTGCCCGGCACCGGCGAGGTGCCCGCGGCGCCGGTCTTCATCGACGGCGAGCGCACGGTCACCCTCAAGGGCGATCACATCGCCGAAGAATTCCAGGCCATCGTCGAAGACTACGTCGCTCGCCGCTACGGCGCCGTGGCGGCTCACTAGAACAAAGGAACTGGCTGCCCGGCGGTCCGCCCATGCGGACGCTGGCGGCGCGACACAGATGACGCAAGCCTTCCAGAAAGTCACCGCGATACGCGGCATGAACGACCTGCTGCCCGGCGCCAGCGCCCGCTGGGAGCAATTCGAGGCACTCGTGCGCGACTGGCTGCGCAGCTACGGCTACCGCAACGTGCGCACCCCCGTGCTCGAACATACCCGCCTGTTCGCGCGCGGCATCGGCGAAGTCACCGACATCGTCGAGAAAGAGATGTACACCTTCACCGATGCGCTGAACGGCGACTCGCTGACGCTGCGACCCGAGATGACCGCCGGCATCGTGCGTGCCAGCATCGAGCACAATCTGCTCTACGACCGTCCGCATCGCGTCTATTCCATCGGCCCGGTGTTCCGCCACGAGCGCCCGCAGCGCGGCCGCTACCGCCAGTTCCACCAGATCGACGTCGAGGCGCTGGGCTATGCCGGGCCGGACGTCGACGCCGAGCTCATCGTGATGCTGGCCCGCCTGTGGAAGCTGCTGGGCCTGACCGACGTGCGCCTCGAACTGAATTCGCTGGGCCAGCCCGCCGAGCGGGCCGCGCATCGCGCCGCGCTGATCGCCCACCTCGAACGCCACCAGGACGTCCTGGACGAGGACGGCAAGCGCCGCCTGTACACCAACCCCTTGCGCGTGCTGGACACCAAGAATCCCGCCATGCAGGAGATGGCCGACTCCGCGCCGCGCCTGTTCGATTTCCTGGGTGACGAGTCGCGCGCCCACTTCGACGGCGTATGCCAGCGGCTGGCCGATGCTGGCATCGAGTACCGCCTCAATCCGCGCCTGGTGCGCGGGCTCGATTACTACAACTCCACCGTGTTCGAGTGGGTCACCGATCGGCTGGGTTCGCAGGGCACGGTGTGCGGCGGCGGCCGCTACGACGGCCTGATCGAATTGCTGGGCGGCAAACCCGCGCCGGCGGTGGGCTTCGCCATCGGCGTCGAGCGCCTGATCGATCTGTGGGAACAGACCGTTCCCTCCGAACCCGTGCCCGAATGCGAGGTCTATGTCGTGCACCAGGGCGACGAGGCGCAGCGCCTGGCCGCGCAGGTTGCCGAGACCCTGCGCGACGCCGGCCTGGCCGTCGTGGTGCATGCGGGCTCGGGCAGCTTCAAGTCGCAGTTCAAGCGCGCCGATGCCAGTGGCGCGCGGGTTGCGGTTATCCTTGGCGGCGACGAAGTGGCCAACCGTACCGCCAGCGTGAAGTTCCTCCGCGAAGGCGACCAGGAAGGATCGCAACAGCAAGTGCCGCTGGCGCAGCTGGCGCAAGTTCTGAATACCAAGGGTTGAAGCAGCAATGGCATACGATCTCGACGAACAGGAAAAACTCGACGCGCTCAAGGCGTGGTGGGCGCGCTATGGCATGCTGACCATCATCGTGATCACCATCGTCGCGCTGGCCGCGGCGGGGTGGTCGGGCTGGCGCGCCTATCAGAATTACCAGGCCAACCAGGCCATGGGCTACTACGAGGCCCTCGAAGACGCGGCCCGCCTGGGCGGCCCCGATTCCACGGCGCGCATCAAGGCCGCCGCGCAGACCCTGCGCGACGACTACGGATCCACCGGCTATGCGGCCCGCGGCGTGCTCATCGCGGCCCAGGCGCTGGCCGACCAGAAGGACGTCGACGGCGCACGGCAGCAGCTCGAGTGGCTGGCCGGCCAGGCCGACCAGAAGGCCTTGCAGCCCGTGGCGCGCCTGCGCCTGGCCGGCCTGTTGCTCGACCAGAAGCAATACGACCAGGCGCTCAAGCAGCTCGAGAATCCGCCGGCTCCGTTCGCGGCCCTGTACGCCGATCGACGTGGCGACGTGCTGGCCGCGCAGGGCAAGCGCGACGAGGCGCGCGCCGCCTGGAAGAGCGCGCTCGACGGACTGGGCGCGGCCCATCCCCTGACGCAGATCGTGCAATTGAAACTCGATGCTTTGAGCGGAGCCTGATGTGATTCGCATCTCCCGTCCCGGCCGCATGTGGCGCGGCGCCCTGGTCCTGGCAGGCATTGCGGTGCTTGGCGGCTGCTCGCTGTTCAGCAGCGAAGACACCCGCTACGCGCCCGCCGAACTTACCGAGTACGCGCCCGGCATCTCCGTGAATGAAACCTGGACGGCCTCGGTCGGCAGCGGCTCGGGCCTGGGGTTCGTACCCACCGTGGTCGGCGACGCGGTCTATGCCGCCACGCCCGACGGCAACGTCGGCAAGTTCGACCTGCTCAGCGGCCGTCCGCTGTGGCGTGCCGACGCCGACACCGACCTGTCCGCCGGCGCGGGCAGCGACGGCACGGTCACCGCGGTGGCCACGCCGCTGGGCCAGATCATCGCGTTCGACGACACCGGCAAGGTGAAGTGGAAGGCGCAGGCCACCAGCGAGGTCAGCATTCCGCCGGTGGTCAGCAGCGGCGTGGTCGTCGTGCGCAGCGGCGACTACCGCGTCCAGGCCTTCGACGCCAACTCGGGCGACCGTCTCTGGAGCCTGCAGCGTCCCGGCCCGGCATTGGCCCTGCGCGGCGCGGCGCAGCTTATCGTCGCCCAGGGCCTGGTCATCACGGGCCTGCCGGGCGGCAAGATGATGGCCATCAACCTGAACAGCGGCAACGTCCAGTGGGAAGGCACCGTCGCCACGCCGCGCGGCGGCAGCGACCTGGAACGCCTGACCGACGTGGTGGGCGCGCCCGCGCTGGCCGGCCGCCTGCTGTGCGCGGTGGCCTATCAGGGCCGCATCGTGTGCTTCGACGTCGCCGCTGGCGGCCGTCCGGTCTGGAGCAAGGATTTCTCCAGCTCCACCGGCCTGACCGTCGACGACCGCCATGCCTACTCGTCCGACCAGCACAGCGTGGTCAACGCGTTCGCCCTCGATTCCGGCGCCAACACCTGGAAGCAGGCGGCGCTGCGCAACCGTTCGCTGACCGTCCCCGCCTCGTATGGCGGCGCGGTGGCGGTCGGCGACTATGATGGCTATGTCCACTTCCTGTCGCGCAGCGACGGCGGCCTGCTGGCCCGCCTGTCGGTGGGCAGCGACCCGATCGTGTCCCCGCCCCAGGCGACTTCGCAAGGCGTCCTGGTGCAGACGGGCGACGGCGATCTGGTCATGATCGGCATCAAGTAACCCGTTTCTTTCCGTTCTTCTACCGTGTCCTTCAAGCCTGTCGTCGCCCTGGTCGGTCGTCCCAATGTGGGCAAGTCGACCCTCTTCAACCGCCTGACGCGTTCGCGCGCGGCGCTGGTGGCCGACTATGCCGGCCTCACGCGCGACCGGCATTACGGCGAGGGCAGGGTGGGCGATACGCCCTTCATCGTCATCGACACGGGCGGCTTCGAGCCGGTGGCCAAGACGGGCATCCTGATGGAAATGGCGCGTCAGACGCGCCAGGCCATCGCCGAGGCTGACGTGGTGGTGTTCCTGGTCGACGCCCGGGCCGGCGTCAACGCCCACGACCACGAGATCGCGCGGCTCTTGCGCAAGTCCGGCCAGCAGCGCGTGCTGCTGGCGGTGAACAAGGCGGAGGGCATGAATACGGGAGCCGCCACCGGCGACTTCCACGAGCTTGGGCTGGGCCAGCCGCACCCCATCTCGGCCGCGCATGGCGACGGCATCGCCGAGCTGATCGAAATCGCGCTGCAAGACCTGGCGCCGCCGGTCGACGAGGCCGAGGACCAGGCCGACGCGCAGGCGCCGGATCACCGCATCAAGCTGGCCATCGTCGGCCGTCCCAACGTCGGCAAGTCCACGCTGATCAACACCCTGATGGGCGAAGAGCGCGTCATCGCCTTCGACCTGCCAGGCACCACGCGCGACGCCATCGAAATTGATTTCGAGCGCGACGGCAAGCGCTACACCCTGATCGACACGGCGGGCCTGCGCAAGCGCGGCAAGGTCTTCGAGGCCATCGAAAAGTTCTCGGTCATCAAGACGCTGCAGGCCATCGAGGCATGCAACGTGGTCGTGCTGGTGCTGGACGCCCAGACCGAGGTGTCCGAACAGGATGCCCACATCGCCGGCTTCGTGCTCGAGACCGGGCGCGCGGTGGTGGTGGCCATCAATAAATGGGACGGACTGGACGCCGACCAGCGCGAGCAGATCGAGCGCGAGTTCCAGCGCAAGCTGCGCTTCCTTTCCTTCGCCAAGGTCCACACGATCTCGGCACTGAAAGGCGTGGGCATCAAGCCCCTGCTGAAATCCGTCAATGCCGCGCACGCGGCCGCCTTCGCCAAGCTGTCCACGCCGAAGCTCACGCGCGAGCTGCAGGCTGCCGTCGAACAGCAGCAGCCGCCTCGCAAGGGCATCTTCCGTCCCAAAATGCGCTACGCCCACCAGGGCGGCCAGAATCCTCCGTTGGTCATCATCCACGGCAATGCGCTGGATGCCATTCCGGAGTCGTACCGCCGTTATCTCGAAACGCGTTTCCGCGAGGCCTTCAAGCTGGCCGGTACGCCGCTGCGCATCGAATTCAAGTCTTCGCACAATCCTTACGCGCAGCAGGAAAACAAATGAGCCGCTACTGGAGCCCGGTGGTGGGCACGCTAAGTCCGTACGTGCCGGGCGAGCAGCCCAAGCTGACCAATCTGGTCAAGCTGAACACCAACGAGAACCCCTACGGGCCGTCGCCCCGGGCGCTGCAGGCCATGCGCGACGCGTGCGACGACTCGATGCGCCTGTATCCCGATCCCGCCTCCGACCGCCTGCGCCAGGCCGCAGCCGCCAGCGCCGGCGTGTCGCCCGATCAGGTGTTCGTGGGCAATGGCTCGGACGAAGTGCTGGCCCACGTGTTCCAGGCGTTCTTCCAGCAGCCCGCGCCGCTGCGCTTTCCGGACATCAGCTACAGCTTCTATCCGGTGTATTGCGGCCTGTACGGCGTCGTGCACGAACCCGTGCCGCTCACCGACGATTTCCGCATCGACCCCGACGATTACCTGCCGGACGCCGGCGGGCGGGGGCCTGCCGGCGGCATCATCTTCCCCAATCCCAACGCGCCCACGGGCCGCGCCCTCGAACTGGACGAGGTCGAGCGCATCGTCGCCGCCAATCCGCAGTGCGTGGTGGTGGTGGACGAGGCCTACGTGGACTTCGGCGCGCAGTCGGCCGCACCGCTGGTGGGGCGCCACGAGAACCTGCTGGTGGTGCAGACCCTGTCGAAGTCGCGGTCGCTGGCCGGCCTGCGAGTGGGCTTCGCCATCGGCCACGAGGCGCTGATCGACGGACTGCAGCGGGTCAAGAACAGCTTCAATTCCTATCCGATCGACCGCGTGGCCGAAGCCGGCGCGGCGGCCGCGCTGGACGACGTGGGGCACTTCGAGCGCACGCGCAAGGCCGTGATGGAAACCCGCGCGCGCATGACCGCGGGCCTGCAGGACCTCGGCTTCGAGGTGCTGCCTTCGGCGGCCAATTTCGTCTTTGCCCGCCACCCCGGTCACGATGCCGCAGGCCTGGCCGCCGGACTGCGCGAACGCAGCATCATCGTGCGCCATTTTCGTCACCCGCGCATCGACCAGTTCCTGCGCATCACAGTGGGCACCGAGCCGCAATGCACGACATTGCTCGAGGCCTTGCGTGCGCTGGTTCAAGGCTGAAATCTCTAGTGGCATATTGGTCCCGGGCCAAGTGGCACGGGCCGGGAAAACCCGGTAGAGTACGTATTCCGGCGTCTGCTGCCGCTATTCAAAACAAAAGGAGCCTGGCCAATGAGCAATAAAGGGCAAACTCTGCAAGATCCGTTCCTCAACACGCTGCGCAAAGAACATGTGCCCGTGTCCATTTACCTGGTGAACGGCATCAAGCTTCAAGGGCAAATCGAATCTTTCGACCAATACGTGGTCCTGCTGCGCAACACCGTCACGCAGATGGTCTACAAGCATGCCATCTCCACCGTCGTTCCGGCCAGGGCCGTCAATTTCCAGGTGGAAGTCCCCGCTGAATAAACCTTCGGCTCCAGCAGTACCCCTTGCTGCCCGCCGCGCGTTTCGCGCCGGCGGGCATTTTCGCTGGGCGACCATTTTTCATGGCTGCCGCATCGCGGCGGTCCGGCGCCCGCCTGGCGAGCGCCCCGTATACACGCCGCGCGCCGGCCGCGCGGCAAGCGAGAAATTCCTAGCATGCGTGCATTGATCATCAGCGTCGATCTCGGCAGCCCGGACCATGCCGCGCATGCCGACGAGTTCGCCATGCTGGCCCGTGGCGCGGGGGCCGAGATCACCGGCACCCTCACGGCGCGCCGCGACCGGCCCGACGCGAAGTACTTCATCGGTTCGGGCAAGGTCGAAGAGGCCGTCGCCATGGCGCGGGGGCAGCTGGCCGACATCATCCTGTTCGACCAGCCGCTGTCGCCCGCCCAGCAGCGCAACCTCGAGCGCGAGTTCAATTTGCGCGTGGTCGACCGCGTGGCCCTGATCCTCGACATCTTCGCGCTGCGCGCCAAGAGCCACGAGGGCAAGCTGCAGGTCGAGCTGGCCCAGCTGCAGCACCTGGCCACGCGCCTGACGCGTCTCTGGACCCACCTGGAGCGACAGCGCGGCGGTATCGGCATGCGGGGCCCCGGCGAATCGCAGCTCGAAATGGACCGCCGCATGATCGGCGCCAAGGTCAGGCTGCTGCGCGAACGGCTGGACCGGGTCGAGCGCCAGCGCGTCACCCAGCGCCGCGCCCGCGCGCGAGGCGGCGCCTTGTCCGTCTCGCTGGTGGGCTATACCAACGCCGGCAAGTCCACGTTGTTCAACGCGATGACGCGTGCCGGCGCCTATGCGGCCGACCAGCTGTTCGCCACGCTGGACACCACCACGCGGCGCATCTGGATCGAAGGGGCAGGGGCCGTGGTGCTGTCCGACACGGTAGGCTTCATTCGCGACCTGCCGCCCAACCTGATCGCCGCATTCCGGGCCACGCTCGAAGAGACCGTGCATGCCGACCTGCTTTTGCACGTGGTCGATGCCGCCAGCCCCCAGCGCGACGAACAGATCGCCGAAGTGAACAAGGTGCTGGCCGAGATCGGCGCCGCCGACATACCTACCATTCTGGTCTACAACAAGATAGACAGGGCAGGCCTGGAGCCCCGGGCCGAGCGTGATGCACATGGTACGATTGCGCGCATATTCGTAAGCGCCACCGAGCGCGCCGGTCTGGATGCGTTGCGCGGGGCAATTGCAGAAACCGGCCAGATTGTGGGAAACAATGCGTCGAATCACCAAGATCTTCAATCTGAATGACCCAGGCTGGGGGCGCGGCAACAACAACGGCAACGAGCCGCCGCGCCGCCCCAGGAACGAAGACGGTCCGCCCGACCTCGACGAGGTCTGGCGCGATTTCAATAACCGCATCGGCGCATTGTTCGGCCGCCGCGGCGGCGGCAACCGGCCCAATCGGGGCGGCGGCGTCACGCCTCCATCGCCGCGCGGCACGCGCATCGGCCTGGGCGTCATCGCCGCGGTGCTGGTGGCGCTGTGGCTGGCCAGCGGTTTCTTCATCGTGCAGGAAGGCCAGGTGGCCGTGGTCACCCAGTTCGGCAAATACAAGAGCACGGCGCCCGCCGGCTTCCAGTGGCGCCTGCCTTATCCCATCCAAAGCCACGAGACGGTCAACATCTCGCAGCTGCGTACTTTCGAGGTCGGCTTCCGCGGCAACGCGCGCAACAAGGTTCTGCCCGAAGCGCTGATGCTGACCACCGACGAGAACATCGTCGACATGCAGTTCGTGGTGCAGTACCGCCTGCGCGCCGATGGCGCGCCGGACTACCTGTTCAGAATGCGCGACCCCGACGACTCGGTGCGCCAGGCCTCCGAAACCGCCATGCGCGAGATTGTCGGCAAGAAGCCCATGGACTTCGTGCTGTACGAGGGCCGTACCGAGGTCGCCACCGAGGTCCAGGCGCTGATGCAGCAGATCCTCGATCGTTATGCCGCCGGCATCCAGGTCAGCACCGTGGCCATCCAGAACGTGCAGCCGCCCGAACAGGTGCAGGCCGCGTTCGACGACGCCGTCAAGGCCGGGCAGGATCGCGAGCGCCAGATCAACGAGGGCCAGGCGTACGCCAACCAGGTCGTGCCGCTGGCGTCCGGCCAGGCTTCGCGCATGATCGAGCAGGCCGAGGGCTACAAGGCCAAGGTGGTCGGCGACGCGCAGGGTAATGCCGCGCGCTTCACGTCCATCCTGGCCGAGTACGACAAAGCGCCGGAAGTCATGCGCCAGCGCATGTACCTCGAGACCATGCAAGAGATCTTCACCAACGCCAGCAAGATCATGGTGGACTCGGGCAACAACAGCAACCTGCTGTACCTGCCCCTGGACAAGATCATGCAGCAAACCGCGAAGGACGGCGGCAAGCCGGCGTCCTCGCCCAGCCTCGGCCTGCCCGGCGCCAGCCAGCCCGCGGTGCCGCAGCCGCCTCCGCGCACGACCGGATCCTCGTCGTCCGGCGGCGGCGCTGCCGGCAATACGCTGACCCGCGACCGCATGTCGCGCTAACCCGAGGAATCCGGATCATGCCACGTCTCATGCCCATCCTGGTCGGGTTGCTCGTCGTCCTGGCCGCACTGTCATCCTGCGTCTTCATCGTGCGCGAGCGCGACTACGCCCTGGTGTTCGCGCTGGGCGAGGTGCGCCAAGTCATCAGCGAGCCCGGCCTGTACTTCAAGATGCCGCCGCCGTTCCAGAACGTCGTCACCGTCGACAAGCGCATCCTCACCATCGAATCCACCGATGCCGAGCGCATCCAGACTTCCGAAAAGAAGAACCTGCTGATCGACTCGTACGTCAAGTGGCGCATCGTCGATCCGCGCCTGTACTACATCACCTTTGGCGGCAACGAACGCGCCGCCCAGGAGCGCCTGCAGGCCCAGATCCGCGACGCGCTGAACGCCTCGGTGAACGTCCGCACGGTCAGCGACGTGGTCTCCACGCAGCGCGACAAGGTGATGGCCGAGATTCTGTCGAACGTCGCGCACCGCGCCCAGCCGCTGGGCGTCGAAGTGGTCGACGTGCGCCTGCGCCGCATCGAGTTCGCGCCCGAGATCTCCGAGTCCGTCTACCGCCGCATGGAAGCCGAGCGTACCCGCGTGGCCAACGAACTGCGCTCGATCGGCGCGGCGGAAAGCGAGAAGATCCGCGCCGAAGCCGACCGGCAGCGCGAGGTCATCGTGGCCCAGGCCTATGCGAAGGCTCAGGCGGTCATGGGCGAGGGTGACGCCCAGGCCAGCAACATCTACGCGCAAGCCTTCGGCAAGAACGTCGAGTTCTACGACTACTACAAGAGCCTCGAGGGCTACCGAGCGGCCTTCTCCAAGTCGGGCGACGTGCTGGTGGTCGACCCCAGCTCCGAGTTCTTCAGCTACTTCAAGGACCCGAACGCCTCGATGCGGCCCGCGCCCGCCGCGGCGCCTCGCCCGTAAGCAGCACCGGTCCGGTTTGCCGGGCCGCGCCGCGCGGGGCCACGCGCCCCGCCGGTCATGCCTTCGCGCGATGCATGTATAATGCCGCGTAAGCTAGAAAACATTCCGCATACGGCTGAGCGGGGCTTACGCCCTCTCAGCCGTTTTTGTTTTGGCAACGCCCCGCGCGGCGCGCGGGTGTCATCCGGATCATTTTTCATGGGTAACTGGTTGCTGCCCGAAGGCTTTGCCGATGTCCTGCCGGCCGAAGCCCGGCGCATCGAAGAGCTGCGGCGCAAACTGCTCGATCTGTATCGCACGTACGGCTTCGAACTGGTCGCGCCGCCCCTGGTGGAGTACATCGATTCGTTGCTGTCCGGCACGGGCAGCGACCTCACGCTGCGCACCTGCAAGCTGGTGGACCAGCTGTCGGGGCGTACGCTGGGCGTGCGCGCCGACATGACGCCGCAGGTCACGCGCATCGACGCGCACCTGCTCAACCGTGCCGGCATCACGCGCCTCTGCTATTGCGGCAACGTGCTGCACGCCCGTCCCGCCGACCTGCTGTCCAGCCGCGAACTGCTGCAGATCGGCGCCGAGATCTACGGCCATGCGGGGGTCGAGGCCGACCTCGAGATCCTGCGCCTGGTGCTCGAGACCCTCGAGATCGCCGGTGTGCGGCAGCCACGGCTCGACCTGTGCCATCCGGGCGTGCTGCACGCCATCTTGCAGTCCGATCCGGTCGCGTCGGCCAACACCGACGCCATCATCATGCTGCTGCGCGAGAAAGACGCTCCCGGGCTGCTCGAGCTGGGACAGGGCGCCGCGCCGCTGGGCCCTCAGACGCTGGCGGCGCTGCGCGCGCTCACCGACCTGTACGGCGGACCCGAGGTGCTGGCGCAGGCGCGCGGCGTCCTGCCGCCGCTGCCTGGCATCGCCGCCGCGCTCGACGCGCTGCAGACGCTGCTCGACGCGCTGCCCCAGGTGGCGGTCAGCATCGACCTGGCCGACGTGGGCGGCTATGCCTACCACTCGGGCGTTACGTTCGCGCTGTACGCCGAAGGCTGGCACGACGCGCTGGTGCGTGGCGGCCGCTACGACAACGTCAGCCATGCCTTCGGGCGGGCGCGTCCGGCCACCGGTTTCAGCCTGGACCTGCGCAAGCTGGCCGCCGGGCTGCCGCCCGCCGAGCGTGCGCCCGCGGTGCGGGCTCCCTGGAATCATGATCCGGCCTTGGCCGAAGCAGTGCGCAGCCTGCGCGGCGCCGGCGAGGTGGTGGTGCAGGTGCTGCCTGGCCACGAACATGGCCAGGATGAATTCGTCTGCGATCGCGAACTGGTGCTGCAGGATGGCGCCTGGACCGTCAGGACGCTTTGATTTGATGACTAACCCCCGTCCCTCCGGACGGGCCCGTGGGGAGATTTCCGGATTTCCCGAGAAACTCTAGATCTGATTTCACCATGAGCAAGAACGTAGTCGTGATCGGCACCCAGTGGGGTGACGAAGGCAAGGGCAAGATCGTCGACTGGCTGGCCGAGTCCGTCTCAGGCGTCGTGCGCTTCCAGGGCGGGCACAATGCCGGCCATACGCTGTGGATCAACGGCAAGAAGACCATCCTGCGTCTGATCCCGTCCGGCATCATGCATCCCGGCGTCACCTGCTACATCGGCAACGGCGTCGTGCTTTCGCCCGAGGCCCTGCTCAACGAGATCCAGGAGCTCGAGGCCGCCGGCCTGGACGTGCGCTCGCGCCTGCAGATCTCCGAGGTCTGCCCGCTGATCCTTCCGTACCACGTGGCCGTCGACAAGGCGCGCGAGGCGCGCAAGGGCGAAGGCAAGATCGGCACCACGGGCCGCGGCATCGGGCCCGCCTATGAAGACAAGGTCGCGCGCCGCGCCATCCGCGTGCAGGATCTCTTCAACCCCGCGCTGTTCGACGAGAAGCTCGCCGAAGTGCTGGACTATCACAACTTCGTGCTGACCCAGTATCTGGGCGCCGAGGCCATCTCGGCCAACGAAGTGCGCGACCAGGCCATGGCGCTGGCGCCGGCCATCGCGCCGATGGTCAAGGACGTCTCCAGCAACCTGTACGCCCTGCAGCAGGAAGGCAAGAACCTGCTGTTCGAAGGCGCGCAGGGCGCGCTGCTCGACGTCGACCACGGCACCTATCCCTTCGTCACCAGCAGCAACTGCCTGGCGGGCGCGGCCTCGGCCGGCGCCGGCGTCGGCCCCCAGTCGCTCAACTACGTGCTGGGCATCACCAAGGCCTACACCACGCGCGTCGGGTCGGGCCCGTTCCCCACCGAACTGGTCGACGAGATCGGCACGCGGCTGGCCACCATCGGCAAGGAATTCGGATCGGTCACCGGCCGCCCGCGCCGCTGCGGCTGGTTCGACGGCGCCGCGCTCAAGCGCTCGGTGCGCCTGAACGGCATCTCGGGCCTTTGCATCACCAAGCTCGACGTGCTCGATGGCCTGGAAACCATCCAGCTCGGCGTGGGTTATCGCGTCAACGGCGAGTTCCGCGACGTGCTGCCGTACGGCGCGCACGCCGTGGCGCAGGCACAGCCCGTGCTGGAAGAGCTGCCAGGCTGGAGCGAATCCACCGTGGGCATCACCGAGTACGCCAAGCTGCCGGCCAATGCCCGCCGCTACCTCGAGCGCGTGGCCGAAGTGTGCGGCGTGCCGATCGACCTGGTGTCCACCGGCCCTGACCGCAACGAAACCATCGTGTTGCGCCACCCCCTGAAGGGCTGAGGAGCCATAGAAGATGCAGCCAGGCAGTACCGACCGTGACCTGTGGATCTCCTGGGACGAGTATCACCGCCTGATCGAGCGCCTGGGCCTGCAGGTGTACCAGTCCGGCTGGAAATTCGACGTGATCCTGTGCCTGGCGCGCGGCGGGGTCAGGGTGGGCGACGTGCTGTCGCGCATCTTCGACGTGCCGCTGGGCATCCTGGCCACCAGCAGCTATCGCGAGGCGGCCGGCACCAAGCAGGGCGCGCTGGACATCGCGCAGTTCATCACCATCACGCGCGGCGCGCCGCAGGGCAGGGTGCTGCTGGTCGACGACATGGTCGACACCGGGCTGACCTTCAATCGGGTTCGCGAGCACCTGCAGAAGCAGTTTCCGGCTATCACCGAACTGCGCAGCGCCGTGCTGTGGTGGAAAGGGCATTCGCAGGCCACGCCCGATTATTACGTCGACAAGCTGCCCACCAATCCCTGGATCCACCAGCCCTTCGAAGACTACGACAGCCTGCGGCCTCACCAGCTCGAGGCCTGGATCCGCAAGGGCTCGGCCGACTGATTGTTCCGGCCCCGCCACGCCGGCGACACGTCTGTCGCTGTGCTTGATGAAAAGACTGGTGGTTTTCCCGGCACGCGTGCTAAACTCCCGGGTTACCACCGATCTTGTATCGGGATTTTTGCGTCATAGCCCCTTTTTTTGCCTGTCGGGCTGGCCGCGCGCATGGGTGTGCATAACTATGTGCAAACCGTGTGCATAACGCGTGTATGAGCATGTGCATTGTATGTGTACAAGCAGTGCGCAGCGAGCGGCTCTGGACGGGCACGAACTTTTTACCTTTCAACAGCAGGCCAACCACCTCTATGCCTATCGTTCGACTGAAGGAAAACGAACCGTTCGAAGCCGCTCTGCGTCGCTTCAAGCGCACCATCGAAAAGACCGGGTTGCTCACCGAACTGCGTTCGCGCGAGTTCTACGAAAAGCCCACGGCCGAGCGCAAGCGCAAGCACGCCGCCGCCGTCAAGCGCCACTACAAGCGGATTCGTAGCCAGCAACTGCCTCCGCGCCTGTACTGATCCCATCCGGGTCGGTTGCTCGCGGCAGCCTCTCTGATCCCAGAATTTATTGATCCCGGAATCATTCATTCAGGATCTGCTCGCCCGGGTCGACGTCGCGGACGTCGTAGGGCGATATGTGCAGTTGCGCAAGGGCGGGGCCAATCTGCTTGGCCTGTGTCCGTTTCATAACGAGAAAAGCCCTTCCTTCACCGTCAGCCCCACGAAGCAGTTCTATCACTGCTTCGGCTGCGGAGCCCATGGCAGCGCCATCACGTTCCTGATGGAACACACCGGCGCCAGCTTTCCCGAAGCGGTTCGTACGCTGGCCGGCTCGGTGGGCATGACGGTTCCCGAAGAACCTCGCAGTCCTCGCCTGCAGGCCGAATCGGCCCGCCGCAAGGCCGAGGTCTCCCGCCATACCCAGGTGCTGGATGCGGCGCAGGCGCACTACCTGCGCCAGCTGCGCGCATCGCCGCAGGCTATTGCCTACCTGAAGCAGCGTGGCCTCACCGGCGCGATCGCCGCGCATTTCGGGCTGGGCTGGTCCGGCACCGACCGTCACGGCCTGGCCAAGGTCTTCGACAACTACGACGATCCCACTCTGGTGGAAGCCGGGCTGGTCATCGAGTCCGACGATGGCCGCCGCTATGACCGCTTTCGCGAACGGGTCATGTTCCCGATCCGCAATGCGCGCGGCAGCCTGGTCGGATTCGGCGGCCGGGTAATCGGCAAGGGCGAGCCCAAATACCTGAACTCGCCCGAGACGCCGGTCTTCTCCAAGGGGCAGGAGCTCTACGGCATGTGGGAGGCCCGCCAGGCCATCCGCCAGGAGGGCGTGGTGATCGTGGTGGAAGGCTACATGGATGTGGTCGGACTGGCGCAGCTGGGCATTGCCAACGCGGTGGCCACGCTGGGCACGGCCACCACGCCCGAGCACGTGAAGAAACTGCTGCGCGCCAGCGACAAGGTCGTCTTCAGCTTCGACGGCGACAAGGCGGGCCGGCGCGCGGCCTGGCGCGCCTTGCAGGCGTGCCTGCCGGTCCTGCGCGACGACATCAGCATCCGCTTCCTGTTTCTGCCGGCCGAGCACGATCCGGATTCCTACGTGCGCGAATTCGGCGGCGATGCCTTTCGCGCCAGCTTGGGCGAGGCGGCGGCCCTGTCGCGTTTCCTGCTCGACGAACTGGCCTCACGGCACAACCTGGGCGAGGCCGAGGGGCGCGCCAGTTGCCTGCACGAGGCCGGTCCCCTGTTGGCGACCATACCCGAATGCGCCCTGAGACTGCAGATCGAGCGCGAGCTGGCGCGTCAGGTGATGCTGACGCCCGAGGAAATGGCGCAGGTGCTGGCCCGCCAGCAGAAGTCGCGCGGGCCTCTGGCCGGAAATGCGATGGGCGCCGAACCGCCCGCGCAGGCTCCCGCCGTTCGCAAAGCGGCTGTCGGCGACGGCGGCGGCGCTCGCGACAGCTACGCTGGCGAAGAGGGGCCGCCGTCGTGGGAGCACGACGGCCATTTCGCGCCCGACGGCTATCAGCCCGACTACGACGTCGAGCCTTATGTCGACATGGATCCCTACGGCGGCGACTCGCAGCAGCACGGCGAACCCGGCGGTCGGCAAGGGCGCGGCGCCAAGAACGAGTGGAAGGGCAAGGGCGATTGGAAAGGCAAGGGCGACTGGAAGGGCAAAGGCAAAGGCGACTGGAAAGGTCGTCGCGACGAGGGCGAGCGCGGTTTCGAGGGGCGGCGCACCATGCCCTCGCTGGCGCGCAAGCTCCTGTGCCTGCTGCTGGCCCATCCGGAACTGGTCGACGGAATGGGTGACCAACAGCTTGAAGTCATCGACCGCGACCCCCATCTGGGATTGGTCAGGGACCTCATCATGCTGGCGCAGTCCAGCGGCGCTCGCCATGTAGGAGCGCTGCTCGAGGCGGCCGACGCCGATTCCGACCTGTACGTGGCGCTGAAGGGGCTACGCGCCGAGATCCTGGCCCAGGAAGACCTGCCCGAACCGCAGGTCGAATGGAACGACGCCCTGCGTCGCATCGAGTACGGCACCGTCCAGGGCGAGATCGCGGCGCTGGCCAGGCAGGGCCTCGGTTCCGAGGAGGCGCTCCGCCGGTACCAGGAACTGTCGGCACGATTGCTGGTCTTAAAAAATGCGGGGACGTGCTAATTGCGGTAATATTTAGGGTTTTCGTTCAAGGGTGCTTGCCGCACGGGTGCCATAGGCGTTGCGATTGTGCAAGCAGGACCGGAACCGACGTCGAACTGCAGTCGATTACGTGCAGCCGATTACGTGCAGCCAACTACGTGCCAGCCGATCATGTGCCAGCCCACTACGTGCCGGCCGACTACGGAATGACGGGGAGAACCCGGAAGAGACCGAGGGAACACCGCGGGGCGGGCCGGGCCTACGATGGCGCCGCCGTAGGCCGTTATATAGCCAGGTGCCAGTTTTGCTGGCATGCGCACGAAGCCTGGCGCGGAGCTGTTACCGGTAGTTGCCTTCAGTTGCTCGCGCCACTAGGCGGGCCGCTGGGTTTCCGGCAAAGTTTGTATGCGGTAGGTATTTATTACCAGAATTGTCAGTAATGCAGTATGCCAGACGGCAAGTCAGGCGGTTCGATCCGTACCGGCTGCCGGCGGCGAGGCAGGAAGTTGTATTGCGTCGAACAGCGATGCGCGGATGATCCGGCAAGCTGGCCAGCCTGTTACAGGCACGACAACTTCCCCCGCTGCCCGGTCGGACGCCTCGAACGGAATTGCGATGCCACATGCCTTCGTGCCCCAGCGGGCCGGAGAAGGCAGGGCTAGGCTCTCCGAGCCGTGCCGCGCCCAACGCGGTCGCGCGATTCCAGCCGGAACTGCCGGTTTTACCCGTGCCTGGACGTTGCGCGAGGGGCTCGCGCAGCGACGTGCACGTGAATCAGCCTCCCTATATGGGTTGCGATGACGACGGAAGCGATTATGACCAGACCCACAGGCAAATCCACCTCTGAAATCGATACGGACCAGGTCCCGACCAAGTCGGCCGGCCGTGCCGTCAGCATGGCGGCGGAAAAGGCGCCTGCCAAGGCTGCGGTGAAGGTCGCGAAGACGGCGGCCAAGACCGCCGCCAAGAAGGTGGCTGCCGCCGACAAGCCGGCTGCGCGCGCGAAAAAGGCCGAGGACAAGCTCGCCGACCTGGTCGGCGCCGCGCGTCCCGCTGCCGGCGGCACCGGCCGCCGCCCGGGTCGTCCGGCGAAGAACGCCAACAACGACTCCGACGGCTTCGAGGATCCGATGGACGGCGAGGGCGAAGTGCTGCCCGACCTGAAGCCGCCCAAGCGTGGCGGCAAGCGCGGCAAGGGTGATCCCAAGGATCTGATCGCCCGCGGCCCCGTCACGCCCGAAGAATACGAAGCGCGCCGCAACCGCCTGAAGCAGCTGATCAAGCTGGGCAAGGACCGCGGTTATCTCACCTACGGCGAAATCAACGACCATCTGCCCGACGATCTGGTCGACGCCGAAGCCATCGACGGCATCATCAGCACGTTCAGCGACATGGGGATCGCGGTCTACGACCAGGCTCCCGACGCCGAAACCCTGCTGATGAGCGAGAACGCTCCGGTGGCCTCGAACGATGACGACGTCGAGGACGAAGCCGAGGCCGCGCTGACCACCGTGGATTCCGACTTCGGCCGCACCACCGACCCCGTGCGCATGTACATGCGCGAGATGGGTTCGGTCGAGCTGCTGACGCGCGAAGGCGAAATCGAAATCGCCAAGCGCATCGAAGACGGCCTGAAGCACATGGTGATGGCCATCTCCGCGTGTCCGACCACCATCAACGAGATCCTGGCACACATCACGCGCGTGCGTGAGAACCAGGTGCAGATCGATGAAGTGGTCGACGGCCTGGTCGATCCGGAAGACGGCGAGGAGTACGCCGGCGCCGGCGTGTCCGCCGACGAGGACGAGAACGACGAAGGCCCGGCGGGCGGCATGTCCAGCAAGCAGCTGGAAGATCTGCGCGTGAAGGCCCTGTCCAAGTTCGACGAAGTCGGCCGCCAGTTCGAGCGCATGCGCCAGTCGTACGAGAAGGACGGCTACAAGTCCGACGCGTACGTCAAGGCTCAGGAAAGCATCCAGAACGAACTGATGGGCATCCGCTTCACGGCCAAGATGGTCGAGAAGCTGGCCGATACGCTGCGCAACCAGGTCGAAGAGGTGCGCCAGCTCGAGCGCGCCGTCCTGCACACCTGCGTGGACCGCGCCGGCATGCCGCGCTCGCACTTCCTTAAGGTGTTCCCCGGCAACGAGACCAACCTGCAGTGGGTGATCGACGAGGCGGCCGCCGGCCATCCGTACGCCGAGACGCTCGAGCGCCAGATTCCTGCCGTGCAGGAACTGCAGCAGAAGCTGATCGACCTGCAGACCCGCGTGGTGCTGCCGCTGAAGGACCTCAAGGACGTCAACAAGCGCATGGCCACCGGCGAGGCGAAGGCCCGCAAGGCCAAGCGCGAAATGACCGAGGCCAACCTGCGCCTGGTGATCTCCATCGCCAAGAAGTACACGAACCGCGGCCTGCAGTTCCTGGACCTGATCCAGGAGGGCAACATCGGCCTGATGAAGGCGGTGGACAAGTTCGAGTACCGGCGCGGCTACAAGTTCTCCACGTACGCCACGTGGTGGATCCGCCAGGCCATCACGCGCTCGATCGCCGACCAGGCCCGCACCATCCGCATTCCGGTCCACATGATCGAAACGATCAACAAGATGAACCGGATCAGCCGCCAGATCCTGCAGGAAACGGGCGCCGAGCCCGATCCCGCGACCCTGGCGCAGAAGATGGACATGCCCGAGGACAAGATCCGCAAGATCCTGAAGATCGCCAAGGAGCCGATCTCGATGGAAACGCCCATCGGGGACGACGACGATTCGCATCTGGGCGACTTCATCGAGGACACGTCCACGCTGGCGCCTTCGGACGCTGCGCTGCATGGTTCGATGCGCGATGTGGTCAAGGAAGTGCTAGACTCGCTCACCCCCAGGGAGGCCAAGGTGCTGCGCATGCGCTTCGGCATCGAAATGAGCACCGACCAGACGCTCGAAGAGGTCGGCAAGCAGTTCGACGTCACCCGCGAGCGCATCCGTCAAATAGAGGCCAAGGCGTTGCGCAAACTGCGTCACCCCAGTCGCGCCGACAAGCTCAAGAGCTTCCTGGAAGGGCAGTAAGTTTTCAGGGCCTCTAGCTCATGCCTGGTTAGAGCAGCGGACTCATAATCCGTTGGTGCCGAGTTCGACTCTCGGGGGGCCTACCAAGACGCGGAAAGGGCCGGCGGGCATATGCCCGCCGGCCCTTTTTCATGCCGCCGGAGCCCGCGCTCGACGCTCATCGTTGCTCACATCGGTCATGGATGGTGACCTGTGGACGAGCGGTATTGACCTACCATGGTCATACGACGTTGAACAGGAGACTGGCATGACGCAGAAAAAAGATGCATCCGCCGAAGAGATCCAGCAGGCGGTGCAGCAGGCGGTGAACCGCATGACCCGGTCGATGGGCAGTGCCGAGGTGGTGATTCCGCCGCCGCTGCTGATCGAGGACGCCGGGGCTGGCCCCAACTGGGACATTCCGCGCTACGACGGCGACAGCATCTACGAAGAAGTGGTGCGCCGCGTGGTGCGCGATGCGCAGGCGGAGTATCGGCTCAAGGTGGAATGAAGGCGCCGATCGCGGGCCGTGAAAGGCCCGCGAACGCGTGACGCGCGCACATGCATGGCGGCCATGGCGCCTCCTCCGCGGGCGATCTTCTACAATGGCGGCTCGTTTCAGCAAGAGTTCCGCCATGTTCAAGCACCTGATCGCCGGCATCGCGCTGGCCGCGGCCGGTTTCGCCGCCCATGCCGATTATCCCGAACGCCCCATCCGGCTGATCGTGCCTTTCCCGCCCGGGCAGGCCACCGACATCTTCGCGCGCGCGCTGGCCGAACGCCTGGGCGCCGACCTGAAGCAACCCATCATCGTCGACAATCGCGCCGGCGCCGGCAGCAACATCGGCATGACGCAGGCGGCACGTTCGCCCGCGGACGGCTATACGCTGGTCGTGGCCGGCAGCGCTGCGGCCGTCAACCAGACGCTGTACAAGAAACTCGACTACAGCCTGTCCGATGACTACGATCCGGTATCCGGCATGTTCTCGGTGCCGCTGGTGTTCCTGGCCAATCCCAAGTCGGGCATCAAGACGATGGGCGAGCTGGTGAACACGGCGCGCGCGCAACCCGGCGAGCTGGCCTACGCCAGCGCCGGGGTCGGCGGCACCCAGCACCTGTCGGCCGAGATGTTCAAGGCCGCCGCCGATCTCGACATCCGGCACATCCCGTACAAGGGCAGCGGTCCGGCACAGGCGGATTTCCTGGGCAACCAGGTGCCTCTGATGGTGGACTCGGTCACCGCGGCCATGCCGCACGTGCAAAGCGGCAAGGCCATTCCCCTGGCCGTCACCACGGCCGAACGGCTGCCCCAGATGCCCGACGTGCCTACCGTGGCCGAGTCCGGTTATCCCGGCTTCGAAGCCATCGGCTGGGCGGTTGTGCTGGCGCCGCAGGGTACGCCGAAGTCGGTGATTTCGCTGCTCAACGTCCGCATCGGCGCTCTGCTCGCCACGCCTGCCATGCAGGCCTACCTGCGCGAACGCGGCGCCGAACCGATGATCATGACGCCCGCTGCCACGGCTAGCTTCGTGCAGGGCGAAGTCAAGAAATGGGGCGAGGCGGTGAAGGCTTCCGGTGCGCAAGTCGATTGAGCACGAGGGGCGAGCGCGCAATCCAGGCCAGCGTGCCGCACAGGTACACAAAGTGCTGGCCTAGTGCGCCGCTTTGTTACGAATCCGTCGTATTCCTGCGCCATTCGCAGGGCCCGAGTTGTGCACGCGACGTCTTGTTGCCGCTCAGTGGTGCATAATCCCTTGAATCCGTTCCGCCTGGCGGCAGGGCCTCCGCGCGATACGCGCACGCCGCGGCCCAGCGCCGGCCGCCAAGACAATCTGGAGAACCTCCCGCCATGACCTTTCCCGAGCGCCGACCCGTCATCTCGGAACTGCTCACCGGAGAGCGGCGCTTTCAGCTGCTGGTCGAGGCCGTGAAAGACTACGCCATCTACATGCTGGATGCGGATGGATATATCAGCAGCTGGAATTCAGGGGCCGAACGGTTCAAGGGCTACACGGCCAACGAGGTCATCGGCCGCCATTTCTCGCTGTTCTACACGCCCGAGGACCGCGCCGCCGGCATGCCCCGCAAGGCGCTGGATATCGCGGCGAACGAAGGCCGCTTCGAAGCCGAAGCGTGGCGCGTGCGCAAGGATGGGTCGCGTTTCTGGACCCACGTCGTCATCGATCCCATCCGTACCGAATCGGGCGAGCTGATCGGATTCGCCAAGGTCACGCGCGACATCACCGAGCGCAAGCGCGCCGCCGAGGAAGTCCAGAAGGCTCGCGACGAACTGCACCATGCGCAGAAGATCGAGGCCATCGGGCGGCTGACGGGCGGCGTCGCGCACGATTTCAACAACCTCTTGACGGTGATCCGGTCGTCGGCCGAACTGCTGCGGCGTCCCACTATCACCGACGAAAAGCGCACGCGCTACCTGAACGCCATCATCGAGACCGCCGAGCGCGCCGCCCTGCTGACGCGGCAGCTGCTGGCATTCGCGCGCCGCCAGCCGCTGGCGCCCGAGTACTTCGACGTGCGCGAGCGTGTCGAAGGCATGCGCCAGTTGATCGGCACCACGGTGGGTGCGCTGATCAAGGTGTCGGCGACGATGTCGCGGCAGCCGTGTGTCGTGCATGCCGACCCCGGACAGTTCGAGGCGGCGCTGCTGAACATTGTCATCAACGCCAAACACGCGATGTCCAAGGGCGGCGAGCTGCATCTCGACGTCGACCTGGTGGACGGGCTGCCGTCGACGTCCAGGCACGCGGCGGCGCCGGGCGTCTTCGTGGCCCTGTCCGTGCGCGATACCGGCGAGGGCATACCGGCCGACGTCATCGAACGCATCTTCGAACCGTTCTTCACCACGAAAGCCATGGACAAGGGTACGGGCCTGGGGCTCAGCCAGGTCTATGGCTTCGTCAAGCAATCCGGCGGCGACGTCGACGTGGCCAGCGCGGTCGGAGAGGGCACGACCTTTACGCTGTACCTGCCCAAGGCGGATCGCGACACCCTCGAGCAGTCGTCCGCCTCCATCCACGGCGCGGCGTCTCGCGAGTTGCCGGGACGCAAGATCCTGGTGGTCGAGGACAACGAGACGGTCGGCGCGTTCGTCAGGAACCTGCTGATCGAGATGGGGCAGGAGCCGGCCTGGGTGCTGGACGCGGCCGCGGCGCTGCGTGCCCTCGAAGAGGAGCAGGGCGGCTTCGACATCGTGTTCACGGACGTGGTGATGCCCGGCATGAATGGCGTCGAGCTGGCCCAGCGGATACGCGCGCAATGGCCGTCCATCCGCGTCATCCTGACGAGCGGCTACAGCCACATCCTGGCCGAGCAGGGCTCGCATGGGTTCGAACTGGTGCAGAAGCCGTATTCGCTCGATCTGCTGATGGCCACGCTTTCGAAGTAGCCCTACCTGGGGGCGATGCGCGTAGAATCGGTGCACCCGGTGTATTCCTGACGCCATGCCGATCGCTTATCTGCGCCAATTGACGGGCCACGCCCGCAGTCCACAGGCCAATCGGCAACTGGCTTGCTACCTCACTTTCGTGGCGGGCGCCACCAATGCCGGCGGGTTCCTGGCGGTGCAGCAGTACACCTCGCACATGTCCGGCATCGTGTCCGGCATGGCAGATTACGCGGCACTGGGCTGGAGCGGCCTGTTCCTGCAGGGGCTGGGCGCGCTGCTGTCATTCATGGCCGGCTCGGCCGTGTCCGCTGTCATCATCAATCTCGCCCGGCGGTCGCACCTGCGCAGCGAATACGCGCTGCCGCTCGTGCTCGAGGCCATCCTGCTGGTGTGCTTTGGCCTGCTGGGCGGTCATCTGGGGCAGTCGCGCTGGCTGTTCGTGCCGGTTACCGTGATGGTGCTGTGCTTCATCATGGGCTTGCAGAACGCCATGGTGACCAAGGTGTCGCGGGCGGAGATCCGTACCACGCACGTCACGGGAATGGTCACCGACGTGGGCATCGAACTGGGCAAGCTGCTGTACTGGAATGCAGCAGCGTCGGACGAGCGTACGCCATTCGTGCGTGCGAACCGCGAGAAACTCAGGATGCTGGGCGCGCTGATCCTGCTGTTCTTCGCCGGCGGCGTGAGCGGCGCATTGGGCTTTGCGCAGGTTGGCTTCGTGGCCACGCTGCCGCTGGCGGCACTGTTGCTGGTGTTGGCGGCCGTGCCCGTGTTCGACGATCTGTGCCGCCGGGGCGCCCGGCCCGAGGCGCCGCAATGACGGCTTCAGCGCTTGTCGCGCGAGGCGGCGGCCGGGTCTGGCCTGGGCGCGCAGCTGAACGTGACGATGGCTTTCTTGGGCATCAGGCCGGTCGCGTGGTTGGAGGTGGTCTCGGGACGCACCATGCGCTGTCCCCTGTCGCGGCAATAGGCCTCGGCCCGCTCGCGGGTGGCGTTCTTCAATTCGACCCACGTCATGGCCTTCATGCCGGCGTTGTACGACACGCGATACTGGTCGTGCCCGACGGGCGTGACTTCGCTGATGCTGGAGCAGGCGCCCAGCAGCAGGCAGGACAGCAGGGAAAGATGGCGCAAGGGCTTCACGGGGTACATGATCCTTTGGATACAGCGCACAGTTTAACGGAGCGGCGCCTGCGTCGGCGCGCGCGGCGAGGCCGCGCGGCTGCATGCTAGCATCCGCCCGATACACGCCTGCGAGGTAATCATGGATCAGCAAGAACAGATAGCCGTCATCGTCCATACCATTTCCCATCAGGGCGGCCGCATCGATGCGTTGAACGCCACCCTGGGCGCGCTGCTGCACATGGCCAAGGCCACCCCGAGCCTGCGCGAAGCCATCGAGGCGCAGTTGGAGCAGCAGTATTCCAGCCTGCTGGCGCGCTCGGAGAACCCGCAGTACGTGGCCGGCTTCGAAAGTGTGCGCGATCGGGTGCTCGCCACGCTGAAGTAAGCCGCGGCCCCGTGACTTGCCCACAGCTTCTGTGGACAAGTCTTGGGATAGTGCTGGAACAGTGCGGAAATATGCTTTGCGCTCAAGGGCTTGCATGCCGTGCGCAAGCCGGGCGCGTTCAGGCCGCGGCGCGCGCGGTGCGCGGCACTTCGGCGGCCACCGCGTCGGCCAACAGGCGCACGGCGCGCGCCGTGGCGGCGGTGTAGTCCTCCGCGCAACTGACGCGCAGGAAGTGGTCGTAGCGGTCGGAGTTCGAGAACATGGCTCCCGGGGCGACGCGCACGCCGTCACGCAGCGCGCGTTCGAAAACGCCCGTGCCGGACGTGCCGGCGGGCAGTTCCACCCACAGCAGCATGCCGCCGGACGGCGCGTTCAGGCGCGTGCCTTCGGGAAAATGGCGTGCGATGGCGTCCGCCATCTCTTCACGCTGGTTGCGCACCCTGACGCGCAGGCGCGCCAGGTGCCGGTCATATGACTTCGAGCCCATGTAGTCGGCTACCGCCGCCTGCGCCAGCGGCTCGTTGGGCCGAGTCTGCGCGAACTTGAGCATCTCGATGCGTCTGCTCCAGCGGCCCCCCAGCATCCATCCCAGCCGCATGCCCGGCGCCAGCGTCTTGTGCATCGAGGCGCAGTAGATGACGTTGCCCGTGGTGTCCCATGCCTTGAGCGCGGGAGGCGGACCGGCATCGCCCAGGGCGCCATAGGTATCGTCCTCGATCAGCGCCACGCCGCGCCTTTCGCACAGCGCCACCAGGCGTGCCTTCTCGGCATCCGGCATGACGCAGCCCAGCGGGTTGTGATGGTTGGGAATCGTGACGACGGCGCGGATGTCCGGATAGGCCTGCAAGGCCAGGTCCAGCGCGTCGACGGACATGCCATGCTGCGGCCGGGTGGGCACCTCGAGCGCCCGCATGCCCAGGCTTTCCAGCACCTGCAGCAGACCGAAGTACGTCGGCGACTCCACCGCGATGGTGTCGCCTGGCCTGGCCACCGCGCGCAGCGCAAGGTTCAGCGCTTCGATGCAGCCGTGCGTGACGATGACTTCGTCGGGATGAGCCTGCACGCCGATCTCCAGCGCGCGGCGTGCCAGCACTGAACGCAAGGCGGGATGGCCTTGCGGCGGCACGCGGCTGCACAGCATCTCGGGATGCCGCCGCAAGGCCCGCATCATGGCCTGCTTGAGCGCCTCGACGGGAAAGAACTCGGCGGGCGGCGCCGCCATCGCGAAGTTGGAGCCGCTGCCCATGGCTTCGCAACGGGCGATGAACGCGGACACGCGGTCGTGGATGCCCACGTATTGCGCGGGATCGGGCGTACGCGAGACGTCGGGTTCGCGCACCGGCGCCAGGACGGGGCGGCGCGGCCGCAGCACGAAATAGCCCGAGCGCGGCCGCGCCTCGACCAGGCCTTCCTCCTCCAGCCGGCGGCAGGCCTGCACGGCCGTCGACAGACTGACGTGGTGGGACTGCATGAGGCTGCGCACCGAGGGCAGGCGATCGCCCGGCGCCAGCACGCCGCCGAGGATGGCGCGGCGATAGTGCGCGGCCAGGCGCAGGTAGAGGGAGTCGGTTTCCATGGGGGCAGCATGCCTCGCGGACGGGGCGGCGGTACAGGCACAGATTGCGGGATTACTCACCATAACAGAGTCGCGGCTCGAACCCTGTAGCGCTACAGAAACCGGCGGCGTGTGCCTGTTTCGCCTGCCATGGCGTGCGTAGGCTGTGTGCATCCCTCATCAAGCTGGAATCGCCGTCATGCATGTCCCCGAAACCGACCATAGTCTCTCCCTGCAGCCGGGCCAGCAAATCCGGCTGACAGCCGCCGCGGGCGCGCTGATCGTCTGCGCCGACGGCGCGGTGTCGCTGCTGGAAACCGCCGCGCGCCGTGCCGACGACTGGAGCGTGCTGCCGGAACCCGTGCGCATGCCGCTGGCGGCGGGACAGGTGCATCGCGTCGAAGAGGCCGCCGTGGTGGCCCTGCATACGCAGGGCGGCGCGCGCCTGTTTTATGTGGCCCCGCCACCGCCTATTCGGCGTTGGCTGCGAGCCCGCGTGCAAGCGATCTCAAAGTACGCTATAATCTTTTTCTTCAGACGCGGGGTGGAGCAGTCTGGCAGCTCGTCGGGCTCATAACCCGAAGGTCGTAGGTTCAAATCCTGCCCCCGCAACCAGACAGTCGCGCAGCATGCGCAAATCGAAAGAGCCGCCCGTAGGGCGGCTTTTTCGTTTCAGGGCGGCTTTTTCGTTGCACTGCGGTTTTTCATTGCGCCTGGTCGACGGCGATTGCTGGCTGAATGAACCGCGGCATCCTTGGCGTTTTCCCTTGCATCACATCTGCCCGCCTGCGTCGCGCCTGCGATACGATGGGCCGGTCCGCGCCGCGTCGGAGAGCCTGGACCAACCAGAGGAGGGCTGCATGGGTACCGCAAAGTACAACCATCCCGGCTATATCGTCGATCTGGGCGAGCAGGGCTGCTATCAGGTCGGCTTATGGCTGCCGCACGGATATCCCCCGCACATACACATCGGCCGCCAGGACACGCCCGAGACGGCGTTGCTGCGCCTGCGCATCGCCGACAGTGTGTTCCAGTCTCTGTCGGACGACATGGAGACGTTGTGCCGCCGTGCCGTGCGGCAGGTGGTGGACGAAGGCCTGCTGAATGCGTCGCACGCGTTCCAGGAAACGCGCTTCCACCCCGATACCGAGCCCTGGCAGGGGCCGATGGCGCTGGCTCCGGCCTAGCCCGGTGCCGCGCAAAGCGTGCCGCGGCCGCACTCACTTCAGCAAGGAGATGCCATGAAGAACAAGACCCTGATGGTTGCGCTGCTCGTGGTGACGGCGCTGGCGGCGGGATGCAACACGATATCCGGCGCGGGCAAGGACATCGAGCGCGGCGGGCAGGCCATCCAGAACTCCGCCGAGCGTAACAAGTAGTCGTACACGCGCGACAGCGCGCATCGTTACAGGGCCGCGTGCCGCATGCCGCGGCCCTTGTGTATGGGGCTGATGCATAATTCGGCAATCGTGGTGCAGGCAGGGACAGTAATGCGCAGACTTCATTGGATTGGAATCGTGGCCGTTGCCGCGGCGCTCGGCGGGTGCGCCAATACCGGCTTGCAGGAAGAGCCGGGCATATCCGACACCTTCAGCGTGGCGGCCGATTATCAGGCGGCCTATCGGCGCGCGGTCGAGTACGTGCGCGTCTGCCATGAGGGACGCAAGCACCGCTACGGTACCGTGTACCTGTCGAGCCGCGAACTGGGCGTGCGCGACGCTCCGAACACGCTGCGGATCCACAAGCAGGGCGAACCGCTGCGCATACTCGAAGTCATCCAGACTGCCATGGACGGTCCGTCCTCCTCCAAGGTCACGGTCACGGTGCTGGGTACGGCGCCGTGGGACAAGGACGAGTTGGCGGCCGCACGGCGCTCCATCGAAACCGCCACGCCCGTGTGCCGGGCCCTGGAATAGCGCATGGGCGGTGCGCCATACGCGCTGCTGGGCGCGGCGATTCGCATGGCCGGCTGGTTGAACGGCCTGGCCGCGCTCGCGCTGGCCGGCTTTTCCCTGGGCGTTATCGGCGGCGACGTGGCGCCGCCCGACGACCTCCAGGTTCCCCTGACGTTCTTCCTGGGCGGCTTGCTGGCCACCGGCTTGGCCGCCCTGATGGCGTTCCTGGCCCAGCTGGGATGGTTGCGCCGGCGGTCCGACGGGCGCGTGCCGGTGCGCTGCCGTTTCGCGCTGCTGTTGGGGCTGTTGGCATACCTGGTGGCACTGGCCGGTTTCGGAGGCGGCTGCTGGACCTCGCTGACCGAAGAGGCCGCCGATGACAGCGCAGAGCCGGCGCCGTCGGCGGCGTACTACACGCAGATCGTCGCCCCTGCGCAACAGCCGGCCGCACGACCGGGCGGCGGCAGTTGAGTTTTCCGGTGGACGCTCGCGTGCATGCGGCGTAATATGCGCAATGCGTATATTTCTTGCCTGAGGCGCCGCCATGTCCATCTCCCAGCAAGCTTTCCTGCGCGACGCGATGCGTCGCCTGAACCTGACGCGCGATGTGTTCGCCGCCCGCATCGGCGTCAAGCGCCGCGCGCTCGACACCTGGCTGCTGCCGGAGGGTTCGCAAGAGTATCGCGCCATGCCCGAAGTGGTGGAGCGCTTCGTCAGCGAGATCGTGCAGAACCGCGACCTGCTGGAAAAATATACGCAGAGCGCACAAGCCGGTCCGCTGCGCGAACGCATCGCCGTGGATGGCAAGCATCAGCTGCTGTCGGTGGACCAGTTCTCGCGCGAGTCGGTGGAAGACCTGTTCCGCGTCGCCGACATGATGCAACCCATCGCGCGTCGGCAGAAAGTGTCGCGCGTGCTCGAGGGCGCGGTGCTGGGCAACCTGTTCTTCGAGGCCAGCACCCGCACGCGCGTCAGCTTCGGCGCGGCATTCTGCCGCCTTGGGGGCTCGGTGTGCGACACCACGGGCTTCACCTTCTCGTCCATGGCCAAGGGCGAGTCCATTTACGACACCAGCCGCGTGATGAGCGGCTACGTCGACGCCATGGTGATCCGCCATCCCGAGCACGGCTCGGTGGCCGAGTTCGCGCAGGCCACCAACATCCCGGTGGTCAATGGCGGCGACGGCCCGGGCGAACATCCCAGCCAGGCGCTGCTCGACCTGTACACCATCCTTACCGAGTTCTCGCGCCTGGGCAAGCTGCTGGACGGCGCGCACATCGCGATGGTGGGCGACCTGAAGTACGGCCGCACCGTGCATTCGCTGATCAAGCTGCTCGCGCTGTACAAGGGGGTGAAGTTCACGCTGGTGGCGCCGCGCGGGCTGGAGATGCCCGCCGAGATCGTCGAGAAGGCCGCGCGCAACGGCAACGTGATCGAGCAGAGGGCGACGCTGGCCGAAGGCCTGCCCGGCGCGGACGTGATCTACGCGACCCGCGTGCAGAAAGAGCGCTTCGCGGCCGAGGAGGCCGAAGGGTACACGCCCGATTTCCAGATTTCGCGCGAGACCATCGACACTTACTGCTCGCCCGACACCATCGTCATGCATCCTCTGCCGCGCGACAGCCGCCCAGGCGCCAACGACCTCAGCGTCGACCTCAACCACGATCCGCGGCTGGCCATCTTCCGCCAGACCGACAACGGCATTCCCATCCGCATGGCCATCTTCGCGGTGCTGCTGGGCGTGGAAGGCCTGGTGCAGCATTCGATGCGCGACGTCACGTGGAAGCATCCGTCGCACATCGGGCCGGACGATTCGGTGTTCCACGGCCTGGACTGAGGCTGATGGCAGCGCACCTCACGGTGCGCGTGCGGGCAGGAAGAAAGGGCGCCGTTAGGAAATGCGGCGCCCTTCGTCATGGTGCTGCGCGTTCGTCAGCCGCGCTTCTCGCCGCCCAGGGCTTCGACCAGGTCGGCCAGCAGCTTGGCCAGTTCGCCCGTCATCAGCGTCATGTCGGAATCGAACTTCTCGTCGTCGTTCTGCATGACGGTGTCGGCGCCTTCTTTCAGCACGTCCAGCGGCGCCACGCGCTTGATGTCCAGCGACTCGGTCAGCACGAAGGACACGCGGTCGGCCCAGGTCATGGCGAGCCGCGTGCACTGCTTGCCCGACTGGATGTGGCGGCGCACGTCTTCGGCGTCGATGGTGTGCTTCACGTAGCGGATCGCCGCGCGGCTCTCGCCCGACGAGCGCAGCTCGGTGTCCTGGTCCACCGTGAAATTGGCCGGCGGTTCGTCGGCGGCCAGCCAGCCCGTCATGGCCGCCGCGGGCGATTGCGCCACGTACAGGTTCTCCAGCGGCAACGGGTCGACGGTCTTGGCCAGTAGCCCGATCACTTCGTCGGCCTTGGCCGAGGCCGCCGCGTCGATGACGAGCCAATGGTTCACGGTGTCGATCCACACGCGCGTGTCGCGATAGATGCTGAAGGCGCGCGGCAGCAGCTCGTCGGTGACGCGCTCCTTGATTTCCTTCATCTGCTTGCGGCCGGGCTTGTAGCCTTGCTGCTCTTCGATTTCCTGGGCGCGCGCCTTCGCCACCTGGTTGATGACCGTGGTGGGCAGCAGCTTCTTCTCGGCGCGCAGCGTCAGCAGGATCTGCTTGTTGATGGTGTGGGAAAGCCCGCCGCCCTCGCGCGGGGCGATCCAACCCAGACTCTGCATTTCGAGGTTGTTGCCGCTTTGGTAGGCATGCCGGGCAAGGCTGTCTTCAAGCTGCTCGCCGGTCAGCGTCCACGGCGAGGACAGTCGGTAGATCCTGAGATTCTTGAACCACATGGCGTCGGGCAAAAGCCTGGATTCTATACGACCCGACGTTTTTCCATGGCTGTATCCGTGCCGTTTCCTGCGACACCATCTGTCACGGACAGGGGACGGATGATCCGGTACTGTGCGCCTCACCAACAACCCGGAAGGAGGAAGCGCCATGAAGCCTGCAACCATCGTGGGCGCCGTGCTCATCGTGCTCGGCATCGCCGCACTCGTCTACAAGGGCTTCGACTACACCTCGGAAGAGACCGTGCTGCAGGTAGGCTCGGTCAAGGCCACGGCCGAAACCGAGAAGTCCGTTCCCATCCCCGGCTGGGCGGGCATCGCCGCCATCGTCGTGGGAGTGCTGGTGGTCGGCGTCGGCATGCGCCGCTGAGCAGGCGGGGCGCGAAGGCGGCGCCTTCGCGCCCCTTGCCTCATTGCGTTGCGTCGCCACATCTGCCGACGACGCTGCTTACTTCTGCCTGTCCCTGTGTTACCTTCGGGCGCGTCGATATTCCGACGTGACTCCAGGGGATTATCTTGGCTGACGCAGGCAAACCGTTTTACAGCGGCTCGCGCCGCCAGTTTCTTCAAATCACCGGAGCGGGTCTGTTGGCAGCGGCATTGCCCGCCTGCGGCAGCGACGACGACGAGTCCGACTTTTCCGGCACGGTCGAGTGGGGCCGCCAGGCCATCGCGCAGGCGATGCGCGCGCACCCCGACACCGCCGCCGTCTCCATCGCGCTGTTCCATGACGAGGACATCGTCTGGCAAGAGGCCTTCGGCCAGTCCGCGCCCCAGGCCGGGCGCGCGGCCACCATCGACACCCGCTTCAACGTCGGCTCGGTGAGCAAGGTGCTGGCCGGCCTGACGGGCGTCATCCTGCAGGACCAGGGGCGACTCGATCTCGACCGTCCCGTCGCCGAGTACCTGTCCGATTTCACGATGCTGTCGCCGGCGTACACGCGGATCACGTCGCGCCATCTGCTGTCGCATGCGTCCGGCCTGCCCGGCACCCACGACGCCAACGTCTTCTCGTTCGGCCCGGTTCCTGGCTACGCCGAGGCCGCCGCGGCAGGTTTTGCGCACTATCACCTGAAGCACGCGCCGGGGCAGTTGCAGGTCTATTGCAATGACGGCTTCACCCTGTTCGAGCGCGTCGTGCTGGAGGTATCCGGCCTGAGCTATCCCGCGTTCGTGCAGCGGTACATCCTCGACCCCCTGGACATGAACCGGTCCGGCTATGTGCTCGCGCCTTCCGCCGAGGGCACGTATGCCCATCCGTACCGGGACGGCAGGCAGTATCCGCAGGAGGTCTGCAACGCATACGCCACGGGCGGCCTGTGCGCCACGCCCGGCGACATGATGAACCTGGCCCGCATGTTCCTGGACCGCGGCATGTACCGCGGCCGCCGCATCGTGTCCGAAGCCGGCATCGCCGCCATGGCGGCGGACCAGAGCGCCACCACCCGCATCAATCCTTCGCCGGAGTGGCGCTGGGGCCTGGGCTGGGACAGCGTCCGGCAGCCGGGCCTGGACGCCGCGGGGGTGCTGGCGTGGGAAAAGAACGGCGGCACCGCCTTCTTCTCGACCGAATTCTTCGTGATCCCCGAGGCGCGGCTCGGCCTGCTGCTGACGGGCAGCCAAGGCTACGATCCGCTGCCCATCGCCGAAGGCGTGCTGCTGCGCGCGCTGGAAGACGCGGGCAGGCTCCGATCGCTGCCGTCCACCGTCGACCGTACGCCCGAATCTTCGGCTTCGGCGCCGGCGGACGTCGCCGATGCCGCCGGCATCTATGGCAATTATCAGGCGCCGATCAGAGTCCAGGTGCGCGACGGCGGCTCGACGCTGGCGCTGTCCACCTGGCGCGACGGCGCGTGGACGCCCACGAACGCCGGCATCGACGAATACCGCTATCGCGCCGACGGATGGTGGCAGAGCGGTACCGCCGGCGCGCCTGCATACCGGTTCGTCGTGGCCGAAGGCATGGACGAGGAGGGCTTGTCCTATCGTTATCGCTACCTCGTCATGCGCGTCGCGCCCGGTGCGGGGGTGGCGTTTGTCACCATGCCCATCGGGCAGCAGTTGGCGGCACGCGCGCCGCTGTCCTCAGCCTGGCGCGCGCGACTGGGGTCGCGCTGGCAGGTCACCAACGAGGCGCCCGAGTCCGTCGCGCTGGAACTGGACGACGGCGTGCTTCTCGAGATCGGCGAACTGGACGACCTGCCCGGCTACGTGTTGGTGGGCGGGGCGCAGCTGCTGATTCCGATGGACGACCGGCGGGCCGGCATGTCGGTCAAGGTGCCGGTGAACCACGGCCGCGACCTGAAGGAGATCGTGTTCGAAGGCGGCGGCACGCCGGTCATGCGCATTGGCGGAATGATCTACGCCCGCGCGGACGTCGACGCCTGAGCGACCGGCCCGACCGCGGATAAAAAAAGGCCCGGCAACGTGGTGCCGGGCCCGTACGGGGCACACAATGCCGTGTCAGTAAGGCTCGCGGGGGACACGGCATCGGTGTCAGAAAATGGTCCTGCCTTCGCAAGGCAGGGGATCGATTGCCCTGGGAAGACTTGCAAGACCGTGATCTGAGGCGCCAGTCTAAATCCGATGGGCTGACATCACCCTGAACCCTGCGGTCTCTGTCACAGGCGCCGTGGCCGGCGGCCGGAAGCGGCAAAAAATGCCCCCACGCCTCGCCTGCGGCTTGCTGCCCCCCGAGGGGGCTTTTTGCCTTGGGGCGGCCCGGCGGCAAAAAAAAAGCTCCCCGCCGGGGAGCTTTGTAAAGAGCCAGGCTGGCGCAGCGGTCCAACCCGGCGGGGGAAAAATCAGGCGTTGATGTCGTTGTCCTTGCTCTCGCGCACGAACAGCGTGCCGATCACCAGCGTCATCACCGCGATGATGATGGGGTACCACAGACCATCGTAGATGTTGCCCGTGGCTGCCACGACCGCGAAGGCCACCGGAGGCAGGAAGCCGCCGAACCAGCCGTTGCCGATGTGGTAGGGCAGGCTCATCGAGGTGTAGCGGATGCGGGTCGGGAACATCTCGACCAGCATGGCGGCGATCGGTCCGTACACCATCGTCACGTAGATCACCAGGATGGTCAGCAGCAGCACCACCATGACCGTGTTGGTCTGGGCCGGATCCGCCTTGGCGGGGTAGCCATGGCTGCGGATGGCGGTGGTCAGGGCCTTGTCCAGCTCGGCAGCCTTCACCTTGAACTCGGCGGGCGCCATGTTGGCGCCGTCGAACGACTGGAACTGGTCGTTGCCGATCTTCACCATGGCCACCGAACCCGCCGGAGCGGCCTGGTTCTGGTAGTTCACCGAGTTGCGCGCCATGAACGACTTGACCACGTCGCAAGAGCTGGTGAACGAGGCCGTGCCAACCGGATTGAACTGGAACGAGCACGTGGCCGGGTCGGCGATGACGGTGACCGGCGCCGAGGCCTGGGCGGCTTCCAGCGCGGGGTTGGCGTAGTGCGTGAGACCCTTGAAGATCGGGAAGTACGTGACCGCGGCGATCAGGCAGCCCGCCATGATGATGGGCTTGCGGCCGATCTTGTCGGACAGGGCGCCGAACAGCACGAAGAACGGCGTGCCGATGAGCAGCGCGACCGCGATCATGATGTTGGCGGTGTTGGCTTCGACCTTCAGCGTCTGCGTCAGGAAGAAGAGGGCATAGAACTGGCCCGTGTACCACACGACGGCCTGGCCGGCGGTCAGGCCCAGCAGCGCCAGGATCACGACCTTCAGGTTGGACCACTTGCCGAACGCGTCGGTCAGCGGCGCCTTCGAGCCCTTGCCCTCAGCCTTCATGCGCTGGAAGGTGGGCGATTCGTTGAGCTGCAGCCGGATCCACACCGAGATGCCGAGCAGGACGACGGAGATCAGGAACGGGATGCGCCAGCCCCAGGCGCGGAAATCGTCTTCGCCCAGTACCAGCCGCACGCCCAGGATGACCAGCAGCGACAGGAACAGGCCCAGGGTCGCGGTGGTCTGGATCCAGCTGGTGTAGAAGCCGCGGCGGCCATGCGGAGCATGCTCGGCCACGTAGGTGGCCGCGCCGCCGTACTCGCCGCCCAGCGCCAGGCCCTGCAACAGGCGCAGGATGATGAGGATGGCCGGCGCCGCGATGCCGATGCTGGCGTAGCTGGGCAGCACGCCAACGAGGAACGTCGACACGCCCATGATCACGATGGTGACCAGGAACGTGTATTTGCGGCCGACCAGGTCGCCCAGGCGGCCGAACACCAGCGCGCCGAACGGGCGCACGGCGAAGCCGGCGGCGAAGGCCAGCAGCGCGAAGATGAATGCAGCGGTGGGGTTGACGCCGGAAAAGAAGTGCGCGGCGATGATGGCCGCCAGCGAACCGTACAGATAGAAGTCGTACCACTCGAATACCGTGCCGAGGGACGACGCGAAGATCACGCGTCGCTCTTCGCGCGTCATGGGACGCGGCTGCGCGGAAGGGGTGCCGCCTGCCAGGGTGCTTGTGCTCATGGTGTCTCCTCGTTAGGCCGGTGGTCTTCCACCGTGCTCGCTCCGGCTACGGGAATACCTCGCGCCGGATTGCCATACAAGGTAGAAAACGAGGCTGACTCGGTTCTGACGTAACCCTTACACAGGACTTAAATTTGCAACAAATGTTTTCTGCGACTATGGCGCGGCTTGGTCCGCCGGCTCGTCGTGCCGCGTCGGGAAGGCGACCCAGATCCGCGTGCCGGGCAGGTCGGAGAAGGGCGTGGGGTGATCGTCGATGCCGAAGCGGGCGCGATGCTTCTGGGCGATTTCGCGCACGATCGCCAGGCCCAGCCCGCTGCCATCTGACTGGGTACCCAGCACGCGGTAGAAGCGGTCGAACACCCGCGTGCGTTCGGCGGCGGCGATGCCGGGGCCCGAGTCCTCGACCTCCAGCAGGCCTTGTCCATGGTCGTTGCGCACGCGCACGGTGATGTGGCCGCCACGCGGCGTATATCGCAGCGCGTTGTCGATCAGGTTGTTCAGCAGTTCGGCCAGCAGGATCTGATTGCCGTTGATGAGCACCGGGGCCTCTGCATCCTCGAAACCCAGGTCGGTGGACAATGCCAGGGCCTGCGGCACCCAGTTCTGGATCTGTTCGTAGGCGATGGCGTTGAGGTCCACCGGCGCCAGTCCCGCCGAATCGGGATGCTCGGCGCGAGCCAGCAGCAGCAGTTGATTCACCAGCCGGGTGGCGCGTTCCGAACCCGTGACCAGCTGGCGCAAGCTGGACTGCATCTCTTCGGGACTGGCATCGCGCAGCGCCAGCTCGGCCTGCGTGCGCAGGCCCGCCAGAGGCGTCTTCAGCTGGTGCGCCGCGTCGGCCACGAAGCGGCGCTGCGCCTCCACGTTGGCGGACAGCCGGTTCAGCAGGTCGTTCATGGCACCCACCAGCGGCGCGATCTCGGAGGGGGCGGCCCGTTCGTCGATGGGCGACAGGTCGTCTGGCCTGCGCGCGCGCAGGCGCTGCTGCAGCGCGTTCAGCGGCGCCACGCCGCGGCTCAGGCCGAACCACACCAGCAGCACCGCCACCGGCAGCACCACGAACTGCGGAATGATGACGCCCTTGATGATGTCGTTGGCGAGCCGCGTGCGCCGCTCGACGGTTTCGGCCACCAGCACCAACGCGGGCTCGGCGCCGGGCAGGCGCAGGTCCACCCAGGTATAGGCCAGCCGCACGCCGAAGCCGCGCAGCGCCTCGTCCGCATACAGCACCGTGCCGGGCTGCGGCGAACCCAGTTCGGCGGGCAGCGGCAGGGCGCGGTCCCCGCCCAGGTATTCGCCATGGCTGCCCAGGGCCAGCCAGAACACGCTGCCCGTCTCGTCGACGCGCAGTACCTCGCGCGCCGGGTCGGTCATGCGCAGCACCGCGCGGCCGTTCTCGGCATGGATCTGGTGAGTCAGCACCCGCAGGCTGTTGGCCAGCGTCTGGTCGTAGGGGACGTTGGCGATGTTCTGCGCCACCACGTAGGTGATGGCCACGCTCATGGGCCACAGCAGGAACAGCGGCGCGAGCATCCAGTCCAGGATCTCGCCCAGCAGCGAACGCTGCGGGGGCGTGAAAGCGGGGCCCTGCGCGCCTCCGGACAAGGCGTCCAGCGCTTCCTGGTTCAGCGGTTGCGTCGACGGGGCTTCGGCTGGCGGGTCGCCCGCAGGGCGCGAGGCGCCCATCCGGCGGGCGGCAAGCCGAAGGCGCGGCGTGGGAGCCTTCCCGGGTGGGGCCTTCTCAATGGGTGAGCTGTGGGACGGCACCCTGTTCGCGCTCCAGGCAATAGCCTAGTCCGCGCACCGTGATGATCTTCACGCCGCTCGGTTCGAGTTTCTTGCGCAGCCGGTGCACGTAGACCTCGATGGCATTGTTGCTGACTTCCTCGCCCCATTCGCAAAGATGGTCGACCAGCTGCGTCTTGCTGACCATGCGGCCGCTGCGCGCCAGCAGGATCTCGAGCAGGCTGACCTCGCGGGCGGAGAGGTCGAGCGTCTGGTCGTCCACCGTGGCGATGCGGCCGGTCTGGTCGAATACCAGGCGGCCGTGGCGCACCATCGTGGACCCTCCGCCGGCGCCGCGTCGCGTCAACGCGCGCACGCGCGCCTCGAGCTCGGACAGGGCGAAGGGCTTGGCCATGTAGTCGTCGGCGCCCAGGTCCAGTCCCTTGACGCGTTGCTCGATGCTGTCGGCGGCGGTGAGGATGAGCACCGGCAGCACCGAATTGCGCACCCGCAGGCGGCGCAGCACCTCGAGGCCGGGCAGGTGCGGCAGGCCGAGGTCGAGGATGAGCAGGTCGAACGGCTGGATGGCCAGCGCGGAGTCGGCGGCCAGGCCGTCGCCTACCGCGTCCACCGCATAGCCGTTGTGGCGCAGCGAGCGGGACAGGCCGTCGGCCAGGATGCTGTCGTCTTCAGCGATCAGGATGCGCATGCGGCGTTGTCTCGGAATAATTTGACTTAATGGGGCCGGCACAGCGAATGGCCGCATTCTGGCACAGCCCGCCCCGCTTGCCACTGCGGGTATACGTGGAAAATCCTGGCGCACTGTTTTTATATCCAGTATAATCCGGTGCAATAATGCCGCTCGAATGATGTTGCTCGAACGATGTCGCTCGAACTTTATCGCCATGGCTTGCGCCATGGGCACGGCACAGGAAGGATTTCACAGGACACCACATGGACGACAAAACCACCAAGGCCGCCGCAGCGGAGAAAGCCAAGGCACTGGCCGCGGCGCTTTCCCAAATCGAAAAGCAGTTCGGCAAGGGTTCGATCATGCGCTACGGCGACAACGAGGTCGAGCACGACATCCAGGTCGTGTCCACCGGCTCGCTGGGCCTGGACATCGCGCTGGGCGTCGGCGGCCTGCCGCGCGGCCGCGTGGTCGAAATCTACGGTCCTGAATCGTCGGGCAAGACCACGCTCACGCTGCAGGTCATCGCCGAAATGCAGAAGCTCGGCGGCACCTGCGCATTCGTCGACGCCGAGCACGCCCTCGACGTCCAGTACGCCGCCAAGCTGGGCGTCAACCTCACCGACCTGCTGATCTCGCAACCCGACACCGGCGAACAGGCGCTCGAAATCACCGACGCCCTGGTGCGCTCGGGTTCGGTCGACCTCATCGTCATCGACTCGGTGGCTGCCCTGGTGCCCAAGGCCGAAATCGAAGGCGAAATGGGCGACTCGCTGCCCGGCCTGCAGGCCCGCCTGATGAGCCAGGCGCTGCGCAAGCTCACCGCCACCATCAAGCGCACCAACTGCATGGTCATCTTCATCAACCAGATCCGCATGAAGATCGGCGTGATGTTCGGCAACCCCGAAACCACCACCGGCGGCAACGCGCTCAAGTTCTACTCGTCGGTGCGCCTCGATATCCGCCGCATCGGTTCCATCAAGAAGGGCGAAGAGGTCATCGGCAACGAAACCCGCGTCAAGGTCGTCAAGAACAAGGTCTCGCCCCCGTTCAAGCAGGCCGAGTTCGACATCATGTACGGTTCGGGCATCTCGCGCGAAGGCGAAATCATCGACCTGGGCGTGCAGGCCGGCGTGGTGGACAAGGCCGGCGCCTGGTACAGCTACAACGGCAACCGCATCGGGCAGGGCAAGGACAACGTGCGCGAATACCTGAAAGAGCACCAGGACATCGCCATCGAAATCGAGAACAAGGTCCGCGAGAACCAGGGCATCGTCAGCCGCGCGTCCACCTTCACGGCCACCGCCGAAGAGGCCGACGAGGGCAGCGCCGAGTAATGCGCCGGGACGGATCCCGTCGTGCCGCGCCGGGCCGCCAAGGCCCGGTGGACTCCGGCCCGGCGGATTCCGATCCAACCGAGTTCAGCCGCACGTCCGACCGGCAATCGGGTTTTCGGTCCAGGCGCGCGCAAGGCAGCCGCCCCAGCAACCCGGACGACGAGTTCGAAACCATGGCCAGCGGCGACGCGGCCAACCCATCCAGCCCGCCCCAGCCGGCGCGCAGCGGCCCATCTCTCAAGGCGCGCGCCGTAGGCTACCTGTCTCGCCGCGAGCACGCCCGCAGCGAACTCGCGCGCAAGCTGCGTCCCTATGCCGAAGACCCCGCGCAGATCGACGCCGTCCTGGACGACCTGCAGCGCGAAGGCTGGCTGAGCGACGCGCGCTTCGCGCAAAGCCTGGTACATCGCCGCGCCCCGCAACGGGGCACCGCGCGCGTGGTGCAAGAACTGAAGCAGCACGGCGTGGACGAGGCCCAGGTGGCCGACCTGCGCGACCAGCTGCGCGCCACCGAATACGACCGCGCTCTCGAAGCCTGGCGCAAGCGCTTCGGCGACAAACCTGTCGATCGCACCGAATACGCCCGCCAGGCCCGCTTTCTGGCTGGTCGCGGCTTCGCCCACGACGTCATCCGCCGCATTCTGGGCGAGAGCGACGAAGACTAGTCCAGCCGTCTCTCCGATCCGATTGCTTGTGCCGCCGATTGCCATTGCCAGCAACAAGTGCGGGTGCTTCGGATAGCTACGGCGCGCAATGAGCATCGACTGCAAGCGCCCCGGCATTGAGAGATCTTGAGCCTGGGACATGGCGGAGGGTTCGCGCCCGCAGCGCGGAGCGCGAGGACGAGAATCCGCAGTCATGGCGCAGGCGCGCAAGAACTCAATACCGCCCCTGCACCGACTCCATCCCATACGCGACAGCTACACGCAGTCAATGCCTTGCAGCCTTGATCCCTTCCAGGTTCTTGAAGCAAACATCCCGCGCGATGGTCAGGAACTCGCCGATATAGGTCGTCTCGCTGTCCTCGGTGCGCACCGCGGCGTATAGCGTGCGCCATACGCCTTGCGGCCCAAGGTGGCATACGCGCAGCCAGCTCTGTCCCAGATACTCTGACAGCGCCCAGTTCGGCAGGGCGGCCACCCCTCTGTTGCTGGCCACCAACTGCGCGATGATCGGCGTCAGTTCCGCCTTGCGGACCGCGGCCGGTTCCACGTCGGCAGGGTCCAGGAAAGCGGTGAATACGTCCAGCCGCTGCCGATCCACCGGGTACGTGATCAATGTCTGGTCTGCCAGCTGTTCGGGACTGACGTGCCGCTCCGTGGCCAGGGGGTTCGATTCCGACACCGCCAGCACCAGTTCGTAGCGGAAGAGGGGCAGGTAGGTCACCGCTTCCAGTTGTTGCGGGTCCGAGGTCACGACCAGGTCCAGGTCGCCGCGCACCAGCGCCGGCAGCGGCGCGAACGAGAATGCAGCCGAGAGGTCCAGCGCCACGTCGGGCCATTGCACGCGGAAGGCGTCCAGCGCCGGCATCAGCCATTGAAAGCAGGAGTGGCAGTCGATGGCCATGTGCAGCCGTCCGGTGCGGCCCGCTGCCAGGCGCTGCAGCTCGCGTTCGGTGGCGCGCAGGCGCGGCAGCACGTCGTCGGCCAGCGCCAGGATGCGCAGGCCGGCAGTGGTCAGGCGGGCAGGGCGGGTGCGCCGGTTCAGCAGTGCAACACCCAGGCGCGTCTCGAGGTCACGCAACTGATGCGACAGCGCCGATTGCGTCAGGTGCAGCCGTTCGGCGGCCTCTTGCAGGCTGCCGCCGTCGCGGATGGCGGCCAGGGTTTCCAGATGTCGGACTTCGAGCATGGTTGCGAAAGCGGGCAGGCGCGAGTGGATGGGAATGCGCCATTCTATATGAGTCATCCTCAACTAATGAATGCTCAAGTTGATTTTGACTCACATTGAATCGCGCGCAGAATACCGATCCAGTTGAATCACTTTTGCCTGACTCGGATATTTACATGACTACTATTCATAATCTCGGATTTCCGCGCATCGGCGCTCAGCGCGAACTGAAGCGTGCCGTCGAGGCGTACTGGGCGGGCAAGCAGAGCCTCGACGCGCTGCGCGAGGCGGGTCGGCAGCTGCGCGCGGCGCATTGGCGCCTGCAGGCCGACCGCGGCCTGGCGTTCGTGCCGGTAGGCGACTTCGCCTGGTACGACCACATCCTGGAATGGACCACGCTGCTGGGCGCCGTGCCGGCCCGCTTCGGCCAGCCAGACGGCCAGCCCGTCACCCTGGACACGCTGTTTCGCATGGGCCGCGGCCGCGCGCCCAGCGGCACGCCGGCCGCCGCCTGCGAAATGACCAAGTGGTTCGACACCAACTACCACTACATCGTGCCCGAACTGGCGCCCGCGCAGCAGTTCCGCATCGCCCGCGACGACCTGTTCGAGCAGGTCGAGGAAGCGCAGGCGCTGGGCCTGACCGTCAAGCCGGTGATCCCCGGTCCGCTGACGTGGCTGTGGCTAGGCAAGGGTGACGCCTATGCAGAGGGCGCGTCCGATCCCGCCAAGCTGAAGCTGCTGGACGCGTTGCTGCCCGTGTACGAAGCGGTGCTGGCCCGTCTGGCCGGGCAGGGCGTGCAATGGGTACAGATCGACGAACCCATCCTGGCGCTGGATCTGCCGGCAGCCTGGCGCGAGGCCTTCGAATCCGTCTATGCACGCCTGGCATCCGCTGTCGGCGCGTCGGCTGCCGCCCCCGGGGCTGCCGTGGCCGCCGCACCGCCCGCCACACCCGTCCGCCTGCTGCTGGCCACCTATTTCGACGGCCTGAAGGACAATCTGCCCACCGTGGCCAAGCTGCCCGTCGCCGGTCTGCACGTGGACCTGGTGCGCGCGCCGGAGCAGCTGGCCGACGTGGTTGCGGCCATCGGTCCACAGCAGGTGCTGTCGGCCGGCGTCATCAACGGGCGCAACATCTGGCGCACCGACCTGGATGCCGCGCTGAGCGCGCTGGCCCCGGTCCGCGAGAAGCTGGGGGAACGCCTGTGGCTCGCCCCTTCGTGCTCGCTGCTGCACGTGCCCGTTGACCTGGCCGGCGAAACCGAATTGGACGCCGAACTGAAGAGCTGGCTGTCGTTCGCCACGCAAAAGATCGACGAGCTGAAGCTGCTGGGCCAGGCGCTGGACGGCGATGGCGACCCGGCCGTCCAGCACGCACTGGCCGCCCAGCGCGCGGCGCTGCAGGCCCGTCGCGCCTCGCCGCGCATCCATAACCCCGCGGTTGCCCGCCGCATGGCCGGCGAAGCGCAGGTGTCGCGCGAGCGCGCCGCCTTTGCCGAACGCATCGCGCGCCAGCAGGCCGAACTGAAGCTGCCGGCCTTTCCCACCACGACCATCGGCTCGTTCCCGCAGACCGCGGAGATCCGTGCGCTGCGCCGCGATTGGAAAGCCGGCATCATCAGCGATTCCTCCTACGAGGCGTCCATCCGCAAGGAGATCGAGGAAGTCATCCGCTTCCAGGAGAAGGTCGGCCTGGACGTGCTGGTGCACGGCGAGCCCGAGCGCAACGACATGGTCGAGTACTTCGGCGAACTGCTGGCCGGCTTTGCTTTCACCCGCAACGGCTGGGTGCAGAGTTATGGATCGCGTTGCGTGAAGCCGCCAGTCATCTTCGGCGACGTGGCGCGCCCCGCGCCCATGACGGTGGGCTGGTCGTCGTACGCGCAGTCGCTGACCAGCAGGCCCGTCAAGGGCATGCTGACCGGTCCCGTCACCATCCTGCAGTGGTCTTTCGTGCGCGACGACCAGCCGCGCGAGGCAACGTGCCGCCAATTGGCCCTGGCGCTGCGCGACGAAGTGGTCGACCTGGAGCAGGCGGGCATCCGCGTCATCCAGATCGACGAACCCGCCTTCCGCGAAGGCCTGCCGCTGCGCCGCGCCGACTGGCAGGCCTATCTGGACTGGGCCGTGGACTGCTTCCGCCTGTCCACCGCCGGTGTGGCCGACGGCACCCAGGTGCACACCCACATGTGCTATTCAGAGTTCAACGACATCATCGAGTCGATCGCCGCGATGGACGCCGACGTCATCACCATCGAGACCTCGCGGTCGAACATGGAACTGCTGAAGGCCTTCGAAGACTTCCGCTATCCCAACGACATCGGCCCGGGCGTATACGACATCCATTCGCCCAATGTGCCCGAAGTCGGCTGGATGGTGGACCTGATGCAGAAGGCAGCCGGCCGCCTGCCGCGCGAGCGCCTGTGGGTGAATCCGGACTGCGGCCTGAAGACGCGGGCCTGGCCGGAAACCGAGGCGGCGCTGGTGGCAATGGTGGATGCGGCCCGGCAGTTGCGCGCGTAGCGCAGGGGCGTGGCGCACGGGCGTGGCGCCGCGCCTTACGTCGCCATGCCCGCGCCGCTTTCCACGCGGGGGCGTCGATCACCCCTCTCGCAAGGGCAGGTTCTCCACCCGTGCCGGGCCCGTTACGGCCGGGACGCCGCCAGCCAGGCTCCGCCCGGCCGGCCGCTGCGTTATACTTCGTCAGATTTGCTGCTTTGCGGCAAACGGTCGGGCGCCCTGCGCAACACCAGGGCTTGGCCGTCTCCGCAAACCGCGCTTGCTACCGGCAGGAAGCCTGCCACGGACCCGGCGCGCGCAGCTCGATAGCGAAGTCGCGCCGCGGCGGGGCAGGCCAAACCCGCCGCGCGGCCAGAACCAGGCCCCATCGATGCCCTTGCCACCCCCCGACTGCCGTCGCCAACCCATCCACACGCGTACGATACGCGTGGAGTCGTATGGGCGCGAAGACGGCCTGTGGGATCTCGAGGCCGAACTCATCGACTACAAAGGCTACGACTTCACCAAGAGCGAGGGCGACGTCGTCAAGGCCGGCCAGCACATCCATCACATGCACCTGCGCATCACCATCGACGATAAATACAACATCGTCGCCGCGCAGGCTGCCTACGACGCAGCTCCCTACGATGTTCACTGTACGGCCATAGACCGGGCGTACGCTGGCCTGGTGGGCATGAACCTGCTGAAAGGGTTCCGCCATCAGGTGAAAGACCGTTTCGGCGGCATCGAGGGCTGTACCCACATGACCGAACTGTCGCTGGTGCTGCCCACCGCGGCGGTGCAGACCATGGCCGGCCGGCGCCGCGAGCAGGTGGCGGTGTCCAACCAGCGGCCGTTCCAACTGGACGGCTGCCATGCGCTGCGCACCGACGGGCCGGTAGTACTGAAGCACTACCCCAAGTGGTACGCGGGGCGGTCCGACGACCCGGCTTCGGACTCCGATCCGGACGCCGGTCAAGCGGCCACCGATACCCCTTCTTTTTCCCATACGTCCTGAGACAGGTAACACATGAAAATCCACGAGTATCAAGGCAAGGAACTGCTGAAGCAATTTGGCGTGACCGTGCCGCGCGGCATTCCCGCTCTTTCCGTCGACGAGGCCGTGGCAGCCGCCGAGAAACTGGGTGGGCCGGTCTGGGTCGTCAAGGCGCAGATCCACGCGGGCGGCCGCGGCAAGGGCGGCGGCGTCAAGCTGGCGCGCTCCATCGATGAGGTGCGCAAGCTGTCGTCCGAGATCCTCGGCATGCAGCTGATCACGCACCAGACCGGTCCGGAAGGCCAGAAGGTCAACCGCCTGTACATTGAGGAAGGCGCTGACATCCAGAACGAACTGTACGTGTCGCTGGTCACCGACCGCGCCACGCAGAAGGTCGCGTTCATCGCTTCCAGCGAAGGCGGCATGGACATCGAGGAAGTGGCCCACTCCACCCCCGAGAAGATCATCAACGAATACATCGACCCGCAAGCCGGCCTGACCGCCGAGCAGGCCAAGAAGATCGCCACGTCGATCGGCCTGTCGGGCCACTCGGTCGACCAGGCCGTCGACCTGTTCCAGAAGCTCTACAAGTGCTACATGGACACCGACGCCTCGCTGGTCGAGATCAACCCCCTGAACTGCGACAGCAAGGGCAACCTGATCGCCCTGGACGCCAAGTTCAACTTCGACTCGAACGCGCTGTTCCGTCATCCCGAGATCGTCGCCTACCGCGACCTCGATGAAGAAGATCCCGCCGAAATCGAAGCCAGCAAGTTCGACCTGGCCTACATCCAGCTCGACGGCAACATCGGCTGCCTGGTCAACGGCGCCGGCCTGGCCATGGCCACCATGGACACCATCAAGCTGTTCGGCGGCGAGCCAGCCAACTTCCTGGACGTGGGCGGCGGCGCCACCGCCGAGAAGGTCACGGAAGCCTTCAAGATCATGCTCAAGAACAAGGGCGTGAAGGCCATTCTGGTCAACATCTTCGGCGGCATCATGCGCTGCGACGTCATCGCCGAAGGCGTGATCACCGCGTGCAAGGCCGTCAACCTGGGTGTGCCGCTGGTCGTGCGCATGAAGGGCACCAACGAAGAACTCGGCAAGAAGATGCTGGCCGAGTCGGGCCTGCCCATCATCAGCGCCGACACCATGGCCGAAGCGGCCACCAAAGTCGTCGCCGCCGCCAAGTAACCATGCCCCCACGCCGCGCCCCTTCGGGGCTTGCTGCCCCCCAAGGGGGCGTCTTTTGCCTAGGGGCGGCCCGGCGTCAAAAGAAATTGCCAAGGATTCACAAATGTCGATTCTGATCAACAAGGACACCAAGGTCATCACCCAGGGCATCACGGGTAAGACTGGCCAGTTTCACACCCGCATGTGCCGCGACTACGCGAACGGCAAGGCTGCCTTCGTCGCCGGCGTGAACCCCAAGAAGGCCGGCGAGGACTTCGAGGGCATTCCCATCTACGCCTCGGTCAAGGACGCCAAGTCCGCCACCGGCGCCACCGTGTCGGTGATCTACGTGCCGCCCGCGGGCGCCGCCGCCGCCATCTGGGAAGCCGTTGAGGCCGAACTGGATCTGGCGATCTGCATCACCGAAGGCATCCCGGTCCGCGACATGCTGGAAGTGCGCAACCGCATGAAGGCCATGAACAGCAAGACGCTGCTGCTGGGCCCCAACTGCCCCGGCCTCATCACGCCCGATGAAATCAAGATCGGCATCATGCCCGGCCACATCCACCGCAAGGGCCGCATCGGCATCGTCAGCCGTTCGGGCACCCTGACGTACGAAGCCGTGGCGCAGGTCACCGAGCTCGGCCTGGGCCAGTCCAGCGCCGTGGGCATCGGCGGCGACCCCATCAACGGCCTGAAGCACGTCGACGTGCTGAAGCTGTTCAATGACGATCCCGACACCGACGCCGTCATCATGATCGGCGAAATCGGCGGTCCGGACGAAGTTAACGCCGCGCAGTGGGCCAAGGACAACATGAAGAAGCCGGTCGTCGGCTTCATCGCCGGCGTCACCGCCCCTCCCGGAAAGCGCATGGGCCACGCGGGCGCCCTGATCTCCGGCGGCGCCGACACGGCCGACGCCAAGCTCGAGATCATGGAAGCGTGCGGCATCAAGACCACGCGCAACCCGTCCGAGATGGGCAAGCTGCTGAAGTCGGTGCTGTAAGGCACCCGGCGATGGGCGCGCCGCCCGGCGCGCCTGTCAGGCGAGAACGGTCCGCTGCGGCGGGCCGTTTTTTTTGCCGCCGGGCCGCCCCAAGGCAAGAAGCGCCCCCTCGGGGCGCAGCAAGCCGTAGGCGCGGTGTGGGGGCATTTTTTTGGCCGCGCCGATGTCGCAACGTTCTGCCCGCGACCGGGCAGGCCTCTCCGCCTGTACGCAGGTTGAAACTATAATTGCCGGCTGACCTCGCGTTCTCCGCAAAAAAACCGTCGCTCGCCTCGCTCAAGACGGCCCCCGGTGCGCAGGTCTCGTGCACGGGCCGGCATTGCCGGCCATGCATGCGCGCGTCACGGGGATCCTACTCACACTAGGAAAAGAGAGGCATGGAACTGAGTTCTGCTGCGTTCTGGATCGCACTGCTCCAGATCATTTGGGTCAACATTCTGCTGTCCGGCGACAACGCCGTGGTCATTGCGCTGGCGGCGCGTTCGCTGCCGCCGGTTCAGCAGCGCAAAGCCATCGTCGTCGGTTCCGCCGCGGCCATCGTGATGCGCATCGTGCTCACGCTGGTGGCGGCCGAATTGCTGCTGCTGCCGTGGCTCAAGCTCATCGGCGCCGTGCTGCTGGTCTACATCGGCGTGTCGCTGCTGCTGCCCGAAGGCGAGGAAGAGGGCGAAGGCAAGGGCCACGGGTCGCTGCTGGCGGCCATCCGCACCATCATGGTGGCCGACCTGGTCATGAGCCTGGACAACGTCGTGGCGGTGGCCGCTGCGGCCATGGGCGACACCACGCTGCTGGTGATCGGCCTGGCGATCAGCATCCCGCTGGTCATCTTCGGCAGCACGCTGCTGCTGCGCGTCATCGAACGCTTCCCCATCATCGTCTGGGTGGGCGCGGCCCTGCTGGGCTTCATCGCCGGCGAACTGCTGGTGGGCGACCCGGCGCTGCAAGGGCCCGTCGCGCGGATCGATACCGCCCTGGGCGTGACGCAGCACGACTTCGGGTTGATGGTCGGCGTGTGCGGCGCGCTGCTGGTCCTGGTTCTGGGAAAAATTTTTCTGGCGCGGTCCAAGGCCTGACGCCTAGCTGAACTACAATAGCCGGCTTCGCCCCCCGGTGTCCCCGAATTGTTCGGGGCCCGGGGGGCGAAGCCGGTTTTCTTTTCTTGTCTCATTCCAGTCTGTACACGACGTTTCGGGGGATAGAACGTGCTCGAGTTTTTCCAGACCCTCAGCTGGGCTGCCGTATTCCAGATCATCATGATCGACATCCTGCTGGGTGGCGACAACGCGGTGGTCATCGCGCTGGCCTGCCGCAATCTCGAACCCAAGCAGCGCATGCAGGGCATCCTGTGGGGTACCGCCGGCGCCATCATCCTGCGCGTGGTGCTGATCGCCTTCGCGCTCACGCTGCTCACCATCCCCTTCCTGAAAGTCGTGGGCGGCCTGCTGCTGCTCTGGATCGGCGTCAAGCTGCTGATGCCCGAGGATGAAGGACACGACAAGATCCAGGGCGGCGCCTCCATCTGGGGCGCGGTCAAGACCATCATCGTGGCCGACTTCGTCATGAGCCTGGACAACGTCATCGCCATCGCCGGCGCGGCCCAGAACGCCCACGCCGACCACCAGATCGGCCTGGTCATCTTCGGCCTGGTGATCAGCGTGCCCATCATCATCTGGGGCAGCACGCTGGTGCTCAAGCTGATCGACCGCTTCCCGCTGGTCGTCACCTTCGGCGCGGCGCTGCTGGGCTGGATCGCGGGCGGCATGATCGTGACCGACGTGTTTGTCGTGGATCAATTCGGCGTCCAGCCGACCACGGTTAAAATCGGCGCAGAAATTATTGGCGCCCTGTTGGTCGTTGTCCTGGGACGGTGGCTGGCAAGCCGCAAAACCGTGTCCAAGGAATCCACTCATGGCTCTGCATAAGACGGCCAATCCCCAGCAATCCGAATCGGGCCTCAGCCTGCTGCAAGGCCTGTTCGTTCTCGCCGTGATCGGCGTGGTCGCCACGGTGATCGTGTCCCGGTTCATCTGACCGTGTCCGCTCCGCAACGACTGGTCATCGCCACACGCGCCAGCCGCCTGGCGCTGTGGCAGGCCGAATTTGTACGCGGCCGGCTGCAGACCCTGTACCCCGCCTGCAGCGTCGAGCTGCTCACGCTGACCACCCGCGGCGACCAGATCCTGGACCGCACGCTGTCCAAGGTCGGTGGCAAGGGGCTGTTCGTCAAGGAGCTTGAAAACGCGCTGCTGGACGACCGCGCCGACCTTGCCGTGCATTCGCTGAAGGACGTGCCGGTCGATCTGCAGGCGCCTTTCGAGTTGTGCGCCGTGCTCGAGCGCGCGGATCCCCGCGACGCCTTCGTCTCCAACGACTATGCCACGCTGGCCGAGCTTCCCGCCGGCAGCGTGGTCGGCACTTCCAGCCTGCGCCGCGAGTCGCAGCTGCGTGCCCGCTATCCGCACCTGCGGGTGCAGCCGCTGCGAGGCAATCTCGACACCCGCCTGGCCAAGCTCGATCGCGGCGAATATGCCGCCATCATCCTGGCCGCCGCCGGCCTCGATCGCCTGGCGCTGGGGCATCGCATCCGTTCGCTGCTCGAGCCCGCCGACAGTCTTCCCGCCGCCGGTCAGGGCGCGTTGGGCATCGAGATACGCGGCGATCGCGCCGACTTGCGCGGCTGGCTGGCGCCGCTCGTGCATGCGGACACCGCCGCCTGTTCCTTGGCCGAACGCGCGGTGTCGCGGGCCCTGGGCGGTTCGTGCCAGGTGCCGCTGGCGGCTTATGCGCGCGTGCAGGGCGACCAACTGGTGCTGCATGCGCTGGTCGCTTCGCCTGACGGCAACCGCATCGTGCGAGCCGAAGGGCAGGGGCCCGTCGCGCAGGCCGAGGAAATCGGCGAGGCGGCCGCCCGGCAATTGCTGGCCGACGGCGCCGACGCCATCCTGGCGTCGCTGACGCAGGACGACGCGTCATCCTGAGCGGGCGGACGCCATGTCGCGGATCGCCGTCCTGACCCGGCCCGCGGGCCGCAACGAAGCCCTGGCGCAACGCCTGGGCGCGGCCGGCTGGCAGGCCCTGTGCCTGCCGGCGCTGACCATCGAACCGCTGCCGGCCGTCGTGCCGCCGCCCATGCCGCACGATTTCCAGCTTGCGGTGTTCGTCAGCGGCAATGCCGCGCGCCTGTACCTGGACCAGGTGGAGCCCTGCCTTCGGTCGACCGGCTGGCCGCCCGGCTGCGTGGTGGCGGCCGTAGGCCCGGCCACCGCGCAGACGCTGCGCGGTGCCGCGCTGGTGGGCCAGTCCACGACCGTGTTGCATCCCCCCGCGGATGCCGACGCGCACGATTCCGAAGCACTCTGGCACATCCTGTCGACGCGGCCGATGCCGCGCCGTGCGTTACTGGTGCGCGGTACGCAGGGCCGCGACTGGCTGGCGGATCGCCTGGCCGAGCGCGGCGTGGAGGTGGTCCGGCATGCCCTGTATCGCCGCTTGCCGGCCGCGTGGTCCGCGGACGCGCTTGCGGCGCTGCGCGAATGGGCGCGGCGGGGCGTGCCGGTCACCTGGCTGCTGACCAGCAGCGAGGGCATCGCCGCTACGGCCGATGCCGTCCGTGCCGCAGGCCTGCAAGCATGGTGGAAGCAATGCCGCTTCGTGGTCACGCATCCTCGGCTGGCGCAGGTCCTGCGCGGCGCCGCCGATGACGCCCCTGGCGACATGGTGGTAAAAAACTGTATGCCTGCCGATGAGGCGATCTTCGAGGCCCTTGTTGCCGCCTGAGTCGTCGTTCCGAGCCTCCAACGAATACAATCGCGTCATGACAGACAACACCTCCGATATCCGTCCGGCCGCGCCGCCGGACGCTTCCGGCGGCGCGTCTCCCGCGCCTTCCGTGCCCCCATCCCGGCCCGAGGTTTCCTCCAAGCCTCCGCGGGCTCGCTCCGTCAGCAGCACACTCATCGCTGCGCTGGTCATTGTCGCGTTGCTGGCCATCGCCTTGGGCGGCGCGCTGTGGGCGCAGCGACGAGAGTTCCGGGCCGCAGGCCAGGAGGTCGCATCCAGGCTCGACCAGATGAACCGCGAGTTGTCGCAGGCGCGCCAGGAGGGCCGCCAGGCGCTTGCGCTGGCACAGGCGCAGACCAATCAGGTCGCCGATCTCGAGGGCCGCATCCGCGAGGTGCAGACGCAGAACAGCGCGCTGCAGCAGGCGTGGCAGACGTTCAGCAGCGGCGCCAGCGACGAGATCCTGGTCAACGACGTGGACCGCATGATCACGCTGGCCAGCCAGCAGCTGCGCCTGGCGGGCGACGTCAACAACGCCATCGTCGCGCTCGAAACCGCACAATCGCGCCTCGCCCAGGCGGACCGTCCGCGTCTGGCGGGACTGCAGCAAAGCATCAACGGCGACCTCGACCGCCTGCGCGCCGTAACCACCGTCGACATTCCCGCGCAATCGGCGCGCATCGAGCGGCTGGTCGCCCTGGTGGGACGCGCGCCGCTGCTCGTGCCCGACGACGCCGCGCCGCTCGCGCGGCCAGGCCAGTCCAGGCCCGAGGCGGCCCAGCCGGCGCCGCCGCCCGTCGATCCCACCGCCGACCTGCCGGCGGATGCGCCGTGGTGGCAGCGCTGGCGCGCTGAAGTCGAGTCCTGGCCCGGACGCGCCGGCCAGGCCGTCGCGCACGAGCTGGGCGACCTGATCCGCGTGCAGCGCGTGGACGAACCTTCCGCGCTGTTGCTGTCTCCCGAGCAGGCCACCATGGTGCGCTCCACGCTGCGCCAGCGCCTGCTGACGGTGCAGCTGGCCATGCTGATGCGCCAGCAACCCGTGTGGAAAACCGAACTGGACAATGTGCAGGACACGCTGGCGCGCTATTTCGACGAGCGTTCGCAGGACACGATGGCCGCCCGCACGCTGGCGCGGGAACTGTCGCAGGTCGAGATCGCCGTGCGCGTACCCGACGTATCCGACAGCCTCAGCACCATCGCCGCCCTGCGTGCCGCGGGCAGCAAGGCGGAAGGGCAGGACTGACGCATGCGTACCTGGCTCTGGACCCTGTTGCTGGCCGTGGTCGCGGTCGCGCTGGCCGTCATGCTGCGCCAGCATTCCGGCAATGTGCTGCTGCTCATCTGGCCGTGGCGTATCGAAGTCTCCCTGACGCTGGCGGTGCTGCTGCTGCTGGCCCTGTTCGTGGCGCTGTACGTGGTGCTGCGGCTGTTGTCGTGGCTGCTGGCCATCCCCGACCGCGTGCGCGCGTGGCGCGGCCGTCGCGCCCAGGCCCGCGACCACGAATTGCTGGAGCGCGGCTGGATCGGCATGCTGGAAGGCCGCTTCGCCCATGCCGAGAAAGACCTTACCCGCCTGTTCGGCCAAAGCAAGGTGCGCAGCCGGCGAGTGCTGGCGGCGCTGGCGGCCGCGCGCTCGGCGCACGGCCTGGGCGAGTTCGCGCGCCGCGACCGCATGATCGACGCGGCGCGTGAACAGGCCGGCGACGATCCCGGCCTGCTCGAGGCCACGGCCACCGTTGCCGCCGACATGCTGCTCGACCAGGGCAGGCCGCAGCAGGCGCTCGATACGCTGGCCCCGCTGCAGGATGGCGGCGCCCGGCATCTGCACACGTCGCGCCTGCTGCTGCGCGCCGAGACCGCGCTCGAGCATCACGAGCGTGTGTTCACGCTGGCGCGCGGCCTGTTGCGCCGCAATGCACTTGCCAAGGACGAGGGCGCGCAGCTCATCGACCATGCGGGCGCCGCGCGCCTGCGCGCCGGCATGGCCGGCGACGGCTGGCGCGTCATCTGGAAAGATCTCAAGCCCGAAGAACGCCAGTTGCCCAACATCGCACTGGCCGGCGCCGCGGCCTTCGAGTCGGCGGGCGAGGGCACCGAAGCCGCGCGCATCCTCGAGGCCGCCATCGCGGATCGCTTCAATCCCGCGCTGGTCGCGGCCTATGCGCGCTGCGACGCCGAACAGGTGCCGCGCCGCCTGGCCAAGGCCGAGACCTGGCTGCAGCAGCGGCCCACCGATGCGCACCTGCTGACCGCGCTGGGCGTGCTGTGCCTGAACGGCCAGCTGTGGGGGCAGGCCGAACGCTACCTGCAGCGCAGCCTGGCGCGCCGCAACGATGCGCAGTGCCATGCGCTGTTGGGCAGTCTCTACGACCGCCTGGACCGGCCCGTGGATGCCGTGCGCCACTGGCGCCTGGCCACCGCCGCGCACCAGGCCCTGCCGGTGCTTGCCACGGATGGCGCGCTTCCCGCGGCCGACATGGGCGCGGACCCGCATCACGTGGACGGCGAGGGCGAGTATGCGGCGCTGCTGTCCGATGAGCAGGCGCCGGCTGCAGCGCCTGTCTCCGAGCCCATGCCCGAGCAGGCGCCCGTGGTCGACTACGTGCTCGATCCCGATGCCCGCGGCGCGCGCGAACGTCCCGTGCCCGCCGACGCGCCGGCCGCCGTGCCGTCGCGCTCGGCGGTCGACATCGAAGACTACTTCGACAGCGCGCCCATCCCGCCGTCGGCGCTGGAGGCTCCCGTTTCCAGCTATCCCGCGCCGGCCGGCGCCGCCGATTCCGGTCGGGCCGCCGCGCCGACGCCTGCGCCTGCTACGGCGCCGTCGCCGGCCGGTGCCGCGGCCGTGCCGCCCGCGGCGCCCCGACCCGACGTGCCCGCGCAGCCGGACACGCGCAATCCCCATTCCCCTACAGACAACAAAGGTTGAACCATGAGTCTTGATCGCGTCGGTCCCGGCAACAAGCTGCCGGAAGACTTCAACGTCATCATCGAAATCCCCATGAATGCCGATCCCGTCAAGTACGAGGTCGACAAGGACACGGGCGCGGTCTTCGTCGATCGCTTCATGCTGACGGCCATGCACTATCCGTGCAACTACGGCTACATCCCGCAGACCCTGTCGGAAGACGGCGACCCGGCCGACGTGCTGGTCATCACGCCTTTCCCGATCCAGGTTGGCGCGGTCGTGCGCTGCCGCGCCATCGGCGTGCTCGAGATGGACGACGAGTCGGGCGGCGACGCCAAGCTGCTGGCCGTGCCGGTCGACAAGCTGTACCCGCCTTACCGCAACATCAAGACGTACGAAGACCTGCCGGCCGAAGACATCGGCCGTATCCAGCACTTCTTCGAGCACTACAAGGATCTCGAGAAGGGCAAGTGGGTCAAGGTCAAGGGCTGGAAGGGCCTGGACGCCGCGCACCAGGAAATCGTGCGCAGCGCCGAGCGCTACGCCAAGGGTTGATCCGGCGGGCCGGCCGGTGGCCGGCCATGCATTGTTCAGCTGCGCGAAAGCGGGCGGCCTGCGGGCCGCCCGTTGCGTTTTGCCGCCGGGCCGCCCCAAGGCAAAAAGCCCCCTCGGGGGGCAGCAAGCCGAAGGCGCGGCGTGGGGGCATTTTTTGCGGCGTGCCGCTCACTTTGCCGGCCGCGGGAACTAGCGTATAAAGTCGCCCATCGGCTTTCCGATCCGGCCGCGCCGCGGCCATATGCCTACAGAGGTTTCGCAGATGGATTACGTCATTGCCCCGATCCCGCCCGTGTCGCTGCCCGTGGCGGGCACCGCTGCCCGCTTCCCGGTGCGCCGCGTCTATTGCGTGGGCCGCAACTACGCCGAGCATGCCAAGGAAATGGGCTTCACCGGCCGTGAAGATCCGTTCTTCTTCTGCAAGCATCCCGACAGCCTGGTGCCGGTGGCCGATGGCGAGACCGGCACGATGCCCTATCCCTCCAAGACCTCCAACCTGCACTACGAGATGGAGCTGGTGGTGGTGCTGGACAAGGGCGGCAAGAACCTGTCGGTCGAAGCCGCCGCGCAATGCGTCTGGGGTTACGCGCTGGGTCTGGACATGACGCGCCGCGACCTGCAGGGCGAGGCCAAGAAGCAGGGCCGTCCGTGGGAGGTCGGCAAGGCGTTCGACTTCGCCGCGCCCATCGGCCCCGTCCATCCGCGCAGCAAGGTCGGCACGCTCGACAAGGGCGCGATCTGGCTGGATGTGAACGGCGAGCGCAAGCAGTCCAGCGATGTGTCGCAGATGATCTGGAACGTGGCTGAAAGCATCGCCTATCTGTCCGGCCTGTTCGAACTGCAGCCGGGCGACATCATCTTCACCGGCACGCCGGAAGGCGTGGGCGCCGTCGTGCAGGGCGACGTCATGAGCGGCGGCGTGGAAGGCCTGGGCGAACTGCGCGTGCGCGTCGCCTGACAACGAGGTTCGAATCGTGCGCACAAAATTCATGCTGACCGCGCTGGTGGTCTTCGGTCTGGTGCTGCAGGGCTGCAACACCGTGTCCGGCATGGGCAAGGACATCCAGCGCGCCGGAAGCGCCATCAGCAACGCGGCAGATCGCTGAGCCGCGCATCGTCGCGGAACGAGAAAACGCCGCCCCTCGGGGCGGCGTTCGCTTTGTCGCGCGCAGGCGCCGACGCTGGCGCGCCGGCCCCCTTTGATCAGTCGCGGGCGACGACGGCGAACTGGCCGTCTTCTACCAGGCGGGCCCAGAAGGCGCTGCGGGCCGCATCGAAACCGACCAGCGTGCCGCCCGCGCAGGCGCCGTCCACGTCGGACGGAATCGTGCCGGACAGGAATTCGGTGCGATACGCCTGCGCGCTGACGCATTCGGCGTCGGTCAGCGCCACCCAGGTGCTGCCGTCCCAGCGAGCCAGCATGGCGTCCTGGGCCGCCACGTCCGCGGGCAGCGAGAACTCCAGCACGTACTTGTGGCCGGTGTCGCCGGCCTGCAGGCGCCAGTCGCGGGTGGCCCCCGCCGGCAGAGTGACCGGCTGCTTGCCCATTTCCGAACCATCGCCATAGCTGCCGGCCAGGCCGACGTCCACGGTGATGTCCTTGATCGCACCGTACGGGTCGGTGTAGATGCCGCTCTGGCCGCTGATGCCCGACACCGCCAGCGTGTCGGACAGCGCGCCGGCCTCGCGCGTCTTCCACGACAGCGTGACATGCTTGCTGAGGTCGATGGTGGTGGCGCGGATCTCGACTTCTTCGTCCGGCGTGCCCTCGTCGATCACTCGCGCGCGCTGGCTGTTGTTCAGGTTCGGACGCCAGCTTTCGTGGCGGATGAACATGTAGCGGTACATCAGCGATTCGAGCTCGCGGTTGGTGCCGGCGAAGGTCACGCCCGGTTCGACCGCCATGGCCCGCGTGCGGGTGTCGTAGCGGTTGAAGACTTCGTTGCGGCCATCAAGCAGGCGCGCGCTCTGGCCCGAGGGAGAGGCGCACGGGGCGGTGCGGTATCCCGGGTCGTACATGTTGTTGGCCTGGATGCCGGCCGGGATGCTGCCCGGATACACGATCTTCTCGCAGCGCGTGGTGGTGCGCGTGTAGCGGTCGAACAGGCGCCAGTCGGGCGAGGCCAGCTCCCTCGGGCCGTCGCTGTTGGCCAGCACCGTGTGCGGGGCGTAGTAGGCGCGATAGTCCACCGCGGGGCCCTGGATGGTGAAGACCGAGACGTTGGTGTCGATGGGACCCACCGATTCGCTGGCCATCTTCACCATCACGGTGTTCTGCACCTGCTCGTGCTCGCCGTAGCGGTTCTCATAGCCCTTGTAGGCGGCGCTGCCCGCGACGATCTGCGTGAACTGGCGCTGCGTGATGTCGCGGATCTGGCTGCGCGAGTACATGTGCTCGTGGCCCGAGACGTACACCACGTCGTTGGCGGCGAACAGCGTGCGGTACTTGTCGTAGACCTCGCGGAACGCCACATCCGAGGGCTCGGACAGATAGCCTTCCAGGATCTTCTCGCGCAGCATGCCGTAGCGGTTGCCGACGAACGAATTGTGCGTCATCAAGATGATGTGGTCGACCCGCTCGCGATGCGCGTCGATCTGCGCCTCGACGAAGTCGTACGCGAAGGGCAGCCAGTCGTACGACAGGTTGATGAACAGGACGTTGTCGCGTACCACGGCGTAGTTCTTGTACTTCGAGCCGGGCATGTGCGTGGCGTCGGCAGGGATCAGGTCGCCCACCGTGTCGAAATAGTCCTGGTCGATGCCCTTGTTGTCATGGTTGCCCATGATGGGCAGCAGCGTCACGCGGTCGGTGTATTCGTCGGCGATGGCGCGCCATTGCGCATATTCGGCTTGCGTGCCGTTCTCGGTCAGGTCGCCGGCCATCAGCACGATCTCGGCGCCTTCCTGCACAAGCTTGTCGAGCGCGGCGCGCATGGGGTGTTCGGCCACGCCCGAAGAACTGCCCTGCGTGTCGGGCAGGACGCCCACGCGCAGAATCTTTTGTTCGGGTTGAGGTTGCGGCGCGGGGGCGGGTTCCGACACGTCCGGACCTTCCGCGACATCGTCGTCCCGGTCCGAGTCGCTGCCGCAGCCCGACAGGGCGAGCAAGCCGCAGGCAATTGCACCGATCCGTTTGCGGTAGTGGAGGCTGAAAGGCATGATCACGAGGCTCACTCTTACTTTGGGCTGAAAAGAGGGCCAGCGTAAGAAGTTGTAATGACTCGGGCGTGACGTTGCGGCCGAGCCACTGTCATGCCGCCTTCCCCGGCTTGTCACAGTCGCCGGCTAGGCATCCGTGCCGGGTGCACTGAACAGCCGCTGCCCGAGGGACCGCGCCGTCTCGAAATGGGCGTCCGGAAACGTGCCGTCCTGGGGAAGCAGCAGTTGTGACGTGACGACGGGGGCGCCGCAGTAGCCGAAGATGCCATGATCGATGCCGGTTTTCATGGCTGCCGTGTAGCCGTGCTTTTCGTAGGTGCGCATGTCGGCTCCGCCCACCGCCACCAGATGGACGCGCAAACGGCCCAGCAGCTTTTCGAGCTTCGCGCCGGGCACGTCGCGATAGGCCCAGCCGTTGACGAACACGCGGTCTATCCATCCTTTGAGCAGCCCGGGAAACGACCACCAATAAACGGGATAGACCAGCACCAGATCGTCGGTTCGATCGAGGCGGGCGTGCTCGGCGAGCACGTCGGCGGGCGGCCCGGCCTGTCCGCGGAACTGTGCGACGTCCCCCGCGTTGAATCGCGGGTCGAAACCTTCCGCGCTGAGGTCGGCGATCTCGAACGTGTGGCCGGATCGGGACGCTTCGATGCCGCGCGCCACCTGGCCGGCAACGGCGTGCGTGAGGGACTGAGGATCGGGATGCGCGATGACAATGAGTGCGTGCATGAAAATCTCTCGTTCAGGATTTGTACCTACTGATAGTAACCTACTTTTGGTAGGTTCGCGTTGTGATCGAGAGGCGACGTCGCGCGGGGTGATGGGTGTAGCGACGATGGCTGATATGAGCGCGCCGGTCAACGCCTGTGCGCGCTTTCATCGCCCTCGGTATCTGCGAATAGCCCAGCCGCCCGGGCCCGACCATACTGCCCTCCATGTTCATCACTACCTACGGAGGGCTCATGCAAGTCTACAAACGGCGCCAGCGTGGCCAGGGCATGACCGAGTACATCATTGTGGTGGCCCTCATCGCGGTCGCCGCCATCGCGGTCTATCAGTTGTTCGGCCAGGTCGTGCGTTCGCAGACGGCGGCCATGGCGCGCGAGCTTGCCGGCCAGGACGGCTCGGCGCAATCGCGCGAGGCTCGCACGGCCGGCACCACGGCCGCAGAGCAGACCAAGTCGCGTTCGCTGCAATCGTTCACGGGCAATGCCCAGGCCGCGAAATGAGGTCCTTTCCGTGTGCGCCGCAGCGCTGCGCAGGGCAGGCCCTCGTGCCCGCGCTGGCGTTGCTCGGCCTGTGCGGAATCGCGTGGGTAGGCATGTACAACGTGGGCCAGACGGCGGCCGCACGCACCCGTCTCACCCATGCCGCCGATGCGGCGGCTTACTCGGCGGCGTTGGCGCAGGCGCGGGCGCTGAATCTGCTGGCGTATGTCAATCGGGCGCAGGTGGCGCACCAGGTCGCCATGGCGCACCTCGTCACACTGGCTTCCTGGGCCCAGTTCTCGGGCACGCAGGCGCAGCGCCGCGCCATGGGCAATCCGCCGGCCTATCTGATAGGCGCCTTGTTCGGTGAAAAGGCCTTGCAAGGGTACGCATCGGCACAGGCCACGTCATCCATGGCGCAGCAGTTCGCGCGGCGCCATCAAGAACACGATGCGCTCGTCCATGACACGCTCGTCCAGGTGGCACGGCGGCAGGTGGGTCAATTGCCGGCGCAGCGCGCCGCTATGCTGCGCGCCGTGCTGCAGGCCAACTATCCCGAGTGGGGGCGCGCAGCGGGCGGCGCGTCCGGGTCCGATCACGCTGCAGGCCCGCGATATCGCATGCTGGACGACAACTGGGCCGGTTTCGTGAAGGCGCAGCCCGGCCATCGAGCCGACGGTGTCTCGCAGATGGTGCGCACGGCAGCGGCGCGTTATGCGTTCCTGCGCCCGCGCGACATCACCCGACGCGGGTCATGGATCGTACACCGCCAATGTCCCGAGAAACGGCATGAGTTCCGCCGCCGCGGCACCACACAGATGGACGCGCGCGGACGCTGGTCGGCCACCGACACGCTGTCCTACCACGCGGTTCGGCGCAACAACACCATCGGCTGCTATTTTCGCGAGTACGCCACGGGTTGGGGGCTGGCTGGCAATGTTGCGGGCACGCCTGTAGAGCGCGCGCCAGAGGATTTCTCGCAAGAGGATTTCTGGCGTTGGGTCGACAAGAACACCGCATGGGACATCTTCGGCGGACAGAGCAATCCGCTGGCCACCGCCTACGCGGGCATGGCGCGTGTGTCCGTGGCCGGACGTGGACTGCCCGACTTCCACGAGGCGGCATCCGATCGCGCGGACGCTCCATTGCGGCTGGCCATCGCGGTCCGCCAAGATGCCGCCGAACTTCCCGTGTCCGGCGGAGCCAGTTCGGTTGCTGTGGCGGGTCGCCATGGCTGGCGGGCGTTGCGCGGCGGGTCGCTCACGGTCGCGGCTGCGGCGGAGACTTTCTTTTCGCGGCCCCAGGCGCGCGAGGACGGCCGCGACGAACTGGCTACGCTGTTCAGGCCATACTGGCAGGCGCGTCGCGCGGCCGTCACGGCGCAGGAACTCGCCACCGCAAGGACGCAGCCATGAGCTTGCCTGGTCACTCGCGGCCGCCTCTGCGTATGGGCCGCGCGCGGCATGCCGCGGCGTCGCCCCTGCGCCAGCTCGGACAGGGCACGGTCGAAGCCGTGCTGGCCGCCGCAGCCATGGCGGGCCTCGCCTGCGCCATCGCGTGGATCGGCCGGTTGCAGTTCCAGGCGCTCGAGGTATCCCAGGCGGGACGCTTGGCCGCATTCACGGCCGCACGGGCGCCGTCGGCGGCACGCGCCGACCACGGCACGTCCGTGTCGGTGTCGCGTACGTCCTCCTCTTCGCCGACCGCGGCCGGCGGCGACGATGCGGTGGGTCGCCGGTTGGCGCTCGAGTGGCTGCGCGTCGATGACGGGCTGGTGGCGGCACAGGCGCAGCGCCGTGTCGCGCCGGACGTGGGGTGGGAGGCGGCCGCGGGCGTCGCCGCCCCCACGTCGCTGTGGCGCCATACCGCTGTCGCAATCGGCGCCGGGCATGCCGAATCCGATGCCCATACACAGCAGCGCCTGACGGCCAGCGTGGCGGGCTGGTCGCGCACCGCGGACGCGTCGCGCCGTCTGTCCAACGCTTTGCAGTCGCGTGTAAGAAACCTCGATGCGGCATGGGGCGGACGCAGGCCGGGTGACGACTGGGTGTCCGCCTGGGCTGATCTGGCGCCGGCTGGCCGTGTCGCCGTCAAGCGATAGGAGTTCCCATGCAAAGCCGCCATCCATCGCAGCGTTGGGCCCATCCGGTTCGCGTCCCGCGTCGCCGCGCAACACGGCGGCTTGCGCCAGCGCGTCTCTCGCTGGTGTGCGCGCAGCCGTTGCTGGCCATGGCGGTTCACGCGGCCCCGCCCGCGGCAACGGCGGCCAACGATATCGCGTGGTCTCTGCCGAAGGGCGCCGTCCAGACTGTACTTGCGCGGCATGCCACCCTGTACGGCGCGCCGGCTCACATCACATACTACGAGGCGCCGTCCAGCGTATCGGCAACGATCGCGCACCTGCGCTCGCATCACCCCGAACTCGGCGACCTCACCGTGCTGCAGGGCATGGCGGTGCTGTCGGATCGAAACCCGGAGTGCCTCAGTACGGCCACCGTTACCGGTGTGGGTCCGGCGCGCAGCGCCGGAACACTGTCGCGCGTGTGCTGGCCGGCGGCTCGATCGCAATCGTCGGCTGGCCCCGACTGGCTGCCCGCCGGCGCGCAGCTGGCCTTCGATTTCTCCACGCAGGAAACCGCCGGCCGGCACCGCCAACAGATCTGGCGGCACGCCGAAGCGCCAGGCGTGGTGCGAACCGCGGTGCGGCGCAATCTGCTGCGGTCCGGCTGGACGCCGGCGCCGCTTGACGCCGACGGCACCCAGGAGTGGGTGCGCGCCGCCGTCGTGATGGCCGTGGACATCGTACCGGCGGGATCGGGCAGCGCCATCGTGACGGGTACGCAGTTTGTCCAGATATCGCCCGCGCCCAATGTGCCGCAGGCTCACGTAGCCAGCGGCGAGGAGGCTCGATGACGCTGGCGGGCCTGATGCAGCTGGCTCGGGCGTTCGGCGGCTATCTTTTCGCCGCCGTGGCCGGCCTGGTCGCGGCCTGGGCCGTGCGCGAGCATATCCAGCAGCGCACACTCGAGCTCGAAGCCCAGGGGCGCGTGCCCATGGTGGCGCGCCTCGTGGCCGCGGCCGATCTACCCGCCGGCACGGCGCTTGGCATGGCCAGCCTGGCGGTGCGCGACATTCCCGCCGCGTGGGCCGCCTCCGATTCCATTGCGCCCGAGGCGCTCGACCAGGTCGAGGGCGGTGTGCTCGCCCTGCCGCTGAAAGCGGGCGAAACGGTATTGCAGCATCAGGTGTTGCGCCATGCCCCCGCGCAGCCCGTGGCGGGGCAGTTGCAGGCCGGCCGCCGCGCGCTCAGCCTGCCGCTGTCCGAGATACGGGATCTTCCGCACCCCGTGCGGCCCGACGACCGCATCGATCTGTTCGTGTCTTTCTCGCACGATGGCCGCCAGTTGACGATGCCGCTGCTGCAGGGCGGCAGGGTGATTGCCGTGGACACAGGCGCCGACGGCACGCCGCCCAGCATCACGCTGGACGCCTCCGTCCGCGATGCCATGAAGGTGGTGGCGGCGCGCCAGGACGGCGTTCTCACCGCACTGCTGCGTCCGGTCGAGGATGCGTCCGGCCATGCCGCCGAGGGCGGGGTACACGACCTGCCTGGCATGCTGGGCCTGCGCCGAGCGGCCAGGCCCGCGCCCCGGCAGGTCGACATCATCTATGGCGACCGTGTCGACGTCATGTCGGGCGCCGCATCCGGATCGGCAGGGCCTGCGCACGAGTTCGGAGCGGACTTGCCATGATGCGCACGGGCTCATCCCGATCAGGACGCCGCTGGCGTCACGTCTACGCGGCGGTGCTGGTGACCCTGCCGATACAAGTGCTGCACGCCGAGCGAGCGGTGCAGGCGGCGCCAGGCGGTCGCCCGTCTACGGCGATGCCGGCGGCCGCGCAAGCCGACATGCCTGCCACTGACATCGAACTCGAGGTCGGGGAAAGCCGCGTGCTGGCCGCACCCGGCGCGCACCGGGTAGCGGTGGGCAATGGGCAGGTGCTTACCGCGATGGCGGCGGATGAGCGCGAGGTCGTGCTGTTCGCTCGCCAGGAAGGTACGTCTACCGTGCACGTATGGGCCGGCAAGAGTGCGCCCGTGGCGTACACCGTGCGCGTCTATGCCGCCGGCCTGCGGCGCATGCGAGCCGAGGTGGACAAACTCCTCGAAGGCATACCCGCCGCGCGCAGCGTGCAGGTCGGCGGCAACATCGTCATCGAAGGCAATGACCTGTCCGACGATGACCGTGCGCGCATCGCCGCCCTGGCGCAGCGCTACCCCGGCATTCTCGATTTCACCGGCCAGGTGGGCTGGGACCGCATGGTGCTGTTGGATGTACAGGTCGTCGAACTGCCCAGTTCCCGGCTGCTCGAGTTCGGCGTGCGCTGGGATCCCGCCACTCAAGGAGGCTTGCAGGCAGGCCTTGCGTGGGACGGCGGCTCGGCGGCGCGGGCGCTTACCGAGCGGCCCGGCCAGCCGCCGCTGGCCATGCCGATGCCCACCGGACGCGCCGCCGGATACTTCGGCGTCAATGCCATGCTGGCCGCCAGTCTCGGTGCGCTGGCGCAGCGTGGCGAGGCCGTGCTGCTGGCGCAGCCGCAATTGCTCGCGCGCAGCGGCAGCACGGCCTCGTTCCTGGCGGGCGGAGAGGTTCCCTACGCCACGACCGACCGCGACGGCGGCAGCAACACGCAATTCAAGCCATACGGCGTGTCCTTGCAGATCACGCCGCGCATCGACCGCAACGGCACCATACGCTCGCGCATCGAGGTCGAAGCCAGTTCCATCGATGCTTCCATGAGCCTGCCGTCCGGCCCGGCGCTGCGCACGCGTCGCGCCATGACCGAGTTCAACGTGCGTTCCGGACAGACTCTCGTGCTGGGCGGATTCCTGTCGCGAGAGCGCGCGACCGAGCGCAGCGGCTTGCCGCTGCTTTCCGATATCCCGCTGCTGGGCAGTCTCTTTTCCACCCGCCGCTCGCAGACCCGCGACACCGAGCTGGCCATTTTCGTCACGCCCAGCATCGTCTCGCCCGACTACGCGGGTTTCGACCAAAGCGTACGTCAGGCGCAGGGCGTGTTGCAGCAGGCCTTCCCCGATCCGCCGCAGATTGGCCCTCTGCCGCCAGCCGCGTCGGGCCGCGGCTGGAGCAGTCCCGATGGCGCGGGCTCGCAATGGGTGGTGCCTCCTTACACGCAATCTTCCGGAGCCTTCTGACCATGCTCGAACTGGAACTCACCTTCGAAGATGGAACGCAGCGCCTGCACCGTGGCGCGCCGCCCATCACCATAGGCCGCGCCGCGCATTGCGCCGTACGCATCGCCAATTGGCGGGTGGGCAAGCAGCACGCGACGCTGGCGGTGCGCGGCGACAGCATCGTGCTCGAAGACCTGGGCACGCTGGCGGGCACCATGGTCAACGGCACGCGCATTGCCACGCATGCCCCGCTGATGCCCGAAGACCGCATTCTCATCGGCCCGTGCCAAGTGCGCGTGCGCCTCGATCCGAACGCTGGCGGCGCGACCGATGATTCGTGCGATGAACATGCCGTTGCGCCGGCCGGCGTTGCCGACGCGCAAGCGGAACCGCGCGATCCGATGCAGGACGCCATGGTGCTGCTGCCGTATCACAAGCGCCTGCACGCCGCCTTGCTGCAAGCCCTGGATCTGCGGCGGCGGGACGTGGCCGGCATGAGCGACCAGGCGCTGCGGGCCGAGGCGCAGAAGCTGCTGGACGACCTGGTCGGCCAGGACGGCGACCTGCCATCACATGTCGATCGGGCCCGTCTGTGCCGCGCCGTGCTGGACGAGGCTGTAGGACTAGGCCCGCTGGAATCGTTGCTGGCGGACCCCGGCATCACCGAGATCATGGTCAACCGCCACGACGAGGTATATGTCGAACGCGGCGGCACGCTGGCGCGCCATGCCGCGGTCTTCAGCAGCGAACAATCGGTGCGCTGGGTGATCGAGCGCATCGTCGCGCCGCTGGGGCGGCGCATCGACGAAAGCTCGCCCATGGTCGATGCGCGGCTGCCCGATGGCTCGCGCGTCAATGCGGTGATACCGCCCATCGCCATACGGGGCCCCAGCCTCACCATACGCAAATTCCCCATGCGTCGGCCGCACTTGCCCGACCTGGTCCGCAATGGTTCGCTCGACCCCGCCATGGCGGGACTTCTGATGCTCTGCGTGCGCCAGCGCAAGAACATCGTCGTGTCGGGCGGCACCGGCTCCGGCAAGACCACGCTGCTCAACATTCTTTCCAATACCATTCCCGACGGCGAGCGTATCGTCACCATCGAAGACGCCGCCGAGCTGCGGCTGCATCACGAGCACCTGGTCTCGCTCGAGGCCCGGCCTCCCAACCTGGAGGGCAGGGGCAGGGTGGACATCCGCGATCTGGTGCGCAACGCACTGCGGATGCGGCCCGACCGCATCGTGGTGGGCGAATGCCGCGGCGCCGAAGCCTTCGACATGCTGACGGCCATGAACACCGGGCACGAAGGCTCTCTCACCACGCTGCATGCCAATTCGCCGCGGGACGCTCTGGGCAGGCTCGAGGCCATGACGCTGATGGCCGGCCTGGACCTTCCGCTTGCGGTGGTGCGCGAACATATCGCCTCCAGCATCGACATCCTCGTCCAGCAGGCGCGCCTGTCGGATGGCCGCCGGCTGGTCACGGCCATCGTCGAAGTCACGGGAATGGAAAGCGGCCGCATACAGTTGCAGGAGCTGTTCCGCTACGATCCCGTGCGCGGCTTCGTCGACACCGGCTTGCGACCGACCTTCATGGACGGTTGGCAGGGCGATGGCCCCGACGCCCGCGGCGCGTTGGCCGCGGTCTACACGAATGCCGTGCAGGACGGTTCGGCATGACGTGGCTGGCCTTCGTCATGGCGGGCATGGCGGTGGCGGCGCTGGCATGGCACGCGCAGGCCTGGGTGCGCCCCGCCTTGCAGCGCTACCGACAGGTGTACACCCACGAGGCAGGCGTCAAGCTTGACGAGATATTCCTCTTCATCGATCCGGCGCAGCTGTGGCTCGCGGCGGTCGTGTGCGGCGCGCTGACGGGGCTGCTTGCCTGGGCCGGCACGCAAAGTCTGCTGGCGGCTGCCATCGCCGGCGCTCTGGCGGTGCGCGTACCGGCACGACTGGTCGAAGGCCTGCGCCGCCATCGCCTGCGGCGTTTCGAGCGACAGCTGCCGGCGGCATTGATGTCGCTGGCGGGCGGCTTGTCGGCCGGGGCCAGCCTGGCCGTGGCACTGAAGCACATCGTCGAGCAGAGCGAAGCGCCGCTGTCGCAAGAGTTCGGATTGATGCTGCGCGAGCAGCGCCTGGGCGTGCCGTTCGCGAGCGCGCTCGAGAACCTGCAATCGCGCGTGCCCTCGGATGCGACAGTATTGGTCGTGGCTGCGCTGCGGGTCGCCTCGCAGACCGGCGGCAACCTGGCCGAAGCCCTTGAACGCATCGCCGATACGCTGCGGGCACGTTTGCAGCTGCAGGGCAAGGTTCGCGCGCTGACGGCCCAAGGGCGCATGCAGGCGTGGATCGTGGGCGCCTTGCCCATCCTGTTGGCCGTGGTGCTGAACCGCCTCGAACCGCAGGCCATGGCGGTCCTGTGGCATACGCCGCTGGGCTGGTCCGTGGTGGCCGTGGTGGCCGTGCTGGAAGTGGCGGGCGTGTTGTTGATCCGCCGCATCGTCGATATCGATATCTGAGGACGGGCGTTCATGTTCATCGCCTTGGCAATGGGATTGGCGGGCCTGTGTGCCGCCCTGGCGGCATACGCGATCTGCGTCCCGCTGTGGCGCGGACAGCGGCCGCCGCGCCTCGAGCCGCCCCTGCCGTGGTGGTGGCGGGCCGCGTGGCCCTGGACATCGTGGCTGGCCCGCATCGCCGGACCTCTGCTGTCCTGGCGTGCACGCGCGCGCTGGCAGCGCCTGATGGAGCGCGCGGGCTTGCCGCCGCAGGTAACCGACCGCGACCTGGCCGCGCTGGCGTGGCTGGCTTCGCTTTGCGCCGGTTGCGCCGCGGCGGCGATCGCATGGCGCATGCAGCTCCAGGCGCTCGTGCCTGCGGCCGCCGCGGCGGCCCTGGCCGGCGTGCTGCCGCGCCTGTGGTTGCGCCGAGTGGCGATCCACCGTCGGCTTCGTATAGACCGCGACATGCCGTTCGTGCTGGACCTCATGACGCTGTGTGTCGAGGCCGGGCTCGGCTTGCACGGCGCGCTGCAGCAGTCCGTGCAATGCGCGCCGCCCGGGCCGTTGAAGGAAATCCTGGGCGGCGCGCTGGCCGATATGCGTGCCGGCATGGGCCGCACGGCGGCGCTGAAGGCCATGGCGGCCCGCAGCGGCAGTTCTTCGCTGCAGGCCTGGGTGGCGTCGCTGGCGCAGGCGGATACGCTGGGAATGAGCTTGGGGCCATTGATGCGCGGACAGGCGGCGCAGTGCCGGGCCGACCGTTTCCAGCGCGCCGAGCGCCTGGCCATGGAGGCGCCGGTGAAGATGTTGTTGCCCTTGATCGGCTGCATCTTTCCCTGCACCTTCATCGTGCTGGGCTTCCCGATAGCGCTGCAACTGTTGCCGGCCCTGGGATGACTGCCATGGCGACCTCGCTGCCCGCCGATCGCCTGCGCCTGCTGTCCCTGGGCACACCGTGCGCCCGGCTGCTGGGCCTGCTGCCGCGCAGGCGGCCGCCCGGGCCACGCAGCGGCGTCTTGCTGCGCCCGTGCCGGGGCGTCCATACGGCGGGGATGGCCTACGCCATCCAGGTGGCCTTCATCGACCGCAACGGCCGGGTTCTGCGGGTGAGGACGCTTGCGCCCTGGCGTGCGGCCCTATGCCGTGGCGCCGTCGCGGTCGTCGAGACCCGTGCTGGCGTCATCGCTGCCGAAGATGGTGGTATAGGCCGGATAGAAGCTGCTGTACAGCACGCCGCCCGCCGCGATGTTCACCGGCATCTGCAGCGCATTCATCAGCGGCGCGGGCAGGCCGGCCGCCACCAGTAGACCGGTAGCCAGGTCGATAAACATGAAGATCAGCGCCCACGCCACTCCGTACACCAGGAAGGCCCACTTGTTTCGCCAGCAGGCCACGCCCGAGAAGAACAGCGCCTGCGTCATGCGCAGGCCATGCCACGCCACCAGCACCGGCGCATGCCAGAAAAGGGCCGCGATGGGCAGGTACAGCAGGGCGAACAGTATCAGGGGCTCGCGCATGGCGGCCAGCATGGGGCCGATGTCCTTGCTGGCCGTGGCCAGGTTCACGCCCTCGGCGATATTGCCCGCGAAGGGCAGCACCGCGACGATCTCGGCGGCCAGCACCGCGGCCGCGTACAGCATGCCCATCATCGACAGCTTCTTGAACACGCCGGGCCGCTGCAGCGGCTTGGGCCACATCGACGGCAGCATGGTGCGTCCCGCTTCGATGTGCTTGGACGCCGACAGGCTCATCAGCGCCACGATGGGCATCAGAACGGGCAGAAGCAACGGCCCGATGGGCAGCGTCAGCGCCGCGAACAGCACGAACAGTCCCACCACCATCGACCAGGTGAACATGGCCAGCGGCTGCTTCAGGAACAGCTGCAGGCCAGTACGTATCCATTGCCAGCCGGCGCTTGCGGGTAGCGATGCTGCTTGCATGAGTCTTCTAATGAATGAGGTATGCGAAGGCGCGCGTCATGTTCGATTATGCGTATGCCCGGGCTCAGGGCAAGGCGGGCAGGGCGCCACGGTGGCGCGCCAGCAACACACGCTCGAAATGTCGCGGATCGTGCGGCTTCAGCGTCTGCGCCGGGCGCGGCACGTAGAAATCGTACAGGCGGGACACCCAGAAGCGCAGCGCCGCGGCCCGCAGCATCAGGGGCCAGGCCTGGCGCTCATCCTCCGTGAACGGCCGCTGGGCCGCATAGGCGGCCAGCCATGCCTGCGCCAGTCCGGGCACGAACTCGCCAGTGTCGCGCACGATGCACCAGTCATTCACGCTGACGGCCACATCGAACAGCCAGGTGTCGCAGCCCGCGAAATAGAAATCGATGATGCCGCCCATGCGCGGCGCCTCGAACGTGCCGGCGAACAGCACGTTGTCGCGGAACAGATCGCAATGGGCGGGACCCGAGGGCAGCGCGCGCCAGGTGGCCGTTGCGGCCGCTTCGGTCTGCGCGGCCAGTTCGTTCTGCAACAGCGCGGCCTGGTCGTCCTGCATGAAAGGCAGCACCTTCGGCACGGTCTGCTGCCACCAGGCCAGGCCGCGCAGATTGGGCTGGACCAGCGCAAAATCGCGCGCGGCCAGGTGCGCGCGCGCCAGCGTGTCGCCGGCCAGGCTGCAGTGGGCCGCGCCCGGCGCAGGTTCGTAGCCGCCCGGCAGACGGCTGACGATGGCGCAGGGTTTGCCATGCAGGCTCGTCAGACGGGTGCCGTCGCGCAGCGTCTGGGGCTCGGGCACCGGAATGCCGCGCTGGGCGAGGTGGTGCATCAACTCGATGTAGAACGGCAACTGCTCTTGCGTCAACACCTCGAACAGGGTCAACACGTACTCGCCGTGAGTCGTATGCAGGAAATAGTTGGTGTTCTCGATGCCGGCCGTGATGCCGCGCAGCGACACCAGGTCTCCCAGTTGGTAGCGCGTCAGCAGCGCGCGTGCGTCATCGTCGGATACAGGAGTGAATACGGCCATTGGCGAAAGCGGAGGGGTTTGGCGGACGCGCAAGCCGCACCCGGAGCGGCTCGCGGCGCAATTTTAGACTACGCCGCACGGGCGCCCGCGCACGGGCCGGCTCGCCGTAAAATACCGGCATTCCCGCGTTCCCCCGAGCAATTCTTGGACTCCTCCGACTGGCGGCTCTGCGTCGCCCCGATGATCGACGTCACCGATCGCCATTGCCGCTTCTTTCACCGGCTTCTGGCGCCGCGCGCACGCCTGTACACCGAGATGATCACCACCGGCGCCCTGATGCACGGCAATGTGGCGCGTCACCTCGACTTCGACGCGGCCGAGCATCCCGTGGCCCTGCAACTGGGCGGCAGCGAACCCGACGCGCTGGCGCAGGCCGCGCGGCTGGGCCGTCAATGGGGTTACGACGAGATCAACCTCAACTGCGGCTGCCCGTCCGAACGCGTGCAGCGCGGCGCCTTCGGCGCCTGCCTGATGGCCGAACCGGCTCTGGTGGCCGATTGCATCAAGGCCATGCAGGACGCCGTGGACATCCCCGTCACGGTAAAGCACCGGCTGGGTCTCGACTACGACGACTCGTACGATTTCGTGCGCGACTTCGTGGGGCACCTCTACGAAGTGGGGTGCCGGGTGTTCGTCGTCCATGCCCGCAATGCCGTACTGAAGGGCCTGTCGCCCAAGGACAACCGCGAAATCCCGCCGCTGCGCTACGACGCGGTGCGCCGCCTGAAGCAGGATTTTCCGGATTGCGTCATTGTGCTCAATGGGGGGCTGGCCGACGCAAGCCAGTCGCTGCAAGCCGCCGAGGACTTCCATGGCGTGATGCTGGGCCGTGCCGCCTGGCATACGCCGCGCGTGCTGTCCGAGGTGTCGCTGCGGCTGTGGCCTGCCACGCGCCTGCCCACCGACGCACAGGTGGTCGATGCCATGACCCGCTACGCCGCCGACCAGGTGGCCGCTGGCGTGCCGCTGAGGGTGATCGTACGGCCCATGCTGGGCCTGGTGAACGGACAGTCGGGTGCGCGCCGCTGGCGCCGCATGTTGTCGGACCCTCGGCAGTTGGCCGCCAACGATCCCGGCCTGATCTACGAGGCGTGGCGTACCTTGCATGGGCCCGACCGCGACCGCCGCGACTTCGAGCCCGACGTCGAACCGCCGCTGGCGGCTGCGTAATCCCCTATCGATCCCGATCGATCCCTATCGGTCCACTCGGCCCCGCCTGGTGCGTCGCGCGCGCCCCGGCTTGCCGCCAGCGCGGGCGAGCTTCAGGACCTCGACTGCTCGGCCTGCTCGCTTTCGTTCTCGCTGCTGTCCATGGGCCAGTCGCGGATGTAGGCCTTCAGCATATTGTTCTCGAATTGCTGTGCGGCCACGATGGCTTGCGCCATGTCGTAGAACGAGATCACGCCCAGCAGCGTGGGACCGTCCATGACCGGAATGTAACGCGCATGTTTCTCCAGCATCAGCCGCTGTACTTCGTCGGCGCTGGTGTTGGGCGTGACGCTGACCGGCGCATCGTCCATGATGGCGCGGATGGTGGTGTTGCCCAGCGCGCCGCCGTGCGTGTGCATGTGGCGGATGATTTCGCGGAAGGTCAGCATGCCCACCAGCATGCCGGCCTCCATGATGACCAGCGAACCGATGTCCTGTTCGCTCATGGTCTGTACGGCCACTGTGACCGGCGTGTCGGGCGATGTGGTGTATAGCGCGTTGCCCTTGACGCGCAGAATCTCGCTGACTTTCAACATGGCTTCCTCCTTGGGAACTCGCGTTCCTACTTCTTGCCCGCTTCCAACGTGACCACGGCCGCAGCTGGCCGCGCCGTGGCGTCATTCGCCGTATTGTGCGCCTGTCCGGCGAGTTCTTCCAGTGAAGGAGGCGTGCTGCAAAGCACACTCGCGACAGCGGCCGACAGGGCGGGGTCGTCCCGGACGCGCCGTTGGCGCCGGTCGAGGAGGAATTCGTCGAACACCGGCGCCAGCGTGGTGGTGCGCGGGTCGCAGGCCAGGATCCAGCGCTGGTCGGCGGTGCGCGCCACCAGGCCCATGTCTTCCAGGCCGTCCAGCACGTCGTTCAGCTCGTCATGGTTGAGCTGCAGCTGCTTGACCAGCTCGGCGGTGCTCAGGCCGACAGGCGCGCCGCCCTGCGCGCGACGCAGCGAGCGCAGCACATTGACCGCGTCGATGAAGGCCGCCCCGGCCTGGCGGTTGATCTCCCAGCGCCCCAGCCGGATCAGCGGCAGGCTGGCCGCCACGGTGGCGCCGAACAGCACCGCCAGCCACGAGAGATACAGCCACAACAGGAAGATGGGCAGCGTGGCGAACGCGCCGTAGATGACCGTATAGGTCGGGAAGCGAGTCAGGTAATAGGCGAACGCCGACTTCATCACTTCAAGAAGGAGGGCGGTGCCATACCCGCCCACCAGGGCGTCGCGCCACAGGATCCTGCGGTTGGGCACCACCACGAACAGCGCCGAGAAGGCCAGGCCCGACAACAGCAGCGGAATGAAGGAAATGGCCAGGCTGACGATCTCGGGCACGTCCTGCACCAGTCCCATCGATTCGCGCGCCACGAACGAGGTCGCCCACAAGCTGGCTCCGGCCGCCAGCGGCCCGAGCGTGATCACCGACCAATAGACAAGCACGCGTTGCGACAGTGGTCGCTGTCGCTTCACATGCCAGATGTCGTTGAACGACTGATCGATGGTCATGATCAGCAGCACCGACGTGACGATGAGGAAGGCGCCGCCGATGGCGGTCAGGCTCGATGCTTGCTGAGCGAATTGATTCAGATACCCCATGACGTTGTCGGAAACCGATGGGGGCATCAGGTTATGGCTGAGGAAGTCCTCCAGCGCGACGCGGAATTCCTGGAAAAGGGGAAAGGCGGTGAACAGGGATAGCGCCACGGCCAGCATCGGCACGATCGCCAGCACGGTGGTGAACGTAAGGCTGGACGCCACCTGCAGCAGCTTCTGTTCTTCGGCTCGCTGCGCGGCGAAACGGAAAACCTTGCCCAGGCGGGCCAGCCAGGTCTGGCGCCGCGAGCTGGGAGGGCGGGCCTCCTCGTTGACGCCAGGGGCGCGCTCGGCCGGATGCTTCATCAGGCGATAATAGCAGCATGACTGTCGCATTGAACCCGACCCTACGCCGTGTGGCATCGGTCGCGCTGGTGGCCCTGTTGCTGCTGTGCGTGGCCTGGGAACTCTTCCTGGCACCGATACGCCCCGGCGGATCGTGGCTGTTCCTGAAGGCCCTGCCGCTGGCCTTCCCCCTGCGCGGCGTACTGCGCGGCGACGTATATACCTACCAGTGGGCGTCCATGCTGTCGCTGCTGTACCTGATGGAGGGAGTGGTCCGCGCCATGTCCGACCCGCAACCCGCCTCGGCCGCCCTGGCCGTCGTCGAGATCGCGCTGTCGGCCACATTCTTCCTCGCCGCCATCTGCTACGTGCGCCCCGCCAAGCGCGCAGCCCGAAGGGCGGAAGCATGAGCGTCGCCCGGCCGTCCGAAGACGCTCATGCCGCAGCCCGCAGGGCGGAGGCCGCCACGATACGCGTCGCCCGGCCGTCCGAAGACGCTCATGCCGCAGCCCGCAGGGCGGAGGCCGCCATCACCTGTGTCGCCCGGCCGTCCGAAGGCGCTCATGCCGCGGGTGTCCTTATCGTTGCCCTCCGGGCGAAGGCAGTCCAATGACCACTTTCAGCCGTTCCGATCCGCACACCCCCGGCCCTTGTGCCCGTACTCTGCACGACCTCCAGACCGACAATTCCTTTGCCGCGCTGCCTTCGGCCTTCTACACCCGCCTGGCGCCGCGGCCCTTGACCGAGCCGCGCCTGCTGCATGCCAATGCCGAAGCCGCTGCCCTGATTGGCCTGGATCCGGCCGTGCTGCACACTCCGGAATTCCTGGCGGTGGCGTCGGGCATGGCGCCGCTGCCCGGCGGCGACACGCTGGCGGCCGTCTACAGCGGACACCAGTTCGGCGTCTGGGCTGGCCAGCTCGGCGATGGGCGCGCGCATCTGCTGGGCGAAGTGCGCGGTCCGCGGGGCAACTGGGAGCTGCAGCTGAAGGGCGCCGGCCGCACGCCATACTCGCGCATGGGTGACGGCCGCGCCGTGCTGCGGTCTTCGGTGCGCGAGTATCTGGCGGGCGAAGCCATGGCGGGGCTGGGCATTCCCACCACGCGCGCGCTGGCCCTGGTGGTTTCCGATGACCCCGTGTTGCGGGAAACCGTCGAGACCGCCGCCATCGTCACCCGCATGTCTCCAAGCTTCGTCCGGTTCGGCTCGTTCGAGCATTGGGCATCGTTGCGCCAGACCGACATGCTGCAGACACTGGCCGATTACGTCATCGACCGTCATTACCCCGAATGCCGCGACGCGCAAGGCGAGCACGGGGCGCTGCTGGCGCTGCTGGACGAGGTGACGCGGCGCACCGCGCGCCTGATGGCCGACTGGCAGTCCGTCGGCTTCTGCCACGGCGTGATGAACACCGACAACATGTCCATCCTCGGCCTGACGCTGGATTACGGTCCTTATGGCTTCATGGACACGTTCCAGCTCGGCCACATCTGCAATCACACTGACACAGAAGGGCGGTATGCCTGGAATCGCCAGCCGTCGGTGGGCTTATGGAACCTGTACCGGCTGGCCGGCGCATTCCACGCCCTGGGGGCGGACGCCGAGGCGCTGCGCGGCGTGCTGGACGGCTATGAAACGGTGTTCACGCAGGCCTTCCAACAGCGCCTGGCCGCCAAAGTCGGCATCCAGCAGTGGCGGTCCGACGACGAAGGACTGCTGGACGATCTGTTGCGTCTGATGCACAACGGCCGTGCCGACTTCACCCTGGCATTCCGCCGGCTGGCGCTGGCCGTGCGGGGCGAGACGCAGCCGTTCCTCGATCTCTTCATCGACCGCGCCGCCGCCGGCGAATGGCTGACGCGCCTGCAGGCGCGCCACGCCGCCGATGACATGCCGCCCGAGGCGCGCGCCCAGGCCATGGACCGCGTCAACCCCCTGTATGTATTGCGCAACCACTTGGCCGAGCAGGCCATACGGGCCGCGCAGCAGGGAGATCCGGGCGAGATCGACACTTTGCTCCAACTGCTGCGGAACCCGTATGTGGCTCAGGCGGGTCGCGAAGCATACGCCTCCCTGCCTCCCGATTGGGCTGCCGGGATCGAGGTCAGCTGCTCGTCTTGACGCGCGTACCGAGCCGTGTGAACGCGTCGCGGCACGGGTAGCGCGGAGAAGTAAATGGAAAACATTTGATAAATGTGCCATTTGGACGTAACCAAATCGGAGATAATTCGGCTGCACCCGGCGGGTGCGAGTGCTATTGGCTAATCGCAAGACAGTCCGCGCCCTCCATCGGCGCGAGATTCATCAAAGGGGTCTTCGTGGGTTGGAGTGACCTGGTCGGACAGAGGGGCGTATCAGCATTGCTGTTGCTCGTCATCTGTGTCCTGTTCCTGTGCAGGGAACTCGTGCTGCGCCGACGCATGGCACGCGACAGCCTCACCGGCGCCCTGACGGTCGACGCATTGCATCGCCGCATCCAGCCCTCCCTGCAGCGGGGCCGCGAGCAGCCGGGCGCCATGTTCCTGATCCAGGTGGTGCATCACGCCGAACTCAGCGCCATGCTGGACATCGCCGACAACAAGGCGTTGCAGGCGATGGTGGCCGATCGGCTTCGGCACGTCGCGCCCGATTGCCTGGTGGCGCGCTACGCCTCGTATTCCTTCCTGGTGTGGGCGTCGGACACCGACCGCTGGGCCGCCCGCGAGCTGGCGCCGCACATCATCGAGCAGCTTTCATGGCCGTACGAGATGCACGGCCAGCCGCTGCTGGTCGAGTTCAGGCTGGCGGTGGCCCTGTATCCCGACCACGGCAGCAGCATCGAGGAACTCGAGCGCAGCCTGCTGCTGGCCATGCTGCACGTCGAGGAAGACAGCGAATCCGCATGGACCATGTTCGAGCCCGCGATGCTCGAGCGCCAGCGCCACTTCCGCGGGCTCGAGCACGACCTGCGCGTGGCGCTGGCGTCCTCGTCGATGGAGCAGTTCGAGGTCTTCTTCCAGCCGCTGTGGGACAGTCCCACGGCCACCATCAAGGGGTGCGAGGCGCTGTTGCGCTGGCGCCATCCCACGCAGGGCGAGATATCTCCCGCGTTGGTCATCGAACTGGCCGAACGCACCGGCCTGATCGTGCCGCTGGGCGCGTGGGTGCTCGAGACCGCCTGTTCGCACGCCGCGGACTGGCCGGGTTCCTGGCAACTGCACGTCAACCTTTCGGTGCGGCAGATGTACTCCGCAGCGCTGCCGGTGCAGGTCAATCATGCGCTGGCGGCCAGCCGCCTGCCGCCCAACAGGCTGGTGCTGGAGATCACCGAATCGCTGTTCATCTCGCAATACGACCGTCACGTCGCCACCATGAACAGCCTGCGCGCGCGCGGCATCGGCGTGGCGCTGGACGATTTCGGGGTGGGCTATTCCAGCCTGACGCATTTGCGCAAGCTGCCGCTGGACTGGGTCAAGCTGGACCGCGGCTTCATCGCCGACATCGAGACCGACGCGGTCAGCCGCGACGTGGTGCTGTCCGTGCTGGTGATGTGCCGGGCCCTGGGCCTGACCGTGGTGGCCGAAGGCGTGGAAACCGCCGGGCAGCGCAAGATACTGGATGCGCTGGGCTGCCATCTGATGCAGGGTTTCCTGCTGGGTCGGCCCAGTCCGGCGCAGGACATCCGGGATCTCGCGGCGTCGATGTCATAATCGAGGCTCGCTTCAGCCTCGAATCCCCCTGCACCCATGTCCGGCAATACCCTAGGCACTCTGTTCCGCGTCACGAATTTCGGCGAATCGCATGGCCCGGCCATCGGCTGCGTAGTCGACGGCTGTCCTCCCGGAATGCCGCTCGCCGCCGAGGACATCCAGCTCGAACTCGACCGCCGCCGGCCCGGTACCTCGCGCCACGTCACGCAGCGGCAAGAGGCCGACCAGGTGGAAATCCTGTCGGGCGTGTACGAAGGCGTCACCACGGGCACCCCCATCGGGCTGCTCATCCGCAATACCGACGCGCGCAGCAAAGACTATTCGGCCATTGCCGACACCTTCCGACCGGGCCACGCCGATTATGCCTACTGGCGCAAGTACGGTCTGCGCGATCCGCGCGGCGGCGGCCGGTCCTCGGCGCGGCTTACCGCGCCCACCGTGGCCGCCGGCGCCATCGCCAAGAAATGGCTCGCCAGCCAGCACGGCACCGTGGTGCGCGGCTACATGAGCCAGCTCGGTCCCATTTCCATTCCGTTCGTCGCCTGGGACGACGTGCCGGCCAATCCTTTCTACGCGCCGAATGCCGCCATCGTGCCCGAGCTCGAGGCCTACATGGACCAGTTGCGCCGCGATGGCGATTCGGTGGGCGCGCGCATCGAAGTCGTGGCCGAGTCGCTGCCCGCGGGCTGGGGCGAACCGCTGTACGACAGGCTCGACGCCGACATCGCCCACGCGATGATGGGCTTGAACGCCGTCAAGGGCGTCTCCATCGGCGCGGGCTTCGACTGCGTCGCGCAGCGCGGCTCCGAGCATGGCGACGAAATCACGCCCGAGGGTTTCGTCACCAACCACGCGGGCGGCGTGCTGGGCGGCATTTCCACCGGGCAGCCCATCACGGTGTCGCTCGCCATCAAGCCCACGTCCAGCATCCGGGTCGAACGCCGCTCGGTGAACCGGGCGGGCGATCCCGTCATGGTGCAGACCCTGGGCCGTCACGATCCTTGCGTGGGCATCCGCGCCACGCCCATTGCCGAGGCCCTGCTGGCGCTGGTGCTTATCGACCACGCGCTGCGCCATCGAGGCCAGTGCGGCTGATACGCCGCATCCGCCGGCCTACGGCTTCATTGGTACGCGGGGTGCTGTCGGATGTCCCCGCTTCATGCAGAACCCACGCATATACGGAGGCGACGATGCGCGCTTGGAGACGGATACAGTGGATTTTGGCGGCCGCCGGCCTGGCGGCCACGGCGGGCTGCGCCTCGGTCAACACGACGCAGTCCGGCGCGGTCGGGGTCGACCGCAAACAGTACATGTCCAGCCTGGTCTCCGAGCAGGCGCTCGAGCAGGAGGCCGGCAAGCAGTACAGCCAGATACTCGAGCAGGCCCGTGCGAAGAATCTGCTTGATCGCGATCCGGCCCAGGTGGCCAGGGTCGACGGCATCGCGCGCAAGCTGATTGCCCAGGTCGGCGCGTTCCGGCCCGACGCTGCCCAATGGGCATGGGAAGTCCACGTGCTGTCCACCGACGAGATCAATGCCTGGTGCATGCCGGGCGGCAAGATCGCGGTCAACACGGGTCTGCTGTCGAAGATACAGCCGACCGATGCCGAGCTGGCCGCCGTGATGGGGCACGAGATCGCGCATGCGCTGCGCGAGCATGCGCGCGAGCGCGTGTCGCAGCAGATGGCCACCAGCATGGGGCTGCAGGTGTTGTCCATCGCCCTGGGCACGCCCAGCGTCACCGACCTGGGCGGGCGGTTGACCGAAGTGATGTTCACCTTGCCCAACAGCCGCACCCACGAGACCGAGGCCGACCGCATGGGCGTGGAGCTGGCCGCTCGGGCAGGCTACGACCCCCGTGCCGCGATCACCCTGTGGCAGAAGATGGGCGCGGCGCAATCGGGCAATGCGCCGCCGGAGTTCCTGTCCACGCACCCCTCGGCCGACACCCGCATGGCCGAACTGCAGAGCGCGTCGCAACGCGTGCTGCCGCTTTACGACCAGTCCAAGAGCGGCGCCGCACGCTGATCGGCGCATGCGCGGCGCGCCGGGGCATCATGTTGTGCCCGGCGCGGCAGGATGCCGCGCGACCCTCATGGGGGTACTTGAAGTACTAGTATCCATGGTTACGTTGTACTAGGTTCAGCGGCTGGGCATAATTCAGTGATGCCGCGGTTGTCTGCACCGGCAATGGCGTACGCCAGCGCCCGCAGGCACAAGGCGGACCGTTCACTCGCAGAGCGCTTCCATGGCCCAAACCCTTTACGACAAACTCTGGGACGCCCACGTCGTCCACCAGGAATCCGACGGCACCTGTCTGCTGTATATCGACCGTCACCTGCTGCATGAAGTCACCAGTCCGCAGGCCTTCGAGGGCCTGGCGCTTGCCGGGCGCAAGCCATGGCGCACCAGCGCGAACCTGGCCGTGGCCGACCACAACGTGCCGACGCTCAACCGCGCGGGCGGCATCGACGATCCGATCTCCAAGCTGCAGGTCGACACCCTGGATGCCAACTGCGACAAGTACGGCATCACCGAATTCCGCATGAACGACCTGCGTCAGGGCATCGTGCACGTCATCGGACCCGAGCAGGGCGCCACGCTGCCGGGCATGACGGTCGTGTGCGGCGACTCGCACACCAGCACCCACGGCGCGATGGGCGCCCTGGCTTTCGGCATCGGCACCTCCGAGGTCGAGCACACCCTGGCCACGCAGACTTTGCTGATGAAGAAGGCCAAGAGCATGCTCATCAAGGTCGAAGGCGAGCTGCCCTTCGGCTGTACGGCCAAGGACGTCGTGCTGCACATCATCGGCGTGATCGGTACGGCCGGCGGTACGGGCCATGCCATCGAGTTCGCCGGCAGCACCATCCGCTCGCTGTCCATCGAAGGCCGCATGACGGTGTGCAACATGGCCATCGAAGCCGGTGCGCGCTCGGGCATGGTCGCGGTCGACGAAAAAACTATCGAGTACTTCCGCGGACGTCCCTTCTCGCCCACCGGCGTGCTGTGGGACCAGGCCGTTTCGTACTGGCGCACCCTGCGCAGCGACGAGGGCGCCAGGTTCGACCGTGTGGTCGAGATCGATGCTCGCACCATCACGCCGCAGATCACCTGGGGCACCTCGCCTGAAATGGTGCTGCCCGTCGATGCGCGGGTGCCGGATCCCGACCGCGAGAAGGACGAGGTCCGCCGCAGCGGCATGGAGCGCGCGCTGCAGTACATGGGCCTGAAGCCCAATACGCCGCTGACGGACATCCGCGTCGACCGCGTGTTCATCGGCTCGTGTACCAATTCGCGCATCGAAGACCTGCGCGCGGCCGCCGTCGTGGCCCGCGGCAAGCGCGTGGCGTCCAACGTCAAGCAGGCCATGGTGGTGCCCGGCTCGGGGCTGGTCAAGCAGCAGGCCGAGCGCGAAGGCCTCGACAAGATCTTCATCGAGGCGGGCTTCGAATGGCGCGAGCCCGGCTGCTCGATGTGCCTGGCCATGAACGCCGATCGTCTCGAACCCGAAGAACGCTGCGCCTCGACGTCGAACCGCAACTTCGAGGGCCGGCAGGGGCAGGGCGGTCGTACGCACCTGGTCAGTCCGGCCATGGCCGCGGCCGCCGCCGTGGCAGGCCATTTCGTCGACGTCCGTTCGTTCCGCTGAGAGTCCGATCCATGCAAGCATTCACCCAACACGAAGGCCTGGTGGCCCCGCTCGATCGCGAGAACGTCGACACCGACCTGATCATCCCGAAGCAGTTTCTCAAGTCGATCCAGCGCACGGGCTTTGGCCCGAACCTGTTCGACGAACTGCGCTATCTCGACCATGGCGAGCCCGGCATGGACAACAGCAAGCGTCCGCTCAACCCGGATTTCGTGCTGAACCAGCCTCGCTACCAGGGCGCCTCGGTGCTGCTGGCCCGCAAGAACTTCGGCTGCGGATCGAGCCGCGAGCACGCGCCGTGGGCGCTGACGCAGTATGGCTTTCGCGCCATCATCGCGCCGTCGTATGCCGACATCTTTTTCAACAACAGCTTCAAGAACGGGCTGCTGCCCATCGTGCTGTCCGAGTTCGAGGTGGCGCGCCTCTTCGACGAGGTCAAGGCGTTCCCGGGCTACAAGCTGCGCATCGACCTGGACCGTCAGGTAGTGATTGCCGCCGATGGCCGCGAGATGTCGTTCGACATCGACGAGTTCCGCAAGTACTGCCTGCTGAACGGTTTCGACGACATCGGCCTGACGCTGCGCCACGCCGACAAGATCCGCGCGTTCGAAGCCGAGCGCCTGGCGCGGCATCCCTGGCTGGAAGGCCGCGCAGGCGTGTAACGCATGCGGCCCGGCGGCATGTCCTGCCGTGGGGCCGTCCGAAGACAAAACGGCTCCTTCCGGAGCAGCAAGCCGAAGGCGCGGTGGGATTCCAGCATCCGCGGCCTTCGTCAGACGAACAGGATTTATTCATGACGCATCAAATTGCAGTGCTGCCCGGCGATGGCATCGGGCCTGAAATCGTCGAGCAGGCCGTGCGCGTGCTGGGCGCGCTGGGCCTGCCGCTGGAACTGCGCCAGGCCCCGGTGGGCGGCGCCGCGTACGACCAGTTCGAGCATCCCCTGCCGCCCGCCACGCTCGAACTCGCCAAGCAATCGCATGCCGTGCTGTTCGGCGCGGTGGGCGACTGGAAGTACGACAGCCTGCCTCGCGAGTTCCGGCCCGAGCAGGCCATCCTCGGCCTGCGCAAGGCGATGGGCCTGTTCGCGAACCTGCGTCCGGCCATTCTTTATCCCGAGCTGGCCAGCGCCTCGTCGCTCAAGCCCGAGATCGTGTCGGGCCTCGACCTGCTGATCATCCGCGAACTGACCGGCGACATCTACTTCGGCACGCCGCGCGGCGTGCGCACGGCCTCCGACGGCGCGTTCGCCGGCGAGCGCGAGGGCTACGACACCATGCGCTATGCCGAGACCGAGGTGCGGCGCATCGCGCGCATCGGGTTCGAGGCCGCGCGCAAGCGCAGCAAGAAGCTGTGCAGCGTCGACAAGGCCAATGTGCTGGAGACCTCGCAGTTCTGGCGCGACCTGGTCATCGAAGTCAGCCGCGAATACCCGGACGTCGAGCTGTCGCACATGTACGTGGACAATGCCGCCATGCAGCTGGTGCGCGCCCCGCGCAATTTCGACGTGATCGTCACGGGCAACCTGTTCGGCGACATCTTGTCCGACGAGGCCGCCATGCTGACCGGCTCCATCGGCATGCTGCCGTCGGCATCGCTGAACTCCACCGGCCAGGGGCTGTACGAGCCCAGCCACGGTTCGGCCCCCGACATCGCCGGCAAGGGCATCGCCAACCCGCTGGCCACCATTCTGTCGGCCGCCATGCTGCTGCGCTATTCGCTGGAACAGGCCGCGCAGGCCGACCGTATCGAGGCCGCCGTGCGCAAGGTGCTGGCGTCGGGTCTGCGCACCGCCGACATCTACGAGGAAGGCACGACGAAGGTGTCGACCGAGCAGATGGGCGACGCCGTGCTGAAGGCTCTTTAAAGCCCGGTCTCACATCGGCGCCGCGGTGTTGCTTGCGCAACACCGCCCGCCCGATTCGCCGCCGCCTTCGGCAGCGGCGCGCACATTCTGATAAATTGGCAGAAATCCCCTCTCTTTTCACATACTTACTTTCGAGCTCTTCAAGATGACGCAAGCAGTAGGCCTCGTCGGTTGGCGCGGCATGGTCGGTTCGGTTCTCATGCAGCGCATGCGCGACGAAAACGACTTCGCCCTGATCGAACCCGTGTTCTTCTCCACCAGCAACGCTGGCGGCGCCGCCCCCTCGTGGGCCGACGGCGCGGGCCCGTTGCAAGACGCCTACGACATCGAAGCGCTCAAGAAACTGCCCATCATCGTCACCGCCCAGGGCGGCGACTACACCTCCGAGGTCTACGGTCGCCTGCGCAAATCGGGCTGGCAGGGCATCTGGATCGACGCCGCCAGCACCCTGCGCATGGCCGACGACGCCATCATCGTGCTCGATCCGGTCAACCGTCCGGTCATCGACGCCGCCCTCAAGCGCGGCGTGCGCAATTTCATCGGCGGCAACTGCACCGTCAGCTGCATGCTGATGGGTCTCGCCGGCCTGTTCAACAACGACCTGGTCGACTGGATGACCTCCATGACGTATCAGGCCGCCTCGGGCGGCGGGGCGCAGCACATGCGCGAACTGCTCACGCAGTTCGGCATCCTGAATCAGGCCGTGCGTCCGCTGCTCGACGACCCGGCGTCGGCCATCCTGGAAATCGACCGCGGCATCCTCGCCGCGCAGCAGGACGACTCGCTGCCGCGTGAGCACTTCGGCGTTCCGCTGGGCGGCAACCTCATTCCCTGGATCGACAAGGACCTGGGCAACGGCGTGTCGCGCGAAGAATGGAAGGCCGGCGCCGAGACCAACAAGATCCTGGGGCGCGGCGAAGCCTTCGGCACGCCCGCCACCCCGATCGACGGCCTGTGCGTGCGTATCGGCGCCATGCGCTGCCACAGCCAGGCGCTCACCATCAAGCTCAAGCGCGACGTGCCGCTGGACGAGATCAACGACCTCATCGCGCAGGGCACCCAGTGGGCCAAGGTCATTCCCAACACGAAGGAAGACACGGTCAAGGCGCTCACCCCCGTGGCGGTCACCGGCACGCTGGATATCCCCGTGGGTCGCCTGCGCAAGCTGGCAATGGGTCCCGAGTACCTGGGCGCCTTCACGGTCGGCGATCAGCTGCTGTGGGGCGCGGCCGAGCCGCTGCGCCGCATGCTGCGCATCGCGTTGGCCGAGGCCTGACGCCAGGCGGACCAGCAGGGCGTTCCGGCTGCCATGATCTTCCGGCGCGGCCGGGGCGGCCCTCGCCAGCCTATGGTTTCCGAGAGCACCCGAGGGTGCTCTCGCGCCTTGTGCGCGGCGATTCCGCATGACAACGGGATTGCAGGTTTGAACGTCATGTCCGATGCCTTTACACTTTCGGGCTGCGTTTTCCGGCAGCGCACCCATGCCGTATCCGACGATCACGAAAAGCAGACAGGGAATCCCGGCTCATGACTTCGCACCCGCGCGGCTTGCATCACGCTCCCCGTAACAAGGCGCTCGGCCTGGCCGTCGCGCTGGCCATTGGCGCGGGCGCATGCGTGGACGCGCAGGCCGCGCGTGCGGGGCACGCGCGCGTCGTCTCCGCGCCGGGCGCGCCGATGCAGATCGAGATACCGCTGCTGGAACTGTCGGCCGATGAGGCCGCCACTCTGCAGGTGCAGTTGGCCGATGCGGCCGCGTGGCAGCGCGCCGGCCTGCAGCCGCCGGCCCCGTTGGCCGATACGCGGGTCAGCGTCGAGGGCACGCAGCCCGATTCCCGCATGCTTCGCATCCGCGCCACGCAGCCCATCACCACCGAAACCGTCGACCTGCTGCTCGAGCTGCGCTCCAGCGCGGGGCAGCGGCAGATGCAGGTCACGCTGCTGGTGCCCGCGCGCGACGCGGCTGCCGGCGTGCGGCGGGCGTCCGTCGGCCAGCCGGCGGCGTCCACGTCCCGCGGCGTGCAGGAGATCACGGTGCGCTCGGGCCAGACCTTGTCCGGCATTGCGGTCCGGCATGCGGTGGCCGACGCTTCGCTTTACCAGATGCTGGCCGCGCTGTGGCAGGCCAATCCGCAGGCCTTCATCCAGAACAACATGAATCTGGTGCGCGCCGGCGAATCGCTGAAGATTCCCGACGCCGCCACCGTGCGCGCCATCGATCCCGCCGAGGCGCGACGCATCTTTCTCGAGCACGTCGCCGCGTACGAGCGATACCGGGGCCGCCTGGGCGCCGTCGGCCAGGACGTCGCACCGGCGGCCGGCGCGGATGGCGCCTCCGGACAAGTAGAACGCGCCAACGGCGGGCAGGCGTCGGTGCAGCCCGCCGCCCGGGACCGCCTGCGTCTATCCAATGCAAGCGCCGCCCAGGGCGCGGCGGGCTCCGACGCGTCCGCGGACGCGCGAACGTCCGACGAACGCGCCATCGACGATGCGCGACAGCGCGTCGACACGCTGCAGTCCAACGTGGATGCCTTGCGAGGTGCGGCAGGTGCGCAGCAGGGCGGTCGCGCCGCCGTGGGCGGCTCGGGCCCAGCCACAGCATCAGGATCAGGTGCTGGAACGGGTCAGGGATCGGCGGCGCCGACGACAAGTGAACAACCCGGTGGCACGCAGGCCGCTGGCGGGGCGGGTACAAGCGCATCCGGAGGCTCGGGACCGACGGGACAATCCAGTACCAATGCAGCCAGCGGAGCATCCGGCGGCGCCGCACCGGAAGGCGCAGCGCCTGGCGGCAGCGCCGCGGGCAGTGCGGGCTCTGCGGCCGGTGGTGCCGCCGCAGGCGGTCCGGCAGGCGGAGGGACGGCGGCCGGTAGCGGAGCGGCGGCCGGTAGCGGAGCGGCGGCCGGTGGCGCCGCTTCGACCGGCGCGGCGTCGGGCGCCGCGCCCGCCAGCGCCGCCGCAGGCAGCGGCGGCTCCGACTCCGGCGCCGCATCGCCGGCTCCGGGCGCCGCGGCGCCGGCGGCCAGCGGGCCTGCCGGCGGACAAGCCTCCGGCGCTCCCGCCGGCACCTCGGGCGGCAATCCGGCAACTGGCTCGGCGCCCGCGGCAGGAAGCGCCGCCCCGGGTTCGGCAGGCAATCCCCAGCCCGGGCAGACCGCCACGGAGGCGGGCACGTCGGCGGACAGCCAGGCCAAGGACGGCATGCCATCCTGGCTGGCCGACAACCTGCTGGCCGTGGTCACCGCGGTGCTGGCCCTGCTGGTGTTCATCGTCGCGTGGATGCTGCGCCGGGCTGGCGCGCGCCGCAGCGACGAGGTCGAGGCCGTCGACTATGGCGATCCTCCGCCGTTCGACAGCCGTGCGTTCAGCCGCAAGCTCGACGCCATCGACTTGGACCTGAATCACCCGCCCACCGACGAGCCCCCGCCCGGCCGTCGCGCCTGAGCCATGCCACGCATCGCCCTGGGCCTGGCCTACGACGGATCGGCCTGGCAGGGCTGGCAGACACAGCCTCACGGCCAGACCGTGCAGGACAGCCTCGAAGCCGCGCTGGGCGCTTTCAGCGGCACGCATCGTCCGGTGCCCACGATCTGCGCGGGCCGTACCGATACCGGCGTGCATGCGGCGTCGCAGGTGGTGCACCTGGATACCGACCTCAGCCGGCGGGATGAATCGTGGGTGCGCGGCGTCAATGCATTCCTGCCTCCCAGCATTTCGGTGCAGTGGGCGCAGTCCATGTCCGACACTTTCCATGCGCGCTTCTCGGCGCGCTCGCGCACTTATGTGTACGTGCTGTGGCGCGGGCGTGTCCGTCCGGCGCTGTGGACGGGACGCGCCGGCTGGTGTTTCCAGGCGCTGGACGTGGACGCCATGCGTGCCGCCGCGCAGGCCTTGATCGGTGAACACGACTTCTCCAGTTTCCGCTCGTCGCAATGCCAGGCGCGCCATCCGGTGCGCACGCTGCATCGCCTGGACATCGACGAACGAGGCCCGTTCGTCGTGTTCACGCTGCGGGCCAATGCCTTCCTGCACCACATGGTGCGCAACCTCATCGGCGCATTGCTGCAGGTGGGGCAGGGCCGCGAGCCCGTCGAGTGGCTGGGCGAGCTGCTGCGCGCGCGCGACCGCCGGTTGGGCGCGCCCACCTTCGCGCCGGATGGCCTGTATCTGGCGGATATCGAATATCCCGCCGAATTCGGCCTGCCGCGGCAGGATCCTGGCGTAACGCAGCTCGCGCCTTTCATCGGCTGATGTTGCCTGAGCGATCCCTCGCGTACCGCGTGGCCTGATCGCTTCGGGAGGTTCCGGATATCATCGAGGAGGAGAGCGGCCGCCGATCCGGCTGCCGCGCGACGCCTGACGACGTATCGGGCGCCGCACCTGCATAATCTTCCTGCACCGGAGAGACTGCATGCAACGCCGATCGTTTCTTCGCCACGCCTCGCTGGGCGCCGCCGGCGCCGCCCTTGCCGCGCCCGTCATTGCGCAGGATGCTCCGGTCGTGCAATGGCGCTGCGCATCGGGCTTTCCCCGCACGGCGCAAATGATATCCGGCGCCGCAGATCAGATGGCCCGCTACGTCAGCGAGGCGACCGATGGCGGTTTCACGATCCACATCCACGCGCCTGGCGAGATCGCGCCGGCGCAAGGCGTGCTGGACGCCGTCCAGCAAGGTGTCGCCGACTGCGGTCATTCGGCTTCGTGCCACTACTACGACAAGGACCCGGCACTGTGCTTCGACGGCGCGGTGCCGTTCGGGCTGAACACGCGCCAGATGAGCGCATGGATGCGCGCCGGCGACGGCCTCGAACTCACGCGCAAGGTGTTCGACCGGTACGGCGTGCTCAACTTCCCATGCGGCTATACCGGCACGCAGATGGGCGGCTGGTTCCGCTACGAAATCAAGTCAGTCGAGAATCTGAAGGGCCTGAAGTTCCGGACCGGCGCGTTCGCGGGCGCGGTGTTGAAGCGATTGGGCGTTCTGGCGCAGCACACCGAGCCGGAAGGCATACGTGCGGCTCTGGAAGCCGGCAGCCTCGATGCGGCCGAATGGATAGGACCGTATGACGACGAGACGCTGGGGCTGCACCACGCAGCACGCAATTACTACTTCCCGGGCTGGTGGGAGGGCACGCTGCAGATATCGCTGTACGTGAATCGCGCGGCCCACGACGCGCTGCCCAGGCGCTACCAGTCGGTGCTGACGCAGGCCTGCGCAACGGCGGGCGCCGACATGGTCGCGCGTTACGACGTCGAGAACCCGGCCGCATTGCGTCGACTGGTCTCCCAAGGTACGCAACTGAAGGCCTTTCCGAAGGCCGTGATGGATGCGTGCTACCAGGAGGCGTTGGCGCTCTATGCCGAGCTGGCTGCCGCCGATCCTCTGTTCGCGCAGCTGTACGACAGCATGGTCGCGTTTCGTGACGCCGAAACTCCATGGCTGCGGCTGGCCGAAGGCAGCTATGACGCGTTCATGGGCACGCTGCCGCCGCGCCGCTGAGGGGCCATGCCTTACACTGGCAGGGAATCGAATCCATCGCCTGCCATTCTTTGTTTTTCATGCGCACCCGAATCAAGATCTGCGGCCTGACACGCGAGGCGGACCTAGAGGCCGCCATCCAGGCCGGCGCCGATGCCGTCGGCTTCGTGTTCTACCCAGGCAGCAAGCGCTATCTCGCTCCGGCGCGCGCCGCCGAACTGCGGCGCCGCGTGCCCGCGTTCGTCGACGTGGTGGCTCTCACGGTCAACGCCTCGCATGCCGACATGCGCGCGATCCTGGACGAAGTCGGCCCCGATCTGCTGCAGTTCCATGGCGACGAGTCTCCGGAAGAATGCCGCCTCCATGCACGACGCTACCTGCGTGCGTTCCGGGTCGGGGCGCCCGGCCTTGAAAGCGCCGCGGCGCTGGCCGCGCACTGTGCGCAATATGGCGATGCGGCAGGTTGGCTGTACGACAGCTACAGCGCGGGCTATGGCGGCAGCGGCCTGGCATTCGACAGGGCGCTGCTGGCCCCGGTGCAGGCGGCCGCGGCGGCGCGTCCGGTGGTGTTGGCCGGCGGCCTAACGCCCGACAACGTGGCTCACGCGGTGCGCGACGTGCGCCCGTGGGCGGTGGACGTCAGCAGCGGCGTGGAAGAGGGCCCGGGCGTGAAGTCAGCGGCTCGCATACGCGCATTCGCGGATGCCGTCCGCCAGGCCGATGCCGATTTGCACAACTGACCAGACGCATATATAATCTTTTTTCTCTGCAGGCGGTTAGCTCAGATGGTTAGAGCGCTACGTTGACATCGTAGAGGTCGTTGGTTCGATTCCAATACCGCCTACCAACCGAATCAGCTGCAATTGCTGTGCACCCGCGTGTTCCAATGGGTTGTTCGGCAGTTGTGAATTAAGCAGTAAACGCGAATTAAGCAGTAAACGCGTCAAGCATCAAAGCAAAAAGCCGCAAAATCCAGATGGATTGGCGGCTTTTTTGTTTTCCGGTTGCGGGTCCCGCCAGCGCCTCGGGCATTCTCGCCGCGCCATGCAGCCGACCGATTTACACCCCCGCTCAACCGATCTATAACCGGAACGACTCCCTTTTCTTCGCGATTCTGGAGCGTGACATGGCAGGTAGAGTACTCGTGGTCGGCGCCGGCCCCGTGGGGCTCACCATGGCGTGCGAACTGGCGCGCTTCGGCATTCCCTTGCGCATCATCGACAAGGCCGGGCAGCGTACCGACAAGTCGAAGGCCCTGGTGTTATGGAGCCGCACGCTGGAGCTGCTGGATCGTGGCGCCAACGGCGCCGCGCCCTTCGTCGAGGCGGGCCACAAGGTCCTGGCGGTGGACTTCATCAGCGGCGATCAGCGCATCGGCCGCGTCAGCATGGAGCACGTCGACACGCCCTATGCTTATGCGCTGATGCTGCCGCAGAGCGACACCGAGCGGCTGCTGGAAGAGCGGCTCGCCAGCCTCGGCATCCACGTCGAGCGCGGCGTGGAAATGACGGAGTATCAGGCCGGCGTGGCCGGAATCACGGCTGCTTTGCGCCATCCCGATGGCCGCGCGGAGATCGCGGTAGCCGAATGGCTGGTGGGTTGCGATGGAGCGCACAGCATCGTGCGCCATACGCTGGGCGTGCCTTTTGCCGGCAAGACCATGGACAGCGACTGGATGCTGGCCGACGTGCACATGAGCGGCTATCCATGCCCCGATAGCGAGGCATCGGTCTACTGGCATCGCGATGGGGTCTTCGTGATCTTTCCTATTCGGCCTGGCCGGTATCGATTGCTGGCCGATCTGCCGTCGTCCGGCGCCCCGCAGCCACCCGTGCCCACGCTCGATCAGGTTCAGGCCATGATCGACCGAAGGGGTCCGCCGGGCACGAAGGTGAGCGATCCCATATGGCTGGCGGGGTTCCGCATCAACGGCCGCAAGGTCGCGGGATACCGTTCGGGGCGCGTCTTCCTGGCGGGCGATGCGGCGCACGTCCATAGCCCCGCGGGGGGCCAGGGCATGAACACCGGCATGCAGGACGCCTTCAATCTGTCATGGAAGCTTGCCATGGTGATCCACGGCGCCTGCGGCGATCAACTGCTCGACAGCTATACGCACGAGCGCAGCGCCGTGGGGGACGAGGTGCTGAAGACCGCGGAGCGGCTGACCGAGGTCGGCACGATGAAGAATCCTCTGGCTCAGCACGTCCGCAATCTGGTGGGACACGTCATGCTGGGCCTGCGGCCCGTGCAGCGCAAGTTCGCCGACACCATGTCCGAGGTGGCCATTGCCTATCCGGAAAGCCCGTTGAATGGCCCGGCCGCGCCTGGCGTCAGTCCCAAGCCGGGCGAGCGTGTGACGCCGCGGCAGGACGCCAGGGATTCCCATCCGGGGGCGCCGCGCTTCGCGCTGCACGCAGCGCCGTCGCAGGACGTCGCGGAGTTGATCGCCCAGTATCCGGCCTTGCTGCATGCGCCGCCGCGTGGTCCGCTGCATGCCGATGCGATGATCCTGGTGAGGCCGGACGGCTACGTGGCGTGCTCCGCACAGGCAGTGGCGCCCATTCGGTCATACCTGGCCGCGCTGGAGGAAGGGCGCAAGCAATAGTGGGTGGCGTCTGCCGCACCCGCGTGCGGCGGGCGGATCGGACCCGGCCAGGCCGCCGCGTCTCAGCAATCAGACCTGCAAAGCCTGCAGCGCCGCGTGCAACTGCGCATCCAGTCGCTGCAGGCCTGACTGCACGTGCTGCAGGGCCTGTGCCGCCCGTCGTCCATGCGGGTCATCCAGCAATGCGGCGCGCGCGTCATCGAGCTGTTCGACCAATGGATGTCCGGTGACGCAAAGCATGCACACCGCGCCCTGGATGTGATGCAGCCGCTGGGCGGCCGCCAGCGGATCTCCGCGCAGCAAGGCGTGCTGCACATGCTGATGGTCGACCCGCATGTGTTCCACCGCCATGGTCAGCAATCTGCGCATCTGGGCTGGATCGGGGCACAGGACGCGTAGCCGCGGCAGGTCCAGCAATCCATCGTCGAAGAGAGTGTCAAGGCAGCGGGTCGGCATGGGTCTATCCTGCGACGTTGCGGGTGAACTTCTCTTTCAGGTATAGCGCCAGGGCCAGGTCGTCGGCCAGGCCCAGCTTGCGCATGGCGCGGCGTTTGTGGGTGCTGACCGTTTTCTTGCTGCGCAGCAGGCGGCTGGCGACCTGGGTGACGGAAAATCCCAGCGCGATGTGCCGCAGGATCTCGGTTTCCGCGGCCGTCAGCTGGGCATCGGGATGCTGCGGCTCGGTGCGATGGATGCGGCCGTAGGAACAGACGTAGAAGTTGCGAGGATCGGCGATGGCGGCCCGGATGATGTCGGGCACGGCGGACGGCGGCGCGGTCTTGGACAGGTACCCGTTGGCGCCGGCGCGGTAGGCCGCGAACTGGGTGTCCTGCACCCGGCCCGCCGAGAACGTGATGATGGCCATGGCCGGGTGCTGGCGGCGCAGCCTGCGGATGAAATCCATGCCGTCCCAGGGATCGTCGGGCAGGTAGTAGTCGACCACCGCGACGTCGCACGGCACTTGCCTGAGACTGGCGACGAGCTTCTCGGCCGAGGTCTCGGCATGGATGACGTCAAGGTCGGCGTTGCTGCGCAGGAAGGTGGCCAGGCCCATGGCGGTGACCGGGTGGTCGTCGAGGATGGCCACCCGCACACGGTGGCTGGGACGCGATAGCAGCATATAGCGACGGCCCACCGACGCAGTGCTGTCGCCGTCTGACAGGCGGGGAGATGGCGTGTGGGTGGCAAACGGGTGAGGTTGGGTCATGAGTGAGGCGACACGAACGACTGGACGGCGAAAACATGCGACCTGCGATAACGAACTGAGTAACTATATGTTACGTTTTTGGCGCCTCAGGGCTGAAGTGGTCGTGAAAATCAGACCGAATGAAGTCAGGCATCCACGTGTCGGGCAATCAATCGGCGATACCCGATGAAGTGCTACAATCACTGCAATCTGCGACAGCCGTGTTCCCGCCATGTGTCCGCACTGCCCGAACATCCGTTGTCTTCACGAAGACCTCCCTCTTTGCCATGCTGATGCCCGTACGAACTACCACCGGATTCTTTCGCCCCATGTCGCGTCAGTAATCCGCAACCGGGTACAGCGTGTCGAGTCAGACAGCAGCCCAGCAAGCAATCAGATCGAACGCGGCCCAGGCCGCGTTCTTCGTTTCTCACCCAGGAAGTGCCCAATGGTTCAAATCACATTGCCCGATGGTTCGCAGCGCCAATACCCGGGGCCCGTCACGGTCGCCGAGGTCGCCCAATCCATCGGCACCGGGCTGGCCAAGGCCGCGCTGGGCGGTCGTGTCACGCTCGACGGAACCGAGTCGCGGCTGGTCGACACCAGCTTTCGCATCGAGCAGGATGCGCGGCTGTCCATCGTCACCGCCAAGGACGCGGACGGCCTGGACCTGATCCGGCATTCCACGGCGCACTTGCTTGCCTATGCCGTGAAAGAACTGTTTCCCGAGGCGCAGGTCACCATCGGCCCCGTGATCGACAACGGCTTCTACTACGACTTCTCGTACAAGCGTCCCTTCACGCCCGAAGACCTAGAGGCCATCGAGAAGAAGATGACCGAGCTGGCTCGCAAGGACGAGGTCGTCACGCGCGAGGAATGGACGCGCGATGACGCCGTCAAGTTCTTCGAGAGCATCGGCGAGCGCTACAAGGCCGAGATCATCGCCTCGATCCCGTCCAATGAAACCCTCAGCCTGTATCGCGAAGGCGAGTTCATCGACCTGTGCCGCGGCCCGCACGTGCCGTCCACGGGCAAGCTGAAGGTCTTCAAGCTGATGAAGGTGGCGGGCGCCTATTGGCGCGGCGACAGCAACAACGAGATGCTTCAGCGCATCTACGGCACGGCCTGGGCCACCAAGGAAGACCAGGAAGCCTACCTGAACATGCTGGCCGAGGCCGAGCGCCGCGACCACCGCAAGATCGGCCGAGACCTCGACCTGTTCCATTTCCAGGACGAGGCGCCGGGTCTGATCTTCTGGCATCCCAAGGGCTGGACGCTGTGGCAGCAGGTCGAGCAATACATGCGCGCCGTCTATCGCGACAATGGCTATCAAGAGGTCAAGGCGCCGCAGATCCTCGACCTGTCGCTGTGGAAGAAGACGGGGCACTGGGACAACTACCGCGAGAACATGTTCACGACCGAGTCGGAGAACCGCATGTATGGCCTGAAGCCCATGAACTGCCCGGGCCACGTGCAGATCTTCAATTCGGGCCTGCACTCGTATCGCGAACTGCCGCTGCGTTATGGCGAGTTCGGCCAATGCCATCGCAACGAGCCCTCGGGATCGCTGCATGGCATGATGCGCGTGCGCGGCTTCACGCAGGACGACGGCCACATCTTCTGTACCGAAGACCAGATGCAGGAAGAGTGCGCCAACTTTACGGCCTTGTTGCAGAAGGTGTATCGCGACTTCGGCTTCCATGAAGTGCTGTACAAGGTGGCCACCCGTCCCGAGAAGCGTATCGGCAGCGATGAAACCTGGGACAAGGCCGAGCAGGCCCTGATGGACAGCTTGCGCCGCACGGGCTGCGAGTTCGAGGTCTCGCCCGGCGAAGGCGCGTTCTACGGCCCCAAGATCGAGTACACGCTGAAGGACGCCATCGGGCGCCACTGGCAGTGCGGCACGATACAGGTCGACTTTTCCATGCCCGTGCGCCTGGGCGCCGAATACGTGGACCAGAACGACCAGCGCCTGCCGCCCGTGATGCTGCACCGCGCCATCCTGGGGTCGCTCGAGCGCTTCATCGGCATGCTGATCGAGAACCACGCCGGCGCGATGCCGCCCTGGCTGGCTCCCGAGCAGGCCGTTGTATGCTGCATATCCGAGCCTTCGGCCGAGTATGCGGCACAAATAACACAAACCCTGAAAAAACAAGGCTTTAGGGTGCAGGCCGATTTGCGCGGTGAAAAAATCACTCGTAAAATCAGGGAGCATAGCCTGCAGAAAGTTCCGTATATCCTCGTCGTAGGCGACAAGGAGATGCAGAATGGGACCGTAGCGGTACGCGGTCTCGGGGGATTGGATCTTGGCGTCATCGCGCTCGACACCTTCATCGAGCGCCTGGCCGAAGACGTCGCCACCCGCCGCGCCGTACAGCAGTCCGACAGCAGTGCCGTCTAATCTTTAGGAGTCGTCAACATCGCAACTGAAAAAAGCATACGCATCAACGGTGAAATCCGCGTCCCCGAGGTGCGTCTGATAGGCCTGGATGGAGAGCAGCTCGGCATCGTCAAGATCGCCGATGCGTTCCGCCTCTCCGAGCAAAGCGACGTGGATCTGGTGGAAATCGCGCCCAATGCCGAGCCGCCGGTCTGCCGCCTGATGGACTATGGCAAGTTCAAGTATCAGGAGCAGAAGCGCCAGGCCGAGGCACGTTCGAAGCAGAAGGTCATCCAGGTCAAAGAGGTCAAGTTCCGACCCGCCACCGACGAGGGTGACTACCAGGTCAAGCTGCGCAACCTGCGCCGGTTCCTCGAGGAAGGCGACAAGGCGAAGGTTACGCTGCGCTTCCGCGGCCGTGAAATGGCGCACCAGGAACTGGGCATGCGCGTGCTCGAACGGGTTCGCGATGACCTGACCGAACTGGCTCAGGTCGAGGCGATGCCCAAGCTGGAAGGCCGCCAGATGGTCATGGTGCTGGCGCCTCGCAAGAAGGCCACCCCCGGCAAGACCGACGCCGCGGGTTGATCGACCCATCCGACGACCGGCCCGGCTGCCTCACGGCGCCGGGCCGCCTGCTTTTGCGGCAGGCCTGGTCGGTTCCTCTTGCGCCGGACCCGTGACAGCCCCATTTACGCTACCATGACCCTCTGTGTCCGCCGGTCTGGGCGGAGGTATCAACGGGTGTTCCGATGCATGTCCTGTTCGTAATCGACCCCTTGCCGCTGCTGAAGGCGTACAAGGACAGTTCCGTCGCCATGATGCGCGCGCTGGCGGCCCGCGGCCACACGCTCAGCGTCACGCTGCAGGGCGACCTGTATGTCGAGGACGGCATCGTCCAGGCACGCGCCACGGCCATCGAACTGGTCGATGGCGCCGACCTGCACGAGCATGCATGGTGGCGGGACACCGCCGCGCCGCAAGACCTGCCTCTGTCCGGCTTCGACGCGGTGGTCATGCGCAAAGACCCGCCGTTCGACATGGAGTACGTGTATTCCACGCACTTGCTCGAATACGCGCAGGCGCAGGGCGCCCGGGTGTTCAACAGCGGGGCGGCCATCCGCAACCACCCCGAGAAGCTCACCATCACCGAGTTCGCCGACCTGGCCGCGCCCACGCTGGTCACGCGCGACATGGAGCGCCTGAAGGCGTTTCATGCCCGGCACCAGGACGTCATCGTCAAGCCGCTGGACGGCATGGGCGGCACGGGAATCTTCCGCCTGCGCGCCGAAGAACCCAATCGCAACGCCATCCTGGAAACGCTGACCGACAACGGCCATCGCACCATCATGGCCCAGCGCTACATCCCCGAGATCGTCAAGGGCGACAAGCGCATTCTGCTGATCGGCGACGAGCCGGTGCCGTATTGCCTGGCGCGCATCCCGCTGGCCGGAGAAACGCGCGGCAACCTGGCCGCGGGCGGGCGCGGCGTGGCTCAGCCCCTGTCCGAGCGCGATCGCCACATCGCCGTTACCGCGGCCCAGCGCCTGGCTGGCCGCGGCCTGCTGCTGGTCGGCCTGGACGTCATCGGCGACTACGTCACCGAGGTCAACGTCACCAGCCCCACCTGCTTCGTCGAGATCACCGAGCAGACCGGGTTCAACGTAGGAGAGATGTTCGCCAAGGCGCTCGAGCGCGCCGCAGGCTGAACCGCCCATCCGCCATGACACTGTTCCGCGTCCCTTCCGCGTCCTGTCCAAAACGGTCGCGCCTCACCGGACGGGTTCCATCTTGACTGGCATCGTCATCGTGGTGCATGCGCCGCTGGGCGGCGCCATGCATGAACTGGCCAGCCACGTGCTGGGCGACGTCGTCGCCGACACGCTGGCGGTGCACGACATCCAGCCGGAGGACCAGCCCGAAGACCAGGCCCCCTCCGTGCTGCAGGACATCGTGCGGGTCGACCGCGGCGAAGGCGTGCTGGTGCTGACCGACCTCATCGGCGCCACACCGGCCAACATCGCCAAGCGGGCCGTCGCCGACGCGCAGGCGCAGGGCATACGCTGCTGCGTGCTGGCCGGCCTCAACACGCCCATGCTGCTGCGCGCGCTCACGTACCGCAATCTCCCGCTGGCCGAGACGCGCGAAAAGGCCCTGGCGGGCGGCGTGCAGGGCTGCTTGCAGGTAGACTGACGGGCAACGCTTTTGCCCTATCATCCCGATTGCAAGGGCTACCCGCGCAAACGCATGCGCCGCGCCGGCCTGTATCGTGGTCCCAGGATCCTATGCCTAGTTCAGACATCGTCATCAGCAACAAACTCGGGCTGCACGCGCGCGCTGCGGCCAAGCTGACGCAGCTTGCCAGCCGCTTCAGCAGCGAGATCTACATTTCGCGCGGCGCCAAGCGCGTCAACGCCAAGAGCATCATGGGTGTGATGATGCTGGCGGCCGGCATGGGCGTCACCGTGCGGCTCGATGCCAGCGGCAGTGACGCCGAGCAGGCACTGGCCGAGATCCAAACCCTGTTCGACAGCAAATTCGGTGAGCACGAATAACGGAAAGAACCATCGAACGCCGGTGGATGCCGCCGCGGGCTCGGCGCCGGCCGGCGCGAATGGCTCGGGCGAACCACCGGGCACGGTGCTGGCGCTGCGGGGCAAGCCAGTGGCTCGCGGCTACGCCATCGGCCGGGCCGTCGTCATGGGAGCGGCGGCGCTCGAGGTCGCGCACTACCGCATTGCGCCGGAAGACGTCGCCGCGGAATGCGAGCGGCTGACGGCCGCGCTGCAACAGGCGCAGGACGAGCTGCTGCAGATGGCCGACACCTTGCCCGAGGATGCGCCTCGCGAACTGGGCGCCATGCTGAACGTGCACAGGCTGTTGCTGGCAGATCCGCTGCTGGCCGAGCCGGCGCTCGAGCTCATCGCGGAACGCCAGTACAACGCCGAATGGGCGTTGACCGCGCAAGGCCAGATGCTGGCCGAGCAGTTCGACGCCATGGAAGATGAATACCTGCGCGAGCGCGGCGCCGATGTCCGCCAGGTCATCGAGCGTGTGCTGCTGGTGCTGTCCGGTACGCCGGCCACCTTGCCCGATACCTGCCACGTCGACGGCGACGAGCCCCTGGTGGTGGTGGCCCATGACATCTCGCCGGCGGACATGCTGCGCCTGCGCGGCGCGCGCTTCGCCGCCTTCGTCACCGACTTGGGCGGGCCCACTTCGCACACCGCCATCGTTGCCCGCAGCATGGGCGTGCCGGCCGTCGTTGCCATGGGCAACGTGCGCCAGTTGCTGCGCGACGGCGACATGCTCATCGTGGACGGCGCCACGGGCAATGTGCTGGTCAACCCGTCGGCGCGCATACTCGAAGAGTATCGCCAGCTGCAGCAGGTGTACGCGGACGAACGCGCCGAGCTGGCGCTCCTGCGCGACGTGCCTTCGGTCACGGTGGACGGCATCGACATTGTCCTGCACGCCAACATCGAGCTGCCCGACGAGGCCCACCAGGCGGTCGCCGCGGGCGCGCATGGCATCGGCCTGTTCCGCAGCGAGTTCCTTTTCATGGGTCGCGCCACGCTGCCCACCGAAGAAGAGCAGTACGAGGCCTATGCCTCGGTGGTCAAGGTCATGGCTGGCCGGCCCGTCACCATCCGCACCCTGGACATCGGCTCCGACAAGACGCTGGACGGCGAGGCCACCGTGGCCACCAATCCGGCGCTGGGGCAGCGCGCCATCCGCTATTGCCTGGCGCGTCCCGAGATGTTTGCCACGCAGCTGCGGGCCATTCTGCGGGCTTCCGCGCATGGGCCCGTGCGCATGCTGGTGCCGATGATCGCGCACATGCACGAGGTCCATGCCACCTTCGCGGCGCTGGCTTCCGCGCGCGCCGAACTGGATGCGCGCGGGCAGGTCTATGCGCCTCATATGGAAGTGGGCGCGATGGTCGAGGTGCCCGCCATTGCCATCGCCATCGAGCCCTTCGCGCAGGCGCTGGACTTCCTGTCGATCGGCACCAACGACCTGATCCAGTACGCACTGGCCATCGACCGCGGCGATGACGAGGTGTCGTCGCTGTACGATCCGCTGCATCCGGCCGTACTGAGACTGATCGCCAACACGATCAACGTCGGCGAGCGAGCCGGCAAGCCGGTCGCGGTATGCGGCGAGATGGCCGGCGACTCGCGGTATACCCGGCTGCTGCTCGGACTGGGGCTCACCGAGTTCTCGATGCACCCGCAGCAGTTGCTGGACGTGAAGCGCGAAGTACGGCGGGCCCACTCCAATGCGCTGCGCGTGAAGGTGGCGGGGGTGCTGAACCGCGCCTTGCCGGTGGACCTGGACCAGCTCGACCAGGCCTGAGCCGCCCGGGGATTCAGGCCGGGTGTGCCCATTGCGCAACGGTATTGCGGCGTTTTCGCCGCTTCTGTGGCGACGCATCATGCAGCGGCCTAAGATGGATCATCGGTTTCCCCGCGCCTCCTGGAGAGAGCCATGATCGACACCGTCCGTACCGACGTCCGCATCGCCCCCGCACCCGTCAAGAACGCCGGGCAGTCCCTGGCCCGCTCGCGCGTGCGGCGGCTCAAGCGGCTGGGCAGCGACCTGGGCGACGCGTGGCGCGAGATCATGCAGGGCATGCAGGCCGCCCGCGAGGACCATCCCGTGATCTCGGCCTACCGGCCGCGCTGATCCTGCCTCAGAACAGCGTCTGCGCCAGCAGGTAGCCGTCCAGGAGCACGATGCCGGTGGTGGCCGCCAGCGCCGCCACGGCCCAGCCGCCCCGCAGCACATAGCGTCCCATCACGTCGCGCCGGCGGGCCAGCACCACCAGCGGAATCAACGCGAAGGGCAGCGCCAGGCTGAGGATGACCTGGCTCAGCACCAGCAGCCCGTCCGGATCGCGACCGCCCGTCGCAGCCAGCAGCGCCAGGGCAGCCACGCCCGCCACGGCGCGCGTGATCACCGCGCGGCGGCGTTCCCACCAGCCGCTGCCGGCGGGCTGGAAGCCGCGCGACAGCACGCGTCCGGCCATCACGCCCGTGATCGTGGAGCTTTGGCCCGCGGCATACAGCGCCACGCCGAATACGACCGCGGCCGCGGCCCCCAGCGTCTGCCCGATGGCGGCGTGCGCGCCGTCCAGGCTGGCCACCACGGGTCCCGAGCCTGACAGCGATGCGGCGGCGACGACCATGATGGCGGCATTGATCAGCATGGCGATGCCCAGGGAGACCATCGTGTCGTTCCGGGCGATGCGCATGGCCATCGGACGATCCGCCGCCGACAGCGCGGCCGCGCGCTGCGCGAGGGCGCCGGAATGCAGATAGAGGTTGTGCGGCATCAGCGTGGCGCCCAGGATGCCCAGTGCGATCAGAAACGCCTCGGGGTCGCGCAAGGTGTTGCCCGTGTCGGCGATGCCCGAAGCCACGTCGCCCGCCGAGGGCTGGGCCCGGACCAGCAGATAGACGAAGGCCACGGCCACCACGCCCAGCAGGACGCCGATGACCTGTTCGTGCCGGTCGGCGTTGCGGCGGGCGGCATAGAACACGGCCAGCGTGCCCAGCGCCGTCACGCCCACGCCGGCCATCAGCGGCAGGCCCAGAAGCAGGCGCAGCGCGATGGCCCCGCCGATCAGTTCGGCCAATGCGGTGGCCAGGATGGCAGCTTCGCCGGCCAGCCAGGCGCTGCGCGCAAGCGGGCGGGGCAGGTGGCGGGCGGTAAGGGTGGCCAGGTCCTGTCCGGTGGCCAGCGCCAGCCGCGCCGTCAGCACCTGGAAGCCCATGCCCAGCAGCGCCGCCGCGAACACCACGGCCAGCAGGCCATAGCCGAAGCCGCTGCCGCCTGCGATGTCGGTCGCCCAGTTGCCCGGATCGATGTAGCCGACTGCCACCAGCAGGCCGGAACCGGCCACGGCACGCAGGCCGGCCATGCGTAGTGGAGGGTGCTGGTGGGCAGCGGCGCTGCCGGACAAGGCCAGGATGAGAGTGTTCATGTTGCGGTCCTGAGAATAGTTGTTATTCTCGGGACCGCCGCCCTGACGGGCAAATTGATTTATAGAAAGGGTCCGATAGCTTTCCGCAACGCGTGGCGGATGGCCCCTTCCAGAGCGCGATCAACTCTTCAGCTTGGCGTCCATGGTGATCTTGGCGTTCAGCACCTTGGACACCGGGCACCCGGCCTTGGCCTTGGCGGCCGCTTCTTCGAAGGCTTTGGCGTCGGCGCCGGGAATCTCGGCCACGACCTTCAGGTGCACGGCGGTGATGGAGAAGCCGCCATCGGTCTTGTCCAGGGTGACTTCGGCCGCGGTGTCGATGCGGGCCGGCGTGAGGCCCGCTTCGCCCAGGATGTTCGACAGTGCCATCGAGAAGCACCCGGCGTGCGCGGCGCCCAGCAGTTCTTCGGGGTTGGTGCCGGGCTCGTCGCCAAAGCGGGTGTTGAAGCCATACGGCTGCTCGCGCAGCGCGCCGCTCTGGGTCGAGACGGTGCCTTTGCCGGTCTTGAGATCGCCTTGCCAGACAGCGGAAGCAGTCTTCTTCATAAGGGGACTCCTGGAAAGTTGGGGGCGCAATGCCGCCGGACGATAACGTGTCCATGCCGCCTGTGACGTCGTCGTGGCTGCCGGGCTGGCCGCGCCCGGATCGCAGCAGGCGACGCCGCGGATGGCCTTCCATGATACGGCGACTGGCGGGCCGGAATGTGTCCGCCAGGTTTCCGCCCGAGCGATAATGCTGCCTTCTGCAAGCAGGCAAGGGTGGGTTCGAACAATGCAGCTCATCGATACGGCGGCCACGCGCGGCGCCTTGTCCTTCGAGACGGTGATCCCCGCGCTGCGCGAGGCTTTCCGTACTGGCGCCACGGTGCCGCCGCGCCACGTGCATGCCGTCGAGTCCGGCGGGGCGCATGGCACGTCGCTGATCATGCCGGCCTGGAACGAGCAGGGCTATTTCGGCGTGAAGGTCATCAACATCTTTCCCGAGAACACCCGGCAGGGCCTGCCCGGCCTGCATGCCACGTACACGCTGTACAGCGCCCGTACCGGGGTGCCGCTTGCGCAAGTCGACGGAGACGTGGTCACGGCCTACCGCACCGCGGGGGCGGCCGCGCTGGGCGCCTCGTACCTGGCGCGCGCCGATGCGCGTACGCTGCTCATCGTGGGGGCGGGGCGCATTGCCGCCCTGGTGGCGCCGGCCATGCGGGCGGTTCGGCCGATCGACCGGGTGCTGGTGTGGAACGTGCGCCCGGCCGGCGCGCATGCGCTGGCCGACGCCCTGGTTTCGCAAGGCTGCGACGCGAGCGCCGTGGACGACCTCGAGGCCGCGGTGCGCCAGGCCGACATCGTCAGTTGCGCCACCCTGGCAACCCGGCCTTTGGTGCGCGGCGCCTGGCTGAGGCCGGGCACGCACCTCGACCTGATCGGCAGCTTCAAGCCCGAGATGATCGAGGCCCATGCCGACTGTTTCGCGAGCGCCTCGGTATACGTGGATACCGACGAAGCTCCGACCAAGGCGGGAGATCTGCTGACCGCGTTCCAGGCCGGCACGCTGCGGCGCGATGCGATTCGCGGGAATCTGTACGACCTGGTGGCGGGGAGGGCGCCCGGCCGCCGCGACGCCGCGGAAATCACCATTTTCAAGGCGGTGGGCAGCGCGCTCGAGGATCTCACGCTGGCCGCGCTGGTATACGAGGACCGGGCCGCCCGATCATGAGAAAGCCGCCCGGATGCGCCTTGCGCGTTCGCTGCGCGGCGGTCGCGGGCACGTCGGTCCATGAGGCACAATGACGCTTTGGGCCGGCCCCAACATCCGCCCGCTTCGTCCATATTGCTTTCTATATCCGGATTCTTCATGCCTCACGCGCTAGCCCGCCTTGCCGCCGTCGTCGCCATCGCGCTTCCCGCCCTGTCCGCCAATGCCGAAGTCGTCATCGGCGTGGACGTGTCCACGACCGGCCCGGCCGCGGCCATCGGCATCCAGACCAACAACGCCATCCGGTTGTGGCCGGCTACGCTGGGCGGCGAGCCGGCGCGTTATGTGGTGCTGGACGACGCGACCGACGTCAGCCGCGCGGTGCGCAATTTCCGCAAGCTGACATCGGAAGACAAGGTCGACGCCATCGTCGGGCCCAACACCACCGCCGCCGCGGTGGCGGGGCTGGACGTGGCCGCTGAAACGGGCACGCCGATGGTGGCCCTGGCCGCCTCGGCCGTCATCGTCGAGCCGCAGTCCGACCCCAAGCGCAAGTGGGTGTTCAAGATGCCGCAGAACGACACGCTGATGGCCTCGGTCCTGGTCGAGGACATGAAGCGCAAGGGCGTGCGGACCGTGGGGTTCATCGGCTTCGCCGATTCGTACGGCGACAGCTGGTGGCAGGCCTTCAACGCCGCGGCCGGAGACAGCCTGAAGATCGTCGCGCAGGAGCGCTTCCAGCGCACCGACGCCTCGGTGGTCGGCCAGGCGCTGAAGGTCATTTCGGCCAAGCCGGACGCGGTGCTGGTGGCCGGTTCCGGCACACCGGCGGCCCTGCCGCAGAAAACGCTGCTGGAACGCGGCTACTCGGGCACCATTTACCAGACCCACGGTATCGGCACGCTGGAATTCCTTCAGGTGGGCGGCAAGGAAGTCGAAGGCACGCTGTTTCCCACCGGCCCTGGCGTGGTGGCGCGCGAACTGCCCGACAGTAACCCGGTGAAGGCCGTAGCGGTGGCGTTCGCCGACAAGTACGAGGCGCAATACGGCCCCAACACGCTTACCCAGTTCGCGGGCGACGCCTATGGCGCATGGATGCTGCTGGATTCGGCCGTTGGCCGTGCGCTGAAGACCGGCGCCAAGCCGGGCACCCCCGAGTTCCGCAAGGCATTGCGCGACGCGCTGGAGAATACCCGCGACCTGGTGGTGCCGAACGGCGTGCTGAACATCTCGGCGCAAGACCACCAGGGCTTCGACGAGCGCGCCCGGGTAATGGGCGTGGTGCGCGGCGGCCGGTTCTCGTACGCGTCGCAGTAGGCCCCGGTTACCTGCGCCGCGCCGGCCGGCGTGGCGCTTCCCGGAGAGGCAGGCAGTTGGCCTGCCTTCTTTTGTGACATATCCTTCGTGCTCAAATGATTCGATGGGATATCATTTTGAGAGAATTGATCGTGTAGCAAACCCGGGAGGAAAAGAACATGGCAAGTATCGCGCACGCCGCGAAACGCATCTTGCTGACGGCAGGACTGGGGCTGGCGCTGACAGCCTGCGATTCGGGCTCAGGAACCACCGGGAACGAACCGGCCGCGGGAAAGGCCGCCACGTCCGAGGGCGCATCAGCCGACACGCTGGCAGCCGCCCGCAAGACCGGCACGATCCGCATCGGCTATGCCAACGAGGCGCCGTTCGCCTACATGGACAGCAAAGAGGCCCGCGTTACCGGAGAAGCCGTCGAAATCGCCCGGGTGGTGCTCAAGCGCATGGGCGTCAGTGAAGTGGAAGGGGTGCTGACCGAGTTCGGCTCGCTCATTCCGGGCCTGCAGGCCCGACGCTTCGACATCATCGCCGCGGGCATGTATGTCACGCCCGAGCGTTGCGCCCAGGTCGCGTTTTCCAACCCCACCTACGGGGTGGGGGAGGCCTTCATGGTGCAGAAGGGCAATCCCAAGAATCTGCACAGCTATGAGGACGTGCTGAAGAGCCAGGATGCGCGGCTGGGCGTCGTGGTGGGCGCCATCCAGGGCGACTACGCACAGAAGCTGAACATTCCGTCCGAGCGCGTCATCGTGTTTCCCGACGCGGTCAGCGCGCTGTCGGGCGTGCAGGCCGACCGCGCCGATGCCTATGCGGCCACCGCGCTCACCATCAATGACCTGATGACCAAGGTCACCGACCAGGCGGTGCAGAAGGCCGAACCCTTCACCGACCCCGTCATCCAGGGTGAGAACGTGCGCGGCTACGGCGCCTTCGCTTTCCGCAAGGAAGACCAGTCCTTCGCCGACGCCTTCAACGCCGAGCTGGCCAAGCTGATCGGCAGCGAAGAGCATCGCAAGCTGGTCGAGCCGTTCGGGTTCACCGAGAGCGAACTGCCCGGCGACGTCACGGCGGCCAAGCTCTGCGGCACGAAGTAAGGGGCCGGCATATGGACGACATGATCGCCTTGCTCGAGCCGTTGCTCGAAGGCCTGGCCGTGACGCTGCAGATCACGGTCGGCGCCGCGGCGCTGGCCGTGCCGATGGCCCTTGCCGCCGGTCTGGGCAAGATGTCGGGCAGCCGCGCCGTGCGGGCCGTCTCGACGGTGTACGTCGAAGTCTTCCGCGGCACCTCGGCCCTGGTGCAGCTCTTCTGGTTCTATTACGTGCTGCCCACCATGTTCGGCATCAAGCTGCCCGCGCTGCTGGTGGCCATCGTGGTGCTGGCCGCCAACGCCGGCGCGTACGGCGCGGAAGTGGTGCGAGGCGCCATCGCCGCGGTGCCGGCCGGGCAGCGCGAGGCCGCGTTGGCGCTCAACTTCACGCGCGCGCAGATCATGCGTCGCGTGGTGCTGCCGCAGGCGTTCTCCGCCATGCTGCCGCCTGCCGGCAACCTGCTGATCGAGCTGCTGAAGAACACCGCGCTGGTGTCGCTGATCACCATCACCGACCTGACGTTCCGCGGCCAGCTGCTGCGCAGCGATACGCTGCGCACCACGGACGTCTTCGTCGCCATGCTGCTGATGTACTTCGCGGTGGCTCTGTTGATCACGGGCGGCATCCGCCTGCTCGAACGGAGGTTCAAAGTCCGATGAACCCGATATTCGACTGGAGTTTCGCCTGGGAGATACTGCCCACGCTGGGCCAGGCCTTGATCGTCACGGTGCAGGCCACGCTGATCGGCATGCTGGTGGCCGTCACGCTCGGGCTGGTGCTGGCGCTGCTGCGGCGCTCGCCGCTGTTCATCGTGTCCGCGCCGACCGCTTTCCTCATCGAGTTCGTGCGCAGCACGCCGCTGCTGGTGCAGATGTACTTCCTGTTCTACGTGCTGCCCAGCGTGGGCGTCAGCCTGTCGCCGCTGGCCACGGGCATCCTGGCGCTGGGCGTGCATTACGCGGCGTACTGCGCCGAGGTGTACCGCGCTGGCATCGAGGCCGTGCCGCGCGGCCAGGTCGAGGCGGCTACGGCGCTGAACCTGTCGCGCTGGCGTACCGCGGTCGGCGTGACGCTGCCGCAGGCCATTCCGCCCGTGGTGCCGGCGCTGGGCAACTACCTGGTGGCCATGTTCAAGGACACCCCGCTGCTGTCCGCCATCACGGTGGTCGAGCTGTTGCAGCAAAGCAAGATGATCGGTTCCGCCACCTTCCGCTACACCGAGCCGCTTACGCTGGTGGGCGTGCTGTTCCTGGTGCTGAGCCTGGCCGCCGCCTGGTGCGTGCGGCGCGTGGAGAACCGCCTGAAACTGTATGGAGCAAAACGATGAGCGCAAGCATCCGGCTGGAAAAACTGACCAAGCAGTATGGCGACCTGCACGTGCTGCGCGGCATCGATCTCGAGATTCCGGCGGGCCAGACGGTCGCGGTGATCGGGCCTTCGGGCTCGGGCAAGTCCACGCTGCTGCGTCTGCTGATGACGCTGGACCGGCCCACCAGCGGCGACATCTTCATCGACGGCGTATCCATGTGGCGCGATGCGCAGGGCAATGAAGTCGGTCCGCATTCGGCGCACGTGCGCCGGGTGCGCGGCAAGATCGGCATGGTGTTCCAGCACTTCAACCTGTTCCCGCACAAGACCGCGCTGGGCAACGTGATCGAGGCGCCCATCCACGTCGAAGGACTGGGACGCGACGAGGCCGTGGCTCGCGGCCGCGAGTATCTCGAGCTGGTGGGCTTGGGCGACAAGCTGGATGCCTATCCCGCGCAGTTGTCGGGCGGGCAGAAGCAGCGCGTGGGCATCGCGCGCGCGCTGGCCATGCGGCCCGAGATCATGCTGTTCGACGAGGTGACTTCGGCGCTGGACCCGGAACTGGTGGGCGGCGTCCTGCAGATCATGCGCGACCTGGCGGCACAACACACCATGACGATGCTCATCGTCACGCACCAGATGAAGTTCGCCGAGCGGTCGGCCGACCGCACGCTGTTCTTCGACCAGGGCAACATCGTGGAAGACGCGGAATCCGCCACGCTGTTCAGCTCGCCGCAGGAACCGCGCACGCAGCAGTTCCTGCAGTCGGTGATCGAAGCCGAATAAGGCCGCCGCATATCCGTCACCGCGGCAGGGCGATGCGGGCGGCGGGGCCGACGAGGGGCTATGCTGCGGTGTTTCGCCCACCGTATTGCGCCCGGGCATGGCCGCTGCCGCGATGGCGGCGCGGACCGGTCCCGGTCATGAAGGAACCCCATGGCTTTGCTTTTCTCGCCGATCTCGCTCGGCAATGTCACGCTGGACAACCGTATCGTCATCGCCCCCATGTGCGAGTACTCCGCGGAAGAGGGCTGTGCCAACGATTGGCACATGATCCATCTGGGGCACCTCTCGCTGTCGGGCGCGGGCCTGCTGATCGTCGAGGCCACCGCCGTCGAGGCCGACGGCCGCATCACCCCGGGCGACCTGGGCCTGTGGTCCGATGCCACCGAGGCCGCGCTGGCGAAAGTGGTGCGCGCCATCCGGCGTTATTCCCCCATCAAGCTGGGCATCCAGTTGGGCCATGCCGGCCGCAAGGCCTCCAGCCGCGCGCCCTGGGAGGGCGGCAAGCAGATCCCGCTGGAAGAGGGCGGGTGGACCGCGCATGCGCCGTCGGCGCTGCCTCACGCCGCCGGCGAACTGCCGCCGCGCGAGCTCGACGTCCAGGGGCTGGCGCGCGTGCGGCAGGCCTTTGTCGACAGCGCACGGCGCGCCGACCGGCTCGGCTTCGAAGTGATCGAGCTGCACGCCGCGCATGGCTATCTGCTGCACCAGTTCCTCTCGCCGCTGGCGAACCAGCGCAGCGATGACTACGGCGGCTCGCTCGCCAACCGCATGCGCTTTCCGCTCGAGGTCTTCCAGGCTGTGCGCCAGGCGCTTGCGCACCGGCCGGTGGGGGTGCGGGTGTCGGCGACGGATTGGGTGGAAGGCGGCTGGGATGTCGACCAGACCGTGGCGTTCGCGCGCGAACTGAAGGCGCTGGGCTGCGACTTCATCGACGTGTCCACCGGCGGCGTGTCCCCGAGCCAGCAGATCACGCTGGGACCGGGATACCAGGTGCCGTATGCCGAAAGACTGAAGCGGGAAGTGGGCATGCCCACCATGGCCGTAGGTCTCATCACCGAGGCCGCCCAGGCCGAGCGGATCTTGCAGAACGGTCAGGCCGACATGATCGCGCTGGCGCGCGCCATGCTGTATGACCCTCGCTGGCCCTGGCATGCCGCCGCCGAATTGGGCGCGCAGGTCAAGGCGCCGCCGCAGTACTGGCGTTCGCAGCCGCGCGAGCAGAAGGCGTTGTTCGGCGAAACGCGCACGGGACAACGCTGACTGGGATCAGCCGTGGCCGGTGCTGCCGAATCCTCCGGCGCCGCGGTCCGACGCGGCGAAGTCCTCGACCACGTTGAACGCCACCTGGTGCACGGGAACGATCACCAGTTGGGCGAGGCGGTCCATGGGCTGCAGCGTGAACGCGGCGGCGCCGCGGTTCCAGGTCGAGACCATCAGCTGGCCCTGGTAGTCGGAGTCGATCAGGCCCACCAGGTTGCCCAGCACGATGCCGTGCTTGTGTCCCAGCCCGGAGCGCGGCAGGATCAGCGCCGCATAGCCGGGGTCGGCGATATGGATGGCCAGGCCGGTGGGCACCAGCTCGGTGGCGCCCGGCGCAATCGTCAGCGGCGCGTCCAGGCAGGCGCGCAAGTCCAGGCCGGCCGAGCCGGGCGTGGCGTACGCGGGCAGGAAGTCGCGCATGCGCGCATCCAGGATCTTCAGGTCTACGGAGTTCATGGGGAATGAAAGGAGACGTGGCCGGGGACGAGTCCGCCGGCGATGGGGAGAACTAGGGTACCAAAGAAGCGTGTGAGGTCTGTCGAACCCACCGCGCCGCGAGTCATCCCTGCCGGTCAGGGCGCCTAGTCAAGGTTTCCAGCGGACCGTATTTGGGCAGGACGCCTTCGCGGGCCTTGGCGCGCAACCGGCTGGCCGCCTTGAAGAGCATCAGCGCGACGAAGGTCAGGAATACTGCGGGAAAGAAGTCTTCCACTTGCCGCGGCTGCCGGTTCATCGCCTCGATCACGGTGGCGAAGGCGCTCCAGCATAGCGCCACGGCGGCGAGGGTGAGAATCAGCGCCACGCGGCGATGCGAGCTGACGCGGGCCAGCTGTTGCGCGGCCGGCGATCCGTCGGCGAAACCTCCTGGCGTGCCGCGCGCGGGAGCGGGCAGCGGCGTGGCCGTGGCGGCCGGCGCCGGCTTGTCGCTACGTCCCCAGCCGGATGCGTCGGGCCCGCCGGAGGGCTTGGCGGCGGCTGCGGCAGCGGATCTTGCGGCCGGCTTCGGGGCCGGTTCGCGCGGCCGCTGCTCGCGAGGGACAGGCTGGAGCACCTGCCCCGGCGCCGGACCGCCATTGCGGCTGAGCGACTCGACGTAGCTGGCGAAGTCGCCGTTCTTGGGTTCGCCTGGCAATGCCATGAGCCGTGCTCCGGTCAGCTGTTGTGGCGTTCGGCCACCGGGCGCCTCTTGCGCACCAGCATCGCCATCAACCACCCGCCCACCACGATGGAGGCGATCACGCCGACGACCAGGGTGATCTGCTGGGCATCCTTGGCAGCGCCCAGGCCGCGCGCGGTAAGGTATCCGGGCGCCAGCATCAGCGGCAGCCACAGCACCGCGGACAGCACGTTGGCCGCCTGGAAGCGCAGGTGATGCATGCGCATGACGCCCGCGACCGTGGGCACGGTGGAGCGCAAGGGCCCCAGGAAGCGGCCCAGCACCACCGAGGCGAAGCCATAGCGCCAGAAGAACAACCGTGCCCGCGCGACGTTGGCGCGCTGCCGGCTGAGCGGCCAGCGGCGCAGCACGCCCGGGCCAAGCCAGCGGCCGATGCCGTAAGAGATGGCGTCGCCCACCACGGCGCCGACGACGCCCCAGGCCAGTATGCTCCAGGGGTTCAGGGTGCCGGAACCGATCAGGCCGCCCGTGAGCAGCAGCAGCGCCGTGGCGGGGATGAACAGGCCGACCACGAGCAGCGATTCGCCCAGGGTCAGCAGGAAGGTGATCGGCCCCGCCCACTCCTGGTGAGTCTGGATGAAAGCGCCGATCTGATCGATGTAATGGTCCATGTAGGGGCGAAAGCCGTGAGAGCCGTGGGCATCCTGTATCTTAACGCCTGCCTGAACGGACCGCGCGGGGCGGTATCGCAGGCAGGCCATCGATTTCAGGACCGAAGTATCCATGGATTCCATCACGCAGGCAGTATTGGGCGCCGGCATACAGGGCGCGCTGATGGGGCGCTTCCAGGGCCGCAAGGCGCTGCTCTACGGGGCGGCGCTGGGCACGCTGCCCGACCTCGACGTGCTGGTGCGCTACGCCGACCCGGTCTCGTCCATGACGTATCACCGCGGCTTCTCCCATTCCGTGTTCGTGCTGACCGCGCTGGCCGGGGGCCTGGCCTGGCTGGTGCGCAAGCGCTGGCCGCAGGCGCCATACGGCGCGGGGCGGCTGTTCCTGGCGATCTGGCTGGTGCTGTTCACCCATCCCGTGCTGGATGCGTTCACGGTGTACGGCACGCAGCTGTTCTGGCCGCTGACCTGGACGCCGGAAAGCTGGTCGGCGGTATTCATCATCGATCCGGTCTACACCGTTCCCATGCTGCTGGCGGTGTTGGCTGCCGCGCTGTTCGGACTCACGGCGGGGATGCGCCGGGCCGTGGCCGTCACCGTTCTGTTCGGCGGGCTGTACCTGTTGGCGGGGCTGGCGGGCCGCTGGCATGCCGAACAGCGCGTACAGGATGAGCTGGCCCGGCAGGGCGTGCAGGTCGAGCGCGTCCTGGGCACGCCGATGCCGTTCAATACGCTGCTGTGGCGCGTGGTGGCCATCGGATCGGACGGCGCGTACTACGAGGGCATCAGCGGCTGGTTCGATCGCGCTGCGCCCGAAACGCTGCGCCTGCCGCGCCACCCCGAGTTGGCCGATGCGCTGGCCGATGCACCGCTGCACGCGCGGCTGCGCTGGTTCACCGACGATTGGCTGCGCTACGACGCCCTGGGCGATGCGCTGGTGGTCACCGACCTGCGCATGGGCATCCCGGGGTACTACACCTTCCGCTTCGTGATGGCGGAGCGCGGCGCCGACGGGGCCTGGCATGCGGTCACGCCGCGTCGCTGGCCCAGCGCGCGCGGCGGCGGCCCGGAACTGCGGCGGATGATGGACCGCATCGCCCAGGGGCTGCCCCTGCCGTTGGCAAGCTGGTCCGAGCAGGCGCTGCGGTGACGGGCGCGGGGCGGCTCAGGACGGCGCCGCCTCGTCCTTGATGGTCTGCATCACGATGTGGGTATAGAACGCGCGCACGTTCTCATCGCGGTCGAACAGACGCTCCGCCAGGGCCAGGTATTCGTCCATGTCGCGCAGATGCGCGGTCAGGATGGCCGACACCTGGCCGGTCACCATGTGGCACTGGCTTACGGCGGCCTCGTCGCGCACGCGCCGGGCGAAGGCCTGGCGCAGGGCCGCGGTGTGCTGGGCGAACTCGATGGTGACGATGGCGGTGAGCGGCCGCGCCATGCGGGCGGGATCCAGTACCGCCACGATGCGGCGGATCACGCCGGATTCCTTCAGCCGCGCCACGCGCCGCAGACACGCCGAAGGCGACAGTCCCACGCGCGCCGCCAGGGCATGGTTCGACAGGTCGGCATCCTGTCGCAGGATGTCCAGGATGCGGTGGTCGATGGCGTCGATATCCATGGCGCAAGAAAGTTGTGTGTAACCGGCGGTTTATATCAATAAACGCGCGCGCCGCAAAAGAATATCGCGTCCCTATTGTTCCGGCTCGCCGCTATGCTGGCGTCCTTTCCACCATTCCTGCACGTCGATGATTCCGTATCTGCTTCAGTTGTGGCGCCGCAGCGCGCGCCTGTTCCTGGCCCTGGTGAAGGTGATGCTGCCCGTGATGGTGCTGGTGCAGGCGGGCCAGTGGCTCGGCTGGATCGACGCGCTGGGCCGCGGCTTCGCTCCGGTGATGGCATTGCTCGACCTGCCGCCGGAGGCGGGCATGATCTGGGTGGCCAGCGTCTTCATCGGAATCTACGGCGCGATCGCGGCCTTGATCAGCTTTGCGCCCGTACTCGACCTCACGACCGCGCAGTTCAGCGCCCTTGCCGCGATGATGCTGTTCGCGCATTCGCTGCCGGTGGAGCAGGCCATCGTGCGGCGCGCGGGCGCCAGTTTCTGGGCCACCGCGGCGCTGCGCGTGGGCGCGGCGCTGGGCTATGGCGCCGTGGTCGCATGGACCTGCAAGATGGGCGGCTGGCTGCAGGAGCCGCTGTCTTTGACTTGGCTGCAGCAGTCCACGCTGGCGGGCGACACGGATCCGCATGCGTTCGGCCCGTGGCTGCGCGGCACGATTACGTCGCTGCTGGTGACCTACGCGGTGCTGGTGGCGCTGCTGGTGCTGCTGGATGTGTTGGAGCGCATCGGCGCCACCCGCTGGATCACCGCGGCCATGGCGCCGCTGCTGCGCTTGTCGGGGCTGGATCCGCGCGTCACGCCGGTCACCACCGTGGGCGTGCTGCTCGGGCTCACGTACGGCGGCGCGCTTATCATCGAAGAGGCCGAGAAACAGCAGTATCCGGCCCGCACGCGCTTCCTGGCGCTGTCGTGGCTGTCGCTGTGCCATTCGCTGATCGAGGACACGGCGCTGATGATGGTGCTGGGGGCGGATATCTGGGTGGTGCTGGCGGGCCGCGTGGTGGTAACGCTGGGGGTGGTGGCCTTGCTGGCGCGGCTGACGCGCGGGGGCGGCGAGGCCAGGCTGGGAACCAGCAGCGCGTAGGTTCGAAAGCGCCTCGCGTCCGTGATGCGCAATGCGCCGTGCACGGCGAGCGGGCTATGCTGGCCCGGGCGCTCTCAGTTCCCGGCCGGCAGCCGCGCCGCGATCTCGGCCACCAGGCGGCGCGCCGCGTCCAGCTTGGGGGCGGCGGGCAGGGGGTGCACGCCCTTGGCGTCGAACAGCACCAGCTCGGTGGTGTCGGCATCCATCACTTTGTGCGCGAGGTTGCCGACCAGCAGCGGTATGCCCTTGCGCTGGCGCTTGGCCTCGGCATGCTCGGCCAGCTTCTCGGTCTCGGCCGCGAAGCCCACACACCAGGGGCCATCGGCCATGCGCGCGACTTCGGCCAGGATGTCGGGATTAGGCTCGAATTCGAGGGCCGGCGCGCCGCCGCCCTCGCTGGTTTTCTTCAGTTTCTGGTCGCTGACGTTCTTGATGCGCCAGTCGGCCACCGCCGCCACCGCGACGAACACGTCGGCATCGGCCGCGCTGGCCATCACCGCGTCGCGCATCTGGCGCGCGGTCATCACGTGCAGCGCGGTCACGCCGCGCGGGATCGGCAGCGCGGTGGCGCCGGTGATCAGGGTGACCCGCGCGCCGGCCTCGTGCGCGGCGCGCGCCAGGGCATAGCCCGTCTTGCCGGACGAGCGATTGCTGAGCACGCGCACCGGGTCGACCGGTTCGGACGTGGGACCGGCGGTAAGCAGTACGTGGCGGCCGGCCAGCAGCTTGGGCTGGAACGAGGCGATGAGGTCTGCCAGCAACTCGTGCGGTTCCAGCATGCGGCCGCTGCCGGTTTCACCGCAGGCCTGTTCGCCCGCGGCCGGACCCAGCACCGTGACGCCGTCGGCGCGCAGTTGCGCCACGTTGCGCTGCGTGGCCGGATTGGCCCACATCTCGCGGTTCATGGCGGGCGCCACCAGCAACGGACAGGCTCGGGCCAGGCACAGCGTGGAGAGCAGATCGTCGGCCAGGCCGTGGACCAGCTTGGCCATGAAGTCGGCGCTGGCCGGGGCGATCAGCACCGCATCGGCGCCGCGCGTCAGGTCGATGTGCGCCATGTTGTTGGGCACGCGCGCGTCCCACGCATCGACGAACACGGGGCGACCCGACAGCGCCTGCATGGTGACCGGCGTGATGAAGTGCGTGGCCGCTTCCGTCATGACGACGTCGACGATCGCGCCTTGCTCTGTCATGCGCCGCACCAGTTCGGCGATCTTGTAGCAGGCAATGCCCCCGGTGAGGCCGAGGACGATGCGTTTGCGGGCGAGGTCTAGCATGGCTGCACTAGTCGTGTAGGGATCGTGCCATTATGCGGCAAAACGAGGGCCCCCACGCTGCGCCTTCGGCTTGCTGCCCCCCGAGGGGGCGCTTCTGCCTTGGGAGCGGCCCGGCGGCAGAAGGGTGTGCCCCCACGCCGCGAAGACCTACGCGCTCGCCGCGCGTGCCTTGCGGGCGCGCAGGATCTCGTCCAGCACCAGCAAGACCGCGCCGCACGTGATCGCCACGTCGGCCACGTTGAAGGCCGGATAGTACCAGTCGCGCCAGTAGAAGAGCAGGAAGTCGATGACGTGGCCGTAAGCCACGCGGTCGATCACGTTGCCCAGCGCGCCGCCCATGATCAGCGTCAGGGCGAGGCAGAAGCGCGGCTGGCCGTGCGTACGGCGCAGCAGCCAGGTGATGACCACGGCCGCGCCTATGCCCAGCACCGTGAACAGCCAGCGCTGCCAGCCTTCCTCGGAGGCCAGGAAACTGAAGGCCGCGCCGCGGTTGTACATCAGCGTGAAGTCGAAGATGGGCAGCACGTTCAGGCGCTGCCCGTACGCGAAGGCGTTTTCGAAATACAGCTTGGTGGCCTGATCGAACACGATGATGAGTGCGGCCAGGCCGAGCCAGCGTGCCAGCGGGGCGCGGGGGGCTTCTTTGGTATCGGCCATGCTTACGCCTTGTCGCGCGGCTCGCCCGAGCCGAACAGGTTGGCGACGCAGCGGCCGCAGATGTCGGGGTGCGCCGCATCCGCGCCCACGTCGTCACGCCAGTGCCAGCAGCGATCGCACTTCCTGCTGGAAGAGGGCGTGATCTGCACCTGCAGTTCGCCGCTGCCCTCGTGCACCGTGGCGCGCGAGACGATCAGCACGAAGCGCAGGTCGCCCGCCAGGCTGGCCAGCCACTCGCGGTCTTGCGCGCTGGCGTGGATGTCGACCTCGGCCTGCAGCGACGAGCCGATGCCGCCCGCGGTGCGCACCTCTTCGAGCTTGCGCAGCACCTCGGCGCGGATAGCGCGCAGGCGCGACCATTTGGCCGTAAGCGCCTCGGCGTCGCCGAACGCCGGCAGGGTGTGATAGAGCTGCGTGAAGATGGTGGCGCGCGCCGCCTCGTCCTGCTGCCGCAGGGTCGAGGCGCCCAGCACTTTCCACGCCTCTTCGGCGGTGAACGACAGGATGGGCGCCATCAGCTTCAGCAGCGCCTGCGTGATCTCGAACAGCGCGGTCTGCGCCGAACGGCGCGCGCGGCTGCCGGCCGCCGTGGTGTACAGGCGATCCTTCAGGATGTCCAGGTAGAAAGCGCCCAGGTCTTCCGAGCAGAAGGTCTGCAGGCGCGACACGGCCGGATGGAAGTCGTAGCGCTCGTAATTGCCCAGCACCTCGGCCTGCATCTGCGCCGTCATGGCCAGCGCATAGCGGTCGATCTCGAAGAGCCCGTCGTGCGGCACGGCCTGCGTGGCCGGGTCGAAGTCCGCCAGGTTGGCCAAGAGGAAACGCAGCGTGTTGCGGATGCGGCGATAGCCTTCCACCACGCGCTTGAGGATCTCGTCGGAGATGGACAGCTCGCCCGAGTAATCGGTGGACGCCACCCACAGCCGCAGGATTTCGGCGCCCAGCGAGTCGGAAACCTTCTGCGGCGCGATCACGTTGCCTACCGACTTGCTCATCTTGCGGCCCTGGCCGTCGACCACGAAGCCGTGCGTCAGCAGGGCCTTGTAAGGGGCCTGGCCATACAGCATGCAGCCCGTGAGCAGCGACGAATGGAACCAGCCGCGGTGCTGGTCCGAGCCTTCCAGGTAGAGGTCGGCGGGCCAGGAAAGCTGTTCGCCGTGCGAGCCGCCCAGATCGTGGTCCTTGCCGCCCAGCACGGTGGCGTGGGTGGTGCCGGAATCGAACCACACGTCCAGCGTGTCGCGGTTCTTCTCGTAGGCGTCGGCCTCGTCGCCCAGCAGTTCGCGCGGGTCCAGGCTTTGCCAGGCCTCGATGCCGTGCTGCTCGACGCGCTGCGCCACCTGTTCGAGCAGTTCGTCGGTGCGGGGATGCAGCGCGCCGGTTTCCTTGTGCACGAAGAAGGCCATGGGCACGCCCCACTGGCGTTGGCGCGACAGCGTCCAATCGGGCCGGTTGGCGATCATGGCGTGCAGGCGCGCGCGGCCCCATGCGGGATAAAAGGCCGTGGCGTCGATGGCCGCCAGCGCGGTCTCCCGCAGGGGCGCGCTGCCGTCGTTGGGCTGCACGTCCATGCCGGCGAACCACTGGCTGGTGGCGCGGTAGATGACCGGGGTCTTGTGGCGCCAGCAGTGCATGTAGCTGTGGGACAGCTTCACCACGTGCATGAGCGAGCCGGCGGCCTTCAGGGCCTCGACGATCTTGGGGTTGGCGTCCCAGATCGACAGGCCGCCGAACAGCGGCAGGCTGGTGGCGTAACGGCCGTCGCCCATCACGGGACTGATGATGTCGTCGTCGCGCAGGCCATGCGCCTTGCACGAGACGAAGTCTTCGATACCGTAGGCGGGCGCCGAGTGCACGACGCCCGTGCCGGCGTCCAGCGTGACGTAGTCGCCCAGGTAGATGGGCGAGGTGCGGTCGTAGCCCGCATCGGCCGACGCCAGCGGATGACGCATGCGCAGCTCGGCCAGCGCGGCGCCCTTCGCGGTCGCGATGATCTCGCCTTCCAGGCCCCAGGTTTTCAGGCACTCTTCGACGCGCTCGGCCGCCAGCAGCAGCAGCGGGCCATGCGCGGGCGCCGGCGTGACGCGCACCAGCGCATAGTCGAACTCGGGGTGCACGTTCAGCGCCTGGTTCGAGGGTATCGTCCAGGGCGTGGTGGTCCAGATGACCGCGGCGCCGTCTTCCACCGAACTCAGGCCGAAGGCCGCGGCCAGCGCGGGCTTGTCGGCGAACGGGAAGGCGACGTCGATGGCGGGATCGACGCGGTCCGCGTATTCGACCTCGGCCTCGGCAAGCGCCGAACCGCAGTCGAAGCACCAGTTCACCGGCTTCAGCCCGCGGAACACGTAGCCCTTTTTCAGGATGCGGCCCAGCGCGCGGATCTCGTCGGCTTCATTGCTGAAGTTCATCGTGAGATACGGGCGATCCCAATCGCCCAGCACGCCCAGGCGCTTGAAGTCTTTGCGCTGGCGATCGATCTGTTCGAGCGCATAGGCGCGGGCGCGCGACTGCACCTCGGCCACAGGCAGGTGCTTGCCGTATTTCTTCTCGATCTGGATCTCGATCGGCATGCCGTGGCAGTCCCAGCCCGGCACATATTGCGCGTCGAAGCCGGCCATGTTGCGGCTCTTGACGATGATGTCCTTCAGGATCTTGTTGACCGCGTGCCCGATGTGGATGTCGCCGTTGGCATACGGGGGACCGTCGTGCAGCACGAAGCGCGGGCGACCGCTGCTGGCCGCGCGGATGGCCTGGTAGACGCGGTTCTCTTCCCATTCGGCCACCCAGGCCGGTTCCCGTTTGGCGAGATCGCCGCGCATGGGGAAGGGAGTATCGGGCAGGTTGAGGGTGTTTTTATAGTCCATGAACGGCAAAGTAGGCGCGCGCGTTTCGCGCGTCTTCGGCGATGGCGGCAGTCAGGGAGAGGAGGTCGGGGAATTTCTCTTCGTCCCGCAGCTTGTGCAGGAATTCGATGCGCACGAGTTTACCGTAAGCATCGGCGGGGCCATCCAGCAAGTGCGTCTCGAGCAGCACACGGCCATGGTCTTCGACGGTGGGGCGCACGCCCAGGCTGGCCACGGCGGCACGCGGCTGCTCGCCCAGCCCCAGCACTCGCACCACGTAGATGCCCGATCGCGCGGCGCAGCGCGGCGCCACCCGCAGGTTCATGGTGGGAAAGCCCAGCTGCCGGCCGAGTTTCTGTCCGTGGATGACGTGGCCGCTGATGTGGAAAGGGTGGCCCAGCAGCTCTTGTGCGCGCTTCAGGTCGCCTACCGCCAGCGCGGTGCGCACTTCGGAACTTGAAATGCGATGGCCGTGCGGGTCGGTGACGTCGGACAGCGTATGCACCTCGAAACCGTGCCGCAGGCCGGCTTCGCGCAGCAGGTCGATGTCGCCGCTTCGTTTGCTGCCGTAGCGAAAATCCTCGCCCACCAGCAGCCACCGCGTGTGCAGTCCGTGCACCAGCAGGTCTTCGATGAAGGCGTTGGCCGACATGCTGGCCAGGCGAGCATCGAAGCGCTCGACCACCACCTGTTCGATGCCGGCGCGCGCCAGCGCCGCCAGCTTGTCGCGCAGGCCCGAGATCCGCGTGGGCGCGAGTTCGGGGCGCTGGTTCAGCGCCGCGAAGTATTCGCGCGGATGCGGCTCGAAAGTCATCACGGACGATGCCAGGCCGCGTGCCTGCGCCTCGCGGCGTACGAGCGAAAGTATGGCCTGATGGCCCCGATGGACCCCGTCGAAATTGCCGATGGTCAGGGCGCAGGGAAGGCGCCGGGCCGGCGGGGGCAGGTAGCGATAAATGCGCAGCGGTGGTTTCACGAGCGAGAGTTTACAATTTCGGGTTGCCTTGCTCATGGAAAGCCCTATCTTGCCGGATTTCTCCGCCGATTCCAGTTCCGCCGCGCATGGTGCGGCGGGCTTCCCGCAACCAGACGCCGCCAGTCCCGACGCCGCGCCGCAGCCGGGCGCCGCTCGCCGCCTCGTCATCCTCATCTCGGGCCGCGGCAGCAACATGCAGGCGCTGGTCGAGGCCTGTCGCGCCGAGGGTTGGCCCGCACAGATCGCCGCCGTCATCGGCAGCCGTCCCGATGCGGCGGGGCTGGCCTGGGCGAGCGCCCAGGGCATTCCCACGCATGCCGTCAGCCACAAGGATTTCGCGACCCGCGAAGCCTTCGACGCCGCGCTGTCCGCCGCGATCGAACCCTACCGGCCCGACTATGTGCTGCTGGCAGGCTTCATGCGCGTGCTGACGCCCGGGTTCGTGGCGCGCTACGCGGGCAGGCTGGTCAACATCCATCCGTCGCTGCTGCCGGCCTTTCCCGGCTTGCATACTCATGCCCAGGCCATCGCCACCGGCGTGCGCGTGCACGGCTGCACCGTGCATTTCGTGACCCCGCTGCTGGACCACGGGCCCATCATCGCCCAAGGCTGTGTGCCGGTGCTTGCCGACGACACGCCCGAGGCCTTGGCCGAACGGGTGCTGCAGGTCGAGCACCAGGCCTATCCCGCCGCCGCGCGCTGGCTGGCCGAAGGCCGCGTCAGCCTGCTGCCCGACCATCGGGTCGACGTCTCGGGGAATCCGCCCCGCCTGTTCATGCTGGAGTCGCCGCGATGAGCAAGTCCTCCTTCCCCCGTTCCCGTTCCGGCCGCCCCGCGCCCGGGCGCTCCGGTCCGTCGGACGCACCGCGTCGCCCGGGCGGCGCACCGCGCGGCCAGGATGCCGACGCCGGACGCGGCGATCGTTCCTTCGCCGGGGGCGACGAGCGCCGGACCGCGAGATCCTCGCGTACTTCGGCCGGCGCCGCGCCGCGCGCCGACCGTCCTCGCGTGCCGCTGGCCGCCATCCGTGTGGACCAGGTCCATCGGGTGCTGGGCGAGCTGCTGCAATGGACCTATCCGGCCGACGCGGCCCTGTCGCACTGGCTGCGTGCCCACCCCAACCTGGGCGGCCGCGATCGCGCCGAGATCGCCGAGGCCGTCTACGACGTGCTGCGCCATCTGCGCCGCTACCGGCGCATGGCCGAGTCCGGCGTGGGGCCGGCCTCGCGCCGGCTGGCTATCCTGGGCCTGGCCGCGGTGTTGGGCCAGGAGGCGCTGGCCGAGGCGCTGGATCCGGACGAGGCCGCGTGGCTGCAGCACGTGCTGCGCATCGACCCCGCCACGCTGCCGCGCGCCGTGCGCGCCAGCATGCCCGACTGGCTGGACGAGCGGTTGGGCGCCATGGACGAGCCCGAGCGCCTGATGCAGGCTTTGAACCGGCCGGCCGCGCTGGACCTGCGCGTCAATCCCTTGAAGGCCGAGCGCGATGCGATGCTGTCCGGCCTGCTGGCCGGCCCGGCGGCGCGGTACGAGCCGCAGTCCATGAAGTATTCGCCCTGGGGCATCCGCATGGCGGGGCGTCCGGCGGTGAACCGCTGGCCGCAGTTCGAGGACGGCAGCCTCGAGGTCCAGGACGAGGGCAGCCAGCTGCTGGCCCTGCTGGTGGGGCCCAAGCGCGGCGAGATGATCATCGACTTCTGCGCCGGCGCGGGCGGCAAGAGCCTGCTGCTGGGCGCGCTGATGCGCTCCACCGGCCGCTTGTACGCCTTCGACGTGTCCGCCGCCAGGTTGGCCCGCGCCAAGCCCCGCTTCGCGCGCAGCGGCCTGTCCAACGTGGTGCCGGTGGCCATCGACGGCGAGAACGATGCGCGCGTCAAGCGGCTGGCCGGCAAGGCGCAGCGCGTCCTGGTGGACGCGCCGTGCAGCGGCATCGGCACGCTGCGGCGCAATCCCGACCTGAAATGGCGACAGCATCCCGAGTCGCTGGGCGAGCTGTGCGAGCTGCAGCATCGCATCCTCAAAAGCGCCGCGCGCTGCGTCGCGCCCGGCGGACGCCTGGTCTACGCCACCTGCAGTCTGCTGGTGGAAGAAAACGCCGCCCAGGCCGAGCGTTTCCTCGCCGAGCATCCCGACTTCGAGCAGTTGGACGCGGCCGCGCTGATCAAGGCACGCTGTCCCGAACTCGAAGTGGAAGGCCCCTACATGCAGTTGCGGCCGGACGTGCATGGGACGGACGGCTTCTTCGCCGCGGTATTCGAACGTCGCAAGACACCGGCGAAGGCAGCCGGCCCGGCCGAGGCGCAGGCGCCCTTGCAGGCGCCCTTGCAGGCGCCCTTGCAGGCGGATGCCGCCGTCGCGCCAGCCTTGGTCGATCCCGTGCTGGACGGGGATGCGGCGGCTGCCGATGATGCCGGCGACCTGGATGCGGTGGTCGAAATGCCCGGGGTCGACGAGGCGACGGACGAAATTTCCGACGACGACGCCGCGCCGGTCGACAAGCCGCCGGCGGCATGACGTCGTAGGTCAAAGGGATGGCCCGTCGCGCGCCTTCAGCGGGCGCGCGGCGTCACGTTCACCTGTGAGCTGACGCGCTCCACGCGCGCATTGCGTCGTAGATAACGCACATCCCACGATATGGCGTCGATGCCGGGCTTGTCGGCCTGATACAGCACTTGCGATATGGGCACCAGCTTGTGCGGGCACCGTGTCGTGGCCGACACTTTGCCTTGCGTGCGCACCACGATCGCCTTGCCCAAGACGCCGTTGCCGGTGATGCGCACGCGCGGCGAAGCCAGGGGCCGGCAGCTCTCGGGATCGATTTCGAAGTACGTGGCAAGTACGACGCTCGACCCGCTGGGCACCTGGATCTGGGCCGCTGCCGGCATGGCGGCGGCCAGCAGCAGGACAGGAAGGAGCCGGCGCGCAGCGGTTGATGACGGCATGGAGTTCGGTGTCGGTGGGACGGTCCTTACTTTATCGCGGTATACGTTGTGTAGCAAAATGTTGGAAACACACCACGCAGCAGGCGTTCCCGCGCCGGTCGCGGCGACGATTCGCTCCCCCACGAGGCAGCGCTTAGTCATTGATTTAACTCAAGAACCTTTTTGAAACCGTGCTGTCATAACGAAGCCATGTAGGCTAAACTGCATCGGTAACCTTACTCACGAGGCTTCCTAACAGCTTTATGGATCAAGTCCTTACCTTTTTGTCCGGCGGCCTGGCCCAGGCCGAGTGGTGGCAGGTCGTCCTGTTCACGCTGGCCGTCACGCACGTCACGATCGTGTCCGTCACGGTGTTTCTGCATCGCAGCCAGGCTCACCGCGGCCTCGAGCTGCATCCGGCGGTCATGCATTTCTTCCGCGCCTGGCTGTGGCTCACCACCGGCATGGTTACGAAGGAATGGGTCGCCATTCACCGCAAGCACCACGCCAAGTGCGAGAAGGAAGGGGATCCCCACTCGCCCATGCTGTTCGGTATCTGGAAGGTACTGTTCCGCGGCGCCGAGCTGTATCGCCTCGAATCGGCCAACCGTGAAACCATGGCCAAGTTCGGCCACGGCACGCCCGACGACTGGCTCGAACGCAACGTCTACTCGCGCCACAGCCTGGCCGGCGTGCTCATCATGCTCGCCATCGATCTGGCCCTGTTCGGCGTGCTGGGTCTGACGGTCTGGGCCGTGCAGATGGCCTGGATCCCGTTCTGGGCGGCCGGCGTGGTCAACGGCATCGGCCACTACTGGGGCTACCGCAACTACAACAGCCCGGACACCAGCACCAACGTGTTCCCGTGGGGCATCATCATCGGCGGCGAAGAGCTGCACAACAATCACCACGCGCACGGCACGTCGGCCAAGTTCTCGGCCAAATGGTACGAGTTCGACCTGGGCTGGGCGTACATCAACGTGCTGCGCTTCTTCGGGCTGGCCAAGGTCAAGAAGGTCGCGCCCAAGCTGAAGCTCGATCCCGCCGCCAAGGCCATCGACCTGCACACGCTGCAAGGCATCATCACGCACCGCTATGAAGTCATGGCGCGCTACGCCGACCTGGTGAAGAAGTCGGCGCGCGAAGAGCTGGCCAAGCTGAAGAACTCGCGCCAGAAGGGCGCCGCCGATTGCCGCTGGACCATGCTGCATCGGGTGCGCCGTTGGCTGCATCGCAACGAAGACGTGCTGCAGCCCGAGCAACTGGCCGAACTCGACCAGGCCATCGCCCAGAACCAGTCGCTGTCCACCCTGGTGCAGATGCGCCGCGAGCTGGGCCGCCTGTGGGAAAGTTCCAGCGCCAGCAGCGAGCAACTGCTCAACGACCTGCAGGCCTGGTGCCAGCGCGCCCAGCATAGCGGCATCGCCGGGCTCGAGCAGTTCGCACTGCATCTGCGCCGCTACGCGGCATGATGCTGGATAAACTCAATCCCGAACAACGCGCCGCCGTTACCCTCGAACCGCAGCACGCCCTGGTCCTGGCCGGGGCGGGCAGCGGCAAGACCCGGGTGCTCACCACCCGGATGGCCTGGCTGATTCAAACAGGCCAGGCCAGCCCATACGGGCTGCTGGCCGTCACCTTCACCAACAAGGCCGCGCGCGAGATGCTCACGCGCATGACGGCCACGCTGCCGATCGATACCCGCGGCCTGTGGATCGGCACCTTCCACGGCCTGTGCAACCGCATGCTGCGGGCGCATCACCGCGATGCAGGCCTGCCGCAGACTTTCCAGATACTCGATACCGCCGACCAGCTGGCCGCCATCAAGCGCCTGCTGAAGGCCAACGGCATCGACGACGAGAAGTATCCGCCGCGCGACGTGCAGCGTTTCATCAACGGCTGCAAGGAAGACGGCCAGCGTCCTGGCGACGTCGAGGTGTGGGACAACGACAGCCACCGCCGGCGACTGATCGACATCTACCAGCTCTACGAGGCCCAGTGCCAGCGCGAAGGCGTGGTCGACTTCGCCGAGCTGCTGCTGCGCGCCTACGAACTGCTGACGCGCAATGCGCCCGTGCGCGAACACTACCAGCGACGGTTCCGCCACGTGCTGGTCGACGAGTTCCAGGACACCAACATCCTGCAGTACAAGTGGCTGCGGCTGCTGGCGGGCGGCGGCGCGAAGATCTTCGCCGTGGGCGACGACGATCAGTCCATCTACGCGTTCCGCGGCGCGCATGTCGGCAACATGGCCGACTTCGAGCGCGACTACGCGCATGGCACCGTCATCCGGCTGGAACAGAACTACCGCTCGTACGGCAACATTCTCGACGCGGCCAACGCGCTCATCTCGCACAACAGCGCCCGCCTGGGCAAGAACCTCTGGACCGAACAGGGCGAGGGCGAGCCCGTGCGCATCGTCGAGCAGCCCAGCGACGGCATGGAAGCCCAGTGGCTGGTGGACGAGGTCCGCGCGCTGATCCATGACGGCCGCGCGCGACGCGAGATCGCGGTGCTCTATCGCAGCAACGCGCAGTCGCGCGTCATCGAGCATGCGCTGTTCTCGGCCGGCATTCCGTACAAGGTTTACGGGGGCCTGCGCTTCTTCGAGCGCCAGGAAATCAAGCATGCGCTGGCCTACCTGCGCCTGATGGCCAATCCGCATGACGACACGTCGTGGATGCGCGTGGTCAATTTCCCCACGCGCGGCATAGGCGCGCGCACGCTCGAGCAACTAGCCGACGCGGCGCAGTCGCAAGGCACCAGCCTGTACGGCGCGGTGGCCACGGTGGGCGGCAAGGGCGGGTCGAACCTGGCCCAGTTCGCGCAGCTCATCGCTCGCCTGTCCGAAGAAACGCGCAACCTGCCGCTGCCCGAACTGGTCGAGCACATGCTCGATGGCAGCGGCCTCATCGAGCACTACAAGACCGAACGCGAAGGCGCCGAGCGCCTCGAAAACCTCAATGAACTGATCACCGCCGCGACGGTGTTCGCGTCGGAAGAGAACTACGACGGCTTGCCCGCGGGGCAGGTGCCCCAGGTCGCGGCGCAGGGCGATGGCGACGTGGTGCCGGTGGCCGACGGCCTCACGCCGCTGGCGGCGTTCCTGTCGCACGCCGCGCTCGAGGCCGGCGACAACCAGGCGCAGGTCGGCCAGGACGCCGTGCAGCTGATGACGGTGCACTCGGCCAAGGGCCTGGAGTTCGACGTGGTGTTCATCACCGGCCTCGAGGAAGGCCTGTTCCCGCACGAGAACAGCATCCTCGAACAGTCCGGGTTGGAAGAAGAGCGCCGCCTGATGTATGTGGCCATCACGCGCGCGCGCGAACGGCTGTACATCAGCCTGGCGCAGAGCCGCATGCTGCATGGGCAGACGCGATACGCGATGCGCTCGCGTTTCCTCGACGAGATCCCCGAACAGCACGTCAAGTGGATCACGCCGCGCGCCACGCTGCCGTCGGCGCAGCGCGAGGCCGCATGGAGCGCGGAGTGGCGCGGCGACGCCTTCGGACGCAAGTCGACCGGAACGATCGCGCCGCGTACGCCGCGCGGAATGTCCAGCGGCGTCACGGTCGGCGACAAGCAGTTCCGCATCGGGCAGGGCGTGCGGCACGCACGCTTCGGGGATGGCACCATCATCGGCCTGAGCGGGTCGGGGCAGGATGCCCAGGCGCAGATCCAGTTCCGCGATGCGGGGGCGAAGACGCTGGCGTTGGGGATAGCCAAGCTGGACATCATCCAGGGGTGAATCGTTAGCCTTGGCAGCGGCTGAGGCGCTTTGGCGTGGCGACGTGTTGATGTCGGTGTCGTCGATGGGTCGATTTGTCGGTGTCGTCGATGGTTCTCGAGGCGTCCTCGATGCGGGTTGGGCGCCCGAGCCGGGCAAGTCGCTCGGCTCGGGCGCGCCATCAGGCGCCCTCGGCCCCCTGCGGGGGCTGCCCTCGCTCCAATTGCCCGTCTCGCACGCCCAACCCGCACCGAGGACTCACGGCAGCGGCATGCGGACGAGTCGACTGCGGCGTGTGGTCGCCGCGGGTTCAGGCAGGCGACTTCTCTATGGATTCCAGGCCTTCCTGGATTTCCAGCCATTGTTCTTCGAGTTCGCCCACTTTCTTGCCCAGTTCGCCGTGTTCGGCCATGACCTGTTGGCGTTCGGTGCGGCGGGCGTCGGAGTAGAAGTCGGGGTCGGCGATCAGGGTGTCCAGGGCCTGAAGTCGCAGGCGCGACTTTTCCATTTCGGATTCGACCTTGGCCAGGCGCGTTTCCAGGGGCTTGCGCAACGCGGAGAGGCGCTGGCGCTGTTCGGCTTCGAGACGTTTCTGGGACTTGCGGTCGATGGTGGGGGTCGCCGAAGCGCTGGATGCGCGGGCGGCTTCGGCCTTCTCGGCGGCGTTGCGCGCGGCGAGCCAGTCCCGGTAGTCTTCCAGGTCGCCGTCGAATTCCTGCACCTTGCCGTCGGCCACGATCCAGAAGCTGTCGACGGTCGTGCGCAGCAGGTGGCGGTCGTGCGACACCAGCAGCATGCTGCCCGAGAATTCCGCCAGGGCGGCCGCCAGGGCCTCGCGCGTTTCCACGTCGAGGTGGTTGCTGGGCTCGTCCAGCAGCAGCAGGTTGGGCTTCTGCCACACGATCAGGGACAGCGCCAGGCGGGCTTTTTCGCCGCCCGACATCGGGCCGACCTTGCCCAGCACCGACTCGCCCGAGAAGCCGAAGCCGCCGAGGTAATTGCGCAGTTCCTGCTCGCGCGCGTCGGGCGCCAGCCGGGCCAGGTGCTGCAGCGGCGTGCTGTCCAGGTCCAGCATGTCGAGCTGGTGCTGGTGGAAGTATCCGATGGCCAACCCGCGCGAGGCGCGGCGTTCGCCGGCCTGCACGGGGATCTCTTCGGCCAGGGTCTTGATCAGCGTGCTCTTGCCCGCGCCGTTCGCGCCCAGCACGCCGATGCGGCTGCCAGCGCGCACCATCAGCGTCACGTCGCGGAGGATCGGGGCATCGGCATAGCCGGCCGAGGCCTTCTCGAGCACCAGCAGCGGATCGGGCGTGTGCTCGGGCGAGGGTATGCGTATGTCGATGCCGGCCTCGGCATGCAGCGGCGCCATGGTTTCCATGCGCGCCAGCGCCTTGACGCGGCTTTGTGCCTGCTTGGCCTTCGAGGCCTTGGCCTTGAAGCGGTCGATGAAGCTGCGCAGGCGCGCGGCTTCGCGGTTCTGGCGTTCGTACGCCACGTGGGCCTGGCGCAGCCGCTCGGCGCGCTGCGTCAGGAAGTCCTCGTAGCCGCCGCGGTAGCGCACGAGCTTGGCGTGGTCGAAGTGCAGCACCGCGCGGGCTACCGCGTCGAGGAACTCGGTATCGTGGGATATCAGCAGCACGGTGCCGGGATACGAGGCCAGCCATTTCTCGAGCCACAGCATGGCGTCGAGGTCCAGGTGGTTGGTGGGCTCGTCCAGCAGCAGCAGGTCGGAAGGCGCCATCAGCGCGCTGGCCAGCGCCAGCCGCATGCGCCAGCCGCCCGAAAAGCTTTCGACCGACCGCATCCATTCGTCGGGCGCGAATCCCAGGCCGGCCAGCAATTGCTCGGCACGCGAGGCGGCGTCCCAGGCGCCGGCCTCCGCCAGCTCGGCTTCGAGTTCGGCGATCTGCGTCCCCTGGTCGGGCGACAGCGCCGCGCGCTGGGCCTGCAGGCTGCGCAAGCGGCGGTCGCCGTCGATGACGAACTCGCGCGCCGGTCGGGCGTCGGCCGCGATTTCCTGCTGCACGCTGGCGATGCGCCAGCCTGCGGGCACTTCCAGCGTGCCGGCATCGGGGTCCAGCGCGCCCGTCAGCAAGCCGAACAGCGAAGACTTGCCCGCGCCGTTCTTGCCGACGAAGCCCACGCGCTCGCCGGGGTGCACCACGAATTCGGCGCCGTCCAGCAGCACCTTGGTGCCTCGACGCAGGGTCAATCCAGAAGCGCGTATCACGGAATCAGTTGCTCGCGGGTCAACAGCAGGATCTGGTTGGACGCCTCGGCGGTGTCCAGCCAGACCGGTTGCAGCTCGGGGAAGGCGGCGACGAAATGGTCGTGCTCGTGGCCGATCTCGAGCACCAGCACGCCCTCGGGCGCCAGGTAGCGCGGCGCCGCGCCCAGGATGGTGCGCACCAGGTCCATGCCGTCGTCTCCGCCCGCCAGCGCCATCGCGGGCTCGTGGCGATACTCGGGGGGCAGGGCGTCCATCGAGCCGCTGTTCACATAAGGCGGGTTGCAGACGATGACGTCGTAAGACTGCTGGGGCAGGGCATCGAACAGATCGCCCTGATGCAGCATCACGCGGTCCTGCAGGCCGTAGTCGTCGACGTTGCGGCGTGCCACCTCGAGCGCGCCCGGCGACAGGTCGACCGCATCGACCTGTGCGTTGGGAAAGGCCAGCGCCGTCAGGATGGCCAGGCAGCCGGAGCCCGTGCACATGTCCAGCGCGCGCTCGACGCGCAGCGGGTCGGCCACCCATGGCGCCAGGCCTTCGTCCAGCAATTCGGAGATGGGCGAGCGCGGCACGATCACGCGCTGGTCCACGTAGAAGCGGTGGCCGCGCAGCCAGGCTTCATGCGTGAGATAAGGCGCCGGCACGCGCTCGGCGACGCGGCGGTCGATCAGGTCGAGCACGCGCTCGCGTTCATTGGGCAGCACTCGCGCGTCGAGAAAGGGCTCGAGCGTGTCCAGCGGCAGGTGCAGCGCGTGCAATACCAGATACACGGCTTCGTCCCAGGCGTTGTCCGTGCCGTGCCCCAGCACCACGTGCGAGGCGTTCAGGCGCGATACGGCATAGCGCACCAGGTCGCGCACGGTTTGCAGTTCGATACGGGGGTTGGCGGCGACCATGGGGCCTCAGCGAACCGCCGGCAGCAGATTTTCCAGCGTGCGGCGGTAGATGTTCTTCAGGGGATCCAGGCTGGCCAGCTCGATGCGCTCGTTGACCTTGTGGATGGTGGCGTTGCACGGACCGAACTCGATCACCTGCGGACAGATCTTGGCGATGAAGCGGCCATCCGACGTGCCGCCCGTGGTGGACAGCTCGGCAGCCACGCCCGTCTCGGCGTGGATGGCCTGCACCAGCGCGTCGGTCAGCGTGCCCCGGGGCGTCAGGAAGGGCTCGCCCCCCAGGTTCCAGTCGAGGTCGTATTCGAGTCCGTGACGGTCCAGCACCGCGTGCACGCGCGCCTTCAGCTGTTCGGGCGTGCTGGCGGTGGAGAAGCGGAAGTTGAACAGCGCCACGGCCGTGCCCGGCACCACGTTGGTGGCGCCGGTGCCGGCGTTCAGGTTCGAGACCTGGAACGTGGTGGGAGGAAAGTACTCATTGCCCTGGTCCCATTCGATGGCGACCAGTTCGGCCAGCGCGGGCGCCAGCTGGTGCACGGGGTTGCGCGCCAGGTGCGGATACGCCACGTGGCCCTGGATGCCCTTGACGGCAAGGCGGCCGGACAGCGAGCCGCGCCGCCCGTTCTTGCAGGTGTCGCCCAGCACCTCGCCGGAAGTGGGCTCGCCCACGATGCAATAGTCGAGCTGTACGCCGCGGCGCTGCAGTTCGTCGCACACGATGACGGTGCCGTCGATCGCCGGCCCTTCTTCGTCGGAGGTCAGCAGCAGTGCGATCGAGCCGCCATGTTGCGGATGGGCCGCGACGAACTCCTCGGCGGCCACCACGAAGGCGGCGATCGAGCTCTTCATGTCGGCGGCGCCGCGGCCATACAGGAAGCCGTCGCGTTCGGTGGGAACGAAGGGATCGCTTTCCCAGCTGTCGCGCGGGCCGGGCGGCACCACGTCGGTATGGCCGGCGAAGACCGTCAGCGGCGCGCTGTCGCCGCGCCGCGCCCAAAGATTGGTGACGCCGCCGCGCGAGATGGTCTCGCAACGAAAGCCCGCGCGCTCGAGTCGCTGCGCCAGCATCTGCTGGCAATCCAGGTCATCGGGGGTGACGGACGGGCGGGCGATCAGATCGCGTACCAGGTCGAGGACGGCGCTGCCCATCAGGCCCTCAGCAGGTCGTTGATGCTGGTCTTGGCGCGGGTCTGCGCGTCGACGCGCTTGACGATCACGGCGCAGGCCAGGCTGTGCGAGCCGTCCGGAGAGGGCAGCGAGCCCGGCACCACCACCGATCCGGACGGCACGCGGCCGTACGTGATCTTGCCGGTGGCGCGATCGTAGATCTTGGTGCTTTGCGATAGGAACACGCCCATGGCCAGCACCGAGTTCTCTTCGACGACCACGCCTTCCACCACTTCGGAACGCGCGCCGATGAAGCAGTTGTCTTCGATGATGGTGGGGTTGGCCTGCAGGGGCTCGAGCACGCCGCCGATGCCTACGCCGCCCGACAGGTGCACGTTCTTGCCGATCTGCGCGCACGAACCCACGGTGGCCCAGGTGTCGACCATGGTGCCTTCGTCGACATAGGCGCCGACGTTGACGTACGAGGGCATCAGGATGACGTTGCGGGCGATGAACGATCCGCGGCGCGCCACGGCGGGCGGCACCACGCGATAGCCGCCTGCCTTGAAGGCGTGTTCGCCGAAGCCGGCGAATTTCAGCGGCACCTTGTCGTAGAACTGCATGGGCGCTTCGCCCATGACGGCATTGTCGTTCAGGCGGAAAGACAGCAGTACCGCCTTCTTGATCCACTGGTGCACGACCCAGTCGTCGCCGGTCTTCTCGGCCACGCGCAGGCGGCCCGAGTCCAGCGCGTCGAGCGTGTGTTCGACGGCTTCGCGGATATCCGCGCCGGCGTCGGTGGGGGAGAGGCTGCTGCGTTGCTCCCAGGCGTTTTCGATGGTGGTCTGCAGATCGAGAGTCATGGCGATTCGTTTTCTAGGCGGTTGACGGTAAACAGAATTCAAGAGGTGGTGCGCACGAAGCGCGCGATGCGCTCGGCGGCTTCGACGCACTGCGCCAGCGGCGCAACCAGCGCCAGCCGCACGCGGCCTTCACCCGGGTTGGCTCCATGGGCTTCGCGCGCCAGAAAGCTGCCGGGCAGGACGGTGACGCCGGTGTGGCCGTAGAGCTCTCGCGCGAAGGCGGCGTCGGAGCCGGGCGTGGGCGCCCAAAGGTAGAAGGACGCCTGCGGCATGCGCACGTCGAGCACCGGTTGCAGGATGGGCAGCACCGCGTCGAACTTCTCGCGGTACTGGCGACGGTTGCCGCGCACGTGTTCTTCATCGTGCCAGGCCGCGATGCTTGCCGCGGCCACCGCGGGGCTCATGGCGCTGCCATGGTAGGTGCGATAGCGCAGGAAGGGGCCGATGAGGGCGGCGTCTCCGGCGACGAAGCCCGAGCGCAGGCCGGGCACGTTGGAGCGCTTGGACAGGCTGCCGAAGGCCACGAGCCTCCGGTAGTCGTCGCGGCCGAGCCGGCGCGCGGCCTGCAGGCCGCCAAGCGGCGGATCGCCCTCATCGTGATAGATCTCGGAATAGCACTCGTCCGAGGCGATGACGAAGCCATGCCGGTCGGACAGCGCGAACAGCTCGCGCCACTCGTCCAGCGACATGACGTTGCCCGCCGGGTTGCCGGGCGAGCACACGAATACCAGGCGCGTCTCGCGCCATATCTCTTCGGGCACGCTGCCCCAGTCGCCGCCGAAATTCCGGGCGGGATCGGCATTGAGGTAATAGGGGCGGCCGCCGGCCAGCAGCGTGGCGCCCTCGTAGATCTGGTAGAACGGATTGGGGCAGATGACGCGTTCGTTGCCAGTGGGATCGAGCACCACTTGCGCGAAAGCGAACAGCGCCTCGCGCGAGCCCAGCACCGGCAGCACCTGCGTATCGGCGTCGGGCGCGGGGATGCTGTAGCGGTGCGCCAGCCATTGCGCAATGGCCTGCCGCAGGCGCGGCTCGCCGTGGGTGGCGGGGTACACCGACAGGCCGTCCAGGCCGTCGCGCAGCGCCTGCTTCACCGCTTCGGGCGCCGCGTGTTTGGGTTCGCCGATCGACAGGTTGATGGGCGGCATGCCGTGGGAAACGGCGTCGGCGCTGGCCAGCAGCGCGCGCAGTTTCTCGAACGGGTAGGGGTGCAGAGTGTCGAGACGGGGATTCATGGCCCACGATTTTACCAAGCAAGCTACAATAGCGGGCTTGGCTTTGCGAGGGTGGCGAAATTGGTAGACGCACCTGGTTTAGGTCCAGACGCCGTTAAGGTGTAGGGGTTCGAGTCCCCTCCCTCGCACCAGCATAGCTGCTTGGGCAAGCGCCCAGTAATCCGGCAGTTTCCAGCAGTTGCCCCACGCGCTGCCTCGGCAATAGCAATCGGCTGCATATCCTCTCGCGGAGGGCCCTATGCCGCATCCTGGCCTGCCCGCGCGACGACGGACGCGCAAGCTTCTGGCGATGTTCGCCGGCCGTGCCGCGCAAGTCATCGGCAGGCATCCGTACGCGGCGGGCTTTGCCGGCACCATGGTCGCGTTTGCCATGTCGTGCCTCATCGGCGCCATGGTGTACCTCGGCCGCAACGATGCGCTGGGCCGCGCGCGGGACACCGCCGGCAGCCTGGTTTCCATCATGTCCGGCGACCTCGAACGCAACATCGAGATCTACAACCTTTCCCTGCAAGGGGTTGTCGCCGGCGCCCAACGATCCGGCGTCTGGGAACTTCCGGCCGACCTGCGTCAGAACTTGCTGTTCGACCGCTTCACCACGGCCACCTACGTCAATGGTGCGTACGTGGTCGACGCCAACGGAGCCATCGTCGCGTCGCAGAACTACCTGATCGATCGCACCGTGCGCGTATCCGACCGGGACTACTTCCTGGTCCATCAGCGCAGTCCTTCCGTCGGGTTGTACGTTTCTCATCCATACCGCTCGCACCTGCACGACGGCCTGTACTCGGTGGCCCTGACGCGACGCATCGATGCGCCGGACGGCAGTTTCGACGGCATCGCCATGATGGAAATACCCGTCGCGGTATTCCAAAGGCTTGTCGACCGGGTCAACACCGGCCCCGCCGGCTCGGCCTTCATCGCGCTTGCCGATGGCACGTGGCTGGCGCGCAAACCGCACATCTCGGGCGGGATCGGCAGCCGCCGGGCCCAATTGCCCGCGTTCGCCAGCATGGCGATGGAGGAGCCGGGTTTTTATGTCGCGCGCTCGCGGGTGGACGGCGTGCAGCGCATCTTCACCTTCGCGCGAGTGGCGGGCAGCCCGCTGATCGTGGTGGTGGCGCCGGCCGTGGACGACGTCCTCGCCGATTGGCGCAGGCGCGGCATGATGGTGGGTGCGCTGGCGCTCGTGCTGGCCGGCGTGTTCATCCTGCTGTCGTGGCTGCTGGCATTCACGTTGCGCGACAAGGTGCGTGCACAGATCGAACTGCAACGCCTGGCCGTCACGGATTCACTGACGGGCCTCGACAATCGGCGCGCGCTCGACGGCCGGTTGGCCCAGGAGTGGGCCCGGGCTCGACGCGGCGGCGGCGAGATTGCCGCGCTCTTCGTCGACGTGGATTTCTTCAAGCCGTTCAACGACACCTACGGGCATGCGCTTGGCGACGAGGTGCTGGCGCTCATCGCGAACTGCATCGGGTTGGCCGCGCGTCGTCCCGCGGACGTGGTGGCCCGCTACGGCGGCGAGGAGTTCGCGGTGGTGCTACCCGAGCTGGACGCCGAGCAAGCTGTCACGGTGGCCGAACGGGTGAGGCGCAAGGTACAGGCCCTGGGCGTCACGCATGCGGCCAGCCCTTACGGCGTGGTGACCGTGAGCATCGGGGTGGCCAGCTGCCGGCCCGTCCAGGGCGGGACAGCGGGCGACCTGCTGCGGGCGGCCGACGTCCAGCTGTATGCCGCCAAGGGAGCGGGGCGCAACTGCGTGCGCTCGGCCGGGATGTTGCGCGACGGCGCCGTCAACCCGTCCTACAAGCCCGAATAGTTCTGCAGCGCGGCCGCAAAAGGGGCATAATATCGAACAAAGCGCAGTCTCATCAGTCCTCTAGTAAAGTCGCAAGTCATCCTCTCGCAAGCCACCCGCCAGGGTCATTTCCGCCCGGCATCCCTCGTCTCCATGCAGTACGAATCCCTGTTCTGGGCCATGGCGGCCATCGTCGCACTGGCACTGGCCGGCGGCGCACTGCTGGCTTTGCTGCCGTCCGTCGTGCATAGCCTCGCGGGCGTGCTGGCCGGCGCGCTGGTCGTGCTCGTCGCCGTGCTGATGGTCGCGCGCGAAGGCGAACTGGCGCCTCAGGCATGGCTGCTCGCGGTCGCTTCCTTCCTGTTCAGCTCGGTCATCGGCACGGCGGCCACTCTCGTGGCACGCAAGGTGTTGCGGTATCGGCGTCAAACGGGGTAGGGCGGTTTGCGCACGTCGGTTCACCCACTTTTTCAGGCACATCCCTCATGGAAATCACCAGCCGTCGGCAGGCTACGCTTGAACATGGCCTTTGCCTGGCCACCACGCTGGACGGCGCCAACCTGACGGTCTACGTCATATTGGGCGATGCCGACCTCGAAGCCATCGCGGGCATCGTTCCGCCCGAGCTGGTAGAAGCGGGAGCGAACATTCATGCGGCCGGCGTGGATGACACCACCCTGGCGCAGGAACAGATTGACCAGGTGCTCGAAAACGTCAATCCGGACGACGTCGTAGTGTTTTTCTGCGCTGACGAGAATTGTTATGGCGCGGCCCTGGATCTTCTCGGATTACCAGTAGATGACTGATTTTTGTGCTTAATCATTTTGAGTAATCCTTCTGGTTGCGTTACCATCTGTCCCCCACAACTTTGTGGGGCGGGACGGGACGCTTTTTATAATTGGGCGCTTGGTTGCCCATCATGCGTCCCTGTTTCTCTTTGTTGCATTATGGGCACGCGTTTTTGAGGATTATGTTGACTTGAGAGGGGAACCTGACGATAGTGTCGGCACACGATCCGAGGTGTTGATGTTCGTACAGTGCTGTGCCAGTTCCGGCGACCGTTATTGTTCTACTGTCCCCTCCTTGATTGATTCGTGGTCCCGGGCACTAGCCCATTAAATCTCTAGGAAATACAGTATGGAAACCGGCGTCGTTAAATGGTTCAACGCGGAAAAAGGTTATGGCTTCATTACGCCTGAGTCGGGCGGCAAAGACCTGTTCGCGCATTTTTCTGAAATCCAGGCCAACGGCTTCAAGTCCCTGGAAGAAAACCAGCGCGTCAGCTTCGTGACCGCTATGGGCCCCAAGGGTCCCCAAGCCACGAAGATTCAGGTTCTGTAAGACCTGTTCTGACCCAGAAAAAGCCCCGCAAGGGGCTTTTTTGTTGTGCGCATTTGTTATTTCGGGGCAGGGAGCTGCGCTCGCGCGCCATGGTCGCTGCCCTGCTTGTAAGCGCCGCGCCATGCGCGAATGCGACGTTACGCCCGGGCTACATGTCCTCAATGGACCCGATATCGCGTCACGCCCGCCGCGATAGCCACTTTTTTGTGTGCCATTGTAACAAACACCTCGTTGCAACCGCCTCCTGGCGTCGCGTTGACCCGCGATGTACGCGCTCCTACACTGGCTTGGCGAGATTCTCAAGCGGCATGGCTTTCAGCTGTTGCACCGGCCAGTACCGGACATTACCGGACGTCTTTCCCTACTTGATGATCTGGCGCTTCCGCGAGCAATCGCTATCAGGTTGAAGGACATTACATGGCAACAGGCATCGTCAAATGGTTCAATGCCGAGAAGGGATACGGGTTCATCGTGCCCGACGACGGCAGCAAAGACCTCTTCGCTCACTACTCCGAGATCCGCAGCGAAGGCTACAAGTCGCTGCAGGAGAACCAACGCGTCTCGTTCGAGATCGGGCAGGGTCCGAAGGGGCCCAGCGCCAAGAACATCAAGGTCACTACCTGACCCTTCCGTACCGTCGCGGCGCGTACCGCGGCGCCATGCGCGAGCAGGCATAAGAAATCCCGGCGCCAGGCCGGGATTTTTCATGAAGCGGGCGCGGGCCGTGTCAATGGTGCGCGCCGTGTCCGTTCGCTGCGCGCCCCTGACTGGGTGGGCTGAGCATGGTGAGCCGGTCGACGTAGGCGATGCCGATGGCCGACAGGATGAACACGACATGGATGATGGTTTGCCACATCACCCCTTCGGCCGTGAAGCGCGCGCCCGGCGTGCCCAGGTTGCTGACCTCGATGAAGGTGCGCAGCAGGTGAATGGACGAGATGCCGATGATGGCCATGGCCAGCTTCACCTTCAGTACGCTGGCGTTGACGTGGCTGAGCCACTCGGGTTGGTCCGGGTGCCCCTCGAGCCGCAGCCGCGACACGAAGGTTTCGTAGCCGCCGACGATTACCATCACCAGCAGGTTCGAGATCATCACCACGTCGATGAGGCCCAGCACGATCAGCATGATCTCGAGTTCGCCGAAGCTGGCGGCGTGCGTGACCAGGTGCCACAGTTCCTTGAGGAACAGCAGCACGTAGACGCCTTGGGCGATGATCAAGCCCAGATACAGTGGCAACTGCAGCCAGCGCGAACTGAAGATCAGCGCGGGCAGCGGGCCCAAGCGGCGAGGGGTGGGGAGATTCATGGGCTGGCCGGTCGTCCTGAATATGGTGTAGCTATGGTGTAGCGGGCCCCGATTTTAGCAACCCGGCACGGCGTGTGCTGCGCCGCGTCACTTGGCCGGGGAGTCACCCCGGATCGAAGGTGCGGCAGTTTCCGGTAAAATGACTCGTTTATCCGCTGTCTTCTTCTACTTCTCGGAAAATAGGTCTTTTAATGCAGCCTGTGGTTGAAACCCTCTCCGGCCTGGAGCGCCGTGTTGATCTGGCCGTCTCGGTGGCCGACGTCGAAAAGGAAGTCAAGGCGCAATTGCAGCGCGTGGCGCGCACGGCCAAGGTGCCCGGCTTCCGTCCCGGCAAGGCGCCGCTGGGCATGCTCGAGCGCAGCCACGGCCCCGGCATCCGCTACGACGTGATCAACAGTCAGGTTGGCCGCGCGTTCGAGCAGGCCGTCGAAGGTGCGCAGTTGCGCGTCGCCGGCGCGCCCACCCTCGAGCCCAAGACCGAAGGCGTGGCCGACGACACGCTGGCCTTCACGGCCACCTTCGAGGTTTATCCCGAGGTCTCCGTGCCCGACCTTTCGACGCTGTCGGTCACCCGCACCGTCACTGAAGTCAGCGACGCCGAGGTCGAGAAGACCATCGACGTGCTGCGCAAGCAGCGCGCCACGTTCGAGGCACGCGAAGATCGCGCCGCGCAGGACGGCGACCGCGTCACGCTCGACTTCGCCGGCACCATCGACGGCACGCCTTTCGAAGGCGGCAAGGCCGAGAACTTCCCGTTCGTGCTGGGCCAGGGCCGCATGCTGCCCGAGTTCGAGGAAGCCGCGCGTGGCCTGAAGGCCGGCGAAACCAAGGTCTTCCCGCTCAAGTTCCCCGATGACTACCAAGGCAAGGAAGTCGCCGGCAAGACCGCTGAATTCACCATCGCCGTGAAGGAAGTGGCCGAAGGCGTGCTGCCCACGGTCGACGCCGAGTTCGCCAAGTCGCTGGGCCAGGCCGAAGGCGACGTCGAGAAGCTGCGTGCCGACATCCGCGCCAACATCGAGCGCGAAGTCAAGACGCGCTCGCAGGCCCGCACCAAAGGCAGCGTGATGGACGCCCTCGTGGCCGCCAGCCAGTTCGACGTGCCCAAGGCCCTGGTCGACAGCGACGTCGAAAGCCGCATCGCCGCTGCCCGCGAAGAGCTGAAGCAGCGTGGCGTGCCCAACGCCGAGTCGGTGCCGATCCCGGCCGAAGCCTTCTCCGAAGAGTCCTCGCGCCGCGTGCGTCTGGGCCTGCTGGTTTCCGAGCTGGTCAAGCAGGCGCAGCTGCAGGCCAAGCCCGAGCAGGTGCGTGCCCGCATCGAGGAGTTCGCGCAGAACTACGAGCAGCCGGCCCAGGTGGTCAGCTACTATCTGTCCGACCGCCAGCGCCGCGCCGAGATCGAGGCGATCGTGCTGGAGGACAACGTCGTGGCCCACGTGCTGGGCCAGGCCAAGGTCACCGACGAGACGGTGCCTTTCGATCAGTTGATGGGGATGGCATGACAATGCAGCGATTCACCGATTTCTACGCGTCCATGCACGGCGGCTCTTCGGTCACGCCGACCGGCCTGGGGTACATCCCCATGGTCATCGAGCAGTCGGGGCGCGGCGAACGGGCCTACGACATCTATTCGCGCCTGCTGCGCGAACGGCTGATCTTCCTGGTCGGCCCGGTCAACGATACCACTGCCAACCTGGTGGTGGCTCAGTTGCTGTTCCTGGAATCGGAGAATCCTGACAAGGACGTCTCGTTCTACATCAACTCGCCCGGCGGGTCGGTGTATGCGGGCATGGCCATCTACGACACCATGCAGTTCATCAAACCCGACGTGTCCACACTGTGCACCGGGCTGGCGGCAAGCATGGGCGCCTTCCTGTTGGCGGCGGGCAAGAAGGGCAAGCGTTTCACGCTGCCCAACTCGCGCATCATGATTCACCAGCCCTCGGGCGGCGCGCAGGGCCAGGCTTCCGACATCCAGATCCAGGCACGCGAGATCCTCGATCTGCGCGAGCGCCTGAACCGCATCCTGGCCGAGAATACCGGCCAGCCGGTCGAGCGCATCGCCGTGGACACCGAGCGGGACAACTTCATGTCCGCCGAAGATGCGGTATCGTATGGGCTGGTGGACAAGGTCCTGGCGTCCCGTGCGGACGTCTGAAGCCCCGGTGTTACATACTTCGCGTCTTACCGGATGTCCTGATCCTCGGGGTGCGGCCAGTCCCCCCGTCCGCACCGCCGTCATTTTCGAGTAAGCGTTGAATGCCCCTGCCGCCTGGCGGCGGGGCTTCGGCACCAGAGATACGAAACACTTATGCCTGAAAAAAAGGGATCGGCAGACGCAAAGGTGCTGCATTGCTCGTTCTGCAACAAGAGCCAGCATGAAGTCCGCAAGCTGATCGCAGGTCCGTCCGTGTTCATCTGCGATGAATGCATCGACCTGTGCAATGACATCATCCGCGAAGAGGCGCAGGCCACTGCGCGCGCCGCGATTCGTTCCGAGCTGCCCACCCCAGCCGAGATCAAGACCTTCCTCGACCAGTACGTCATCGGCCAGACCGCGCCCAAGCGCATGCTGGCCGTGGCCGTATACAACCACTACAAGCGCATCCGCCACGGCGAGATCAAGGGCGACGAGGTCGAACTCTCGAAGAGCAACATCATGCTCATCGGCCCGACGGGTTCGGGCAAGACGCTGCTGGCGCAGACGCTGGCGCGCATGCTGAACGTGCCGTTCGTCATGGCCGACGCCACCACGCTGACCGAGGCCGGCTACGTGGGCGAGGACGTCGAGAACATCATCCAGAAGCTGCTGCAGAACTGCAATTACGATGTCGAGAAGGCGCAGCGCGCCATCATCTACATCGATGAGATCGACAAGATCTCGCGCAAGTCGGACAACCCGTCCATCACGCGCGACGTGTCGGGCGAGGGCGTGCAGCAGGCGCTGTTGAAGCTCATCGAGGGCACCATTGCCTCGGTGCCTCCGCAAGGCGGACGCAAGCATCCCAACCAGGACTTCGTGCAGGTCGACACGACCAACATCCTGTTCATCGTGGGCGGCGCGTTCGACGGCCTCGAGAAGGTCATCCGCGACCGCACCGAGAAGTCCGGCATCGGCTTCTCGGCGGCCGTGCGCGCCAAGTCCGAGCGCGGGGTGGGCGAGCTGTTCAGCGAAGTCGAACCCGAAGACCTGATCAAGTTCGGCCTCATCCCTGAGCTGGTGGGGCGTCTGCCCGTGGTGGCCACGCTCGACGAACTCGACGAGGCGGCACTGGTGCAGATCCTCACCGAGCCCAAGAACTCGCTGGTCAAGCAGTTCCAGAAGCTCTTCGCCATGGAAGGCGCCGAACTCGACGTGCGTGCCGGCGCCCTGAAGGCCATCGCCCGCAAGGCGCTCAAGCGCAAGACCGGCGCCCGCGGCCTGCGTTCCATCCTTGAAGGCGCGCTGCTGGACACCATGTACGACCTGCCTTCGCAGGGCAACGTCAAGCGCGTCGTGCTGGACGAGGGCGCCGTCGAAGGCGAAGGCAAGCCCCTGCTGATCTATGCCGACGACCAGGGCGGCGAAACCGAAACCAAGCCCTCGCGGAGCGAGGTCCGCAACGCGGCGGCCTGACGGACGCGCCGTGCCCGTGCGCCCGGCCCGCCTGCCAGGCTGTCACGCCGGGCCCGCAGCTTGCTGGCCCATACCTTCACCAGGTGTGGGTCGACCGGCGGCAGAGCTTTCAAGAGAAACCCGTCGCGACGGGTTTTTTTGCATCTGTCACGACCAATGCCTACCGCTGCTTGAATTTTCGGCTATTGTTCCCATATCAGACGTAACCGAGCGGTGTACGCCGGCGCGCCGGCAGCACCGTCCCCAATACGCCGAGTCAAATCGAGGAATCCCTTATGTCTGCCAGCCAGACCCTGCCTTCAGAACCCATCGACCTTCCGCTGCTTCCGCTGCGCGATGTCGTGGTGTTTCCGCATATGGTCATCCCGCTGTTCGTCGGCCGGCCGCGTTCCATTCGTGCTCTCGAGGTCGCCATGGAGGCGGGCAAGAGCATCATGCTGGTCGCCCAGAAGTCGGCCGGCAAGGACGATCCCACTCCTGAGGATGTGTACGAGATCGGCTGCGTGGCCGGCATCCTGCAGATGCTGAAGCTGCCCGACGGCACCGTCAAGGTGCTGGTCGAAGGCACGCAGCGCGCCCGCATCGACAGCATCGAAGACGTCGACTCGCACTTCACCTGCCAGGTCACCCCCATTGCGCCCGACGCCATGCAAGGGTCCGAAACGGAAGCCCTGCGCCGCGCCATCGTCGCGCAATTCGAGCAGTACGTGAAGCTCAACAAGAAGATCCCGCCCGAGATCCTCACCTCGCTGGCCGGTATCGATGACGCCGGCCGCCTGGCCGACACCATCGCCGCGCATCTGCCGCTCAAGCTCGAGCAGAAGCAGGCCATGCTCGAGATCACCGGCACCGCGCAGCGCCTCGAAGGCCTGCTGACGCAGCTGGAAACCGAGATCGACATCCTGCAGGTCGAGAAGCGCATCCGCGGTCGCGTCAAGAAGCAGATGGAGAAGAGCCAGCGCGACTACTACCTGAACGAACAGGTCAAGGCCATCCAGAAGGAACTGGGCGAAGGCGAAGAGGGCGCTGATCTCGAAGAGCTGGAAAAGAAGATCATCGCCGCGCACATGCCCAAGGAAGCGCGCAAGAAGGCCGATGCCGAGCTCAAGAAGCTCAAGCTGATGTCGCCCATGTCGGCCGAGGCCACCGTGGTGCGCAACTACATCGACACGCTCATCAATCTTCCCTGGAAGAAGAAGAGCAAGATCAACAACTCCATCGTCAACGCCGAGAAGGTGCTGGACGATGACCACTACGGTCTCGAGAAGGTCAAGGAACGCATCCTCGAATACCTCGCCGTGCAGCAGCGCGTCGACAAGGTGAAGGCTCCCATCCTGTGCCTGGTCGGGCCTCCGGGCGTGGGCAAGACCTCGTTGGGCCAGTCCATCGCGCGCGCCACGAACCGCAAGTTCGTGCGCATGGCGCTGGGCGGCGTGCGCGACGAGGCCGAGATCCGCGGCCACCGTCGCACGTACATCGGCTCCATGCCCGGCAAGATCCTGCAGAACATGAGCAAGGTCTCCGTGCGCAATCCGCTGTTCCTGCTGGACGAGATCGACAAGCTCGGCATGGACTTCCGCGGCGATCCCTCGTCGGCGCTGCTCGAGGTGCTGGATCCGGAACAGAACCACACGTTCCAGGACCACTACATCGAAGTCGACTTCGACCTGTCGGACGTCATGTTCGTGGCCACCAGCAACACGCTGAACATCCCGCCGGCGCTGCTGGACCGGATGGAGGTCATCCGCCTGTCCGGCTACACCGAGGACGAGAAGATCCACATCGCTCGCGACCATCTGCTGCCCAAGCTGATGAAGAACAACGGCGTGAAGGATGACGAACTCACGGTGGACGACAGCGCGCTGCGCGACATCGTGCGCTATTACACCCGCGAGGCTGGTGTGCGCGCGCTGGAACGCGAGATCGGCAAGATCTGCCGCAAGGTGGTTAAGAAGCTCCTGAGCCAGAAAGACCAGGCCGAGAGCGGCGCCGCCGCGCCCGTGACGGTCGACGCCGACAACCTGAACGACTATCTGGGCGTGCGTCGCTACACGTTCGGCATGGCCGAAAAGGAAAACCAGGTGGGCCAGGTTACCGGTCTGGCGTGGACGGAAGTGGGCGGCGACCTGCTGACCATCGAAGTCGCCGACATGCCGGGCAAGGGCAACATCCAGCGTACGGGCTCGCTCGGCGACGTGATGAAGGAATCGGTCGAAGCGGCCCGCACCGTGGTGCGTTCGCGTGCTCGGCGCCTGGGCTTTGCCGACAGCGTGTTCGAGAAGCACGACATGCACGTGCACGTGCCCGAGGGCGCCACGCCCAAGGATGGTCCGTCGGCCGGTATCGCCATCACCACGGCGATGGTCTCCGCGCTGTCGGGCATCCCGGTGCGCGCCGACGTCGCCATGACCGGCGAGATCACGCTGCGCGGCGAAGTCCTGCCCATTGGCGGCCTGAAGGAAAAGTTGCTGGCGGCCCACCGCGGCGGCATCAAGACGGTGCTGATCCCCGAGGAAAACGTGAAGGACTTGGCCGACATTCCGGACAATGTCAAGAACTTCCTCGAGATCGTGCCGGTCCGCTGGATCGACAAGGTGCTCGAGCTGGCGCTGGAGCGCCTGCCCGAACCGCTGGCGGAAGAAGAGGCCGTCAAGGAATCCATGGTGGCCAAGCCCGTCGAGCCGTCGAGCTCCAGCGACACGCTGATCAAGCACTGAAAGAGGCCCAGCCTCCAGCGGTGTGAAAAGGGGCGCAGTCCGCAAGGATTGCGCCCCTTTCTTGTTCGTGCTGCCGCTTGCTAGCCGTGCAATACGAACCGCTCGTTGCTCTTGAAACCGGCCAATATGGGAATGCGCTGGCCCGGCTGCACATGAGCCGGCGCTTGGGTCAGCATTGGAAACGGGCCCGTGCGCACATGGGCACTGATCACTCGATGCGCGCGCCGGCGGCTTTCACCACCTCGCCTGCCTTCTTCCAGTCGTCCTTCAGCAAGGCCTGGAAGCGGGCGGCCGGCAGCGAGCCGGCTTCCACGCCGAGGCCGGCCAGCCGCTTCTGCACGGCCGGATCCTTCAGCACTTTTTCCACTGCGGCGTTGATGCGTTCCACCTCCGCGGACGGCGTGCCGGCCGGCGCCAGCAGGCCCAGCCACGAATCGAACACGTAGCCAGGCAAGCCGGCCTCGGCCACGGTGGGCAGGTCGGGCAGGAACTGCGAGCGCTGCTGGCCGGAGTAGGCCAGCAGCTTGACGCGCGGGTCGTTGCGATAGGCCAGCATGCCTACGGTGGCGCCCGTCACCACTTCCACACGGCCGGCCAGCAGTTCGGTGACGGCGTCGCCGGTGGATTTGGTGGGAATGTGTTGCAGCGTCAGGCCGGCCTGCGCGGCCAACAGCGCCGTGGCAAGGTGCGATGCGCTGCCGTTGCCGGCGGAGGCGTAGTTCAGTTTGCCCGGCTGTGCGCGAGCGCGTTCGATGAGGGTGTTCAGACTGTCGATGCCGGACGGCGCGGACACGCCCACCACATAGCCCGTGGTGCCCACATACGATACGCCGACGAAGTCCGCCACGGGATCGTATGGCAGCTTGGCGTATAGATGGCCGGCCAGGTGATGGCTGGCGGCGGCCAGTACCAGCGTGTTGCCATCGGGCGTGGCTCGGGCAACCTGTGCCGTGCCCAGGCTGCCGCCCGCGCCGGCGCGATTCTCCACCACCACCGTGGCTTTCAGTTCCTGCCCCAGTTCATTGCTGAACGTACGGGCCACGGCGTCCTGCGTGGCGCCCGGGCCGTACGGCACGATGATGCGGATGACACGCTCGGCGTGCGCCGTGCCGGCCATGCCCGCGAGCAGGGCGGCGATGGCGCCCGCCAGTTTCAGGCGGGAAAAACGAAAGGGAAACTTCATTGCTGAGTCCTGGATGTAAGGTTTGCTGCCACGCGCGCGGTGGGCGGCGAACCGGCGATCTTATCGAGTGGCCGGTGGCGGGCCAAAGACAAAAACGCAATAAACATAGGCGCAGGCACGGGCCGGATCATGTGCGGCACCGGGCGGCGCATGCAAGAAGCCCTCGACGGGCGGCGCCGCGTCGAGGGCTTTCAGTTGGCCGGGTGCGCCGCCTTCATCATGGATGCATGGCGGGTTGGCGCGATCAGTGCAGGGCGTGGGTGCGGATCAGGCCGACGGCGACGCCTTCGAGCGCGAAGTCTTGCCCGGGCTCGACAATGATGGGGGAGAAGTCGGGGTTTTCGGGCAGCAGCTCGATGCGGCCATTGGCGCGCTGCAGCCGCTTGACGGTGACATCGTCGTCGATGCGAGCCACCACGATCTGGCCATTGCGAGCTTCGGAGGCCTTTTTGACGGCCAGCAGGTCGCCTTCGAGAATGCCGGCATCGCGCATGCTCATGCCGCGCACCTTGAGCAGATAATCGGGCGCCTGATCGAACAGGGCGGGGTCCACGCCGACTTCGCGCTCGACGTGCTCGGCGGCCAGCATGGGACTACCCGCCGCCACGCGGCCGACCAGGGGCAGCAGCAGGTGGGCGAGCGTCGTGACGGCAGAGGGCGCCGCGACGGTTTCGTCGGCCGCCTTGAGACGAATGCCGCGCGAGGCGCCCGCCGTGAGCTCGATGGCGCCCTTGCGCGCCAGGGCCTTCAGGTGGTCTTCGGCAGCGTTAGGCGAGCGAAAGCCCAGCGCCTGGGCGATCTCGGCGCGGGTGGGCGGAAAGCCGGTGCGCGCGACCGTCTGGCGAATGAGGTCGAGAATTTGCTGTTGGCGTTCCGTGAGTTTCGTGGCCATGGCGATGATCCGGGTAGCGCTGGACGCGGACTGTATGTATATACAGCGCCATTCTGGGGGACGCAGCAGAAAATTGCAAGGCGCGCCAGGGCGCGGTTTGTTTCAACACAAATCCGCGGCGGTGCGCGTCTCGACGTTGCGTCCGGGCGAATGACTGCGCTGCCGAAGCTGCCATGACACCGCACACGAAAACGGGGCCCGCAGGCCCCGTTTCGCAGCGCAATGCCGGCCGCCTTACTTGATGACGGCAGCGATGGCGGCAGCGACCGTGTCGATGTTGCGGCTGTTCAGCGCGGCCACGCAGATGCGGCCCGTGCTGATCGCGTAGATGGCGTGCTCTTCGCGCAGGCGATCGACCTGCTGGGCCGTGAGACCCGAGTACGAGAACATGCCGCGCTGGCGCAGCACGAAACTGAAGTCCTGCGTGGCGCCATGCGCCTTGATCTTGTCCACCAGTTGCTGGCGCATCAGGCGGATGCGGTCGCGCATGCCGGCCAGTTCCTGTTCCCACATCGCGAACAGCTCGGGCGTGTTCAGGACCGTGGACACGACCGTGCCGCCATGGGTGGGAGGATTGGAGTAGTTGGTGCGGATGGTGCGCTTGAGCTGGCTGAGCACGCGCGCGGCCTCGTCCTTGTCGCCAGCGACCACGGTCAGGGCGCCCACGCGTTCGCCGTACAGCGAGAACGACTTCGAGAACGACGAGCTGACCAGCATGGTGATGTCCAGGTCGGCGAACAGGCGCACCACCGCGGCATCTTCCTTCAGGCCCGCGCCGAAGCCCTGGTAGGCGATGTCCAGGAACGGGACCAGATTGCCAGCCTTGACCACGTCGGCGATCTGCTTCCATTGCTCGGGCGTGGGATCGACGCCCGTGGGGTTGTGGCAGCACGCGTGCAGCACCACGATGGTCTGTGGCGCGGCGGCCTTCAGGTCGGCCAGCATGCCGTCGAAGTTCAGGCCGTGCGTGGAGGCGTCGTAGTAGCTGTAGGTGCCCACCGGAAAGCCGGCGCGCTCGAACAGCGCACGGTGGTTTTCCCAGCTGGGATCGCTGATCAGCACCTTGGACTGCGGCAGCAGTTGGCGCAGGAAGTCGGCGCCGACCTTCAGCGCGCCGGTGCCGCCCAGCGCCTGGGTGGTGAGGACGCGGCCGGCCGCGGCCAGCGGCGAGTCGGCGCCCAGCAGCAGCGCCTGCGCGCCCTTGTTGTAGCCCGCGATGCCTTCGATGGGCAGGTAGCCGCGCGCCGCGGCCGCCTCGATGCGCGCCACTTCGGCTTTGCGGACGGCGCCCAGCAGGGGAATGCGCCCTTCGTCGTCGTAGTAAACGCCCACGCCCAGGTTGACTTTGCCGGGGCGGGTATCGGCGTTGTACTGCTCATTCAGGCCAAGAATGGGATCGCGCGGCGCGAGTTCGACGGAAGCGAAGAGGTTGCTCATGGGCGTTGAATCGGTGGGTGGACGCACTACCGGGTGCTGTGGATAATGGGGGGTTTACCCCGACAGAATGTCTTCATACAGACATCTTGGAAAAAGTCTAGCATGCCGCCCGATTCCGGATACGTCGACTACCCCGGCAGCCCCTTTCACCTGTACCAGCCCTATCCCCCCGCGGGGGACCAGCCCACGGCCATCGAGGGCCTGGTGCAGGGGGTGCAGGACGGCCTGATGTACCAGACGCTGCTGGGCGTCACGGGCTCGGGCAAGACCTACACCATGGCCAACGTCATCGCGCGGCTGGGACGGCCGGCGCTCGTGCTGGCGCCCAACAAGACGCTGGCGGCGCAGCTGTACGCCGAGATGCGCGAGTTCTTCCCGCGCAATGCGGTCGAGTACTTCGTCTCGTACTACGACTACTACCAGCCCGAAGCCTATGTGCCGACGCGCGACCTCTTCATCGAGAAAGACTCGTCGATCAACGAGCACATCGAGCAGATGCGGCTGTCCGCCACCAAAAGTCTGCTGGAGCGGCGCGACACCGTCATCGTGGGCACGGTCTCGTGCATCTACGGTATCGGCAATCCCGGCGATTACCATGCCATGGTGCTGATCCTGCGGGCCGGCGACCGCATCTCGCGCCGCGAGATCCTGGCGCGCCTGGTGGCCATGCAGTACACGCGCAACGATGCCGAGTTCACGCGGGGCACGTTCCGCGTGCGCGGCGAGACGGTGGACATCTTTCCGGCGGAAAGCCCCGAGCTGGCGCTGCGCATGACGTTGTTCGACGACGAGGTCGAGACGCTGGAGCTCTTCGATCCTCTTACCGGCCGGGTGCGCCAGAAGCTGCCGCGCTTCACCGTATACCCGGGTTCGCATTACGTCACGCCCCGCGAGACGGTGCTCAGGGCCATCGAAACCATCAAGGAAGAGTTGCGCGAGCGCCTGAAGCAGCTCACCTCCGACGGCAAGCTGGTCGAGGCGCAGCGGCTCGAGCAGCGCACGCGCTTCGATCTCGAGATGCTGCAGGAACTGGGCTTCTGCAAGGGCATCGAGAACTACTCGCGCCATCTGTCCGGCGCGGCGCCAGGCGAGCCACCGCCGACCCTCATAGACTATCTGCCGGCCGACGCGCTGATGTTCATCGACGAAAGCCATGTCACCATCGGCCAACTGGGCGGTATGTACCGCGGCGACCGCGCCCGCAAGGAAACGCTGGTGCAGTACGGGTTTCGCCTGCCGTCGGCGCTGGACAACCGTCCGCTGCGGCTCGAAGAGTTCGAGGCGCGCATGCGCCAGTGCACCTTCGTATCGGCCACGCCGGCCGCCTATGAACAAGAGCACGCCGACAACGTGGTCGAGCAGGTAGTGCGGCCCACCGGCCTGGTCGACCCGGTGGTCGAGGTGCGGCCGGCGCGCACCCAGGTCGACGACCTGCTGGGGGAACTGAAGCAACGCATCGCGGCGGGCGACCGGGTGCTGGTGACCACGCTGACCAAGCGCATGGCCGAAGACCTGACCGACTTTCTCACCGAGCATGGCGTCAAGGTGCGCTACCTGCACTCGGACATTGACACGGTCGAGCGCGTGGAGATCATCCGCGACCTGCGGCTGGGCACCTTCGACGTGCTGGTCGGCATCAACCTGCTGCGCGAGGGGTTGGACATTCCCGAGGTCTCGCTGGTGGCGATCCTTGATGCCGACAAAGAGGGCTTCCTGCGTTCCGAGCGCAGCCTGATACAGACCATCGGCCGGGCCGCGCGCAACCTGAATGGCCACGCCATCCTGTACGCGGACCGCATCACGGACTCGATGCGGCGCGCCATGGACGAGACCGAGCGGCGCCGAACCAAGCAGCTGCAGCACAACCAGGAGCACGGCATTACCGCGCGCGGCGTCAGCAAGGCCGTGCGCGAACTGATCGACGGGGTGGTGGCGCCGGCCAGCCACGACACGCTGGAAGCCGCCGTGCCGGCCGAAGCGCTGACCGACGAGAAGGCGATGGCCCGCGAGATCAAGCGCCTGGAAAAGCAGATGATGGACCACGCTCGCAACCTCGAATTCGAGCAGGCGGCCGCGGCCCGGGATGCGTTGAACGCGCTGAAGAAGCGGGTGCTGATGGATGGGGCGGTGTAGACCTTTGGTCCACGGCAAGACCGCCGCGTCGTTACAGATACGGGGTGCGGAATGCCTCGGCGGGCCGTTTCCGAAGGCCGCCGCCATTATGCCTTTCAAATGGCTGTCAGGGCCCTTGTCACGTTCCTGTCATGGCGTCTAATTGGTTGATTCAACTGAAGAAATTGACGTTTTAAATGACGCGTAACGATATAACCGAAATGCAAAAAACGCTTGCTATATTCCGGGTTTTCCCGCACACTTGACCCCATGATGACCAAGGTACTTTTCGTTTGCATGGGCAATATCTGTCGCTCGCCGAGCGCAGAGGGTGTGTTTCGCCACCTGGTGAACGACGCCGGGTTGGCTGATGTCGTGCGGATCGACTCCGCCGGAACCCACGCTTTCCACCTCGGCGAGGCCCCCGATGCCCGGGCACTGGCTGCAGCCCGCAAGCGCGGCTATGACATCACCCATTGCGAGGCCCGTCAGGTTACCGCGGATGACTTCCGCGAGTTCGACCTTATCCTGGCCATGGACTGGGACAACCTGTCCGCTCTCCAGCAGCAATGCCCCAAGGCTTATCAGCACAAGCTGATGCTGCTGATGCGCTTCGCGAACGAATTCGAGGAAGCCACGGTGCCGGATCCGTATTACGGCGGCCCCGAGGGCTTCGGCAAGGTGCTCGACTACCTGGAAGACGCCTGTCAGGGCGTGCTCGAACTGGTGCGCAAACGCGCTACCCAGTATCAGGCAGCCTGATCGGCGGGGCCCTCCGCGCGGCATAGTGCGGGCAGGCGGCGCCTGCCTCCGTTCGGTCCGCGGGCATAGTCCCCAGCTGTTTTCCCATACCGCGCCCAGGCGCGGTTTTTTCCGCCCTAGTGGCCTAGCAAATTACTCGGGAATTTGCTATACTTGAGGCAATTACTCAAGTATTGGGCCGCCTGAAATAAAACTTCGGGCGATTTTACGGATACACAGGAAACCACCATGCGGCTAACTACCAAAGGGCGTTTCGCCGTAACGGCCATGATCGATCTGGCGATGCGGCAGCACAGCGGTCCGGTCACGCTCGCGGCCATCAGTCAGCGCCAAAACATCTCGCTGTCCTACCTGGAGCAGCTGTTCGGCAAGCTGCGCCGCCATGAACTCGTGGACAGCGTGCGCGGCCCCGGCGGCGGCTATTCCCTGGCCCGCCTGGCGCGCAACGTCACGGTGGCCGACATCATCTTCGCGGTGGACGAGCCGCTGGACGCCACCAGCTGTGGCGGCAAGCGCGACTGCACCAGCGGCAACGACGGCCGCCCCGGCAAGTGCATGACGCACGAACTCTGGGCCACCTTGAATCGCAAGATGGTGGACTACCTCGATTCCGTTTCCCTGCAAGACCTGGTGGACCAGCAGCGCGTACGCCAGCTGCAAGAGGCCGCCAACCAGGCGCAGGAATGCTCGGTGCGCGTCAACCGCGTGGGTGGCGGCCAGCCGGCCGCGGCGGTCGAGGCGAACGCCGCCGTATAAGAACGAAAGCAGGAGTTGCACACATGACCTCTCGTCCGATCTATCTCGATTATTCGGCGACCACGCCCGTCGACCCGCGCGTGGTCGACAAGATGATTCCCTGGCTGTATGAACAGTTCGGCAATCCCGCGTCGCGCAGCCACGCGTTCGGCTGGGCGGCCGAGGACGCCGTCGAAAAGGCCCGCGAGGAAGTCGCTAAGCTGGTCAACGCCGACCCGCGCGAAATCGTCTGGACCTCCGGCGCCACCGAGTCGGACAATCTCGCCATCAAGGGCGCGGCCAAGTTCTACGCCGAGCGCGGCAAGCACATCATCACGGTCAAGACCGAGCACAAGGCGGTGCTGGACACCTGTCGCGAACTCGAGCGCCAGGGCTTCGAGGTCACTTACCTCGACGTCCAGGAAGACGGCCTGATCAGCCTGGATGCGTTCAAGGCCGCGCTGCGTCCGGACACCATCCTGGTATCGGTGATGATGGTCAACAACGAGATCGGCGTCATCCAGGACGTCGAGACGATCGGCGAAATCTGCCGCGAAAAGGGCATCGTGTTCCACGTCGATGCCGCGCAGGCCACCGGCAAGGTCGAGATCGACCTGCAGAAGCTCAAGGTCGACCTGATGTCGTTCTCGGCGCACAAGAGCTACGGTCCCAAGGGCATCGGCGCGCTGTACGTGCGCCGCAAGCCGCGCGTGCGCATCGAGGCGCAAATGCACGGCGGCGGCCACGAACGCGGCTTCCGTTCGGGCACGCTGGCCACGCACCAGATCGTCGGCATGGGCGAGGCCTTCCGCCTGGCCCGCGAGGAAATGGGCACCGAGAACGAGCGCATCCGCATGCTGCGCGACCGCCTGTATGCGGGCCTGACCCAGATCGAAGAGGTCTACGTGAACGGCAGCATGGACCAACGCGTGCCGCACAACCTCAACATCAGCTTCAACTATGTCGAGGGCGAGTCCCTGATCATGGCCATCAAGGAACTGGCCGTGTCCAGCGGGTCTGCCTGCACGTCGGCCAGCCTCGAGCCGTCGTACGTGCTGCGCGCCCTGGGCCGCAACGACGAACTGGCGCACAGCTCCATCCGCTTTACGCTGGGCCGTTTCACCACCGAGCAAGAGGTGGACTTCACGGTCGAGCTGATCAAGGGCCGGGTGGGCAAGCTGCGCGACATGTCGCCGCTGTGGGAAATGGCCAAGGAAGGCATCGATTTGAATTCCGTGCAGTGGGCGGCGCACTGAGCCGCGCCGGCGTAGCAGTATTGGAGATACATCATGGCATATAGCGACAAGGTTCTGGATCACTACGAAAACCCCCGCAACGTGGGCTCGTTCGACAAGGGCGACGACTCCGTGGGTACGGGCATGGTGGGCGCGCCCGCCTGTGGCGACGTCATGAAGCTGCAGATCAAGGTCGGCCCCTCGGGCGTGATCGAGGATGCGCGCTTCAAGACCTACGGCTGTGGTTCTGCCATTGCTTCCAGCTCGCTGGTCACCGAATGGGTGAAGGGCAAGACGCTGGACGAGGCGATGGGCATCCGCAACACGCAGATCGCCGAAGAGCTGGCGCTGCCGCCCGTGAAGATCCACTGTTCGATCCTGGCCGAGGACGCCATCAAGGCGGCGGTGCAGGACTACCGCACCAAGCACGGCGCTTCGGCGCCCGCGCAGGAATCGGAGTCCGCGCCTGCAATGGCCGCCACGGCAATGGCCGCCACGGCGAACTGATCATGGCCGTTACCCTGACCCAGCAAGCGGCCGGCCATATCGGCCGCTACCTGACCAAGCGCGGCAAGGGCATCGGCCTGCGCCTGGGTGTGCGCACTACGGGCTGCTCGGGGATGGCCTACAAGCTCGAGTACGTCGACGAGGCGGACAGCAACGACCAGGTCTTCGAAAGCCATGGCGTGAAGGTCTTCGTCGATCCCAAGAGCCTGCCGTACCTCGACGGTACCGAACTGGACTACGCGCGCGAAGGCCTGAACGAGGGCTTCAAGTTCCGCAACCCCAACGAGAAGGCGACCTGCGGCTGCGGCGAGTCGTTCACGGTGTAGGCCTTGGCGGCGGACGATCACTTCAGCCTGTTCGGGCTGCCGGCGCGTTTCGAGCTGGATGCCGGGGCGCTGGAGCGCGCCTGGCGCGAGGTGGCGGCGCAGGTGCACCCTGACCGCTACGCCACGGCCAGCGCGGCCGAGCGGCGAGTGGCCATGCAGTGGGCGGCGCGCGCCAACGAGGCGTACCGGCAACTGCGCGATCCGCTGCTGCGAGCGCGCTATCTGTGCGAGCAGGCAGGTGTCGACCTGCAGGCGGAAAGCAACACGGCCATGGAGCCCGCCTTCCTGATGCAGCAGATGGAATGGCGCGAGAAGCTCGACGAGGCGCGCGACGATCCCGCGGCGGCCGCCGAGCTGCGGGGCGAGCTCGAGCAGGCCCGGGCGCAGATGCGCGGCACGCTGGTCGAGCTGTTGGACGTGCGCGGCGATACCGCGCAGGCCGGCCTGAAGGTGCGCGAGTGGATGTTCATCGAGCGGCTGGCGCAAGAGCTGGCCGCGGTGCAGCCCTTGCATCAGTAGCCGGCCAGGCCGGCGATCCAGCCCGTCCGCGTTTACACAGACCAAGAATTCGAGCGAGATATGGCTTTACTGCAGATTTCCGAGCCCGGCGAATCGCCCGCGCCGCACCAGCGCCGGCTGGCGGTGGGCATCGACCTGGGCACCACCAATTCCCTGGTGGCCGCGGTGCGCAGCAGCGTGGCCGAGGTACTGAACGACGCCCAGGGCCGGCCCTTGCTGCCGTCCGCGGTGCAATACCTGTCTGGCGGGCGTGCCATCACCGGCTACGACGCGCTGGCGCAGCAGGCGGCGGATCCGCGCAACACCGTCGTGTCGGTCAAGCGCTTCATGGGCCGTACGCTGGCCGAGGCGCAGGCCAGCGGCGCGCCGTACGAGTTCGTCGATGCGCCGGGCATGGTGCGGCTGCGCACGGTGCAGGGTGACCTTAGCCCCGTCGAGGTGTCGGCGCAGATCCTTGCCGTGCTGCGCCAGCGCGCCGAAGACGTGCTGGGCGACGACCTGGTGGGCGCGGTGATCACCGTGCCCGCCTATTTCGACGATGCGCAGCGGCAGGCCACGCGTGATGCGGCTCGCCTGGCGGGCCTGAACGTGCTGCGCCTGCTGAACGAACCCACGGCCGCGGCCATCGCCTATGGCCTGGACAACGCTGCCGAGGGCGTCTACGCCGTCTATGACCTGGGCGGCGGCACGTTCGACGTGTCCATCCTGCGCCTGACGCGAGGCGTGTTCGAGGTCATCGCCACCGGCGGCGACACGGCGCTGGGCGGCGATGATTTCGACGCGGCCATCGTGGAGTACGCGTTGCGCACGGGCCGATCGGCCGTGGCCTCTGGCAAGCCCGGCTCGCAGTCCTCGGCGTCCAACCCTGAAAGCTCCGCGTCGACCGACGCGCCGGCCGGCCTCAGCCTGGCTGATCGCCGTCGCCTGCTGGTGGCCGCGCGCGCGGCGCGTGAAGCGCTAAGTTCGCAAGACCAGGCCCGACTCGAGGTGGCGCTGGACGATGGCAGCGCGATTGCGTTGGAGCTGACCCGCGACCAGTTCGAAACCCTGGCGCAGCCCCTGGTGGCGCGCACGCTGGACAGCGCGCGCCGCGCGCTGCGCGACGCGGCCCTGGCGCCCGCCGACGTGCGCGGAGTGGTCATGGTGGGCGGTGCCACGCGCATGCCGGTGGTGCGGCGCGCCGTGGGCAAGCTGTTCGGCACCGATCCTCTCGTCGACCTGGACCCTGACCAGGTGGTGGCGCTGGGCGCCGCGCTGCAGGCCAATCTGTTGGCCGGCAATCGTGCGCCGGGCGAGGACTGGCTGCTGCTGGACGTGATTCCGCTGTCGCTGGGCCTGGAAACCATGGGCGGGCTGGTCGAGCGCATCATCCCCCGCAACAGCACCATCCCGGTGGCGCGGGCGCAGGAATTCACCACCTTCAAGGACGGCCAGAGCGCCATGAGCCTGCACGTGGTGCAGGGCGAGCGCGACCTGGTCTCCGACAGCCGGTCGCTGGCGCGCTTCGAGCTGCGCGGCATTCCGCCTATGGTGGCGGGCGCGGCGCGCATCCGGGTCACTTTCCAGGTGGACGCGGACGGATTGCTAAGCGTGACGGCCCGCGAGCAGAGCACCGGCGTAGAGGCCGCGGTCACCGTGAAGCCTTCGTATGGGCTGTCGGACGACGAGATCGCCGGCATGCTGGCCGACAGCATGGCGCAGGCCGACAGCGACGCCCGCGCGCGCATGCTGCGCGAGCAGCAGGTCGAGGCGCGGCAGCTTGCCGAATCGGTGCGCGCGGCCCTGCGCGCGGATGCCGACCTGCTGTCCGACGACGAGCGCGCCCGCGTCGACCAGTGCCTGGCCCAGGCCGATGCGGCAGCGGACATGGAGGACGTCGAAGCGGTGCGCGCCGCGGTGCAGGCGCTGTCCGACTCCACCGAAGACTTCGCCGCCCGGCGCATGGATCGCAGTATCCGCAAGGCGCTGGCCGGCCGTAAACTGGACGAAATCGCCTGACCGCATCATGCCCAAGCTGACCGTATTGCCTCACCCCGACGTCTGCCCCGAGGGCGCAGTCATCGAAGACGCGCCCAAGGGCGTATCCATCTGCCGCGTGCTGCTGGACAACCACATCGATATCGAGCACGCGTGCGAGTTGTCCTGTGCCTGCACGACGTGCCATGTGGTCGTGCGGCAGGGCTTTTCATCGCTCGAAGACGCTTCCGACAGCGAAGAAGACCTGCTGGACCGCGCCTGGGGCCTGACCTCCACGTCGCGGCTGTCCTGCCAGGCGAAGATCGCCGACCAGGACCTGACGGTCGAGATTCCGAAGTACACCATCAATCACGCCAAAGAGGCGCACTGAGATGAAGTGGACCGACACCTACGACATCGCCGCGGCCTTGGCCGATGCGCATCCCGAGGTCGACCCCAAGACCCTGCGCTTCACGCAACTGCGTGAGTGGGTGATGGCGCTGCCGGGATTCGACGACGAGCCCTCGCGCAGCGGCGAGAAGATTCTCGAGGCCATCCAGATGGCATGGATCGAGGAAGCGGACTAGACGCACGTGTTGCCGTGGGGCGTGTCGCCGCATCGAGTCGGCACGCAACCCTGGCCCATCCGTGCGATGCGCGGCGATTACGATTGGCCCGAACCGGATACCGGTTCGGGCCTTAATGAGATGGTCAGCCCGATCCCCACGAAGCGGTACGCTGAGTGGGGATTGTTCTTTCTGGGAGACCCTCATGAACGACGTCACGCTGATTGGCATTGATCTGGGTAAGCACAGTTTTCACCTGCACGGCCAGGATGGTTCAGGCAGGATGGTGTTTCGCAAGAAGCTCACGCGCAGCCAGATGTTTACGCTGTTGGGCAACACGCCGGCCTGCGCGGTGGTGATGGAAGCCTGCGCCGGGGCGCACTGGGTGGCGCGTCGGGTCCAGGCACTGGGCCATCATGCCAAGCTGATCTCTCCGCAGTTCGTCAAACCCTTTTTGCAAGGCAACAAGAACGACTTTGCCGACGCGCAGGCGATCTGTGAGGCGGCCAGCCGTCCGAGCATGCGGTTCGTGAGTCCGCGCAACGAGGCTCAGCCGCTTGCAAAAATCGGGCTGACCATAGATTGCTTTGCGCGTACGGAATGTGATCGCTGTCGGGCGATCCACCGCGCTAATATCGTTCGCAATTCCCTTTCGCCATTCTTTCCTCCCGGGCCTACGCCATGACTGCTCGCCTGCGTTTCGGACTTGCCGTGAACCGCCTGCACCACGAGACGGCCGACGCCGCGCTGTTCGACTGGCTGCGCGCCAGCGGCGCCGGCATCCGTGAACTGGGCATGGAGCTGCACACGGTGGGACGTACCTTCGACGCCATCCAGCGCGAACAGATGCTGCAGGGCTATCGCGGGCTGATCCGCTATCCCTATGGCCGCGAGGGCGGGTTGATGAAGCTGGTGGCCCGCGTGACAGAAGGGCGGGACGGCGCCGAACCTTTCGATGGGGCCATCTACCTCATCGATCCCGTCGATCCTTCGTCCATATTCCCCGAGGCCCTGGCGTTGAAGCGCCAGTGCATCACGCACGGCCGGCCGTTCGTGTCGACGTTGGCGGGCGCCATCGAATGGGTGGAGGTGGAGCGCGTGCTGGCCGGACTGACGCCAGATCCCGCCGTGTCGCGCCATTTCGACTTCGGCCGCCAGACGCTGGCGCTGATCGCGCACGACGCGCTGAAGGACGAGATGGTGGCGTTCGCCGCCGACCATTTCGACCTGCTGTCGCGCTTTTCGCGGCGCGTGGCGACGGGCACCACCGGCGGCCTGCTGAACGACCTGGCGTGGTCGCGCGGCTGGCCCGCCGACCGGCCGTGGGTACATCGCTATCTGAGCGGGCCCCTGGGCGGCGATGCGCAGATAGCCGAACTGGTGCTGGAGCAGCAGTGCCAGCGCGTGGTGTTTTTCGAGGACCCGCACGTGGCGCGGCAGCACGAGGCCGACATCCAGCTGCTGGAGCGCGCCGTGCGCGTGGTCACGGCGCAGGCCACGTGCGCGACCTCGCCCGCGGTGGCCAGGCGCTGGGCTGTCGCCGCGGCGCAGCGTGCCGCCAGCCATGGATAGCGTCTTCAGGTCCCGGTGAAGCGCGCCGGGCGCTTCTCGCGGAAGGCGCGCACGCCTTCTGCGAAATCGTCGCGCTGCACCGTCCGCAGGAACGTGGACGTTTCGTCGGCCAGTTGCGTTTCCAGGCTGGCGTGTGCGGCATGCCGCAACAGCGACTTGGCCGCGGCGATGCCATGGGGCGCGTGCGCGGCAAGCTCCCGCGCATAAGCCTCGGCCGATGCGCGCCCCTGGCCCGTGGGGGCCAGGCGGGTCAGCAGGCCCCAGTCCAACGCCTCGCGGGCAGAGAAGGGTTCGGTCCGCAGCAGCAGGTCGAGCGCGCGCCGCGGTCCCAGTGCCTGCATCAGGCTATGCGTCATACCCGCATCGGGCGTGGCGCCCAGCTTCAGGTAGGCGGTCATGAAACGGGTGTCGTCATCCGCGATGGCCAGGTCGCATGCCAGCACCAGCGACAGACCCGCGCCCGCGGCCATGCCGTGTGCGTCGGCAAGCCAGAGCTTGTCCATGCGTGCGATGCGGGCGATGAAATCGTTGAGCGGCGTGAACAGATCGAGCAGCGTGGCGCGTACCTCGGCGGGCTCGTGCTGGAACATGGCGATGTCGCCGCCCGCGCAGAATGCCCGGCCCGCGCCGCGCACCACGACCACGCGCAGCTCGGGTTGCGTTTCGATGAATTGCGCGGCGCGCTGCAGGTCTTGCGCCATCGCCACGTTCACCGCGTTCATCGACTCGGCGCGATTCAGCGTGAGCGTGGCGATGGCGCCGTCGGACTCGAACAGCAGTGTGTGGCAGGCCGGAAAAGCAGGGATCATGGCTGTCTCCGTTTATCGGGTAAGTACCATCTGTCGATCCAAAAAAGCCGATGCTAAGGTTTGGACCGAGCGCTTGCTTGGTTTCTCTTTTGCTGCGGCAACCCTGGCAGAAGCGCCTTCGCGATGGCATACGCGGGGGCGATCCCACCGGCAAAGCGTAACGCATAGAACGATTGTCCGGCGCTGCACTGGCGTAGGTAAAGACAGGTTCGTTGCATCCACCTGCCCAGCGGGTTCGCCAGGACGACGAAGCTTCGCATCACCGTGCGAGGAGACGACAGGTGGATCAGTCCGACACGCCTTCCCTGTTGGAGGTGGAGGGGGTCACGCTGGCGTTCGGCGGCGTCAAGGCGCTGACCGACGTGGGATTTCGCGTCGACGCCGGCACCATCACCACGGTCATCGGCCCCAATGGCGCGGGCAAGACGTCGCTGTTCAACACCATATCGGGCTTCTACCGGCCCGCCGCGGGGCGCGTCCGCTTCATGGGGCAGGACATCACCCGCCTGCACGCGCCGCAGCGCGCGCGGCTGGGCCTGGCGCGCAGCTTCCAGAACATCGCGCTGTTCCGCGGCATGACCGTGCTGGACAACATCAAGCTGGGACGGCATGCGCACCTGCGCTGCAACGTGTTCGATGCCCTGCTGTACGTGGGGCGTGCACGGCGCGAAGAAATGGCGCTGCGCGCGGACATCGAAGAGCGCATCATCGACTTCCTCGAGATAGACCACATCCGACATGCGCCGGTCGCCGCGCTGTCGTATGGCCTGCAGAAGCGTGTGGAGCTGGCCCGCGCGCTGGCCATGCAGCCCAAGGTGCTGATGCTGGACGAGCCGGTGGCCGGCATGAACCGCGAGGAAACCGAGGACATGGCGCGCTTCATCCTGGATGCGCGGGCGGAGTGGGGCCTGACCGTGCTGATGGTGGAGCACGACATGGGCATGGTGATGGACCTGTCCGACCACGTGGTGGTGCTGAACTTCGGACAGGTCATAGCCGACGGCACGCCGGCGCAGGTGCAGGCTGATCCGGAAGTCATCAAGGCCTACCTGGGAGCGGGCGATGTCGGCGAACTGCGACGGCGCCTGCGGGAGGCGGCCTGATGGACCTGCTGTTCCTGCTCGAAGTCACGCTGGCAGGCCTGGGCAGCGGCGGCCTGTACGCGCTGGCGGCGCTGGCCTTCGTCATCGTCTACAAGGCCACGCGAGTGGTGAACATCGCCATCGGCGAGTTCCTGATGCTGGGGGCCTACATTTTCTATGCCTTCGCGGCCAGCATGGAATGGCCCTTCTGGGCCGCCATCCTGGGCGCCGTGGCGCTGTCGGGCGTGCTGGGCGCGGTGGTCGAGCGCCTGGCCATCCGCCCCATGCTCGGAGAGCCGCCGATATCGGTGTTCATGGTGACTGTCGGCCTGGCCTCCATCCTGGTGGGCGCCGTGGAACTGATCTGGACGGCGGACCAGCGGCGGCTGCCCGAATTCATGCCGCGCTCCCCCGTGATGGTGGGCGAGGCCTTCGTCGCGCCCAAGGTCTTCTACGGCTTCTGGGTGGCGGTGGCGCTGGTGCTGCTGGTGCTGGCTGTGTTTCGCTGGTGGCGGGGCGGCGTGGCGCTGCGCGCCACCGCATCCGACCAGGGCGCGGCCTATGCCATGGGCATCAATGTGCCGCGCGTGTTCTCGCTGTCCTGGGTGGCGGCCGGCGCGATGGCCGCCGTCTCGGGCGTGATCGTGGGCGCCATCGGCGGCATCTCCTCGTCCATGGGCGTGTTCGGGCTGTCCGTGCTGGTGGTGGTGATCGTGGGCGGGCTCGACAGCGTGGCCGGCGCGCTGGTGGGCGGCGTCTTCATCGGCTTGCTCGAGGCGTGGGCTGGCGCCTACCTGGGCGGCGAATACAAACTGCTGGCCACATTCCTGGTGCTGGTGGCGGTGCTGATGCTGCGGCCGTACGGGCTGTTCGGCACGCGCGAAATCGAGAGGCTCTGACCATGCGCATCGCGACCGCGAAGCAGACCTACCTGGCCGACGAGGCGCTGTTCGACACACGCACCCAGCACGTATGGCTGGCGCTGCTCGTGGCCGGCCTGGTGCTGTTTCCGTTCTTCGCCAATGCGTACTGGCTATACCTGGCTTGCCTGGTCTCCATCAACGTCGCCAGCGCGACGGGGCTGAACATCCTGACGGGTTATACCGGGCTGGTCAGCCTGGGACAGGCCGCCTTCATGGGGCTGGGCGCGTACACCGTCGCGGTGCTGGAGACGCGGCTGGGCACGCCGCTGCTGCTGAACCTGCTGGCCGCCGGTGCGGTGGCCATGGGGGGCGGGCTGCTGGTGGGCATACCGTCGCTGCGCGTGAAGGGACTGTATCTGGCCATCGCCACCATCGCGGCCTCGTTCATCGCGCACTTCATCTTCGCCAACTGGGAATTCACCGGCGGCACCAACGGGCTGCAGGTGCCGCCCGCACGGGTGCTGGGCGTGCCCCTGGACACGTCGTTCCGGATCTATTGGCTGATCGTGCCCGTGACGGCGCTGATGGTGCTGGGCGCCGCCAACCTGTTCCGCACGCGCGTGGGCCGGGCCTTCATCGCGATTCGCGACCGGGACATCTCGGCCGAGGTGCTGGGCATACGGCTGCTGCGCTACAAGCTGCTGTCCTTCGGGCTGTCGTCGTTCTATGCCGGGGTGGCGGGCGGGATGTGGGCGTATTTCTTCCGCGTGGTCACGCCGGAGAGCTTCCCGCTGATCATGTCGATCTTCTTCCTGGCGGCCATCATCGTGGGCGGCATGGGCTCCATCCTGGGCGGGATACTGGGCGCGGTCTTCATGACCATGGTGCCCGAGTTCCTGAAGCTGGTGGTGGACTGGCTGCCCGTGGGCGGCGATGCGCTGCGGCTGATATCGCCGATCCGCACCATCGTGTTCGGCCTGTTGATCGTGGTCTTTCTGATCTTCGAGCCGCATGGGCTCGCGGAAATGTGGCGGCGCACGCGCCGCTATTTTCACCTCTGGCCATTTCGCACTTAGCGATGACGCGCGGCCGGCAACGATAACCAGGAGACAAACCATGAAGCGCATCCGGGCAGGTAGCGGTGTATCGAGGTTGCTGGCCGCGCTGGGGATGGCGGCCGCGCTGGCGGCGCCGGCCGCCTACGCGCAGTCGCAGGCGCAGGCGCAGGAACTTGTGCTGGGCGGCTCCATTCCGATGAGCGGCGTGTTCGCGTTCGCGGGACAGGGCATCCACGCGGGCATCACCGACTACGTCAAGGTGATCAACGAGCAGGGCGGGATCAAGGGCCGCAAGCTGCGCTACGTGCCCGAGGACACGGCCTACAAGGTGGACGCGTCGGTGGCGGCCTTCAAGAAGATCACCAGCCAGAACAAGGTGGACTTCTACTACGGCGATTCCACCGGGTTCTCGAAGACGATCAATGCCGAGCTGAACCGGGCCGGCACCATCCTGATGACGGGCGCCTCGTTCGCCACCGAGCTGAACGATCCCGCCAAATATCCGGCGCAGTTCATGCTGGGTCCCGACTACACCGAGATGTTCGGCATCCTGCTGCGCTACATCGCCAAGGAGCAGCCGGGCGCCAAGGTGGCGTTCGTCTATTCCGATACCGAGTTCGGCCGCGACCCCATCGCCAGTTCCCGCGCCGTGGCCGAGAAGCTCGGGCTGAAGGTGGCCGCCGAGATCATGACGCCGCCGGGCAGCGTGGACGTATCCACCGAGGTGATCAAGCTGCGCCGGGTGGATCCCGACTACACCATCTTCCACGGCTACGTGCTGGCGCCCATCCCGGAGTTCGTGGGGCAGGGCAAGCGCATGGGATTGAAGACGCGCTACATGGGCACGTTCTGGACCATGGACAACTCCACCGTGATGCAGATGGGCGAGGATGCGGAAGGGTTCATGGGCGTGATGCCTTATCGCTATTACTACGACGAGGCCGCCGATGCGCCCATGCTGAAGAAGATCCGCGAGTTGCGGCCACAGTACCAGAGCACGGGCTATATGCAGGGCTTCCTGGCGGCGATGCTGTTCTCGGAGGTCGCCAAGCGCACGCTGGACGCCGGCAAGGAACTGAACGCGGCCAACATGAAGGCGGCTTTGGAAGGCATCAAGGACTTCGACACGGGCGGGCTGATCGGCGTGCCGATCTCCATCAAGGGCAATTCCATTCCGGTGGGGCGCGTGTATCGGGCCGACGCAAAGCAGAAGAAGATGGTGCCCGCCTCCGACTGGATCGTGCTGCGGTGAGGCGCCCGTGAACACGCATGCGGCGGGCGAAAAGGCGGTCGGGGTTCCGGCGGCCGGCGGTCCGGGGGCCGGCCATCCGGCGGCCGGTGATTCGGCCGGCGTACGGGCCGGCGCGCCGCCGGTGCTCGACATCAACAACATCGAGGTGGTCTACAACAAGGCGGTGCAGGTGCTGCGCGGCCTGTCGCTGGCGGTGCCGGCCGGCAGCATCGTGGCGCTGCTGGGCAGCAACGGCGCCGGCAAGTCCACCACGCTGAAGGCTGTGTCGCGCCTGCTCGAACTCGAGGACGGCGAACTGGTGCGCGGCGCCATCCGCTTCGACGGGCGCGACACCGCGGGCGCCCGACCGCAGAACCTGGTGCGCGCGGGCCTGGCGCACGTGATGGAGGGCCGCAGGGTGTTCGAGGACCTGACGGTGGAAGAGAACCTGATCGCCGCCACCTATGCGCTCGCCGGACGGTCCGCGGCGCCGGCGGATTTCGACGTGGTCTACGGCTACTTTCCGCGACTGCACGAGCGACGCCGCGGCCTGGCGGGCTACCTGTCGGGCGGCGAGCAGCAGATGCTGGCCATCGGCCGCGCGCTGGTCGCCCAGCCCAAGCTGATGCTGCTGGACGAGCCCTCGCTGGGGCTGTCGCCCATGCTGGTCGAGAGCATTTTCTCCATCATCGCCCGCATCAACGCGGAGCAGGGCGTGTCGATGCTGCTGGTGGAACAGAACGCGTCGGTGGCGCTGGCCGTGGCGCACTACGGCTACATCATGGAGACCGGCAAGGTGGTGATCGACGGCAGCGCGCAACGGCTGGCCGCCGATCCGGACGTGCGCGAGTTCTACCTGGGCGTGGGCGGAGCCGGCGAGGCGCGCGGCTATCGCGACATCAAGCACTACAAGCGGCGCAAGCGGTGGCTGTCATGAAACAGCCAGCCGAGAGCGCCGCCGGGCAGGGCTGGCCCGCGCTTACGCTGGTGCAGATGCTGCGCGAGCAGGCAAGGCGCCGGCCGGCCGCCATTGCCATCCGGCAGAAGGACTTCGGCATCTGGCAGCCGCTTACCTGGGATGGCTACTGGACGCGTGCACGCCGCGTGGGGCTGGGCCTGGCGGCGCTGGGGCTGGCGCCCGGAGGCCGGGTCGCCATCATCTCGGAAAACCGCGTCGAGTGGCTGCTGGCGCAGATGGGGGCGGGCGCCGTGGGCGCCGTGCCGGTCGGGGTGTACTCGACCAGCCCGGCGGCCGAGATGGGCTACGTGCTGGAACATGCCGACGTGGAGCTGGCGGTGTGCGAGGATCAGGAGCAGACCGACAAGGTACTGCAGGTGGCGGCGCGCCTGCCTCGGCTGCGCAGGATCGTGGTGATGGAAACCAAGGGACTGCGCTCGTATCCGTCGCAGCAGCGCGCGCTGCTGGTCACCTACGCCGAACTCGAGGCCGAGGGCGCGCGGCGCGAGGCCGCGCAACTGGCTGCCCTGGACGCCGCCCTCGACGCGCAGTCGCTGGATGAGGTGGGCTTGATGATCTATACCTCGGGGTCGACCGGCAAGCCCAAGGGCGCCATGATCACTTATCGCAACATGCGCGGCGTCGCGCCGGGCATCGCCGAGCGCCTGGACATGGACGCGGCCACCGTGCACCTGTCGTACCTGCCGTTGTGCCACGTGGCCGAGCAGATGCTGTCGACCTTCGTGCCCGTGTACCTGGGCTCGCAGGTCAATTTCGGCGAATCGATACGCACCGTGCAGGAGGACCTGCGCGAGGTCGCGCCCACGGTATTCCTGGGCGTGCCGCGCATCTGGGAGAAGCTGCATGCCGCCATCTCGATCAAGATGCAGGAGGCGGGCAGGCCGCAGCAGTGGCTGTACCGGCGCTGCATGGCGGCCTGCGCGCCTTTCCACGAGAAGTCGCCGCGCCAGCGCAGCCTGCGCGAGCGCCTGGTGTATGCCTGCTGCTACTGGGTGATGCTGAGGGCGCTGCAGAACTTCATCGGTCTGCGACGCGTGCGCACCGCCATGACCGGAGCCGCGCCCATTTCCCCAGAGGTGGTGCGCTACTTCCGCACGCTGGGGGTGCCGCTGCTCGAGGTGTACGGCCTGACCGAGTCCACCGGCATGGTGTTCGGACAGCATCCCGACCGCGTGAAGGTGGGGACGGTGGGCGAGTCCATCGCGGGGGTGCAGTGGCGCGTGGGCGCGAAGGGCGAATTGCAGATACGCGGCGACATGGTGTTCGCCGGCTATTACAAGAATCCGGAGGCGAGCGCCGATACGGTGCGCGGCGGGTGGCTGCATACGGGCGACGTCGTGGCCGAGCAGGACGGACGGGTGCGCATCGTCGACCGCCTGAAGGACATCATGATCACCGCGGGAGGCAAGAACCTGACGCCGTCGGAGATCGAGAACGCGGTCAAGGGCAGTCCGTATATCAAGGAGTGCATCGTCATCGCCGATGGGCGGCGCTACGTCACGGCGCTGATCCAGCTGGAGTACGACACGGTGGGCAAATGGGCCGAATCGCGCGGCATCGCTTTCACCCATTTCCGGTCGCTGGCCGAGCATGCGCGCGTGCGCGAGCTGGTGCAGGACGAAGTGGCGCGCGCCAACGCGGGGCTGGCGCCCGTGGCGCAGATCAAGCGTTTCCACCTGCTGACCAAGGAGCTGGACCACGACGACGGTGAGGTCACGGCGACGATGAAGGTGCGCCGCGCCAGCATCTACCAGGCCTATGCGACGGAGATCGAGTCGCTTTATCGGGAGGCGGCGGCATGAACCGGGGCGTCCGCCATGGCATAGCCGCTCTCGCCTCGACCCACGGGCTGTAGCGGCATGGTCAGGCACGAGGCGGACATGGATGTGCTGGCCGGCCGCGACGACGGCGCCGACTCGCAGCGCAGGATCGAGGTGATCCTGACCGCGGGCCGGCTGTTTCGCGCGTACGGCTACGAGCGCACCACGGTGCGCGAACTGGGCCGCGCCGTGGGACTGCAATCGGGCAGCCTGTTCCATCATTTCCGCAGCAAGGAAGAGATACTGGTGGCCGTGATGAACAACGGCATCCAGGAGGTGCTGGACTGCGGCGAGCAGGCGCTGGCCCGCTATGCCGCGCCGGCCGACCGCCTGGCGGCGCTGTTCAGGGTGCACATGTGGAGCATGCTGCACGGCGCGGGCGGCGACGCCATGAACGCGCTGGTGTACGAATGGCGCAGCCTGTCGGCGCCCAGCCAGGCGGCGGTGAAGCGGCTGAGCGACCGCTATGAGGCGATGTGGCAGCAGGTGGTGGGCGCGGCCGTCGACGCCGGCCTGCTGAAAGGCGATTCGCGCGTCATCAAGCGCTGCGTGCTGGGGGCGATGAACCTGACCGTGCAGTGGTATCGCGCGGATGGGCGCCTGGCGCCAGGGGAGTTCATCGACGCCATGCTGCAGGCCGCGCTGCCATCGCTGCCGCCGGGGGCGGGCAAATGGCCGGTGGGCTGATCGCCGTGGCGCTGGCCGGCCTCTAGCCGCGCCGTTTCAGCAGCGCGGCGCCGCCGCAGGCCAGGGACAGCGCCAACAATACGCCGGCCACCGGCAGCAGGGTGCTGCGTTCCTGGCCGCCCGACGACAGTTCGCCCAGCCAGAAGGCCACGCAGGCGCACGCGGCCACCAGCAGGCCCACGGCCGCCAGCAGCAGGATCACGTAGGCGCGCTGCTGCGCGCCTGGCGAGGCGGCCAGGGGGCCGCGCCGCGGCAGCACCACGTACATCAGCAGCACCAGGAACGCGACGATGACGAGCAGCTTGCCGATCATGGCGATGCGTCAGTCTTCGCGGCGCAGGTGCGGGAACAGGATGACGTCGCGGATGCTGGGGCTGTCCGTCAGCAGCATGACCAGGCGGTCGATGCCGATGCCGCAGCCGCCGGTGGGCGGCATGCCGTATTCCAGCGCCCGGATGTAGTCCGCGTCGTAGTACATCGCCTCTTCGTCGCCGGCGTCCTTGGCCTCGACCTGGGCGCGGAAGCGCTCGGCCTGGTCCTCGGGGTCGTTCAGCTCGGAGAAGCCGTTGGCGATCTCGCGGCCCGTCATGAAGAGTTCGAAGCGCTCGGTGATGCCTTCACGCGTGTCGGATGCGCGCGCCAGCGGCGAGACCTCGATGGGATAGTCGATGATGTACGTGGGATTCCACAGCTTGGCCTCGGCCGTCTCTTCGAACAGCGCCAGCTGCAGCGCGCCCAGGCCGGCGCGCGACAGCACGGCGCCGTCCACGTCGGCGCCCAGCTTCTTCAGCTCGGCGCGCACGAAGGCCGGGTCGTCCAGCTGCTGCTGGGTGTAGCCGGGCGCGTACTTGAGGATCGCTTCGCAGATGGTCAGGCGGTCGAACGGCTTGGACAGGTCCAGCTCGCGGTCCTGGTAGGTGAGCACGGCGCTGCCGGTCGCGGCGATGGCGGCGCGGCGGATCAGCTCTTCGGTGAAGTCCATCAGCCAGCGGTAGTCCGCATAGGCCGCGTAGAACTCCATCATCGTGAATTCGGGGTTGTGCCGCGGGCTGACGCCCTCGTTGCGGAAGTTGCGGTTGACCTCGAACACGCGCTCGAAGCCGCCGACGATCAGGCGCTTCAGGTAGAGCTCGGGCGCGATGCGCAGGAACATCTCCATGTCCAGCGCGTTGTGATGCGTGCGGAACGGCTTGGCCGCGGCGCCGCCCGGAATGGGGTGCAGCATGGGCGTCTCGACTTCGAGAAAGCCCGCCTCGAGCATGAACTGGCGGATGCTGCCCACGGCCTTGCTGCGCGCCTCGAAGGTGCGTCGCGTGGCGTCGGTCATGATGAGATCGACGTAGCGCTGGCGGTAGCGCAGCTCCTGGTCGGACACGCCGTGGAACTTGTCCGGCAGCGGACGCAGCGACTTGGACAGCAGCCGCGCGCTGGCGGCATGCACCGACAGTTCGCCCTTGTTGGTCTTGAAGACCTTGCCCTCGATGGCGATGATGTCGCCGATGTCCCACTGCTTGAAGGCCGCGTAGACCTCTTCGCCCAGCGCGCCGCGTTCCAGGTAGATCTGGATGCGGCCGCTGCCGTCCTGCAGCGTGGCGAAGCTGGCCTTGCCCATGACGCGCTTGAGCATCATGCGGCCAGCCACCTTGACCTGCGCGGCGGTGGCTTCCAGGGCGGGCTGGTCCAGCTCGTCGTACTTGGCGTGCAGGTCGGCGGCGCGGGCGTCGGGTACGAAGTCGTTCGGATAGGCGACACCGGCCTCGCGCAGTTTGGCCAGCTTGGCGCGCCGTTCGGCGATCAAGCGGTTCTCGTCCTGGGCGGAGGCGTCGGGCGTGTGGTCGGTCATGGCGGGTTCAGCGGTAATTGCGGATGTCGTCGATTTCGGTGGCGCCGAAGTCGTCGCGGTCGAGGTAGGCAAGGATGCGGGCGGCGACGTCGCCGGGCGCGGCGAGTTGGCCGGCCGTCTTGAATTCCTGGAACCTGGCCAGCGCCGGGAAGCTGGCCGGGTCGCTGCCGCGGATGGCTTCCTGCATGTCGGTATCGACGATGCCCGGCGCCAGCGATACGGCGCGCACGCCGTCGCCGCCTTGCTCCGCCTTCAGCACGCGGGTGTACATGTCGAGCGCGGCCTTGGTCGCGCAGTACACGCCCCAGCCGGCGCTGGGATTGCGGCCCGCGCCCGACGAGATGTTGAGCACGCGGCGGTCGGCCTGCAGGCCTTGCACGGCCTGCACGAAGCGCGCGGTCAGCAGCATGACGGCGCTGACGTTGAGATTGAAGGCGGCGCTGATGGCGGCGGGGTCGGTCAGCCCCGCGCACGGGGCCACAGGCTGCACCGTACCCGCGTTGTTGATCAGCAGGTAGCGGCGCGCGTCGCGCGGCAGCGACGCGGCGATGCGGGCGCCCGCGGCGTCGGCCGCGGCCAGGTCGGACAAGTCGACCTTGATCTGCTCCAGTTCGGCGCCCTGCGCGTTGGCATGGGCCGCAAGATCGGCGTCGTCGCGCCGCGCCAGCGTGACCAGGCGCACGCCCGGACGGGCCAGGCCGCGCGCCAGCGCGGCGCCGATGCCGCGCGATGCGCCGGTAAGAATGGCTATGGTGTCGGTCATGCAGGGGCCTCTGTGGGGCAGGGGTTAGACGCCTTGCTTCAGGCTTGCCTGGATGAAGGGATCCAGGTCGCCGTCCAGCACTTTCTGCGTGTTGGAGATTTCGACGTTGGTGCGCAGGTCCTTGATGCGGCTCTGGTCCAGCACGTACGAGCGGATCTGGTGGCCCCAGCCCACGTCGGTCTTGGAGTCTTCCAGCTTCTGCTGCTCGGCCATGCGGTTGCGCATCTCCAGCTCGTACAGGCGCGACTTCAGCATCTGCATGGCTTCGGCGCGGTTGCGGTGCTGCGAACGGTCGTTCTGGCACTGCACCACGATGCCGGACGGCATGTGCGTGATGCGCACGGCCGAGTCGGTCTTGTTGATGTGCTGGCCGCCCGCGCCGCTGGCGCGGTAGGTGTCCACGCGCAGGTCGGCCGGGTTGATCTCGATCTCGAACGAATCGTCGACCTCGGGATACACGAACACGCTGGCGAACGAGGTGTGGCGGCCGCCGGACGAGTCGAAGGGGCTCTTGCGCACCAGGCGGTGCACGCCGGTCTCGGTGCGCAGGTAGCCGAACGCGTATTCGCCTTCGAGCTTGATGGTGGCCGACTTGATGCCCGCCACTTCGCCCTCGGATTCTTCCAGCACCTCGGCCTTGAAGCCCTTGCGCTCGGCATACTTCAGGTACTGGCGCAGCAGCATGGAGGCCCAGTCTTGAGCCTCGGTACCGCCGGCGCCGGCCTGGATGTCCAGGAAGCAGTTCAGCGGATCGGCCGGGTTGGCGAACATGCGGCGGAATTCCAGCGCTTCCAGGCGTTCCTGGAAGGCGTCGGCGTCTTTCTCGATGGCTTCGAGGGTGGCGTCGTCATCGTCGGCCGCCGCCAGCTCGAACAGCTCGCGCGCATCGGCCACGCCATTGCCCAGTTCGGTCAGCGTGCTTACGACGTCTTCGAGGGATTTCTTCTCACGGCCCAGGTCCTGGGCGTGCTTGGGGTCGTTCCAGACGGCCGGATCTTCGAGTTCGGCGTTTACGACCTGCAGGCGTTCGGCTTTGGCATCGTAGTCAAAGATACCCCCGTAACGCCAGCTCGCGCTGCGCGTAGTCGGCAAGGCGGGCGGCGATCTGGTTCTGGCGTTCGGCTTCCATGGCGATCCTTGATGACTTTTATGCGAAACCGGGCATTTTACCGTGTCCTGCAGGTGCTGTTCTCTGGCGTTGGGTGCGGCTTGGGTCTTTGTGGGGTCCGGGTGTGGTGCTTGAGTGGAAGATGCTGGTTGCGTGGAGGGTGATGCGGCGGTTTGGGTTCTTATGGCGCCGCGTGCGTATCTGCGAAGTCCCGTCCTCGCGCTGCCACGCTGCGGGCGCGACTTCTCCGACACGCACGCGGGTCACATGTACCTAATTCGGCGATTTACCCCTCTGCTCATTCGGCGGGTTCCGCTGTTGTTCCGGGGCCTGCCGCTGGCGTTGACGAGCATCAGGCGGTCATTGCAGCGGGCGATGCGCTGGTCGTCCTGCCACACGACCGCCCATTGCCGATGACAGGGGTTTGCAATGTGGGCGCCGCGACGGCTTGAGCCTGGGGCATGGCGGAGGGTTCGCGCCCGCAGCGCGGAGCGCGAGGACGAGAATCCGCAGTCATGGCCCAGGCGCTCAAGAACCCGGATCCCACCCATATCACGCCCCGCCTTATCAAAGGGAAGAACTACCGCAGCTTGGATGTTCAGGAAAACGTCAACATTCACCGTCTAGGCTGACAGAGCGACCGGCGGCATGGCCGGGAAGCGAGACAACAACGAGGAGACAGAGATGGAGAATGCAATGGCCTCCGGCGCCGGATCGTCCGTATCGGCCAGCGAAGAGGACCGCGTCTATCGCAAGATCGGCTGGCGCATCGTGCCGTTCCTGGTGCTGTGCTACGTGGTGGCCTATCTGGATCGCGTGAACGTGGGCTTCGCCAAGCTGCAGATGCTGCAGGACCTGAGCCTGAGCGATACGGTGTATGGGCTGGGGGCCGGCATATTCTTCATCGGTTACTTCATCTTCGAGATACCCAGCAACATCATCCTGCACCGCGTGGGCGCCAAGGTGTGGATCGCCCGCATCATGATCACCTGGGGCGTCATCTCGGCGGCCATGATGTTCACCAACTCGGCCACCATGTTCTACGTGCTCCGCTTCCTGCTGGGCGTGGCCGAGGCGGGGTTCTTTCCAGGCATCATCCTGTACCTCACCTATTGGTATCCCAACGCGCGGCGCGGGCGCATCACCACGTTCTTCATGATGGCGCTGCCATTGTCGGGGCTGATCGGCGGGCCGGTGTCTGGCTGGATCATGGATACCTTCCATGGCCAGCACGGCCTGAGCGGCTGGCAGTGGCTGTTCCTGCTGGAAGGCATCCCCTCGGTGGTGGTGGGGATCCTGGTGCTGTTCCTGCTGGACGACCGCATCGACAAGGCCCGGTGGCTGACCGACAGCGAGAAAGCCCTGCTGACTCGCAACATCCAGGCCGAGGAACGCGTGAAAGAAGACCCGCCGATCCGTGCCGCGCTGGCCAAGCCGCGCGTGTGGGCGATGGCGCTGACGTACTTCTCGTTCGTGATGGGGCTGTACGGCGTGGGGTTCTGGATGCCCACGCTGATCAAGGGCACGGGCGTGCAGAGCCCGCTGATGATAGGCCTGCTCACCGCCATTCCCAACCTGTTCGCGGTGATCGGCATGTTCTTGATCTCGCGCAATTCGGACCGCACCCGCGAACGCCGCTGGCACATCGCCGTCCCGGCCCTGTGCGGCGCGGCCGGCCTGGTCATGTCCGCGGTGTGGGGCGGCAATACCGCGCTGGCCATGCTGGCGCTGACCGTCGCCAACATCGGCATCTGCACCATCCTGCCCCTGTTCTGGAGCCAGCCCACGGCGGTACTGGGCGGCACCGCCGCCGCGGCCGGCATCGCGCTGATCAACTCGGTGGGCAATCTGGCGGGCTTCGTCAGTCCCTACCTGGTGGGCTGGCTGAAGGACCTGACCGGCACCACCAACACCGGCCTGTATGTTCTGGCCGCCAGCCTGACGCTGGGCGCCCTCATCGCACTATCGCAGCCGGGACGACTGGTGAACAAGTGAAACCGGCCAGCTCATGGTGAGCGCACGGCGACATGTGCGGACGTCGCGCGCCGCGATCGCCGCATTGCGTTGCCCTGAGCCGCATCGGCCCCGGAGAAGTCTCGCCCGGAGCGCGGCCAGCGCGAGGACGAGACTTCGCAGGGACCGATGCGGCGCCAGAAGAACTCAACCCGACGCACGCATCGACCACCAGCCCCGACACCGCTCTATTCAGCGTGCTCGACTACCAATTGCACTGACACCATCCCGTTCCAGACATTCTGCTCGAGTCGATAAGCCACCTGCACCTGCTCCGGCAGCGGCTGATCCCGCCCGAACCAGATGGCGTCGAAGCGCTGGTGTCCGCGCTCCAGCGACAGTTTCAGGTGCTTCTCGCCTACCAGGCGCTGCGCGCGCACGTGGAACTCGTCCAGGAACAGCGGGGCGGCGAAGCCGGCGCCCCATACCTGTTGCTGCAGCAGGCCGGCCACTTCGGCGTTCGCATACCCCGATTCGAGCGCGCCATCGGTTTCCAGCTGCGGCTCGAAGCGGTCGCGGCCGGTCAGTTCCCGCACGGCCGCGTCGAACGCCGGCGCGAAGGCCGCGAAGTCGTCGCGGCCCAGCGTCAGGCCCGCCGCCATGGCGTGGCCGCCGAACTTGCGGATCAGGTTGGGATGGCGCTTGGAGACCAGGTCGAGCGCGTCGCGCAGATGCACGTCGGGGATCGAGCGGCCCGAGCCGCGGATCTCGTCGTCGCCGGCCGGCGCGAAGGCGAGGGTGGGGCGCCAGAATTTCTCTTTCAGGCGCGAGGCCACCAGCCCCACCACGCCCTGGTGCCAGCCCGGGTCGAACACGCAGACGGTCGCGCCGGGCGCGGCCTGCGGGTCGGCCATGGCGGCCAGCGCCTGCTCGCGCATCTCGGCCTCGATGGTGCGGCGCTCGCGATTGATCTGGTCCAGCTGGCGCGCCATGTCCAGGGCCTCGGCCTCGTCGTCCGTAGTCAGGCAGGCGATGCCCAGGCTCATGTCGGCCAGGCGGCCGGCGGCATTGATGCGCGGCCCCAGCGCGAAGCCCAGGTCGAAGCCGCTGGCGGTGCGCGGCTCGCGCCCGGCAACCGCGAACAGCGCGCGCAGGCCCGGCTGCATGCGGCCGGCGCGCATGCGCTGCAGCCCTTGCGTGACCAGCAGGCGGTTGTTGGCGTCCAGCTTCACCACGTCGGCCACCGTGCCCAGGGCCACCAGGTCCGACAGCGCGTCCAGCCGCGGGCCGCCATCGGCAGGGTATACGCCGCGGCGGCGCAGTTCGGCGCGCAGCGCCAGCATCATGTAGAAGATCACGCCCACGCCCGCCAGGTTCTTGGACGGGAAGCCGCAGCCCGGCTGGTTGGGATTGACGATGGCCAGCGCGTCCGGCAGCGTGTCGCCGGGCAGGTGATGGTCGGTGACCACGACCCCGATGCCGGCGGCGTTCGCGGCGGCCACGCCGTCCACGCTGGCGATGCCGTTGTCCACCGTGATGATGATGTCGGGTTTGCCGCTGCGATGCCGGCAGGCCAGTTCGATGACGGCCGGCGACAGGCCATAGCCCGTCTCGAAGCGGTTGGGCACCAGGAAGTCGACGTCGGCGCCCATGGCGGCCAGCGCGCGCAGGCCCACTGCGCAGGCCGTGGCGCCGTCGCAGTCGTAGTCGGCGACGATCAGCAGCTTCTTGCGCTGCTGGATGGCGTCGGCCAGCACGGCGGCCGCGTGGCCGGATTGCGTGAGGTGCGCGGGCGGCAGCAGCGAAGGCCACACCAGGCGCGTCTGGTCGGGATGCGAGACGCCGCGCGCCGCCCACAGGCGGCACAGCAGGGGATGGATGCCCGCGGCTTCCAGCAGCTTGCAGGCTGCGGCGTCGGTCGGGCGTACGGTCAGACGGGGCGAGACCACCAGGTATTCCAGTCGTGCTTGGGCGCCGGCAGCCATTTCAGCAGGCCGGCGCGCGGTTTCAGGGTGAGCCGGACGCGGCGATCCTCGCCCAGCAACAGCAGTTCGGCAGGCCGGGCGGGCAGGCCGGACTTGCCCGTGGCCAATGGCTCGATGTGCGCGGCATCCAGGCGGGCCAGGGCATCCAGCCAGCTTGCCCAGTCGCCGGCGCGATGCGCGCCGTTCAGCTCGGTGGCCACGTGCACGTCCGGGGCCGCCGGCTGCACCGGCCAGGGCTCCGCGCCGCCGTACAGCCACAGGCCGTTCACCGGGGGGACGCCGCGCGCGGCGCGGGCCTCGTTCACCGGGTGTTCGTGCCAGGCCATCTGGATCTCGTTGAGCAGACGGCGCCAGGGGCGCATGGCCGCGTCCTGCGGCCACCAACTGTTCAGGCTGTGGCCCGCCACGGCGTGCGGGCTGCCAGTGTGCGGGCGCAGCCCCGGGGGCAGGTGCACGCGCCAACGCTGAGGGGACAGCGGTTCCGCGGCGAAGTCCGTGCCTTCGAACAGCGGCGCCACCTCGGCATACAGCGCTTCGGCTTCCTCGGCGTGCAGGTCCATCTGGTCCGGATCCAGCATCGCGGCCTGGTCGGTGCCCAGGCCCAGATGGACCAGTTCGGCCAGCCAGACGCCCGGCGATTGCGCACCGGCGGCTGCCGAGGCGCCGCCGCTTTCCAGTCCGTCAGGGCGGGCATGGGATTGCGGCAGGGCCAGCAGCGGACCCAGCCCCGCGCCGCGCGGCAGGCCCGGCTGGTCTTGATAGCCCGCCTGTTCCAGCTGCCAGGCCTCGTAGGGCGTGCAGCCGTGGGCGTGCACGTCGAAGGCCTGCGCATGCGCATGGCCGGCCTGCAGCCAGGCATGCAGGGCCGGCGCCTGTTGCGGCAGGCGCTTGGCCAGTTCGGCGGCAACAGTGGCGGGGGGCAGTGCGCCGGGAATCACGATCAGCATGGGCGGCATTGTAGTGCGGCGCTTCTGGCGCCGGAAACGATGCGGAGCGATGCGCCGATGGCAGCGCCGCGACGTTTGGTTACGCGCCGTCGGGTAGGGGGCCCGATTTGCGGGCATACTGCGCGTGGCTCCCGGGGGAACCTGCAAGGCGCGACTCGGGACCAACGGATTAAAAGTCCGCTGTCCTCCTTCGCAAGCTGTCCTCACACTTGATGCAATAATCCGCTCGTGCTGAAAACACCCTATGAACTCTGGGTAGGCGCCCGCTACGCGGGCATGGCCTCCATGCGCGGGCGGCGCGGCCGCCGCGATCGCTTCATTTCGTTCATCGCCGCGTCGTCCATGGCCGGCATCGCGCTGGGCGTGGCCGCGCTGATCGTGGTGCTGTCGGTGATGAACGGCTTCCAGAAGGAAGTGCGCGACCGCATGCTGTCGGTGCTGCCGCACATCGAACTCTACATCCCGGGCGCGGCGCCCGAGCGCGTGCTGGCGCAGTGGCAGCGGTTCGCCGGCGACGCGCGCGCCAACCCCTCCGTGACGGGACAGGCGCCGTTCGTGGCCGCGCAGGGGATGCTGGTGCGCGGCCAGACGGTGCGGGGCGTGCAGGTGCGCGGCATCGATCCGGCGGGCGAAGGGGCGGTGTCCGACATTCCGCGCCAGATGATCAGCGGCAAGCTGGATGCGCTGGCGCCCGGCAGCTATGGCGTGGTGCTGGGCGCAGAACTGGCCAAGGGCATGGGCGTGAAGGTGGGCGATACGGTGCTGATGCTCGCGCCGCAAAGCAGTACGGGCGCCGCGCCCGTGCGTCCCGATGCGAACGCGAATGCCGCCGCGCCCCTGGGCGGCTTCGCCCCGCGCATGCGGCAGTTCACCGTGGCCGGCATCTTCTCTTCGGGCCATTTCGAATACGACTCCGGGCTGGTGTTCGTCAACGACCGCGATGCGGCGGTGGTGTTCGCCGACAGCGGCACGGCCGGCGTGCGGCTGCGCGTGACGGACATGCAGCGCGCGCCGCAGGTCGCGGCCGAGCTGCGCAAGACGCTGCCGCCCTACGTCATGGCAAGCGACTGGACGCGCAACAACCGCACCTGGTTCGCCGCCGTGCAGACCCAGAAGCGCATGATGTTCCTGATCCTGGCGCTGATCGTGGCCGTGGCTGCCTTCAACCTGCTGGCGTCTCTGGTGATGGCCGTGAAGGACAAGCGCTCGGACGTCGCCATCCTGCGCACGCTGGGCGCGCGGCCAGGCGAGATCGCCCGCATCTTCCTGGTGCAGGGCGCATTGATCGGCGTGATCGGCACCTTCACGGGCGTGGCGGGCGGCATGGCCATCGCCTACAACATCGACGTCATCGTGCCGTTCCTCGAACGCCTGCTGGGCATCCATTTCCTGGCGCGCGAGGTCTATTTCATCAACGAGCTGCCGTCCGATCCGCAAGTGGGCGACATCGTCGCCATCGGCGTCACGGCGCTGGCGCTGTCGCTGCTGGCCACGCTCTACCCCAGCTGGCGCGCCTCGCGCCTGCAGCCTGCCCAGGTGCTGCGCCAGGACTGATTCCATGGATGCCATAATTTCGCCGTGCTGAAAATTCCCTACGAATTCTGGATCGGCGCCCGCTATGCGGGACTGGCCTCGATGCGTGGCCGGCGCGGACGCCGCGATCGCTTCGTCTCCTTCATCGCCGGCTCTTCCATGGTGGGCATCGCGCTGGGCGTGGCCGCGCTGATCGTGGTGCTGTCCGTGATGAACGGCTTCCAGAAAGACGTTCGCGACCGCATGCTGTCCGTGCTGCCGCACATCGAGCTCTCCGTCCCGGGCGAGGCCTCGGAGGGCGTGCTGGCGCAGTGGCGGCAACTGGCCGACCAGGCACGCGAGAATCCCGCCGTCGTCGGCCAGGCGCCCTTCGTGGCCGCGCAGGGCATGCTGGTGCGCGGCCAGGGGCTGCGCGGCGTGCAGGTGCGCGGCATCGATCCGGCCAGCGAAGGTTCCGTGTCCGACGTGCCTCGGCAGATGACGCGCGGCAGGCTGGATGCGCTGACGCCCGGCAGCTATGGCGTCGTGCTGGGCGACGAACTGGCCAACGGGCTGGGCGTGGATGTCGGCGATACGGTGCTGATGCTGGCACCGCAAGGCTCCATCAGCCCGGCCGGCTTCACCCCGCGCATGCGGCAGTTCACCGTGGTGGGCGTGTTCGCTTCGGGCCACTACGAATACGATTCCGCGCTGGCCTTCGTCAACACCGAGGACGCGGCCCGCCTGTTCCGCGACAGCGGCACGGCAGGGGTCCGGCTGCGCGTGAACGACATGCAGCGCGCGCCCGAGATCGCGGCCCAGCTGAAGCAGGCGCTGCCCCAGGGCGTCGTGGCCAGCGACTGGACCCAGAGCAACCGCACCTGGTTCGCGGCCGTGCAGACCGAGAAGCTGATGATGTTCCTGATCCTGACGCTGATCGTGGCAGTGGCCGCCTTCAACCTGCTGTCCTCGCTGGTGATGGCGGTGAAGGACAAGCAATCGGACATCGCCATCCTGCGCACACTGGGCGCTGGTCCCGGCGAGGTGGCCCGCGTCTTTCTCGTGCAGGGCGCGCTGATCGGCGTGATCGGCACCTGCGTGGGCGTGGCGGGCGGAATCCTCATCGCGTACAACATCGACGCCATCGTGCCGTTCATCGAGCGCCTGCTGGGCTTCCAGCTCATGCCCAGCGAGATCTACCTCATCAGCGCGCTGCCGTCCGATCCCCAGGCCGGCGACATCGTCACCATCGGCATCACGTCGTTGGTGCTGTCGCTGCTTGCCACGCTCTATCCCAGCTGGCGCGCCTCGCGCCTGCAACCGGCACAGGTGTTGCGCCATGACTGACAGCAAGAATTCCTCCCACGCCGACAAGACCACGCCTGCCCTGCATGCCGAGAATCTGGCCAAGGTCTACGACGAGGGCCCGGCCCGCATCGAGGTGCTGGGCGGCGTGTCGCTGACCGTGCAGCGGGGCGAGATGGTCGCCATCGTCGGCGCCTCGGGCTCGGGCAAGAGCACGCTGCTGCACATCCTGGGCCTGCTCGACGTGCCGACCAGCGGCAGCATCACGGTCGATGGCGTGGCCGCGGCGGGCCTCAGCGAAAGCGCCAAGAGCCAGCTGCGCAACCGCAGCCTGGGCTTCGTGTATCAGTTCCATCATCTGCTGCCCGAGTTCTCGGCGCTGGACAACGTGGCCATGCCGCTCATCGTGCGTCGCGAATCGCGCGACTCGGCGCGCCTGGCCGCGCGCGAGGTGCTGGCCCAGGTGGGCCTGGCCCAGCGCGAGGGACATTTCCCCGGGCAGCTGTCCGGCGGCGAGCGCCAGCGCGTGGCGCTGGCGCGCGCGTTGGTGTCGCGGCCGGCCTGCGTGCTGGCCGACGAGCCCACAGGCAATCTCGACCGCCACACCGCGCATGGCATGTTCGACCTGCTGGCGCGCGTGAACCGCGAATCGGGCACCGCCTTCGTCATCGTGACGCACGACCGCGAGCTGGCAGCGCGGGCCGACCGGCAGCTGCACATGGAACGCGGTAAGCTGGTGCTGGACCGCGCTCCCGGCTGACCATGCCGCACGGCGGTCCGACCTGACTGGCCCCGGCAGGGGCGCAACTCCTTTCGTATGCTTGCCGGGAGCGCGCATGCCATGCTGATCGACACGCACTGCCATCTGGACGCGTCGGAATTCGACCAGGACCGCGACGACGTCGCGCGCCAGGCCTGCCAGGCCGGCGTGCGGGCCATCGTCATTCCCGCCATCGCCAGGTTCAACTTCGACACCGTGCGCAATCTGGCGCACGGCATCGAGGGCGGGGCCTATGCGCTGGGCATCCATCCGCTGTTCGTGCGCCAGTCGCGCGACGAAGACCTGGACGCGCTGCGCCGGGCGGTGGCGGCGGCCATGGACGATCCGCGCTTCGTGGCCATCGGCGAGATCGGGCTGGACTTCTTCGTGCAGGACATCGCCAGCGGCGCGGCCCGTGAACGCCAGGAACACTTCTACGCCGCCCAGCTCGACCTGGCCGCCGATTTCGATCTGCCGGTGCTGCTGCACGTACGCCGTTCGCAGGACATCGTGCTGAAGCACCTGCGCCGCAAGACCAGGCTGCGCGGCGGCATCGCCCATGCCTTCAATGGCAGCGCGCAGCAGGCCCAGGGCTTCATCGACCAGGGGTGTGCGCTGGGCATCGGCGGGGCAATGACGTTCCCGCGTGCGTTGCAGATACGGCGCCATGCCGCCGATCTGGCGCTGGAGCACCTCGTGCTGGAAACCGATGCGCCCGACATCCCGCCCGCGTGGCTGCGCGAGCCGGACCGGCGCAACGCGCCGCACCAGATCGAGCGCATCGCGCGGACGCTCGCCGAACTGCGGGGCGACTCCACGGAGCAGGTGCGGGCCGGGACGAGCGCGACGGCTTTGCGCGTATTGCCGCGCCTGGCGGCGGTGGCGCACGGCAGGGGCTGACGTCCCCCGGTATGGAAGTGGAAGCGGGCCGCGCGTCGCCAGGCGCGCGCTGACGAGGCCGGGCCGCGCCCCGCGGCGCTTCTGGTCGCCGCCTCAGGCGCCTTGGTCAGGCGCCTTGGTCAGCCGCTTCGGCCCCGCCGATTGCGGCAGTTCGATGCGTACCAGCAGGCCGCGCGGCTTGCGGTTCTCCGCGCCGATCGTGCCGCCGTGCGCCGCCACGGCGGCGCGCGCGATGCTCAATCCCAGGCCCGCGCCTTGCCCGCGCGGCGAACCGGGCACGCGGAAGAACGGCTCGAACAGATTGCCGATCTGGTCGGGCGGCACGCCGGGACCGTTGTCTTCGACATCCAGGCGCAGCCGGCCGTCCTGCGCCGTCAGCGAGACATGGATGGCGGCGGCTGGGCCGGCGTAGCGCAGGGCGTTGCGCAACACATTGTCGACCGCGCTGGTCAGGCTGCGCGGGTCGGCGGCTAGCCATAGCGGCCCGGGCGCCGTCCACGCGATGCCGATGCGCAGCTCGCCGGCCTCGAAGCGCGCGTCTTCGACCACCGCGTCCACCACGCGGGTGAGGTCTACCCGTTCGATGGGCGCGGCCATCGCCGCCATGCGCGCCAGTTGCAGCGTGTGCCCCACCAGGCCGTCCAGCCGTTCGCATTCGCGTTCGATGCGGTCCAGCTGCAGCGCCAGGCTGTCGTCCCGGCGGCGCGCCAGTTCGGTGGCCAGCCGCAGCCTGGCCAGCGGCGAGCGCAACTCGTGCGCCACGGTATGCAGCAACTGCTCGCGCGTATCGACCAGCGACTGCAGCCGGGCGGCCATGCCGTTGAAGTCGCGCGCCAGCAGCCCGAGTTCATCGCGGCGTCGTCCCAGTTCCGGCGGCGTGCGCGATTCGAGGCGCCCATGCGCCAGCGACTGCGAGGTCTGACGCAAGGCCCGCAGCGGACGCGTGATGTGCCGGGTGAGCGCCCAGCACAGCGGCGCGGTCACCGCCAGCGCGAAGGCCAGCAGGGCCACGACGACCGGCGTGAAGTTCAGCAGCTCCCAGTGCGAGGAGTCGAAGGGCAGGTACAGCATCAGCAGGGGCGCGCCGTCAGGCAGCCTGAGCCATTGCGGGTCCCACCACGAGGCCCGCACGCTGGTCTGCTCGCGCGCCTGCTGCTGTTCCTCCCAATGCGCTACGCCGTCCTGCGAGGCGCGGTAGGCCCGCAGCCAGTCGTCCAGCCTGCGGGGCAGGGCGCGCCCCAGGATGTCGTGGTTCCGCTCGTCCACCACGTAGATCGCCAGCGCGGAATAGCTGGCTTCCATGGCCGTAATCCAGCGCTCCATGCCGGCCGCGCCCTGAGTCCTGGCCACCTGCTGGGCCTCCAGCGCCAGGCCGCCCGGACTCAGCCCGTCCAGCGAGTTGACGCGGTACCAGGCGGCGGCCGCGGTGAGCATCATGCCGCACGCGACGATGACCGCCATCGCGCCCCACACCGTCAGGAAGGCGCGCCAGAACAGCGAGCGAACGATGAACGGCCCCACTCAGGCGACGCTCGCCAGGATGTAGCCGACCCCGCGCATGTTGCGGATCGCCGGCGCGCCGGGATGGCTGTCCAGGCGCAGCTTCTTGCGCAATGTGCTGATGTGCGTGTCGATGCTGCGGTCATAGCGGTCGGGCGTGCGGCCCAGCGCGTACTGGCCGATCTGCTCGCGGCTGGTGACCTGGCCGGGCGCGCGCATCAGCACCTCGAGAATGCGCTGCTCGGCGCCCGTCAGCGTCACCACTTCGTCGCCGATGCGGGCCGCGCCGCTGGCGAGATCCAGCGACAGCGGGCCCAACACCAGCGTCACGGCGGCGACGGCGGGCGTCTCCTGGAAGCGCCGCAGGACGGCCGTCATGCGCGCCTGCAGCTCGCGCGGGCTGAAGGGTTTGGCCAGATAGTCGTCGGCGCCGAGTTCCAGCCCCAGCACGCGGTCGGTTTCGCCGCCGTGGGCGGTGAACATGATGACCGGGCGACGCGAATTCGCGCGGTATTGCCGCAGCAGGTCGAGTCCGCTGCCATCGGGCAGCATCAGGTCGAGCAGGGTCAGGTCGAAGTCGTCTCGCGCCAGCAGCGGCAGCGCCTGCGCGCCGGTGTGGGCGAACGCCAACTGATAGCGGTTGGGTTCCAGGTATTCGCGCAGCATCTGCGCCAGTTCGACATCGTCGTCAATGAGCAGGATGCGGCGCATCGGGACGGGAGGGGGAAAGGCCATCGCGTGATACGTCGTGCGGCCGCCAGTGTGTGCCAAGGCGGCGCGGCAGTGTGTGAAGAAGTGCAAAGAAGATAAAAGTTGCGGAAAGCCCGTTGCCGGTCCCCGCCTAGCCAAATTCTAATATGAGAATCGTTTTCATTAATAACTGCATTATCACGGGGATCCGCTCGACGCGAGGCGCGCGGACCGATGCAACGGGAGAAGAAGGAAATGAGCAGCAAGAATACGGCCCGGCGCCAGTACACGCGCCTGGCCGCCGCCCTGTGCGCCGCGGGCTTCGGCGCGGGGGCGGGCGCCGCCTGGGCGCAAGACGCCGCCGCCACGCAGACCATGGAGACGGTGGTGGTGACGGCCACCGGCTATGAGCAGCAGATCCAGGATGCTCCGGCCTCCATCAGCGTGATCACTCGCGAGGACCTGGAAAAGAAGTTTTACCGCGACGTGACGGACGCGCTGCTCGAAGTGCCGGGCGTGGTGATCACGGGCGGCGGCGACAGCCAGGACATCAGCCTGCGCGGCATGGGCGCCAAGTACACGCTGATCCTGATCGACGGCAAGCGCCAGAACTCCCGCGAGACCCGCACGAACTCGGATTCTTCCGGCGTCGAGAACGGCTGGACGCCGCCGATCTCCGCCATCGAGCGCATCGAGGTCGTGCGCGGCCCGATGTCTTCGCTGTATGGCTCGGACGCCATGGGCGGCGTGGTCAACATTATCACCCGTAAGGTGCCGCAGGCCTGGGGCGGCGAGATCCGGATGGACACGACCATCCAGGAGAGCAGCAAGTCGGGCGACATCTACCAGGGCAACTTCTACCTGGCCGGCCCCATCAAGAACGACCTGCTGGGCCTGCAGATCTATGGGCAGGCATCGCAGCGCGACGAGGACGACATCTACAACGGTTTCCGCCAGCGCAACGCCAACACGGTGACCGCCAAGCTGGCGCTGACGCCGAACCGCAATCACGACATCATCGTCGAAGCCACCAGCTCGCGGCAGAAGCGCGAGAACACGCTGGGCAAGACAGTGGAACCGCTGGCGCCCGGCGAAAGCTGCGCCCGCACCGGCTGCCCGGCCTCGTCCGAGACCGACTACCGCAGCAACAAGTGGGCGCTGTCGCACACCGGCCGCTGGGGCTGGGGCGTGTCGGATTCGTATGTGCAGCAGGAAGAATTCGACAACCGCTCGCGCCAGATGAAGATCAAGAACCTGGACCTGCAGAGCACGTGGACGCTGCCGCTGGGCAGCCACATGCTGACGGTGGGCGGCGCCTTCCTGGAGCAGCGCCTGAACGATCAGACGGGCAACCAGCTGGCCGGCGGCCCGAACAAGGTAGAGCGCTATCAATGGGCGCTGTTCGCCGAGGACGAATGGCGCCTGACGGAGAGCTTTGCCCTGACCGGCGGGCTGCGCATGGACAAGGACGAGAACTTCGGCGACCACTTCAGCCCGCGCCTGTACGGCGTGTGGCATATGGCCGAGCGCTGGACCTTGAAGGGCGGCGTGTCCACGGGTTTCCGCGCGCCGGACCTGCGCCAGACCGTGGCGGGCTGGGGCCAGGTCAGCCGCGGCGGGAACATGTACGGCAATCCGGACCTGACGCCCGAGAAGTCGATCACCGAGGAACTGGGCCTCATCTATGATGACGGCCAGGGCTTCAACGCGGGCCTGACGCTGTTCAACAACGACTTCAAGGACAAGATCACGCGAGTGCCTTGCCCGATCTCGCAGTGCACCGAAGGGCCCAACCAGTTCGGCTCCGATCCCACGACCTACATGAACGTGGACGAGGCGGTCTCGCGCGGGGTCGAGGCCAGCATGCGGCTGCCGATCAACCGCGCGTGGTCGCTCACCGCCAGCTACACCTACACGAAGTCCGAGCAGAAGTCGGGCCAGTACAAGGGCCAGCCGCTGAACCAGCTGCCCAAGCACCTGTTCACCACCACGGTGAACTGGCAGGCATCCGATGCCCTCGAAGCCTGGGCGCGCCTGAACTTCCGCGGCCGGGAAAGCCAGCCCATCACCGGGCCGTCGTCCACGTCGGTTGTGGCGCCGTCCTATACGTTCTTCGACCTGGGCGGGTCGTACCAGGCCACCAAGAATGTGTCCGTGTACGCGGGCATCTACAACCTATTCGACAAGACCGTGGGCTATGACGACTACGGCTACGTGGAAGACGGCCGCCGCTACTGGCTGGGCGTGGGAGTGAAATTCTGATGTTCCAAGGAGATGATTCGATGACGATGCATGCACGCCGCTGGCTGGCCGGGGCAGGGGTTGCGATGGGGCTGGCGCTGGCGCCGGCCATCGCGGCGGCCCAGGCCACGGTGCCGGTCAAGCACGCACGCGGCGACACCGCCGTGCCGGCCAATCCCGCCAAGACCGTGGTGCTGGACCTGGCCTTGCTGGACACCCTGCACGAGCTTGGCGTGGAGGTGGCGGGCGTGCCCGCCGCCGCCAAGCTGCCTCCGCAGCTGGCGCAATACGCTGACAAGCGCTACCTGAAAGTGGGCTCGATGTTCGAGCCCAACTACGAGGCGATCCACGCGGCCGCGCCGCAGGTCATCCTGGTGGCCGGCCGCTCCGCGCCCAAGTATGACCAGCTGGCCAGGCTGGCGCCCACGCTCGACCTGACGGTCGATCCCAAGGACCTGCTGGGCAGCGTGGTGCGCAACACCGAGCTGCTGGGCGGGCTCTACGGCAAGCAGGACCAGGCGGCGCAGAAGGTGACGGCGCTGCGCGACGCCGTCGAGGCCTTGAAGACCAAGGCGGCCGGCGCGGGCACCGGCCTGGTCATCCTGACCACCGGCGGCAAGATGAGCGCCTACGGTCCGGGTTCGCGCTTCGGCGTGATCCACGATGCCTTCGGCATCAAGCCGGCCGTGCCGGACCTCAACGTGTCCAACCACGGCCAGGCCGTGTCGTTCGAGTTCATCGCGAAGACCGACCCGGACTGGCTTTTCGTCATCGACCGCGACGCGGCCATCGGCCGCGAGGGCGTTTCGGCGCAGCGCATGCTGGACAACGAACTGGTGCGTTCGACCAAGGCCTGGCGTACCGGGCACGTGGTGTACCTTAACGCCTACAACTGGTATCTGCTGGGCAGCGCGGGCCTGACCGCCATGCAGCAGAACGTGGATCAGTTGGCAGAGGCACTGGCCAAGGGACTGTAGTTCGATGATGGCGGTAGCAAGGAGGGGCCGGTGACGTTGCGGTCCTGGTTGCAAGGGTGGGGCGGGCTGGCGCTGGTGTCGGTGGTGCTCGTGGTTCTGTGCGTGGTCAGCATCGGGCTGGGCGCGATCGAGTTCTCGTACGGCGCGCTGTTGGGCGGGCCGGACGCCGCACGCACGTGGAAGCTGCTGTTGGTCAGCCGCCTGCCCCGCACGCTGGCGCTGCTGCTGGCCGGCATGTCGCTGGCGGTGGCGGGCCTCATCATCCAGATGCTGGTGCGCAACCGCTACGTCGAACCCTCTACCGCGGGCACCATGGAGTCCGCGACGCTCGGCATCCTGTTCGTCACGCTGGTGATGCCGGACATTCCCGTCTTTGCCAAGATGCTGGTGGCCACGGTGTTCGCGTTGGGCGGCACGCTGCTGTTCCTGGCGCTGCTGCGCCGCGTACCGCTGCGCACGCCGTTCATCGTCCCGCTGATCGGCCTGGTGCTGGGTGGCGTGATCCATGCGGCCACCACCTTCGTGGCCTATCGCTATGACCTGCTGCAGTCGCTGCACGCCTGGACCATCGCGGACTTTTCCAGCGTGCTGCGCGGCCGCTATGAACTGTTGTGGCTGGGATTCGCGCTGACGTGCGCGGCCTGGCTGGCGGCCGACCGCTACACCGTGGCCGGCATGGGCCGCGCCGTCGCGTCCAACCTGGGCCTGAACCATGCCCGGCTGACGTTGACCGGCCTGCTCATCGTGTCGGCCATCTCGTCGATGACGGTCGTGACGGCGGGCACCATTCCCTTCCTGGGCCTGATCGTGCCCAATGCCGTCAGCCTGCTGATGGGCGACAACATGCGGCGCGCGATCCCGTGGGTGGCCGCGCTGGGCGGCGCGTTCGTGCTGGCCTGCGACATCATCGGTCGCCTGGTGCTGTACCCGTACGAGGTGCCCATAGGCACCGTGGTCGGCGTGATCGGCAGCGCGCTGTTCCTGTGCCTGCTGCGCGGCAGGAAGACCCGCTTTGCCTGACATGCTAAGAATCCTTACTCCCAAGGCGCGCGTGGCCTGGCTGGGCGCGCTGGCGCTGGCCTGCTGCGTGGCCTTCATGACGCTGGGCGCCAACGGCCAGTGGTCCTTCGTCATTCCGTTTCGCGGCGGCAAGCTGCTGACCATGCTGCTGGTCGCATACTGCGTGGCCATGTCGTCGGTGCTGTTCCAGACCATCACGCACAACCGCATCCTCACCCCGGCCATCATGGGTTTCGATGCGCTGTATGTGCTGATCCAGACCTTGATCGTGTATGGCTTCGGGCTGTCGGCCATGGCCACGGACGATCCGCTGTGGAAGTTCCTGCTGGAGGCGGGCGCCATGACGGCCTTCGCGTGCCTGCTGTTCCGCTGGCTGTTCTCCGGCGCGGTGCGCAGCCTGCATTTGATGATGCTGGTGGGCATCGTGTTCGGGTTGTTGTTCCGCAGCCTGTCGGGCTTCGCGATCCGGCTGATCGACCCCAACGAATTCCTGGTGCTGCAGGACCGCATGTTCGCCAGCTTCAACACGGCGCGCACCGGCCTCTTGCCCATCGCGGCGGCGACGGCGCTGTGCGTCACGCTGGCGCTGTGGCACATGCGGCGGCGCTACGACGTGCTGGCCCTGGGCCGCGACATGGCCATCAACCTGGGCGTGGACTATCGGCGCACGCTGATGGCCACGCTGGCCTGCATCGCGGTGCTGGTGGCCGTGTCCACCGCGCTGGTGGGCCCGGTCACGTTCTTCGGCCTGCTGGTCAGCAACCTGGCCTACCACGCCATGGGCAGCGACCGGCACCGGCACACCGTACCCGCCGCGGTGCTGCTGGGCGTGCTGTTTCTGGTCGGCGGGCAGGCGCTGCTGGAGCGCGTGCTGCAGCTGAATACCACGGTCAGCGTGGTCATCGAATTCCTGGGCGGCCTGATGTTCCTGTTCCTCGTTCTGCGCAGGGGGCGCCGATGATAGAGATCCAAGCAGTCAGCAAGCGCTACGAAGACACGGTGGTGGTGGACGACGTCACGTTGAGCCTGCCCGCCGGCGGCGTCACCGCCATCATCGGGCCCAACGGGGCGGGCAAGTCCACGCTGCTGTCCATGGCAAGCCGCCTGCTGGCGCCCTCGTCGGGGCAGGTGCTGGTGGACGGACTGGACGTGGCGCGCGCGGACAGCCGCGAGCTGGCGCGCCGCCTGGCCATCCTGCGCCAGGACAACCACCTGCCGCTGCGCCTGACCGTGCGCGACCTGGTGGCGTTCGGCCGATATCCGTACACCGGCGGGCGGCCGACGCTGGACGACAAGGCGCACATCGACCGGGCGATCTCGTACCTGGCGCTGGAGCCGCTGGCGGAACGCTACCTGGACGAACTCTCGGGCGGCCAGCGCCAGCGCGCCTTCGTGGCCATGGTGCTGTGCCAGGACACGCGCTATCTGCTGCTGGACGAGCCGCTGAACAGCCTGGACATGAAGCACGCCGTGGCGATGATGGGCATCTTGCGGCGCGCCGCCGACGAACTGGGCAAGACCGTGGTGCTGGTGCTGCACGACATCAATTTCGCCTCCAGCTACGCCGACCGCATCGTGGCGCTGAAGGATGGGCGGGTGGCGTATCACGGCACGCCGCAGGAGATCATCCGGCCGGACGTGCTGGAGGCGCTGTACGAGCTGCCGATCCAGGTGCACGAGCTGGACGGACGGAGGGTCTGCACGTATTACCGGTAGAATCGGGCGGCGCTCGATCCACCGGAATACGCATGTCCCTCATCGAATTCACGCTCGCCCAAGGCAGCTCCTACATCGAAGTCAACCAGTTGCTGAAGGCCACCGGAGTCTGCGACAGCGGCGGCGCCGGCAAGGCGCTGGTGGCGCAGGGCCTGGTCCGCGTGGGAGGCGTGGTGGAAACGCGCAAGACGGCCAAGATCCGCGGCGGGCAGATCGTCACCTGCGGCGACGTGCGCATCGTCGTGCGCCAGGCCGAGGGCGACGAAGCCTGATCCGATCGCTTCGATCACTTCGATCGCGCACCGCAACCAGCGAGCCACCGCCATGAAACTCAAGATGTCCCGGAACTCCGTCTTCGCCGTGCTGCTGCGCTCGCCGTGGTGGATGAGCGCCGGCGTGGCGGTGCTGCTGTGCGGCGGCGCGGTGGCGGCGCTGCCCAAGGATATGGTCTGGTTCGGCGTGTTCGGGGCGGTGCCGTTCGCGGTCATTTCCATCATCGCCGCGTACCGGCAGTTGACGCGGCCTTCCGAGGCGCGGGTGCAGGCCGTGGCCGAAGCTACCAGCGCGATGTCGTGGGCGGAGTTCGCCGGCACGGTCGAGGCCGGCTTCAAGAGCGATGGATGCGAGGTCCAGCGGCTGAATCTGCCGGGCATCGATTTTTCATTGACCAAGGACGGCAACGTGGCGCTGGTCAGCGCCAAGCGGTGGAAGGCCGCGCGCATCGGCGTCGAGCCCTTGCGCGAACTGCAGGCCGCGCGCGGGCAGCGCGGCGCGCGCGAGGCGATTTTCATCGCGCTGGGCCAGGTGTCGGACAACGCCTGGCAGTATGCCAAGGCGCAAGGGATGTCGGTGATGGGCGCGGCGGAGCTGGCGAAGCTGTTGCGGCGGCAGAAGCTCTAGCATCGCCTGGCCGCCGCGTCCCATGCGTATTTACGGAATGAGCCCACGGTCGACCGCAATCGCGATTTTTCCTCGAATGCCGTTGTTGGGACTTTCCAGCCGGGCATGGGCGAGCGGAATATCGGCAAGCGAATAGACGGCGCCGACGTGTGGCCGCAGCTGACCGCGCTCTATCAGTGCACGCAGCTCATCGAGCTTGCCGCGGTGTTGTCTTGTGAAGACGAAGTGATAACTGGCGTTCTTGCCCCAGGCCTGGATGAGGTTCTGCGGCTTTGCAATGTCCACGATCGTGACGACGCGGCCCAGTTGCGCGAGCGCGTCGGGACTGCGCGACAATGTGTCTCCGCCGATGGTGTCGAACACGACATCGACGCCGCGGCCACCCGTTTCCCGCATGATGGCGTCGACATAATCCTCTTTTTCGTAGTCGATGGGCACATCGGCCCCCAGGCTGCGTGCGAACTCGAAGTTTGCTTCGCGCACGGTCGTGAACACTCTTGCTCCCATGGCTTTTGCCAGCTGGATCGCCACATGACCGACGCCTCCCGCGCCGCCGTGCACCAGAATGCTTTCGCCGACTCTCAGCGCCGCGCGTACGATCAGTGCTTCCCACACCGTCCCGCCAACCAAGCTCAGGCTTGCCGCTTCGAGATGGCTCAGCGAGGCAGGTTTCTTGCCGATAATGCTTTCGGCGGCGACGTGGTATTCGGCATAACTTCCCGATCCGTCGAATATCTGCGGGGTATACCAGACTTCGTCTCCCGGGGAGAAGGACGTCACACCCGGCCCGACTGCTTCGACGACGCCGGATACGTCGTGCCCGGTAATGGCCGGCAGTTGCACCAGCTCGGGATAATCGCCGCGTCGAACCTGGTAATCCAATGGATTGATGGACGTGGCATGTACCCGGACCAGAATCTGGCCGGCATGCGGCACCGGCTTGGGTACCTCGGAAAGTTCGAACGATTCCGGGCCGCCGAATGACTTGAGAACTATCGCTTTCATTGCATTCCTCGTTTCTAGAAAAAGGGATATCGGGAATTACCGATATTTTAGGGCAAAAAAATTACAGCTCTTTCCCGATGCGTGCGGCAAGCGCCTTGATGGCTGCTTCGTTCCGCTTGTAGTAGGTCCATTGGCCGATGCGCCTGGCTTCGACCAGGCCCGCTCGTTGCAGCGTTGCCAGGTAGTCAGAAACCGTCGACTGGGACAGCCCCACGCCTTCTTGAATGCTGCTGACGCACACGCCCACCGTATGAACGTCCCCTTCATCCTGCGGGGGGAAGTTCTTGGCCGGATCCTTCAAACCCTTAAGGATTTCAAGGCGGGTCCGGTTCGACAGGGCTTTGAATATTTCGAGCAGGTCCATGGCGACACTATATCGAGGTTTTCCGATATGTCAATACGGGGGCGATCGCTGTAGCGGCGATCTGCTTCCACAGTTTGCCAGTCACGCTGTCCGCGGGGAGGCGGCTGCGGAGACAGACGTTCTGGCTTATCGGCAGGGATCGAATCGTCCCGGTCCTTGCCCGAGGCCGCGATTGCTCCGATAAGCTGCCTGGCTTTCGGAGCCTTGCCATCATCGCCGGCCGTCTCTTCCTTGTCGCTTTCATGCTGGGCAGCGCGGCCATCCACACCTTGGCGCGGCTGCCGGCCTGCGCGTGGCTGTGGGCTGCGGCATCGGCGGCCCTGGTTTCAATCGCCGGGGCCTTCGTCTGGCGCCATCGCGCCGGCCGTCTCTCCTGCGTCGCGGCCGCGGGGCTGCTGGCGGGCATGGCCAACGCGGGCCTTCAGGCCCAGGCCAGGCTGCACGACGCACTGGCCGACGCGCACAACGACCAGGTCACCCGGCTTACCGTGTTGGTGGTCAGCCTGCCGCGCGACGATGCCGGCCAGCGCCGCTTCGTGGCCGAGGCCGATGCCAGCCGGCCCGCGGGCGTTCCCGCGCGGCTGCGCGTCACCTGGAATGGTCCGCCCGGCGAGGTCGATCGCCTGCCGGAAGTCCTGCCCGGGCAGCGCTGGCGCATGGCCCTGGTGCTGCGCCGCCCCTATGGCCCTTCGAACCCGCATGCCTGGGATGCCGAGCTGCGAGACTTCGCCGAAGGCGTGCGCGCCGTCGGCACGGTGCGCGGACGTCCGCAACTGGTGGAGGACGATCCATGGGCCACGCCCGGCGTAGCCATCGAGCGGCTGCGCCAGCACATACGAACCGGCATGCGCGAGGCGATGCAAGGTCATCGCTACGGCCCGGTGCTGATCGCGCTGGCCATCGGCGACCAGGCCGGCGTGGCGCGGGAAGACTGGCAGGTCTTCAATCGCACCGGCATCACGCATCTGGTCTCGATCAGCGGCATGCACGTCACCATGATGGCCGCGGCGGGCGGGCTGCTGGCCACCTGGCTATGGCGGCGGGTGCGCTGGCGCGGCGTCGGACTGGCCGAATACCTGCCCGCCCAACTGGCCGGCGGCGTCGCCGCGCTGGTGGTGGCGCTGGCCTATTGCCTGCTGGCGGGCTGGGGCGTGCCGGCGCGCCGTACATTCTTCATGCTGGCAGTGGTGGCGCTGGCGGGCCTGTCGCGGCTGCCGCTGGGCGCGTCGCGCGTGCTGCTGCTGGCGGGCGGCTGCGTGGTGGCACTGGATCCGTGGGCGCTGCTGGCGCCGGGCTTCTGGCTGTCGTTCGGCGCGGTGGCGGTGCTGATGCGCGTGGCCGAGAACCACAGGCCGCCGCCGCGCGGCCCGCGCGAGCGGGTGAGGGCGACACTGCGCGAGTTCGTGCGGGTGCAAGGGGCCATCACCCTGGCCTTGACGCCGCTGCTGGCGTTCCTGATGCACCAGGTGTCGCTGGCTTCGCCGCTTGCCAATGCCATCGCCATCCCCATCGTGGGCACGGTGGTCACGCAGCTGGCCCTGCTGTGCGGCGCGCTGGCCGCGATACCGGGCGCGCAGCCGGCGGCGTGGCTGGCGGGATGGATAGGGCATGCGTTGTTCGCCGCGGTGATGGTGCCCGTGGCCTGGATCGGGCAGGCCGACTGGGCTGCGCTGGACGTGGCCGCCGCGCCATGGCCTCTGATGATGCTGGCGCTGGCGGGATGCGTGTGGGCGCTGCAGGCGCCGGGCTGGCCGCTGCGGCACCTGGGCTGGCTGTGCGCGCTGCCCCTGCTGTGCTGGCGTCCCGAGCGGCCGCCGCCCGGCGACTGGCGCATGACGGCGCTGGACGTGGGGCAGGGCACCGCCATCGTCGTCGAGACCGCCACGCGCGTGCTGGTGTACGACGCTGGGCCGCGCCGCCACGACGGCACCGATGCCGCCGAGCGCGTACTGGTGCCGTACCTGCATGCGCGCGGCGTGCGCGCGTTGGACGCCTTGGTCATCTCGCATGCCGACCTGGACCATGCCGGCGGCTTGCGCAGCGTGCTGGCCGCCATGCCGGTGGCCGTGTCGTATGCCTCGTTCGACATCAGCGCGCACCTGCGGCGCGAGGGCGCGAAGCGGCCCGACGGCTGGAATGAGGCGCCACCCATGCCGCATGACATGCAAGCCTGCGAAGCCGGCATGGAATGGAAAGTCGATGAAGTGACGTTCCGCTTCGTGCATCCGCCCGCGGCCGGCGGTCGCGGCGGTGTCCGCGCCGCTGCCCGCGCCAGCGACGACAACGCCCGCAGCTGCGTGCTGCTGGTCCAGGGACGCACGCACGCCATGCTGCTGCCGGGCGACGCCGGCACGGCGCAAGAGGCGTTGTATGCGGCCGAGCTGCCGTCGCTGGACCTGGTGGCGGCGCCGCATCACGGATCGAACACGTCTTCCGGCAATGCGCTGGTGCGGGCGGCCGAGGGCGCGCACGTCATCGTGCAGGCGGGGCACCTGAATCGCTTCCGACATCCGGCCGCGGCGGTCGTGGCGCGCTGGCGCGCGGCCGGCGCGACGTTGTGGCGCACGGATCTGCAGGGCGCGATCCTGGCCCGGTCGTCGCCCGACGGCCTGCGCGTGTGGGCGCAGCGCGACGCCGCGCGGCGCTACTGGCATGCGCCGCTTGACGAGCGCGCAGAGGCTAGCGCAGGTCCGCCTGGATGAGACCGACCACCTGCGCCGCGGTCGCGCCCGACAGGGTCCAGCCCAGGTGGCCGTGCCCGGTGTTGTAGTACACGCCCGGCCTGCGCCCGCGGCGCACGCGCGGCATCATGTCGGGCATCATGGGGCGCAGCCCCGCCCACGGCACCACGCGCGAGGTGTCGATGGAAAAGTTCGCGCGCGCCCAGCGCACCAGCGGGGCGATGCGGTCGGCGCGGATGTCCAGGTTGTGGCCATTGAACTCCGCGGTGCCCGCGACGCGGAACCGGTCCTCGCCCAGCCGTGACGTGACGATTTTCGCGCGTTCGTCCAGCAGGCTGGTCCAGGGTGCGTCGTGCACGCTCTGCGCGTCGTTCAGGTGCACCGTGATCGAATAGCCCTTGACTGGGTACACATTCAGCCGATCGCCGGCCATGGCCGCCAGGCCACGACTGCCGACGCCGCCGCAGATGACCACGGCATCGGCGTCCAGGCGTTCGGCATCCCCCGCCGGCTGGTCGGTGCCGGCGTCCAGCGGCAAGACGTCGACCTGCACGCCTCGGCCGGCGAAGCGCAGGGCATGGGTCTCGTGGCCATACAGGAAGCGCACGCCATGCCGCTTGCACGCATCGGCCAGGCCGCGCGTGAACTTGTGGATGTCGCCGGTGGCATCGGACGGCGTGTAGTAGCCGCCGAAGTACGTCCCGGTCAATGCCGGTTCGATCCGCCGAATCTCGTCGGGCGTGACCGCGCGCCGCTCCAGCCCGCCTTGGCTGAGCAGCGTATTGCCCCGGCCCGCTGCTTCGAAGCTCTCTCGGTCATGATAGAAATGCAGGATGCCGCGCCTCTCCAGGTCGAAGGCGATGCCTTCCTGCTCGGCCATGGCGAACAGGTGGCGGCGCGCCTCGATAGCCATCTGCGCGGTCGCGATCGTGTTGTGACGATACTTCCGCATGGCCCACAGGAACTCGGCGAGCCAGCTGTACTTGTGCCAGGATGGCGTGGGGTTCAGCAGCAGGGGCGCGTCCTTGCGGAACATCCAGCGCAGGCCCTTGGCCAACGTGGCGGGGTGGTTCCAGACTTCGGCGTTGCAGGCCGACAGCTGGCCGCCATTGGCGAACGATGTGTCCATGGCGGCGTACAGGCGGCGGTCGATGACGCTGACATCGTGGCCTGCCTGCCGGAGCAGATAGGCGGTCGTGACGCCGGTGATGCCGGCGCCGATCACGGCGATATGGGACATTTCTGTACCTTGACGAAAAGAAGGGCGGTGGCCCGTTGGCCATCGCGCCCCATCTGTCTTGGTACCTGAGAGCTTGAACCGCGTCGCGCGGTATCCCCTTCGGTGGACGCGATGCGTCTCTCTCCAGATCGTCTGGCCCGCGCAGTCCTTTTGCCTGAGAGTTTCCGGGGCGGTTGCTCCGTCGGCGCCAGCGGCATCGCTGGACTCTTCTGCGCGGCCTTGATACGACCCGTGCAGCATATCGAAAGGGCTTGGAGCGCGGCAAGTCTTTTCTGCCACGGCGCATGCGCAAGCGCGTGCGGATTGATGAGGAAAACTCAATGCTGGTCTATGAAAACCTCGTCTTGCCCCGCGCGCGCCGACGCTACCATTTCATGCATGGCACGGTCCCGTGCGGCCACTTCGAAGCGTGGACGGCCCCGCCCGAATTCCCCCATGCCCAGCCTCTTATCCATGCAACCCAGAGCCCGGGCGTACCGGGTCGAACCAAGGTGAAATCATGCTCGACAAGTACCTGCCCAACAGGCTGATGCGCGCCGGCGCGCTGCCCGCCCTGTTGCTCATCGCCGCGTTCGCGTCCCAGGCGGCCGCCCAGCCGGCGGCATTTCCCGCGCCCGGCCGCCCGATCCACCTCGTGTCGCCCAGCCCGCCCGGCGGCGGCACGGACACCACGGCCCGGCTGCTGGCCGCCAAGGTGTCGCAATCCACGGGCTGGCAGTTCGTGATCGAGAACCGGCCCGGCGCCGGCAACATGATCGGCCTGGTCTATGGCGCGCGCGCCGCGCCCGACGGCCACACGATAGTCCTGGGCGAGACGAGCAACCTGGTGTCCGCGAAGTACCTGTACAGCAAGCTGCAGATCGACCCCGAAACCGACGTGGCGCCCGTCGCCCTGGTCGGCACCGGAACGCTGGCGTTGGTGGTGTCCACCAGCAAGCCCTACCAGTCCATCGCGGATGTCGTGGCGGCCGCCCGGCAGTCCGAGTTGACGTATGCGACCTCGGGCAACGGAACGGTGGGCCACCTGGTGTCGGCCAGCTGGGCCAGGCAGAGCGGCGCGAAGCTGGTGCACGTGCCGTACAAGGGCGCCGGTCCGGCCATGACAGACCTGCTCGGCGGCCAGGTCGACATCTACTTTTCGTCGCTGTCGGCGGCCGCGCCGCTGATCAAATCCGGCAAGCTGCGCGCGCTGGCCGTGACTTCCGCCCAACGCAACGCCGATTTTCCGCAGGTGCCCACGCTGGCCGAGGCCGGGTTCCCGGGGCTGGACTACTACGTGTTCTACGGTGTCGTCGCGCCGGCCGGGACGCCGCCCGAGACCATCGGCACGTTGAATCGCGAGATCAACCGGACGCTTGCGACGCCGGAGATGAAAAAGGAACTGGCGGACAAGGGCGTGGAAGTGCGGATCACCGGCACGCCGGCCGAGTTCGATGCCTTCCTGGCCGCGGAGCGCGCGAAGTGGCGCAAGGTCATCCAGGAGACGGGCGTCACCATCGACTGACGCGGCGCGGCGGATCAGGCGTCGGAGCGGCAGGTGGCGACGAAGGCGTCCATGACGGCCGAGATCCTGCGGTTGCCTTCGTCCGTCCGCCGCCATGCCAGTGCGATCTGCCGGTGCGGCGCGTGCCTGCCCAGGTCGACTTCCTGGACGCCGTAGGCTGCCGCCAGCGGCCGGCGTGGCCGAGGGATGACCGTGACGCCCATGCCCAACGACACCAGCGACACCAGGGCGTCCATGGACCTCAGCTCCATGCGGAACGCCGCGCCGGGCACGATGCTGCGCACGTGGCGCGCCGCGACTTGGCCGCCGGGCAGGCCGGTATCGTAGGCGACCCAGCCGTGGGCCTTGACCAGGGCCTGCGGGCTGCGTTCCGCGGCGCCGGGAGGCGCGAGCATGACGTAGGGTTGCCGCACGAGGTCGCCCCAGGCCAGGCGGCTGGAGCCGCCGCCGCCGGGACGCACCACGAGCGCGACGTCGATCCTGCCGGCCCGCAGTTCCTTGAGGATTTCGTTGGTGTCGTTCAGCGGAGGAATCTTGACGTCGAGCTTGGGATGCCGTTGTTGCAGCGTCAGCAGCGCCTGGGGCAGCAGGTCGCTCTGCATGCTGGTGATGGCGCCCAGCCGCAGCCTGCCTTCGATGGCGATCGAGGGCCGCGTGCGCAGCGAGGCGATCGTGTCCGCAAACTCGTCGGCCGCGGCGGCGATCTGCAGCGCGAAGGGCGTGGGCTTGATGACGCGTGTGCTGCGGTCGAACAGCGGCTGTCCGAAGAACTGCTCGAGCTGCTTGACCTGCAGGCTGACGGCGCTGGGGCTGCATCCCACCGCTTCGCCGGCGGCGGTGAAGCTGCCGTGGACGAGGATGGCGCGCAGCGTCTCGAGGGATCGCAGATTCATGGAAGCACCGGAGCAGGAACATGGAGACGGGGCGCCGATAAGGTACCCCAGGAGCCATGCGTACGCATAGCAGGCCGCAGGCACAGCGCAATTCGCGGCCCGCGCGGACTTTCAGCAGGGGCCCGTGCCCCGCATACTTGGCGGTCCGGCTGGACAGGACCGCACCACGACAGGCAGCCACAATGAACCAGAACACGAACGTACCGAACCACGCCATCGACCTGCGCAGCGATACCGTCACGCTGCCCACCGCAGACATGTACGAGGCGATCGCGACGGCCCGGCTGGGCGACGACGGGCTCGACGCAGACCCCACCGCCCGCGAACTCGAGGCGGCCACGGCAGAGCTGCTGGGCAAGGAAGATGGCGTGTACTTTCCAAGCTGCACCATGGCCAACCTGGCCACGATCATGGTGCAGGCGGCCCGCCAGGACATCGTGCTGGCGCAGGAGGATTCGCACATCTACGGGGCGGAGCGCGGCGGCGCCGTGCTGACGGGAGCCTTTTACCAACCCATCCGCGGCGAGTGCGGCGCGATGGACCTGGACCTGTTGTCCGACGCCCTGGACTCGCGGCGCAGCAAGCTGCGCACCGCGCTGGTGTGCCTGGAGAACACGCACAATAGCGCCGGCGGCACGGTGCTGCCGGTCGAGTACATGCGCGACGTCGCCGCCCTGGCGCGCGCGGCGGGCGCCGCCGTGCACCTGGACGGCGCGCGCATGTTCAACGCGGCCGCGTATCTGGGGGTGCCCGCCTCGGCGCTGGCCGAGCATGCCGACACGGTGGCCGTGTGCCTGTCCAAGGGACTGGGCGCGCCGATGGGCGCGGTGCTGGCCTGCCCCGCCGCACTGGCCGGCAGGATCCGCACCATGCGCCGCGCGTTGGGCGGCGGCCAGCGCCAGGTGGGCATCGCGGCCGCCGCCGGCCTGGTCGCTATACGGTCCATGGTGGCGCGACTGGGCGAGGATCACGAGACCGCCGCGCGCCTGAGCGCGCAATTGCGTGAGCAGGCGCCGGCGCTGCGCGTCAGCGTGCCGCAGACCAATATCGTCATGGTGGATACGTCGCAGACCGGCCGTCCGGCCCAGCAATGGGCGGCCGATCTCGCGCAGTCGGGCGTGCTGGTGCGGCCGTGGAGCCGCAACGTCCTGCGCTGCGTCACGCACCGGCACATCGTGTCGACGGACGTCGACCAGGCCTGCCAGGTCTTCGCTGCGCTGGCAGTTCAGGGGCGATAGGCGCGCCTTCGGTGTTCAGGGCGGCGGGTGCAGCACGCCTTCCGCGTCGCGCGCCTCGCGGCGGATTTGCGCCAACGCCACGCGTTCCGCCTCGAGGACCGGCCGGCTCAGCTTGCGCAAAATGCCGATCTGCCGGTAAGGCTTGGGTTCGCCGATGGGCCGGTAGGCGACCTTGCGCATGTTCAGCGACGGCAGCGACAGGGCCGGCAGTATCGTGATGCCCAGGCGCGCAGAAGCCATGTTGATGGCCGTGACCATGCTGACCACTTCGTGGACCGGCTGGCGCGGCATGCCGGTGACGAGGATCGAGGCCTCGACCAGTCGGCGCACGCTGGATTTCTGCGGCAGCAGGATCAGCGGATGCGCGGCCAACTCCGCCCATTCGACCTGCCGGCTCTTGCGCAGCGCATGACCGGCCGCGAAGACCGCGACCAGCTCGTCCACGAACAGTGGCTCGAACGAGAGGTCGTCGCTGGCGTGGGTGAACATGCCGACCCCGAAGTCGACCTCCCGGTTCATCACGCGCTCGACGAGCACGTCGTTCTGGTCCTCGATCATCTGCACCGAAATGCTGGCGTGGCGCTCGCGCAGCGCGGCCAGCGCCCGCGTGCCGATGCCGAAGGCGAGCGAATGCAGGATAGAGAAGGCCACCCGTCCGCGGTGGCCGAGCGCCAGGGCACGCATCTCTTCATGGGCATGGTCCAGGTCCTGCAACGGCCGGCGCACGCTGTGCAACAACTGCTGGCCGGCCGGCGTGAGGTCGACGCGGCGGGTGGTGCGGTCGAACAGCGCCACCCCCAGCGTGGCCTCGAGTTCGCGTATGGCCTGCGAAAAGGCCGGTGGACTCATCGCCATGTGCGAAGCCGCGAGGGCGAAGGATCCCAGGTCGGCAGCGGCGACGAAACCCTCGAGCTGACGCAGCTTCAGTTTATTAGGCATTTCTTAATAATAGCTTCGAAAATTCCAATAGTCATGAGATGCCTTTCGTCGCAAGATGGCGGCTCGCCTGTGGGCCGCCGTCAAACGGTGTCCCGAACCTGGAACAACGGGAATCATGGAAAAGTATTGGATAGGCATCGACACGGGGGGGACGTTCACCGACCTGGTGCTGCGCGACACCGATAGCAGCGTGTGCGTGTACCACAAGGTGCCGACGCGTACGCAGGACCCGGCGCAGGGCATCCTGGACGGCATACGCGAACTGCTGGAACTGGGCCGCGTGGCCCCGGCCGATGTCGATTTCGTCGTGCTGGGTACGACGCTCGCCACGAACGCAGTGCTGGAGGGCACCTGGGCGCGCACCGGCATGCTGACCACGCGCGGCTTCGCCGACGTGCTGGACATTGCGCGCCAGCGCCGGCCCCACTACTTCAATCTGGACATACCCAAGCCCGTGCCGCCGTCGGCCCGGGTCGACCGCTTCGAAGTGACGGAGCGCCTGGGCTGCGACGGCCAGGCCCTCGCCGCCCTGGACGAAGACGCGGTGCGGCGGGCCGTCGCGGCGCTGAAGGAACGCGACGTCGGCGCGGTGGCGGTGTGCTTCATGCATGCCTATGCCAACCCCGAACATGAGCAGCGCGCGCTGGCCATCGTGCGCGAGCAGTGGCCGCAGGCCTATGTGTGCGCGTCGGCGGACGTGCTGCCCGAACTGCGCGAGTACGAACGCTTCGTCACCACCGCGGTGAACGCGAGCCTGATGCCCGTGATGGACCGCTACCTGGAGCGCTTCGAACTCGGCGTCAAGGAGATCGGCGTGCAGCGTGCGGCGCGCGTCATGCAGTCCAATGGCGGCGCGGTCACCACGCGCACCGTCCGCAAGCTGCCCATCAATACGTTCTTCTCCGGCCCGGCCGGCGGCGTGATGGCGACGGTGGCCACCGGCGCAGACGTCGGGGAACGCGGCCTGATCGCGTTCGACATGGGCGGGACCAGCACCGACGTATGCCTGGTGAAGGACCTGGCCCCCGCCATGAAGAGCGAGCGCCCCATGCGCGGCCTGCCGGTCCGTGCCCCGACATTCGACATCCACACGATCGGGGCCGGCGGCGGCAGTCTGGCATGGCTGGATGCCGGGGGCATGTTGAAAGTGGGACCGAAGAGTGCGGGCGCGTATCCCGGCCCGGCCGCCTACGGACGCGGCGGCACGCTGCCGACGGTGACCGATGCCAACGTGCTGCTGGGCAGGCTCAGTCCCGTGTCGCTGCTGGACGGCCGCATGGACGTGTTCCCCGCGAATGCCGAGACCGCGATCCGCGAGATCGTGGCCGAGCCGCTGGGCATGACCGTGGCGGACGCCGCGGTCGGCATCCTGAAAATCGCCACTGTGCACATGACGGGCGCCGTGCGCGTGATTTCGGTGGAGCAGGGCGAGGACCCGCGCGAGTACGCGCTGGTGGCCTTCGGCGGCGCGGGGCCGCTGCACGCGGCCGAGGTGGCCCTGTCCGCGGGCATGTCGCGCGTCATCGTGCCTCCCCGTCCCGGCCTGCTGTCCGCGCAGGGGCTGCTGCAATCGGACCAGCGCGGCGACTTCTGCATGACGTGCCTCGTCGCGGCGGAGCCGGCGCAGCTCGGCCGCGTGAACGCCGGCTTCGAGGCGCTGCAGGCGCGGATGCAGGCGTGGCTGCAGGACGAGTCGGCTGGGGAGGGCGCCCAGGTGCAGCGCACCTGGCAGATCGACATGCGCTATGCCGGGCAGAGCTCGGAACTGACGCTGCCGTTGTCCACACCTGTGGTCGATGCGCAGATGCTGGATGGATTGCGCCAGATCTTCCACGACCGGCACGAGGCGATGCTGGGCTACAAGCTGCCCACCCACGACGTCCAGATCGTCAATGTGCGGGGGGCGGTGGTCATCCGCTCGGACAAGCCCGCCACCGCCGGCATCGCCGGAGACGGCGAGCTGCAGGCGGCCATCTCGGGGCACCGGTCGGTGTGGTTCGAGGCCACCGGCTTTGTCCGCACGCCGATCATCAAGCGCGACCGGCTGTTCGCGGGCGCCGCGTTCACCGGCCCGGCCGTGGTCGAGCAGATGGACACGACGACGGTGGTGCCGCCCGGCGCGCGGGCCAGCGTCGACCGGTACGGCTATCTGCACCTTGACCTTTCCGACATCATCAACACGCAAGGATTCCAGGCATGAACAAGCCCATCGATCCGATCCGCGCCGAGGTCGTCGCGCGCTACCTGCTTGGCGTCACCGAAGAGATGGGCGCGGCCCTGACGCGCGCCGCGTTCTCGCCCAACATCAAGGAGCGCCATGACTGCTCCACCGCCGTGTTCGATGCGGACGGCAACATCATCGCGCTGCCGCAGCGCGTGCCGATCCACCTGGGCTCGATGGTCGGCGTAGTGGACGCGATCCTGCAGAAGGTGTCGCGCAGCGACATACGGCCTGGGGACATGTTCATCGCGAACGACCCGTATCACGGCGGCGGCTCGCACCTGCCGGACATCAACATGATCGCGCCGGTGTTCCACGAGGGCGCCATCGTGGCCTTCGTGGCCAACATCGCGCACCATGCGGACGTCGGCGGCATGGTGCCCGGTTCCGAGGCGGCGGTCTGCACCTCTATTTTCCAGGAAGGTCTGCGCATTCCGCCCGTGCGGCTGGTGTCGGGCGGTGCGCTCAACGGCGACATCCTGGACATCCTGCTGCTGAACACCCGCACGCCCGAAGAGCGTTCGGGCGACATTCGCGCGCAGATCGCCGCGAACACGGTGGGCATCCGCTCGGTGCAGGCCTTGTTCGAGCGCTACGGCACGCAGGAACTGCAGGATACGATCCGCGGCTATCTCGATTTCACCGAGCGCCGCTTCACCCGCGCAATCCAGGAGCTGCCCGAGGGCACATACGTGTCCAGCGATTTCCTGGACGGCAACGAAGAGGGCGAGACGGCCGAGATCAAGCTGGCGCTGACCGTCGGGCGCGGCCGGCTGGTGCTGGATTTCGCAGGGTCGGCACCGCAGCTGCAGTCGGCGCGCAACATCCCGTACCGGGCGCTGATCGCCACCGTCTATACGGTGCTCAAGAGCATGCTCGACCCGGAGATCGCGGCCAACGCCGGGTACTTCCGCACCATCGAGGTCCGGATTCCGGAAGGCACCGTCGTCGGCCCGGTGGCGCCGGCCGCCATCGGGGCGCGCGCGATCTCGTGCGCCGTGCTCGGCGACGTCATTGCCACGGCGCTGTCGCAGGCCATGCCGGGCAAGGCGCTCGCCCGCAGCGGGCCGCACCAGCTTATCGTGCTGGCCGGCGACGACCCGCGCACCGGCAAGTACTTCGTGAACTACGAGACGCTGGCCGGCGGCATGGGCGCGCGCTCGTACCGCGACGGCATGGACGCGGTGCGGGTGCATGCGTCCGGGTCGTCCAACTTGCCGGTCGAGGCGCTGGAACAGGCCTATCCGTTTCTCATCGAACGCTACGAGATCAACGCGGACAGCGCGGGCGCCGGGCGGTACCGTGGCGGCGCGGGCATCCTGCGCGATTACCGCATCCTGGGCGAGAACGTCGTGCTGAGCCTGTCTTCCGAACGCCAGCATGTGGCGGCGGCCGGCAGCGAGCATGGCGGCGATGGCGGCCTGGGCCGCTTCATCCTCGATCCGGACACGCCGCAGGAACGAAGGCTGCCTTCCGCGGCGGCCGAGATCCGGCTGCGTGCCGGCCAAGTGCTGCGCGTCTGCACGCCGGGCGGAGGCGGCTACGGCGCGCAGGGCTGATCCCCGGAGAGGGGCGGCAGGAGACAGACATCCAGACAAGGGGAAAACAATGAAGACTTGCATATATGAACTCATGCTTCGCATGCGCTGGGCCGGACTGGCCCTGGCGCTGGCTTGTGCGGGCGTCCAGGCTCAGGTGGACTATCCGTCCCGGCCCATCCGGATCATCGTGCCGTTTTCGGCCGGCGGAGGGGTCGATCTGACGGCCCGCGAGTTGGCCCACCGGCTGGCCGCGCCACTGGGCCAGTCCATCGTGGTCGAGAACAAGCCCGGCGCGGGCGGGGCGCTGGGCGTGCGCACCTTGATCGCGGCCGAGCCCGACGGCTATACGCTGCTGCTGGGCACCGCGGGCGAGGTGGCGATCACGCCGCTGGTCAATCCGGCCGTCAACTACGACGCCCGCAAGGATCTGAGCCCGGTGGCGCTGGTCGTCAAGGCGCCGAACGTACTGGTCGTGCATCCGGACGTGCCCGCTCAGGACCTGAAGGGGCTGATCGACCATGCCAGGGCCAACCCGAAGTCGGTGACGTACGCGACCAGCGGCGTCGGCACGGCCCAGCATCTCGCCGGCGAACTGTTCAACAGGATGGCGGGCGTGCAGGCCCAGCACATTCCGTACAAGGGTTCGTCGCAGCAGGTGCTCGACGTGGTCGCCAAGCGCATCACCATGACCTACGCCAGTCCGGCAGCGGTACGATCGTTCGTGGAGAAAGGCCAGCTTCGCGCCCTGGGCGTGACCACGGCCGAACGCATCCCCACCATGCCCACCGTGCCCGCGATCGGCGAGGTCGTGCCCGGTTACGGCCTGCAGAGCTGGTTCGCGCTGTTCGCCCCGGCGGGCACCGATCCGCGGATCGTGCAGAAGCTGAACGCCGAAGTCTCGAAGGTGCTGCGGGATCCGGCCGTCATCAAGACGCTGCGCGAATCCGTGGGCGAGCCGGCCTATGATGCGCCGGCCGAAGTCGCGGCCTTCATCGCCCAGGACATCGGCCGGTTCGAGAAGATCGTGCGCGAGGCGGACATCACGCTGCGCGAGTAGGCTGCGGCCCGCTAGGGCGGGCAGGGGTAAGATGGACGCCTCGCGCACCCGTCCACGGAGCCCCGACACCATGCAGCAACCCCGCCTCGATTACGTCACCTGCGCCAGTCCTGCCGGCCTGCATCGCATGGCCTATTGGGAGTGGGGCGATCCGTCCAACCGCGACGTGCTGGTATGCGTGCATGGCCTTACCCGCACCGGCCGCGATTTCGACGAGCTGGCACGACGCCTGTGCGAACGGTATCGCGTGGTGTGCCCCGACGTGGTCGGGCGTGGCGCGTCGGACTGGCTGGTGAACCCGGCCTTCTACACGATCCCGCAGTACGTGTCCGACATGGTCACGCTGCTGGCGCGGCTGCGGCCCGGCCGGCTGCTCTGGACTGGCACGTCCATGGGCGGCCTGATCGGACTGGCGCTGTCGGGCTCTGCCGCCATGGCGCGCGCCATGCGCGCGGGGGGCGCCTACACCGGCGGCCATCCGCAGGCCTTGCCCGAGAATGGCGGCATCCGCTTCGATCGGCTGGTCCTGAACGACGTGGGGCCGCGCCTCGAGACCGTGGCGCTGCGTCGCATCGGCGAATACGTGGGTGAACCGCGCGAGTACGCCTCGTTCGCCGAGGCGGTGCGCGGCATGCGCGAAGTGTCGGCCAGTTTCGGCTCGCATACCGATGAGCAATGGGAGACCCTGGCCCGCCACGTGTACCGCGAGCGCGACGGGCGCTGGATCAAGCACTACGACCTGGGACTGGCCGCGCCGATGGCGGCCCAGACGCCCGAGGTCTACGAGGCCGGCGAACGTTTGCTGTGGCAGGCTTACGACGCGCTGGACTGCCCGGTGCTCATCGTGCGGGGCGCGGAATCCGATCTGCTGACGGCCGCCACGGTGGCCGAGATGCAGTCGCGCAATCCGCGCGCCCAGGCCGTCGAATTTCCCGACGTGGGGCATGCGCCCACGCTGATGACCTGCGAGCAGCTCGATCCCGTCGCCGCCTTCCTGCTGGGTTGAGGGGTACGACCCCGCCATCTGGAGGGCGGGCCTGGGCCCCCAACGCCTCTACAATACGGGCATGCAAACCGCCATGCTCAACTTCGACCTGCACTGCCATTCCACCGTGTCCGACGGCGCCTTGCCGCCGGCGGAGGTGGCAAGGCGCGCGCATGCCAACGGCGTGGACGTGTGGGCGCTGACCGATCACGATGAGGTCGGCGGCCTGGCCGAGGCGGCCCGTGAGGCCGGCGAGCTTGGATTGCGTTTCGTCACCGGGACCGAAATCTCGGTCACCTGGGCCAGGCAGACGGTGCATATCGTGGGCCTGCAGTTCGATCCCGCCAATGCCGAACTGGTGCAGGGCCTGCGCAAGACGCGCTCGGGCCGCGCCGCACGCGCGCAGCGCATCGGCGAGCGTCTTGCGGCCATGGGCATGCCGGGCGCCTACGAAGGCGCGCTGCCCTTTGCCGGCAACCCCGAGCTGATCAGCCGCACGCACTTCGCGCGTTACCTGGTCGAGGCGGGCTACTGCCCCGACGTGCAGACCGTATTCAACAAGTACCTGGGCGACGACTGCCCGGGCCACGAGCCCATGCAGTGGGCCACGCTGGCCGAGGCCGTGGGCTGGATCCGCGGCGCCGGCGGGCGCGCCGTCATCGCCCATCCAGGCCGCTACAAGTACACGCGCACGCAGTTCGCGGCGCTGTTCGATGAGTTCCTGCAACTGGGCGGCGAGGGCATCGAGGTGGTCACGGGCAGCCATACGCCCGACGAGGCGCGCCAGTACGCCGAGGTGGCGCGCCGCTACGGCATGCTGGCCTCGCGCGGTTCCGACTTCCACAGCCAGTACGAAAGCAAGGCGGACCTGGGCATGCTGCCCATGTTGCCGCCGGACCTGAAGCCGGTGTGGCACGACTGGATCTGAAAGCGCCCCGGGCCGCCGCCCGCGGTATGGGTCGGGCCTGTTCGCCTACTGATATGCTGTTTCCATGAACAAGGCTTTCGTCAAAGAATCCGACCGCGACGACGAGGACGAGCTCCCCGAGGCCGCGGCATTGCCGGCCGGCACGCGCAACTACATGACGCCGCAGGGCTACGCGCGGCTGCGTGAAGAGCTCACGCAGCTGATGAACGTCGAGCGCCCGGCCGTGGTGCAGGTGGTCTCGTGGGCCGCCTCGAATGGCGACCGTTCCGAGAACGGCGACTATCTGTACGGCAAGAAGCGCCTGCGCGAAATCGACCGCCGTATGCGCTTTCTTACCAAGCGCCTGGACATCGCCGAGGTGGTCGACCCGGCCTTGCAGCCGAACCGCGACCAGGTGTTCTTCGGAGCCACGGTGGTGTATCTGGACAAGGCGGGCGAGGAGCACACCGTCACCATCGTCGGGGTGGACGAGGCCGAGCCGCTGGCCGGCCGCATCAGCTGGATATCGCCGGTAGCGCGCGCGCTGATCAAGTCGCGCGAAGGCGATACCGTGGTGCTGCGCACGCCGGGCGGGGTGGACGAACTGGAAATCCTCGAGGTTCGCTACCCGTCTTAGGGCGCCTCAAGGCGCTGCAGAAGATGCCGCGTCCACGAATGCCGACAGGTCGCGATTGAACCGCCCGGACTCTTCCATGAACGGCGCGTGGCCGGATTGTGCGTAGACGACGCTGCGCGCGCGCGGGTTCAAGGCCTGCGCGCGGTCCAGGGAAGGCCCGGGCTTGACCAGCGCGTCGCGCTCTCCGTAGACCAGCAGCAGAGGCTTGCGCAGCGCGCCCAGTCCGGCCGGTGCGTCCACCGTCATCGAATGCACCGCGTGCTGCATTCGCGCCGAGGCCAGGGCGGCATTGGCCAGCAACCGCTGGAACGTGACGGCGTCCGGTTGGGTCGCGAAGCACAGGGCCAGGAAGGCGCGCTCCGCATCCAGGTGGGTCTTCAGGTCTTCCGACGCCAGATCGTGATAGACCTGGGGCTGCGCGGCAATCTGTTGCGGCGTCAGCTCGATCACGCCCCCCACATAGACGGCGCCCGCGATGACGCCATCGCCATGGGAAGCCAGATAGTTCGTGATGACCGCCGCGCCGAGCGACCATCCCACCAGCACCGGCCTGCGTGCGCCGGTTGCGGCGATGACGCTGGCCAGGTCGTCCGCCCAGCGGCGGCCGTCGGTGTACGCGGCGGCATCATCGGGCATGCCGGACTGGCCATGACCGCGCAGGTCGTAGGTGATCAGCCGGTAGCGCTGCAGCAGCGGGCTGTCCACCTGTGCCTGCCAACTCAGGCGGCTGCCCAACAGGCCATGCACGAACACGATGGCGGGGCCGTCGGGGTTGCCGGATTCCTGCACGGCCAGCGTGACGCCGTCCGGCGCCGTGACGGTATGGCGGATGGTGGCGGCGGACGCGGCTGCCGAGGCGGCCGCCAGGACGACGAGCGAGATCAGGCGGACTACCCAGAGAGGGAGATGACGAGACATGGAGGAACTCCTGTAGGAACACAGGCGCCAGTTTCAACCCTCACATCAATGTGAGGGTCAAGCGTCGGCGTGCTACGCTGGCCCGATGGCGAAGATCGATACCCCCGAACTGATGTCGATAGGCGCGCTGGCCAAAGCCGCCGGCGTCAGTATCCGTTCGCTGCGGCACTACGACGGCCATGGCCTGCTGGCGAGCGTGCGCGCGTCCAATGGCTATCGCATGTTTCCGGCCCAGGCGGTCACGCAGGTGAGGCAGATCCAGCGGCTGATGGCCGCCGGCTTCAGTCTGGCGGAGATCCGCGGGTTCCCCGACTGCATGCTGCTCGTCGAGGGAGCGGCCGCCTGCCCCGAAACGTCCGCCGTGCAGCGCAAGCGGCTGGCCGAGGTGGAGCGCCAGATCGCCGACCTGGAACGGCGCCGCGCGCGCCTGCGCAGCATGCTCGCCGAGGGCGCGGCGCCGCCGCAGGAATCGGGGGCGAGGCCGTCCATTACGCCCAGTACGCACAGGCGTGCATGAACGCAGGCCGCCCCCGCGCGGCGGCAAAAAGAAAGCGGATGCCGGCTTTTGACCGGCACCCGCCGATGGGCAGGACTCTACGTTCCATGCCCGTGATGGGCAGCGCCGCGCGCCGCCATCTCCCCTGGGCTGCTGCTTATTTCTGGCGTGCGGCGATCGACTTCTCGGCCATGTTGACCAAGTCTTCGCCGATCTGTTTCTTCCACTTGTCGTAGACGGGCTTGGTGGCGGCCACGAACTCGGCATGCTGGGCGGCATCGAGCGAGGTGACGGTCACGCCGTGGCCCGCGATCTCTTTCAGCAGCGACGAGTCCTGGGGCGTGACGCCCTTGCGCGCGATGACGATCTGCTGCTTGCCGGCATCCAGCGCGGCCTGGCGGACGATCTCGCGGTCTTTTTCGGTCCACGAGTTCCACACTTCGCGGTTGACCACGAAGATGAGCGGGTCGGCCACGTAGTTCCACAAGGTCAGGTACTTCTGGCCCACGTTGTACAGCTTTGAACCGGTGTAGATCGACAGGGGGTTTTCCTGGCCGTCGACCGCGCCGCTGGCCAGCGCCGGCTGCGCGTCGGCCCAGCTCATCTGCGTGGGATTGGCGCCCAGTGCCGTGAAGGTGTCGATGTACAGCGGCGACCCTACCACGCGCAGCTTCAGGCCTTTCATGTCGGCCGGCTTGGCGATGGCATGCTTCGAGTTGCTGAGCTGCCGGTAGCCGTTCTCGCCCCAGGCGAGCGGCACCACGCCGGCCTTCTCGACCAGCTTGAAGATCTCCTTGCCCACGTCGCCCTGCACCAGGGCGTCGATGGCGGCGTAGTCGGGCATCAGGAAGGGCAGCGAGAACAGGTTCAGCTGGCGCACCTGCGGCGACCAGTTGATGGTCGACCCCACCGCCATGTCGATCACGCCCTGGCGGATCGCGGTGAACTCGCGGGTCTGGTCGCCCTGGACCAGCGACGTGCCCGGATAGACCTTGATGTTGATACGGCCCTGCGTGCGCTCGCGCACCAGGTTCGACCAGATCTCGGCGCCCTGGCCCCACGGGAAAGTGGTGCCCACCACGATGGACAGCTTGTATTCCGACTTGTAGTTCTGCGCCTGCGCGGGCATCACGCCCAACGCCGCCGCGGCGCAAAGCGCGGCGCCCAGCAATTGCTTCAGTTTCATGGTCGTTCTCCTCTCTCGTCGTTTCGCGGCGGCTTCGTGCCGGCCGTCCTTTTGCCCGTTCTTCGCTAGTACCCCAGCCGGTGCGGCAGCCACAGCGCCAGCTGCGGATACACCAGCACCGCGATCAGCACCAGGAACATCGATCCCAGCATCCACACCACCCAGCGCACCGTCGATTCCATGGGCACGCGCGCGATGCGGCAAGACACCATCAGGTTCACCGCCAGCGGCGGCGTGAACTGGCCCAGCGCGACCTTCAGCGTGAGGATCACGCCGAACCATACGGGGTCCCAGCCGTAGGCATTGGCGATGGGCATCAACAGCGGCACGAAGATCAGGAAGATCGAGATGCCATCCAGGAACATGCCCACCGTCATGAGCAGCAGCACGATCAGCGCCAGCACGCCCCATTCGCCCAGGCCCGAGTTCACGATGGCGCGGGTGATGGGATCGATGACGCTGAGCGTGGACAGCGCCCATGCGAAGATGCCGGCCAGCGTCACCACCATCATGATGACGGCCGACAGTTCGGCGGCCTCGCGCAGGATGGGGAACAGGTCGCGGACCTTGATGGTGCGATGGACGCACATGCCCACGAACAGGCCGTAGAACACCGCCACCACCGCGGCCTCGGTGGGCGTGAACCAGCCCATGCGCATGCCGCCCAGGATCAGCACCGGCGCCGCCAGCCCCCACGAGGCCTCGCGCAGGCTGGCCCAGAAAGGCGGGCGGGGCAGGTGCGACTCCAGCGCGCCCAGCTTGTGCCGGCGCGCCAGCCAGACGGCCGGCACGATCAGCGCCAGGCCGGTCAGGATGCCGGGCACCATGCCGGCGGCAAACAGCGCGGGCACCGAGGCGCCGGGCACCAGCACCGAATAGATGATGAAGGCGACCGACGGCGGAATCAGGATGTCGGTGGCCGCGCCGGCTGCCACCACGGACGCCGAGAACGAGCCCGGATAGCCCGCCCGCGACATGGCAGCGATCATCACGGCGCCCACCGCGGCAGCGCAGGCCGGGCCGGAGCCCGAGATGCCGCCCAGGAACATCGCGACCATGATCGCCACCATCGGCAGCATGCCGGGCCCGCGGCCGACGATGGCGATGGCGAAGTCCACCAGTCGCTTGGCCACGCCCGACCGGTCGAAGATGGATCCCACGAGCACGAACATGGGGATGGCCAGCAGCGGGTACTTTGCCAAGCCGGCATAGAAGTTCTGCGGCACGGCCAAGAGGCCGAACCAGTTCACGTCCAGGTTGGACAGCACGATGGCGGCAGTGCCGGCCAGTCCCAGCGCCACGCCCACGGGCGTGCCGATCACCATCAGTGCGACGAACAGCGCGAACAGCAGGGCCGCGATCATGAGGGGCGCTTGTCCAGCAGCAGCCGGCGCAGCATGCCCAGCACGCGCAGCGAGATGGCCGCTGCCATCACGGGCAGCCAGGCCGAGTACCACCAGGTCGGCACGCCGATGGCGGGCGAGGTTTCTTCGTACCGGAATTCGTCGTAGACCAGCCGCGCCGACAGCACGGTAAGCAGCACGAAGAAGAACAGCACGCAGCCATGCGAGGCCAGGCCCATCAGCCGCCGGCGCCGAGCCGAACCGCCGTCGGCGAACAGTTCGATGCGGATGTGATGGTTGCGCACGAAGGCCGATGCGCCGCCCGCCATGGTCAGCACGATCAGCAGGAAGATGGAGATCTCCTCGGTCCAGGCGAAGGACTGGCTGGTGAAATAGCGCACCAGCACGTTGGCCAGGGTGATCAGCGCCAGGGCCGCCAGCACGAGCACGGCCAGCCAGTCCTCGATGGCCAGCGGCACCTTGACCGCGGGATCCGGCTCCGGAGTAAGAATGGGCTCGACCGGTTCTGCCGGCTCTTCAGGGCGTTGCATCGAGGGACTGCGTAGGAATGGACTAGGCGCGGCGCGCCAAAAACGACAGACGCTGCATCCTAACGGTGCGCCGCGCACGCTGTTACTTCGTACTTTCCCGTGGGTAGTGCATGTTGCGGAGCAATATCGAAAGGTGCGTTTGTGCGGGTCTGCGGCATGGAATTGCTGGTTCTGAAAGGTAGTTGCAACGTTATGGCGGCGCAGCATGCTGTCGCGCGAAGGGCGCGGATTTTTTGTAACGGGGCGCGGGCAGGCTGGCGGGACGTCGTCTGGGTTCTTCTGGACGCCGCATCCGTACCTGCGAAGTCTCGTCCTCGCGCTGAAGCGCTGCGGGCGCGACTTCTCCGGCACGGCTGCGGCTCGGAACGATCCAGATAGACGGACACAGCCTTCACGCTTACAAGCGTTGCCGGTGGCCTGTCGTGTATGGTCTTCCTTCGCCCAAGGTGTCGTTTCGAGCCAGATGCCAGAGGGCGTCAATATCGAGCTGGTTTGAGCCTGGTCCATGGCGGAGGATTCGCGCCCGCAGCGCTTCAGCGCGAGGACGAGAATCCGCAGTCATGGACCAGGCGCTAAAGAACCCAATATTCCCCCACTACCAAAGAACCGACCACCTACCATTTCTGGTAGTCGATGTGGGCGCTGGCGAGCAGGTAAAATCGCGTTTTGACCTCTACAGCGCCCGCCCCATCGTGTCCCTCGTCCAGCATCTGCCCGGTTCTTCCGCCCTGTCAGCCTTTCGCCGCGAACGCCTGCTGGCCCAGTTGAAGGCGGCCGGCCTGCCGGTTGCCGACCTCTCGGCCCGGTACGAGCACTTCATCAGCCTGGATGCCGAACTCGATGCCGACGCGCAGCGCCGGCTTGGCGAACTGCTGGACTACGGCACGCCCGAGGCGGCCGACGGCGCCAAGGCCGCCAAGGGGCAGCTCGAACTGCTGGTCATCCCGCGACCGGGCACCGTGTCGCCCTGGGCCAGCAAGGCCACCGACATCGTCCATAACTGCGGCCTGTCGGCCGTGCACCGCGTCGAGCGCGGCATCCGCTACGTGCTGACGCCCGAGCGTGGGCTGCTGGGCGCCAAGTCGTTCGATGCCGATGTGCTGGCGCGCGCCGCGGCCTGTCTGCACGACCGCATGACCGAAACGGTGGTGGACGGCGCCTTCGACGGCCAGGCGCTGTTCACGCCGCTCGAGGGCAAGCCCATGGCCACCGTGCCGGTGGGCGCGCAGGGCCGCGCCGCGCTGGTCGAGGCCAACACGGCCCTGGGCCTGGCGCTGTCAGAGGACGAAATCGATTACCTGGCCGAGTCCTTCGGCGCGCTCAAGCGCGACCCGACCGACGTCGAGCTGATGATGTTCGCGCAGGCCAACAGCGAGCACTGCCGCCACAAGATCTTCAACGCCCAGTGGGTCATCGACGGCCAGCCGCAGTCCGAAACCTTGTTCGGCATGATCCGCGCCACGCACAAGGCGCAGCCGCTGGGTACGGTGGTGGCGTATTCCGACAACGCCGCCGTCATGGAAGGCGGTTCGGCCCAGCGCTTCGAGGCCGGCGTGCCGGCCGACGGCGCCGCTTCGGGCGCTGCGGGCGCTTCAGGCGCTGACGCGGCCGCCTACCGTCGCCGCGCCGCCACCATGCACACGCTGATGAAGGTGGAAACTCACAACCACCCCACAGCCATCGCTCCGTTTCCGGGCGCGGCCACCGGCGCGGGCGGCGAGATCCGCGACGAAGGCGCCACCGGCCGGGGCTCCAAGCCCAAGGCCGGCCTCACGGGCTTTACCGTGTCGCACCTGCGTTTCCCCGACGCCGGCCAACCCTGGGAGGCCGACCATCACGGCCTGCCGGACCGCATCGCCTCGCCCCTGTCCATCATGATCGACGGCCCCATCGGCGGGGCGGCGTTCAACAATGAATTCGGCCGGCCCAACCTGCTGGGCTACTTCCGCAGCTTCGAACAGACCGCTGGCGGCACGCGCTGGGGCTATCACAAGCCCATCATGATCGCGGGCGGCCTGGGCAGCATCGACGCCGGCCTCACGAGCAAAGAAGTCATCCCGCCCGGCGCGCTGCTGATCCAGCTTGGCGGCCCGGGCTTTCGCATCGGCATGGGCGGCGGCGCCGCGTCCAGCATGGCGGTGGGCAGCAATTCGGCCGACCTCGATTTCGACTCCGTGCAGCGCGGCAACCCCGAGCTCGAGCGCCGTGCGCAGGAAGTCATCGACCGCTGCTGGCAGCAAGGCGCGGGCAACCCCATCCTCGCCATCCATGACGTGGGGGCGGGCGGGCTGTCCAATGCCTTCCCCGAACTGGTCAACGACGCCGGCCGCGGCGCGGTGTTCGACCTGAAGCGCGTGCCGGTCGAAGAATCGGGCCTGTCGCCCGCCGAGATCTGGAGCAACGAGTCGCAAGAGCGCTACGTGCTGTCGGTGCTGCCCCAAGACCTGGATCGCTTCGACGCCATCGCGCGGCGCGAGCGCTGCCCCTACGCGGTGGTGGGCGTGGCCACCGAAGAGCGCCAGCTGCGCGTGGTCGACGGCGAGGGCCTGCCTGGCGTCGACGCGGGCCGTCCGCAGGGTGTAGGCGAGGTGCGTCCGGTGGACGTGCCCATCGACGTCATCCTGGGCAAGCCGCCGCGCATGACGCGCGACGTGCAGCGCCTGCCCGGCGCCACCGGCGCGCTCGACCTGGCCGGCATCGACCTGACCGAAGCCGCCTATCGCGTGCTGCGCCACCCCACCGTGGCCAACAAGACCTTCCTCATCACCATCGGCGACCGCACCGTGGGCGGGCTGTCCAGCCGCGACCAGATGGTCGGGCCGTGGCAGGTGCCGGTGGCCGACTGCGCCGTCACGCTGGCCGACTACGAGGGTTTCCGCGGCGAGGCCATGTCCATGGGCGAGCGCACGCCGCTGGCCGTCATCGACGCACCCGCCTCGGGCCGCATGGCCGTGGCCGAGGCGCTGACCAATCTGGCCGCCGCCGACGTGGCGCGCCTGGAAGACATCAAGCTGTCCGCCAACTGGATGGCCGCCTGCGGCACGCCAGGCCAGGACGCCGCGCTGTACGACACCGTCTCCGCGGTCAGCCAGCTATGCCAAGAGGTTGGTCTTTCCATTCCGGTCGGCAAGGACTCGCTGTCCATGAAGACCACCTGGCAGCAGGACGGCGAGACCCGGCAGGTGGTGGCGCCGGTCTCGCTGATCATCACCGCCTTCGCGCCGGTGGCCGACGTGCGCGGCAGCCTCACGCCGCAGCTGCGCTCCGATGCCGGCGATACCGTGCTCATCCTCATCGACCTGGGCCGCGGCCGGCATCGCATGGGTGGTTCGATCCTGGCGCAGGCCTATGGCCAGGTCGGCGAACAGGTACCCGACATCGATCACCCGCAAGACCTGCGTACGTTCTTCATCACCATCCGCACGCTGGCCGAGGCCGGCATCGTGCTGGCCTACCACGACCGCTCCGACGGCGGGCTGTTCGCCACGCTTGCCGAAATGGCTTTCGCGGGCCACACCGGCATCTCGGTCAACCTGGACATGCTCACCTTCGATCCCTCGTCGGCCGATTGGGGGGACTACAAGATCCGGCCCGAGCAGGTGGCCGTGCAGCGCGAGGAGCTGACGCTGAAGGCGCTGTTTTCCGAAGAGGCGGGCGCCGTCATCCAGGTGCCGGCCTCGCAGCGCGACGCCGTCATGCAGGTGCTGCGCGGGGCCGGCCTGTCGGCCCATTCGCACGTCATCGGCGGCCTGAACGGCGCCGACGAAATCGAATTCTTCCGCGATGGCCGCAAGGTCTGGGGCGCCCCGCGCGCCGAGCTGGGCCGCGCCTGGAGCGAGGTTAGCTACAACATCATGGCGCGCCGCGACAACCCGGCCTGCGCGCAGGCCGAGCTCGACATGTGGAAAGACGCGGCGGATCCGGGCTTCTCGCCCCGCGTCACCTACGATCCCCAGGAGGACGTGGCCGCGCCGTTCATCACCACCGGCCGCCGTCCGCGCGTGGCGATTCTGCGCGAGCAGGGCTGCAACAGCCAGGTGGAAACGGCCTGGGCCTTCGACACCGCGGGTTTCGAAGCCGTCGACGTGCACATGACCGATCTGCTGTCCGGCCGCATCGACCTGTCGGGCATGCATGGCCTGGTGGCCGTGGGCGGCTTCAGCTACGGCGACGTGCTGGGAGCCGGCGAAGGCTGGGCGCGCACCATCCGGTTCAACAGCCGCCTGTACGACCAGTTCGCCGAGTACTTCGCGCGGCCGGACACCTTCGCGCTGGGCGTGTGCAACGGCTGCCAGATGATGGCCGCGCTTGCGCCCATGATTCCGGGCGCACAGCATTGGCCGCGTTTCACGCACAACCAGTCGGCCAAGTACGAGGCGCGGCTGTCGATGGTGGAAGTGGCCGATTCCCCGTCCATCTTCTTCACCGGCATGGCGGGCTCGCGCATGCCGGTGGCGGTGGCGCACGGCGAGGGCTATGCCAACTTCGCCCAGCAGGGCGATGCCTCGCAGGTGCTGGCCGCCATGCGCTACGTCGACAATCGCGGAGCCGTCACCGAAAAGTATCCGTTCAACCCCAACGGCAGCCCGGGCGGCCTGACCGGCGTCACCACCGCCGATGGCCGCTTCACCGTGCTGATGCCGCACGCCGAACGCGTCACGCGCAACGTGATGATGTCGTGGGCGCCGCAAAGCTGGGGCGAGGCCGACACGGGTGGCGCGTACAGCCCCTGGATGCGGATGTTCCGCAACGCCCGGGTCTGGCTGCGTTGATGCCCCGGGGCTGCTCGATGCCGGGCGCTTTCTCGCCCGGCATCGTCCCCTCCCTGGTTTGCGCCGCCGATGCGGAAGGGCACTCCGCCAAGAGCAGCACCAGCCAGCAAAGCCGTCTCGTCCGCTAAAGTTCGCTCCGCCAGTGTCGTAGCTGCATAAGTAACGCACTGACGTTGGAGCGGCACGCATGGCGATGGATACGCGTCCTCAGTGGTGGGAAAAAACGGTCGAATACGCGTTCGTTCTTCAGTTCATCAAGGACGGGGGCAACGCGTTTCCTTTGGCAGGCGATCCGGAAACGGCGTTCGGTGACCTGCTTCACCAGGCCCATGCCACGTTCCGCCTCATCGAGTTCAAGGCGCGGGCAGCCAACATTCAGGACGAGAAGCGCAAGTGGGGCTTCGGCGATCCGGATACATCGGGCAAACGCTGGCAGGCGTGGCCGGGGTCCTTCCAAGAGATGCTTGCCTGCCATTGTCCGGTCATAGTCGCGGCGGCTGGGCATGCCGCCCATTGGCTCGTATACGGGCGGCCCCATGCGTCCGGCTTCGACCTGGCCGCCCAGGGCTACTCGCAGGCCAGCGAGGTGTGGCCGCTTGCCGGCCCCGGGTCCTTCGATGCCTTGGCCAGTGTCTGCTGCGAGGATATGGTTGCCTACCTGTCACTGTTGGAAGCGGTGCGGGGTGACGCGGGGGTGTCCGGCCAGGGACTGCTCCTGGCAGGCGTGGCAGGCGGCAAGTCGATCGTATTGACCACGGCCGAATTCCGTCGGCACGCCGACCCGCACTACGTGCCGGCGCATCGCGCCACCCATGCCGCAGCGCCCGTTCCCAAGCCGGCCGCAGCGTCCAACAAGCCTCGAATCTAACCGTAGGGCAGCACCGCGGCATGCCGCGCCGGTCATCGGAATGCGATCACGGCAACACCTCGAACGCCAGCAGCAGCGTCTGCTGCGCCGGGTTGAAGTTGTCGTCCGACACCAGCACCAGCGTGTCGTTGCCGTTGGCCAGCTTCGGGCCCCATGTCAGCCCTTCGAGGTTGTCCAGGCGCGCCAGGCCCAGCGTGTTCAGATCCAGCACCAGCCGCTTGGTGGTCGGTTGTATCGTCGCGTCCGCCAAAGACGCCAGGCTGGCCACATCGGTGGCCTGCGTCAGGTCCGCCACGTACAGGCGCACGTAGTTGGCGAACCTGCCGTCGGCGGCCTGCACCGCGGAGCGTTCCAACACAAGCAGCCGGGTAGCATCCAGGGCCAGTATTTCCGACACGCCATTGTCCGCATGCTTGCCCGCTCCCGGCGTGGCTGGAATCGGGTCGATGGGGTAGGCCACCTGCCGCAGCAGGTTGCCGCCGCGGTCGTACTGGGTGAATCGCGCCAGCGCGCCGGCCTCGGGTGTGGGAGGCTCTCCGTCCTGCACCAGCGGTCCTTCCATGGCGACCCACAACGAGTGCCCGTCCGCGGCAAAGGTAAGTCCTTCGTAGGACAGGTTGTTGCGCGGCCCCTGGTGGCCAAACAGGCGAACCTGGAACATCGGTGACGTCGGCACTTCGCCCAACAGGCGGCCGTCTTTCGCGGTCTGCCGAACGACCGGATCCAGCGTCAATACCCGGTCGCCTTCGCTGGCGTACCACACGCTGCCGTCCAGCGGATCGATGCGCACCGTTTCCGCATCGGGCACGCGACCGCCGCGCAGCCGACTGGAATAGGGCGCGCCATCGGCCTGGCGCACGGACGTCATGCCCGTCAGCGTGACTGCGGCGAAGCGCTGCCCGTCATATTCCAGCCTGGCGGTGTACCAGCGCGCCGGCCCGTGGTCGGAACGGTCATCGCTGATCAATAGCCACTGGCCCGTGCGCGGGTCGTAGTCGATGCCGGACAGGCCGCCCACCGTGGTCTGCTGGAACGCTTGCGCATGGGGAATGCTTTGCGTGCCGATGAGGCGCAGTGATCCAAGCGCACGCGCCGCGTCGGATTGCGCAACGGCCGGGTAAGAAAACGGGGCTGCCAGCATGACGGCGAGCAGGGCTGCCATGCCGCGGGCGTACGCACAGGCACGCAACGTCGAACCGCAAGACAAGAACATGGCGCAAGACCACCAGATGCGAAACCGCTGATGATAGGGCAGACACGTGATGCCGACACGCATGCGGTCGACGACTAGGACTCGGCCGACTCGCTGCATGCCATGGCGCGGCCGCTGGCGCGCGAACCGTGGACCCGTGTGTAAGCCTATGCCGGATAGGGGTCGTCCGCGGAATACCCGGCCGGGGCGCCTGCTCCACCGTCTGTACCGCCCCGGACTTCGCACGCGTAGTAATAAAATTGCCTTTTGCCCGCCCTCCGGAGCCTCCCATGAACGCCCGCATCCCCGACGACGCCTTGCCGCTGCCTCTGGATCCGCAGTCCCTGCAGACCTTCGTGGACGAGATGTGGGACAGCCAGATCATCCCGGCGCTGACCGACTACATCGCCATCCCCGCCAAGAGCCCGGCCTTCGACGCCGACTGGGAAAAGAACGCCTACATCGAGCGCGTGGTGCGCGATGCGGCGCAATGGATCGAGGCCCAGAAGGTGCATGGCCTGAAGCTGGAGGTCGTGCGCCTGCCGGGCCGCACGCCCGTCATCTTCTTCGACGCGCCGGCCACACGCGCCGACAACGGCGACACCATCCTGCTGTACGGCCACCTGGACAAGCAGCCCGAGTTCTCGGGCTGGCGCCACGACCTGGGCCCGTGGACGCCCAAGTACGAGAACGGCAAGCTGTACGGCCGCGGCGGGGCGGACGACGGCTACGCGGTGTATGCCTCGCTTACCGCCATCATGGCGCTGGACAGGCAGAAAGTGCCGCGCCCGCGCTGCGTGGGCATCATCGAGACCTGTGAGGAATCGGGCAGCTACGACCTGCTTCCTTATATCGACGCGCTGCGCGACCGCCTGGGCAACGTCGCCCTGGTGGTGTGCCTGGACTCCGGCGCGGGCAACTACGACCAGCTGTGGATGACGACCTCGCTGCGCGGCATGGTGTCGGGCACGCTGGAGGTGCAGGTGCTGGACGAGGGCGTGCATTCCGGCGATTCCAGCGGCGTGGTGCCGTCGTCGTTCCGCATCCTGCGGCACCTGCTGGACCGCCTGGAAGACAGCGGCACCGGCCGCCTGTTGCCGCAAAGCCTGCACTGCGAGATTCCCACCGACCGCATCGAGCAGGTGCGCGCCACGGCGCAGATCCTGGGCGACGAAGTGTGGCGCCGCTTTCCCTGGAGCTGCGGCGCCGAGGGCGGCTTCGTGCTGCCCATGACCACCGAACCCGAAGAGGCGCTGCTGAACCGCACCTGGCGGCCCACGCTGTCCGTCACGGGCGCCGAGGGCCTGCCGCCGCTGTCCTCCGCGGGCAACGTGCTGCGGCCGCGCACCGCCTTCAAGCTGTCGCTGCGCCTGCCGCCGCTGATCGACGCCGTGGCGGCCGCTCAGGAAATCAAATCGCTGCTCGAAGACGACGCGCCGTACAACGCCAAGGTCATCTTCCATGCCAACGAGGGCGCCGCCACCGGCTGGAACGCGCCCACGTCCGCGCCGTGGCTGTCGGCCGCGCTGGACCGTGCCTCGCAGCAATACTACGGCGCGCCGTGCGGCTACATCGGGCAGGGCGGCACCATTCCGCTGATGAGCATGCTGCAGAAGGGTTTTCCGAAGGCGCAGTTCATGGTCTGCGGCGTGCTGGGTCCGCGCTCGAACGCGCACGGCCCCAACGAGTTCCTGCACGTGCCCTATGGCAAGAAGCTGACCGCGGCCGTGGCGCAGACCATGGCTGCCATGCCGGCCTGAACGCCGTGCGAGCAAGGTATCGATAAATGATTCTGCCCCCCGACGACGCCACCGCCATTGATGTGACCGAGGCCACGCGGCATTGGCTGGAACAGGCCGTCATCGGCCTGAACCTCTGTCCGTTCGCCAAGGCCGTGTACGTGAAAGACCAGGTGCGCTATGCGGTCAGCGACGCCATCGACGCCGAAGGCGTGCTGACCGACCTGGAAGACGAGCTGTTGCGCCTGCACGAAACCGATCCCGAACAGGTCGACACCACGCTGCTGATCCTGCCCGATGCGCTGGACGACTTCTACGAGTTCAACGACTTCGAAGACCTGTCGGATCGCCTGCTCAAGCGCATGCGCCTGGTAGGCACGCTGCAGGTGGCCACGTTCCATCCCAAGTTCCAGTTCGCCGAAACGGACGTGGACGATATCGAGAACTACACCAACCGGTCGCCGCATCCCATCCTGCACCTGCTGCGCGAAGACAGTGTCGAGCGCGCGGTCGAGGCCTTTCCCGAGGCCGAAGCGATCTACGAGAAGAACATCGAAACCATGCAGCAGCTCGGCCTGGAAGGCTGGCGGCGGCTGATGGCGCGGCCCTCGGGCACGACGGACGCATGAAGCCGCAGGCGGCGCTGCAGCGCGCAGCTCGCCGCGCAGATGGTCGACCACGCGCGCGTCCAGCGCCGCGAGCGCGTGCTACCCCGGGCTCGCTGCGCGACCCGTCGATGCGCCACGCCCTTCAATATCCTCGCTGACAATCGTAGATCAGCTCCAGCGTTTCCCCGCGCTCCCAGCGCTCGATGATGTCCACCGCCTTGCGGGCGCGCTCGCGCCGGTCGGGCGTGGCGCCACAATGCGGGGTGATGACGATGCCCGGATGCGACCACAGCGGCGACTCGACCGGCAGCGGTTCCGTGTCGAACACGTCGAGCACCGCGCCCTTCAGCTGGCCGGCATCCAGTGCCTGCAACAGGTCTGCCTGCACAAGGTGGCTGCCGCGTCCCACGTTGATGATGCCGGCGCCGCGCGGCAGCTGCGCGAACGTGCGGGCGCCCAGGATGCCGCGCGTGGCGTCGGTGCCCGGCAGCAGGCAGACCAGGATGTCGGTACGCGCCAGGAACGGCGCGAACTCTTCCTGCCCGGCAAAGCATGCCACGCCGGGTAGTGCGGCGCGCGAGCGAGACCACCCCGCCACGTCGAAGCCCACGTGGGCAAGGCGTTGCGCCGTATGCGCGCCCAATTGACCCAGGCCCATCACACCCACGCGCACCTGCGCCAACGCCGGCGGATTGTCGCGCGTGCGCCAGCGGCGTTCGGCCTGGTCCAGCGCCATCGCGCGCACGTCGCGCATCAGCATCAGCGCGGCCGTCAGCACATAGTCGCCCATCACCGTGGCGGTGCTGTCGGTGATCATGCGCGCGATGGGCAGCGTGGGCGGCAGCAGGGGATCGGCGAGGATGCCGTCCACGCCCGCGCCGGCGCTGATCACCAGCTTCAGGTCGGGCAGGGCGGCCAGCCGGCCGGCTTCGGGCGCCCATACCAGGGCATATCCGATGCCGGCGGGATGGGCCCGTGCCGCATCCCAGCCCACCACCTCGATGGCGGGATTGAAGTCGCGGAAATGGCCGCGCCACTCGTCCAGCGCCTGCGGTCCGCCCGAGTTGATGGTGATGCGCATGTTCAGACCGTGTAGTTCAGGGCCAGCCGGCCGCCGTCCACGAACAGGGTCTCGCCGGTGATGTAGCTCGACGCGTCGCTGAGCAGATACGCCACCGCGTCGGCCACTTCCGACGGTTCGCCCAGGCGCCGCATGGGGGTGCGGCTCATCAGGCGGGCGCGGGCGGCCTCGTCGGCCATGACGGCCTTCTGGGCCAGCTCGGTGGCGATGGTGCCCGGCGCCACCGCGTTCACGCGCACGCGCTGGTCGATCAAGGCCAGCGACATGACGCGCGTCAGCTGCGCGATGCCGCCCTTGCTGACGTTGTAGGTGGCGATGGAGGGTATGGCCATCACGGCGTTCACCGAACTCATGTGCACGATGGCGCCGCCGCCCTGGGCGACCATGGCGCGCGCCACGGCCTGGCCAACCAGGAACGCGCCCTTGAGGTTGATGCCGATCACCTCGTCCCATTCGGCCTCGGTGATGTCCAGGAAGTTGTTGGGGCGCACGATGCCGGCGTTGTTCACCAGCTGGTCCACCCGCCCGAAGCGCGCCAGCGTGTCGGCCAGAGCCGCGTCCACCGAGGCCTTGCTGCTGACGTCGCAGCGAACGAACTGGGCGCGTTCGCCCAGTTCGGCGGCCAGAGCCTGGCCGCGTGCGGCGTCGACGTCCCAGATGGACACCGAGGCGCCGTCCTGCGCCAGGCGCCGAACGCAGGCCGCGCCGATGCCTTGCGCGCCACCGGTGACGACGGCCACCTTGTCCTGGAAATCGAATCTGGCGGTGCTCATGTGGATCTCCTCATATCGTTGAAGCATGCGGCGTCATGCGGGCACCGGCCTGCGCGGCGCAGGCCCGCCTTGCAAGACCCGGGGCCATGACCCGCAGCAGTCCATGGCCGTGCGATGGTGCACGCTCGATCAACGTTCCACCGTGCGGTTCCAGCGCGCGTTGAACGCGGGGCGAGTGGCGTTGACGACGTCCCAGTCCAGTATCTTGGCATTGTCCATGTAGCCCTGGAATTGCTTCAGCACGGCCTCGTTCTGCGCCGTGGCCTGCACCTTGCGGTTGGACGGGAAGTGGCCGCCGTATTCCAGCGCCGCGGCCTGCGCCTCGGGCGACAGCAGGTAATGCGCCAGCTTCTGCGACAGCTCGGGTTCGGTGTTCCTGGCGATCACGCATTCGCCCACCATCAGGATCACCGAGCCCTCCTTGGGCTGGGCATATTCCACGGGAATGTCGCGCTTCTTCAGGCGCGCGATGGCGGTGGGCGTCAGCGGGAAGATGGCCGCCTCGCCGCTCTGGATCATCTCGGCCAGCTTGGCCGAGTTGGGAATGTACTCGAGCACGTTGGGGCCGATGGACGTGGGCCACTTCTTGAAGCCGGGCTCGGTGTTCTTGTCGTCGCCGCCCTCGATGCGGTTGAACATCAGGAAGGCATGCAGGCCGAAGGTGCTGCCGGCGGCGGACTGGAACACCACCTTGCCTTTGTACTTGGGGTCGGCCAGATCGGTCCAGGACGTCGGCGGCGCCCAGCCTTTCTCCTTGAAGATGCGCGTGTTGTAGCCCAGGCCCGTCATGCCGATGTCGATGCCGGCGGCCATGCGATCCTTCATCACGGCCGAGGGATACAGGTCTTTCAGGCCCGGGTCGTCGGTCAGCTGCTGGCACAGTCCCATGGAAATGGCGCGCGCCATCACCCCGTCGTCCAGGAACATCACGTGCATCTGCGGGTTGTCTTTATACGCCTGCGCCTTGGCCAGGATGTCGGTGGAGGTGCCGGGCACCACCACGATCTTGACGTTGTTGGCTTTTTCGAACGCGGGGAACACGTGCTGCGTGAAGGCGCGTTCCATGTCTCCGCCGTTCATGCCGACATACAGCGTCTTCTGGGCGTGCGCGCCCGTGGCCGATGCCGCCAGCACCAGCGCGCCGGCGACCCATTTCCCCAGTGTGGCGCGAGCGCCGTGTTTCTGTTTATGCATGTTCACTCCGACGTATGCTCACGTGAAGACCAGGCACGAGGCGCGGCGCCATGAGCGGATGCCGCGTATCGCTCGATGCGGAATGCATCGATGGGCACGGACGTCTTGCCGTCCGCCACCAATTGGGACAGGACCTCGCCGATGGCGGGCCCGATCTGGAATCCGGCGCCCGACAGGCCGAACGCATGGAACAGGCCGGGCGTGGTGCTGCTGGCGCCCAGCACGGGATTGTGGTCGGGCATGCTGCCCTCCACGCCGGTCCAGAAGCGGATCACCTGCGCGCCGCGCAGCGGGGGCAGCAGGGCGGCCGCCTTGGCCAGCAGCGTGGGAAGCTCCTGGCGCGAGGGGCGCGCATAGCCATCGGACTGCAGGGCACCGCGTCCGCCGCCGATCACGCAGTTGCCGCGCGCCACCTGGCGCGCATATATGCCGCCTCCCTGCATGCCCAGGCTCACGTCCATGAACGGCGGCAGCGGCTCGGTCACCATCATCAGCGGATGGATGGACGTCTCGGGCACGGGCTCGTCGAAGCCGGCGGCAATCTCGCCGGCCCAGGCCCCCGCGCAATTGATCAGGAAGTGCGCGCGGATCTCGGCTCCCGATTGGGTACACACCACGAAGCCCCGGCCGTCGTGATGGGCCGACACCACGCGCTGCTGCTCGCGCACGTCGGCGCCCGCGTCCGCGGCGGCGCGCGCAAAGGCTGGCGACACCAGGCGCGGGTTGGCATGGCCGTCTTCCGGGCACAGCGAGCCGCCGGCCAGTTGCGGATCCAGCCAGGCGTAACGACGGCGCAGCTCGGCGCCGTCCAGTATCCGCAGGTCCATGTCCCAGCCCTCGGTGCGCGCGCGGTAGTCTTCCAGCGCCTGCAGATCCTCGGGCGTGCGCGCCAGCTTCAGATGGCCGCTGCGCACGTATTCGCCATCGATGCCGATCAGGTCGGGCAGCTGCGCCCATAGTTCATGAGCGCGCGCCGACAAGGGCAGTTGCTCGGGCGCGCGGCCTTGGCGCCGCACGCCGCCATAATTCACGCCGCTGGCGCAGGCGCCGCAGGCGCCCTTGTCCAGCACGATGACCGACAGGCCGCGTCGGCGCAGGAACAGGGCGGCGCTGGCGCCGACGATGCCGCCGCCGACGATGGCGACGTCGGCCTCGGCGTTCACGCGCAGGCCTTGACGGCGCCTGCCGGGGCCGGGCTCGTCGCGGCTCGACGGTTCCGTCGACACGCCAAACGGCTGCGCGCTTCCGTAGTCGCCGCTAGCCGGGCTCATCGCCGCGCCTCCTTGGCCAGCGCCAGCTGGATCGGGATGGGCTTGACCGGAGGCTGGCTGCGCAGGCGCCCGACGGCCTGCGGCGCCACGCCCAGGGCCTGCGACATCACCTCGGCGGCCGCCGCGCCGCACACGCGGCCCTGGCAGCGGCCCATGCCCACGCGGGTCAGCGCCTTGGCGCGATTCAATTCGGTGGCCGCGCCAGAGCGCGCCACCTCGCGCAGCGCGCCCGCGGTGATCTCTTCGCAGCGGCACAGCATCGTGTCGTCGGCAATGCTCCAGTCGGCGGGGAAGGGAAAGGCGCGCTCCAGCGCGTCGCGCACGCGGTCGATGCGTATCATGCGGTCCTCCAGCCGCTGGGCGCGGGCCTGGTCGGACGGCAGGCGCGCATCCTGCAGCAGCGCCAGGGCCGCGCGCTCGCCGGCCAGCTCCGCCGCGTCCGCGCCGGCGATGCCGGCGCCGTCGCCGGCCAGGTAGACGCCAGGCACCGAACTGCGCCCGGCCGCGTCGCGCCGCGGCAGCCAATTGCGGTCGCGCGCGTCGAAGGCGAACTCGCAGCCGGCCAGGCTGGCCAACTGAGTCTCGGAGCGCAGCGCCAGCCCGTAGCCCACCGCATCGCAGTCCAACTGCTTCTCGCGGCCCGCGCCGTTGCGATAGCGCAGGCCGGTGACGCGCTCAGTACCCTGCACCTCGAGCGGCCGCACGCCGGTCTCGATGGGTACGCCGCGCGCGCGCAGCCACGCCATGTAGTACACGCCGCGCGCCAGCAGCGCCGGCGCGGTCAGCATGCCGGGCAGGGCGGCCAACTGGTCGGCGAAGCGCGAGGTGTCCAGCACGGCCGCCACGCGCGCGCCGGCGCGCGCATACTGGTATGCCACCAGGTACAGCAGCGGCCCAGTGCCTAGAAATACGGTGTGGGCGCCGATGACGCAGCCCTGGTACTTCAGCGCCACCTGCGCGCCGCCCAGCGTGTACACGCCCGGCGTCAGCCAGCCCGGAAAAGGCAGCACGCGGTCCGCCGCGCCGGTCGCCAGTATCAGGTGGCTGAACGGCACGCTGTCGGCCACGCCGTCGCGCACGACGTCCAGCACGCCGCCCTCGCAGTTCCACACCAGGGATCCCGGCCGGTAGTCGACCTTGTCGGCCAGCAGGTCCATGGCGCGGTGGATGGCGTCGGCCTTGCGATGCTCCGACCCGTACAGCTTGGCCTTGCCGCGCGTGAAGCCGGCGGGCGGCTGCCGATAGATCTGTCCGCCGGCGCGCGGCGCCTCGTCCAGCACGACGGGCCGCACGCCCGCGGCGGCCAGCGCCTGGGCGGCTCGCACGCCGGCGGGGCCCGCGCCCACGATCACGGGTTGCAGCGTCATGCCGAACCCTCCGGCGCGATCGGAAGCCTGGCCGGCAATGTGCGCACCTTCATGCCCGCTTCCACGAACGTGCCGCACGCGCGTACGCGGCGGCCGTCCTCCAACTGCACCCAGCAGTCCTGGCACGCGCCCATCATGCAGAAGCCGGCGCGCGGCGCACCGCTGAATTCCGAGACGCGCAGTCGTTCCGCCTGTGTCAGCACGGCGGTCAGCAGCGTGTCGCCGGCCAGCGCGGTCGCCACGCGGCCATCCAGGGTGAAAGTCAGCGTGGGCCGGTCCGTCTCGGCCACGCGGTTGAGCAAAGGCACGATGTTCTCCGCCTGGTTACTTCTGGCCCACCAGCACGCGGTCCAGCCCATAGACGCGATCCAGCAGCAGCATGGTCACCCCCGTCAACGCGATCACCAGGGCCGACACCGCGGCCATCATGGGATCGATGGATTCGGTGGCGTACATGTACATGCGCACGGGCAGCGTCACCGTGCTGGGCGCGGTGATGAAGACCGACATGGTCAGTTCGTCGAAGCTGTTGATGAAGGCCAGCAGCCAGCCGCCGGACACGCCCGGCAGGATCATGGGCAGCGTCACCTTGCAGAACACCGTGGCGCGGCTCGCGCCCAGCGACTGCGCGGCATGCTCCACCGACAGGTCGAATCCCACCAGCGCGCCGATGACCAGTCGCATCACGTACGGGGTGATCACCACCACGTGCGCCAGCACCAGCCAGGTGAAGCTGCCGGTGGTGTTCATCATCGCGAAGAAGCGCAGCAGCGCCACGCCCAGCACCAGGTGCGGAATCATCAGCGGCGACAGGAACAGCCCGTTCAGCGCGTCGCGGCCCGGAAAGCGGTAGCGCGTGATGGCGATGGCGGCGGGCACGGCCAGCAGCGACGCGATGGTGGCCGAGCAGAAGGCCAGCCACAGGCTGTTGCGAAAGGCCTGCATGAAGTCGGCGTGTGCGAACACGGCCTTGAACCAGCGCAGCGAGAAGTCGGTGGTCGGAATGCTGAGCGTCGACCCGGGCGTGAAGGCCACCAGGCACACGATGACCAGCGGCGCCAGCACGAACGCGACCACCAGCAGGTTGAAGGCGAGCGCGAGAAATCCGTTTTTCTGCATGGCCGTTCAACCCAGGCTGCGGCGGTAGGAGCGCTCTACCACACGGTTGTAGCTCAGCATGATGGCCAGGTTGGCCACCAGCAGCAGCACGGCGATGGCCGCGCCGAGCGGCCAGTTCAGTTCGGTCAGGAATTCGTCGTACACAATGGTGGCCACCATCTTCAGCCGGCGTCCGCCCAGCAGGGCCGGAATGGCGAACGAGCTGGCCGACAGGCCGAACACGATCAGGCTGCCCGACAGAATGCCCGGCATCGTCTGCGGCAGGATCACGCGCCACAGCGTCTGCGCGCGCGAGGCGCTCAGCGAATACGACGCCTGCTCCACCGCGGGGTCCAGCTTCTGCAGCGAGGTCCACACCGGAATCACCATGAAGGGCAGCATCACATGGACCAGGCCGATGATGGTGGCCGTGGGGGTGTACAGCAGCGATCCCAGGCCCAGCGCTTGCGCCGCGCCGCCCACCGGACCATTCGGCCCCAGCAGCAGGCTCCAGCCGAAGGCGCGCACCACCAGCGAGATCAGCAGGGGCGACAGCACCACCAGCAGGAACAGCGTACGCCAGGGCTTGCGCATGCGCGACAGCACATAGGCCTCGGGCGCGCCGATCAGCACGCAGATCAGCGTGGTGAGGCCCGCGATCCAGAAGGTGCGCCAGAAGATCTCGAGGAAATACGAGTCGGTCAGCACCAGCAGATAGTGCTCGAGCGTGTAGCCGGGCTGGATGCCGGTGTTGTAGTCGAACTGGGCGAAGGACAGCAGCAGCGTCAGCGCCAGCGGCGTCAGCACCAATGTGAGGAACAGCAGGGTAAGCGGCAGCGAGCCGAGTATGGCCGGCAGGCCCTCGGTGCGCGGCTTGGCTGTGGCGGCGACGGCGGTGCTCATCATGCCTCCGCGCGCAGTACGCGCAGCGTGTCGCCGGACCAGTCCAGTCCCACGACCTGGCCGTCGGCCAGCGGCGCGCGGCCATCGTTGGGCGAGACCATGGTCAACTGGCCCAGCGCGGTGTCCAGCTCGTACTGCCACTGGCTGCCCAGGAAGTAGCGAGTGGCCACGCGGCCGTCCAGCTTGCCCTGGCCCTCGGCCACCGGCAGCAGTTTCTCGGGGCGCAGCGACAGGTGCACCGTATCGCCGGCGCGCAGGCCATCCGCGTCGACCTGCACCGCAAGACTGCCGCTGCTGACTTCGGCGCGCGGACCCGCGCGCGTGACCGTGCCGGGCAGCATGTTGGTCTTGCCCACGAAGCGCGAGATGAACTGCGTCTGCGGATGCTCGTACATGCGATAGGGCGCGTCCACCTGCGTGGCGCGGCCGTCCTGCATGACGACCACGCGGTCGCTGATGGACAGCGCCTCGGCCTGGTCGTGCGTGACCATGATGGTGGTGGTGCCGGTCTGGCGCTGGATGGCGCGCAGCTCGAACTGCATTTCCTCGCGCAGCTGCGCGTCCAGGTTCGAAAGCGGTTCGTCCAGCAGCAGCACGGGCGGGCGGATCACCAGCGCGCGCGCCAGGGCCACGCGCTGGCGCTGGCCGCCCGACAGCTCGCGCGGATAGCGGTCGGCGTACTTGTCCAGCTTCACCAGCGCCAGCGCCTCGCGCGTGCGGCGCTCGCGTTCGCCGCGCTCGACCTTGCGCATCGCCAGCCCGAACGCCACGTTGTCGCGCACGGTCATGTGCGGGAAGAGCGCATAGCTCTGGAACACGATGCCCAGCCCGCGCGTGTTCGGCTTGGTATGGGTGATGTCGCGGCCGTCCAGCGTGATGCGCCCGCGCGTCACGTCCGCGAAGCCGGCGATCATCTGCAGGGTGGTGGTCTTGCCGCAGCCGGAGGGACCGAGCAGCGAGATGAATTCGCCTTGTTCCACGGACAGGTCCATGTTGGACACCACGCACAGGTCGCCGTAGTACTTGGAGACTTGCTCCAGCCGCAGGAACGCCATTTTTCCGCCTTGTGTGGCCGCCATGTCGCGGCATCGTGTGGCGTCAGCAGCCCCGCTTCGGACTCGTGACGCCAGGTTTGGATGGAAGCCAGTCTAGGAAGCCGCCATGGGGCGAGCCATTAGTGTTTTTCCGTAGAAAGCAAAATTTCTTCGAAAAATTCCGGTGGATGAAATTAGAATTTCGGCAAAGACGGAGAAATTCCAATGAAAGGGAAGTTGGGTAAAGAAGCCGAGAAAGAAACCGCCGAGTCCGGCAGTCAGGGTGTGCTGCAGCGCGCCTTCGCGGTGCTGCGCGTGCTGGCCGAGGCCCAGGGCGAGCGCCTGCGGCTGACCGACATCGCGGCGCGTACCGGCCAGGCGCCCGCCACAGCGCACCGGGTGCTGCAATCCCTCATCCAGGAAAACGTGGTCGAACAGCCGCCCAACAGCAAGACCTACCAGCTCAGCGTGGCCTTCTTCGCCATGGCGGCGAGCGCGGGCAATCGGCATTCCACGCTGCGCGACATCTGTCGGCCAGCGTTGCTGCGACTGAGCGGCATGTTGAACGACACGGTCTTCCTGCTGGTGCGCCATGGCTTCGACGCCGTGTGCCTGGACCGCATCGACGGGCCGTTTCCCGTGCGCTCGCATACGGGCGACATCGGCGGCAAGGTGCCGCTGGGCCTGGGCCAGGCAGGGCTGATTCTGCTGGCGCGCCTGCCCGAGGCCGAGCGCGAAGAGATCATCCGCTTCAACATTCCGCGCCTGCGCCACCTGGGCTTCATGGACGAGATCTCGATGCGCGTGCGCCTGAAAGAATGCCAGGAACTGGACTACGCGCTGTCATCCGGCCCGGCGCTGTATCCGGGCACCATGGGCCTGGCCGTGCCCATCGCGGACCGCAACGGCACGGTGGTGGCCGCGCTCAGCATGGCCGCGCCGTCCGAGCGCATCAACGCCGAGCGCCTGCCCATGCTGGTGGAAATGCTGCGCAGGGAAGCCTCGCAGATCGGCGCGCAGATCAATCCGTTCGATCCCTCGCTGCGCCGTCCCAATCAGTTCCTGGGGCAGGGCGGCAGCGTGGAGAGTTGAGCGCGGGCTAGGCAGGTTCCGGTACGAAGAACCGGTCCCGCAATTCCTGCAACCCGATGCGATCCAGGATTTCGTTCAGCCGCTCGGCAGGCTTGCGGCGCGGACGGTCCTTGTACTGGGCCACGATCAGCTCGTTCTTCATCGAGTGCTCCCAGCCCACCAGCTCGGTCACCGTGACCTGGTAGCCATGCGCTTCCAGTTGCAGGCAGCGCAGCACGTTGGTGATCTGGCTGCCGAACTCGCGCGTGTGCAGCGGATGGCGCCAGATCTCGGCCAGCGGATCGGCCAGGGCTTGCTGCTTGTGCCGGCGCAGCACGCCCGCCACTTCGGCCTGGCAGCAGGGCACCACGACGATGTGCCGCGCGCGCTTCTGCAGCGCGAAGCGCAGGGCGTCGTCCGTGGCCGTGTCGCACGCGTGCAGCGCGGTCACCACGTCCACGGTCGGTGGCAACGCATCCGATTCGATGGACTCGGCCACCGACAAATTCAGGAACGACATCCCCGTGAACCCCAGCCGCGTAGCCAGTTCGCGCGAGCGCTGCACCAGTTCGTCGCGCGTCTCGATGCCGTAGATGTGCGAATCGTCGTGCAGATCCTTGAAGAACAGGTCGTACAGGATGAAGCCCAGGTACGACTTGCCGGCGCCGTGATCGACCAGCGTGACGCGGCCACGCGAGTCCTTTACGTCTTTCAACAGCGGTTCGATGAACTGGAACAGGTGATACACCTGCTTGAGCTTGCGGCGGCTGTCCTGGTTCATCTTGCCGTCGCGCGTCAGGATGTGCAGCGCCTTCAGCAGTTCGACGGACTGGCCGGGGCGAATTTCGTGGGTGTCGGACATCGGAGCAAACGCGTGCGCCGAGAAGAGGCGCGTGGTCTTTCATTATGCCGCAGACGTAGGGCGGTCGTTTTGCCAGGCCCCGGCGTGGTCCGCCAGCTTCTTCAAGCCTCGAACGCGAGCCGCGCCGCATAGTCGCGCACGTCTTGCGGCCACGACGCCGTGTGCTCGCCGAAGCGCCGCGCATCCTGGGCGAACAACGCGCGTGTCGCTTCCTCGAACCCCGGCAGATCGCCCGCTTGCGAAGACATGTAGCGGTACGCCGCTTCTTGCCGTTGCCGCAGATCGTCCTTCGTGGCATGGGCGCGGCGCGCCTCTTCCACCAACTTGCGCAACGCCACCGAAGCGCCGCCGGGTTGCGCCGACAGCCATTCCCAATGGCGCGGCAACAGGGTGACCTCGCGCGCGACCACGCCCAGACGCGGCCGGCCGCGACCGCGCACGGCATCGCCTGCGGGCTTGTCGCCGACCTTGTCGGCGGCGGCCTCCGCACCTGACGCGATGTCCGGCGGCAGACTGGCGGCCAGCCGCGCCAGGATTTCGGCGTCACTGCCGCGCAGATCCAGGTCGACGATGCGGCCCGTGGCATCGTCATAGACCAGCACGCCGGAATGGGGATCGTCAGCCAGCGCGGCACGGACCCGCAGCGCCACGTCGGGCAACGGACCCGCGGCCAGGCGGCGATGGCCTGCGAACGCGGTGCAGGAAGGGTAGGGGGATGAGGTGGACGTCATGCCGTGCTCCATCGGATTGGACGACTCGGGACAGTCAAATTAGACCCGGGTATAAATCAGTGGACGAATATTGCCCGGATTTAAATCGCTCGTCAATATGCCCGGGTAAAAATATTTCGCAGGTCCGCGCACGTGCAACCTTGCCCAATCCAAGGCCGGCCCTAGGGACAACACCTAGGAAAATCACTGTAGCGGCGTATAATCCTGCTTTGCGCCCGGAGTTCCCAATGCGTCTCGTCCAACAAGCGCTCACCTTCGACGATGTGTTGCTGGTGCCTGCGTACTCCGAGGTGTTGCCGCGCGACACCTCGCTTGCCACCCGCCTCACCCGCAACATCACCCTCAATATTCCGCTCGTGTCCGCCGCCATGGACACCGTCACCGAGTCGCGCCTGGCCATCGCCATGGCGCAAGAGGGCGGCATCGGGATCATCCACAAGAACCTGTCGGCCGACGCCCAGGCCAAGGAAGTCTCCCGCGTCAAGCGCCACGAGTTCGGCATCGTCATCGATCCGGTCACCGTGTCGCCCGACATGAAGGTGCGCGACGCCATCGCGCTGCAGCGCCAGCACGGTTTCTCGGGCCTGCCGGTGGTCGAGGGCAAGAAGCTGGTCGGCATCGTCACCAACCGCGACCTGCGCTTCGAAGACCGCCTCGACCAGCCGCTGCGCAACATCATGACGCCGCAAGACCGTCTGGTCACCATGAAGGAAGGCGCCACGCTGACCGAAGCCCAGGCCCTGATGCACAAGCACCGCCTCGAGCGGGTGCTCATCGTCAACGACGCCTTCGAGCTGCGCGGCCTGGCCACCGTCAAGGACATCGTCAAGAACACCGAACATCCCATCGCCAACAAGGATGCGCTGGGCCAGCTGCGCGTCGGCGCCGCGGTCGGCGTGGGCGAGGGCACCGAAGAACGCGTGGAGAAGCTGGTCGCCGCGGGCGTGGACGTCATCGTGGTCGACACCGCGCACGGCCACTCCAAGGGCGTGCTCGACCGCGTGCGCTGGGTCAAGAAGAACTTCCCCAACGTTGAAGTCATCGGCGGCAACATCGCCACGGCCGAGGCCGCGCGCGCCCTGGTCGAGCACGGCGCCGACGGCGTCAAGGTCGGCATCGGCCCCGGCTCCATCTGCACCACCCGCGTCGTCGCCGGCGTGGGCGTGCCGCAGATCACCGCCATCTCCGACGTGGCCGCCGCCCTCGAAGGCACGGGCGTGCCCCTCATCGCCGACGGCGGCATCCGCTACTCGGGCGACATCGCCAAGGCCCTGTCGGCCGGCGCCTTCAGCTGCATGATGGGCGGCATGTTCGCCGGCACCGAAGAGGCGCCGGGCGAAGTCGTGCTGTACCAGGGCCGCTCGTACAAGTCGTACCGCGGCATGGGCAGCCTGGGCGCCATGACCGAAGGCTCGGCCGACCGCTACTTCCAGGACCCGGCCAACAACGCCGACAAGCTGGTCCCCGAAGGTATCGAAGGCCGCGTCCCCTACAAGGGCAGCGTGCTGGCCATCATCTTCCAGCTGGTCGGCGGCATCCGCGCCTCCATGGGCTACTGCGGCTGCGCCAGCATCGACGAGATGCGCACCCAGACGCAGTTCGTGCAGATCACCTCGGCGGGCTTCCGCGAGTCCCACGTCCACGACGTGCAGATCACCAAGGAAGCGCCCAACTACCGCGCCGACTGATCCCGCAGTCGATCCTCATGCAATACCCACGCACCGGCAGAACCTCCGTTCTGGCCGGTGCGCTTCATTTACAACCGGCAGAGTCACCATGCACCAGCGCATCCTCATCCTGGACTACGGTTCGCAAGTCACCCAGCTGATCGCCCGTCGCGTACGCGAGGCCGGCGTCTATTCCGAGATCCATCCCGGCGACGTGGATGACGACTTCGTCCGCGCCCAGAAAGCCGCCGGCGTGCGCGGCGTGATCCTGTCGGGCAGCCACGCCTCGGCCTATGCCGAAGGCTCGCTGCGGGTACCCGCAGCCGTGTTCGAACTGGGCGTGCCGGTGCTGGGCATCTGCTATGGCATGCAGTCCATGGCGCACCAGCTGGGCGGCGTGGTCAGCTATTCCGACCACCGCGAATTCGGCTACGCCGAAGTCCGCGCCCACGGCCACACCAAGCTGCTGAACGGCCTGGCCGACTTCACCACGCCCGAAGGCCACGGCATGCTGAAGGTCTGGATGAGCCACGGCGACAAGGTCACCGAATTGCCGCCTGGCTTCAAGCTGATGGCCTCCACGCCCTCGTGTCCCATCGCCGGCATGGCCGACGAAGAGCGCGGCTTCTACGCCGTGCAGTTCCACCCCGAAGTCACCCACACCGTGCAGGGCAAGGCCATGCTGGGCCGCTTCGTGCACGAGATCTGCGGCTGCACCGGCGACTGGAACATGCCCGACTACGTGGAAGAGGCCGTGGCCCGCATCCGCGAACAGGTCGGCAACGACGAAGTCATCCTGGGCCTGTCGGGCGGCGTGGATTCGTCCGTGGCCGCCGCGCTGATCCACAAGGCCATCGGCGACCAGCTGACCTGCGTGTTCGTCGACCACGGCCTGCTGCGCCTGGACGAGGGCAAGCAGGTCATGCAGACCTTCGCCGAGAACATGGGCGTGAAGATCATCCACGTCGACGCCACCGAGCAGTTCATGGGCAAGCTGGCGGGGCAGGCGGATCCCGAAGCCAAGCGCAAGATCATCGGGCGCGAGTTCGTCGAAGTGTTCCAGGCCGAAGCCGGCAAGCTGAAGAGCGCCAAGTGGCTGGCCCAGGGCACCATCTATCCGGACGTGATCGAATCGGCCGGCGCCAAGACCGGCAAGGCCACTTCGATCAAGTCGCACCACAACGTGGGCGGCCTGCCGGATACGCTGAACCTGAAGCTGCTAGAGCCGCTGCGCGAACTGTTCAAGGACGAGGTTCGCGAGCTGGGCGTGGCGCTGGGCCTGCCGCCGGCGATGGTGTATCGGCATCCATTCCCTGGGCCGGGGTTGGGGGTGCGGATTCTGGGCGAGGTGAAGAAGGAGTTTGCGGATCTGCTGCGTCGGGCCGATGCGATCTTCATCGAAGAGCTGCGCAGCACCATCGACGAGGTCAGCGGCAAGAGCTGGTACGAGATGACGTCGCAGGCCTTCGCCGTGTTCCTGCCGGTGAAGTCGGTGGGGGTGATGGGGGATGGGCGGACTTATGAGTACGTGGTTGCGCTGCGTGCCGTGCAGACGTTCGATTTCATGACGGCCGATTGGGCGCCGTTGCCGCATGCGCTGCTGGCGCGGGTTTCTTCGCGGATTATCAATGAGGTGCGGGGGATCAATCGGGTGGTTTATGACGTGAGTAGCAAGCCGCCGGCGACGATTGAGTGGGAGTAATCGAATAGCAAGGGCGCCTGATGGCGCCCTTGTCAGTTGCGTGCGGCTGTCCAAGTTGAAATGCGCGCCAAAACAGGCACCATACGCGCTGCGGCAGCAACTGATCCGACGGTGCAGTCTTGATTCCGACGCGAGGCACTCCTCCCCCTGTACAAGCAAAGTCATATGGACTGGAACGATCTAAGGTACTTCCTGTGCGTGGCGCGCACCGGCAGCCTGACGCAGGCCGCCGGCGATCTGAACGTAAGCCAGTCCACGGTCAGCCGCCGCATCGGAGAGCTCGAGGCGAGCCTGGGCATGAGCCTCTTCGCAAGAAGCCAGACAGGCTATTTCCTGACGGACGAAGGCCGCGAGGTGCTGCGACATGCCGAACGTGTCGAAGACAGCGTCATGGCCCTGGAACGCGGTGCGGCGGGCATCGATGACAGCCCTGTGGGAACGGTCAGGCTGGCGACATCGGAGAACCTTGCGACGGACTTGGTCGTCCCGGCCATGCCCGCGTTCCGGGCCCGATACCCGGGCATCTGCGTCGAGATCATCACCAGCACGGCCACAGCCGAACTCGGCCGCCGGGAGGCCGACATCGCGCTGCGCGTGGTCCGGCCCACGCGAGGAAACCTGACGGTCAGGCGCATTGGCCATATGACTTATTCGGTGTACGGCAGCCGCCAGTACCTCGAGGAAAATCCCGCCTTGCCGGGAAAGCCCTTCGAGGGCCGCCACGTCATCACCTGGGACGACAGCCATGCGCACCTGCCTGCCGCGACATGGCTGGCTCGCCAGCATCTGGATTGTTCCATCGCGCTGGTGGCAAGCAGCCTGCCTGTACAGATCGCCGCGGTGCGTGCGGGCTTGGGGCTGGCGGTCATTCCGGATTTTCTCGCTGTCGGCGATGACTTCGTTCGCGTCGTTCCTTCGGACCAGGTGTTCAGCAACGAGCTTTGGCTGGTGACGCACGCCGACCTCGTTGCGTCGGCGAGGATCCGCGCGCTCAGCGACTTTCTGGCGGAACACGTCGTGGCGGCGAACCCGGTGTTGTCGGGTTTGCCGCCGCGGCCGCAGCGGACCACAAAGGTCCGCGAAAGATGATGGGGCGCGGCGAGGTTTCGCATCCCGGACGTTGCACAGGCGTCACTGCGGCTGGAAGGACCGCCAGAGCGCGTAAGAGTCTTCGAGGAAGTTGTACGCGCTGACCTTGCCATCCCTCACCGAGCAGATCGCCGCGAAGTCGCTTTCGAACACGCGCCCCGTGTCCACGATGCGGTGTTTGAAGTGTCCGGTCATCACCACCTGGTCGCCGTTCTCGAAGGTGCGGGCTATGTGGAATTCGAGCGGCTCGAAATGGGCGGGAAACAGCGCCATCCACGCGCGGACCTCTTCCTTGCCATGCCGTACGCCGACGGTCGGCACGTCGGCGGCGCCCTGGACCTTCCATATGACGTCGTCGGTGAGGCATTCGAGCGTCTTGTCGACGTCCTTGCTGAAGAAGGTGTCGAGGTAATGCCGGACGACCTCTCCGGCGTTCATGTCGGTTGTCGTTGCCATGTCGATGCTCCTTGCCGCCCGATGGCGGCATGCGTAAGGGGATCAGCGGTGTCCGCCCGAAAGAACGATGAATTCGCCGGTGCTCCAGCTGGACTCGTCCGACGCCAGATAGACGACGGCGGGTGCGATGTCGTCGACCTCCCCAAGGCGCCGCAGCGGCGTCCTGGCCGTGGTGGTGTGCCCGAATTCCGATGCCAGGAACCCGCCGGCATGGACGCCCTCGGTGGCGACCACGCCGGGTTTGACCGCGTTGACGCGTATCCTGCGCGGCGCCAGCTCGTTCGACAGCGCACGGGTCAGGCCGTCGATGGCACCTTTGGTGGCGGTATAGACCGAGGCGTTCTCGGGACCGAATAGGGTCACGGTGGAACTCATGTTGACGATGCTGCCGCCGCCTTCAGGCATGTACTTGACGGCCTCCTTGATGGCGAGCAGGTAGCCGAAGACGTTCAGCTCGAAGTGCTGGCGGAACAGATCGTACGTAAGGTTCTCCAGCGGTTGAAAGTCATAGACTCCGGCATTGTTCACGAGCACGTCCACCCGGCCGTACGTCCGGTTGGCTTGCGCGAAGAGCTGCGCCACCTGCGCCGGGTCTCTCATGTCGGCCTGGACGGCGATGGCCGTGCCGCCGGCCTGGACGATATCGCTCACGACGCCGTCGGCAGCGCTTTTGCTGCTGGCATAGTTCACCACCACGGACGCGCCTTCGATGCCGAAGCGTCGCGCGATCGCGGCGCCCAGCCCCTTCGATGCGCCGGTGATGACGGCGACCTTTCCCTGCAATCGTTGACTCATGATCGTTGTCCTGTCTGTTGCGCCGTGGGCGCTGGCCCACGGGCGTCAAGGGATCCTGCGACGCGATCAGGATGCGGCGGACATCCTGCCGTTCCACAGGTCGATGGGGCCGAAACGGTCGGCGCCCTGGGTCGCGAGCATCCAGCCCGGATATTCGGGAGGCAGTTCGCTGATCGCGTCGAGCTGGCGGATCTCTTCATCGCTGAGCGTGATGTCGACCGCGGCGATGTTGTCCTCGAGCTGATCGAGACGCTTGGCGCCGACCAGCACCGAGGTCACGACCGGCTTGGAAAGCAGCCAGGCCAGCGCGATCCGTGCCGGGCTGCAGCCATGAGCGGCCGCGATCGGGTGCATCGCGTCGATCACGTTCCAGGCGCGCTCCTTATCGACGATGGGGAAGTCGAATGCCGAACGCCGCGATCCTTCGGGCGATTGGTTCTCACGGCTGAACTTGCCGGACAGCAGGCCGCCGGCCAGCGGGCTCCAGACGAGCAGGCCGAGCTTCTCCGCTTCCAGCAGCGGGCCAAGTTCGCGCTCGAGATCGCGGCCCGCGATCGAGTAATAGGCCTGCAGCGTGTTGAACCTGGCCAGATTGAGCCGGGCCGAAATGCCCAGCGCGGTCGCGATGCGCCACGCCTGCCAGTTGGATACGCCGATGTAGCGGACCTTGCCTTGCCGGACCAAGTCGTCCAGGGCGCGCAGCGTTTCCTCCATCGGGGTAAGCGTGTCCGTGGCATGGACCTGATACAGGTCGATGTGGTCGGTCTGCAACCGCTTCAGGCTTGCCTCGACGGCATCCATGATGTGGCCGCGCGACGCGCCGACGTCGTTGCGGCCTTGGCCCATGCGGCTGTATACCTTGGTCGCCAGCACATAGTCCTTGCGCGCGATGCCGAGGTTCTTGAAAGACTGGCCCAGCGTGCTTTCGCTTTCGCCGGCCGAGTAGACGTCGGCGGTATCGAAGAAGTTGATGCCTGTGTCGATGCTGGCCTTGACCAGTTCATCGGCGCCCGCCTGGTCCACGTTGCCGATGTGCTTGTAGACGCCATTGCCGCCGCTGAACGTCATCGTTCCGAGGCACAGCTGCGACACCAGCAGGCCGGTGTATCCCAAAGGCTTGTACTTCATGGTGTTCTCCTTGAGGCCGAGATGAAACCGATGTGAAAGCGGCGACAGGCGCAGGGGGCCTGTTCGCTTTCGCCTTAAGGAGCATTCTGGTCGTTCTCTAAATAGAAAAGAAGGGTGAAAAATGGATAACGGTTTTGCGTTGATAGAAAATATCTGCCGGGCAAAGCCGGCCATGATCCGACCATCCCAGCCGGAGATTAAGGGAGATAGAGAGCGGTACGGCTACTGGGCGATGTAGAGTCCTTGGAAACCCTTGAACCATGCCACTTCCGAGCCAATGAACGCGGACCCTTCACTCTCGCCCGGCGTAGTCCGGCTGCGGCCCGCAACCCTTGCCGACGTGCCGACGCTGCACGCATGGGATCGCGAGCCGCACGTGATCGCCTGCTCCAGCGATCAGCCCAGCCTCGAAGTCGCCTTCGGCGGCATCGACTGGTCTGTGGAACTGGCCGAATCGTCGGACGTGAGCTTCTACCAGATCGGCGAGGTGGCCGAGGGCGAGCTCTGGCGGCCTGTCGGCGTGATGCAGGTGATCGACCCTCACCTCGATCCGACGCATTATTGGGGTGAGATCGAACCCAACCTGCGTGCCATCGACATCTGGATCGGCCCGCCCGCTGCCCTCAACAAGGGCTATGGCACTCAGATGATGACGCTGGCCATCGACGCCGCCTTCTCCGATCCCAAAGTGACCGCCATCGTCATCGACCCGCTGAACAGCAACGTGCGCGCTCATCGCTTCTACGGCCGACTCGGCTTCCAGGCCGTCGGCCGCCGGGTTTTCAACGATGAAGACGATTGCCTGATCATGCGCCTGGAACGCGCGGTGTGGAAGATGCGCCGCTAGAAACTCCAGCTCTGGAGACCCACGTCATTAGTGGCGTTCCTGGCTTCCGAGGAAGGCCGTTGGGTGACCGGCCAGGCGATCGAGGCGAGCGGTGGCTACAGGCTCTGACCGCCCAGGCGGCGACTTCGCTAGCGATGACCTTCGGACGCCGGTGTCGATGCGAAGTCCGTCCCTATCGATGCCCGCGTCCGGGCCCAAGCCGCAATACCGTTTCGAGCACGGCTGAACTGCCCATTCAAAGGACAACCCACGGCGGCGCCGCCAGCCTTTCGCTGATCCAATTGGAGAAGGCGCGCGTCTTGGATGGCGTGCCGCCCGCCGCAGGCGTGACCACGTACACGGCGCCGCGATCCAGCAGGGCCCAGTCTGGAAGTATTTCGACCAGCCGGCCCGCGGCCAGATCGCGGCTGACATACCAGTCGGACGTGTACAGAATGCCCAGGCCGCTGATGGCGGCTTCGAGCAGCAGTTCCGCGTCGTCGGACGCCAGCGGGCCCGATACGGTGACGCCCAGCGTACCGCCGCCAGGTTTGATGAAGTTCCATCGATAGGGGTCGTGCCGCCCCGTGAAACAGAGGCATGGATGGTTCGCCAGGTCTTGCGGCGTCTGGATGGCCGGAGACTTCGCGAGGAAGTCCGGCGATGCACAGATCAGCCGGCGCCGCTCCGCGACCTTGCGGGCGACCAGGCGCGAATCGGGAAGCTCGCCCAGGCGGATGGCAAGGTCGAAACGTTCGCCGATCAGGTCGACGAAACGATTGCTGGTATCCGCCTCGATGGTGACCCGCGGATGACTGCGCAGGAACTCCACGATCAGCGGCGTCAGCCACAGGCGGCCGAAATTGCCCGGCAAGGTGATGCGCAGGTGGCCGCGGGCCTCACCGTCCGCAAAGGCTACCGCTTCGCGTCCGGCTGCCTGCAGGTCGTGAAGCAGCGGTCGGATCCGCGCGAGATAGGTTCGGCCGGCCTCGGTCAAAGCGACCTTGCGGGTGCTGCGCTCGGCCAGTCTGACACCGAGTCGCGACTCCATCGCGGTCAAGCGGCGAGAGATCGCGGTGGGATCACGTCCGAGCTGACGGCCGGCCGCGGCGAACGACCCCGTATCGGCCAGTGCCACGAAGGCCGCAAGTTCGTTCAGATCGGAGAATAGTGATTGCTGCATATTTAGCAGGTATGAACTGTGATTCGTCCATATTCTATTTAAAAGAGCAGCAATTTACAGTGACCTACCTTTTGGAGAACGCGCCATGCAATCCATTCAGATCACTGCGCCTACGCTCGACGCATTCCGTCGGGTAGAGCTGCCCGAACCGGCCGCACCTGGCAAGGGGCGCATCCTTGTCCGCATGAAGGCCGGCAGCCTCAATTTCGCCGATCTCGCCGTGGCCTCCGGACAGTACCCCGGTGCGCCGTACCCCAACATTGCCTTGTCCGACGGTGTGGGCGAGGTCATCGCCGTCGGCGAGGATGTCTGGCAAGTGGCCGTCGGCGATCGCGTCGCCGTTCACATCAAGGCGCACTGGATCGCCGGCCGCCCCAGCGCGGAACTGGCCAACCCGATGCGGGGCGCGACGCTGCCCGGCTCGCTGGTCGAGTTTGCCGATCTCGACGCGGCCAGCGTCGTGAAGATTCCCGACTACCTGGGCTGGGAAGCCGCAGGCACCTTGCCCATTGCCGCGATGACGGCATGGCGGACGCTGGAGACAGCACAGGTGGGCGCGGCATCCACCGTGGCGGTCCTTGGCACGGGCGGTGTGGCGATCTTTGCGCTGCAGCTGGCAAAGGCGCGCGGGGCCCGAGTCATCGTCACCTCCTCGTCCGATGAGAAGCTGGCCCGCGCCCGCGCCCTGGGTGCCGACGAAGTCGTCAATTACCGCAAGGATGCCGCCTGGGAAGCCTTCGTACTCCAACATACCGGCGGCGTGGGCGCGGATCTGGTCATTGATCCCGTGGGCGGGGAAGGAATCAACCGCTCGGTGGCCGCCGTGCGACACGGAGGCAGCGTGGCCGCCATCGGGTTTCTTGGAGGTGGGGCTACGCCACTGGACCTGCTGCAGGTGATCTTCAAGGAAGTCCGCGTGCAGGGCAGCAATGGCGGATCGGTGGCCGACCTGGCTGGCGCGGTGGCGGCCATGGCCGCACATCGTATCCAGCCGGTCGTCGATCGCACCTTCGGTCTCGATGAACTGGCGAACGCCTACGAGCTGATGGCGCAAGGCGGCCACTTCGGAAAAATCGCGATCCGGTTCGACTGGTAAGTCTTCGAAGCAACACGGATATCTCAACAAGGAGCTAGAAATGAACAAGCCTTCCACCGGGGCCGAACTGTCCGGCATCTTCAATATCGGCGATATGGAAGTCAATCGGCTTGGCTATGGCGCCATGCGCATCACCGGCGCCGGCATCTGGGGACCTCCGGGCAATCATGTGGAGGCCATCGAGACGCTCAAGGCCTTGCCCGGTCTTGGAATCAACCTGATCGATACGGCCGACTCGTATGGTCCGGACGTCTCGGAGCAACTGATCAAAGAGGCGCTGTATCCCTATGTCGAAGGGCTCGTCATCGCCACCAAAGGCGGATTGACGCGGCATGGTCCCGACAGCTGGCATCCCGTGGGCAGACCGGAATATCTCATCCAACAAGTCCATAAGAGCCTGCGCAATCTCGGGGTCGAACAGATCGACCTGTGGCAACTGCATCGGATCGATCCCAAAGTGCCGGCCAGGGAGCAGTTCGATACGATCAAGTGGCTGATCGACGAGGAGCTTATCCGCCATGCCGGACTGAGCGAGGTGTCCGTTGCCGAGATCCAGGAGGCATCGACATTCTTCAAGGTGGCGACGGTTCAGAACCGCTACAACCTTGTCGATCGAACCAGCGAACAGGTCCTGGATTATTGCTCGGCCCACGGCATCGGCTTTATTCCGTGGTTCCCGCTGGCCGCGGGCGACCTCGCCAGGCCCGGCTCGCTGCTCGACGACCTGGCTCGGCGGTACCAAGCCACGCCCGGACAGATCGCGCTGGCATGGCTCTTGAAGCGAAGCCACATCATGCTGCCGATCCCGGGCACGTCGAAGGTCGGGCATCTGGAGCAGAACGTTGCCGCTGCCGCGATCGCGCTGTCGGATGACGATTTCCGCGCCCTGGACGAAGAAGGGCGGAAGGCGTCACGCGACACCTCCGCGTGATCAGCCATCGCCGCCGGCCATGGCCGGCGGACTATTGAAAACAGGGAAGGGGAACCACGAGGCGGGCGGCTACTCCACCACTTCCCCCGCCGTCTCCGGAGACCGCTCGAAATACTCGATCAACAGCTCCGTCAGCACCCGTACCTTCTTTGCCGGATGCGGACTCGGCGGACGCACCACATACGCGCCAGCCTGGGGAGGGGGGTGGCGATTCATGATGGGCACGAGCGCGCCGGACGCCACATGCTCCTGGACGAGGCAATCCGGCAGATAGGCGATACCGAGCCCCGCAAGGGCGGCAGTGACCAGCGCGATGCCGTTGTCGGCCTTGAATCGCCCCTGTGGGCGAACCGAGACGATCTGGTCGCCGTCCATGAAGTGCCACGCTTCGGTGCCCTGCATGAGCGCCTGATGGCCGAGGATGTCTTCCGGCGACTCGGGCGCTCCATGCGCCTCGATGTAGCCGGGGCTGGCCACGAGTTTTCCGTAGATCGGCCCGATGCGCCTGGCGATGAGGTTCGAATCCTGCAAGTAGCCGACGCGGATCGCGCAGTCGTACCCCTCCGCGATCAGGTCGACGAAGCGATCGCTGTAGCAGGTCTGGATGTGCAGCCGGGGATAGCGTCGGGCCATTTCCGCCAGCATGGGGGCGAAGTGGGTCGGGCCGAAGGTGAGCGGCGCGGCGATGCGCAAGCGGCCGCGCAGGTCGCCCGAGGGCAGGATGGCTTCCCTGGCCGTGTCGACCTCGGCGCAGACGCGGGCCGCATGGTCCCGGAACGTGGCGCCGGCTTCGGTAAGCGCCGCTCCGCGCGTGGACCGTGCCAGCAGTTGCACGCCCAGCTCGCTTTCCAGCCGGGCAAGCCGGCGGCTGACGATGGACTTCGCCACGCCCAGGCGCAGCGCCGCGGGCGATATGCCCCCCGCATCGGCGACTTCCACGAATGTCCGCAGCTCTTCGATGTCCAATTCGGCGTTCCTTGTCTGGCAACGTAGTTCGTCGGCGGATGGTACTACCGTATCGAGCAACGGCGGCGTTCCTGTTTGTGCGACACAGTTCGCCGCGGGACACGACTACCGGCTGGAAGACGTGGACAGCAGAATGCCGCTTTCGGGCACGTTTGCGTAGGCGCGCAGGCCCGGAAAGCCAATCCGTTCACATCAGCAGAGGATGCACACATGACCTTCCGCAATGGCCTTGACTCGCTCCTTCGTCCCGAGGACTCGGTACTCGTCCTGATCGACCACCAGCCTTTCCAGCTCACGAACCTCAACAGCCACGACCCCCACATGGTGGTGAACAATACGGCGGGCCTGGCCAAGGCCGCGAAGGCGTTCGGCGTGCCCACCATCCTGACGAGCGTGATCGCCGAACGCGGCGGTTATATCTTCCCGCAGATCACTGACGTGTTTCCCGGCCAGGAGATCATCGACCGGACCTACATCAACACCTGGGAAGACAAGAAGGCGGTGGATGCGGTCAAGGCCACGGGCCGCAAGCAGCTGATCATCGCGGGTCTCTGGACCGAGGTCTGCGTCGCGATGCCGGCGATCCAGGCCCTGGGCGAAGGCTGGGACGTGACGGTCGTCACGGACGCCTGCGGCGGCGTTTCCGTCGAGGCCCACGAGATGGCCATCAAGCGCATGATCGGGGCGGGCGCCAACATGATGACCTGGCTGGCGGTGGCCTGCGAATGGCAGCGCGATTGGGCTCGCGTCGAAACGGCGGGCGCCCTGACCGATATCCTCAAGGACCATGCCGCCGGCAGCGGCATCGCGTATCTGTGGGAGCAGCAGCTGCTCAACACGCCGGTTCCCAAGACCAAGTGATGAGCTGAGCGGGCAGGGGCCTGGAAGGACCGCAACACGCGGCGTTCCGGATCTGCCGCCAGGCCACGTGCCCACTGTCCTGCGGACAGTGGGCATTTCGCGTGTTGGCATCGGCACGGAATTCGCCGGCGGGCCGGCGCGAGCCGCCTCGCCGGCCGCGATTACTTAACCCAGCTTATCAAGCTGTTCAGCCTATTCCGTCTAGTCTTTGCATGGCGGGCTACCTAACATGGTTCTCGACACACAACGTTCGAGACCAACCATGCAACGACGCGATATCCTGCGGCTCGCCGCGGCTTTGACTGCGCTTCCCCTGGCCCGTAATGCCCTGGCACAAGCGGCCGCAGGGGGCATGCACTGGACCACGGCGGCCCCGCCGTCGCTGGCGCGCCAGGAACTCTATCCCGAGGTGTTGAATGGGCGCATCTACGTAGCCGGCGGGCTGCTTGCGCCAAACACGGGCTATTCGGCGCATTTCGAATCCTACGACCCCGCCGAAGACAAATGGACGCGCCTGGCGACGCTGCCCGAGGCACGCCACCACATCGCGCTTGCCGCCGCCGGCGACCGTATCTACGGCGTGGGCGGCTTCAGCGGCGGCTTTCCGAATTGGCGCGCCCAGGCGTCGACCTACGTGTATGACCCCGTCGCGAACCGCTGGAGCGACGGCGTGCCGCTGCCTTATCCTTCGGCAGAGGGCGTATGCGCCGCCATCGGCGATCGGGTCTATCTGGTTGGAGGACGCACACGAGAACACGAGGCCGCGCGCCACTTCAACCAGCACGTGGATACCGCGCAGGGCCTGGTATTCGATCCGGCGCAGGGGCGCTGGTCCGCGATCGCACAGGCGCCCACCGCGCGCAACAGCGCGGCGGCCGCGGTGATCGACGGACGCCTGTTCGTCGTGGGCGGGCGCCAGGCGTTGAAGCAGCCCGACGGATCGCTGCGCCAGGTGAACGTGGCCTCGCTCGAGGTCTACGATCCACAGACCGATCGCTGGACCACGCGCGCGCCGATGCCGCAGGCGCAAGGCGGCCTGGCCGCGGCGGCTTACCGCGGGCGCCTGTACGTGTTCGGCGGCGAGCAGTGGGTGCCCGAGCAGAAGGTGTACGCGGATGCGTGGGTCTACGATCCGGCAAGCGACCGCTGGAGCATGCTGCCGCCCCTGCCCACGCCCCGGCACGGCCTCGGAGCGGCCACCGTGGGCGACCGGATCCACGTCTTCGGAGGCGGCACGCGCGTCGGGGGCGACCATGCCAGCGCGGTGCACGAGGTGCTTGTGCTGGCAGGGGCCTAAGGCCACTGGTAGTCGCGGATGTAGTCCAGGAAGGCGCGCATGGCCGCGCCGGTGTGCCGCCGGCTGGGGTAGTACAGATACCAACTGGGCAGCTTCTGCTTCCAATCGGCAAGGACTTCGACCAGCCGGCCATGTTGCACATGTTCTTGCACGTAGTCCTGCAGCAGATGCGCGATACCCGCGCCAGCAAGCGCGGCCTGACGCTCCTGGTGTGCCGAACTCAGGGTCAACCGGCCCTTCGGCATGATCTCGTGGTCGTCGCCGTCCTTCGCGAACTTCCAGGTCACGATGGTGCCGCCGGGGAAGCGGCGGCGGATGCATTCGTGCCGGTCGAGTTCGCCGGGAGACGCGGGGGCGGGGTGCCGCCGCAGATAATCGGGCGAGGCCACGATGGCGTACTGCAGCGACGGTCCCAAGGGCACGGCGATCATGTCCTGTGCCAGCTGGTTGCCGAATCGGACGCCCGCATCGAAGCCCTGCTCGACGATGTCCACGATGGCCGCATCACTCACGATGTCGATATTCACGTCCGGGTGCATCTGCATGAACGCCAACGCCAGCGGAAGCAGCACATGATCCACCGCCGGTCCGGGCGCGTTGATCCGAACGGTGCCGGAAGGATTCTCGCGGAATTGATTCAGGTGGTCGAGGGCGACCCGGATGTCGTGCAGGGCCGGGGTAAGCAATTCCAGGAGACGCTCGCCCGCCTCGGTGGGCGCCACGCTGCGCGTGGTCCTGTGCAGCAGGCGGATGCCCAGTGCCTCTTCGAGGGCGTTGATGGATTGGCTGATGGCCGACGACGACACCCCACGGCTGACCGCGGCCGCGCGGAAACCGCCATGCCGTACGACGTCTTGGAAGATTTCCAGGCTGTCCAGGCGTAGAGAGGGCATTGCGTTATCCCGCGGCCAGCGCATCGTTCTGTTCGGCCCACCGCAACAGCCCGTCCAGCGCGGGACACAGCGCCTGGCCCCATTCCGTCAACCGGTACTCGACCCTGGGCGGCACTTCCGGATACACCGTGCGTACCACGATGCCATCGCCTTCCAGTTGCCGCAGCTGCTGCGCCAGCATCTTCTGCGAGATGCCGGGTATCAGCTTCTCCAGGTCGGAATAGCGCTGCACCTGCCCCCCGAACAGGTGGAACAGAATGAGCAGCTTCCACCGGCCTTCGAGCAGCCGGATCACCTGTTCCACGTCGCGCGCCGCGCTCTCGGGTGTGTATTGCTTTCTCATCTGTCAGTCACTAACTTTTTCGTGCGTTCTTGTCGAGCGGATAGCCGATGCGCAAAATTATCGCACCGCAACCCAGCCATCGAGGACGCATGCCAGTTTCTCTGCCTGCCCCCATCGCGACTTATTTCGAGGCCTGCCGCCAGGCCGATATCCCGGGCCTTGCCCATTGCTTCGCATCGGATGCGACCGTCCGGGACGAAGGCCGCACGCATCGCGGCCATGATGCCATCATGGCCTGGCAGACCGAAGCGCAGAGCGCATTCGAATACACCGTGGAACCGCTGGGCGTCTCGCACGACGGCGACCAGGTCACCGTCGCGACGCGAGTCGTCGGCAATTTTCCCGGCAGTCCCGTACAGCTCGACCACGTCTTTGTGCTGAAGGGCGGCAGGATTCAATCCCTGGAGATCGGCTGATGGCCATGGACCTGGAATTGAAGGGCAAGCGCGTGTTGATCACGGCCGGCACGAAGGGACTGGGCAGGGCGGTGGTCGACCTGTTTACCGAACTCGGGGCACAGGTGCTGGCGACCGCGCGGCACGTGCCCGCGGACCGGCCCGGCGTCATGTTCATCGCTGCCGACCTGACCACGGTGCATGGGTGCGATGAAGTGGTGCACGCCGTGGCGTCGAAGCTCGGCGGCGTGGACATCATCGTGCACGTGCTCGGCGGATCTTCCGCGCCGGGCGGAGGCTTCGCCGCGCTGGGGGAAGACGAGTGGCAGCAGGAGCTCGCGCTCAATCTGCTTCCGGCCGTGCGGCTGGATCGTGCCTTGCTGCCCGCAATGCTGGCGCAAGGCCAGGGCGTGATCGTGCATGTCACGTCCATCCAGCGCGCGCTGCCGCTGCCGGAAGCCACCACCGCCTATGCCGCGGCCAAGGCGGCGCTTTCCACTTACAGCAAGAGCCTGTCGAAGGAGGTCGCGTCCAAGGGCGTGCGCGTGGTGCGCGTGGCGCCCGGGTGGATCGAAACCGAAGCGTCCGTGGCGCTGGCCGAGCGGCTGGCCAAAGAGGCGGGCACCGACTACGAGGGCGGCAAGCGCATCATCATGGAGTCGCTGGGCGGCATTCCCTTGGGACGGCCGGCCAAACCAATGGAAGTGGCCAACCTCATTGCCTTCCTGGCGTCTTCGCGCGCGGCCGCCATCACGGGAACGGAGCATGTGGTGGATGGTGGGACGATTCCCACGGCTTAGTCGCTGCGATGGCGAAGCCCGACCCGCCGCGTGCCTGGCAGGTACAGGAGCATCCGATCAAATGCGCGGCCCTGCCGGCGCCGCCAGCCCGTGCGCCCGCCGGATCATATCGGACGCCCGCTCCCCGATCACGACGCATGGCGCCATCAGGTTGCCCACCGTGGTCCGCGGCATGATCGACGCGTCCACGATGCGCAGGTTGTCGATTCCGTATACGCGCAGTTCCGCGTCCACCACCGACATGGCGTCGCGTCCCATCTTGGCGGTGCCCGACTGGTGCCAGAACGTGACGGCCGAATCCCTGATGAACTGCTCCATCTGCCGCCGGTCGCGATAGCCGGGCACGACCTCGCGCGTCACGAGGCCGCTCAACGCCGCATGGTTGCCCATCTCCCTGCACAGGTCGATCGTGGCGAGCGCGGCGGCCATGTCTTCCGGATCGCTGAGTGCGTTGGGATCGATCAATAGGGGATCCCGGTGGCCAGGCCCGGAAAGCCGTATGCGGCCACGGCTTTTGGGGCGGGCCAGTCCGGCGAACATGGTCCAGCCGTGTTCTGGCGGCCGCACGCCCACCTCGGGCGGCGAGGGCACCGCGAACTCGAGCTGGCAATGCAGCAGGTCGGGCGCATCGAGACGGGAATCGCTCTTCCAGTACAGCGTGGATTCGCATCCGCCGGCGCCCACGGCCTGGGGTTCGGCATACTGCCAGGTGCAGCCGAAGGCGATGTGGTCGTGGAAGTTGCGACCGACTCCGGGAAGGTGCTGGACGACGTCTATACCGTGCGCGCGCAGTTCTTCTCGCGGCCCGATGCCCGACTGCAGCAGCACCTTGGGCGTGTGGATGGCGCCCATCGACAACACCACCTCGCAGTGCGCGCGGATGCTGTGCAGCCTGCCGTCTATCAGCGCCTCGACGCCTGTCGCGCGCCTGCCCTCGAACAGCAGCTTGGTCACCATGGCATGGGTCACCACGGTGAGATTGGGTTGATGCAGCCGCGGATGCACGTACGACCGATACACGGATTGCCGCTTGCCGTCGCGTATGCGCAAGTCGGCGATCGCGGCGCCGCCGGGGCCTTCCATCATTTCGCCGTTGGGATTGTCGAAGCAGGGCACACCCACCATTTCGGCCGCCCGCAGCGTGGCCAGCGCCAGCGGCTGCGGCGCGACGGCCGGCGCCACGTGGACGGGCCCTCCGACGCCACGACGCAGCGCGTCCGGGCGGCCCTGCCAGTCTTCTATCCGGCGATAGCAGGCAAGCACGGATTCATAGCCCCACGCCGCATCTCCCGATTCCGCAGCGTAGTGATCCCAATCGCTTCGGTGTCCACGCGCCCAGACCATGACGTTGATGCTGGATCCGCCTCCCAGTCCCTTGCCCATGTTCAAGGCCAGGCGCCGGCCGTTCAGGCCCGCGTTGGGCACACTCTCGAATGCCCAGTCATGGCGGGATCCCAGATTGGCGGGCCAGCGGGCGGGATCGGAGACGTTCTCCCCCGTATCGTCGCCGCCCGCCTCCAGCAGCAGCACATGGGCATCGTGCTGCTCGGACAGGCGGGCGGCAACCACGCTGCCCGCCGTGCCCGCTCCGCAGACGATGAAGTCATAGCTCGATCTCAGCCCGCGGGGCCTCGATCCTTCGGTATCGCTTTCGTGCTGTCTGGCCGATTCATGATTCATTCTTGGTTTCCGGTCAATTGCGAGGAAGTCGTGGCTGGCCCGCATGGACAGCGGGCCCGGATCAGCGCGACGTGCTGCGCGCGGCACGATCGATGACGTCGGCAACGGCCTTGGGCTGGGTGACGAACGGCACGTGGCTGGCCTGCACCTCGGTGACCTGCGCGCCGATCCGCTTGGCCATGTGCCGCAGCAGCTTCGGATCGATGGCCTTGTCTTCGGTCGCCACAATGGCCCAGTTCGGCTTGTTCCTCCAGGCGGCCTGGGTGACCTTGGTTTCGAAGATGGACATGTTGATCGGCACCTGGGAGTCGCGCAGGAATGCGGCGTCGGCGTCGCTCAGGTCACCGGCAAAGCCGATCTTGAACTTCTCCAGGCTGACGAAGCCGAAGCCGTCCTTCTGCGTCTCGATGACGAATTCCTTGGGAGGAGGGATGTCCTTGAACTGCGAGCCCGTGGATTCGCCGGCATCGGGCGACAGCGCGGATACGTAGACCAGGCCGGCTACCTTCGCGTCGACGCCGGCCTCGGTGATGACCGTGCCGCCGTAGGAGTGCCCGACGAGAATCGTCGGACCGGCCTGGCGGTCGAGCACCCGCTTGGTGGCGGCGACGTCATCGGCAAGGGAAGTCAGCGGGTTCTGGACGATGGTCACGCGGTAGCCGCGGCCCGTCAGTTCGTCGTATACGCCGCGCCAGCCCGAGCCGTCGGCGAAGGCGCCGTGCACCAGCACGACATTGCGGACGGCCTGGCCTTCGGGGATGCGGTCGGCGGAATGGGCCAGCGAGGCGGCGGTGATGCCGGCGGTTGCCGCGATGGCGGCCATCAGGGTCTTCAGTTTCATGGTGGATCTCCCTTGGTTTGTCGCGACAACAATTATCGCGATAAGTGAAATGCTAGGAGGCCCTCATTCGAGTGTCAAGCAATATTTTTTATCGCGATATATATTTGTGCTGCGTGCTACCCTGAAGCACGACAGGAGTAGAGCCATGACAAAAAAGAAGGGAAGCCCGCCACCTCCTTTGGACGACCAGCTTTGCTACGCCATTTATTCGGCGGGCATCGCCATCCAGCGCATCTACAAGCCGCTGCTGGACGAGATGGGGCTGACCTATCCCCAGTACCTGGTCATGAACGTCCTGTGGCGCGAGGACAATCAGACGGTCGGCGGCATCGCCGAGAAGCTTGCCCTCGAACCCAGTACGCTCACGCCCTTGCTCAAGCGGCTCGAGTCCATGGGCTTTGTTGGGCGTACCCGGAATCCTCACAACGAACGCCAGGTCGTGGTCGCGCTGACCGAGCAAGGCCGCCGGCTTCGCGACAATGCGGGTTGCCTGGGCGAGTCGCTGCTGGTGGCGTCCGGGCAGACGCCCGCGGAACTGGCGGAGGTGAACAGGCAGGTTCGGCAGCTTCGCGACGCGGTGTATTCGCATCTGGGACAGTGGAAACTGCCGGCGTAGCCGGTCGCGGGTGAGCGCCTGGCGCATCCGAACAAGGTTCGGGCACGGCTGCGCGCCTACCGGAGATAGCAATGTCCGATACGGACCGCAACAAGGCCAACGTCGTCGCCTTCTACGAGCTGATGCAGAGACGGCGAATGCCAACGGAATGTTGAGCGGAACCTTGGCGATGAAGATGGCCCAGAACATATCGTTGCATCAGGAAAATTGTGCTGCCTATGCCCGGATCGCGCCACGATAAGATGGACCGGTCTACACCAGCAGTGCAAGGAGCGGTCGCATGCGTGGTTCGAGTTCTGCAAGCAAGCGTCCCGGCGCGGGAAGTTCTTCGAGGCTTGTCATCGGTCTTCCTCTCATTGCGCTGACGCTTGCGCTGGCGGCTTGTTCGCCTGGTGGGGAGCCATCGGAAGGCAACGCCCGCCAAGGCGCCAGCGCGGTAGGCCGGGGCAGTGAGACCACCGCCGGCACGCCGGGTGCGGCCGGAACGCCGCCGATACCCGCCGCCTCTTCGGATTCCTCCCGCGCCGCGAACGGCCTCACGCTCCAAGGCCTGCGCGATCTGCGCATAGGGGAAGCCGTGCCCAAAAACGGAAATTGGGCAGAGCGCGGAGCCCAGATCAGCGATGCCTGCCGCACGGTCAGCTCGCTCGATTATCCGGGCGTTTATGCCATCGTCACCGACGGCAAGGTGCAGCGCATCACCATCGGCCAGCGCTCGGACCTGACGGCGCAAGGCGTGCGTATCGGCGCAAGCGAACAAGAGGTGAAGAACCGCTTCACGGGTCTGGTCGAAGCGCTGCACAAGTACGAGGCGCCTCCGGCCAAGTACCTCACGTCGGCCGACGCCTCTGCCAGCAGTCCCGCATTCCGTTTCGAGATAGGGCAGGATGGCAAGGTGAAGCTCATCCATGCGGGCCTGATGCCCGTGCTGGCCTATGTGGAAGGCTGCGCGTGAGGGACATGCTGGTGGGGACCGCGGGCTGGTCGATCTCGGCTAAGGTCGCGAGCGTGTTTCCTGCGCCGGGCACGCACCTCGAGCGCTACGGCCAGGTGTTCCCTTGCGTGGAAATCAACTCGTCTTTCTATCGGCCGCACCAACCCAAGACGTATGCGCGCTGGGCCGACAGCGTGCCGGCCGCTTTCCGCTTCAGCGTGAAGATGCCGCGCGCCATCACGCACGAACGGCGCCTGAAAGAGTGCGAACCACCGATGCGCAGCTTCTTCGAAGAAGTGGCGCCCCTGGGTAGCAAGCTGGGCTGTGTGCTGGTGCAGCTGCCGCCCAGTCTCGCGTTCGATGCGGGCGAGGGCGCTCGCTTTTTCTCGTTGCTGCGCAGGTTCACGCGGGGCCCCATTGTTTGCGAGCCCCGGCATGAAAGCTGGTTCACGGAGGCGGGGGCCGACTTGCTGGACCAGCATGGCATCGCGTACGTGTTGGCACACCCGTCGCCGGTTCCGGGCATCGAGCGTTGGTGCCAGTCGAAGCTGCTTTATATCCGCCTGCATGGCGCGCCCCGGATGTACTACTCGGCGTATGACGAGGCATTCATTGAAGCCGTCGCAGTGCAGATGCGGCTGGCGAACGAGCAGGGCAGGACGGTTTGGTGCATCTTCGACAACACGGCACAGGGAGAGGCCGTGCCCAACGCGATGGCGTTGATGAAGCGACTGGGCGGGGGGCCTGAAGCGCACTAGGCGTGCAGCAGGCCGCCCGCCGTCCATGCATCGCGCGGGCAGCAGGCCGTTCAGGCCTGCAGCAGCCGGCGCGGCGCGTAGTGCGAGACCCATCCCGCGAGGGACCCCATGGCGCTGGCGCCGGCCAGTTGCGCGACATGGTCCAGCGCGGGCTCCAGGTGCGCGGCGAACCATGCCACCAACCCCAGGAAGTAGCCCAGCAGATTGTTGAACGCCGGCAGACCGCGCAGCGCCACCACGATCAGCGCGACCACGAACACGACCACGGGCAGGGCGACGGCCATGCCCAGTTGCGGGGCCAGCATGCCGGCGGCCGTCGCGGCCAGCGCGCCGATCGCCAGCCCCAGCCATACGCAGCCCAGGTTCTCCAGGGCCGAGCGGGTGGTAAGCCCGCGCGTGTAGAAGGCGATCCATCCGATGAACATGGCCCAGACCGGCAGGCCGACCGCCAGGGCGCTGGCCGCGGCCAGCGCCGCCGTGGCGGCGGCTACCACCGTGATGATCACGTAGCCGCCGGAGGGAGTGGGGGAGTGGCTCATGGTGTTCTCCGATAGTGGAGGCGCGTCAGGCCAGGCCGCCATTGGCGCGCAGCACCTGGCCGTTGACCCAGCCGCCGTCCTTGCCGGCCAGGAAGGCCACGGCGCCGGCGATGTCCTCGGGTTCGCCCAGCCGCTCCAGCGGCGGCATCTTGGCGAAGTTCTGGATCTGCTCTTCGGTCTTGCCGCTGAAGAACAGGTCGGTGGCCACCGGACCGGGGGCCACGGCGTTCACGGTGATGCGCCGGCCGCGCAGTTCCTTGGCGAACACGCGGGTGAAGGCCTCGACCGCCGCCTTGGTGCCGTTGTAGATGGCGTAGCCGGGCAGGTTCAGCGCCAGCGTGGTGCTCGACAGGTTGATGATGCGGCCGCCATCGTTGACGCGCGTGGCGGCCTCGCGCAGGGTATTGAATACGCCCTGGGTATTGATGCCGAAGGTCTGGGCATACAGCTCGTCGCTGGTCTGCGCCAACGGCTGGGTCTTCAGGATGCCGGCGTTGTTGACCAGCACGTCGATCTTGCCCAGCTGATCTTCCACGGCCCCGAACATGGCCTTCACCTGGTCGGGCCTGGAGACATCGGCCTTGACTGCGATGGCGCGGGCGCCGCCGCGCGTCAGTTCGTCCGCCAGGGCATCGGCCTCCTTGGCGTTGCTGGCATAGTTGATGGCGACGGCGAAGCCGTCCTGCGACAGGCGGCGGGCGATGGCGGCGCCGATGCCGCGCGAGGCGCCGGTGACGAGAGCGATCTTGGAGAGAGTCATAGCTGGGGTCCTTGTTGAAGAGTTCATGGAAACCATTGTGGACTGTTCCGTTTCGCAGATAATCAGCGCTTCTTGAAGTTCATAATTTCATTTGCTTCAATAAACCGCTCGCGCCGGCCTGGCTGCATCCCGCTCCTGTGGCCGCTCCGAGCCTCGTGCGCCCACCACCAAGCCAACGACTTCCGTCATGGACCGCTTCCAGGAAATGCAGGTTTTCGTGCGCGTCGCGGATCGCCGCAGCTTCACGCTGGCGGCCGACGATCTCCAGATTCCGCGCGCGACGGTGACCAACCTGATCAAGCGCCTGGAGGCGCGCATCGGCGCTCGGCTGCTCGAGCGCACCACGCGCCAGGTGCGGCTGACGCATGAAGGCGAGGACTATTACCGCCGCTGCGTGCGGCTGCTGGCCGACCTGGAGGAAACCGAGAGCGCCTTTCGCAACGCGCCGCCGAAGGGGCTGCTGCGGGTGAACCTGCAGGGCACCCTGGCCAGGTATTTCGTGGTGCCGAACCTGGGCGGCTTTCTGGACGCCTATCCCGATATCGTCCTGCACGTGGGCGAGGACGACAGGCTGGTCGACCTGGTGCGAGAGGGCGTGGATTGCGTGCTGCGCGCCGGCGCCCTGCAGGACTCTACGCTGATAGGCAGGCAGGTCGCGTCACTCGAACAGGTGACGGTGGCCAGTCCGCGATACGTGGAGCGGCATGGCGTGCCGCACAGCCTGGAAGACCTCGAGAACCACTATGCGGTGGACTATGTGTCCAGCGCCACGGGGCGCCCGGTGCCGCTGGACTTTCGCGTGGGCGAGGACGTCGTGGAGCGGCGGCTGAAGGCCAGTATCGTGGTGAACGGCGCCGACCTGTACACTGGCGCGGCCTTGTCGGGCCTGGGCATCGTGCAGGTGCCGCGCTATCGCATCGAGCGTGAACTGGACAATGGCCTGCTGCGGGAGCTATTGCCCGACCATCCGCCGCCGCCCATGCCGGTGTCGGTGCTGTATCCGCAGAACAGGCAGCTGTCGGCGCGCGTGCGCGTGTTCACGCAATGGCTGGCGGAGCAGTTCGAGCCGTTGCGCAGCAAGGGGCGGCAGGCGGGTTGAGCGTTACCCGCCTGATGCGGCTTGATGGTGCCGCTCATGCGTTTCCGAGTTGCGCGCCCTCGGCTTTCCCGAGCAGTTGCGCGATATCGTCGTAGCCCAGCCGCAGCGCCAGCTGCCGGGGCGTCAGGCCGGCGTGGGACTTCAGGTCCAGGCGTGCGCCGGCCTGCACCAGAGCCCGCGCCGCCTCCAGATGGCCGCGCCAGACGGCGTCGTGCAGGGCGGTGTAGCCGTTGTAGGCGCCTTGCGCATCGATCTCCAATGTCGCCGGGCCGGCCTGCGCCGCATGCGCCGTCAAGCTGCGCAGCGCATCGGCATGTCCCGCATAGGCGGCTTCGTGGCCGGGCGTGGCCCGCATCAGTCCGTTCACGCGCCGCGGATCGGCGCCCGCTGCAAGCAACAGCGTGAGCACGTCGGCATGGCCCTCACGCGCGGCGATGCCGAGCGCCGTGTAATCATCGTCGACGTCGCCCACCATCGGTGCGCGGTCATCCAGATCGCATCCCGACGCGATCAGGCGTTCGACCTGCGCGGCATCGCCCGCCTTGGCGGCGTCCAGCAGCGCACAGGCCTGCCGTGCATCGGCGAGCGCACTGTCCGCATGCTGGATGAGCGCCGAGATGTCTGTCAGGCCATCGCGGCGCGCCAGGTCCAGCGCCGTCATGCAGTAGTGGTTTCTCAGGGTGGTCTTGGCGCCGCGTCGCAGCAGCAGCCGTACCGCCGCGGCGTGCCTGTGCTCCACGGCATCCATCAGCGCAGTGTTGCCGACGATGGGCGACTGCTGGTCGATGAACGCGCCGTGGTCAAGCAGCAGGACGATGACGTCGGTACTGCCGGACAGCGCGGCCTTGTGCAGCGCCGTCGCGCCCATGCGCGGCTCCACGGCCAGCACATCGGCTTTCGCCGTCAACAGCAGCTCTGCCATCTGCGGCTGGCCCCGGCCCGAGGCGACCATCAGCGGCGTGAGGCCTTCGGGATCGCGGCGATCGGGATCTGCGCCGGCGCGCAGCGATGCGTACGCCTGCGCGAGATCGCCTGCGCGCACCGCCGCTTGCAGCGCCATGTCGTCACGTGAGTCGGCGGAGTCGGTCAGGGGCGCGGACTCAGCCACGGCCGCCTCCTTCGCTGGGCGGGCCGATCGCATCCAGGAAGGCGACCAATTCCGCATTCACCCGATCGGCGGCCTCGTGCTGGATCCAATGGCCGACGTTCTCCAGCCTGATGCAGTCGACCAGACCCGGCGCCGCGCGCCGCAGTTCGGCCAGCGCGGGAGGCGTGGGATGAAAGACGTCGGCAAGCCCGTCTGCGGCCCCGTAGATGTACAGACAGGGCTGCCGGATGACCATATTCTTGAACGCCGGCATCAGGTCGAAGGTGGCCTGCGCGGCACGATAGTAGTTGAGCCCGCCGCGAAAGCCGCTCGCCTCGAATGCTTTGATGTTGTGGGCTACGTAGCCGGGATCGGCCCAGCCGGGCACGGCAACCGGAGCGGGACGCAGCATGTGCAGCGCCGGGTCGACGGGGTTCCATCGCGCGCCGGCCGGTGCGCTGGCGGACAGCCAATACAGGATGCCGGGTATGGTCTGCCCGGCCGGCTCGAAACGACGTTCCGCGTCCGGCTTCATCATGTCGAAGGCGTAGTAGCGTTCGCCCAGGCCCTGCTCGCGCAGCTGTTCCCAGTGGCTCAGTTCGCCACGCGGCGCATAGGGAATGCTGAGACTGACCATTGCGCGGAACCGGTCCGGCCTCATCAGCATGGCGCGCCAGCCGTGTTCGGCGCCCCAGTCGTGGCCGACGATGACGGCCGACGGGATGGTCAATGCGTCCAGCAGGCCGACCAGATCGCCGGCGATATGCGGAGCGCTGTAGAGATCCGCCTCTGCTGGCGCGTGGCTGCCCCCGTAGCCGCGCATGTCCAGCGCCACCGCTCGGTATCCCGCCGCGGCCACTGCATGCATCTGGCTGCGCCACGTTTCGGCCGTATCCGGAAAGCCATGACAGAACAGCACGGCGGGGCCCTGGCCCTGCTCGAGCACACGGAACGCAGCGCCATTGACCTGGACCTGCGAGGACCGGATGCCCGCCAGCCTGGAACCGGCCGCACGGGTAGCGGTGACTGTCGCCATTGCCACGCCTCCTTTGCCTAAGGACGTGCAACCAGCCTACCATTGGTAGGTATGATTTACTACCGTTGGTAGGTAGGCAACGGTGACAAAATGAAGGGCGATATGAAAGGATCGGCGGCGCAGAAAACAGCAGCGCCAGGCAGGCTTTCCAAGGCGGAAAGGCGGCGCCAGCTGCTGGACACCGCGCTGCTGATCATCCGGGAAGAGGGCGCGGACAGGCTCACGCTGGGCCATCTGGCCATGCGCGCGGGGGTGTCCAAGCCGGTGGCGTATGACCACTTCGGCACCCGGTCGGCCCTCTTGATCGAGCTGTATCGGTCCATCGACATGGAGCGCGTGAAAGTGTTCCAGGAAGCGATGGCGGCGCGGGAGCACAGCCTGGAGGGCGCCGCCCACGTCCTGGCGGCGGCGTACGTCGATTGCGCGGCCGACATGACGGACGAGTTCCATGCGGTGGGCGCGGCCCTGGCGGGGAACGAGGAAAAGGCCGCGGTGTTCCAGGAATTGCTGGACAACTGCGTGCAGATGTTCGTGTCGGTGCTGCGCCCGCACGTCGAATTGCCGCCCGCCGAACTGAAGCGGCGCTGCATCGCCCTGGTGGGCGCCGGGGAGGCGCTGTCGGCGGCGCTGGTGCGCGGCAAGGCCCGCAGGAGCGACGTGGTGCGTACGTACGCCTCGCTGATACAGGGCGGCCTGCAGGCGCCGGGGCAATGACCGGGCGCGGGACCACGCCCTGAGTCAGAGTTCCGATTTCAACCGTTCGAAGGCATCGCGAAGGAATCGGCCCGCCGGCTTGCGCGCGCCGGCCTGTTCGCTCCATGCCTGCATGGCCACCCTCATCGTCCCGATGGACACCATGGCCACCATCCGGAGCGCGGGGCGGCGCTCGGGCTGGCGCCAGACCTCGCACAGCGTATCGAACAGCATGCGCTCCTGTTCGGCATAGAAGGCCTGCTTGCGCGCCGCCAGCGATGCGCTGGAGCGCATCAGCTTGTCGATGGCGGTCATCTCCTCGGTGGTGTAGCGCGAGATGTGCTTGACCATGACGTCCAGCACCGCATCGAGGGGCGACAGGTCTGGCGACATCTTCAGCAGGTCGGCCTGCATGCTGGCCCAGCCCGCGTACTGCCAGTAGATGAGAATGTCGTCCTTGGATTTGAAGTACGAGAAGAAGGTGCGGCGAGAGATGCCCGCTACGCTGGCGATCGCGTCCAGCGTGGTGCCATCGTAGCCGTCCGCCAGAAACAGGCGGAGTCCGGTTTCGGCGATGCGCTGACGTGTTTCGCGGCGCTTGCGGTCGCGCAGGCCTTCTTCGGACGTGGCGGTGGCGGTAGAGGGGGATTCCGGCATCGGGTGGTCTGTTGCATACTTGCACCGAGTGCATTAAAGTTTGCACTCAGTGCTGATTCATATGCACTTCAAATTCTTCCACGCATTGTAAGGCACGGGCCATGGCCAACTGGACAGCTTCCGACATTCCTGCTCAACGCGGCCGCACCGCGGTCGTCACCGGGACCGGCGGACTTGGTTTCGAGGACGCAATGGCGCTGGCCCGCGCGGGCGCAACCGTGATCATCGCGGGCCGCAACCCTTACAAGGGCGCGGCCGCCGTCGACAGGATTCGCCGGCAGGCGCCTGGCGCGGCCGTCAGCTTCGAATTGCTCGACCTTGCCAGCCTCGAATCCATCGACGCATTCGGCGAGAGGCTGTGGGAATCGCTGGCGTGCCTGGACCTGCTGATCAACAACGCGGCCGTGATGACGCCGCCAAAGCGACAGACGACTGCCGACGGATTCGAGCTGCAGTTCGGCACGAACTATCTGGGCCACTTCGCGCTGACGGCGCAGCTGCTGCCCTTGCTGCGCAAGGCGCATGCCCCGCGCGTCATCAATCTTTCCAGCGTCGCGGCCCGGGACGGCGAGATCCGTTTCGACGACCTGCAGTCGCAGCACGACTACAGGCCCATGGCGGCGTATGCCCAGTCGAAGCTTGCGTGCCTGATGTTCGCCTTCGAACTGCAGCGCCGCAGCGCTGCGGCGGGTTGGGGCATCCAGAGCATCGCCGCCCATCCGGGCGTCGCGCGCACAGACTTGCTGCCCAATGGCGCCGGCGCGTCGAGCGCCGCGGGCGTGGTCCGCCGGTACCTGTGGTTCCTGTTTCAGCCAGCGTGGCAAGGCGCATTGCCCACGCTGTACGCCGCCACCTCGCCGCAGGCAAAAGCCGGCGGCTACTACGGCCCGCACAGGCTCGCCGAAACGCGAGGCTATCCCGCCGTCGCCAAGGCGCCGCCGCAGGCGCTGGACATCGAGGTGGCGGCCAGGCTGTGGACCGAGTCGGAGCGGCTGACCGGCGCCGTGTTCCCGGCAATCGGACCGGCCGACCTGGCCGCACATACCGCCGCACCGGTTTGAGCGCCGCGCCGGGCCGACTCAACGCCATAGGCTGTCATGGCGGGATAGGAATAGGCAATGTCGTCATAGGAATGCATCTGGCCCGCCGCGGACAGCATGCTTAGTATGGATGCCGGGTCGACGCAGGCTTGTACGCGTCGGCCGCCATGATCGAACTCATGACCCGACTAAGGAGCACTCCATGACCGAACATCAGACCTTTGTGCAAGATGCGCCCTTGTCCGGCCGCGTTGCCATCGTGACGGGCGCGGCCAGCGGCATAGGCCGGGCGACCACGGAACTGCTGCATCGCCAGGGCGCGCGGGTAGTGGCCGTCAGCCTGGGCGACGACGTGCATGCGCTGGCTCGCGACGGCATCGTGCCCCTGGTGGCCGACGTCGCGCGCGAGGACAGCGCCGCGCTGGCCGTGAAGACGGCCCTCGACCAGTTCGGGCGGCTGGACATTCTGGTCAACAATGCCGGCATCATCACCGTCAAGCCGCTGGTCGAGACGAGCCTGGACGACTGGAACCGCGTGATGGCCGTCAACGCGACGGGCCCGTTCCTGTTCTCGCGCGAGGTCATGCGCCACATGATGGGCGCGGGTTCCGGCACCATCGTCAATGTGGGCTCGTATGCCTGCTTCCAGGCGTTTCCCGGCATTTCGTCGTATGCGGCCTCGAAGGGCGCGCTGGCGCAGCTGACCCGCTCGCTGGCCCTGGAAGCCATTCCGCATGGCATCCGCGTCAATGCGGTCGGGTCGGGCGACACGGTGACCAACATCGTCAACCACATCCGTTCCGACGGACCGGAGTTCCTGGCCGAGCACGGCCGCGGATCGCCCATAGGCCGCGCGGCGCAGCCCGAGGAGATCGCGGAAGTGATCTCCTTCCTGGCATCGGATCGCGCCAGCTACGTGGTGGGCTCGGTGGTCATGGCCGATGGCGGCATGAGCGTGGCCATCCAGTGACCCGACCAAGGCAATGAAGCGCGCGGCGCGTGGACTGCGCCCGCGCGCCGGCCGCGCATCAGCCGTTTGGGCGGCACCCCGGGCGGTACCGCCTGGCAGCCTTTTGGTCATCTTGCCGTCTGTCTGGCCGACGATATCATGGGTAAAAATTCCGACGTAGGCCGACTGGCCTACAGAGAAATCCGGACAGGCGAGCGTTGGGCCGACGGCAGGCATTAACCACAGCGGCTGATGCAAGGGGCGGACATGATCAGGCTGATACGCAGGATGCTTAAGCGGAACCGGGCGCTCTATTCCTTTTCCGCGACTGTCTATCACTCGGGGCAGAATTTCATCAATCACATGATGCTGGTGCCCAAGGGAGTGCGGTACCTGAAGCCCGTGGAGCTGGGCGGAAGATACGCCTCGCAATACGGGCAGGACTACTATCTGGAGAAGTTCGGATTGATCTCCCCGGGCGGCTTTTTCGTCGAAGTCGGGTGCAATCACCCGAGGTTCAATTCGAATTCGTATTTCCTCGAGAACGAGTATGGATTCACGGGGATATCGATCGACGCCATCGACTACAGCGAGGCGTTCCGCGTTCAGCGCCCGAACACGCAGTTCATCAGGGGCCTGGTCGACACGGATGCCGGGGTGAAGGATTTCTACCAGGTCATCGATGAGGATGGCTGGGAGAACCAGGTGAGCTCGGTCTACAAAGAGACGCTGTCGATGGGCAAGGGCTTCGAGGCGAACGTGGTCAAGGTCGAAAGCATGCCGCTGCGCGCCGTGCTGAAGGACCGGCATGACGTGGACCTGCTGCTGGTGGACGTCGAGGGGCACGAGTTCGCCGTGCTCGATTCACTGGATTGGGAAACGACGAAGCCCAAGGTGATTCTGGTGGAGAACAGCGGCGAGTTCTATCCGCGCACGCGAATGGAGAACTACATGGCTCGCAAGGGATATGAGTTCTTTGCGCGCATCGGTTCGTCGGATGACATCTACCGGCTGAAGACGCCGACGGAGGCGTAAGGCAGCATGCGCCACCGCCCGGTCGGTCGCCGCGACGGCAGCGTTGGCCCGTTGCGCGAGTGCGCTGGCCGGGCCGCCTGCGCATCAGGCGTGGTCGCCCCGATGCACGATGTGCACCTTGTTGCCGTCGGGGTCTCGCATGTACGCGCCGTAGTACCCCGGCGCGTAGTGCCGCCGTTCGCCAGGAGGTCCTTCGTCGCTGCCGCCGGCGGCCATGCCGGCCGCATAGGCCTGGTCCACCTGCTTCGGCGAGGCCGCCCGAAACGCCACCATGCAGCCATTGCCCACCGTGGCCGGCTCGCCATTGAAGGGCATATGCGCATAGAAGCAGGGCAGCGGCTGTCCGGGCACGATCCAGCAGATGGCGTCCGCAAAACCATCCGGCTCGACGTGCCGACGTACCAGGCCGAGAGGGAACAGGATGGCATCGTAAAACCGGCCCGCCCGTTCCAGATCGTCGGTTCCAACGGTGATGTGGCTGAACATTGCGTCCTCCGTTTCTGGCCCGGACGTCGCGCCGCCTTCCATCCGCACGCAGCGCCGCCCGGTCCGCGTTGATCCAGCTGTTCGTTGTAGCACGGGCGGGCCGCGCAACGGCGCCACGCCGGGTCACGGGGCGATCGCGGTGGGCACTTGCGCGAAGTACCGCCGCAGGGCCTGCACCGCCAGGCGCACCTTGGCCGGTTCGCCGTCGCGCCGCGGCGTCACCACGCTGACCGGCAGCGGGTCATAGCGCCACTGCGCAAGCACGTGCACCAGCGCGCCGCTCGCCAGCGCGGGTCGGATGTCCACGTACGCCAGCCGCGCGAGGCCCAGGCCGTGTTCGCACATCTGCTGCACCGCCATCTGGTTGTTGCTGGCGTAGCGCACCGGCACGGGTATGCGCTGACGTTCGCCACCCGTGCCATGCAGGTCCAGGGTCATGTGCGGCGAGCCGTGGTCCGCCGCGTCGTGCCGATAGGCGCACCAGTGGTGGTTGGAAAGGTCTTGCGGAGACTCGGGCCGGCCGTGCCGCTGCAGGTACGCCGGCGCGGCGCACATGAGGGAGTCCACGTCGCACAGGCGGCGCGCCACCCACGTCGAGTCGGCCAGTTGCCCGATGCGGATGGCCAGGTCGATGCGCGCGTCGACGAGGTCGATCATCGCGTCGTCGACCAGCAGGCGCAGGCTGAGCTGCGGCGCCTGTGCCAGCAAGGGAGCCAGGGCGGGCGCGATGTGGGCCGCGAAGCCCACGGGCGCCGCCACCCGCAGTTCGCCGGACGGGACATCGCGCGCCTGCAACAGCGAATCGGACGCGGCCTGGGCGGCCTCGAGCAGGCGCACGCAGTGCGGATAACAACGCGCGCCCGCCTCGGTAAGGGTCAGCTTGCGGGTGGAGCGGTGCAGCAGCACCACGCCCACCTGGACCTCGAGCGCACGCAGGGTCTGGCTGACCGCCGAGGCGCTCATGCCCAGCCGTCGCGCGGCCGCGCTCATGGAGCCGGCGGCAACGGTTTCCGCGAACACGGCATAAGGTCTGAGATCGCGCATCATGAAGCCAGGCTTAAAGGTGATAGCGATTCTAGCCCCGTTATCGCGCGATCCTGAAGTGAATACGATGTCCGCGTCAACTCACTCTACCGGACATGCATATGAACATCGCGCTTATCGGTGCCACGGGATTCGTCGGCGCCGCCGTCCTGGCCGAACTGCTGCAACGCGGCCATCGGGTCACCGCGCTGGCCCGCAACGCATCCAGGCTGGACCCGCGGGCCGGCCTGACATTGGCGCACGCCGACGTGCAGGACGCCGAACAGGTGGCGCGCGCCGTGGCCGGCCACGACGCCGTGATCTCGGCATTCAATCCCGGCTGGAACGCGCCCGACCTGTACGACGCCTTCATGCGCGGCAGCGCCGCGATCGAGCGCGGCGTGGCGGCGGGCGGCGTCAAGCGGCTGCTGGTCGTCGGCGGCGCGGGAAGCCTGTACGTGGCGCCCGGCGTGCAGCTCGTCGATACGCCCGAGTTCGCCAGCCACGTGCCCGCCAACGTGGTGCCCGGCGCGCGCGCCGCGCGCGATGCGCTGGCGGCGTTGCGCCACAACATCGCGCTGGACTGGACCTTCCTCAGCCCGCCCGCGATGCTGGCGCCGGGCGCCCGCACCGGCAGTTATCGCCTCGGCGGCGAGGATCTGCTGATGGATGGCGATCGGCCCGCCGGCATCTCGGTGGCAGACCTGGCCGTCGCCATCGTCGACGAGATAGAGCAACCGCGACACGTGCGCGCGCGCTTCACGGTCGCCGCGCAGCAATGAACGCGGCCTGGCGTCGCGCGCCCGCTGGCAGCCGAGCGGCGTAGCCAGGGCGCCGCCGCTGGCCTGCGCGCCGCGCCGGCGGCCGCCCTCGGCCTTGCGCAGGTCTTAGATGGCCGACAGCGTGGCGCGCAGTTCGCCGTCCGCGTAACGTGCGCGCAGCGCGACGCCGCTGCCTTGCGCCACGTCGAAGGGCCGCGCCACGGCGCCCGCCGTGACGATCTCGCCCTGGCGCAGGGTGATGCCGCGTTCGCGCGCATGGTCGAACAGATAGCCCAGCGACACGATGGGATGGGGCAGGTCGTCACCCGACTGGCCCTGCGCGTGTTCGACCCCGTCGACGTCGACGCGCGCGCTGGCGATGACCTCGTCGATGCGGGCGGGCGCGATCTCGGCGCCCAGCACGAAAGCTCCGAAGCCGACGGTGTCGCCGACGAAGCTGGGAATGCCCACGGTGCGGCGGTCGAGGAACCGCGACTGCACCAGTTCGAAGGCCACGTGGGTGGCGGCCACCGCGTCCAGGACATCGGACGGCGCCTCGCCGGGCGCGACGTCGCGGCCCATCACGAACGCGATCTCGAACTCCACCGTGACGGGCGCGTTGGGCTGCGCCAGGCGCAGCGTGGCGCCCGCGGGGTGGCAGCGCGATTGCAGCAGGCGGCCCACCAGGGGCCGCTGCAGGTTGGCGGCGCGCATCATGTTGGGACTGCCCATGCCCAGCTTCCAGCCCGCCGTGGGCGTGCCCATGACGGCGATCAGGCGGTCCTGCAGCGCGTAGCCTTGCGCCAGCGTGGCGGGGCGGCATTCGGCGGGCAGTTCCTGCAGGCTCGCGCCGTGATGCCAGGCGGAGGCCAGCAGTTCGGCGGCGGCAGTGGGGTCGTAGGTCGTGTTCAAGCTCGTGCTTCCGGAAAGGTAGGCGCCCACCGCGCAGTGGGGGGCGGTTCAGGTTTGCTGATGGACCGCGACGGCGCGGCCGAAGCGCCGTTCGGCCAGGGGCATCAGGAATACGCTCTATTTGCCGCGCCCATTGCCGGCTTGCGCGAGGTTGCGCTGTTGCTGGTTGCGCAGCACGTGGCGGATCTTGCGGGCCAGGGTCTCGCGAGTGTAGGGCTTGCTGAGCAGTTCGATGCCGGGATCGAGCCTGCCCGAATGGACGATGGCATTCTCGGTATACCCCGAGGTGAACAGCACGGCCACGCCGGGCAGTCGCTCGCGGGTCTGGCGCGCCAGTTCCGGGCTGCGCAGCGGGCCGGGCATCACTACGTCGGTGAACAGCAGGTCGATGGCAGCGCCGCTTTCCACGATCGCCAGCGCGCTCAGCGCGTCCTTGGCCTTGAGAATGCCGTAGCCCAGGTCGGACAGCATGGCCACCACGGTATCGCGTACCTGTTCGTCGTCCTCGACCACCAGGATGTTCTCGGTGCCGCCCACCACGGGGCCCAGTTCGATCTCGGCTGCCGGCTCTTCTTCCTGGCGCACGCGCGGCAGGTAGATGCGTACGGTGGTGCCTTCACCGGGCTCGCTGTAGATCTTGATGTGGCCGTTGGACTGCTTGACGAAGCCATACACCATGCTCAGGCCCAGGCCGGTGCCCTGGCCTTCGGGCTTGGTGGTGAAGAAGGGTTCGAAGGCGTGTTCCAGCACCTCGGGCGGCATGCCCGGACCGGTATCGGAGATGGCCAGCATCGCGTATTCGCCGGGCTCGATGTCGGAGTGGCGGGCTGCGTACGCGTCGGTGAGGGCGGCGTTGCCCGCCTCGATGGTGAGCTTGCCATGGCCCGCCATCGCATCGCGCGCGTTGATCGCCAGGTTCAGCACGGCGTTCTCGATCTGCGACGTGTCGACCAGAGCGTTCCACAGGCCCGCGGCGGCCACGGTCTCCAGTTCGATGCCTTCGCCCAGGGCGCGGCGCAGCATGTCGTCCATGCCGCGTATGAAACGGCCCAGGTTCACCACGGTGGGCGCCAGCGGCTGGCGGCGGCCGAAGGACAGCAGCTGCGACGCCAGCTTGGAGCCGCGCGACACGCCGCCCAGCGCGTTGCGCAGGCGCAGCTGCGCGCGTTCGTTGCCGCTGGCCGCGACGTCCTTGGCAAGCAGTTGCAGGTTGCCGCCGATGACTTGCAGCAGGTTGTTGAAATCGTGGGCCACGCCGCCCGTGAGCTTGCCGATGGCCTCCATTTTCTGCGACTGGCGCAGCGCGAACTCCATGTGGGCGCGTTCGTGCGCCTCGTTGCGCAGCCGCTCGTTGGCCGCCTCGAGATCGGCCGTGCGCTCGGCGACCATGGCTTCCAGCGATTGATTCAACTGCGCCTGCCGCTCGATGACCAGCTGCAGCACCCGCAGCGTGTTCTCCGGGTCGGCATCGACGGGAACCGGAGAGCCGGGCAGCGCCAGTTCCTTGAGGCGGGCCAGCGCGTCGCGCTGGCGATTGATCTCGCGTTCGTGCGCCTTCTGCCCGGCGATGTCGCGCGCCTCGACGACGAGCAGACGCACCTTGCCGTTGTCGTCGCGCACCGGGGTGAGGGAAGCGTGCACGTCGCGCAGCGCGCTGCCGCTCGACTGTACACATAGCTGCGTGTCCCATTGCACGGTCTCGCCGCGCGCGGCCCGCTGGATGGCGCCGCGCCAGTTCTCGCGCGCGTCTTCCGAATTCTCCCACCAGCATGTCGTCCAGAAAGGGCGGCCCACGATGTCATGCGCCGTGATGCCGGCGTCGCTGACCGCGGCGGGATTGATGTCGAGGACGTTGCCGTCGGCGTCCAGCAGCCCGATGAAGTGCGTGACGGCGTCCAGCGCGATGCGGGCGAACTTCTGCCGACGCTGCTCAGGACTGTCGTCGTTGCGCAGCGTGACGCCGCGCACGGTGACTGAAGGAACGGGCATGGACAAAGCGACCTCGGGGCGAAAGCGGGAAGGGGGGCATTACACCCCGTTGTGCCGTGCCATGCATCAAGGATGGAATCCGGTTGTGGCAAAACGTCACGGCAGGCAACCGCTGCATGATGCCTCGGCCGCGACGAATACGCTAGCAAGCGATGTGCCGCGGCGCGGGGCCGCGGCTCGTGGTCAATGGCCGGTGTCCGGATAGTTGGGACCGGGGTCGCTGAAGCCGCCGTCGCTGTAGGGATTGACGGCGCCGGGATGCGGTGGACCGGGGCGGGAGAAGTCGTGGCCGGCGCAGCCGGCCAGCAGGGCGGCCAGAGCCATGGCGCAAACGGTCAGCAGTCGCGCGATCATGTGGGTCTCCTGAGTGGCGGGGATTTCATTGTGGACCTATCCGGCGGACGGTGAAAGCGGTCGTCACGATGAAGCGCCCGCGCGGGCGCCAGCCAGTCGGCATGCCGCCCGGGCGGATACGGGCGGGAACCCCGCCGTCCGTGCCGGCGGGAAGGACTGTGCAATTCGTTCATCGGGCGTGTAAAGAAGGCACGTCCTGCGGTGGGTATCTTGCGGTTCTGCGCGCCCGGCCTGTGGGCCGCTACACGCCGATCATCGTCAGCATCACGAAGGTGGCAAACAGCACGAAGTGCGTCATGCCTTCGATGGCATTGGTCTGGCCGTCGTTCAGGTTGATCGCGGCGACGATCAGGGTCACCAGCATCATCACGGTCTGCACCGGCGTCATGGCCATCTGGAAAGGCTGGCCCGTGTACAGGGCCAGCGCTTCCATCAGCGGCACGGTCAGGATGACGGTGGCCAGCGAGGCGCCCATGGCGATGTTGACCACGGCCTGCATGCGGTTGGCCAGTGCGGCCCGCAGCGCGGTAAGGATCTCGGGGCTGGCCGAGATGACCGCGACGACCAGCGCGGGCAGGGCGGGCGGCGCCGCCACGCCGCGCAACGTCTCGCCCAGCGTGTGCGACATCACCTCGGCCAGTGCGCCGATCAGCGCCACGCCGACAGCCAGCACGGCGATCGAGGTCCGAACGGGCAGCGCAGGAGCGGGCGGCGCGTCGAGGCTGGCCGGCGCCTTGCGGCCCCGCGGCTTGTCCGGATAGCTGTAGCTGAAGAAGTAGCTGTGAGGCCCGGTCTGCATGCGCAGGAACACGGCGTACAGCGTGATCATCGCGACGATGGTGAACGCCGAATAGATGTGCCAGACCTCGCGCGGAATGAACTCGGGCACCACCATGGAGACGGCGATGGCGGTAAGAATCATCACGCCATAGGTGCGGCCCGAGTCGTCGTTGTACGACTGCTCGCCATGCTTGAGGCCGCCCATCAGGGCGGCCAGGCCCAGGATGCCGTTGATATCGAGCATCACGGCGGAATAGATCGTGTCGCGCACCAGCGTGGGCGAGTTCTGGTTGGACATGACGATGGCCAGCACCACCACCTCGACCAGCACGGCCGACAGCGTCAGCACCATCGTTCCGTAAGGGTCTCCGACCCGATGGGCAATGGATTCGGCGTGGGCGGCCACGCGCAGCGAAGCGCACACGATGGCCGCCACCAGGGCAGCCGTCGCCGCGCCCGCCACTGCCGTGCCGCCGTGCGCCAGCGCATCCTGGAAGACATAGGCGAGCACGGCCGCGCCCGCCGCCACCCACAGCAGGGTTTCCTCCTTGGCCAGGCGCAGCATCGTATGCATTCTCCGAAAAAGGCAGTGGACGGCGCGGCCAGCGTACCGCGCGACGCAGGCTTGAGCAAAGCCCATGCCGGAACGAGCCCGGCGCCAGGCCTGGGCACGCCGGTTGCTTCAGTGCCGGCGACGGGTGGGGCGATCCAAAGGACGGACCGTCCAGCCGCCATCCGCTGGCTTCAAAACTTTTGCGAGGGACTTTTCCATGAAAGTGCAGATTCTGGCCTTGAGCATCATCGCGGGCGGCGCCATCGCCTGGACCCAGCCTGCCGCCGCGCAGCCAGCGCCGGCCACGCCGGCTCCGGCCGAACGCGCCGACGCCAAGCAGGCCGACATGAAGCAGAAACTGGACGGCGAGGACGAGGACTTCCTCGAGCGCGCCGCCCAGGCAGGCCATACCGAGATCGCCGGCAGCAAGCTGGCGCAGCAGAAGGCGCGCTCGGCGGACGTGAAAAAGTTCGCCGAACAGATGGTCGCCGACCACACCAAGGTAGGCGAGCAACTGGCGGCGCTGGCCAGGAGCAAGGGCTACACCCCGCCCGACGAGCCGTCGCTGATCGACAAGGCCAAGCTGAAGACGCTGGAAATGCGCGACGAAGGCTTCGACAAGGCCTATGCCGATGAGATCGGCGTGCAGGCGCACCAGGACACGGTGGACCTGTTCAAGAAGGCGGCCGAGCAGGCCAAGGACGCCGACGTGAAGGCCTTTGCCGCCAAGACGCTGCCCGCCCTGGAGCAGCATCTGACGATGGCGAAGGAACTGCAGCAGAAGGTGGGCAAATAAGCCCCCGGCCGTGCGGTGGAGGCGCGGCCGCCTCCGCCGCCGTCAGGCCGGCAGACCGGGAGCGTCGTCGGCGTAATCCTCGTCGGCGGCGCTCTGCGCTTGAGGCCGGGCCCCGTCGTCCAGCCTCAGGCCGCGCGTCAGTTCGAGCGCCTGGCGCTCGAACAGGCGCCGGTAAAGGCCGTTGGGCAACTGGATCAGCGATTCATGGCTGCCTTCTTCCACGACGCGGCCGCGGTCCAGTACCAGCAGCCGGTCCAGCGCTCGAACGGTGGACAAACGGTGCGCCACTACCAGCGTGGTGCGGCCTACCATCAGCCGCTCCATGGCGTGCTGGATCAGCACCTCGCTTTCGCTGTCCAGGCTGGAGGTCGCCTCGTCCAGGATCAGGATGGGCGCGTCGGCCAGGAAGGCGCGCGCGATGGCCACGCGCTGGCGCTCGCCGCCCGACAGCTTGATGCCGCGCTCGCCCACCAGGGTGTCGTAGCCCTTGGGCAGCCGCTCGATGAAATCGTGCGCGCTGGCCAGGCGGGCGGCGTGCTCGATGTCGGCCCGGGTGGCGCCGGGCCTTCCATAGGCAATGTTCTCGGCCAGCGTGCGGTGGAACAGCACGGGTTCCTGCTGCACGATGGCGATCTGGCTGCGCAGCGACTCCTGCCTTACCGTGGCGATGTCCTGCCCGTCGATCCTGATCTGTCCGCCGTTGATGTCGTACAGGCGCTGGATCAGCTTGATGAACGTCGTCTTGCCCGAACCCGAATGGCCTACCAGGCCGACCCGTTCGCCCGGCGCGATGCGGATCGAGAAATCGTCGTACAGCGGGTCCGGATGGTTGCCGTACCGGAACGTGACGTGGTCGAAGCGGATCTCGCCGCGTTCGATGCGGATCGCCGGCGCGCCGGGCCGGTCTTCGATGCCCAGCGGCTGCGCGTCCAGCGCGACCAGTTCTTCCATGTCGTTGACCGAGCGCTGCAGGTTGCGGATGTGCTGGCCCACGTCGCGCAGATAACCTTCCATGATGAAGAACATGGTCAGCGCGAACGTGATGTCGCCCACGCTGGCCTCGCCCCGTACCCACAGCAGCAGCGCCACGCCCAGGATGGCGGCCTGCATGGCGGTCAGCATCAAGCCCTGTGCGCCGCCGTTGAGCGTGCCGCGCCGCCAGGTGCGGCGGGTGCGGTTGCGCCACTTGCCGACGACCCAGCCCAGGCGCGTCTCTTCGCGCGACTCGGCGCCGAAGGCCTTGACCACGGGGTTGCAGCTGACCGCGTCGGCCAGCGCGCCGCCCATGCGCGTGTCCCAGGCGTTGGCCAGACGCGCCGCCGGCGCCACGTAGCCCAGCGACAGCATGACCGTCACGCCGATGTACAGCAGGGAGCCCAGGCCTACCACCAGCCCCATCACGGGCCAGTGCCAGCCCAGCAGCACGGTGGCGCCCACCAGCATGGCCACCGACGGCAGCAGGGCGGTCAGCAAGGTGTCGTTGAGCAGGTCCAGCGCCCACATGCCGCGCGTGATCTTGCGCACGGTGGAGCCGGCGAAGCTGTTGGCGTGCCAGTCGGTGGAGAAGCGCTGCACCTTGTGGAAGGCGTCGCGGGCGATGTCGCTCATCATGCGCAGGGTCAGGCTGATGATGTTCATGTACACGAACTGGCGCAGCACCGTGCCGCCCAGGCTGAGCGCGGTCAGCGCCCAGAACGCGGCCACCGCCGCATTCCACGCGACGGTTCCGGCGCCGGCGCCCGAAGCCAGCGCGTCGACCAGCCGGCCGGCATACAGCGGCGTCAGCACGTCGCTCAGTGCGGCCAGCAGCATCAGCGCGACGATGGCGCCTATGCGGCCCGGTTGGTGGCGCCAATGGCGGAAAGTGAAGCCGAGGACGTCCTTGAAGGCCTGTCCGCGTAGATCGAGTTTTTTGCGAGTCATGACTGCACCCCGGGCGCGCGGCGCCCATGGGGTTCCTGGAAAGAAATGACGAACACGGCCGCGGAGGCGGCGTGGGGAAATCAGGATTGCTGGAAGAAGCGTCGCGGGCGGGCCGCGGGCGCGTTGTCCGCCGGACGGGATCGCCTGGGCTCGGCAGGCCCGCGGACGACTTGGTGAGCGGACCTAATGCGGCGACATGCGACGCGGGAGGACGGTACGTGCGATGAACATGAAGCGCCTCCCTGGTGTGGTGTGGAGAATGCGGCGGGGCGACGCCCGGGAGCCGCTGGACCTAGGGATTCTACCAATGCATGGACGGGCAGGCAACGCCGGCGGCCAATGCCCGCTGTGCTCGCGCGCGAGGGACGCGTCGGCTCAGTGATCGAAGTGCAGCCGGAACCACGACTGTCCGCCGCGCTCGCCGGCGCCCAGCCGGTCGGCCAGCCTGTGCAGCAGCACGGCGGAGACGCCGGGCAGGGCGCGGTCAAGCGCGGCGTGGAAGGCGTCGTCATCGGCATCCAGCAGGTCGGCGGCCGCCGGCGCATGGCCCGCCAGCTGCAAAGGAGGGCCGCTGTGCAGCAGCTCGATGTCCAGGTTGAACTCGTCGAAGCTGCCGCGGATCTCGCGCACCGCGCGCCCGCCGCCGGCCGCGGCGATGGCCTCGGCGGCTTCCAGCGCGGCCGAGGCCGCCCGTCGCACCACGTCGCGGCGCGCGCCCCAGGCCGCGCCCTGCGTCTCGACGAAGTCGACGATGGCGCCGGCCAGTCCCCCCGCCGCGGGATGCGGCGTGTGCGCGGCCGTGTCGTCCGGCAGGGCGGACAGGTCGCGCACGGCGCGCCGCGAGGTGCCCAGCCGGAACAGCAGGTTCAGCAGGATGGCCGCCAGGCCGGCGACGATCACGCTGTTCTCGACCAGGAAGCGCAGGGACTGTGGGAAATGCCCGGGCAGGCCGGGCACCAGTATCACACCCATGCCCGCCACGAACGACAGGCCGACCATGAAGGTGCCGCGCGCATCGATGGCCCGCGAGGCGATCAGCTCGACGCCCGATACGATGAGGTAGGCCGCCGCGTAGAGTTCGACCGCGCCGATCACCGGCGTGGGGATCAGCGTGAGCGCCACCATGGCTTGCGGCGCCAGTGCCAGCAGTACCAGCAGCGCGCCGGCCGCCAGGCCGACATAGCGCGACGTCGACCGGCTGATGTGGGCCAATGCGATGTTGGCCGACGAGGTGACGCTGGGATATCCGCCGAACAGGCCGACGAATATGTTGGACAGCGAGCCGGCCCGCATGCCGCGGCCCACCATGCGCATGTCGGCGCGGCGCCAGTCGGCATCGTCCATCTTGTCCAGCAGGATGGCGGTGCCCAGCGTGTCCAGCTGCGCCATCACGGACAGCAGCGCGACCGCCACCAGCAGGCCCGGATCCACGTTCAGCGTCGGCATCACCAGTTCGGGCAGGGCGAAGACAGGCGCGGCCAGCAGTGCGTCGGCGCCGTGCAGCCGGCCCAGCACGCCGGACAGCGCCACGCCGGCAAGCACGCCGGCCAGCAGCGCGAACAGCCGCATGCGGCGAGTGCCCCACACCGACAGCACGATGATGACGGCCAGCGTCACGGCCCCCACCAGCACGCTGCCGGCGTCGTAGCCGCCATCGTGCAGGCCGCCCGCGTGCCGCAGGGCGGGCGCGATCAGCGACAGCCCCGTCACGCAGATGACGACCCCGGCGACGGGCGGCGGAAACAGCGCGCGCAGGCGCGGAATGACCTGGCCGATCAGCAGCCCCGTCAGGCCATTGACGATGCCGGCCAGGAGCAGCGCGGCCGGACCGTACTGCAGCAGCAGCGTGCCCGCGACCATGACGACGATGGCATCGGGCATGTGCACGATGAGCGCCCCGGCGCCTACGCGCCCGCCCCAGGCCTGCAGGATGGTGGCCAGGCCCATGCCCAGCACGGTGGCGGTGACCAGGCTGCTGGTGGCGTGGGTCGACAGGCCGGCGAGGTGCGCCGCGGCCAGCACGTAGGCGATCAGCCCCAGCGCGGTGGCGGCATGCTGCATGCCCAGGCCCAGCAGGGCGCCTGGCGTGGGCAGCTCGTCCGCGGCATAGACCAGGTCGGGCGGGCGCCGCCGCGACGAGGGGGAAGGGGGCAGACGCAGGCTGGGCAGGAGCGGCATGGCTGGGCTGGCGGTGGAAGGGGACCGTATTATCGGCGCGCGCGGGCGGCTTGGCGAGCGTGACGCCGGGAAGCCGGGCCCCGGTCCGCACGACGGCGGCATAAGCATTCGCCTAATTCTTCGTCGTCCTGCGCGCGGCGATGCCGCACACTGCCCGCCACACGGCAACAGCAACGAGGCGGTGATTTCGATGGATACGAACCTGGGCGCCGACGGCGCGGTGCGGCGGCAGGCCGCGCTGGCCGCACTGCCCGAACTGGCGCGGCGCATCGGCGAGGATGCCGCGGGCCGCGAGGCGCGGCGCGAACTGCCGTACTTCGCCTTCACCCTGTTTCGCGACTCGGGGCTTGGCGCGTTGCGCATTCCCGTGGAGCAGGGCGGGCTGGGCGGCTCGCTGGAGGAGGTGTTCGAACTGGTGGCGTCCCTGGCTGCCGAAGAGCCGAACGTCGCGCATGCGCTGCGGCTGCATTTCGACGTGACGGAGACCTTGCTGCTGGGCCCGCGCACGGCGCACGCCGAGCTGCAGGTGCAGCGCGTGCTGGCAGGCGCGCTGTATGGCGGCGCCTCCACCGAACTGGGCACGGCGCGGCCGGGACAGATCGAGACGGTGCTGGTGCGGCATGGCGATCACTATCGTATGTCCGGGCGCAAGTACTACTCGACCGGCACGGCCTTTGCCGATTATGCCCGCCTGAACCTGAAGGACGAGCAGGGCGCCGACGTGATCGCCTTCATTCCCGTGGACAGAGAGGGCGTGCGCGTGCTGGATGACTGGGACGGCATGGGCCAGCGCATGACGGCCAGCGGCACGCTGGAACTGAACGAGGTGCGCGTCGAGGATGACGAGGTGCTGCCGCGCGCATCGGGCACGCTGGTCGGCAGACATACCGGCGCGCTGCGCCAGCTGCACCTGGTCGCCACCGCGGCCGGCATCGTGCGGCGCGTCTATGCGGACGCGCGCGACTACGTGCTGTCGCATGGCCGGCCGGTACAGCACAGCCCCGCGCCCACCGCGCGCGAGGATGCCTTCGTGCAGCAGGTGGTGGGCGAGCTGGCCGCGCACTCGCTGGCCATCGATGCCCTGGTGCGCGAGAACGCGCGTGCGCTGGACCGGTCCGCGCGAGCGCTGCTGGACGGCGATGCAGAGGCCGGGCAGCGCGTGCTGGAGGGCGCGCTGGTCACGGCCAAGACGCAGCTGGTGGTGGCGCAGCTGGCGTTGCGCGCGGGCGAGCGGCTGTTCGAGGCGGGCGGCGCGTCGATGACGGGGCGCAAGTACAACTTCGACAGGCACTGGCGCAGCCTGCGCACGATCTTCAGCCACAACCCGCTGCTGCACAAGGCCAGGGTGGTGGGCGACTATCACTTGAACGGCACCACGACGCACTTGCAGGAAGGCAAGGTGTTCTGAATGCAGCGTACATAACCGGCGGCCATTGCGCGGCGCCGGCACCGCCGGGCGGGCGCATATCGACATGCCGAGTAAGTATTTTTCGCGCGCTCAGGCGCGGTGCAGAATCCTCCCGGTCGGCCGCATTCTCCTTCTTACATGCACTCGCGGCCTGCGCGTCGCGGCACACGCCGCATCGCGTGCCCTTATCGGTTGTACACAATGAGCATTCTGACTTTGGCAGGCAGCCCGTCGAGTCGTTCGCGGTCCTCCGCGCTGCTGCGCCATGCGGCCCAGCGCCTGGAACAGCGGGGATTGAGCGTGCGCGAGATGGGCCTGCGAGACATACCGGCCGAAGAACTCATCGAGGGGCATTACACCAGCCACGCGGCGGCCGCGCTGCGGCGGCGCGTCGAGGGATGCGGCGCGGTGCTCATCTCCACGCCCGTCTACAAGGCCTCGTTCGCGGGCGGCCTGAAGGCCGTCCTGGACCTGCTGGACGAGAAGGCGCTGGCCGACAAGATCGTGCTGCCCATCGCCACCGGCGGCAGCCCGGCCCATCTGCTGGCGCTGGAATACAGCCTGAAGCCGGTGCTGTCGTCGCTGGGCGCCCGGCACATCCTGGCCGGCGTGTATGCCACCGATCGCCAGGTGACGTTCGACGAGCACGGACGCGCGAGCATCGACGACGACGTGCTGCACCGGCTGGACGATGCCGTGGACCGCGTGCATCGCCACCTCTACGCCACTCGACCCGCCGCGCACGCCGTCGACCTGGGCCCCCTGGCCGCCAGCGGCCAGCTCAGCGTATAGCCGTATAGCGCGGCAGTCACCGGGCGGCACGCCGGGCGGGATGCATCGCCTGGCCGAAGCTCCGGTTCTTTGCCAGCAACTCCAACCGCAATTGATCACGAGACCCTGATTCATGGACATTCTTTGGTTCATTCCCACGCACGGCGACTCGCGCTACCTGGGCACCAGCACGGGCGCGCGCGCCGGCAGCCATGACTACTTCAGGCAGATCGCCGTGGCAGCCGACACGCTGGGCTACGACGGCGTGTTGCTGCCCACCGGGCGTTCGTGCGAAGACGCGTGGGTGGTGGCCTCCAGCCTCATCGACGCGACGCGGCGGCTGAAATTCCTGGTGGCGGTGCGGCCAGGCGTCACGTCGCCGCAGATGGCCGCGCGCATGGCGGCCACGTTCGACCGCCTTTCCGGAGGGCGCCTGCTGATCAACGTGGTGACGGGCGGCGATCCCGGCGAACTGGAAGGCGACGGCGTCTTCGTCGACCACGACCAGCGCTATGCCATCACGAGCGACTATCTGCGCATCTGGCGCGGCGCGCTGGAGGCCAGCCACCACGGAGGCGACTACAGCCTGGCCGGCGAGCAACTGATCGCCAGGGGCGCCAAGGTGCTGTATCCGCCGGTGCAGCGGCCCTATCCGCCGCTGTACTTCGGCGGATCGTCCGAGGCCGCGCACCAGCTGGCCGCGGAACAGCTGGACGTGTATCTGACCTGGGGCGAGCCGCCGGATGCCGTGCGCGCCAAGATCGCGGACGTGCGCGAACGCGCGGCGCGGCTGGGCCGCACGCTGCGCTTCGGCATCCGGCTGCACGTGATCGTGCGCGAGACCGAGGCCCAGGCCTGGGCCGCCGCGGATGCGTTGATCAGCCACCTGACCGAGGACACCGTGCGGTCCGCGCAAGCCGCCTTCGGCCGGATGGACTCCGAAGGGCAGCGCCGCATGGCAGCGCTGCACGGAGGCAGGCTGGACGATGGCCGGGGCGGACGCGCCCATCTGGAGATCGCGCCGAACCTGTGGGCCGGCGTGGGACTGGTGCGCGGCGGGGCCGGCACCGCCCTGGTGGGCGATCCGCGGACGGTGGCCCGGCGCATCCAGGAGTATGCGGAACTGGGCATCGATACCTTCATCTTCTCGGGGTATCCGCACCTGGAGGAGTCTTACCGCTTCGCGGAGCTGGTGTTTCCGCTGCTGCCGGGCAAGACCCGGGCGGCGGTCACCGGCACCGGAGTGCTGACCGGTCCGTTCGGCGAGGTCATGGGTACCGAACTGGTGCCTCAGGCCACGGCGCGATAAGCCACGAGGAACGATGCGATGAGCACGATACACGCGTATTCAGGCGGGCTTGCCGAGGCGCTGGAAGCGCTGGCGGCGCAGCTGGCGGCGACGGCGGTCGAGCGCGACCGCGCTGGCGGGCATGCGGCGCACGAGCGCGAACTGATCCGCGCCAGCGGCCTGCTGGCGCTGTCGGTGCCCACCGAGTTCGGCGGGGCGCAGGCGCCGTGGTCGGTGACGCTGGCGGCGGTGCGGCGGCTGGCCCAGGCCGACAGCGCGCTGGCGCACCTGTTCGGCTTTCATCACCTGCAGGTGGCCGGCGTGCTGCTGTTTGGCAGGCCCGAGCAGCACGAATACTTCCTGGCGCCCACGGTGCGGCGCAAGCTGTTCTGGGGCAACGCGCTGAATCCGCTGGACAGGCGGGTGCTGGCCGCGAACGAAGGCGAGGGCTTCCGGCTGGATGGGGTGAAGAGCTTCAGTTCAGGCTCCGTCGGATCGGACATCCTGACCCTGTCGGCATGGCACAAGCCCACCGAGACCGCGCTGATCGCGGCATTGCCGACCGATGCCGACGGCATCACGGTCAATCCCGACTGGGATGCGTTCGGACAGCGGCAGACCGACAGCGGCACGGTGCGGTTCGACCACGTGCGGCTGGATCCCGTGCAGATACTGCAGGCGCCGGGCGTCACGCCCACGCCCAGGGCCACGCTGCGGTCACAGGTGGCGCAACTGATCATCACCAATCTGTACCTGGGCATCGCGCAGGGCGCGCTGGCCGAGGCGCGCCGCTTCGTGCACGACGACGCGCGGCCCTGGTTCGCGGCGGACGTTGCACGGCATGCCGACGACCCGTACGTGCAGGAACGATTCGGGGAATTCCGGCTGGCCGTGCGCGCGGCCGAGGCGCTGGCCGACCAGGCCGGCATCCGGCTGGACGCCGCCCTGGCGCGGGGAGATGCGGTGAGCGCTGCCGAACGCGGCGAGGTGGCCGTGGCGGGCGCCGAGGCGAAGGTGTGGGCGCATCGCGCGGCGCTGCGCCTGGGCACCGAGCTGTTCGAAGTCACCGGCGCGCGCTCGACCTCGGCGCGCTACGGCTACGACCGCTACTGGCGCAACGCGCGCGTGCATACGCTGCACGATCCCGTGGCCTACAAGGTGCGCGACCTGGGCCGCTACGCGCTGGACGGCAGGGCGCCCGAACCCACTGCCTATTCCTGAGCGCCTGCAAGCTTTCGTCCGGGCCGTCGGTTCGCGGCGGCCGGGCCTTGTTCGATTCTTCATTCCAACACAGGAGTACGCCATGAGCACCCCCACCATCAACGCCCGCAACCAGTTCCGCGGCAAGATCCGCGAGATCGTGCACGGCCCCGTGCTGTCCGAACTGGACATCGAGACGCCGGCCGGCACGGTGACTTCCGTCATCACCACGCGGTCGGTAAAGGAACTGGACCTGCAGGTGGGCACCGAGGTGCTGGCCTTCGTGAAGGCAACCGAGGTGGCGGTGGCAAAGCTGTGATCCCTTCGCGCCGGCAAGGCTGCCGGGTCACGCGGCGCTGATATCGAAGCCGATGCGAGTGACGCCATCGCGCGACTGCGCCACGGGGCGGCCGGCGTGCATGCGCGCGATGGCGGCCACGATGGCCAGTCCCAGGCCATGGTGGCTTTCCCCGTCGGCGCGTCCCGCCTCGATGCGGAAGAACCGGTCGAACAGGCGTTCCAGCGCGGCTTCCGGGATGGTCTGTCCGAGGTTCTCGACCGCGACCTCGACGCGGTTGCCGCGCGCCTCCTGCAGAAGAATGCGGATGGTCGACCCGGGGGCGGCGAAGCGCGCCGCATTGTCGAGCAGGTTCGACACCGCCTGCTTGAACAGGTTCTCGTCGATGCGCGCGCATGCCTGGCCTATCACCGCCAGCTTCAGTGCCCGCTCGTCGAGCACCGCTTCATGGAAGTCCGCCACCTCGTCCACGATGTGGGCGAGCACCTTCGCATCGCCGCGCCTGGCGGTCTCGCCGCGGTCGGCTCGCGACAGAAACAGCATGTCCTGCACCAGCCGCGCCAGCCGCTGCAGTTCCTCCAGGTTCGATTGCAGCGTCTCGTGCAGCTGGTCCGGCGTACGGGGGCGCGAGAGCGCGACCTCGGTCTGGCCGATCAACACCGAGAGCGGCGTGCGCAGTTCGTGCGCGACGTCGGCGTTGAAGCATTCGAGCTGCTGATAGGCCTGTTCGACGCGATCCATCAGTCCGTTGAATTGGTCGACGGCCGGCTGCAGTTCCCGCCTGGGCGCGGCCAGGGCGACGCGCTTGCGCTCGCTGCCCGGGGAGATCGCCCGCATCTGGCGCGCCAGGTCGTCCAGTGGACGCAGGCCGCGGCGTGCGGCCAGCCAGGCTGCGGCGCCTATGCCCAAGGTACCCAGCAGCGTGGCCATGGCGAGAATGATGCCCAGGCTGGCCAGCATGTCCTCGTCATGGGCGACGTCTATCGCGAAGCGTCCTCGCAGCGCGGCGCCGCCGTCGGGGGACGGCAGGTCGAATTGGATCTCGCGTTGCGAGCGCGGCGGCAGCAGGAACGGCGATGCGGCGGGATCGGCATAGAAAACGCGTCCGTCGGTGTGCCGGAGTTCGAGCCGCGAGCCCGGACGGCGCGGCGCGTTCTCCGCAAGCAGGGCGACGAAGGCGGCGCCGCCCTGCTGGCGCATGGCCTGCGCCGTTTCGACCAGCTTGTTGACCTTGACGGCGAGCAGCCGGTCTTGCGCGCGGCTGAGCTGTGCGCTGCTTGCCCAGTAGATGCCCGCGCACATCAGGCACAGTCCCAGGCTGGCGATCGCCATGAGACTCCATGACAGCCGCCGCACGATCGAGGGGGCCAATGCGTGGCTCATGAGCCGCGTGCCTCCAGCACATACCCCATGCCGCGCACATTGTGCAGCAGCTTGGGGGAGTAGGGATCGTCGATCTTGGCGCGCAGGCGGCGGATGGCGACCTCCACCACGTTCGTGCCGGAATCGAAGTTGATGTCCCAGACGCGTTCGGCCAGCGTGGTGCGCGAGAGAATCTGGCCCTGCCGCCGCAGCAGCAGGGTCAGCAGTTCGAACTCGCGGGCGGTCAATCCGAGCGGCTGCCCGGCGCGCCAGGCCTTGCGGCTCTCCAGGTCCAGTTCCAGGTCGGCCAATGAGAGACGCGTCGAGGCCGAGACCGGCGATTGCCCGCGCCGCAGGATGGCGGTGATACGGGCCAGCAGTTCCGAGAAGGCGAACGGCTTGACCAGATAGTCGTCGGCCCCGGCCTGCAGGCCGCGAACGCGGTCGTCCACGCGTTCGCGCGCCGTCAATACCAGGATGGGCAGGTGGGATGTCTGCCGGACGGCCTCGAGCAACGCGAAGCCGTCCAGGCCGGGCAGGCCGATGTCCAGCAGCGCCAGGTCGTAGCTGCCATGCAGAGCCAGGCGGCGCCCGGCGATGCCGTCGCTGGCAACGTCCACCACGTGCCCGTGCTCGCTGAGACCGCGGCGCAGGTAAGCGGCGATTTTCTCTTCGTCTTCTACGACCAATAGGCGAGCCATGGCAAGCAGCAGCGGTGATATTCCGCGATTCTAGACGCGCGCAGGAAGCGCGTTGATTACTTATTTGTAATCCCGTTGTTCGGTCGAACGCCGGGTTGGCGGCCTAGAGTGCATGACCATGGAGGGCCAGCCGAGTCGGCGTAGCGGCGGGCTCCCATCCCCATTACCGAACCCGCTGAATGGACGCGACGACTATGCTTACCCAACCCGAATTCATCTCCCATCGCGATGGTCGCAGAGACTTCTTGCGCGCGGGCGTATCCGCCGCCGCGCTGACTGGCGCCGGCCTGCTGCCCCTGGCCGGCCTGGCGCAGCGCGCGCCGGCCACTACGGTGGCAGCGGCTTCCGCGCCACCCGTGCTGACCCGCAGGATTCCCAGCACCGGAGAGGTGCTGCCCGCCATCGGGCTGGGCACCTTCCTGACCTTCGACGTACTGCCCGGCCAGCCGCGCCAGCACTTGCGCGAGGTGATGCAGCGCTTCTGGGAAGCCGGAGGCCGCGTGCTGGATACCTCGCCGCTTTATGGCACCGGCGAGATCAGCGTGGGCGACCATGCCGCCTCGCTGGGCATCGCCGAGGGGCTGTTCATGGCGAACAAGATCTGGTCCACCGGCGAGTTCCTGGCCGACGAAAGCCATGCCTCGCGCAGCCTCGCCCAATCGCAGAACCGGCTGTGGCGCGAGCGCATGGACCTGATGCAGGTCCACAGCCTGACGAACATCGAGTTCGTATTGCCCTACCTGAAGGCCTGGAAGAAGGAAGGCCGCATCCGTTATACCGGCATCACGCATTACGAGGATGCCTATCTGCCCTTGCTGGCCGCCTGGATCGAACGCGGCCAGCCGGATTTCGTGCAGGTGCAGTACTCGATCGCGTCGCGACGCGCCGAGGAACGGGTGCTGCCGCTGGCGGCCGAGCGCGGCGTCGCGGTGCTGACCAATCTGCCTTTCGAGAAGGCGCGATTGTTCGCGCTGGTGGAGGGGCGCCCCGTGCCGGATTTCGTCAAGGAGATCGGCGTGCAGACCTGGGCGCAGTACTTCCTCAAATGGGTGATCTCGAACCCCGTAGTGACGTGCGCCTTGCCATCCACGTCGAATCCGGCGCACATGGCCGAGAACATGGAGGCACTGCGCGGTCCCTTGCCCGATGCGGCCATGCGCGCCCGCATGCTCAAGCACATGGAAGGCATCCCGGGATTCGACAAGGTGACCCAGATGCCGTGGTATCCGGGCAAGCGCTACCAGGGCCTCATCGCCAGGAACCAGGCTGCGTTGCGGGCGCGTACTTAGCGGGGTGTATCCTGTGGATCAGCCATGAGTTCATAACCAGATCTTCGCAGGTACGGCCCATGGCATGGCCCGCGCTGGAGGACAATCGGTGTCACGCCCATCGCGGCTGCATCGCCATCGCGCGTCCTCCCCGCTTCAATCGAGATCGCAGAATCCATCATGCCCGCCATTCAAGTCACTCCCGCCGTTGCGCTTTCCGACGTATCCCGCCGCATCCAGTTGACCGGCTTTCCGGCTGACGCCGAGGTGCGGCTGACGGCCACTTCGCGCCAGCCCGATGGCGGCCTGTGGCAGAGCCAGGCCGTGTACCGAGCCGATTCGACGGGCACGGTGGACGTGTCGGCCGCTGCGCCGTTGTCGGGCTCGTATCAGGGCGTGGACGGCGGCGGCCCGCTGTGGTCGCAGGCGCCGTTGGGCGCCGAGGTGGTCGAGGCGGCGGCCGCGCTGCCCAAGAGCATCGGGCCGGGCGAAGCCGTCGTCGTGTCGCTCGAGGCCAGCGCCGGCGCGCAGCGCGCAGAAGCCACGCTGACGCAGGTATACGCCGACCAGGGCGTCACGCGCCGCGAGGTGCGCGGCAACGGCCTCGTGGGATCGCTGTACACGCCGGCCACGCCCGGCCCGCATCCCGCCATCGTCGTGCTGAACGGCTCGGGCGGCGGCATCAACGAATCGCGCGCGGCACTGTTCGCCTCGCGCGGCTATGCGGCGCTGGCGCTGGGCTACTTCGGCGCGCCGGGATTGCCTTCGCACATCTCGCAGACGCCGCTCGAGTATTTCGAGAAGGGCCTGCAATGGCTGCGCGACGAGGTGCGGCCGGCGCATGGGTTCATCGCGGTCTCGGGCCAGTCGCGCGGCGGCGAACTGTCGCTGCTGCTCGGCGCCACCTATCCCGGGCTGGTGTCGGCCGTCATCGGCTACGTGCCCAGCTCGGTGGTGCACAGCGTGCTGAACGCCGGGCGGCCGGGCGAGGGCCGCTTTGCGCCGACGTGGATGCTGCGCGGCGAACCCGTGCCGCACGTGTGGCAGGACAATGCGGCGACCGACTGGTCGGGCATCGACAGCCTGCCCGAGCCGCGCCGCCAGGCCCAGGCCTTCGTCGATGCGCAGCGCGACGCGGCCGCGGTGGCGCGCGCGCGGATTCCGGTGGAACGCATCGCCGGCCCCGTGCTGCTCATCTCGGGCGGCGACGACGGCTACTGGCCGTCCACCGCCTACTCGCGCGAAGTGGCGCAGGCGCTGCGCGAGGCGCATCATCCTTATCCGGTCGAGCACCTGGATTATCCCGACGCGGGCCACGCCATCCAGGCGCCCAACGTGCCCACCACCGAGATCGCCAAGGCGCATGCGGTGTCCGGCATCGTGTTGACGGGCGGTGGCACGGCGCTCGCCAATGCGCGGGCCAATGCGGAGTCTTGGGAGGGCGTGCTGCGCTTCCTGAAGGAAGCGGTGGCGGCGCGCGCTGCCGCCGCGGCACGCTGACAGATCGGGCGCGCACCTTGGCCGGCATCCTGCCGGCCAGCAGCCGCGCCGCCGCCGCGCCACCTCGGGCGGCCGGTGGCTTGCGCGGCCCTTGCTACATCACGTCTGTGCCGCCGTGCGCGATCGCTCGGCGCGTTCCGCTTCCCAGAACACCACTTTGCGATGCAGCAGGCGCACGGTCTCGGTGCCGGCGATGCCGATGACGGCCAGCAGCATCACCGCGGCGAACATCGTGCTGACGTTCATGTTGACGGCCGACGAGCCGATCAGGTAGCCGAGTCCGGCTTCGGACGACACCAGTTCGCCGACCACGGTGCCGATCAGCGCCAGCGAGATGCCGATCTGCAGGCCCGCGAAGATGTCGCCGGCGGCGGCCGGCAGCTTCACGTGGCGGAACAGATACCACCTGCTGGCGGAGAACGCCTTGCACGCATCGATGAGGTCGGGGTCGACGCGGCGGATGCCCACGATGGTGTTCACGAACAGCGGGAAGAAGCAGATCAGCACGACCAGCACGATTTTGGACGCGACGCCGAAGCCGAACCACACCAGGATCAGCGGCGCCAGGGCCACCTTGGGCGTGGCCTGCACCGCCACCAGCACGGGATAGACGAACTTCTCGAAGGTGCGCGATTCGGCCAGCAGCGCGCCCAGCAGCAGCGCCAGCACGCTGCCGATCAGGTAGCCGACCAGCGTCGCGTACAGGGTGTAGCCGATGTGGCGCCAGATGGTGCCGTCGGCGAAGCCGGCCACCAGCGCGCGCAGCACGGCCATGGGGCCGGGCAGCACGTAGTCGGGCATTTCCAGCAGCACCACGGCGTAGTGCCAGGCCGCCAGTATCACGGCCAGGGTGATGAGGGGGTAAACCAGGTCCAGCAGGCGTCGCATGATCTCTGCGCCTCAGTGCGCGAAATGTTGCCGCAGGTGGCGGCAGGCCTCGGTGAATTCGGGCGTGGCCATGGTGTCCAGCGTGCGCGGCCGAGGCAGGTCGATGCGGAAATCTTCCACGATGCGGCCGGGACGCGGGGACATGACCAGCACGCGATCCGACAGGAACACGGCCTCGGGGATGCTGTGGGTGATGAACATCACCGATTTCTGGTCGCGCATCCACACGCGCTGCAGTTCCAGCGACAGGTGCTCGCGCGTCAGGGCGTCGAGCGCCGAGAAGGGCTCGTCCATCAGCAGCAGGCGCGGGTCGCGCAGCAGCATGCGCGCCAGTCCCACGCGCTGCTGCATGCCGCCGGAGAGCTCGTTGGGATAGTTGTCGGCGAAGGCGGACAAGCCCATCAGGTCGAGCAGCGCGCGAGCGCGTTCGCGGGCCCGGCCGAGGTCCTGGCCCAGCGTTTCCGCGGGCACGATCACGTTGGCCAGCACGGTCTTCCAGGGCAGCAGGGTTGGCTTCTGGAAGGCGATGCCGATGTCGGGGCGCGGCCCGCGCACCGGCTCGCCGGTGATCTCCATGACGCCCGAGGTAGGCGCCAGCAGGCCGGCGGCGATCTTCAGCAGCGTCGACTTGCCGCAGCCCGACGGGCCCAGCAGGGTGACGAACTCGCCGGCGCCGATGCGCAGGTCCACGTCGCGCAGCGCCTCGATGGCGCCGCGGCGCGTGCGATAGACCAGTGACAGGCGCTGGGTGTCGAGCATGGCGGCTTCGCGCGCGGCGGGCGCCGCGTCCCCGGCCTGGACTGCTGCCTGCGTCATTTGGCCGCCTGCGCCTTGGCGCGCACGGCCGCGGCGTCGAAGCGCGAGAACTCCGGCACCAGCGCGTTGCTGAAGATGCGGTCGACGGGAATCTGCTCCGTGTTGAATTCGCCGGCCGCGTGCATGGCCTTCACGAAGTCCGCGATGACGGGCAGGTCGAACTGGCCCGGCACGCGCGGCTGGCCTTCAGGCGTGCGCAGCACCTTGGACATGCGCAGCCTGGCCAGCGCGACAGCCTGGTCCAGCTGCTGCGCGCTGTCGCCTTCCTTGGGCTTCGATTCGGGCTGCATGCGCCAGAACGCTTCCACGCACAGGCGCGGGTTGGCGTCGCAGGCCACCAGCGCCTTGGTGTAGGCGCGGCCGAAGCGGGCGAGCAGCTGGGGCTGGTCCTTCAGCGTGTCCTGGTGCGCGATGAAGCCGTTGCTGTTCATGCGGCGGAAAGTGCCGGGGTAGGGCAGGCGACGGATCTTGGTGCCGCTCTGCTCCAGCATGGCGTGCCAGATGCTGTTGTAGTTCAGCGCGTCGACCCGGCCCTGGCGCAGCGCCAGGAAGCCCGACCCAAGCACGCCGACGGCGACGATGTCCACGTCCTTGCCGGCGGTGAGTCCCTGGGTGCGCAGCAGCGCGCGGGTGCTGGGTATCGTGCCCCAGGTCAGCGCGCCCACGCCGATCTTCTTGCCCTTGAGGTCGGCGATGGTCTTGATGTCGCTCTCTTCCAGCACGGCCAGCTCGATTTCGTTGGCCGGCGTGGCGTTGTAGAAGTAGGTGACGGGCAGCGGCGTCTTGCCGGTCTCGTACGAACCCAGCACGGGTTCCGGCAACGGGAAGCCGACCGTGATCTTCCTGGATGCCACCTGCGGCAGCAGCGCGCCGGCGCCCTGGAACACGATGGTCTTGACGGAGATGTGCTCTTCGGCGAAGAAGCCCAGCTCGTTGCCCAGCGCATACACGCCGCCGCTGTCGGCGGTGAGCGGGATGGCCAGGCCGACGGTGACCTCGTCGACTTGCGTCGCGGCGGCCTGCGCGGCGGCGCCCGCGCCGCCCAGCAGCAGCGCCGCGCCCAGCGCGGCCACGCGGGCACGGCCGCGGGAATACAGGTGATGGAGCATGCTTGCCTCGATTCGGTAGGTATTCAGTGAAACTGCGTCGCGCGGCCGCCGGCCTGCCCGTCGCGGTGGCGCGCATCCGTCGCGCGGCCGACCGGCGATGATGCCCGCGCATCGCGCCATCGCCAAAGAACGGTTGCTTGTATGGGAAGGCGCGCCAGGCATATGCGGCGCCGGCACGCGTTGCGGCGCGCCGCGCCACGACGTGCCCAGGCGGCCGCCACGTTCATCCGGCGCGGTCCTGCGCGCCCATCAGCGCCTGCGCCTCGGCCTGCAGCACTTTGCGGTCCAGCTTGTTGGTGGAGGCCAGCGGCAGCGCGTCGACGATCCAGACGCGGCGCGGATGCTGGTAGGCGGCGGCGTTGGCCAGGGTGTACTGGCGGATCTCGTCTTCGGTCAGCACGGCGCCGGCGCGCGGCACGACGAAGGCCACGGGCTTGGTGCCCTTGATGTCGTCGGGCACGGGCACCACGCAGGCCTGCTGCACGCCCGGATGGGTCTCGATGATCTTCTCGACCTCGCCGGGATAGATGTTCTCGCCGCCGCTGACGAACATGTCGTCGCGCCGGCCCACGAAATAATAAAAGCCGTCGGCGTCGCGGCGGAACACGTCGCCGGTGACGTAGTAGCCATCGGGCGTGAAGGGCTCGGCGAGGTCGGGCCGCTGGTGGTATCCCAGCATCAGGCCCGGACTGCGCAGCTCCAGCATGCCCTGGTCGGGCCCGTCGGCGGGGCCGCGCGACAGCCGCACCGAAACCTCGGGGTGCGGATAGCCCACCGACATGGGCGGCGTGGGCAGGCCCTGCGGGTGGGGGCCGAACACCACCGGACCGCCTTCGGTGGTGCCGTAGGCATTGATGACGCGCGCATTGGGCAGCATGGCGTGGATCTGCGCCAGCAGGCTGGCGCTGACCGGCGCCGAGCCCATGCGTATCACGCGCACCGAGGACAGGTCCGTCTGCGCCAGCAGGTCGCGCTCGCGCAGCATCATGGCGATCATGGGCGGCACGGCGGTCAGCCAGGTGCAGCGGTAGCGCTCGATGCAACGGATGTAGGCCGGCGCGGTGAACTGCGGCAGCAGCACCGTGGTGGCATGGCTGGCCACCGACAGGAACACCAGCGCCAGGGCGTTCATGTGGTACAGCGGGGCGGCGATCAGCGCGCGCTCGTCGTCCAGCGGAGTGGCCTGGCGGCGCATCTGCACCGTCCAAAGGTGGCTGGCGTGCGACAGGCGCACGCCCTTGGGCTTGCCGGTGGAGCCCGAGGTGTACAGCATCAGCGCCACGTCGTCGGGCGCGGGCTGATGCGGGTCTTCCGCGCCGGGCCGCAGGAATTCGAGGAACGCGTCGCCGTCCAGCGGCACGGCGTCCAGGCCCGCGGGAACGCTGTCCCGGCGCGGGGCGTCGTACAGCACCAGGCGCGCCCCGCTGTCGGCCAGCACGTAGGCGATGGTGGCAGCCGGAAACTTGAAGTTGACCGGCACCGCCGTGAGGCCGGCGCGCATGATGCCCATCACCGAGGCGACGTAGCGCACCGAGTTGGCGGCCAGCAGCGCGATGCGCGTGCCGCGCGGATAGCCGGCCAGCGCCTGCGCCACGCCCTGGGCCATCGCGTCCAGTTCGGCGTAGGTGCAGCGGGTCTCGTTCAGTTCGGCGTCCACGCCGATCAGCGCGACCCGCTGCGGGTCGGCCGACCGGTCGATCAGGTCGCCCAGGTTCGGGATGCTCATCATGGGTACGGCCTCGTGCTGTATGCGCCGCCTCAGGCCTTGGGCGTGGCGGTGGAGTAGGCGCCGCGGCCGCTGGCGACCAGCTTGCCGTCGGCGTCGAACACCTGGGCCTCGGCCACCGAGATCTGCGACCCGAACTTGACGACCTTGCCGCGGGCGGTCAGGTCGCCGGGCGCGGCGGCGCGGTGGTAGTCGACGCGCAGGTCGATGGTCGGCACGCCGCGCCCGGTGTACGACACCAGCGCCCAGTCGGCCGTCAGGTCGACCAGCGCGGCCAGAATGCCGCCGTGCGTGTAGCGCTTGTCGGGATTCACGACCCATTCTTCGCGCCACTTGGCGCGCAGCTCGATCTCGCCTTCGGCCACGGACAGCACTTCGATGCCCAGCCACTGGTGATAGGGGCCGCGCGTCAGGCGGGCCTGGATGTCTTCTTTGGTGGGGACGGTGTTTTCGCTCATGGGATGCTCCCCTCAAGGATTGACGATGACTTTGCCCAGCACTTCGCGGTCGCGGATCAGCGCCAGGCCCTCGGCGGCCTGCTCCAGGGGCACGGCGCGGTCGATCAGCGGGTCGACGGTGCCGTCGGCCACCATGTCCAGCAGGGCCTTCAGGTTGTCGTCGTAGAAGCTGTTGGAGCCGCGGATGTTCAGTTCGAAACTCCACACGTAGCGCAGGTCCTCCTTGGGATCGTGGCCGGCCGTGGCGCCGCACACCAGCAGGGTGCCGCCGCGCTTCAGGCACTTCAGCGAGGGCACCCAGGTGTCGCCGCCGGTGAAGTTGATGACCACGTCCACGCCGCCCTCGTGGGTGCGGCGCTGCGGCTTGCCGTACTGGGCGATCGCCCACTTCGAGAAGTCGGTGTCGCGGTAGTTGATGACGTGGTCGGCGCCCAGTTCCTTCAGGCGCTGCGCCTTGGCATCGCTGCCCGCGCAGGCGATCACCTCGGCGCCCAGCAGCTTGGCCAGGATGACGCAGGCCGTGCCTACGCCGCCGCTGGCGCCCAGGATCAGCACGCGGTCGCCTTTTTTCACGGTGTTGTGGGTGATCAGCATGCGGTGTGCCGTGCCATAGGCGACGGGCAGCGCGGCGGCGTCGTCGAAGCTGACCTTCTCGGGCATGGCGATCAGCTGCTCGGCCGACACGAGGCAGTATTCGGCCATGCCGCCGTCCAGCATCTCGCCCATCAGGCCCTTGGAGCGGTTCAGGGGGTTGACCAGCACGCGGTCGCCCACGTTCCAGCCGGTGACGCCCGCGCCGACCTCGGCGATCTCGCCGGCCATGTCCAGGCCGATGACCACGGGCAGCGGCACCTTGATGCCGGGCATGCCCTGCACGGTGAACACGTCGTGGTAGTTGAACGACGACGCGCGCACGCGGATGACCACGTGGCCTTCGGTGACCGCAGGCACGGGCTTGTCGGTGACGACCTTCAGCTGGTCCAGGCCGCCGTGCTGATCCAGGACCAGCGCTTTCATCGTCTTGCTCATGGGGATTCCTTGTATGAGGGAGTCATTTGATGGATTTGGATTGCTGCCAGGGACCCGCGACGAACAGGTCTTCAGACAGCGCGCCCTTGATCAGGCCGCTTTCGGCGAACACCTGGTGCTGGCGCTTGAGGGTCTCGATGTCGGCCGGCTCGAACGAGATGCGGTACATGTCGTTCCACAGTCCGGCATACACCTTGGCGTCGTTCTCGGGCAGGTTGGCCGACTTCTGCAGGATGCCGACCACTTCGGTCTCATGGCCCTGCGCCCAGCCCAGCGCGTTGCGCAGCCCGGCGATGACGCGCGCCACCACCTCGGGATGCTTCTGCACGAACTCGGTACGCACCGCCCCGATGCCGATGTAGGGCACCGAGTCGGACTTGGTCAGGCGGCGCCATTCGTCGGCGAACGAGCCCAGCTTCGTCACCTTCAGCTCGTCGAGCTGTGCCACGGTGACCGAGCGCAGCGCGGCCGCGTCCACCTGCTTCTGCGCGAGGAACTGCGCCAGGCGCGATTCGTTGCCGCCCACCAGCGAGAAGTCGCCGGCCTTGATGTTGTGATTGCCGGCCAGCACGGCGCCGGCGATGACGGCCACCGAGCTGCCGGCGGGCGACATGCCGACCTTCTTGCCGCGCAGTTCGTCCAGCGACTTGATGGGCGAGCCTTGCGGCACCACGAACTGCACGTCGGCCGGCTGGGTGGCGGCGAAGATCTTGATGGGCACGCCTTCGGCGGCGCTGCTGAACACGCCGGCGGCCGGCGCGCCATAGGCCAGGTCGATGGAGTTCGAGGCCAGCGCGCGCAGCGGCGCGTTGACGTCGGGGAAGCGCACGAACTCGACGTCCAGGTCCTGCTGCTTGAGGAACTCGGTGGCCTCCAGCACGGCGCCGTAGCCCAGGCTGACGCCGCTGCTCCAGTAACCGATGCGCACCTTGTCGGCGGCGTGCGCGGCGCCGCCGGCGACGGCGGAGAGGGCGACCAGCGCCACGGAGAGGGTTTTCTTCCATTGCATGGTGGGGACTCCCGATGTCAAAGAGGTTTCCAGCGGAACAGGCGGCGTTCCAGGGGCTTGAGCACGCCGCTTTCCAGCAGCAGCATCAATACGATCAGCAGCAGGGTCCAGGCGAACACCTGGTCCGTCTGCACCAGGTCGGCGGCCTGCCGCAGGCGATAGCCGATGCCATCGGACGACCCCAGCGTCTCCGCCACCAGCGACACGCGCCAGCCGAAGCCGAACGCAAGCCGCGCGCCCGAGAAGAAGTAGGGCAGGATGCTGGGCAGGTAGATCTTGCGCAGCACCTGCGCGCGGCCCATGCGGAAGCTGCGCGCCAGCTCGACGTGCTGGCGATCCACATTCTGGGCGCCTTGCCACACGTTGGTGAGGATCAACGGCATGGCGGTCATGAACACCACGAACACCGTGGTGGCATTGGAGATGCCGAACCAGATGATGGCGAACACGGCCCAGATGGCCGACGACACGGTGTTCATCACGGCCAGCAGCGGCTCGAAGAACCGCGCCAGCGCGCGGCTGGAGCCGAGCGCCAGACCGAGCGGCGTGCCCACCAGCGCGGCCAGGATGAAGCCAGTGACCACGCGCGACATGGTCACGCCGATGTCGTGCAGGAAGGTGTCGGTGCGGGTAAGCGCCAGCAGGGCGTTCAGCACGCGCTCGGGGCCGGGCAGCACGAAGGCCGGCATGCGCTGCGCGGCCAGGTACCAGATCGCGACGAAAATGGCGGCCAGCGCGATGCGCTGCGCGACGAGCAGGCCGATGCGGGCGGCGGGATGGGTCGCGACAGTCATTGCTGCACCTTCATGCGCAGCTGCCGCGTCTGCTCCGCCACGTCGCGGTCGGTGGGCACGCGGGGCCGCGCCAGGGGAACCGGAACGACCTCGCGCACGCGTCCCGGCCGCGGCGCCAGCAGCACGATGCGATCGGCCAGCACGACGGCCTCTTCGACGTCGTGCGTGACGAACAGCACGGTGGTGCCTTTCTGCGCCTGGATGCGCATCAGTTCTTCATGCATCTGCGAGCGAGTGTGCGGATCGAGCTTCGAGAAGGGCTCGTCCATCAGCAGGATGTCGGGTTCGATGACCAGGCTGCGCGCCAGCGCCACGCGGCTGCGCATGCCGCCCGACAGCTGGTGCGGCCAGGAGCGCGAGAAGCCGGCCAGGCCCACCATCTCGAGCGCGGCTTCGGCACGGCGGCGGCGTTCGGCGCCCGGCACGCCCTGCGCCTCGAGTCCCAGCGACACGTTGTCGCGCACGCTGCGCCATGGCAGCAGGCGGTCTTCCTGGAACAGGTAGGCCATGCGGTGCCAGTCGCGGAAGCGTTCGGCGGGCTCGCCGGCGATCTCGAGCGCGCCGCTGTCGTACGGCATCAGGCCCGAGATGATGTTGAGCAGCGTGCTCTTGCCGCAGCCGGACGCGCCCAGCAGGGCCACGACCTCGCCCTGGCCGACGGTGAAGGAGATGTCGCGCAGCGCCTGCAGGTTGCCGAAGTGCTTCGAGACGTTGTCGACGCGCAGCATGGCCGGACCGGCGCCGGGAACGGCGGCGGGCGGTGCGGCCTTCGCATGGACGGCTAGAGTGTTCATCGCCAGCTTCCTGGACCGTTGACGGGGATCGCCGCGCCGGTCTCTGCCAGGCTGGCGTACAGTTTTTCCAGGGTCATGGCCTGGAATGTCTCGATATGGCGGCGCGCGATCGTCTCGGCGCGCTTGCCATCTCCCTCCGCCAACGCGTCTATCAGCGCGTTGTGGTCATGCTTGATCTCGGGCTTGGTCTTCTGCACGCCGAAGCCCAGCGCCACCAGGCGCGACATCTCGTCCAGCAGCAGCGCCAGCGTGCGATGCAGGCGGACATTGCCGCTGGCCGCGGCGATGGCCAGGTGAAAGGCCTTGTTCGCGTCCATGAAGGCGTCGATCTGCTCGGTGAGCTGCAGCACCGGATGCTGCACGCGGCAGGCCGCTTCGAGTTCGCGCAGCCGGGCGATGTCGGCGCGGCCGGCGGCCAGGCGCGCCGCCAGCGGCTCGAGCTGCACGCGCAGCGTGAACACTTCTTCGACGTCGCGCAGCAGGATGGGGGCGATCTGGTAGCCCTTGCGCGGCCGCGACCGCACGAAGCCTTCCTGCGCCAGGCGCGTCAGCGCGATGCGGCAACTGGTCTTGCGTATGGCGTAGCGCGCCATGAGCTCGGGTTCGGTGACGAACGCGCCCGGCGGAAGCCGGCACGACAGCACGTCGCGACGGATGCGCACATAGGCGTCGTCGCCGAAGCTCAGGGCCGGCGTGACGTCGGCGGTCGATGCGGAAGATTGAATATCTGACATCCTGGTGGGGCTTTCTCATCGCTGCGTTGAGCGGCTCACAGAAGCGATGAAGTGCGCTTACACCTGGACGATTCTAGGTTTGCACCCGGCCGATGCGAACGAAGAAAAAGCGCTATGCATATATCGCGCAGGAGGGGTTTGAGGGGTCTGGTGAGCTGCTTAGCTAGGCCGCCTACAAGGCGCGCCGCACCGTCATGGACATTGCACCGCGCCGGGGCGAAGCACGATCACGGCGGTTTTGCGGGCTTGCCAGCCATGACGGCCGAAATTATCATGATGAACATAATTTATTTTCGGGCATCGAGCATTTAACGTGCCCGGCGCGCTCGCGCATGGTGCGGGCATGGCCGCGCACCAGGGCAGGGCGCACTTCCGCGTTCCTCATCAATGGAGTTCGCATGAGCACTGAAGACCCCGTCGTGATCGTTTCCGCGGCCCGTACGCCGCTGGGTCGCTTCCAGGGCGCGTTGGCGCCGTTGTCCGCGCCGGCGCTCGGCGCGCACGCCATACGCGCGGCCCTCGAGCGCGCAGGGCTCGACCCGGCCCGCGTGGACGAAGGATTCATGGGCTGCGTGCTGCCGGCGGGCACGGGTCAGGCCCCTGCGCGGCAGGCCATGCGCGCGGCGGGCCTGCCGGATGCCGCCGGAGCCACCACGGTCAACAAGGTGTGCGGATCGGGCATGAAGGCCGTGATGCTGGCCCACGACCTGTTGCGCGCGGGCTCGGCCGACGTGGTGCTGGCCGGCGGCATGGAGTCGATGAGCAATGCTCCGTACCTGCTGGCCAAGGCCCGCGGCGGCTATCGCTATGGCCACGACAGGCTGTACGACCATGCCGCGCTGGACGGCCTCGAGGACGCCTACGAGGCCGGACGCCCGATGGGCGACTTCGGCGAGGCCGCGGCCCAGGCCTATGGGTTCGGCCGCGCCGAGCAGGACGCCTACGCCATCGAGACGCTGCGGCGTGCCCGCGCGGCCATCGAGAACGGCGCCTTCGCCGACGAGATCGTCGCGGTGCCGGTGCCCGGCAAGGGCGGCGACACACCGGTGGCGCAGGACGAGATCCCTTTGCGCGTGTCGCCCGACAGAATCCCCGCGCTCAAGCCTGCCTTCCGGGACGACGGCACCATCACGGCCGCCAGCGCATCGGCCAATGCGGACGGCGCGGCCGCGTTGTTGCTGACGCGGCGGTCGCTGGCCCTGCGAGACGGCTTGCCGGTACTGGCCGAGATTCGCGCCCATGCGACCCACAGCCAGCAGCCGGCCTGGTATACCACCGCGCCCATCCCCGCGATCCGCAAGGTGCTGGACCGCGCGGGCTGGCGCGTGGCCGACGTGGACCTGTTCGAAATCAACGAGGCCTTCGCCGTGGTGGCCATGGCCGCGGCGCGCGACCTGGAGATAGCGGCCGACCGCCTGAACGTGCACGGCGGCGCATGCGCGCTGGGACATCCCATCGGCGCCACCGGGGCTAGGCTGATCGTGACCTTGCTGCACGCGCTGCGGCAGCGTGGGCTGCGCAGGGGCGTTGCGGCGCTGTGCATCGGCGGCGGCGAGGCCACGGCCGTCGCGCTGGAAATGGCGCGGGCTTAGGAAGGCCGCCACCCGCCGAGCACGCCGCGAGGCCGGGCGGCGCGCCCTTTGCATGCGTGGGCATGGAGCTACTGCAGCATCTGCCTGGCGCGTTGCTGCAGCAGTTCCTGTTCGCTGCTGTTGTGGGTCATCGATGCGGCGCGCAGGAATTCGGCGCGCGCCTCTTCGTGGCGCCCCAGCTTGGCCAGCAGGTCGGCGCGCACGCTGGGCAGCCAGTGATAGTTGGCCAGCGCCGCGTTGCCCGCGAGCGTATCGACGCAGTCCAGACCGGCCTGCGGACCATAGGCCATGCCCACCGCGACCGCGCGATTCAGTTCCACGACGGGAGACGGCGCGACCTGCGCCAGCGCGTCGTACAGGCCGACGATCTGCGCCCAGTCGGTATCCGCGGCGGTGGCGGCGCGCGCATGGCAGGCCGCCAGCGCGGCCTGCAGCGCATAGGGGCCGCGCGCGCCGCCCAGCGACTCGGCCCGGGCCAGCGCTTCCAGGCCGCGCCGTATCAACAGGCGATCCCAGCGGCCGCGGTCCTGGTCCATCAGCAATACCGGTTGCCCGCGCGCGTCGCTGCGGGCGTTCAGCCGCGAAGCCTGTATCTCCATCAAGGCGCACAGGCCATGCACTTCGCTTTCCTGCGGCGCCAGCCCCGCCAGTACCCGGCCCAGGCGCAGGGCTTCCGTGCACAGCGCGGGACGGGTCCAGTCGTCCCCCGCGGTCGCGGAGTAGCCTTCGTTGAAGATGAGATAGATCACCTCCAGCACGGAAGCCAGGCGGGCGCCGCGCTCGTCGGCGCGGGGCACTTCGAACGGCACGCGGGCGGCCGACAGGGTGCGCTTGGCGCGCACGATGCGTTGCGCGATGGTGGGCTCGGGCACCAGATAGGCGCGCGCGATCTCCGTGGTGGACAGGCCCCCCAGCACGCGCAGCGTCAGCGCCACGCGCGCGTCGGCCGACAGCACGGGATGGCAGGCGGTGAAGACCAGGCGCAGCAGGTCGTCGCCGATGTCATCCTGCCGCGCCGCGTCCAGCGCATCGACGAAATCCGGCTCGACGTGTTCGCTGCGCGATTCCATTTCCTGGCCCAGTTCCTCGTGCTTGCGCGCGTGCAGGGTCTGCTGGCGCAGCAGGTCGCGCGCGCGGTTCTTGGCGGTGGTCATCAGCCAGGCTCCGGGATTGTCCGGCACGCCGCTGGCGGGCCAATGCTCCAGCGCCGCCAGCAGCGCGTCCTGCGCCAGTTCTTCGGCCAGGCCGACGTCGCGCACCAGGCGCGCGACGCCCGCGATCACGCGGGCGGCCTCGATGCGCCAGACCGCTTCGATGGCGCGATGCGCCGCCTCTTGCGTCATTGCTCGCCGCCCATGGCGCCAGGCTCCATGTAGAACACTTCCCACGCATGGCCGTCCAGGTCGTCGAAGCCGTGCTGGAACATGAAGCCGTGGTCCTGCGCCGCGCGCGGCGCACTGCCGCCGGCGGCCAGCGCCTTGGCCACCATCTGTTCGACTTCCGCCCGGCTGTCGCAGTTCAGCGCGATCAGCACTTCGGTGGCCTGCCTGGCGTCGGCGACGGGCTTGCTGCAGAAACCCTGGAAGTAATCTCGCACCAGCAGCATGACGTGGATGTTCTCGCCCACGATCATGCAGGTGGCCTTGTGGTCGGTGAACTGGGGATTGAAACTGAAACCCAGTGCCGTGAAGAAAGCCACGGACTTGTCCAGGTCGGCCACGGGCAGGTTGACGAAGATTTGCTTGGGCATGATGGTCTCGCTTGCGTTCAGGGTAGGGGTGTGGGCTATACGGGTGGCAATCGTTTCAGGCTTATCGGTCGATGGACGAGCCGGGCGCCAGGTCTTCCATTTCGAAGACGCGGCGGACCTCGATGGCGCATCGGCTGCCCGCGCTGCGCGGGTTGGGATATCGCTTGCTCCACTCCAGCGCTTCCTCGCGCGTGCGCACCTGGATGAGGGTGTAGCCGGCGATGAGCTCGTGGGTCTCGGCGAACGGGCCGTCCGTCACGGTTCGGCGGTCGTCGGCGCCGTACTCGATGCGCCAGCCGTGGCGGGTGGCGCGCAGGCCATTGAAGTCGAGCAGCACGCCGGCGCTGGCCAGCTCGGCGTGGTAGGCGCGCATGGCCGACATCATGGATGGGTCGGGCGGCGCCTCGGCCTCGCTTTCGGGGCTGGCCTTGACGATGATCATGTATCGCATGTCGATCTCCCTGGATTCGGACATGCCGCAAAATCGCGGCGTTCGTGTACACGACGAACGGCGCGGCGTCGGATCGACAGGACTTTCGCCGACCCTGGGGAAAACCCTTGAGCTACTCGAAGCAGGGGCCCAGCTTGCGGACCTCGACCGTGCACCATTGAGCGGCGGGGCAATCCCGGGCAATGGCGATGGCTTCCTCGTAGGTGACGTCCTGCAGCAGGAAGAAGCCGCCGATCATTTCCTTGGCCTCGGCATAGGGACCGTCCAGCAGCGTGGTGCGTCCGCCGCGGGCTTGCACGCGCACGCTGTCCGAGGTGGACGCCAGCGACCGGGCATCCACCAGCTTGCCGCGCGCCTCTAGGCTCTGGGCGTAGTCGACCATGGCGGCATAGGCTTCGCGGCCTTGCTCGGGCGTGCGTTCGGCGCGCTGGCCAACGGGTTCCACGATAAGCAGCATGTATGACATAGGGCCTCCACCCTCGATATCCGTCGACCGGCCGGCGTGCCGGCTCAAGCGGCGGTTTTACGCCGTGGCGGGGGCGGCGCGCAAGAGGCGTTTACGCCGTGGGGTGGGGCGTTTGCGACAATGCAGGATTCAGTCCCATAGGTCCGCCGAAGGCTGGCGTGCGGCGCCAGACGCCTGTATATTTGTACAGTACTTCTTTTATCCGAGCCTGGCCGGCCCCGCCCCGACGGGCGTTACTTCGATTCCCATGCAAGCTTCCTCTTCCGACTGGACGTCCCGATTCATCGCCATTGCCACGGCGCAGGCCGACGGCGACGGCGCGCACGACCTGAACCATCTGCATCGCGTCTGGCGCGTGGCCGCGGCGCTGCTGGCCGAATATCCCCAGGCCGACAGGCTGGTGGTGCAGGCCGCCTGCTATCTGCACGACCTGGTCAACCTACCCAAGAACCATCCCGAACGCACGCAGGCCTCCCGCATGGCCGCCGAACTGGCGGCACGCATGCTGGCCGAGGCGGACTTCCCGGCCGATCGCCTGCCGGGCGTTTGCCATGCGATCGAAGCGCACAGTTTTTCGGCCGGCATCGCCCCGCGCACCATCGAAGCTCGCATCGTGCAGGACGCCGACCGCCTGGATGCGCTGGGCGCCGTCGGCCTGGCGCGGCTGTTCTATACCGCCGGGCGCATGGGTTCGGCGTTCGCGCATCCGTCGGATCCGCTGGGGCACACGCGCGAACTGGACGACCAACGCTATGCGCTGGACCACATCGAACGCAAGCTGGCCGGCCTGCCGGCCTCCATGCAGACCGAGGCCGCTCGCCGGCTGGGCCAGCAGCGGCTGGAATGGCTGCGTGGTTTCAGGGATACCTTCGTGGCCGAATGGGGGCAGTCAGCGCCGGCCCAGGGAATGGCGGATTAGCGCTGTTCGACTGTGCGGCTGGCTTGGGGCGCGGCGGGCGCCGATGTTGAAGTGCTCGATGCCGGATCGCCGGACGGGGAGCTGGCCCCTGTCGGGATGGTGGATGCAGAAGCAGCTGCTGCAGAGTTGGTCGATGCAGTCCCGGCCGGTGCTGCGCCACCGATGGCCGTGGTCTGGCTCGCAGCCGGCGCAGCGGCCAATGGCGCGGCGCGAGAATGGGCCGCGCCGGCCCCGGCTTTCGCCGCCGGCGTGCGCGGCGCCTCATCCGCGGGTTTCGGCGTGATGCGCATGATCAGTTCCACGCGCCGGTTGGCGGCGCGGCCCTGTGCGGTGTCATTGGGCATCAGGGGCTGGGTGTCGGCGTAGCCCACCGCGCGCAGCCGGCTGCCGTCCACGCCGTCACGAACCAGTTCGCGCAGCACGCTGGTGGCGCGGCTGGTGGACAGTTCCCAGTTCGACGGGAACTGGCGCGTCTGGATGGGCACGTTGTCGCTGTGGCCTTCGATCGACAAGGGATGGCCGCTGCGGTTGATCACCTCGGCCAGCTTCTTGATCAGGCCCAGGCCCGTGGGGCTGAGCGCGGCCTGGCCGGACGGAAACAGCAGTTCGGTGCTGATGCGGAAACTGACCGACTGGCTGTTGACCAGCACCTGGATGGAATCCCCCAGGTCGCCCAGGCCCAACTCGTCCAGCGTAGGCGGAGGTGCAGGCGCCGGTACGGTGTGCTGGGCGTCGACGGCGGTCGGCGCGGATGCGCCGATCGTTTTCATGGCCAGCGGCGCGGCAGCCGCGGGGTCCGGCAGATGCGCCCAGGCCGCCGGGATCGTCGGCAGGTCCTCCAGGCGCGCGTAGTCGCCCTGGTAGGCGGGCAGCCCGCTCTTGGCCACCGAGCCCACCAGCGCCACCGGTTTGTCGTCCGCGGCATGCCAGCCGTACACGCGCGTGACGCCCAGCATGACGACCAGCATGGCCAGCAGCAGCGTCAGCAGGTCCAGGTAGGTGACGAGCCAGTTGTCGGGTTCGTGGTCGACCACTTCGGGAACGTGCCAACGCGCGAAGCGGTCGCCGTTCTGGCGATTCGCGCGCGCCAGCGGCGACGACCGCCGCCGCTCGGCCTGGCGCCGTTCCTCGATCAGGTCGGCCAGGGTCGGCCGTGCCGCACTCATTGCCGTGCCGCCGCCTTGATGGGGGCCGGCGCGACGCCCGGACCCTGCGCCGCTGGCACTGCCGCCGGGCGGCCGGGCGCCGCGCTGCCGCGAGCCCGGCGCGCGGCCGGCTTGGGCTCGGCGACGCCGCCGTCATAGACCTCGTCCTCGATGTGCAGCATGAACGAATTGAGCGTCTCGCGCACCACGGCCGGACCGCGCCGCTCGCACATCATCGAGATGCCCTGCAGCACCATGTTCAGCAGCGTGACGCGGCGTTCGGTGCGTCGCTCGAGCTTGACGGCCACGGGCTTGCAGACCAGGTTGGCGATCAGCAGGCCGTAGAACGTGGTCATCAGCGCCACCGCCAGGTGCTTGGCGATGGCGTCCATGGCGCCGTCGCCCAGCACGGACATCAGGTTGATCAGGCCGACCAGCGTGCCCAGCATGCCGAAGGCGGGGGCGAAGCTGGCCATGGTGCGGAACATCTGCGCCTCGGCCTGTTCGCGCGCGCGCATGCGGGCGATGCGCCATTGCAGCAGTTCGATGATCTGTTCTTCGGGCGTGTTGTCGATGATGAGCTGCACGCCGGTGCGCAGGAAGGGATTGGAGACCTTCTTCAGGGCCTCTTCGACCTTGCGCACGTCGTTGTTCATCCACAGCTGCGCCATGGCCACGAGTTCATCGATGTCGCGCTGGGTGTCGACGCGGTCGTTGCGGAACACGGTGCGCAGCAGGTGCGGAATGCGGCGCACCTCGGCCAGCGGGTAGCTGATGAAGAGGGCGGCGGCGGTGCCGCCGAGCACGATGGCCAGGCCGGGCAGGTTCAGGTAGGCCAGGGAGTCGATGGCGGAGGACGCGATCACCAGGATCAGCGTGACCACGCCGAGCAGCAGGCCGATGAGAGTGGAGAGATTCATGAATTCAGGCCCCGGAAAGGAAGGGGAGCTCGGGAACTGGGGCAGGCATGATGCGCTGCGCCGGCAAGACGCCCCGGCCGGAGGATTCTAGCCACGGAGGCACGCGGCCAATCGGCCGAAAAAGGCCCAAATCCGCGGGCTTGCCGATGGCTAGCCGTACCATCTTCAGGGCTTACCCGGACGTGCCGGCCGTGGGGTCGTGCGATCATGATGGCTCTGTGATCCGACCCCATCAATCTGGAGCAGCCTATGGCGGTCCTCAACGAAAACGTCAACATGGCGGTGTTCTGCGACTTCGAGAACGTCGCGCTGGGCGTGCGCGACGCCAATTACCCGCGCCTGGACATACGGCTGGTGCTGGAAAGGCTGCTGCTCAAGGGCAGCATCGTGGTCAAGAAGGCCTATTGCAACTGGGACCGGTACAAGGAATTCAAGGACGGCATGCACGAGGCCAATTTCGAGATGATCGAGATCCCGCACGTGAGGCAGTCGGGCAAGAACTCGGCGGATATCCGCCTCGTCGTGGATGCGCTGGACCTGTGCTACACGAAGGCCCACGTCGATACCTTCGTGATCGTCAGCGGCGACTCCGACTTCTCGCCCCTGGTGTCCAAGCTGCGCGAGAACGCCAAGCGCGTGATCGGGGTGGGGGTGAAGCGCTCGACCTCGGATCTGCTGGTGTCCAACTGCGACGAGTTCATTTTCTACGACGACCTGGAGCGCGAGCGGCGACGCGCCAGCGAAATGCGCGCGGCCGCCATGCCGGCGGCCGTTCCGGCGCCCGCGAGCACGCCGCCGCAGCCCGTGGACGAGGCCGAGAAGCGCATGCGCGAAGCCCTGGAGATGGTGGTGCAGACGCTGGACGCCCTGGGGTCCGAAGCGGGCGACGGCCAGCGCGTGTGGGCGTCGACGCTGAAAAGTGCGATCAAGCGCCGCAAGCCGGATTTCGCCGAGTCGTACTACGGCTTCAAGGCCTTCGGCCAGTTGCTCGAAGAGGCGCAGGCGCGCGGCTTGATCACTGTGGGCAGGGACGAGAAATCGGGCACTTATGTGGGGCGGCCAAGCGCGCCCGACCCGGCGCCCGAGCCGGCTCGCCCGGGGCGCACGCGATCCGGCCGGGGAAGCGGGCGCAAGGCGGCCGCCAAGGTGGCCGGCCGCGTGGCGGCGAAAATGGCGGAAGAGGTGGCGTCAAAGGCCGCCAGGCGCAAGGCGACGGAGGAGAATGCTGCAACGTCCAAGCCGGCGCGGACTAGACGGGCTCGCAAGACCGCGCCGGCAGCGGACGAGTGAAGCATGCATCAGTGATGCGTGGTTGACGAACTCTTGTGGCGCGGCTTGCCGCTGCGGGGCGTCGAGGCCATCTTCTTCAGTTCCGTCTGATCCATGGACTTGTACATGGACTTCGACGCGCCTTTCAGTTCACTGGGCTTGGTGTCGCCGCGCTTGGCGGACAGGGCCGCACCGGCGGCCATCTGCTGGGCTTTGGACTTGGCTGGCATGGAGCACCTCCTTGACAGGGTTGTCGCCGGCCTGCGCGCGCCAGACGGGAAGCCGGCAGCCGCGCAGGCATGACCCATCCTATCAAGCGGGCCCGGGCCTGAATGCAACCTGCGGTTGCCGGATGAAAACCCGCTGTGCCGCGCACGGGCACGGGGGCCGCGATGTCGACAGGCGTTACATAAAAACCGACGGATCGGCTTTCCTACACACCCAGATATCGCGCCAGCTGCGCCGGCTGTGCGGCGAACGCGGCGCTGTCGCCGCTTTCCACCAGCTCGCCTTTCTCCATGACCACGCAGCGATCCGTATGGGCCAGCACCGCGCGAAAATTGCGGTCGACGATCAGCGTGGACATACCGGTGGCGCGTATGCGGCCGACGATGTTCCAGATCTCGGCCACGATCAGCGGCGCCAGGCCCTCGGTGGCCTCGTCCAGCACCAGCAGCTCGGGGTTGGTCATCAAGGCTCGTCCGATGGCCAGCATCTGCTGTTCGCCGCCCGACAGCTGCTGGCCGCCATGGCCGATGCGCTCGCGCAGCCGCGGAAAGGTCTCGAGTACCCGTTCGTAGGTCCAGTCGGGCCGTTGGCCGCGTCCGGGCCGGGCGGCCACCAGCAGGTTCTCGCGCACGCTCAGGTTGGGGAAGATGCCGCGCCCCTCGGGCACGTATGCGATGCCCAGCCGAGCGATGGCATGCGGCGCCGCGCGCGTACAGTCGCGGCCACTCACGCTGACGCTGCCGCGCGCGGGCCGCACCAGGCCCAGCAGGGTGCGGATCAGCGTGGTCTTGCCCATGCCGTTGCGGCCGACCAGCCCGATGGATTCGCCCGGGGCCACGTCGAGGTCGACGCCGCGCAGCACGTGGCTGGCGCCGTAGTACGTGTGCAGGCCGCGCGCCTGCACCAGGCCCGCGCGCGACGCGATGGGCGCCGTCATTGGTGTTCTCCCAGGTAGGCGGTCTGCACCGCGGGGTTGGCACGGATGGCGGCCGGGTCTCCGCTGGCGATGGCGCAGCCGTTGACCATCACGGTGATGGTCTCGGCCACGCGGAACACGGCGTCCATGTCGTGCTCGACCAGCAGGATGGCGTGGTCCCGCTTCAGCGACTGCAGAAGTTCGAGGATGCGGTCCGTCTCCTCCGGCCCCATGCCGGCCAGCGGCTCGTCCAGCAGCAGCACGTCGGGCTGCCCGGCCAGGCACATCGCGATCTCCAGCTGGCGCTTGCGGCCGTGCGGCAATTGCCCCGCCGGACGGTGGGCGTCGGGCTGCAGGCCGGTGCTTTCGATGGCCTGGCGCGCCAGCCCGGTACTGTGCGCGCAGTCGACGGCGCTCCGCCACCAATGCCAGAAGCGCTGGCGGCCGGCCTGCGCGGCCAGGCGGCAGTTCTCGTGCACGCTCAGTTCGGGAAAGATCGTCGAGCGCTGGTAGGTGCGGCCCAGGCCCGCGCGGGCGCGGCGCGGCTGTGGCCATGCGGTGACGTCATGCGGGCCCAGGCGCACGGTGCCGCCGCTGGGCGGCAGCTCGCCGGAAAGAATGTTGATGAGGGTGGACTTGCCGGCGCCGTTGGTGCCGATGACGGCGTGCACGGCGCCGCGCGCCAGTTCGAGCGACACGCCGTCCACGGCCACCAGCCCGCCGAAGCGGCGCGAGATACCTTGCGCGGCGAGCATGACTTCAGCCATGGGGACCTCCGGAGGTGATGAGCGCGGCGGCGCGGTCGCGGACCGGGGCGCCTGCAGGCCCCCTGACAGCGGTGCCTGTGGATGCGGCCGTCGCGCCGGCAGGCGCGGAAGAGGCGGCAGGCGCAGCGGCGCCCGCCGCGCCGCCGCCGGGCGGTGCGCCGTCCGGAGTAACAGGCGCTGCGCCGGCATCGCCGCCGCGCCGGGCGGCCATGCCGCGCAGTCGGTCCGGCAGGGCGATCAGGCCATCGGGCAGCAACGCCACCAGCGCGATGATGGACAGGCCCAGCGACAGGTGCCAGTGCGTGGCGAAGTCGCCGAACACGGCCTCGGACTGGAACAGTTCCTGCAGCAGCACCAGCCCCACGGCGCCCAGCACCGCGCCGCCGGGCCGGCGCAGGCCGCCCAGGATCACCATCAGCAACGCCATGCCCGACTGTTCCCAGGCCAGCAGTTCGGGCGTGACGAAACCGTCCTTCAACGCATACAGGAAGCCGGCCAGTCCGGCCAGCATGCCTGCCGCCACGTAGGCCGTCAGCTTGTACGGATACGTGTCGTAGCCGGCCGCGCGCATGCGCTGCTCGCTGATGCGGATGCCGGCCAGCGCCGCGCCGAACGGCGAGCGCCGCAACAGCCCCAGGAACAGCCAGCCCAGCGCCAGGCATGCCAGCGCGAACAGATAGAACACCGTGTCGTCGCCCAGGTCGAACAGCAGGCCGCCGGCCATCGCGGCCTCGGGACGGAAGTACAGGTAGATGCCGTCGCTGCCGCCGCCGATCCTGGTGTCGTGGAACACGTAATAGGCCATCTGGGAAAAGGCCAGCGTGACCATGATGAAGTAGATGCCGCGAGTGCGCAGCGCCAGCGCGCCGGTGAGCAGCGCATACAGGCCCGCCGCGCCCAGCGCCGCGGGCAGCAGCCACCACAGCAGCGCGGGCCCGCCGTCGGGCGTCAGCAATGCCGCGGTGTAGGCGCCGATGCCGAAGAACGCGGCGTGTCCCAGGCTGACCAGCCCGGCCCCGCCCACCAGCAGTTGCAGGCTGAGCGCGAACAGCGCGTAGATCATGATCTTCAGCGCCAGCCCGGCGGCATAGCCGCCCGCCAGCCAGGGCAGGGCGCCGAGCGCCAGCAGGGCGAGCACGGGTAGCAGTAGCGGTACGGCCTTGCGCATGGAATCAGCCTTGTTTGAACAGCCCTTCGGGCTTGCACAGCAGGATGCCGGCCATCAGTACGTACACCAGCACGCCGGCGGCGGCCGGGAACAGCACCTGGCCGAAGGTCTCGACCAGGCCCACCAGCATGGCGGCCAGGAAGGCGCCGCGGATGGAGCCGATGCCGCCGATCACCACCACCACGAAGCACACGATCAGCACGCCGTGCCCCATGCCGGGGTACACGGAGGACACCGGCGCCGCGATGGCCCCGGCCAGCGCCGCCAGCGCCACGCCGGCCGCGAACACCAGCCGGTACAGCCGGTTGATGTCGATGCCCAGCGAGCCGATCATCTCGCGGTTGCTGGCGCCCGCGCGCACCATCATGCCCAGGCGTGTGCGCGTGATCACCAGGTACAGCAGCAGCCCGATGCCCAGCCCCACCGCCGAGATGAACAGCCGGTAGACGGGGTAGGTCATCACCTCGCCCAGCGAGATGGAACCCTGCAGCCAGGCCGGCACCGGCACGCCGTGCACGTCGTTGCCCACCAGGATGCTGCGCAGCTCTTCGAAAACCAGGATCAGCCCGTACGTCATCAGCACCTGCTGCAAGTGGTCCCGCCGGTACAGGTAGCTGAAGAACGCGGCCTCGAGCAGGTAGCCCAGCAGTGCGGCGGCCGCCACGCATACCAGCAGCGTGACGAAGAAGCCGCCGCCCAGCAGGCGATCGACCCACGGCCCCAGCGCGAACGCCATGTAGGCGCCGATCATGTAGAAGCTGCCATGGGCCAGGTTGATGATGCCCATGATGCCGAAGATCAGCGTCAGTCCGCTGGCCACCAGGAACAGCAGCAGGCCGTACTGCAGGGCATTCAGGCACTGGATGAGGAAGACGCCGGGATCCATCGCCGCTCCGGATTACAGGCGGCAGCCGCGTGCCGGGTCGGCCAGCTTGCGCACGGCCACTTCCTGCACCACGTTGTCCAGGCCGGCGACCTTGCGCAGGTAGATGTCCTGCACCGGATTGCCGGCCGGCGACAGCGTGAACTGTCCGCGCGGGCTGTCGATGGTGGCAGAGCGCATGGCCTTGCGGAAGTCGTCCTTCCGGCCGATGTCGCCCTTCACGGCCGCCAGGCCGGCCTGCATCATCTGCGCGGCGTCATAGCCCTGCACCGCGTACACGTCGGGCGCGATGGTGTGGGCCTTGGTGTAGGCGGCGCGGAAGGCGTTGTCGCGCGGGGTGTTCAGGCCGTCGGCATAGTGCAGCGTGGTCAGCAGGCCCTGCGCCGAATCGCCCTGCGCTTTCAGGGTGCCGTCGGTCAGGAAGCCCGAGCCGTACAGCGGAATGGTCTTGCCCAGGCCGGCCGCGTGATAGTCCTGCACGAACTTGACGGCCCCGCCGCCCGCGAAGAAGGCGAACACCATGTCGGGCTTGGCCGCGGCGATCTCGGTCAGCAGCGACTGGAACTCGACGTTGGGGAACGGCACGGACAACTGCTTCTGCACCTTGCCGCCCGCCTTCTCGAAGCCTTCCTGGAAACCGTTGACGGCCTCGTCGCCCGCCGCGTACTTCCAGGTGACCGTGATGGCGGTCTTGTGGCCCTTGGCCGCGGCCACGGGGCCCATGGCGAAGGCGGGCTGCCAGTTAGTGAACGAGGTGCGGAAGATGCCGGCGCCGCACATGGGGCCGGTGATGGCGTCGGCGCCTGCGTTGGGCACGATCAGCGTGGTGTTGCTGTCCTTCGCGGCCTTGGCCAGCGCCATCGCCACGCCGGAGTGCACGGTGCCGATCAGCACGTCGACCTGGTCGCGCTTGATCAGCCGGTTGGCGTTCTCGGAAGCCTTGGCGGGATTGGACTCGTCGTCCACCTTGAAGTATTCGATCTCCCTGCCGCCCAGCTTGCCTCCCTGTTCGGCCACGTACAGCCGGAACCCGTTCTCGATGGCGGTGCCCAGCGCGGCATACGTGCCGCTGTACGGCAGCATGAAGCCTACCTTGATCTTGTCCTGGGCCGATGCGCCGGCCGCGAGGCAGAGCAGGGCGCCGGCCGTGGCGCCGCGTAAAAAGGCATGTTGCATGACGTTGTCTCCTGGTTTTTTGTGTGTGTGGCGGTGTGGCCTCCGGCGCTAGCCGGGTCGTGCAAGACCGTGGACGAAGTCGGCCACGGCGCGGATGACGATGTCGGGCTGGTCCCGGTGCGGCGAATGACGGCAGTCCGGTATCTCGAACAGGCGGGTCTGGGGCGCGCGCCGGCGGATGCCGCGGATCTGTTCCAGCGTGCCGTACTCGTCGTCCACGCCCTGCAGCGCCAGCACCGGGCAGCGGATGCCGTCCAGGTACTCCTCTATGTTCCAGCGGCGGAAGTCCGGATTCAGCCAGATGTCGTTCCAGCCCCAGAAGGCCGAGTCGGGGTCGGCGTGGTGGCGGCCCAGCCGGGCCGGCAGGTCGGTGCTGCGGTACTGGGTGCGGGCGGTCTCGATGTGCGCCACCGTGACGTCCTCGACGAAGATGTGGGGCGCGGCCACCACGATGCCGCCCACGGCGTCCGGGTACATGGACGCGTACAGCAGCGCGATGGAGCCGCCGTCGCTGTGGCCATACAGCAGCGGCGGTTCGCGCCGGGCATCGACGCCCAGCGCCGCCAGGAACGCCGGCAGTACGTCGCGCGCCTGTTCGTGCATGAAGTCCACCGGCCATTTCTCGTCGGCCGGGCGCGGCGTGGATTGTCCATAGCCATAGCGCGAATAGACCAGGCCGCGGCACCCCGCCGCGGCACAGGCCTGGTCGGGCCAGTCGCGCCACATGGACACCGAGCCCAGCCCCTCGTGCAGAAACACCATGAGCGGCGCGTCGCGCCGGTCGGGCGCGATCCAGCGGTACTCCAGCCGCAGCGCGCGGGCCGGCGTGTCGAATTCGATCCAGGCGGTGGGGGACGCCGAGGCGGCGGCTTGGGTCACAGCGTGGCCTCTTCGAGCTGCCGCAGGCGGAACCGCTGGATCTTGCCCGTGGCGGTCTTGGGCAGTTCTTCGGTGAAGTTGATCTGGCGCGGATACTTGAAGGGAGCCAGGTGCTGCTTCACGTACTGCTGCAGCGCCGCGCCCGTGTTGTCGTCCGGCTGGAAGCCCGGCCGCAGCACCACGTAGGCCTTGGTCTTGACCAGGCCGTCGTGGTCGGGCACGCCGATGACGGCGGCCTCGAGCACGGCCTCGTGCTGGATGAGCACGTTCTCGACCTCGACCGGCGAGACGTACTGTCCGCTGACCTTGATCATGTCGTCGCTGCGGCCCGCGTACGTGTAGTAGCCGTCGGCGTCGCAGATGTACTTGTCGCCGCTTTTCAGCCAGTCGCCCAGGAAGCACTGGCGGGTCTTGTCGCGGTTGTTCCAGTACATCAGCGCGGTGCTGGGGCCCTTGATGTACAGGTCGCCGATGGCGCCGGGCGGCACGGGCTGCCCCGCGTCGTCGCGCAGCTGCACTTCGTAGCCGGGCACGGGCTTGCCGGTGGTGCCGTAGCGCAGGTCGCCGCTGCGGTTGGACAGGAAGATGTGCAGCATCTCGGTGGAGCCGATGCCGTCGAGGATCTCGCAGCCGAAATGCCGCGTGAAGCGGTCGCCGATGTCGCGCGGCAGCGCCTCGCCGGCGGAGGCACAGACGCGCAGCGCCACTTGGTCGCGAGACGGCAGGTCGGGCGCGGCCAGCATGCCCGCGTACAGCGTGGGCACGCCGTAGAAGATGGTGGGACGATGCGTGACCAGGCGCTTGAACACCGCCTGCGGCGTGGGCCGTTCGCCCATCAGCACCGTGGTGGCGCCCACCGACAGCGGAAAGGTAAGTCCGTTGCCCAGGCCATACGCGAAGAACAGCTTGGCGGCCGAGAACACCACGTCGTCCTCGCGGATGCCGAGCACGGGCTTGGCATACAGCTCGGCGGTATGCCACAGGTTGCCGTGCGTGTGCACCACGCCCTTGGGCTTGCCGGTGGAGCCGGACGAATACAGCCAGAACGCGATTTCATCGGCCAACGTGCGCACGGCCGGCACGGTGGGCGCGGCCGACAGCAGCGTGTCGAAGTCGTGTACGTTCGGCGCCAGCGTGCCCCCGGGCTGCGACACCACGATGTGCTCGAGGTCGCCCGCGCCTTGCGCCATTGCGGCCTGCAGCACCGGCAGCAAGGGGCCCGACACGAGCGCGGCGCGCGAGCGGCTGTGCTGCAGGATATAGGCGTAGTCGTCGGGCGTGAGCAGCGTGTTCACCGCCACCGGCACCACGCCGGCGTGCAGCGCGCCCAGGAAGGCCACGGGCCAGTCCACCGTGTCGTGCATCAGCAGCAGCACCCGTTCCTCGCGGCGCAGGCCCAGGCCGCGCAGCAGGCCGGCGCAGCGCGCCACGCGCTCGGCCAGTTCGCCGTAGGTGAGGCGGCGCTGGTCGTCGATATAGGCCGTCTTGGCCGCCCGCGCGGCATTCAGCGCGGCCAGGTGGCTGGCGAAATTCAGTTCGGCGGGGCAGTGGTTCATGCTTGTCTCCGGTTCTTGTGTGGGTGCGGGCCGTGCGCCGCGGCTTCAGTCCGTGCGCGGCGAGACATCCAGCGCGCGCAGCCGCCCGGGCGCGCCCTGTACCGCGCAACGCCGGTGATAGAAGCCCAGCGCCCGCAGCCCGCCCAGCTCTTCGCCGCCGCCGGCGCGGCCGGGCCCGCCATGCATGGACTGCGGCATCACGTTGCCATGGCCGGTATGCGCGCGCGCCGCTTCGGGGCTGACCAGATGCACGCGGCCGTGGCTGTCGGCCAGTTCGGCGGCGGTGCGGGCCAGGAAACCCGTGTCATCGCTGTAGGCCGATACCACCAGCGAGCCCTGGCCGCGCCTGGCCATGTCCCAGGCGTGATCGACATCGCGATAGGGCAGCAGCGTGGCCACGGGCCCGAAGACCTCGGTGTGGTGCGCGGAGGGATGGGCGTCGGGGTCGGGCGCGCCCAGCAGCCACGGCGCCATGCAGGTGGCCACCGCCGGATCGGCGTCGACCAGCGCGACGCTGCCGCCGTCGAACAGCACGTCGCTGTCGGCGCGCAGGCCAGCCAGGCCGGCCTGCACGGCGTCGAACTGCGCGCGGCTGACCAGCGCGCCCATGCGCACGGATTCATTGCGGGGATTGCCCACGGTGACCTCTTCCAGCCTGGCCGCGATGGCCTCGGCGGTGGCCTGGTAGTGGGCGCTCGGCACCATGATGCGGCGGATGGCCGTGCATTTCTGGCCCGACTTCACGGTGATTTCGCGGACGGCCTCTCGCACCAGGCTGTCGAAGGCGGGAGCGCCGGGGGCGGCATCGGGGCCGAGGATGGCGCTGTTGACGCTGTCGGTTTCGGCATTGAGCCGCACGCCGTCATGCGCCAGGCGCGGATGCGCGCGCAGCCGGGCAGCGGTGTCGGCCGATCCCGTGAAGGACAGCAGGTCCAGTGGATGCAGCGCGTCGAGCAGTCCGTCGGCGCCGCCGCAAACGACGCTGAGCGCGCCGGGCGGCAGCACGTCGGCCGCAATGGCGTCGCGCACCATCTCGTGCGCCAGCCACGCGGTGGCGGTGGCCGGCTTCAGCACGATGGGCACGCCGGACAGCAGCGCGGGGGCGGCTTTTTCCCACAGCCCCCAGGCCGGGAAGTTGAAGGCGTTGATCAGCAGGGCCAGTCCGCGCACCGGCGCCAGCACGTGCTGCGAGGCATAGGCGTCGTTCTTGGCCAGTGCTGCCTGCTCGCCGTCCAGGCGCAGCGCCCCGCCTTCCAGCGTCGCGCCCAGCCTGGCGTAGTAGCCCAGGGTGTACAGGGCCCCGTCGATGTCCACGGCGGAGTCGTTGCGTACGGTGCCCGAATTGCGCAGGGCGATGTCGTAGTACTTGTCGCGGTGGGTCTGCAGCGCCTCGGCCAGCCGCGCCAGCATCGCCGCGCGCCCCGCGTAGCCCAACGCTCGCAGTGCCGCGCCGCCGTGGCGGCGGGCATGATCGAAGCCGGCGGCGAGGTCTAGTCCGGCGCTGCTGGCCCGCGCCAGCGCTTCGCCGGTGACGGGATCGCGCAAGGTGGCGCCCGCGCCCTGGCCGTCCAGCCAGCGGCCGCCCAGGTAGTTGGATAGCGTATGCAGGGACAAGGCGGCCTCTCTAGTGGCGGGTGAACTCGATGGCGCCCTGCGGCAGCAGGTACAGCACCAGGGCGCGCCCCTGGGTGACGGTGGGGCGATGCGCCGAGCCGGGCCCATAGACCAGCCACCCGGCGCCCCGGCCGTCGAAGCGCGCGGCCGCGTCCAGCGGCATGATCAGGTCGATCTCGCCGTTCGGATGGGAGTGGTGGGGGCCGGCCAGGTCGTCCATGTCGACCACGTCGACCGAGAAGCCGGCCAGGTCGTCGGCCGGCTTGATGACGCGGCCGTAGCGGACGCCGCCGCCTTCGCGCTCGCACATCCAGCCGGCTTCGATGGCGCTTCGACAGGCGAGAAAGATGTCCTGGTATTGCGCGCTGCCCGGCCCAAAATCCTGGTTCAGCCGCGCTTGCAGCCGGGCGTCCAGCGGCGCGCCGGCAATGCGATCGGTGACCTGCCGGATCAGCGCGCGGAACTGTTCCGGCGTGCTGGCGGGTTGGCCTGCGTCGGGGTGGGTGCCGGGCTGGCTCATTGCTTGTCTCCTTTACACTGTGCGCGGGCGGTTGCGGCATGAATTCCACTGCTTCTTCGTGCCTGTCCGCCTGATGATGTGCGTCAGTTTTTGGAAAAATAGTGCTTTGACGAAGACGCGTCAAGCATTATAGTGCATGAAACTGCGATCTAAGGGTTATTGCGGAGCAACGAACAGTCATGACTCAAGCGCTCGATATGGCGCCTTCCGAACCGCGGCGCGAGCCTTTCCTGGTGGCGCTGGGCGAGCGCGTGCGCCGCCTGCGCGCCATCCGCGGCATGACGCGCAAAAGCCTGGCGCAGGCCACCGGCGTGTCCGAGCGTCACCTGGCCAATCTCGAACACGGCGTGGGCAATGCCTCGGTGCTGGTGTTGCTGCAGATCGCGCGCGCGTTCAATTGCGCGCTGGCCGAACTGGTGGGCGACGTCACCACCGAATCGCCCGAATGGCTGCTGATCCGCGAACTGCTCAGCGGCCGCAGCGAATCCGACCTGCAGCGCGCGCGCGAGTCGCTGACCCAGCTGTTCGGCGCCGGCTCGCAGCGGCCCAACCGCTTCCAGCGCATCGCGCTGATCGGCCTGCGGGGCGCGGGCAAGTCCACGCTGGGCCAGATGCTGGCCGAAGACCTGGGCTATCCGTTCGTCGAGCTGAATCGCGAGATCGAGCGCGTGGCCGGTTGCGGCATCCTCGAAATCCACAACCTGTACGGCCCCAACGCCTACCGCCGCTACGAGCGGCGCGCGCTGGAAGAGGCCGTGCAGCTGTATCCCGAAATGGTGCTGGCCACACCGGGCGGGCTGGTCTCCGAGCCCGCCACCTACAACCTGCTGCTGGCGCATTGTTATACGGTGTGGCTGCGGGCCACGCCCGAGGAACACATGAGCCGCGTCATGGCGCAGGGCGACTTCCGCCCGATGTCGGGCAACAACGAAGCCATGGCGGATCTGAAGCGCATCCTGGCCGGGCGCGAGGCCTTCTATGCCAAGGCCGATCTCACGTGGCCCACCAGCAATCTCGATCTGCAGGAGTGCTTCGCCGGCCTGCGCACGCAGGTGCGCAAGGCGGGCGGGCTGCCGTTGTAGGCGCACAAGCTTGTCCGCAGACACCGAGCCCCTGGCCAGGCGCAAGCCGCTGCGCGGGCATCCTGCAGGGGCATGGCCCGTATCGTTTCAGGGCCGCGCCAGCCGCCTGCGCAGCCACGGCAACGCCAGCAAGGCGGCGCCGGCCAGCACCGCGCCCGCCAGAAAGGTGCCCTGATAGCCCAGCTTGTCCCATAGGGCGCCGGCCAGCACACTGGCCAGCAGCAGCGCCACGCCCGTCATCAGATTGAAGGCGCCGAATGCCGTGCCACGCAGTTCGGGCGGCGCGTGATCGGCGATCAGGGCGCCGAACAGTCCCTGCGTAAAGCCCATGTGCAGCCCCCACAGCACCACGCCCGCACCCAGGCCGGCGAGGCCAGGCATGAAGGCCAGCACGAGGTCGGCCGCGACCAGCAGCAACAGGCCGATGGCCATCATGCCCAGGCGCCCGTGGCGGTCGGACAGCGCGCCCGCCGGGTAGGCCGACAGCGAGAACGCCAAGGACATCACCACCAGCACCGCCGGGGTCCAGACGGCATCCACGCCGGCCGACTGCGCCCGTAGGATCAGGAAGGCCTCGCTGAAACGCGCCAGCGTGAAGATGACCGCCACGGCCACCACCGACCAATACGCGGCGCCCAGGCGCGCCAGCTCGCGGCGGGACAGGGGCGCGCGCACGACGCGTGTGCCGGGCGGCCGGGCGGGCTCGCGCACGAATATCGCCAGCACGCCCACCGCCAGGAAGGCCGGTATCACCGCGACCCAGAAGATGGATTGGTAGTGGCTGGCCGTCAGCCACATCAGCCCGATGGCCAACAGCGGGCCGATGAACGCGCCGAAGGTGTCCAGCGTCTGGCGCAGTCCGAAGGCGGCGCCGCGCATCGCCGGTTCGGTGACGTCGGCGATCAGCGCGTCGCGCGGCGCGCCGCGGATGCCCTTGCCGATGCGGTCGACGAAGCGGGCCCCGACCAGCCACTCCAGCCCGGTGGCCAGCGGAAACACGGGCTTGGTCACGGCCGCCAGGCCGTAGCCGATGACGGTAAGCAGTTTGCGCCTGCCCAGCCTGTCGCTCAAGGCGCCCGAGAACACCTTGGTAATGGAGGCGGTGGCTTCCGCGATGCCTTCGATGATGCCCACGGCCAGCACCGAGGTGCCCAGCACCGCGACCATGTAAAGCGGCAGCAGCGCGTGAATCATCTCCGACGAGATGTCCATCAGCATCGAGACGAAGCCCAGCGCCCAGACGCTTCGGGGGATGCCGGGACGGGCGGACGACGGCGTCGCCGCAGAGCCGGCGACCTTCATCGGGCGCCTCGCAGGCTGGGCGTAACGGTGCGGGTGACGGGGCGGCGGTAGGGCGTCTGCATGAGTCGATGCGGGGTATGGCCAAGTTGGGGAGCTTATACCCGGGCGCCGTTACCGGAATCGTGGCGGTAGCAGCGAACGGCGCGACGGGCGCGTCACCTGCACTTTGGTGCACATTTTGTTGACCACCGTGAAGCGATGCATTATTCTGCATGTCATGCAGTATTCTGCTGGTAGAGGAGACCCAACATGAACAGCAATGCCGCGCCGGTCGAGTTCCGCACCGCCCCGGATCAATACCGCCATTGGCGCCTCAGCGTCGATGGCCCCATCGCCACCCTGGCCATGGACGTGGCCGAAGACGGCGGGCTGCGGCCGGGCTACAAGCTGAAGCTCAATTCCTACGACCTGGGCGTGGACATCGAACTGCACGACGCCTTGCAGCGCATCCGCTTCGAGCATCCCTCGGTGCGCACCGTCGTGGTCACCAGCATGAAGGAACGCGTCTTCTGCTCGGGCGCCAACATCTTCATGCTGGGCCTGTCCTCGCATGCCTGGAAGGTGAACTTCTGCAAATTCACCAACGAAACGCGCAACGGCATCGAAGATTCCAGCCGTCATAGCGGCCTGAAGTTCGTGGCGGCGCTCAACGGCGCCTGCGCGGGCGGCGGTTATGAACTGGCGCTGGCCTGCGACGAGATCCTGCTGGTGGACGACCGTTCGTCGGCCGTCGCGCTGCCCGAGGTGCCGCTGCTGGGCGTATTGCCGGGCACGGGCGGGCTGACGCGGGTTACCGACAAGCGCCGCGTGCGGCACGACCATGCCGACATCTTCTGCACGCTGGTGGAGGGCGTGCGCGGCGAGCGCGCCAAGGCCTGGCGCCTGGTCGACGACGTCATCAAGCCGGCCCAGTTCGAAGCCGCCGTCAAGGCGCGCGCGCTCGAATTGGCCGAAGGCAGCCGCCGCCCGGCACAGGCGCAGGGCGTGGCGCTCACGCGCCTGGAACGCACCGATTCCGCCGACGGCATCGCGTACCGCTATGTCGACGTGCGCATCGACCGCGAAAAGCGCCTGGCCACCTGGACCGTGCGCGCGCCGCAGGCGGACCTGCCCACGGGCATCGACGCCATCGTGGCCGCGGGCGCGGGCTGGTGGCCGCTGCAAATGGCGCGCGAACTGGACGACGCCATCCTCTACATGCGCACCAACGAACTGGACATCGGCACCTGGCTGCTCAAGACCGAAGGCGATGCGCAGGCCGTGCTGGCCGCCGACGCCGCGCTGCAGGAACATGCCGGCCACTGGTTCGTGAACGAAACGGCCGGCATGCTGCGCCGCACGCTGGCGCGTCTGGACGTCACTTCACGTTCGCTGTTCGCGTGCATCGAGCCGGGTTCCTGCTTCGCCGGCACGCTGTTCGAGCTGGCCCTGGCCGCCGACCGCATCTACATGCTGGACGACGGCCAGGGGCAGTCGCCGGCCTGCATCCAGCTGAACGAGCGCAACTTCGGCGCCTATCCCATGGTCAGCGGGCAAAGCCGCCTGCAGCGCCGCTTCCACCAAGAGGCCGAGCCGCTGGAGGCCGTGCGCCGCAGCACGGGCCAGCCGCTGTCGCCGTCGCAGGCCGAGCAGCTTGGGCTGGTCACCTTCGCGCCCGACGAGATCGACTGGGACGACGAACTGCGCATGGCGCTCGAAGAGCGCCGCGCGCTGTCACCCGATGCGCTGACTGGTCTCGAGGCCAACCTGCGCTTCGGTGCCGCCGAAACCATGGAGACCCGCATCTTCGGCCGGCTGACCGCCTGGCAGAACTGGATTTTCAACCGGCCCAACGCGGCCGGCGAGAAGGGCGCCCTGAAGCTGTACGGCAAGGGCGAGCAGGCCGCATTCGACTGGAACCGCGTCTGACGGCGCGAGCGCGCGGGCCTGCATCGCCCGCACGGGCGCAGACCCGCGCCCGGCCCGACGACAACCGCCCGCATACCGCGCCGCCCGGCACCGACCGGCGGCACACCGAGGAGACAAGCATGTCCGGCATCAACTACAGCGAGAAGATACCCAACAACGTCAACCTGTCCAGCGATCGCACGCTGCAACGCGCGCTGGAGCACTGGCAGCCCAACTACCTCAAGTGGTGGCAGGACATGGGGCCCGATGGCTCGCACGACTTCGACGTGTACCTGCGCACCGCGGTCAGCGTCGAGCCCGACGGCTGGGCGCATTTCGACCACGTGAAGATGCCCGACTATCGCTGGGGAATCTTCCTTGCTCCGCAGGACGGCCAGCGCAAGATCCACTTCGGCGAGAACATCGGCCGCGATGTCTGGCAGGATGTGCCCGGCGAACATCGCGCCAACCTGCGCCGCATCATCGTCACGCAGGGCGATACCGAACCCGCGTCGATCGAGCAGCAGCGCCACCTGGGCCTGACGGCGCCGTCGCAGTACGACCTGCGCAACCTCTTCCAGATCAACGTCGAGGAAGGCCGCCACCTGTGGGCCATGGTGTACCTGCTGCACCGCTACTTCGGGCGCGACGGCCGCGAAGAGGCCGATGCGCTGCTGCAGCGCACCTCGGGGGATGCCGACAACCCGCGCATCCTGGGCGCGTTCAACGAGAAAACGCCCGACTGGCTGGCCTTTTACATGTTCACGTACTTCACCGATCGCGACGGCAAGTTCCAGCTGTGCGCGCTGGCCGAGTCGGGATTCGACCCGCTGGCCCGCACGACCAAGTTCATGCTGACCGAAGAGGCGCACCACATGTTCGTGGGCGAGTCGGGCGTGTCTCGGGTCATCCAGCGCACCTGCCAGGTGATGAATGAGCTGAAGACCGACGACCCCGCCGCGGTGCGCGCGGCCGGCGTCATCGACCTGCCCACCATCCAGCGCTATCTCAACTTTCATTACAGCGTCACCATCGACCTGTTCGGCGCCGACCAGTCGTCCAACGCCGCCATCTTCTACAGCGCCGGCCTGAAAGGCCGCTACGAAGAAGGCAAGCGCACCGACGACCACCAGCTGAAGAACGACACCTATCGCATCCTGTCGGTGGACGGCGGACGCCTGGGCGAGATCGAGGTGCCGATGCTGAACGCGCTGAACGAGGTGCTGCGCGACGACTTCATCCGCGATTCCATGGCCGGAGTGGGGCGCTGGAACAAGGTCATCGAGAAGGCCGGCATTCCGTTCCGGCTGTCGGTGCCGCACAAGGCCTTCAACCGCCAGATCGGCACCCTGGCCGGCCTGCGCGTGTCGCCCGAAGGCGACGTGCTGACCGAAGAACAATGGAAGGCCAACGTCGACAAGTGGCTGCCCACGCCCGAAGACCGCGCCTTCGTGGCTTCGCTGATGGGCCGCGTCGACCAGCCAGGCAAGTTCGCCAACTGGATCGCGCCGCCCGTCATGGGCGTGAACCGCCAGCCCGTCGACTTCCAGTACGTCCGTTTCAACTGATCCGGCCGGGCCGCCGCGTTGCAGGCGGCCCGCGCCCGAGTCCGGAATCACGCCATGAACGCGCCCCTGCCGCCGCAAGTTCTCAAGCAGCACCTGATCGACCCCGAGATCTGCATACGCTGCAATACGTGCGAAGAAACCTGCCCGATCGATGCCATCACGCATGACGGGCGCAATTACGTGGTGGACCCCGCCATCTGCAATGGCTGCATGGCCTGCGTGCCGCCGTGTCCCACGGGCTCCATCGACAATTGGCGCATGGTGCTGCGCGAGCAGGCCTATACGCTGGACGAGCAGTTCGGCTGGGACGAGCTGCCGGGCGAGAAACCGTTGCCCGCCGACGGCGCCGTGGCCGACGCGGCGGCGGACTACGCCGTGGCGGGTGCGGCAGCGGCCGATCAACAAGCCGCCACGGCCGAAGCGGCCGCGATGCTGGCCGAGCCCGCCGTGGCCTATGTCGCGCCCGGATCCACCGTGCCGCCCTGGTCGGCTGCGCATCCCTACGTCAACCTGTACACCCACAAGACCCCCATCACCGCCACCGTGGTGGGCAACTACCGCGTCACCGACGACGATACCGACAGCGACATCCATCACATCGTGCTGGATTTCGGCAAGCTGCCGTTCCCGGTGCTCGAGGGCCAGTCCATCGGCATCCTGCCGCCGGGCGCCGATGCGCAGGGCCGCGCGCATCATGCACGCCAATACTCGCTGGCCAGCCCGCGCGATGGCGAACGGCCCGGCTACAACAACCTGTCGCTGACGGTGAAGCGCGTCACCGAAACCCATGAGGGCCAGCCGTTCCAGGGCGTGTGTTCGAACTATCTGTGCGACCTGGCCAAGGGCGATCGCGTGCAGGTCATCGGCCCGTTCGGCAATACCTTTCTCATGCCGAATCACCCGCGCGCCAACCTGGTGATGATCTGTACCGGCACCGGCGCCGCGCCCATGCGGGCCATGACCGAGCATTGCCGGCGCCGGCTCGAACAAGGCGTGAACGGCAAGCTGATGCTGTTCTTCGGCGCGCGCACCCAGCGCGAACTGCCGTATTTCGGGCCGTTGATGAAGCTGCCCAAGGACTTCATCGACATCAACCTCGCGCTGTCGCGCGAGACCGGCCAGCCCAAGCGCTACGTGCAGGACGCCATCCGCGAGCGGGCCGCCGACATGGCGGCGCTGCTGGCCGACGAGGAAACCTATCTGTATGTGTGCGGCCTGAAAGGCATGGAGGCGGGCGTGCTGCACGCGCTGCGCGAGGTCGTCGAGCAGGCGGGCCGCCAATGGGAACCGCTGCATGCCGAGCTGCGCACGCAGGGGCGGCTGCACCTTGAGACCTATTGATTCGTGCGCGTCGTCGCGTGCAGCCATTGCTGCCTGAAAGACGGGCGCCGCCTGCCTGCGTAAAATCTCCGCAGTCCTCATGGCTTCCGAACGAACCGCGAGGCCGAAGGATGATGGCAGAACAATACGCAGGTGGAGATGGATTCGGTCTATGTGGCAGTGGTGGCGGGCGCCGTCCTGGCGGGTTTCGTGCAGGGCTTGTCGGGCTTCGGGTTCAGCCTGGTATCCATGTCGTTGTGGGCATGGACGGTAGACCCGCAGTTGGCCGCCGTACTGGCGGTGTTCGGCGGGCTGACCGGCCAGGTCATCGCGGCCGTGTCCATGCGGCGCGGCTTCGATGCGCGCCTGCTGTGGCCCTTTCTGGCGGGCGGGCTGGTGGGCATTCCGGCGGGGGTGGCGATATTGCCCATGCTCGAGGTGCATGTCTTCAAGGCCGCGCTGGGCGTGCTGCTGGCCGTGTGGTGTCCCGTCATGCTGTTGTCGCGCCACCTGCCCGCGATCAGGGCGGGCGGGGCTGCGGCCAACGGCGTGGTGGGCCTGATCGGCGGCGTCATGGGAGGACTGGGCGGGTTCACCGGTGTGATTCCCACGTTGTGGTGCACCCTGCGCCGCTTCGACAAGGACGTGCAGCGCAACATCATCCAGAACTTCAACCTGGCGACGCTGGCCTTCACCATGCTGGGCTATGTGGTGTCGGGCGCGGTCACGCGCGAGATGCTGCCCATGTTCGCCGTGGTGGCCCCCGCCATGCTGGTACCCACCTTGATAGGCGCGCGGCTGTATCTGGGCATCAGCGACGCGGCGTTCCGCCGCATCGTGCTGACCATGCTGACCTTGTCGGGCGTGGCGCTGCTGGCATCTTCGATTCCGACTTTCTTCGCCGGCTGAATGGTAGTCCGCCGCGTGGGCGATCACGCCTTCGGCTTCAATCGTCGAACGGATTGCGCAGTCGGATGCCCAGGCCGGAATAGTCGCTGGTGTTGCGCGTGACAACGGTAAGGTCGTGAATCAGCGCGGTGGCGGCGATAAGCTTGTCCAACGCGTGTTCGGGATGGGGTACGCGCAGCCGGCCCCATATCACCGCGACGTCATGGTCCACGGGAAGTACCTGTCGGGCGAACTGATCGAGCAGCGCCGTCAGCCATTGGTCCAGGCGGTCGGCCTGCTGGTCGTCGCCACGGTGGCGCAATAGGTCGACGCCGCGGCGCAATTCGCCGACCGTGATGGCGGACAGGTATAGCGGGGTATCCGCCGCCGCGGTCTCGCGGAAGAACGCCCGTACGCCCGGATGGGCACGCCTTCCTTTCCGGGCCTCGCTGATGACGTTGGTGTCAATCAAATACATTCGGCTCGGCCCCGGCTTCATCTTCGCGCCGTGCGAAGTCAGCGTCATGGCCGACATCAGGCATCGAGGCCAACACTTCGGCGAAGCTGCGCCGCCGCGGGCCGCGCAAGGCACGCGCGAGAATATCGCGATGTTCCGCCTCGGCGCTGCGCCCATGGGCGGCAGCGCGTTCGCGCAGGCTTTGGACCAGGGCTTCGTCGATGCCACGGACAAGTAGATTGGCCATAAGCGCCTCCCGTTGAATGATATCAATGATATCACTGTCGGAGGGCGCAGAATGATGAGTTTCGTACGGCAAACGGAGCTCCATGGACGAGGCCGATCCTGGCCATCCCAAGCGTTGGCCCAGCTTGGATTCTCTCGCCTGATCTGCGTATTGTCTTCCCGGCGCCGGCTTACCGCTGCAATGCACCCGCGGATCGCCCATGCTGCGCAGGCTCATACTCTCCATCGACCGTTCGTTGCAGCTCGGTAATCCTGAAAAACTTTCGTACACCTCTCGCGCCAGCCTTGCGATAGAGTCGTCCGCATTCCGATAACAAACACGGATTGCCTTGCCGCGCCGCGCCACGCCGCCGCGCGTCCATGGCAACGTACGAGGGAGACACCATCTCGCCATGCGTTCCGCATGGCTGCCCGCAGTTCACGGCGACCGTTCCTGCGCGGCAGCATTGCCCGCGCCTGGCCGGCGCCCGGCTTGCGCATTACCCACCACAGAGAAAGGAAGAGGAGACATGTCCAGGAACCATGGAATGCGCCGGCCATATGGCCCGGCCCGCACTGTGCTGCTTGCCGCCATCGTCGCGTTGATGGCCACCGCGTGCGGGGGCAGCGACGATGACGACGACGATGAAGAGACTCCGCCACCTCCCCAGGGGCAATCGCTGTCCATGACCACCGTGTCCTCGCTGCCCGACTATGTCAGCGGCGGCGACGCATTGGTCCAGGTGCAGTTGCCCGCCGGCGTCAGCGGTCCGCCCACGGTCTCGCTGAACGGCAGCAAGGTCTCGCGCGCGTTCACCGACCTGGGCGACGGGCGCTGGCAGGGATTGGTGGAATCGATGGAGCTGGGCGAGAGCACGCTGCAGGCCAGTGCCGGGGACGCCTCGGGCAGCCTGACGGTGACCAACTATCCGATCACGGGACCCATGCTGTCCGGCCCGCACGAGATGCCCTTCGTGTGCAAGCTGACCAGTTTCGGCCGGCTGGGCGGCGGCGCCCTGGACGGCCCGCTGGACGCGAACTGCTCGGCCAGCACGCGCATCGACTACTTCTACCGCAATACGTCGGGCGGCAATTCGCGCTGGAACAATCCGACCGCGCACCCGGCGGACATGAGCTATCTGACCATCGACGCCGGCAAGCCCACCGAGCGCCGCGTCGCCTACCTGGTGCGGCTGGAAACCGGCACGATCAACCGCGGCATCTATCAGTCGGCCATGCTGCACGACCCGCTGGTGGACGGACCGATCGGTCCGGACAAGCGGTCCGCAGGCTGGAACGGCAAGCTGATCTATCCGTTGGGCGGCGGCTGCCAGGGCGGCTGGTACACGCAGGGCGATACCTTCGGCACGCTGATCGTGGACGACTGGATGCGGCGCGGCTATGCCGCCGTGACGTCCACGCTGAACGTGTTCGGCTCGAACTGCAATGACCTGCTGTCGTCGGAAACCGTGGCCATGACCAAGGAGCGCTTCATCGAGGCCTATGGCGTGCCCACCTACACGATCGGCACGGGCGGGTCGGGCGGCGCCTATCAAAGCTTCCAGACCTCCGACAATTTTCCCGGGCTGTTCGACGGCATCATCGTCAACATGGTGTTCCCCGACGTGACCTCGGCCACGCTGTTCAAGGTGTTCGATTCGCGCCTGCTGAACAATTACTTCAACCGGCCGGGCGGGCTGGCGTACAGCGACGACAAGAAGCGCGCCATCTCGGGCTACCTGCAGGTGGGCAACATCGCCGCGATGAGCGGCAGCGCCGGCCGGCTCGATCCGCTGGTGTCGTTCCCCTCGGGCTTCCCCAGCGAACTGCGCTATCACCCGGTCAACAACCCCACCGGCTCGCGCGCCACGGTCTACGACCATACGGTGAACGTGTACGGCAAGGACGCGCGCGGCTTCGCGCTGCGTCCGATCGACAACGTGGGCGTGCAGTATGGGCTGAAGGCGCTGAACAGCGGGGCCATCACCGTGGACGAGTTCCTCGACCTGAACGAGCACATCGGCGGGCTGGACGTGGACCTGCAGCCTACCGCGCAGCGCACCGCGGGCGACCTGCCGGCGATACGGCGCGCGTACCAGTCGGGGCGCATCACGAACGGCGGGGGCGGGCTGGCCGGCACCGCCATCCTGGAGCACCGCGACTACTTCGACGACGCGGTCGGCGGGGACATCCACAACAAGATCCACTCGTATTCGGTGCGCGAACGCCTGAAGAAGGCCAACGGCGACTTCGACAACCACGTCATCCTGGGCCCCGGTCCGATCGCCGGCGCCGGCAACCTGTTCGACCACATGGACCGCTGGCTGATGGCCGCGCTGGACGACGAGGCGCCGGGCGACAAGGCCGAGCGCATCGTGCGCGCCAAGCCTGCCGACCTGGTGGATGCGTGCTTCGCCGCCGACGGCACGAAGATCGTGGAGCCGTCCACGGCCGACGGTCCGGGGCAGTGCAACACGCTCTATCCCGCCGGCACCACGCCGAGGCTGGTCGCGGGCGCGCCGCTGGCCGACGACATCGTCAAGTGCCAGCTCAAGCCGGTGGACGCCGCCGATTACGCGGTCACGCTCACCGGCACGCAGCTGGACAGGCTGCGCGGGATATTCCCCGAAGGCGTGTGCGACTGGAACAAGCCGGGCGTGGAGCAGCAGCCGCTGCAGGGCACGTGGCTGTCGTTCGGCCCGTCGACGAAGAACCAGGTGTTCGACGTGACGCGGCCTTGACGAGGCAAGGGGCCGGTCCGGGCCGGCCCCTTCGGCGCGCCGCGCGTCACGCGTCGCGCATTTTCAGCCGCGCGCATCCCCAGCCTGCGCGCGGTTTCAGCGATGGCCCAGTCTCAGCCTGCGCCCAGGCAGCCTTGCAGCGCCCGGTTGTAGCTATCCACGGCGACTGCCGTGGTCCAGGCCGAGGGGCTGGCCGGATCGTAGCCGCTGTAGTTGACGGCCTGGCGATGGCACTGGGCACGGTCGCCGGCTGCGGACGCGGCGCGAGGCGCGGCCTGCGGCGCCTGCCTCTGGACCTGCGGCTGGGCCTCATAGGATCGCGCAGCGGAGTCGTACGCCTGCGGCGGCGATGCGTAGGCCTGCGGCGGTTGCGCTGCGTAACCCTGTTGCGACGGCCGATCGACCGATGCGGGCGGGTTGTACGCGTCCGGCGGCACCGAGTACGTGACCGGCGGGTCGACCGGAGCGGCGTAGCCGTACCCCTGGTCGCCGTAGGAATACGAGTACGTGCCGGGCGAGGCGTAGTCGGGCCCGTCATCGGCCGAGGCCAGCACGAGGCCCGTGGCCAGCAGCGCCAGGGCACCGCCTATCCACCAGCCGTCGGAACTGCTGCTGTGGCCGCCGTGATGGTGGTGGCCGTGGTGACCGTGGCGGCCGCCCCAGTCTCCGCGATGGCCCCAGCCGCGGTCGCCGCGGCCCGCCAGGGCAGGCGTGGCCAAGGTGACCATCAGGGCCGCGACAGCGGTGCGGCGCAGAATGAGGGAAGTGCGCATGATCGAAGCTCCTGCACCGCGGCCGGCCACGGGCTTGCGCCCGGCCGCGGTCGATATCCCACTTTACTGCGGCGCGGGCCGTGCGGTGGTTCCGACCCGGCGCAAAGGTGATGCAGCGCGTTTCAGGGCAGGCCTCGGCTACCATGGAACGGAGCCGGCGCCGTCCGCGGGGCGGCATACCCGCAGCCGATCCGGATGGCGCACACATTCCACACGCGAGACGACAACCCGATGCACGTGCGAACCCCCGCCATGGCCTTGCGGCCGGCCACCGAGGCAGACGTGGACTTCCTGCTGGCGCTGCGCAAGGCCACCATGGGTCCGCATATGCGCGCCGCGGGCCTGCCCGACGATGACGCGGCCCACATGACGCGCCTGCGGTTTCACTGGGCGGACGCCCAGGTGATCCTGCTCGACGGGCGACCCGCGGGCCTGTTCAAGGCCTTTCGCGAATCCGACCATTGGTACGTGCAGCAAGTGCAGGTGTCGCCGGCCTGGCAGGGGCACGGCGTGGGGGCCAGGGTGTTGGCCACGCTGCTCGAGCAGGCCGACCGCGACGGCCTGCCGGTGAGGCTGTCGGTGCTGCATGCCAATCCCGCCCGGCGGCTGTACGAGCGGCTGGGCTTTCGCGTCGTCGCCACGGAAGGGCCCGAGTATGTGATGCAGCGCGACGCGCGCGTCGACCGCTAGGGCCCGTTGAACGCTGAATTGCCGTACGACAGGCCGCAGGTGCGGCGTCTCGTCAAGCGAGCGCCACGAGCATTCGATATCATGGCGGCGGAGCCGGTCCGCGGGATCGGCCCTCCGGCCCGCGCGGGCGGCCCGGAAGCCTCATCATCCTGCCTTCATTCCATGCGACTGCTTCTGGCGATTTTCCTGCCCTTCATGGTGTTTTTCACGATCGGCCGTCCCATAGCCGGCATCATCTGCCTGATCCTGCAGATCACGCTGATCGGCTGGATCCCGGCCGCCCTGTGGGCGGTATACGCGCTCAGCCAATACAACACGGACAAGAAAATCCGCGAGTCCATGCGCTGAGACGGCGCCGCGCCCCGGGGCCTTCGGGCAGCCCGGGTTGCCACGTCGGCAAGGCCGGCGGCGCGAGGCCGAATCGCCTCGCGCGGCCGGGATGACCTCAGGCCGCGCGCCCGTCGTAGTGCTGCACGGGTATGCCCGTCAGGTCGATGCCTTCCAGGCAGCGCAGGTTGATGGCCGCCATGGCGGTGCCGTCGGGCGCCGTGCCTTCGCCGTAGGCGTGTATGCCGCAGGTCTTGCAGAAGTTGTGCTTGATGACGTGCCGGTTGAAGGTATAGGTGCCGATGGCATCGGGCGCCGCGTCCAGCCGCAGCGCGTCGCGCGGCACGAACCACAGCAGGGCGCCCTTGCGCACGCACATCGAACAATTGCAGTCCAGCGCTCCGTCGATGGTGCCGGTGACCTCGAACGAGATCGCGCCGCAATGGCAGCTGCCTTGGTAATTCATGGTCTTCCTCCGGTTGGCAAAGGCGGCGTCATGCTGCCGCACTGGTATCGATGGCGGCCGCGCGATTGCGGGTGCGCACCAGAAGCAACGCCAGCACGCCGGCCAGCGCGGCGAACAGCGCGCCCACGCCGAAGGCCAGCTGATAGCCCGCGTTCAGCGCCGTGCCCTGGGCGGCGCCCACGGCAATGGCATGACCGGTACGCGCCGAGGCCAGGCTGGCCAACACCGCCAGGCCCAGCGAGCCGCCCATCATGAAGGCGGTATTCACCACGCCCGAGGCCAGGCCGGACTCGTGGGTATCCACGTCGCTCATGGCGGCCAGCAGCAGCGGGTTGAATGCGATGCCGCCGCCCAGGCCCAGCAACAGCATGCCCGGCAGCACGTCCACCGCGAAGCTGCCGTCGGCGGGCGCGCGCGCGAACAGCAGCAGCCCCGTGGCGGCGACCAGCAAGCCGCCACCCAGAGGCAGGCGTATGCCCAGGCGCATCACCAGCCAGGCCGAGACCCCCAGCGAGAACACGCCCATGATGAGGTTGGCCGGCAGGAAGGCCAGGCCTACGTCCATGGCGTCATAGCCCAGCACCAATTGCAGGTACAGGGCCGAGATGAAGAACCAGGCGAACATGCCGGCCGCCCACAGCACGGCGATCACGTTGGCCGCGGCCACGTTGCGCAGCCGGAACAGCCCCAGCGGCATCAGCGGGTTCGCCACCCGCGACTCGATGACGAGAAACACGGCGAACAGCGCCACCGCGGCGGCCAGCAGGCCGATGGACTGCGCCGAGGTCCAGCCGGCCTCGTTGCCGTTGACCACGGCGTACACGGCCAGCATCAAGGCCAGCGTCACGGTCACGGCTCCGCCCGTGTCCAGCTTCGCGCCGCCGGCCCGGCCCTGGCCCTGGCCGCGCGGCAGCAGCGCCACGCACAGCGCGTACACGGCCACGCCGATGGGCAGGTTGACCAGGAAGATCCAGTGCCAGCTGAGGGAGCTGGTCAGCAATCCGCCCAGCAGCACCCCGATGCTGCCTCCGCCCGCGCACACGAACCCGTAGACGCCCATGGCCTTGGCGCGTTCGGCGGGTTCGGTGAACAGCGTCATGATGAGCGACAGCGATACCGCCGACACGACGGCGCCGCCCAGTCCCTGCACCGCGCGCGCGGCCACGAGCATGTGCTGCGACCCGGCCACGCCACAGGCCAGCGACGCCACGGTGAACAGCGTGATGCCGGCCAGGAACACGCGGCGGTGGCCAAACAGGTCGCCCAGGCGCCCGCCCAGCAGCAGGAAGCCGCCGAACGTCAGCATGTAGGCGTTCACCACCCATACCAGGGCGGTCTCGGTGAATTGCAGGTCGGCCCGGATGGAGGGCAGCGCCACGTTCACGATGGTCGTGTCCAGCACGATCATCAAAACTCCCAGGCACAGGACTGCCAATGCCCACCAGCGTTTTCGGCCTTCGATGCCGTGCGTCATGCGATGTGTCTCCGTGGCCTGCGCCGCCGCGTATCGCGCGGCGCGTCAGGCTGCATTAGAAGGGCGGGCAGGGCGCGTTGGCAACCGGCGGCCCGCCGATGGCCCGACAGATGAGCCCGCCAGCCGCCGCCCCGGGCCGACCGGCGTCCGGGAGGACCGTGAACCATTCCCCCCGGCGGCGTCGTACACTGGACCTGGCCCGTCCAGCCCTGTCAGGCCCTGGATGAGATCGTCGCAGGCGGGCCGGCCTTGCCACGGTCTTCATGTCATCATTGCATATGGCCGAGATTCCCCTGTTTCCGCTTTCCACCGCCTTGTTCCCCGGCGGAACGATGCATCTGCGCGTCTTCGAGGTGCGGTACCTCGACATGGTCAAGCGCTGCCTGGCCGACGACACCGGCTTCGGCGTCGTCGTGCTGCTGTCCGGCCGCGAGGTGCGCACGCCGGAAGGCACGGAAACGCTGGCCACGGTGGGCACCATGGCGCGCATCCTGCAATGCGACGCCCCCACGCCGGCCTTGCTCGAACTGTCGTGCACGGGCACGACGCGCTTTCGCCTGGCCGCGGCGCGGCAGGGCCGCTACGGGCTGTGGATGGGCGAGGCCGAGCTGCTGCCCGAAGCGCCCGCCGTGCCGGTTCCGCGCACGCTGCAGCCCAGCGCCGATGCGCTGGGCAGGCTGATCGCCGGCATGCAGCGCGACGGCGTGCCGGCCCAGGCCATGCCGCTGGCGCCGCCGTTCCGGCTGGACGACAGCGGCTGGGTGGCGGACCGCTGGGCCGAGCTGCTGCCCCTGCCACCGGCGGACAAGGCGCGGCTGCTGGCCATGGACGACCCACTGGCGCGCCTGCGCATCGTCCAGGACGCGCTGCAGGGATTGCCGTCGGCCGACGACCAGGCATAGGGCGCCCCGCGCCGCGGGCTCCCGGGTTCCATTTTCAGGACTATGACGACGATACGTATCGAAGAAGAACTGCGCGCGTATATCGAACCGCTGACGCCGGACGAGTACGCCACGCTGGAACGCAGCCTGCTGGCCGAAGGGTGCCGCGACGCGCTGGTGCTGTGGGGCGACCTGCTGGTCGACGGGCACAACCGCTACGAGATCTGCCAGAAGCATGGCATTGCCTTCAACACCGTGCAGAACGATCGCTTTCGCAGCATGGACGACGTGCGGCTGTGGATGATAGAGAACCACCTGGGGCGTCGCAGCGTGTCGGATTTCCAGCGGGGCGTGCTGGTGCTGCGCAAGAAGGAAATCCTGCAAATGCGCGCGCAGGCGCCGTCACAGGCCGCCGAGGATGCCGCGGGGGCAGCCGCGGCGCCCACGGGCCAGGCCGACGACGGCTCGCCGCCATGGGACCAGGAGGGCGATTCGCGCACGGCCCCGGTCGCGCAGGCGGTGCACGCGGCGCGTCAGCCCGCCGCCGCCGTGCCGGTGCCGTCGCGCCAGGCCATGGCCCGCGAAGCGCGGCTGAGCAGCGTGGCGCTGGGCCAGATCGAGAAGATCCAGCGCCAGGCCACCCCCGAGGTGCTGCGCGCGGTGCGGGCGGGCGACCTGTCGATCAATGCGGCCGCCGCGGTGGCCAGCCTGCCCGTGGACCGCCAGGCCGCGGCCGCCAGCGGCGGCGCCAAGTCGCTGCGCGAAGCGGCCCGCGAGGCGCGAGCGTTGGCCGCTGCCGCGCGGCCGCTGCCGGAGCCGCCCGAGCCGCCGCCGCTGCCCGAGAACGTCGAGGACTATCCGGCGGAGCTGACCCGCCTGGCGCAGCGCGTGGCCGAACTCACGCAGGAACGCGATGCGTTGAAAAAGAAGGTGGCGCAGCTGACGGTGGCGCTGTCGCAGGCGCGCCGCGGCGAGGAATGATGCGGGAATGATCCGGCGCGCGACGATGGGTCGGCTTCGGGCGCCGCGGCTTCGGGCGTCGTAGCGGCGGGTTTCGGGCTGCCTAGCCGCGGCCTGCGGCCATCGCGCCCGTTCCCCAGCCCGCATCGCGCAGCCGCGCCACGTCGCGCACCGGCGGCGCGCCATACATGCGACTGTACTCGCGGCTGAACTGCGAGGCGCTTTCGTAGCCGACGCGGTGCGCGGCGGTGGCCGCGTCCAGCATCTCGGCCAGCATCAGCCGCCTTGCCTCGTGCAGCCGCAGCTGCTTCTGGTATTGCAGCGGGCTCATCGCCGTCAAGGACTTAAAGTGATGATGCAGCGAGGACGCGCTCATGTTGACGCGCTGCGCCAGGTCGTCGATGCGCAGCGGGTCGGTGTAGTGGCGCTTGAGCCAGTCGATGGCGCGCGAGATCTGGTTCATGGCGCCGTGGTTCAGCACGATGTGGCACAGACGCTGGCCCAGCTCGCCCTTGAGCAGGCGATAGTGGACCTCGCGTTCGATCAGCGGCGCCATCACGGGGATCTCGTCGGGAGTATCCAGCAGGCGGGCCAGGCGCATCAGCGCCTCCAGCAGTCCGGCATCCAGCTGGGCGGTCGCCAGGGCGCGCGGCGCCGCTCCGCCCTCGGCCCGGGGCGCGCAGTCCATCTGGCTCATCAGGTCCGCGATGCGCTGGATGTCCAGGTCGAACCCCATGCACAGATAAGGCGTGCCGCTGCTGGCCAGCGTGATGCGCGAGGCCACCGGCAGGTCCACCGAGCTGAGCAGGAACTGCCCGCTGGTGTACTCGTGCACCTCGCTGCCCAGTTCGACGCGCTTGGCGCCTTGCGCCATCACGGCCAGCGAGGGGCGCACCACGCCGTGCGTCTTCTCGGTGGGCGCGGAGGCGTGATGAAGGCTCAGGCCGGGCACCGGCGTGCGCGTCGACCCATCGGCCGGCGCGTGGCGTGCGATGAGGGCGACGAGGTCTGACTGACCCGGCAGCGGCAGGGGCCGCGCATCGGGCCGCGGCTGCAGCCGCAACCCGGGCCGGTCCATCGGCAGTGACCGCGGGTCGGCGCTCATGCGGCGCGGCCGCCGGCCTCGCGTGCCAGCGCGTTCTTCGCGGTGCCCACCGCGACCTCGCCGGGCAGCGCCACGCCATTCTTCTGCGCGACGATCTCGGCCAGGATGGACAGGGCGATCTCGGGGGGCGTGCGGCTGCCGATGTACAGCCCCGCCGGCCCGTGCAGGCGCGAGAGCTGCGCCTCGGTCAGGTCGAAATGCTCGCGCAGGCGTTCGACGCGCTTGGCGTTGTTCACGCGCGACCCCAGCGCGCCCACGTAGAAGGCCTCGGACTGCAGCGCGTAGATCAGCGCCATGTCGTCGAGTTTGGGGTCGTGGGTGAGGGCCACGATGGCGGTGCGCGCATCGGGCTTGGCCGCCAGCACCACGTCGTCGGGCATGTCATGCGTGATGCGGACGCCAGGCACGTTCCACTGCGCGCGGTACTCCTCGCGGGGGTCGCACACGGTGACGTCGAAATTCAGGCCCACCGCGATCTCGCACAGGTAGCGCGACAACTGTCCCGCGCCGATCACGATCAGGCGATGGCGCGGCCCCAGCACGCAGGAGAACCGGTCTTCCTGCAGCTGCGGCTCGGCATCCGCGGGCGCCGCGCCCAGGGTGACGTCGCCGCTGCGCATGTCCACCGCGCGGCAGATCGAATCGCGCTGTTCCAGCCGCGCCACCAGTTCGTCGACGCGGCTGCGGGCCGCCAGGGGCTCCATTACCAGCTGCAGCGTGCCGCCGCAGGGCAGGCCGAAGCGGTGCGCGTCCTCGGCCTTCACGCCGTACGTGGCGACGGCGGGGCGGTCGCCGGGGCACAGGGCGGCGATGCCCTGGCTGCGGACCTTGTCGATCAGGTCGTCCTCGATACAGCCGCCCGATACCGAGCCGCTGACCACGCCGTCCTCGCGGATGGCCATCATGGCGCCGGGCGGGCGGGGCGAGGAACCCCAGGTGCGCACGACCGTCAGCAGCACGACCTTGCGGTCCAGCGCCATCCAGTCGCGGCAGGCGAGCAGTACGTTCAGATCGGCGGCGTGCATGGCGAGACTCCTGTTCAGACTGGTTTCAACGTAGTGCCCATCGGCAGCGTGCGCACGCGCCGGCCCACGGCATGATGCAAGGCATTGGCCACGGCGGGCGCCACCGGCGGCACGCCGGGTTCGCCGACCCCGGTGGGCAGTTCGCCGGACGGCACGATATGCACTTCGACGGCGGGCATCTCGTCGATGCGCAGCACCGGATAATCGTGGAAGTTGCTCTGCTGCACTTCCCCGTCCTCGAGTGTAATGGCTCCGTGCAGGCAGGACGCCAGGCCGAAGCCGATGCCGCCCTCCATTTGCGCCCGCACCACGTCGGGGTTGATGGCCACGCCGCAATCCACGGCGCAGACGACGCGGTCCACCTTGAAGCTGCCGTCGGCCGCCACGGTCACTTCGGCCACCTGCGCCACCACGCTGCCGAACGAGGCGTGCACGGCCACGCCGCGGCCGCGCCGGGTGCCGAGCTTGCCCGGGGCCAGCGGCCGGTCCCAGCCGGCCTGTCGTGCCGCCAGCGCCAGGGTGCGGCGATGACGCGGATGGCGGGCGAGCAGCGCGTCGCGATAGGCGACGGGGTCTGCGCCCGCCGCGGCGGCCGCCTCGTCGATGAGGGTCTCGGCCGAGAAGGCGGTGTGGGTGTGGCCCACCGATCGATACCACAGCACGGGCACGCGTACGTCGCGCGGCGTGTGCAGTTCGACCTGCAGGTTCGGGATGGCGTAAGGCAGGTCGGCCTGGCCCTCCACCGACGTGGGGTCGATGCCGTCTTTCACCAGGCCCGCCAGCGGGGTGTCGGCCAGCACCGACTGGCCCACCAGCCGCGCATGCCAGCCGATCAGGCGGCCGTCCGCGTCCAGCGCCAGGCGGGCGCGATGCAGGTTCATGGGGCGGTAGTAGCCGGCCCGCATGTCGTCCTCGCGGGTCCAGACCAGCTTGATGGGAACGTGCAGCCCCTGGCGGCGCGCGGCGCGCGCGATGGCCACTGCCTCGATCAGGTAGTCGGCATGCGGATTGGCGCGCCGGCCGAAGCTGCCGCCCGAATACAGCTGGGTCAGCGTGACGCTGCCCACGGGCAGTCCCAGATAGCGTGCCACCGCCGCCTGGTCCGAGGTCTGGAACTGCTCGCCGTTCCAGATGTCGCAGCGCCGCTCTTCCAGGCGCACCAGGCAGTTCAGCGGCTCCATGGCGGCATGGGCCAGGTAGGGCACGTGGTAGTCGGCCTCGATGACGCGCGCGGCGCCGGCAAAGGCCGCCTCGACGTCGCCGCGGCGCGCCGCCACGGCGCCGGGCGTCGCGGCGGCGGCGCGGTACTGCTCGAGTATCTCGGCCGATCCCAGGCGGTAGGCCTCGCTGTCGTCCCAGCGCGCCTGCAGCGCATCGCGGCCGGTGCGTGCGGCCCAGGTGTTGTCGGCCAGCACCGCCACGCCGCCCGCGCCGTGCGGGGTGGGCGGAAACTCGACGACGGCCCGCACGCCGGGCACCGCGCGCGCCGCCTTGGCGTCGTAGCCGGCCAGCCGCGCGCCGAAGCGCGTGGGATGGGCCACCACGGCGACCAGCATGCCGGGCAGTTTGAAGTCCTGCGTGTAGACCGCGGTGCCGTTGGTCTTGGCCGGGCCGTCGGTGCGGCGCAGGCTTTCCTTGCCGATCAGCTTGAACTCGGCGGGCGTCTTCAGCCGCGGCTCTTGCACGGCGGGCAGGGCGGCGGCCGCGCCGGCCATCTGCCCGAATCCCGCCTGGCGCTGCGTGGCGGCGTGCCGCAGCACGCCTTCGCTGACCGTGATCTCTTCCGCCGGCACCTGCCATTGCTGCGCGGCGGCCTGGACGAGCATGGCGCGCGCGGCAGCGCCGGCGCGGCGCATGGGCAGGTATGAGTCGGCCATGGCGGTGCTGCCGCCGGTACCCTGCACGCCCAGCAGGCCATTGCGATACAGGGCGGCATTGGCGGGCGCGCCTTCCACGCGCACCTGGCGCCAGTCGGCGTCCATCTCTTCTGCCACCAGCGTGGCCAGGCCGGTGTACACCCCCTGGCCCATCTCGAGGTGCTTGGCCAGCACCGTGATCCAGCCGTCGGCGCCAATGCGCACGAAGGCGTTGGGCGAGAAGGCCGCCGTGGTATCGGCGGCGGTGCGGGCCGAAGCGGCGCGCGGGGCGACCGCGCCGATGCTCATGCCCAGCACCAGGCCGCCGGCGGCGTGCATGAAGCGGCGGCGGCTGACGTTGTGGATGGGGTGTTCGGGCAATACGACGTAGCTGTCCATGGAGGCTCCTCAGGCAAGGGCCGCGGCGGCGTGGTGAATGGCCGCGCGAATGCGGCCATAGGTTGCGCAGCGGCACAGATTGCCGCGCATGGCGTCGTCTATCTGGGCGTCGGTGGGACGGGAATGCTGGCGCAGCAGGCTGACCGCGGCCATGATCTGGCCGGACTGGCAATAGCCGCATTGGGCCACGTCCAGTTCACGCCATGCGTTTTGCACGGCTTGCCCAACCCTGTCGGCGCCCGCGCCCTCGATGGTCGTGACGCGCTGTCCCGCGACGGCGGAGGCGGGCGTGATGCAGGAGCGCACGGCCGCTCCGTCGACGTGGACCGTGCACGCGCCGCACAGGCCCATGCCGCAGCCGTATTTGGTTCCCGTGAGGTCGGCGGCGTCGCGCAGCGCCCACAGCAGAGGCATCTCTGCCGGGACGTCCAGGGACGTGGCCTTTCCGTTGATATCGAGTGTAAGCATCGCGGATTTCCTCTGCTGGTCGTACCGTGACGTAGCATAGGAAAACCGCTTGTTGCACCGCAATGCCGATTACTGTTCGATTCTTGCCTGATCCTGTCAGGCAAGGCCGCAGCGGTGCGGGAAGGCGGCCTCAGCCGCAGCGCAGCGCCTCGATGGCGCCGCTGCCATTCAGGATGATGTTGAGGCGGGCTTCGTCGTATTCCATGGTCATGACCTGGCCGGGCTTGAGCACGCGGACCGATTTCGAACCCGAACCGTTGCGCGCCGACTGGGCGACGGCTTCGGAATAGGTCTGGCCCAGCATGTTCTGCACGCGCTGCGAATCGCATACCTGGCGGGAGCTGCTCGGCGCGCCCATCTGGGACCCCGATGCGGAGGCGGACGGCGCCGACTGGCTCGACGGGGTGGGCGTATCGCCCGTGCGCTGCGTGCCGCTGCTGCAGGCGGCCAGGGTGGCCAGCAGGACGACGGGGATCAGTTTCCGGATCATGGGGGCTCCTCGTACTGGGGGGTGAAACCGAATCGTCATCATAGTGGAAGGAAGACGATCCGGAGCCGGTACGACCCGCCCTGGTTGTTACTTTTAGCGGCTGCCAGCGCCGCGGCGCTCGCGCACCGCCGCGGCCAGTTCGTGCAGCAGCGGCTCGGTCTGCGCCCAGCCCAGGCACGCGTCGGTGATGGACACGCCGTGGCGCAAGGACACGCCGGGTTTCAGATCCTGGCGGCCGCCCTCGAGGTGGCTTTCGATCATGACGCCGACGATGCGCCGGTCGCCCGCGGCGATCTGTCCGGCCAGGTCGCGCGCCACGTCCACCTGGCGCTCGTGCGATTTGTTGGAGTTGGCGTGCGAGCAATCCACCATGACCTGCGGGCGCAGGTCGGCCTTCTGCAGCGCGGCGCAGCAGGCGTCGATGCTGGCGCGGTCGTAGTTGGCGCCTTGCTTGCCGCCACGCAGGATGACGTGGGTGTCGTCGTTGCCGCGCGTTTCGAATATGGCCGCCATGCCCATCTTGGTCATGCCCATGAAGGCATGGCTGGCGCGCGAGGCGACGATGGCGTCGGCCGCCACCTGGATGCCGCCGTCGGTGCCGTTCTTGAAGCCCAGCGGGCAGCTCAGGCCGGACGCCAGCTGGCGGTGGCTCTGGCTTTCGGTGGTGCGGGCGCCGATGGCGCCCCACGCCACCAGGTCGGCGATGAACTGCGGGCTGAGCAGGTCCAGGAACTCGGTGCCCACCGGCAGGCCCAGGCCGCCGATCTCGAGCAGCAGTTCGCGGGCGCGGCGCAGGCCCTCGTTGATGCGGAAGCTGCCGTCCAGGCGCGGATCGTTGATGTAGCCTTTCCACCCCACCGTGGTGCGCGGCTTCTCGAAGTAGACCCGCATCACCACCAGCAGATCGTCGGCCAGCGCGTCGGCCGCCTGTTTGAGATGCCGCGCATACTCCATGGCCTGGCCATGGTCGTGAATGGAACAGGGACCGACCACGGCCACCAGCCGGTCGTCACGGCCGTGCAGCACGTCGGCGATGCGCGCCCGGCTGTCCTCGACCTGGTCCAGCAGGGCGTCGGGCACGGGCAGCTCGTCCAGCAGCAGGGCGGGCGAGATCAGCGGACGCACGGCGCCGATGCGCACGTCGTCGACGCGGGTGGTGTCCTGGGTGGCGTCGGCCTGGCCGACTTCGTGGTCGTGGGTGGGGTCGTCGATACGGGTCACAGCAGTCTCCGGCGCGGCGCGCGCATGCCGGATTATCGCATTGCCGGTGGCGCCTTCCGCGTGCGGCAGCGCCCGCGATAGGGCGGCACCCACGGTGCGCGCCCCTCGGCACGTGGTCAGCGCCGCGCCGCCAGCGCCCACAGGCCGGCCGCGCCCAGCAACGACCCGCCCGCGAGATTGAAGCGCCGTTGCGCGCGCGGCGACGCCAGCAGGCGCCGCGCCTGAGCGGCGAATGCGGCGTAAAGAGATGCGTTGATCGTGCCCAGCGCCACGAAGGTGAGCGACAGCGTCCACAGTTGCGGCGCGGCGGGCGCGTCGGCGCGGATGAACTGCGGCAGGAAGGCGACGAAGAAGATGATGCCCTTGGGGTTCAGCGCTGTCACCAGGTAGGTGCTGGCGAACAGCTTCGCGCGCGAGGCGGGCGCGGCGGGCGCCGGCGAGCCGGCCGGCGCCACGCCGGCGCGCAGCAGCTTGATGCCGAGGTACAGCAGGTAGAGGCCGCCCACGGTCTTGACTACCGTGAACCAGAAGGCCGAGGTGGCCAGCAGGGCACCCAGGCCCACCAGCGAAGCCAGCAGGGCGGTGGAATCGCCCAATGCCACACCCGCCACCAGCGGCAGGCGGGCGCGGCGGCCGTGGGTCGCCGAATAGCTGATGACGGCCAGCAGCGTGGGGCCGGGAATGACCAGCATCACCGTGGAAGCGGCGACGAAGGCGAGCCAGGTATCGAAAGGCATGGGGACGACTCCTGCTTGTGATGGGCGGCGTGGCGCGGCCCGCTACGGTATCAGCGCCGCGAGTCCAGCGCCAGGCGCACGGCCAGGCCGGCCAGCACCAGTCCCATGAACCAGCGCTGCGCGGCCAGCCACAGCGGGTTGCGCGCCAGGAAGCCGGAGATGGTGCCGGCCGTCACGGCGAGCAGGCCGTTGACGCATACGCTGATGACGACCTGCGTGAAGCCCAGCGCCAGGGCCTGGGTCAGCACGCTGCCGCGCTCGGGGTCGATGAACTGCGGCAGCAGCGACAGGTAGAACATGGCCACCTTCGGATTCAGCAGGCTGGTCAGCAGGCCCATGCCGAACAGCTGGCGGCGGCTGCTGGGGGGCAGCTGGCGCACCTCGAACGGCGAGTGACCGCCGCTGCGCAGAGACTGCCAGGCCAGGTACAGCAGGTATGCCGCGCCGCCGATGCGCAGCGCATCATAGGCGTACGGTACCGACAGCAGCAGGGCGGTCAGCCCGAATGCCGTGCACAGCACATAGAAGGTGGCGCCCAGGCCCACCCCGCACACCGACACCAGGCCGGCACGGCGGCCCTGCGACAGCGAACGCGACACCAGGTAGATCATGTTCGGGCCTGGCGTCAGCACGAGGCCCAGGGCCAGCAGGGCGAAGGTGAACAGCGTGGTCGGTTCGGGCATGGGACGAGCTTGCGAGAGGGACGATAACGGCGACGATATCCCACCTCTGTATCGGCGGGCGCGAAATATCTGTCGTGGCGGGGGCGGACGACGCCGGACAGGCGCGTGGCAACTTTGCCTGCCGTCGCCGCCCCGCCTCGCGATCAGGCCACGGCCGTGCGCATGGTCACGAACTCTTCCGCCGCCGTCGGGTGGATGCCGATGGTCTCGTCGAACACCTTCTTGGTGGCGCCGGCCTTCAGCGCCACGGCCAGGCCCTGCACGATCTCGCCGGCGTCGGGACCGACCATGTGGCAGCCCAGCACGCGATCGGTGTTCGCGTCGACGACCAGCTTCATCAGCGTTCTTTCCTGGGACTCCGTCAGCGTCAGCTTCATGGGCCGGAAGCGGCTTTCGTACAGGCGGACCTCGTGGCCGGCGGCGCGCGCCGCTTCGGTGGTGAGGCCCACGGTGCCGATGTTGGGCAGGCTGAATACCGCCGTGGGAATCAGGCTGTAGTCGACCTTGCGGTACTCCTCGGGACGGAACAGGCGGCGCGCGATGGCCATGCCTTCGGCCAGGGCCACCGGCGTGAGCGGCACGCGATTGATGACGTCGCCCAGCGCGTAGATGGACGGCTCGGCCGTGCGGTATTCCTCGTTCACTTCGATGAAGCCCTCGTCGTCCAGGCGCACGCCGGTGTTCTCGAGGCCCAGGCCGTCGAGCATGGCGCGTCGGCCCGTGGCGTAGAACACGCAGTCGGTGTCGATGTGCTCGCCGGTCTTCAGCGTGACGCGCAGCGACCCGTCTTCCTGGCGGTCGATGCGGGCCGGGTCGGCGTTGAAGCGCAGGTCCAGGCCCTTCTTGCGCAGTTCGTCGCGCAGGTGCTCGCGCACGCCGCCGTCGAAGCCCCGCAGGAACAGCTCGCCGCGGTACAGCTGCGTGGTCTGCGCGCCCATGCCGTGGAAGATGGACGCGAACTCGACCGCGATGTAGCCGCCGCCCACCACCACCACGCGGCGCGGCAGCTCCTTCAGATAGAAGGCTTCGTTCGAGGTGATGGCAAGTTCGCGGCCCGGCAGGTCGGGCACCATGGGCCAGCTGCCGGTGGCGACCAGGATGTGGGCGGCGGTGTGCCGGCGGCCGTCGACTTCGACGGTATGCGGATCTACGATGCGCGCGTGGCTCTCGTGCAGCGTCACGCCGCTGCCGGTCAGCAGGTTGCGGTAGATGCCGTTCAGGCGCTCGATCTCGCGGTTCTTGTTGGCGATGAGCGTGGGCCAGTCGAAGCTGGGCTGGCCGGGGTTCCAGCCGAAGCCGGGGGCCTGTTCGAAGTCGTCGGTGTACGAAGCGCCGTAGACCAGCAGCTTCTTGGGCACGCAGCCCACGTTGACGCAGGTGCCGCCCAGGTAGCGGCTCTCGGCAACGGCCACGCGGGCGCCGAAGCCGGCGGCGAAGCGCGAGGCGCGCACCCCGCCCGAGCCGGCGCCGATGACATACAGGTCGAAATCGAAATCCATGCTGATCCTTCGGGCGCCGGGCGCCCCAATGCGTATTGAATGACTGCAGCCCGTATTAAACCGCTTTTCCCGTGGGTGGCCGGACGACCGTCGCCGGGATGGGATATAAAGAGCGCATTCGGGCGCCGGGTCTGCCGGGCCTACGACCGCCGCAATGGAGCAGCATGCAGACGGAAGACAGTTTTTTCGGATCCCTGGGGGCCATCCTGGGCGGCGTGATCCGCGCCATCGTCGAAGCCCTGCAGGGCGTGTTCGGCGGCCTGGGTACCGCGCTCGCCCAGTTTTTCTCGGGCCTGGCCCATGCGATGGGCATGAACCCTTCGGTTTTCAACTTCGCGCTGCTGTTGCTGGGACTCCTGCTGTTGTGGGCGGCGCTGCGCGCGTTCGTGGCACGGTCCATCATCGCGGGCCTGTTCTGGCTGTTGCTGGCCCTGCTGCTGCTGGGCGGCCTGATCGGCGGATAGCGCTTTTGCGCAGTACACCGATGCGGGACAATGGTCCCGGAGGCTAGATCATGGAATACCGCCTGCTCGCCGACCTGACGCTCGCCGTCCATGCCCTGTTCGTGTTGTTCGTGGCCCTGGGCGGCCTGCTGGTGCTGCGCTGGCCGCGCGTGGCGTGGCTGCACCTGCCGGCCGCGGCCTGGGGGGCCGGCATGATGTTCGCGGGCGCGATCTGCCCGCTGACGTATCTCGAGAACCACTGGCGCGTCCTGGCCGGGCAGCAGGGCTACCCTGACGGCTTCGTGGCCCATTACCTGCTGGCGCTGGTCTATCCGCAAGGCGTCACGCGCACGATGCAGGCCGTGCTGGGCGTGCTGGTGGTGGGCGGCAATGCCGCCGTCTATGCCTGGGCCTGGCGCCGCGCCAGGCGCCAGGCTGGCGACCCGGTCAAGCGGTCCGCATGACGAGGCTAGCGTGCGGGCCCTGTTCGACAGGCCACGGCTTGCCTATCGTAAGGCCGGGTCGCGCGCGCGGGCCGCTTTCCCATCGCGAATCAGAGGCGCCGATTCGCCGCCAACCACAGCCGCCAACCACAGGAACCGCCTGGCATGTCCTCCACGCCCCTGACCAATGAATACGGCCAGCCCGTCGGCCAGCCGCTGCCCGACTGGCAGCCGCGCCCGCTGCCTCCGCGTACCGCCATGCAGGGCCGGCTGTGCCGCCTCGAGCCGCTGGACGCCGCCCGCCACGCCGAAGACCTGGCCGAGGTGTTCGGCACAGAGCCCGACGGACGCGGCTGGACCTATCTGTTCAAGGGCCCGTTCCTCGGCGACCGCGCGGGATATCGCGCCTATCTGGAAGAACTGGCGGCCAGCAAGGACACGCTGCACCACGCCGTGGTCGACCTGGCCACGGACCGGCCAGTGGGTCACCTGGCGTTGATGCGCATGGATCCGGCCAACGGCGTCATCGAAGTGGGCCACGTGACGTTCTCGTCGCGCCTGCAGCGCACGACGATCGCCACCGAGGCGCAGTATCTGCTGATGCGCCGGGTGTTCGACGAACTGGGCTATCGCCGCTATGAATGGAAATGCGACAGCCTGAACGAACCCTCGCGCGCGGCCGCCGCACGGCTGGGCTTCCAGTTCGAGGGCGTGTTCCGGCAGGCCGTCGTGTACAAGGGCCGGTCTCGCGACACGGCGTGGTTCTCCATCATCGACGCCGAATGGCCGGCCCGCAAGGCCGCGTTCGAACGGTGGCTGTCTCCGGACAATTTCGATGCGGCGGGCGCGCAGCGCCGCAGCCTGCGCGAGCTGGCACAAGAGCGGCGCTAGCGCCCGCGCAGGCGCAGTTTTTCGCTCAGCAGTTCGGCGCCGCTTACCAGCACGATGCCCGCCAGCACCAGCAGCGCGCCCACCGCGAAGCTGGGCTCGATGGGTTCGTCCAGGATCAGCACGCCGAATATCACGCCGAACAGGGGCGTCACGAAGGACAGCACCGACAGGCGCGTGGCCAGGTAGCGGCGCAGCAGCCAGAACCACGCCAGATAGCTGGACAGCGCCACTACCACGCACTGGAACGCCATGCTGGCGATGGCGGGCGCGCTGAACACCGGGGCCGGGTCGCCCGATACGGCATGCCAGGCGCACAGCAGCAGCGCGGCCATGGCCATCTGGTAGAACAGGGTCTTGGCGGGCCGCGCGTCCGCCAGCGCCGAACACCGGATGGCGACCGTGGTGGCGCCCCAGCCGGCGCCCGCCAGCAGGGCCAGCAGGTCGCCCAGCAGCATGTCGGGGGCCGATGCGATGGCGGTTTCGCGCTTGCCCAGGAAGGCCGCCGCGATGCCCGCGAAGGCGATGGCGATGCCCAGCCATTGCAGAGGCCGCATGCGTTCGTCGGGATGGCGCAGATGCAGGCCCAGCGCGGTGAAGATGGGCGCGGTGTACAGGAACACCGCCGCATGCGAGGCCGTGGTGTAGCGCAGCGCAAGCCCGAGAAGCAGGAACTCCAAGGCGAACAGCGTGCCCACCAGCAGGCCCGCGGGCAAGGTGCCGTCGCCCAGCACGCGCCGACCTTCGGCGCGCAGCAGCACCAGGCCCAGCACGAGGGCGGCGAAGACGGAGCGCAGGCCGATCTGCAGCGTGGCGGAGATGTCGTCGGCGACCATCTTGATCGCCACTTGCTGGAAACCCCAGCACAGGCACAGCACCAGCATCGTGCTGGTGGCGGTCAGGTCCAGCGGTTTGCGTGCGCAGGGCGGCATGGCGGGTCAGGGCAGTTCGGCAGGATGATTGTCCAGCGCAAGCGAGATCTGCTGCTGCAGGTCCCATTGCGCCAGTTGGGCGGCCACGGGGCCGTAGTAGGCGCCATCGCGCACCACGAACAGCGCGGGCAGGTGGAACACCTCGTAGCGCTCCACCAGGCCGCCGTTGTCGCCCGCGTCGATCCAGCACAGGCGCTGCACCGGCAGTTCCAGGTCGGGCAGTTGCGCGCGCGCCACCTTGCAGGCGCCGCAGGTGCGGCTGTAGAAGGCCAGCAGCGATATTCCCGGCGCATCCAGCAGGAAGCGGTCGGCGGTGCCGTCGTCCAGTTCGTGCTGGTCCATGCTCATCCCTGGCGCGCCAGCACGGCGTCCAGTTCGAGCACCGTCTCGTACAGCACGCGCGTGCCATCCAGCAGCTGCGAGGGGTCGATCCACTCTTCGGGGCAGTGGCTGCGGCCGTTCAAACAGGGAATGAAGATCATGCCGATGGGACCGGTGCGCGCCATCTGCACCGCGTCGTGGCCGGCGCCGCTGGGCAGCCGCATCGAGGCGTAGCCCAGCCGGTCCGTTGCCGCCTGCACCGCGTCCATCACCAGCGGCGTGCAGTCGGTGGGCCGTGCGCGCGTGACGTCGTCGCAGGCCAGTTCGAGCCGCAATGCCGTCATGTCGGCTGCCACGCTGCGCACCACTTCTTCGGGAAAGCTGTCCAGCACGGCCTGGCTGTCGCTGCGCACCTCGAGCATCATCTCGGCGCTGCCGGGCACCGCGTTGGTGGCGTTGGGCGTGATCGCGATGCGGCCCACGGTGGCCACCACATAGTGCGGCTGGCCGGTCAGTTCGCTGGCGTGGCGGTGCGCCGCGTCGATCACGCGGGCGGCGCCGACCAGCGCGTCGCGGCGGATGTCCATGGGCGTGGTGCCGGCGTGGTCGGGCTGGCCGGTGACCCGGACACGCACACGGCGAATGCCGACGATGTTGGTGACCACGCCGATCGGCAGTCCGCGCGCTTCCAGCACGGGACCCTGCTCGATGTGCAGCTCGACGAAGGCGGCGGTGGCGTCGGGGCCGCGCCGGATGGAGTCCAGGGCCGTCGGGTCCGCGCCGATGCGCGCCAGCGCCTGGTCCAGCCGTTCGCCGCCGGGATTGGTGGCGGCCAGCATGTGTTCGTCGAGCGTGCCGGCCAGCGCGCGGCTGCCGATGCACGACACGCCGTCATAGTCGCTGGGCTCTTCGGACAGGAAGTCGATGACTTCGAAGGGATGGCGCAGTTGCACTCCCTGTTCCTGAAGGGTGTGCGCGACTTCGATACCCGCCAGCACGCCGATGATGCCGTCGAAACGGCCGCCGCTCATCACCGTGTCGCAGTGCGAGCCCGTGACGATGGGCTTGCGCGCGGCGTCCGTGCCCGCGCGCCGGCCCACCAGGTTGCCGCCCGCGTCCTGCGCCACCGCCAGGCCGGCCGCGGCGAACTCGTCGCGCAGCCATTGCCGGGCCTGCACGAACTGCGGCGAGAAGGCGCGTCGCGTCCATGGCAGATCGGGCAGGGTATGGCGAGAGAGGACTTCGACGCGGGACCACAGGCGGTCCGCGTTCAAGGGTGGAAAGGCGGGCATTGCGACTTAGGCTGAACGGCGGTGTAGGGGCAGCCGATTATGTCATACGCCCGAACGGCGGCATTAGGCCAGGTGATGGATCGGACCCGGCACGGCGCCGATGAAGAACACAACAAAGAAGTACAGCCAAAGAAGTAGAGCCGTTGCAACGAGGTTTGTCGGAAGCCTTGCACGTTGCTTTTGCTTGCATCCTTGTTCCGGAGGTGCGCCGGGCGCAAGTATGATGGTCCTGTTTCATTCGCGCGGCGACGGTCGTTGGCGCCGCCGCGTGGCCGATAAATCCAGGAGACCCACCATATGATGTCCCGTTCCGCTTCCTCCAAGGTTACGCCCGTCGATCTCAACGTGCCGTCGTACGTCAAACACCAGCGGCTGATCGATTGGGTGGCCAGCGTGGCCGCGCTGACCCGCCCCGAACGCGTGGTCTGGTGTGATGGCTCGCAGGAGGAATACGACCGCCTGTGCGAGATGATGGTGCAGGCCGGCACGATGCGCCGCCTCGATCCCGCCAAGCGTCCCAACTCTTATCTGGCCTGGTCCGATCCTTCGGACGTGGCGCGTGTCGAGGACCGCACGTTCATCTGTTCCGAGCGCGAGGAAGACGCGGGCCCCACCAACAACTGGGCCGCGCCCGACGAGATGCGCGACACGCTGGGCCAGCTGTTCGACGGATCGATGGAAGGCCGCACCATGTATGTGGTGCCGTTCTCGATGGGCCCGCTGGGTTCGCCCATCGCGCACATCGGCGTCGAGGTCTCCGACAGCCCCTATGTGGCCGTGAACATGCGCATCATGACCCGCATGGGTCGCGCGGTGTTCGACGTGCTGGGCGCCGACGGCGAGTTCGTGCCCTGCGTGCACAGCGTGGGCGCTCCGCTGCGCGAGGGCAAGGCCGACGTGCCGTGGCCCTGCAACGACCTCAAGTACATCGTGCACTTCCCCGAGACCCGCGAGATCTGGAGCTTCGGCTCGGGCTATGGCGGCAACGCGCTGCTGGGCAAGAAGTGCTTCGCGCTGCGCATCGCGTCCACCATGGGCCGCGATCAAGGCTGGCTGGCCGAACACATGCTGATTCTTGGCGTGACCTCGCCGCAGGGGCAGAAGTATCACGTCGCTGCCGCGTTCCCGTCGGCCTGCGGCAAGACCAACTTCGCCATGCTGATCCCGCCCCAGGGCATGAACGGCTGGAAAGTCAGCACCATCGGCGACGACATCGCATGGATCAAGCCGGCGGCCGATGGCCGCCTGTATGCGATCAACCCCGAGGCGGGCTACTTCGGCGTGGCGCCGGGCACCGGCGAGAAGACCAATCCGAACGCCATGGCCACCCTGAAGGAAAACGTGATCTTCACCAACGTGGCGCTGACCGATGACGGCGACGTGTGGTGGGAAGGCATGACCGACGAGCCGCCCGCGCACCTGATCGACTGGCAGGGCCAGGACTGGACGCCCCAGATCGCGAAAGAAACCGGCCGCAAGGCGGCGCACCCCAATGCGCGCTTCACCGTGCCGGCGCAGCAATGCCCGTCCATCGATCCCGACTGGGAGAACCCGCGCGGCGTGGCCATCGACGCCTTCATCTTCGGCGGCCGCCGCTCCACCACGGTGCCGCTGGTGACCGAGGCGCGCAACTGGCGCGAGGGCGTTTACATGGCCGCCACCATGGGCTCCGAGACCACCGCCGCGGCCGCCGGCCAGCAGGGCGTGGTGCGGCGCGATCCCTTCGCCATGCTGCCGTTCTGCGGCTACAACATGAGCGACTACTTCAACCACTGGCTGAAGCTGGGCGAGCGCCTGGAAGCGGACGGCGCCACGCTGCCGCGCATCTACTGCGTGAACTGGTTCCGCAAGGGCCCGGACGGCAAGTTCGTGTGGCCCGGCTATGGCGAGAACATGCGCGTGCTGCGTTGGATCCTGGGCCGCCTGCAGGGCGAGGCCCAGGGCGTCGAGCAGGTCTTCGGCATCTCGCCGAGCTACGAAGACATCGACTGGACCGGCCTGGACTTCAGCCGCGAGCAGTTCCGGCAGGTCATCTCCGTCGACCTGCCCGCGTGGCGGGACGAGCTGGCGCTGCACGACGAGCTGTTCGCGCAGCTGGCCCAGCGCCTGCCTGCCGACCTTCCGCGCACCAAGACCGAGATCGAGAAACGCCTGGCGGCGTGATGCGGCGCGGGGCGCGTGTAGCGCCCCGTCGGTTTGCAACGAATGAAGGCCGCGAGGATATCCTCGCGGCCTTTCCTTTCTACGTTGCCAGTCAGGTCTGGATCTGCGGCGCGGGCGCGTGCGGCCAGGGCTCGCGCTGCGCATGCGCCTCGCTCCACAGCGCGGCAAGGTCGGCGGCGCGATAGAAGCCCACGCCCGGCCTGCGCTGCAGGTTGCGCAGGAACTCGGCCACCAGCTTCATCTGCGGCAGCCGCCCCGAACCGGTATCGCCGCGCGTATGCAGCGTGAAGTTCACGTAGCCGCCGGCGCAGTACTGCGCGTCCGCCTCCTCGGCCCAGGCCTTGGCCGCGCGCTGGTGCGTGTGCCGCTGCGCGAAGAAAGGAGCGTCGGTCAGGTAGTCGAATACCGGCAGCTCCACCAGCGTGGCGCCGCCGTCGTCCGCCATCACGTAGGGCACGTCGTCGTCCTGGAAGCTGCTGTCGTAGCGATATCCCGCCTGCGCCAGCGCGGGCAGCGTGGCCTGAGTGACCAGGCCGTTCAGCGCCCGCCAGCCCAGCGGCGCGCTGCCGGTCAGGCGCTGCACGGCCTCGCGGTCGCGCGCCAGCGCGTCCAGCGTCTCGGCGGCGTCCGGCTTGGCGCAGACCATGCCGCGCACGGCGATCTCATGCCCGCCGTCCAGCAGCGCGCGCATCAAGTCGGGGTGCCGCTGCAGGTCGTCGGGCGTGCAGAAGAAGGTGGCGGGGATGCCCAGTTCGGCGAATAGGTCGAGCATGCGCCAGGCGCCTTCGCGCACGCCATAGCGGCCATACGAGTAGCGGCCGAACAGGCCGGCCTGGCCGGCATTGGCATGGTCCAGGGTCTCGACGTCGACGTTCACCCCGACGACGACCGGGCAGGATTGCAGGGCAGGGCTCATACGCGCACCTCGTCGTGGCTGTCGGCCGTGCCGGCTACCCAGGCCTGTATCTCGGAAAGACTCGCGAAGCGCACGCCGCTGTGCTGCTGCATGTGGCGCAGAGTGCGCTCGATCGCCGCCGTGCGGCTGGGCGTGCCCGAGCCCCAGCCGGCGCGCGGATGGACGGTCAGCATGAAGAAGCCGCCTTCGGCGTAGCGCGCGTCGAACTCGGCCTGCCATTGCGCCTGCACTTCCGAGACGGGCGTCATCGAGAAGTGGAAGAACGGAAAGTCGTCCAGGCTGTAGGTGTTGTTGGGAATCTCTACCATGGTCCGGCCCTGGCCGATGTCCAGCATGTAGGGTGCGTCCGCGTCCTTGTCGCTGCTGTCGTAGACATAGCCCAGTTCGTGCAGCACCGGCAGCGTCACGCTGGTCTTCTGGCCCGAAGGCGAGCGCCATCCGCGCGGCGCCTGGCCCAGCAGGTCGCCCAGTATGGCGTGCGTCAGCCGCAGCCGGCGCGCTTCTTCCTCGGGCGGCATCAGCGTGCCCTCGTGCACATAGCCGTGGGCGCCCACCTCGTGGCCCCGCTCGGCGATGCGCTTGACCACCTCGGGCGCGCATTGCGCGTCGTAGCCCGGCACGAAGAAGGTGGCCGGAATGCCCAGGCGGTCCAGCATGTCCAGGTGGCGGTCCACGCCGCGGCGCGCCGAATAGCGTCCGGCCGAGTGCATGCCGTAGGGGGCAAGGCCCTTGCCGACCTCGTTGCCCATGCCGTCGAAGTCGACGGTGAAGGCGGCCAGGCAGCGGACGCCATCGGGCAGCGGCGGCGGGCCCCGGCGCGTGACGCGCCGGTTTCTCGCGATGACGGGGTAGGTCATGGACATCGTGGTCTCCTGCGTCAGTCCGTGAACAGATAAGTCGTGAAGGGCGTGTCCAGGGCGGGCAGCGGCGCGATCTCCATGATGCGGGCGGCAGGCCGCATGACCACGGTGGCCACGGTGGCGCTGAGGTTGTTGGCCAGGTTCATGCGCGGCGGCCGGCACACCGACCACGGCGAGGCGAAGTCGTCCAGCAGCGCGGCCTTCACCTCCGCCACGCCGATGGCGTTGCCATGGGCCCGCAGCAACTGGCGCACGCGCACGTCGCGGTACAGCGTGTCCGGCGTGGACATGATGCCCATGTCCTTCAGCTTGCCCAGGGCCACCGGGCTTACCCAGTGGTTGGCATGCACCAGCAGTCCGTCCTCGGGATGCAGCAGGAAGGTCTCGTCGGGCGCGCATTCGAAGTTCAGCGCGCAGCCGCCTTCGTGGCCCACCATCATGTTGTTGGAGCCGGACTTGGCCGTGACGTAGGCCGCCCGGTAGGCCAGTGGCAGGTGCTCCTGTTCGAGGATCTTGCGGCGTATCAGGGCCAGCGGCACGCCGATGCGCTGGAAGTCCAGGCTGGATTCGAGGAAGTTCGCGGTCAGCGAGATGCCCGCGTCGTTCAGCCCCGACCGCGCCAGGCCGCCTGCCTCGGTAAAGGTCAGGATGTCGGGGCCGTCCTCGCGACGGATGCGCAGCACCACCGAGGTCTCGGCGCACTCCATCTTCCAGTCCCAGTTCTGCGCGTGTATCAGGCTGCCGTCGGCCGATCGCTCGGGCATCACCACCACGCCCGTGCAGCCGTCCGCGTCGTCCAGCCGCATAGTGTCGCGCAGGGCCGGCCGGGCCGCCAGCTTCAGGATCTCGGTGCGCGCGTTCAGCAGCATCACGTCCTCGAAAGAGATGTCGGCGCCGCTGGCGATGCCGTGCATCTCCTCGACGTAGGCCGCATCGAAGCGTTCGATGATGGGCACGTAGTCGCGCACCACCTTCTCGAGATCGGCGCGCTGCAGGGCCAGTTTGCGCAACTGCTCGGCATAGTGCGAGGCGCCCAGGTGGATGCGCTCGGCCGCCTGCCGGCCGTACTGAAGGCCGCGCTGCGCGGGCTTGCCGGAAACTTCTATCAGGGGAAAGGGAGTTGCTGTCGTCATGGAGAATAGGTCCAGCGGCGCCTCGGCCGCTTGTCGGATAGTGGTCAGGATTGGATGACGCCGGCCTTGCGCAGCAGCTCGCCGGATTCGGCATAGACCTGCCGGGCATAAGCCTCGAAGCCCGCCGGGTCGCGGTACCACTCCGGCTGGTTGAGCACGTCCAGCACGGCGGCGATCTGGGGCGCGCGCATGGCCTGGCGCAGGGCATCGTGCAGCCGCCGCACGACGGGCTCGGGAATGCCGCGCGGTCCGATCAGGCCCATCGGAGAGCTGAGCACCAGGTCGTAGCCCTGTTCGCGGGCGGTCTGTATCCCGGGCCAGGCCTTGAAGCGAACCTCGCCCAGCGCGGCCAGCAGGCGCAGCTTGCCGGCACGGATGTGCGGCACGTAGGTGCCCACGGAGTCGATGACGATGCCCACGTGCCCGCCCAGCAGCGCGGTCGCCATCTCGGAGCCGCTGTTGAAGGGGATGTGCTCCAGCTGCACGCCGAACTTTTCTTCCGAAGCCTTCAGCGTGACCGGACCCAGTGTGGTGGGATCGCCCGCGGCGTACTGCGTGCCGGGATTGGCGCGGGCATGGGCCATGAAATCAGCGAAGCTGCGCAGCGGCGAGTCCGCCCGCACGACGGCACAGAACTCCAGGCTGGTCATGCCCACGATGTAGCTGAAGTCCTCCAGGGGCGAGAAGCCGATCTGCGGCTGCAGCCATGGCGCCCGGAAGGTCGAGCCGCTGGTCATGGCGAGCGTGTATCCATCGGGCCTGGCGCGCGCCGCCATGGCCGAGGCCAGCGCGCCGCCCGCGCCGGGCTTGTTCTCGATGATGACCTGCTGGCCCAGCTGCTTTGCCAGCAGCGGCGACAGTGCGCGCATGTACTGGTCGACGGAGCCGCCCGCCCCGAAGGGGCACAGCAGGGTGATGGGCCGTATCGGGAAGTCGGCGGCCCTCGCGGCGCGGCCGGCCAGGCCGAGCAGGGGCAGCGCGCCCAGCGCCTGCAGCGCGCGGCGGCGTGTGCGATCGGTATGCATGTGTCTTGAGTCCCGTAGTGCGCGGCGGCGGCATGCGCACCGCCGCGCCGCGGCCGTCATGCGGCCGTGATCTTGCCGGCCTTGACCAGGCGGCCCCATTTCTCCGACTCGCGCGCGATGAACGCGGCCATCTCCTCGGGCGTGGTGTACTGCACCTCCAGGCCTGCCGCGGTCAGGTTGTCGAACGCGTTCGACTGCACGGTCTTGCGCATGGCCTCGTTCAACTGCTGCAGCATGGGCGCCGGCGTGCCGGTGGGCGCCATCACGCCGCCCCAGCCGATGGCCACGATGGAGGGATAGCCGCTTTCGGCCACGGTGGGCACGTCGGGCAGCACCGGCGAACGCTCGGCGCCGGTGGTTGCCAGCGCGATCACCTTGCCCGCGCGGATGTGCGGCAGCTGGTTGATCACCGTGTCCATCAACACCGGATACTGGCCGCCCAGGAAGTCCGACACCGCGGCCGGCGCGCTGCGATACGGCACGCCGGGCAGGTCCAGTCCGGCTTCGCTCTTGAGCAGCTCCATGGCCAGGTTGCTCGAGCTGCCGTTGGCCGTGATGCCGTAGAACTGACGTTCCTTCGAGGTCCGCACACGCTCGATGAACTCGGCGAAGGTCCTGGCGCCGTAGTCGGGCCGCACCACCAGCACGTTGTTGTACTTGCAGGCCAGCGACACCGGCACGAAGTCCTTCACGGGGTCGTAGGTGAGGTTGGGGTACAGGAACTGGTTGACCGTGTGCGTGCCCGTGATGGCGAAGAACAGCGTGTAGCCGTCCGGCGTCGCCTTGGCCACGTACTGCGCGCCGATGGCGCCGGCCGCGCCGGGCATGTTCTTCACCACGACCGAATGGCCCAGGTGGTCGTTCAGGCCCTTGGCCACCACGCGCGCCACCACGTCCGTGCCGGCGCCCGGGCCTCCCGGCACGATCAGCTCGATGGGACGGCTGCCGGTATAGCCGCCTTGCGCGGCCGTCGCGCGTCGCGGTGCGCCCATGCCCAGCAGGGGCAGGGCGCCGAGGCCGGCGAGGATGCGGCGCCGCAGCATGCTGCGGCTGGAAGCGTCGATGGACGCCGGATGATGGGATATCGCCATGCTTGCCCCTTGCGGTCTGGCCGGCCGGGCGATGCTGCCAACATGGAGCCGCCGCCGGTTTCTGGTCTGTGCGGCATGATGATTTTTCTACTGCGGAAAGTAAATCTAGAATAACTTTCGCCTGACTAAAGCAACTATTTATTCGAGACTAGGCGACATCATGAGCGGCATACGCAACTTTCGCACCTTCATCGAAGTGGTGCGACACGGGTCGTTCGCGGCGGCTTCCGAGCACGTCTGCCTTACCCCCGCAGCGGTGGGGCTGCAGATCCAGGCCCTGGAGAACGAGCTGGGCTTTCCGTTGTTCGATCGCGTCGGCCGCAGCGTCACCTTGAACCGTCGCGGCCATGCGATGCTGCCGATGGCGCGCCAGATGGTGGCGCTGTACGAGAGCATGCGCGCGCAGGACCCCGAGCAGCAGGAGCTTGCCGGCACGATCCGGCTGGCCACCATCGCCACGTCGATGAAGGTGGTCGTGCGCGCGCTGCTGGCCATGCGCAAGTCCTATCCCAAACTGGACGTGCAGCCCGGCATCAGCTATTCGGGCGACCTGATCGAGCGCATCAAGGAAGGCACGCTGGATGCCGCGCTGTCGGTGAAGAGCCATCACCGGTCGCCCGCGGGCGTGTTGTGGACCCGGCTGTACGAGGAACCCTTCGCCTTCATGTGCAGCGCGCAGGCCGCACGCGAGGCCGACATGGAGCAACTGCTGGCCACCCGCATGTTCCTGCGCGTGTCGCGCTCGTCCACCACCGGCACGCTGATCGACGAGCTGATGCGCAGTCTGCACCTGAAGCCTCGCGAGTTCATCGAAATGAACTCCATGCGCACCATCGCGGATCTGGTGAAGGACGACCTGGGCGTGACCATACTGCCGGTGCCGCACAGCGTGGACTGGGAAAACGATCCGCAGCTGCACGTGCAGCGTTTCGACGACCCGCGCGCCAGCCGCGTGGTGGGTCTGTTCGAAAGCGAGAGCCGCACGTTCCTGACCAGCGTGCTGCGGCAGCACCTGCTGGCGCAGCAGCCATGACGGCGATCGATTCCGCGCACTACGTGCAGGGCTTCGCGCCAGAGTCGCGGCCCGACGCGCGCGTGCTGGTGCTGGGCACCATGCCCGGCGTGGCCTCTCTGGCGGCGGGTCGCTATTACGCCCATCCGCGCAATGCATTCTGGCCCATCGCCGCGGCGCTGCTGGACTTCGACGCCGCCTTGCCCTACGAAGCGCGCATCGCCGCCCTGAACGCGGCGGGCGTGGCGCTGTGGGACGTGCTGGCGGCCTGCGAGCGGCCGGGCAGCCTGGATGCCGCCATCGCCGCGAAGTCGGCGCAGCCCAACGATTTCGCAGGCTTTCTGGCCGCGCATCCGCGCGTGTTCCGCGTCTGCTTCAATGGCGGCAGTGCGCAGGCGCTGTTCCGCCGCCATGTGCTGCCCGGCCTGGCCGGCATCGGGCGGGATCTGGAGTACGTGGCGCTGCCGTCCACCAGTCCGGCCCACGCCGCCATGCCGTATGCCGCCAAGCTGCAGGCGTGGCGGGCGATACGGCCCGATCAGCGGATGGTGCCGTAGATTGCGCGCGCCTGGTCGGCGTCCGCGATGGGGCGTCCCAGCACGAGCCCGCCTTCCGCGGCCTGCGCCACCAGCGCCGCATTGCCGGGCGCCTGCGTGCCGTCGCGCAGCAGCAGGTTGTTCTCGAAGCCCACGCGCATGTGGCCGCCGAACGCGGCGGCGGTCGTCACGCAGGCGTTCTCCTCGCGGCCGAATGCGCATACGGCCCAGGGCAGGCTGTGGTCGTAGACCTGCAGGAAGGGCAGCAGGTCGCGCGGCGACGAGGTCTGGCCGGCGCTGTAGCGGCCCAGCACGAACAGCACCGACCAGGCGCCTGCCGGCGCCAGGCCGCGCGCGCGCAGGCTCTGCCAGCGCGCCACGTCGGCCGCGTCGTACAGGATGATCTGCGTCATGATGCGCTCGGCAGCCAGCCAGCCCAGGAAGCGCGCCAGCTCGTCCTCGGGCACTTCGGGCACGGCGATCTCGCGCAGTCCGATGGACACGGCCTGCGGACGCAGTTCTCGCACCACGGCGATCTGCTCGGGCGCGCGGTATACGCCCGCGGCTTCGCTGGTGACCTGCACCAGCAGCGCTTCGCCAACCTCGGCGCGCACCGCCTTCAGGGCCGCGCGATAGGACTCTACGTCCAGCGTATGGCGGCCTTCGGGGGTGCGCACGTGCATGTGCATCATGGCGGCGCCGGCTTCCAGGCACGCCCGCGCCTCGGCGGCAAGCGTGGCCGGCGTCATGGGCACGGCCGGGTGCTCGCGCGCGGTCTTGTAGGCGCCGTTGGGCGCCACGGTAATGATGAGCGGGGAGTCCGCCAGCGCGGCGGGAGCGGATGCGTTCATGGCTTGATCTCCGGCAGTTCTTCGGCAAGCAGGTCGAGTCCGGCGCGCAGCAGGCGGTCGTAGCGCGCCCGTTCCGCCTGGATGGATTCGGGCGTCCAGCGGTAGAAGCCTTCGCCCGTCTTCATGCCGTGGCGTCCGTCCTGCGCGCGTTCGGTCAGGCAGCGGGCCGGACGGTCGGCGTTGCAGAACGTGGGATACATGGTGGCGCCCGCGGCGGCGTGCACGTCGATGCCGGCGTGGTCGCGCTGCATCACCGGGCCCGCGGCCAGGAAGCGGAAGCCGAAGCCGAAGCGCACCGCCGCGTCCACGTCCTCGGGCGTGGCGATGCCGCGGTCGATCAGGTCGAAGGCCTCGCGCGACAGCGCATGCTGCAGGCGGTTGGCCAGGAAGCCCGGCAGGTCCTGCCCCACGCGCACGGGCACCATGCCGCAGCGGCGCATGAAGGCGATCACCGCATCGGCGCATCGCGGGTCGCTGGCCTCGCCCAGCACGACCTCGACCAGCGGCACCAGGTGGGCGGGCATGAAAAAGTGCAGGCCCAGCATGCGGCCGCGGGTCGACAGACCCTGGCCGATGGCGCTGATGGGAAAGCTGGAGCTGTTGCTGGCCAGGATCGCGTCGGGCGGGGCCAGGCGCTCCAGTTCGGCGAACAGCGCCTGCTTGATGTCGAGCCGCTCGGGGATGCATTCGATGACCAGGTCCACCGTCGGCCAGTCGACCTCGTCCAGGCTGGCCACGACGGCGATGCGGTCGGCGCCCGCCTCGCGTCCGACGGCCTGCAGATTGGCGAGCGCGCGCTGGGGCAGGGCCTGCGCGCGGCCGGCGTCGGGTTCGATCACGGTGGTGCGGCACAGCGCGCGCGCCAGCACCACGGCCACGTCCGCCCCCATGGTGCCGCCGCCCACCACCACGGCGTGCGCAGCGCCGGGCGCGTGCAGGCGCCGGTCAGTGTTTGCGTTCATCTTCGGTTCGTTCCTCCAGCTCGATATGGCCGCAGTGTAGAGAAGCGACTTTGATAGATGAATCAGATTTTTTGGATAGAATGATCGGCCAAACAGATCAACGGCCGACGCCGGGATCGACCTCGACGGGGCACCCATGCAGATCAATCTGTCCATGCGCGACATCGACACCGTGCTGGTGCTCGGGCGCACGCTGAACTTTCGCCAGGCCGCCGTGCAATTGCACCTGTCGCAATCCGCGCTGTCCACGCAGATCCTGCGCATCGAGGAAGGACTGGGCGTGCGGCTGTTCGACCGCACCACGCGGTCGGTGCGCCTGACCGCGGCGGGCGAGGTCTTCATGCAGCAGGCGGCCACCCTGCAAGTGGCGTTTCGCGAGGCCATCGCGGCGGTGGGCGGCATCGCGGGCGCCGAGCAGGGGCACGTGGCGGTGGCGGCGCTGCCTTCGCTGGCGGCCCGCCTGTTGCCGCGTGTGCTGATGGCCTATCGGCAGGAACATCCCGGCGTGGCGCTGAAGGTGCACGACACGCTGTCCGGACCGGCATTCGACCTGGTGCGGGCGGGGCAGGTCGACTTCGCGCTGACCGCCGCCGATCCGCAGCAGGCCGATCTGCACTACGTGCCCATGATGTCCGACAGCTTCATCCTGCTGATTCCGGCGGGCCATCCGCTGGCCGCGCGGCGCGGGCCCGTGCGCTGGGCCGATACCGTGGACGTGCCGCACGTATCCATGGTCCACCCCAGCAGCGTGCGGCAGTACACCGAGTGGGCTTTTTTGCAGAACCGCATCCGCTTCCAGCCGGCCTTCGAGGCGGAGCATCTGGCCACCATCGTGGCCATGGTGGAATGCGGCTTCGGCGTGGCCGCCCTGCCCGAGATCGCGGCGGCCGCCGTGGCGCATCCGGGCGTGGCCGAACGCCGCCTGATCGGCCCGGTGACCGAACGCTCGATCGGCCTGGTCACCGCGCGCAACCGCAGCCTGTCGCCGGCCGCGGCCGCGCTGGTCGAGCTGCTGCGCGGCAGCCTGCCGTAAGGCGCGTCAGGGCTTGCGCGGCACGGTCTCGCGGGTGTGCTCGGCGCGCAGGAAGTCGAAGTCGACGCCCTGGTCGGCCTGCGTGACGGCCTGCAGGAACAGCTTGCGATAGCCGCGCGCCGCCGACGGGCGCTCCACCTTGTGCGCCGCGGCGCGGCGCGCCAGTTCCTCGTCGCTGACCAGCAGCGTGATCTCGCGCCTGCCGACCGACAGGCGGATGCGGTCGCCGTTCTGCACGTGCACCAGCGGGCCGCCCACGGCGGCCTCGGGCGTGACGTGCAGCACGATGGTGCCGGCCGCGGTGCCGCTCATGCGGCCATCCGAGATGCGCACCATGTCCTTCACGCCGGCCCGCGCCAGCTTGCGCGGGATGGGCATGTAGCCGGCCTCCGGCATGCCGGGCGCGCCCGTGGGCCCGATGCGCTTGAGCACCAGGATGTCCTCGGCGGTGACGTCGAGGTCGTCGTCGTCGATGCGCCGCGCCATGTCCTCGGCGTCCTCGAACACGACGGCCCGGCCCTCGTGCTCCATCAGCTTCGGATTGGCGGCCGATTGCTTGATGATGGCGCCGCCGGGCGCAAGGTTGCCGCGCAGCACGGCCAGGCCGCCCAGCGGATAGATGGGCGAGTCGAAAGGCCGGATGACATCCTGCACGAAGGGCGGGGGGGCCTCGTCCAGCATCTCGCCCAGTGTGCGGCCGCTGACCGTCAGCACGTCCAGGTGCAGCAGCGGGCGCAGTTCGCGCAGCAGCGCCGGCATGCCGCCGGCCTTGTGGAAGTCCTCCATGTAATGCTGGCCCGAAGGCTTGAGGTCGACCAGCACGGGGGTCTCGCTGCTCATGCGGTCCAGGCCCGCCAGGTCGATGTCGATGCCCAGGCGGCCCGCGATCGCGGTCAGGTGCACGATGCCGTTGGTCGAGCCGCCGATGGCCAGCAGCACGCGCAGCGCGTTCTCGATGGCCTTGCCGGTAAGGATGCGGTCGGGCGTCAGGCCCGAGGCCGCCATGGCCACGGCGGTGGCGCCGGTGCGCTCGGCGACCCGCACGCGGTCGGCCGTGACGGCCGGCGCCGAGGCGCCGCCGAACACCATCATGCCCATGGCCTCGGTCACGCATGCCATGGTGCTGGCGGTGCCCATGACGGAACAGGTGCCCACGCTGGCCACCAGCTGGTTGTTGACGTCGCTGATCTCGGCGGTGTCGATCTCTTCGGCGCGATACCGGCCCCAGTAGCGGCGGCAGTCGGTGCACGCGCCCACGCGTTCGCCGCGATGCGCGCCGGTCAGCATCGAACCCGTGACCAGCTGGATGGCCGGCACGCCGGCCGAGGCCGCGCCCATCAGCTGGGCCGGCACGGTCTTGTCGCAGCCGCCGATCAGCACGACGGCATCCATCGGCTGCGCGCGGATCATTTCCTCCGTGTCCATCGACATCAGGTTGCGCAGGTACATGCTGGTGGGATGCGAGAAGCTCTCGTGCACCGAGATCGTCGGGAAGTCGACGGGCAGGCCGCCGGCCAGCATCACGCCGCGCTTGACGGCCTCGACCAGCTGGGGCGCGTTGCCGTGGCAGGGGTTGTAGCTGCTGCCCGTGTTGACGATGCCGATCACGGGTCGCGACAGGGCGTCGTCGGTATAGCCGGCGCCCTTGATGAAGGCCTTGCGCAGGAACAGCGAGAAGCCGGTGTCCCCATAGTTGGTCAAGCCCTTGGACAAGCCCTGCGCGCCGGCCGGCGCTGCTTTTTTCTCGCTCATGCGTGTTCCGACTCTTCAACAAGATTATTGATAATTCGACCGGGCATCATAGCCAGACTGCTTTTAGCCCAGCAAGCACTTTCTGGTCTCGAAAAAAATTGATCAATATGGCCGATTAGTTGATGGAAAAATACTGATTAATGAATCAAGGCCGTACCCCTAAACTGCTGCAACACAAGAGCCGGGCGTACACGCTACAGCCATCCTCGATAGCCCGGCCCATTCAGGAGACAATCCATGCCCGTATCCCGCTGCACGGCGGCCGGGCGGCCCATGCGCCGCGCCGTCGTCCGTTCCCTGTTCGCGCTGGCCGCCTGTGCCGCCGGCCTGCCGGCCGTCCAGGCGCAGACTGCCTATCCCGATCGACCGGTGCGCCTGATCGTGCCGTATCCGCCCGGCGGCGCCACCGACGTGATCGGCCGGGTGCTGGCGCAGGAACTGAGCGGCGCGCTTGGGCAGAGCGTGGTGGTGGAGAATCGCGCGGGCGCCGCGGGCAACATCGGCGCCGACCAGGTCGCCAAGGCCGCACCTGACGGTTATACGTTGCTGATGGGCGCCCTGACCAGCCATTCGATCAATGCCGTGTTGTACCAGGGTCGCGTGTCATACGACATCGAAAAGAGCTTCGCGCCGGTGTCCATCGTGGGCACGGTGCCGCTGGTGTTCGTGGTGAACCCGTCGGTCAAGGCCAGCACGCTGCAGGAGTTCATTGCGCTGGCCAAGGCGAAGCCGGGCAGCATCACCATGGCTTCCGCGGGCAACGGCTCCCCGCAGCACCTGGCGGGCGAAATGTTCAAGCGCGTGGCTGGCGTGGACGTGCTGCACGTGCCGTACAAGGGCAGCGGTCCCGCCATGACCGACCTGATGGGCGGCCAGGTGCTGAGCATGATCGAGACGGCGCCGGCGGCACAGGCCAACATCAAGGCCGGCAAGCTGCGCGCCCTGGCCGTGGCGGCCTCGGCGCGCTCCGAGACCCTGCCCGACGTGCCCACCGCCACCGAGGCCGGGCTGAAGGGCTTCGAGGTGAGCTCGATGTTCGGCATCGCGGCGCCCGCCGGTACTCCGGCCGCGGTGGTGGACAACCTCAACGGTACGCTCAAGACCATCCTGGCCAAGCCTGAGGTGCGCCAGGCGCTGCTGAACCAGGGCGCGATCGCAACCTGGACGACGCCGGCCGATGCCGCCGCGCGCATCGCGGCCGAACGCAGGCAGTGGGCCGACGTCATTCGCGATGCGGGAGTGAAGGCCGATTGACAGGGCGGTGCGAGGTGCGATGCAGCGCACCTCGCCTCGCGATCGCCGGATTGAAGCAGAACGGGGCGCACGTCGGTGCGCCCCGTTCTTCATGGCGTTGCGGGAAGCGCCCGCAGGCGCTTCGTGCCTACTTCTTCTTGGCGCTCTGGGCCAGGCGCTCCTGCATGCGCGCGGCGCGTTCGGGCGAGGAGGGGTGCGAGTCGAACATGCTGTGCTCGGCGCCGCTTTCCAGCTTGGCCAGTTTCTCGAACGCCGTCACCAGACCCTTGCGGTTCATCTTCTTCTCGGTCAGCAGGTCGAACGAGTAGTCGTCGGCCGCGATTTCCTGAGATTGCGAGAACTGCGCGTTGATGAACTTCTCGGTCAGGTCGCCCAGCTGAGACTGGGACAGCGAGGACACCACGCTGCCGCCCGCGGCGCCGGCGGCCGACCGTGCGGCGCTGACCGTGTAGGCGGTCTGCATCGCTGCCTTGCTGTGGCCCAGGGCCACGTGGCCCATTTCGTGGCCGATGACGCCGCGCAGCTCGTCGTCGTTCATCAGGTCCATCAGGCCGGCGTAGACGCGCACGCAGCCGTTGCCCATGGCCCAGGCGTTCACGTCCTTGGTCATGTAGACCTTGTAGTCGACCTTCTGGCCGTTCAGCGTCATGTTGCCGAAGCCCTTCATCAGGCGGTTCAGGCGGACCGTGTACTTGCTCTTGGGACCGGCGACCTGCGATTCGGCGTCGCTTTGCTTGCACGCGGCGTCCGACATCTGCACGATTTCCGCATCGGACAGCGTGGCGGCCTTGTACAGGCCGGCGCCGGCCTGCAGCAGGCCTTCGGTGCTCTGCGCCCCGCCCATGTTGTTGCAGCCCGCCAGGAACATGCTGGCGGCGAGCGCCGTCAGGCCGTACGTGATCTTGCGCATGGAAGTCCTCTTTCTTGAAGTTAGCTTTGTCTTATGCAGCGGCCTGGGCTTTCACCCTTGAAGGGCGGAAAGATGGCGCGGGCTAGACTTTAAAGAGGCGTCCGGCGGGTCCGGGTGTTTTTGCTTATCAGTGTGCAACAAATGCCAACCGCGCTGGAAGATGCAGCAGACGTGTGCTCGCGATTGAAGCAAGGGACGCGCGTCGAGGCGCGCGCGGCTCGCGAGACGAGCAAGCGGGGCGGTATGGTGACGTGCCGAGGGCACGTCGCATGCTCAGTGGCGATGGCCGTGGTTGTGGCCGTGATCATGGTCGTGCTCGTGATCGTGGCCGTGGCCGTGGTCGTGACCATGATCGTGGCCGTGGGCGTGGCCATGATCATGGCCGCAGCCCGGCCCGTGCACATGGCCGCCGTGTTGATGACCCGCATGGCCGTGGCCATGACTATGATCATGCTCATGATCGTCGCCGGGCCCTTCGTAGGTCTCGCGCTCGGGGTCGAACGCCGCCTCGACGTGCTCAGCCTGCAGGCCCAGGTGCCGCAGCAGTCCATGCACCCCTTCGTCATCCGGCGCCAACAGCGCATCGCCCTGCACCTGCACCGGCACGTGATACTGACCCAGCTGATAGGCGGCACGCAGCAGCGCCCCGGGCTCGGCGCCGGTGGCGCGCAACAGCCGCTGGACCGCCGCGGTAATGCGTACCAGCGTGCCGTCGGTGGCCACCACGATGGCGCCGTCATGGAGCACGGTACCCTCGGGCATCGACAGTTCGGCCTCGCGCCCGTCGTCCAGCTTCACTGTCAGCTGGTGGCGGCAGCGGTCTTCGAACGGCAGGGTAAGCGACACGGCGCGGCGACGAAGCACCGGCGCCAGGCCGGCTTCGTCTCCCAGGACTTTCTCGATATGGATCATGGCGATTCAAGCGGTGAGTGGCAGTGCGCCGCGTCGGCGCGGCGACTATGTGGCGGCAGTGTGGCACATTTGCCGGGCCGCTGCCATGGCGCCCGCCAGGCAGACGGGCGCGGAGCAGGCCCTTCCGCCGACTTCAGGCCGCCAGGCTCTGCGCCACCGGCGGCGTCGGATAGTGCGTGGCGCACACCAGCCGGCCCTGCGACCACGCGTGGCTGACCACGGGCAGCTTGCCCACCTGGGTGACCGCGATCAGGTCGGCGCGCAGCCCGGGCGCGATGCGGCCGCGGTCGCCGAGGCCGCACGCGTCCGCGGGGTTGGCCGTCACCAGCGCCGCGGCTTGCGGCAAGGTCAGGCCGGCCTGCGAAGCCGCCACGTATACCGCGGCAATCAACGTGGAGGGCTGGTAGTCGGAGCACAGGCAGGTGACCGCGCCGGCGCGGATCGCGTCGATGGCCCGCATCGAGCCGCTCTGGCTGGCGCCGCGCAGGATGTTCGGCGCTCCCATGATGGTGGCCAGCCCGCACGACACCGCCGCCTTGGCGGTGTCCATCGTGATGGGAAACTCGCTCAGCGTCACGCCCAGGTTGCGCATGGCCGCGATGCGGTGCACCGTGTCGTCGTCGTGGCTGGCGGTGGGCACGCCGGCGCGTTGCGCGTGCGACAGCAGCTGCTCGACCCGTGCGCCCGCGCCCGCCGCGGCCAGCGTCTTGGTCTGCGCCGCGATCTCGGCCTGCTGACGGTCCATGCCGTGGTTGCCCATCATGTACTGCACGTAGGATTCCAGCGTCTTGAACTGGCCCTGGCCGGGCGAGTGGTCCATCACCGACAGCAGGTCCACCACGCCCTCGTCCAGCAGCGTGCGCAGCACGTCCACGGCCTGCGCGTCGGTGATTTCATAACGGCAGTGCACCCGGTTGTCCACCAGGCCATGGCCGCGAAACGCGCGGATGCTGCGCGCCAGCTGAGCCGCGGTCGCGTTGTTGCGCACGCCCCATTCGTTGTTGGCGAAGGACAGCGCGTGATAGGGCGTGGTGATGCCGGCGGCGGCGTTGCGGCGATCCACCTGCGCCACCGCGAAGTCCATGGGGAACTGCACGCGTGCCCGGGGCTCGGTCTCTTTCTCGATGGCGTCGCAGTGCAGGTCTATCAGCCCCGGCATCAGGGTCTGGCCCGCCAGGTCGATAACGTGCGCGCCGCGCGGCGCGCCGGCCGGTTCGATCGCCGAGATGCGGCCGTCCTGGATGAGCAGCGCACTGTTCTCGAGCATGCGGTCCGGCATGACGATCCGGGCGCCGGTCAGGTAGGTAGCGGACATCCTCACTCCATGGTGGCGGCCGGCGCGGGTGCGGCGGCGCGCAAGGTTAGCAGGCGTGTGGCGACGGCGTCGCGCACCGCTTCGTCGTGGAAGATGCCGACCAGGCAGCGCCCGGCCGACAACGCTTCGCGGATCAGGTCCACCACGACGGCCCGGTTGCCGGCATCCAGCGAGGCGGTGGGCTCGTCGAGCAGCAGAATGGGATGGCCGGCGATGAAGCCGCGCGCGATGTTCACGCGCTGCTGCTCGCCGCCCGAGAAGGTGGCGGGCGCCAGCGCCCACAGGCGCTCGGGCACGTTCAGGCGCGCCAGCAGTGCGGCGGCGCGGTCGCGCGCCTCGGCGGCGGGGGCGCCGCGTTGGCGCAGGGGCTCGGCCACGACGTCCAGCGTGCCCACGCGCGGAATCACGCGCAGGAACTGGCTGACGTACGAGACCGTCTCGCGCCGCAGCGCCAGCACCTGTTGCTCGGTGGCTTGCGTCAGGTCGGTCCACCGCGTGCCGTCGCGCACGCGGATGCTGCCCGCCGTGGCCAGGTAGTTGCCATACAGGCAGCGCAGAAGCGTGCTCTTGCCCGCGCCCGACGGCCCGGACAGCACCAGGCAGTCGCCCGCCGCGGCGTCGAAACTCACCTCGTCCAGCACCGGCAGTTCGATGCCGCCTTGATTGTGCAGGGTGAACCGCTTGCGCAGGCCGCGCACTTCGATCATGGTGTCGCCTGGCGTCATGCTCAGCTCTGCAGAATGGAAGAGACCAGCAGCTGCGTGTACGGGTGCTGGGGATCATCGAGAATCTGGTCCGTCAGCCCGCTTTCCACCACGGCGCCGCCGCGCATCACCAGGGTGCGCTGCGCCAGCAGCCGCGCCACCGCCAGGTCGTGCGTGACGATGACGGCGGCCAGTCTCAGTTCGGTGACCAGGCGGCGCAGCAGGTCCAGCAGGCGGGCCTGCACGGAAACGTCCAGCGAGGCCGTGGGTTCGTCCATCAGCACCATGCGCGGATGCGTGACCAGGTTGCGCGCGATCTGCAGCCGCTGCTGCATGCCGCCCGAGAAGGCCGTCGGCGGCTCGTCCAGGCGATCCGCATCGATCTCCATGGTGGCCAGCCAATCCGCCGCCGCGCCGCGCAGGGACCCATAGTGCCGCTTGCCCACCGCCATCAGCCGCTCTGCGATGTTGGCCCCCGCGCTGACCTGCATACGCAGGCCGTCGCGCGCATGCTGGCGCACGAAGCCCCAGTCGGTGCGCGACAGCAGCCGGCGCCGCGCGCCGGACAGGCTCGCCAGGTTCACCAGGCCGTTGCGGTCCAGGTCGTACCAGATGCTGCCCGCCTCGGGCTCGACTTGCCAGGACAGGGCCTGCAGCAGCGTGCTCTTGCCCGAGCCCGATTCGCCGACCACGCACAGCACTTCGCCGGGGTAGAGATCGAAACTGACGTTGCGGCAGCCATGCACGCCGTCCCAGGTGCGCGTCAGGTTGCGTACCGAAAGCAGGGCGTTCATCGGCGCCCGCCGCAGTATTCGGTGTCCGAGCAGACGAAGCGGCGCGTGCCCCGGTCGTCCATGATGATCTCGTCCAGGTAGCTGTCGCGCGAGCCGCACAGCGCGCAGCAATGCGACCACTTCTCCACCGTGAAGGGATGGTCGTCGAATTCCAGACTGGCCACGCGGGTGTAGGGCGGCACGGCGTAGACGCGCTTCTCGCGTCCTGCGCCGAACAGCATCAGCGCGGGGTTGGCGTCCAGCTTGGGATTGTCGAACTTCGGAATGGGCGAGGGGCGCATCATGTAGCGTCCATTGACGATGACGGGGTAGTCGTAGGTGGTGGCGATGCGGCCGTAGCGCGCGATGTCCTCGTACAGCCGCACGTGCATGGCGCCGTACTCGGCCAGCGCGTGCATGGTGCGCGTCTCGACCTCGCTGGGCTCGAGCCAGCGCAGCGGCTCGGAGATCGGCACCTGGAACACCATGACCTGGCCTTCGCGCAGCGGCGTCTCGGGGATGCGATGGCGGGTCTGGATGATGGTGGCCTCGCGCGTCGATTCGGTGGTGCGCACGCCGGTGACGCGGCCGAAGAAACGCCGGATGTTGATGGCGTTGGTGGTGTCGTCCGATCCCTGGTCGATGACTTTCAGCACGTCGTCGTGGCCGATGATCGAGGCGGTCACCTGGATGCCGCCCGTGCCCCAGCCGTAGGGCAGCGGCATCTCGCGGCTGCCGAAGGGAACCTGGTAGCCGGGAATGGCCACGGCCTTGAGCAGCGCGCGGCGCAGCATGCGCTTGGTCGATTCGTCCAGGTAGCCGAAGTTGTAGTGCGGGTCTCGCTCGGAGCGCGGGGCGGTGGCGTTCATGGTGTGGCGGCCTCGGCGTCGTCGCTCGTGGGATGGCGCAGGGACTCGTGGGCCATGTCGTGTTCGGCGCGCATGCGGCGCAGCAGGTCCAGATTGGCCTGGAAGTCCACATAGTGCGGCAGTTTCAGGTGCTGCACGAAGCCGGAGGCCTCGACGTTGTCGCTGTGGTACAGCACGAACTCCTGGTCGTTGGCCGGGGCCAGCGCCGGCTCGCCCAGTTCGGCGGCGCGCAGTGCGCGGTCCACCAGCGCCATCGACATCGCCTTGCGTTCGCCGTAGCCGAAGGCCAGGCCGTAGCCGCGCGTGAACTTCGGTCCGTCCTGGGCCGTGCCCGCAAACTGGCTGACCATCTGGCACTCGGTGACTTCGATCTCGCCGACCACCACCGCGGCGTCCACTTCCTCGATGATCATTTCCACTTCCAGGGAGCCGTAGCGGATCTCCGCGGCGAAAGGGTGCGTGTTGCCATAGCCGCGCTGCGTGGAATAACCCATGGAAAGCAGGAAGCCCTCGTCGGCGCGGGCCAGGTTCTGCAGGCGAGCCGGGCGGTCGGCCGGAAAACCCAGCGGCTGGCGCGTCAGGTCGAACGGGGCGGGATCGCCGGGCGGCGGCACGTCGCTGTCGATCAGCGCGTCGCGCTGCAGCAGATCGGTGACGCGCGGCATCGCATGGTCCGCCGCCCCGTTATCGACTTCCGGCTCGGCCGCCGGTGGAGGGTCGGTAGCCGTGGGCCCCTCCAGGCTGAAGTCCAGCAGGCGCTGCGTGTAGTCATAGGTGGGACCGAGCATCTGGCCGCCCGGCAGATCCTTGAACGTCGACGAGATGCGGCGCCGCAGCTGCATGGCGCCGGTGTCGATGGGCTCGGTGTATCCCAGGCGCGGCAGCGTGGTGCGGTAGGCGCGCAGCAGGAAGACCGCCTCGAGCGTATCGCCGGCCGCCTGCTTGATGGCCAGCGCGGCCAGATGCGGATCGTACAGTGCGCCTTCGGCCATGACGCGCGACACCGCCAGCGGCAGCTGCGCCTGGATCTGTGCCAAGCTCAGTTCGGGCAGCGCCGGATCGCCGCGACGGTATTGGTCCAGCAGTCGGTATGAATTCAGGATGGCCCGCTCGCCACCCTTGACGGCTACGTACATTCAGCACTCCATGCGGCAGGTGCGCGGCAGCCCGCACAGCAGGCGGCCGCTGGTCAGCAGTATGTCCACCCCGAGTGGAAAGCGCTCGTGGTTGGCCTGCCACTGGACGGGGAAGTCGGGCGGCAGGCCCTGGATTGCCAGCGCCTGCGTATCGGGGATGCCCGGGCCGGACAGGGTGTACGGCGTGCCGTCCCGCAGCGACTGCACTTCCAGCACCAGCGTGGCCGAGCGATCCGGATAGGAAGGGTCACCGGGATTCAGGTCTGCCAACTCGGGCATGGGGAATCCCGCGGGGATGGCCACGAAGGTCGCCATGGCGGGCCGGCCCATGACGCGGCTGCCGGTGTGAAAGCGCAGGAAGCGCGCGACGTCCCCGCTCGCGCCGGGCGGCAGCCACAGAGGGGCGTCGCCATCGGCCAGGGCAAGCAGTACGGCCGTCATCGCGGGGGACAGGCCGGGCGGCACGCCGCAGGCAGGATCCAGCTGAACGATTCGACCGGGATGGGACAGCGCGTGCAGCACGTTGCGGAACACCGCCTGGGCGCCGGCCACCGGATCGTCGAAGCCCGGCAGCATGGCGGCCGGCGCGCGGAAGGTCATGGCCTCTTGCATCAGTCTTCTCCGCGCACCAGGGTGAAGAAGTCGACCTTGGTCTGCGCGGCCTCGCGGGCGCGCGCGGCGCGCCGTTCGGCATGGGTGCGGGCCAGCGGTTCGATGACGTCGGCCTGCACGCGCAGCCGCCATTGCGGCAGCTGCAGCAACGCATCGGCCACGGCCGCCTGCTCGGCATGCCGCGCCGCCCGGCCGCGCACATAGGCCACGCCCATGACGCTGTCGCCGTCGCCCACGGCGACCGCGCAGCGGGTGATGGTGATCTCGCCCAGGTTGAACTGCGCGCCGGTGCCGCCGGTGCGGGCTCGCACCATGGCCATGCCGGTTTCCGGCTTGCGCAGCCAGCGCCGTGGGGGCAGGGGACCGAGGGCGGATAGCGCGCGTTCCAGTTCGGAGGCATCGGCCAGCGCCAGTACACGCATCCAGCTGCGGCGCGCGGGGTCCGCGCCAGGGGCAGTTTCGACAGCCGCCATATTTCCTCTAAACGTCTAGATGATTTGCATAGTATGATCGTTCACGCGTTGGGATTCAAGCGCCGCGTCGTGAATCTGTGATGACAGCTGCGGTGTGCAGGCGTTGGGCACAAGCGGCAAAAATCGCGGCACAATCGCGTAACGCACGAGACGGTTCGTCAATACACAATACAAGCAGGCAAATATGGTCGAGCGAGGTTCCGGGGTAGCGGTGTGGCGCCAGATCGGCGAACTGCTGGCCACCGACATACGCAAGAAGCTGTACTCACCGGGCGAACAATTGCCGCCCGAGCCCGAGCTGGCGGCGCGCTATGCGGTCAATCGCCACACGATACGGCGCGCCATGGGCGAGCTCGAGCAAAGCGGGCTGGTGCGCATCGAGCAGGGCCGCGGCACCTTCGTGCAGGAACACGCCATCGACTACGCCATCGGCAAGCGGACGCGCTTTTCCGAGAACCTGCGTCGGCAGGGCCTGCCCGGCCACCTCGAGCTTCTGGGCAAGCAGTTGCTGCGCAATGCCGAGGCCGCCGGCCATCTGGGGCTGCCTCGCGCCGCGCCGCTGCTGCGTGTGCAGATGCGCGGCAAGTCCGGCGAGCGCACCATCGACGTCTCCGAGCATTACTTCGACGCCAGGCGCTTTCCCGACCTGGCGGAAAAGCTGGACGCGCTGCGTTCGGTGTCCAAGGCTTATGCCGAGTACGGCATCGCCGACTACACCCGCAAGTGGTCACGCATCACCGCCACCTTGCCGGATCCCGACACCGCCCGCCTGCTGGGCCAGCCCAGGACCCGGCCCATCCTGCAGGTCGAGGCGCTGAACGTGGACGTGCGCCAGGCGCCGTTGCAGTACAGCGTGACGCGCTTCGGCGGCGACTGGGTGCAATTGGTGGTGGGCGACGAGGAAGCTTGAACGTCCGGCGGCAAGCCGGCTGGCTTGCCGCGACGCTATCGAACTCGAATCAAAGTCATCTAGACATCTGGTGGTCACGGAGCCCTTTCAGGACAGGCCGATCATGCAAACTCATTCCGAATCATCCGATCAGTTGGCCGGCATACGCGGCGCGCGCGTGCTGACGCCGGGCGGGCTGCGTCCCGCCGCATTCGACTTCGACGCCGGCCGGCTGGCGCCCGCCAGCGCGGACGCCGCGCATCTCGACGCAGCGGCTCTCCTGGTGCTGCCGGGCATCGTCGATCTGCATGGCGACGCCTTCGAACGCGCCGTCATGCCGCGCCCCGGCGTCACGTTCCCGTACGAGGACGCGCTGCGCGACGTGGACTGCCAGTTGCTGTCCAACGGCATCACCACCGAATTCCACGGCGTGACGCTGTCGTGGGAAGGCGGGCTGCGCGGCGAATCGTATGCGAGGCGCATGCTGGACACGCTGGCCCGCATGCGTCCGTCGCTGGGCGCGAATCACCACGTGCACCTGCGCTTCGAGACGCATCACGTGGCGGGCGTGGAGACCGCCCAGGCCTGGATCCGCGACGGCCTGGTGCGCTTCCTGGCGCTGAACGACCACCTGCCCGCCATGGTCCGCCGACTGGGCGACGATCGCAAGCTGCTGCAGTATGCCGAGCGCGCCGAGTGCGACCTGGACACCTTCCGGGACCGCATCCGCCGGGCCATGCGCTGCGCGGACGAAGTGGCCGGCGCCATGCGCGCGCTGGCCGATACCGCGCGCGAGGCCGGCCTGCAGGTCGCCTCGCACGACGATCCCGATTGCGCCACGCGCCGCTACTACCACCAGCTGGGATGCCGCGTCGCCGAGTTCCCGCTGACGCGCGAGGCGGCCCAGGTGGCGCGCGACCTGGGCGATGCCATCGTGTTCGGGGCCCCCAACGTGGTGCGCGGCGGCAGCCATATCGCCGCGCCCAACGCCACCGACATGATCCGCGCGGGCCTGTGCGATGTGCTCACGTCCGACTACTACTATCCCGCGCCGCTGGCTGCCGTCATGCGGCTGGCGCGCGACGGCGTGCTGCCGCTGGAGCGCGCATGGCACCTGGTGTCGCGCAACCCGGCGCGCGCCGCGGGCCTGGCCGGCCACGGCGAACTGGCGCCCGGCATGAAGGCCGACCTGATCCTGGTGGACGACAGCGATCCGGCGCAGCCCCGCGTGTGCGCCGCCATCGTGGCCGGGCGGTTGCGCTATGCCAGCCGGTCCTTCGCACGGCCGCATGCCGGCGCGCTGGCGGCCTGAAGACCATGCCGCTCGCCCATCGCTATGCGCTGTATCTGGCGCCGCCCGAACCGTGGCGCAGCGTAGGCGCGCAATGGCTGGGCCGCTGCGCCGACACCGGCGCCTTGCTGCCGCCGGCGCCGGATGGCGATCCGCGCCAGCGGACGTGGACCGAGGCGCCGCGCCGCTACGGCCTGCACGCCACGCTGAAGCCTCCGTTCCGCCTGCGCGCGGGCTGTAGTCCAACCGGCCTGGACGAGGCCGTGCGCCGCCTCGCGCACTCGACGGCCCCGTTCGCGGTGCGCCTGCAATGCCAGTCGCTGCGCGGCTTCCTGGCCTGGCGCCTGGCCGGCGACGCCGCCGAGCAGGCGCCCATGCAGGCGCTTGCGGCCGAGGCCGTTCGGCGGCTGGACAACTGGCGTGCCCCGCCCGACGAGACCGAACTGGCGCGGCGCCGCAAGCTGCCGCTGAGCGCATCGCACGAAGCGATGCTGGAACGCTGGGGCTATCCGTATGTGATGGAGCAGTTCGTCTTCCACATCACGCTGACGGGCACGCTGGCCGGCCCGGAGCAGGAGGCCGCGTTGCGGTGCATACAGGGTTTCAGCGCGCCGTTGCTGGGCACGCCGATGCCAGTTCGCGATGTCAGCGTTTATGTGCAGCCCGGGCCTGGCGCGCCTTTCGTGGTGGCGCGGCATTATGGGTTCGATGGCAGTGCCGCCGACGGCGTGGGCGCCGTCTATCTGGACGGGACCCTCGTGCGTTGAAGGCCGGGGCGGCGTCGCGATGGCTGCCGGAGGCGGGCCGTTGTCGTCCCGGTTTTTGGCGCTTCGCGCGTCCTGCATCGGGGACGCAACCGCATCGGGAATGCAACTGCATCGGGAACGCAACGCCCGATCCGGTGTCCATGAAAAACCGGATCAAGCACAGCGGAGCAGGAAGCACGATGACGCTGATGGAGTTTCCCGATGAACTGGTCGCGGTGCTGCGCGATGCCACGAAGGTCGTCTTCCTGACCGGCGCTGGTGTTTCGGCCGAAAGCGGCATTCCCACTTTCCGCGATCCCATGACCGGGCTGTGGGCCCACTACGACGCGGCCGAGCTGGCCAGCGCCGACGCGTACCGGCGCGACCGTGAACTGGTGTGGGGCTGGTACGAATGGCGGCGCATGGGCATTCTGCGCGCCCGGCCCAACGGCGCGCATCTGGCCATTGCCGCGATGGCCACGCGCGTGCCGCGCGCCACCGTGGTCACGCAGAACGTGGACGACCTGCACGAACGCGCGGGCAGCCGCGACGTGGTGCACCTGCATGGCCGCATGGACCGTCCATACTGCTTCGATTGCCGCGCCAGCTACCGGTTCGCCGAAGGCATCGTGCCCGACGAGCCCGAGGGCGGGCGCCGGCTGGCGCCGCCGCGCTGCCCGGCCTGCGGCGGAACGATCCGGCCCGGCGTGGTCTGGTTCGGCGAGATGCTGCCCGAAGCCGAATGGGAGACCGCGGTGACCGCATGCGACGATTGCGACGTGCTGTTCAGCGTAGGCACCTCGGCCCTGGTGCAGCCTGCGGCCGGCCTATCGGCCCAGGCCGCCCGGCGCGGCGCGTGCGTGGTGCAGGTCAATCCGAATCCCACGCCGCTGGACGGCGTGGTGTCCTACAACCTGGCCGGTGCGGCGGGCACGGTGCTGCCGGCGCTGTACGAGCGGGTATGGGGGAAGCGGCGCTGATCGCGTTCGGCCCCCGGACGAGGGCAGGGCGGTTCGCGGCGGCACCCAGGACGTGCTACAAGCGTGCCAGCGGCGCCGGCCACCGCGGTGCCCCACTGCCCCTTCCCGCCATGGCCGACCTGAAGCTCTTCGAAGACCTCATTGCGCTGGCCCAGACCGGCAGCTTCGTGCGCGCGGCCGAACTGCGCCACGTCACGCACCCCGCATTCGGGCGCCGCATCAGGGCGCTGGAGGCGTGGGCCGGGGTGCCGCTGGTCGATCGGCAACGCACGCCGGTGGCGCTGACGCCGGAAGGCGAGGAACTGCTGAAGACCGCCAGTCAGGTGGTCGAACGCGTGGGCCAGGCGCGCCATCGCATCCGAGCGGGCGGTCCCACGGGCAACGCGGTGGTGCGCATCGCCACCGGACGCAGCCTGGCGCGTACGCTGGTGTCGGACTGGATCGGCCGGCTGCGCCACAAGCCGCCGCGCGTGCTCGCCAAGGATGCCGAGGTCGACATCTCCACCGGCCGCATGTCGGACATGGCCCGGCTGCTGGAGCATGGCCGGGCCGACCTGCTGTGCGGCTACGAGCATCCCGCCCTGTCGGTGGAGTTGACGCCGGGACGCTATCGCTACATGACGCTGGCCACCGACAAACTGGTGCCCGTGTGCCAGGCCGACAGCCGCGGCCGTCCCCGCCATGCGCTGGCCGAAGGTGGCGCGCCCGCGCCGCTGATCAATTACGCGGGCGGCTTGGCGATGGCGCGCATTGCGGGCGACCGGCTCGACACCTTTCCCTATGCGCTGGCGCCGTTCATCTGCTGTGACTCGCCTGATGCCGTGCACGGCCTGGCGTTGAAGGGCCTGGGCGTGGCGTGGCTGCCGTGGTCGATGGTCGCGGGCGATTGCCGCCGCGGCGCGCTGGCCGTGCTGGGCGGACGCGCCGAAGAGATCAGCTTCGAGGTGCGCCTTTATCGGCCCCGCATGCGGCTGTCGGACCTGGCCGAAGCCGTCTGGGACGCCACGCAGCGCGGGCAATAGCGCGACATTCGTGCCGGCGTGCGTGCGCCGCCACATGCCTGGCAATTGTCGTCACGTGTCATGTGCGATATTGGCACGGCTTCGTGCCGGTTCTGCACGTCATCCGCGTGCCTCGGCGCGCACAATTTCACCGCCGGCACTTCAATAACAGATGCGGACGCCATGCGCGGCCGCGCCATCCAAGGGAAACCCTCATGCAGATTTCGCATCTCGCACGCGCCGTCCTGGCCGTCGCTTGTACCGTCGGCTCCTTCGTCCCTCTGGCCGCCCGGGCCGACTACCCCGACCGTCCCATCTCGCTGATCGTCGGTTACCCCGCGGGCGGCAGCGTGGACCTGACCGCTCGCCTGTTTGGCGAGGAACTGGCGAAGAAGCTGGGCCAGAGCGTGGTCATCGAAAACGTAGGCGGAGCCGGGGGTACCATCGGCGCCCAGCGCGCGTCGCGCGCACAGCCGGACGGCTACACGCTGTTGGTGGGCTCGTCCAACGAGATGGCGATCGCCGCCATGGTCAATCCCGCGGTGAAGTACGACGGCGCCAAGGACTTCACGGCGCTGGGCGTGATCGCCTCGCAGCCGCTGCTGCTGACGGCCTCGAAGTCGTCGGGCGTAACCAGCGCCGCGCAGTACCTGGACAAGCTGCGCGGGCAGTCGCCGGGTACCTACAACTTCGGCTCATCGGGCGTGGGCACCTCGCTGCACCTGGCCGGCGAGATGGTCAACCAGTCCACCGGCACGCACGCCGAGCACGTCCCCTATCGCGGCGTAGCGCCGCTGGTGACCGACCTGATGAGCGGCCAGCTGACGTTCGGCGTATTGGTGCTGTCCTCGGGCCTGCCGCAGGTGCGCGGCGACAAGGTCGTGGCGCTGGGCGTGACGGAGAAGAAGCGTTCGCCCGTCGCGCCCGACATTCCCGCATTGGCCGAGACGCCGGGTTTCGAGAACGTCGACATCAATGTCTGGTTCGCCTTGTACGGGCCGGCCGGACTGCCCCAGCCCGTAGCGGCCAAGTTGCGTGCCGCGGTGGCCGACGTACTGAAGTCAGAAGAGTTCCGCCGCAAGATGCAGGATGCCGGCGGCGAACTGGCGGAGTCCGGCCTCGACCCCGTCCGGTTCCAGGCCACTGAAACGGCCAAGTACGCTGCGCTGGTGAAGGCCGCCAGGATCGAAGCCCCGTAACCGTCGGCGGCCATCGGCCGCCCTTGCACAGGAGAGCCGGCGCGACGCCGGCTTTTTCAATCGATGTCCTTTCTGCTTCCCTGCCCGGACCTGAGCGCCGAACGCGCGGGCAACACCGACACCCCCGGCGTGTGGCATTTCGATTCCGGCCTGTCCGGCAGGCACGTCATGATCACGGGCCTGGTGCACGGCAACGAGCTGTGCGGCGCCTGGGCCTTGAAGGACCTGCTGGCGGCCGGCGTGCGACCCCGCCAAGGCAGCCTGACGCTGGCCTTCGGCAACCTGGCGGCGTTCGACCGCTTCGATGCCGCGCGCCACGATGCATCGCGCTTCCTGGACGAAGATATGAACCGCGTCTGGAGCGACGCGTGCATGGCCCGGCCAATCACGCAAGAGCGCCGCCGCGCCGCCGAACTCGCGCCGTGGGTGGCGCGCGCCGACTGGCTGCTGGACCTGCACTCGATGCACGAGCCCGGCGCGCCCCTGCTGCTGACAGGCACGTTGCCGCGCAACGTCACCCTGGCGCGCCGGCTGGGCGTGCCCGGGCACGTGGTGGTGGACGCGGGGCACAAAGATGGCGTGCGCATGCGCGATTATGGGCGCTTCGGCGATGCCGACGAAGACGCGTGCGCGCTGCTGATCGAATGCGGCTTCCACGGCGATCCCGCCTCGCATGCCGTGGCGCTGGACATGTGCGCGCGTTTCCTGGCCGAGGCAGGCTGCGTGGACGCGGGCGACCTTCCGGCGCAATGGCGGCTGCCGGCGCCTGCGGCGCAGCGCGTGCTGGAAGTGACCGACGCGGTGGTCGCGCCATCGATGGACGTGCGGTTCGCGCGGGATTGGCAAGGGCTGGAGACCTTGGCGCAAGCTGGAACGGTATTGGGATGGGCCGACGGAGCGGCCATCGAAACGCCCTATGATCAGTGCACGCTGATCATGCCGTCGCTGCGGCAATTGAAGCCTGGCGTGACGGTGGTCAGGCTGGCTCGGGACTATGTGGGATGAGGTGCAAAGCAGAACCGCTCGGACCAACTGCATGCTGCTCGAGCGTTTCGTTCGGCTAGCCCCAGGTGCTTCCCGCTAAAGAGAAAACCGACCCTGTAGGTCGGTTTTCCAAGGCTTTTTCGTCTGGAATTTTTGGTGGAGCGGAGGAGGATCGAACTCCCGACCTTCGCATTGCGAACGCGACGCTCTCCCAGCTGAGCTACCGCCCCAATGAAGACGGCAACTATACCCGAATTTCATGCCAGGTGTAAACGCCGCCGGCGTGCCCGCGCGGCCAAGCGCGACAGGCCATCGCCGCCCACTCGAACCAGGCCCGCGCCGGCGACGATCGCTCAGCCCAGATCCAGCGTCGCCACCACCGGCGCATGATCCGAAGGCTGCTCGTTGCGCCGCGGCTCTTTGTCGATGACGCACGCGGTGCATGCCTGCGCCAGCGAAGCGCTGAGCAGCGCGTGGTCGATGCGCAGGCCCGCGTTGCGGCGGAACGCGAACTGGCGGTAGTCCCACCAGCTGAAGGATTTCTCGGGCTGCTCGAACAGGCGGAAGGCATCGGTCAGGCCCAGTTCGAGCAGGGCGCGGAAGGCCGCTCGCTCGGGCTCGGAGACCAGCACCTGTCCTTCCCACTTCTCGGGGTTGTGCACGTCGGCGTCGGCCGGCGCGACGTTGTAGTCGCCCAGGATCGCCAGGCGAGGGTGGGCCTCCATCTCTTCGCGCAGCCAGCGCTTCAGTTCCGAGAACCACTCGAGCTTGTACACGTACTTTTCCGAGTCGACCGATTGGCCGTTGGGGCAGTACGCGCTGATGACGCGGACGTCGCCGGCGGGGCTGGGCAGGGTCAGCGCGATGACGCGCTGCTGCAGGTCTTCGTAGCCCGGGATGTTGCGCACCATGTCCTTGCCGGGCTCGCGCGACAGGATGGCCACGCCGTTATACGTCTTCTGGCCCGCGAAGACCGCGTGATAGCCGATTTCGGTGAAGGCCGCCAGCGGGAACTTGTCGTCCGCCAGCTTCAGCTCCTGCAGGCACAGGGCATCGACGGGGTTGGCCGCCAGCCAGTCCAGCACCTGGGGCAGGCGGACGTTCAGGGAGTTGATGTTCCAGGTAGCCAGGCGCACGGGATTTCCAGGTCGTTCGTTCGAATTGAGAGCGGGGCGCGGCCGAGGGGCCGGCCGGGGCGGCTTGCGCGGCGTGCATGTCGACTGCGCGCGGTCACCGGATACGCGCATGATAACGTGTGGCCCAGGAGGCCGAGCAACGCCATGCGGGTGGGCATGACGCATGCTGTCGCGGAGGTGCCGGCGCAATGCCGGCCGGTCCGAAATCGGGGCGCACCGCGGACAGACCCATGCCGCGGCCGCCGGAAACAGGGAGAACCGTCATGGACAAGAATGTGCACTACGACGACCGCCAGGACCTGATCGTGTTCTGGATGCAGGGCGAGACCAGCGAATGGGTCGAGGCTGCGGTCACCGGCCAGGCACTGGCCGAAGCCTACGGATGCGGCGAAGGCGAGGCCGAGCGCCTGCGTGCCTTTGCCGAGAACGAGCGCCATATCCGCGACCGCGCCGAACAGCTGCTGGACGAGGGGCTGGAGCCGCTGGTGAAGGCCGAGGACCTGGCGCCGCATGGCGAACGGTCCTCGGGCAAAGAAACCGTGAAGGCCATCGGCCAGGATGGCGAGGGCGAGGCCGACTAGCCGCCGGCGTCGCAGCCGGCAACGCGCACAGGAGGGCCCCGCGCCCCCGCCCGCCAGCCGCTAGCGCGCTGCCTTTCCGACCCGCTTCTGTTCGTACATCGACGCGTCGGCGTCGGCCAGCAGTGACTGCACCGTGGCGTGGCGCTGCGCGTCGTAGGCGGCCCGCCCCACGCTGTAGCGCAGTTCATAGCCGCGCTGCATGGCGTGATTGCGCTCATCCAGGGCATTGCGCATACGGCGCACGATGCCGTCCACTTCGCTGTCCAGGGCATCCACCAGCAAAACCACGAATTCATCGCCGCCCAGCCGCGCGATGATGTCCATGTTGCGCAGCGAGCTGCGCAACACCGCGGCGAAGGTGACCAGCGCGCGGTCGCCTTCGGCGTGGCCGAACTGGTCGTTGATGGGCTTGAAGTCGTTCAGATCGAAATAGAGCAGGGTGGCGGACTTGCCCATGCGCTGGCAGAAGCTCAGCGCGTGCTGCGCCAGCGTCTCGAAGCCCAGGCGGTTCGACAGGCCCGTCAGCGGGTCCGTGCCGGCCAGGTGCACGCTGGACAACTCCTCCTGCACCATGCCCGCCAGGTCGCGCAGCAGGCCCTGGTTCTCTTCGTCCATGCTGCGCGGCTCGAAGTCGAGCAGGCACAGCGTGCCCAGCTTGCTGCCGTCGGGCGCTGCCAGGGGGCAGCCGGCATAGAAGCGGATGTGGGGATCGCCGGAGACCAGGGGATTGTCGTGAAAGCGCTCGTCATTGCGCGCGTCGGGCACCAGCAGGACCCCGTCGCCCAGAATGGCATGGCCGCAGAACGACACGTCGCGCGGCGTCTGCGGCACGTCCAGTCCCATGCGCGACTTGAACCACTGGCGGTCGGTGTCGATCAGGCTGACCAGCGACACCGGCACGCCGAACAGCCGCCTTGCCATGCGCGTGTATCGGTCGAAGCGCTCTTCGGGCAGGGTATCCAGGATGTTCAACGTACGCAGCGCCGCGATGCGGGCTTCTTCGTTGGACGGGATGGGCGCGGGCTGCATGGCACGTACCTCTGGACGGGACGGTGGTGTAGCGCGTGTGGGGGCAACTGGCATCCTGTTACGGGCCTCCCCGCCACACTGTGACGATTCTAGTGCAATGTTGCATGGGGGCCGGGCCGCGAGAGACCCGGCTGCCTCGGGATGCGTGGGTCGCGCGACTGTTGCGCGTTTGCGTCCACACGGCGAGAAAAACGAGCGCGGCGCCAGGGCGGCATATGCGCCGCCGGACCCGCGCCCTACAATTCCAGGCGCTCGTCGGCCGCGGCGCGCGTCTTGCGCATTGAAGATAATGTTCCGTTCCGCTATCCGTCCCGACCTGCGTCACCTCATCCTCTGGGCTTCGTTGCTCATCGTCGCCGTTGCGCTGGCCAATACCTTCATCGCCGCGTATCGGGTCCAGCAGAGCGCGCTGCTGCAGACCACGCTGGAACTGAACCGCGTCTATGCCAACAAGGTCGCCCAGGCCACCGACGTGTTCCTGGGCGGCGCGCGCCAGCTGCTGGGCGCGGGCGCCGACGAACTGGGCGGACGCAGCCACGTCGAGCCCCTGGCCGCGCGGCTCGTGGTCGAGCGACTGTCGCGCGTCACCAATGCCTTCAACTCGCTGGTGGTCGTGGATCCCCAAGGCGTGGTCACCGCCACCATTCCGCCCAACCTCGGGCTGCTCGGCACCGCGTTGCCCAGTGCGCGAAGCCGCAGGCTGCTGGACGCGCGTACGCCCGTTATCTCTGAACCTTTCCGCGCCATCACCGGGCGCTGGGTGGTCACGGTGTCGCATCCCATCTTCGACGTCGACAGCCGCTATGCCGGAGCGCTGATCGGCACCATCTACCTGCATGAGCAGAACGCCTTGCACACGGTCCTGGCGGAACACGATTTCACCGACGGCTCCGCGCTGTATGTGGTGGACGTGTCGGGCCGCGTCATTTATCACCCGCGGATCGAGCAGGTGGGCCAGTCGGTCTCCACCTCGCCCGCCGTGCGGGTGGCGCAGGCCGTGCCGACAGGCCGGGCGCGGGTGCGCGAGGGTGACGGCACGGATGCGCTGGCCGGCTATGCGCGCGTCGCGTCCACGAACTGGACCGTCATCGCCGAGCGGCCCACTGCGATGGCCCTGGACACCGTGCGCTCGCTGTTCTGGCGCATGTTCCTGTTCTCGCTGCCGGTGATCGCCATGTGCCTGGCCGGCATCTGGTGGCTGGCGGAGTTCGTGTCCGTGCCCTTGCGCACGCTGGCCGACGCCGCGGGCGAACTGGGCTCGAACCATGCCGCGGACCGGATCCGCCGCGTCAACGGCTGGTACGTCGAGGTGGCCCAGCTGCGCGCGGCCATGCTGCGGGCCGCGCATGCCGTCGCCGGCCGCATCGGCCGTCTGAAGCGCGAGCGTGCCGCCGATCCGCTGACCGGCCTGCTGAACCGGCGCGGCGCCGAAGAGGCCTTGGACGAGCCGCGCTATGCCGGCGTGCCGATGGCGGTGGTGACGATGGACGTCGACGATTTCAAGCGCATCAACGACACGCAGGGCCATGCCGCGGGCGACGCCGTATTGCGGCGCCTGGCCGACGTGGTGCGCAGCGAGGTGCGCGAGGGCGACGTGGCCGCGCGCCTGGGCGGCGAGGAGCTGGCGGTGTTCCTGCCGGACGTCGACCGCGAAGCGGCGCTGGTCTTCTCCGAGCGGCTGCGCGGCGCCGTGCAGGAGAGGGTGGGCAACGGCGTGACGGTGTCGATCGGCGTGGCCCGCATGCCCGACCACGGCACGACCATCGACGCCGTGGTGGCGCTGGCGGACCAGGCCATGTACGAGGCGAAGCGCGCCGGGAAGAACTGCGTGCGCTACTGCGCGGCGTAGGCCGCGGCCGTTCACGCTTCCGGTATCACGTATTCGGGGTAGCGCCGGCAGATCTCGTCCACCTGGCTCAGCGTGCCGGACAGATGTTCGCGCAGCGCCTGCTGGGCGCGCGTCGCGTCCTGCGCCGCGATGGCTTCGACGATGCGCTGGTGGTCGCGCAGGACCCGTTCGGCCTTGCCTGCCTCGGGCAGGTGCAGGCGGCGCAGGCGGTAGACGTGGCCGCTGTTGCGCTGCTCCAGTTCCCACAGGCTGCTGACGTCCGCGGCCTCGTGCATTTCACGGTGGAAGTCCTGGTCGGCGGCGATGAAGCGCTGGTGCCGTTCGGGGCCCAGATTGGCCCGCTGCACGTCGATGTGCGCCCGCAGGCGGTCCACCAGCGCGGCGTCGGCGCGGCTGGCCAGCAGATGCACGATCTCGAGCTCGAGCGAGCGGCGCAGAAAATGGGCCTGGCGCGCGGCCGCGATGTCGATGCGGCTGACCGCCGTGGTGTGCTGCGGGAAGATGTCGACCAGGCCTTCGTCGCGCAGTTGGATCAGGGCATCGCGGATCGGCGTCTGGCTGAGCCCGAAGGCCTCGGCCAGTTCGCCGCGGGACAGCACCGTGCCCGGCTTCAGTTCCAGCGACATGATCAGTTCGCGCAGTTTCTCGAATACCTGCGGGGCGGCATGGCGGGATCGGTCCAGGCGCAGGTCGGACGGCAGGGTTTCCAGTACGGACATGTGCGATAACGGGGTTAGGGCCTAGGGATTGTACCGGGGTGGGCTTGCATTGACGCACTAATATATTAGTGTTTCAATCCACCGACTCCAACTAGTTTCGCTGCCGCCCCAGCCCGCCAGACATGACCCGCTCCTACGAAGACCTGCGCAGCGCCCGCTGGATGGCCCACGACGATCTGCGTTCGTTCGGCCATCGCTCGCGCATGATGCAGATGGGCTACGGCCCGCAAGACTGGGCCGGCCGCCCGGTTATCGCCATCATCAACACCTGGTCCGACCTCAACCCCTGCCACAGCCATTTCAAGCAGCGCGTGGACGACGTCAAGCGGGGCGTGCTGCAGGCCGGCGGCTTTCCGGTGGAGCTGCCGGCCATCTCGGTGTCGGAATCGTTCGTCAAGCCGACCACCATGCTCTATCGCAACTTCCTGGCCATGGAAACGGAGGAACTGCTGCGCAGCCACCCGGTGGATGGGGCGGTGCTGATGGGCGGCTGCGACAAGACCACGCCTGGCCTGTTGATGGGCGCCATCAGCGCCGGGCTTCCGTGCGTGTACGTGCCGGCCGGCCCCATGCTGCGCGGCAACTGGAAGGGCAAGGTGCTGGGTTCGGGCTCCGATGCCTGGAAGCTGTGGGACGAACGCCGCGCCGGCAACATCAGCCAGGCCGAGTGGACAGAGGTGGAAGGCGGCATTGCGCGCAGCTATGGCACCTGCATGACCATGGGCACCGCCAGCACCATGACGGCCATCGCCGAAGCCATCGGCATGACGCTGCCCGGGGCCTCGTCGATTCCGGCGGCCGACGTCAATCACATGCGCATGGCCGCCGAATGCGGGCGGCGCGCCGTGCAGATGGTCTGGGAAGACCTGACGCCGCAGCGCATCCTCACGCCCGCATCCTTCCACAACGCCATCAACGTCGCCATGGCCATGGGCTGTTCCACCAACGCCATCGTGCACCTGGTCGCCATGTCGCGCCGCGCGGGCTGTGCGGTGGGCCTGGACGACTTCGACGCGGCCAGCCGCAAGGTGCCCGTCATCGCCAACATCCGGCCCAGCGGCAGCACCTACCTGATGGAAGACTTCTATTACGCGGGCGGCCTGCCCGGCCTGATGACGCGGCTGGGCGCGCGGCACCTGGACCTGTCGGCCATGACCGTCACCGGCCGCACGCTGGGCGAGAACCTGGCCGGCGCCGAGGTCTACAACGACGACGTGATCCGTCCGCTGGACAACGCCATCTACGACGAAGGCGCGCTGGCGGTATTGCGCGGCAACATCGCCCCCGACGGCTGCGTGATCAAGCCCAGCGCCTGCGCGCCGCGGTACCTGCGGCACACCGGCCCGGCCCTGGTGTTCGACGACTATCCCAGCATGAAGGCCGCGGTGGACGACGAGAATCTGGACGTCACCGCCGACCACATCATGATCCTGCGCAACGCCGGACCGCAGGGCGGCCCGGGCATGCCCGAGTGGGGCATGCTGCCCATACCCGTGAAGCTGGTGAAGCAGGGCGTGCGCGACATGCTGCGGCTGTCCGACGCGCGCATGAGCGGCACCAGCTACGGCGCCTGCATCCTGCACGCGGCGCCCGAGTCGTACGTGGGCGGGCCGCTGGCCCTGGTGCGCACGGGCGATCTCATCACCGTCGACGTGCCGGCGCGCCGCATCCACCTGAACGTCAGCGACGAGGAACTGGCCGCGCGCCGCGCCGCCTGGACCCGGCCGCCGCGCCGCTACGAGCGCGGCTATGGCTGGATCTACAGCCAGCACATCCTGCAGGCCAACGAGGGCTGCGATTTCGATTTCCTGGAAACCGGCTTCGGCGCCGCCGTGCCCGAGCCCGCCATTTTCTGATCCCATGCGCCGCGCCCTGCGGGCCGGCGCCGCATCGCACCCGGAGGCCTTCGTGTCCCAACTCGCTGCAGAAACCCGCGCCCGCCTGATGGGCGTCAGCACCGCCACGCTGTGCACCGCGCTGTTCAAGCGCGGCCTGCGCAACCAGTTCATCCAGGACGTCCATCCTCTCAATCCGGCGTTGCCCAACATGGTGGGCCCGGCCTACACGCTGCGTTATATCCCGGCCCGCGAAGACCTGAACCCCATCAAGGTGTTCGAGGACCGTTCGCACCCGCAGCGCGTGGCCGTCGAGACCTGCCCCGAGGGGGCGGTGATGGTCATCGACAGCCGCAAGGACGCGCGCGCCGCCTCGGCCGGGTCCATCCTGGTGACGCGGCTGATGAAGCGCGGCGTGGCGGGCGTGGTCACCGACGGCGGCTTTCGCGATTCGCCCGAGGTCGCGCGGCTGGCGATTCCCTCGTACCATCAGCGGCCGTCCGCGCCCACCAATCTGACGCTGCACCAGGCGTTGGACGTGAACGTGCCCATCGGCTGCGGCGACGTGGCGGTTTTCCCGGGCGACGTGGTGGTGGGCGACGGCGAGGGCGTGGTGGTCATCCCGGCCGCGCTGGCCGACAAGATCGCGGTCGAGGCCGTGGAGATGACCGCGTTCGAGGACTTCGTCACCGGCGAGGTGCTGCGGGGCAGCTCCATCCTGGGCCTGTATCCGCCCACCGATCCCGGCACGCGCGAGAAGTTCGCCGCCTGGCGCGCAGAGCAGGGGCGTTGACGCCTCGACCGCTTTGACGTCGCCGGCCGCGCAAGTGCGGCGGCCGGCGCCGGCAGTCACTGGCAGTACCGATCCGCCATCCGCGCGGGCTCATATCTACAAGTACAGGAGACAGTCATGCAAGCTATCCGCCGCCGCCTCGCGGCAGTTCCCCTGGCCACCGTGCTGGCCGCCGCGCTGGGCACGCTGAGCCTGCCCGCGCACGCCGAATGGCCCGCCGACAAGCCCATCAGCTACGTGGTGCCGTTCACCGTGGGCGGCTCGACCGACGTGGTCGGCCGCGTGCTGGCCCAGAAACTGGGCGAGCGCCTGCACCAGAGCGTCGTGGTGGAGAACCGGCCCGGCGCGGCAGGCGGCATCGGCGCCGCCTATGTGGCCAAGGCCACGCCGGACGGGTATACGCTGTTCGGCGGCACCATCAGCACGCACGCCATCAACGCCAGCCTGTACAAGAGCCTGAAATACGACCCGGTCAAGGACTTCGAGCCCGTTTCGCTGGTCGCCACGCTGCCCAACGTGCTGCTGGTCGATCCGAATCTGGGCGTGAACTCGGTGGCCGACCTGGTCGCGCTGCTCAAGCGCGATCCGACTAAGCGCACCTTCGCGTCCTCCGGGGCGGGCACATCGACCCACCTGACCGGCGAGCTGTTCGCCGGCATGATAGGCGTGCCGCTGACGCATGTGCCGTACAAGGGCACGCCGCCCGCCATGGTCGACGTGTCGTCGGGCGCGGTCACGTTCATGTTCGACCAGATGACCGCCGCCTTGCCGCTGCTGCAGACCGGCAAGCTGAAGCTGCTGGCGGTCACCACGAAGAACCGCATCAGGCTGGCGCCGGACACGCCGACCATGGAAGAGGCCGGCGTGCCTGGCTTCGACGTGGCCTCGTGGCAGGCGGTGTATGCGCCCAAGGGCACGCCCAAGCCCGTGGTGGACCGCCTCTCGCGCGAGATCGCCGCCATCCTGAAGGAGCCGGACGTGCAGGAGAAGCTGGGCAAGACCATGGGCATGGAACTCGTGGGCAGCACGCCCGAACAGCTGCGCGAGCTGATGGCCGCGGAGATACCGCGCTGGGCCGAGGTGGTGCGCAAGTCCGGCGCCAGCGTCGAATAGGCCGGCGTTTCCGTCATGCCGAGGGGGCGCCGGGTACTACTACGGTGGCGCGGCCCCGGCCAGGATGTGCCGCATCAGTTCGACCACGTAGCCGGGCAGTTCGGCGGCATCGCGCACGGCCAGCACCAGGGTGCGCCGGGCCCACGGGTCGGTCAGGGCGACGCGGCGGATGCCGGCGCCGCGCGCGTGGCGCAGCGCCGCGGCGCGCGGCACCACGCCGATGCCGATGCCCTGGCCCACCATCCGGCACACGGCCTCCAGGCTGCGCAGGCGGATGCGGTAGGCCAGCGGCTTGCCGGCGCGCCGCGCGTGGCCCGCGACGTGGGCCTGCAGCGCGCTGCCTTCGGCCAGGCCGACGAAATCGAGGTGGGCCACCTCGGACAGGCTGACACGGCCACGCTGGGCCAGCTCGTGGTCGCGCGGCACGATCAGCGTCAGCGGGTCGGGGCGGAACGGATGCACTTGCAGGCCGTGCAGATCGGCCGAGTCGGCCAGCACGCCGATGTCGCACAGGCCGGCGCGCAGGGAGTCGGCGATGTCGCGGCTGACGCGTTCTTCCAGGTCGATGGAGATGGCGCGATGCCCGGCCAGGAAGGCCGCCAGCGATTCGGGCAGATACTCGCTGAGCGCCGAGGTGTTGCATTGCAGGCGCACGTGGCCCCTGAGCCCGTGGCCGTATTGCTCGAGGTCGCCGCGCAGGCGGTCCATCTGCAGCAGGACCGTGCGGGCGTGGTGCGCCAGGGTGCGGCCGGCCGGGGTCAACTCCACGCCGCGGCGCTTGCGCGTCATCAGCGGCACGCCCAACGCATCCTCCATGCCGCGTATGCGCTCGCTGGCCGCGGCCAGCGTCATGTGCGAACGGGCCGCAGCGGCCGTGATGGTGCCGGTCTCCTGGACGTCCAGGCACAACCGCAGATCGGTGAGATCGAAGCGCATGGCGCCGAGCGTAGCACGCGGTGGCTCAGGCTGTGCCTGAGCCAGGGCCGCGTTGCGCCGCGTGGCACAATCCGTTCGAAAGGAGCGCCGCGCAGGGGCCCGCATGTTGCCGGCCGCACGCCAAGCCGCGCGGCCGATGACACGCCATGGATATCCCCGCAACGCGTCCGCGCATCGCCATCCAGTACTGCACCCAATGTCAATGGCTGCTGCGCGCGGCCTGGATGGCGCAGGAACTGCTGTCCACGTTTTCCACCGACCTGGGCGAGGTCGCCCTGTTGCCGGGAACGGGCGGGGTGTTCCGCATCCATTACGAAGACCAACTGCTGTGGGACCGCCAGACCGATGGCGGCTTTCCCGATGCGAAGACGCTCAAGCAGCGGGTCCGCGACCGCATGGACCCGGGCCGCGACCTGGGCCATATCGACGGGAAGAAGAAAGAGGGCTGACGGGCCGCGCCGGTCGCACGGCCCTAGTCGCTATTGGCCGGCGGCGATCGGCCGGGTCCATTCCTCGGGCAGGCTGCTTTGCGTCAGCGTGGACACGAAGGCGGCGGTGCGCGGGTCGGCCGGACGGGTGAACAGCTGTCGCGGCGAGCCGGTCTCGACCACCTTGCCGGCTTCCAGGAAGATGACCTGATGCGCGATGGCCGCGGCCAGGCGCAGGTCGTGAGTGGCCATCAGCATGGTCATGCCTTCGGCGGCCAGCCGGCGCAGCACGTCCACCACTTCCTCGGCCAGCGTCGGGTCCAGCGCCGACGTAGGCTCGTCGCACAGCAGCACGCGCGGCGAGGGCGCCAGCGCGCGGGCGATGGCCACGCGCTGCTGCTGTCCACCCGACAGCGTGGCCGGCCAGGCGTCGGCCTTGGCCGACATGCCCACTTTTTCCAGCAGGTCCAGGGCACGCTGGCGGGCGCGGGCCTTGTCCCACTTCTGCACCGTGATCAAACCTTCCATCACGTTGGCCACCACCGTCTGGTGCGGGAACAGCTGGAAGTTCTGGAACACCATGCCGGTCTGGCGGCGGATGCGCTGCACGGCCTCGAGCGAGGGCGGCGAGGCCGTGAAGCGCAGTGCTTCCTGGCCCAGGGTCAGGTCGCCCGCCTCGGGAACCTCGAGCAGGTTCACGCAGCGCAGCAGCGTGCTCTTGCCGCTGCCGGAGGGTCCGATCAGCGCCGTGACGCTGCCTTCGGGGATGTCGACGTCCACGCCATGCAGCACCTGGTTGCCGTCGAAGGTCTTGGAGATGGACTGCAGCCGTATCATCGCAGCGTTCCGGCAAAGGCGGCATGTTGCCCGTAGCGTCGCTCCAGACGAGTCTGCAGCGCGGACAGCACCGAACTGAAGGCCAGGTAGATCAGCGCGGCCTCGACGTACAGGATCAGGGGTTCGTACGTGACGGCGGCGATGCGCTGCGCGGCCTGGAAGATCTCGGGCACCGTCAGCACGGCGGCCAGCGACGTATCCTTGACCAGCGAGATGAAGGAATTGGCCAGCGGCGGCACGGCCACGCGCGCGGCCTGCGGCAGGATGGTGCGGCGCATGGCCTGGCCGCGCGTCATGCTGAGCGAATACGCGGCCTCCCATTGGCCCTTGGAAATCGACTCGATGGCCGCGCGTATCACCTCTGAGTTATAGGCGCCCACGTTGAGCGTGAAGCCGATCAGCGCCGCGGGCAGCGGATCGAGCACGATGCCCACGCTGGGCAGCCCGTAGAAGATCACGAACAGCTGCACCAGCAGCGGCGTGCCCCGGATCAGCCACACGTAGAAGCGCACCAGCGCCACCAGGGGCCACGGGCCGAACAGCCGTATCAGCGCCACCACGAACGCCAGCACCAGGCCGGCGGCGAAGGACAGCAGAGTCAGCGGAACGGTGAATGTCAGGCCGGCCTGCAGCAGCGGCCAGAACGAGTCGGCCATCAACTGCAGCCATGCCGGTACCAGCGTGGCGTTATCCTGGGGCATCGGGGCGCGGGTCTATTACTGGGCGGTGGTCAGGTCGGTGCCGAAGTACTTCTCGGAGATCTTCTTGTAGGTGCCGTCCGACTTGATGGTTGCCAGCGCCTTGTTGATGGCCTCGCGCAGCTCGGGGTTGTTCTTGCGCATCAGCACGCCCGACGCGTTCAGGTCCTTGCCTTCGGCATAGGCCACGGCCTGCACGGGCGCATTGGGCTTCTGCTTCTTGAAGTCCAGGTACGACAGCTTGTCGTTGACGGTGGCGTCCACGCGCCGCGACAGCAGCAGGTCCACGGACTCGTTGAAGCCCTGCACCGGCACGATCTCGGCGCCGTAGCTCTGCGCCAGCTTGCCGAAGTTGCTGGTCAGCGTGTTGGCCGAGCGCTTGCCCTTCAGGTCGGCGAAGGTCTTGATGTCCTTGTTGTCGTTGCGCACGATCAGGGCGGCGGGCGAGGAGATGTACGGATCCGAGAAGTCGTACTTGGCCTGGCGGGCCTCGGTGATGCCGACCTGGTTGATGACCACGTCGTAGCGCTTGACGTCCAGGCCCGCGATCAGGCCGTCCCACTTGCCTTCGATGAACTCGGCCTTCACGCCGAGCTGCTGCGCGATGGCGCGGCCGATCTCTACGTCGAAGCCGGTCAGGCCCGAGGCGTCATGGAAAGTGAAGGGCGCATAGGTGCCTTCGGTGCCGATCTTGATGGCGCCGGCCTTCTTGATGGCGTCCAGTTCGGACTGGGCATGGGCGGCGCCCAGGGCGGCCAGCTGCATGACGCCGGCGACGAGCAAAGTGCGGACAGAGAATTTCATCGTGGAACTCCAGGTGGACGTTCACCGAAAGGATAAAGGGGGCTCACTGTAACCACCGTGCCATTGTTCCACAAAGAATAAGAAATGCTGACTTGCAAACCGCAAGTTATTTGGCGGCCCGCAGCAGGCGCAACCCGTTGGCTACCACCAGCAGCGCGGCGCCCACGTCGGCGAACACGGCCATCCACAGCGTCGCGTGGCCGGACACCGCCAGCACCAGGAACAGGGCCTTGATGCCCAGCGCCAGCGCGATGTTCTGCATCAGTACGCGGTGCGTGGCGCGCGACAGGCGCACGAAAGTGCCGATCTTGCGCAGGTCGTCGTCCATCAGCGCCACGTCGGCGGTCTCGATGGCGGTGCCCGTGCCGGCCGCGCCCATGGCAAAGCCGATGTCGGCGCGCGCCAGCGCGGGCGCATCGTTGATGCCGTCGCCCACCATGCCCACGCGGCCCCGGGTGCCGAGCTTGCTCTCGATGGCGGCCAGCTTGTCTTCCGGCAGCAGGTCGCCGCGGGCCTCGTCGATGCCGGCCCGGTCGGCCATGGCGCGCACGGTGCGGGCGTTGTCGCCGCTGAGCATCAGCGTGCGCACGCCCAGCGTGTGCAGATCGGCCACGGCCTCGGCGCTGCCTGGCCGCAGCGTGTCGGCCACGGCGGCCACCAGCAGCACCTGGCCGCCGGCCGCCAAGGCCACGGCGGTCTTGCCGTCCTGCTCCAGGGCGTCGATGCGGGCCTCGAGCGCGGCGTCCGCCAGGCCCAGTTCGCGCATCAGCCGCCGGTTGCCCAGGTACATGGTCTCGGCGCCGATGCGGCCGCTGACGCCGCGGCCGGGCAGGGCGGCGAAGTCGTCCACCGGCAGCGCTTCGGGCGCGTCGGCGGCCACGGCCAGTGCGCGTGAGACGGGATGGTCGGACCTCGCGGCCAGGCTGACCGCGGCCTGCAAGGCCGGCGTACCGCCCGGGCTGCCTGCCCGGATGACGTCCATGTCGGTCTGCACGGGGGCGCCGCGCGTCAGCGTGCCGGTCTTGTCCAGGGCCAGCCACGCAAGGCGGCGGCCTTCTTCCAGATACACGCCGCCCTTGACCAGGACGCCGCGCCGCGCCGCCGCGGTCAGCCCGCTGACCACGCTGACCGGCGTCGAGATCACCAGTGCGCACGGGCACGCGATGATCAGCAGCGCCAGTGCGCGGTACACCGCGTCCAGCCACGCCTGGCCCCACAGCAGGGGCGGCGCCACGGCCACCACCAAGGCCAGGCCCACCACGGCCGGCGTGTATACGCGCGAGAACCGGTCGATGAAGCGCTGGGTCGGCGCGCGGGCGCCCTGGGCCTGCTCGACGGCATGGATGATGCGGTCCAGCGTGGTGTTGCCGGCCGCGGCGGTGACGCGGTAGTCGAAGCTGCCCGAGGCGTTCACGGTGCCGGCATAGACCGGGTCGCCCGGCTCCTTGTCCACGGGCAGGCTCTCGCCGGTGATGGGCGACTGGTCGACGGACGAGCGGCCCTCGGCCACGTCGCCGTCGGCCGCGATGCGCTCGCCGGGCCGCACGCGCACCAGGTCGCCGGGCTTGAGATGGGCGGCTGGAACCTCGGCCCAGCCGCCATCGGGCTGTCGCACCGTGGCGCTTTGCGGCGCCAGGTCGAGCAGGCCGCGCACGGCGTTGCGCGCCCGGTCCAGCGCCCGCGCCTCGATGAGCTCCGCCACGTTGAACAGGACCATGACCATGGCGGCCTCGGGCCATTGGCCGATCAGCACGGCGCCCGTCACCGCGATGCTCATCAGGGCATTGATGTTGAGATTGCCGTTGCGCACGGCGATCCAGCCCTTGCGGTAGGTCGAGCCCCCGCAGGCCAGCAGGGACAGCAGGGCCAGCACCGCGGTCGCGGCCAGCGGCAGTCCGGCGAAATGCGCCGCCTCGGATGCCGCCGCCAGCACGCCGGCCACGGCCAGCATGCGCCAGCCGCGCGGGGCCTCGGCGGGCGTCGGGCCCGCGGGCGCGTCGTCCCGCAGCGGCTCGGGCGTCATGCCCAGCGAGCGGATGGCGGCCATGATCCGGTCCAGCGCATCCTCGGCATGTACGACGGTCAGCACGCGCTGCATCAGGTTGAAATCCAGATCGTGCACCTCGGCCATGCCGGCCAGCTTGCGTCGGATCAGCGTTTCCTCGGTGGGGCAGTCCATCTGCCCGATGCGCAGCCGTGCCAGATGCTGGCCCGCGCCGGCGCGCAGGATGGAGGGCGTCGGGTTGGCGGCGGCCTGCCCGCCCGCCATGCCGCCGTGGTGCCGGGCATGGTCCTGGGCGTGCTCGTGTTCGTGCTCGTGTTCGTGGTCGTGGGAATGTCCATGCACATGGTCATGGACGTGGTCGCGGCCCGATTGGCCTTGCGGGACGCGATCGTGGGCATGGCCATGGCAGCAGCCGTCGTGGGCGTGCGGTTCGGCCACGGCAACGGGAACGGCTGTGGGGCGTAGTGTCTTGCGAGCGGAGCTTGGCGTGCTGGGCATGGCGATTTCCGTACGAAGCGCTGGCTTGGAACCAGGTATTGCCTGCATTGCACACCCTGGAGTTACTATAGGGTCAACAGGCACCGCGTCGGGTTTCCCACCCGGGAGGACACATGAAGATCGGCGAACTTGCCAAGGCGGCCGGCACCACGGTGGAGACCGTCCGCTATTACGAAAAGGAAGGCCTGCTGCCGGCGCCGCAGCGCGGCCTGAACAACTACCGCAGCTATGGCCAGCCGCACCTGGAACGCCTGAAGCTGATCCGCAACTGCCGCGCGCTGGACATGACGCAGGAAGAGATCCGCGCCATCCTTGCGCTGGCCGACAATCACGAAACCGGCTGCGGCCCCATCAACGAGCTGTTCGACGAGCACATCGCGCATGTCGACGCCCGTATTGCGGAGCTGACCCAGCTGCGCGTCCAACTGAGCGATCTGCGCCGGCGTTGTCTGTCCGCCCGCCCGGACGCGGAAGACTGCGGCATCCTGCATGGCCTGGCCGAGATGGAAACCGAGGAGCGTCCCGCGCGTCATACCCATCTGGGATAGGGCAGTTCGGCCAACAGCGACGACGGCTTGGCGTATGATGAGAATTCTTCTCGACTAGCCTTTTGCCTTTCCTGATGACTGCCAACGCTCTCGACGCTCTGCTCAGCCGCCGTTCCACCAAACTATTGCGCGCGCCCGCGCCCAACGAAGACGAACTCGCCCGGATCCTGCAGGCGGGCATGTGCGCGCCCGATCATGGCGCGCTGCGCCCGTGGCGCTATGTGCTGATCCGCGGCGAAGCCATCGGCCGTCTGGCCGACATGGCGCTGGACGCGGTCAAGCGCAGCGGCGACAAGCGCATGACGCCCGAGAAGGAAAAGTCGGTGCGCGAATGGCTGGCCGCCGTGCCGCTGGTGATCGCCGTGGCGCAGAAAATCGAGCACGACAACCCGAAGATTCCGGAGCAGGAGCAATTGCTGGCCACCGGTGCCTCGGTGATGAACGTGTTGAACGCGGTCCACATGCTGGGCTATGCGGCCTTCTGGAGCACGGGCCTGGGCACCTACGTGGAAGAAGTGCAGGAGTCGCTGGGCCTGGATGCGCTGGACTATCGATTCCTGGGCTTCGTGGCGGTGGGCACGCTGGCCGTGGAACTGCCTCCGCTGCGTCGCCCCGACTATCGCGAGTTCGTCACCGAATGGACGGGCGTGGCCGCTTAGGCGTAGGCGTGACACGCACAGTGTCTGAGCGCGGGCCATCCATGTAGAAACGGGGCCGTTGCCGGCCCCGTTTTTGTCACATCAGGCCGTTTCGGCCAGCACGCGCTGCGCTTCCTCGCGTACGCGTTCGGGGGCGGTGCCGCCGATGTGCTTGCGTGCGGCCACCGAGCCTTCCAGGGTCAGCACCTGGTGGATGTCGGCCTCGATGGCGGCGTGGTAGCCCTGCAGCTCGGCGAGCGACAGGTCGGCCAGGTCGATGCCGCGCTGTTCGCAGTCGCGTACCGCGTGGGCGACCACTTCGTGGGCGTCGCGGAACGGAAGGCCGCGCTTGACCAGGTAGTCGGCCAGGTCGGTGGCGGTGGCGAAGCCCTGCAGCGCGGCCGCGCGCATGTTGTCTGCCTTGACGCGGATGCCGCCGGCCATGTCGGCGAACAGGGTCAGCGTGTCGCGCAGCGTATCGACGGTGTCGAACAGGCCTTCCTTGTCTTCCTGGTTGTCCTTGTTGTAGGCCAGCGGCTGACCCTTCATCAGCGTCAGCAGGGCCACCAGATGGCCGTTGACGCGACCGGTCTTGCCGCGCGCCAGCTCGGGCACGTCGGGGTTCTTCTTCTGCGGCATGATGGAGCTGCCGGTGCAGAAGCGGTCGGCCAGGTCGATGAAGCCCACGCGCGGGCTCATCCACAGCACCAGCTCTTCGGACAGCCGCGACACGTGCGTCATGACCAGGGCGGCGGCGGCGCAGAATTCGATGGCGAAGTCACGGTCGGACACGGCGTCGAGCGAGTTGCGGCATACGCCATCGAAGCCCAGCGTGGCGGCCACGCGTTCGCGGTCGATGGGGTACGAGGTGCCGGCCAGCGCGGCCGCGCCCAGCGGCAGGCGGTTGACGCGCTTGCGGCAGTCGGCCAGGCGCTCCGCGTCGCGGCCGAACATCTCGGCGTAGGCCAGCAGATGGTGGCCGAAGGTGACCGGCTGTGCCACCTGCAGGTGCGTGAAGCCCGGCATGATGGTGCCGGCGTGCTCGAGCGCCACGGTGGCCAGCGCGCGGCGCAGCTGGCGCAGCAGGTCGATGATGGTGTCGATCTCGTCGCGCAGCCACAGGCGGATGTCGGTGGCCACCTGGTCGTTGCGCGAGCGGCCCGTGTGCAGCCGCTTGCCGGCATCGCCCACCAGCTCGACCAGCCGCTTTTCGATGTTCAGGTGCACGTCTTCGAGGTCGAGCAGCCACTGGAACGTGCCGGCGTCGATTTCGGACAGGATCTGCTGCATGCCGCGCTGGATGTCGGCCAGGTCTTGGGCGGGGATGATGCCCTGCGCGGCCAGCATGTCGGCGTGGGCCAGCGAGCCGCGGATGTCGTGGCGCGCCAGGCGCTGGTCGAAGCCTACCGAGGCGGTGTAGCGCTTGACCAGGTCGGAGACGGGTTCGGAGAACCGGGCGGACCAGGCCTGCGCCTTGTTTGCGAACTGGTCCTGCGAGGAAGAGGGGGTATTTGCCATGGTGGCGGGATTATAGGCCGCGCGCCGGCGATGCCCAACCTACCAAAACTGGTAGCTCGTGACGCCCGCGGCGCCATGCGATAATTTTTTCCTTCTTTTTCCCACCGGATCCGGAATCGTTCCCCATGAGCGTCGCCAGGGTAGCAATCGCGCAAATCAATGCCGTCGTCGGCGACCTGGCGGGCAACGCCGCCAAGGTGCGGCGGGCCGCCCGCAGCGCGCATGAACAGGGCGCCGACGTGCTGGTCACGCCCGAGCTGGTGCTGCCGGGCTATCCGCCCGAAGACCTGCTGCTGCGCCCGTCCTTCATCCAGAAGCAGGAAGAGATCCTGCTCCAGTTGCGCCGCGACATGGCGGGCCTCGATGGCCTGCACGTCGTGGTGGGCTACGTGCAGCAGCGGCAGGGCCGGCTGTACAACGCGGCCGCCGTGCTGTGCGGCGGCGCCGAGATCGGCGTCTATCGCAAGCGCGAGCTGCCCAACTACTCGGTGTTCGACGAACAGCGCTACTTCGCCGCCGATGGCGCGCCGCTGGTGTTCAGCGTGAAGGGCGTGCCGTTCGGCCTGAACATCTGCGAGGACATCTGGTTCGATCGCGCGCCCGGCGCTGCCGCCGAAGCGGGTGCGCGCGTGCTGCTGGTTCCCAATGCCTCCCCGTACAACACCGGCAAGCAGGACGAGCGCCAGGCCGTGGCCGAGCGCTGTGTGCGCGATACCGGCTGCGCCGTGGTCTACGCCAACATGGTGGGCGGCCAGGACGAACTGGTGTTCGACGGCGCCTCGTTCGCGCTCGATGCCCAGGGGGTGCGCGCGGCGCGCCTTCCCGACTTCATCGAGGGCGTGAACCTGGTCGAGGTCGACGCGCAGGGCGGCGTGCGGCCGGTGTCGCGCCAGGCCGACGTGGCGCCGGCGTGCCTTGAAGAACAGGTGTGGAACGCGCTGGTGCTGGGCACGCGCGACTATCTCGGCAAGAACGGCTTTCCTGGCGCCATCATCGGCCTGTCGGGCGGCATCGATTCCGCGGTGGTGCTGGCCGTGGCGGTGGACGCGCTGGGCGCGGACAATGTGCGCGCGGTGATGATGCCCTCGCGCTATACCGCAGACATCTCGCAGATCGACGCCACCGACATGGCGCGCCGCCTGGGCGTGCAGTACGACGAGATCGCCATCGCGCCGGCAGTGGGCGCGTTCGACGAGATGCTGGCTGCGCAGTTCGCCGGCCTGCCGGTGGACGCCACCGAAGAGAACATCCAGGCGCGGGTGCGCGGCACGCTGCTGATGGCGCTGTCCAACAAGACCGGCCGGCTGGTGCTCACCACCGGCAACAAGTCCGAACTGACCACGGGCTACTGCACGCTGTACGGCGACATGGCGGGCGGCTTCGCCGTCATCAAGGACGTGCCCAAGACCCTGGTGTACCGCCTGGCGCGCTGGCGCAACGCCCAGGGCGCCACCGAGGTCATCCCCGACCGCATCATCACGCGTGCGCCGTCGGCCGAACTGCGCCCCGACCAGACCGACCAGGACAGCCTGCCGCCCTACGACGTGCTGGACGGCATCATGGAACGCTACATGGAGCGCAATGAATCGCCCGCCGCCATCGTCGCCGCCGGCTATCCCGCCGAAGCGGTCGAGCAGGTTGTGCGCCTCATCCGAATCAACGAATACAAACGCCGCCAGGCGCCTCCGGGACCGCGCGTCACGCCGCGCGCGTTCGGTCGGGATTGGCGCTATCCTGTCACCAATGGCTTTCGCGAAACGCTGTAGCCCCGCGCCGCGGGCCGTCCCACCGTTCTATCGTCCCAAGCATAATCAGGAACACACGTGAAACAAGTCACCGCCATCATCAAGCCGTTCAAACTCGACGAAGTGCGCGAGGCACTGGCCGAGGTCGGCGTCAGCGGCCTGACGGTTGCCGAGGTCAAGGGCTTCGGACGCCAGAAGGGCCACACCGAGCTGTACCGCGGGGCCGAATACGTGGTCGATTTCCTGCCCAAGATCCGCATCGACGTGGTGCTGTCCGACAAGATGGTCGAGCCCGCCATCGAAGCCATCCTGAAGGTGGCGCGCACCGGCAAGATCGGCGACGGCAAGATCTTCGTCACCCCCGTCGAGCAAGCCATCCGCATCCGCACCGGCGAGAGCGACGAAGAAGCCCTGTAATAGAACCCACCCCCGAAGCGCTGCGCGCTTCCCCCTCAAGGGGGCGGGCGACGCTGGCGGACCGGCAAAGCCCGGATCCGCGGCGTCCTGGATCGAGCACCACCTGTTTCATGCGTCGGTGTACTCCTGGCCCGCAATGAGGCTCGGAAACGACGCGGCCGGGGCCAAGCGCGCCGGCGCAGCGCTTCGGGGGGGGCTATCTCACCAGCTGGTTCATCTCCAGGATCGGCATCATCACGGCCAGCACGATCAGCAGCACGATGCCGCCCATCACCACGATGAGCAGCGGCTCGAGCAATGCAGTCATGGCCATGGCGCGACGCTCCAGGTCGCGCGACAAGTTGCTCGCGCCGCGTTCCAGCAGTTCGGGCAGGCGGCCGGTCTTCTCGCCGCTGGCGATCAGGTGGATCAGCAGCGCCGGGAAGCACTTCTGGGCCGCCAGCGAGGCCGACAGCGAGGCGCCTTCGCGCACGCGCTCGCTGGCCTCGTCCACGGCGGCGCGCAGCTTGTCGTTGCGCAGCGTGCGACGCGCCGCGTCCAGCGAGGTCAGCAGCGCCACGCCGCTGCCGGTAAGAATCGCCAGGGTCGAGGCGAAGCGCGCGGCGTCCACGCCCAGCACGAAGCGTCCGGCCATCGGCATGCGCAGCATGCGCGCGTGCCAGGCCAGGCGTGCCGCCGGCGCGCGCAGCGTGTAGCGCCACAGCGCCACGAGCAGCGCGATGGCCAGGGCGGTAAGCCATCCCCAGTCACGCACATAATCGCTGGCCGCCAGCATCATGCGCGTGAGCAGCGGCAGCTGCTGCTTGGCGTGACTGAAGGCCGTCACCACCTGGGGCACCACATAGCCCAGCAGGAAGATCACGATCACCACCGACACGCAGGCCACCACTGCGGGGTAGATGAATGCGGTCAGCACCTTGCTGCGCAGCGCGTTGCGCTCTTCGATGTAGGTGGCCAGCTTTTCCATGACCTGGGCCAGGTCGCCGGATTCTTCGCCGGCGCCGACCAGCGCGCGATAGATCTCGGGAAAGTCCCGTGGACGCGAGGCCAGGGCGACCGACAGCCGGTGCCCCGCGCGCACGTCGGCCCGCACTTCCGCCAGCAGGGCGGCCATGTGCTTGTTCTCGGTCTGCTCCAGCGTGGCCGACAGCGCGGCGTCCAGCGGCAGGCTGGCCGCCAGCAGGCTGGACAGCTGCCGCGTCATCCACGCCAGGTCGGCGTCGGACAGGCGCGGCCGGAACATCGCGGACACCGATCCGCCGGCCGCCGCCGTGGGCGCAGTCGACAGAGGCAGCAGGCCGCGGCTGCGCAGCTGGTTGCGGGCCCCGCGCTCGGTCTCGGCCTCGATCGTGCCGTGCACGATCTTGCCCAGGGCGTCGGTGGCTTCGTAACGGAAAGAGGGCATGTCAGTAGAAACTCAGATTGGGCAGTGCTTGGGGATGACACCATGCAGGGCAATTATGACTGTAGTGTTTCTCTGTCACCTCGTATACTCGCCGCATTTTCCCGCCCAGTGATGTAGGTTTTCATGCGTCAAATCCTGTCGTTCGGCCTGGCTGCCGTCATTGCCACGAGCAGCTGCGCCCTGCCGGTGCAGACCGCGTACGCGCAACAGAGCGACAATCGCGTCAGTCTCAATTTCGTGGACACCGATATTCCCGCCGTACTGCGCGCGCTGTCGGTGTTCACCCAACGCAACTTTCTGGTCGACCCGCGAGTGAAGGGCAAGATCACCCTGGTGTCCGAGCGGCCCGTCGGCCGCGACCAGGCCTTGGCCATGCTCACTGGCGCGCTGCGCATGCAGGGCTTCGCCATCGTCGACGTGGACGGCGTCACCCGTGTGGTGCCCGAGGCCGACGGCAAGCTGCAGGGCAGCCCGGTGGTGTCCGACCGCGGCGCGGCGCCCGGCACGGGCCGCCAGCCGAACGGCTCGGTGTCGCTGGAAGATTTCGCGCGCGGCAGCCAGATGATCACGCGGGTGTTCTCGCTGAAGTACGAGAATGCCGCCAACCTGGTGCCGGTGCTGCGCCCCATGGTGCCGCCCAACAATCCCATCAATGCGTACCCCGGCAACAACACGCTGGTCATCACCGACTACGCCGACAACCTCGAGCGCATCGCCCAGGTGATCGCGCGCGTGGACGTGCCGACCGCGATGGACACCGACGTGGTCCCGATCCAATATGGTATCGCCTCGGATATCGCGGCGCTGGCCTCGCAGCTGATGGATGGGCAGGGCGGCGGACAGCCCGGCGGCGGAGGCGGCGACGGCCGCATCGCCATCGTGGCCGATCCGCGCAGCAACAGCGTGGTGATCCGCTCGGGCAGCCCCGCGCGCACCCGTCTGGCTCGCGAACTGATCGCCAAGCTCGACGCGCGCCAGCAGAACGCCGGCAACCTGCACGTGGTGTATCTGCGCAACGCGCAGGCCACGCGCATCGCGCACGTGCTGGGCGGCCTGCTTACCGGGCAGGGGCAGACCCAGTCCATCGGCGGCACGGGCGGGCCGGGGGCATCGGGCTCGGTGGCGGGCGCCGGCACGGGCCTGAGCGGCCGCAGCACCTCCACTGCCTCGCGCGGCAACACCAGCAGCGCCATGCGCGGCTTCGGCGGCAGCTCCAACGGGCTGGGCAGCAGCAGCCAGAGCGGTTTCGGAAACCAGCAGCAGATCTCGCGCGAGGATCCCGGTTCCGCGGCCGAACCGGTGTCGTATGCGGCGGGCGGCGCGGTCATCCAGGCCGATCCGTCCACCAACACGCTGATCATCTCCGCGCCCGAGCCGCTGTACCGCAGCCTGCGCGAGGTGATCGACCAGCTCGACCAGCGCCGCGCGCAAGTGCTGGTGGAAAGCCTGATCGTCGAGGTGACCGACGACGCCGCCGCGCAGTTCGGCATCCAGTGGATGGCTGGGGGCAGCAGCCTGTCCAGCGGCAACACCAGCTTCATCGGCGGCACCAACCTGGGCGGCAGCGGCATCACGGGCAACGGTCCCACCACCATCGACGCGCTGGGCAGCGGCCTGAGCCTGGGCGTGGTGAAGGGCACGGTCGACGTGCTGGGCAACGAGGTCATCAACCTGGGCGTGCTGGCGCGCGCCATGCAGGGCACGGGCCAGGCCAACATCCTGTCCACGCCCAACCTGCTGACGCTGGACAACGAACAGGCCAGCATTCTGGTGGGCCAGACCGTGCCGTTCGTCACCGGCCAGTACGTCACGTCCGGCAGCGGCGACAGCAACAACCCGTTCCAGACCATCGAGCGCGAGGACATCGGCCTGAAGCTGAACATCCGGCCGCAGATCTCCGAAGGCGGCGCGGTGAAGCTGGACATCTACCAGGAAGTCAGCACCATCGACGACTCGCGTTCCAGCGCGGCCGGCGGCATCGTCACCAACAAGCGCGCCATCGACACCAGCGTGCTGATCGACGACGGCCAGATCATCGTGCTGGGCGGCCTGCTGGAAGACAGCGTGACCATCTCTTCCGACAACGTGCCGGGGCTGAGCCGCATTCCGGTGCTGGGCGCGCTGTTCCGCTACGACACGCGGCGCCGCACCAAGACCAACCTGATGGTGTTCCTGCGGCCCTACGTGCTGCGCGATTCGCGTGCCAGCGCCAACGTCACGCTGGACCGCTACGACTACATGCGCCGGGCGCAAAGCAACGCGCAGCCCGGCGACCACTGGCTGCTGCCCGACATGCAGGCGCCTCAGCTGCCGCCCGCCAATGTGCCGGGCGTGGGCGAGCGGCCCTATGACATGCGTCCCGAGCATCTGTCCGACACGATGCGTCGCCCCGGTCCGCAGACGTCGCAATCCACCGCGGTGCGCCACCTGCCGCAAGGCCCGGACAGTGTCGACGCCAACCAGCCGATCCGCGCCAGCCTGCCGCTGGGCGTGAGCATCGCGCGCGATCCGTCGGCGCTGTACGGCCAGCCCGACAACTCCAGCACCACCCTGCAGATCGCCTCGGTCGAACGCCAGGAAGACGCCGACCAGATCGTCAAGCGCGTGCAGATCAGCGGGCTGAACGCTTATTCGCGCGTCGGTCCCGGAGGCATGGGCGTGGTGGTGCGCGCGCAGGTCGCGCGCGACGCCACCACCGTGGACACCGCGCTCACGCTGTTGCGCCAGCTGGGCTATCGTCCCGAGCTCGTGACCAATATGTAGGCCGGCGATGAATCCCCATCCCTTGCCCTATGCCTGGGCGCGCGCGCACCGCGCCATGCTGTCGCTGCGCCCCGGCGCGGCGCAGCTGACCATCACCTCGCGCACGCCGTCGTGGGCCGTGCGCGAGATCCTGCGCTGCCACGGCGAGGTGCCGGTGGTGCGCGTGGAGGATGGCGCGCTCGAGACCATGCTGACGGCCGCCTACAGCGATACCGAGGACGCGGCCTCGGTGATGGGCGTGGCCGAGAGCGAGATCGACCTGGACCGGCTGCTGCAGGACATGCCCGAGGTGGCCGACCTGCTCGAGGCCCAGGACGACGCGCCGGTGATCCGCATGATCAACGCGCTGTTCGCCCAGGCCGCGCGCGACAACGCCAGCGACATCCACATCGAGCCGTTCGAGACGCATTCGGTGGTGCGCTACCGCGTCGACGGCACGCTGCGCGACGTGGTCTCGCCGCGCAAGGCGCTGCATTCGGCGCTGATTTCGCGCATCAAGATCATGGCGCACCTGGACATCGCCGAGAAGCGCCTGCCGCAGGATGGCCGCATCGCGCTGCGCGTGGGCGGCCGGCCCATCGACGTGCGGGTGTCGACCCTGCCCACGGGCCACGGCGAGCGCGCCGTGCTGCGCCTGCTGGACAAGGAAGCGGGACGCCTGCAGCTGGAGAAGCTGGGCATGAGCCCCCTGGTGCTGGGCAGGCTGGACAAGCTGGTGCGCCAGCCGCACGGCATCGTGCTGGTCACGGGCCCAACCGGCAGCGGCAAGACCACCACGCTGTATGCGGCGCTGGCCCGCCTGGACGCCAGCACCAGCAACATCCTGACGGTGGAAGACCCCATCGAATACGACCTGCCCGGCATCGGCCAGACCCAGGTCAATCCCAAGATCGACATGAGCTTCGCCACGGCCCTGCGCGCCATCCTGCGCCAGGACCCGGACGTGATCATGATCGGCGAAATCCGCGACCTGGAAACCGCGCAGATCGCCGTGCAGGCGTCGTTGACGGGCCACCTGGTGCTGGCCACGCTGCATACCAACGACTCGGTGTCGGCCGTCACGCGTCTTACCGACATGGGGGTCGAGCCCTTTCTGCTGGCCTCGTCGCTGCTGGGGGTGCTGGCGCAGCGCCTGGTGCGCAAGCTGTGCCCCGAATGCCGGGCGCCCGAGACGCAGGCCGACGGCCGCACCGTGTATCGCGCGGTGGGCTGCCCGCATTGCAATCACACCGGCTACAGCGGCCGCTCGGGCATCCACGAGCTGTTCGTGGTGGATGACGTGACGCGCGCCCTGATCCACGAAGGCCGCGACGAGCAGGCCCTGCGCAACGCGGCCGCGGCCGCGGGCATGCACAACATGCGAGAGGACGGCCAGCGCTGGATCGACGCCGGCGTGACGTCTCCGGAAGAGATCATCCGCGTCACGCGCGACGATTAGCGGCGCGTGCCGCGGCGGCGGTCGCGCGAGGCGCCGCGCCGCGAACGCCGAGAGCCAGGGCCGCGTCTAGCGGCCCGTGCCGAAGGTATGGGCCCCGTCGCGCTCCGGCCCGATGGCGGTCAGCAGGCCGACGAGCGCGGCCTGCTGCGCATCGCTGGCGTTGTCCGAGGCCTTGGCCTGGCCGCGGAAAGTCAGCCTTCGGCCGTTCCATTCCCCCAGTCCCGTCAGCTGCAGCGCGCCCTTGTCGGTGCTGAGCGTCAACTTCACGTTGCGGCCCGCGCCTTCGGCGCGCAGGCGGTAGTCGCCGATGGGCGTGATGGGCGACAGGGCGGAACTGGCGTTGCGCCAGTAGACATCGGCCAGGTTGCCTTGCGAGACGGAACCGGTGTCGAAGGCGCGCCACTGCACATCGAGCTGCCCGCCCGGCGCGAGGGTATTCCAGGGCATGCCCAAGCCGGCCAGCACGGCGGCCGGAAGCGTGGCCTGCTGGGCCGACACCGACATGCCGCCCAGTCCGGGCGTCAACCGCACCGGCCCGCGCAGCCAGGGATGGCGCACTTCGATCGACAGGCCGTTCCAGCGCCATTGCACCGGCTCGGTCAGCATGCGGCGCGACTGCGGGCTGCCCAGCGCGATCCAGGCGCTGCCATCCCACAGGGTGCCGCCGGCATCGACGACCGTGATGGGCGCGTCGGACGGCATCAGCCACAGCAGCCAGCGGGCCGGCAGTACCGCCAGCGCGGCGGCGATGGCCACGGCCGCCGCGAGCAGCACCGTGCCGATGCGGAACTTGCGCAAGGACTCGATCATCGCGGCTGCGCGTTCTGCGCCGCGTCGTAGGGCATCAGGGTCACGGTGCCGCTGAGGCGGCCCGGCAGGCGCCGATCGTCGGCATCGCGCGGACGCGTCATGTCCACGTCGACCACCACCAGCCGCCAGTCGCGCGGCGCGCCGTCGAGCCAGCGCAGCGCGGCCACGGACGGGGCCTCGGTGAACGACAGGGTGAGGCGCTGGCCCTCGGCCTTGCCGTCGGGCGGGACCACGGTCCACTGATTCTCGGCCAGTCCTGCCTGGCGCAGGCTGGCGCGCAGTTCGGCATCGGTGGGCAAGGCGCCCGCGGTCGCCGTGCCGCCGCGCTGCAGGCTGCGCGCGCGGGCCGTCAGGTCGGCCACGGTGGCGGACTGGGCGCGCAGCTTGGGCAGTTCTGCGCCCAGGTCGCGCACCGACTTCATGGCGGGTTCGATCAGCAGCAGCCACACGATGGCGGCGCCGGCCACGGCGGCGCCCGCGCCCAGCAGGCGCCGTTCGCGCGGAGCCAGGCGCGCCAGCCAGGCCTGGAAATCGCGCCGTATGCGTGCGTAGCGGTCGCCCAGCTTGCGCAGGGCAGGTTGCAAGGTGGAAGTTCTCGTCGTCATGGTTGCGCCTGCACGATGCGCCAATTGGGGGTGCTCTCTTCGCGTTCGACGCGCAGGCCCAGCGCCGTGGCCTTCTGGACGATGGCGGGCACGTCGCCCACGCGGTCATCGTCGCCGTCCTTGCTGGGGGCCAGTTGCAGCGTCAGGGTCCGGTCTTTGTAGACCAGACGGTCGACGTGGTCGGCGGCAAAGGGCAGCACCTGCGCGGCGCCGCGCGCCAGGGTCATGAAGTCGCCCGCATTGCCGGAACCGCTGCCCGCCAGCAGCGCGTTGTAGCCTTGTTCGGCCTGGCGCACCGCGTCCAGCACGACGGGCGTGCCGGGGAAGGTGTCGCGCACCTGCGTCACCATGGTCTCGCGCAGGCGCGTGGCCTCGCCGCGCAGCTGCGCGGCGTACAGGTTCAGGCCGGCGATCCACAGCACGGCCGCCACGGCGGCCCAGCGCAGCGCCGGGCGCCAGCGCGAAGCCTGCTGCGGAGCCAGGTGCGGCAATGCCAGCGACCAGGCCGGCGCCTCGGCCAGCCAGCGCGGATCGTCGGGCGAGCCCAGCGGCGCCTCGGCATCCGCATCGTCCGGACCGGCCAGCGTTTGCGCGGGCACCAGGGCGCGCACCGGCAGGCCGGCCTGGGACAGCAGCGTCCAGGCGCGCTGCAGCGCCGCGCTGTCGGCCCAGGCCACGAGCACCGTGCCGTCCGAGGCGCGCGTGCCGTGGCCCACGGCCAGGCTGTCCATGTCGCTCAGCACGAGCGCCTCGAGCGCGCCGCGCACCGCGGCGCCGAAGCGCGAGGCGGCCACGGCGGGCACCTGCACGGTGGCCACGATGGCGTCGTGCGGATGCAGCACGGCCTGCACCGGCACGTGAGGGAAGGCGCCCGCCAGCGCCGCGGGCGCCAGGGTGCCGTGACGGGCGCGCTGGCCGCGGCGGTCGAACCACGCGTAGTCCAGCAGCGTGGCGGCCGTGAGTTCGGCCAGCGGGGGTAGGGCGATACGCAGGATATTCTTCACATGATTTCCCGGGTCCAGAGGGTGCGCGGAGCCCCCCCGGCCGAACTTTGCAGCAGGGCCTGCATGGAGACGCGCGCGCGCTGGTATACCACGGTGCCCGTGGCCATGTACCAGTCGCTGGTGGTGACCACCGTGGGCACCTGGATCTCGCTGCCCGTGCCGGCGACACGGTTGGCGAAGTCTCCGCTATTGAGGAACCAGCGGCCGCGGTCGCGCTCGCCGGCGATGTTGCGAGCCTGCCCCAACGACAGGCCGGGCACCAGCGCGGCCAGCACTTCGGGCGGGGCGGTATTGACGTTGACGCTGGTGCGCGTGGGCAGCACGGTCATGGTACGCCGCATGGCCTGGCGCGTGGCGTCGTCCGCGCCCAGCAGGCCGGCCAGGTCGTCGATGCCGCGCGGCAGCGGCGCATCGGCCTTGGCTCGTGTCGCCGCTCCGGCGGCCGCCTCGGCGGCCGTCGAGCCGGTCTGGCCGTCGGCCGAGGCCTGCGGCGCGGGCGGCTGGGCCAGCGCGATCAGTCCTGCCATCTGCGGCGCCAGCTGGGCGGGCATGCCCACGTTGGACAACAGCCGGCCCAGGGCCTGCAGGTCCTCCTCGGATATCGTCCCGCCGGTGGCCAGGTTGTACAGGTTGAACTTGCCCTGTTCGTCTTCGATGTAGCCCGAGAACACGGCCACGCGTTCGTCGCCCGGCTGCTCGATGCGGGTGTCCAGGATGGGCGTGGCCCACACCTGGTCGCCCTGGGTGGTGGCCTCGCGCCGCGCATGGTCGCGCAGCATCAGCCGCGCCCAGTCGATGCCGCCCATCAGCAGCCAGCGCGCCTGCACGCGCGCCTCTTCGTTCTCGACCTGCCGCATGGTGGCGGTCTGGCGCAGGAACAGGCTGCTGCTGAGCGCGGCCACGACGGCCACGATGATGAGCGCCCCGATGACCGCGGCGCCGCGCTGGCGGGAGGACTGGCGGGGCTTCATTGCAGCACCAGCACGCGGTTGAACTGCTGCATGACGGTGCGATGCCGCCGTTCGAGCTCGATGTCCAGGCCGGTGGCCTGCGCGGGCAGATCGGCCGGCAGGTTCGCCCAGCCGCTGCCCGGCACCCAGGCGCGCAGCCGCAGCGCCGTGACCTGCGGCATGACCAGCGCGCCGCTCTGCGGCGCGGGCAGCGGATAGCGGTTGCCCGCCAGCCCCACGTAGCGCCACAGCCCGTCGGAGCGCAACTGCCACACCACGCGCTGCCACATGCCGGGCTGGTCGGGGGAGGCGCGGACGATATCCAGCAGCGGCGCGGCGGCGCCGTCGCCGCGCAGCACTTGCACGCCTTCCGGCAGTCCGCCATCGGCGGCGGCCGCATTGCGCAGGCCGCCCACGTAGGCCTGGTTCACGTCGCGTTCGAGCTGGCCCAGCACGCGCACGATCATGTCGTTGTCCTGCGCCTCGGCGTCGATCCACTCGCGCGCATCGGACACCTGCGCCAGGCCGCGCCACGCCATCAGGCTGACCAGCGCCAGCAGCGCGATGGCCACCAGCACCTCGATCAGGGTGAAGCCGCGCTGGCGCCGGGAAGGGGGACGACGTCTCATCGCAGCGTCGACACGAGGCCGCTCAGTTGCGCGATGGTGGTCTCGCCCGCATCGCCCGCCGGATGCACGCGCACCGTCACCTGGCGGAAGCTGCGGTTCAGGGAGCTGGTGACGATGAGTTCGCACTGCATGGCCTGCCCGCCTTGCGGACAGGCGACGGTGCGCTTGCCGGGCTGCGGCAGCGTCTGTTCCAGGCGCAGCTGGGCCAGCGCGTTCTCGGCGGCCATCAGCGCCAGGGTCTTGTCCTGCAGTGCGCGATTGTTGCTGATCATCACGCTGGTGGCGCGCATGGCCGCGCCCATGGCGACGGCGATGATGGCCAGCGCGACCAGCACCTCGATGAGCGTGAAGCCGCGCTCGCGCTTCGCGCTATTCGATCGCATACCGGCCCGCGGCGTCGCGCGTGATGGTGAGGCTTTCGCCATCGGCCTGCAGCTGCAGGACCATGGGCGGCGCGATCCATTCGGTGCCGAACGTCAGCGGCAGCGCGGGGTCGGCGCGCACCGCGACCGGAGCCTTCTGCCAGGCGCGTTCGGCCAGCAGGTCGTCGCCGGCGAACCTGTCCGGCACGGCCGGGCCGTCGTCCTGCGCGCTGATTTGTTCGGAACGGCCGCGCCGTTCGAAATACCAGCCGCCGTCGTCGGCGCGCCAGCGAATGGTGCGGCCATCGCCGCGCGCTTCGCTTTGGGCGGCGGAGAAGGCGTCGACCAGGCGTTCGGCATCGCTGCGCAGGCGCCGGTCGGGCCCCGAGAAGGCCGCCAGGCTGACCATGGAAGCCCCGATGCCGATGATGACCAGGACTACCAGGACCTCGACGAGCGTGAAGCCCCGTTCAGAGCTCCCACGAACCGATGTCCGCATCGCCTTGCTCTCCGCCCGGTTTGCCGTCGGCGCCGAACGAGAACACGTCGATCTCGCTCTTCACTCCGGGGTTGAGGTACTGATAGGGCTGGCCCCAGGGGTCGTTGGGCAGGCGGTCGAGATACGGGCGCCAGGCCTTGGCGCCTTCGGGACGCTCGACCAGGGCGCGCAGGCCCTGCTGGGTGCTGGGATAGCGGCCATTGTCGAGACGGTACAGCTTGAGCGCCTGCATCAGGCCGGAGATGTCCTGCTTGGCGGCCACCTGGCGGGCCTGGTCGGGACGGTCGAGGACGCGCGGCACGACCAGGGCGGCGAGAATGCCCATGATCACGACCACCACCATGATCTCGATCAGCGTGAAGCCTTGCTGGCGGCGAGCCTTGAGTGGGTACCGACGCACAGTGTCCTCCGGGGAATCAGTCAAGCCGGGCATTGTCGCGTTCCAATGTGACAAATTCACGTAGTCTGCTTGAAATGTCATTGAATTGAAAGATGGGCGGACAGAGCGCCCCGTGACCCTAGCGCACCGGCACGATGCCGCCCGGCACCGCGTCGAAGGGCGGCGCGGCGACCCGGGTGCGGGTGCCGTTGGCGTCCAGGATCACGCCCTGCGCATCGACGCCGGCCAGCACGATGCCCGGTGCGGCTGTCTGGCCCACCGCCAGCGCCGTCGGGGGCCCGCCGTTGACGCTGACCACCGCGGCGCCGTTGCTGCCCTGGGCGATCAGGCCCAGCACGGCGATCTGCGTCTGCAGCACGCCATCGCGGCCGAACCACAGCGCGACGGGCTCGACATTGGACTGCCGCACCGGCGCCGCCGCCACGGCCGGCGGCAGCCGCGACGGACTGGGCGCCAGCAGGACCGCACCCCATACCCCGATGGCCGCCGCCGCCGCGACGATGGCGGCCAGCCGGGCGGCGCCGGGCAAAGTGGGGCGGAACGAGCGGGCGGTGAAGCGCATGAAGAGGGTGTCTGGGATGGCGGCAAGCGGGGAATGGCGGACCATACCGGCGCGGTATGACAGTTTATGGACAGCCAGGCCGCAGTGTACAGGCTGGCCGCACGGCCCGCCGCGATGGGCGCAATTCCGCATCCGACGGGCGGGCGTATTGCCGCCGCGATCCCAAAGATTTCCTGATTCTTCGATCAGCCGATTTCCGCTCCGCTTCATCCCCGGTTCACCTCGCCCCTCCAGCATGTCGGGCTGATCGGTCGCGCAAGCGCTGACCGGCTCCCGGTGTTTTCACTCGCGACACAAGAGAGGAACCATGCTTGACGAAAGCTATGCACGTCCGTGGCGGCGCCTGGGCGCCTGCCTGCTGCTGGGTATGACCCTGGCACTGTCGGCCTGCGGCGGCGACGACCACGACTCGGACCCGGACGACGGCGGCGGCGAGACCCCGACCGAGCCCGGCACGCCGCCCGCCGAGCAGCCGCAGCTGCGCTGCGCTCCCTGAACCCGGCACGACGCATCCAAAGGAAAACACAAAGATGTCCCGACACGACGATACGTTCGGCCCCGCCGACACCGGCAAGCGCCGCTTTCTGCGCAATACCGCGATGGCCGCGGGCGGCATGACCGCGCTGTCGCTGTTCCCGCCCAGCATCCGCCGCGCGCTGGCGATTCCCGCGAACAACCGCACCGGCACGATCCAGGACGTCGAGCACGTGGTGATCCTGATGCAGGAAAACCGCTCGTTCGACAACTACTTCGGCACATTGAACGGCGTGCGCGGTTTCGGCGACCGCTTCACCATCCCGCTGCCCGACGGCCGCACGGTATGGGAGCAGTCCAACGGCACGCGCGTGGTGATGCCGTATCACCTGGACAGCAGCCGCGGCAACGCCCAGCGCGTGCGCGGCACGCCGCACGACTATGTCGACGCCCATCAAGCCTGGGACCGCGGCCGCATGCAGGAATGGCCGCGCTACAAGCAGGACCAGTCCATGGGCTATTTCCGCGAGGCCGAGCTGGCTTTCCAGTTCGCGCTGGCCGACGCCTTCACCCTGTGCGATGCCTATCACTGTTCGACGCACGGCGGCACCAACACCAACCGCCTGTTCCTGTGGTCCGGCACCAACGATCCCGCCGGCGAGAACAACGGCCCGTCCACGCGCAACCAATGGGATGGCCTGGGCGCCTCGACCACGGGCTGGACCTGGAAGACCTATCCCGAACGCCTGCAGGAAGCGGGCGTGAGCTGGAAGGTCTACCAGAACCTGCCCGACAACTTCACCGACAATTCGCTGGCCGGCTTCCAGCAGTTCCGCCGCGCCAACGAGGCGGCGGGGAACGGCCCGGACGGCGCGCCGTATCCGGCCTGGACGCCGGCGGTGGATGCCGCCAATCCGCTGTACAAGGGCGTGGCCAACACCATGCCGGATGGCGGCCTGCTGCAGGCGCTGCGTGACGACGTGGCCAACGGCAGCCTGCCGCAGGTGTCGTGGATCGTGGCGCCGGAAACGTATTCCGAGCACCCCGGCCCGTCCAGCCCGATCCAGGGCGCGTGGTACATCCAGGAGGTGCTGGATGCGCTGACCGCCAACCCCGAGGTGTGGAGCAAGACCGTGCTGTTCGTCAATTTCGACGAGAACGACGGATACTTCGACCACGTGCCGCCGCCCGCCGCGCCGTCGTACAACGCGGACGGCACGCTGGCCGGGGCCTCGACCGTGGAGACGCAGGCCGAGTATCACACCGTGGCCTCGGTGCAGGATCCTGCCGACAACGAGGTGTACGGCCCGGGTCCGCGCGTGCCCATGTATGTGGTCTCGCCGTGGAGCCGCGGCGGCTGGGTCAACTCGCAGGCCTCAGATCACACTTCGGTGCTGCGTTTCCTGGAAGCCCGCTTCGGCGTGGCCGAGACCAACATCAGTCCGTGGCGCCGCGCGGTGCTGGGCGACCTGACCTCGGCCTTCGACTTCGAGAACCCGAACGCCCAGGCCTTGCCCGACCTGACGCTGCTGACCAGGACCGAGGCCGACGCCGTGCGCGCGGCGCAGCAGGTGCTGGCCCAGGTGCCCGTGCCCGCCACGGGCGACCAGTCGCTGCCGCGCCAGGCCGCGGGCATGCGCTTCTCGCGCGCGCTGCCCTATGAACTGCACACCAGCGGCCGGGTGGACGTGTCGGGCATGCGCATGGGGCTGGTGTTCTCGAACACCGGCACGGCGGGCGCGGTATTCCAGGTGTACGACCGCCTGCACCTGGACCGCGTGCCGCGCCGCTACACGGTGGAGGCCGGCAAGCAGCTGGAGGACAGCTGGAGCGTGGTGGACGACGCCGGCGCGTACGACCTGTGGGTGCTGGGGCCCAACGGCTTCCATCGCCACTTCCAGGGCAACGTGAACACGCTGCGCGCGGCCGGCGCCGCGGCGCCCGAGATCCGCGTGTGCTACGACGTGGCCAACGGCGACGTGTACGTCACTTTCATCAATACGGGTGACGCCGAGTGCACGTTCGACATCGTGCCCAATGCCTATTACCCCAACGGCGCCAGCTGGAGCGTGACCGTGCCCGCGCAGGGACAGGCGGAACAGCACTGGCCCCTGCAGCGCAGCGGCAGCTGGTACGACTTCACGGCCACCGTCCGCGGCGACGACGCCTATGCGCGCCGGTTCGCGGGCCGCGTCGAAACCGGCAAGCCGTCGGTCAGCGATCCGGCGATGGGGCAGTAGTCCGGTCTGCGGGGCCGGCCAAGGCCCCCGCACCGACACATGAGCGCACAGCGCCCGACGTGGCCCGGAGGTCGGGCGTAGAGGACGCCGCCGCGAGGCGGCGTTCTCTTTGCTGCGCATCGTGCGGCATCAATCCGCCGACCCGCCGCGCTTGCGGAAGGCCGCGCCGGCCAGTGCGCAGATCTCGGCGGTGACGGCCTGGCGCGCATGTTCCCGTCGTTCCAGCATGCCCACCGCCCGCGCGATGGGCCCCAGGTCGCCGGGCAAGGCCAGCACGCGCAGGTCCGCGCTGTGCTGCCAGTTGGCGCCGTTCAACAGCGGCAGCAGGGCCACGCCGACCTCCTGCCGCACCAGCTCCACCAGCGTCTCGATCGCGTTCAGTTCGAGGAAGTCGTGCACCGACACGCCCAGCCGGCGCAGCACCCGGTCGATCTGCAGGCCCGTGCGCTGGGTGCGGTCGAAACGCAGGAAGGGATGGCTGGTCAACACGGTTCGCGGGTCGTCGCCGCGCGTCGAGGCGGGGGCCACCACGACCAGCGGCTCTTCATACAGCGTGGTCCAGCGCGTGCTGGCCATCTTGCGGCCGGCCTCGACGACGAAGGCGGCATCCAGGTCGCCTGCCTCGACCTTGCCGGCCAGCTCGCTGGCCTTGCCGGAGAACAGGCGCACGTCCAGACCGGGATGGTCGCGCTTCATGCCGGACACCACCTTGGACAGCGTGCCCATGCAGGACACGATGGCGCCCACCGAAACCGAGCCCGCCAGCTCGTCCGCCGCCCCGCGCGGCCGGCGCAGGCGGTCGTACAGGTCCAGCAGATGCTTGATCTCGGGCAACAGCTCGCGGCCCGCGGCGTTCAGCAGCGCCAGCCGGCCGCTGCGGTCGAACAGTTCGCGGCCCAGCTCAGTTTCCAATGAGCGCATCTGGAAGCTGACGGCCGCCTGCGTCAAGGCCACCTGCTCGGCGGCTTCCGAGAACGAGCCATGATGCGCCACCGCCAGGAAGGTCCGCATGAAGCGTATGGTGCTCATAAAAAAATCTTTAATGACAGAAAAAATATTCAAATTGATTTAATTAAATCACGGGAGTAACTTGGCCGGTTCCGCTTCCGTTCATCCGCAGAGCCGCCGCATGAAATCCTTCGATTGGGCCAATCCCTATCCCTCGTATCGCATTCCGCTGTTCGCCCGCAACGTCGTGTCCACCTCGCATCCACTGGCGGCGCAAGCCGGGCTGCGCATGCTGCTCAAGGGCGGCAACGCCGTGGACGCGGCCATCGCGGCGGCCGCCGCCATCGTGCTGGTCGAGCCGGTGTCCTGCGGCCTGGGCGGCGACTGCTTCGCCATCGTCTGGGACGGCAAGCGCCTGCACGGATTGAACTCCTCGGGCGTCGCGCCCGCCGCCTGGAACGTCGAGTACTTCAAGCGCAAGTACGGCACGGGCGCCGACGGCCTGGCCAACCGGCCCAAGCGCGGCTGGGACGCCGCCACGGTGCCCGGCGTGGTGGCCGGCTGGGCCGCCCTGCACGAGAAGCTGGGCAAGCTGCCTTTCGAGCAGTTGTTCGAACCGGCCATCGAGATCGCCGAGCGCGGCTACGCCGTGCCGCCGGTGGTGGCGCACAAGTGGGCTGCCGCCGCCGAGGAACTGTCGGGCCAGCCGGGCTACGCCCAGGCCTTCATGCCGAATGGCCGCGCCCCGGCAGTGGGAGAGCATTTCCGCTTCAAGGACGCCGCCTTCGCGCTGCGCCGCATCGCCGAAAGCCGCGGCCGCGATTTCTATGAAGGCGAGCTGGCCGAGCGCATCGCCGCCTTCAGCAAGGAACATGGCGGCGCGATGACGCTGGAGGACCTGCGCAACTATCGCCCCGATTGGGTCGACCCCATCTCCAAGTCGTATCGCGGCTACGAGCTGCACGAGATTCCGCCGAACGGTCAGGGCATCGCGGCCCTGATCGCCCTGGGCATCTGCGAACGCTTCGACCTGGCTTCCATGCCGGTGGACTCGGTGCAATCGCAGCACGTGCAGATCGAGGCCATGAAGCTCGCCTTCGCCGACCTGTACCGCTACGTGGCCGATCCGCGCAGCATGGAAGTGACGCCCGAGCAGATGCTGGACGACGCCTATCTGGACAGCCGCGCCAGGCTGATCAAGCTGGACCAGGCCACGCACTTCCAGGCCGGCCGTCCGCACGCCGGCGGCACCATCTACCTGACGGCGGCCGACGAGAACGGCATGATGATCTCGTTCATCCAGTCCAACTACATGGGTTTCGGATCGGGCATCGTGGTGCCGGGCACCGGCATCAGCATGCAGAACCGCGGCGTGGGCTTCTCGATGGATCCGAAGTCGGCCAACGTGGTCGAGGGCGGCAAGCGCCCGTTCCACACCATCATCCCTGGCTTCCTCACGCAGGGCGGCCGTCCCGTGATGAGTTTCGGCGTGATGGGCGGCGACATGCAGCCGCAGGGCCATCTGCAGACGGTCGTGCGCATGATCGACTATCACCAGCAGCCGCAGGCCGCGTGCGACGCGCCGCGCTGGAAGGTGAACCGCGACTTCACGCTGGACGTCGAGTCCAACATGAACGCGCAGACGGTGGCGGGCCTGAAAGACCTGGGCCACGCGCTGAAGTCGGTGGATGATCCCTACATGGACTTCGGCGCCGGCCAGTTCATCTGGCGCATGTCGGCCAACGACAACGAAACCGGCTACGTCGCGGCCAGCGATACGCGTCGCGACGGTCAGGCCGTGGGCTTCTGATATCGACGATGTCCGGGTCCTCGAAGCACTCGAGGACTCCGCGGTTTTTCAAGCGAAGCGCCCACGGCGATGGGCGCGCGACAAGAAGGGGTAAGTGAATGATGAAACACAAACGTGCCGGCGCCATCCTGGGCGCCGTGCTGCTGGCCGGGGCCTGCGGCGCGGCCGTCGCGCAGGAACTGCGCATCGGGCTGCAGGAAGACGTGGACGTGCTGGACCCGCACCGGGCGCGCACCTATGTCAGCCGCCTGGTCTTCACGTCGCTGTGCGACAAGCTGATCGATCTCGACGCCAAACTGCAGTTCGTGCCGCAGCTGGCCCGGTCGTGGTCGTGGAGCGAGGACAACAAGGTCCTGACGTTCAAGCTGCGCGACGGCGTGGTGTTCCATGACGGCGCCAAGTTCGACGCGGCGGCCGCCAAGGCCAACCTGGACCGCGCCCTGACCCTGCAGGACAGCATGCGCAAGAGCGAGCTGGCCTCGGTCGAGAAGGTCGACGCGCCCGACGCCAGCACGCTGGTGCTGACGCTGAAGGCCCCCGACGCGACGCTGCTGGCCAACCTGTCGGATCGCGCCGGCATGATGCTGTCGCCGGCCACCTTCGCCGACCAGGGATCGGTGGCCCGCACGCCGGTCTGCTCGGGTCCGTACAAGTTCGTGCAGCGCGTGCAGAACGATCGCATCGTGCTCGAGAAGTTCGACCAGTACTACGACGCGAAGGACTTCCACTTCTCGCGCCTGGTGTATCTGCCGGTGCCCGATACCACGGTGCGGCTGTCCAACCTGCGCGCCGGCGGCCTGCAGCTCATCGAGCGCCTCAATCCTTCCGACGTGGCCCAGGTCAAGGGCGACGCCAGCCTGAAGCTGGAGTCGGTGGACGGCCTGGGCTTCCAGGAGATCATCTTTAACATCGGCAATGGCCCGCGCGCCGAGAACAGCCCGTTCAAGGACGCCCGGGTGCGCAAGGCGTTCGAGCTGTCGATCGACCGCAACGCCATCAACGAAGTCATCGGCGGCGGGCTGTTCACGCCCGCCAGCCAGCCGTTCCCGCCGGCGAGCCCCTACCACAGCGACAAGTTCCCGGTGCCGGCGCGCGACGTGGCCCGTGCCAAGGCGCTGCTGAAGGAAGCGGGCGTCACGACGGTGAAGGGCGAACTGGCCTACGGCAACAACACCACCACGGCGGCCATCGCCGAGATGGTGCAGGCCATGGCCAGCGAGGCGGGCATCCAGCTGAACCTGCGTCCCACCGACTATGCCGCGCTGCTGTCGGGCAACCTGCAGGGCAACTTCGAGGCCTCGATCCGCGGCTGGTCGGGCCGGGTGGATCCGGACGGCAACGTGCATCAGTTCCTGTCCAGCAAGGGCTCGCAGAACGACGGGCGCTACAGCAATCCCGAGGTCGACAGGCTGCTGAACGAGGCGCGCCGCGTGCCCGACCAGGCCAAGCGCAAAGCGCTATACGACCAGGCCGAGACCATCCTGCAGCAGGACAAGCCCAACTTCTACGTGTACTACCAGCCCTGGCCCTTCGCCATGACGAAGAACCTGGTGGGCTTCAAGCCCTATGCCGACGGCATGATCCGCCTGAGGGGCGTGACGCTCGTGAAATGATGCCCCCACGCTGCGCCTTCGGCTTGCTGCCCCCCAAGGGGGCGCATTTTGCCTTGGGGCGGCCCGGCGGCAAAATGATGCCCCCGCGCTGCGCCTTCGGCTTGCTGTCCACCTCGCGGCTTGCAAGCCGCTCGGATTCGCCAGGCATGGAACAGTCCTCAAGGACTGTTCCATGTCCAGGCTCATCCCCCAAGGGGGCGCATTTTGCCTTGGGGCGGCCCGGCGGCAAAATGAGCCTGTAGTGCGGCCGTCCCGTCCGTATCCGCGAGCGGGACGGCCCGTTTTCTTTTTCGTGGTTTACCTATGCTAAGACTCATATTGCGCCGCGTGGTCGTCGCCATTCCGACCCTGGTGCTGGTGTCGATGCTGGTCTTCATGTTGCAGAAGATCCTGCCCGGCGACCCGGTGCTGACCCTGGCGGGCGAAGAGCGCGACCCCGCCGTCCTCGACTACCTGCGCGACAAGTACCGCCTGAACGACCCGCTGCCCGTGCAGTACGGCGCCTGGATCAGCCAGGTGCTGCAGGGCGACCTGGGCAAGTCCATGCGTACCGACGTGCCGGTGCTCTCGCTGATCGCGCAGAAGCTGCCGGTGACGCTGCAGTTGTCGGTCATGGCCATGTTCTTCGCCGTGATCATCGGCATCCCCATGGGCATCATCGCCGCCGTGCGCAAGGGCACCGCGCTCGAGATGGGCGCCAACGTGGCGGCGCTGTCCGGCATGTCCATCCCCAACTTCTGGCTCGGCATCATCCTGATCATGCTGGTGTCGGTGCAGTGGCAGCTGCTGCCGGCCTCCGGCTACGTGCCGCCCAGCGAAGACCTGTGGCTGTCCCTCAAGACGCTGCTGATGCCCTCGCTGGTGCTGTCCACCGCCATCGCGGCCTACCTGATGCGGCACACCCGCTCGGCCATGCTGGAAGCCCTGAGCGCCGACTACGTGCGCACGGCGCGCGCCAAGGGCGCATCGCCGCGCGCCGTGGTGCTGCGTCATGCGCTGCGCAACGCGCTGATGCCCATCGTCACGCTGGTCACGCTGCTGTTCGGCGAACTGCTGGCGGGCGCGGTGCTTACCGAGCAGGTCTTCACCATTCCGGGCTTCGGCAAGCTCATCGTCGACGCCGTCTTCAATCGCGACTATGCGGTGGTGCAGGGCGTGGTGCTGTGCGTGGCCGTGGGCTTCATCGTGATGAACCTGCTGGCCGACATCCTGTACATCCTGGTCAATCCCCGGCTGAGGCACGCATGAGCATGAACACCGCAACCGCAACGGCCGCCGCCGCCGCGACGCCTCCCGTCGTTCCGCCGCGCAGCGGCAACCGCGCCTGGCGCAAGTTCCGCCGCAACCGCGTGGCCATGCTGGGCGCCGGCATCGTGCTGCTGTTCGTCCTGATGGCGCTGCTGGCGCCGTGGCTGGCCACGCACGATCCCTTCCAGACCAGCTTCATGACCATCCGCAAGGCGCCCTCGGCGTCGTTCTGGCTGGGCACCGACGAACTGGGCCGCGACATCTACACCCGCCTGCTGTACGGCGCGCGCGCCTCGCTGATGGCGGGCCTGGTGTCGGTGGTCATCGCGCTCATCGTGGGCGTGCCGTTCGGCCTGGCGGCCGGCTATTTCGGCGGCTGGACCGACAGCGTGATCTCGCGCTGCACCGAGGCGCTGCTGGCCATTCCGTTCCTCATCCTGGCGATCGCGCTGGCGGCCTTCCTGGGACCCAGCCTGGTCAACGCCATGGTGGCCATCGGCGTGTCGGCCGCGCCCAAGTTCATCCGCATCACGCGCGGCCAGGTGCTGGCGGTGAAGAACGAGGACTACGTCCAGAGCGCCCGCGCGCTGGGCGCGTCCGACCTGCGCATCATCGGCCGCCACGTGCTGCCCAATGTCATGCCGCCGCTCATCGTGCAGGCCACCATCACCATCGCCACGGCCATCATCGCCGAGGCGAGCCTGTCGTTCCTGGGCCTGGGCCTGCAGCCGCCCAATCCGTCGTGGGGCTCGATGCTGAACACGGCCAAGAATTTCATGACGCAGGCGCCGTGGATGTCGATCTTCCCCGGATCGGCCATCTTCCTGGCGGTGCTCGGTTTCAACCTGCTGGGCGACGGGCTGCGCGATGCCCTGGACCCGCGCCAGGAGAAGTAAGCAAGATGGCAAGCATGGACAACAGGCGCGTGGTGCAGGTGGATGGCCTGACAGTGCGCTTCAACACTCCGTCGCGCGTGGTAGAAGCCGTGCGCGACGTCTCCTTCCACGTCGACCGCGGCGAGACCCTGGCCATCGTGGGCGAATCGGGCTCGGGCAAGTCGGTGACCTCGCTGTCGCTGATGCGCCTGGTCGAGTATGGCGGCGGCAGGATCGCCTCGGGCAGCATGCAGCTGCGGCGCCGCAATGGCGAAGCGTTCGACCTGGCGCGCGCTGACGAGTCGGCCTTGCAGCGCGTGCGCGGCGCCGACGTCGCCATGATCTTCCAGGAGCCGATGACCTCGCTGAACCCCAGCTTCACCGCCGGGGCGCAGATCGCCGAAGCGCTGCAACTGCACCAGGGGCTGGACGCCGCCGGCGCGCGCGCCGAGGCGCTGCGCATGCTCGAGCGCGTGCGCATTCCCGAGGCGCGCGCCATCCTCGACCGCTATCCGCACCAGTTGTCGGGCGGCATGCGCCAGCGCGTGATGATCGCGATGGCGCTGTCGTGCAAGCCGCAATTGCTGATCGCGGACGAGCCCACCACGGCGCTGGACGTGACCATCCAGGCGCAGATCCTGCAGCTGATCCGCCAGCTCCAGGAAGAGATGGACATGGGCGTGATCTTCATCACGCACGACATGGGCGTGGTGGCCGAGGTGGCCGACCGCGTGCTGGTCATGTATCGCGGCGAGAAGCTCGAAGAGGGCGCGTCGGACGCCATCTTCGCCGAGCCGCGGCACCCCTACACGCGCGCGCTGCTGTCGGCGGTGCCGCGGCTGGGGGCCATGCGCGGCACCACGCAGCCCGCCCCATTTCCGCTCTTGCGCGTGGATGGCGGCGCCGAGCCCGTGGCCGCGGCCGAAGGCGCCAGCACGGTGCGCCACGACCAGGGGCCGCTGTTGAAGGTGCGCGGCCTGACCACGCGCTTCGACGTCGCCACCGGCATATTCGGGCGCGTGCACAAGCGCGTGCACGCGGTCGAGCAGGTGGACTTCGATCTCTATCCGGGCGAGACGCTGTCGCTGGTGGGCGAATCCGGCTGCGGCAAGACCACCACGGGACGCTCGCTGCTGCAGCTGGTCAAGAGCCAGGGCGGCAGCATCGAGTTCGACGGCCAGAACATCGGCTCGCTGCGCGGTTCGGCCATGCAGTCGCTGCGCCGGCACATCCAGTTCATCTTCCAGGACCCGTTCGCGTCGCTGGATCCGCGCATGACGGTGGGCTATTCCATCATGGAGCCGCTGCTGATCCACCGCGTGGCCAAGGGCCGCGAGGCGCAGGCGCGCGTGCGCTGGCTGATGGACAAGTGCGGGCTGCTGCCCGACATGATCGACCGCTATCCGCACGAGTTCTCGGGCGGCCAGCGGCAACGCATCAGCATCGCGCGGGCGCTGGCGCTGAACCCCAAGGTGGTGATCGCCGACGAGTCCGTGTCGGCGCTGGACGTGTCGATCCAGGCGCAGATCGTGAACCTGCTGCTGGACCTGCAGCGCGAACTCGGCGTGTCGTACCTGTTCATCTCGCACGACATGGCGGTGGTCGAGCGCGTCAGCCACCGCGTGGCGGTGATGTATCTGGGGCAGATCGTCGAGATCGGCCCCCGCCAGGCCATCTTCGAGAACCCGCAGCACCCCTACACCAAGAAGCTGATGGCCGCCGTGCCGATTGCCGATCCGCAGCGCCGGCATCGGCAGCGCTCGTTGCTGGTGGACGAGATTCCCAGCCCGGTGCGCAAGGTGGGCGACGAGCCGCTGGTGCGGCCCCTGGCCCAGGTGGGCGAGGGCCATTTCGTGGCCAGGCACGCGATCGGGGTGTATTGACCCAAGACCGCGCGTGGGCCGCGCCGCGGCCCTAGCGCCGCTCCAGCGCCAGGCGCAGGCCGAACGCGATGAACACCGCGCCGGTCAGGCGATCCAGCCCGCGAGCCACGGCCGGGCGCGCGAGCCAGCGGTTCAGGGGCATGGTAGCGGCGGCCAGCACGGCAAACCACGCCACGCCCAGCGCGGCGTGGATGGCCGCCAGCAGCAGGGTGAAGCCGAACACGTCCGCCCCCGCCGGCACGAACTGCGGCAGGAAGGTGACGTAGAACACGCCGATTTTCGGATTGAGCAGATTGGTCAGGCAGCCGCGCAAGAACCATTGCCGGGGCGACAGGGCGCGGCCATCGGCGCAGCCCGGCTTCACGGCCGTGGCGCCGGCGTCCCCGGCCTGCGCGGACCGCGCCGCCTGTACCTCCGAATCGCGTCCGCGTCCGGCACCTGGACGTGTCCGGCTGCGCCACAGCAGCTGCACCCCAAGGTAGCAAAGGTACAGCGCGCCGCCGATGCGCAGGATGTCATAGGCCAGCTCGGACGCCGCCAGCAGCGAACCCAGTCCAAAGGCCACCACCGCGCCCCACACCAGGCAGCCCGCGCTGATGCCCGCGCCCGCCAGCAGCGCGCGGCGCGGGCCTTCGCGCATGGCGGTGCGCAGCACCAGGGCGCTGTCCAGGCCGGGGGTGAGGGTGAGTACGATGGCGGCGGCGGTGAAGGCGAGCAGGGCGGCGAGCGGAGTCATGGCGATGGTGGTCGGTGTCGGGAGGTTCGCTGGCGTGGGCGGCCGGCCAGGCGTGGCTGGCCAGGCGCGGCCCGGCCAGGTGTGGCCCAGCCAAGCGTGGCCCGGCGCGTCCGCAAGCTTAACGCGCCCGGCGCGAGCCCGCGCGAACGGCGCCGCCCGCGCCGCCCCGCGATGGCAGGTATCATGCGGGTCGCCGCCGGCGGCATTCTCGTCCGGCATTCACGTTTTTCCGGTGTTCCCCCATGGCCCTGCGCGCAACCATCTACAAGGCCGACCTGCACGTCGCCGACAGCGATCGCCACTACTACGGCAGCCATTCGCTTACCATCGCCCGCCACCCGTCAGAGACGGACGAGCGCATGATGGTGCGCCTGCTGGCCTTCGCGCTGCACGGCGACGAGCGGCTGGCCTTCACCAAAGGGCTGAGCGAGACGGACGAGCCCGATGTCTGGCTCAAGGACCTCACCGACGACATCGAGTTGTGGATCGAGGTGGGCCAGCCCGACGAGCGCCGCGTCCTGAAGGCCTGCGGCCGCGCGCGCCAGGTCGTGGTGTACTGCTACGCCCATGCCAGCAAGCTGTGGTGGGACGGCGTGCGCAACAAGCTCGAACGCGCCCGCAACCTGCGCGTGGTCTACCTGCCGTCCGCGCAGACGCAGGCGCTGGGCGAACTGGCCCAGCGCACGATGAGCATGCACGTCAACGTGCAGGATGGCGAAGCCTACGTGTCCTGCGATGCCGGGCAGGTGACGGTGCAGCCGGAGACCTGGCGCTAGCCTGCTGACCGGCGCCGGCCCGGCGCCGCGCTAGCCGCGCTGTTCCAGCGCGCGGCTGATGCGGTGACGCGCCACGGTCGTGCGCGGCACCTTGAACGGAAACCAGCTGCGCACGTCCTCGTCCAGGCCGATGCCGTGCATGTAGTTGTAGATGGCCTTCTTCAGCGCGCGGCCCAGGGCATCATGGTCCACGCCCGTGGGATCGTGGAAACCGACGTCGTTCTTGGCGAAGGTGATGGGCGGCAGGGGCCGCAGCGTTACCCCGTACTCCTCGGGATGCTTGCCCACCGGCGAATGCACGGTGCAGGCAAAGCGGTGAAAGAACCCGCTTTGGATGCAGTCGTTGGCAAACAGCTGCCGCACATATTCCAGTGCGTCCACGGTGTCCTGCACCGTCTGCGTGGGAAAGCCGTACATCAGATAGGCGTGCACCAGGATCCCAGCGTCGGTGAAGGCGCGCGTCACGCGCGCCACCTGGTCCACCGAGACGCCTTTCTTCATCAGGTTCAACAGCCGGTCGGACGCCACCTCGAGTCCGCCCGACACGGCGATACAGCCGCTGTCGGCCAGCAGCTGGCACAGCTCGGGGCTGAACGTCTTTTCGAAGCGGATGTTGCCCCACCACGAGATGCCGGCGCCGCGTTCGATCAGTTCGGTCGCCAGCGCCTTCAGCGACTTCGGCGGCGCGGCCTCGTCGACGAAGTGAAAGCCCGTCTGTCCGGTCTCGCGCACGATGGCCTCGATGCGATCCGCCAGCACCTTGGCCGAGGCGCCCTCGTAGCGGCCGATATAGTCCAGGCTCACGTCGCAGAAGCTGCACTTCTTCCAATAGCAGCCGTGCGCCACGGTCAGCTTGTTCCAGCGCCCGTCGCTCCACAGGCGGTGCATCGGGTTCAGCATGTCCAGCAGCGACAGGTAGCGGTCCAGGGGCAGGCCGTCCCACGTCGGCGTGCCGACTTCTTCGAAGGCGACGTCGGGCTCGACCATGTTCACGTACCGTACCGCGCCGGTTTCCGGGTCGCGCAGGAACGTGCGCACCAGGCGCTGGCGCGACCGCTGGCTTTGCACGTGCTCCATCAGCGCCAGCAGGGGCCGCTCGCCGGCGTCCAGCGTGACATAGTCGAAGTAATCGAACACGCGCGGGTCTTTCAGTTCGCGCAACTCGGTGTTGACGAAGCCGCCGCCCAGCACGGTGACAATGCCGGGGTCCTGTTGCTTGATCGTCTGCGCGATACGGAAGGCGGCATACACGTTGCCCGGGAAGGGCACCGACAGCAGCACCATCGTGGGCGCATGGCGAGCCAGGGCCTCCACGGTCAGTCCGCGCAGCGTCTCGTCGACCAGGTTGGCCGGCGCCGCCAGGGCCTCTGCCAAGGGATCGAACGTGGGCTGGCTGCCGGCCAGCGATTCTGCGTAGCGCACGAACTCGAACCGTGCATCGATGGCGTCGCGCAGTACGTCGGCCAGGTCGTTCAGGTACAGGGTGGCCAGGTGCTTGGCCCGATCATGCAGGCCCAGCGCGCCGAATGCCCATCCCAGCGGATCGCCGCCTTCCTCGTCGATGTACACGTCCAGCGAGCGAAAGCGCGGGCCCTCGGGCAGATAGTTGCGTCCCGCGATGCGATGGGCCAAGGTCGAGTCGCGCCCCTGCAAAAATGCGATCGCGGGCTCGATGGTGGCCAGGTAGCGCGCCTGCTGCGCCACGAACGCCTGCACCGATGGGCTGTGTCGGCCGGCTGGCAGCGCGGCGACACGCTCGGCTACGGCCCGCAGCCCGTCCGCCGACAACAGCCGCAGTACCAGCGCGAGCGCCAGATCTTCCTGGAACGACGCGACCCCGCGCGAACGCAGGAAGCCGGTAAGGTAGGCGGTGGAGGGATAGGGCGTATTCAGCTGCGTCATCGGCGGAATGACGGACAGCACGCGCAAAGGCAAGGCGCACATGAAACTCGGCCGGACTGTGGCAGGCCGGGCGCGGTAAGGGATCCAGGGCCGGTAATTATAGGCAGGACGCCCCGGCCCGCCTCTTACCGCCGCCGCGCCGCGCCGCCCGCGTCCCAGGCTTGCTGCCCGACCGCCTCGGGTCTGGCCGCGGCGGCCGCCCAGAAGCCCGGCATGAAGCACTCGGTGACCAGCAGCGGCTGGCCCGCGCGCCAGAACGCCGAACGGCGCGCCCACAGCCCGGCGCTCTCCCGCGTGTCCGCCGGCAGCACGTTGCGCGCCGGGCCGCGCAGCGCCACGCCGCGTTTCACCGTGCTGCATGCGAAGGCCGAGCGGCGGATGCCGCGGTCGTGATACAGCATGTCCGCCAGCGGCCGCGTGCGCAGCCGGCGCATGCCTTGCCAAACGCCGTGCGAGGCTTGCAAAGGCGTCAGGCTGCGCGCCATCACCGCGTCGACGCCGTCGACGGACATCACGATCTCCCGCACCCAGACGGGCGTACCGGGCGCCAGGCCCATGCCGTGCGCCTCGTCGGGCGGCACGCCTTGCGCGTACTCGCCCAGCACGCGCAACCGGAAGGCGCCCAGGGCGCGCAGTCCGGCAGTGAGGGCGCCAGGCCGCGCCAGCCAGGTTTTGACCAGGGGAGGCGCCGACGGGGCAGGCGCGGCATGCCAGCCGAGGCTGCTGGTGGGGCAGGGAATCTTCATGGGCCGCTATTATGCCAAGCCGCCGCGTGGGCCGGCGTCGCCGGTCCACGCAGGCTTTCCGGCCCGGCCCTCGCGCGGCCGGCCCGCGGCCTGAACGGGCCTACAATACCGCCCCATGGAAAAAGTGCGCATCTCCAAGCTGATGTCCGAGCGCGGTCTCTGTTCGCGGCGCGAGGCCGACGCCTACATCGAGCGCGGCTGGGTGCGGGTGGACGGCGAGGTGGTGTCCGAGCTGGGCGCGCGCGCCTATCCGAATCAGGTCATCACGCTCGAGCGCGCCGCGCAGGCCCGCCAGACCGCGCGCGTCACCGTGCTGCTGAACAAGCCGGTGGGCTACGTGTCCGGACAGGCCGAGAAGGGCTACACGCCGGCGGTGGCGCTGGTGCAGGCCGCGTCCCGCTACGCCGGCGACCGCTCGCCTCGGCGTTTCGAACGCTCCCACCTGATCGGGCTGGCCGCCGCCGGGCGGCTGGACATCGATTCGCAGGGCCTGCTGGTGCTGACCCAGGACGGTCGCATCGCCAAGATGTTGATCGGCGAAGACTCGTCGGTCGAGAAGGAATACCTGGTGCGCGTGCAGGGCCGGCTCACCGAGAACGGCCTGGCGCTGCTGAACCACGGCTTGTCCCTGGACGGCAAGGCGTTGCGGCCCGCGCAAGTGCGCTGGCAGAACGCCGACCAGCTGCGCTTCGTGCTGCGCGAAGGCAAGAAGCGGCAGATCCGTCGCATGTGCGAAATGGTCGGGCTGAAGGTGATCGGCCTGAAGCGCGTGCGTATCGGCGGCGTGTCGCTGGGCGATCTACCGCCCGGCCAATGGCGCTATCTGCGCGACGACGAGCGCTTCTAGCCGGCCGCCGCGGCTCGTTTACTTACAGCAACACCTATTTCAGCGCGTTTCTCCGCGTTTGAACGGCCCGGCCGCGGCGTTATCCTGCCCGGCTGCGGATGTGCGCCGGCGGGAACTCCCGCCGGTTTCTTCGGGTCAAGCGTTGTGCTGCACCGCGTCGCAGAGGTCGCCAGCCCGCGTGTCGCGCCCCATTGTCCCGTCACTGGAACACTGTTTTCGCCAGGGGTTTGTTGGTTCCGTCCCGATAATGGCGCACAATGGCGGTTTTTTGCGCCGCAGCATACCGCTGCTGCGGGCAGTACGAAGTCAACTCTCCCAGCCAGCCGGCAACGGCGGGCGTGGTGTGTCAATGTTCCGGGAATGCAAGGTATGAACAAGAACAATCTGGTCTCGCGTGGCGCCAGCGCGCTGGTCGTCACCGCGTTGGCGTTCGGGCTGGCCGCGTGCGGCAAGCAGGACGCGCCGCAACAGGCTCAGGCCGCCAAGCCGCAAGTCGGCGTGGTCACGCTCAAGACGCAGCCCGTTTCCTTGTTCACCGAGTTGCCCGGCCGCACCTCCGCCTTCCGCAGCGCCGAGGTCCGCCCGCAGGTCAACGGCATTCTGCAGAAGCGCCTGTTCACGGAAGGCGGCGAGGTCAAGGCTCGCCAGCAGCTCTACCAGATCGATCCCGCGCTATACCAGGCCGAGTTCGACAGCCGCAAGGCGGCGCTGGCGCGCGCCGAGGCCCAGGCTCGCACGGCCAGCCTGCTGGTGCAGCGCTACAAGCCGCTGGCCGAGACGCGCGCGGTCAGCCGCCAGACCTACGACGACGCCGTGGCCGCGCGCGACCAGGCGGCCGCCGACGTGCTGGCGGCCAAGGCAGCGCTGGACACCGCCCGCATCAATCTGGTCTACACCAAGGTCCTGTCGCCCATCGACGGCATCATCGGCCGCTCGGCGGTCACCGAAGGCGCGCTGGTTACGGCCAACCAGACCACGCCCATCGCCACGGTGCAGCAGATCGACCCCATCTACGTCGACGTCACGCAGTCCAGCGTGCAGCTGCTGCGCCTGAAGAGCGCGCTGGCCGAGGGCATGCTCAAGCAGAGCGGCGGCGAGCAGGCGGCCGAGGTCACGCTGACGCTCGAGGACGGCACGCGCTACGCGCAGACCGGCAAGCTGCAGTTCTCCGAGGTCACCGTCGACCCCTCCACCGGATCGGTCGTGGTGCGCGCCGTATTCCCCAACCCCGACCGCAAGCTGCTGCCCGGCATGTACGTGCGCGCGCGCTTGTCCGAGGGCGTGGCGCCCGAGGGCCTGCTGGTGCCGCAGCGCGGCGTCACGCGCAACCAGCGCGGCCAGCCGACGGCGCTGGTGGTCAACGCCGAGAACAAGGTCGAGCTGCGCCTGCTCAAGGCCGACCGGGCCGTGGGGGATCAGTGGCTGGTCACCGACGGCCTGTCGGCCGGCGAGAAGGTCGTGGTCGAAGGGCTGCAACAGGTACGACCGGGCATCGAGGTGGCGGCTTCCGAATGGACCCCGCCGGCCCAGCCCGGCCAGGCGCAAGCCGCCCAATCCGCCCCTCAAGCGAAGTAACGGAGCCTGCGCATGGCCAAGTTTTTCATCGACAGGCCCGTCTTCGCCTGGGTCATCGCCATCGTGCTGATGCTGGCGGGCGCGCTGTCCATCCTGTCTCTGCCCGTCGCCCAGTACCCCAACATCGCGCCGCCTTCCATCGCGGTGCAGGTCACGTACCCCGGCGCCTCCGCGCAGACGGTGCAGGACACCGTGGTGCAGGTCATCGAGCAGCAGATGAACGGCCTGGACGGGCTGCAGTACATCTCGTCCGAGAGCAATTCCGATGGCAGCATGACCATCACGCTGACCTTCGCGCAAGGCACCAGCCCCGACATCGCGCAGGTGCAGGTGCAGAACAAGCTGGCGGTGGCGCAGCCTTTGCTGCCGCTGGAAGTGCAGCAGCAGGGCATCCGCATCACCAAGGCCACCAAGAACTTCCTGATCGTGGCCGGCTTCGTGTCCAGCAATCCCGACTTCGGCCGGGCGGACATCGCCGACTACGTGGCGTCCTACGTGCAGGACCCGATCAGCCGCACGTCGGGCGTGGGCGACTTCCAGCTGTTCGGCTCGTCGTACGCCATGCGCATCTGGATCGATCCGGACAAGCTGGTGAACTATAGCCTGACGGCTCCCGACGTCACGCAGGCGATCGAAGAGCAGAACGTGCAGGTGTCCTCGGGCCAGGTCGGCGGCCTGCCGGCGCTGCGCGGGCAGCAGCTCAACGCCACCGTCGTCGGCCCGTCGCGCCTGCAGACGCCCGAAGAGTTCGGCCGCATCCTGCTCAAGGTCAATCCCGACGGCTCGCGCGTGCGCCTGGCCGACGTCGCCCGCATCGAGCTCGGTCCGCAGACGTACGCCATCGACAGCACCTACAACGGCCGCCCGGCCGCGGGCCTGGCCATCAAGCTGGCGCCCGGCGCCAACGCGCTGGACACAGCGGACAACGTGCGCGCCACGATCGACCGCCTCAAGCCGTTCTTCCCGCCCGGCATGGACGTGGTCTATCCGTACGACACCACGCCGTTCGTGACGCTGTCGATCGAGGGCGTGATCCACACGCTCTTCGAGGCCATCATCCTGGTGTTCCTGGTGATGTACCTGTTCCTGCAGAACCTGCGGGCGACGCTGGTGCCGACGCTGGCCGTGCCGGTGGTGCTGCTCGGCACCTTCGGCGTGCTGGCCGCCTTCGGGTACTCCATCAACACGCTGACCATGTTCGGCATGGTGCTGGCCATCGGCCTGCTGGTGGACGATGCCATCGTGGTGGTCGAGAACGTCGAGCGGGTCATGGAGGAAGAGGGCCTGTCGCCCAAGCAGGCCACCCGCAAGTCCATGGACCAGATCACCGGCGCCCTGGTGGGCATCGCCATGGTGCTGTCGGCGGTGTTCGTGCCCATGGCGTTCTTCGGCGGCTCCACCGGCGTCATCTACCGGCAGTTCTCCATCACCATCGTGTCCTCGATGGTGCTGTCCGTCATCGTGGCCATCGTCTTCACGCCGGCCCTGTGCGCCACCATGCTCAAGAAGCCCAGCCACGGCCCGCGCAAGGGGTTCTTCGGCTGGTTCAACCGGCATTTCGACCGCGCCAGCCACGGCTATGCGAACTCGGTGTCGCGCAGCCTGGGGCGCGGCAAGCGGCTGCTGCTCATCTACGCGCTCATCCTCGTCGGCATGGCGTGGCTGTTCACGCGCATTCCCACGGCCTTCCTGCCCGAGGAAGACCAGGGCATTCTGTTCGCCCAGGTGCAGGCGCCTCCCGGCGCCACCACCGAGCGCACCCGCCAGACCATCGACCAGGCGCTGAAGTACTTCCTGGAGCAGGAAAAGGACAGCGTGCAGTCAGTGTTCATGGTGTCCGGCTTCAACTTCGGCGGTCGCGGCCAGAACGCGGCCATCATGTTCGTGCGCCTGCGCGACTGGGAAGAGCGCACGACCGACGAGCAGCGCGCGCCGGCCGTGGCCGCGCGCGCCAACGCCGCGTTCGCCAAGACCCTGCGCGACGCGCAGATCGCGGTGTTCGCGCCGCCCGCGGTGCTCGAGCTGGGCAACGCGTCGGGCTTCGACTTCCAGCTGATGGACCAGGCCGGCCTGGGCCACGAGAAGCTGCTCGAGGCCCGCAACAAGCTGCTGGGCGAGGCCCGCCAGAGCCCGCTGCTGGCGGCGGTGCGGCCCAACGGCATCGAGGACGCGCCGCAGTATCAACTGAACATCGACCGCGAGAAGGCGCGCACGCTGGGAGTGTCGATCGCGTCGATCAACCAGACGCTGTCCACCGCGTGGGGCGGCTCGTACGTCAACGACTTCATCGACCGCGGCCGTGTGAAGAAGGTGTTCGTGCAGGGCGATGCCTCGGCGCGCATGCTGCCCGAAGACCTGCAGAAGTGGTACGTGCGCAACGCGGAGGGCCAGATGGTGCCGTTCTCGGCCTTCGCCACGGCGGAATGGACCTATGGTCCGCAGAAGCTCAACCGCTACAACGGCGTGCCCTCGTACAACATCCAGGGCCAGGCGGCGCCCGGCTACAGCTCGGGCGAGGCCATGGCTGAGATGGAGCGCATCGCGCGCACGCTGCCGGCCGGCATCGGCTTCGAATGGACGGGCCTGTCGTTCGAGGAACGCCTGGCGGGCGCGCAGGCGCCGGCGCTCTACGCCATCTCGCTGATCGTGGTGTTCCTGTGCCTGGCCGCGCTGTATGAAAGCTGGAGCATTCCGACCGCGGTGATGCTGGTGGTGCCGCTGGGCGTGGTGGGCGCGCTGCTGGCCACCTTGCTGCGCGGGCTGTCCAACGACGTGTACTTCCAGGTGGGGCTGTTGACCACAGTGGGCCTGACGGCGAAGAACGCGATTCTCATCGTCGAGTTCGCCAAGGAGCACTTCGAAAGAGGGGCCAGCCTGGCCGAGGCCGCGGTGCATGCCGCGCGCCAGCGCCTGCGGCCCATCCTGATGACGTCGCTGGCTTTCATCCTGGGCGTGGTGCCGCTGGCCATTTCCACCGGCGCGGGCTCGGGCAGCCAGAACGCCATCGGCACCGGCGTGATCGGCGGCATGCTGACCGGCACCTTCCTGGCCATCTTCTTCGTACCCCTGTTCTTCGTCATGATGCTGCGTCTATTCCGGGTCAAGCGCCAGAGCGAAAGCGAGGAGGCGCACGACGCTCACGGCCGTCCGGCCGACACCTCCACCGGAGGCCACGCATGATGCGGTTCGCCCTCAAGCCTCTGTCGTCCATGGCGCTGGCGGCCGCCCTCGCGGGCTGCTCCCTGGCACCCACTTACGAACGTCCCGCCGCGCCGGTGGACGCTGCCTATCCCACCGGCCCGGCGTACGACCGGCAGGCCGGGCAGGGCACGCCCGTGCAGGGCGCCGCGGCCGACGTGGGTTGGCGCGATTTCTTCCGCGATCCGGTGCTGCAGCGGCTGATCGAGCTGTCGCTAGCCGACAACCGCGACCTGCGCGTGGCCGCGCTGAACGTCGAGGTGGCGCGCGCGCAGTACCGCATCGAGCGCGCCGACCTGCTGCCGGGCCTCGGGGTGGCGGGCACGGCGCAGGCCCAGCGCACGCCGGGCGACCTGACCCAGTCGGGCAACGCCGCCACCAGCCGCAGCTACCAGGTGGGCCTGGCCACCACGGCGTGGGAACTGGACCTGTTCGGCCGCATCCGCAGCCTCAGCGAACAGGCGCTGCAGACTTACCTGGCGCAGGACGAGACCCGCATCGCCACGCAACTCGCCCTGATCGCGGAAACGGCCAACGCCTATCTGACGCTGCGCGCCGACCAGGAACTGCTGGGCCTGACCCGCGATACGTTCAAGGCCCAGAAAGAGTCATACGACCTGACCCGCCAGAGCTACGACCTGGGCGTGGCCACCGACCTCGACCTGAGCCAGGCCGAGATCTCGCTGCGCACCGCCGAAGCAAATCTGTCGCAGTACACGCGGCAGGTGGCGCAGGACCGCAACGCGCTGGTGCTGCTCATCGGCCAGCCGCTGCCCGCCGACGTGGCGGCGCAGCTGGACCAGGTGCGCCCGCTGCCCGACGACGTGCTGCCGCTGGATCTGCCGGCCGGCCTGCCGTCCGACCTGCTGGTGCGCCGTCCCGACATCCGGGCCGCCGAGCACCTGCTGCAGGGCGCCAACGCCAACATCGGCGCGGCGCGCGCGGCGTTCTTTCCCAGCATCAGCCTGACCGGCAGCATAGGCACGGCCAGCGCCAGCCTGGGCGGCCTGTTCGATTCGGGCTCGGGAGCCTGGAGCTTCGCGCCCCAGATCACCACGCCCATCTTCGCCGGCGGCTCGCTGCTGGCCGGGCTGGACGTGGCCAAGCTGCAGAAGCGCATCGAGATCGCGCGCTACGAGCAGGCCATCCAGGCCGGCTTCCGCGAAGTGGCCGACGCGCTGGCCGGACGCGGCACGCTGGACGAGCAGATCCGCTCGCAGCGGCTGCTGGTGGACGCCAGCCAGCGCGCCTACACGGTGTCGCGGCAGCGCTTCGACCAGGGCATCGACAACTACCTGACGGTGCTGGATTCGCAGCGTTCGCTGTACTCGGCGCAGCAGACCCTGATCAATACGCGCCTGGCGCGGCTGTCCAACCTGATCGCGCTGTACCGGGCGCTGGGCGGGGGCTGGACCGAGCACACCGTCGCCACGCAGCCCGCCGCCGCGCAGGCGGGGCAGGGCTGAGGGCGGCGCCGCGCACGCGCCAGCGCCGCGCGAGCGCCCAGCAAAAAGGCCGGCAGTTCAGCGAACTGCCGGCCTTTCTTTTCGCGCCTTGCCGAGCGTCAGACGCGCTTGCGGGTGACCAGGCCCACGACGAACAGCACGATGATCGCGCCCACCACCGAGGCGATCCAGCCCGCGGGCTCGCCCGGCTGGTACCAGCCCAGCGACTGGCCGAGGAAACCGGCCACCACTGCACCCACGATGCCCAGGAGGGTGGTCATGATGATGCCCATGCTCTGATTGCCCGGCATGATGGCCCGTGCGATCAGCCCCACGACAAAACCAACGATGATCATGATGATGATGCTCATGCGCTCACTCCTAGGGTGGAAATATGGGGCCATGATACTGACACCACCCTCGCGGCGGCTGTAACAACACGTGCCGGTCGGGTACAAGACCCGGCGCGCTCAGTCGGCGGAGGCCAGCAGGCGCTTGAGGTCGCCGGTGACGGCGGCGACGCTGTCGGTGTCCGAAGCCAGCAGGCGAGCCTTGCCCCGGCCGTCGAAGATGTAGACGCCGCGGCTGTGCGTGACCTCGTATGTGTCGGGCGCGTCGCCCGGCCGGGGCTTTTCGATCTGGTAGGCCACGCGGTAGCGCCGCGCCAGGTCGGCGATCTGCTTCTCCGTGCCCGTCAGGCCCACGGCCTGCTTGTTGAACGCATCGACATAGGCCTGCAGCATGTCCGGCGTGTCGCGGTGCGGGTCGACGCTGACGAACACGATGCGCACGCGGTCGGCCTGGTCGCCCAGTTGTTGCACCACCGCGGACAGCTGCGCCATGGTCGTGGGGCAGATGTCGGGGCAGCTGGCATAGCCGAAAAACAGCAGCACCGCCTTGCCGCGCATGTCATCGCTGGATACCGTTTTGCCGCCGGCGCCGGCGAGTTTGAACTGCAGATCGGGCAGGTGCCCGCGCACGTTGTACAGCGACCAGTCTTCCGAGCGTTCGCTGCAGGCGGCCAGCAATACGCACAGGCCCAGCAGCAGGGCGCGCCATGGACGTGCTGAAAAGAGTTGCGGCATGGTGTCTGGCCGCCGCGCCCCGAGGCGCGGCCTAGTCGGTGTCGGGAAGGTCGGGCAAGCGAAGATTCTACCGCCGCCGCACTGCACCGATGGATCCGGATCAAACGGCGGCGATGAACGCCATCCGTTCCGGCGGGCGGCGTGCCTCAGGCCGCCGCGACCGCCTCGGCCGCCATGCCGCTGTGGCGCAGCAGCGCGTCGATGCTGGGCTCGCGGCCGCGGAAGGCGCGGAACGAGTCCGCCGCGGGGCGCGCGCCGCCCACCGCCAGGATCTCGCGGCGGAACCGCGCGCCCGTGGCGGCGTCCAGCGTGCCGGCGCCGCGGTTCGCCGCTTCCTCGAAGGCCGCGTAGGCGTCGGCCGACAGCACCTCGGCCCACTTGTAGCTGTAGTAGCCAGCCCCGTAGCCGCCCGCGAACAGGTGCGAGAAGCTGTGCGGCAGGCGATGCCACGCCGGCGGATGCAGCACCGCCACCTCGCGGCGCACCTGCTGCAGCAGGTCCAGCACGCTGCCGATGGGCGTGGCCTGCGCATGGGCATGCAGCAGCATGTCGAACAGCGCGAACTCGATCTGGCGCACTGTCTGCATGCCGCTCTGGAAATTGCGGGCCGCCAGCAGGCGGTCGTACAGGTCGCGGGGCAGGGGTTCGCCGCTGTCGACGTGCGCCGACAGTTGCTGCACCACCGACCATTCCCAGCAGAAGTTCTCCATGAACTGCGAGGGCAGCTCGATGGCGTCCCATTCGACGCTGGAGAACGCGGAGGCGCCCGGCTCGTCCACCTCGGACAGCAACGCATGCAGGGCGTGGCCGGTTTCGTGGAAGAGGGTGATGACGTCATCGTGCGTCAGCAGCGCCGGCTTGCCGCCGTTGGGGCGCGCGAAGTTGCAGGTCAGATAGGCCACCGGCGTCTGCAGCCGGCCGCCGGCCAGGCGGCGCGTACGCTCGCTGTCCACCCAGGCGCCGCTCTGCTTGCCCGAGCGGGCGTACATGTCCAGGTACAGGTGGCCCACCAGGGCGCCGGCGGTCGTCTCGACCTGCACGCCCCGCACGTCGGCATGCCAGGCCGATACCGGCACCTCGCGCAGGCGTACGTCGAACAGTTTCTCGATCACCTGGAACAGCCCCGACAGCACGCGCGGCTCGGTGAAGTACTGCTTGATTTCGTCCTCGGAGTAGGCATAGCGCGACTCGCGCAGCCGCTCGGAGGCAAACGGCACGTCCCAGGGCTGCAGGTCGTCCATGCCCAGCTCGCCGGCGGCATACGCGCGCAGTTCGGCCAGGTCGCGCTGGGCAAAGGGGCGGGCGCGGGCAGCGAGGTCGCGCAGGAACGTGGTGACCTCGTCGGCGCTGCGCGCCATGCGGGTCTGCAGCCGCAGCGCCGCGAAATGATCGTAGCCCAGCAGCGACGCCTCTTCGGCGCGCAGGGCCAGCAGTTCCTCGATGAGGGGCGAATTGTCCAGTTCGGCGGCGCCCTGTTCCGAAGCCACCGTGCCATAGGCGCGGTACAGCGTCGCCCGCAGTTCGCGGTCGCGCGCATACTGCATCACCGGCAGATAGCACGGCATTTTCAGCGTCAGCTTCCAGCCGGGCTTGCCGTCGGCCTCGGCCGCCTGGCGCGCGGCGTCGAGCACGTCGGCCGGCAGGCCGGCCAGGCGCGCCTCGTCCTCGATGTACAGCGCCCAGGCGTCCACCGCGTCCAGCACGTTCTCGGAGAACTTCTGCGACACCTGCGCCTCGCGCTCGGAATTCTGCGCATAACGCTCGCGCGCCTCGCCCTGCAGCTCGACGCCGCTCAGGCGGAAGTCGCGCAGCGCCAGCTCGACCACACGCCGGCGCACCGGGGACCAGGCCGCGAAGCCAGGCGCGTCGTGCAGGCGCTGGTACTGCCGGTACAGCCCTTCATGCAGGCCCACCCAGGTCGAGAACTCGGTGACCTTCGGCAGCGCGGCGTTGTAGGCCTCGCGCAGTTCGGGCGTGTTGACCACGGCATTCAGGTGCCCGGCTACCGACCAGGCGCGCCACAGCCGCTCCGTGGCGCCGTCCAGCGGCTCGACCACCGCTTCCCATGTGGCGGGCAGGTCTGCCGAGGCAGCCCGTTCGACGGCCTGTCGTGCGATCTCCAGCAGCTCGTCGACCGCCGGCACGATGTGCGCGGGCGTGACGCTGGCATAGTCGACCAGGTCGGAAACGGGAGCGAGCAGGGGATTGGTAATCATCGCGGCCTCAAGGGGGCTAGGAAAATGGGCGGAAGAATAGGAAGCAGATGGGGACTGACGCGCGCGCTGCAAGGTGGGCGCGCAGATCCTCTACAAGAAAGAATGCGCCGGCCGCATCGGCCGGCGCACGATTGCTGCGAGGCCTGTGCGGCCCGGCGTGGCCCTCAGCCGCGCTGGCCGGCCGCGCGTTCCGCGGCTTCCAGGGTGTTGACCAGCAGCATGGCGATGGTCATGGGGCCCACGCCGCCCGGTACCGGGGTGATGGCGCCCGCCACTTGGCTGGCAGAAGCGAAGTCCACGTCGCCGCGCAGCTTGCCGTCCTCGCCGCGGTTGATGCCCACGTCGATCACCACCGCGCCCGGCTTGATCATGTCGCCCGTCACCATGCCGGCACGGCCCGTGGCCACCACGAGCACGTCGGCGCGGCGCGTGTGCGCGGCCAGGTCGCGGGTCTTGGAGTTGCACAGCGTGACCGTGGCGCCGGCCTGCAGCAGCAGCATGGCCATCGGCTTGCCGACGATGTTGCTGGCGCCGACCACCACGGCTTCGGCGCCGCGCAGCGCCACGCCTTCGGATTCGAGCATCTTCATCACGCCGTACGGCGTGCAGGGGCGGAACAGCGGCTGGCCCGTCATGAGCAGGCCCGCGTTGCTGATGTGAAAGCCGTCCACGTCCTTCTCGGACGCAATGGCCTCGATGACCTTGTGCGAGCTCATGTGCGCGGGCAGCGGCAGCTGCACCAGGATGCCATGGATGGAGGGGTCGCGGTTCAGCGCGTCGATGCGCGCCAGCAGCTCGGCCTCGGTCATGTCGGCCGGGTACTGCTCTTTGACGGAATGCAGGCCGGCCTTTTCGCAGGCCGCCACCTTGTTGCGCACGTAGACCTGCGATGCGGGGTCTTCGCCTACCAGCACGACCGCCAGCCCGGGGCGCATGCCGCGCTCGCTCAGGTTGCGGGCGCGTTGCGCGACTTCGTCGCGGATGCGTGCGGAAAGGGCATTGCCATCAATGATGCGTGCGGTCATGCATGAGCCTCGGGTTTCGCCAGCGCGACCTTCATCAGGTCGGCGACGGTAGTGACTTCCAGTTTTTCCATGATGTTGGCGCGGTGCGCCTCGACGGTCTTGATGCTGATGCCGAGGTCGTCGGCGATCTGCTTGTTCAGGCGCCCGGCGACGATGCGCTCGAGCACCTGCTGTTCGCGCGCCGTCAGGCGCGCCAGCATGGCTTCGTGATCCTTCTGCGCCTGGAACTTGCTGACGCGCTGCACCGCCTGCTCGAGCATGCGGGCCACGATCTCGCGCAGGTCGGCCTCGTTGAAGGGTTTTTCCAGGAAGTCGACCGCTCCCTTCTTCATGGTGGACACGGCCATGGGCACGTCGCCGTGGCCGGTGATGAAGACGATGGGCAGGGGGGCATTGCGGGCGAGCAGCTGCTCCTGCAGTTCCAGGCCGCTCATGCCCGGCATGCGCACGTCGGCGATCAGCACGCCGACCTGGCTGGCGTCGTATTCGTCCAGGAAGGTCTCGGCGCTGGAGTAGGCCCGCACGCGGTAGCCGTTGGCTTCCAGCAGCCAGCGCAGCGAGTCGCGGACGGCCTCGTCGTCGTCAACAATGAATACCGTGCTCGACAGGTGTGGGGTGTTCATGCGGGCAACTCCTCGGACTGTTCATTGACTGTTTGCGTTTGTGGCGCAGCACAGGGCAAGGTAAACCGGAAGATGGTCCCCCCGGCCGGATTCGGGTCGGCCCACAGGCGACCGTGGTGCGATTCGATAATGGTACGGCATATGTTCAGCCCCATCCCCAGGCCTTGGGACTTAGTGCTGAAGAAGGGTTCGAACAGGCGTTCGGGCTCGGCCAGGCCGTGGCCGCGGTCCACCACGGCCACCTCGATGTGCTGTTCGTGCACGATCACCGCCACCTTGAGTTCGTCGGAGTCGCTCTTTTCCATGGCCTCCAGCCCGTTCTTCAGCAGGTTCAGCAGCACCTGCTCGATGAGGATGGGGTCGGCCAGCACCTCGGGCGCGTTGGAAGGCACGAAGCTGTCGATGCGGATGCGGCGCTTGCGGGCGTCGATCTCGGCGAAGCCGATGGCGTTGTCGACGATGCTGCGGATGGCCACGCGCTGGCGGCGCGGCTCGCTGCGCTTCACGAATTCGCGGATGCGGCTGATGATCTTGCCGGCGCGCTCGGCCTGCGAGGCCGCTTTTTCAAGCGCCGGCAGCAGCATGTTGGGACTGGTGTGGCCCGCCTTGACCAGCGCCACCGCGCCCATGCTGTAGTTGGCGATGGCCGTGAGCGGCTGGTTCAGCTCGTGCGCCAGCGAAGACGCCATCTCGCCCATGGTGGTGAGGCGGCTGGTCAGCTGGATCTTCTCCTGCTGCACGCGCGACGCTTCTTCGTGGTCGCGCCGCTCGGTGATGTCGCGCGCCACCTGCATGCGCACGCGCCGGCCATCCGTCCAGGCCAGCATGCGGTGGTGCACTTCGAACCAGCGCTGCACCGAGGGCGAGAACACCTCGACCGATTCGTCGGTGAAGCGGCCGCGCCGGCCCGCCAGCAACTCGTCGTGCCCGCCGGTCTGCGCGCCGAACACCCGCCGGTAGGTGCGGTTGGCGAACAGCAGTTCCAGTCCGTCGTGCGTGTCGGCCGTGACCGAGATGGCGTCGTCCAGGCCTTCCAGCACCGTCATGAACCGCTCGTGCGCGGCGGTCAGCGCTTCGCGGATGCGCTTGGACTCGGTGATGTCGGTCATGGAGGTCATCCAGCCGATCTGGTTGCCATTGGGATCGAGCAGGGGCGACACGTACATGCGCGCGGTGAAGCGCGAGCCGTCGCGGCGCTGCGCCTCGACCTCGAGCCCGCTGCTGGGCGTCTTGCCCGACAGCAGGACGTCGAGAGTATGCTGGTGCTGCTCGTGGCGTCCGGGCACCCAGTACGGAAAGGGCGGGCTGCGGCCGATCAGGTCTGCCTCGTTCCAGCCGATCATGCGGCAGAAGGCCGGGTTCACATAGGCGATGCGGCCTTCCATGTCGAGCACGCGCATGCCGGTGGACATGGAGTTTTCCATGGCGCGGCGAAAGCCCGTCTCGGCGATCAGGGCCGCCTCGGCCTCGGAACGGAAGCCGGTATAGCGCCACAGCATCAGCAGGCTGATGATGATGACGCACGACAGCGCAAGCACTACCCAGATCAGGCGCTGCTGGCGCAGCTCCTGGTCGATGGTGACGAACATCACGCTGTCGTCGTGGATGCGCTGCAGCCAGAAGAACACGCCCATCACGCACATGTACAGAATGAGCACGACGACGGGCGTCAACCAGTACAGCCCACGCCGCCGCAGGCGGGCATGGTCGTGGAACGACACCGATATATTGGGTTTGGCGCTGGACATGAATTCTTTGCGTGAATGCGGCATTTTAGTGCGGGTTCGCGGCGCCCCGGTACGCGGCAGAACGCAGTTGCGCGCAAACTGGTTCTATTTTCACATTACGAAATGCCGTACCGCAACATGAAATTTTCCTTGCGACAGGGTAGGCTTGTTCCTAGAATGCCGGTTTTTGGCAAGTCCGAGGCAGGGCGCTGCCCGTGTACCCCACGGCGCCACAAGCCCTGCCCGCAGCCACGTCGCGCCGGGCCGTATCGGTCCGGACGCGCTCCGAACCCCCCACAGGAGACAGACGATGTCCTCTCACGCCCAGGCCGGCGCCCTAGCCGCCGCCAACGACGACGATACCCTCGAGACCCAGGAATGGCTGGAAGCGCTGGCCGCGGTGCTGGATCGCGAAGGCCCTGAGCGTGCCCATTATCTGCTCGAGCGCCTGATCGACCTGGCGCGCCGCTCGGGGGCACACATCCCGTTCTCGCCGAACACCGCGTACGTCAACACCATCCCCGTGGGCCTGCAGCCTGCGCATCCTGGCAACCTCGAACTCGAAGCGCGCATCCGCTCGTACGTGCGCTGGAACGCCATGGCCATGGTGGTCAAGGCCAACAAGCACAATCCGCCCGATGGCGGCGACCTGGGCGGCCACATCGCCTCGTTCGCCTCGCTGGCCACCATGATCGGCTGCGGCCAGAATCACTTCTGGCACGCCGAGAGCGAAGACCACGGCGGCGACCTGGTCTACTTCCAGGGCCACTCGTCGCCCGGCGTCTATGGCCGCGCCTACCTCGAAGGCCGCCTGACCACCGAGCAGCTCGACAACTTCCGCCAGGAAGTCGACGGCAAGGGGCTCTCGTCGTATCCGCATCCCAAGCTGATGCCCGACTTCTGGCAGTTCCCCACCGTGTCCATGGGCCTGGGCCCGCTGATGGCCATCTACCAGGCGCGCTTCCTGAAGTACCTGCACGCCCGCGGCATCGCCGACACCGCCAAGCGCAAGGTGTGGGTGTTCTGCGGCGACGGCGAGATGGACGAACCCGAATCGCTGGGCGCCATCGCCCTGGCCGCGCGCGAGAAGCTCGACAACCTGATCTTCGTCATCAACTGCAACCTGCAGCGCCTGGACGGGCCGGTGCGCGGCAACGGCAAGATCATCCAGGAACTCGAGGGCGATTTCCGCGGCTCGGGCTGGAACGTCGTCAAGCTGATCTGGGGCGGCTACTGGGATCCGCTGCTGGCCGCCGACAAGGAAGGCATCCTGCGCCGCGTGATGGAAGAGAGCGTCGACGGCGAGTACCAGGCTTACAAGGCCAACGACGGCAAGTTCGTGCGCGAGCACTTCTTCGGCAAGCATCCCAAGCTGCTCGAGATGGTCGCCCGCATGAGCGACGAGGACGTATGGCGCCTGAACCGCGGCGGCCACGATCCGCACAAGGTCTACGCGGCCTTCCAGGCGGCCGCCACCCATACCGGCCAGCCCACCGTCATCCTGGCCAAAACCATCAAGGGCTATGGCATGGGCCACGTCGGCCAGGCCAAGAACCCCACGCACCAGCAGAAAAAGCTCGAGCTCGAAGCCATCCGCGAGTTCCGCGACCGCTTCGCCATTCCCATCCCGGACGACCAGCTCGAGAAGGTGCCGTACTTCAAGCCGGCCGAGGATTCGCCCGAGATGAAGTACATGCACGAACGCCGCAAGGCCCTGGGCGGCTACCTGCCCAAGCGCCGTGAAAAGGCCGACGAGCAGCTCAAGGTGCCGACGCTGGACGCCTTCAAGGCCGTGCTCGAGCCCACTCCCGAAGGCCGCGAAATCTCGACCACGCAGGCCTTCGTGCGCGTGTTCAACACCATCCTGCGCGACAAGCAGATCGGTTCGCGCGCGGTGCCCATCCTGGCCGACGAATCGCGCACGTTCGGCATGGAAGGCCTGTTCCGCCAGATCGGCATCTATGCGCCCGAAGGGCAGAAGTACGTGCCGGTCGACAAGGACCAGGTCATGTACTACAAGGAGTCGGTCGACGGCCAACTGCTGCAGGAAGGCATCAACGAAGCGGGCGCCATGAGCTCGTGGATCGCGGCGGCCACGTCGTACTCCACGAACAACCGCATCATGATCCCGTTCTTCATCTACTACTCGATGTTCGGGTTCCAGCGCATCGGCGACCTGGCCTGGGCCGCCGGCGACATGCAGGCGCGCGGCTTCCTGCTGGGCGGCACCGCGGGGCGCACCACGCTCAACGGCGAAGGCCTGCAGCACGAGGACGGCCACAGCCACATCCTGTCGTCCACCATCCCGAATTGCGTGTCGTACGACCCGACGTTCGCGCACGAGCTGGCCGTCATCGTCCAGCACGGCTTGAAGCGCATGGTCGAAGACCAGGAGAACGTGTACTACTACCTGACCGTGATGAACGAGAACTACCCGCAGCCCGGCCTCACGCCCGGTGACGAGGAAGGCATCATCCGCGGCATGTACAAGCTGAAGTCGCACGGCAAGGGCAAGAACCGCGTCCAGCTGATGGGCTCGGGCACCATCCTGCGCGAAGTGCTGGCCGCGCAGGATCTGCTGGAAGCCGACTGGGGCGTCGCCTCCGACGTCTGGAGCGTCACCAGCTTCACCGAGCTGCGCCGCAACGGCCTGGACGCCGACCGCCACAACCTGCTGAATCCGGAAGCCGAGCCGCAGAAGGCCTACGTCACGCAACAGCTGGAAGGCACCGAAGGCCCCGTCATCGCGTCCACCGACTACATGAAGCTGTTCGCCGACCAGATCCGTCCGTTCGTGCCGGCCGGCCGCGCGTACCGCGTGCTGGGCACCGATGGCTTCGGCCGTTCGGATTTCCGCAGCAAGCTGCGCGAGCACTTCGAGGTTGATCGCCACTTCGTGGTGCTGGCGGCGCTGCGCGCCCTGGCCGACGAAGGCAAGGTGCCCGCCGCCAAGGTCTCCGAGGCCATCAAGAAGTACGGCATCAATCCCGCCAAAGCCAACCCGCAATACGCCTGAGGGGTAACAGATGAGCAATCTCGTGGAGATCAAGGTCCCCGACATCGGCGACTTCAAGGAAGTGGAGATCATTGAAGTGCTGGTGTCCGAGGGCGACACGATCAAGGCCGAGCAGAGCCTGATCACCGTCGAGTCGGACAAGGCGTCGATGGAGATCCCGGCCTCGCAGGGCGGCGTGGTGAAGTCAGTGAAAGTGAAGGTGGGCGACAAGGTCGGCGAAGGCAGCGTCATCGTCGAGATCGAAGGCGAGGGCGCCGGCAAGGGCGCCGGCGATTCCCAGGCGTCCGAGGCGCCCAAGGCCGAGGCCTCGAAGCCCGCGGCCGCGCAGTCCGAGCCGCAGAAGTCCGACGAGCAGGCCGCCGCCTCCAAGGCTGCCGCGCCCGCGCAAGAGCAGGCCCCGGCCGGCGGGTCGGGCGGACCCGTCGACATCGCGGTGCCCGACATCGGCGACTTCAAGGAAGTGGAAGTCATCGAGGTGCTGGTGGCCGAGGGCGACACGATCAAGGCCGAGCAAAGCCTGATCACCGTCGAGTCGGACAAGGCCTCGATGGAAATCCCGGCCTCACAGGGCGGGGTGCTCAAGTCCCTGAAGGTCAAGGTGGGCGACAAGGTGTCCAAGGGCACCGTCATCGCCGTGGTCGAAGGCCAGGCTGCCGCGCCGTCCGGAGCGCGTCCGCAGCTGCAGCCCGAAGGCGCCGAGCAGGCGCCCCGCGCCCAGGCGGCGGCTGCCAGCCAGCCGCAATCGAAGTCCGAGGCCCCCAGCCAGGCGTCGTCCGAGCAGGCCGCGCCCGCCATCGCCGTCGAGGACGCCGGCCTGCCCCCGGGCAAGCTGCCGCATGCCTCGCCCTCGGTGCGCAAGTTCGCGCGCGAATTGGGCGTGAACCTCAGCCGCGTGCAGGGCAGCGGACCCAAGAGCCGCATCACCGCCGACGACGTGCGCGCCTACGTGAAGCAGGCGCTGTCGTCTGGCGCCGGCGCCGGCCAGGCTGCCGCGGCCGGTTCGGCCGACGGCGCGGCGCTGGGCCTGCTGCCGTGGCCCAAGGTCGACTTCACCAAGTTCGGCCCCATCGAAGCCAAGCCGCTGTCGCGCATCAAGAAAATCTCGGGCGCCAACCTGCATCGCAACTGGGTCATGATCCCGCACGTCACCAACAATGACGAAGCGGACATCACCGACCTGGAAGCCCTGCGCGTGGCCCTGAACAAAGAGAACGAGAAGTCGGGCATCAAGGTCACCATGCTGGCCTTCCTGATCAAGGCCGTGGTCGCCGCCCTGAAGAAGTTCCCCGAGTTCAATGCCTCGCTGGACGGCGACACGCTGGTGCTGAAGCAGTACTACCACATCGGCTTCGCGGCCGACACGCCCAACGGGCTGGTGGTGCCGGTGGTGCGCGACGCCGACAAGAAGGGCATCCTGCAGCTGGCGCAAGAGACGTCCGAACTGGCCAAGAAGGCGCGCGACGGCAAGGTCTCGCCCGCCGACATGCAGGGCGGCTGCTTCTCGATCTCGTCGCTGGGCGGCATCGGCGGCACGCACTTCACCCCCATTATCAACGCGCCCGAAGTGGCCATCCTGGGCGTGTCGCGCTCGGCGCACAAGCCCGTGTGGGACGGCAAGCAGTTCGTGCCGCGCCTGACGCTGCCGCTGTCGCTGTCGTACGACCACCGCGTCATCGACGGCGCCGCGGCCGCACGCTTCAACGCCTACCTGGGCCAGCTGCTGGCCGACTTCCGCCGCATCGCGCTGTAACCCGGGAGACACCATGAGCAAACTCACGGAAATCAAAGTCCCCGACATCGGCGACTTCAAGGAAGTGGAAGTCATCGAGGTGCTGGTGGCCGAAGGCGACACGATCAAGGCCGAGCAGAGCCTGATCACGGTCGAGTCGGACAAGGCATCGATGGAAATTCCGGCCTCGCAAGGCGGGGTGGTGAAGTCGGTGAAGGTGAAGGTGGGCGACAAGGTCGGCGAGGGCAGCGTCATTGTCGAGGTCGAGGCTTCGGGCGAAGACGCCGGCGATGCCAAGCCTGCCGAGTCGGCGCCCAAGCCGGATGCGAAGGCCGATGCCAAGGCCCAGGCGCCCAACGGCGAGGCCGATAAAAAGGCCGACTCCGCGCCCGCGCAGTCGTCCAGGCCCTCCGCCCCTGCGCCGGCGGCCGCCCGCTACGAGGGCCAGGCCGATCTCGAATGCGACGTGCTGGTGCTGGGCGCGGGCCCCGGCGGCTATTCCGCCGCCTTCCGCGCGGCCGACCTGGGTCTGAAGACGGTGCTGGTCGAGCGCTACGCCACGCTGGGCGGCGTGTGCCTGAACGTAGGCTGCATCCCGTCCAAGGCCCTGCTGCACAACGCCGCCATCATCGACGAGGCGCGTGCGCTGGCGGCCCACGGCATCAGCTTCGGCGAACCCAAGATCGACCTGGACAAGCTGCGTGCCTACAAGGACAGCGTGGTGGGCAAGCTGACCGGCGGCCTGGCCGGCATGGCCAAGGCCCGCAAGGTGACCGTGGTGACGGGCGTGGGCGAGTTCGCCGACCCCTATCACCTGACGGTGAAGGCTGAGGATGGAAAAGCGCAGACCATCCGCTTCAAGAACGCCATCATCGCCGCCGGTAGCCAGTCCGTGAAGCTGCCGTTCCTGCCCCAGGACGACCGCATCGTCGACTCGACCGGCGCGCTGCAGCTGCGCGCCATCCCGAAGAAGATGCTGATCATCGGCGGCGGCATCATCGGCCTGGAAATGGGCACGGTGTACTCCACGCTGGGCGCGCGCCTGGACGTGGTCGAAATGCTCGACGGCCTGATGCAGGGCGCCGACCGCGACCTGGTGAAGGTGTGGCAGAAGATGAACGCCCCGCGCTTCGACAACATCATGTTGAAGACCAAGACGGTGGGCGCCGAAGCGAAGGCTGACGGCATCTACGTCAGCTTCGAAGGCGAGGGCGCGCCGAAAGAGCCGCAGCGCTACGACCTGGTGCTGCAGGCCGTGGGCCGCAGCCCCAACGGCAAGAAGATCGGCGCCGAGCGCGCCGGCATCGCGGTCACCGAGCGCGGCTTCATCGAGGTCGACAGGCAGATGCGCACCAACGTGCCGCATATCTTCGCCATCGGCGACATCGTCGGCCAACCCATGCTGGCCCACAAGGCCGTGCACGAGGGCCACGTGGCCGCCGAGGCGGCAGCCGGCCAGAAGTCCTTCTTCGATGCGCGGGTGATTCCGTCCGTGGCCTACACCGACCCCGAGGTGGCCTGGGTGGGTCTCACCGAGGACGAGGCCAAGAAGCAAGGCATCAAGGTCGAGAAGGGCCTGTTCCCGTGGGCCGCTTCGGGCCGAGCCATCGCCAACGGCCGCGACGAAGGCTTCACCAAGCTGCTGTTCGACGCCGAGACCCACCGCATCGTGGGCGGCGGCATCGTCGGCACGCACGCGGGCGACCTCATCAGCGAAATCGCGCTGGCCATCGAGATGGGCGCCGACATGGTCGATATCGGCAAGACCATCCACCCGCATCCCACGCTGGGAGAATCGGTCGGGATGGCGGCCGAGGTGGCGGAAGGCGTGTGCACGGATCTGCCGCCGGTGCGGAAGAAGTAGACCGACGGACCAGTCTCGTAGGCGCGTCCGATAGCGGCCCTGGTGGCCGCTTTTTCATGGACGCTAGGTCAAAGCGAGACGTACTGGCCGCTTAGGCTCTTTCGATAACTCATGCGGCTCGGCGGCTCGGCGAGACGCGCGAGCAGGGGGCGAGAAGCCAGTCTGCGCCTGGGGATGAGCAGGCGCATTGAAGGAAATGAAGCCGTCGCTCAGGCGTGCGTATCGATGTTGCCGCCCAGCGTGCCGTCAACCGCCAGGGGCGGGACCGAGCCCATGAGCGTGGCCATGGTGTCGGCCTGCGAGGCCAGAACTTTCTTCAGCAGCGCGACTTGGACCTCCTGAGCGGTGTTCACGTCGCGCATCGCGAGGGCCGTATTCACTGCGTTGTTCACATCGACGTCCATTCCTAACTCTCCTGGTGGCTGGCGGAGCCAGCATGTTGGGGTGACGCAATCAGTGCCAGAGGCTTGCGGAGCAAGACCTTGCAACAGAGTGGCGGCCCGCGTAGTGTGGCGTTTGGGGATGACGTTGGCAAGACAGCTGGGCACCGCACCCGGACGCGTCATGGTGCCGTGCCACGAGTCAAAGCCGCGTCAGGCAGAACGAAAAATGCCCGTGGTATTCGAGCGTCACGTATTCGTACTGCCAACCATCCTCGACGCAGAATTGCGTCACCGCCTCGACGACGCCATAGGGCACAGGTGAGATCACGTTGCCGGTGCAGAAGTCATGTCCCGCGATGCGGCCGCCGGGCTTGACCTTGCGGTTGCAGATCTTCAGTTCGTCCAGCGTGGTTTCGTAGGAATGGTTGGTATCGATGTAGACCCAGTCAAAGAAGTTGTCCTTGAATTCCAGCAGCTTGTCCACCGACAACCCCTGGTGGATGCATAGCTGGTCGGCTTGGATCTCTTTGGCGAACTTGTGCCGGATCTGTTGCAGGCCTTGGCGGTAGCGGTCCGAATCCCATGCATCCACCAGGTGCAGTTGCTTGGGCTTGTTGAGGGACAGGATCGAGTCGGTGTAGTCACCGAAGGCGGCGCCGATTTCGGCGCAAACGCCGCCGCTGGGGATGCGAGAAAGCAGCAGTTCGCGGTCCGGCAGCACGCGGCAGTTCTCGGTGTGCTGTATGCCCAGATGCGAAACGGCCATCTGTGCCTTGTAGCCGCGCCGGCGCTCGGTCTGCTGTTGAAGCGCGTTATTGACAATGGCCTCGATCTGCTTCATCGGCACGACATCCTGCGCCGGCACCGGGGCAGGGGAGCGGGTCCCCGCGGCGGAGCTGGGTTGCCTGACCGGCTGCGGCGGCTTGGTGGCGTTGGTGACGGAGATCTTCATGGTCGGTGTCCTTGCTACTGATATCCGAAGTTCGAGGTCAACTTCAACTGGCCGTCGAACAGTTTCTTTGCATTCTCGATCGTCGCGGCAAGCCGGCGGTGCGGCATGATGCGGTAGTCCCGTTCGACTCGGGCGAGCCGCTCGCGGGCGGCGTCTGGCATTCCGGCGGAGAACATGTAATTCACGACGCAGATCTCGGAGTACCCCTTGAATTCCGAAAAGGGGGCCCGCGCCGCGGCCCTTTCGAGCAGTTCGATGGATTCGGCGACCGACAGGTCTTCCAGGAAGTCCCTTTCGAAGAGCTCCGCGGGGAGCGGGCTTTTCAGCCGGAATACCGCGGTCGTGGCAATTGCGCCCAAGTATTCGAAGTGGTCGCTCAGGTACTCTTGCCGAAGCTTGATGTAGGGCAGGGCTTCGTAGAAATAATCCTGGTGGACCACGACGGTTTCGCCCGGCACATATGCCGGCCCGAAAACCTTGAAGGCCGCCCAGTCCACGTAGTGTTCTTTGAGGCAGTCGTAGAAGGCGATCTCGACGTTCTTGCCGGCCGGTACGCGCGCAAGCGCCGCCATATCACCGAAGAAATACTCGATCAGGCCCTCGTGCTGCTTGAGCAGGGCTCTAAGCAGGTCGGAATAATCATCGCCGTCGGAATAGGATTTCCCCATCTTCTGGGATACCGAGACGGGGTTGCTCCAGTGCTTGTCGTAAACCGCGGCGTCCCATCGGGCGAGATCGTAGGCATGGATTGGACGCAGCCTGTTCTTTTTCACCGTCTCCCACGCCGTTGGGTTGGCTTTTATCCCATGTGCCAGGGCATTGGTCGACGCGCCGAGATACAGGCCGGCGTCGACGATAAGACCCTTGCCTTGGTAGTACTGGCTCGCGAGCATGTACAGCAGCTGCTTTTCCTCGGGCGAGGTCATCGCGGGATAGGAAACCACGCTTCCCGGAAACGAGGCGGAGACTTTCTCCCCTAGCAGGCTGCGCAGGATTGCAAGAGAGTTTGTGTTCATGAAAGGAGTCAGATCTGCTGCATTGAGTTGGGGCAGTTCGTATAGGTCGGGATGCCTGCCCGTGAACAGGATGCTCCGGCGGTGCTAAGCACGTGCGAAGCGAATGTCGTTTCTCAAGGGATGACGCATACGCCCAGCGCAGGATCGAGGGTCATCACCGCACGCGCGGGAGATCCCTGATAGTGGCGCAGTGACTCAGCGTCGTGCGTCAACAGCGATCCTGCGGCGATCAATGTGTCATCGCCGATGATCTTGTGTTGCAGGACAATCGAAGAAAAACCCAAGAAATTCCGACTACCTACCGACACTTCGCCACCGACCGTGACGTTGCTCGCGAAGAAATTGTGGTTACCCACGCGGGTATGGTGGCAGAGGGTCGCGTTGGACCACACGACGTTGTTCGCACCGAGCAAAGCTTCGGGCTCGATCACGGCTCCGGGCATGATGAAGTTGTTGGAGCCCATGCGGGCCGTTTCCGCGATGAACGCGGCATTAGAAACGATACTGGGCAGGTCGTAGCCTGCGGACGTCGCCCGGTCGTACGCATGTTGGCGGCCTTTCATGCTGCGGTACCCGACCGCCACGAACATCGACGCGCACTGAGGCGGATACTGCTCGGGCAACTGGTCTTCCCAGCAGAGGACCGGGAGGCCCAGCATGGTGTCAACCGTCTTGAAACGTGCGTCGACGGCGAACGCGGCAACCTGAAGCCGCATTTCCCGCGTGGCATAGTAGTGCGCCAGTTGGGCAAGCGAACCGATGCCGAAAATGATCAGCGGCTTGGACGTCATTTCACGAATACGAAACGCAGGTATTTGAACAGGTGCGACGAGACAGGCATGACCGAGTTCAGGTACTTCTCGACCGTATCGGCGTCCGCTCGGGATTGTTCATGCATGACTTTGGCTTGGCCCAGGAACCACTCGAACTCGACGCGGCAGTCTGAAAAACCGATCTCCCGGGCCGCGCGCAGCACCTCTGCAGAGTCGAACCCCTTGTCTTGTGTCTTGATCGGCTCAGCCTTCTCCAGCATGTCGGCATCGAGACCGAAATTCTGCTGGTAGTACTCACCGTTGTGCATGGCGCCCTGGATTTCCCGGGTAACGATGGGCATCGTGGGCACCAGGCCATTCAAGCGGGTTTCGGCGTCGGCGATGGCCAGGATGAAATCGCGGTTTGGGTTGAGGTCGGAATAGAAGATCCCGCCCGGCTTGAGCACGCGATAGGCTTCCTTGAGGAAAGCTTTGTAATCCCTCAGGTGGTCCATGAAGGAGTAGGCCGTCGCGAAATCAAACGTGTCTCGCGAAAAAGGCGTGTCCTCCGCGAGGCTCTCGTGCAGGAACACGTTGCCGGAGCTGGTGTCGACCTGCTTCATCATGTCCAGGGTGATGTCCACCCCGTGGATTTCCCGAAACAGGTCTCGCATGAGGTGGATGAGGAAACCGGTTCCGCAGCCGAAATCGATGGCCTTGGCGTCCGGCCGGCGTCCGCCCAACAGGCGAAGCAGGATGGTGCGGACTTTTTCCTGGTTCTCGGGGCGGAAGTGCGGGCTTTTGTTGTATTCACCAGAGTTCGCCAGGAAAGCATGCACATAGATGTTGGCCTGGATGGCCTCGTCCTGGCCGGGAAGAAAAGGCTTGGTCATGGCGGGGCTATCCTTGATTCGGTTTGTACAGACGTTGCGCTTCGGGCAGAAAGAACTCTTCCAGGTCGGCCGGCAGGCGGGTGTCGAAGCCGATCAGCCGCCGTGCCTGCGGGTTCAGCTGCGCGGTGATGCTCTCGGGAATGAAGCGCACCCAGTCCATGCGTTGCTTCATGAATGACCTGCACACGTTGATCGTCATGGAATGGTTCCATTGCGCGGTCCGGTTCTCGAAGGTGCGGTGATACATCCGGGCGTTGAAGATAAGGAGCGAACCGGCCTGGCAGGTCAGGTGCACGGCATGCTTTTCGAACACTTCAGGCTCCGGTGGCATGCCGACGTGCTGGGACCCTGGCAGAACCTTCAGCGCGCCGCCGTTTTCCAGCGTGTAGTCGTCCAGTGCCCAGATAATTCCCATGTTGAAGATATACCCCGGATGAAAGCGCGGGCTGTCCACGTGCAGGCGGCTGGCGTAATTGGTGCCGTGGGGCGGGATAGAGGAAGAGGTCGCCGCATACATGATCCAGTGTTCGCCCAGGTGAGGGGCGACCAGTTGTTGCAGCCGTGGATCCTCCAACAAGCGGGCATAGTTGATGTCCCGGTTCAGCAGGTCATGTATCTGATAACGGTCCAGGAAGCTCCTTTCTACGCCTGGAACCGGCTTGAAGTCCTCGATGGCCTGTTGCATGCTGTTCTTCAGCAGGACGACCTCGTCGGGCCCCAGAAAGCCCGGCAGCAGGCTGTAGCCTCGGGTCCGGATGTGGTAGGCATGCTCGGCGACCTCGGTTTCCGGCAGCAGAGGCCTGTCACGCAGATTTATCTGGTTCACGGGGTCTCTCTCATGAAAGATTTGATTCGGGCGATGGGGCGAACTTCATATGGCGCGAGGCGTCCTTGCCGCAATTGAAGAGCAGATCGAGTACCGAAACGCCATGCTCGAACGGGCCCCATAGCTGTGGGTATTCCGGATATCCTGTGTAGTCGAACCACGTCACCGCGATACCGGCTTCCGAGAACAGGCTTTCCTGAAGATAGCCTTTGGCTGCGGGGCCCGAGATGTAGGCTTTCGCCCCGGCCTGCACGCAGAGGTCGACCAGACGTTCGGTCTTGCCTCCTCCCAACGCGTAGTCCCAGGAATTGCGGATGACCGTGGCGATGCCTAGATAGCGGCAGATGATCTCGATCAGCACCCGGTTGATGTCCGAGAGGCGGGTATGCCGCTGTCGTAGATAGATGGGATCGAGCAGGTCGGCGATTTCGCGATAGTGTGCGGCTCGACTGTAGTTGGCGGCTAGGGTCTTCCAGTGCTTTTCCTGCCACTGCGCATTGGGCAACTCCACATCCCGTATGCGGCGGGTGATGCCGGCACCCACCGGGATGCTGATCCACTCTACGCCCTTGGGGGTTTTAATCTTGTTGCGGTTACGCCAGTCATTCTTCGTGAATTGCATGTCGTCGTAGAGGATGAACTCGTCGACAGCGCCGATCAGGTCGAAATACCCTTTCCAGGGGATATAGTTGGATTGCAGTATGGCAACGGTCTTCATGCGGAGGACTCTGTCAGCGAGGCTCGTCGGCCAGGCGTAGCAGGTACTGCGCATAGCCGCCATTGCCGTACTTGCCGGACAGCACACGCAGGTCGGATGCATCTATCCAGCCCTGGCGCCAGGCAATTTCTTCGATGCAGGCGATCTTGAACCCTTGCCGGTTTTCGACCGTGGCGACGAAATTGGCTGCGTCTAGCAAACCTTCCGGCGTTCCCGTGTCCAGCCAGGCGAAGCCCCGGCCCAGTGGCTGAACATGCAGTTGACCCTGTTCCAGATAATGCCGATTCAGGTCGGTGATCTCGATTTCGCCCCGCGCGGAGGGTTTGAGGCGCCGGGCCATCTCCACCACCTGGTTGTCGTAGTAATACAGCCCGGTGACAACGTGGTTTGATTTCGGAACCTGGGGCTTTTCTTCCAAATCAACTGCGCGGCCGTCCTGATTGAATGAGACCACGCCGAACGGCCGGGCGTCACGGACCTGGTAGCTAAACACCGTGGCGCCGGTGGTACGCTGGTTGGCGCGTTCGAGCATGGTGCTCAGGCCCATGCCATAAAAGATGTTGTCGCCCAGGATCATGGTGACGTCGTCTCCGCCGATGAAGTCTGCGCCCACTAGAAAGGCATCTGCCAGGCCGCGGGGGCGGGACTGGCTGGCATAGGAGAGTCGGATACCAAGGGTCTCGCCGCAGCCCAGCAGGTGCTCGAAGCGTGGTAGGTCTTCCGGCGTGGAGATGATCAGGATGTCCCGGATATCGGCCAGCATCAGCACCGACAGCGGGTAATAGATCATGGGTTTGTCGAACACCGGCAGCAGCTGCTTGCTCGTGCTGCGCGTCATGGGGTAGAGCCGCGTGCCGTTGCCGCCGGCGAGGATGATGGCTTTCCGTCTCGACGAGGTAGGATTGGTTTGCATGCTTCTCTCTATGCGGTCACGCCGCCATCGCGTGAGCGCCGGCGAACAAACCGACAATGCTGTCTTGGTCTTGCGGCGTCAGGCCGACCCACAGCGGCAGACGCACTAGTTGTTCCGATACCGCATCGGTGACGGGCAGATCGCCGTGCGCCCGCGCATATCTGCGTCCGCCGGGCGAGGAGTGCAGGGGCACATAATGGGAAACGGCGCAGACTTGGTGGTCTCGCATCGCCGCCAGGATGCGTTGGCGATTCAACGAAGGATCGAGCAGCACGTAGTACATATGGGCATTGTGCTGACAGTGGGCGGGGATGATGGGGCGGCGCAGGATGCCTTCGGCCTCGAACGGCGCCAGGGCTTCGTGGTAGTTGTTCCATAGCGCCAGGCGCTGTTGCGTCAAGCTCTTGGCCTGTTCCATCTGGGCCCACAGGAAGGCGGCAATAATCTCACTCGGCAGGAACGATGAGCCCACTTCCTGCCAGGTGTACTTGTCCACCTCGCCCCTGAGAAAGCGGCTGCGGTCGGTGCCCTTCTCGCGAATGATCTCGGCGCGCAGCGCCAGTTCGGGCCTGTTCACCAGCACCGCGCCGCCTTCGCCGGAGATGATGTTTTTGGTTTCATGGAAGCTCAGGGCTCCCACATCACCTATGGCACCCAGCGGTCGGCCCTTGTACGAAGCCATGATGCCTTGCGCGGCGTCTTCGATCACATACAGGCCGTGGCGGCGAGCAATATCGAGGATGGCGTCCATCTCGCAGGCGACGCCGGCGTAATGAACGGGCACGATGGCCTTCGTGCGATCGGTGATCGCGGCCTCCAACAGGCGTTCGTCCAAGTTGAGTGTGTCCGGCCGGATATCGACGAAGACGGGAACCGCACCCCTCAGAACAAACGCATTGGCGGTCGATACGAAGGTGTAAGACGGCATGATCACTTCGTCGCCTGGCTTGATGTCCAACAGCAGGGCCGCAAGTTCCAGCGCCGCAGTGCACGAGTGCATCAGCAGAGCCTTGGGGCACCCGGTGCTGGCCTCCAGCCAAGCATTGCACCGCTCGGTGAACATTCCGTCGCCGGAAAGTTTCAGCCGGGAGGCGGCCTCGGCAATGTAGGCGAGTTCTTTACCGGTCTGGTGCGGCCGGTTGAACGGCAAGCTTTGGATCATGATCGTGTGGCGGGGCGAAGTGTGCGGTTTGGGAAACGGCGTACCAGCGCCGCGGTTACAGCAGAGCGGCGGCGGAGAACTGTTGCTTCAGCATGTCCTTGAAGGTGCCGGTCCCCTGGAAGTCCAGCACTCCCGCGCGTTGTTGCTCGAGCTGTTCATCCGCGACGACCGGCAAAGCTGCGAGCTTCTTCGTCGCCAGGAAGTCCGCGTAGTCGATCGGATGGGTACCCATCCTGCTGGTTAGAAGTTCCCAGCCGGGATTGAGCATCTGCGTGCCATTCAGCACGATCTCCTTGCGCAGCACGGATTTGCAGCCGAAATAGAGAGCCGCCATCAGGTTGCCGAGCGCCTGCTGCCGATGATGCGCTGTGATGACCATCTCTGAATTCGCCAGCAGTTTGAAGTAGTCCTTCGACGGCATGAACTCTGTCAGCATGCGAACCTGGGATTCGAGCTTCAGATTTGCAATGCCGACGCGTAACTCCTGCTCGTACGCGGGCGAGAGGTTGTACGAGAGCGGCAGCACGATCTCGTAATCGCCGATGTCGGGCTTCGTGGACAGGGCTTCGAGGATCTCCAGGTGCATATTGGCCGGGTCACCGCTGTTGCCGACGAAAATCGTCTTGGATTTGATTCTCGGCTGCTCAATGCTCTGGAATTCGGTCTTGCTCGGGTAGGCGAACTGCAACCTGGGCCGCTCGCCATAGGTTTCGCGAAACAGGCGATAGTCCCCGTCAGTGCCGGTGGCCACGGCGTCGATGTGCTCCACGACATCGAATAGCGGCTTGCCGCCCTTGATGGGGTTGTAGAGGTCACCGCCCCACATGATCCAGATGATTTTCTTCTTGTCGCCGATGGCCCGGATCAACGTCTTCTGCCATTCAAAGAACAGGCCATGGATGAAAACGCCCTCGACATCGGACTGAAGGATGTGCGCGAGCACGGACTGCATGTCTGCCGCGTGGCTGAAATACACCGCGTTCGGATTGTCTCCAAGATCGATGTCGTAGTTGGGAATGCTGCGGGCCTTCTCGACGAGGATCTGATGGGCGAAGTCCTCTGCGAAGGCGCTGTCGGCCATCAGGTCGATGAAGTTCTGCGTATGGACGTTGTTGTAGCAGAGGTGCACGAATCGCTTCTTACCGGTGGCGGAAGGCAACTCGTCGAGCGGCGACTTGGCCGCTTCGGCGTGCGCCTTCACGGTGTCCGGCACCAGCCAGCCGGTGCTGGCAAGGTAGCGGTCGGCTATTCCGCCTTCCGAGTGCCTCAGTGCGGCATACGCCACGTCCGGGGCGCCATAGCTAGTGTGCAGAAGGAATGCCAGCTTCAGTCTCTGATTGGCGGTCAGCGACTTCAAGCGGGCTTCGCTCGGGACGAAGACGGCGTCCATGCCTAGCAGTTGGGAGCCGCGATGCGGTGCGGTGCTGCCGTCCTCGGGGAAGTAACTGCCGTACTCGGGATTGCACAGCTGCAGCAGGTTGAAACCCTGCGCCGCCAGCAGTCTGATCAGGGACGACAGGTCGGGCTGCTTCTCGAACAGCTGCGCCATCAGCACGCGGATATGCACGACCAGCACCTGTTCCAACAGGCGCTGGCCGCCCAGCAGGATCTTCTCGTTGTCGTACGTTTCGTTCAGGATCAGCCAGTCGAGCTTGTCCAGGCCATCGATGTTGTCCAACCGGACCGTGGAGATGGGCAGCCTGGCCAGTACGCTGGCATGCTGCCGCATGAATGACAGTTGCCTGGCCGGGGGCAGGGGCTCCAGGGTCCCGCTGACTTCGGCATTGAGGCAGGCATAGAGGACGCCGGGTTCGCCGTCGCCCAGGGCGATGTGGTTGTGGTACGAGCTGATGTACTTTTCGCGCGTCTTGCCCATGGCCTCCTGGAGCCGGCTGGCAGGGTCCAGGGCGATGACGTTCAGCGTGCCCATCTGGCCGGGGCCTTGAAGCAGCGGGTTTTCGATCAGCGCGCCGCCGTGGTCCAGCGCCACGATCTTGCCCTGGAAGGAGAAGGAGAAACTGTCTTGCGCGTCGGCGTCCGCCAGTGCGGACGCGTCGGGCTGCAACAGTGTCGTCGGGCCATCCTTGTCTTCGAACCAGGGCTGGCCATCCGGCGTGAAGGCCAAGGCGGCCGGCGCGTCGCCCTCGCAGTAGCGCTGCCAGATGGCCCGCAGTGCATTGGCCAGGTTGCTGCCGAATCGAGCGCTGTCGCAGACGGGCGATTCCAGCAGCATCTGCCGCAAGTGGCTGCGTATCGTGGCAAGGCTCTGGAGATCGGAGGCCAGCTCCATGGCGCGTCCGCGGTACTGGTCCCAGTCCTGCACCACCAACTCGGGCATGCCGGCATTGACCAGGTGCGTCGCGGAGTGCCGTCCGGCAAAGGTCGGGCCAGGCAAGGTCACTACCGGTACGCCCATCAGCATGGCTTCGCACGTCGTCAGCCCGCCAGAGTACGGCCAGGGATCGAGCGCGATGTCCACTTCGTTGTAGCGGGCCAGCAACTCGAGGTGGGGCGAACGTCCCTCGATGCGCACGCGCCCGGCCTCGATACCGTGCTTTTCCAGCCCGGACAGGATGCGCTGGCGCAAGGCTTCGGTGCCGTAGGCGGCGCCCTTCAGGAACAGGCGCGACTGCGGCACGTCGTGCATGAGTTGCGCCCATTGAGCCAGCACGACCTCATTGATCTTGGTCGGGTTGTTGAAGCAGCCGAAGGTGATGTAGCCATTTCTCAGCGCGGGCAGCTCGGCAACGGCAGGGGGCGACTGCGGCGGCATGAAGCAGATGTAGTCGTCCGGCAGGCGGATCAGTTTCTCCGTGTACAGATAATCGCTGCCCGGAGGAGACTCGATGCTGTCGGTGATCAGGTAGTCGATGGCCTCGACTCCCGTGGTGTTGATCAGGCCGCCTACCCATTTCACCAGCACGGGGGCGGGCTCCAGCGCCACGGCGCGCATCCTCGAGCCGGCATTGTGGCCGGATAGGTCGATCAGGATGTCTATCTGATCGTCGCGGATCAGTTGAGCGAACTGATCGTCGTTGAGGTGCGATATCGACGTCCACCGGCGTGCCAGCGCCTTGACGCGCTGAGTGATGTGGTCTTCTTTGGCATTGGTGGTGTAGGCGTAGACGTCTACGCCGAGCCGGCACAGGTGTTCCAGTGCCGACGTGGTCATCATGCCTACGGGATGCTGCCGGAACCCATCCGAGAACATTCCGACGCGCAGGACCTTGCCGGGCGAACGATCGGCCGGAGTGGGCCTGGTCGGGCGCGTCTGCGGCACGAACATGGCGCCCCAGTCCTTGCAGACCTGCAGGATGGACTCGACGGTGGCCTGCGGGTTGTAGTGCAGCGCCGTCAGCCAGTTCGACCGGGGCAGCGGGTCGTCGCGCGTCATCGAGGAGGCCCTGGCGTAGCAGGCCTCCGCCTGCTCAAGATCACCGAGATCGCGATGCACGTTGCCCAGGTTGTTCCAGGCGGAGTACTGCTTCGGCTCGATGGCGATCAGTGCTTCGAATGCCTGGCGGGCGTCGTCGTACTCGGCACGGCCCAATTGCACCAAGCCCCGCCACGAGAGCAGCGTGGCGCGATGCTTTCCCTTCGAGGGTATTTGATCCAGGCACTGGATGGCTTCGTCGAGCAGTCCGAGGCGATACAGGATCTCGGCCAGCTTGACCTGGCCCAGTATGTGGGTCGGCTCGATGTCCAGCGCCGTCTGCAGCGCCTCGCGAGCGGCGGCCAGGTCGCCTACCCTGGTTTCCAGATCGGCCAGCACCCGCAGCGCTTCCGGGTCTTGCGGGGCGAGCCGCAAGGCCTGGTCCAGCGCCGAACGGGCTTCATCGAGGCGACCGCTTTCCAGGTGATGCGCGCCCAGGCTTTTCCAGCCCACCGGATCGGCCGGCTGCTGTTCGGTTCTGGACTGCGCCTGCGAGGCCGACAGCCCCATGATGGTGACGGCCTGTGGCGAGGAACGGACGGAGCGGACGGTCTTGGGCATGATGATGCGAATGTTCTTAAGATGCCCGCCAGTAGGGCGATCTTCGGGATGCCTAGGCTACACCTGCCCCTCCACTTTCAATTGCGAGGTATGAATCGGGAAATAGGCCCAATTTTCGAGCGCTGGAATGCAAGAAACCCGCCGAGGCGGGTTTCTTGGGACTGCCGGTCAAGGGGAGGGCGGTAGGTCGCCCCTCCCTTGTGTTGCGAATTAACGCAGCAGCGACAGAACGGTCTGCGGAACCTGGTTGGCCTGGGCCAGAACCGAGGTGCCAGCCTGTTGCAGGATCTGGGCCTTGGTCATGTTCGACACTTCGGTCGCGTAGTCGGCATCTTCGATGCGCGAACGCGAAGCCGACAGGTTGTTCACGATGTTGTTCAGGTTGGAAACGGTCGATTCCAGACGGTTCTGAACGGCACCGAGGTTGCTGCGCAGCGTGTCGACCTGGTTCAGGGCGGTGTCGAGCGAGGTCAGCGGATCGTCGCTGGCGACGCTCAGTTCCTTGGTCGAGTCGTACGTGACGGTGGCGGTGGGGTTGGTCGTGGCAGCAGCCGTGCCCGTGCCGCCCTTGACGGTCACGGTGGCAGCGTAGTACGTGGCAGCAGCGCCGGTGCCGCTTTGGACGTACCAGTTGCCGCGGTCGTCTTGCACCAGATCCAGCGTGCCGGTGGCGCCGCCTTGCGTGGTGCCCGTGCTCACGTCCTTCAGGGTGACGTTGGCGGCGCTGACGGCGGTCGCTTCGCCTTCGCCGTTGGTCGACTTCAGCGTGACGGCGCCAGCCGCGGTGCCGCCAGCGTAGGCTTCGGTCGTGCCTTGCGGGCCGGCGATGCTGAAATCGGCCAGGTTCAGCGTGCTGGAGCTGATTTCCTTCAGGCTGACGGTGATGGTTTCGCCGTCGCGCGAACCGACTTGCAGGGTCATTTCCTGGTCGGACGACAGAACCTTGACGCCGTTGAAGTCGGTCTGTTGGCTGATACGGTCGATGTCGGCGACGCGCTCTTCGATTTCTTCCTGCATCGAAGCCAGGTCGGTCGAGGAGTAGGTGCCGTTGGCGGCCTGCACCGACAGTTCGCGGATGCGCTGCAGGTGGGTCGTGATTTCGGCGGTGGCGCCTTCGGTCGTCTGAGCCAGCGAGATGCCGTCGTTGGCGTTGCGGGCAGCTTGCGACAGGCCGCGGACGCTCGAGGTGAAGCGGTTGGCGATCGCCAGGCCGGCGGCGTCATCCTTGGCGCTGTTGATGCGCAGGCCGGAGGACAGACGCTCGATGGCGGTGCCGAGCGACGACTGGGACTTGTTCAGGTTGTTTTGAGCAACCAGCGACAGGTAATTGGTGTTGATAACAGCAGCCATGAATAGCTCCCAAGAGAGAAAGGCTTCTTCAAACCGGGCAGCTGAGGCCGCCCTGCGTTGCGGGCCGCATCTCGACCCGCTGCCTGGGTTACGGCCTGTCGATCGCAACCTTTAGGGGATCAGGTCGCTGGATTGCGAGTTTTTTTCGCGGACCCGCGTTGAAGCGGTGTGGGATCGGTGGCGGCCGGCGCGTTTGGCCGGCGCCGAAGGCGTATGGGCGGATGATGTGTTCAGACGACCTGGGCCAGATGCACGTCGGACGGCAACTGCTGCCAGGCCTGTTCCTTCAGGTAGGCGCGGATGCGCGCCGTGGCCTGCGAACGCAATTGGCACACGCGCGCTTCGGTGACGTTGAGCACTGCGCCGATTTCTTTCAGGTTCAGCCCCTGTTCGTAGCACAGGGACATCAGCAGCTTTTCGCGCTCGGGCAGGGCGTTGATCGCCTCGATGAGCGCGCGCCGCAGGTCGCTGGCCAGCAGGCTGTCGAGCGGGGTGGCTTGGTCGCCAGCGGGCGCGTCGATCCATTGGCCGTCGCTTTCGCCGTCGCGGCCGAAGTCTTCGTAATGCAGGATCTGGATGCCCTGGGCGTCGGCCAGCATGTCCCGGTACTCGGTCAGCGGCACGCCGAGCTCGGCGGCGATCTCGGCTTCGCTGGGCGCCCGCATCAGCAGCTGTTCCTGGCGCTGGATGGCAGTCTCGATGCGTCGGCTCTTGCTGCGCACGCTGCGGGGCAGCCAGTCCTGGCTGCGCAATTCGTCGAGCATGGCGCCGCGGATGCGGGCCGTGGCGTAGGTCTCGAACTGCGCGTCGGGGTTCTCCTGGTAGCGCCGAATGGCGTCCAGCAGTCCGATCATGCCGGCCTGGACGAGGTCGTCGAGCTGCACGCTGGCCGGCAAGCGCGCGAGCAGCTGCAGCGCAAGTTTGCGGACCAACGGAGCGTATTGAACCAGGCTTTCTTCAGCGTTCGGCATTCAGTGTCTGTCTGCAGGGAGCTCGCACAGTGCGCTGGCGATGGCGTTGCAAACGAGCTACAGGTCGAGCTGTCGCGCGGCCCGGAGCGGGTTGTGCCTTGCTGCGAGATTGTCGGGGAAACGCGACGATTCATTCGTGCAAGAACGCAACTTTTTGAGCACTTATTTACTCTTTTGCGGGGATTGTGGCGTAATGGCTGTAACCGCAATGTTTCGGCTACGGCGCTCACCCCGGTAAAGATCAAACTTTTGACATGACTGTCATAAAAATTGACGAAGTGCGTGGTAAATTGCTGGCAAATTGCGATGAAATGACACATTTCGCATAAGTTCACAGAACGACAGGCGGTGCGAGTACACGGGGGCGCCGCCTGCACCCAGCAACGTGGCGAATGTCACAGGAGTAAAGAATGAAACCAGCAGACAATTCATTGCTCGCCGATATCCGCGAAGTCAACTTGTCGTATCTTCTTCTGGCGCAACGCATGCTGCGCGACGATCATGCCGCATCGATGTTCCGCCTTGGTTTCAGCACCGAGGTCGCGGACATCCTCCTGCGCCTGTCGCCGGCGCAACTGGTCAAGCTGGCCAGCTCCAGCTCGCTACTGTGCCGCTTCCGCTTCGACGACTACAGTCTGCTGTCCGCGTTGACGCAAGACGTACTGGGCGGCGCGCTGCAGCAGGCGCACGCCACCATCCTGCTGGCCAAGCAGCCCGTAGAAGAACTGGCCTGACGGCCGCCCGCCATGGCAATCAAGAGTGTTTCGCAGGAAGCGGACGAGATCCTGCTGGCCAGTTCCATGATCACGCTGGGCGCACGGCTCCAGGTGCTCGAGGCCGAAACCAGTCTCAGCCATGACAGGCTGGCGCGCCTGTATCGCGAGATCCGCGGTTGCTCGCCCCCGAAGGGCATGCTGCCGTTCTCGGTCGACTGGTTCATGACCTGGCTGCCGAATATCCATTCGTCGCTGTTCTACAACGTCTACTCTTTCCTCAATGCGCGCACGTCGAGCAAGGGCATCCGGGCGATCATCGACGCCTATCGCCTGTATCTCGAGCATGCCGGCGTCGACGGCGTGCCGGCCGACGAGCCTGTGCTGAGCTTCACGCGCGCCTGGATGCTGGTGCGCTTCTTCGATGGCGGCATGTTGCAGCTCTCGGCATGCCGGCAGTGCGGCGGGCATTTCATCGCCCACGCGCATGATCCGCAGTCCGATTTCGTCTGCGCCATCTGCCGTCCGCCTCCACGAGCGGGCAAGACGCGTGCCGCCAAGGCGCGCGGGGTGTCCGGCAAGGCCAGCCTGGATACGGCACGCTCCTGACATCCTTAAGGGTGCGCAAACTCGGCAAAAACCCCGAAAAACCCCCCGTAACCCGCGTTTTTGCTGGTGCGTCGGCGGGGGATCATTATCGAGGGATTGTCTGGACTACATTGGCAGGGGCCTGATGTGTTGATCGTTATCGGTTATCTGGTGGTCATCGTCGCGGTGATCGGCAGCTACGTGGGGCTCGGCGGCCATCTGGGCGCGCTGTATCAGCCTCTCGAGCTGGTCTTGATCGGAGGCGCGGCCTTCGGCGCCTTCCTGGCGAGCAACAGCAAGAAATCGCTGGCGCTCGTCAAAGAGTCGATTCCGCACGCGCTCAAGGGGTCGCCGTACAGCAAGCAGGTGTACATGGAGCTCATGGCTCTGCTGTACGTGCTTCTGAACAAGGCGCGGCGCGAGGGTCTGATGGCGATCGAATCGCACATCGAGGATCCTTCCTCGAGCCCGATCTTCAGCGAGTATCCGGGCATCATGCGCGATCCCAAGCTGATGGAGTTCATCACCGACTATCTGCGCATCATGATCAGCGGGAACATGAGCTCGTTCGAGATCGAGACGCTGATGGACGAGGAAATCGACACGTATCGCCACGAGCGCGACGTGCCGGTGAACGCGCTGCGCCACGTGGCGGACGGCCTGCCGGCCTTCGGTATCGTGGCCGCCGTGCTGGGGGTGATCAAGGCACTGGCCGCGGTCGACCAGCCCCCGGCGATCCTGGGCGACCTGATCTCCAAGGCGATGGTCGGTACCTTCCTGGGCATCCTGCTGTCCTACGGTTTCGTCGGTCCGCTGGCCTCGCGGGTCGAGCGCCGCAACGAAGAATCGATCAAGGTGCTCGAGTGCATCAAGGTCACGCTGCTGGCCAGCATGAACGGCTACCCGCCGCAGCTGGCCGTCGAATTCGGCCGCAAGGTGCTGTATTCGGCGGTGCGTCCCACCTTCAGCGAACTCGAAGAACACGTGCGCCAGGCCAAGTCCGCGTCGCCTGGCCGCGCCTGACGGACATAGGTCACCATGAGCACCGTCAACAACCACCGCGTCGTCATTCGCCGCAAGCGGTCGGGGCACGGGAGCGCGCATCACGGCGGCAGCTGGAAGATCGCCTACGCCGACTTCATCACCGCCATGATGGCGTTCTTCCTGGTCATGTGGCTGATCAGCATCGTGCCCCGGGAAGAGTTGAAGGGTATCGCCGACTACTTCCGCATGCCGCTCAGCGTCGCCATCGCGGGCGGGCCGAAGAACTCGGCCGAGCGCAGCGCCATTCCTGGCGGCGGTCCCGACACGCTGCGCGACGAAGGCGAGGTCCGTCGCTCGCAAGGCACGCGCATGCAGTCGCAGCAAGTCAATCCCGACGCCGATCGCCGCGACCGACATCGCCTCGAGCGCCTGCGCCAGCGGCTCGAGTCCGTCATCGAGAACAGCCCGGTGCTGCAGAAGTTCCGTCCGCAGCTGCTGATCGACATCACCACCGAAGGGTTGCGCGTGCAGATCGTCGACAGCCAGAACCGGCCGATGTTCGCCACGGGCAGGGCGGAGGTGCAGCCCTATATGCGCGACATCCTGCGCGAGCTGGGGCCGGTGCTGAACGAGCTGCCCAACAAAGTCAGCATCGCCGGCCATACCGACGCTACGCAGTATGCGCGCGGCGAGCGCGCCTACAGCAACTGGGAACTCTCCGCCGATCGCGCCAATGCATCGCGGCAGGAACTGGTGGCCGGCGGCATGAACGAAGGCAAGGTCATCCGGGTGCAGGGACTGGCCTCGAGCATGAGCATGGTTAAGGATGACCCGTACGCTGCCGTTAACCGCCGCATCAGTCTGGTGGTACTGAACGAAGCGACGCAGCGCCGCCTCGAGACCGAGAACGCCGCCGCGGCGGACGTCTCGGCAGGCAGCGCGCAACAAGTCGGACAGACCCTCAGCACGCAATCCGGCGCCGAAGCGCCGGCGACGCAATAGGAATAGCAATGGCATCCACGATTCTGGTGGCGGACGATTCGACGACCATGCGCATGATCGTCAAGAGCGTGCTGTCGCAAGCCGGATGGCAGGTGCTGGCGGCCAGCAATGGCAAGGAAGCCCTGGACCTGGCGCAAACCAGCCAGGTCGACCTGGTGGTCAGCGACTGGAACATGCCCGTACTGGGCGGGCTGGGGCTCATACAGGGCCTGCGCGAACAGCCCCAGTACCAGGACGTGCCCGTCCTGGTGCTCACCACCGAAGAAGACGACATCAGCAAGTCCGCCGCGCGCGAGCTGGGTGTGAGCGGCTGGCTGAACAAGCCGCTCGACCCGCAAGTGCTGGTGGACCTGGCTGCCGAGCTGCTGGGCGAAATGCCTCAGGGTTGACCCGGTTTACATCAAAGGCAAATACCTGTCATGAGTTCTGGCCTGGACCTCAGTCAGTTCTACGAGACTTTCTTCGACGAAGCCGACGAACTGCTGGCCCAAATGGAGCAATTGCTGCTCGAACTGGACGTGCAAGCGCCCGACATCGAACAGCTCAATGCTATCTTCCGCGCCGCCCACTCCATCAAGGGCGGCGCGGCGACTTTCGGCTGCTTTCAAAAGCTGGCCGGCACCACCCACCTGCTTGAGAACCTCCTGGACGCCATTCGTCGGGGAGAGATGGCGCTGCGCGTCGACATGGTAGATACTTTCCTGGAGACGAAGGACGTGCTGAAGAGCCAGTTGGACGCCTATCGGGCATCCGAGGAGCCCGACGAGGCCGTATTCGAGCGCATCTGCGCCGTGCTGCGGCAACTGGCGCTCGAAGATGGCGCAGGTGCCGCGCCCGCAGCCGCGGCACAGCCTGCCGCGGCGCCGGCTCCCGTGGCCGCGCCTGCGCCGGTCCCCGCGGCCGAACCCGCCGCTGCCGCTGCCGCTGCCGCTGCCGCGGCGCCCGCGGGCGACCTGCCCACCCGCGTACGGTTCCGCGCCGTATCCGACAAGGATGCCGCCTCGCTGCTCGAAGAGATGGGCAACCTGGGCAAGGTGCTGGCCAGCGACCGCACCGGCGACGCGCTGACCGTCTGGGTGCAGACGACCTGCTCGCCGGCCGACATCGAGGCGGTCTGCTGCTTCATCATCGATTCCGACCAGCTCGACATCGGCCGCGAGGCCGCGCCGACGCAGGGCCGCCCGGCTGAGCCCGCCCAGGGCGTGCTCGCGCAGTTCGAGCAGGCCGCCGCCACGTTCACGCCAGCGGCGCCCGTTGCCGCGGCGCAACCCGCGGCGGAACCCGCTGCAGCGCCCGCCGCGGCCGCGAACCGCGCCGCCGCCCGGCCGGCCGCCGCGCCGCACGCCGACAAAGAGTCCACGTCGATCCGCGTCGGCGTCGAGAAGGTGGACCAGATCATCAACCTGGTCGGCGAACTGGTCATTACGCAGGCCATGCTGGCGCAAACCGCCTCCACGCTCGACCCGGTCCTGCACGATCGGCTGCTCAACGGCATGGAGCAGCTCGAACGCAATGCGCGCGACCTGCAGGAATCGGTGATGTCCATCCGCATGATGCCGATGGACTACGTGTTCAGCCGTTTCCCCCGCCTGGTCCGCGACATCGCGAGCAAGATGGGCAAGCAGATCGAGCTGCAGACCTACGGCCGCGCCACCGAGCTCGACAAGAGCCTGATCGAGCGCATCATCGATCCGCTGACGCACCTGGTGCGCAACAGCCTGGACCACGGCATCGAGACGCCCGAGAAGCGTATCGCCGCCGGCAAGGATCCGGTGGGGCAACTGGTCCTGTCCGCGCAGCACAACGGCGGCAACATCGTCATCGAGGTCAGCGACGACGGCGGCGGGCTGAACCGCGAGCGCATTCTCAAGAAGGCGCTGTCGCAGGGCATGGCCGTCAACGAGAACATGCCCGACGAAGAAGTCTGGCAGCTGATCTTCGCGCCCGGCTTCTCCACCGCCGAGCAGATCACCGACATCTCCGGACGCGGCGTCGGCATGGACGTCGTCCGCCGCAACATCCAGGACATGGGGGGCCACGTGCAGCTGTCCAGCGAGACGGGCAAGGGCACCACCACCCGCATCGTGCTGCCGCTGACGCTGGCCATCCTGGACGGCATGTCCGTGCGCGTGGGCGAGGAAGTCTTCATTCTTCCGCTGAACCACGTCACCGAATCGCTGCAGCCCACCGAAGACCAGCTGTACACGGTGGCCGGCAACGAGCGCGTCATGCACGTGCGCGGCGAGTACCTGCCGCTGGTCGAGATGCACCGGGTGTTCTCGGTGGGCGGGGCGCAGCCCGACCCCACGCAGGCCATCGCGGTCATCATGCAGGCCGAGGATCGCCGTTTCGCATTGCTGGTCGACCATCTCGTCGGTCAGCACCAGGTGGTGGTGAAAAACCTCGAGGCCAATTACCGCAAGGTGCCCGGCATCTCGGCCGCCACCATTCTTGGCGACGGCAGCGTAGCGCTGATCGTCGACGTATTCGCACTGGCACGCGCCAACCGCGAGAAATGGGCCCAGCCCGAAGCCATCCTGAATTGACGGAGTAAGACCATGGCAGCCAAACCGCAAACCCAGGCGACGCGCGTGGAAGACCAGGGCAGCGAGTTCCTGGTGTTCACGCTGGGCGAAGAAGAGTACGGGATCGACATCCTCAAGGTACAGGAAATCCGCGGCTACGACGCGGGCGCGGTCACGCGCATCGCCAACGTGCCGCCTTTCATCAAGGGCGTCACGAACCTGCGCGGCATCATCGTGCCCATCGTCGACCTGCGCATCAAGTTCAACCTGGGCAGCGTCGAATACAACGAGCAGACCGTCGTCATCATCCTCAACCTGGATCGCCGCGTGGTCGGCATCGTGGTCGACGGTGTGTCGGACGTGCTGATGCTGAATTCCGGCCAGATCCGCCCGGCGCCCGAGTTCGGCGCCACGCTGTCCACCGAGTATCTCACCGGGCTGGGCACCGTGGACGAGCGCATGCTGATCCTGGTGGATATCGAGCGCCTGATGACCAGTGACGAAATGGCGCTGGTGGAGAAGGCGGCTTCCTGAACCTTCTCTGCGGGGCGGGGCGCACCTTACCCCGTGCCCGAGGCATGGCAGCTATCGCGGACCGGGACTCACAAACATCGTGCGCAATATTCTCGCAAACTTGACTATTCGCAGCAGCCTGCTGGGCGTGCTGGCCTTCTTCTCCTTCCTGCTGGTGGTGGGCGCTGTGCTGGGCGTGTACTCGCTGCGCCTGGGCAATGACACGATGGCCGCGCTCAAGCGCACGGAAGACGTGTCCGATGCCATGGGCAAGGTAGTTGGCCACACGAAGGACGCGTCCGGCGCACTGAGCCGCGGCGCGGTGGCGCACTACGGCGTCACGGTGCAGGCCCTCGAGACGGCGCACTCGGCGCAGGTCGAGCAGACCAAGACGGCCATCGGCGCGGCCAACGCCGCGATGGCGGCAGCCGTGGCCGCTGCGGCCACGCCGGCCGCGCCCGCCGCCGATGGCGCGGCGGCACCCGCGGCCGCGCCCGCCGCCGATGGCGCGGCGGCACCCGCGGCCGCGCCTGCCGCCGCGCCCACCCCCATCGCCGTGCCGGCCGCCGTGGCGCCCGTGATCCCGCAGGGCCTGAACGGCCCGGCCGCCGCCATGGTGCAACGCGCCCAGTCCAGCCTCGGCCGCGCGCAGACCGAGTTCGAGCGCTACCAGGCGCTGCCCAAGCCTGAAGAGGCCAAGGCCGTACTCACCGAATTCGAAGACGCGTATCGTGCCATCGTGCAGCAAGGCATCACGCCCACGGTTGGCGCGCTGCAGCGCGGCGACCTGGCCGCCTACCGCAAGCAGGCCGACGGCGCGCTCGAGGCGGCGGAAGCCCGCTTCCAGCGGTCGGCCGATGCGTTCGATACGTGGCGCGCCGAACGGGGTGCCGAGGCCTATGCCCTGGCCGAGACCCGCTATCAATACATTCTGGGCGCCGTGGCGCTGGGCGCCGCGGTGGCCTCGGTGCTGGTGTTCATGACCTATGTCTTCCTGCGCGGCCGCGTGCTGCGGCCCTTGAAGGAAGCCGGCCATCATTTCGACCGCATCGCCGCGGGCGACCTGGCAACGCGCGTCGAGATGCGCAGCAACAACGAGATCGGCCAGCTCTTCGCCGCGCTGCGACGCATGCAGGAAAGCCTGACGCGTACGGTCAGCGCGGTGCGCCGCGGGGTGGACGAGATCAACGTCGGCGCCCAGGAAATCTCGGCCGGCAACACCGACCTGTCCAGCCGCACCGAACAGCAGGCGGCCTCGCTGGAAGAAACCGCGGCTTCGATGGAGCAACTGGCTTCGACGGTGAAGCAGAACGCCGACAACGCGCGCCAGGCCAATCAGCTGGCGGCCAGCGCGTCGCAGGTCGCCGAGCGCGGCGGCGTGGCCGTGTCCGAGGTGGTTCACACCATGGACGGCATCTCGGCCAGCTCGCGCAAGATCTCCGAGATCGTGTCGGTCATCGACGGCATCGCGTTCCAGACCAACATCCTGGCGCTGAACGCGGCGGTGGAAGCGGCCCGTGCCGGCGAGCAGGGCAAGGGCTTCGCGGTGGTGGCGGGCGAGGTGCGCTCGCTGGCGCAGCGCAGCGCGCAGGCGGCCAAGGAAATCAAGGTGCTGATCGAGGATTCGGTCAGCAAGGTGGGCACGGGTTCGCAGCAGGTCGAACGAGCTGGCGCGACGATGCAGGAGATCGTGGCCTCGGTCAAGCGGGTGACGGACATCATGGGCGAGATCTCGGCGGCGTCCGAAGAGCAGTCCAGCGGCATCGACCAGGTGAACCGCGCGGTGTCGCAGATGGACGAGGTGACGCAGCAGAACGCGGCGCTGGTCGAAGAGGCCGCCGCTGCCGCGGGCTCGCTGCAGGAACAGGCGCAGCGCCTGGCCGAGGCCGTGGCGGTGTTCCGCATCAACGCGCGCGAAGTCATCGACGCTCCCGCCGCGCAGCTGCAAGGCCGTGGCCGACCGGAGCTGGTGCAGGGCGGCGATCCGCCCTCCGGCCTGGCGCTTGCCGGCTCCTGACGCGAAGGATTGCGTGTGGCCACCGCCCAGCTCTCGCCGGCCTTCACTTCCGAACGCCAGTTCGAGTTCCGCGACCAGGACTTCTCGCGCGTACGGCGCATGATCTATGCGCGCGCCGGCATCTCGCTGGGCGAGCACAAGCGCGAGATGGTCTACAGCCGACTGGCGCGGCGCCTGCGCGCGCTGGGCCGGCAGGACTTCGGCGGCTACCTGGACCACCTGGAGCACGAGCCGGGCGCGGCGGAGTGGGAGAACTTCGTCAATGCGCTCACCACCAACCTGACGGCGTTCTTCCGCGAATCGCATCATTTTCCGATCCTGGCCGAATTCGCGCGCTCGCGCGGCGGGCCGGTGTCGGTGTGGTGCTGTGCCGCATCCACCGGTGAAGAACCTTACTCCATCGCCATCACCCTGGCCGAGACGCTGGGCCCGCGCGCCTCGTCCTGCCGCGTGGTGGCCACCGACATCGACACGCAGGTGCTGGCGCGCGCGCGGGCGGGGGTCTATCCCTACGAGCGCGTGTCCAAGCTGGACGAGGCACGCCTCAAGCGCTTTTTCCTGCGCGGCAAGGGCGAGAACAGCGGGCAGGTGAAAGTGCGGCCCGAGATCCAGGAGATGGTGACGTTCGAGACGCTGAACCTGCTGGCCGCCGACTGGCCGCTGTCCGAACGCTTCGACGTCATCTTCTGTCGCAATGTGATGATCTACTTCGACAAGCCCACGCAGTCGAAGATCCTGCAGCGCTTCGTGCCGCTGCTCAAGCCGGGCGGGCTGCTGTTCGCGGGGCATTCCGAGAATTTCACCTATATAAGCCGCAGCTTCCGCCTGCGTGGACAGACCGTCTACGACTGCGTCGGACATCCTTGAGCGGAAGAGCAAGTACAGCATGAAGAAAATCAAGGTTCTTTGCGTAGACGATTCCGCGCTGGTGCGCGGCCTGATGACGGAGATCATCAACGCGCACCCCGACATGGAGGTGGTCGCCGTCGCACCCGATCCGCTGGTGGCGCGCGACCTGATCAAGCAGCACAACCCCGACGTCCTGACGCTGGACGTCGAGATGCCGCGCATGGACGGCCTGGACTTCCTCGAGAAGCTGATGCGCCTGCGCCCCATGCCGGTGCTGATGGTGTCCTCGCTCACCGAGCGCGGCGGCGAAATCACGATGCGCGCGCTCGAACTGGGCGCTGTGGATTTCGTCACCAAGCCGAAGCTGGGCATACGCGACGGCCTGCTCGAGTACAGCGAGATCATCGCCGAGAAGATCCGCGCCGCGTCCCGGGCACGCCTGCGCAAGCCTGCCGCGGCCGTCGAAGGGCATGTCGCGCCCGCGCCGCAGCGGCTGCGCAGCCCGTTCGCCAGTTCGGAAAAGCTGGTTATCATCGGTGCGTCCACCGGCGGCACGGAAGCCATTCGCGAGGTGCTGCTGCCGCTGCCTCCGGACAGTCCGGCGATCCTGATCACGCAGCACATGCCCGCGGGCTTCACGCGTTCGTTCGCGCAGCGCCTCAATTCCATGTGCGCCGTCACGGTCCAGGAGGCGGTCGACGGCGAACGCGTGCTGCCGGGCCACGTGTACCTGGCGCCCGGCGGCGACATGCACATGCGCCTGGGCCGCAGCGGCGCCAACTACGTCATCGAATTGCTGGCCGGGGAACCGGTCAACCGGCATCGGCCGTCCGTGGACGTGCTGTTCCATTCGGCGGCGGAAGCCGCCGGCCGCAACGCCATCGGCGTCATCCTGACCGGCATGGGCAAGGACGGTGCGGCGGGACTGCTGGCAATGCGCAGGGCAGGAGCGCACACCATCGCCCAGGACGAGGCGAGCTGCGTGGTATTCGGCATGCCGCGCGAGGCCATCGCCATGGGTGGCGCGGCCGATGTGGTCTCGCTGTCGCACATGAGCCAGCGGATCCTGGAGCGTCTGGACGATCGCGGCCATCGCGTTTGAAAACACACGGGGCGCGGCAACGCGTTCGCAATCATTCTTGGAGTGAAGATGGTAGACAAGGGCTTGAAAATTCTGGTGGTGGACGACTTCCCCACCATGCGGCGGATCATCCGCAACCTGCTGAAAGAGCTGGGCTTCGAGAACGTCGATGAGGCAGAAGACGGCGCCATCGCGCTCGAGAAGCTGCGCACCGGCGGCTTCCAGTTCGTCGTGTCCGACTGGAACATGCCGAACCTGGATGGTCTCGAGATGCTCAAGCAGATCCGACTGGACCCCAACCTGAAGAGCCTGCCGGTGCTGATGGTGACGGCCGAGGCCAAGAAGGAGAACATCGTCGCGGCCGCACAGGCCGGCGCCAACGGCTATGTGGTCAAGCCGTTCACGGCCGCCACCCTGGAAGAGAAGCTGAACAAGATTTTTGAAAAACTGGCCGGCTGAGTCGAGAGTCCCGCATGAATGCCACGAATAGCGCCGAGAAACCCGAATCCGGCGACCTGATCCATCGCATCGCCTCGCTGACGCGCATGCTGCGCGACAGCATGCGAGAACTGGGACTGGACCAGGCCATCAAAGACGCCGCCCAGGCGATTCCCGACGCACGCGACCGGCTGCGCTACGTCGCGCAGATGACCGAGCAGGCCGCCACCCGCGTGCTCAACGCGACCGAGGCCGCCGGTCCCATTCAGGACGGCATGGCCCGCAACGCGCGCGCGCTGGACGAGCGCTGGCAGGCATGGTTCGACCAGCCGCTCGAGATGCCCGAGGCCCGCGAACTGGTCAAGGACACGCGCGCCTTCCTGGCGGACGTGCCCAAGCAGGCTCAGGAAACCCAGTCGCAGCTGATGGAAATCATCATGGCGCAGGATTTCCAGGACCTTACGGGCCAGGTCATCATGCGCATGATGGACGTGGTGGGCGCCATCGAGCGCGAGCTGCTGCAGGTGCTGCTGGACAACGTGCCGCAGGAGCGGCGCGACGAGGCCTCCAGCCTGCTGAACGGGCCCCAGGTCAACCCCGAGGGCAAGGCCGACGTGGTGACCAGCCAGGACCAGGTCGACGACCTGCTGGCCAGCCTGGGCTTCTGATCCCGGTCTTCAGATGGGCGTGCGATGCCGGAACGCCGGCATCCGCCCATCGATCTGCGCCAGGTCGGGCCTCGTGCAGTTGCGCCCGGCGTGCCGGGCCACGTAGGCCTGCTGGCTGGCCCGGTCCAGCAGGTCGGTGAAGCCGCGATCGCTGGCGATGCGCTCGGCCAGCCCGCAGCTGGCGGACAGGCCAGGAAATCCCTGGTCGGCCAATCGTTCGAGATGGCGCCGCAGCCGCTCGCTGACCGTGTGGGCGCCGTGCAGGCCTTCGCCGGGCAGCAGGACGGCGAATTCCTCTCCGCCGATGCGGCCGATCGACGTGTCGGGCCGCAGGCTTTCACGCAATATGCCGCCGATCTGGCGCAGGGCGTCGTCGCCGGCGTCATGGCCCAGCGCGTCGTTCAGCCGGCGGAAGTCGTCCAGGTCCAGGATCACGCAGCTCAGCGCCTGCCGCTCGGGCAGGCGGCTGTTGAACACCCGCTCGCCCTCCGCCAGGAACGCACGGCGCGACTGCACGCCGGTCAGCACGTCGGTGCTGGCCTGGGCGCGCAGCTCCATGCACTCGGCGGCCAGGCGGCCGAAGTCCTTCAGGGTGGCGAGCGCTTCCGCCGTGGCCGGGCGGGGAACGTGATCCAGCAGGGACAGCGCACCCACCTGCATGCCGGCGCGCGTCGCCAGCGGCGTGCTCCAGCAGGCGCGGATGTGCGGCGCGTCCACCACCTGCGGAAAGCGGGCGAAGCGCGGATCTTCCGTCGTGTCCGGCACCACCAGCGGTTCAGGGCTGTGCAGCGCATAGGCCGCGAAGGCGGTTTCACGGCTGCCCGTGGAGACGGGCAGGGCGGTTCGCGTCTTGATGATCTCGTGGTGCCGGCCGATGATGGAAACGTAGCCTATCGGAAAGCGCAGGGCAGCGCGGGCCAGCCGGGCGATGCGCTCGAACAGCGCATCCGGTCCGCCATCGAGCACCTGCAGGTCTGCCAGGGCGTCCAGGCGGGCCTGTTCGCGCAGGGAATCCCGGGCCGAGTAGTCGTTCAAGCCAAGCATGCCGTCGTGCTCCCCGGCGCGGTGCCGCCCCGATTCGTAACTTGTATCCGATGACGGGCGTGGCGGTTCGTGCGCAGCCGGCAACACCCGCATGGAATAACGTGGCTTTCCCCCCGCTTCTTAAATGATCGCGCGCATGGGGTCTCGCCTAGAATCTCGCCGGGCAGCCTGCAACCCGCCAGCGGGCCGCGTAGCACACGTCGAGCATGGCCGAAGACAGCGATCTTGAGAAAACAGAAGCCGCCTCTCCCAGGCGCCTGGAAAAGGCGCGCGAGGAGGGGCAGATCGCGCGTTCGCGCGAGCTGGGCACGTTTCTGTTGCTGGCGGCCGGCGTGGCCGGTCTCTGGATGGGCGCCGGCGCCCTGTATCGCGGGCTGACCAGCGTGCTGCGCGCCGGCCTGGCGTTCGACCCGCGGGTGGGGCGCGACTCGGCGGTCATGGTCGAGCAGGCCGCCACGGGCATCGCCGAGGCGCTGATGCTGGTGCTGCCGCTGTTCGGCATCCTCGCCGTGGTGGCGGTCTTCTCCAACGTGGCATTGGGGGGCTTCATCCTGACCACCAAGCCGCTGATGCCGAATTTCGACAAGCTCGATCCCATCGCCGGCGTCAAGCGCCTGTTTTCCGCGCAGACGGTGGTGGAACTGCTGAAGGCCGTCGCCAAGGCGCTGCTGGTGGGCGGCGTGGCGGCATGGGTGCTGTGGTACTACCACGAGCAGATGCTGGGCCTGTCGGCCGCCGCGCCCACCGCGGCCATCTCGCAGACGCTCAAGCTGGTGGCGTTGTGCAGCGCGCTGATCGTCGCGTCGCTGGTGCTGATCGTGGTGCTGGACGTGCCATGGCAGATCTACAGCCACTTGAAGAAGCTGCGGATGACGAAGGAAGACGTCAGGCAGGAACACAAGGAAAGCGACGGGGATCCGCACGTGAAGGCGCGCATCCGCCAGCAGCAGCGCGCCATGGCCCGGCGCCGCATGATGTCCGAAGTGCCTACCGCCGACGTGGTCGTGACCAACCCGACTCACTACGCTGTCGCCTTGCGCTATGCGGAAGGCCAGGCCGGCGCGCCGAAGGTCGTGGCCAAGGGCACCGGCCTGATCGCGCTGCGCATCCGCGAGCTTGCGGCCGAGCACCGCGTACCGACTCTCGAGGCGCCGCCGCTGGCGCGCGCCCTGCATCAACACGTCGAACTGGGGCAGGAAATCCCGGTTGCGCTTTACACCGCCGTGGCGGAAGTGCTGGCGTGGGTTTTCCAGTTGCGCAGCTGGCGCGCGGGGAGCGGAGCCGAACCGGCGCCGCCGTCCGCGTTGAACGTGCCCGCCGAACTGGACCCGCACGCCGCCCAAGCCGCGGCTCAAGGAGCTTAAGGAATGAGCACGCTGCTCTCCGCGTTGAAAACACATGGCGCCGCCAACGCGCGCCTCATGGCAGGCCCGGTCCTCATCGTGCTCGTGCTGGGCATGATGGTGCTGCCGCTGCCCACCTTCCTGCTGGATCTGCTGTTCACGTTCAATATCGCCCTGTCGGTGATGATCCTGCTGGTGGCGATGTTCACGCGCAAACCGCTGGACTTCGCCGCCTTTCCGACGGTGCTGCTGTTCGCGACGCTGCTGCGCCTGTCGCTGAACGTGGCGTCCACGCGCGTCGTGCTGCTGCACGGCCACGAGGGCCCCGACGCGGCGGGCAAGGTGATCGAGGCCTTCGGCCACTTCCTGGTGGGCGGGAACTTCGCGGTCGGGATCATCGTCTTCGTCATCCTGACCATCATCAACTTCATCGTCATCACCAAGGGCGCGGGGCGTATCGCGGAAGTCGGGGCGCGCTTCACCCTGGACGCGATGCCCGGCAAGCAGATGGCGATCGACGCCGACCTGAACGCCGGGCTGATCGGCGAGGAAGAGGCGCGCCGCCGCCGCGCCGAAGTGGCGCAGGAAGCCGACTTCTTCGGCTCGATGGACGGCGCCAGCAAGTTCGTGCGCGGCGACGCGATCGCCGGCCTGCTGATCATGGTCATCAACGTCATCGGCGGCCTGATCGTCGGTGTGGCGCAACACGACCTGTCGTTCTCCGAGTCGGGCCGCGTCTACACGCTGCTGACCATCGGCGACGGCCTCGTGGCGCAGATACCGGCGCTGGTCATCTCCACGGCCGCCGGCGTCGTGGTGTCGCGCGTGTCCAACGACCAGGACGTGGGCCAGCAGATGCTGGGGCAGCTGTTCGCCAACCCCAACGTGCTGTTCCTCACGGCCGCCATCATCGGCATCATGGGCCTGATCCCGAACATGCCGCATCTGGCATTCCTCTCCCTGGCCGCCATGCTGGGCACCGCCGGCTGGATGGTGCTGAAGCGTCAACGGGTCGCCGCGCAGGCCACCGCCGAGCAGCCGTCGCAGGTCGCCGCGCAGGCCCAGGCGGCCGCGGCCGAGGCCACCTGGGAAGACGTGTCCATGGTCGACCAGCTGGGGCTGGAGGTCGGCTACCGCCTGATCCCGCTGGTGGACCACGCGCAGAACGGCGAACTGCTGCATCGCATCCGCAGCCTGCGCAAGAAGTTCGCCCAGGACGTGGGCTTCCTGCCGCCCGTCGTGCACATCCGCGACAATCTCGAGCTCAAGCCCAACGACTATCGCATCCTGCTGTCCGGCGTGGAAGTCGGCCGCGGGGTCGCCATGCCGGGGCAGTGGCTGGCCATCGACCCGGGCGGCGTCAGCGTGACGGTCAAGGGCGTGCCCACCACCGATCCGGCGTTCGGCCTGCCCGCGTTGTGGATCGACGCGGCGCAGCGCGACCAGGCCCAGGTCGCCGGCTACACGGTGGTGGACGCCAGCACGGTGGTGGCCACGCACCTGAACCACCTGATGCACCGCCACGGCGCCAGCCTGCTGGGCCGCCAGGAAGTGCAGCAGCTGCTCGACCGCCTGGGACGCGACGCGCCCAAGCTGGTGGAAGACCTGGTGCCCAAGACCATTTCGCTCACCTCGCTGCAGAAGGTGCTGCAAGGCCTCCTCGCGGAAGAGGTGCCGATCCGCGATATGCGCACCATCATCGACACCGTGGCCGAACATGCGCCGCGGCTGTCCGCCCTGGCCGCGAATACCGGCGGCCATGCCGACGTGCCCGAGCTGATCGCGCTGACGCGCCGCTCGCTGGGCCGCGCCATCACGCAGCAGTGGTTCCCCGGCGAGGGCGAGCTGCGCGTCATCGGCCTGGACGTGAAGCTCGAGCGCGTGCTGTCGCAGGCCATGGCCACCAGCGGCGGACTCGAGCCGGGCCTGGCCGAGACCCTGCTGCGCGAGACCGAGGCCGCCGTGGCGCGCCAGGAGTCGCAGGGCAACGCGCCCGTGCTGCTGGTGTCGCCGCCGCTGCGCGCGCCGCTGTCGCGCTTCCTGCGCCACCATCTGCCGCAGCTGGGCGTACTCTCCAATGCCGAGATTCCCGACGAGCGCGTCGTGCGCGTGACCGCGCTGATCGGAGGTAGCGGCGAATGAAGTTGTCCCGTTTCGTAGGCGCCAGCGTCCGCGAGGCCATGCGCCAGGTGCGCGAGGCGCTGGGGCCCGACGCTCTCATCGTCTCCAACCGCAGTATCGACGGCGGCATCGAAGTGGTGGCCACCGCGGATTCGGAGTATTCCGACGAGCCGCCCGTGTCCAGGCAGCCTGCCGCGCAGCCCGACGCGGCATCGCAGGCCGGCGGGCACCAGCCGGCGCCGCGCCCGTCCGTGCCGCCGCGGTTCGGCCCGCAGTCCGTGCCGCAGCAGCCCGCGCCGCCGCCCGAGGTGATGCGGACCTCGGCTTTTGGGGCCGCGCGCGCCTATGCCGCGCAGATTCCCCTGGCCGATCCGGATGCCGTGCCGCCACGGCCCGCCGAGGCGGCGCCCGCTGCCGGCGCACCCGCGGGGCCGGCAACGCGTCCTTCCGAGCCCATCGTGGCGCGGCTGCCCGATCTCCCCGTGGCGCCATCCGCCGCCGCACCTGCGTCGCGCGCGTCCTTCGCGACGTCGGATGCGGCCCCGTTGGGGCCCGCCACGTCCCCGCATGTCGGCGCCGCACCGGCGGGCAGTCCGGCTTCCGCGGCAGCGATGGGAGCGTCCGCAGCGCCCGCCAGCAGGTCTGCTCCAGACCGTGCGCCGATCGCTCCCTCCGCTCCCGCTATGCCGTCCGCGCCAGCTGCGGTGAGCATGCCGGCGACGCCTGCGGCGATGGGCATGCCCGCGACGGCCCCCACGCCTGCAGCGGCGAGCATGCCCGCGACGTCCGCCACGCCTGCAGCGACGGATATGCCCGCCGCGCCCATGGCCAACGCCGCGCCGCCGGCCGAGGTTCCATCACCGGCGGCTCGGCCCACGACGGCCGGCGCGCCGCCGCCTTCGATGGCGCGCACGCCCGATGCGCCGCTGCCTTCGGCCTTTCCCGCGCCGTCGCTGCCCGCCGACACGGGCAGCCAGGTCCAGGCCGCGCTCAACGCCTTGCGCAGCGCGATGGAATCGCGCATGGACGGATTGTTGTGGGGCGGGGCCCAGGCCCAGGGCCTGCAACCGGTCAACGCCGCGCTGTTCCGCAGTCTGCTCGAGGCCGGTTTCAGCATGCCGCTGGTACGGGCGCTGGTCGAGCGGCTGCCGGCGGGGCTGGACCGCCAGGCGGCCATGGCGTGGGCACGCAATGAACTGGTGACTCATCTGCCGGTCATGCGCAGCGAGAATGATTTCCTGGCGGGCGGCGGCGTCATCGCCCTGGTCGGTCCCACCGGCGTGGGCAAGACCACGACGCTGGCCAAGCTGGCGGCGCGCTGCGTGGCCCGCGAAGGCCGCGACCAGGTGGCGATGCTGACCACTGACCTGTTCCGTATCGGAGCGCTGGAGCAGTTGCAGATCTATGGCCGCCTGATGGGCGTGCCCGCGCATTCCATCCGCGACGGCGAAGAATTGAAGCAGGCGCTGGCCCACCTGGGGCATCGCAAGATCATCCTGATCGACACCACCGGCATCAGCCAGCGCGATCGCAAGGTCGCCGCGCTGGCCGCCTTGCTGCACGCGGCCGACCGGCCGGTGCGCAGACTGCTGGTGCTGAACGCCGCCAGCCAGGGCGATACGCTGGACGAAGTGGCGCACGCCTACCGCAATGGCGCCAGCGAGGACGTGGTCGGGTGCATCATCACCAAGCTGGACGAAGCGACCCGCATCGCGCCGGCGCTGGACACCGCCATCCGCCACCGACTGCCCATCCACTACGTGTCGATCGGCCAGAAGGTGCCCGAGGACATGGAGGCGGCCGAGCGGCAGGCGCTGGTCGACCGCGCCCTGGCGCCGCTGCCGCGCGAAGCCGACCCGCTGTATGCGCCCAGCGAGGCCGACCTGGCAGCGCTGTGGCGGTCCTCGACGCGCGAGGATGCGCAACAGAAGCAGGAGGCCGAGGCCAGCGCCGCGGCCCGCCGCCGCCAGCTGCTGGCCGCCGCGGTTTTGCCGCAGGCTGGCGCGCAAGTGCCGTTGGAGCAAGGCATCGCCTGGCTGGAGGCGGATGCGGCCTGCGCACAGGCGCGCGAGAACTGGCGCCTGGCGAGCACGGGATCCGTTTCCGCGCAGGCCCTGGGTGAGGCCGGACTGAAGCGCGCGCGGGAGGCCTATGCCGCAGGCAGCGAACGGCACCTGCTGGCGATGCACGGCAAGGCGGCGTTGAAGGGGCAGGGCGGCTCGGCCGACGGCGCGCTGCTGGCTTCGCTGCTGATGACCGACCGCGGCGCCGCATTGGCCGCGCCGCTGGCACACCTGGCGCTGCCGCACGGCATCCTGAACGCCTGCGACATCGCGGCGCCCATGCCCGCGAATGCGGTCGACGCCTTGCTGGCTCGCGTGCAGGCCCTGCATGCCTCGCTGGACGGCGTGCCGCTGGTGCATCTGTTCGAACTGACGAGCGCCACTTTATGGCAGGCGATGGCTGCCGCAGACGCCGCATGGGTGGCGCGCGGGGCCGGCACGCTGCGCGTCATGCAGGAGGACAGTCCCACGACCTTGGCCGCCGTATCGCGCGACCTGGGTTACCTGCCGGTGGGCACGGCCCCGGCGGCCGATGGATCCGGCGCCGCGCTGGATCTGTGGGCCAGCGGCACCGAGGTGCGCCTGGCGGCGCGAGGCCATGAGGACCTGGCATTGCGCATGGTGTGCGCGCGCCTGACGGATCCCGCCGACGGCAAGGTCGTCAATCAGTTGTACGGCTTGACCAACATGAAGGCCGCGCAGGCCGGGGCGCCCGTCGTGGCGCGCTGGCTGGTGCAGCAGGAACAGGCCCGGATGGCCTTTCGCCACATGGCGCACGCGTGGACGGCGCTGCCGCCAGCCTCCGGGCTCCAGGCCATGCCGGGCCAGGCCATGTTGGCCTCGCAGCTGGGCGCAGCCTGCTGGCAGCTCGCCCAAGCTCCGCAGGCGGCCGCCGCGCGCGCCATGTTGCAGGCGATGGCGGCGGGTGGGCGCAAGCTTACCGGGCCGGCACTGCCCGGCGCCCTGGCAAAGGGATTCGCGATGCTGGAGATGGCGGCCTGACCTGGCTGGGAATGGCGCGCCGGGCCCGATGTTCTCGGGGCCGGCGGGAGGGGGATGCTGGCGGCCGAGGATGAGTCGCACAGCTCGCGTGAGACAGGTCTTAGGGACGGCGCGCGGTAGGAACGACGCGGAGCGTCAAGTGGCGATGATGCTGCGCTGGCCGTAGCCGCGGCGGCCGCGGCCCTGGGCGTCATAGGTGGCCGTCGTGTCGCCCTCGGTGAGCTGGCGCAGCGCGTCCAGGGCCTGCTGCGTATGCTGCAGGCTGACGCTGATCATCATGCCGTTGCGTTCGTTGCGTTCGCGGGCCACCGCGGCGTATTCCAGCAGGCGGTTCCAGCTTTCGGCCAGTTCGGGGAATTGCGCGGCCGCCTGTTCGGTGCCTTCATTCCCCGGGGGCAGGCCCAGCCCGGCCAGCAGTTCGTCGCGCTGCACGCTGAGCGCAACCAGTTGTTCGGCCAGGTTTTCCTTTTCCTGGGCGGCTTGTTGCAAGGCTTGATGAGCGGTGCGGTCGGCCAGCGCCAGGCCCTCGGCGTCGACGGCCTCGATGAAGGCTTGGACCAGGGCGCTTTCGCGTTCGATACAGATCTGCAGGGCGGCGGACATGACAGAAGAAAAAAGCGTCGTCGGGCAGAGGAAAAAACGGGCCGAGCCTTGAATCGGGGGCGGGGAGTCGTCCGAAGTGTTACTTCAGCAATTCCTGCGCGCTGGCGATGAGGCTGTCGGCGATGCGGGAGGGGTCGATCTTCAGTTCACCGGCGGCAATGGCGGCGCGGATGGCGTGCACGCGTTCGACGTTGATGTCGCTGCCGCCTTCCTGCAGTGCCAGCAGCTGGCGGGAGGCCGAGCTGAGCGCCACCTGCGCGCTGCCCGCATTCGGCTGACTGCTGCTGGTCGCGCCATAGGCCTGGGCGACCGCATTGTCGGCGCGCAGGTTGACGCTGTTGGCAGCAACCGAGGGGGAAGTGATATTGATCTTCAAGGTAATCTCCGCTGGGCAGGTTTCGGATAGCGGCCGATCTGCCTTGGTCTTGTCTTCGTAACGGCCCCGGCGCCAGCAACTTTAGCCTGGTTGCGTGACAGGAGCGAAAAATATGTAACGCGACTACAGGGTGATTTCGACCAGGCCGGCATTGCGCGCCACCCCGCTGACGACCTGGCCGGACGTCGTCCGGACCTGCACGCGGTCACCGGGGGCCGCGTTGTCCAGCGCCTGGCCTTCGCCCGACACCGTGAACCCTTTGCCGCTGATGACGATATTGACGTTCTGCCCACGCTCGATGGATTGAGCATTGCGCAGCACCGCGCCCTTGATCGGCTGGCCGGCGGCAATGCGGCTGCCGGCGCGCATGCCGACGATGCGCGCCGCGTCCGTAATGATATCCGGAGACAGGGTCGCCAGGTCGGCGTCGCGGGCCTCGATGTCGGTGGAGGCGATCAGCCGGCCGGCGCTAAGCGGCTGCGCGGCGACGTAATACCGGCCGGCCACGCTGACCGTGGCCTGGACATAAGTGGTCCAGGTATGCGGGGCGGAGCAGCGCACGCCGATCGACATCCGCGGACGCAGCCGCACCGGCGATGACAGGAACGGCGTGAGTTTGTCGCAGGCCGACAGCCGTTCGGTGCGCAGCGGGTCCAGTGTGATGCTGACCGTGCCTGGCAGGTCCGCCAGCTGCCCCCGCAGATAGGCCTGAGCCGTGGCGCCCAGTACCGCCGGATCCTGGGTGGCGCCGGCATTCGCGCCAGCCGGCAGGCCGAGGCCGGCGGCCAGCAGAGCGGCAGCCAGCGCGGGGCGCAGGACGGTGGGGCAGGGGTATTGCGGCATGAGAAGGATTGTAGAAGCCGAGGCGCCCGCGCAATAACGGAATTGACTCGGAAATGGCGGGTTATTTGGGTGATTGTGGCGGCCTGCCGCCACCTATGATGCCGTCATGCCAAAAAGGACCGGGTATCGCCCGGGTCTTTCCAACCCGCACAGATCTTGTAAGGCGCGACTCAATGCTAGACCGGCTCAGTGAGGACCTCCGCTTTTTCCAGCAGTCCATCAGCCTGCGCGCACAGCGCCAGGAAGTCCTGTCGTCGAATATCGCCAACGCGGACACGCCGAACTACAAGGCGCGCGACTTCGACTTCAAGACCGCCATGGAAAACGCGTTGGGCGACCGCATGCGTCTGCCCGATACGAACCTGGCACTGACCTCGGCCCGCCATATTCCCGGCAAGGCGGTCTCGCCGTCCAACGTCGAGCTGCAGTATCGCCTGCCTTACCAGGCCAGCCTGGACGGCAACACGGTCGACATGGACAACGAGCGCGTGCGCTTCGCCGACAACACCCTGCATTACCAGAGCAGCCTGCAAGTGCTGTCCGGCCGCATCCGTTCGATGCTGACGGCCATCCAGGAATGATCTAGGAGTCTCCCCGCATGTCCCTGCTCAGCATTTTCGATATCGCCGGTTCGGCCCTCACGGCCCAGTCCCAGCGCATGAACGTGTCGGCCAGCAATCTGGCCAACGCCGAGAGCGTGGTGGGTCCGGATGGCCAGCCGTATCGCGCGCGTCAGGTGGTGTTCCAGGTCAATCCCAGCCCCGGCCAGGCGCTGGGCCAGGAGGTCGGCGGCGTCCGCGTGGCCGGCGTGGTCCAGGACGACTCGCCCTTGAAGCAGATCTACGATCCCACCCACCCCATGGCGAACGAGCAGGGCTACGTGTTCATGCCCAATGTCGATCCGGTGGCTGAAACCGTCAACATGATCGCGGCGTCCCGGTCGTACCAGGCCAACGTCGAAGTGCTCAACACGGCCAAGCAGCTCATGGCCAGGACCCTCACCATCGGCCAGGCCTGACGCGCCCGACCCTTCCACGTTCACCTATCCACGACTAGCCATGGCAACCAACGTCAACGGTGTTTCGAACACCAGCAGCTCGAATGGCCTGGGCGGCTCCGGCAGCGCCAGCGCGGCGCAGGAGATCCAGGACCAGTTCCTGACGCTGCTGGTGACGCAGCTGCGCAACCAGGATCCGCTCAACCCCATGCAGAACGCCGAGCTGACTTCGCAGCTGGCGCAGATCTCCACGGTGGAAGGCATCACCAACCTGAACAACACGCTGCTGGCCATCAGCGGCCAGGTCGACGTGTCGCAGTCCATGAACGCCGCCGCGCTGATCGGCCGCGGCGTGCTGGTGCCGGGCAACGAGATCGCGCTGGGCACGGATGCGCAGGATGCCACCAAGCGCTCCGCCACCCCCGTGGGCATCGACCTGCAGGCCGATGCGGCGGAGGTCGAGGTCAAGGTGCTGGACTCGGCCGGCAACGTGGTTCGCACCATGAAACTGGGCAAGCAGGACACCGGCGTCCTGGACGTGACCTGGGACGGCAAGAACGACGGCGGCCAGGACGTCGCCGATGGAAAGTACACGTTCACGGTGGCGGCCACCGATGCCGAAGGCAAGCGCGTCGAGGCCGATGCGCTGCAGTACGGCCTGGTCAACGGCGTGGCGTACGGCACCAACGGCCTGCGCCTGCAGCTGGGCATGGGCAAGCAGGCCAGCATGCTGGACATCCGCAAGATCTACGGCAATACCTGAGATTCATCGACTTGATGCTGCGCCGCGGCGCAGCGGACATCTAAACAATTCGACAGCGAGATAGCACATGGGATTCGGACAAGGACTGAGCGGCCTGAACGCCGCCGCGCAAAATCTGGACGTCATCGGCAACAACATCGCCAACTCGGGCACCGCCGGCTTCAAGTCGGGCGTGGTGTCCTTCTCTGACGTCTACGCCAACTCCCGCGTGGGCCTGGGCGTGAAGGTCGCGGCGGTCAACCAGCGCTTCACGGTAGGCAACGTGGCGACGACCGGCGGCGAGTACGACATCGCCATCGACGGCGAGAAGGGCTTCTTCCGCCTGGCGGACCAGTCCGGCGGGGTGTTCTACTCGCGCAACGGCGAGTTCCTGCTGGACAAGGACTTCTTCATCGTCAACCAGATGGGCATGCGCCTGACCGGCTATGCCGCCGGCGCTGTCGGCGCCGCTCCGGTTCCGCTGACCGTGCCGCAAGGCAACATCGCGCCGGTGGCCTCGACCGGCGTTGGCGTCCAGACCAACCTGGACGCCAACGCGGATCCCATCGACCCCGCCACCACGCCGTTCGACCCCACGATCCGCAGCACCTACACCGATCAGGTGCCGACCACGGTGTACGACTCCCTGGGCAATGCCCACGAAATGCAGCAGTATTTCGTCAAGCGCGAGGCCAACGCTGCCGGGGAAAGCGTGTATGACGTCTACTACACCTTCGATGGCAACCCCATGCCGGTCGGCGCCGGCGGAGCCGCCTTTGCCACGCTGCGGTTCGACACCAGCGGCGTGCTGCTGAACACGCCTCCGACGGTCGACGTCAGCTTCGCCACTCCCGGCGGCGTCAACTCGCCGGCCGACCCGATGGCCATCGCGCTCAACTACGACGGCGTCACGCAGTTCGGCAACGATTTCAATCCCGTGCTGACGCCCGACGGCTATGCCAGCGGCCAGTTCCTGGGCATCGAGATCGCCGCCGACGGCAGCGTGATGGCCCAGTACAGCAATGGCGAGAGCCAGGTCGTCGGCGTCATCGCGCTGGCCAAGTTCAACAACGTGCAGGGTCTGCAGCCGGTGGGCAACAACGCCTGGCAGGAGACCGCCGCGTCGGGCCAGGCGCAGCTGGGCCAACCGGGCACCAACAGCCTGTCCACGCTGAGCGGGCAGTCGCTGGAGCAGTCCAACGTCAACCTGAGCAACGAGCTGGTGAACATGATCATCGCCCAGCGTACGTATCAGGCCAACACGCAGACCATCAAGACTCAGGACGAAGTCCTGCAGGTCCTGATGAACATCTGACGCCGACTCGGGCTTCGACACGGAATAGACGATGGATCGCGTCATCTACACCGCCATGAACGGCGCTGCCCGGATCACCGAGCAGCAGGCCGTGCTGAGCAACAACCTGGCCAACGTCAACACGCCGGGGTTTCGCGAGCAGATCGCGCTGTACCGTTCGGTGCCCATGCTGGACGGCACGTCGCTGCCCACCCGCGTGTCGACGGTAGCCACCACGCCGGGCAGCAATTTCGCGCTCGGCACGGTGAACAGCACCGGGCGCGATCTGGACGTGGCGATCGCCGGCAGCGGCTGGCTGGCGGTGCAGACGCCCCAGGGCGAGGCCTACACGCGCGCCGGCAGCCTGCAGGTCGGCGTCAATGGCCTGTTGCAGACTTCGCTGGGCCAGCCCGTGCTGTCCGACCAGAACGCGCTCATCGAGATTCCCGACCAGGCATCGCTGTCCATCGCTTCCGACGGGACTGTGACGGCCATCGGAGCGGGGGACCCGCCCAACAACATCCTGAACCTCGGGCGCCTGAAGCTGGTCAGCCCGCAGGAGACGGCGCTGCTGCGCGGCGACGACGGCGTGTTCCGCATGGCCGCCGGCACGCCGCCGCTGCCGGCCGACCCGGCGCTGCGCCTGATGTCCGGCGTGCTCGAGGGCAGCAATTCCAGCCCCACCGAGGCGATGGTCGGCATGATCGAGAACGCGCGGCGCTTCGAGATGCAGATGCAGATCATCCGCGACGCGAACGAGAACGCCGGCAGCGCCAACCAGATTCTCGCCGTCAGCTGATTTCAATGATTCATGCGCGGCCCGGCGGGTCGCGCCCAGGAGCAACTAGCCATGATGCGTTCGCTGTGGATTTCCAAGACCGGCCTCGAGGGTCAGCAGACCTCGATGGACGTGATCTCCAATAATCTGGCCAACGTCCAGACCAACGGGTTCAAGCGCGGCCGCGCGATCTTCCAGGACCTGATGTACCAGACCCTGCGCCAGCCGGGCGCCCAGGTCGGCGACGCCAACCAGCTGCCGTCGGGCCTGCAACTCGGTACCGGCGTGCGCGTGGCCGCCACCGAGCGGGTGTTCAACCAGGGCAACCTGAACAACACCGGCAACGACATGGACATCGCCATCGACGGCCGCGGTTTCCTCCAGGTCGAGCTGCCCGACGGCACGCAGGCCTACACTCGCGACGGCTCGCTGCAGACCGACCAGAACGGCCAGCTCGTCACGGCCGGCGGCTACGTGATCCAGCCGCCCATCAACGTGCCCGACAACGCGCTCACCCTGACCATCGGCAAGGACGGCACCGTGTCGGTCACCCAGCCGGGCAACGCCGGCATCAACGTGCAGATCGGCCAGCTGCAGATCGCCACCTTTATCAACCCGGTGGGCCTGCAGAGCATCGGCGAGAACCTGTACCTGGAAACCGATTCGTCGGGCCCGGCCAACCTGCTGGCTCCGGGCGTGGACGGCGCCGGTTCGATCCAGCAGCAGTACGCCGAGACCTCGAACGTGAACGTCGCCGAAGAACTGGTGAACATGATCACCACGCAGCGCGCGTACGAAATGAACAGCAAGGCCGTGCAGACCTCCGACGAGATGCTGGCCCGCCTGTCGCAACTGTGACTATGGCTGCGTCGATGCTGCGCCTGCTCGCCGCTTCGGGTGTACTGCTTGCCATGGCGGGCTGCGCCCTGGTTCCGCCCGAGCCCGTGGTGCTCGGGCCGACCACGGCCGTGCCGCCGGCGCCGCCCATGCAGGTGGCCCGCCCCACGGGATCGATCTTCCAGCCCACGGTGTACGGCAACTATCCGCTGTTCGAAGACCGCCGTCCGCGCAACGTGGGCGACGTCGTCACCATCGTGCTGGAAGAGCGCACCAACGCCGCCAAGAACGTGGCCACCAACACCAACCGGCAGGGTTCCGTGGGCCTGGGCATCGGCGCCATGCCCAACTTCATCGATGGCGTGGTGAATGCCGACATGGACGCCGACGCCTCGGGCGAGAACGCCATGCAGGGCACCGGCAACAGCTCGGCCAACAATACCTTCACCGGCAACATCACGACCACGGTGGTGGGCGTGCTGCCCAATGGCAACCTGCAGGTGGCCGGAGAGAAGCAGATCGCCATCAACCGCGGCAGCGAGTACGTCCGCTTCTCGGGCGTGGTCGACCCTCGGTCCATCACCGGCAACAATTCGGTCTCGTCCACGCGCGTGGCCGATGCCCGTATCGAGTATCGCAGCAAGGGCACCATGGACGAGGTCCAGACCATGGGTTGGCTGCAACGTTTCTTCCTGCTGGCCTCGCCGTTCTGAACATGCCATTGCCGACTATGCCCCGATTCCTGTTCGTCCTCGCGACCCGCCTGTTCGCCGCGCTGTGCCTGCTGGCCGGCGGGGCCGCCCACGCGGACCGCCTGAAAGACCTGGCTTCGGTGCAGGGCGTGCGCGGCAACCAGCTGATCGGCTACGGCCTGGTGGTGGGGCTGGACGGCACCGGCGACCAGGTGCGCCAGACGCCCTTCACCCAGCAGAGCCTGACCAACATGCTGTCCCAGCTGGGCATCACCGTGCCTCCGGGCAGCAACATGCAGCTCAAGAACGTGGCGGCGGTCATGGTTACCGCCACGCTGCCGTCGTTCGCCCGGCCCGGCCAGACGCTGGACGTGGTGGTGTCCTCCATGGGCAACGCCAAGAGCCTGCGCGGCGGCACGCTGCTGATGACGCCGCTCAAGGGCGCGGACAACCAGATCTACGCCATCGCCCAGGGCAACCTGCTGGTGGGCGGCGCCGGCGCGTCCGCGGGCGGATCCAGCGTGCAGATCAATACGCTGAACGGCGGCCGCATCAACGGCGGCGCCATCGTCGAGCGCACCGTGCCGACCACGGTGGGCCAGGACGGCATGGTGTATTTCGAGATGAACGACACCGATTTCGGCACGGCGCAGAACGTCGCCGCGGCCATCAGCCGCCAGCTCGGCCCCGGCTCCGCCGTGGCGCTCGACGGCCGGGTGGTGCAGGTGCGCGCACCGGCCGATCCGTCGGCCATGCCGGCTTTCCTGTCGCGGCTCGAGAACCTCCAGGTGACCCGGGCGCCCGCCAGCGCCAAGGTCATCATCAACGCCCGCACCGGCTCGGTGGTCATGAACCGCAACGTCATGATCGACGAGGCGGCCGTGTCGCACGGCAACCTGTCGGTGATCATCAACCAGCAGACCCAGGTGTTCCAGCCCGACACGCCGTTCACGCAGGGCCAGACCGTGGTCGCGCCGAACACGCAGATCGAAGTCCGCCAGGATGGCGGAGCCATCCGTCGCCTGAACACCAGCGCCAATCTGGCCGAGGTGGTGAAGGCGCTGAACGCGCTGGGCGCCACGCCGCAGGACCTGCTGGCCATCCTGCAGGCCATGAAGGCCGCCGGCGCGCTGCGCGCCGAACTCGAAATCATCTAGGACCGCTTCATGTCTTTCGGCAGCTATACCCCTCGTTCCGTTTCGCAGGAATCGGTCTTCGACATGGGCAGGCTGGCCGACCTGAAGCGCGGAGCGGTGGACAAGCCCGGCGGCGAGACCGAGCAGAAGCAGGTGGCCAAGCAGTTCGAGGCCCTGTTCCTGCAGCTCATGATCAAGCGGATGCGGGCGGCCACGCCGAAGGACGGCCTGTTCGACAGTCAGCAGACCGAGATGGTCCAGGCCATGACCGACGAACAGTTGGCGCTGCAGCTGGCCGATCCCGGCATCGGTCTGGCCAAGTCGCTGCTCGAACACATGCAGCCGGCGCAATCCCAAACGGGCGGCGAGCCCGGCGCCGGGCAGCCGGAGCAGGGCGGCCGCGTAGGCGTGTCGGCCTTGCTCGACGTGCTGCGCAACAACCGCCCGCGCGATCGCGCCATGGCGGCGGCCGAAGGGGCGCCCGATCACGTCGTGGACTTCGTGTCCCGCATGTCCAACGCCGCCAATGTGGCGTCGCAGCAGAGCGGCGTGCCGGCCCGCCTGATCCTGGGCCAGGCCGCCCTGGAATCCGGCTGGGGCAAGCGCGAGATCCTGCATCCCGACGGGCGCACCAGTCACAACCTGTTCGGCATCAAGGCGGGTTCGAGCTGGTCGGGCAAGGTGGTCCACGTCACGACCACCGAGTACGTCGACGGCGTGCCGCAGAAGATGGTGCAGCCGTTCCGCGCATACGGCTCGTACGAAGAGGCGTTCGCCGACTACGCGAAGCTGATCGGGGACAGTCCGCGCTACGAAAGCGTGACCCAGTCGCGCAACGAGATCGAAGCCGCGCGCAACATACAGAAGGCCGGCTACGCCACCGATCCTTCCTATGCCGACAAGCTGATCCAGATCATGGCCCAGATGCGCGCCGCGGTAATGCCATCGGCTTTTTCGGATCGCCGCTAAATTCGGCTGCAAACTTGCCGTTAACCAGACGTCTGTAACTGATCGCCGTCGACTACGGGGCTATGCATGAATCTGTATAACTTGGCCAAGACTGGATTGAATGCCTCGCAGGCTGGCATGGAAGTCACCAGCCACAACATCAACAACCAGACCACGATCGGGTACAACCGCCAGCGCGTCGTCACCTCGACGGCAGGCGCCACCGGCACCGGTGAGGGGTTCTTCGGCCGCGGCGTCAAGGTCGACACCGTCCAGCGCCAGTACGACAGCTTCCTGTATCGCCAGCTGGTCACGTCGCAGGGCACGGGCGCCGGCCTCACGTCGCACCTGGACCAGCTGTCGCAGATCAATGACTTCCTGTCCGATCGTACGGTGGGCATCACGCCGGCGCTCAACGGCTTCTTCACCGGCCTGAACAACGGCGCCAGCAAGCCCGGCGATCCGGCGGTGCGGCAGGACCTGCTGGGCAAGGCAAACAGCCTGGCGACCCAGCTGAACCTGGCCTATCGCGAGCTGCAGAACCAGCGCGACGGCCTGAATACGCAGATCAGCACGACCGTCGAGCAGGTCAACAGCTATCTGAACCGCATCAACGAACTGAACCAGCAGATCACCATCGCCGAAGGCAAAAGCGGCCAGCCGCCCAACGATCTGCTCGACCAGCGCGACCAGGCCGTCAGCGAACTGAACCAGCTGGTCGGCATCCGCTGGTACAACCAGAACGGCAGCCTGACCATCACCATGGACAATGGCCAGACCCTGCTGTCCGGCACCACGGTGCGCCCGCTGAAGGCCGTGGCCTCGGCAGCCGATCCGCGCCGTACCGTGCTGGCCTATGAAATCCCTGCCGGCGGCGGCACCACCGCCACGATCGAACTGGCCGACAGCGAAGTGTCCGGCGGCAAGCTGGGCGGCCTGCTCGCCTTCCGCAACGAATCGCTGGATCCCGTGCAGAACCAGCTGGGCCAGCTGGCGATCGGCCTGGCCATGGCCTTGAACGAGCAGCACGAGCAGGGCGTGGACCTGAACGGCGACCCCGGCGAGCCCCTGTTCGGCTTCATGCAGCCCTCCGCCATCACCAACCGCAGCAACGCCGGCACTGGCTCGCTCGCCGTCGAGTACTCCGACGCGAACGAACTGAAGGCCAGCGGCTACACGGTGGAGTTCGACGGTACCGACTACCGCGTCACCCGCATGTCCGATGGCGAAACCTTCACGCCGGTTCCGGATGCCACGGGCGCCCTGACGTTCGATGGCCTCACCGTGACCCCCGCAGGCGTTCCCGCGGCGGGCGACAGCTGGCAGATCGAGGGCACCCGCGATGCCGCCCGCGACCTGACCGTCCTGATCACCGATCCCGCCAAGCTGGCACTTGCCGACGCCGCCGGCGGCACGGCCAACGGCAACAACGGCCTGGCGATGGCCGAGCTGCAGACCAAGAAGGTGCTGGGCGGCGGCTCGATGAGCCTGACGGAAGCCTACGCCACGCTGGTCAACAACGTCGGCGTCCAGGCGCAGGCCCTGAAATCGTCGTCGACGGCCCAGGACAACCTGATCAAGCAGCAATACGGCGCCCAGCAGGCGGTGTCGGGCGTCAACCTGGACGAAGAGTACGTCAATCTGCAGATCTACCAGACGCAGTACCAGGCCAGCGCCAAGATCCTGGAAGTGGCCGGCACGGTGTTCGACACCCTGTTGGGCCTGCGCTGATACCCGTCCCAGAACGCCGACCCGCACGCATAATCCGGAGTACAGACCATGCGTCTCAGCACCTCGATGATGTACCAGAACGGCCTGAACAGCCTCCTCGACCAGCAGGCCACGCTGGCGCGCCTGCAGGAGCAGCTGGGCACCGGACGGGCCTTCCTGTCGCCTGCCGACGATCCTCTGGCCGCCGCGCTGACCGTGAACATCACGCAGACGGCCAGCATGAACGAGACCTACAAGTCGAACCGGGCCACGGCAAACCGCACGCTGGGCCTCGAAGACAACGCCCTGAAGTCCATCGGCACGACCGTGCAGGAAATCCTGACCCGAATCGTCCAGGCCGGTAACGGCACCATGAGCGACGCCGATCGCCAGACGCTGACCGCGGCGCTGACCAGCGCCCGCGATCAACTGGTCGGGCTGGGCAACACCACCGATGGCAACGGGCAATACCTGTTCTCGGGCTACCAGGGCGGCACCGAACCGTTCGTCATGGACGGCGCCGGCAACGTCAGTTACCAGGGTGACCAGGGCCAGCGCATGATCCAGGTGGACCAGACCCGTCAGCTGGCCAGCAGCGATACCGGCACCGACATTTTCGGCAAGGCGGCGGCGGGCACGCTGGCCTACATCACCCGCGCCGACCTGGGCAACGCGGGCACGGGCAAGTTCAGCGTCGCGTCCTACGACGTTCCCAGCGCCACGAACTTCGTGAAGAGCGATTTCTCAATCGAGTTCAACGCCGCGGCCGGCGGGGGCATGGAATACACGGTGACGGTCACGCATCCGACCGTTCCTCCCACCACCACCGTGATGCCGACCCAGCCCTATACGTCGGGCGACACCATCGACATGAACGGCGTCTCGCTGCGCATCTCGGGCGAGCCCGCGGACGGAGACACCTTCACGGTCGAAACGCCCAAAGCCTCGAACATGGACATGTTCGAGGGCCTGAACAAGTTGATCGACGTGCTGGGACAGCCGATCGCGAACGATCCCGTGGCCAATGCGCGCCTGATCAACGAGCTGGCCTCGGCCAACAAGCAGATCACGCTGGGCTACGACAACATTCTCACCGTCCAGGCCTCCGTCGGCGCCCGGATGAACGAACTCGATGCACTGGAAGCCACGGGCACCGAGAAAGGGCTGTCATACGGCAAGCAACTCTCCGATCTGGAGGACGTCGATCCTTACAAGGTCACCAGCGAGCTGGTGATGCGGCAAACCGCGCTGAGCGCGGCGGCACAGGCTTACACGCTGATCCGGGGTTCCAGCCTGTTCAGCATGAACCGCTAACCCTGGACGGGGTTGGCCGGCAGGTAATTTCTCACGCGCTCCCGCTAAAGGAGCGCGTTTTTTGATAGATAGGCAAGTCATGTTTTCCAATCTGAAGGTCCGCACCTGCATAGGCATCGTGTTGGGGTTGTTCTGCCTGTTCATGGTGGTGTCCAACGGACTGTCGCTGCTGTCGTTTACCGCCAGCAACGACAAGCTGGACCGAGTCAACAACGCCTACTCTGACCAAGTCGTGCCGGCGTATGCGGCATATTCCAACCTGCTGCGCTCGCGCCTGAATCTGAATCTGGCCATGATCCACATGCAGGACGGCCGCAAGGGCGAGGCCGACACCGCCCTTCAGCGTGCCGACCAAACCCTGACCAAGGGCCGCCAGGACTTCGAATCGCTAGGCAAGTCCGGGATGCCCCCCGACGTTGCCGAACGCGTCAAGCCGATGATGGCGGCGCTGAACGGTTATTTCGACACCAGCAGCCGGCAGGCCAATGCGCTGCGCTCGCAGTCGCTGCGCGAGTATGCCGACCTGATGCCCACCGCCGTGCAACGCTCGGCCGAGCTCGAAAGGACCATGGGAGAGTTCCTGGCCTATGTCGACCAGGTGACGGACAACCTGGTCGTGCTGGGACGAGAGGACTTCGAGCAGTCGCGCCTGATCACCGTCGTCCTGTTCCTGCTGTCGCTGGTGGTGTGCGTAGGCTGTGGATTCTTCATCAGCCGCAACGTCCTGCGTCCGCTGAAAGAGGCCGGTCAGCACTTCGACAAGATCGCCGCCGGCGACCTGACCAATCGGGTCGAGGTCCGCAACAACAACGAAATCGGCCAGTTGTTCGCCGCGCTCAAGCGCATGCAGGAAAGCCTGACGCGCACGGTCACCGCGGTACGCCATGGCGTGGACGAGATCAACGTGGGCTCGCGCGAGATCTCTTCGGGCAACACCGACCTGTCCAGCCGTACCGAAGAGCAGGCCGCCTCGCTGGAGGAAACCGCGGCCTCGATGGAAGAGCTGGCCTCGACGGTGAAGCAGAACGCCGACAACGCGCGCCAGGCCAACCAGCTGGCGGCCAGCGCCTCGCAGGTCGCCGAGCGCGGCGGCGTGGCGGTATCCGAGGTCGTCAGCACGATGGAAGACATCTCGGCCAGCTCGCGCAAGATCTCCGAGATCGTGTCGGTCATCGACGGCATTGCGTTCCAGACCAACATCCTGGCGCTGAACGCGGCAGTGGAAGCGGCACGTGCCGGCGAGCAGGGCAAGGGCTTCGCGGTGGTGGCGGGCGAGGTGCGTTCGCTGGCGCAGCGCAGCGCGCAGGCGGCCAAGGAGATCAAGGTGCTGATCGAGGATTCGGTCAGCAAGGTGGGCACGGGCTCGCAGCAGGTCGAACGCGCGGGCGCGACGATGCAGGAGATCGTGGCCTCGGTCAAGCGGGTGACGGACATCATGGGCGAGATCTCGGCGGCGTCCGAAGAGCAGTCCAGCGGCATCGACCAGGTGAACCGCGCGGTGTCGCAGATGGACGAGGTGACGCAGCAGAACGCGGCGCTGGTCGAAGAGGCCGCCGCTGCCGCGGGCTCGCTGCAGGAACAGGCGCAGCGCCTGGCCGAGGCCGTGGCGGTGTTCAAGGTCAATGCGGGCGAGGTCATCGAGGCGCAGGCACAGCTTGCCGGCGGCCGCGTGCCGCGCGTTCCGGCCCCGGCGTCTCGGGTTGCCGCGCCCGTGGCCGAGCCGGTGAAGCCTGTGGCCGCGCCGCCGCGCCTGCCGGCCACGGCACGCGTGGTCGAGCCTGGCACGGCCGAGGGCGCCAGCGTGCGTCGCCCGCCGCGCCGTCGCCCCGAGCCTGATGCCGATGCCGCTGCGGCGCCGGCCACCGCGCCCGCCAAGCGCAAGACGCCGCCCGCGACCGCCTCTGATGACTGGGAATCTTTCTGACCTTCTGACGCTTCGTGACGCCGGCGCGGTGCGCCGGCTGTCGGTCCATTTCGATCACGCACCTCTATGTTCTCGAACCTGAAAGTAAAGACCGGATTGCTTGCGGTGGTGCTGGGCCTGGCGTTGCTGGCGCTGGCCTCCATCGGCCTGGGGTGGGATGGCGCGCGGGACGGGCGGAACGCGCTCGACCGGTTGGACAGCCTCAGCGTCAGGCAGAATAACCTGGTGAAGGATGCGTATGTCCTGACGCTGCGTTCGGTGGTGCGCGGCGACATCGCGCTGGGACAGCACCAGGCGGGTGACGAGGCCGGCTTCGCGCAGAGCCTGCGCATGTTGCAGGACCAGGTCGCCGGTGCGCAGAAGAAAATCGAAGAGTTCCGCGCCATTCCGAAAGTGACGGAAGTCGGCAAGGCAAGCGAGTCCGAGCTGGTCTCCGCCTTTCAGGCGTATATCGGCGCGCTGAACGAGATGGCCTCTGCGCTCGCGGCCAAGGACGCCGCCCGGTACACGGCCGTGAAGAACGGCAGGGCAGGCGCCGCCAGCGCGGGGCTGTCCACCCAGCTGACCACCTTCGCCGAGAACATCCGCAGCACGAGCGAGGAGACGCTGCGGAATTATCAGCGCCAGGCGATGCTGGTCAACGTCCTCTATGTCGTGATGGCCGTATTGATCGTGCTGGCGGCGGTGGGCGCCTATGTGTTCATGTCGCGAGGTGTGCTGCGCCCGTTGCGCGAGGCCGGCCAGCACTTCGACAAGATCGCGGCCGGCGACCTGACCAGCCGCGTCGAGGTCCGCAACAACAACGAGATTGGCCAATTGTTCGCCGCGCTCAAGCGGATGCAGGAAAGCCTGACGCGCACCGTGGGCAGCGTGCGGCGCGGGGTGGACGAGATCAACGTCGGCGCCCGCGAGATATCGGCCGGCAACACCGACCTGTCCAGCCGGACCGAGCAGCAGGCCGCCTCGCTGGAAGAAACCGCGGCCTCGATGGAAGAACTGGCTTCGACGGTGAAGCAGAACGCCGACAACGCACGCCAGGCCAACCAGCTGGCGGCCACGGCTTCCAGCGTGGCCGAGCGCGGCGGCCAGGCGATGGCCGAAGTGGTCAACACGATGGACGGCATCTCGGCCAGTTCGCGCAAGATTTCCGAGATCGTGTCGGTCATCGACGGCATCGCGTTCCAGACCAACATCCTGGCGCTGAACGCGGCGGTGGAAGCGGCCCGTGCGGGCGAGCAGGGCAAGGGCTTCGCGGTGGTGGCGGGCGAAGTGCGCTCGCTGGCGCAGCGCAGCGCCCAGGCGGCCAAGGAAATCAAGGTGCTCATCGAGGACTCGGTCAGCAAGGTGGACACGGGTTCGCAGCAGGTCGAACGCGCCGGCGCCACCATGCAGGAGATGGTCAGCTCCGCCAAGCGCGTTACGGACATCATGGGCGAGATCTCGGCGGCGTCGGAAGAGCAATCCGGCGGCATCGACCAGGTGAACCGCGCGGTGTCGCAAATGGACGAGGTGACGCAGCAGAACGCGGCATTGGTCGAACAGGCCGCCGCTGCCGCCGGCTCGCTGCAGGAACAGGCGCAGCGCCTGGCCGAGGCGGTGGCGGTGTTCAAGATCAACGCGGGCGAGGTCATCGAGGTATCCGCGCAGTTGGCGCAGCGCCAGGCTCCGCGCATGCCGGCGCCCAAGCCGCGCGCGGAAGCACGAGCCGAATCCGTGCCGCCCGCCGCGTCCAGGCCGGCGGCTCGTGTGGCGCTGCATCTCGACAAACCGGCTGCGCCCGACGCCGCCAGCGCCCGCAGGCCTGCCCGCGAGCGCCCAGCCGTTGCCGCCAAGGCCGCCGTGGCGCCCGCCGCAACCGCAACCGCAACCGCAACCGCAACCGCGCCTGCTACCACACCCGCGGCTCGCCGTGCGCCGGCCGCCGACGATTGGGAATCCTTTTGACGGCGGACCAACCGCCCAAGACGAGGCAAGCGATGCGATATCTGAAGACCTTGGCCGTGGCCGGATTGGTGATGCTCGGCGGCTGCACGGCCACCGGACACAACTTCGATCCCGGCAAGCTGTCGATGCTGACGCCGGGGCAGACGACCATCGCCCAGGCGGCCCGCACGCTGGCCGCGCCTCCTGACCAGACATACGCCCAGAGCGACGGCACCACGCTGGCGCTGTGGCGCTTTCACATCACGTTCGTGCCCGAAGGGCTGTACAGCCGCAAGGAAGCCTTGCTGCAGTTCGGTCCCGATGGGCGTCTCATGCGGCTGGTGGACAGCACCAACATCCTGCTGGAGCCATGGGAGCGCCAGAAGCTGTTGGGGCCGGAGCCGACGCCGGTTCCGCCCGTCGCAGTCGCGCCGCAGGCGGAGCAGCCCGAGTCCGGCTGGATCGTCATCCCGCCGGGGGCTACGCAGTAAGCGTCGTATGTGCGGGCCGTTGCGGGCCCGGTAGGGACTCTCCCTGCAGTCGCTGTGGCGAGCGTGGGGAAAGTGGTCACTTTTTGAATTTTCCTGGAAGCAGGGGGAGCTATGGAAACCAATCTCGAAGCAGGCGAACAAACGGGCAAAGCCAAGAAGCGCAAGCGGGCGCCCAAGCAGAAGCGCTCCTTCAAGCTGCGTGACGCCCGCGTCGGCACCATGCTGATGTGGGTCATGGGCGTCTTCTTGATCCTGGTGGCCGCGATGGGCCTGATGGCCGCCTATTTCCTGCAGCAGAACTACCAGTCGGTGCAGCAGATCGCCCAGCTGACCGACCGCGGCAAGCAGGTTGAGATCATCAACAGCGACATGCTGCGCGCTCGCGTGGCGTTGATGGTGTCGGCACGCCACCTGCAGGAAGCGGGTTGGGGCAGCGGCGGCACCGGCAGCGGCGGCGGCGCCGCCAATGGCGGTTCCACGCAGGCCGCGCAGGACTCGCTGAAGGAAGCCACCGACCTGCTGAACGGCGTGCGCAACCGCTTCGCCGAGTTCCAGAAGAACATGCTCGAGGACGAGACCGGCCGGCAGCTGTCGATGAACCTGGTGCGCCGCTATCGCTCGTACATCGATGACGGCGTGGACACCATGCTCGAGGCCCTGCGCAGCGAGGACTATTCGACGTTCTACATGGTCAACAACGAGTACGGCACGCCGCGCAGCGCGTCGTTCATCGAAGCGATCGGCCAGTTCACCAACTACATCCAGGACACGCAGAACCAGACCGTCGAACAGGCTGGGACCAGCTTCAACCGCGCCATCATGGCCGTAGTTGCCGCCGTGGTGCTGGCGCTGATTCTGATGATCATGGCGCGCATCGTGTTCGGTCGCCTGGTGGTGCGTCCGCTGGTCGAGGCCGGCCAGCACTTCGACAAGATCGCCGCCGGCGATCTGACCAGCCGCGTCGAGGTGCGCAACAACAACGAGATCGGCCAGCTGTTCAGCGCCCTGAAGCGCATGCAGGAAAGCCTGACGCGCACGGTCAGCGCGGTGCGCCGCGGCGTGGACGAGATCAACGTCGGCGCCCAGGAGATCTCGGCCGGCAACACCGACCTGTCCAGCCGTACCGAAGAACAGGCCGCCTCGCTGGAGGAAACCGCGGCCTCGATGGAAGAGCTGGCCTCGACGGTGAAGCAGAATGCCGACAACGCGCGCCAGGCCAACCAGCTGGCGGCCAGCGCCTCGCAGGTCGCCGAGCGCGGCGGCGCGGCCGTGTCCGAGGTGGTGAACACCATGGACGGCATCTCGGCCAGCTCGCGCAAGATTTCCGAGATCGTGTCGGTCATCGACGGCATTGCGTTCCAGACCAACATCCTGGCGCTGAACGCGGCGGTGGAAGCCGCCCGTGCGGGCGAGCAGGGCAAGGGCTTCGCGGTGGTGGCGGGCGAGGTGCGTTCGCTGGCGCAGCGCAGCGCGCAGGCGGCCAAGGAGATCAAGGTGCTGATCGAGGATTCGGTCAGCAAGGTGGGCACGGGCTCGCAGCAGGTCGAACGAGCTGGCGCGACGATGCAGGAGATCGTGGCCTCGGTCAAGCGGGTGACGGACATCATGGGCGAGATCTCGGCGGCGTCCGAAGAGCAGTCCAGCGGCATCGACCAGGTGAACCGCGCGGTGTCACAGATGGACGAGGTGACGCAGCAGAACGCGGCATTGGTCGAAGAGGCTGCCGCTGCCGCGGGCTCGCTGCAGGAACAGGCGCAGCGCCTGGCCGAGGCCGTGGCGGTGTTCCGCATCAACGCCGGCGAAGTCATCGAGGTCCCGGCTGCGCAGCTGCAGGGTTACGGCAGTGCTCCGATGGTGACGCAGGGCTGATCGGAGCATCCCCCTCCCAGGCCGTCGCAGTACCGCGCGGGCCAGGTTCCTCAAGGGACCTGGCCCGCGCGGCTTTTGGGAATCCCGATGGGGCGCGGCGGATGCGAACGCGCGGGCACAGGCCGCCGGGGCAGATGGCGGCTCCATGCGCGGCCACGTCGCCAGTAGTTACGGCGCGACGCGCGGCGCGGTGGACAGAGGGTCTTGTCCTGAAACGGATGAGAGCAATGGCGCGCGATGGCACGGTCTGCGTGCCGGCACGGCTGGCGGCTGTCCTGGCCTGCCAAGCCTGCTCGTGAGGGAAGGGCTGTCGTGCGGTGGCGCCAGCTGGGCGACGATGCCGCGGGCGCATTGGGCATCCGCGTCTTGCCGCATGCGCCTGAGGCGCTGCGCCGGCGTTGCGGGGCTGCTTCAGTGCGGAATCCGGACCTGTTCCGGGAACCTGCAGGCTCTAGCGTCCCGCCAGCCTGACGATCAGGTCGCCGATGGTGCGCAGCGCCGCGTGGAACTGGTCTTCGAAGAACGACCCGGCATGCGGCAGGACCACGGACAGCAGGATCAGTCCACCAATTAGGTGGATGGGGAAGCCGATGGCGAACACGGTCAGCTGCGGCGAGGCGCGGTTCAGGATGCCCAGCGCCAGGTTCAGCGTGAGCTGCGCGCAGATCAAGGGCAGGGCCAGCAGCAGGCCCGCGGTGAAGATCGTGCTGCTCCAGTCGATCAATACGCCCCAGCCGTTGGGGTCCAGTCCCGCCGTGCTGATGGGCAGGCTTTCGAAACTGCCCGCCAAGGCCGCAAGCATGAGCAGGTGGCCATCCAGCGTGAGAAACACCAGGACCGCGATGATGTTGAACATCCGCGACAACACGGCGGTGTTCGCGCCCGTTGAAGGATCGAAGAATGACGCGAAGGAGAGGCTCATCTGCAGCCCGACGAATTCGCCGGCCGTCTGCACCGCGGTGAACACGATGCGCATGACCAGGCCCATGGAGAGGCCGATCAGCACCTGCTGCAGCACGATCCACAAGGCGTCGTAGGAATTCAGCGGCACGGCGGGCATCGGTCCCAGGCTGGGCGCGATGGCGACGGTCAGCATGAACCCCAGGCCGATCTTCACGAGCGTGGGAATGTTGGACTCGGCGAACAGGGGCGAGGCGCCCAGCAGCGCCAGCACGCGCACGAAGGGCCAGAGATACTGGCCGATCCAGCCGTTGAGCTGGTCCATGGTAAACGAAATCATGGCGCGCGCCGGCCCGGCCGGCTAGGAGACCAGCGAGGGGATCTGGGCGATCAACTGGCGGATGTAGTCCGTCATCAGGCCCAGCAGCCACGGTCCCATCAATACCATGCCGGCGCACATGGCCAGCAGTTTGGGAATGAAGGACAGCGTCATTTCGTTGATCTGCGTGGCGGCCTGGAAGATGCTGATGACCAGGCCGACGACCAGCGTGATGATGAGCAGGGGACCGGCCAGGACGAGCGTGATCTTCATCGCCTGGTAGGTCATGGACATGACGGTTTCCGGGGTCATCGCGCGTACACCTGCTGGGTCATTGATAGAAGCTCTGCGCCAGCGAGCCCAGCAGCAGGTGCCAGCCATCGGCCAGCACGAACAGCATGAGCTTGAAGGGCAGGGATACCGTGACGGGAGGAACCATCATCATGCCCAGCGCCATCAGCACACTGGCCACCACCAGGTCGATGATGAGGAACGGGATGAAGATGGTGAACCCGATCTGGAACGCCGTCTTGAGTTCGCTGGTGATAAAGGCCGGGATGAGCACCCGCATCGGCACCTGCGACGGGTCTTCCATGGCCGGCATCTTGGCCATGTCGGCGAACAGCGCCAGGTCGGTCTCGCGCGTCTGGTGCAGCATGAAGGTATGCAGCGGCGCGCCGGCGCGCTGCACGGCGGTCTCGAAGGTGATGGCGCCGGTGGACAGGGGCTGGTAGGCCTCGGCATAGATCTGGTCGAAGACCGGCGACATCGTGTAGAAGGTGAGGAACAGCGCCAGGCCGATCAGCACGTGGTTGGGCGGCGAAGTCGGCGTGCCGATGGCGCTGCGCAGCAGCCCCAGCACGATGATGATGCGGGTGAAGCCGGTCATCATCAGCAGCGCGGCCGGCAGGAACGACAGCGACGTCATCAGCAGCAGCGTCTGCATGCTGAGCGAATAGGTTTCCGAGCCGCCCGGGCCGGGTGTGGACGTTATGGCCGGCAGCGTGGCCTGGGCCAGCGTGGCGCCCGGCCACAATGCCAGCGTGGCCAGCAGCAGCAGGGCTGCGTGGGGCCAGGCCAGGCGCGGGCGCTTACGCGCGATGCGGCGGCAAAAGAGGGAAAACATGATGTCCGGAAAGCTACGGGCGCTTGTTCAGCGCATCGGCGAAGCGCTTGGCCAGCGCCGTCGCGAAAGTGGCGGGCATTTGCTGTTGCTGTATGGAGGCGGCATCGGCCGCCGCCTGGGGCGAACCGGGTTCCGCGACCGGCTCGGCGGGCAGGGTATGCAGGGGCGTCATGCCGTTGGGCGTGATGCCCACCACCACCCAGGTGTCGCGCACCTGCACCACCGCGATGTTCTGCCTGGGGCCGACGGAGAGGCTGGCGACGATGCGAAGCACGCCGCCGCCCTGGCGCTGCAGCAAGCCGGACCGTCGGGCCAGCCAGGCGGCCAGTAGTATCGCGGCGACGATCAGTACTAAGGCGATCGCGACGCGCAGGACGTCGGCTTGCGTCATGGGTTCAGCGGCGATTGTTCAGGCGGTTGAGGCGTTCCGACGGCGTGATGATGTCGGTGAGGCGGATGCCGTACTTGTCCTCGACCACGACGACTTCGCCTTGGGCAATGAGGTAGCCATTGACGAAGATGTCCATCGGCTCGCCGGCCAGGCCGTCGAGCTCGACGACGGAGCCCTGGCCGAGCTGCAGCAGGTTCTTGATGGTGAGACGGGTGCGGCCGAGCTCGACGGTGAGCTGGACCGGAACGTCCATGATCAGGTCGATGTCGGTACCCGTGACGGTGTCCTTGCCCGACAGCGGCTTGAAGACCGACTGCGCGGCCGACTGGGCCGCCGGCTGGGCGGGGGCCTGCGGAGCGGCGGCGGTGGCGGCGCTGGCGGCCGGAGCCGGGTCGGACGACTTCAGGCCGTCGGCCTGCGTGGGAGGGTTCGGAACGCGGGATTGTTCCGCGAGCGCGTCGGCCCAGTCGTCGGCGGCCGAGGAGGCGGGCGTGCTGCTGTCGCCGGTCTGGTCAGTCATTTTCGGAAGCCTCGGAGGGTTCGTAGTTGAGCATATTCTGTACGCGCAGGGCGTACTGGCCATTGAAGACGCCGTAACTGCATTCCATGAGCGGCACGCCGTCGATATGGGCGGTTACGGTTTGAGGAACGTCGATCGGCAGGATGTCGCCGACCTTCAGCCGCATCAGGTCGCGGATGGATGAGGGGATGCGCGCGAACTCGGCCGCCAGCTCGACGTCGGCGCTGCGCACCTGGCGCGACAGCTGCTGGGTCCAGCGCTGGTCGACTTCGTCGAGCGCGGTCTCCTGCAGCGGACGGGTGAGCAGGTCGCGGACCGGCTCGATCATCGAGTAGGGCAGGCAGATGTTGAGTTCGCCGCCGGTGGCGCCGAACTCGATGTGGAAAGGCGTGACCACCACCACCTCGTTGCTGCCGGTGACGCTGGCGAACTTGGTGTGCATTTCCGAGCGCACGTACTCGAACTCGATGGGATACACGGGCTCCCACGAGCGGCCGTAGCATTCCAGCGACAGGTTCAGCAGTCGGCGGATGATGCGCTGCTCGGTGTTGGTGAAGTCGCGGCCCTCGACTCGCGTGTGATAGCGGCCGTCGCCGCCGAACAGGCTGTCGATGACCAGGAACACCAGGTTGGGGTCGTACGTGAACAGGGCCGTGCCGCGCAGCGGCCGCATCTGCACCATGTTCAGATTGCTGGGCACCGGCAGGTTGCGTTCGAAGTCGGCGTACTTCTGGATGCGGATGGCGCCGACCGTGATGTCGGCGCTGCGCCGCATGAAGTTCAGCAGCACGTTGCGCATGCCGCGCGCGAAGCGCTCGTTGATGAGTTCGAGCGTCTGCATGCGCCGGCGCACGACGCGGTCCGGCGAACTGAGGTCGTAGGCCCGGGTCCCTTCGGGCTCCGCAGGCGCCGAGGGCGCCGCGTCGGCCTCGCCGGTTACGCCGGCGAGCAGGGCATCGACTTCGTCCTGGGAAAGAAACGCCTCATAGGCCATGCTTATTGCACCACGAATTCCGTGAACAGCACATCGGAGACGTACTGGCCGTCAGGGATCGGCGAAAACGGCTTGTTGACGGCAGCCATGATGGCCTTGGCCATGTCGGCCTTGCCTTGCGGCGTGCGCACGGTCTGCGGCGTCTGGGCCGACAGCACCATCAGCACGCGGCTGCGCACTTCGGGCAGGTACTTCTCGATGCGCGTACGGCTTTGCTCGTCGCTGACCCGCAGCGTGATGCCGACGCGCACGATGCGCTCGGACTCGGGATCTTCGACGGTGGCGGTGAACGGCTCGAGCGGAATGAAGATGGGAGCCGGCACCTGTACCGGCGCCGTGGGCGGAGGCACGAAGGTGGTGGGCTGCGCGCCGGGCGCGCCGGCTGCCTGGGCCTGGCCCGGGCCGCCTACGCCGATCTGCACGGGGCTGAGCTCGCGGCCCGCCTGCCAATTCATGAAGAACCACGTGGCGGCCACGCTGGCGGCGGCAACCGCGAGCAGAGCCAGCAGCATGAGCAGCGGACGCAGCAGACGGCCGATGCCGCCGGAGGAGGATGCGGCGCGGGGAGCGCTAGGGATCTTGGTGGTCGCCATCTCGTTGTCGATACGGGTTGTGCGGCTATGACTGAACCGATGCTGATGGAATGAGAGCATTCTGCCCCAAAGTCCGCATGCCCAGGCACGCGAAAAACAGGACGAAAGCGGGGTATCTCACGCTATTACTGTGCAATGCCGATCAGGCGAAGGTGTCGACCAGCGCGTTGGCATCGCGCACCACTGCCACGGGCTGCGGCACGACCTGGTCGCCCTGGGCGTCACCGGCGGAGGCAGACTGGCCGCGGCCCTGCTGGCCGGTGGACTGTTCCTGCGCGAACTGGTTGCCCTGTTCGCCCACGTTAGCCTGGCCCAGCGAGATGCCGGCCTCGGCCAACGCCTGCTGCAACTGCGGCAGCGCCGATTCCAGCGCCTGGCGCACGGCGGCATGCGACGACACGAAGCTGGCGCTGGCCACGCCGTCGGAAAGGCTGAGCGTGACGCGCAGCGGGCCGAGATCGGGGGGATCCAGGCGCAGTTCGGCGGTGTGGTGGCCTCGTTGGGCGTCACCGCCCAACAGGACCAGTTGCCGGCCCAGATCGCGTCCCCATTGCGCGGAACCCACGGGGCTGGAAACCTCCAGCAGCGGCATCGGCGCCGCGGGGCGCAGTTCGGCCGGAACGGGCGTTTGCGCGCCGGGGCCGCGCACGCTGGCCGTCAGGGCGCCCAACGTGAACTGCGCCGGGGCGTCGCCGTTCTTGCCCGAGTCCGCCAGCTGCGCGCCGAAATCGGGCAGCTCGGGCGTGGCTTCGGGCATGGCGGCCGCCTGGAGGGGCGCCTCGAGAGAGGCTTGAGCGGACGTTTGCTGGCCGGCCTGCGCGGCATGAGCCGCGGCCGCGCGCGGGTCGCGCGCCGTGGCGATGGTCAGGTGACGCGGCAGCGTGACGGGCTGGCCGTTCTGGACCTGTTCCGCGGCAACGGGCATGGCGGCAGCCACGACAGTGTGCTGCGGCAACGGGGCCGCCTGCGGGACGGCCGCGGCAACGGCGGCCTGGCCGGGCAGCGCCGCGGCAGGCTGGGGCGTGCCACGCACTTGCGACGATGGCTGTTGCGCCACCGCGGCGGTCGCGGCGGCTGCCGGCGATGCCGCCACGCCGGTCTGCTGCGCGGCCAGCTTGGCGGCCGACTGGCTTTGCAGGGCTGCCGACTGCGCGGCGATTTCGAGCGCCTGCAGGGGCAGGGTGGGCGCCGCGACCGGCGCCTGCACCATGGCGACGACCTGGGCGTCGGGCGCCGCGTCGGCGGCGGCGGTGTCCGCGGCGCTGCCGTTCTCGGAACCGACGGCGTCGTCAGCGGGCGGGTCCGCTTCGGCGGACTTGCCGGGCTGGGCAGGCTGCTCGGTCTGCTCGGGCTTGGCGTCGGCCGGCTTTCCTTGCGCCGACTTGGCGGGCGCGTCGTGGCGCGGGGCGTTCTTCTGATCGTCCAGCACCTTCGAGAACGACGGACCCTTGTCTTCGCCGGCGGCCGGCTTGGCGGGGGCGGACGAAGGCGAAGTGGCGGCGATCTGCGGCAGGACAGGGAGCATGGCGGGAGTCGGCATGATGGGATGCTGCTTATCAGTAGATGGCCTGGCCGCGCATCAGGCGGGCCGAATATTCGTCGCTGGCGCGCTGCTCGCGGCGGTTCTCCGCGACCTGCTCGGCGCGCACCTGGCGCTGCGACAGGGCGTCGAACGAGTTCAGCTTGCGCTGCTCCTGCTGCCAGTGCTGGCGGCCGCGCGCCAGGTGGTCGTCGGCCACGCGCAACACATTGGTCTGCTGGCCGATGGCGTCGTCCAGCGTGGAGATGAAGCGCTGGTAGTTATGGCAGTCGGCGGCCGACATGCCCGTCTGCATGGCCTGCTGCAGGCGCTGCAGATAGTCCTGCCGGTAGTCGTACAGCATGGTCAGCTGGCGCTCGGCCTGGGTGCGCTCGGCGTTCAGCCGGCCCAGCACGCGGGCCGCCTCGTCGGTGCTTTCCTTGGCCAGACCGATCAACATGTCCAGGGGCAATTGGCTAGGCATAGGTTTCCTTGATCTCGAACGAGCCGCGCAACTGATCGATCGCGGTCGGATAGTCGATGTTGTCGGAAATGTCCTGCTGCAAATAGGCTTCCAGGCGCGGATAGCGCGCGATGGCGTCGTCCAGCTGGTGGTCGTTGCCGGCCGCGTAGGCGCCCACCGCGATGAGGTCGCGATTGCGCTGGTAACGCGAGAACGTCTGCTTGAAGCGCCGCACCAGCGCGAACTGCTGCGGCGTGATCAGCGAGGTCATGGCGCGCGAGATCGACGCCTCGATGTCGATGGCGGGATAGTGCCCGGCTTCGGCCAGATGGCGCGACAGTACGATGTGGCCGTCGAGAATGGCGCGCGCGGCGTCGGCGATGGGATCCTGCTGGTCGTCGCCCTCGGCGAGCACGGTATAGAAGGCGGTGATGGATCCGGCCTTGCCGTTGGGACCGGGCGCGCCCATGCCGGTACGCTCGACCAGTGCCGGCAGCCGCGCGAACACCGACGGCGGATAGCCCTTGGTGGCCGGCGGCTCGCCGATCGCCAGCGCGATCTCGCGCTGCGCCATCGCGTAGCGGGTCAGCGAGTCCATGATCAGCAGCACGTCCAGGCCCTGGTCGCGGAAATGCTCGGCCAGGCGGGTGGCATAGCTGGCGCCCTGCAGGCGCAGCAACGGAGATACGTCGGCCGGGGCGGCCACCACCACCGAGCGCGCCAGGCCTTCGGGCCCGAGGTTGTGCTCGATGAATTCCTTCACTTCGCGGCCCCGTTCGCCGATCAGGCCCACCACGATGATGTCGGCGCGCGTGTAGCGCGCCATCATGCCCAGCAGCACGCTCTTGCCGACGCCGGAACCCGCGAACAGGCCCATGCGCTGGCCGCGGCCGACAGTGAGCAGGCCGTTGATGGCGCGCACGCCCACGTCCAGTACCGTATCGATCGGAGCGCGCGACAGGGGGTTGATGGGCAGCGCGGTCAGCGGCGCCTGCTCGGCCCCGGTCAGCGGACCCAGGCCGTCCAGCGGCCGTCCGGCGCCATCGACCACGCGGCCCAGCATGGCGTTGCCCACCGGAAGGTGGCGGCCGATCTGGGGCTTGGCGTTGCCGTTGAGTTCTGCCTTGCGGGGCAGGGGCACGGGGCGTTGCAGCGCGGGCTCGCTGGGCATGACGCGCGCGCCCGGCGGCAAGCCCGAGATGTCGGCCTGCGGCATCAGGTACAGGGTGTGTCCATCGAAACCGACGACTTCGGCGTCGGCCCAGTAATCATGGCCGCGCGCGATCTCGATGCGGCAGGCGGCGCCCACGGGCAGGCGCAGGCCGGTGGCGTGCAGGACCAGCCCGGTGGCGCGCGTGATGCGCCCGGTGACCAGCCAGGGTTCGGTGGAGACGGTGCGGATCGAGCCGATCTGCAGCTGCGTCTTCCAGCGCTCGGTGAGCGGCACCGGCGCCGCGGCCGGATCGGCGTGCGGTTGCATGACCGGATTCATGCCTGTTCGTCCCACGAGGCGCTGCGGCCCAGCGAAGCGGCCACGCGGCGCCACCGCGTCTGCAGCGTCGCGTCGATGTCGCCGTAGGGCGTCTCGGCGCGGCATCCGCCGCGCGTGATCGATTCGTCGGCCAGCACGCGCCAGTTGCCTTCCTTCAGCTCGTCGGCCAGGTGCAGGCGCACCAGTTCGAGGTCTTCGGGATGCACCCACAGGCGCAGCGCGCCCTGCGGCGGCGTCGGGTTGATGTGCAGCACTTCGCGCACCGCGGCCACCATGGCCTCGGGATGCTGGTCGAGCCGCTCGCGCACCACCTGGCCGGCAATGTCCAGGGCCAGCGTGATCAGACTCTGGCCCAACTGCTCTTCGAGCGCGCGCAGCGAGGTCGCGAGGCTGGAGGCGAGGGCGTTGAGATGTTCGGCTTCCTGGCGGCCATGTTCGCGCGCCTGCGCCAGGCCCTCGGCATAGCCAGCCTCGCGGCCGGCCTTCAGGCCTTCGGCGTGGCCCTGTTCGCGGCCTTCGGCCAGGCCTTGCTGGTGGCCTTCGGTAAGGCCTTGCAAGCGGCCTTCGGTGCGCGCCTGCTCGCGCAGCGCCTGGCGAACCTCTTCCGGGTCGGGACCGGGATCGGGCGCGGGCTCGGGTTCCGCCGGCAGGTCTTCGACCTCGGGCTCGTCGAACGACACCATCTGCCAGCGCCGCCAGGCGGCGCGGCGCGACAGCTGCGATTCGACGGAACCGTGGTCAGACATAGGCGTCGTCCCCTTGGCTGCCCAGGACGATCTGGCCGCTCTCGGCCAGGCGGCGGGCGATCTGCAGGATCTTCTTCTGCTCGCTCTCGACCTTCGACATGCGGACCGGCCCCTGGGCTTCGAGGTCTTCGCGCAGCATCTCGGCGGCGCGGCTGGACATGTTGCGCAGGAACTTGTTGCGCAGGTCTTCGGGCGCGCCCTTGAGCGCGACCATGAGCATGTCGTTGTCGATTTCCTTGAGGATGAGCTGAATGCCGCGGTCTTCGACGTCGAGCAGGTTCTCGAACACGAACATCTCGTCGATGATCTTCTGCGCCAGGTCGGCGTCGCGCTCGCGCAGGCTGTTGACCACGGCCTCTTCCTGCGTCGAGTTCATCATGTTCAGGATCTCGGCCGCGGTGCGCACGCCGCCCATCTTGCTGCGCTTGGCGCTCTGGCCGGACAGCATGGAATTCAGCACGTCGGTCAGTTCGGACAGCGCCGCGGGCTGCACGCCGCCGAAGGTGGCGATGCGCAGCATCACGTCGTTGCGCAGGCGGTCGGTGAGCAGGGCCAGCACGCCGGCCGCGCGGTCGCGCTCGAGGTGGACGAGGATGGTGGCGATGATCTGCGGGTGCTCGTTGCCGATGAGTTCGGCCACGGTGTTGGGATCGAGCCAGTTCAGGGCGTCGATGCCACTGCCTCCTTCGCCGGCCTCGAGGATGTCCTCGATGAGGCCCGCGGCGCGATCGCTGCCCAGGGCCTTGGTCAGCACGGTGCGGATGTAGTCGTCCGAGCCCAGCGTGACGGCGGTGAACTGGTCGGCTTCCTGGCGGAACTCTTCGAGCACCACGCCGACGTCGCGGCGGGTGACCTGCTTGAGCGTGGCCATCGCGGCGCCGACCTGCTGCACTTCACGCGCCGTGAGGTAGCGGAAGACTTCGGCCGCGGCGTCCTCGCCCAGCGACATCAGCAGTACGGCGCTGCGGTTCAGGCCGTCCATGGGTTTGGCGTCAATCGTCATTTTTGCTCATCCAGGTGCGCAGCACCATCGCGACGGCGCGCGGGTCTTTGGTGGCCATAGCGCGCGCGCGCTCGAGGTTTTCTTCGTAGCGGTCGATTTCGCGGGCGCGGGCGACGGCCTGGGCTTCGCGCTCGGCCTCCTTGCGCTCGTTCTCGGCGATCTCGGGATCGACCTGCGGGAAGAAGTGATCCATGGCCATCGGCTTGATCGTGCGATACAGCCACAGCAGGATCACCGCGAACAGCAGCCAGCCGACGATGGTCTTGGTCAGCGAGACCAGTTCGGGATCGCGCCACAGCGGCACGGTCGGCTCGACGTCGTTGAACTGGCTGTTGACGACGTTCAGCGAGTCGCCGCGCGCCTCGGAATAGCCCATGGCCTCGCGGACCAGGTCGGTCAGCTTGTTGAGCTCTTCGGGCGGCAGGGCCTGCGGGTCGCCGCCTTCCTTGCCGGGCAGGTGATTGACCACCACCGCCACCGACATGCGCTTGAGCATGCCGACCGGCTGCTTGATGTGGCTGATGGTGCGGTCGACTTCGTAGTTGGTCGTGGTGTCGCGGCGGTCGCTGGACGAGACGGCCGCGGCCTGGGCGGTGCCGGTGTTCTGGCCCTGTTGTGCTTGCTGCGGCTGTTGCCCTTGCTGGCCTGGCTGGCCGGGCTGCTGATTGGGCGGCAACTGCGGATTGACCAGGGGCGCCTGCGTGGGCGCGGGCACCTGGTTGCTGAGCGCGCCCGGCACGCCGCGCGCGGGATCCACGCCGGTCTGGCGCGATTCGCTGTTCTGCTGGCTGCGCACGGCCGCCTGGCCGGGCTCCTGGTTGGGGCGGTAGACCTCGGACGTTTCTTCGCGGCGCGCGAAGTCGACGTCGGCGGTGGCCTGGGCGTGCACGTTGCCCGGACCGACCAGCGGATTCAGGATGGTGAGGATGCGTTCGACAGTACGCTGCTCGATCTCGCGCACGAAGCGCAATTGATCGGCGTCCATGCCGCGGCCTTCGCCCTGCGGCGCGGAAAGCAGGCGGCCGTTCTGGTCGACGATGGACACGTTGTCGGCGGTCAGCTCGGGAACGCTGGAGGCGACCAGCCACGTGATGGACGAGACCTGCGCGTCGCTGAGGCTGCGGCCCGGATACAGGTTGAGCAGCACCGAAGCCGTGGGCGCCTGGCGTTCGCGCACGAAGAGCGACTGGCGCGGCATGGCCAGGTGCACGCGCGCCTTCTGCACGCCGTTCATGGCCTCGACCGAGCGGGCCAGTTCGCCTTCCAGGCCGCGTTGATAGTTGATCTGCTCGGTGAACTGGCTGGCGCCGAAGCGGGCGTTGTCCATCAGCTCGAAGCCGACCGCGCCGCCGCGCGGCAGTCCCTGGGCGGCCAGCTGCATGCGCGCGTCGTAGACCCGCTCGGCCGGCACGAGGATGGCGGTGCCCGTGTCGTTGTAGCGATAGGGCACGTTCATGGTGCCCAGCGCGGCCACGATGGCGCCGCCATCGCGGTCTTCGAGATTGGAGAAGAGAACCTTGTAGTCGGGCTCGCGGCTCCACAGGGCCGCGACGGCGATGAGCGCCACCAGGGCCGCGGCCACGCCGATCAGCAGAGGTTTGGGCATCGTCCGTACTTTCTCGAGTACCGGAAAACGTGCCAGAAGCGAAGCGCCGAAGGCAGCCTGTTGATTCATCGGCGGCTCCCGCAAGCAACGCGGAGCAGAGATTCTAGCGACATGGTCGAGGACGGCAGGTTACGCATGCAACGTGCTTTAGGTCGGGGAGCGTGGATTATGGCGGGCCGTACGGCAAAGCCAATCGATGAAAACAACCGTTTTTTGGCGTTATTTGTCCCCTATGTCAGCCGCGTTGCCGCCTGCTTGCGCAGCTGGCGCCGCCGCGGGGCGGCCAGGCTTGCGGCGCGAGCGAACTGGCGGGGTTTTTGCCGTCTTTTAAGCGTTATGGCGCACACGCGCGCGGGGTACTCTGGCCGCCATTGTCCCGATTGACGTTCGAGGTATTTTCATGGCGGTTCAAGGCCTGTCCGGCATCGAGAGCATGTTGCAACAGATGCGCGCCGTGGTGCACGCCGCGCAGAATGGCGTGGCCAGCCCGGCCGAGCTGGCGCCCGCGCCGACCGGTTTCGCGGCTGAACTCGAGCGCTCGCTCAAGCGCGTTTCCGCGGCCCAGCAGGCCGCCACGGCCCAGGCCAAGGCGTTCGAGCTCGGCGCGCCCGACGTCGCGCTCAACGACGTCATGATCGACCTGCAGAAGGCAAGCATCGGCTTCCAGACTGCGGTGCAGGTCCGCAACCGCCTGGTCGCGGCATACCGCGAAATCTCGTCGATGGCCATGTAAGGTCGCGCGGCGCCCAGCCCCGGCTTGCTGCCGAGGCGCCGCATCAGCCCGGATTGAACTCGTGCCGCAAGCGCGCGGGGAAGGGCGACACCATCAGCAGGCTGCCGTCGTCGAATCGCACCAGGGCGGGCTGCCCCGCCTGGAACTGCAGCCAGCTGCCGTCGTAGGCCGTGGCCGTGAAGTCCAGCGGCGCCGATGCCAGCCTGTCGGCCAGGCCGTCCGCCTGCCGCGCCATGCCGCTGTCCGGCCGCCAGAAGAACAGGCGCGACCGCGAATCCAGCCCAAGCACTTTCACGATCCACTGCATGCCGACGCTGTCGCGCGCCTGCACCAGGCTGGCCGGATGCGTCAGTGAATTGAGGGCGCTGCGGATGTCGGTGGTGCGCAGCAGCCATCCCTCGTGCTCGGGCGGTTCGACGGAAGCTTGCACGATCGGCCTTTCTCAGGCGTGCGGCTGCGCGGCGGGCGCCGGCATGGCCGGCGTATCCCGCGCCTCGAGACGGTACAGCCAGGCCAGCAGTTCAGCCACGGCCACATACAGCTGTGGAGGGATCTGCGAATCCAGGTCGACCTGCATGAGCAGGCCGACGAGTTCGGTGGACTCGTGCACGTACAGGCCATGTTCCCGTGCGGAGCGCACGATCGTGTCGGCCACCTTGCCATAGCCCTTGGCCACCACGCGAGGCGCTTCCTGGCGCTCGTCGTACGAGATGGCGACGGCGGCGCGGCGATCGGGGTCGGGAGACGTCGACGGTTCGTTCATGGCTCGAACACGAAGGGCGAGGGCGGCGCAACGTCCACGTTCAACTGGCTGAGCGTGAGACCCGCCGAGGTGAGGCCCTGGCGCAGGCCGTCGCCGTTGCGGCCGAGCTCGGCGGCGCTGCGCGGCGCGACGAGATGCATCACCACCTGGTTGCCGGCCAGATTGATGCGCGCCTCGACCAGCCCCAGGCGCGGCAGGTCGAGCTTGATGCGGGTGGCCCAGTGGCCTTCCTCGGGCTCGGGCGAACCGGCGGTGCGGTCGCGCTCGACTTCCCATTCCATCTCGGTGCCCGGCCACGCCTGGCCCTGCCAAGTGAGCGACTGATTGGCCAGCACGTCGAGCTGCTGGCGCACCAGCTGCATGGCTTCGGGGTGGATGCCCGCCAGCGGTTGGCCCTGGCCCGACGATGCGCCCGACGGCGAGGCGCTGCCGCTGCCGCTTGCGGAACCGGCCGCGGACTGCGACGCCTCGCGTGCAGGGGCGGGGGTGTCGGCGGCCTGGCGCGCGGTACTGGGTGCGTTGTCAGGCTGGCCCGCCGGCAGGCGCAGCGCGGCCTGCGGTTCTTCGGCCAGTTGCTGCGGCGTGCGCTGGCCATAGACCATCTGCGTCAGGTGCGATTCGTAGAACAGGCCGCTCTGTTGCAACGCCACGCGCAAGGCCAGCGCCAGCGTGGCGGGGTGCGGGGCGTCGGCGCGCGGCGCCACGACCTGCAGGGCCTGGGCGGCGGGAGTCGGTGCGTTGGCGGCACGAGGCGTCCCGGCTTGGGCGGCGTCGGCCGCGGGCCTGGACTGCGCGCCCGTTGGCGCCAGCTCAGGGTCGGCCGCGGACGCGGTCGCGGCCGATCCCTGTGTGACAGGCGCGCCGGCCTGGCCGCCAGCGGGGCGGGCACTGGGCGCCGCCGCGGGATCCGCCTGTCCGCCGGCAGGCGTCCACAGCGGCGCACGGCCGGGCACCGGCGGAGCCTTTTCGGGAAACTGGGCCAGCACGGCAAGAATGGTGCGTGCCGTGGAACCGAGGGTAGTGGGCGCCGATGCCGTGAGGTCGGTGCGCGTGACCAGGCCTCGTGCGGCCAGGGCCAGCGCGGCGGCGGTCTTGGCGTCGGCGATGGCATTCTGCCGGCCGCCCGCGCCGCCTTCGACGACGTTGACGCCCTGGCGCGGGCCTCGCGTGGCGTGCTCCGACCCGTCGGGCCGAGCGCCTTCGCCGGGCTGCGTGACCGCGTCGGGGCGCGCGCCGGTGACGGCGTTGGCGTGCGCGGCCATCGTGGTCCCGAGAACGGCATCGAGCCGCTGGACCAGGATGTTGCCTAGCGCGGGTGGGCCGATACTCATGCGCCCGCCGCTCTACCCCGGTACGTGGCAAGCAGCGACTGCTGGCGCTTCATGCGGCCCAGCAGGTTGCCCAGGCGGGCCAGTTGCGGCAGGGCCAGGTCGCGCACCGCCGCGTCGTTCTCGAGGATGCGCACGAGCAGGTCGTACTTGAGCGCGCGCCCGGCCTCGTCGAGGGATTGCTGGGGTTCCAGCTCGCGCAGCCGCTCGACGGCCTCGCAATACTGCTGACCGTAGGTCATGACCCTGTCCCAGTCATCCGACTGCGCGGCGATCAGCATTGCGCCGGTGATATTCGCGATATCCAGATATAGATCGAGAATGGGAGCGTGCTGCATAAGGGACGGCATAGAATTCTCGCGGTCGAGACGGGCTGGCAAGAAAACAGGTCAACCAGGATCAGGCCGGATTGGCGGAAGGTTGGACGTCAACCGATTGTTGCCAGGCTTCGGCCAGATCCGCCAGCAGCCGATCGGCGAGGTCGAGTTGCTCGACGTCGGACTTAAGGTTTGCGGTCAGCAGCGTACGGATGATGTAGTCGTATAGGCGAGCGAGGTTTTCTGCCACCTCGCCGCCAGCTTCGAGGTTGAGACTGAGCTTGAGTCCCTCGTCGACGATGCGCACCGCCTTGCCGATGGCGGCGCCGCGATCGGCCGTGCGGCCCGCTTCCATGTGGATGCGGGCCTGGGCGATGGCGGTCCTCGCGCCGCTGAACAGCAGTGTGATCAGGCGTTCCGGTCCGGCGCTCAATACCTGGGTTTCCAGGCCGATGTCGGTATAGGAGCGGACTGAATAGGAGCCGGTAGGGCGACGCGAGGCGTAAGTCATATCACGAGCGGGTTATCTGTTCTGCGACGACGACATATTCGCGAACTGTTGGGTCAGGTAGCTGCTGGTGCTTTCCATCTGAGCGACGAGGACGCTCAGGTTGACGAACTGGGCGCGCATGATGTCCAGTTCGCCTTCGAGGCGGGCCTCGGTATTGTCATGCTGTTCCTGCAGCGAATCCACCGTGTTGCGCAGGCCGTCCTGACGAGTGGCGATAGAGCCTTCGGCGCCCAGCATGGAGTCGGTGGCCTTCTTGATCGACGCGCTCAGGCCGTTCGGCCCGGCCAGCAGGCGCGCCACGTCGCCGGGATTTTCCTTCAGGGCTTCGTCCAGCTTGGTCTGGTCGATGCTCAGCGTGCCGCCCGCGCCGCCAACCTTCTCGGGGTTGATCGTGATGCCGAGCTGTGCCAGCGTGCGCACCGTGCCTTCGTCGGACACCACCTGCAGGGCGGCGGCCAGGCTGGTCTGGATGCCGCGCGCCGTGCTGTCGCCGGTCAGCGCGCTTTGCGTTTCGGCTTCGACGTCGAACTTCGTCAGGTTGTAGATCGTCGTCTGCAGCGAGTTGTACGCATTGACGAACTTGGTGACGGCGCCCGACAGGGCGGCGGCATCGTGCGTGATGTCGATCGTGACGGTGCTGCCTTCCTCGACGTCGGCGGCCAGGTTGATCGTGACGCCGTCGATGACGTCGGAAATGCTGTTGCCGCTGCTCGTGACGTCGATGCCGTTGATGGTCAGCTCGGCATCGTTCGCCTCCTGCGTCTGGGTCAGGCCGCCGCCGGTGGTCGCCGCGTCGTAGCTGAGGATCTGGTCCAGGTCGCCATCGTTGCCGGTGACCGTGATCTTGGTGACGGCGTTGTCGACTCCGGTCTGCTTGGAGGTCAGCATCAAATGTGAGCCGCCGCTGCCGTTGTTAATGACGGTGGCGTACACCCCGGCCTCGTCGCTCGCATTGATGGCCTTGGCAACTTCCTCAAGCGAGGTGTTTTCCTCGAGCGTGATGGTGGATTTGTCGCCGTTGCGCAGTTCGATCTCGATGGTGCCGCCGCTGCCGTGGTTCTCGGTGCGGTCGACCGCGGCGGATTGCAGGCGCTGGCTCTTGGCCAGCCTGTCCACGGTAACGGAGTACTGGCCCGGCGCCGCTCCTGCCTGCGTCGTGAGCGAAACGCCCTTACCGGTGACGGAGCTCTTCACCGCATTGAGGGTCTTGCTGTCGGCCAGCGCGTTGGAGGCATCCAGCACCGACTGGACGCTGCTTTGCAGCTGGCTGAACGACGAGATCTTTACCTCATAGCTCTTCTGGCGAGCAGTGATCCCGTCCAGAGTCGTTTGGTTCGCATCCTGCAATCCCTTGAGGATGGTCTCCAGGTCAAGCGACGTGCCGGCGCCCAGGGAGGTGATGGTGGCCATGAAAACTCCTTACTAGCGTAGATTCTGTCGAAAAAAGTATCCAACCTATTGACCGGGCAACGGCACAACGTTGGGCTAATTCAAAAAACTCTAGATAAGTGCACCGATCTGGTGCGTTTTTTCGCACTGTCGGCGCCGGTCTCAGGCCGACGTCTCCACCGCATTGCCTTGAAGCTTCACAATCATTTTCGCGATCCGCAGCACGGCGTCCGAAGGGATGGTGCGCACCACGTCGCCGGTGTTCGAATCGACGATCGACACCACCACGCGATTGATGTCGGGGTCGATCTCGAACTGAAGCTGTGTCGCCCACGCCTTCATCTGCTGGTTAATGTCGTCCAACGCTTTCTCGAGCGGTTCTTGCGGCTGCTGCTGCGGGTTGGATGCGGCATCGCGCGCGCCGTTGCTGTCGGTGGCCTCGGCAGCGGGCTTAACCGCCAGAGAAGCGTCGACGGTAGTGGGGGCCGCAGGCGCGGCCACTGCGGGCGCGACCGGCATGGGAAGCGCGGCGGCAGGATGAAGCGGACTTACGGCCATGATGGTTTTAGCTCCGGCAGGGAATGCGTGAAGGACGCGTTCGGTGTCAGCAAAATCACAGTTACCATTACGGCATCGCCGAGTTGAACTTTAGCCGTGGGGGTAACACGTCCGACGCGGTGCAATCGCGCGAAATCCAGTGCGAAAGTCCGCCATCTTTCGATGAAGGCGCGGTTTCGTGCACCATATGGGTGCGGCGGCTGCTATATCGCGTCGGACCATCGCGGTATGGGAACGCACCGCAGCGTCGCCCCGGCCAAGCTGCGCGCCTGGCGCCGGCCGCCTGGACAACCGCGTCCACAGCACGGGTATGCGGGTAAACACGGACGCGGCTGGTACACTGCCGCGTATTTCATTTTCGTGTCGCCGCTCATGTCGTCCTCGCGTCCCGATGCCGCCACGCCGCTGGATGGCTGGCTGCAGTACCTCGAATCCCTGCATGCGCAGGCCATTGAACTGGGCCTCGAGCGGGTAGGGGAAGTGGCCGGACGGCTCGGCATCCAGCTGGATGCGGTCAAGTTCGTGGTGGGCGGCACCAATGGCAAGGGTTCCACCTGTGCCATGCTCGAGGCCATTCTGCTGGCCGCCGGGTACAAGGTGGGCCTGTATACGTCGCCTCACCTCATCGATTTCAATGAGCGCGCCCGCATCAACGGCGAGATCGTGACGGATGCCGCCTTCGTCGAGCAGTTCCAGGCCGTCGAGGCCGCGCGCGGCGATATCAGCCTGACGTACTTCGAGTTCACCACCCTGGCCGTGCTGCGCCTGTTCGCGCGGGCCGGGCTGGATGCCGTGGTGCTCGAGGTCGGGCTGGGCGGACGGCTGGACGCCGTCAATATCGTGGACGCCGACTGCGCCATCGTGACCAGTGTCGACCTGGACCATATGGATTACCTGGGCGACACGCGCGAGAAGATCGGCCTGGAGAAGGCCCACATCTACCGTCCGGGCAGGCCAGCCGTCTGCAGCGATCCGGTGCCGCCGCAATCGTTGCTGGACCACGCCGCGGCCATCGGCGCCGATCTGTGGCTGTTCGGACGCGACTTCAATTACTCGGGCGATCGCCAGCAGTGGGCATACGGCGGCCGAAGCCAGCGCCGCGCCGCGCTGGCGTACCCGGCGCTGCGCGGCGCCAACCAGCTGTTGAACGCGTCGGCGGCGCTGGCTGCGCTGGAATCGGTGCGCGACCTGCTGCCGGTGCCGCAGCAGGCGGTGCGCATCGGCCTGCTGCAGGCTTCGCTGCCGGGCCGCTTCCAGATCCTGCCCGGCCAGCCGCTGGTGATCCTGGACGTGGCGCACAATCCGCACGCCGCGGCGGTGCTGGCGCAGAACCTGGACAACATGGGATTCCATCCCTATACGCATGCGGTGTTCGGCATGCTGTCGGACAAGGATATCGCGGGCGTCGTGGCCAAGCTGGGCACCCGCATCGATCATTGGCATTGCGCGGGCCTGCCGGGACCGCGCGGGCTGGCGCCGCAGGCGCTGGCCGAAAAGGTGCGCGCGGCCTTGCCGGCGGCGCCGGCAGGGGCGGAAGGCCCCACCGTGCACGCCTATGACGACCCCGCCGCGGCCTATGCCGCCGCACGGGGGCAGGCGGGCGAGGGTGATAGAATTCTCGTGTTCGGTTCCTTCCTGACCGTGGCTGCCGTCCTCCAGGCGCTGGGCCGCCGTGGATAGCGCAGTGGTCAGGTCGCCGAGCGAGGCGCAGACAGGCCGGGTGCACCATCCGGCCGCCAGGGGTTGATCTCGAATGGGCTTGTTCAAACGCAAGGATTCCGCCGCCGATACGGGTTCGTCGCGGCCGCGTCCATCCGTAAATAGCGAGGCCCAGGCGGCCGAACTGCGGGTCCGCGCCAGGCGGCGCCTGGCCGGCGCGGTGGTCCTGGTGCTGGCGGCGGTCATCGTGCTGCCCATGATCCTCGACTCCGAGCCGGTCCCCGTGGCCGACGACATCCCGATCCGCATTCCCGATCGCGACAGCCCGTACCAGCCCCAGGTGTCCGAGCCGCAGGCCCAGGGCGCCCAGCCGGCGCCTTCGACCCCGCCTTCCACCCCGCCTTCCGCCATTACCCCGGCCGCGCCTGCCGACACGCCTGCGGCGCCGCCCCAGACTTCCACGCCGCCCGCGGGCGAGCCTCCGGCTCCGCCCGTGCCCGGCCTGCAGGCCGGCAATGCGCCGCCCGCCACGCCCGCGCAGCCGGTCACGCCGCCCAAGCCGGCCGAGACCAAGCCCGTCGAGCCCAAGCCCGAGACGGCGAAGCCTGAAACGTCCAAGCCCGCCACGCGGTCCGACGACGGCGCGCGCGCGCTGGCGCTGCTCGAAGGGCGGGCGCCCGGCCAGCAGCCGCCCGCGGCCAAGCCGCCGGCTCCGGCGGCGCAGCAGAAGGGCAACTTCGTGCTGCAGGTGGCGTCTTACAGTGCGCAGACGGATGCCCAGTCGCGCCGCACGCAACTGCATCAGGCGGGCATCACCAACGCCTTCGTCGAACAGGCCAGCATCAACGGCAAGCAGCAGTATCGCCTGCGCGTCGGGCCGTTCCCGTCGCGCGAAGCGGCTCAGGCGGCGCAGGCGCGCCTGCGCACGCTGGGCTACGACAACGGTTTCATCGCCGCACAGTGACCGGCTTCGATTTCGTCGTGCTGGCCATCCTGGCCGTCTCGGGCGTGCTCGGGCTGGTGCGCGGCCTGCTGAAAGAACTGCTGTCCCTCATCGCGTATCTGGCGGCCTTCGCCGCGGCGATCTGGTGGGGGCCGACGGTGTACGTGTGGCTGGAACCCTATATCGAGACCACGCTGCTTCGCATGGGAGTGTCGTATGCCGCGGTTTTCATCGTGGTGCTGCTGGGCGTCGGGCTGGTCAACATGACTCTCTCGGCGCTGATCCGCACCACAGGCCTGGGGCCGGCCGATCACGGCCTGGGTGGAATGTTCGGGTTGGCGCGCGGATTGCTGATCATCCTGGTTCTGGTGGCCGCGGCCGGCTATACGCCGCTGCCCAAAGAGCCCTGGTGGGAACAGGCCATGTTTTCGCATTCGGCGGTCGAGGCCGTCAAACATATCAAGTCATGGCTGCCGCCGTCGCTGGCGGCGTATCTGCCGTACTGATATCGCTTTACTTATACAGGAACTACCATGTGTGGAATCGTCGGGGTCATCGGGCGCGGGCCGGTCAACCAGCTCCTCTATGACAGCCTGCTGCTCTTGCAGCATCGCGGCCAGGATGCCGCGGGCATCGCAACGTCCAACGGCAACCAGTTCAACATGTTCAAGGCGCACGGCCTGGTGCGCGACGTGTTCCGCACCCGCAACATGCGCGCGCTTCCCGGGGCCAGCGGGGTGGGGCAGGTGCGCTACCCCACGGCCGGTTCCAGCCACAGCGAGGAAGAGGCCCAGCCGTTCTACGTGAACGCGCCGTTCGGCATCATGTTCGCGCACAACGGCAACCTGACGAACTGGCGCGAGCTGCGCGAGTCGCTCTATCGCATCGACCGCCGGCACATCAATACGAACTCCGATTCCGAAGTCTTGCTGAACGTGCTGGCGCACGAACTGCAGTCGGCCGCCAACGGCGTGACGCTGGACGACGACGCGATGTTCCGCGCGGTGGCCGCCGTGCACAAGCGCGTGCGAGGCGCCTACGCGGTGGTGTCGCAGATCTCCGGCTATGGGCTCTTGGCGTTCCGCGACCCCTACGGCATCCGACCGCTGTGCATCGGCCGCCAGGAGACCGACGAGGGCGTCGAGTGGATGGTGGCCTCGGAATCGGTGGCGCTGGAAGGCAGCGGTTTCAGCTTCGTGCGCGACGTCGCGCCGGGCGAGGCCGTGTTCATCGACCTGGACGGCCGCCTGGTCAGCCGCCAGTGCGCCGAGAACGCGCAACTCGTGCCGTGCATCTTCGAGTATGTGTACTTCGCCCGTCCCGATTCGCTGATCGACGGCGTGTCGGTGTACAGCGCGCGGCTGCGCATGGGCGAGTACCTGGCCGACAAGGTGGCGCGCAACATGCGCCTGGGCGACATCGACGTGGTCATGCCGATTCCCGATTCCTCGCGTCCAGCCGCCATGCAGCTGGCTGCGCGCCTGAATCTGGATTATCGCGAAGGCCTGATCAAGAACCGCTACGTCGGCCGTACCTTCATCATGCCGGGGCAGGCCGTGCGCCGCAAATCGGTGCGCCAGAAACTCAACACCATCGGCGTCGAGTTCAAGGGCAAGAACGTGCTGCTGGTGGACGACTCCATCGTGCGCGGCACCACCAGCCGCGAGATCGTCGACATGGCGCGCGCGTCCGGCGCCAACAAGGTCTACTTCGCGTCGGCGGCGCCTCCGGTGCGCTTCCCCAACGTGTACGGCATCGACATGCCGACCCAGAAGGAACTGATCGCCACCGGCCGCAGCGACGCCGAGATCGCCCAGGCGATCGGCGCCGATGCGCTGGTCTATCAAGACCTGCAGGACATGCAGCAGGCGGTGCGGGACATCAATCCTTCGTTGTCGCGCTTCGAGGCCTCGTGCTTCGACGGCCAGTACATCACCGGCGACATCAACGAGGAGTACCTGGCCCGCCTCAGCCAGTCGCGCGATTCGGGCCCGGGCGACGAAGAGCGCAACGGCGGCCTGCAGTTCAACATGGGCTACGCGGCGAACGACGCGTAATGTCCCGCGCTGCCCGGCCGTCGCGTCAGGCCGGGTAGCGCCTTAGCGCCGCCACCAGCGACAGCGCCAGCAGCAGGGCGAACAGCGCCAGGCTCCACAAGGCATATTCCACGCCCAGCACGTGCACCACGGCGTCCATGCACGTGGCGTAGATGCCGAACAGCCAGGGCACGGCGGCGTCCAGGCCGGTGGACACCATGAACCGGTCGGCGAAGGTCTGGTCGCACGACAGCATCTTGGCCGCCACGGTGTACTGGTACCAGGCAGCGACGATGCCGCCGGCCGACAGCATCGCTGCCAGCATGCCCTCGATGCGGGCTGCCACGCCTCCCGTCACCGCGCCGATGAGGGCTGCCACCCCGACTCCCAGGTATAGCAGGCGCTGGAATACGCACCACGCGCAGGGAGGCATGTCGTAGACATGCTGCGAGATCAGTGCGACGCCCAGGGCGCCGAAGCACAACGCGCTGATCAACAGCAGCAGGCGTTCGCGGGTCGAGATCATGTCAGCGGAATTCAAGTAGTGGATGGAATGGGGAAAGGATGAACGGCCAGCCGGGGCGCGGGCGGCAACCCGCGGCCGCCAGGCTTAGGCCGGCGGCGCGGCAATTGGTTGCATGCCTTCTCGCAAGAGACCGAGCAGCAGCTCGCGCGCGCCGTCCCAGAAGATCTGCACGCCCAGGCACAGCATGATGAACGCGGACAGGCGCATGAACACGGCCGTGCCGTTGTCGCCCAGCCGGTGCAGCAGCTGCGCGGCGAAGCGCAGGCAGGCATAAAGGGCCAGCGATACGACGATGAGGCCGGGCAGCGAGCCCGCCACTCGCACGGCGCTGACCAGCGGATGCGGATCTCTCAGCGAGGCGCCGACAGTGATCGCCGCGGCAATGGAGCCAGGGCCGCAGCTGATGGGGAAGGTGAGCGGATAGAAGGCGCGAGAACGCGCCATTTCAGGCGTGAATGATTCGGCCATGCGCGCGACGCGGCTGGTGTCGGCATCGGGCGAGTTGACCAGGCGCCATGCGCTGTAGACGACCAGGATGCCGCCGCCTACGCGCACGATGGCCAGCGAGATGCCGAAGAAGCTCAGCAGCAGGTTGCCGGCCAGCATGGCTCCGACCAGCATCAGCAGCACGTTGATGGCGACGCGCTTGGACAGGGCCGCGCGCGTCTGTGTGGAGGCACCCTCGGTGAGCGCCCAGAAGATCGGCGCGATCGCGGGCGGATTCAGGAAGGGCAGCAGCGTGGCCAGCGCGAAGAAGAAGCTGCGGCCGAAGATCAGCAGATATTCGTTGTCCGGCATGCCGGCCCGCCCCTGGTGAATGGTGTAGGCAGATTGTATGCGCGAACCTATGCCGCGGCCTGCTGCGCCTCTTCGCCCGCCAGCGCCTGCAGCACTGCGCGCTCGAACTGCATCTGCGTGCGCGGGCGCTCCAGCGCCGAACCCGAGATGATGAACACGTCCTCGACGCGATCGCCCAACGTCATGATCTTGGCCATGATCAGGCTGACGCCGTGTTCGGCGAACACGCGCGCCAGCGCATGCAGCAGGCCGGGGCGGTCGGTGGCCGTGACCGACAGGCGCCACGAACGGCTGCCCTCGTCGGGCTGCAGTTCGGCCTGCGGCCGCACGGGAAAGAGCTTGGACAGGCGCGACTGCCGGGCGCGGAAATGGCGCACCGGCGGCCGGTTCTGCGCCACGTCGCGCAAGCGCAGCCGTTCGGCCAGCTCGTGCTCGACCAGGGGCGCGAGCGCGCGCAGATCCGACTGGCCTTCGGGCGGCAGCACGATGTAGCTGTCCAGCGCCCAGCCGTGGCGTGTGGTGTGCACGCGCGCGTCCTGGATGCTAAGGGACTGGGCGTCGAAGTAGGCGCAGGTGTTGACGAAGAGGTCGTCCACGTCCGGCGTGTAGACCATGACCTGCAGGCCTTCGCCGTGTTCGGTGGGCCGGGCGCGCACCACGGGCTGTTCCGGGGCCACCTGGTAATACAGGTGGCGTGTGTGCCACGCGATTTCCGAAGCGTCGTGCCGCAGGAAATAGGCCACGTCCAGCTGCCGCCAGAAGGCCTCGCGGGCATCGTCGCGCAGGCCGGCCAGCCGCGTCAGCCTTGCCGCTTCCTCTTTGCGCTGCGCCAGGACGGTATGCGCGTCGGCATGGGCGCCGCCCAGCGCGGCGAGGGTCAGCCGGTACAGGTCTTCGAGCAGCTTGCCCTTCCAGGCGTTCCAGACCTTCGGACTGGTGCCGCGGATGTCGGCCACGGTAAGCAGGTACAGCGCGGTCAGGTGGCGCTCGTCGCCGACCTGCGACGCAAACTCGCGGACCACGGCGGGATCGCTCAGGTCGCGCTTCTGCGCGACCGCGGACATCAGCAGGTGCTGCCGCACCAGGAACTCGACCAGCTCGGCGTCTTCGGGATCCATGCCGTGTTCGTGCGCGAAGCGGCGCACCTCGCGTGCGCCCAGCTCGGAATGGTCGCCGCCGCGGCCCTTGGCGATGTCATGGAACAGCGCCGCCACGTAGAGCACCCAGTGGCGGTCGAGTCCGGCGATCAGCTGGGTGGCCAGCGGATACTCCTGCGCATGCTCGGGCATGGTGAAGCGGCGCAGGTTGCGCACCACGGCCAGGGTGTGCTGGTCCACGGTATAGACGTGGAAGAGATCGTGCTGCATCTGCCCAACGATGCGACGGAACACCGGCAGGTAGCGCGGCAGGATGTTCAGCATGGTCATGCGGCGCAGTTCGTGCACGATGCCGCTGGGCTGCTGCAGAATCTGCAGGAACAGCCGGCGATTGACCGGATTGCGGCGGAACTGCGCGTCGATGCGATGGCGCGAATGCCAGATCGCGCGCAGCGTGCGCGCCGACATGCCGTTGAGTTCGGGGTGCTGCTGCATGGTGAGGAAGGCGCGCAGCAGCAGGGTGGGATTGCGCTCGAAGCAGTCGTCGCGGACGATGTCGAGACGGTCGTGCAGGTTGCGGAAGTCTTCGTCGATGGGGCGAGAGTCTTCGTCGGGGCGCGGAAACAGGCGCTCTTCGATGTTCTGCACCAGGATCACGTTGAGCTGCGTCACCAGGCGGGCGGCCCAGTAGTAGCGCTGCATCAGCAGTTCGCTGGCGCGGCGGGTGGCGGTGCCGTGGATGCCGTAGACCTCGGCCAGCCCCGGCTGCAGGTCGAACAGCACGCGGTCCTCGCGCCGGCCGGTCAGCAGGTGCAGTTCGATGCGCAGGCGCTTGAACGCCTGTTCGGCGCGCCGCAGGTCGCGCGCCTCGGCCGGCGTCAGCAGGCCGGCCTGCGCCACTTCACGCCACGTTCCTCCCAGCTCGGCCGCGCGCGCCATCCACAGGATGACCTGCAGATCGCGCAGGCCGCCGGGCGATTCCTTGCAATTGGGCTCGAGCGAATAGGGCGAATCGCGGTGGCGCGCATGGCGCTGCTGCATCTCGACCCGCTTGGCCTGAAAGAAAGCACGGCTGTCCAGCCGCGCGTGCATGGCCTGGTCGAAGCGCTTCATCAGCGACCGGCTGCCCGCCAGCCAGCGCGATTCCAGCAGGGCGGTCTCGACCGTGATGTCGGCCTGCGCCTCCTGCTCGCATTCCGCGATGGTGCGCACGCTGTGGCCGGGCTCGAGCCCCAGGTCCCACAGCGAGGCCACCAGCCGTTCGATGGCGCCTTCGTCTTCGGCGGCAGGCGCCTGCGGCAGCAGGATCAGCAGGTCGACGTCGGAGTGAGGATAGAGCTCGCCGCGCCCGTAGCCGCCCACGGCCGCCAGGGTGGCGCCGGCTGGCAGCGGACACAGCCGCACCAGTTCGCGCAGTGTCTGGTCGACGATGCGGCGCAGTTCGGTCAGCAGCGTATCCGGCCGGCGGTGCGCGCGGAACTCGGCGATGGCCTCGGCACGCGCGGCCTGCATGCGCGTCTTGAGCGGGGTCAGGTCGATGGTGTTCATGCAGGGCGATGCGCCGGGCGCTGCGGAGCGAATCAGGCCGCTGGGATGGCGACGGGTTCGGTGATGAAGGCCGGCGGCTTGGGCATGCCGGGCGAGACGGTGAGGACTTCGTAGCCGGTGTCGGTGACGCACACGGCGTGCTCCCACTGGGCCGAGAGGCTGTGATCGCGCGTGACCACGGTCCAGCCGTCGGCCAGTTGGCGGATCTCGCGGCGCCCGGCGTTGATCATGGGCTCGATGGTGAACAGCATGCCGGTGACCAGGCGCACGCCGGTGCCGGGCTTGCCGTAGTGCAATACCTGGGGGTCTTCATGGAAGCGCCGGCCGATGCCGTGGCCGCAGAATTCGCGCACCACCGAGAAGCCGTTCGCCTCGGCGTGCTTCTGGATGGCCGAGCCCACGTCGCCCAGCGTGGCGCCGTTGCGGACTTGCTGGATGCCCTTCCACATGCATTCGAAGGTGATGTCGGCCAGGCGGCGCGACAGGATGGAAGGCTCGCCCACGTGGTACATGCGGCTGGTGTCGCCGAACCAGCCATCCTTGATGATGGTGACGTCGATGTTCAGCGAGTCGCCGTTCTTCAGCACGCGGTCGCCCGGGATGCCGTGGCACACCTGATGGTTGACCGACGTACAGATGGCGCCGGGGAAGGGCGGATAGCCCGGAGGGGCGTAGCCCACGGTGGCCGACTTGACCTTGAGTTCTTCGGTCAGGTATTGCAGGCACAGGCGATCGAGCTCGCCAGTGGTGACGCCGGGCTTGACGTAGGGGGTGATGAAGTCGAGGATCTTGGCGGCATCCTGGCAGGCGGCGCGCATCTTGGCCAGGTCGGCCGGATCGGTTACGAGTCCCATGTATCTCTTGGTCGGCTCTGGCGGCGGCAGCGAGGCGGTGTAGGCCGTGGCGGTCTAGAGCCTATGGCCGCTGGCGGCTTGAGCAGTTGCGTGGAAAGATAGTAGAATTATAGGCTTTCCCGAACTTTCGGGAAATTCGTGGTGGATAGCCGCCACGAAAATCACGTGTCATGCCCCAAAGGGTCCGGAATGGCAACTGCCGTGGCAACCGCCTGGCAACTGCCGTGGCAATCGCTACGGCAACCGCCCACCCGGCACTGGCATGGCGCAAGACCCAACCCTTGGAGATTTTAATATGTCCCTCATGCGTGAAATGCTGGAAGCAGGTGTGCACTTCGGTCACCAGACCCGTTACTGGAACCCGAAGATGGCCCCCTATATCTTCGGCCATCGCAACAAGATTCACATCGTCAACCTGGAAAAGACGGTCGAGAAGTACCAGGAAGCCACCAAGTTCGTGAAGCAGCTGGCTGCCCGCAACGGCAACATCCTGTTCGTGGGCACCAAGCGCGCCGCGCGCGAGCTGGTGGCGGCCGAAGCGGCCCGCTGCGGCATGCCCTACGTCGATGCCCGCTGGCTGGGCGGCATGCTGACCAACTTCAAGACGGTCAAGACCTCGATCAAGCGCCTGAAGGACATGGAAACCGTCGTCGCCGAAGGCGGCGCCGAGCGCATGATCAAGAAGGAAGGCCTGCTGTTCCAGCGCGAACTCGAAAAGCTGAACAAGTCGATCGGCGGCATCAAGGACATGGCCGGCCTGCCCGACGCCCTGTTCGTCATTGACGTCGGCTACCACAAGATCGCCGTTGCCGAAGCCCGCACGCTGGGCATCCCGGTGGTCGCCGTGGTCGATACCAACCATTCGCCCGATGGCATCGATTACGTCATCCCCGGCAACGACGATTCGGCCAAGGCCATCGCGCTGTACGCCAAGGGCATCGCTGACGCCGTGCTGGAAGGCCGCGAGCAGAACCTGAACGGCCTGGTCGAGGAACTCGGCGAAGGCCAGGAAGAGTTCGTCGAAGTGCAGGACAACCAGGGCTGAACGACGCGGGCGCATGCCCGTGTCATGTCGGACGGCTAGCATGGTGCGGGGCAACCCGCCCGCCGTCCGGCCGCCGTGGTCCGGGGCGCGCAAAAAGCGCCCGTCCGCCTCGTAATATCCATACCATTGCCCCGGCCCGCCCGGGGCATGTCTTAGCGAAATTGGAGCAAACATGGCTGAAATTACCGCCGCGCTGGTCAAAGAGCTGCGCGAAAAGACCGACGCCCCCATGATGGAGTGCAAGAAGGCCCTGACGGAAGCCGAAGGCGACCTGGCTCGCGCCGAGGAGATCCTGCGCGTCAAGCTGGGCAACAAGGCCAGCAAGGCCGCTTCGCGCGTCACCGCCGAAGGCCTGATCGGCCTGTTCATCAGCGCCGACGCCAAGCAGGGCGCCGTGCTCGAAGTCAACTGCGAAACCGACTTCGTGGCCAAGAACGACGACTTCGTCGCCTACGTCAACAAGCTGGCCGAGCTGGTCGCCACGCAGAACCCCTCCGACGTTGCCGCGCTGTCCGCGCTGCCGATGGGCGAAGGCACCGTCGAAACCACCCGCACCGCCCTGATCGGCAAGATCGGCGAGAACATCTCGATCCGCCGCTTCGAGCGCGTCGAAACCCCGAACGCGCTGGCCAGCTACGTGCACGGCGGCAAGATCGGCGTGCTGGTCGAGTACTCGGGCGCCGAGGAAGTGGGCAAGGACCTGGCCATGCACATCGCGGCCACCAAGCCCAAGGCCCTGAACGCCGAAGGCGTGCCCGCCGAAGACATCGCCACCGAGCGTTCGGTTGCCGAGCAGAAGGCCGCCGAGTCCGGCAAGCCGGCCGACATCGTCGCCAAGATGGTCGAAGGTTCGGTGCAGAAGTTCCTGAAGGAAGTCACCCTGCTGTCGCAGCCGTTCGTCAAGAACGACAAGCAGAGCGTCGAACAGATGCTCAAGGAAAAGGGCGCTACCATCAGCAAGTTCGCGCTGTACGTGGTGGGCGAGGGCATCGAGAAGAAGACGACCGACTTCGCCGCCGAAGTCGCTGCCGCAGCCGCCGGCCGCGCCTGATCGGCCGCGCCGCGCGGGCCGGTGCCCGGGGGCCGTTGCAACGGTTCCCGGCCCGGCCCGTTTCTTGTCATACACTTTCGTCGGATCGTTCCTCGGGATATTGCCTATGAGCAGCAGATCATACAAACGGGTTCTTCTCAAACTTTCCGGCGAGGCGCTGATGGGCGAGGATGCCTTCGGCATCAATCGCAGCACCATCGTCCGCATGACCGAAGAGATCGCCGAGGTCGTCGCCACGGGCGTCGAGCTGGCCATCGTCATCGGCGGAGGCAATATTTTCCGTGGCGTCGCGCCCGGCGCGCAGGGCATGGACCGCGCCACGGCCGACTACATGGGCATGATGGCCACCATCATGAACGCCCTGGCGCTGCAGGACGCCTTGAAGCACCGCGGCGTCGAAACCCGCGTACAGTCGGCGCTGAACATCGACCAGGTCGTCGAGCCGTACATCCGCCCCAAAGCGCTGCGCTACCTCGAGGAAGGCCGTGTGGTGATCTTCGCGGCGGGTACGGGCAATCCGTTCTTCACCACCGACACGGCGGCCGCCCTGCGGGGTGCCGAAATCGGCGCGGAGATCGTGCTGAAGGCCACCAAGGTCGACGGCATCTACAGCGCCGATCCCAACAAGGATCCGACCGCCACGCGCTATTCGCGCATCAGCTTCGACGAGGCCATCGTGCGCCGCCTCGAAGTCATGGACGCCACGGCCTTCGCGCTGTGCCGCGACCAGAAGCTGCCCATCAAGGTGTTTTCGATCAACAAATCGGGGGCGCTCAAGCGCGCCGTCGGTGGCGAGGACGAAGGCACCCTGGTCCACGTCTAAGTTCCACGCAAGCAAGGAAGAAGACCATGAGCGTCGCAGAAATCCGCAAATCCGCCGAAACCAGGATGACCAAGTCGCTGGAAACCCTGAAGGCGAACCTGGCCAAGATCCGTACGGGCCGTGCGCATACCGGCATCCTGGATCACGTGCAGGTCGAGTACTACGGTTCGCCCGTGCCCGTGGGGCAGGTGGCCAACGTCAATCTGGTCGACGCGCGTACGCTCAGCGTGCAGCCGTACGAGAAGTCCATGGCCGGCCCCATCGAGAAGGCCATCCGCGAGTCCGACCTGGGCCTGAACCCGGTTCCGCTGGGCGACACCATCCGCGTGCCCATGCCGGCCCTGACCGAAGAGCGCCGCCGCGACCTGACCAAGGTGGTCAAGAGCGAAGGCGAGGACGCCAAGGTCGCCGTGCGCAACCTGCGCCGCGAAGCCAACGAAAGCCTGAAGAAGCTGGTCAAAAACAAGACCATCTCCGAGGACGACGAGCGCCGCGGCCAGGACGACGTGCAGAAGCTCACCGACCGCTTCGTCGCCGACATCGACAAGATGGTGACGCAGAAAGAAGCCGAAATCATGACGGTCTGAGGGACGCGCGACCATCCCATGACCATCAGTTCCACCCAGGCGGTTCCCGAGACTGGCGCCATTCCGAGGCACGTCGCCATCATCATGGATGGCAATGGCCGCTGGGCCACGCGCCGTCACCTGCCGCGCACGGCCGGCCACGCCAAGGGCGTGCAGGCGGTGCGGCGGGTAGTCGAGGCTTGCGGCCGCAAGGGGGTGCGCTACCTGACGCTGTTCGCCTTCAGTTCCGAGAACTGGCGGCGGCCGGCCGACGAGGTCTCGCTGCTGATGCGCCTGTTCGTGCAGGCCCTCGAGCGCGAGGTCGACAAGCTGCAGGAGCAGGGCGTGCGCCTGCACGTGGTGGGCGACCTGTCTCCCTTCGAGCCGCGGCTGCGCGAGCTGATCGATGCCGCGCAGCAGCGCACCGCGCACAACGACCGGCTGCACCTGTCGATCGCCGCCAACTATGGCGGCCGCTGGGACGTGCTGCAGGCCACCCGGGCCATGCTGCGCGAGCAGCCCGGGCTGGCGGCCGATCCCGACCGCATCGAAGAATCCACGATGGCCGGGTACCTGTCGATGGCATGGGCGCCCGAGCCCGACCTGTTCATCCGCACGGGCGGAGAGCAGCGCATCTCCAACTTCCTGATCTGGCAGCTCGCCTACACCGAGCTGTATTTCACCGACCTGTATTGGCCCGACTTCGACGCCGAGGCGCTCGGGGCGGCCTTCGAGTGGTATCGCACGCGCGAACGCCGTTTCGGCCGCACCAGCGCGCAGGTGCGAGACGACGCGACGCGCTGAGGAGTCTGCGATGCTGGGCCAGCGTATTCTTACCGCCGTCGTGCTGCTGGCCATCCTGGCAGCGGCACTCGCTTCCGATCAACCCATGTGGTTTCTCACGGTGCTGGCGCTGGCCACGGCGGGCGCCGCGTGGGAATGGCTGCGCATGACGCTGCCGCAGGGCCTGCCGCGCGCCACGGGGCCCGGCACCGCCATCGTGCTGTTCGTCGTCATGCTGGGCGCGGCAGGCTTGTGGGTGCAGGGCGGCGATGCCGCGCTGCCGCTGCAGCGCCTGGTGGCCGCCATCCTGGCGCCGGCGGCCGCTCTGGTGTGGCTGCTGGGGGCGTCGGCGGCGGTGGTGCGAGGCCAGTCCGATGCGGCGCCGGGCAACGTGGGATGGTCGCTCTTCGCGCCGTTGGCGCTGTTCACCGGCTGGGCCGTGCTGGCGCTGATGTACCTGGCCTATGGCGGGGTGTTCGTGGTGTCGCTGCTGGCGCTGGTCTGGGTGGCCGACATCGCGGCCTATTTCGTGGGCCGCGCGCTGGGGCGCCACAAGCTGGCGCCCCGCGTCAGCCCGGGCAAGACGATAGAAGGCGCTGTCGCGGGCGTGGCGGGGGCGGTGATCTGGATCCTCGTCAGCGCGATCTGGCCTAACACCTTCGGCCACCTGCTGGTCGAGCGCTGGACCGTATGGGGCGCGATTCCGCTGGCCGCTCTGCTGGGCGGCATCGCCATCATGGGCGACCTGTTCGAGTCCCTGCTGAAGCGCCGCGCCGGCCGCAAGGATTCCAGCGCGCTGCTGCCCGGACACGGCGGCGTGTACGACCGCATCGACGCCATCATCCCCGTCATGCCGGTTGCCCTGCTGCTATCCGGGATAATGTCTTGATCCAGTGGTTGGCCCGATGATGGCCGCAGAGGTTTCAGTGAACGCTATGCAACGCGTGGTCGTGCTCGGCTCGACCGGTTCGATCGGGGTCAGCACCCTGGACGTGATCGCCCGCCATCCCGACCGGATGTCGGTGTATGCGCTGTCCGCGCACAGCCGCATGGAAAGCCTGGCCGCTCAAGCCGCGGCCTGCGGCGCCGCCGTGGTGGTGGTGCCCGACGACGCGGCCCGGGCCCGCTTCCTGGCTGCGTGGGGCGGCGGAGCGACGCCGCCCGAGATCCGGGTGGGCGCGCAGGCGCTGGCGGACACCGTGGCCGAGGACGCCTGCGACACGGTGATGGCCGCCATCGTCGGCGCTGCCGGACTGCCGTCGGCGCTGGCCGCCGCGCGCGCGGGCAAGCGCGTGCTGCTGGCCAACAAAGAGGCCCTTGTGGCCGCTGGCCCGCTGTTCATGCGCGCGGTGCGCGAAGGCGGCGCCGAACTGCTGCCCATCGACAGCGAGCACAACGCCATCTTCCAATGCCTGCCGCACGGCGCACGGGCCAGCGCGCCCACCGAACCGGCCGCCGGGGTGCGCCGCCTGGTGCTCACGGCCTCTGGCGGGCCGTTCCGCCGCGCGGACCCGGCCGACCTGGGCGAGGTCACTCCCGAGCAGGCGTGCGCCCATCCCAACTGGAGCATGGGCCGGAAGATCTCGGTCGATTCGGCCACCATGCTGAACAAGGGGCTGGAAGTCATCGAGGCCCACTGGCTGTTCGCCATGCCGCCGGACCGCATCGAAGTGGTGGTGCATCCGCAAAGCGTGGTGCACTCGATGGTGGAGTACGAAGACGGCTCGGTGCTGGCGCAGCTGGGCCAGCCCGACATGCGTACGCCCATCGCCTACGCCTTGGGCTTTCCCGAGCGCATCGGCAGCGGAGTAGGGCTGCTGGACCTGGCCCGCGTCGGGCGCCTGGATTTCGAAGCCCCCGATTTCGCGCGTTTCCCGTGCCTGCGCCTGGCCTTCGAGGCGCTGCGCGCGGGGCAGGCCGCCAGCGTGGCCCTGAATGCCTCCAACGAAGTCGCGGTGCAGGCCTTCCTCGAGGGCCGGCTGCCTTACACATGGATCGCGCGCGTGATCGAAGCGGCGCTGGAGTGGCAGGCCGGTCGATCATCTGTTACGCTGGCCGACCTGGACGGCGTGCTCGCCCTGGACGCCGAAGTACGCGCGTATGCGGGAGATCTCGGCCTGGCCTAGGTGCGTGCCGCAATCCTGGCCGTGATCCCGCCCGCAGCGCACCGCCCGTAGCACCGCCCGTAACCCGCCGCCAGCACGCGCCGGATGCAGAACCCGGCCTGGTGGCCGGGAAGTAGAACCCGGCCCCGCAGGCCGCGTCGAAGGGAACCCGGGCCCGGCCTGACGGTCAGCCCTCTCGGACATTACTTCGGATTACCCATCCATGCTCTTCACGCTGCTCGCCTTCGCCGTCGCGCTGGGCGTTCTCATCACTTTCCACGAGCTCGGCCATTACTGGGTCGCCCGCCTGTGCGGCGTGCGCGTGCTGCGCTTCTCGGTGGGCTTCGGCAAGGTGCTGCTGCGCCGGGTCGACCGCAACGGCACCGAATGGGCGATCTCCGCCATTCCGCTGGGCGGCTACGTCAAGATGCAGGACGACGCACCGGCGGGCGCTCCCGCCGCCGAGGTGGCCCGCTCGTTCAACGCCCAGCCGGTCGGTCGGCGGTTCGCCATCGTGGCGGCCGGGCCGCTGTTCAACCTGGCGCTCGCGGTCTTTCTCTATGCCTGCCTGAACGTGGTCGGCGTCGAAGAGCCCGCGCCCATCGTGGCCAGGCCGGTGGCGGGCAGCGCCGCCGAGCAGGCCGGCTTCCAGGCGGGCGACCGCATCCTCGCGGTCGATGGCAACAAGGTGGAGTCCTGGAACGACACGCGGTGGCACTTGCTGGACATGCTGTCGTCCGGCGGCAAGGCGGTGATTGACGTCGATACGACCGCCGGCGCCCCGCAGCAGCGCACGCTGGCCGTGCCGTCCGGCACGATGGACCCGGCCGACGGCGACCCGCTGGCCAATACCGGGCTGCGGCTGGCGCGGCCCAAGCCGGTCGTGCGCGAGGTCATCGCGGGCGGCGTGGGCGAGGCGGCCGGCCTGAAGGCCGGCGACCGCATCGTGGCGGCGGGCGAGCTGCGCGATCCGGACGCGGGCGAACTCGTGCAGGCCATCCAGGCGCATGCCAGCCAGCCGTTGGTCCTGTCCGTGGTGCGCGACGGCGCGCCGCTGGCCTTGTCATTGGTTCCGCAGGCCGAGACGGTCGAAGGCCGCACCATCGGACGCATCGGCGTGCAGCTGGGCGGCGACTTGCCCATGGTCACGGTGCGCTATGGCGTGCTCGAAAGCGTGTGGCGCGGCGCAGAGCGCACCTGGGACACCGCGTGGCTATCGCTGCGCATGATGGGCCGCATGGTGCTGGGCGAGGTCTCGTGGCGCAACGTCAGCGGCCCCGTCACCATCGCCGACTATGCCGGGCAGACCGCCCGCATCGGTCTGGCCGCATACATTGCCTACATGGCGCTCATCAGCATCAGCCTCGGCGTCCTGAACCTGTTGCCCATCCCCATGCTGGACGGGGGGCATCTGCTGTACTATCTCGTCGAAATCGTGCGAGGCCGTCCCCTTTCAGATCGGTGGGTGGACCTCGGGCAGCGAGCTGGCATCGGCCTGCTTGCCTGCCTGATGGGCCTGGCGCTGTTCAACGATTTCGCGCGCCTGTTCACCTAGGCACGAATCGAATAAAATCCACGGCTTTGCCGCCGGGCCGCCCAAAGGCAGAAGCGCCGGTGCAGGTAGACACCCACGGTTCGGATGAATCAGGTGTTTACCGGCGGGCGCGGCAAGCCAGCGGCGCCGGGTGAGGCCCCATTTGCTAGACCAAGGATACGCAAGGATGTCTTTTCGCCGGATGTTTCAGTTTGAACGGGGCTGGACAAAACGGGGCTTTACCGCGCAGGCCTTCACGACGCGGAGCTTCACGGCGGGCGGCCTCGGGCCGGTAAGAAGGGCGCTTGCGCCGAGTGTGTTCGCCGCCGCGCTGCTCGTGCCGGCAATTGCCCATGCGTTCGATCCGTTCGTGGTGCGCGACATCCGTGTCGAAGGCATCCAGCGCATCGATGCGGGCACCGTGTTCGGCTATCTGCCGGTCAAGGTGGGCGAGCAGTTCTCCGAGAGCGAGGCCACCGAGGCCGTGCGCCGCCTGTACAGCACGGGCTTCTTCAGCGACGTGCAGATCCGCACCGACAACAACGTGGTGGTCATCGCCGTGCAAGAACGGCCCACGATCGCGTCCATCACGTTCTCGGGCATGCGCGAATTCGACTCCAAGGCCATCGTCACGTCGCTGAACCAGGTCGGTTTCGGCGAGGGCCGCATCTTCGACCAGTCGATGCTCGAGCGCGCCGAGTACGAACTGAAGGAACAGTACCTGGCCAAGGGCAAGTACGGCGTCGAGGTCACCTCCACCGTCACGCCCCTGCCGCGCAATCGCGTCGGCGTCAGCTTCGACGTGTTCGAAGGCGAGGTGGCCAGCATCCGCGAGATCCGCGTGGTGGGCAACAAGGCGTTCTCCGAAAGCGAGCTGCTGGACCAGTTCGACCTGACCACGCCGGGCTGGCTGACCTGGTACACCAACACCGACAAGTATTCGCGCGAAAAGCTCGAGGGCGACGTCGAGCGGCTGCGTTCTTTCTACCTAGACCAGGGCTACCTCGAGTTCTCGGTCGAGCCGCCGCAGGTCACCATTTCGCCCGATCGCAAGGACATCTTCATCACGATCACGGTGCACGAGGGCGAGCCCTACAAGGTGCGCGACGTGAAGCTGGCCGGCAACCTGCTGGGCCTGGACAAGGAAATCAACAACCTGGTGCAGGTCAAGCCGGGCGAGGTCTTCTCGGCCGCGCAGGCCAACGCCTCGGCCAAGGCCATCACCGACTACCTGGGCGACCTGGGCTACGCCTTCGCCAACGTCAACCCCAATCCGCAGCTCGATCGCGCCAAGCACGAGGCCGACGTCACGTTCTACGTCGACCCCAGCCGCCGCGTGTACGTGCGCCGCATCCAGGTGGGCGGCAACACGCGCACCCGCGACGAGGTCATCCGCCGCGAGATGCGCCAGCAGGAAGCGGCGTGGTACGACGCGGGCGACATCCGCATCTCGCGCGACCGCGTCGATCGCCTCGGGTACTTCAACGAAGTCAACGTCAAGACCGATCCCGTGCCGGGCTCGCCCGACCAGGTCGACGTGAACGTCGACGTGAAGGAAAAGCCCACCGGCATGATCAACCTGGGCGTCGGCTACGGCTCGACCGAGAAGGCCATCCTGTCGGCCGGCATCAGCGAAGACAACGTGTTCGGAAGCGGCACCAACCTGACCCTGCAGGTGAATACCAGCTCGATCAACCGCGCCGCGGTGCTGTCGCACACCGACCCGTACTTCACGAAGGACGGCATCAGCCGCACCACGTCGATCTACTACCGCACCACCGAGCCCTGGGACAACAACGACGGCGACTATCGCGTCAAGTCCATGGGCCTGGGCATGAACTTCGGCGTGCCCATCTCGGAATTCGACCGCGTGTTCCTGGGCGCCAACCTGGAACGCAACGAGATCGGCCTGTACCGCAATTCGCCGCTGGCCTACAAGAACTTCGTCGATCAGTACGGTGACCAGACCAATTCGGTGATCTTCAACGCGGGCTGGTCCAAGGACACGCGCGACAGCTCGCTGGCGCCCACCCGCGGCTCGTATACGCGCCTGAAGGGCGACTTCGGCACGGTGGACCTGAAGTACTACATGCTGACCGCGCAGCAGCAGTACTACCTGCCGCTGGGCCGCTCGTACACGCTGGCGTTCAACGGCATGGTCGACTATGGCCGCAGCTACGGCGGGCTCGACTACCCGGTCATCAAGAACGTCTACGCGGGCGGCATCGGCACGGTGCGCGGCTACGACGGCGCCTCGCTGGGTCCGCGCGATCCCGAGACGGGCGACTACCTGGGCGGTTCGCGCCGTATCGTCGGCAACGTGCAGCTGTACCTGCCGTTCCCGGGCGCGGCGCGCGATCGCACGCTGCGGTGGTTCCTGTTCGCCGACGCCGGCCAGGTGTCCGCGGGCAGCGGCCTGGGCTGCTCGGGCGGCGAACCCGGCGATTCCGTCGATGATCCGTGCGGCTGGCGCTACTCGGCCGGCGTGGGCCTGTCGTGGCAATCGCCGCTGGGCCCGCTGCAGCTGTCCTATGCCCGTCCGCTCAATGCCAAGCCGGGTGACGACAAGCAGAGCTTCCAGTTCCAGATCGGCACGGGGTTCTAAGAGCACTGGTTACGCATGAAAACAAGGGAAAAACGGCGCTCGCCGGGCGCTCCTGTTGTTTAATGGCACAATATTGCCTTGTCCGCATTGCTTTACCTCATTCGAAGGTGAGATTTTCATGATGTCTGATTTTGCACTCAACACCCTGGGTACCGTTCGCGGTGGCAAACTGGGCATGACGCTGGCCCTGGCGGGTGCGCTGCTGCTGGGTCCCGTGGCCGCTGGCGCCGCCCAGGCCCAGGCCCAAGGCACCAAGATCGGCTTCGTGAACACGGAGCGCATCCTGCGCGAATCGGGTCCCGCCAAGGCCGCCCAAAGCAAGATCGAATCCGAGTTCAAGCGTCGCGACGACGAACTGCAGCGCATGAGCTCCAACCTGCGCGCGCAGGCCGAGAAGTTCGACAAGGACTCTCCCGTGCTGTCGGACTCCGACCGCGTGTCGCGCCAGCGCGAACTGTCGAACCTCGACATGGACCTGCAGCGCAAGCGCCGCGAGTTCCAGGAAGACTTCAACCGCCGCCGCAACGAAGAGTTCTCCACCATCGTCACCAAGGCCAATGACGCCATCAAGCGCATCGCCGAGCAGGAGAACTACGACCTGATCGTCCAGGACGCCGTCACGGTCAATCCCCGCATCGACATCACCGACAAGGTGATCCAGAGCCTGCGCTGATCACGAGCCATGCCGGTTCTGCTGGACCTCGCCCATGCGCCGACCCTCGATGTACTGCTGGCCGGCGCCGATACCCGGGGCCTGGACTGGCGGCTGGAAGGCCATTCCGGGGATAGTCTTCCCCGCATTCGCGGCATCGGCACCCTGTCGGGCGCCGGTCCCGAGGAAGTAAGCTTCCTCTCCAACAAGCGCTACCAGGCGCAATTGTCGGGCACTCGAGCCGCGGCGGTCATCGTGCCGCCCGAGGCCGCCCAGGCGCTGGATGCCCTGCAGCCCCCCGCACCGTTCGTGCGGGTCGTGTGCGCCCATCCCTATCTGCTGTACGCGCGCCTGGCGCAATGGTTCGAGGCCGCCAGCCGGCCCGCCGAGCCCCCCGGCGTGCATGCCACCGCCGTGGTGGCCGATGACGCCGAGCTCGAGCCCGGCGTCAGGGTAGGGCCGCACTGCGTGGTCGAATCCGGCGCGCGTATCGGGCGCGGCACCGTCCTGGGGCCGGGCTGCGTCATCGGACGCGGATCGCAACTGGGGCCGGACTGCCGGCTGCACGCGCGCGTCACGCTATACCACGGCGTGCGCGTGGGCGCGCGGGCCATCATCCACAGCGGCGCCGTGCTGGGCGCGGACGGGTTCGGTTTCGCGCCCGATCCGTCGCTGGGCAAGGGCGCCTGGACCAAGATCTCGCAGCTGGGCGGCGTCCTGGTGGGCGACGACGTCGAGATCGGCGCCAACACCACCATAGATCGCGGCGCCATCGACGACACCACGCTGGGCGACGGCGTCAAGCTGGACAACCAGATCATGATCGCGCACAACGTGCGCATCGGTGCGCATACCGCCGTGGCGGCGTGCGTCGGCGTGGCGGGTTCCACGGTCATCGGCCAGCGCTGCACCATCGGCGGCGCATCGATGCTGTCGGGCCATCTCACGCTGGCCGACGACGTGCACATCTCGGGCGGCACGGCTGTTACGTCCAACATCTCCAAGCCGGGCCAATATACGGGCGTGTATCCTTACGCCGAACACGGCCAATGGCAGCGCAACGCTGCGGTCGTTTCCCAGCTGGCTCAGCTGCGCCAGCGGATACGGGCCCTGGAAAAAGATTCGTCGGCGTAGCCGGCCGGACCGCGAAGACGCTACGCGGGAACGGTCGCGCATGCGCCGCCACCATCATCGACCAAGCAGGAAAGAGAAAGACATGGAACTCGACATCATGGGGATTATGAACCGGTTGCCGCATCGCTATCCGATGCTGCTGATCGACCGGGTGCTGGAGATGGTGCCGGGCAAATCCATAGTCGCGATCAAGAACGTGTCGATCAACGAACCGTTCTTCACCGGCCACTTTCCGCACCATCCCGTCATGCCCGGCGTCCTCATCATCGAGGCCATGGCGCAGGCCTCGGCGCTGTTCTCGTTCTCGGACGAAGAGGGCGGCCTGAAGTGCGACGGCGCCAAGACCGCCTACTACCTGGTGGGCGTGGACGGCGCCCGCTTCCGCCGTCCGGTCGTGCCGGGCGACCAGCTGCGCCTGGAAGTCGAAGCCGAGCGTCTGAGCCGCAGCATCTGCAAATATCAGGGGCGCGCGCTGGTCGACGGCCAATTGGTCGCCGAAGCCAAGCTGATGTGCGCGATCCGCAGCCTGGAAGACTAAATGTCCGGAAACATCCATCCCACGGCCATCGTCGACCCTGCCGCGCAGGTCGACGCATCGGCGCGCATCGGCCCGTACAGCGTGGTGGGGCCGAACGTCACCATCGGCGCGGGCACCGAGATCGGGCCGCACTGCGTGATCGATGGGGTGACGACGATCGGCCGCGACAACCGCTTCTACCGGTTCTGTTCCATCGGCGGCATGCCGCAGGACAAGAAGTACAGCGGCGAGCCGACCCGGCTGGTCATCGGCGACCGCAACACGGTGCGCGAGTTCACGACGTTCAACACCGGCACGGTGCAGGACGGTGGCGTGACGACGATGGGCAATGACAACTGGATCATGGCCTACGTGCACGTGGCGCACGACTGCCATATCGGCAGCAACACCATCCTGGCCAATTCCGTGCAATTGGGCGGCCACGTCCACGTGGGCGATTGGGCCATCGTGGGCGGCCTGACCGGCGTGCACCAGTTCTGCAAGATCGGTGCGCACAGCATGACGGGCGGCAACAGCTCGCTGATGCAGGATACGCCGCCCTACGTGCTGGGCGCGGGCAATCCGTGCCGCCCGGTGGGCATCAATGTCGAGGGCCTGAAGCGCCGTAATTTCAGCGCCGCGACGATCTCGGCGCTGCGCGACGCCTACAAGGCCATCTACCGCCGCGGCCTCACGCTCGACCAGGCCTGCGCCGAACTGCGCGCCCGCCAGCAGGCCGAACCCGAAGTCGCCCCGCACCTGCAGGTCATGCTCGACTTCATCGACGCGTCGACGCGGGGACTGATCCGGCCATGAGCCGGGCGGCGGCGCGCCCACCGGGCGAATCCTCGCGAGGCGGCAGCCCCGTCATCGGCATGGTGGCGGGCGAGCCGTCCGGCGACCTGTTGGCCGGACGCATCATCGCGGGCCTGCGCCAGCGCGAGCCGGGCGCCGCGTTCCAGGGCATCGGCGGTCCGCACATGCATGAGCAGGGCCTGGCCACGTGGCATCCCATGCATGCGCTGACGGTCTTCGGCTACGTCGACGCCCTCAAGCGCCTGCCGGGTCTGCTGGCGACCTATCGCGACGTGCGCGAGCGCTGGCTGGCGCAGCCGCCGGCTGTGTTCGTGGGCATCGACGCGCCCGATTTCAACCTGCGCCTGGAACACCGCCTGCGCGAGGCTGGCACCCCCACCGTGCACTTCGTCGGCCCGTCCATCTGGGCCTGGCGCTATGAGCGCATCAACAAGATCCGCGAATCGGTATCGCACATGCTGGTGCTGTTCCCGTTCGAGGAAGAGATCTACCGCAAGGAACGCGTGCCCGTTACCTACGTGGGCCATCCGCTGGCGGGCGCGATCCCCATGCAGCCCGACCGCGAGGCGGCCCGCCGCCGCCTGGGAATCGACCCGCAGGCGCGCGTGCTGGCCATTCTGCCGGGCAGCCGCGGCTCCGAGATCCGGCTGATGGGGCCGCGCTTCCTGCAGGCCGCGCAGGGGCTGCTGCGCCGCGATCCCGCGCTGCAATGCATCGTGCCCATGGTGAACGAACAACGGCGCGCCGAATTCGAGGCCCTGCTGGCCCGCCATCCGGTGCCCGGGCTGCGCTGCATCATGGCCGAACCCCAATCCAACGGGCAGGCCGGCCAGCCCATCGCGTGGTCGGCGATGGAGGCGGCCAACGCCGTGCTGGTCACCAGCGGCACGGCCACCCTGGAAACCGCGCTGTACAAGCGGCCGATGGTCATCTCTTACGTGCTGTCGCCGTGGATGCGCCGTATCATGGCGTGGAAGTCGGGGCAGCAGCGTCCGTATCTGCCCTGGGTGGGGCTGCCCAACGTGCTGCTGCGCGATTTCGCGGTGCCGGAACTGCTGCAGGACGACGCCACGCCGCAGGCGCTCGAGGCAGCCACCTGGGCCGCGCTTACCGACGACGCCCAGGCGGCCCGCATCGAGGCCCGCTTCACGGCGCTGCACCAGGACCTGCTGCGCGACACGCCGGCCCTGGCCGCGCAAGCCATACTCGAGGTGGCGCATGGCGCAACCTGACCTGTTCGGCGAACTCGCCCCGCTGCCCGCCGTCATCTGCGGCGTGGACGAGGCCGGCCGTGGCCCGTTGGCCGGGGCCGTGTATGCGGCCGCGGTCATCCTGGATCCCGATTGCCTGGTGGACGGCCTGGCGGATTCCAAGGTACTGCTGGCCGAACGCCGCGAAGAACTGGCCGAACAGATCAAGCGCTGCGCGCTGGCCTGGAGCGTGGCCTTCGCCACGGTGCAGGAAATCGATACGCTGAACATCCTGCGCGCCACGCTGCTGGCCATGCAGCGGGCGGTACAGGGCCTGGCCATGGCGCCGCAACTGGCGATGGTGGACGGCAACCAGGCGCCGCACCTGTCCTGCGCGGTGCAGACCGTCATCAAGGGCGATGCCACGGTGCCCGCCATCTCGGCGGCCTCCATACTGGCCAAGACCGCGCGCGATGCCGATCTGCTGCGGCTGCACAGCCTGTATCCGCAGTACGGTTTCGATCGCCACAAGGGCTACGGCACACCGCAGCACCTGGACGTGCTGCGCCGCTACGGACCGTGTCCCGAACACCGGCGCAGCTTCGCGCCCATCCGGGACTTCGGTGCCGAACCATGCGTCACCTGACCTCGCGCGACAACCCCGTCGTCAAGGCCCTGCGCAAGGTCGCTACGGGCCACGGCCGGCGCGGCGAGCCCGTGCTGCTGGACGGCGTGCACCTGTGCCAGGCCTGGCTGGACCACTACGGCGCTCCGCAGCAGGCGGTGTTCGATGCCGAACGCCTGGAGCGCCCCGAATTGCGCACGCTGGCCGGGCGATTGCCCGAATCGGTCTGCATCGCGCTGGACACCCGCGCGATGCGCGACATCGCCAATGTCGAAAGCGGGCAGGGCGTGGTGTTCGCCGTGCGTCCGCCCGAGCCGACGCTGCCCGACCGGCTGGACGAGACCTGCGTACTGCTGGATCGCATCCAGGACCCAGGTAACGTAGGCACGCTGCTGCGCACCTGCGCGGCCGCAGGCGTGCGGCGCGTGCTGATGGCCACGGGCACGGCGGCCGCCTGGTCGCCCAAGGTGCTGCGCAGCGGCCAAGGCGCGCATTTCGCGCTGCAGATCCACGAGCACGTCGACCTGGCCGGCCTGCTGGCCCGGCTCGACGTACCGCTGGTGGCCACCGCGCTGGACGGTTCGCAAGACCTGTACGACGCCGAGCTGCCGCCGCGCTGTGCGTGGGTGTTCGGACATGAAGGACAAGGCGTGGCCGGCGAACTGCTGGACGCCGCTGCGCTGCGGGTACGCATCGACCACGATGCCCGCGCCGTGGAGTCGCTGAACGTGGGCGTGGCGGCCGCGATCTGCCTGTTCGAGCAGCGGCGCCGGCTGCGCGGCAAAGGCTAGCACCGCAAGCCGCCGGCCGCCTCCGGCGCCGCTTGCGCCGAGGCGCGACCCTTCGATCGCCGCCGCCGGCGCAGCGCGCTGCTTTCAGCGGTTCAGCCGCACCTCTTGCAGCACCGTCGTGGCGATCTCTTCGATCGACTTGGTGGTGGTGGACAGCCACGAGATGCCCTCGCGGCGCATCATGCGCTCGGCTTCGGCCACTTCGTAGCGGCATTGTTCGAGCTCGGCATACTTGCTGTTGGGCCGACGCTCGTTGCGCACCTTGGACAGGCGCTCGGGCTGGATGGACAGGCCGAACAGCTTCTCGCGATAGGGCGCGATGGTGGCGGGCAGGACGCCGCGCTCGAAGTCGTCGGGCGTCAACGGATAATTCGCCGCCTTCACCGCGTACTGCATGGCCAGGTACAGGCTGGTGGGGGTCTTGCCGCAGCGCGAGACGCCCACCAGGATGACGTCGGCCTGGTCCAGCTGGCGGATGAACTGGCCGTCGTCGTGCGCCAGGCTGAAGTTGATGGCGTCGATGCGCTGCGTGTAGCGCTCGGAGTCGGCCGCCATGTGCGAACGCCCGATGGAATGGCTCGACTTCAATCCCAGCGCCTGCTCGATGTGGCTGACGAAGGTGCCGAACAGGTCGAGGAAGATGCCGTTGGCCTGGCGCACGCGCGACAGGATGTCGGGATTGACCAGCGTGCTGAACACGATGGGCGGCACGCCGGTTTCCTGCGCGTTCTGGTCGATGCGCTGGGCGACGTCTTCGGCTTTGGCCAGCGTGTCTATGAACGGCACGCGCACGGAGCGGAAGCGCACCTGGTCGAACTGCGCCAGCACGGAGTTGCTGAAGGTCTCGGCGGTGATGCCGGTGCTGTCCGAAACGATGTAGACGGTGCGAAGTGGGGACGTGTCATTCATGTGTAAAAAAATCCAACCATGTCGGGGAGTTGAGAGCCGCGTAAGGGTACAATCTGCCCCCTATAAGTCACCCCAAGGGCATCCGAGGCCGGTTTGGTCAGCGCAGGGTTTTTCTGTCCTGACCAAACTCGCTTTCTCTCCATTGTAAAAGGTGACTTCAATGTCGTACGTCGTTTCGTTCGAGCAGCTCCGCATGACGGATGTGGACTCGGTAGGAGGCAAGAACGCATCTCTCGGTGAAATGATCAGCCAGCTGGCCGGCGCGGGCGTCCGCGTGCCGGGCGGCTTCGCCACCACCGCGCAGGCCTTCCGCGACTTCCTCAAGGCGTCCGGGCTCGACCGGCGCATCGCCGAGCGACTGTCCACGCTCAATCCCGAAGACGTACGCGAACTGGCCCTGGCCGGCGCCGAGATCCGCCAGTGGATCGTCGACGCCCCGTTCTCGCCCGAATTCGAAAAGCAGATCCGCGACGCCTTCGCCGGCCTGGATGCCGACGGCAAGGGCTCGTTCGCCGTGCGCTCGTCGGCCACCGCCGAAGACCTGCCCGACGCCTCGTTCGCCGGCCAGCAGGAAACCTTCCTCAACGTCGTCGGCATCGAGGACGTGCTGGACAAGATCCGCCACGTGTTCGCGTCGCTGTACAACGACCGCGCCATCTCGTATCGCGTGCACAAAGGCTACGCGCATGCCGAGGTGGCCCTGTCGGCCGGCGTGCAGCGCATGGTGCGCTCGGACAAGGGCAGCGCCGGCGTGATGTTCACCATCGACACCGAATCGGGCTTCAAGGACGTGGTGTTCATCACCTCGTCGTACGGCTTGGGCGAGACCGTGGTGCAGGGCGCCGTGAATCCCGACGAGTTCTACGTGTTCAAGCCCGCGCTTGAAAAGGGCGACTACTCCATCGTCAGCCGCCGCATCGGCTCCAAGCTGATCAAGATGGAGTTCGACCCCGAGCGCACCGAGGGCCGTGCCGTGCGCACCGTCGACGTGCCGGTGTCCGAGCGCAATCGCTACTCGCTGACGGACGACGAAGTGGCCGAGCTGGCGCGCTACGCGGTCATCATCGAGCAGCACTACAAGCGCCCCATGGACATCGAATGGGGCCGCGACGGCGTGGACGGCAAGATCTACATCCTCCAGGCGCGTCCCGAGACGGTGAAGTCGCAGCAGACCAACGCCGACGTGCAGCAGCGCTATCGCCTGAAGGCCACGGGCACGGTGCTGGTCACCGGACGCGCCATCGGCCAGAAGATCGGCTCGGGTCCGGTGCGCATCGTGGCAGACGTGTCCGAGATGGACAAGGTTCAGCCTGGCGACGTGCTGGTCACCGACATGACCGACCCCAACTGGGAGCCGGTGATGAAGCGCGCCTCGGCCATCGTCACCAACCGCGGCGGCCGCACCTGCCACGCGGCCATCATCGCGCGTGAACTGGGCATCCCGGCCGTGGTCGGCTGCGGCGAAGCCACCGACGTGTTGAAGGAAGGCCAGGCCGTCACCGTGTCCTGCGCCGAGGGCGACGAAGGCCGCATCTACGACGGCCTGATCGAGACCGAGGTCGAGGAAGTGCGCCGCGGCGAGATGCCGCCGCTGGACCTGAAGATCATGATGAACGTCGGCAACCCGCAGCTGGCCTTCGACTTCGCGCAGATTCCCAACGGCGGCGTGGGCCTGGCGCGTCTCGAGTTCATCATCAACAACAACATCGGCATCCACCCCAAGGCGGTGCTGGACTACCCGAACGTCGACAGCGAGCTGAAGAAGGCCGTCGAATCGGCCGCGCGCGGCTACGCCAGCCCGCGTGCCTTCTTCGTCGAGAAGCTGGCCGAGGGCATCGCCACCATCGGCGCGGCGTTCTGGCCCAAGCCCGTCATCGTGCGCCTGTCCGACTTCAAGTCGAACGAGTACCGCAAGCTGGTGGGCGGCTCGCGCTACGAGCCCGAGGAAGAGAACCCCATGCTGGGCTTCCGCGGCGCGTCGCGCTATATCGCCGCCGACTTCGACGAGTGCTTCCGCATGGAGTGCGAGGCGCTGAAGAAGGTGCGCGACGAAATGGGCCTGACCAACGTCGAGATCATGGTGCCCTTCGTGCGCACGCTGGGCCAGGCCGCCAAGGTGGTCGACCTGCTGGCCGCCCACGGCCTGAAGCGCGGCGAGAACGGCCTGAAGCTGATCATGATGTGCGAGGTGCCTTCCAACGCCATCCTGGCCGAGCAGTTCCTCGAATACTTCGACGGCTTCTCGATCGGATCGAACGACATGACCCAGCTGACCCTGGGCCTGGACCGCGACTCGGGCATGGAGCTGCTGGCCGCCGACTTCGACGAGCGCGACGAGGCGGTCAAGTTCATGCTGCAGCGTGCCATCCAGGCGTGCCTGAAGGCCGGCAAGTACGTGGGCATCTGCGGCCAGGGCCCCAGCGACCATCCCGACTTCGCGCAGTGGCTGAAGGACGAGGGCATCCTGTCCATGTCGCTCAACCCGGACACCGTGGTCGATACCTGGCAGAAGCTGGCGGCGAAGTAAGCGGTCGATCGGGGCAGGCGGCGGTACGCCGCCGGCCGCATGGCCCGCCATCCAGGACCCCGCCGGTTACAGCGGGGTTTTCTTTTGGTCGTGAGGAATGTGCTCGGGAACGCGCCCGGGCACGGCCACGCATCGGCCGTCCTGCGAGCCGTGTGAGCGCGTGCGATTCTGCCTGCAGGCGGGCCGACGCGCCTCAACTTCCGGACGGCGCGCGCCCCGATTCCGCCACCGACTGCTTCAGCAGGCGCACGAAGCGCTGCACGTGCGCACCGGGCCGGTCGAAGCGCGAGCGAGCCAGGCTGAGCGTCAGAGGAATGGCTTCGCGCAGCGGACGGGCCACGATGCCTGGCCAGCGCGAGCCGCCCACCGAGAACTCGTCCACCACCGCCACGCCTGCGCCTGCGCGCACCAGCGCGCAGGCCTGCTCGGCGCGCGGGATCTCGATGCGTGGCCGCCATTCCACGCCGGCCTTCTGCAAGGCGGCCGCCATCAGCTGGCCGAACGGAATGCCGCGGTTGTACAGCACCATGGGATGGCGGGCCAGTTCGGCCAGGCCGACGTCGGGCTGTGCCGCCAGCGCATGGCCCGCCGGCAGGATGCACACCATGCGGCCGGTAAGAAAGGGCTCCACCACCAGATTGGGATGGTCGATGGGCAGCACCGACACGGCCAGTTCGGCCTTGCGGGCCAGCAGCTCGTGCGGCATGTCGGCCAGCAGGGTGGTGTGGTATTTGATGCGCACGTCGGGGTAAGCCTCGCAGTAGCGCGCGATCACGGGCGGCACGAGGTCCAGCGCCAGGGATGGGCTGGAACACAGCGTCATCGCGCCCTCGTGGCGCGAGGCCAGGTCGCGCGCGAACTCGTCGACGCGCAGCGCGTCCTCGAACAGCGGGGCCACTTCGCGGAACAGAAGCTCGGCCTCGGCCGTGGGCGTCAGCTTGCCGCGGTCGCGGTAGAAGAGTTTCAGCGACAGGCTTTGCTCGGCATGCGCGATGAGCCGGCTGATGGCGGGCTGCGACACGAACAGCAGCTTGGCCGCCCCGTTCATCGAGCCGGTGAGCATGACGGCGCGAAAGGCTTCCATGTGCCTCAGGTTGAAGCGCAACGGGCGACTCCGATAATGATTTCTTATATCCCGGAAAAACATAAGCATAAGACGAAAAACAGGTGTTTCCGTAGGATTGCGGGGAAGGGGCAAACGGAAATCGCCCCGTATGCATAAGGAGACTGCATCTTGCAAACCATCGGTTTCGTCGGCCTGGGCATGATGGGCCTGCCCATGCTGGAGAACCTGGCCTCGCGGCTGTCCGCCACCATCCTGGCGTGCGATGCCGACGACGCCCCGTTCGAGACCCTGAAGACGCATCCCGCCTGGGGCCGCACCCTGCGGCGCGCGGCCATCGTCGACATGGCGGACTGCGAGGCCGTGATCACCATGCTGCCCAACAGCAGGATCACCAACGCCGTCATGCTGGGCGGGGAGGGCGCCAAGGGGCTGATCGACGTGCTCGCGCCCGGCGCCGTGCTGATCGACATGGGATCGTCCAATCCCCCCGATACCCAGAACCTGGCCCAGGCCTGCGCAGCACGCGGCCTGCGGCTGGTGGATGCCCCGGTCTCCGGCGCGGTGGTCAAGGCGCGCAACGGCACGCTGGCCATCATGGCGGGCGGGGAGGCGGCCGACGTGGCGCGCGTGCGTCCGCTGCTGGAGACGATGGGCGCCACGCTGATCGCCACCGGCGCGGTGGGCTCGGCGCATGCCATCAAGGCCCTGAACAACTACGTGTACGCCGCCGGCCTGATGGCCGTGTGCGAGGCCCTGGCCATCGCGCAACGCATGTCGCTGGATCCGCAGGTCCTGACGGAGGTGCTCAACGCCTCCAGCGGCCGCAACGTGGCCAGCGAGACCAAGCTGGCGCAGTTCATCATCCCCGAGACCTATGCAGGCGGCTTCGCGCTGGGCCTGATGAGCAAGGACCTGGACACCGCCAGCGGCCTGCAGGCCCATGCCGGCGTGAACGCGCCGCAGCTGTCGCTGTGCGCGCGGCGCTGGCGCGAGGCGCGCGAAACGCTGCCCGCGGGCGCCGACAACACCGAGATCTTTCGCCTGGTTCGCGACGGCGCGCTCGCGGGCCGCAACGCCTAGCATCCGTTCATTTTCTGAATTGCCGTACGCGACCGCGCCCTCCCGGGCGCGGCGCATGGCCACACCCGCGCGTTCGCAGAAACGCCGCATTCCAAACCGAGGAGACGACTCATGAAGCAGATCCTGGCCGCCCTTTGCCTGGCCGCGGCGCCCTTGCTGGCGTCAGCCGCCTATCCCGACCGCCCCGTGCGCATGATGGTGCCGTTCCCGCCCGGCAGCATCACCGACGTGGTGGCGCGCAGCCTGGCCGAATCGATGGCGCGCGACCTGGGCCAGCCCGTCGTCGTGGAGAACAAGGCCGGCGCCAACGGCATCATCGGCACGCAGGATGCCACCAAGAGCGCGCCCGACGGCTACACCGTCGTGGTGGTGGGCGTGACCACCGCGGCCAGCAACGTCAGCCTGTTCAAGCAACTGCCGTACGACCCGCGCCGCGACCTGGCGCCGATCGGCGCGGTCGCCGAGACGCCGTACCTGCTGGTGGGAGCGCTCGACGCCCCGGGCAAGACCGTGGGCGAGCTGTTCGAGTACGGCCGCCAGCATCCCGACTCGCTGACCTTCGCGTACGGGTCCGGCAGCGCGCAGGTGTTCGCCGCCAAGCTGGCGGACATGGGCAGGATGAAGGTGACGCCGGTGTCATACCGGGGTGGCCCCCAGGCGCTGACCGACGTCATGGGTGGCATCGTCGACCTGACCTTCACCGACTTCGCCAACGGCCTGCAGCAGGCCCGGGCCGGCCGAGTGAAGGCCTATGGCGTCAGCACGGGCGAGCGCTTCGCGCTGGCGGCCGATCTGCCCACGTTGGCTGAAAGCGGCGCGCCCGGCTTCGACCTGACCGTTTGGTTCGGCCTGATGGCGCCCGCGGGCCTGCCCGCCGATGTACAGCAGCGGCTGGCCAAGGCTTTGAACGCCGCGCTGGAAGACCCTCAGCTGGTCAAGCGCTACGAAGGCCAGGGCCTGACCGTGAAGAAACAATCGCCGCAGGAATTCGGCCGCTTCGTCAACGAAGAAGTCGACAAGTGGGCCAGCATAGTCAAGCAAGCCGGCATCCCGCCCCAATGATCCCATTTCCGACCCGATAACCCGGAGCCATCACGATGAGCCTGATCGCCATCCGCAAACGCCACCTGATCGTCGAGACCACCTACCACGAGAACGGCCCCGCGCCGGACCGCCCGCTGAAGCTGGCGGCCGCCTGCGCGGTGATCCGCAACCCCTACGCGGGCCGCTACGAACCCGACCTGATGCCTTTCATGGCCGAGTTGCGTACGCTGGGGCGCAGCCTGGCCGAGGAACTGGTCGAGGTGATCGGCGGCAAGGATCGCGTCGAGGTCTACAGCAAGGCCGCCATCGTCGGCATCAACGGCGAGATGGAGCACGGCGCCGTGTGGCACGAAGCGGGCGGCTGGGCCATGCGCTCGGTGCTGGGCGAGCCCAAGGCCATGGTGCCGGCGGTGAAGGCCGTGGCCAGCGCAGGGTATCGCGTGATGGTGCCCGTGCACTACGTCCACGCCTCGTACGTGCGCAGCCACTTCAACAGCATCGAGATCGGCATCCAGGACGCGCCGCGCCCGGACGAGATCCTGTTCGCGCTGGTGATGGGCGACGGCGGCCGGGTGCACTCGCGGCTGGGCGGCCTGCTGAAGGAAGCCGTCAGCGTGAACGACGGGCAGCGCTGAGCGGGTTCATGAAGGGGCCCGGCCGCCCTTGCGGCCACGGTCGCCTGACAGGCGGAGCGAGCCGCCGCGCAGACGCGAGGCTCAGCCCGCCGCGCAGGCTCGCAGGAAGCGCCGCACCAACGAGCCGGACTCAGGCGTGGGGCGCACGGCCTGGCGCAGCGCCGCGGCGTCGATGTGTTCGCGGGCGTAGGGTTCGGCATACAGCGCGACCATGTCGCTGATGAAGTCCGCCCCGAACTCGGGATGGAATTGCGTGCTGTAGCAGGCCGGGCCCCACGCGACCATCTGGTGCGCGTCCTTGTCGGAGCGCGCCAGCACCCGCGCGCCCGCAGGCAGCGACAGCACGGTCTGCAGATGCACCGTCTGCGCGGGAAAGGTGTCGGGCAGCCCTTGCAGCAGGGCATCTTCCCGCCCGGCCGGCGTCAGCGTGATGGCCTGGGTGCCGACTTCGCGGCCGGCGGGGTTGTCGCCCACCTGACCGCCCAGCGCATGGGCGAGCAACTGATGGCCGTAGCAGATGCCGAACACGGGCAGCCCCTCGGCCCGCGCGTCGCGCAGCCACTGCGCGGTGTCTTCGCTCCAAGGCTCGCGGTCGGTGACCATGGCGGGCGAACCCGTGATCAGCGCGGCCCGATACCGCGGCGGCGCCAGCGGCCGTTCGCCGCGGAACACCGCGACGATCTGACTCTGCTCGGGCGCGAGGCCCGCCGCCACGCGCAGTTGTTCTCCATAGCCGCCATGGCTCGCCCGCAGCGATTCGTCGGGATCGCCGGTGTGCAGGATGAGGACGGGCAGGGACGCGGACGGCGGCTGGTTCATGGCGATGCGGCGGTCGGGAAAGACTGGAGGACAGGGCGTGGCACGATCGCGCCGATGATAATGCATGCGCCCGCGCGCTCGCCGCCGCGGCGCCTCGGACGGTCGCGTCACGGCGTGATCCCCGGGAAATCCGTACAATCCGCTGTGTTTTCACCCGCGCGGAGCACTGGCGATGTGGATTTGGTTCGGACTGGCAGCGCTTGCGCTCATCGGTGAAGTCATGACCGGCACGTTCTATCTGTTGCTGGTGGCGCTGGGCCTGGCGGGTGGCGGCATCGCGGCCGCCCTCGGCATGGCGGTGCAGTGGCAGTTGGTGGCCTGCGGCGCGGTCGCGCTGGTGGGGCTGGCCGTGCTGCGCGGCACGGGCATACTGAAGAAGCGCGAGGTCGACGCCGCGCGCAATGCCGACGTCAACCTCGACATCGGCCAGGCCGTGCAGGTCGAGGAATGGTCGTCGTCCGGCACGGCGCGCGTGTGGTATCGCGGCGCGCATTGGCAGGCCGAGCTGGCCGCGGGGGAAACGGCCGCACCGGGTCCCTATGTGATCGCCGAAATGCGCGGCACCCGGCTGGTGCTGGCGCGCAAGCGCTGATCGGCGCGGCCGCACGCCTGTCCGGCGCCGCCGGCTTACTTTCCCAGAAGGAGCTTTACCGATGATGTTCGACCCTTCAACCATCTTCCTGATCATCGTCGTTTTCCTGGCGCTGCTGATCATCATCCGCGCCATCGCCATCGTGCCGCAGCAGCACGCATGGGTGGTCGAGCGGCTGGGCAAGTTCGACCGCGTGCTGTCGCCCGGCCCGGGCTTCGTCATTCCGTTCGTCGAGCGCGTCTCGTACAAGCACTCGCTGAAGGAAATCCCGCTGGACGTGCCCAGCCAGGTCTGCATCACGCGCGACAACACGCAGCTGCAGGTGGACGGCGTGCTGTATTTCCAGGTCACCGACCCGATGCGGGCCTCGTACGGTTCGTCCAACTACATCACCGCCATCACGCAGTTGGCCCAGACCACGCTGCGCTCGGTCATCGGCAAGCTGGAACTCGATCGCACGTTCGAGGAACGCGAATTCATCAACAGCACCATCGTGGCCTCGCTGGACGAGGCGGCGCTGAACTGGGGCGTGAAGGTGCTGCGCTACGAGATCAAGGACCTGACGCCGCCCAACGAGATCCTGCGCGCGATGCAGGCGCAGATCACCGCCGAGCGCGAGAAGCGCGCGCTGATCGCGGCTTCCGAAGGGCGGCGCCAGGAGCAGATCAACATCGCCACCGGCGAGCGCGAGGCCGCCATCGCGCGCTCCGAGGGCGAGAAGCAGGCGCAGATCAACCAGGCCCAGGGCGAGGCCGCCGCCGTGCTGGCGATCGCCGAGGCCACCGCGCGCGCCATCACGCAAGTGGGCGAGGCCGTGCGCCAGCCCGGCGGCATGGAAGCCGTGAATCTGCGCGTGGCCGAACGCTATGTCGAGGCTTTCGGCGAAGTCGCCAAGGAAGGCAATACGCTGATCCTGCCGTCGAACCTGTCGGACGTCGGGGGGCTGGTGGCCTCGGCCATGACCATCGTCAAGGCCACCCGCAACCCGTGAGCGGACGCCGGACGGCGGTGCGTCGATGCTGGCTCCGGTCAACCTCCTGGTCATCATGGCGCTGGCTACCGCCATCTGCCTGGCCGTGCTGGGTTCGCTGGCGCGAAGCGGCGTGCCCGGCATACGGGAGGCGGTGTGGGCCAACGTGCTGGTCATCGGCTCGCTGTTCAGCTTCACGCTGCAGGCCAGCGGCGGTCCGGCGTGGATCAGCATCCTGCTGTCCAACCTGCTGATCTCGGCGGGCTATTGCCTGTACTACGCCGGCGTCTGCCGCTTCCTGGGGCAGGACGCGCCGGCGCGCCTGCTGGCCATGGGTGTGGCGCTGCTGATGGCGGCCATCGCGCTGTTCTGGTATGTGTGGCCGTCCACGAACATCCGCATCATCGCCGCCTCGCTGCTGCACATGCTGATCAGCCTGGGCCTGGCCGCCGCGATATGGCGCGCGCTGCCGACGGTGCGGTCGCGCTACAGCTACCTGTTCACCTTCGGCATCGCGGTGCTGGCCACGCTGGGCTATGCGCTGCGCATCGCCGTCTACGCGACCGGCGTGGAAGACGCCCGCGCGCTGCTGCAGCCTACCTGGTGGAACGTCGCGTTCCTGACGCTGGGCGTCATGGTCATGCCCAGTCTCACGCTGGGCCTGATCATGATGATCCACGACCGCATGCTGGGCGATCGCGAGCGCGAGGCCAACACCGACTTCCTGACCGGCCTGCTGACGCGCAAGGCCTGGTGGCGCGAGGCGCTGCGGCTGCATGCGCGGGCCGGGCGCGGCGGACTTCCGCTGACGCTGCTGACGGTCGACATCGACTATTTCAAGCAGATCAACGACGTGCACGGTCACGCCGCGGGCGACGCGGTGCTGCAGCACTTCGCGCGGGTGGTCGGCGGGGTGCTGCGGGCGGGCGACGTAGTCGGGCGCGTGGGTGGGGAGGAGTTCTCGGTGGCGCTGCCGGATACGTCGTTGACGCAGGCACGGCAGGTGGCGCAGCGCCTGATGCAGGCCCTGCGCGAGACGCCGTGCTTCTACGAAGGCCGTATGCTGACCTGTACGGTCAGCGGCGGACTGGCGCAGTGCGGGATGGAAGAGTCGCTGGAATCGGCCAGCCGGCGCGCCGACCAGGCGCTGTACGCGGCCAAGGCGGGCGGCCGCGACTGTCTGGTGACGGCCCCGCCGCAAGGCCATGGACCGTGATGCGCGGGCGCGTCAGTCGTCGCGACGGGCACGGCGCGTGTCGTGCTTCATGACGCGGTCTTTCTCGCGCTGCCAGTCTTTCTCGCGCGCAGTGTCGCGCTTGTCGTACAGCTTCTTGCCGCGCCCCAGCGCGAAATCGAGCTTGATGCGGCCATTCTTGTAGTGCAGGTTCAGCGGCACCAGCGTGTAGCCGCGCTGCTCGACCTTGCCGATCAGCTTGCTGATCTCTTCGGCGTGCAACAGCAGCTTGCGGGTGCGCATGGCATCGGGATGGATGTGCGTGGAAGCCGTGGCCAGCGGGCTGACGTGCATGCCCAGCAGGTAGATCTCGCCCTCGCGGACGATGACGTAGCTTTCCTTGAGCTGCACGCGGCCCGCCCGGATGGCCTTGACCTCCCATCCTTGCAGGGCAATGCCGGCCTCGTAGCGGTCTTCGATGAAATAATCGTGCGAGGCCTTGCGGTTGTCGATGATGCTCATGTGGGGCGATGCGCGGGGGGTACGGCAGAGAAGATGGGCGGCAGGCGGGACACGGCGTAGCGATGGCTTACGCCGGGGTAACGATATCAGGTCCGCGGTACCGGTAAAATCTGATCATTCTAGCCATTTGCCATAGTCGATGCACACAGTCCAGCGTTCCGTTCTCGTACCGTATTCGGCGTCCCAGATGTTCGACCTGGTGGCCGACGTGGAAAAGTATCCGGAGTTCATGCCCTGGTGCGGCGGCGCCGAGGTGCAGTCGCGCGACGAAAAGGGCATGCAGGCCACCATCACCATCAGCCTGGCCGGCCTGAAGCAGCGCTTCACCACGCGCAACACTCACGACTATCCCAACCGCATCAATCTCGAACTGGTCGACGGCCCGTTTTCGCGCCTGGTGGGCAACTGGCAGTTCCAGGCCCTGGCCGAGGACGCCTGCAAGGTGCTGTTCACCCTCGAGTACGCCTTCTCCAACCGTGCGCTCGAGATGGTGGTGGGGCCGGTGTTCAACCGCATCGCCACCAGCTTCATCGACTCGTTCACCAAGCGCGCCCAGGCCCAGTATGGAGAATGACGCGGACCCCGCCGGCCTGCGCGTGCAGGTGTGCCATGCCGGCGCCCAGGGTGTCTGGCTGCGCGAGCTGACGGTGCCGGTCGGCGCCACGGCCGCGCAGGCGCTGCAGGCCAGCGGGTTCGCCCAGGACTTTCCCGGCGTCGACCCGTGGCGGCTGGGCGTAGGCATCTTCGGCCGCGCCTGCGCGCCGGAGACGGTGCTGGCCGAGGGAGACCGGGTGGAGATCTATCGCGCGCTTACCTTCGACCCGAAGGAATCGCGGCGCCGGCGCGTCGAACACCGCCGCGCGCGTGCCGCCGCGCAGGGCAGGGAACGGCCGCCGGGACTGCTGTAGTCCGTCGCGCCGCGCGCGGCCCGGCTGCCCGCCCACGCGGATTGTCATTCGCAGGACAAAACCGGGCGCCGCTTCCGGCGTAAGATGGCGGCGTTGAGGTGACGTTTACGTCAACGTCACATGTTGACGCGATTCCGCGGCCGGCAGCGTTCACGATGCGGTCGCACACCCATAAGACCATACGACATCGGAGACCGCCGTGGACCTGGAACTGACCGACGAACAGCGCGCTTTCGCGCAAGCCGCCCGCGACTACGCGCAGGGCGAACTGGCCCCTCATGCGGCGCGCTGGGACGAGGAAGGCATCTTCCCGCGCGAGGCGTTCGCGCGGGCGGGCGAGATGGGCTTCTGCGCCATCTACGCCAGCGAAGAGATCGGCGGCCTGGGCCTGCCGCGCCTGGACGCCACGCTGGTATTCGAGGAGATGGCGGCCGTCGATCCTTCCACGACCGCGTTCCTCACCATCCACAACATGGCGACGTGGATGGTGGGCCGCTGGGGCCAACCCGAACTGCGCGCGGCCTGGGGACCGCTACTGTCCAGCGGCCAGAAGCTCGCCTCGTACTGCCTGACCGAGCCGAACGCCGGTTCGGATGCCGGATCGCTGGGCACGCGCGCCGAACGCGACGGCGACGACTATCTGATCAGCGGCGCCAAGGCATTCATCTCGGGCGGCGGCGACACCGACCTGCTGGTGGTGATGGCGCGCACGGGCGGGCCCGGTCCGGGCGGCGTCAGCGCCTTCGCCGTGCCGGCCGACACGCCGGGCATCAGCTATGGCCGCAAGGAGCAGAAGATGGGCTGGAACAGCCAGTCCACCCGGCCCATCACTTTCGAGAATGTGCGCGTGCCGGCCAGTCATCTGCTGGGCGCCGAGGGCGAGGGTTTCAAGATCGCCATGAAAGGCCTGGACGGCGGGCGCATCAACATCGCGACGTGCTCGGTCGGCGCCGCGCAGGGCGCGCTGGACGCCGCACGCCGTTACATGGACGAGCGCCGCCAGTTCGGCCGCCGCCTGGCCGAGTTCCAGGCCCTGCAGTTCAAGCTGGCGGACATGGCGACCCACCTGGTGGCCTCGCGCCAGATGGTGCGGCTGGCCGCGTGCAAGCTGGACGGCGGCTCCCCGGACGCCACCACGTATTGCGCCATGGCCAAGCGCTTCGCCACCGACATGGGCTTCCAGATCTGCCTGGACGCGCAGCAACTGCATGGCGGATATGGTTACTTGCGTGACTATCCACTGGAGCGTCTGGTGCGCGATACTCGCGTACACCAGATTCTGGAGGGCACGAACGAGATCATGCGCGTGATCGTGGCCCGCCAACTTCTAGAAAAAGGAGTCGATATCAGATGAACGCCCCCGTGCTCTTCGAGGAACGCTTTACCGACACCGGGATGCGCCTGGGCGTGGCCACGCTGAACGCCCCCCAGACGCTCAATGGCCTGTCGCTCGAGATGGTCGATCTGCTGGATGGCCAGCTGCGCGCCTGGGCGTCGGACAACTCGGTAGTGCTGGTGATCCTGCAAGGCGCGGGCGAGAAGGCCTTCTGTGCCGGCGGCGACCTGCACGGCCTGTACCGCAGCATGCGCGAGCATGCCGGCCAGGGCGCGTGGGCCAACACCTATGCGCGCACGTTCTTCGAGCACGAGTATCGGCTGGACTATCTGATCCACAGCTATCCCAAGCCCCTGCTGTGCTGGGGGCGCGGCATCGTCATGGGCGGCGGCGTGGGGCTGATGATGGGAGCGAGCCATCGCGTGGTCAGCACCGACGCGCGCCTGGCCATGCCCGAGATCTCCATCGGCCTGTTTCCCGACGTGGGCGCCAGCTGGCTGCTCAACCGCATGCCGGGACGCATCGGCCTGTTCCTGGCGCTGACCGGCGCGCAACTGAACGCGTCCGACGCGTTCTATGCGGGCATGGCGGATTTCCGCCTCGATCCGGCCGACTGGCCTCGCTTCTGCGAGGCCCTGCTGCACCAGCCCTGGGCGGGCGGCCCCGGGCAGGGGCTGGCGCCGCGCTCCATGAACGACGGCCTGCTGCGCCAGACGCTGTTGGCCCACGAGCCGGCCCAGCCGCTCGAGCCCGGACCGCTGCGCCAGCATTCGTTCCTCATCAACAGCATCTGCGGCGAACTGAAGCTCGAATCCATCTACGAAGAACTCGCCGAACTGAAGCACCACGAGGATCCGTGGCTGGCGCGCGCCGCGACGACCATGCTGGCCGGGTCGCCGGGGTCGGCGCGCCTGGCCTATGCGCTGCAGCAGCACACCAAGCTGCGCACGCTGGACGACGTGTTCCGCATCGAATACGTGGCGGCGCTGGCGTGCGTTGCCCATGGCGACCTGGCCGAGGGCATCCGCGCGCTGCTGATCGACAAGGACAAGTCGCCGAAATGGAGTCCGGCGACGCTGGCCGAGGCCAGCCCGGCCTGGGTGCAGAAGTTCTTCGACGAGCCCTGGCCGCAGGACCAGCCGCATCCGCTGGACGATCTGGGCAAAGCCTGACCTCACCCGACACCGCTGCACCATCCCGACAAAAAATCACGAGGAGACAAGCATGAGCAGCATCGCATTCATCGGCCTGGGCAACATGGGCGCCCCCATGGCGCTGAACCTGGTCAAGGCCGGCCACCACCTGACGGTGTACGACCTGGTGCCCGCCGCCGTGCGGACGCTGACCGACGCCGGCGCGCGGGCGGCCGCCTCGGCCCACGAGGCCGTCGACGGCGCGGAGGTGGTCATCACCATGCTGCCCGCCAGCAAGCACGTCGAAAGCCTGTACCTCGAAGACGATCTGCTGGCGCGCATCGATCCCAGCAAACTGGTGATCGACTGCAGCACCATCGCCCCGGATTCGGCGCGCAAGGTCGCGGCCGCGGCCCAGGCGCGCGGACTGGCCATGGTGGACGCCCCGGTGTCGGGCGGCACGGCCGGCGCGGCGGCCGGTACGCTGACCTTCATCGTGGGCGGCACGGACGAGGCATTGGCGCGTGCGCGGCCGGTGCTTGAGCAGATGGGCAAGAACATCTTCCATGCCGGTCCGTCCGGCGCGGGGCAGGTGGCCAAGATCTGCAACAACATGCTGTTGGGCATCCTGATGGCGGGTACGTCCGAGGCGCTGGCGCTGGGCGTGGCCAATGGCCTCGACCCAAAAGTGCTGTCGGACATCATCGCCAAGAGTTCGGGCCGCAACTGGGCGACCGAGCTGTACAACCCCTGGCCCGGCGTGATGCCGAACGTGCCGGCCTCGAAGGATTATGCCGGCGGCTTCGGCGTGGACCTGATGCTGAAAGACCTGGGCCTGGCCGCCGAGGCGGCGCTGGCCGCGCGTGCCGCCGTGCCCCTGGGCGAGCTGGCGCGCAACCTGTATGCACTGCACAGCCAGGGCGGCAACGGCAAGCTGGATTTTTCCAGCATCGTGCGCCTGTACGGACACAAGGCGCCATGACCGGCGCGGCGGCGGTGTCGGCCGAGCTGGCCGAGCGCGTGCAGGCCAGCTTCGCGCGCCAGGGCGTCATGGGTTTCATCGGCGCCGAACTGCGGGTGCTGGCGCCGGGAAAGGTGGAGATCCGCGTGCCGTACCGGCCAGAACTGTCACAGCAGAACGGCTTTCTGCATGCCGGCATCTCCACCACCATCGCCGACAGCGCGGGCGGCTACGCGGCCTACAGTCTGTTCGAGCCCGGAGAGGACGTGCTGACCTCGGAGTTCAAGATGAACTTCCTGGCGCCGGCGGCCGGCGATCACTACGTAGCCACCGGTACGGTGCTGAAGCCCGGCCGGCGGCTGACGGTGTGCCAGGCCGAGGTGCACGCGTGGCGCGGCGGGCAGGCGACGCTGTGCGTGGTGGGATTGATGACCACGGTGCGCGTCACGCCGCGCTGAGCGCCGCTTATACTGCGTACGCGCCGGCCGGCCTGATGCCGCGGGCGCAACACGATGCCATCAAAAGAACACCATCGCATCTTCCGCATCGGCTGGCTGCGCGCCGCCGTGCTCGGCGCCAACGACGGGATCGTTTCCACGGCGAGCCTCATTGCCGGCGTCGCGGCGGCGCATCCCAGCCATTCGGCCATCCTGGCCGCGGGCCTGGCCGGCCTGGTGGCCGGCTCGTTGTCGATGGCGGCTGGCGAGTATGTCTCGGTCCGCAGCCAGGCCGACACCGAGGCCGCCGACCTGCAGCTGGAGGTCCGGTCGCTGCGCGGAAACCCCGTGCAGGAGCTGGATGAACTGACCGGGATCTATGTGGCGCGCGGACTGGCGCCGGACCTGGCCCGCGAGGTCGCGCGCCAGCTGATGCGTCATGACGCGCTGGATGCGCACGCGCGCGACGAACTGGGCATTTCCGCGTACCACCGCGCCAGGCCCATCCAGGCCGCGGTCGCCTCGGCGGGCTCGTTCGCGGCGGGCGCCGCGCTGCCGCTGCTGGTGTCGGCGCTGGCGCCGACGACGCATCTGATCGTCAGTGTCGGCGTGGCTTCGGTGGCCTGTCTGGGTGTGCTGGGAGCGGTGGCGGCGCGCGCGGGCGGAGCGCCCATGGGGCGGGCCAGCGTGCGCGTGATGCTGCTGGGCGCCCTGGCGGTCGGCGTGACGGCGGGCGTGGGGTCGCTGTTCGGGGTGGCGGTGTAGCGCGCAGGGCATGACGTGCAGACCGTGATCTGCGCACGTGCGCGGCGGGGCGCGGCCGGAAAGATGCGGCTCGGAACCCCCGCCAGATGCGGTCAGTCGGCCGCCGTCAGCGCGTACGGCAACGGCATCACCGCGATGCGCGGACCGTCGGGCGCGCCCAGGCGTAGGTCGCCATCGGGCAGCGACGCCAGGGTGGTCTCGAACAGCAGCGACACGCCCACGTGCCGGGCTGCGTCGACCACGCGTCCGCAAGGCTCTCCCGGCTGCGCCGCATCGTACACGTCGACGCCCGCCAGTTCCTGGGCGCCGCAGCCGTTCTGCAGCTGGCCGTAGGCCATGCGCCGCTTCACGGTGCCGCGGTAGTGGCTGCGCGCCACGACTTCCTGCCCCGGATAGCAGCCTTTGGTGAAGCTGACGCCGCCGGCGAGGTCGAGGTTGACCGTCTGCGGGATGAACAGGTCCTGGGTGGCGCTGCCGATCCAGGGCAGCCCGGCCGCCAGGTCGGCGGCCTGCCACTGCGCCGGTTCGGCGCGCGCCAGCAACTGCGCCAGCGCCGCCGCCTGCTGCAATTGCGCGTCGTCCGCGATCCACCACCAGCGCAGGCAGTTCTCGGCCGAGGAGGGCGCCGCGATCCACGTGCCGGCGGGCAGCTCGGCGCGTTGCCATGCGACCGTCGGCAGGGCGCCGCCACAGGCGTCTTCCAGGGCGGGCAGCTGGTCGGCATTGCATTGCACGCCGGCCACGTGCAGCGGCGCGCGCGACAGCTTGACCTTGGCGCGCAGGACAAACATGGACAGGCGCTTCAACAGCGCATCCGCCAGGTCATCGCGCACCAGGGCGTACAGGCGGGGCTGGGTGTGGGCCGCGGTGGAGGCCGAGGCCCCAGCGACCGAGTCCGCGACCGCGCCGGCGCCTTCCACAGCCGAGGCCGGGCCCGTCCGCCACATCACCATCGTGGCCAGGAGGCGGCCCTTGGCGGTGCAGTAGCCGGCCAGGCGCGCGGCGTCGTCGGGCAGGCCTGTCACGTCCTGCGTGAGCTGGCCGTGCAGAAAAGTCAGGGCATCGTCTCCGGCCGCGGCCAGGACGCAGAAGCCGGGCAGCGGCGCGCACAGCGGCGAACCTTCGGCGCCCAGCGGAATCGAATCGTAGAAAGCGTGCATGGTGAGATCGATGGTGGCGGAAGCTCCGCCGTTGCTGGCCCGCGCTTGCAGGCAAAGCCCCATGATACGCCGGGGACGGACGCCGTCGCCGCAAGCCCTTGCCGATATCAGGGGCGGAGCGGGCCGCAGCGGCTTGCCGATCCATTAAACTCCTGCCAGCCATGAGAATCCGATTTCGCTATCTATTCCTGCTGTTCGTGCTGCTGCCGCTGGTGGCCGCCGCGGTCGCCGCGGGCCTGGCCTGGCGCTGGGCCCACGAGCCCGTGCCGCTGGCGGGCGAACGCGTCGACTTCGTCGTCCAGCCCGGCAGCACGCCCCGCGCGGTGGCGCGCACGCTGGCCGAGGCCGGCATTCCGGTCTGGGAGGAGGGCTTCGTCTGGATGGCGCGCCTTACCGAGCAGGACACGCTGATCAAGGCCGGCGGCTACGAGGCCAAGCAGGGCGACAGCCCGTGGCTGTTGTTGCGGCGGCTGGCGCGCGGCGACATGTCGCAGCGGCAGGTCACCTTCGTCGAGGGCTGGACGTTCCAGCAGATGCGCAACGCGCTGCGCAATCACCCCGACGTCAAGCAGACCCTGGACGACGTCAGCGACGAGGCGTTGATGCAGCGGCTGGGCGCCGCCATCCCCCATCCCGAGGGCATGTTCTTCCCCGACACCTACGTGTTCACCGCGGGCAGCACCGATTTCGACATCCTGCGCCGCGCCTACCAGGCCGGCGAGCAGGTACTGCAGAAGGCCTGGGCCGAGCGCGCGCCCGACCTGCCGCTGGCCACGCCCTACGAGGCGCTGATCCTGGCTTCCATCATCGAGAAAGAAACCGGCGACGGCGCCGACCGCGCCCGCATCAGCGGCGTGTTCATCAACCGCTTGCGCCGCGGCATGCTGCTGCAGACCGACCCCTCGGTGATCTACGGCATGGGCGCGGCGTACGACGGCCGCATCCGCAAGCGCGACCTGCAGACCGACACGCCCTGGAACACCTACACCCGGCCCGGCCTGCCGCCCACGCCCATCGCCGCGCCCGGCCGCGCGGCGCTGCGGGCGGCCATCCAGCCCGAATCGCACACCTTCCTGTACTTCGTCTCGCGCGGCGACGGCACCAGCGAATTCGCCCGTAACCTGGGCGACCACAATCGCAACGTCTCGCGCTTCATCCTGGGGCAGCAGAACCGATGAGCGAGCTGCATACCGCCCGTGGGCGATTCATCACCCTCGAAGGGGTGGACGGCGCCGGCAAGAGCACGCATGCCGGCTGGCTGGTGGACGCCCTGCGCGCGGCCGGCCACACCGTGCTGGCCACGCGCGAGCCGGGCGGCACGCCGCTGGGCGAGCGGCTGCGCGAACTGGTGCTGCACGAGCCCATGCAACTCGAGACCGAGACGCTGTTGATGTTCGCCGGACGGTGCGAGCACGTGCGCACGGTCATCGAGCCGGCGCTGGCCCGCGGCACCTGGGTGGTCTGCGACCGGTATACCGACGCCACCTATGCCTACCAGGGCGGGGGGCGCGAGCTGGGCGTCGCCCGCGTCGCGGCGCTCGAGCAATGGATGCAGCCTGGCCTGCAACCCGACCGCACCTGGCTGTTCGACGTGCCGCCCGAGGTGGCGCGCCAGCGCCTGGCCGCCAGCCGCGATCCCGACCGCTTCGAGCGCGAGGCCCAAGCCTTCTTCGAACGCGTGCGCGCCGCATACCATGAGCGCGCGCTTGCACATCCGCAGCGGGTGCGCGTCATCGACGGCAGCCGGCCGGTCGAGCAGGTGCGCGCGCAGCTGCAGGCCGAGCTGGACGACCTGCTGGAGCAGGCGCGATGACCGGTCCGCGGATCGATCGTCCACGGCGAGGCCGGCAATGACCCTGGCCGCCTTTCCCCCCTGGCATCTCGATACCGCGCGCGCCTGGCTGACGCGGCGCGAGCGCTTCGCCCACGCGTGGCTGGTTCATGGCGTGGCCGGCATCGGCAAGCTGCAGTTCGCCGCCGCGGCGGCGGCCAGCCTGCTGTGCGAGTCTCCCGAGCAGGGGCTGGCCTGCGGCCGCTGCGCGGCCTGCGCCTGGGTGTCCGCCGGCAACCACCCCGATCTGCGGCGCATCCGGCCCGAGGCCGTGGCGCTGGAAGAGGGCGCCGATGCCGCGGCCGAGAGCGGCGAGGACGGCGAAGCCGCGGCATCCGGAGGCGCCGCCAAGCGGGCGCCGTCCAAGGACATACGCATCGACCAGATCCGCGCGCTCGAGTCCTGGTTCAACACGGCGACGCACCGCGGCGGATGGCGGGTGGCGCTGCTGTATCCGGCCCAGGCCCTGAACGTGATCTCGGCCAATGCGCTGCTGAAGGTGCTCGAAGAGCCGCCCCCCAACACCGTGTTCCTGCTGGTGGCCGATGCGCCCGACCGCCTGCTGCCCACGCTGGTGTCGCGCTGCCGGCGCCTGCCGCTGGCCGCGCCGGAGCCGGCGCTGGCCTTGCAGTGGCTGCAGCAGCAGGGAGTCGAGCCCGCCGCCGAGTGGCTGGCGGCCGCTGGCGGCGCGCCGCTGTCGGCGCTGCGCCTGTCGCAGCAGCAGGACCAGCCTTGCCCGGCATGGCTGGGGCAATTGATCACGCCTTTGTCGGCAGGCCAGTCGCCCGACGTGGGTGCGCTGACCGAAACGCTGGAAAAACTGGCGCCCGTCGAATGGATCGATGCGCTGCAACGCCTGTACGCCGACCTGATGCTGGCCGGCTGCGGGGCGCCGGCGCGGTATTTCCCCAGCCTGGCCGAGCCCGTGCGCCTCACGGCGCAACGCGTCCGTCCCGCGCGCATGGCCGACGCGGCGCACTGGCTGAGCGGCCAGCGCGCCGTGGCCAACCACCCCCTGAATGCCAAGCTGTTCGTGCATGCGGCGCTGCAGCGCGTGGTGCTATCCTGCCAGGCTTAGCGCCCTGATTCGCGCCGGGCACGCCGCGTGCCCCTTTTCCTTGCGCAGATCCCGCGACGCGCGCCTCGCGCCCGTCGTCGCCTTCTTTTCCTCTTCCGTATGTACGTCGATTCGCACTGTCATCTGAATTTTCCCGAGCTCGCGCAAGACCTGCCCGGCGTCCTTGAGCGCATGCAGGCCAACAAGGTCAGCCATGCGCTGGTCGTCAGCGTCAACCTGCCCGATTGGCCGGGCCTGATGGAGATCGTCGAGCCGCACGCCAATCTGTGGGCCTCGGTGGGCGTGCATCCCGACTACGAAGACACGCCCGACCCCGAACCCGAGGAGTTGGTGCGGCTGGCTGCCCATCCCAAGGTGGTGGCCATCGGCGAAACGGGACTGGACTACTACCGGCTGGCCGAGCCGCTGGACTGGCAGCGCGACCGCTTTCGCCGCCATATCCAAGCCGGGCGCGCCGCGGGACTGCCGCTCATCGTGCACACCCGGGCCTCGGCCGCGGACACGGTGCGCGTGTTGCGCGAAGAAGGCGCTGCCGACGTCGGCGGCGTGATGCACTGCTTCACCGAGACCTGGGACATCGCCCGCGAGGCGATGGACCTGAATTTCCATATCTCGCTGTCCGGCATCGTCACGTTCAAGAACGCGCAGGTGGTGCACGACGTGGCCACGCGCATGCCGCTGGACCGCCTGCTGATCGAAACGGATTCGCCGTATCTGGCGCCGGTGCCGCATCGCGGCAAGCTGAACGATCCTGCGAAGGTGGTGCACGTGGCCGAGCGCATCGCGGCGCTCAAAGGCATTTCCACCGAGGAGGTGGCCGAGGCGTCCACCGAGAATTTTTTCAAACTATTCAATAAGATAAAACGCTGATTTGAAGTGATTTATCTAATGTTGGATAGTTAAAGTGATAGGTTAGGAGATTCGGCCATGATCAAGTCCGGACAAGCGAAATTCGCCACCGCTCGCATCGGCGCTGCGCTGCGCGCGGGACTGCTGGCCGCGGCTTTGCTGGGCGGCGCCCAGGCAATGGGCGCCCAGGTGTCCACCGACTGGTGGCCGGCCATCGCCAATGACCGCACCGATGACATGCGCAGGATGCTGGCCGGGGGCGCCGATCCCAATCTGCGTTACCAGAACGGGCAGCCCGCCCTCATGCGCGCGGTGATAGACCAGGCGTGGGGCGTGTTCGATCTGCTGGCGGCCGATCCTCGCACCGACGTCAACGCCGAGAATCCGGCCGGAGAAACGCCGCTGATGTACCTGGCGCTGATGGGGCAGACCGAACGCGCCAAGGCGTTGATCGCACGGGGCGCCCAGGTGAACCGGCTGGGCTGGACGCCGCTTCATTACGCAGCCTCGAAGGGGCAGCTCGAGACGGCGCGGCTGATGCTGCAGCATCGCGCCATGCCCAACGCCCCGTCCCCCTTGGGCACCACGCCGCTGATGATGGCGGCGTATTCCGGCAGCCAACCCATGGTGCAGCTGCTTCTGGACGCCGGCGCCGACCCGACCACCCGGGACTTGAAAGGACACGACGCCGCCGAATGGGCGGACGAGGGCCGTGCGCCGACCCTTGCCGACAATCTGCGCCAGGTCATCGCGCGCGCCGAGCAGCGCAAGCGTGAGTTGCGGGCGGCGCAGGGGCAGGGCGAGCCGATCGCCCCCGCGCCCAGCCTGCCGGCCATTGCGCCCACGGCGCCGCCCGCGAGCGCCCCGACGCCATCGCAGCCGGGCATCGGGCAGGGTGTCGATCCGGCCGCGGCGCCCGGCGGGTCGCAAGCCGCCCCCGAGCGGGACCCGGCGACGGTGCGCGGGGTCAGCGGCGTGCGGCGCGAGACGTACGACTGAGGCGGCGACTAGAGACCGGGTTTACGCCGCTGATCGGCGGACCCCGGGTTCGCCGCTGTTTCGATGCCAGGCGCGGCGGCGTACGATGTCCGGGCACAGGAGACCGCCGTCAGAACGATGCAGAAACGCGTTGTTCATTATGCGTCCCTATTAAATAAAATAACTAATAATAGGTGACGTATCAATGTTCGTGGCTACAATGGCACCACTTTCTCCCGGAGAGCAGCCCATGTCTCAAAGTTCCGCCCACGCTTTGCCGTCCTATCTCGATGCCGGACACCTCGGTCCTTGGGGCATCTACCTTCAACAGGTCGACCGCGTCACGCCCTATCTGGGCCCGCTGGCGCGCTGGGTCGAGACGCTCAAGCGTCCCAAGCGCGCCCTGATCGTCGACGTGCCCATCGAGATGGACAATGGCACCATCGCGCATTTCGAGGGTTATCGCGTCCAGCACAACACCTCGCGCGGTCCGGGCAAGGGCGGCGTGCGCTTTCACCAGGACGTCACGCTGTCCGAAGTGATGGCGCTGGCGGCCTGGATGTCGGTCAAGAACGCGGCGGTCAATCTGCCGTACGGCGGCGCCAAGGGCGGCATCCGGGTCGATCCCCGCAAGCTGTCGCAATCCGAAATCGAGCGCATGACGCGCCGCTATACCTCTGAAATCGGCGTCATCATCGGTCCGGCCAAGGACATTCCCGCGCCCGACGTCAACACCAACGCCCAGATCATGGCTTGGATGATGGATACCTACTCGATGAACGAGGGCGCCACGGCCACCGGCGTGGTCACCGGCAAGCCCATCTCGCTGGGCGGCAGCCTGGGCCGGATCGAAGCCACCGGCCGCGGCGTGTTCGTCGTGGCATGCGAGGCGGCACGCGACCTGAACATCGACGTGGCCGGCGCCAAGGTCATCGTGCAGGGCTTCGGCAACGTGGGCGGCACCGCCGCCCGCCTGTTCCACGAGGCCGGCGCCGTCGTGGTGGCCGCGCAGGACCACACCGGCACGGTCTACAACCCGGCCGGCCTCGACGTGCACAAGCTGCTGGCCCACGTCTCGAACAAGGGCGGGGTGGGCGGCTTCTCGGGCGGCGAGGCGCTGGCCAACGCCGATTTCTGGGGCCTGGAAACCGATTTCCTGATCCCGGCGGCGCTCGAGAACCAGATCACCTCCGAGAACGCCGGCAAGGTGCGCGCCAAGGTGGTGGTCGAAGGCGCCAACGGTCCCACCACCCCCGAGGCCGACGACATCCTGCACGACAACGGCGTTTACGTCGTGCCGGACGTGCTGGCCAACGCCGGCGGCGTGACGGTCAGCTACTTCGAATGGGTGCAGGATTTCTCCAGCTTCTTCTGGAGCGAGGACGAGATCAACCACCGCCTCGAGCGCCTGATGCGCGAAGCCTACGCCGCCATCGCCCAGATGTCGCGCGAGCAGAAGGTGTCGCTGCGCACCGCCGCGTTCATCGTGGCGTGCACGCGCATCCTGCAGGCCCGCCAGGTGCGCGGTCTGTACCCCTGATTCGGCGCGCGGCAGCAAACCAGTCCGCGCGGCGTCGCGCGGGCTGCTGGACGCGCCAGTGAACGAACGGCCCGCATCGCGCGGGCCGTTTTGCATACCGATGATAGAGCTCAGCCCCCAGCCGGCATGAACTCCGGCTTCAGGATGCCGCGCAGGGCATCGTACGGAATCGTCAGCTCGGGCTGGCCGTGCGAGTAGGGCGCGATGGAGTAGGCGTCGTACTTCACCACCATGCCCTGGCGCGTCAGCGTGTAGTTGCTGCTTTCGACGAACGGCCACGTGCGGTCGTAGGCGGCCGGATCGCGCGCGGCGTCTTCGTTCTGCTTGAGCCAGGCGCGATGCGCGGTGCGCAGCGCCTGCACATACTGGTCGCGCCGACCAGGAATCAGCACGTCGTCCAGCACCAGTTCGCGGCCCGAGGCGCGCTGCCAGTTCAGGAAATGCGTCGCGGGAATGCCATGGGCCGCGCCAGTCAGGTACTGGGCCGTCTGCAGTTCCACGCCGATGACGTCCGCCACCACGTCGCGCACTTTGGCGCGCAGTTCGGTGCGGTCGCGAGGCTGGGCGGTACGCCAGAAATAGGCAATGTACTCGTCGATGGTGCGATAGGCGCCCCGCAGATTGGCGTCCACGCCCGTCATGCCGGCCAGGCTGCTGTCCACGTGCTGCGTCAGCGCAGGTATCTCGGGAAAGGCGATGCTGTCCACGACGATGCGGGGGCAGTCCTCGCCCTTGCAGCCGGGTTTGGTCAGCTCGCGCCGCACGGGCTGGGTGCGCACGTCCGCGCTGACGGCGGCGCCCTGCGCGGGCAGGCTGATCGTATCCGGCGGCGAGCTGCCGCAGGCCGCCAGCAGCACGGCCATGGAGACGAGCCCGGCTCGCAGGGCAAATGGCAGATGCGACATGACGGCCTCCTCAGGGGACCATGGCGGTCCATGCCTCGCTGGAAAACTTCTCGTCGGCCTGGCGCTGCGCTGCCTCGAGCGTGGCCGCCCCCAGCGTGCCGGGGGCCAGCAGGCACATGCCCGAGAAGGTCTCGAGCATGCGGCCGATGATGGCCTGGCGCGCCAGTCCGGTCTGGCTGCGCAGGGGATCGACCCGCTTCTTGGCGCTGGTGGTGCCCTTGTCGGAAAGCTTCTCGCGGCCGATGCGCAGCACCTGCACCATTTTCTCGGCATCGATGTCATAGGACATGGTGACGTGGTGCAGCACCGCACCGCCGCGCCGGGCCTGGGCGGCTCCGCCGATCTTGCCGCCTTCGGAGGCGATGTCGTTCAGGGGCTGGTACCAGGCCTTGATGCCGAGGTCGTGCAGCGCGCGGATGACCCAGGCGTCCAGGAACTCGTACGATTCCTGGAAGCTCATGCCATGTACCAGCGCCTGCGGCACGCTGAGCGAGTACGTGATGGTGTTGCCGGGCTCGACGAACATGGCGCCGCCGCCGCTGACGCGACGCACGACGGTCACGCCGTGTTCGCGCGCGGCCTGCATGTCCACTTCGTTCTTCAGCGACTGGAAGCGGCCGATGACCACAGCCGAGGCCGACCATTCCCAGATGCGCAGGGTAGGCGGACGGCGCCCGGCGCCGACCTCGTCGGTGATCACGGCGTCCAGCGCCATGTGCAGCGCAGGCGGCTGGGGCCCTTCGTGCACCAGTTGCCACTCGTAGTCGGACCACGAGGTGCGGCGCGGACCCGGCGTGGGCATGGGCGGAACGGTGGTGGGCGCGGCGGCCGGCGAGGGCTGCGGCGCGGCGGATGCGCTGTCGTGTTCGGTCATGGCAGGGCTCTCCGTACCACTACCGCGACCGCCTCGGGCGAGAAGCCGAACAGTTCGGCGCCCTCGGGCAACGCGCGGCGTACGGCCTCGGCCAGTTCCGATTCGCCGGCGTGGACCGGCAGGCCGCACAGGCCGCGGTTGATGGCGTCGAGCGCTTCAGGCGGCTCGAGAAAGAAATCGCCGCTGATGCGGACGCGCGCCAGGCGGCCGGCCTCGACGTCGACGTCGGCGACCACCAGCTTGCCGCCGGGCACCTTGTACTCTCCGTGCATGGGGTAAGACTCCTTGAATCAGTCGGCCAGCCGCAGCTTCATGCCTTCATGGCTGGCCGTGAAACCCAGCGATTCATAGAAGCGCCGCGCGTCGTCGCGGCGCTTGTCCGTGGTCAGTTGCACCATGGCGCAGCCACGGCCGCGGCATTGCTCGATGGCCCACTCGAACATGGCGCGGCCGACGCCGCTGCCGCGCAGGGTCGAGGCAATGCGCACCGCCTCGATCTGGCCGCGCCAGGCGCCCTGGTGCGCCAGTCCGGGAATGAAGCTGAGCTGCAGGCAGCCGGCCACGCGCGCGTCCACTTCGGCCACGACCAGCAGCTGGTTGGGGTCGCGGTCGATGGCCGCGAATGCGGCCTGATACGCGGGGCTGGGCGGCTGCGTGCCATCCTCGCGGCTGCTGCCCAGGATGTCGTCGGCCAGCAGCCCGACGATGGCGGGCAGGTCGGCGGCGGTGGCGCGTCGGAATACCGCGGTCGCGCTGGACATGGCCGTCAGCGGCGCAGCGAGGCGGCCGTCTGGCCGAACAGCACGCGGCGCGAGGCCTCGTCGCCCACCGAAGGCGCCACGTTGATCTCTTTGGCCTTCTCGTAGGCGCGCACCGTGGCCGGCCGCTCGGCGATGGCGTGGAACCAGCGTTTCAGGTGCGGGAAGTCGTCCAGGTTCTGGCCCTGGCGCTCGTGCGGCACGATCCATGGATAGGCCGCCATGTCCGCGATGGAGTAGTCGCCGGCCACGAACTCCCGATCGGCCAGGCGGTGGTTCAGCACGCCATACAGGCGGTTGGTTTCCTTCACGTAGCGCTCGATGGCATAGGGCACGGGCTCGGGCGCATAGGCCGAGAAGTGGTGGTTCTGGCCCGCCATGGGCCCCAGGCCGCCCATCTGCCAGAACAGCCACTGCAGCACCTCGGCGCGGCCGCGCACGTCTTGCGGGATGAAGCGGCCGGTCTTCTCGGCCAGGTAGAGCAGGATGGCGCCGGACTCGAACAGCGATACCGGGGCGCCGCCGTCGGCGGGCGCCTGGTCGACGATGGCGGGAATGCGGTTGTTCGGAGCGATGGCCAGGAACTCGGGCTGGAACTGCTCGCCCTTGCTGATGTTCACCGGGTGGATGCGATAGGGCAGTCCGGTCTCTTCCAGGAACAGGGTGATCTTGTGGCCGTTGGGGGTCGTCCAGTAGTACAGGTCGATCATGAGCGTCCTTTGCATGGCGTCGCCCGCACGCGGCGCGGGCGGTAATGCCTCATGATAGCGGCTTGGCGCGGCCCGCAGGCCTCAAGCCCCGGCGCGTGGCGCGGGATTGACCGGGTTTGCCGCGCGCGAGACCCCATGCGCGCGTCCCGCCGTCGCCGTGGCGCCCGGCGTGCCGCCGGTGGGGGTGCGCCGCAGGCTGACGCCCGCCACGGCCACGAAGATCAGCGCCACACCCAGCCATTGCACCGCAGCCAGGCGCTGGCCGTACACCACGTAGTCTAGCAGCATCGCCACCACCGGATAGATGAAACTGAGCGGCGCGGCCGACGAGGTCGGCAGCTTCTGCAGCGCCGAATACAGCAGGATGTACATCAGGCTGGTGTGCACCAGGCCCAGCGCGACCACGCTGCCCCACTGGGCGGGAGCTTGAGGCAGGGCGTGCAGGTCGGCCAGCGGCAGCAGCAGCACGGCGCCCAGCGCCACCTGCACCAGCGCCAGCACCTGCGGCGGGACGCCGGTGAGGCGCTTGACCAGTATGGCCGTCACGGCATAAAGCGCGCCAGCGCCCAACGCCAGGGCCAGTCCCACCAGATAGTCCTGCCCGTCGCCCAGGCGCGCGGGCGACACCCGCAGCACCAGCAGCAGTCCGCCGAACGCCACCGCGGTCCAGGCGAGCTTGCCGCGCGTGGGACGCTCGCCCAGGAAGGCGGCGCCCAGGCCGATAAGGATGAACGGCTGCATGTTGTAGACCGCCGTGGACAGCGAAATCGAGGCCAGGCGGTAGGCCGAGAACAACAGCACCCAGTTGAAGACGAGCGCGGCGCCGGCCAGCAGCGCCAGGCCGAGGGTGCGGGCGGTGAACAGGCCGGGGCGCAGCAGGCCGCGCGCCGCGCAGTAGGCCAGCAGGCCCAGCGCGCCGAACACGCAGCGCAGAAAGACGATGTTCCAGGGGCTCTGCCCCGATTCGAGGACGAAATAACCGAGCGTGCCCGACAGCGTCATGGCGGCAGCCATCTGCATCAAGCCGGTACGTTCTTGCAAGGAGGCGGACATGGTAGTGCTCCGGGAGCCGTCGCGGGGCGGCATCATCAGGGTGGTGGATGATGAAAATTATCCCAGGCACAATCAGGAAGGTACATGTATGAAATTTCTTTGATGTCGGATTTTTCCTTCAATATTTAGCCAAAACCAGGAAATACCTTATGAACGAAAATCCTGCCCTGGACGAGACCGATCGCCGCCTGGTCGAGCTGCTTACCGCCAATGCGCGCACCACCGCCGCCGATCTGGCACGACAGGTCGGCATGTCGCCGCCCAGCGTGGCCGATCGCCTGCGCCGGCTCGAAGACTCGGGGGTGATAGGCAGCTATACGCTCGAGATCGACCCCGCCGCGCTGGGCTACAGCCTGCAGGCCATCGTGCGCATCCGGCCGCTGCCCGGGCAGTTGCGCAAGGTCGAGCAGCTCATTCCCGCCATTCCCGCGTTCGTGGAATGCGACAAGGTCACGGGGGAAGACTGCTTTTATGCGCGGGTGGTGCTGCGGTCCATCGGCGAACTGGACGCCGTGCTGGACCGCATCGTGGAGTACGCGGAAACGAACACGGCCCTGGTGAAGTCCACGCCGCTGAAGCGGCGCCTGCCGCCGCTGCGCTAGCTCAAACGCTGGCCGCCGGTTGGGCGCAGGCGGCTTCGACGTCGCTCTTGAACGACGCGGGCGCGTCGGTGGGCGCATAGCGCTTGATGACCTGGCCGTCGCGCCCCACCAGAAACTTGGTGAAGTTCCATTTGATGGCTTCCGTGCCCAGCAGGCCGGGCTTCTGTTCCTTCAGCCAGCGATACAGCGGATGCGCATCGGCGCCGTTCACGTCGATCTTGTCGAACATCGGAAAAGTAACGCCGTACTGCGTGTCGCAGAAGCCGCGGATCTCGGCCGCGTCGCCCGGTTCCTGATGGCCGAACTGGTTGCAGGGAAAGCCCAGCACGGTGAAGCCCTGGTCGCGATAGCTGCGATACAGCTCTTCCAGGCCGGAGTACTGGGGCGTGAAACCGCATTGCGACGCCACGTTGACGACCAGGGCGACCTGGCCGGCGAACTCGGACAAGGGGCGCTCCTGGCCGTCCAGGCCGCGGGCCGAAAAATCGAACAGGGTGGTGCTCATGCAGAACCTCCGTGAGGGCGAGGGGCGGCAGCCGCCAGCGGCCAAAGTGTAGCGCCGCGGCGAGGTTCCCGCCGCTGAGTGGTTTTCGGAGTCTGCGCGGTCACACCAATTGCAGGTCCCGCGGCCTGACGCCGGGGAAGACGCGTTCGAGCTGGGCCGGGCCCAGGCCGTACAGCCGTCCAAACAGGCCTGCGAAGAGGTCTCGATAGTCGGTGAGGACGGGAAAGTCGCGGTCCTGGAACAGCGTTGCCTGTTCGACCTTCACCTGGCGCCCGGCGATGCGGCCGCCGTTCACGTTGCCCCCCAGCACCCAGTACACGGTGCCGTGCCCGTGGTCCGTGCCCTTGTTGCCGTTCTCGCGGAACGTGCGCCCGAACTCGCTGATGACCACCACCGTGGTGTTTCTCCAGGCCCGGCCCATCGCGTCGGCATAGGCGGCAAGCGCCCGGCCTAGGCGGCCAAGATTGGATGCCAGCGCCCCCGTCGAGCTGCCTTGCGATACGTGCGTATCCCAGCCGCCCACGTCGACGAAGCCGATGTTGTAGCGGTCCGCCATGAACGAGCCGATACGCCTGGCCTGCTGCTCCAGTGCCTGCGCGGAACCGGCCTTGCCGTTGGCTTCGGCCATTTCTTTCAGCATGGCCTCGCTGACCTGGCCGGCGACCATCAGCCCCTCGTCCACCGGGGCGGCCAGGTCGGTGCCCCTGTACATGTCGGCGAGGACGCGCGCCCGTTCATCGGTAAGCGACGACTTGCGGCTGCCGCCACCCAGGTCGATGTTGGGCACGCCCAGATCGCCGCGCAGTATCTGCGGCACGTCGCGCGTGAACGCCGCCGGCCTGCGCGTGTCCTCGGACAGCAGCGCGGACAGGCGGTTGAGAAAGCCCGTGCGGGATTTTCCGCGAGCGGCGCCGGCCCGGCCGAGTTCGATGCTGTTCTGCGTCTCGAAATGGCTGCGGCTGAGATTGTCGGTGCCCGCGAACGGCACGAAGGCAAGCTCGCCCTGCCGGTACAGGGGCAGCAGGTTTTCCGCCACCGCCGGATGCAAGGCCCAGCCGTCGACAAGCGCCACCGCGGCATCGGGCGCCGTGCCCGGCCTGGCGATGGCGATGTTCGGGCGCGATTCATAGTAGAAGTCGCTATCTGTCGGAACCAGCAGGCTCGCGCAGTCGTAGGCACCGCGCATGAACACGACCAGCAGGCGCGCGTCGGCGGCCGGCGCCGCGTACAGGCGCGCGCCATGGAACAGCAGGGGGAGGGAGGCGGCGTGGGTCAGGAAACGACGGCGATCCATGTGGGGCTCTCCGGGGTGGCAAGAAGGCCGCATCAGCGACGCATGAACTCGGGGGACGACAACAGCAGAGCGTTGGCGTCGGGCACGTTCGCCGCTTGCTCTATTGCCTTCAGCGTGGCGGGCGCCAGGCATGCGAACGGGCCGCCTTCGCGCCCGTATGCATCCACGAGACGGCTTGCCGCAGGCAACTCCGGGCGGGGCGCATCGGAGGTGTCGATGTACAGGCGGCCGCGTTCCGACGATATGACCCGCGCCGCGTCGAATCGCGCCGTCATCTGGCCCGAGCCCGCCCAGTCGGACTGTGCCATGGGATAGCCGTCGGGCGTGATGCGCCGGGCCAGCCCCTGTCCCAGGCGATTGATCTGGAGCAGAACGGGCTGCACATTGCGTATCGGCGGCATGTCGGCATAGGCGAGCCGGAACGATGAATACACGTACTGCAGCGCGTCCTTGAACTTGCCCGTGCGCAGCGAGGCGGCGAACTCTGCGGAGTCGAACATCGTGCGCAGCGTACGGGCGATGTCGCCGTCGCTTTCGAGGAAAGTCTGCGCCATCCTGTTCACCAGCGCCTGGCTGGGCCGGTCCGCCACGAAGTACTGCGCCAGCTTGCGGCTGATGAGTCGCGCGGTGGAGGGATGGCGCGCCAGGATGTCCAGCACGGCATCGATCTCGTCCATGCCGCCTGGCTCGATCCTGTGGCCTAGAATGGCTTTCGCGCCGTTGTCGTGGCGAGCGGGATTGAACTGGAACAGCCCGTCCTCCACCAGCGCGCCGCGCTGCGCGGCGCTGAGTTTCAACGGTTTGCCGCTGGCGTTGACGCCCAGCCCGGTCAGTACCCGCGCCAGCTCCTGCACGTCGCGCTGGCTGTAGCCGCCATCGACGCCCATGGTGTGCAGCTCCATCAACTCGCGCGCGTAGTTCTCGTTGAGCCTGCCCTTGATGTTGCGGGCGTTGTCCAGGTAGAGCAGCATCGCGGGCGAGCGGGCCGTGGCGCGCAGCAGGTCGCGGAACTTGCCCAGCGCATGCGGCCGGATCGCGTGTTCCTCATAGTCGCTGACCAAGGTGCCGATATTGCCCTTGGGCGCGTAGACGCTGAAGTGATTCAGCCAGAACCACGTCATGACCTCGTGCAGTTGGTTCGGCGAGTACAGGGCCCGCCACGCCGTCCGCTGGCCCGCCTCGTTCAGCCGGGTAGCGGCAGTCTTGCGATTCGCGCGCGCGGCCTCGACGCGCTGTTCCGTGGGAAGCTCGCGGATCTCGATCTGGCGCTCCACCTGCGCGCGATAGGCCCGCGTGGAATCGATCCGCGAGATCGACAGCGCATCGATCCGCATCTGCACGTCGGCGGGCAGCGTGGCGGCGGAATCGGGCTCGAGCTGGGCGTCCAGATAAGCGTCCCAGCCGAGCTCGCCGGCGTGCCGCAGCTCCTGCGGCGTCACGCCCCAGGTGATGCGATTGACCTGCGCCCATAGCGGCGGCGCGTCGGCGGCCTGCGCGTGGGCGCAGACCAGCACGATGCCGCACAAGACATGGCAGACGATCTTCGTCAGTACAGTCATTCCTACTCCCGTTCACGGGCGTTTGCCGCACATCGATGGCGCGTCGCATATCATCCGGAGATCAAACGTGAATGCCGGCATGGAGGACGACACATGGATCCGATGATAGACCGCCTGAAAGGCATGCTGGCCAAGGGGCAGGACAATCTGCTGCTGCGCTACACGCTGGGCAAGGCCTGCGCCGAGTCGGAGGATCATGCCGCGGCCGTGGAGCATCTGCGTGCCGCGCTGCGATTCGACCCAGGGTATTCGGTGGCCTGGAAATGGCTGGGCAAGGCCTTGCTGGGACTGGGCCAGCGCGACGAGGCCCGCCAGGCCTGGCTGTCCGGTCTGGAGGCCGCGCAGGCGCGCGGCGATGCGCAGGTCGTGAAGGAACTGCAGGTCTTCCTGCGCCGCCTGGAGCGCGAGGCGGGGCAGGGCTGATGTAAGGACGAGGTACAGATGTGACATTGCATGGCCCGTCATCGCGCGCTCCGGCCGCGTGGCGGACGCGCGGGCTTGGGTTCGCGCACGGGCCGGTCAAACCGTGAAACACAGCGGCCCGCGGCTTGCTTGACGCGCGTCATCGCGGGTCCTGTAATCCACAGGACCGGACTACGCGCCACGACAGATTCATCACGGCATATCCATGGGATCTTCCACACAGAACACCCGCCCGGCATCGCCGCCGGCAGCGGCACAGGAGACGACGCGCGCGCCACAGGCCCTGCAGCGTCTGTGGCACGACGCCGGCATGCCCGACGAGGCGCTGGGATACGTCTCGCTGCCGGGCCGCGAACCTGCCTTGCCCTCGTCGTTCGCCGTGGGCACCGCGGCCCAGGCCAGTATCGCGGCCGCGGCGCTGGCAGCCGCCGAGATCTGGCATCTACGCGGAAGGCGGCGCCAGCGGGTCACGGTGGACATGCTGCACGCGGCGCAGGAATGCCGCAGCCACTTCAAGATCGGTGGCGTCGCGCCCGACATCTGGGACAAGATCAGCGGCCTCTATCGCTGTGGCGACGGCAACTGGGTGCGCATCCACGCGAATTTCGCGCATCACCGCGATGGCGCGCTGGCGCTGCTGGGCTGTCCCACGGGCGACGGCACGCCGCGCGCCGCCGTCGAGCAGGCTTTGCAGAAGTGGCGCTCGTTCGATTTCGAGCAGGCGGCGGCCGACGCGGGGCTGGTGGTGGCTGCCATGCGGGACTTCGACACGTGGGACGCGCACCCGCAGGCACAGGCCGTGGCCGCGCAGCCCGTGGTGTCCATCGAACGCATCGGCGAAGCCGATCCCCGGCCCTTGCCGTCGTATGGCGACCTGCTGCGGCCGCTGCAGGACCTGCGCATCATGGACCTGACGCGCATCATCGCCGGCCCGGTGTGCGGGCGCGCGCTCGCCGCGCATGGCGCGGACGTCATGCTGGTGAATTCACCCAATTTGCCCAACATCGAGAACATCGCCGACACCAGCCGCGGCAAGCTGTCGGTGCATGCCGATCTGGAGACCGCCGATGGCCGCATCGCGCTGGGCAACCTGCTGCGGCGCGCGCACGTGTTCGTGCAGGGCTATCGGCCGGGAGGCCTGGAGTCCCTGGGTTTCGGTCCGGAAGACGCCGCGCGCATCCGCCCGGGCATCGTCTACGTGTCGCTGTCGGCGTATGGACACGCCGGTCCCTGGGCGATGCGGCGCGGCTTCGACTCGCTGGTGCAGACCGCCACCGGTTTCAACCACGCCGAGGCGCAGGCCGCCGGACAGGAAGCGCCCAAGCCGCTGCCGGTGCAGTTGCTGGATCATGCATCGGGCTACCTGATGGCATTCGGGGCACTGGCCGCGCTGGCGCGCCAGGCCACCGAAGGCGGCAGCTGGCACGTGCGCGTATCGCTGGCTCGCACGGCCTTGTGGGTACGGGGGCTGGGCCGCGTGCCGGACGGCTTGGCGCGCGCCATGCCGTCGATCGATAATCTGGTCTACACCGAGCCCTCCGGCTTCGGCATGCTCGAGGCCGTGCGCCACAGCGCGCAGTTGTCCGAGACGCCGGCCCGCTGGGACCGGCCCTCCGAGCCGCCGGGCACGCACCCGCCGGTGTGGCCGTTCAATCGCTGATCCGTTCAACCCGCCATCCCGCTCAAGCAAGTCCATGTCCGCGACCATCTATCACAACCCCCGCTGCGGCACCTCGCGCACCGTCCTCCAGACGCTGCGCGATGCCGGCATCGAGCCCACCATCATCGAATACCTGAAGACCCCGCCATCGCGCCAGACGCTGGCGGGGCTGATCGAGCAATCCGGCTTGACCGTGCGCGAAGCGGTGCGGGCCAAGGAGCCTCTGTATCAGGAACTGGGCCTGGACGACGCCGCGGTACAGGACGACGCCTTGCTGGATGCGATGGTCGAGCATCCCATCCTGATCAACCGGCCCTTCGTGGTCACCGAGCGAGGCGCGCGGCTGTGCCGGCCCGCCGACGTGGTGCGCGAACTGCTGCCCTGAAGCGACGCCTCAGCCCGCCCGCGCCTTCCAGTCGCGCAGCGCTTTCAGCGTGTTGGCGACGTGCCGCTCGGGGTTCATGTCCGTGTATTCGTACAGGATCTTGCCGTCCGGCGCGATCACATACGAGATGCGCTGCGCCATGTCCGGGTTGCGCTGGTGCACCGCGTCGTAGCGGCGCATCACGCTGCGGTCGGCATCGGCGGCCACGGCGAACTTGCCGGCGCAATCGGCCAGCGAAAACTTCTTCAGCGTTTCCATGTTGTCGGCCGACACGCCGACCACCGTGGCGCCCAACGCCTTGTACTGATCGATGGCCTCGGCGAAGCTGCGGGCTTCCAGGCTGCAGCCCTGCGTGAAGGCTGCGGGATAGAAGTACAGCACCACGGGGCCCTTGGCCAGCGCCTCGCCGAGCTTGAACGTGAAGGCCTGCCCGCCCAGCGCCGCCTCCGCGGTGAAGTCGGGCGCCTGGCTGCCCGCCTGCAGCGCGGCATGGGCGGCGGCGGCCGCGCCCAGGGTGAGGGTGAAAACGACGGCGAGGACAGGGTGTTTCATGGCGGCTCCGGACGGCGGCTGGCGTATGCTGCCGTTATAGCCACAGTTCATGCCGCGGTCCAGCCCGCCGCGGCGCCCGGCCCGAAAGGCTGCGCCGGCGCCGGTACATCCGCTTACGCCGCGCGGTTGACGCCCCCGCCGGTTTCGCCGACGCTAACGGCATAGGCCTCATGGGAGGATCCGCCATGCATCACCTTCAATGTCGCGGCATGATCGCCGCAGGGCTGGCGCTGCTGGGAATGCTTGCCGCCGCGCAGGCCCACGCCCAGTCATCGGCCCAGCAGAACGGCCGCGTGTATTCGACCACCCCGCAACCGCCGGCCTACGCGGCTCCGCCTGGAGGCAACAGCGCCTTGCCGCCCATGCAGCCGCAGCCCGGCCAGCGCGGCGTCATCTCGATCCAGCCGGTCGTGCCCGTCGTGCCGGTGATGCCATCCGCGCCCAGCGCGCCGTCGCGCCCCAGCATGCCTTCGTCGCCGTCGTATGGCCTTCCGGCCGCGCGGCCAGGGTATGCGCCGGCGCCGCGGCCGCAGGCGCCCGTGCGTCCGTCGCCGTACGGATCATCGTATGGTCCGGTGTACGGACGCTGACCTCGGGGGCGCTGGCCGACATCGCGCGCGCCATGCAAACGGGGCCGCCTGAGCGACCCCGTGCAAAGCCCGCTGCCGGCACGAGGCCGGCGGCGCCGCGATCAGTTCCAGCGGCCCGACGTGCCGCCCAGGCTGAAGCGGCCGGCGCCCATGAAGGCCAGCGCCAGCGCCGAGAACAGGAACATGCCCTGCAGTTCGAGGGCCCAGCCCCCGGTATTCGTGGTGCTGGCGATCTGGCCCGAATGGGCGAGCATGATGGCCACGACCATGTTGATGGCGATGATGAGCCCGCCCAGGCGGGTGCAGATGCCGATGATGACCAGCAACGGAGCAAGGATCTCGCCCACGTACACGAAGTAGGCCAGGAAGCCGGGCAGTCCGTGCGAGGACAGCATGCCGGCGATGCCGCCGACGCCGGAGCTCAGCTTGGCCAGGCCATGCAGCAGGATCAGGATGCCCAGGCTCAGGCGCAGTATCAGTTTGCCGGTATCGTCGGATCTAACCATGAGAGTTCTCGCTGGAGTCGGTTGGGGAGGTCGCGCGGCACGATACGAAGCCGGCGTGGCGCGCCCGCCCGGCACGGTGGTTGGCACGGGCGCGCCATTATGGCAAATCCCGTGCGGCTGGTACAGCCTGTGGCGAGACGCCGGTGGAGCCGCCCATACATCCCGTTCAACCCATAACCTTCGAAGGAGTCTCCATGACAGTGATCGTGTCCCAGCCCATGCCGCGCTGCCTGATCCCGCCATATCTGCTGGACAGGCTGTCGCAGCGGGCGACGGGCCGCGCCGCCAGCGGCGCGGCGAATACGCTGCGCCTGGACGCCCGCCAGCATGGGCTGCGCGCTTCGTCGGTGGCGGTGCAGCCGGCCGAGACTGCCGCGGCCAGGCCGGCGGATGCGTCCGCGCGTCCCGAACGCCGTGTGCATGACGCCGGCAACGACACGGTGTTGCCCGGCAGGCTGGTGCGCGCCGAGGGCCAGCCGCCGCGCGCCGACGCGGCCGTGGACGAGGCCTATGACCACCTCGGCGCCGTGCATCGATACTTTCGCGACGTGCATGCGCGCGACTCCATCGACGGCCGAGGCCTGCCGCTGGTGGGCACGGTGCACTACGGGGAGGACTATGACAACGCCTTCTGGAACGGGGCGCAGATGGTGTTCGGCGATGGCGACGGACAGGTCTTCAATCGCTTCACCATCGCGCTGGACGTAGTCGCGCATGAGCTTTCCCATGGCGTGATCGACCATTCGGGCGGCCTGGTTTATCAAGGCCAGTCGGGCGCCTTGAACGAGTCGGTGTGCGACGTGTTCGGCTCGCTGGTCAAACAGTATGCGGCCAACCAGACCGCCGAACAGGCGGACTGGCTTGTCGGCGTGGGCCTCTTCACCACGGCGGTGAACGCGCGCGCGCTGCGCTCCATGGCCGAACCCGGCACGGCCTATGACGATCCGCTGATCGGACGCGACCCGCAGCCCGGCCATATGCGCGACTTCGTCCATACCGAAGAGGACAACGGCGGCGTGCACATTAATTCGGGCATTCCCAACCGCGCCTTCTACCTGGCCGCGCGCGCATTGGGCGGCCCGGCATGGCAAGGGGCGGGCCAGGTCTGGTATCGCGTACTGAGTGCGGGCCAGTTGCAGGCGCGCGCCGACTTCCGCATGTTCGCCGAATTGACCGTCGCGGCGGCCAGCGACGCGCGCGTACGCGAGGCGGTGCACCAGGCCTGGCGGGACGTAGGCGTGCTGCCATGATCGCGCTGCCGCCACTGGAACAGGCCACTCGCATACGGCTGCGACGCGAAGGCGGCATTGCCTATCTGGCCGCGCTCGCGCGGACGCGGGAGATCGATCTGCAGGCCTGCGACCCGCAGCGGCGCGACACGCTTTGCGCCGCATTGGCCGAAGCGGCCGCGCAGGCAGCGCCGGTGGCCGGGGGCGACCAGCGCTACTACCGCGTCGAGGTCATCTTCGAGGGCGCCGTGGAGATGGTCGCTTTCGAAGTCGCCGAGGCGCGCTTGCCCGACGCCCTGGCCGCATCATGGAAGGCGGGGCAGGGCAGGCCGGACTAGCGCGCCTCGCAGCCGAGGCGGCTACTTGACCAGCATCACAGGAACGGTGGCCGCGTGAATCACCTTGCGTGCCACCGACCCCATCAGCATGCCGGCCACTTCACCCAGGCCGCGCGTGCCCATGACGATGTAGTCGCAATGATGCTCTTTGGCGTACTCGGCGATCGTTTCACCGGCGTGGCCCGCGCGCACGGCCTCGGTATGCGGCACGGATGCCGAGCCCAGGGCGGCCTTGGCGCGCTGCAGCGGCTCGCGCGCCTCGTCCTCGTAGTAGGACTGCAGTTCCGATTTGTCGAGGAACATGCGCGCGTGTCCCGAGACCACCGGCGGCTGGACGTTGAGCAGGTGAATCTCGACGCCCTCGCCATTGGGCGTCAGCCGCAGGGCTTCTTGCAGCGCGCGGTGAGCGCATTCGGAACCATCGACGGGAACCAGGATCTTCGGCATGTCGGCCTCCTTGGGCAGTGAAACAAAGGGATAGTCGAAACGCGTAGTACATGCTTCAGGCTACCGGCTTTAGCACCACCTGACTAGAAGCTGAACAGATTTGCTGACGATTTTCCGCTTGCCGTTGCAAGCGTCGAAATGGCTCCCGCGCGCCGTCACCACCCCAGCGCATAGGCGGGCCGGCGCGGATCGGCGCCGCCCCAGCGGATGCCGGTTTCCACGTCGTGGCGCACCGCGCACATGGCGCCGGCGCGCCAGTTGCGGTCGCGCCACCACTTCACCGCGTGGCCCATGCCGGCCAGCGTGTCGCCCACCTGGCGGGGAATGAGGTCTTCGATCATCAGCCGTCCGGGCTGCATGGTGTGCGGCTCGAACGACGAAGGAAAACTGAAGGTCGCGAAGCGCGGCGCCTCGATGGCCTGCTGCAGGTCCATGCCGAACACCTCGACGTTGAGGAAGGTCTGCAGCATCGCCTGGCACTGCACGTCTCCGCCCGGCGTGCCGAACGGCATCACGTACTGTCCTGGCCGTACGGCCAGCGACGGGCTCGGCGTCAGGCGCGGCCGCCGTCCCGGCCCGATCGCGCAGGGGTGGCCCGCCTCGGCCCACGACTGGCTGCCGCGGCCCGATGCGCACAGGCCCGTGCCGGGGATGACGGGCGTGTTGTACGACCCGTCGCTGGGCGTGGCCGAAAACGCGTTGCCGTGGCGATCCACCACGGCCACGTACGAGGTATCCAGGCGCGGATCAGTGCGGGCCGAGTCGCCGTCCGAGGCTCGCCGCGCGGCGATGCTGCGCGCGTCGGGCAGGCTGCCGGGCGCGGGCATGTCCGGCCCCGCGCGCTGCATGTCGATCAGGGCCAGCCGTTGCCGGGCATACGCCATGGACAGCAGCTCGGCCTGCGGCACGCGGGTGTGGCGCGGATCGGCATAGTGGGCCTCGCGATCGGCGAAAGCCAGCTTGATCGCCTCGGTCAGCAGGTGCACATAGGCCGCGGAATTGTGGCCCAGCGCCTTCAGGTCGCAGCCGTGCACGGTGTTCAGCATCTGCAGCAGCGACGGCCCCTGGCACCAGAAGCCGCAGCTGTACACCTGCGTGCCGTGAAAGTCCGTGGCCAACGCCGGCTCGACCTCGACGGAGAAATCGCGCAGGTCTTCATGCGTGAGCAGGCCGCCTTCGGCGCGGTGATAGTCCACGATGGCGGCGGCGATGTCGTCGCGGTAGAACGCGCGCCGCGCCGCGTCCAGGCCCGCCGCGCGTCCTTGCCTGGCGTAGGCGCGTTCCTGGTCGGCCATGTATTGCAGGCTTGCCGCCAGGTCTGCCTGCAGGAACAGCGAGCCCGCCGCAGGCGGCTTGCCGTTGGGCAGATAGATGGCCGCATTCGATGGCCAGCGGCGGTAGTCCTCTTCGTGCTCGGCCAGCACCTCGGCCATCAGCGGGTACATCACGAAGCCGTCGCGCGCCAGCCGTATCGCGCTGGCCGCGACTTCGCCGAAGCTCATCGTGCCGAAGCGCTCCAGCGCGGTGATCCATGCGTCCGGCGCGGCCGGGATCACAGTGCGCAGAATGCCGGCGGGAATCGTGCCGCCGTGCCGTTCCAGGAAGGTCTCGAGGCGCGCGGCACGCGGCCAGTAGCCCAGGCCCGAGATGCTCCAGGTCTTGCCGGTCTGCGCATCATGGAACAGGCATGGCGCCACGCCTCCGAAGTTGACGATGTCGCTTTGCACCACACCCAGCGCGATGCCTGCCGCCACGCCCGCGTCGGCGGCATTGCCGCCCGCTTGCAGAACGTTCATGCCGGCCTGCGTGGCCAGGTAATGGCCCGCCGAGATCACGTGGTTCAAGCCGGCCAGCGTGGGACGCATCGCCAGTGGCGCGCTGCCGGCGGTCAGGTCGGGGGCATTGGGTGTAGCGGTCATGCATGTCTCCGATGTGGTGCGGGCGGTGTGGTTGGCCGCGGAATTACTGCGGCGTGACGCCCAGCTTGGTGGTGACCGCCTTCCAGCGGTCGTATTCGGCCCTTATGAATTGCTTGAATTCGGCGGGCGGCATGTTCTGCACCAGCACGTCGCGGTCTTCCAACGTGCGGCGCACTTCGGTGCCGGCCAGTGCCTTGCCGCTTGCCTGATAGAGCGCCTCCACGACGGCGGGCGGCGTGCCCTTGGGCACCAGCAGTCCATACCAGGAGCCGCCGACCAGATCGGGGAAGCCGCTTTCGACTGCGGTGGGAATCGCGGGCGCGCGCGCCAGCCGCTCTTTGCTGAAGATGGCCAAGGGCTTGAGCTTGCCGTTGCGGATCAGCGGCAGGGTAGTGCCCGGCGTATCGAGCGTGTATTGCACCTGTCCCGCGACGAGGTCGTTGATCAGCGCTGCGCTGCCCTTGTACGGAATGTGGATGGTGCGTATGCCGGCCTGCATGTTCAGCAGCTCCGAAAAGAAATAGTTGGCCGTGCTGACGCCGGGCGATGCATAGTTCACTTCACCAGGTCGCGCACGTGCATACGCTACCAGTTCTGGAAGCGTGTTGGGCTCGAACGCAGTGTTGGCCACAAGGATGAATGGGCCGCCGCCAATCAGCGTGACGGGCACCAGGTCCGTCATGGGATCGTAGTTGAGTCCCTTGATCGTGAGCGGCGCGCCGGTCAGCGGCGATGCGGTGGCGAACAGCACGGTGTAGCCGTCCGGTTCGGCGCGCACCACCTGTTGGGTCGCGATGGTGCCGCTGGCTCCGCCGCGGTTTTCCACGACCACCGACTGACCCAGCACCTTGCTCATCTCCTGGGCCAGCACACGCGCCACCGTATCGGTGCCGCCGCCGGGCGGATAGCCGACCAGCATGCGGATAGGCCGGTCAGGCCATTGGGCCGCATGCGCCGTCGCGCCGCCGGTCAGGGCAGCTGTCAGCGTGCATGTGGCCAGCAGCGTGCAGGCTCGCCGTCGCGCGGCGTCCGTGCTGGCGTTGGCCTGGCCGCCGTGCTGCAGGCTGGTTCGTCGAAGCTGCGATGTCTTTGCATGCATGATGGCTTCCCCCTGTGTGGCGCGGTGGAAAGTCGCCTCGGCTATGGTCCGAAGCGCGAGAAACGGAAAGGCTGCATGTCGAACGCCGGCGTGTCGCCGCGCACCATGCCTGCGATGGCCTCGCCGGCTGCCGGGCCGATGCCGAAGCCGTGCCCCGAAAAGCCCGAGGCCAGGTACAGGCCCTCGATGCCCGGCACGCGGTCCATCACCGGCAGCGCGTCCGGCGTGACGTCGATGTAGCCCGCCCACGAGTGCGCGATGCGCGCGCCCCGGAACACCGGGAACGCATCGACCAGGCGGCGCCAGGCCTGCGCCACGCCCGCGTGCGATGGCTGCGGATCGAGCACGCGGCAGCGTTCGAAGGGCGATGCGCCGTCATGGCCGAAGCGGCGCGGCGTGGCAAGCTCTTCGAAGAATCGCTTGCCGAAGCGCAGCTTGACGAAGGTATTGTTGGCCAGCCACGGGCCCATGAAATGGCGCGCCAGCCGGAAACTGTCGGGCACCAGGTCCGCCATCGAGGCGCCGAACTGCGACACCGTGTAGCCTCCGTCGGCGCGCTTGCGACAGGTGAAGTCCTTGCCATTGATGGTGGCCGCGAGTCCGGCGTCGAAGGCGTCGGTGCGCAGCACCGAGCCGCGCACCTTCAGCTGTGGAAATTCGGCGCCCAGGTTGCCGCAGAACAGGCGCGACCACGCGCCTGCCGCGACCACGACCGCCTGCGCGGCGACGCGGCCGCGCTCCGTGATCACGCCCGACACCCGGCCGGCCGAACGATCTATGCCCCGCACCGCGCAGTGCTCGAAAACATGGGCGCCGCGTGCACGGGCCAGCGCCGCGATGGCATGGGTGGCAAGCCCCGGCTCGGCGACGCCATCGGTGGCGCTGTACAGCGCGCCGGTCCAGCGGCGGCGCGACTCGGGCAGATGGCGCAGCGCGGCCATGCGATCGAGCAGCTGCGCGTCCACCCCGTATGCGCGTGCGCCATCCAGCCAGGTCTGCTGGCTGGCCGCATCTTCCGCGTTCTCCTGCAGATACAGGATGCCGGTGCGGCGAAAGCCCACGTCCGTCTGCGCCTGCAGTTCGTTCCACAGCTGGTTGGCGCGCACGGCCAGCGGCACCTCCGGCAGGTCGCGGTTCAGCGTGCGCACCCAGCCCCAGTTGCGCGACGACTGTTCGCAGGCCAGCGTGCCTTTCTCGAACAGGGCCACGCTGACGCCGGCCTGGGCGAGCGCGAGGGCGGTGCTGGCGCCGATGACGCCGCCGCCGATGATGGCGACGTCCACGGAGGAAGGCAGTGCGGTTTCTTGAGTCATATTGTTATCGCTATACGATAATTAAGTACGTATAACGATATTTATAGCCTGCGCCGCCGCCACGCGCCAGCCTCTTGTCCACGCCTGCGATGCGCGTGCCACGCGGCGATCAGACGCTGCGCCCGATGGCGCGCGCGGCCCGGATGGCCAGCGGCGCGAGTTCCTTGCGCGCGCGCTGCAGCGTCCAGCCCGGCTTCGGCACGGAGATGTTCACGGCGGCAATCGGCGCGCCGGACTCGTCCAGCACGGCGGCCGCCACATTGAGGTCGCCGCGGAAGAACTCTTCGTCGGCGTACGCATAGTGATCGGTGCGCGCCTGTTCGATCAGGCGGCGCAGCACGGCCGCATCCAGCGTGGTCTTGGGCGTGTAGCCCTGGGCGGGCAATGCATCCAGCCGCTGCTGCAGGACCTCGTCGGGCAGATAGGCCCACAGCGCGCGGCCCGACGCGGAGGCGAAGCTGGGGATGCGCGTGCCGGCCGGCAGGTACACCGGAATGTGGCGCGCCGGTGCGACGCGCATGACGAACACCATGTGGTCCTCATCGTCGGGCACCGACAGGTTGACGATCTCGCCGCATTCCTGGTTGAGCTGGTGCAGCACCGAGTGCGCGTGCTGGAAGAGGGGATGCCGGTACAGGTAGCTGTAGCCCAGGCCGACGGCCTTGACCGTGACGCTGTAGCGCTTGCTGCGCGCGTCTTTCTGCAGGTAGCCGGCCTGTTCGAGCGTGTGCGTGACGCGCTGCGCCGAGCCCATGGTGATGCCGTTGACCTGGGCCACCTCCTGCAGGCTCATGGAGGCATGAGCGCGGAACGATTCGAGCACGGCCAGACCTTTTTCCAGGGACTGGATCATCAGTGCGGACGGCTTCGACATGAAGGCTCCTGGTGAAAGACGATGTGGGCGTACTGCCCCGGAAATCGGTTGCCGCTGGCGGGAGGTTAGGGAAACCCGCACGTTGTCCGATCGGGGGCGACGCGCTATATATATCGATATACGGATTTAATTATCGCATATCGATAACGACGTCAGGAGAAAATATCGTGGGCAGTACCGCATCGGACCTACACCGGCGCGCGCTTGTCGTGGACGGGCTGGCGTTCTTCAGCGATGGCAGCACGCGCGACATGCTGGCCGGCGGCGTGAACGCCATCAACCTTACCGTGACCGACATGGGCTCGGACTTCGAACAGGCGCTCAAGGACGTCATGGCCTGGCGCCAGCGCGCCCTCGATCCGCAGTCCGGCTGGCTGCTGGTGGAACGCGCCGAGGACATCGCGCGCGCCAAGGCCGAGGGCAAGCTGGGCCTCATCATGGGCTGGCAGAACGGCAAGCCGCTGGGCGACGATCCCGGCCGCGTGGCGCTGTTCCACACGCTGGGCATGCGCGTCATCCAGCTTACCTACAACGAGGCCAACCTGCTGGGCGACGGCTGCCTGGAAACGCGCAACGCCGGCCTGTCGAAGCTGGGCGTCGAGATGGTGGCCGAGATGAACCGCGTGGGCATCGCCATCGATCTCAGCCATTGTGTCGAGCAGACCTGCCTGGACGCGGCGCGACACAGCACCAAGCCCGTGCTGCTGACGCATGCCAACGCCAACGCGGTCATCAAGCGTCCGCGCAACAAGTCCGACGAGGTGATACGCGCCGTGGCCGACACCGGCGGCGTGGTGGGCTGCAGCATCCACGCCTATCTGGCCTGGCGCGGCGATCCCAGGCAGCAGCCCACGCTGGAAGACTTCGCGGCCAACGTGAAGTACATCGGCGAACTGGTGGGCTATGAGCACGTGGGCATCGGCACCGACTTCGCGGCCGTCGACAGCTACGAAGCCGTGCGCCACGTCATGGTGATGTCGCGCACCAAGTACGCGGCCTCGGGCGGCGATGTGTCCAGCGTGTTTGGCGACGTCATGGAGACGCGCTATCCGGTGGAAACGCCGAACCCCGCGCACTTCGGGCAGCTGACCGCCGCGCTGGAGCGCGCCGGCCTGACCGAAACGCAGATCCTGGGCGTGCTGGGCGGCAACTTCCGGCGCGCCTTCGCCGACATCTGGTCCCACTGACGCGAGGACGCCATGAGTCTCATCCGCAAGCTCTGCGCCACGCTGGCGCTCACCCTGGCCGGGGTGCCGCTGGTCGCGCAGGCCGCCGCCTATCCGGAGCGCACCATCCGCATCGTGGTGCCTTACCAGGCAGGCGGCTCCACCGATATCGTGGTGCGCAAGTTCGCCGAACTGGCCGCGCCCGAGCTGGGCCAGTCCATCATCATCGAGAACCGCGGCGGGGCGGGCGCCACGCTGGGCGCGCGCGCCCTGACCACCGCCCAGCCGGACGGTTACACGCTGGCCATCCTGCCCAGCCCCGTGTTCCGCATGCCGCACATCCAGGACATGGGCTATGACCCGCGCAGCGACTTCACCTATGTGATGATGCTAAGCGGCTACACGCTGGGCGTGGCGGTGCCCGCGACCGCGCCCTACAAGACCTGGGCGGAATTCATCGCCTATGCCAAAGCCCATCCCGGCGACATCGCCTACGGCACGGCCAGCGTGGGCAGCGCGTCCAACGTGATGATGGAGCAGATCGCCACGCGCAACGGCGTGACCTGGAGGCACATTCCCTACAAGGGCGAATCGGACGTCATCCAGGGCATCATGGGCGGCCAGCTGCAGGCGTATGCCGGATCGACCACCGTGCTGCCCATGGTGCAGTCCGGCAAGATGCGCATGCTGGTCACCTGGGGCGAACGCCGCAGCGCGCAGTTCCCCGACGTGCCCACGCTGCATGAACTGGACGGCACGCCGCCGGCCTATGCGCCGTTCGGCATCGCCGCGCCCAAGGGCCTGCCCGAGCCCGTGCGGAACAAGCTGCACGACGTCTTCAAGCGTGTGGCCGAAACGCAGGCGTTCAAGAACGCGCTGACGCAATACGGCCAGGAGCTGGTGTACATGGACGGCGCGGCCTATGCCGAGTACGCCGCGCAGCAGTACGCGGCCGAGGCCGAGATCGTCAAAGCCCTGGGGCTGGCGAACAAGTAGCGGGACAGCGCGGACCGCGGGATGCCGGTCCGCGCGCTAATCCGCCATCAGGTTGCGCAGCGGTTCGCCCGCTGCCCAGCGGCGCAGGTTGTCCACGAACAGCCGGCGTACGCGCCCGGCATTGCCATCCGAAAACCCGGCGCTGTGCGGGGTGACGATCGTGTTGTCCAAGGTCCACAGCGGCGAATCGGGCGGCAGCGGCTCCTGCTGGAAGACGTCGAGGAAAGCGCCGGCCAGTCTGCCCGTCTTCAGCTGCTCGATGAGCGCGGTCTCGTCCACCACGTGCCCGCGCGCCACATTCACCAGCATGGCCCGCGCGGGCAGGGCATGCAGCGCCCGGCGGTCTATCAGTCCGCGCGTGATCGGCGTCAGCGGGCATGCCAGGATCAGCCAATCGGCATGGGGCAGCACGTCGCGCAGCCCGTCATAGGCGACGGTGCGGTGCGCGCCTTCCACCGGCGTGGCCGAGTGGCGCGCTACCGACAGCGTCATGTCCAGCATGCGCAGCATCAGGCCGATGCGCTGGGCGATGCCGCCCCAGCCCACGACCACCGCATGCTGGCCCGCCAGGTCGCGAGGCAGCAGGTCCTCCAGCAGGGGCAGCCATTCCCGACGCTGCTGGGCTCGCGCCAGCAGCGGCAGGCGGCGCGACAGCGACAGCACGCCGGCCAGCGCGGCCTGCGCCACCACCGCGTCGCTGGCCCCCTGCGAGGTGCTTACCGATACGCCGCGCGCATGCAGGTCCAGGTAGATCTGCCGGTCCGCGCCGGCCGAGTGCACGTGCACCCAGCGCAGGTTCGGCGCGTGCCGCATGGCCTCGTAGTACAGCGCGGTCTCGGGCGTGGTGACGAACTTGGTCGAACGTCCGGTGATGTCGCGCGACACGAAGGCCACGTCAGCGTGCGTGGCGGCGCCGCGTTCGGGATGGCACAGCACGCAGTGGGGCATGCCGGCCTCGGCCTGCAAGGCCTGGCGCAGCCGCGGCGCCTCGGCGGGAGAGCACAGCAGCCGGATGGGGTTACTGGGCGGGCGCATCGAATTTCTTCACGAGCACGGCCCATTTGTCGTACTCGCTCTTGATGAACTTGCCGAACTGTTCGGGCGAGCCGGCGACCGGCTCGGCGCCCTCGCGCAGCATCTGGTCGTGCAGCGCCGGGATGGCGGCGTTCACTTCGCGATTGATGCGCTCCACCACCTCGCGCGGCGTGCCCTTGGGCGCGAAGAAGCCGAACCACGAGCCCGCGTCGAATCCGGGATAGCCCGATTCGGCCACCGTGGGCAGCTCGGGCAGCGTGCTGGAGCGCTGCAGCGTACTGACCGCCAGCGGCCGCAGCTTGCCGGAACGGATGTGGCCGATCACGGAGGGTATGGTGGCGAACATGAAATCGATGCGTCCGGCCAGCAGGTCGTTGACCGCGTCCGCGCCCTTGTACGGGATGTGGGTGGCCTTCACGCCCAGTCGGTCCATCAGCATGTAGCTGGACAGATGGGACGACGTGCCCACGCCGGTGGAGCTGTAGTTCAGGTTGGGTCTCGTCTTCACGTATGCCAGGAAGCCCTTCATGTCCTGCACCGGAGAGGTGGGCGGAACCACCAGCACGTTTGGCACCGTGGCGATCTGCGCCATGGGCAGCAGGTCGGTCAACGGGTTGTACGACAGCTTGTTCAGCGAGGGATTGACCGCGATCGGGCCCACCGAGTTGACGATGAGCGTGTAGCCATCGGGATCGGCACGCACCACGAATTCCGTGCCGATGTTGCCGCCGGCGCCGGGCCGGTTCTCCACCACGAAGGGCTGCCCGAGCTTCTTGGACAGGATGTTGGTGACGCTGCGCGTGAGCGTGTCGGTGGTGCCGCCGGGCGAGAAGGCCACGACGACCTTGACGGGGCGGGAAGGATAGTCGGCCGCGAACGCGGGCGGGGCGGCACAGGCGGCCGCCAACACCGCGCCGGCAAGCCAGGCTTGGGCGATTCTCATGATGTCTCCTCTTCGGTTATGTGTCGTTCACTACCAGCAGCCGGCGTCTGAGCGCCGGTCGATGCATCGGGACGCCGCCTGGGGCGTCAGTCGCGGTAGCCGGGATCGATGCGATCCAGCTTGCGCAGCAGCGCCGGCCATTCCATCAGCCCATAGGGCCGGCGCGTGCCGCGCTGATAGTTGTTCCAGGTCGCCTCCAGCACGTCGGGCGGCACCGCCCGCAGCGGCGCGCCCGTGGCCATGGCCGCCAGCTGCGAGCGGCAGGCCAGTTCGAGCCGGTGCATCCAGTTGAAGGCCTCGCCCACCGTGCGGCCCACCGTCAGCGCGCCATGGTTGCGCAGCAGCAGCGCTTCGCCGTCTCCCAGGTCGCGCAGCAGCGACGCCTGCTCGGCGGTATCCAGCACCACGCCCTGGTAGTCGTGATAGCCGATCTTCAGGAATCGCATGGCGGTCTGCGTCATCGGCAGCAGGCCGCACTCCAGCGAGGCCACCGCCATCGACGCCCAGCTGTGGGTATGGATGACGCAGTCCACCTCGTGGCGAGCGCCATGGATGGCGCTGTGGATGACGTAGCCGGCCTTGTTGATGCCGTAGTCCAGGTCGCCGAAGTCCGGCTTGGCCAGGATCGTGCCGTCCAGGTCCACCTTGATGAGGCTGGACGCCGTGATCTCTTCGTACATCATGCCGTACGGGTTGATCAGGAACGCGTTGTCCTCGCCCGGCACGCGGGCCGAGATGTGGTTGGCCATCATGTCCGACAGGCCATACCACTCGACCAGCCGGTAACAGGCGGCCAGGTTCACGCGGGCGGTCCATTCCTGCTCGGAACAGCGCGAGCGCATGGACGAGATCTTCAGAGTGCCGGGGCTGGGTGTATCCGCCATCACATCACCATCCGAGAAGTGCCGGATGCCGCCGCACCACGCTGCGGCATCGATGCGAAGCACTCTAATGGCGGGCGGCCGGCGCGCCTACCCGGGCAACCGGCATGAGGGCCTCACGGATCGAGAAGGGTCGCGCCCGGCCAGCCCCCATGGCGAACCAGTCCGCGCATCACGTCCAGCAGCACCACGCGCGCCGCCAGCGCGGCCGGCGACAGCTCGTCGTCGTTCAGGCAGGCGACCATGTTGCGGCGGTACAGGAAGGGGTCGTCGATGGGATGCATGGTGAGCAGGCCCGGCTGCACCCGCGCCACCGCCGCGCCCGGCTGGATGGTGGCCATGGCGTTGGCCTGCACGATGTCCATCAGCGTGGTCATGCCGTCGACTTCGATGGCGATCCAGGGTTCCAGGCCGGCACGTTCAAAGGCTGCCTCCACCCAGGCGCGCAGGCCATGGGCCTTGCTGGTGACCGCCAGCGGCAGCGGCGCCAACTGCGCCACGCTGGCCGGTTCGCCGTCGGGCAGCCCGAACAGGCCGCGCCGCGCCAGCAGAAAGAGCTTCTCGTCCAGCACCGGGATGGCGCTGCGGCCCTGGTGGCCGCTGTCGTTCTGGAACAGCACGGCCAGGTCGAGGCTGCGCCCGTTCAGCAGGTCGCCCAGGTTGCCCGACAGGCCCTCCACCAGGTGCAGCCGCACGTTGGGATAGCGCTGCGCCATGGCGGCGTGGAAAGGCCGGGCCAGCACCGAGGCCGTGGTGGGCGCGAAGCCGATGCTGACCATGCCCGACAGCCGGGTCTCGCGCGCGGCGGCCACCGCCTGGTCGGCATGGCGCAGGGTCAGCCGCGCCTGGCGCAGAAAGGCCGTGCCCGCGGTCGTGGGCACCACGCCGGTGGGCGTGCGCGTCAGCAGCCGCGTGGCCAGTTCGCTTTCCAGGCGGCTGATCTGCTGGCTGAGCGCCGAGCCGACCACGCCCAGGTCGCGTGCGGCGCGGCCGATGCTGCCGAGCTCGGCAACGCGAACGAAATAGCGCAGCTGGCGTAGTTCCATGGCGGGATGGGTGGGGACGATTATGCGGATAGTAGCCGCATGGCGACCGCGCGCCGGCCCGCGGCGATCGCGTCGTCGCTCAGTCGGCCGCGGCCAGGCGCCTGGGATCGACCAGTCTGTCGAACTCCGGCCCGCTCAACAGGCCGAGCGAGATCGCGGCCTCGCGCGGCGTGATGCCGCGCTCCAGCGCCTCGCGCGTGATGCGTGCGACGCCGTCATAGCCCAGCACCGGGTTCAGCGCCGTCACGGCCAGCAGCGGATGCGACAGCTGTTGCGCCAGGCGCTCGGGTTCGGGTTCGATGCCGGCGACGAGCCGCGTGGCGAACAGTCGCGCCCCATCGGCCAAGAGCCGTATCGACTGCAGCACGTTGTGGATCAGCACGGGCTTGGCCACGTTCAGCTCGAAGCTGCCCGAGGCGCCGGCCAGCGTGACCACGGCATGATTGCCCGCCACCTGCATGCAGGCCTGCACCAGGGCTTCCGCGATGGTGGGATTGCGCTTGCCGGGCATGATGGAAGAGGTCAGCCCATCGTCCGGTATCCGTATCTCGCCCAGCCCGCTGTACGGCCCCGAGCCCATCCAGCGCAGGTCGTTCGCGATCTTCGTCAGCGACACGGCCACCACGCTCAGCTGTGCCGAGAGTTCGACCAGGGTGTCGTGCGCGGCCATGCCCTCGACTTTGCAGGCATGCGGCACGAAGGCCAGGCCGGTAAGCGCCGACAGCTCTACGCAGAACGCGGCGGCGAATCCCTCCGGCGCGTTCAGTCCCGTGCCGGCCGCGGTGCCGCCCTGCGGCAGCTGCAGCAGACGAGGCAGCGGCGTCCGCACCCTGGCAAGGCCGTGGCGCACCTGCACCGCGTAGCCTTCGAACGCACGGCCCAGCGTCGTGGGCACCGCGTCCATCAGGTGCGTGCGGGCGATCTTCAGCACGCCCGCGAACGCGGCGGCGCGCTCCTCCAGCGCGGCCTGCAACCGTTCCAGCGCGGGAGCCAGCCGGTCGCGCACCTCCAGCGCGGCCACCAGCTGCATCACGGTGGGAAAGCTGTCGTTGGACGACTGCGACGCGTTGACGTGGTCGTTGGGATGCACCGGACGGCGCGTGCCCAGCGGTTCGCCGGCCAGCTCGTTGGCGCGATTTGCGATGACCTCGTTCGCGTTCATGTTGGTCTGCGTGCCCGAGCCCGTCTGCCAGACGGGCAGGGGGAAGTGCGCATCGAAGCGTCCCGCGCGCAGTTCCTGCGCCGCGGCCTCGATCCATCGGCCCAGCTCGGGAGCCAGCGCGCCGCATCGCATGTTGGCGCGCGCCGCCGCCTGCTTGTGCAGCCCGAACGCGCGTGTCAAAGCTACGGGCAGGCGCTCGTCGCCCATGTCGAACAAGGCGAGGGCGCGCTGCGTCTGGGCGCCCCAGTAGCGGTCGGCGGGTATGGAAACCGGGCCGAATGCGTCGTGCTCGGTGCGATGCGCGTCCATGCGGTCAATCCAGCGAGATGTTGGCCTTGGCGGCGACTTCCTTCCAGCGCGCCACCTCGGACTCGGTATGGCGGCCCAGCGCCTGTCCCGTGTATTCTTCGGCGGGCAGCAGCTGGATGGCCTGTTCCGTCAGTTTCGAGGTGAAGGCCTGGTCCTTCATCGCGGCCAGGTAGGCCTGCTGCATGCGGTCCAGCGCGGCCTGCGGCGTGCCCTTGGGCGCGTAGATGCCATACCAGGTCGCGGCCTCGAAGCCGGGCAGGACCGTCTCGGCCAGCGTCGGCACGTCCTTCAGCTGGTCCACCCGCTTGGCCGAGGTAATGGCCAGCGCGTGCACCTTGGCCTGCGTGATCTGCGGCAGCGCGGTGTTGGTCTGGTCGAACATGCCGTCCGCGCGTCCGCCGATGACGTCGATCAGCGCGGGGCCCGCGCCCTTGTACGGCACCAGCGTCACCTTCATGCCGGCCGACGCGGCGAACAGCGCGCCGATCAGGTGCGACGTCGATCCCACGCCCGCGTTGGCGATGAAGAGCTTGTCGGGATTGGCCCGGCCATATTCCACCAGTTCGCGCACGTTCTTGACCGGGTGGTCGGCGCGCACCATCAGCACCATGGGGGTGTCGGGAAAGCGGAACACCGGCGCGAAGTCCTTCACCGGGTCATACGACAGCTTCTTGTACAGCGCGGGCGCGGCGCCCATGTAGCCCATGTGGCCCACCAGCATCGTGTAGCCGTCGGGGGTGGCGCGCGACGCCTTGGTCGTGCCCACGGTGCCGCCGGCGCCTGCCGCGTTCTCGATGATGATCGACTGCCCCAGTTCGCGCGAGACGCGCTCGGCGATCGTGCGCGCCAGGGCGTCGGTGGGGCCGCCCGCGGCGAACGGCACGATCCACGTCACTGCGCGGGTGGGGTAGTCCTGCGCGTGGGCGGGCAAGGTAGCTGTCAGTGCGGCTGTCAGCGTTGCGGCCAGTGCGGCGGCTCGCGCGGCGCCGGCCAGCGCCAGGCGGATATGGCGGTTCATGTGTAGTCTCCTCGGGTTGATGTCGTTGTTATCCAGGGTTGTGCCGGCCGGATTCAGCGGCCGGGATGCGGAAAGAAGGGGCGCTTCATTGATCCCGCCGGCGCGAGCGCTCGAGGGCGCGGTCCACCATGGCGGGCGCTAGGCCGAGATAGTTGGCGGGGTCGGTCATGCGCTCGACGGCCGCGCGGTCGAAATGGGCGGTCACGGCGGGCAGGGCGCACAGGGCGTCGGCCAGCGTGCCGCCTTGCTCGTTCACGTGGCGGCACGCGTCGTAGACCACGTCGTGGGCCTGCTGGCGGCCGATGTGCGGCGCCATGCCCATCATCACGGCCTCGGCCACGATCAGGCCTTGCGAGATGCCCAGGTTGTGCTTCATGCGGGCCTCGTCCACGATCAGCCCGCCCAGCGCGAAGCGCGCCTGGTGCAGCGCGCCGGCGGTCAGGATGAAGCTCTCGGGAATGGCGATCCATTCCGCGTGCCAGGGACCGGTGGCGCGTTCGAAGTCCTGCACCATCGCATCGACCATCAGCCCGGCGTGCTGGCGTACCGCCTTGGATGCGGCCAGCATCAGTTCGCTGGAGATGGGGTTGCGCTTCTGCGGCATGGTGCTGCTGGCGCCGCGGCCCTTGACGAAGGGTTCGTACACCTCGGCGAACTCGGTGGACGCCATGATCATGATGTCCAGCGCGATCTTGCCCAGCGAGCCGGTGATCAGCGCCAGCAGGTTCACGGCCTCGGCGAAGCCGTCGCGCGCCACGTGCCAGGTGGTGTCCGGCACGCCCAGTCCCAGTTCGGCGGCCAGCGCCTCCTGCACCGCGAAACCCTGGTCGCCCAGCGAAGCCAGCGTGCCCGCGGCGCCCGCGAATTCCACCACGGCCACGCGCGGCCGCAGCTGCGCCAACCGCTCTTGATGACGATCGAACATGGCCAGCCAGATGGCGGCCTTGTAGCCGAAGGTGATGGGCAGCGCCTGCTGCAGGTGAGTGCGGCCGGCCATGGGCGTGTCGCGGTACCTGGCGGCCAGGTCCGCAAGGATGCCGCGCAGCGCGCGCACGTCGGCCTCGACCAGATCCAGCGCATCGCGCACCTGCAGCGCCACCGCGGTATCCATGATGTCCTGCGTCGTGGCGCCCCAGTGCACGTATCGGCCGGCCTCGCCGCACATGTCCACCAACTGGTGCACCAGCGGCAGGATGGGATAGCCGACGACGTCGGTCTCTTCGCGCATGTGCTCGAAATCGATGCGGTCGATGCGCGCCTCGCGCGCGATGGCGCTGGCGGCCTCGGCGGGGATGACCCCCATGCGGCCCTGGGCCCGCGCCAGCGCCACTTCCACGTCGATGTAGCGCTGGATCAGCGATACGTCGGCGAAGACATCGCGCATGGCCTGTGTGCCGAAGGCATCGCGATACAGGATGGAGTCGACGACAGTGCTGGCGAAGGGGGGCGTGGAAGACATGGGCGGCCTTTGTGCGAGGTGTGGCAACATGTCCGAACAAGTGCCTTGATATGTTCGAACATATTTATTAAATATGTTCGAACATATAAGCAGTATTCGTATTAACCCGTAGTGGGCCACCGCGCCTTCGCACTCATGACCAAAGCCGACGACATCAGGCGCGACCTGATCGACGCCATCACCAGCGGCCGCTACGCCGTGGGCGAACTGCTGCCCACCGAGTTCGAACTTTGCGAGCAGTACGGCGCCAGCCGCTACACCATCCGGGCCGTGCTGCAGCAGATGCAGGATCAGGGCCTGGTGTCCCGGCGCAAGAACGTGGGGACGCGCGTGGCGTCAGCCCGGCCGCGGCCGGTTTTCCAGCCGCCGCTGTCCACGGTGGAGGACCTGGTGCAGTTCGGGGTGGAGCACCTGCGCGTGGTGCAGTCCATCAAGATGGCGGCCTTGCCCGACGAACTGGCCGCGCTGGCCGGCCAGCCGCCCGGCACTCGCTGGCTGCGCGTGTCCAACGTGCGGATGGAGCGCGGCAGGCAGGACGCGCCCATGGCATGGACGGATGTCTTCGTGGATCCGGTCTATTCCGAAGTCAGCGAGCTGGTGCGCCAGTCGCCCGATACGCTGATCAGCACCATGATCGAGGCGCGGCACGGCCGGCGCATCGCCGAGATACGGCAGGACGTCAGCGCCACGACCGTGCATGACGCGCGCGCGGCCGCGGCGCTGGGGATCGAAGCGGGTGCGGCCGCGCTGAAGATACTGCGCGCCTACCTGGACGAGGCGGGCGAGGCCTTCGTGGTGTCGATCACGCTGCATCCGGCGGACAGCCTGACCATCTCGATGCGGCTGCACCGTACGGCGGGGTGAGCGGCTGCCAAGAAACGGACGACGCGTCAACGCGCCGGCGGCGCCGTGCCGACCAGCCGATACAGCCACACCGTCAGCGCCAGGTTGACCAGGGCCAGCAGCGTCAGGCAGACCATCGTGCCCATCGTGCCCACGTGCGTGATCAGCACGCCGCAGGCCAGCGGCGTCAGCGCCTGGCACAGCAGCGATGAGCGCGCCAGGCGGCCCATCACCGGCGCCAGCGAAGCAGGCGGAAGCAGGGCCAGGGGCAGGGTGCCGCGCACGAGGGCGCGCAGGCCATTGCCGATGCCGTAGCAGACGATGCCCACCGCGGCGAACTGCGGGCTGACCAGGATCACGAAGAATCCCACCGCGACGAAGGCGGCGGAGATCAGCGCCATCCATATCGGATGCAGGGCCTTGATGCTGAAGGTCACGATGCGCATCAGCACCATGCTGGGCCCGATGAGGGCGCCCAATGCAATGGCGGAGGCCTGTGAATGGCCCGCGCCCTGCAGCAGCACGATGATCTGCACCGACACGGCCGTCATCAGGATGGCCGCGATGGAGAAGACCCACGACAGGAGCAGATAGGCGCCCTTGGATACCGGCATGGCCGCGGTGTCGCCGGCATCCTGCGTGGACGCCGGCCGCGCGGGCTGGCGCGCAGGATCGTCCGGCCCGGCCGGCGCGCCATCGTTTTTCGGCAGCGCCCTGACGTACAGCGGCGCCACGCAGACGGCCAGGGCCGCCGCATAGGCCCAGCACGTGCCGCGCCATCCCAGTGGTTCGACCATCCACGCCAGCACGGGCCATATCACGGTCGTGGTGAAGCCGGCGATCAGCGTGACGGCATTGATGGCGGGGCGCGCGCGCTGCCCATACATGACGCCCAGCGTGGCGAACAGCGGGTCGTAGAGCCCGCCGGCCATGCCGGCCCCGATCAGGCACCAGCCCGCGAAGAAGACCCAGAGATTCGGCGCGGCGCCCACCACGCACAGCCCGACGGCGGTGATCCAGCTCGACGCCACCAACACCTGGCGCCCCTGGCCGCGTGCGATGTAGACGTTGGCCCGCGGCGACAGCAACCCGGACACCAGCACGCCCAGCGTGAGGGCGCCGTAGATCCAGGCCATCGACCAACCGGTGTCGCGATGGATGGGATCGGCCAGGACGGACAGCAGGAAGAACGAGCCGCCCCACATGAGGATCTGGGCAATGCCCATCAGCACGCTGGCGGAAAACGGCACGCGCGCCGCGGGCGGCGTTTCGGTGGTGAGGCTCATGGGGCGGTGGCGGTGTAGCTTGGCGGCGCCGAGCGGCGCGCTTCGATTCTACTTCCATGCCTGCTCGCGCCGTGCCGGACTCAGTGCGCCGTCCGCTCCTCGGGGCGCAGCGTCAATACGCGTACGCCGTTGTGCGTGACCGCGACGGTATGCTCGAACTGCGCCGACAGCATTCCATCGCGCGTGACGACGGTCCAGCCGTCCTCTTCGGTGCGCACGCCATGGCGCCCCTGGTTGATCATGGGCTCGATGGTGAACACCATGCCTTCGCGCAGCATCAGCCCGGTACTTGGCTTGCCCCAGTGCATCACCTGCGGAGGCTCGTGCATCTGCCGGCCTATGCCATGCCCGCAATACTCCCGGACGACCGTATAGCCGTTGCGGCGGGCGTGCCGCTCGATGGCATGACCCACGTCGCCCAGCCGGGCGCCCGGCCGAACCGCCTCGATGCCTTTCCACATGGCTTCGTACGTGACCTGCACCAGCCGTTCGGCCAGCGGCGATACCTGGCCGACCAGATAGGTCTTGCTGGAATCGGCGATGTAGCCGTTCTTCTCGAGCGTGATGTCGAAATTGACGATGTCGCCGGCCCGCAGGATGTCGGCGGCCGAGGGCACGCCGTGGCAGACCACGTTGTTGCGCGAGGCGTTCAGCGCGTATGCGAACCCGTATTGCCCCTTGCTGGCCGGCCTGGCGTTCAGCTGGTTCACGATGTAGTCGTCGACCAGATCATTGACCTGCATGGTGGACATGCCGGCCAGGCTGAACTGGTCGAGATAGCCGAACACCTCGGCCAGCAGCTTGCCCGACTCGGCCAGCAGCGCAATCTCTTCCGGCCGCTTGGTCATGCCGAGACCGCCTTCAAGGGCTGCACCCTGACGCCCGCGGCGCGCATTTCGCCGGCGACGATCTCGTTGAAGCTCTGCGTGGGATTCATCTCGCACAGCATGCCGATCCTTATCCAGAAGGCGGCCTGCGCGTTGATGGAGCGGCACGACACCACGCTGGCCTTGCGCAGTTGATCGTGCAGCTCGTCGTCGATGTTCACGATGCCCATGTTTCTTCCAATATACGATCCATATACGAATCATATATTCGCCTCGGGAAGCAGGGCAAGCGCGATCCGTCAGCCCATCAGCTTCACCAACGCCGGCACGCTCAGCACCGCCGTGTAGTAGCCCATGAACTGCACCCCGGTGTTGAACCCGAACCGGCGCGACAGCAGCCCGCCGAACAGGCCCATGGTCAGGATCACCAGCAGGCCCAGCAGCTGTCCTTCCCACACGCTGATCACGATGATGAGTCCGACGAAGGTCGCGATGATGGCCTCGTGGCTGACGCGCCGCGACACGAACAACGCCGCGCGGCGGGCGAAGTTCATGGCGAAGGGATACGACACGACGGCGGCCAGCAGCACCGCCAGCATGCCGTAGCCCAGGAACTCCCAATGCGTCAGCAGATTGTGCAGGTTGTGGGTCTGGCCCGTGGCGGCATCCACCGTGAAGCGCGGCGGCGCGTTGAACAGCGGGGCGGCGGGGCCGGCCGCGACGGGGCTCAACGGCAGGCCGAACGCAATCAAGGGAATGAGCGCCTCGGCCACGTAGGTAGCCTCGGTGACGCCGTTGCGCGCGCTCAGCACGGTGGTCAGGCGGTGATAGGCGTGCTTGACGCGCGAGCCCACCAGTTCGCCCAGCACCACCGTCATGGCCACCGGGCTGAACACGAACGTGGCGCTGGAGATGGCCGCGGTCGCAAGCGTCCAGCGGGTCTGGGCGGCGTCCATCACTTTGAGCGGATTCGGAAAGTAGCCCGACCAGCCCTTGACGTCCGGGGCCAGCGAGAAGGTGCGCATCCGGTCGCGCCGCATGCGGTCGCGTCCCTGTGGCGAACCGACCGAGAACAGGTCCGCGATGAGCGGTCCGATCGCGATGCCCAGGAAGTAGCTGATGCTGAGCTTCACGCCGTACTTGGCGGTCAGGCTCTGCAGGGCCAGGATGACGACCACGAATGGAACGAGCAGGGCCACCGCCGCCCAGCGGCCGGCCGAGAAGTAGGCGATCAGCACCGCCGCCGCCAGGAAGATCCACGGCGCGGCCTGCGTGATGGCGGCGCCGAACGGCGCCAGCAGCACGGCGAACAGCACCGCCAGCGGCACGGCCACGAACGCGGCCACGATGCCGCCGGACACCATCTTGCGCAGCGCGATGTGGGGCACGCCCAGCCGCCGCAACATGTTCGCGTCCTGCAGCAGCGGCGTGGCCAGCGTGTCGCCCGGTATGCCGAGCAGGGCGGTGGGCACGGCGTGCGTCATGTGCTTGGCCACGGCGCCGGCCAGGAAGAACGTGAACACGCCGGCGGGCGGCACACCCAGCAGCACCACCAGCAAAGTCAGCGGCGCCAGCGTGGTGGTCTCGTCGGTGCCGCTGACCAGGCCGATGGCGGCGAACACCGCCGCGCCCAGCAGGCCCATCGCCAGCGCGACGAGAAACGTGTCGAGGAAAGCGGGATCGCTCATGTCAGCGCCTCCGGAGTGGCGTGGCGGGATGCGGCCGGCTTAGGTGCGGCCGGCTCAGGTGCGGCCTGCACAGACGCGGCCGGCTCAGGCTCTAACGCTTCGCGCGCGGCCGTTCCAGGCGTTGCCCCGGCCGCCTGCTGCGCGCCGGACGGCGTCGCCACATGCGGGTCGGCGAACAATTCATACAGGCCCAGTTCGCGCAGTTCCTGCACGGCGGCGGGCGGCAGGTCCGAGGCGCGGCCCAGGCCGCCGGGCTGCGCGGCCAGTTCCGCCAGCACCTCGCTGCGCCACGCCGGATCGCTGGCCGCGCTTTCCTCGTTCACCACGCGCTTGGGCGGAAAGCGCCGCGCGCAGATGATGCCCGCGACGACGCAGCCGGCAAGGCCCGCCAGCATCGCATAGGCATGCGCCAGCTCGGGCGTGGCCACTACCGAACGCAGCCAGCGGCTGGCCAGGAAGAAGGCCGTCACGCTGATGCCTACGCCGATCACGATGGCCAGGCCAAGCTGATGCAGATCCACCGTGTCGTTCCAGACCTCGGCCAGGCGCCACTGCGGCGCCCCGTTGTCGTGCTTCATGATTGTCTCCTCGTTGTGCGTACGCCTTCTGCGAGGCGTCGCGAAATGGGCGGTCGCGCCTGCGCGGCCCGCCCGGTCTGCCGCTCAAGCCGTCTGCCGCAACTCCGCCAGTAATGCCAGGGCGCGGTCGGTGCGTACGTCGTGTTCCTGCGCCATGCGCCGCGCGATGGCGTCGACCTCGGCGCCTGTCGCGCCGGCGGTCAGGGCGATGTTGCGGGCATGCAGCGCCATGTGTCCGCGCTGGATGCCCTCGGTGGCCAGGGCCCGCAGGGCGCCCAGATTCTGAGCCAGGCCGACCGCGACCGCCACTTCGCCAAGCTCCTGCGCCGAAGAGACGTCCAGGAGCTTCAACGCCAGGCGCGCCAGCGGATGGGTCTTGGTGGCGCCGCCCACCAGGCCCACGGGCATGGGCATCTCCAGCGTGCCGACCAGTGCGCCGCTGCCGTCCTTTTCCCAGTGGGTCAGCGAGGTGTAGCGGCCGTCGCGGCAGGCATAGGCGTGCGCGCCCGCCTCGATCGCGCGCCAGTCGTTGCCCGTCGCCACGATGACCGGATCGATGCCGTTCATGATGCCCTTGTTGTGCGTGGCCGCGCGATAGGGATCGATCGCGGCGAACGTATACGCGTCCAGCACGCCTTCGATGATCTCGGCGCCGCTGCGCTCTTGCGTATCGAGCGCCTGCGCGGTCAGGCGCACGCGGGCGCGCGCCAGGCGCAGGTCCGCCAGATTGGAAAGGATGCGCAGCCGCACCCGGCCGCCCGTGATGCTCTCGACCAGCGGCGCCACGGCCTCGGCCATGGTGTTGACCGTGTTGGCGCCCATGGCGTCGCGCACGTCCACGATCAGGTGCATCACCAGCATCGGGCCGCGAGGCGTGTCGGGAAAGACGTGCACCTCGATATCGCGGCAGCCGCCGCCCAGCTCGATCAGCACTTTGTCGCGCCCATTGGCGAGTTCGAGAATGCGTTCGCGCTCGCGCAGCAAGGCCAGCCGCGCGCCCTGCGGATCGCCCAGGCCCAGCACCTGCACCTGGGCCCGCATGAGGGGCAGGGTGCTCGAGGTCTCGAAGCCGCCGCAGCCGCGCGCCAGCTTGGCCATGTACGAGGCCGCGGCCACCACGGAAGGCTCTTCCACTGCCATGGGCACCAGCACGTCGCGGCCGTTGATCTGGAAGTTGCCCGCCACGCCCAGCGGCAGTTCGAAGGTGCCGATCACGTTCTCGATCATGCCGTCGGCGCGCGCGAGTTCCAATGCACCCGGACGGGACAGCAGCGCCTGCTCGTCGGCGGTCAGGCCAGCCTGGGCGGCGAGGGCGCTCAGGCGCTGCGCGGGCGCCAGGTTGCGGAAATTGGGAAGGCGGGAATCGGCCACGTGCAGTGTCTCCTCGAACGTTATCGTGTGGCAGATTCTAGGTAGACTGTACCAATCCCGAGAGGTACAGTTTAGCCAAACAGTACCGCTGCGCTGCACCAATCCATCGCCCATGCCCGCCTCGAAAACGCCGTCCGCGCCTCGCCCCGGCAACCCTGTCGATCCGCGTCCGGCGCGGCCCGCGCCCATTGCCGAAGGCCTGGCGCAGCTGATCGGCCAGCAGATCGCGGAAGGGGCCTATCGTCCCGGCGACAAGCTTCCCTCATTGCGCGAACTGGCCCAATTGCACCGCTACGCCAAGAACACCGTGGTGGTGGCCTTCGAGATCCTGGTGGCGAGAGGCCTGGTGGTGCCGCGGCGCGGCTCGGGCTTCTACGTGGCGCAGGATGCCGGCGCGCGCAAGCCGCAGGACGAAGAGGCAGGGCAGTTGAGCCGCGCCATGGACATCGTCTGGCTGATGCGCGAACAGCTCAAGACCCATCCCGACGCCGTGGCGGCCGGCGACGGGTTTCCGCCGGTCGAGTGGCTGGCCGACATGCGCATGGACCGTTATCAGCAGCGCGTCACGCGCACCGGCCTGGGCGCATTGTTCCGCTACGGCGGCCGTTTCGGCTACCGGCCGCTGCGCGACAGCCTGGTGCGCAAGCTGGGCGACGTGGGCATCAACGCCGTGCCCACGCAGCTGGTGCTGACCCATGGCGCCAACGAAGCCATGGACCTCGTCATCCGCTATTTCCTGCAGCCGGGCGCCGTGGCGCTGGTGGACGATCCGGGCTACTACCCGCTGTTCGGTAAGCTGAAGCTGGCGGGCGTGCAGATGGTGCCCGTGCCGCGGCTGCCGGATGGCCCCGACATGGCCGCGCTCGAGGCCAGCCTGCGGCGGCACAGGCCGCGCCTGTTCTTCACGCAATCGCTGGCGCACAACCCCACGGGGTCGGACCTGACGCCCGCCAAGGCCTACAAGCTGCTGCAGCTTGCCGAGCGCCACAACCTCATCATCGTCGAGAACGATCCGCTGGCCGACTTCAAGCCGACCTCCGCGGTGCGGCTGGCCGCGCTAGACCAGCTCGAACGCGTGATCTATCTCGGCAGCTTCTCCAAGTCCTTCTCCGCCGCGCTGCGGGTGGGCTTCATCGCCTGCGGCGGCGCGCTGGCGAGCGACCTGGCCGACCTGAAGGCGCTGGTGCACGTCAGCAGCTCCGAGTACAGCGAGCGCATGGTGGACGTGATGCTTCGCGAAGGTCACTACGCGCGCCACCTGGTGCGGTTGCGGCAGCGCCTGGAACAGGCCACCGCACAGGCGCTGGACGTACTGGACGGCCTGGGCGCGCGGGTGTTCACCCGGCCGGCCAGTTCGCTGTATCTGTGGTGCGCCTTTCCCGGCGAAGACGATTCGCTGGCGCTCGCCGCCAGCCTGTTGAAGGCGAAGGTGATGATGGCGCCGGGCAGGGTGTTCAGCGTCGATTCCGGCGCTCGCTCGCCGTGGTCGCGCTGCAATGTCGGCGCCGTCATCGAGCCTCAGTTCCAGGCGCGTGTATCGGCCTATCTGGACGCGAGACCGGCAGACTAGGGCCTGTTACCGCTAAATAGCCGTACGCGCCCCGGTCCTGAAGGGCGGGGGGCGACACGTCGCGGGCGCGGCTTCGTTGGCTGGCTTGATCTGCGTCAACGCCGTTGCGCGGCCCATCGCTAGACTGCGGCCGATCCGGATCGGAATGGCCGCGCGCCGCAGGAACCCCATGTCGCACCATACGCTCAATGTAGAAATCGGCCAGCTCATCTCGCGCTCGCTCGTCGAATGCCCGCCGCAGACCCTGGTTGCCGACGTCGTGCGGCAGATGGCGCAGCATCGGTGCAGCGCGATGGTGGTCATGGAGCAGGGCCGGCCCATCGGCATCTGGACCGAGCACGATGCGCTTGCCTTGGGCGACGAACCCGGCGCGCTGCATCGGCAGGTGCGCGAACTGATGAGCCATCCGTTGCGCACGCTAGGCTCGTCCACGCGGCTGGGTGACGCGGTGGCGCACTTTCGCAACCTGGGCATCCGGCACTGCCTCGTGCTGGATCCGCATGGCCAGCCGCTGGGCATGCTGACACAGACAGACATGGCCATGAGCCGCTGCTCCGAGCTGTTCCTGCAGACTCGCCTGATCGATTCGATCAACGTCACGCGACCGGCCATCGTGTCTCCCGAAACGGACGTGCGCGCTGTCATGCGTACGATGCGCCTGCATCGCCTTAGCGCCATCGTGGTTCAGTACGCGTCGCAGGACTACGGCATTCTCACCGAGCGCGACATCATCCAGCTGGCCGTCGCCGGCGAGCTCGACGGCGAAGTCGGCGGCCACGCCAGCCGCCCCCTGCGCGCGCTGGCGCGCACGCAGACTCTTTACACCGCCCGCCAGACGCTGGCAGAGAACAGCATGCGCCATCTCGGCGTGCTGGACGAGCACGGCGGCCTGGCAGGCTTGCTGTGCCTGACCGACATCATGGCCAGCCTCGAGTACGAATATCTGCACGAGCTGCAATCGGCGCTGCGCGAGCGAGACGACGCGCTGCTCGAATCCCACTACCACCTGCGGCTAGCCGACCGCGTGTTCGAATCCACCCTGGACGGCGTGATGGTGACCGACCTGCAGGGCAACATCGAGCGGGTCAATCCCGCCTTCACGCAACTTACCGGCTATACCCAGGCCGAGGCGACGGGTCGCAATGCGCGCCTGTTGAGCTCGGGCCGCCAGCCGGCCGCGTTCTACCGCGAACTGTGGCGCCAGCTGCGCGAGACCGGCCGCTGGAAGGGCGAGATATGGAACCGGCGCAAGAACGGCGAACTCTATCTTGAGCACCTGTCGATCTCGGGCATCCACAACCAGGACGGCGTGTGCACCCATTACGCCGCCATCTTCTCCGACATCACCGAGCGTCGCCAGGCCGAGGAACGCTTGAGCCACCTGGCGATGCACGACGCGCTGACCGGCCTGCCCAACCGCACGCTGTTCCACGAGCGGCTGGAACGCGCCATCGTGCGCATGCGCCGCGCCGACGGCAGCCGGCGCGTGGCGGTGATGTTCGTGGACCTGGACCGCTTCAAGCGCATCAACGACACGCTGGGCCACGCGGTGGGTGACGAAACGCTGAAGACCATCGCCGGCCGGCTGGCCAAGGCCGTGCGAGAAAGCGATACCGTGGCGCGCCTGGGCGGCGACGAGTTCGCCCTGGTGATCGAGGACATCGAAGACATACGCCACGTGGTGCGCATCGCGCAATCGCTGCTGGCCGCGGCAGGTCAGCCCATCGACATCGCCGGCAAGCCGGTGTTCGTCACGCCCAGCATCGGCATCAGCATGTACCCGGACGACAGCGACGATCCGAAGCAGTTGCTGATCCAGGCCGACCGGGCCATGTACGAGGCGAAGGAGGGCGGCAAGAACGGCTTTCGCTTCTTCACCGCCCAGATGAACCCGCCGCTGATGGAGCGCATGACGCTGGAGGGCGAGCTGCGCGCGGCGCTGGATGCCGGCGAGTTCAGGCTGTACTACCAGCCTGAATACGACCTGCGCACCGGCGCCATCGTGCGTGTCGAGGCGCTGCTGCGCTGGCAGCATCCGCAGCGCGGGCTGGTGATGCCCAGCCGGTTCATCGCGGCGGCCGAGGAATCGGGCCTGATCGTGCCCATCGGCGCCTGGGTGCTGCGCGAGGCCTGCCGGCAGGCGCGGCAATGGGTGGAGGAGGGCTTCGAGTTCGGTCGCATCGCCGTCAACCTGTCCGGCCGCCAGTGCCGCCACGACGACTTCCTGCACGACCTCACCGGCATACTCAGCGACACCGGCCTGCCGGCCTCGCGACTGCAGTTCGAGCTGGTCGAAAGCATGGCGATGACCGGCCACAGCGCCACCGAATCGCTGCTGAACGAACTGTCCGCGCGCGGCGTGAGCCTGGCCATCGACGACTTCGGCACCGGGTATTCCTCGTTCACCTATCTGCAGACGCTGCCGGTGGACACACTGAAGGTGGACCGGTCGTTCCTGGCCGGTGTGGGCACGCATGGCTACGACGGCGCGATCCTGCGCGCCATCGTGGCCATGGCCAAGTCGCTGGGCGTGACCGTGGTGGCGGAAGGGGTCGAGACGCCAGCGCAGCTTGCGTTCCTGCGGGACATCGCATGCGATGGCGTGCAGGGCTTCCTGCTGGCGCGGCCGTCGCCGCCGCAATCGATGGCGCGGGCGGCGCTGGCTGTGTGAGGCGCTGCCTGGCCAGCGCGCTCGCGACTTATTGCTTGAGATTGAGCTTCTTCATCAGTTCCTTGAACGCCTGGTCCTGCCGCGCGATGTCGGCGGAGAACTCCGGCGTGTCGGCCCAGGCCAGGGTCAGGTTCTGAGACACCACGGACTTCTGGAAGGCCGGCGTCTCGTAGACCTTGCGGGCCACTTCGCGCCACGTGCTCAACGCTTCTTCCGGCGCGCCCTTGGGCAGGCCGATGCCGCGCCAGACGCTGAACTGCAGATCATGGCCGCGCTCTTTGAAGGTGGGAACCTGGGGCAGGCCTTGCAGCCGCTGCGCCGACATGACGGCAAGCGTCTTCAGCTTGCCGCTTTCCACATGCTGCTTCAGTTCTGCATAAGCCACCGTCGTGGCTTTGACGTCGCCCGACATCAGGCCCATGATCGCCGGCGAGGAGCCTTGATAAGGCACGTGCGTGAAAGTGGCGCCGATGCTGTCGGCCAAGGCTGCCGCGGCCAGGTGAGGAATCGTGCCGTTGCCCGCGTTGCTGATGGTGACTGCCTCGGGGTTGGCACGGGCGTAGGCGATGAATTCTTCGATCGTGTTCCACGGCGCGTCGGCGCGCACCGTGATGGAGGAGGGATCGTCGGTGAAGCGCGCGATGGGCTGGAAGTCCGCAATGGTGGCCTTGCCGATGCCCATGAGCGGGACGAACAGCATCTCGGGATTCATCAGCAGAACCTTGTAGCCGTCGGGCTTGCCCGCCAGCACATAGGACCAGCCGATCGAGCCGCTGGCGCCGGGCTTGTTCGACACATACACCGACTCGGGCAAGTGATGGCGAGCCACGTCCGCGATGGCCCGGGCCGTGTTGTCGCTGCCTCCGCCAGGCTGGTAGGCGACGACGACCTCCACCGGCTTGACGGGATAGGTCTGCGCCGCCGTCGCCGCGAAGGCAGCGGAGCCTGTGAGCAGCCCCAGTAGGAGATTACGCAAGGTTTTCATGATGGAAAGTCCATCCACGCTATAGGCACCGATGAGTTCGACCGTACCAGGGTGCCGTTCCGATACAGTCGCGAGCAAGAAGCGACGCAGCGCCCGAGCGCTGCAGCCGGCCAGCGGCCTAGTAACCCAGAGCCTTCAGGTCGGCCAGGGTCTTCCGGGTGATCGCGATCGTGCGTTCCCGTTCCGCGCCTTCCAGGTTCAGGCGCGGGGGTTTCACGGTTTCGGCCGAGCCGGTGATGATGTTCTCGGCCAGCTTGATGTGCTGCACCAGCTTCACCACGGTATCCAGGTGGAAGAGGGGGGTGAGGGCGCGATACAGGGCGCGCGCCTTCGGCAGGTCGCCGGCCACCGCGAGCTCGAGCAGTTCGACGGATTCCCTGGGCAGTGCATTCGCCATGCCGGACACCCACGAGGTCACACCCAGCGCGGCGCTTTCCAGGATCAGGTCGTCCACGCCGCACACCACGTTCAGGCGATCGCCGAAGCGGGCAATCAGGTCCGTCACGCGGGTCGTGTCGTAGGATTCCTCTTTGATCGCCACGATGGTGGGCTCGTCCAGCAGCGCTTCCACGGTGTCGGGCGTCAGGTCCACGCCATAGCCGCGCGGATTGTTGTAGAGCAGGATGTCGAGCTTCGAGGCACGCGCCACGGTCTTGTAGAACTCGATCGTTTCGCGCGTATCCGACTTGTAGGTCAGTCCTGGGAAGACCATCAGCCCGTCCACGCCGACTTCCTCCGCTGCCTTGGCGTATGCCACCGCCTTCTCGGTGCTGGTCTCGCCCAGGCCGGAGACGATCGGCACCCGCCCCTGGACCGTTTCCTTCGCGGTGCGCAGCACCGTGAGCTTTTCTTCGGGCGACAGCTGGGCGTTCTCGCCGACCATGCCCATCATCACCACGCCGCCGACGCCGTTCTCGATCAGGCGCTCCAGCCCCGCGCGGATGGCGTCCAGGTCGAGCGAGAAATCGGGTTTGAGCTTGGTGGTGACGGCGGGGAACACGCCTTTCCATTGAATCGTCATGGTCGTCCTTTGGGTTGCGACGGTGTCGCGGGTCAGCATAGGGGGATAAAAAGTACTTTATATTGGATCCAATTTGGTCGGCCCTAAAAAACAGCGCGTTGCGCTGTGAGTTCGTGCCTCCGTTGCAGGCCGGGCTACGTGACGGATGTTGGATCCAATATAATCACGTTACCCGAACTAGACATTCGACGTCTTTCCGGGATTTCCCTAGCGGCGTGGCGGCAAGGTGCCTGCACCGGCAGTCGTCCATCGCGGCCCTTTCGTTCTCCTCGCCGGATTCATCAATCGACCATGCAGCCAGGCTCTCGCGGAAGAATCGTAAGAAAGACCACCACGGAACTGGTCGTCGACGCCATGCGCGCGCGCATCCTGTCCGGAGAGTTTCCTCCCGGTACGCCGCTGCGGCAGGAGTTGCTGGCCGAGGACCTCGGCGTCAGCCGCATTCCCGTCCGCGAAGCCTTGCGCCTGCTCAGCGCGGAGGGTCTGGTGGACACGATCGCGCACAAGGGTGCGTTCGTATCGATGCTGTCCAAATCCGAAGTGCAGGAGTTCTTCGACATCCGCAAGCGTCTCGAACCCTGGATCCTGCGCGAGGCCATTCCCAACATCTCGGATCAGGACCTGCAGCGGGCAGAACAGCTGGTCCACGAAATGGATACGACCGAGCCGGGGATGTGGGGCTCGTTGAACTGGGAACTGCACGAGAGCCTGTACCGTGCTGCGGGACGACCCGCCGCGCTGAGCGTGGTGCGAGCCTTGCACGAGAAGTCGGAACGATACTTTCGCTTCCAGGTGGTGAACGCGCCGATCCGGCAGCAGGCGCATCGTGAACACATGGCGCTGATCACGCTGTGTCGCGGCCGCCAGATCGACGAGGCCGAGGCGATGCTGGAGCGGCACATCGACGATGCGGCTCAGCAGATATTGTCGATCGTGGAAAGGCTGCTGGACCAGGCGCCGATGCATCAGTGAGAGTCGGGAGGCGCGTGCCGGCGCAAGCCTGGCGCGGGACCGGACCTGCCGTCCTGGGGCGTACGAAATACGCATAATGTATATTATGTAAAGTAACGTGCTGAGCGCCGGGCTGCTACATGGGCGGGAGCAGATTGCTGGCCACCACACTGTCCTACGCCCAAATCGCGGTGGAAATGCCCAGCCCGCGGGCTGCTGAATAGTTCAATAATCGTTGTATGATCGAATCATGAAAGAAGATCAAGCCATCTCCGCTCTGAGCGCCCTGGCTCACACCCAACGGCTGCGAGTGTTCCGCGCACTCGTGGTCGCCGGCCCTGAGGGCCTGACGCCCAGCACGCTGGCCGAGCAACTCGGCGTGGCGCGCAACACGCTGTCCTTTCATTTGAAAGAACTGTCGCATGCCGGGCTAGTCACCATCGAGCAGCAAGGCCGCAACCTTATCTATCGCGCGGACTTTTCCCAGATGAATGGGTTGCTCGGCTACCTCACCGAACACTGCTGCCAAGGGGCCCTCTGCGAGGCTTCCAATGCCGGAGTTTGCACAGCCTGCTGATCCGGCTTCGACCCTTCGGGCCGGCACGTATTTCGTACCGAAACCGCACTCTCCACCCTCCTTTTTGCTAGAACCCTTCCATGTCGCACCCCACTTTCAACGTGCTGTTCCTCTGCACGGGCAACTCCGCCCGCTCGATCCTTGCGGAAGGGCTGCTCAACGGTCTAGGGGGCGATCGCTTCCGGGCATACTCTGCCGGAAGCACACCCAAAGGCGCGGTACATCCCCTGGCCATCGCCACGCTCCAGACCTGCAAGGCGTGGGAGTAAAGCGATGCCGTCCACGACACAGGCAATCCCCGCCCGACAACGACAAGCCGGCATGAGCGTGTTCGAGCGCTACCTGACGCTCTGGGTTCTCCTCTGCATCGTGCTCGGCGTGGCCCTGGGACAGCTGATGCCCGGGCTGTTCCAAGCCGTCGGGCACCTGGAAGTCGCGCAGGTCAATCTGCCGGTAGGCATCCTGATCTGGGTGATGATCATCCCGATGCTGCTCAAGGTCGATTTTGCAGCCTTGGGCCAGGTCAAGCAGCACTGGCGCGGCATCGGCGTCACGCTGTTCATCAACTGGGCCGTGAAACCCTTCACGATGGCTTTCCTGGGCTGGCTTTTCATCCGCCAGGTCTTTTCCCCCTGGCTGCCTGCCGACCAGTTGGACAGCTACGTCGCAGGCTTGATCCTGTTGGCCGCGGCCCCGTGCACGGCTATGGTGTTCGTCTGGAGCCGGCTGACGGGTGGCGATCCTGTTTTCACGCTGTCCCAGGTCGCGCTGAACGACACGATCATGGTGTTCGCCTTCGCTCCCCTAGTCGGTTTGTTGTTGGGCCTGTCGGCGATCACGGTCCCGTGGGACACACTGCTGGTGTCTGTCGGCTTGTACATCGTAATTCCCGTCATCCTGGCTCAGATCTGGCGCCGCGCGCTGCTGCGCCGCGGACCAGCAGCGTTCGAAGCGGCACTGGCACGCATTGCTCCGTTTTCCATGGCCGCGCTGCTGCTCACGCTGGTGTTGCTGTTCGCATTCCAGGGCGAGGCCATCATTGGCCAGCCGCTGGTAATCGCCATGTTGGCAGTGCCGATCCTGATCCAAGTGTTTTTCAACTCCGGTCTGGCCTACTGGCTCAATCGCCGCGTCGGCGAGAAGCACAGCATTGCGTGTCCATCGGCACTGATCGGAGCTTCGAACTTCTTCGAACTCGCCGTTGCAGCCGCCATCAGCCTGTTCGGGTTCCATTCCGGCGCCGCCCTTGCAACCGTGGTGGGCGTGCTCATCGAGGTGCCAGTGATGTTGCTCGTCGTGCGGATCGTCAACCAGTCCAAGGGCTGGTACGAAGCGGGCACCAGTCGGCGCTAATCAATCCTGTATCACGAGAGGCCTTGCATGAGTTCCATCACGATCTATCACAACCCGGCCTGCGGCACGTCGCGCAACGTGCTCGGCCTGATTCGCAACAGCGGCGAAGAACCCACGATCATCGAATACCTGAAGACCCCGCCGGACGCGGAAACCTTGAGGTCCCTGATCCGCGCCATGGGCGTGCCTGCGCGCGACGTGCTTCGCCAGAAAGGCACGCCCTACGACGAGCTTGGACTGGCGGACCCGACATGGACAGACGAGCAACTGATCGGCTTCATGCTCGAGCACCCTATTCTGATCAATCGCCCCATCGTCGTCACTCCGCTGGGCGTCCGCCTGTGTCGGCCGTCCGAAGCGGTGCTGGACATTCTTCCCAACCCTCAGCGTGGCGCCTTCAACAAGGAAGATGGCGAGCCGGTGATCGATGCCGACGGTCGTCGTGTCTGATCCCATCATGGACCTGCCCAACGTCGATCCGGCCGTGTTCGAACGGCCGGACACAACCGCGCTGTTCTCGCCCGATCGCGCCACCCACGCGCCCCGCTTCCTGCTGTTGTACGGGTCGCTACGGCAACAATCCTATAGCCGCCTGGTCGCCGAAGAATCGGCCCGGCTGCTCCGGGCGCTCGGCGGCGAGACGCGGTTGTTCAACCCGGCCGGGCTGCCGCTGGTCGATGACGCCAGTGACGACCATCCCAAGGTCCGCGAGCTGCACGAACTGGTGCAATGGGCGGAAGGCATGATCTGGAGCTCACCGGAGCGCCACGGTGCGATGACCGGGATCATGAAGACGCAGATCGACTGGATCCCGTTGTCGATGGGCGCGGTGCGGCCGACCCAGGGCAAGACGCTTGCCGTCATGCAGGTGTCGGGCGGATCGCAGTCCTTCAACGCGGTCAACCAGATGCGGATACTCGGCCGGTGGATGCGGATGCTGACGATTCCGAACCAATCGTCGGTGGCCAAGGCTTACCAGGAGTTCGACGACGAGGGGCGCATGAAGCCCTCCCCCTACTATGACCGGATCGTCGACGTCGTGGAAGAGCTGTTCAAGTTCACCCTGCTCACCCGTGACGTGGCGCCGTACCTGGTGGATCGCTACAGCGAACGCAAGGAGGTCGCCGACGCCCTGTCGAAACACGTGGTCAGGCCAACCCCGCATCCCGCCGAAAACTCTGCGGCGGCCGCCCGAACGCCCTGACGAAGGCACGACGCATCCTGTCCGAATCGCCGAAGCCGGTCTGCCGGGCGATGACCTCGATCGGGTGAGTGCTGTCCACCATCAGGTTTCTTGCAGCCTCCAGCCGGATCTTCTCCACCGCCTTCGCCGGCGGCAGCCCGGTCTCGCTTTGGAAAAGCCGGGTGAATTGCCGCGAACTGAGATTGGCCACCTCCGCCAGTTCCTCGACGTTCAGCCGGTTGCTCAGGTTCCGACGCGCATACGTGACGACGGCCTGCAGCCTATCCGATTTCGGCTCGAGCTCGAGCAGTGTCGAGAACTGCGACTGGCCTCCGGTGCGCCGGTGGTACATGACCAAGAACCGTGCGATGGCACGCGCGACCTCGATGCCGAAGTCGTCCTCGATCAGGGCCAGCGCCAGGTCCAGGCCCGCGGTGCTGCCCGCGCAAGTCCAGATCGGGCCGTCCTCGATGAAAATCCGGTCCGCGTCCACGTCGATCAAGGGATAGCGCGCCTGCAGTTCGGCCGCCCTCTTCCAATGGGTGGTCGCCTTGCGGCCGTTCAGCAGGCCTGCGGCGGCAAGGGCGAAGGCTCCCGTGCAGACGCTGGCGATCCTGCTGTCTGTCCGCGCCGCCTCGCGCAGGAAATCCAGCACCGCCGGCTCCGGGCTCATGGCGGCGCCGCCCACGACCAGGAGGTCGAAGCGGGCATCGCCGAATGGCTCGGTATGCAACGACAGGCCGAACGGACCCGCCACGGCGCCGCCCGAGTGCGACAGCATGCGCACGTCGTACAGCTTCTCGCCGGCGTGCTGGTTGGCCATATCGAATGCGCCTGCGACGGCAAGGTGCAGGGGCGTGAACCCTTGATAGAACACGAAGCCGACTTTGCGGGTACGAGCGCTGCGCATGAAGGGATGTCCTAAAAAGACGCCACAATGTCTTTTACGCCATGGCGTGTCGAATCATACTTCACATCCCCCACTATCATGTTGGCGATCATGAATTCTCATCCTGACACCGCGATCCCGGGCGATTCCGGGCGACGTCGCCTCTCGCACAAGGCGGCGTTCGCGCTGAAGGCGTCGATCGTGATGAGCTTCCTGGCGGCGTCCACCGTGCCGTCTCCGCTTTACGCCATATGGCGTGAACAGCTGGGCTTCTCCGCGTTGACGCTGACGCTGGTGTTCTCCTGCTACGCGTTCGCCCTGCTATCGGCGCTTCTCGTTTTCGGCGGCATTTCCGATTTCCTTGGACGGCGCAGCGTGCTGCTGGCGGCCATCGCACTGGATGCGGGCGCCATGCTGCTGTTCTACAACGCCGAGTCGGTAGGTTGGCTGTTCGCGGCCCGCGTGCTGCAGGGCGTGGCGACGGGTGTGGCCACCGCGACGCTCAGCGCGGGGCTGCTCGACCTGCATCGCGAGCACGGCGCACTGGTCAACGCGGTGTCGCCCATGCTGGGCATGGGCGTCGGCGCCGTCGGCACTGGCATGCTGGTGACCTGGGCGCCCTCGCCCACGAAGCTCGCGTTTCTATTGCTGATTATTGTCTTCGTCGTGCAGGGCGCGGCGGCATGGTTCCTTCCCGAGACCGTCGCGCGCCGGGCTGGCGCCTGGAAATCGCTGAAACCCAGCATCGCCCTGCCCGCGCAGGCGCGCGGCACGATGTGGCGCATTCTTCCGTACAACACGGCCGCGTGGGCGCTGGGCGGACTTTTCCTCTCGCTGGGGCCTACGCTGTTGCGCAGCGCCACTCACCAGCAGTCGCCGCTGCTGGGCAGCCTGATGATCGCGGTGCTGGTCTTCTGCGGCGCGGTAGGCGTGGTGCTGGCGCGCACGCGGCAACCGCGGCATGCCTCCATTGTCGGTGCGCACGCCCTGCTGGCCGGGCTGGTCGTGATGCTGGGCGGCATCCTGTCGCATTCGGCCATCGCCATGTTCGCGGGCACCGCCATCTCGGGCGTGGGGTTCGGCGCAGGCTTCATCTCCTCGGTGCGGCGCCTGGTGCCGTTGGCCGAGGGGCACGAACGTGCGGCCCTGATGTCGAGCTTCTATGTGTTCAGTTATCTCGCGTTCAGCGTGCCCGCCATCATCGTGGGCCTCGTCACGGGATGGGCCGGACTGGTGCCGACGACCATGGGCTACGCCGCCTTGTTGGCCATGCTCACTCTCATCGCGATCGTGGCGATGAAGCGCGAAGCCCGGCTGACGGCAAGCCAGTGAAGGGAATGCCGTCATTCGAGGGTCCGTAACGCATCGAAAGGCGGCGCCGGCAGCCATGGCCGGTCGGATGGCCACGTGCCATAGCCGGCAGGACGGTATGAAAGCGGCACCCCACGCGCGTCAGGCTCAGCGCGACCTTGTCATCATCCGCGCCAACATCAGCGCCGCCGCGGCGAGCGCACCGACCTTGACGGCGGCGCCGGCGCGCGGCCGCCGGTCGTGGCGGAACCCGCCGTCGATATCGTGTCCCGTCGACGGCTGGAACAGGTTGCCTTCCGTGTCGGCCGACGGCTCCGCGGCGCGGAATCCGGCATCCATGATGCGCCGCGTGATGGACGCCGAAAGATCCGGGGCAAGCCCATGGGCGATGCGCGCCGGCCATGCCACGCTGCCCAGCATCAACGACGGCCGCGGCCGCTTGCCCAGCTCCACCACCGCCGCGGCCACTTCGCGCGGGTCCAGCATGGGCGATGGTGGACGCAGGCGCTTGCCCGAATAGTTCGCGCCATGGCGCAGGCCCGGCGTATCGACGAACGTCGGATACACCTCGCATACGGCCACCTCTGGCAGATCGGCAAGCTCCGCGCGCAGCGATTCGGAGAATCCGCGCAGGCCGAACTTGCTTGCGGCATACGAGGCGGCATAGGGCCCCGCCGCCCATCCGCCCACCGAGATCATGTTGATCAGCACCCCATGCCGCTGTCTGCGGAAATACGGCAGGACGGCGTGGCTGCCGTACACGTGGCCCAGCAGGTTGGCTTCGATGACGCGTCGATGGGCCTGCACCGGCACCTGATCGAAGCGCCCCACCGCGCCCGTGCCGACATTGTTCATCCATACATCGATGCGGCCGAATTCACTGACGGCGCGGTCCGCCAGCGCCTGCACCTGGTCGGGCTCGGTGACGTCAGTGGGTACTGCCAGCGCGGCTGCGCCTGCCTGGCGGCAGGCCTGCGCGGCGCGTTCCAGCGCCTCGGCGTCGCGTGCGGCAAGCACCACGTTGGCACCCTCGCGAGCGAAGGCGAGCGCCGTGGCATACCCGATGCCGCTGGAGCCGCCGGTGATGACGATCGTGGGTCGATGGGTCGTTTGCATGCGTGGGTTCCCTGCTGTGCCTGCGGCCGGGGCCGCCTTCCTGGTCCATGCGGGTCGCGCAGCGGCCCGTCGTCGCTGGCGCGGCCGTACGGATCGCCAGCGGCGGAGTGCGTGCAGCAAGCGCAGTGCCCAGCCGTTTCATACGCACGTAAAGACCGGTACATACAGTTCCTTCCCTGGTTCACTCCCCTCGCGGGGCATTAAAAGAAGGAAGAGTTTCATGTCCATGTACATTCGCCGATTCCGCCTGTGCGCAGGCGCATTGTCGCTGGCGCTGCTCACCGCATGCGGTGGCGGCAGCGACGACGACGACAACCACGACACTACGCCGCCGCCTCCCGTAGCCGCCAACTACCAGCTGCAGATCCTGCACACGAACGACCATCACTCGCACCTGGACGGCAGCTCCTACGACCTGCAGCTGGGCGACAGCGTGACGCGGGTGCAGCTGGGCGGCTTCTCGCGCCTGGCCGGCGTGATCAACCGATTGCGCACGCCGGACACGCTGGTGCTCAACAGCGGCGAACTCAACGGCACGCTGTACTTCAGCCTGTTCAAGGGCGAGCCGGATTTCAAGCTGTTCAATGCGCTTGGCCTGGATGCCTATCAGATCGGCAACCATGAGTTCGACGAGGGCGAGGCGGTGCTGCGCGGACTGATCGACATGGCGACCTTCCCCGTTCTGGCCGCTAACGTGAAGCCGACCGCGCGCAGCCCTCTGCACGGGGCGCCCATCAAGCCTTATGTGATCCGCGAAATGAACGGGCAGAAGGTCGGCATCATCGGCATCCTGAAGGTCGAGAAGACCGTCGAGTCGTCGATGGTGACGGACGCGGTGGAGTTCACCGAAGAGATCTCGACCGTGCGGGAGAACATCGCCGAGCTGCGTTCGCAGGACATCGACAAGATCATCGTGCTCAGCCACCTGGGCTATGACGGCGACATCGCGTTGGCCCGACAGGTCGACGACATCGACGTCATCATCGGGGGCGATACGCATGAGCTTCTCGATTCCACCGGTGAGCTGGCCGGCATGGGCCTGGACGTGAAGGGCGAGTATCCCACCGTGGCGACAGCGCCGAACGGCAAACCCGTGTACATCGCCCAGGCGTGGGAGATGGCGCACGGCATCGGCGTGCTGAACGTCGAGTTCGATCCGCAGGGCGAGATCATCGAGGCGCAGGGCAACATTGTGCTGCCGGTCGACAAGCCGTTCCTTCAGGCCAATGCCGACGGAGGCTTCGTGCCGGTGGACGCCGGACGCGAGTCGCAGGTCGAGAGCATCATCGCGTCTTCCAGAACGCTGACGCTGCAGCAGCCGGACCCGGCCGTGGACGCCATCCTGGCGCCCTATGCCGCCGAGCTGGAAGCGTTCCGCGGCGAGACGCTGGGCTCGATCGCGCAGACCATGCCGTTCGACCGCATCCCCGCCGCCTTCGCCGCGGGAGACACGCCGACGGGCAGCTACGCCGCCTACTACGTGGCGGACGCCTTCCTCAAGTACATTCCGCACGCCGACATCGCCATCCAGAACTCGGGTGGCGTACGCACGCAGTTCCTGCAGGGGCCGTTCACGGTGGCCGATGCGTATACCATGCTGCCCTTCTCCAACACGGTGGCCACGGTCAACATGCGCGGCGACGGCGTCGTGGCCGTGCTCGAGGATGCCGCCGACTACGCATTGACGTCCGGGTCGACTGGCGCCTTTCCGTACGCCTCGCACTTGCGCTTCGACGTGTTCAAGAGCCAGGCCAAGGGCAGCCGCATCCAGAACGTCGAGGTGAAGGACCGCGATACCGGCGTCTGGGCCCCGATCGACCTGGCCGCGACGTACCGCGTGGTGACCAACTCGTTCACGGCGCTGGGCAAGGACGGCTATGACGCGTTCGCCGAGGCCATCGCGGCGGATCCCGGCGTGCACGAGGACAGCCACGTCGGCTATGCGGTGCCCCTGGTCGAGTACTTTCAGCGGCATCTGCCGGGCGGCGTGCTGCCCGCGCTGGATCCGGCCGAGTACAGCCTGAAGTCGGCCACCGACTGAGGACCGGCCGTGGGTGACGCGCCGGAGGTCGCTACACGCGGCCTGCGGCGCGGCAGGGGCGGTCGCTCCGACGCCGCGCGCCGTGGCATCAGTCGATGTCGTCGTCGGCCACTCTGCTCCACTCCGGACCCGGGTCGAAAGATCCCATCTTCTGCGCCCGGTCCGCGCTCTGCGGACCGAGATCGCGCTCGTACACCTGGCCGGCGTGGCTCACCATGAAGGTCATGACGCCCGTTTCGCCATAGGCCACGGGCCACGCGATGATGGCGAAGCCGCCGAACAGTTTGCCGCGCGCGACGTAGCTGTAGGCGCCGCCGGGCGCGTGCGGGCCTTGCGAGTTCAGCAGCCGATAGCGGTATCCGTGGTATCCCGCGCTCGCCGCATCCCGAGCACTGGCGTCCAGGAAGGCCGGGCCCAGCGGACTTGGCGGCTGTCCCGGTTCGGTGGGCCAGTACAGGCCGTCATGCTTGCCAGGCGAGCTCACGATCTTCGATGCATAGACCAGCACGCCCTGGCCATCGTGATCGGTCTGCGCATACTCGCGCTGCGCGTCGTAGATGGCCAGCATGGTCTTGATGACGGACAACTCGTTGCGGCCGATGCGCCGCAGGCGCATCTCCTCGGCGCCGGCACGCGTGTCGAAATGCCAGCCCTGCCCGGCCTTCACGAGCGGTATCGGCAGCGTCCAGCCCGCGTCGCCCACGGTGATCTCGGCGCGCGACGCATTCACTTGCTTCACCGCATGCGCACGCGCCCATTCCTCTTCGAACGTCTGCCGCACGCCGGCATCTGCAGGCGGAATCAGCTTGCGGAAATCGCTGCCGAAAATCGCCTGCAGCATCTGCTCCTGGTCCCGCTCGACCGCCTCGCCGAACGCGCTCATGGCCGCCTCGGGCGTGCTGAAGCTCTTCTGCGCATGTGCCGCGGCCGCGAAGGCGAACATGCCTGCCATGACAAGGCCGTGCAGCAAACGTCCTGGCCACGAGCGTGGTTCGAAACGATGGAACTCCATGGCTGTCCTCCTCAACGCCTGCCGCCGCCTCCGCGCGCCCCTCCCCCGCCGGCCCGGCCGCCGCTCGCGCCATGCGCGCTGGCCCTGCCGCGGTCGTAGCTGCGCTGGGCCGCCGCGCCGCCGCTACCCACGCCTGTGAAGGCGCTGTCGCCCGCACGGGCCGTGGCGCCGCCGCCGGCGCGCTGCATGCCGCCCGCCTGACCCGCTTGTCCCCCGGCGCTACGGTTGGCCGAGGCCGCCCGGTCCGTCGATGTGCTGCGGCCTGCCGCGCCCGCCCGGTCTGCGGCTGCCGCGCGATTGGAAGCCGCCGATCGATCCGCGGCCGCTGGCCGATTGGAAACCGTCGACCGATCCGCGCCCGCGGCCCGATTGGAAGCCGTCGGTCGATCCGCGCCAGCTGCCCGACTGGCGCCCGCCGGGCGGTCCGCGCCCGCTGCCCGATTCGCGGCGCCCGCGCGATTGGAGACAGCCTCCCGGTCCAGGCCGCCCGCGCCGCTGCCAGCCTCGCGGCCACGGTATTCGGCACGCCGGTCCGCGCCTGGCACGCCGCCCGCGTACTGCTGCCGCGTCGCATTGTCGCGGTAGGCCACGCCTTGCCGATGGCTGGCGTCGTGCTGCCACCGGCCGCCCTCCCGGTTCACTTTCGTTTGGTCGAAGTTGCGGTCGATGTTCGTGACCTTGTTGTAGTCGATGTCGATGTCGTTGCTGCCCCAATCGCAGTCGCTGAAGATGGCGCCGGCGGCCGCCAGGCCCACGCCCCACGCGAGTCCCGACACGAGTGCGGTGCCCGGGTAATACGCCGGCGACGGCGGCCAATAGGTCGGCGGGTACGACGGGTAGCTCCAGGCGCCGTACACCACGGTGGGGTTGTACGCCGGCACATAGATCACTTCGGGATCGGCGGATTCGATGCGCACAACCTGGGTCTGGCCGCCTGCCTGCGTAGGCGCAGGTTCGACAATGACCTTCTGCTGTGTGTTCGTCTCCAGGTTGCCCGCGTCCTGCGCCCTGCCCCTCAATCGTTGAATCGCTGCGAACACGTCGGCCGGCTGGGCCAGGAAGGCGTCGCCGAGCTTCTGGGTCCAGTCCAGCTTCTCGTTCATCGGCTCGAGGACCTGCGGAAACGCCACCAATGATTTGACGCTCGCGTCCCAAGGCATGCCCTCCACGGCCTTGACGGCCGCGTCTCCTCTCATGCTCGGGTTGTCCTTGCTCCAGCGGGCCGCATGCACGATTTCCAGCGGATACGTCGACGCCATCAGCACCTGCGACAGCAACGGGTCCGGATACAGCGCGATGGGCGCGGCCAGTGCCTCGATCTCTTCGGGTTTGAATGGCGGAGGAGTCTGCGCATCGCTGGCCGCGCCGGCCGGCGTGGCCGACATGAGGACCAGCCAGAACAGCACGGCTCGCACGCCGCGTCCGTACCAAGAGACCATGTCTCGCTCCCTCGGACCGTTGCCGGCCAACGCATGGCCCGCGCACGGGGCGGCATGGCCCGTGGACCAATCTAGATCGGGAAGCAAGGCGCCTCAATAGGACGCTATGACTACGCCCATGCAGCTTTGGTCGCCATCCACGCGTCGGCGCGAATGGCGTTCGCGCCCGGCCGCCGGTCGCATAGGGAAGCGGACATGGTCAATGTGCCGCCCGGGCCAGCAACCGTTCGGCCGCTTTGAGAATCTTGATACCTTCTTCCTCAGTGACGCCTGCCATGGTCAGGAAATGAATCAACATCGACGCCAGGCGGGCGATTTCGTAAGGCTCGCGTTCCATCTTCAAACTCCTCGATACCTGTGACGAGCCGGCCGTCGGCCGACCCGCGCTATTCGTTGCGGCTTCAGTGTTCAAGCACATAAGTGCCGGGCGCCTTGCCCAGTGTCCGGGCCGGGGGATACCGGGGAGCCGCGGCTTTCGCGCTGGAATGCAGCGCGAGCCAGCTCTGCCAGTAAGGCCACCATGATCCCTCTTGCAGCGCGGCCCGGCCTATCCATTCGTCCGGCGTCAGGTACGACTCGCCATGGCGCCGGACTTTCCAGCGAAAATGCCGGTTCGCATGTCCGGGCGGGCTGACGATGCCCACGTTGTGCCCACCCGAGCACAGCACGAACGTCAGCTCGCGATGGGTCAGAAGATGCAGCTTGTGCACCGAGCGCCAGGGCGATATGTGATCCCTTTCGGTGGCCACGGCCAGGATGGGCACGTGCACGTCGGTCAAGGTGACGGGATCTCCCTCCACGCAGAGCCGTCCCTCGGCGAAATCGTTGTGCAGGTACATGTGGTGCAGCATCTCGCTGTGCAGCCGGTAGGGCAGTCGCGTCGTATCGGCATTCCATGCCATCAGGTCGGTAGGCTGCAGCTGTCGCCCCAACAGATAGTCGTGGACCAGGCGGGACCAGATCAGGTCGCGCGAATTGAGCAGCTGAAACACACCCGCCAGCTGCCTGCCGTCCAGGAACCCCTGCTGCCACATCAGCGCGTCCAGGCACGATACGCCGCTGGGACTGATGAAGAGGCCCAGTTCGCCCGGCTCCGCGAAATCGGTCTGCGCCGCCAGCAGCGTGATGCTCTTCAGCCAGGGGCGGTGCGTATGTCGCCGGCCCATGGCGGCAGCCGCCACGGCCAGCAGCGTGCCGCCCAGGCAATATCCCGCGGCGTGCACGCGCTTGCCACCGACCTCGTGGCGGATATGTTCGAGCGCAGCGACGAGTCCTTCGTCGAGATACGTCTGCAGTCCCCAGTCCCTGGCTTCGGCACGCGGGTTCTTCCACGAGATCATGTAGACCGTGTGCCCATTCTCCACCAGATACCGCACCATGGAGTCGTGCGGCGACAGATCGAGGATGTAGTACTTGAGCAGCCACGACGGTACCAGCAGGACGGGCTCGGGCCAGGTGCGATGCGTCTGCGGCGCGTAGCGCATCAGCTCCATGACGCGGTTGCTGTAGACCACCGCGCCCGGCGTGACCGCGAGATTCCTGCCCACCCGGAAGCCGCGCCGCTTGCGGGGGGACGCGCCGGGCGCGCTGCCCGTGCACAGGTCGCCGGCATCGGCCTGCATGCGCAGCATGCCCAGCAGCAGCGAGAATCCGCGTGTCTGCGCCAAGGTCTCCAGCACTTCCGGATTGGCGCACCAGACGTTGCTGGGCGACAAGGTGTCCAGTATCTGCCTGCCCATGAAGCGCACCACGCGCTGGCGCCGCGGATCGGCGCCAGCCACGCCGCTGGTGGCGGCGTTCCAGCAGGCCTCGAGGCGGTGGAACATCCGAACGTAGTCGCGATAGGGCCATTGCGCCCAGCCGCGATGTGTGAACCTGGGATCTTCCCGCGGCGCGCCATGGCCCGGCTGATGTTCCTCGCCGTCCGCGGCCCCCGATAGCGCGGTCTGCACGATCGCCGCCTGCTTGCCTGGAGACATCGCGAGGTGCATGGCCCAGTCCAGGCAGTCCTGGTACAGCCCGATGGGCGACACGCCGGCCGTGGCCCGCGCGATTGCCGCCTGCACGAGCCGGTCCGCGTCGCGCCAAGGCGGGTCCGGCCGAGAAGGCTCGCAAGGCGCGGGCTCGGCGAGAACGGCCGTCGCGGGACCGGGCGACGGTGCGGGCGCCGCCGCTCCTTCCGGACCGGAGGCCGCCGGCAGCGCCTGGGGATTGTCCATGCGTCCTCCGACGTTCGTGCAAGACGCTGCCCAGCCGACGTGCGGGCGGCGTCGATGCTTCCCATCCTACGCGCGCACTACCCCTCGACTTTGATCTCGCGCAAATGGAGGCAGGTGAAATCCGCATCGCGTGCCATGTCCCCTGAATGACGGGTTGATGTGCATCAAATACGGATCGACTCTACGCATCTAGTGTGTTCGCTACGTCCATGAAGGCGCGGACGCCGCACATAGACAGAGGAGACGATCATGCCTGCAAGAACGGCCCTGATCACGGGCGGAATGGGAGGACTGGGCGAGGCGATCGTGGCCAGCCTCCACGAGGCCGGGCACCGGATAATCGTGACGATATCGCCGGGCAACCAGCGTTCGGAGTCGTGGCTGGACGCGCGTAGGCGCAGCGGTATCGAGGTCCTGGCCTATCCGCTGGACGTCTCGAACTACGACGACTGCGCCGACACGGCAAGAAAGCTGCGCCAGGAAGTCGGCGCGATAGACATCCTCGTCAACAACGCCGGCATCACACGCGACGCCACGCTGCGGAAGATGAGCCGCGCGGATTGGGAAAACGTATTGCGCACGAACCTGGACTCGGCCTTCAACGTGACCCAGCCGCTGCTGGACGACATGATCGAGCACCGCTGGGGCCGGATCATCAATATTTCTTCCGTGAACGGCCAGCGGGGACAGTTCGGACAGGCGAATTACGCGGCCGCCAAGGCCGGCCTGCACGGATTCACGATGGCGCTGGCGCTGGAGCTGGCGCGATACGGCGTGACCGTGAACACGATCTCGCCCGGCTACCTGGACACGCGCATGGTGGCCGCCGTGCCCAAAGAGGTGCTCGAGAAGACCATCCTGCCGCAGATTCCCGTCGGCAGGCTGGGACGTCCGGAAGAAGTGGCGGCGCTCGTCCGGTTCATGACCTCGGACGAGGCCGCCTACATCACAGGCGCGAACTTCGCCATCAACGGGGGCATGCACATGCAATGACGCGCGCATGGCGCATCACGCCTCGCCCTCGCCTGCTCCCTACGCCATTGGTCGTACATCCGCCGGCTCCGTCCCGCGTATCGCTCATCCCGCATTCGCACTAGAATCGGCCGTAAGTACCCTAGTAACCGGGGAACTCATGAGCGCCGTGGAAAGACAAGCCTCTACGCCGGGAACGGCGGGCGTGATCTGGTTGCATTCGCGCGTATTCCGCGATGCGCCGTCGTCCTTGCCATGCCGCCGGTGCGATGCCGGACGGCTTTGCCAGATATCGGCACTGGGGTCGGGCGGGCTGGTGGCCGCGTTGGGCACGCAGATCCGCATGCGCAGCGTGCGCGCCGGCGAGGTCATCTACTGCGCGGGCGACGCGTTTCGCAACCTTTATGTGCCCACGTGCGGCATCTGCAAGAGCGTGCGGGTCGACCGTGACGGCCGCCAGCAGATCACCGGCTTCAAGATCTCCGGGGAGTGTTTCGGCACCGACGGCATCGCGTCGGGCCGGCATCAGTGCGAGGCCGTGGCCCTGATGGACATGCAGGTCTGCGTGCTGCCCTTTCTGCGCGCCGAGGCGCTCGCCGACGAGCTGCCCGACGTGCATCGCGGCCTGGCCCGCCTGCTCAGCAACGAGACGCTGCACAAAGAGGCATTGCTGATGCTGATCGCGAATCGCAACGCCGAGCAGCGCGTGGCCGCGTTCCTGCTCGACCTGAGCGCGCGGTTCGGCGAACGCACGGCGGACCCGTCGCGCTTTCCGCTCCACATCAGCCGCGAGGACATCGGCGCCTATCTGGGACTGACCCTGGAAACGGTAAGCCGCACGTTCTCGCACTTCCGCCAGCGGGGCCTGATCGACCGGGAGGGCCGCATCATCCGTCTGACGGACATGGACGCGCTCGTGGAGATCTGATTGCGCGGCATGCGCGGCCTGTGACGTGCCTCGATGCCGCGCGTGAAGTGCGCGGAGGTTTGACGCGCGTCAAGCGCCCACCGACCCTCAGCTGGTACACAATGAAGTACCGCCTGGAAAGCGACTGGACCGCGCGACGCGGCCGCTTTCGCCAAGCGGCAACTTTGCGCCATGAGCGAGGGAGCGACACATGAGCAAGATGATGAAGGCCGCGGTATTCGTCGAACCGGGTCGGATCGACCTGCGAGAGAAGCCCATCCCCGACGTGGGACCGAACGATGCGCTGATCAGGATCACGACGACCACGATCTGCGGCACCGACGTGCACATCCTCAAGGGCGAGTATCCCGTTGCCCCGGGCCTGACAGTCGGTCACGAGCCTGTCGGCACGATCGAGAAACTGGGCAGCGCCGTCACGGGCTATCACGAAGGCCAACGCGTCATCGCCGGGGCCATCTGCCCCAACTTCAACTCGTACGCGGCGCAAGACGGCTATCCCTCGCAGGACGGCAGCTACCTGGCGCACCAGGGCGGCTGCGGCTGCCATGGCTACCTGGCGACGGCCGGTTGGCGCTTCGGCAACAAGATCGACGGCGCGCAGGCGGAGTATCTGCTGGTCCCCGACGCGCAGGCCAACCTCGCCCCCGTGCCGGACGGGCTGAGCGACGAACAGGTGCTCATGTGCCCGGACATCATGTCCACCGGCTTCAAGGGCGCCGAGAATGCCAACATCCGCATCGGCGATACCGTGGCCGTGTTCGCGCAGGGGCCCATCGGCCTGTGCGCCACGGCCGGCGCCCGGCTGCTGGGCGCGACGACCGTCATCGGCGTGGATGCGAATCCGCACCGGCTGGACATGGCGCGAAAATGGGGCGCGGACGTCGTGCTCAACACCAACGACTGCGACGTCGTCAGCGAGATACTGCGCCTGACCGGCGGCCGGGGCGTGGACTCGGCCATCGAGGCGCTGGGCCGCCAAAGCACTTTCGAGTCCGCGCTGCGCGTCATCAAGCCGGGCGGCACGCTGTCCAGCCTGGGCGTGTATTCGGACGATCTGAAGATCCCGTTGAGCGCCGTCGCCGCGGGACTGGGCGACCACAAGATCAACACGGCATTGTGCCCCGGTGGCAAGGAACGCATGCGTCGCCTGATGAATGTGATCCAGTCTGGCCGCGTGGATTTGACCGAGATGGTGACGCACCGGTACGCGCTGGACGATATCGGCGAGGCTTACGACCTTTTCGCCAACCAGCGCGACAACGTGCTGAAGGTCGCGGTGCGGCCGGCGGGATGATGCGCGCTATTCCACCGGCGCCGCGCGGTCGGCCAGCGCCTTCTGCGCCGCCCGCGCGAAACGGAACGCCAGATGAGGATGGGCGCTGTTCTCGGAGAACGCCACGCATACCTGGTAGCGCAGGGACACGGTAAGCGGCAGCACGCGCACCCGGCCCCGGTCAGCGCTGCCCGCGGTCAGCGCATCGACGACGGCCAGGCCCAGGGCCGCCACCGCCAGCTGCACGGCCACGTGCGACTGCTCCACTTCCATGTGCCCCGAGACGTCGACCCCATGGTCCGCGCAGCGCGTGGCCAGCATGCGGCCCAGCGGATGTTGCCGCTCGGGAACGAAGACCGTCTGGCCGCTCAGCATGGCCAGTTCCAGTACTGGCTTGTCCGCGAGTGGGTGGCCGCGCGGGACCACGCACACCAGTTCGCCGGAGCCGATGCTCTCTTGCCGGATCAACGGGTGCTCCTGCGGTATCTGGTACACCAGGCCGATGTCGGCCTTGCGCAGCGCCAGGCCGGCCAGGATCTGGCTGGAGTAGCCCGTCTTGACGGTGACCTGCGCGCGCGGGTGCACCTGCAGCAGTGTCTGCATGGCCGGCGGCACCAGTTCCATCGCCAGCGCGGGCGCCGCCAGTACGCGCAAGCGTTCGTGCCCGGTGTGGCGCAGATTCAGCGCCAAGTGCCGCACGGTCTCGAGCTGGCCGTGCAGGGTTTCCACCTCGACCGCCAGGGCCTGCGCTTCGGGCGTGGGCGACAGTCGCCCCTTGATGCGCTGGAACAGGCTGTAGCCCAGCTGTAGTTCCATGCTGTGGATCGCCTGCGTCACGGCGGGCTGCGTCATGTTCAGCAGCCGTGCGGCCGCGCTCAGCGTTCCGCTGATCATGACGGCATGAAAGACCTCCAGATGACGCAAGCGCACGACATTCCCCGATATGGTGCATTGGCGCACAATTATCGCCCTGACCCATAAGCAAACCAAATGAGAGGACGCCAACACCTTATTGGATTCATGTAGTTCGCATGCCTACACTGGATGCACTGAACTCAAGGGGAAAACCATCATGAAGACCAACGTCCTGTTCGGCGCCGCACGCCGATCCCTGTTGCGGACCATGGGCCTGCTGACGCTGGGCTGCGCCGCCCTGGGCGCCGTGCCGGCCGCATCGGCACAGACCGCCGCCTGGCCCGGCGGCCGGCCGGTGGAACTGGTCGTGCCGTATCCCGCCGGCGGCAGTTCGGACGTGATCGCGCGCCTGCTGGCCCGCTCGCTGGGCGAGCAGCTGGGCGCGTCGTTCGTGGTCGTGAACAAATCGGGCGCTGCCACCGCCATCGGGACCGCGTACGTGGCCAAGGCGGCCAACGACGGCCACACACTGTTGCTGGCCGACAGCCCCTTCGTGGTCAACGCCGCCGCCAATCCCAAGGTGCCCTACGATCCGGTGGGCGAGTTCGCGCCGGTGGCCATCGTCGGCACCTCTCCGTCGTTCCTGTATGCGCCGGCCGGACGCTACGACAGCCTGCAGGCGCTGGTCGAGGCGGCCAGGTCCAATCCCGGCCAGCTCAGTGCTGGCAGCGCCGGCACGGGCACGTCGTCGCACCTGCTGTTCGAGATCATGATGAAGGAAGCGGGCATCAAGCTGAACCATGTTCCGTACCGCGGATCGTCGCCGGCGCTGACGGACACGGTGGCCGGCACGGTCGACGCGTCCTTCTCGACGTACGCCTCGGCGCAACCCTTCGTCGCCTCGGGCAGGCTCAAGGTACTGGCCATGACGGCGCCCGAGCGCCTGCCGGCCTTTCCCGGGGTGCCCACCTTCAAGGAAGCGGGCATGCCCGGCATGACCTTCCAGACCTGGTGGGGCGTGCTGGGTCCCAAGGGCATGCCGCAGGGGGTCGTGGACAAGCTGAACGCCGCGCTGGGCAAGGCGCTGCAGGACGAGGCCATCCTGAAGCAGTTCCAGGTGCTGAGCGTGGTGCCCGGCCTGACCACCCCGCAGGTCTTCGGCCAGACGGTCGAACGCGACTACCAGCACTGGGTCGACGTGATCAAGACCAGCGGCATCCAGATCGAATAACGCGAGCGGGCCTGTACAGGCACCCGCCTCTGCCCGTGGCGCGCGCGACGCGCCCGGCGCCATTTCACCATCCAGAGGAAAACATGACCAAGGAACTGCATAGTCCGGCCGGCGACCTGTCGACCCTGTGCGACGCACCGGCCACCTTCATGGGCGTGCCGCACGCCACGCGCATCGGATCGGCGCGCGCGGCCATTCTCGGCATTCCGTTCGATTGCGGCACGCATCCGTTCCGGATCGGCAGCCGTCAGGGTCCGCAGTCGGTGCGTGAGCAGTCTCGCCTGATGCGCACGTTCAACCCCGAGCTGGCCGACTACAACCCGCTGACCCGGCTGGGTCTGGTCGACTGCGGCAACCTCAAGCTGGTGCCCAGCCACATCCATGCCGCGTTCGAGGCGATCGAGCAGGCGGTCCGATCCATCGTGGACGCGGGCGCCGTGCCGGTGACCTTCGGCGGCGACGGCAGTATCTCGCTGCCGCAGCTGCGCGCCGTGGGCAAGCGCCATCCCGGTCTGGCGGTCGTACACCTGGACTCGCACCTGGACACCAACGCCTTCGTGCCTGGCAACGAGTACAACGCCGGCACGCAGTTCACCCATGCCGCACTCGAGGGATGCGTCGACACGCAGCGCACGTTCCACATCGGCCTGCGCGGCACCACGTTCAGCCAGCACGTCATTCCGCACGCGCAGTTCTTCGGCTACCAGGTCATCACGCAGAACGAACTGTTGGCGCGGGGCATCGCGCAGACGCTCGAGACCGTCAAAGCGCAGATCGGCGACGCGCCCGTTTACCTGTGCGTGGACATGGATTGCGTCGACCCGTCCGCCGCGCCCGGCGTGTGCGCGCCCAGCTGGGGCGGCCTGGCGGCACGCGAGGTGATGGAGTTCATCCGGCAGCTCGACGGCGTGAACCTGGTGGCGGTGGACATCAACACCGTCAGCCCGCCGCACGACGTCAACGGCACCACCGCCGCGCTGGCGGGCGCGCTGGCTTTCGAGACCCTGCTGCTGCTGTGCCGCCGCTTCGGACTCGACCAGCCCGATCCGGTGCCGGACTACGCACAGCGTTATCCCGGCTATCGGCGCGACGGGCAGGCTGCGCGATAGCCGCAAGGCCGGCCACGGATCGCCCGCGGCCGGACTGCATGCGAGGCGCCGCGCCGCATGGCCCCGCGCTGCGCCGCCATGGGCCGCCGCCTTTATCGCACCTTGCCCTCCTTCCATGCCTGCAGCAGCCGGTCGTAGGCGATGGTCTCGCCCTTCGGCTTCTCGTTGGCCAGCTTCTTCCACGGCGCGTGCTGGTCTGACAGCCATTTGGACGGATCGCCGCGCGGGTTCAGCTTCGGCGCGCATTGCGCCATGCCCGCGCGCTCCAGCCGCAGCATGACCTGGTCCATTTCATTGGCCAGGTTGTCCATGGCCTGCTGCGGCGTGCGTTCCCCCGTGACGGCGGTGGCGACATTGCTCCACCACAGCTGCGCCAGCCGGGGATAGTCGGGCACGTTGGTGCCGGTCGGCGTCCAGGCCACTCGCGCCGGGCTGCGATAGAACTCGATCAGCCCGCCATAGTTGTCGGCATGCTTGGTGAAGAATTCGCTGTGCACGTCGCTGTCGCGGATGAACGTCAGGCCGACGATGGACTTCTTCAGCGAAACCGTCTTGGACGTCACGAACTGCGCGTACAGCCAGGCCGCGGACATGCGGTTCGGATCGGTGGACTTGAAGAACGTCCACGATCCCACGTCCTGGTAGCCGTTCTGCATGCCATCCTTCCAGTAAGGTCCGTACGGGGACGGCGCCATGCGCCACTTCGGCGTGCCGTCCGGATTGACCACGGGCAGGCCCTTCTTGGTCATGTCCGCCGTGAACGCCGTGTACCAGAAGATCTGCTGCGCGATCTGGCCCTGCGCCGGCACCGGCCCCGCCTCGGAGAAGGTCATGCCCGTGGCCTGCTGCGGCGAGTATTTCTTCATCCACTCCACGTACTTCGTCAGCGCATAGACCGCGGCGGGGCTGTTGGCGGCGCCGCCGCGCGCCACGGATGCGCCCACCGGCGTGCACTTGTCCTCGGCGACCCGTATGCCCCACTCGTCCACCGGCATCCCGTTGGGCAGGCCGCGGTCGGCGGTGCCCGCCATCGACAGCCAGGCGTCGGTGAAGCGCCAGCCCAGGGAAGGATCCTTCTTGCCGTAGTCCATGTGTCCGTACACGCGGCGGCCGTCCAGCTCCTTCACGTCGTTGGTGAAGAACTCGGCGATGTCCTCGTAGGCGGACCAGTTGGTGGGCACGCCCAGGTCGTACCCGTACTTGGCCTTGAACTTGTCCTGCAGGTCCTTGCGGGCGAACCAGTCGGCGCGGAACCAGTACAGGTTGGCGAACTGCTGGTCGGGCAGCTGGTACAGCTTGCCGTCCGGCGCGGTGGTGAAGCGCGTGCCGATGAAGTCCTTCAGGTCCAGGTCGGGGTTCGTGAATTCCTTGCCGGGCCCGTTCATGTAGTCGGACAGCGGCAGAATGGCGCCGTAGCGGTAGTGCGTGCCGATCAGGTCCGAGTCGGAAATCCAGCCGTCGTAGATCGACTTGCCAGACTGCATGGAGGTCTGCAGTTTCTCGACCACGTCGCCTTCCTGAATGATGTCGTGGTTGACCTTGATGCCCGTGATCTCGGTGAATGCCCGGGCCAGCGTCTTGGACTCGTATTCGTGGGTCGTGATGGTCTCCGACACCACGTTCACTTCATTGACGCCCTTGGCCTTCAGCTTGGCCGCCGCCTCGATGAACCACTTCATCTCGGCCATCTGCCGGTCCCGGCTCAGCGTCGAGGGCTGGAACTCCGTGTCGATCCACTTCTGGGCCTCGGGTTCCCCTGCCCCCGCGGCTGACGATCCGATCACGGCGACGGCGGCCGCTATGGCTTGCATGCGCAATTTCATGACCTGTCTCCTCGATTAGCCTTCCCCATTCCTTTGCTGCAGGCGCGGCCTGGGAAGGCGGCGGCCGTGATTGACGGATACGGTGCGCGGAGGGCGGCGCAATGGCCGCTACCCCCTGCGCATGATGAACGCGAGCAACAGCATGGAGACCGCGAAGCCCACCCATACCGACCACGGCTGCTCCAGCGCGAACCAGGCGGCGATGCGTTCTCCCATGCCAACGAAAAAAAGGTTCACCCAGGCCGCGCACATCAGCCCGATGAACAGGCGGTCGCCCCGCGTGGTGGCGATGGGCAGAAAGCCCTTGCGCAGGCGCGTCGGCGAGCGCAGCTCCCATACGGTCATGCCGGCCAGGAGCAGCACGACGCAGCCGAAGAAGATGGCCACGGGCGTGGTCCATACCATCCAGTCGAACATGGCGGTCTCCCGTGTCTATACGCGTCCCATGGCGAAGCCCTTGGCGATGTAGTGGCGCACGAACCAGATCACGATGCCGCCGGGCACGATGGTCAGTACGCCGGCGGCGGCCAGCACGCCCCAGTCCATGCCGGCCGCCGACACCGTGCGCGTCATGGTGGCGACGATGGGCTTGGCGTTCACCGAGGTCAATGTGCGCGCCAGCAGCAGCTCGACCCAGCTGAACATGAAGCAGAAGAATGCCGTGACGCCCACGCCCGCCTTGATCAGCGGCAGGAATATGCCGACGAAGAAGCGCGGGAACGAGTACCCGTCGACGTAGGCGGTCTCGTCGATCTCGCGCGGCACGGCCGACATGAAGCCTTCGAGTATCCACACTGCCAGCGGCACGTTGAACACCAGGTGCGCCAGCGCCACCGCGATGTGCGTGTCCATCAGGCCCAGCGAGCTGTAGAGCTGGAAGAACGGCAGCAGAAAGACGGCCGGCGGCGTCATGCGGTTGGTCAGCAGCCAGAAGAACACATGCTTGTCGCCGATGAAGCTATAGCGCGAGAACGCATAGGCCGCCGGCAGCGCCACCGCCAGCGAGATGACGGTGTTGATGGCCACATAGATGAGGGAGTTGATGTAGCCCGAGTACCAGGACGGGTCGGTGAAGATGGTGCGATAGTGCCGCAGGGTGAACTCGGTGGGCCACAGCGTCAGCGTGCTGACGATCTCGGTATTGGACTTGAACGACATGTTCAGCATCCAGTACAGCGGCAGGATGGCGAACAGCAGGTAGATGATGAGAAACGTGCTGCGCCACACGATGGGCTTGTCAGGCATTGAGGTTCTCCTCATCCGAGGCGCCCGTGCCGGCTCGCTGGATCCAGGTGTACAGGATGAAGCACAGCAGCAGGATGATCAGGAAATAGATGATCGAGAACGCCGCCGCCGGCCCCAGGTCGAACTGGCCTACCGCCTTGGTGGTCAGATACTGCGACAGGAAGGTAGTGGCATTGCCCGGGCCGCCGCCCGTCAGCACGAAGGGCTCGGTATAGATCATGAAGCTGTCCATGAAGCGCAGCAGCACGGCGATCAGCAGCACGCCGCGCATCTTGGGCAGCTCGATGTAGCGGAACACCGCCATCCGGGAAGCGCCGTCGATGCGCGCGGCCTCGTAGTAGGCCTGTGGAATGGCGCGCAGGCCGGCATAGCACAGCAGCGCCACCAGCGGCGTCCAGTGCCACACGTCCATCACCAGCACGGTCAGCCAGGCGTCCACCGCATTGCCCGTGTAGTTGTAGTCCGCGCCCATCCACGCCAGGGCCGCGCCCAGCAGGCCGATGTCGGTGCGGCCGAACACCTGCCAGATGGTGCCCACGACGTTCCATGGAATCAGCAGCGACAGCGCCACGATGACCAGCACCGCCGAGGCGCGCCAGCCGTGGGCCGGCATGCACAGCCCCAGCAGGATGCCCAGGGGAATCTCCACCGCCAGCACCGCCAGCGAGAAGCCCACCTGCCGCCACAGGGCGCTGTGCAGTTCCTCGTCCTGCAGCACCGAGGCGAACCACTCGGTGCCCACGAACACGCGGCGCTCGGGCGAGATGATGTCCTGCACCGAGTAGTTCACGATGGTCATCAGCGGCAGGATGGCCGAGAACGCCACGCACACCACCACGGGCAGGATCAGCAGCCAGGCCTTCTGGTTGATCGGCTTCACTGGATCAGCTCCTGGTCGCGGTAGAAACAGGTGCGCGGATTCAGCACCGACAGCCAGGCGATGTCGCCTTTGCCGGCCACGTCGCTGTCCAGCGGCAGACGCGCCTTGACGGCATGGTCCTCGAAGGCGCCGGTCAGCAGCAGATAGGTGCCCACGTCCTGCACGCGCGTCACGGTGACGGGCAGCGCGTCCGGCGCCCCCGCCTGGCGCAGCGCCACGAACTCCGGCCGTATGCCCAGCGTGAAGCTCTCGGCCGCCGCGAGCGGGCCCGCCAGTTCGGGCGCCACGCCGGCCAGGCGGTGCGAGCCGAGCTGCACGGCGCCGTCGCGCCAGCGGGCCGGCAGAAAGTTCATGCCGGGCGATCCGATGAAATGCCCCACGAAGGTATGCGCCGGGCGCAGGAACAGGTCGTCGGGCGTGCCCACCTGCACCACCCTGCCCCGTGACATCACCACCACGCGCTCGGCGAAGGTCAACGCCTCGGTCTGGTCGTGCGTGACATAGACCATCGTCAGCTTGAACTCCTGGTGGATCTCCTTGAGCTTGCGCCGCAGTTGCCACTTGAGGTGCGGATCGATCACCGTCAGCGGTTCGTCGAACAGCACGGCCGACACGTCGCTGCGTACCAGTCCGCGCCCCAGCGATATCTTCTGCTTGGCATCCGCGGCAAGATTGCGCGCGCGGCGGTCCAGCACGGAAGACAGTTCCAGCATCTCGGCCACCTGCCCCACGCGCGCGCGTACGCGGCCTTCGTCCACGCCGCGATTGCGCAGCGGAAACGCCAGGTTCTCCGCCACCGTCATGGTGTCGTAGATCACGGGAAACTGGAACACCTGGGCGATGTTGCGCTGCTGCGGCGTATGCCCGGTGACGTCGCGCCCATCGAAGCGCACACGGCCCGACGATGGACGCAGCAGGCCCGACACGCAGTTGAGCAAGGTGGTCTTGCCGCAGCCCGACGGCCCCAGCAGCGCGTACGCGCCGCCGTCCTCGAAGGTATAGCGCAGCGGCAGCAAGGCGTAGTCGTCGTCCTTTGCGGGTTGCGGCACGTAAGAGTGCGACAGATCCAGTTCGATGCTGGCCATCACGGCGTCCCCGCGGGCAGCGCGCGATAGGCCGGCGCGACCAGCAGGTCGCCGCGTGCATCGAAGGCATAGGCCTGGGCCGGATCGAAGTGCAGCCGGATGCGCTCGCGCAGGTCGAAGCGATGCACGCCGGTCAATTGCGCCACCAGTTCGCCGGCCGCCGTGCCCACGTGCACGAAGGTGTCGGACCCGGAAATCTCCGCCAGCTTCACCTCGCCTTGCAGCGGCAGCTTGCCGGGCCCGTTGTCCAGGCTCAGCGCGCCCGCGCGCAGCCCGGCCGTCAGTTCCTCGCGCCCGTCGCCGCCTGGCAGGACGCGCGGCACGTGCAGGCCGCCCTGCAGCTGGAACCCCTGACCATCGCGCCGGGCGCCGAACAGATTCATCGGCGGGTCGCTGAACACGCGCGCCACGCGTATGGACCGCGGTTGATGAAAGACCTCGGGGGTGGGACCGTACTGCAGCAGCTCGCCGGCGTCCAGCACGGCGGTATGGCCGCCCAGCAGCAGCGCCTCGGCCGGCTCGGTAGTGGCGTAGACCACCGTGGCGCGCCCTTCCCCGAACAGGCCCGCCAGTTCTTCGCGCAGTTCCTCGCGCAGCTTGTAGTCCAGGTTGACCAGCGGCTCGTCCAGCAGCACCAGCGGCGCGTCCTTCGCCAGCGCGCGGGCCAGCGCCACGCGCTGCTGCTGCCCACCGGACAGTTCCGCCGGGTAGCGGTCCAATAGATGCTCGATGCGCAGCCGGGCCGCTATGGCCTTCACGCGTTCGTCCATGCGCGGCGCGCGGCGCAGGCGCAACGGCGAGGCGATGTTGTCGTAGACGCTAAGCGAGGGATAGTTGATGAACTGCTGGTACACCATGGCCACGTTGCGCTGGCGCACCGGCACGTGCGTCACGTCGCGGCCGTCGACACGCACGGCGCCCTGGCTGGGTGGGTCGAGGCCGGCCATGATGCGCATCAGCGACGTCTTGCCGGCCTGCGTGGCGCCCAGCAGCACGGTGATGGCCCCGGAGGCCGGGGTCAGGCTCATCGGATACAGCAGGACCTGGGGCCCGGCCTGCCGTTGTATGCCCTCTAGTGCCAGCTGCATCGCGTCTCCCAGCGAAAGCTGCCATGGCCTTGGTGATTCTGTCTGTTCCCGATTTTGCATCAGGAGATGCCGGCCAGCCAGCGACTTTTCGGGGGAGACGCCTCAACCTCGACGGGGGCCTACGGGAGGAGTCGAACGCTATAAGCCCTGGCAGCCCAGTGCCTTCAGGCGCGCATCGACCCAGCCGGTGTCCAGCGTTCCCGCCGCGATATCGGCCATCATCTTCTCCTCGACGTGATGCTTCGCGCGCGTGGCGGCCAGCACTTCTTCCACCTGCTTGTAGGGCACACACAACAGGCCGTCCTCGTCGCCGATGACCAGGTCGCCCGGTTCTATCACCATGCCCGCCAGCGAGATGGCGCCGTTGATGACGCCGGGGCCGTCCTTGTATGGGCCGCGATGCGTGACCCCGGCCGCATACACCGGAAAACTGCCGCGCCGCAACGTAGCCGAGTCGCGAATGGCGCCATTGATGACGATGCCGCCCAGCTTGCGGCGCGCCGCATAGGCCACCATGATCTCGCCGATGATGGCATTGGTCAGGTCGCCGCCCGCGTCGACCACGATCACGTCGCCCGGCGCGGCCAGGTCAAGCGCCTTGTGCACCAGCAGGTTGTCGCCAGGCCGGCAGCGCACGGTGAGGGCCGGGCCGGCCATGCCGGTACCGTCGTGCATGGGACGCAGGGCGGCGCCGCCGGCCGCCATGCGCGACATCACGTCGCTGACGTTGGCCACCGGCAAGTCGCGGAACTCGGCCACGTGGCTGGCGGCCACGGCACGCTGGCGGGGAAGAATCTCGAAACCTATCATCGCTCGTTTCCTTGATCGCGCAGAATCCGGCGCGCATGCGCGCCGCGCCGTCATTGCTTCTCGATGCCGGCCTGGGTGATGACCGCCCCGAAGGCGTCGTAGTCCTGCTTGTAGCGCCGGCCGAACTCGGCGGGCGTGCCGCCCAGCGCCTGATAGCCGGCGTCGCGCAGCTTGGCCACGAACTCGGGCTTGGAGATCGCCTTGTTGACCGCCTCGTTGAGCTGCCGAACGACCTCATCCGGCGTTTTCCCGGGCGCCATCAGCCCCCACCAGATGGTCTGGTCGATCTGCTTGTAGCCCTTGTCCACGAACGTCGGCACGTCCGGCAGCGAGGCCGAGCGCTGGTCTCCCACCACGCCCAGCGCGTGCACCGTGCCGGCCTTGATCTGCGACAACAAGGTGGCTACCGAACCGTTGTAGATGTCGATGCGGCCGCTGGACAGGTCGGGATACGCCTGCGCCCATCCGCGGTACGGCACCGCGGTGAAGTTGATGCCCGCCTCTTTGCGCCACAGATGGCCGATGAGATCGCCGCTGGATCCCACGCCCGGCACGCCGACGGACAGGCGGCCGGGATTGGCCTTCGCTGCCTTCTCGACGTCCTCGATAGTGCGATACGGCGACTTGGGCATGGTCACGTACACGCTGGGCGAAGCGGCCACCAGCACGACCGGCTTGAAGTCCTTGAACGTGTCGTAGCTGAGCTTGTTGTACAGCCACGGATTGAGCACGACGTTGTCCGTTTGCGCCATGACCAGCGTGTGCCCATCGGGCTTAGCTCGAGCCACCGAATCCAGCGCCAGGTTGCCGCCTGCCCCGGGCTTGTTCTCGACCACCATGTCCCAGCCCGTGTCGGCGGCCACGGCCGCGGCGACCATGCGGGTCAGCGTATCGGTGCCGCCGCCGGGAGGGAATGGCGACACCAGCGTGATGGGCCCCTTGCCCAGGTCCGCGGCAGCCGCGGTGGTCAAGCACACGGTGGCGCAGGCCAGCGCCGTCAGGCTGGCAGCAATGCTTCGCTTCATGGTTGTCTCCTCGTTGAATAGTTGGTTTATCGTGGCCTGCGGTCTATGCATGCCCCGGTCATGACTGCCTCGCCAGGGCCGTGAGCCAGCGCAGGCTCGATTCCACGGTCGAGGCGTCCTCGCTGCCGTCGATGGCGCCCGCGGTGCGCTCGAACAGCGCCGCCACGCCCGGCATCACGCGCGGCGCAAGGCCTTCGCGTTCGAGTTGCCGTATGGCTTCCCGGACCTCGACCAGGCGGCGTCCGGCGTGCACGACGTGCGTGCGCACCAGCATTTCCAGGAAGACCTGCAGCGGCTGCTGATCGATGTCCTGCAGGACGCGGTACAGGTCCTGGCGCAAGCCCTTGGACTCGGCCGCCACCAGGCATTCCACCGCCAGTGCCTCGCAACCCTTGGTGTACACGCTGCGCAGCAGCTTCAGCGTGGCGGCGTCGCCGGCCTGCGCGCCCACCTGCTGTATCGGCGCGCCCGTTTCGCGCATCAAGGCTTCGATGGCGGACGCACCGGCGCCGGCGCACAGAAGCGGCGTCTTGCCGCGGCCCAGGCTGATCGCGCCCGTGATGGCGACGTCGGCGAACGTCACCGAATGGCGTTGCGCCTCGGCGGCGGCGGACCGCATGTCTTGGGGGCTGGCGGTGGTGAAGTCGGCGTAGAGCGTGCCGGCGGACAGGTGCGGCAGCGCGGCCTTGCAGGTTTCCAGCGCCACGGCGCCGAACACTGCGCTGATGACGACTTCGGCCTGCGTCAGCCAGGAGCCGATGGCGTCATGCAGGGCGATGCGGTTCTCGAGGCAGTACTGCCGCAATGCGTCGGACGGCCGGGTGTCGCAGATGCCGACGACGCGATGTCCCGCCTGCTCCAGGCTCTGCGCGTAGCAACGCCCCACCTCTCCACCACCAATGATCGTTATGTTCATAAGTACAATAAAAATACAATTTATCGGATTGTGCGGTCCAGGAAACTCGCCGGATATAGGGATAAGCCCTAGCCTTTGAAGGCTTATTTTGCTGGAATTGCGTCTATCTGCCTGCTAGGGGCGTCACGCAGCCGTATCGCAGTCAAGTACATTAAAAATACAATAAACCATCGACCGCCGCAGACTTGCCTTCGGCAGGCCCGCCGCTCGAAGCTGTGTTAGCCTGCCCGCTATCTTCTGCGGGACTCTGGCGACCGCCGCGCGCCCCGCCCGTTTCCACCGCCACAAGCGCCATGGCCAGCGATTCGCAACTCGCCTACGAGACCCTCAAACATCGGATACTTGCCGGCCAGTACAAGCCAGGCACGCAGTTGAAGGAAGAGCCGCTGGCCGAGGCGTTCGGCATCAGCCGTACGCCCGTGCGCACGGCCCTGCGCCGGCTCGTCGAGGACGGACTGGCGGTTGCCGAATCAGGAAAAGGCGTGCACGTGGCCGCCTGGACGCAATGGGATATCGAGGAAGTGTTCCAGCTGCGCCTGCGGCTGGAACCCTTCAGTGCGCAGCTTGCGGCCGAGCGCCGCAGCGAACAGGCCCTGAAGACTTTGCAGCAGAGCAATACGCGGATGCACGAGGCCATCCAGGCCGGCGGACCGCGGATGGCCGACCTGACGCAGGCCGCCAACCGTGTGTTCCACCACACGTTGCTGCAGGCCAGCGGATCCCACCGGCTGCAGTCGATTCTGGCGACGATGATCGACATGCCCATCGTCATCCGATCGTTTCACCTGTATACCCGGGAGGAGATGCAGCAGAGCCTGAGCCATCACCAGGACCTGACGATGGCCGTGCAGGAGCGCGACGGCGCGCTGGCGCACGACATCATGCAGCTGCACCTGACCGTGACACGGCGCCGGCTGATGAAGGTCCGGGCCGCCAATGCCGAGGCGGCTCAGGAAGATTGAGACCAGCGAGGCGTCATGCGGTTGCCCGGCCTCGCCGCGGGCGTGGCACTGCTCATGCCGGCTTCACGGATACGGCACGATCCGCCATGGCATGACCGGCCGGCCACCTACAGCTCCAGCACGATGCGCTTGCCGGCGGCGCGCGAGCAGCAACTCATCATCTTGCCGTTGGCCTCGCGTTCCGCGCGCGTCAGCACGACGTCGCGGTGGTCCACCTCGCCCGCCAGCACCCTCACCTCGCAGGACCCGCACAGGCCCTCTTCGCAATCGCTCTGCACGTCGATGTTGGCGGCGCGCAGCGCGGCCAGCAGGGTCTGGTCGGCGCGCACATTGACGACCAGGCCCGAATCCTTCAGTTCGGCCTCGAAGGCATGCTCGCGGGCCGGGTCCAGCGTGCCCAGCGTGGAGTGGAAATGCTCGACGCGCAACGCATCGTCGGGCCAGTGGGCGGTGGCCTGCTTCAGGGCCTGCAGCATGCGTTCGGGGCCGCAGGCATAGATGTGCGTGCGCGCATCCGGCTGCCGCAGCAAGGCCGCGAAGTCGTTGCGCCGGCCCTCGTCGCTGGCATACACGCGCAGCCTGTCGCCGTGCAGCGCGGCCAGTTCGGGCAAGAGCGCCATCGCCGCGCGCGAGCGGCCGCTGTAGTGCAGTTCGTAGTCGATGCCCAGTTCGCGCGCGCGGCGCGCCATGGCGCTGACCGGCGTGATGCCGATGCCGCCCGCCACGAAGATGGCGCGGCCCGTGCTTTCGTCCAGGCGGAAGTGGTTGCGCGGTCCGCGGATGCGCAGGCGCATGCCGGGCCGGGCGTGTTCGTGCACCCACGCCGAGCCGCCCCGCCCATCGGCCTCTTTCAGGACGGCGATGCGCAGCCGGCTGCTGTCCAACGGGTCGCCGCACAGCGAGTACTGCCGCGACATGCCGGTGTCGCCGCACTCGACGTCGATGTGCGCGCCCGGCGCCCAGCGCGGCAGCGCCTTGCCGTCGTGCGAGGCCAGGGTCAGCACCACGATGCCGTGCGCCTCCGCATCCACGCTTTCCACTACCACGGTGCGCGTGATGGCATGCGTGGTGGGTTCGCCGATGCGCACCGGCTGGCGCAGCGCCAGCAGCTCGGGCCGGCGGCGTTCGGGATTCTGGGCCGGATCCCATTCCACCCACAGATGCTCGGGGCCGCGGAACGAGGTGTTGGGTACATAGGTGAAGCGCTGTTCGGCCAGGCGCATGTGCGGCAGGCGGCGCGTGAACTCTTCCAGGAAGATCTGCATCTCCATGCGCGCCAGGTTCTTGCCCATGCACTGGTGCGAGCCGTAGCCGAAGGTGAGCTGGTCGCTGGCGTTGTCGCGCCGGATGTCGAACAGGTCGGCGTCGGCGAAGTGGCGCTCGTCATGGTTGGCCGACGAACTGACGATGAGCAGCTTGGATCCGGCGGCGATGGGCACGCCCGCGATCTCGGTGTCGCGCGTGGCCAGGCGGCGCCAGGCGGCCACCGAGCCATTGTGGCGCAGGCATTCCTCGACCGCATTGGGAATGAGCGAAGGGTCTTCGCAGATGTCGCGCCACGCATCGGGATGCTGCAGCAGCAGCTTCATCGCATTGGCCGAGGCATTGGCGGTGGTCTCGTGCGCGGCCACGATGCCCGCCATCATCATCGAATGCAGGTACGAATCCGTGACCACGTCCGGATGCTCGCGCTGCTTGCGGATGCCGTACTGCATCCAGCCGGGCTGGTCCGGATTCTGGCGCATCTTGTCCAGGATCTTGCCCGCCAGCTGCCAGAAGTTGCCCACCGCGTGCGCCACGGCCACCTGCTCTTCCGGCTTGGGCCGGCCCCAGGTGTTGACCGTATGCGCGATCGAATACTTGCGCAGCAGGTCCATGTCTTCTTCGGGCACGCCCAGGAAATGCAGGGCCACGGTCAGCGGCACCTCCCAGAGCATCTGGTCGACCAGGTCGGCGCGGCCGTCATCGATGAAGCGGTCGACGTATTCGCGCGTCAGGCGCCGCACCATGGGCTCGTGGTGCTTCAGCGCCTCGGGCGTGAAAGGCTCCATCAGCACGCGGCGCCGCGGCATGTGCGCCGGCTCGTCCTCGTTGACCAGCGTGCGGTTCATGGCATAGCCGTACGAGGCCAGCACCTCGTTGGCCTCGGGACCCGTGGGCGTGATCTTTTCCAGCGCGATGGACGGACTGAAGGTGATGTTGTCGCGGAAGATGGCCTTGATGTCGTCATAGCGCGTCACCACCCAGTAGCCGAGCTTGGGGCTGTAGAACACCGGCTCCTGCTCGCGCGCCCAGCGTACGTACTCGGGCGGATCCTGCTGGTACCCGTCGCCGAAGGGATCGAACTCCGCCGCCCGCGGGCTGACGTGGACCGGACAGCCCGGCGCGGCCGCGCCCGCGGCATGGTGGACGGGACAGCCCGCGGCGCGGGCGGGGGTGTCGGCTTGGGACATGGCGTCACTCCGGGTGCTGCGTTGGATGGCGCGGCGGCGCTCAATCCAGCTTGATGTTCAGGTCGCGGATGAGCTTGTGCCAGCGGGTGCGCTCGGCCTCGAGCAGATCGCGATACTGGGCCGGCGTGTTGCCCACCGGCTCGATGCCGAAATCCACGAGTTTCTGGCGGATGGCGGCGTCGTTGATGGTGGCCACGAGCTGGCGGTTCAGCGTGTCGATGACCGGCTGCGGCGTGGCGGCCGGCACGACGATGCCGACCAGCGCGGCGGCTTCGACGTTCTTGTATCCGAGCTCGGCGAAGGTGGGCACGTTGGGCAGTTGCGCCAGGCGCGTGGGGTTGGCCACCGCCAGCGCGCGCACCTTGCCGCCCTGGATGAAGCCCGCGCCTGCGGCCAGGTCCACCATCATCGCGGGAACCTGGCCGCCCGCCACGTCGGCCAGCGCGGGCGCGGCGCCGCGGTACGGCACGTGCGTCAACGGTATGCCGGCCTCCACCTTCAGCAGCTCCATGGCCAGGTGATGCGGACTGCCCGCGCCCGCCGAGCCATAGTCCAGGCCCTGGGCGCGCGCCTTGGCCTCGGCGATGAAGCCCTTGACGTCGGTGGCCTTCAGCGCGGGGCCGGCCACCAGAATCATGGGAAAGCGCCCCATCAGCGTGACGGGCGCGAAGTCCTTGACCGGATCGTAGGTGAGCTTCTGGTACAGCGCCGGATTGAACACCAGCGTGCCGTTGTCGGCCGACAGCATGGTGTAGCCGTCGGCCGGTGCGCGCGCGGTTTCGGACGCGCCGATGGACGTGTTGCCGCCCGGCTTGTTGTCCACCACGATGGTCTGGCCCAGCCGCGGCGACAGGCCCTGGCTGACGGTGCGTGCCAGGAAGTCGGAACCGCCGCCGGCGGCGTACGGAACCACCCAGCGCAGCGGCTTGGAAGGATAGGTGTCGGCGGCGGCGGCCGGCGCGGCAGCGACCAGGGGAAGAATGGTAAGGGCGAGCGCGCGCGTCAGGCGGGCAAAGGGCATGGTTGTCTCCGTGGATGGGATGGCTTGGTGTCGCCATTTGGCGTAAATGATATACGCATTGCGTAATCCGTCAACCAGGGTTTAGCCTTGAGCCTGTGCCACCGTTCTCTCACACCATGAACCCGCCCCCCTCTTCCGTTTCCCCCGCCCGCTCGCGCGAACGACGCCAGCGCGTCCAGGCCGCCGAAACCGGCGTCGCGGTATTGAAGGCGCTGGGCAGCCTGGGCGGCCGCGCCAGCCTGACGCTGATCGCGGCGCACGTGGACGAAAGTCCCGCCAAGGTGCATCGCTACCTGGTCAGCCTGATGGAAGGCGGACTGGTGGCCCAGGACAACGCGACCCAGCAGTACTTCCTGAGCCTGGAATCGCTGCTGCTGGGGCTGGCGGCCATGCGCCAGGCGGACCCCATACGCATGGCCGAAGCCTCGTTGATACGGATGCGGGAAGAGCTCGAGATCACTTGCTTCGTGGCGGTGATGGGCAACATGGGCCCCACCATCGTCCGGTTCGAGGAACCGGGCCTGCCCGTCACGGTGAACGTGCGCGTGGGCTCGGTGCTTTCCATGCTGTGGTCGGCCACCGGCCGCGTGCTGCTGGCCACGCTGGACGAAGGCCGCGTGCGGGCTCTGGCACAGGCCGAACTGGACGACGCCACGCCGGAGCAGCGCGCGCAGCTGGATCCGGACGATCCCATCGGCGTGCTGCAGCAGTCGGTGCGGGACGCCGGCTGCGCGGTGGTGCGCGACACCAACCTGCGCGGCATCAGCGCGATCTCGGCGCCGCTGTACAACTACACCGGGCGGCCCTGCGCCGTGCTGACCGCGCTGGGCGCCACCGGCGGTTTCGATGCCTCCCCGCACGGCGCGGTGGGACAGGCCATCCGGCGCGAAGCGCAGGCCATCAGCCGCCTGCTGGGCAATGTGTCTGGAGAGGCACGCGTGCCGGCGTGATGCGGCGACAACGTACGCTGGACGCCGGCGCGTTCGGCGTGCGAGGCGAAACGCCAGCGTTCATGCGGATGCCCGCAAAAGATCGGCGCCGCGAAAGCGGCGCCGCTAACACGGCCCGGGCGCCATCGCCGCTCCGGGCTCTTTCCGGTGCGCGTCGGGACGACGCGCGCCCGCATCAATCGAAGATATCGATCATCATGCCGGCGCCCGCGCCGATCATGGCGCCCGACGTGCCGTCACCGCCCGAGGCGCGGTCGACGCCGCCGCCGATCAGGCCGCCGGCCGCGGTGGCGCAGCCGCTAAGAATCACGGCCAGCGCGAGGGCCGCGAGAGTGTAGCTAGCCTTTTTCATAGTGTTCTCCTTCGAATTACTTGGACTTGTCGGCCAGGTCGCGCCAGATCACGCCCATGACCGGGGTGCTGAGCTTGTCGGGATTGGCTCCGTACCATGCGGTAATGCGTTCGGAGACCTGCCAGAGGTTCATGCTGCCCATGGTCTGGGTGATGCGCGTGCCGGCGCCAGGCGGGTCGATGTTCCTGCGCTTGGCATAGGCGGTCTCGGCCACGATCATGTTGGCCACGCCGACCAGGAAGGCGCGGCGCTCATCGGCCGTGGCCCGCATCCAGCCGGTGCCGTCCACCACGATGGGGCTGCGGGCCTTCTGGGCGCCGTCCGCCTGCGCATTGGCATTCGTCGCCGCCGGCGTCGCGCTTTCGCCCCGGGTCTGCAGTTGAGCGTGCGCCGTACCCAGCGCGGCCGCCAGCAGCAGAGGGACCAATAGACCTTGCACACTTTTACGCATGTATACCTCCGTCAAAATTCCGGCCGCGGCGCGAGCGCCTGCCTTGTTGTTCGTAGCGGAAATCCGGCGAACCCATCTTACCCACGCGAGGGGCGCGTGGGGTAAGCAATGGCTCTGCGTGGTAAGCAGGTGCTGCGCCCGTTTCAGACGCTTTCATCGGCCGGGCGGCCCGCGCCATGGTGCCGCCGATATTCGGCGGGCGTGATGCCCACGTGCTTCACGAAGGCCCTGCGCAGCGTATCGGCATTGGCGAAGCCGCAGCGCGCCGCCACCAGCTTGGGCGGAACACTGCCCTGTTCCAGCATCGTCCGCGCGGCCGTGACGCGAGCCAGCTCCACCCAGGCCGCAGGCGTGATTCCCACCTCCGCATGAAACAGCCGGGCGAAATGGCGCGGGCTCATGCCGGCGCGCTCGGCCAGCGATGTAACGGACTGCGGCAAGGAAGGATTGGCGACGACCCACCGCTGCACCTCTTGCAGTACGGACCGCCCGCCTACGCCTGCCGTGCCGGTACGGCTGAACTGCAATTGCCCGCCGGGCCGCTTGAAATACATCACCAGCTGGGCCGCCACGCCAGTGGCCACGTCCCGGCCCAGATCTTCCTCGACCAGGGCCAACGCCAGATCCATGCCGGCGGTGACGCCCGCCGCGGTACGCACCTTGCCGTCGCGCACATACAGCGCGTCGTGTTCAACGCAGGTAGTGGGATAGGCTTCGGCCAACGCGTCGGCCGCCGCCCAATGCGTGGTAGCGCGCCGGCCATCGAGCAATCCGGCGGCGGCCAGCACGAAGGCGCCGGTGCAGACGGAGCCATAGCGACGCGCCTGGACCGCGCGCGTGCGGAGCCAGCCGAGGATGGCGTTGTTCAACAGCATGCGCGGCGCGTTCGGCGCGCCGGCCACCAGCAGCGTGTCGAACCGGTGTCCCGTTTCGCCCACGACCACGTCCGGCAGCAGACGCACGCCAGACGAACTGCGGACGGGCCCGGGCTCGCAGGCCACGACCTGCAGGGCGTAGACCTCGCGGCGCGCCTCGATGTTGGCCTGCGCGAAGACGTCCAATGGGCCGGACACGTCCAGCAATTGAACGCCGGGCAAGGCAAGAATGGCGATGGTTCGGGCCATGACTGAGGGATATCTGCCGCATGTCGCGGAATCGCACAAGATGGCAGTATATGACGTACTACGTCAATTGATGCCATGCGGCGGCATGCCCAGAATGGACGTGACCGTTCCAACTGGAGTCATCGAATGAGCCTGAACCTAAAAGGGGTCGAGATCCCCGACAGCCAACTCGCCCGCGAAATCACCGAACTGATCCGGGACACGGCCTCGCCGCTGTTGTTCCACCATTCCAGCCGGGTCTATTACTTCGGCGCGCTGGCCGGCAGGCGGCGCGGCCTGAAGTTCGATCCAGAGCTTCTGTACTGCGGCTGCATGTTCCACGACCTGGGCCTGACCCACCGGCACAGCAGCGCATGCGAGCGCTTCGAGGTGGACGGCGCCAATGCCGCGCGCGACTTCCTGCGCGCACACGGCATCAGCCAGCAGGACATCGACACTGTCTGGACCGCAATCGCACTGCACACCACGCCCGGCATCCCGCAGCACATGCATCCCGTGGTCGCGTTGGTGACCGCCGGCGTCGAAATGGATGTGCTGGGCCTGACCTATCCGGAATACACCGATGCCGAGCGCGAGGCCATCGTCGCCGCCCATCCGCGCGGCGATCGATTCAAGGAGAACATCATCCAGGCCTTCTACGATGGCATCAGGCACAAGCCGGACACCACATTCGGCAACGTGAAGGCCGACGTGCTGGCGAATAAGGACCCGTCGTTCCGGCCGGGCAACTTCTGCTCGGTCATACGCGGGTCTCGCTGGGCGAGTTGAGGCGTGTCGGGCTTTACGCGTTGGCGCCGCCATCCACCGTGAGGCCGGTGCCGTTGATGGACCCGGCTTCGGGGCCCGCCAGGAAGGCGACCAGGGCGGCAACGTCCTCCGCGCGGCCGTAGCGCTTGATGGCCATGCGCTGCCGCTGCCCCTCTGCCTGCGGGCCCGTGGCCGGGTTCATGTCGGTGTCGGTCGAGCCGGGATGGACGACGTTGACGGTGATGCCGCGTTCGCCCAGGTCGCGCGCCAGGCCCTGCGTCCAGCCCACCAGCGCCGACTTGCTCAGGGCATACAGGCTCATGCCCGGCTCCGGCACCCGCATGGCCAGATTGCTGCCGGTGGAGATGATGCGTCCGCCTTCGGGCAGGTAGGCCAGCGCGGCATGCGAAGCCAGCACGACCGCGCGCACGTTGACGGCCAGCACGGTGTCCACGTCCTCCAGCGTCATCGACTCGATCGGGCCGCCGCGCCAGATGCCCGCATTGTTTACCAGGATGTCCAGGCCGCCCAGTTCCGCCGCGGCGCTGTCCACCGCGCGCTGGATGGAGGCCGGGTCCGCCGCGTCCATCTGGATGGCCACGGCGCGGCGCCCGCCATCGCGTATCTGCCGCACCACGGCCTCGGCCTGCTCGGCCGAACGTTCATAGCCCACCGCGACGTCAGCGCCTTCGGCGGCGAGCCGGCGGGCGATGGCCGCGCCGATACCGCGGCTGGCGCCGGTGACATAGGCTTTTTTTCCTTCGAGGGACGACATGGCACACTCCTTGGGTGTTTGATCGATACGAATTCGCACGGCGAGGGTCACGCCGTAGAATGAATTCTATAATGATCGTTAAATTAAATGGAGTATGGCATGGCCGAACGGGGCCGACCAAGAAGTTTCGACAGGCGCCAGGCGCTGTATCGCGCCATGGAAGTGTTCTGGGAAAAGGGATATGAAGGGGCCTCCATGGCCGCCCTCACCGACGCCATGGGCATCGCCGCGCCCAGCCTGTACGCCGCCTTCGGGTCGAAGGAAGCCTTGTTCCGCGAGGCGCTGGGCCTGTACGAAACGACGGAGGGCGGCGAGCTGATGGAATCGGTGCTGCGGGCTTCCACGGCCTTCGAAGCGGTGCAGCGGCTGCTGATGGCGTCGGCCCGCCTGTACACCCGCGCGGACAAGCCCGCCGGCTGCCTGGTCGTGCTGTGCGCCCTGCAGGCCGGCGACGCCGGCGAGCCGGTGCGCGGCGAGCTGTCGAGCCGCCGCATGGCGAACGTGGGCAGCCTGGCCGAATTGCTGGCTCGCGGAGTCGACACCGGAGAAATCCCCCCGAGCGCGGACCTGCGCGCCATCGCCCGTTTCTACGTGACGGTGCAGCAAGGCATGTCGATACAGGCGCGAGACGGCGCCAGCCAGTCCGAGCTGGAAACCGTGGCCCGCGCCGCGCTGAGCGCGTGGGCCGGGCTTATTGGCCGATGACTCCGGCCTGTCTCAGGCCTTGCCGATGTCCTGCAGTTCACGCTGGGTAGCCATCGCGTTCAGGCGCGACAGCGGCAGCGACAGGAACAGTTCGATGCGCCGCTTGAGTATCACGGCGGCTTCCTGAAATGCCTTCGTGCGCGACTCTTCGGAACCCAATACCGCGGCCGGATCCGGCACGCCCCAGTGCGCCGACATGGGCTGGCCCGGCCACACCGGGCACATTTCGCCGGCCGCGTTGTCGCAGACCGTGATGATGAAATCGATCGGCGGCGCGTCGGGCCCGGCGTACTCATCCCAGCTTTTGCTGCGGTAGCCGGTGGCCGGCATGCGCAGCCGCTGGAGCGTGGCCAGCGCCAGCGGATGAACCTCGCCGCGAGGATGGCTGCCGGCCGAATGGGCCTGGAATCGGCCCTTGCCCATTCCGTTGAGCAGGCCCTCGGCCAGGATGGATCGGGCGGAATTGCCCGTGCAAACGAACAGTACGTGGTAGAGCTTGTCCGGCATTGCAGACCTCGGCATCAGGATTGTGCGGAAACTGCCCGCTGGCGGCGGAGCAGCAATGGGGCTGCCGGGCGGGTTGCGTCATTGGACATCACGATGTTTGCAAATATGTGGAGCCCGCTACCCCTCTACCGCAGGGAGCATCACCGATCCTGGACGAGGAACTGGGTCTCTGCATCGGATACTCCGTTCAACGTACCGAAGGCGTCTGGCACTTGTACGATGCCGACGGGAGGTTCGCCACGATCGAGGAAGCGCCGTTGGAAGCGCCGCTCATCGATCCGACCCTCGGATTTCTGACGGGTCTGTCCGTAGCCAGGCACTTCAGGGCAGGGATTCGCGCAGTGGGTCCATTTCTCACGCGCGGGGGAATTACCGCTGCGACCTATGTCGGCGCGACGGCCCGTGCGCTGTTGCGCGCGCGGCTGAGACGGGGGCTGAGCCCGGCGGCATTGAAGTTCGCAGATGCACCGGCGCGCCATATGCTTGAGCCGGACGGTATGTTCCCGTGCAGTTGCTTGAAAAAGCGATACGCTACGGACGACGTACGCAAGATCCCCGAGGCAGTACGGCATTCCGGTACCAAATATCCATACATCGGCTTGTGTTCAACCGTGCCTTGCAAAAATACGAGTACCGCGAGTACGCACTCGATGTGATCGTCCGAGAATCGGACTGGACCATATTGCATTTCTTGTACAAGTAGATCGCCATGTTCGACATTCCCGCCGGCGACTTCGCCCTCAGCATTGAGCCCTTGTTCTGCCGGCCCGACAGGGAGAACGAGCGCCGCCATGATTGGATTGCGGTGCGGATGATGGCGTCCGTGCCGCACATCCGCGCGGAGAAAGAATCGGAAATGATGCGCGGCGAGATCGAGGTTCTTATCCAGGACATCGAGAAGATGTACGCCTCCATCCAGGGCTGCCGCAAACCCCGGCCGGTGGAGTATCGCGCCATGGAAGGCATTCTGGACCTCGACCTGACGTTGATCGACCTGCCGCGGGGCGCCGTGAGGCTGACCTTTGCGGTGTGGTCGGAGCCGGCGAACGGGATACGGCTGATCGGTTCAGTTCCGATCGACCAGACCTTTCTCCCCGGCATGATCTCAGGCCTCCGCCAGCTTGCCGCCTTCGAGTAACGCCCCGCCCCGCTCCAAGACCGGCCTTCGGCCAAGCTCATCCCTCCGCTATGCCATCGCGCCGCCCGGGCGGCATCGCACGTGTTCTACACTTGTCGGCTTTCCAGGCGGGCCCGGCGGAGCGGCCCGCCGGCATGGCGCGTCCCTGGCCGCTTCCCCGCCATGCGAGACGATCGCTCCACACAAGAATTCCACAGGCATGGAGACGAAGGGCACGCTCATACGCGTTTCGCTATCGCTCATCACCCCGACGGTCCTGATCCTGTTCGGGGTGGCCTTCGCGTCGGTGTGGGCGGGCTATCAGCGGCGCGCCCATCTGCTGTGCCTGGCCGCGGCCTGTTTCAGCTTCGGCGCGGGGGCGTGCAGCCAGATCCTGAGTATGCCCTCGGACACCGGCGCCAATGCGCTCGTGTCCGGATTCTTCTATTCCGCCGCCGTCTGCCTGGCGGTGCAAGGCATCCTGCTGCGGGCGCGGCGGCCGTTCCCCTGGGCGGCCTGCGCCGCCTACGTCCTGCTCATCATGGCGGGACTCTGGTACTTCTTCTACGTCGACCGCAACCTGCTGGCGCGCGTGTATCTGCAGAACGGCGGCTACGGCCTGCTTTTCCTGATGGCGTCGGTGCGCCTGGCGGGCGCACCGCGCGAGCGCATGCCGGACAAGCTGCTGTTCTGGGTCGTGCTGGGACTGGGCGCGCAGTTCATCCCCCGTACCGTGCTCACGCTGGGCGGCACAGCGCCCGTGGGTGCGCGCGCCTTCGCCGAATCGGTCTTCTGGCAGGCGCTGCAGTTGTCGCTCGCGCTATTCGGCATCGCATTGGCGCTGGTGCTGCTGTTCGCGGTGGTCAGCGACCTGATCGACGAAGCCACGCGCGACCGTGACCGCGATTGGCTGACGGGAGTGCTCACCCGCCGGGGCTTCGAACTTCGCACGCGGCAGCGGCTTGCCCGCAACGCCAGCGGATCGGCATTGATACTGGCCGACGTGGACCATTTCAAGCAGATCAACGACCGCCACGGGCATCCCGCTGGAGACCGCATCCTGTCCACGGTGGCGGACTGCCTGGCGCGGGCGCTGCGCAAGGAGGACATACTGGGGCGCCTGGGCGGGGAAGAATTCGCGGTATTCATGCCTGGCGTGAGCCTGGACGCGGCGCTGCGCTGCGCCGAGCGGCTGCGCGCCGAGGTCGCCGGGTCCGTCACCGCGCCGGACGCGGGCTCGCCCGTAACCATCAGCCTGGGCGTCGTAATGGTGGAGCCGGGCGCCTCGTGGGACGCCGCCTACCAGTTGGCGGACCAGAAGCTCTATCAAGCCAAACAGCTGGGGCGCAACCGGGTGGCCTGGTAGGCGTCAGGCCAACGACAGCCGGTGAGACAGGTTGATGATGCCGTCCTGCAGCGCCTGGCGCCGCGCCGCATCCACCGTCGACTTCACCACGCTGACCGCCACGCCTGCCACGGGCTGCCCGTGCGCGTCCCGCACGGCGGCGCCCAGACACAGCAGGCCCTGCGCGGTTTCCTCGTCATCGGTGGCATAGCCCTGCGCGCGCACCTGCACCAGGGCCTGCGCCACGGCCTGCGGGTCGGCCAGGCTGTGGGCCGTCAACGTCTCGAAGCGCAGCGCCGCGATACGCGGGGCGCGTTCAGCCTCGTCCAGCACCGACAGCATCGCCTTGCCGGACGCCGTGCATTGCAACGGGATGCGCACGCCCGGCTTGAAGTTGACCGACAGCGGCTTGCTGCCAGGCCGCGTGGCGACGTACAGCACGTCCACGCCATCGATGACCGAGAGCATGGCGGTCTCGCCTTCCAGCGCCGGCTCGGCCTCGACCAGCTGCAGGAACCGTCCCACCATTTCGTTCTGCTGACTAAAGCCGGTGGCCCATGGCAGCACGCGCGAATCGAGCCGGTATCCGCCGTTCTCGGGGCGAATGGCGCCTTCGGCGACGAGGGTATGGATGAGGCCGTGCGTGGTGCTCTTGGGCATGCCCAACTGGCGCACCAGATCGGCAATGCCCAGCGGCCGCGTGCTGGCAGCCAGCGCATCGAGGATGGCAAAGGCCCGCGCCACCGCCGGCGCTTTACTCGCGGGATCAGTCATGCTACCTTTTGTTCTGAGTTATGAACGTCGTTCATTATATTGAACGAACCGAACACAAGTCAACGCTGAATCATCGCCAGCGGCGCGCAATGCACGCCACTGGACCATCGGAGAATTCGACCATGCCGCAGGCATACGCACACCAGGGAACGCTGGGTCACTACATCAACGGCAAGACCGTGCCAGGCAGCAGCGGCCGCAGCGCCGACGTCTACAACCCCGCCCTGGGCCAGGTTGCGCGGCAGGTGTCGCTGGCCAGCGCGGCCGAGGTCGACGCCGCCGTCGCCGCGGCTCGCGCCGCCCTGCCCGGCTGGTCCTCCACGCCGCCGATCCGCCGCGCGCGCGTCCTCAACCGATTCCTCGCCCTGCTGAACGAGCAGCGCGACGAACTGGCCGCCATCATCACCGCCGAACACGGCAAGGTGTTCACGGACGCCCAGGGCGAGGTCACGCGCGGCATCGAAATCGTCGAGTTCGCCTGCGGCATTCCTCAACTGCTCAAGGGCGACTACACCGACCAGGTGTCCACCGGCATCGACAACTGGACCATGCGCCAGCCGCTGGGCGTGGTGGCGGGCGTCACGCCCTTCAACTTCCCGTGCATGGTGCCGTGCTGGATGTTTCCGGTGGCGCTGGCCTGCGGCAACACCTTCGTGCTCAAGCCCAGCGAACGCGACCCTTCGGCGGGCCTGTTCATGGCGCGCCTGCTTACCGAGGCCGGCCTGCCCGGCGGCGTGTTCAACGTGGTCAACGGCGACAAGGAAGCCGTCGACGCGCTGCTGCACCATCCGGACGTCGAGGCGCTGAGCTTCGTGGGTTCCACGCCCATCGCCCAATACATCTACGAGACCGGCGCGCGCAACGGCAAGCGCGTGCAGGCGCTGGGCGGCGCCAAGAACCACATGGTGGTCATGCCCGACGCCGACCTGGACCAGGTAGTGGACGGCCTCATCGGCGCGGCCTATGGCAGCGCGGGCGAACGCTGCATGGCCATCTCGGTGGCCGTGCTGGTGGGCGAGGCGGCGGACCGCGTCATGCCCAAGCTGGCCGACCGCGCAAGCTCGCTGGTCATCAAGAACGGCATGGAGCTCGATGCCGAGATGGGTCCCATCGTGACCCGCCAGGCGCTGGAACGCATTGAGGGCTACATCGCCGCGGGAGTCGAGGAAGGCGCCAGGCTGGTGGTGGACGGACGCGGCTTCAAGGTGCCGGGACACGAGTCGGGCTTCTTCACCGGCGGCACGCTGTTCGACCACGTGACCCCCGAGATGAAGATCTATCGCGAAGAGATCTTCGGGCCGGTGCTGTGCTGCGTGCGCGTGCCCGACTTCGCCGAAGCCGTGCGCCTTATCAACGCGCACGAGTTCGGCAATGGCGTGGCCTGCTATACCCGCGACGGCAACGTGGCCCGCGAGTTCTCGCGCCAGATCAAGGTGGGCATGGTGGGCATCAACGTGCCCATCCCGGTGCCCATGGCCTGGCACAGCTTCGGCGGCTGGAAGAAGAGCCTGTTCGGCGACATGCATGCTTATGGCGAAGAAGGCGTGCGCTTCTATACGCGCCAGAAGTCCATCATGCAGCGCTGGCCGGAAAGCATCGGCAAGGGCGCGGAGTTCGCCATGCCTACCGCCAAATAGCCGCCTGCCCGCGCCTCAGTGCGGCCCCTGCCCCAGGATGCCGCCCGAGGCGAACACCGGCGCGGCCTGACCGTCGATCTCCACGTTGACGCATGCCGGCAGGCCGGTGGCGAGCGCCTCGGCCAGCGCCGCGGCCAGCGCGGCTGTACTGGCCACGTGCGCGCCATGCCCGCCCAGCGCCTGCGCAGCCGCGTCATAGCGGACGCTGGTGCCGAGCGCGCAGCCATACAGGCGATGCGCGCCGTACTCGCGCAGCTGGATGACGTGCTCGGCATTCCAGCGCGCGTCGTTGCCCACCACCGCCACGAAGCGCGCGCCCTCGCGCGCCGCGGTCTCGTACTCCGACAGGTGGAATCCCGCCGTGCCGTCGCCCAGCAGGGCCACCACGGTGGCGTCCGGCCGCGCCAGGCTCGCGGCGACCGCATAGCACAGCGACCCGCCTATGGCGCCGGACACGCCGTTGACCACGCGCGTGGGCGCCGTGCAGTAGGCCTGCGCCCACTGGCCGAACTCGCCGCCGTCGCAGATCAGGATGGGGTCTGTCGCCTGCCGCAGGAACTCCTGCACCGCCTCGCACACCGCCTGCGAGCGCGGTTTGCCGGCTGTGTCCTTGTCATTCGGCGTCGACGCCAGCACACGCGTGGCGATGGCTGCGTCCACGCGGGCCATCCAGGTTTCGCGCGAGTCGACCGCGCCGGCCGCTTCGCACAGCGCCTCCAGCGCCGCATCGGCGTCGGCCGCCGCATGCGCATGCAGGCGTGGCCCCAACACCTGGATGGCGCGCCGGACCAGCGCTTCGTCCGGATCCACCACGATGACGTCGGCGCCTGGCGCGAACGACGGCGCGCGGCCGTGCGCCACCGTGAAATCCAGCGGCTTGCCCAGCAGGACGACGAGGTCCGCTTCCGCCAGCACGCCAGCGAAGGCGCCCAACGACGGATCGCGCAGGCCGCGCGGGCTTTCCATGGGAACGACGGGCGCCTGCAGGGCCTGCCGGGCCACGCGCAGGCGATCGCCCGCGCGGCTGGCGTTCTGCATCGGCCCCACCAGCACGAGCGGACGGCTGGCTGCGGCCAGGCGCCGCACGATGGCCTGTGCGCGGTCGGCCGGCAGTTCGGTGCGCTGGCGGCGCGGCACGTGCGGACGTATCGCGTCCGTCTCGGCAACCTCTTGCTGCAGCAGATCGAAGGGCAAGGCCACGTGCACCGGCCCCGGCCTGCCCGACAGCGCCACGGTGATGGCCTGCGCCACGTCGCTGCCCATCGCGCCGGCCCGCGTGCAGCGCACGGCATGCTTGACCAGCGGCCGGGTGATGTCCGTCTGCGCCAGCTCCTGGAATGCGCCCATGCCGTCGGCCGACAGCGGCGAATCGCCAGACAGCACCAGCACCGGGCTCTCGGCCATGCGCGCGGAGTACAACGGCGACAGGCCGTTGGTAATGCCCGGCGCCGCGGTCAGCAGCGCCACGCCGATCTCTCCGGTGAGCTGCGCCCATGCATCGGCCATGTACACCGCCGCGGCCTCGTGGCGCACGTGCACGATGCGGATGCCGGCATCGATGCACGCATCGTAGATCGGCATGATCTGGTTGCCGGACAGACTGAATACCGTCTTGACGCCGGCGCGCGACAAGGCGTCGGTGACGAGGTGGGCTGCTGGCATGGACGAGGCTCCGGCTGCGCCGCGCCGGGCAGGCGTCGGCATGATGGAATCGGATCGTTGGCGGACGGCTCGATGCTTCGTCCGCAGCCAGGCATACTGGCCCAGTTCGGGCCTCGGCGCAACGCCCTGCCCGGCCGGCGGGCAGCGACGAAAGACGTGACTGGAGCGCGCCAGCGGCGAGCGGCCGCCTCAGGCCGCGCCGCCCGGCTCCGTGCTGGCGGCGACTTCGACGCGATTGCGTCCCGCGCGCTTGGCGGCGTACAGGGCCGCGTCGGCCGCGCCGTAGGCGGTGTCGAAATCGGTGCCGCCCTGGTTGGCGCTGAGCCCGAAACTGGCCGTGATCTGGCGCTCGACCGGCACCGAGAAGCGATGGGTGGCGATGGCGTCGCGCATGGCGTCGGCCAGCTCGACGGCCTGGTCGAGTTCGTAGCCCGGCAGCAGCACGGTGAACTCTTCGCCGCCCACCCGGCCGATGATGCCGGCATCGCCGACGATGCGGCGCAGGCAGGTGACGATGCCCAGGATGACCGCGTCGCCCGCGGGATGGCCGAACTCGTCGTTGATGCGCTTGAAGTGGTCGATGTCCAGCACGATCATCACGGCGCTGCCCTCTGCCAGCGCCTTGCTGGCCAGCTCGATGACCGCGCTGCGGTTCAACACGCCGGTCAGGGCATCGTGCGTGGCGCGGTATTCGAGCTGCTGGGCCAGGGCCTGCAGCTGGATGTTGAGCGCGTGCATCTCGCGCTCGGCGCGGTCGCTGCGGCCGATCAGGCGCCTGGTTTCGCGCATCAGGCGTTCGAAATGCCCGATCAGCTCACCCAGCGACTGCCTGTAGTGCTGCCCGTCCGCGGACGCCGTGTCGAAGGCCGCGCGGGCTTTCTCGAGCGCTTCGTTCTCGCTCTTGAACAGGTCCGGTGCGCCGCTCGTAGCGGCATCCTGGGGGAAACCAGAAGCTGGCATCGATATCCTTATCGTGCGGAAACCGGGCGGTCGGTGAAGTCGATGGCGGTGAAGTCGGCCTGCAGTTCTTCGCCGAACTCGAGAATGGTCTCGTCTTCATCGTCGTGATACCAGTTGAGCATCACGCGGTTGCCCGACTCCGCGGCTTCGTTCAGCGCATCGAAGATGCTGAACAGCATCTTGGTGCTGGAGCTGTTGAAATAGGACAGCGCCACGTTGGCGGTGATCGTGGTGCCGTCGCAGCCGGCCAGATAGGCGCGCAGCTGTTCGATGATGGGGGCATAGAAGGCCGCGGCGTTCTCGGGGTAGGACTCCCCGGACAGCGCCAGCAGGTGTTGGTCGAAGCGAAAATCGACTTCGGGAGACGTTGCCGTAGCGGCGATATACAGATTGTCCATGGCTCGTGTCGATCTTGCTTAGATGATGGCCTTCAGGCAGAACAGGGTGGTGTCGGGATCGTCGGCGCGGGGATGGAACGCGAACTCCAGGGGAGCGCTGGCGTCGCGCGCCATGGTCAGGAAGCCCAGTCCGGCGCCCTTGCTGTCCTCGGGAGTCTCGGCACGCAATGATACCTTGTATGCCTGTTTGATCTGTTCCAGCGACATGGTGCGCAGGGGCTCCAGCTTGTCGCGCAACGTGCCCACGTCGGCGGTCGACATCGGGTTCACGCACAGCATCAGGTGGCGGTCGCCGTCGGCGGTGATGCACACCGCGCCCTCGCGCAGCGCGCCGGTGGTCGGGCCTCCCGGCACCAGCGCGTCGGACGAGTAGTGGATGATGTTCTGCGACAGCTCGACGAAGGACGAGAACAGCTTGCGACGCGTGGGACCGCTGACCCCCGAGACCTCGAGCTGCAGTTTCACGACCTCGGCCATCGCCGCGATGATGCTGTGGGAGAAGTATCCCTTGTGATAGAAAATCACGTTGCGACGCTGGGCCAGTTCGAAGAACGCGCTGTCCCGGCCTAGCAAATGCTCGATATTCATCAATGTTCCTGAATGCGGGCACAAAATAAGGTGACGTCGTCGCGGCGGGCCTGAGAGCCCTGCCACTGCGCCAGCGCCTGCTTCAGTTGTTCGCAGATGGCGTGGGCGGACGCGCCGCGGTGCGCCAGGATGGCCTCGCATGCACGGCGCTTGCCGAAGCCGATCTTGCGCGGGCCGCCGATCTGGTCGGTCAGCCCGTCGGTGGTGATGAACAGCAGGCTGCCCGGCGGCAGTTCGATGCGGACTTCGGTCCACGTGTAGTCGGCGTGGCTGTCGACATAGCCCACGCCCATGCGCTGGCCGGCCACCGATTCGAACTTCTCGGCGCCGGGAGGCAGCACGTGCACGGCGATGCGCGCGCCGGCGAAGCGCAGCTCGTGGCGCTGCTTGTCGAACCAGAAGAACGCGGCGTCGAGCCCGTCGTCCGACTCGGGCGTCTCGTCGACGCCATGCACCTGCCCCAGCAGTCCCTTGACGCTGCGGTTGACCGCCGACAGCAGCGCCGCCGGGTCGCGCGGGCCGAGCTGCTCCAGCGCCTTGGACAGCGCCGAGGATGCGATCAGCGTCATGAAGGCGCCCGGCACGCCGTGGCCCGTGCAGTCGGCCACCGCGCCGAACCAGCCGTCGGCATGAGGCGCGAAATGATAGAAGTCGCCGCCGACCACGTCGCGCGGCTGCCAGACCAGCGCCGCGTCCTGCAGCGTGGAGGCGAGCGCTTCGCGCGAGACGCGCAGCATGGCGCGCTGGATCACGCTGGCGTACTCGATGCTCTGCATGATCTGGCGGTTCTTTTCGGCCTGCATCGACGCGACCGCGCTCATCAGCTGCAGGCCGTTGCCCAGCCCGGCGAAGCGCCCGTCGCGCGTGACGATGAAACCGTCGGCCAGCGCCTTTTCGCCGAACTCGACCGTCTTGAACGTCAGTTCCTCGATGCTCATGCCGGCATCGACAATCAGCGGTTCCTTGTCCATGAAGGCGATGCAGCTCTTCTTGTCGTAGAGCTCGCGATGAAATGGCTTGCTCATCTGAGACAGGAAGATGTTGCGGTTGATCAGCCCGATGGGCCGGTCGTCTTCGACGACGGCCAGGCTGGTCATGTCGCGGCGGGACGAGAAGACATCCATGACCATCGAGTTGGTGCCCGACACATCGATGGTGGGCATTTCGTGGCAGAGGTCGCCCGCGCAGCGATGGCCTCCCGGCGTATCGGGACGACGGAAATGGGTGAACGCTGCGTGCATAACCTGATCATCCGGCTGAATTACGCTGGATGCTAAGTCTTCGATATGTAGGCCGTGTGACAGCCGATGGGATTTGGCTACGGAATGATACATTTATCCAGGCATGAGGGCACCGTCCGCCGAGACAGAAAGCCTGGGGACCTGTGTGAGTCTGATGAGAGTGCCACGTGCGGACACATGCCTCATCGCCTGGGCCTGCCCTTTTATTGTTTTCGATGCCTGCCCAACCGCGCCGTGCGCCCCGCTGTGCCTGCCGCGAAACCTGAACGTACCCGGGCGGCATTATAGCGGGGGACGGTTCGCGCGCCACCCTGGCGGCCGGTTCTTCGGCCAGGACGGATACGGCGAAACCGACGTATCCGCCCTGCCCTGTCCGGCAGGCGTGTATCAGCGCGGCGCGGACGCCGGCGCCGTGCGGCTCGGGGCCGGCCGCAGCAGCACCTTGTCGCCGGCCTCGCTTTCGACCTTGGCGCGGCTGAACGCCATCGGGAAGTACTCGCCCTTGGCCCAGCCTTCGATCAGGTCCTTGTAGTGCGGGCTGCGCGGGTCGGCCGACTGGCCGGGCACGTTCTGCGCCACCGAGTTGTCCCAGTTCGACACGTCGATGACCTGGCGATAGGACGCCCCGCTGGTCACGCGAAAATCGGACCGACGGAAAGTGGCACGATGCACGGTATCGTTGTCGCCGCCCACCGGATAGCGCGGGGTGGCGTACGCCTGTGCGGTCTGCGGGCTGAGCAGAGGCGCCAGCGCGTGATTGAACTGGATGTGATGCAGGTTGCCCCACTCCCACTTCGACGTGTCGTTGCCGGCCTGGGCGCGCAGCTTGGTCATACCGTCCGCCAGCGCGGCCAGCAGCAGCGCGTCGCGTCCTTCTTGCGGACGGGGGCCGAAGGTCGCATCCGGACTGGCCAGTTTTTCCAGCACCTTGCCCGTGGCCAGGTTGCCGAAGATCGCGCGGCCATTGGCGGGCACGTACAAGCCGGTCACGCGCGAGATCACTTCGGGCATCCAGAACGAATACACCGTCGCCGCGCGCGAGTCGACTTCCATACGGCCGTCCCAGTCTTTCAGCAGTTCCAGGCCGTCCATCACGCGCGGATCCGCCGAGTTCAGGCCGCGCGCGAACTCGGCCATGCGGCGCGCCGGCAGCGAGAGATTGTCGAACTGCAGTTGCTGCGACTGCTGCACCGTCGCGCCCTGCGCGCCGCTCAGCACCTCGCGGATGCGCAGCACGCGGAATGGCTCCGCCCACGAGCGCCCGGACATCTCGGTATAGGCGTAGTCCTTGGGCAGGTTGAATTCGTTGGCGGTGGCGATGTAGCCCTCGGGCGGGTTCTGCAGCGTGGGCAAGGCGTTGGGATTCAGGAAGCCATTCCATTCGTACGTGCCGTCGCCCGGCACGGGCAGCATGCCGGACCAGTCCTGGCGCGGCCGGATGGGCGCGATGCTGCCGCCGAACCAGCCGATGTTGCCGTCCACGTCGGCATACACCATGTTCTCGCTGGGCGTGTAGTGGCGCTGCATGCCGGCCACGAACTCGCTCCAGTTCTGCGCCTGGTTCAGGCGCAGGCTGGCCAGATAGGCGGCCGTACCCGGAAACTCGAGGTAAGCGGCGCGCAGCGCGTATGCCTTGCGGTTGGCCTTGTCCTCGAACAGCACGGGGCCGTGGCGCGTGAACTTCACCGCGCCCTGCACGCTGCCCTGCCCGCGCACTGCAATGGTCTCGTTCACCGTGCGCATGTCTTCCCAGCCGCCGCGATAGCGGTACTGGTTCGGATTGAGCGGGTTGATGTCGTAGACATACAGGTCCTCCTCGTCGCCGAACGCGAAGATGGTCAGGCCGAAGGCGATGCGGTCGTTGTGGCCCATGGACACCCCGGGCAAGGCGGGCTCGCCGGCGCCGATCACGTTCCAGCCGGGCGCATTCAGGTGCACCATGTAGCGCAGCGACGGCATGGCGATGGCGCGGTGGGGGTCGCCGGCCAGGATGGGCTTGCCGGTGGCCGTGCGCTGGCCGGCCAGGACCCAGTTGTTGCTCTCGTAGCGCGGCGTCATGGGATCGAACTGCGGATCCATCGCCGCCAGGCGCGTCGACGACAGCGTTTCCGCCAGCTTGCTTCGTTCCGCCATGCCCAGCGGGCTGTTCGGGAAGTCGGCCGCGGTGAAGGGCTGGCCGTTGCGAGCCAGCTGATAACTGGCCAGGATGTTCTGGTTGATGGTGCGCACGTCCAGCCCGGCCGGCACCTGCAGCGCGATCGGCGGTTCAAACACGCTGAGGTTCTGCACGGCGTTCAGGCCCAGCGCGGCGATCTGCTGCGACAGCCTGACCTCGCTGGTCACGTTGCGCGTAAGGCCGAACAGGCGGATCAGCGAGGTCTGCGGGCTCCAGTAGCCGGGCCGCGTGCCGGTCAGGCGGAACTCTTCAGGCATCTGTTCGGGATGCGCCTTCACCCAATCCACATAGGCGTTGATGCCGGCGGCGAAAGACGTCAGGATGGCCTTGCCGCGCGGGTGATAACTGGCGAACTCCGCCTCGAGGTCGCCGCGATAGAGGAACATGCGGGCGGCGCGGTCCTGTTCGATGAAGCGCGGGCCGAACTGCTCAGCCATCTTGCCCTCGCCCTGGCGGCGCCACAGGTCCAGCTGCCACAGGCGGTCGCGCGCGGCCGCGAAGCCCTGCGCATAGAACAGGTCGTGCTCGTTCTGCGCATAGATGTGCGACACGCCGTGCTTGTCGCGCACGATCTCGACGGGCTGCGTCAGCCCCGGCATGTCGATGGCGGCCTGGTCGCCGCCGCGGGTGGCGCAGCCGCCCAGGAACCCAAGCAATCCCACGGCCAGGCACAGGCTGGCGCAACGCTTCAATGGATGCATGCTCTCTCTCTCCCTCCGGTAGGTAGCCCGCGGCCGCGGTCGCGGGCTCGACGGAACCGGGACGCGGCGTGAAGCTTATGGAACGGGATGCCGCGTTCGGCGCCAACCGCAGAACATTACGGCGTTTGACCGAAAGCGGCTGTTTCCTTCGTCGTTACAGATGTGTTGAGTGGCATCCCCCTGCGCTGGAACGACGCTTGCTGGCAGCGAGGTCCGCATTCATTTTTCCGGGAGCCCGACATGGAAGAGATATCCACCGAAATGCAGCAGTGCATCGACGAATGCCTGGCCTGCCATCAAAGCTGCCTGGGCATGGCCATGCGGCATTGCCTGCCCACGGGCGGACGCCATACCGAACCCGGGCACTTCCGCCTGATGCTGGCCTGCGCGCAGATGTGCCACACCGCCGCGCAGATGATGCTGATAGGCGTTCCGCATCACCGCCACGTCTGCGCCGATTGCGCCTCGATCTGCCGTCAATGCGCCGACAGCTGCGATGCGCTGGACGGCATGGACGGGTGCGCCGCGATGTGCCGCCGCTGCGCGGATGCCTGCGAACGCATGGCAAGCTGAGCGGGGCCCGCCGAAGCATGAGTTCCTCCACCCAACGTTCGGATGCCGCGGCGTCGATCCGCATAGGGATCTCGGGATGGCGGTATGGCCCGTGGCGCGGCACGTTCTACCCCGAGGACCTGAAGCAGGCGCAGGAACTGGCTTACGCCTCGCACCAGGTGCCGACCATCGAGATCAACGGAACGTTCTACAGCCTGCAGCGGCCCGAGCGCTTCGCGCAGTGGCGTGACGCCACGCCGCGCGGATTCGTGTTCAGCGTCAAGGGCGGACGCTACATCACGCACGTGAAGCGGCTGCGCGAACCGGGCCAGTCGCTCGCGCGCTTCTTCGCCAGCGGCATGTTCGAGCTGGGCGACAAGCTGGGACCGTTCCTGTGGCAGCTGCCCCCCTCGCTGCGCTACGACCCGGACCTGGTGGAGGCTTTCCTGAAATGCCTGCCGCGCGACACGGACGAGGCCGAGGCGCTGGCGCGCCGGCACGATGCCCGGGTCGCCGGCCAGCCCATGCCGCCGCCGGGACCGACGCGCAGCCTGCGGCACGCCATGGAAGTGCGCCACGAGAGCTTCGCGAGCCGGGAGTTCGTCGACATGCTGCGGCACTACGGCGTGGCGCTGGTCACTGCCGACACGGCCGGCAAATGGCCGCTGCTGGAAGACGTGACCGCGGACTTCGCGTACCTGCGCCTGCACGGCGACGCCGAACTGTATGCCAGCGGCTACACGCCCGAGGCGCTGCGCGACTGGGCCCGGCGCATCCGCGCCTGGTCCGGCGGCCGCGAGCCCCGCGGGGCGCGGCGTGCCGGCGGCGCCCACGCGACGGGCAAGCCGCGCGACGTCTACTGCTATTTCGACAACGACATGAAGGTCAAGGCGCCGGGCGACGCGAGATCGCTGGCGCGATTGCTGGGACTGCCTCTGGCGCCAGACCCGCCGCCCTGAGGCCCAGCGGGTCGGCCTGCGGCGCGCCGCCGGCCGGCACGCGGCGCGGAATGGTGAAATGGAACTCCGTTCCCTGGGGCGCCGCGGACTGCGCGCCCACCTTGCCGCCGTGGGCCTCGACGAAGCTTTTGACGATGTAAAGCCCCAGCCCCAGGCCCTGGCCATGATCCGGGCCGCGCTGCAGCACCCCCGACTGAAAGGGCTCGAACACCTTGTACAGCTGGTGCTGCGGGATCACGCCGCGATTGCTGACGCGCACGGTCAGGCGCTCGGCATGGTTGCCGTCCACCTCGACCCAGATGGGCGAATCGGCCTCGCCGTGCTGCAACGCATTGCCGACCAGGTTGGACACCACCTGCGCGAGCCGGTCGGGATCCGCCTCGCCCATCACGTCGCCCCGCACCTCGAGGCGCACGCGCTCGGGCGCGGCGACGGAAAGCTCTTCGACGATGTGGCGGCAGACCTCGGCATAGTCGGTGGACCGGACCTGCAGCACCAGTCCGCTGGAACGGATGCGCGCCACGTCCAGCAGTTGCTCCACCATTTTGGACATGCGCACCGTGGTCTGCTGGATGCGCTGCGCCGCCGACACGGCCATGGGGTGTTCGGACAGCTTGGTCAGGATGGCCGACGCATTCATCACCGCCGACAAGGGGTTGCGCAGGTCATGCCCCAGCACGGCTGTGAACAGCTCGTTCAGGTGCAGCGCGCGGCGCAGGGCCTGCAGTTGGCTGTCCAGCGTGGCGCGCTGCGTGTACAGCTCGACGAACACGTTGACTTTGCTGCCCAGCACGCGCGGGTCGATGGGCTTGTACAGGAAGTCGACCGCGCCCGCCTCGTAGCCGCGGAAATAATGGTCGCGGTCCAGCGCCGCGGCCGTCAGGAAGATCAGCGGAATGTTGCGGGTGCGCTCGCTGCCGCGTATCAGTTCAGCCAGTTCGAAGCCGTCCATCTGCGGCATCTGCACATCGACCAGCGCCAGCGCGACGTCCTCGGCCAGCAGGATCTCGAGCGCCTCCACCCCTGATGAAGCCTTGCGTATTCTCAGGCCCGGGCGGGCCAGCACCGCCTCCATGGCGATCAGGTTCTGCTCCACGTCGTCGACGACGAGGATGTTGATGTCGGAGGACACTCCGTAGGCTCCCGTCAAGATGGATGTGAAAAGGGGACGATACCGTATTTCGGCTGTTCAAATGCGCTGGTACACCTTCTCGGCCGCATGGAACTCGTCGAAACGGTCCGCATGCGCCGTGAAACGGAGGCTTTCCTTGCTGCCCAGGCCCAGGAATCCGCGGTGCACCAGCGCCTCCACGAACAGGCCCGTCGCGCGGTCCTGCAACTCGCGGTTGAAATAGATCAGCACATTGCGGCAGGACACCAGGTGCACTTCCGAGAACACGCTGTCGGTGGCCAGGCTGTGGTCGGCGAACACGATCTGCCTGCGCAGCGCGGGGTCGAAACGCACGTACTGGTCGTCCGCGGTGTAATAGTCGGACAGATCGTGGCAACCGCCCGCCAGCACATAGTTGCGGTTGAACTGCCGCACGCGGTCCACCGGATAGATGCCCGCCTGCGCGGCCTTCAGCGCCTCGGTATTGATGTCGGTGGCGTATATCACGGCGCGGTCCAGCATGCCTTCCTCGTGCAGCAGGATGGCCAGCGACCAGACTTCTTCGCCGCTGCTGCAGCCCGCCACCCAGATTTTGATGGAAGGGTATGTGCGCAGCACCGGCAGCACCTGCGTGCGCAGCACCAGGAAATACGCGGGGTCGCGGAACATCTCGCTGACCTGCACGGTGAGATACTGCAGCGACTGGGCGAACACGGCCGGCTCGTGCAGGATGCGGTCCTGCAGCTGCGACACGGTGGCGCAGCCGAAATGCTCCATCGCGCTCTGCACGCGGCGCAGCATCGACGCCTGCGAATAATCGCGGAAGTCGTGCTGGTAGCGCTGGAAAATACCTTCCAGCAGCAGGTTCAGTTCGATCTCGGGCAGCGTCAGGGCCGCGCGGCCCTCCTGCGGAGCGGCGTCGCGCCCCGGTTCTATTTCGGCATCCATACTCGGCACAGCGATACCAGTTTCTCGACGTCGATGGGTTTGGCGATGTAGTCGTTCGCGCCTGCCTCGAGGCAGCTGCGGCGGTCGTCGGCCATCGCCTTGGCGGTCAGCGCGATGATGGGCAGGCGCGCGTACGCGGGCTGCCGGCGGATCTCGCGCATGGCGGTCAACCCGTCCATCTCGGGCATCATCAGGTCCATCAGCACCAGGTCGATGTCGTGCTGACCCGCCAGACGATCCAGGGCCTGGCGCCCGTCGCGCGCCACCACCAGCGTGGCGCCCAGCGGCTCGAAGATGCTGGAAAGCGCATACACGTTGCGCACGTCGTCCTCGGCCAGCAGGATGCGGCGGCCTTCGAACACGGCGTCGCGCTGGCGCGCCTGGGCAAGCAGCCGCTGCTGGTCCTGCGGCAGCGCCGCTTCGATGCGGTGCAGGAACAGCGACACTTCGTCCAGCAGGCGCTCGGGCGACTTGGCGCCCTTGATGATGATGGAGCGCGAGTAGCGGCGCAGGCGCTGCTCTTCGTCGCGCGTCAGCGCGCGGCCCGTGTAGACGATGACGGGCGGGAACGTGTATTTCTCGCCGCTGGCCATCTGTTCGAGCAGGTCGTAGCCCGAGGCGTCGGGCAGCATCAGGTCCATCACCATGCAGTCGTAGGGGCCGGCCGCCAGGTGTTCCAGCGCCCCGGCCACCGTGCCGGTCGTGGTGATCTCGACGTCGCCCGCCTTGAGCATCAGCCCGATGCTCTCGCGCAGCACGGCGTCGTCCTCGACCACCAGCACGCGCCGCACGCGCTGCTGCAGGCGTTCCTCGACCTTCGAGAAGGCTTCCAGCAGCGACTCGCGGGCCACCGGCTTGAGCGCGTAGCCCACCGCGCCCAGTTCGAGCGCGGTCTGCAGATGATCGTGCACCGAGATCATGTGCACGGGAATGTGCCGGGTGGCCGGATCGCGCTTCAGGCGTTCCAGCACGCTCAGGCCGGACTGATCGGGCAGGTTGACGTCCAGCAGGATGCCGCTGGGCTGCTGGCTGCGCGCCAGCGCCAGGGCTTCTTCGCCGGTGACGGCATGGATGCAGTCGAAATCGAGTTCGTGCGCGACCTCGTACAGCACCGCGGCAAAGCGTTCGTCGTCCTCGATGACCAGCACCAGGCGGGCGCGCTGGCGGCGCTCGCGGTCGTCGTCCAGGCGGCGCGGCAAGGGGATGGCGGGCTTGCCCGGCGCCGGCGGCGAGCCGGCGCCCGTGGCGCCGGCAAAGGCCGGACGGTGCGCGGCGGCGCTGGCCGCGGCGATGGCCGCCATCTCGGCCTCCGCGGCCGCCTTGGCCGCGGGCGCGGCGGCGGTCTCGCCGATGGGGTCGTCACCGCGCGCGTAGGTGCCGGTCTCGAGTTCGGTGGCGACCTCGAGCGTGAAGGTGCTGCCCTTGCCCGGCTCGCTGCTGACGCGGATCTCGCCGCCCAGCAGTCGGGCCAGCTCGCGAGAGATGGACAGGCCCAGGCCAGTGCCGCCGTACTTGCGGCTGGTGGTGCCGTCGGCCTGGCGGAAGGCCTCGAAAATGATGTCCTGCTGTTCGCGCGGGATGCCGATGCCAGTGTCCTGCACCTGGAAGGCCAGCCGTTCCGCGCCCGCGCCCAGCACGCGCAGCGTGACGCTGCCGCGCTCGGTGAACTTGAAGGCATTGGACAGCAGATTCTTCAGCACCTGCTGCAGGCGGTTGGAGTCGGTGGTGAAGGCCGCGGGCGCGTCGGCATCGACCTCGACGTTCAGCGCCACGCCGCGATCGCGCGCCACCGGCTCGAAGACCGCGCGCAGCGGACGCAGCACGCTGGCCACCGAGACGGGCTCGGCCACGATGTCCACGTGGCCCGCCTCGATCTTGGACAGATCGAGGATGTCGTTGATCAGCGTCAGCAGGTCCTGGTTGGACGCGTGGATGGTCTGGGCGTAGCGGCGCACCTCGTCGGTGCTGAGAGCGTCCGAGCCCGGGCCGGACAGGATCTGGGCCAGGATCAGCGAACTGTTCAGCGGCGTGCGCAGCTCGTGCGACATGTTCGCCAGGAATTCGGACTTGTACCGGTTGGCGCGCGCCAGTTCGTCGGCGTTCGATTCGAGCGTGCGCTGGGCGCGCAGCAGGTCTTGCTTCTGGCGCTCGAGGCGGCTGGCCTGCTCTTCCAGCCGCACATTGGTCTGCTCGAGTTCGGTCTGCTGGTTTTCCAGGCGCGACTGCGAATCGCGCAGCGCGCGGCTCTGCTCCTCGAGTTCCTCGTTGGACGCCCGCAGTTCCTCTTGCTGCGTCTGCAGCGTCTCGCGCTGGCGCTCGGTCTCTTCCAGCGCGTCCTTCAGGCGCTGGCGATACATGGCCGCGCTCAGCGCCTGGCCCATGTCTTCCGCCAGCAGGCCCAGCAATTCGGTGATCCGCTCCATGTCGGCATCGGGGCTGGTGAAGCCCAGCTCGACCACGCCCACGATACGGCCCTCGGCAGTGATCGGCGAGATCACCAGCTTGCGGGGCGGGGCGCTGACGAGACCCGTATTGACGCGCGCGTGCTCCGTCGGCACATCGTGCACCACGAGCGGCTTGCCGTCCCGCGCCACCTCGCGCGCCAGCCCCAGCGTGGCGGCGTCGCTGTTGGCGGCATCGAACGCATAGCCCGACACGAAGGCCATGCGGCCCGGTTCGTTGGTGTACAGCGCGGCCATCTGAGCGCCGACGTATCGGCTTAGCACCTGCAGCATATTGCGCCCGATGCCCGCCAGATCCATCTCGCCCAGCATGCTGGCGGCCAGGTCGGCCTGGCCGCGCTGCAGCCACAGCAGCCGGTCGGTCCGCTCGCGCGCCGTGATCACCTGGTGCGCAAGGTAGGCCGTGCTGACCACGGCGATCATGCCGATGCAGCGGTTGACGGCGCGCAGCTCCAGAAGGACATCGGACAGCGGAAAGAAACCGGCCACCATCAGGCCGGCCTGCACGATCGCCACCATCACGGGCAGGTTTCGACTGCGCTGCTTGACGCACAGCAGTTGTGCGATCACATAGAACACCCATACCGTCAGGCCTGTCAGCGCCATCAGATCGACGACGAAGATCAAGGCGGTCAATGTCCAGACGGCGGCGACGACGAAGGTTTCTTCCTGGTTGCGTGTGTTGGGCATGGGAATCTGAGGCGACGGACAGGCGGGAGCCGGCGGGCGCATGGCGTCCGCCGGCCGATGCGCGATAGTAGCCGATGCCCGGCGGAGACGGCGACGGCGTCGGCGTGGCGATGGCGGCCCGATCTACAAACAATTCTTGTGATCCCGGCCATACGCGCGCAACATACAAACTGACCCACGCGGGCCCGCGAGAGCCCGCAGCCAAGGGGAACGCGATGCCGACCGCAGACCAAGGCGCCATGGTGGTCCAGCAACTGGGCCAGACATACCGCGTGATCCAGAACGCCTTCAGCGACCGGGTCGGCCATCCGGTGCCGCGTTGGCGCATTCTGTATGCCCTGCACGAAATGGGCATCACCTCGCAGAAAGCCCTGGCCGAACGCTGCCGGCTCGATCCCGCCTCGCTGACGCGCCAGCTGCAGGCAATGGAGAAACAGGGCTGGGTCAGGCGCTCCACCGACGTCGCCGACAACCGCCTGACCAACGCGACGCTGACCGCGGGCGGGCGTTCGGTGGTCGAAGAAACCCTGCCGCGCCGATCCCTCTTCCTGGTCGGCATGCTCGATGGACTGAGCGACGAGCAGATCGCCGCATTGGGCGAACTGCTGAAGGCGCTGGAGCGCAATGTCGGCTCGGGCGCCGCCGAGGAATCCGGGCCGGTGATCGAGCCCTAGGCTTGCGCTGCGCGCATGCCCCGCCCGCGGCGCACGGTGGGACGAGACTGTAATAACTACCCTGCTCGGGCGTCTCCCGACGAGATCCGCGACGGGGGTCGTTCGCCTATGACGAAGAGTCAGGCACACAACTTGCTGAGCCATTCCCCAGTCAGGTCGCGGAGCGCTCATGCCAGAACAACACATCCCGCCGGAACCCCTCGCCGACTCCCCGCAGAGGTTGCGGGTGTTGACCGTCAACATCCACAAGGGTTTCACCTTCTTCAATCGCCGTTTCATGCTGCCCGAACTACGCGAAGCCATCAGGCAGGTCGGCGCCGACATCGTCTTTCTCCAGGAGGTCACCGGCGAGCATCAGCAGCACGCCATGCGGCTGACGGAATGGCCCAAGACCTCGCACTACGAGTTCCTGGCCGACACCATCTGGACCGCGCACGCCTACGGCCGCAACGCGGTGTATCCCGACGGCCATCACGGCAACGCCGTGCTGTCCAAGTTCCCCATCGTCTCGTTCGAGAACCACGACATCAGCGTGGGCCGCCACGAGGCGCGCGGGCTGCTGCATTGCGTGGTCCGGCCCCAGCCGGACGGGCCAGACCTGCACCTGTTGTGCGTGCACCTGGGGCTGCTGGAATCGCATCGCCAGAAACAGCTGGGCAGGCTGTGCGAGTTCATGTCGACACACCTGCCGCCGGACGAACCCGTGATCCTGGCGGGCGACTTCAATGACTGGCGCCTGCGCGCCGACGAGGTCCTGCGCCGCTGCGGCGCCCGCGAGATCCATCACGGAAACCACGCGCGGCCGGCCCGCACCTTCCCTGCCCGCTGGCCGCTGCTGCGGCTGGACCGCATCTACGTGAAGAACGTCAGGCACTGCAAGCCGGTGCCCCTGGCGGCGCAGCCCTGGTCGCGGCTGTCCGATCATGTACCCATCGCAGCGGAGGTGTCGGCATGAATCCCCAATGGCGTACGGATACGTCGTTCAACCTGCTGGAGAACGGCGAAGCCTATTTCCCGCGCGTGATCGAGGCCATCGGCCAGGCGCGCGAGGAAGTACTGATCGAGACCTTCATCCTGTTCGAGGATGAGGTGGGCAACGCGCTGCGCGAAGCGTTGATCGCCGCCGCGCGGCGCGGCGTCTCGGTGGACGTGACCGTCGACGGCTACGGCAGCGACGGCCTTTCCGCCGAGTTCCTGCAGGGCCTGGTCGACAGCGGCGTCCGTTTCCACCTGTTCGATCCCAAGCCGCGGCTGATGGGCGTGCGCACGAATCTGTTCCGGCGGCTGCATCGCAAGATCGTGGCCATCGACGACACGCTGGCCTTCATCGGCGGCATCAACTTCTCGGTGGACCACCTGCTGGACTCGGGGCCGCAGGCCAAGCAGGACTATGCCGTGGAGATCCGCGGCAAGCTGGCCTCGGACATTGCGCGCTATGCGCGCGCCGCGCTGGCCACGCCGACGCGCTGGCCGTCGGGCCGGCGCCACGTGCCGCCGGTGGGCCGCTGCCGCGTCAAGGAAGGCACGGCGGCCCTGGTGGTGCGCGACAACGACCGGCATCGGGACGACATCGAACGCCATTACCGCGCCGCGATCCGCGCGGCGCGGCGCGACATCCTGATCGCCAACGCCTACTTCTTCCCCGGCTACGGCCTGCTGCGGGAACTGAAGCAGGCCGCGCGGCGAGGCGTGCGCGTGCGCTTGATCCTGCAGGGCGAGCCTGACATGCCGGTGGCCAAGATGGCGGCCAGCATGCTGTACGACTACCTGACCGACGGCGGCGTGGAGATCCACGAATACTGCACCCGCCCGCTGCACGGCAAGGTGGCATGCATCGACGACAGCTGGGTCACGGTGGGCTCGAGCAATCTGGATCCGTTCAGCCTCGCGCTGAACCTGGAAGCCAATGTGTTCGCATGCGACACCGGGCTGAATGCCGCCCTGCGCGAGCGCCTGGACCATCTGCTGCAGCAGCACTGCCAGCTGGCCCCGCGGTCGTCCAGGCCGGCACGGAACCTGCGCCGGCTGTGGGTCGGCGTGTTCGTCTTCCACTTCCTGCGGCGCTTCCCGGCCTGGGCGGGCGCGCTGCCGGCGCACAAGCCGAAGCTGCAATCGGTGGACGCCGCCGTGATCGAGGCCCTGCCGCAACATAACGAGTCCACTACATGACCACGGCCGACGCCATGAAAGATACCATCCACCCAGGAGAAGGCCGCGCCGACGCATCCCCCAGGAAGGGACGCGAGGACCGGCGCAAACGCCGCTGGTCCAAGGTGTTCAAGGTCTTCATCTGGCTGGTGGCGGTCTTCGCCATCGTCGTGGTGTTCAACCTCGCGCGCAACGTGGACTGGCGCGCGGTGATGCAGGCGGTGCGCTCGATCCCGTCCGGGACGCTGCTGGTGGCCGCCGGCCTGGTGGTGGTCGGCTACGTGGCATATGGCAGCTTCGACCTGCTGGCGCGCCGCTACATCGCGCAGCGGCTGCCGGCGGGGCGCGTGCTGGGCATCGCGACCATCAGTTATGCGCTGAACCTGAACCTGGGCGTGCTGATCGGCGGCCTGGCGGTGCGGCTGCGGCTGTATGCCCACCTGCTGGGCCTGAGGCGGTCGGCCATCCTGCGCCTGACCGGATTCAGCGTGACGACGAACTGGGTCGGGTACTGCTGGATCGCCGGGGCGGTGTTCGCCAGCGGCGTCACCCCGATTCCCCAGTCCTGGCACATCGGCGGGATGGCGCTGCGTCTGGTCGGCGTGCTGATGCTGATGGCCGGCGTGGCGTACGTCGCGGTGTGCTGGCGCTCGCGCCGCCGCAGCTGGACCGTACGCGGCCACCGCATCGCCCTGCCCTCCGGGCGACTGGCCCTGGCCCAATGCGCAATGTCCATCGTGTCCTGGGGCACGATGGGCGCCATCATGTACGTGCTGCTGCAGCAGCGGATTCCGTATCCCGTGGTGCTGGGCGTCTTGCTGTGCACCAGCATGGCGACCATCATCGTGCGCATCCCCGGCGGGCTGGGCACGACCGAGGCGATCTTCGTGGGCGCGCTGGCGGGCCAGGTGCCGTCCGTGCAGGTGCTTGGCGCCGCCCTCGTGTACCGCGCCCTGTACGCCCTGCTGCCGCTCTGCCTGGGCGGCACGGCGTACCTGATGCTGGAGGCCAGGCGCGGTGTGCGCGCGCTCCAGCGCAGCCGTTCGACGTAGCGGCCGAACGGGCGCGGCGCATATCGGTTCACTACTACGGCAGGCGAGCATGACAACAACCATTTCCTTGAACGAGCGCGACGCGGTCCACGTCGCCGTGGCCCATCCGCGGCGTCCCACCGCCTCCGAGCACGAGATCGCAAGCCACTGCGCCCTGGCGCGCCGCCTGGCCGCTTTGCTGGATGCGGACTACGCCGATTACGACGCCGCCAGGCTGGCCGGCCGGCGCATTTACTACGTGCCGGCGCTGACGCTGGTAGGCGGCGGCCAGGCGGAGGCCCTCGGCATCACGGCGGACCACCAGCTTTACGGCGGCGTGGTGCCGCATGCCTATGTCGCGACCAAGGCGATCTCGCACGGCGTATACGGGGCCCACTCCGCTCGCCCCAAGGGGTGGGCGGACAGCCTGGGGAGCGAACTGGGCGAGGCCGTGCTGCCGGGATACACCGCATTTTCGCTGCAGGACGCGGAGGCCGCCGGCGTGGCGCTGCTGCGCGACGGGGCGATACGGCTGAAGCTGCCCGAGGCCACGGCGGGCCGCGGGCAGACCGTGGTCCGCAATGCGGCGCAGCTGCGCGCCGCGCTGGCGGGCTACGACGCGGCCGACGTGCGCGCGCACGGCCTGGTGCTCGAATCGAACCTGGAAGGCGAGGTGCGGACCTACAGCGTCGGGACGGTGAGGATTCCCGGGCTGCAGGCCGCCTACGTGGGCACGCAGGAACTGACCAGGGACAACGGCGGCGCGTCGGTGTACGGCGGCTCGACGCTGAGGGTGGTGCGCGGCGGCTACGACGATCTGCTGGCCGCGAAGCTGTCGGACGACGAACGGGAGGCGGTGCGGCTGGCCCGGCATTACGACGCCTGCGTCCAGCGGCACTACCCCGGCCTGCTGGCGTCGCGCCGCAACTACGACGTGGCACTGGGCAGCCACGCAGACAACGTCCGCCGCATGGGCGTGCTGGAGCAATCGTGGCGCGCCGGCGGCGCCAGCATCGCCGAGATCGCGGCGCTCGAGGCCTTCAAGAGCGATCCCGCCCTGCGCAGCGTCACGGCGCAGACGTGCGAACGCTATGGCTCCGAGCATCCCTGCCCGCCCGACGAGGCCCTCGTCTTCCATGGCCGCGACAGCGCCGTGGGCTTCATTTCCAAATCCGGGAGGATTACCGAGTATGGCGGCGCAGAGTGAAGAGATCCGCATCCCCGTCGACAACCAGGAACTCGACGGCACCCTGCTGGCACCGGCCGCGAAGATCCCCGGCGTGCTTTTCGTGCACGGCTGGGGCGGCAGCCAGCGCTTCGACCTGAAGCGCGCCCGCGGCGTGGCGGGGCTGGGCTGCGTGTGCCTGACGTTCGACCTGCGTGGGCACGGCGCGACCGAGGCGCAGCAGAAAGAGGTTTCGCCGGAAGACAATCTGAAGGATGTGCTGCAGGCCTACGAGCGGCTGGTCGCCTATCCGGAGGTGGACCCCTCCGCAATCGCCGTGGTGGGCAGCAGCTACGGCGGCTATCTGGCCGCCATCCTGACCGCCATGCGGCCGGTGCGCTGGCTGGCGCTGCACGTGCCGGCGCTGTACCAGGACGACACCTGGGGCCTGCCCAAGGCGGGATTCGACCGCGGCAGGCTGCAGGCTTTCCGGCAGGGGCCTGTCCTGCCTTCCGACAACCGGGCGCTGAGCGCCTGCGAGGCCTTTCGCGGCGACGTGCTCGTCGTGGAGGCCGAACACGACGACTTCATCCCGCATGCCACGATCATGAGCTACCGCAACGCCTTCATGGCCGCGCGCTCCATGACTCATCGGCGGCTGGACGGAGCCGATCATGGCCTGACCGACAAGACCGCGCAGCAGGCCTATACCTCGATTCTCAATGGCTGGATCACCGAGATGGTGATCGGCGCACGGGTGGGTGGCCATGAAAGCTGAAAACACATTGACGTCCGTCGAACTGGAAGACCTCCAGGCATTGGCGGGGTATCTCCGCGAGCACGACCTGATGCTGGCCACGGCCGAGTCGTGTACGGCCGGCATGATCGCCAGCCTGCTGGCCGACATCCCCGGCGCGGGGCAACTGCTGGACTGCGCCTTCACGACCTATTCGGTGGAAGCCAAGAAACGTTGCCTGGACGTGCCCGACGACGTGCTGGAGCAGAACAATCTGACGAGCGAACCGGTGGCGCGCGCCATGGCGGAAGGCGCCGCGCGGCACAGCCGGGCCAACGTCGTCGTGTCCAACACGGGAGTCGCCGACAGCGGCGGCACCGGCGTGGAGCCCGGGACTCAATGCTACGCATGGCTGTTCAAGCTGGGCGGCGATGGCGAGCAAGCCAGGCAGGTGCTGCATACCGAGACGCGGCGTTTTCCGGGCAACCGCGCGGCGGTGCGCCGCGCCAGTGCGCTGTACGCCCTGTCGCGCATCGCGCACTATCACGCGATGCACGCGGACGCCGAACCGCCGCCCACGACGGCGTAGCCGCGCAAGGCGCCCGCGGCTACGCTTGGGCTACCGCGGCCAGCTGCTCCAGCACGGTGGGCGGCACCACACTGCGCCGGACGAGTGCCCGCGGCAGGCCGGGCAGTATCTGCGCCAGCAATATCAGCCTGGCCCGGCCCGAATGAGCGGACAGCACCTCGCGCGTGCGCTGCCACGCCGCGCCCGCGGGCAAACGCATCCAAGCCAGCCACACCGCGTTGCGCGCCAGCAGGCTGCGGCGCCTGGGCGCGTCGCGCAGGGCCGACGGCCAATGCCAGGTAACGACGTCCGCGGCGTAGACGATGCGCCAGCCGGAACGCAGCAGGTCCAGCGCCAGCAGGCCCTCTTCGCCGCCGATGAACAGCGGCGGCCAGTAGCCGCCGGCCTGCCGGAACGCCTCGCGCCGCACTACGCACGCGCCCGCCATGAAACCGACCAGGCCCGGACCCACGCCCGGCAGCCCAGGCAGCGGGCTGGCCGCCATCAGTTCGCAGGTGGGATCGACGCGTCCAGCTTCTCCGACGCGGACCCGCCCGCTGACCAGTCCCAGCTCGGGCCATGCGTCGAAGGCCTGCTCCGCGCGCTCCAGGGCGCCGGCTTCCCAGCACGTGTCGTCGTCGCAGAACGCCACGTAGGGCGTGCGCGCCGCAAGACAGCCGCGATTGCGGCCGGCGGCGCCCTCGTTGACCGGGGCGCGCAGCACCTGCACGTCGGGGAAGCGCCGGGCCACCGCGTCCGCGGTGCCGTCCGTGCTGGCGTTGTCCACGACGATGAGGGGATGAGCCGGATAGCGGGCGCGCAGGCGCTCTAGCGTGCGCAGGACCTCGGCGCAGCGGTTGTACGTGAGCACGACGATGGAGACCCGCGGCGCGGCGGGCCGGATCGGCCCGGGTTGCTCAGGCATCACGACCGGGCTCCGTCGGCGCGCGGCAGGCGTTCCAGCAGCCAATAGCGCTCGGGCCGCGCCGGATCGCCCCCGCCGTCGGCCAGGCCCAGCGGCCGCAACTGGCTGGCGTAGGCGCGCACGGCCTCGGCCTTGCGCTCGCCCGCGCCAGGCGGGCCCGGTTGTGGCGTGGCCTGCACCCCGCTGTCGAGCAGCCGGGCCAGTCGCTTCTGCAGCAGGCCCGGCTTGCAGCGATACAGCGCTTCCTCATAGGCGTGCCACGCCGCGCCGTCCTGCTGGCCGGCATACAGATCGAGCAGCGCATCGGAGATCCGGATGTGGTCGTCGTGGAACAGGCCCAGGGGGATGTAGACCTGGCGCGGCCTCAGTTGCGCCAAGGCGCCTGCCAGCAGATGCCGCAACTCGGCGACGTCCAGCGGGCCGCCATACTGGCTGTCCAGCACGCCCAGGCGCAAGGCATGGGCGTTCAGCGCCGCGAGGGCCAGACTGTCTTCGCGCTCGCGCGCCAGCATGGCCTCGTGCGGCCGGCGGTATCCGCATTCGCGGTCCCACTGCGGCAGCGGCGCGTCCGCGGGCGGCACGCCGGAACACACCGTAAGCACCGTGGCGCCGGGCGTGGCCGCCAGCAGATCGCCGCAACCCAGCACGGCATCGTCGTAATGCGGAGAGATCACCAACAGGCGGGCGGTATGGTCCATGGCGTGAATTCGTCAGGCGGCGATGGGCGGGACCGGCAACAAGACAGGCATCGGGCATGCGGCTTGCTGCCAGGGATTGCGCCGGCAGAGCCGGCGACATGCAAAGACTAAGGAGCAGCCATGAATCCCTTCCTGGAACCCGATCTCTCGTCGCTGCGCTACGGCGCCGTCCGCCCCAACGTCGGCCCCAGCGATTCTTCCGATTCGGCCAGCGACCTTCCCCCGGACATGGATAGCGACAGCGACGCCCAGGGCACGGGCGAACGCGAAAGCGTGAACCGGCGCCACGGCGGACGCCCGGCGGACATCGCGCCGGACGACATCGTCGACGAGGAAGAGGCCGGCGTGTCCCACAGCCGGCCGGACCCGGTCCGCAATGGAGGGGACCCGGCCTGACCTGGCATTGCGCGGCGGCTCGCCACGGGCCGCCGTCCGGCACGACTTGCGCATCATCCGCGCACCGCGCCGGCATGGGGTGCGGCCAATCCATAGCGTCCGCGCCCCAGTTCTTCCGCGAAGTAGCGCACGGTGCGCGTCAAGCCTTCGGCGGGGTCGACGCGCGGCTGCCACTGCAGCAGGCGGCGCGCCAGCGCGATGTCGGGCCGCCGGCGCGTGGGGTCGTCTCCGGGCAGCGGGCGGAACACCAGTTGGGGCGGCTTGCCCACCGCGTCGCTGATGCGCTCGGCGATCTCCAGCATGGTCATCTCGTGCGGATTACCCAGGTTGACCGGTCCGGCGTCCTCGTGCGGACTTTCCATCAGGCGCACCAGCCCGTCGATCAGGTCGTCCACATAACAGAACGACCGCGTCTGGCGCCCGTCGCCATAGATGGTCAACGGCTCGCCCTGCAGCGCCTGCACGATGAAGTTGGACACGACCCGGCCGTCGTTGGGCGCCATGCGCGGGCCATAGGTATTGAAGATGCGGGCGATGCGCACCGAGACTCCCGCGCGCTGGTACAGCGTGAACAGGGTCTCCGCGCAGCGCTTGCCCTCGTCGTAGCAGGCACGCGGCCCGATCGGATTGACGTTGCCGTGGTAGGTCTCGCGCTGCGGATGTTCCAGCGGATCGCCGTACACCTCGCTGGTGGAGGCCTGCAGCACGCGGGCGCCGGTGCGCTGGGCCAGTTCCAGCACCTGCATCGCGCCCAGCACACAAGTGCGCGTGGTGCCGATCGCGTCGGCCTGGTAGTGAACGGGCGACGCCGGGCAGGCCAGGTTGTAGATGCGATCCACCTGCAGCGCCATGCCGTCGGTCACGTCCTGGCGCAGCAGCGTGAAGCCCGGCCTGCCCATCAGTCCGCGCACGTTGCGCAGCGCGCCGGTCTGCAGATTGTCCAGGCACAGCACCTCGTGGCCCTCGTCCAGCAGGCGCTCGCACAGGTGCGATCCCAGGAATCCCGCTCCGCCGGTCACCAGCACGCGCCTGCGGTCCCGCCCATTCTGTCGACTCATCGTCCGTCTCCCGTCAGATCATCGAACAGCTCGCACCAGTCGGCCGAGAATCGTTCGATGGAAAAGCGCTGCAAGGCCGTACGGCGGGCCTCCACGCCCCAGCTGCGCGCGACTTCGGGCTGCTCGATCAGCATGCGGGCCGCATCGGCGAGGCGCTTCGGACTGCTGTCGACGTAGCCATTGACGCCGCTGGAAATCACCGAGGGCAGTTCGGTCGTCGCAAAGCCGATGACCGGTATGCCGCACAACATGGCCTCCACCAACGACAGGCTCAGGCTGCCGTAGCGGATAGGGCTGAAATAGAAGCGGTAGCGCGCCATGAAGGCCGCCACCTCCATATTGGCCACCTCGCCAAGGCCGCCGCAGGCCTCGGACTCCATGCCGATCAGGTCCAGCGGCACCTCGGCCGCCATCTGCGCATACAGGTCCGCGCCCAGCCGGCGGCCGCGGCGCGCCAGATGGTTCACCACCGCGATGCCGCGGTCCAGTTCGCCGCGATACCGCACGTCGGGGGGAGGCAGCACGCCATGCTCGATGACGCGCACCGGCACGCCCGAACGGTCCCACATCTGCGCGTTGTGATGCGTAACGTGGACCAGGACTCCGCGCGGATGGCAGAACGGGTGGACGGTGTCGGTAGGATGCGGCTCGGGCGGATTGTGCTCGATGTACGCGCACGGCAGGCCCTGCTGCGCCGGGGTCAGCAGCGACCATGCGTCGCGCAGGTTCTGCCTAGACTGGTACACCACGCAGTCCAGCTGCAGTTCGCGCACGTGCTCGGCGGGTACGGGGTGTACGTTGGCGCCCCACGGTATGCGCGGACCCGGCGCGCCGTAGCCGGGACGGCCGTCCTCGCGCACCGGCACGTAGAAATCGTGCGGCGCCTGCGTCAGCGCGTACAGGTAGTTGCCGTGCACGTGCCAGGTCAGCACGCGCAGGCGTCTGCCGGAAGTCCGCAATGCCGGGGATGAAGCGCTCATGCGCCCTCCTCGCCCAGCCGCCGCCGCGCCGCTGCCAGCACCTGATCCACTTCCACCCCCAGCGCGCAGGGATGGCCGATGGGGCAGTCCTCATAGGCGCACGGCCTGCATGGCACAGCCTTCCACAGCACGTTGTGGCGGTCCGCATCCAGCGGCGCCCATCGCCGCACGTCGCTGCCCGAGGCCACCACCACGCTGGGCGCGCCCACGGCCGCACATACGTGCGACATGCCCGTGTCGTTGCAGACCACCAGCCTGCATTGCGCCGCCAGCGCGGCCAGCCCGCCCAACGATGTGCGGCTGCACAGGTCGACGGCGTCGATACCCGAGGCGGCAATGGTAGTGCGCACGATGTCGGCCTCGTCGCGCGTGCCCGTCACGGCCACCTGCCATCCCTCGTTCGCCAGTGCCGCCGCCACGGCGCCGAACCGCTCCACCGGCCAGCGGCGCGAACGCAGGCGCGCGCCGGGATGGACCAGCACGGTGCGGGCCGGCGCCAGCCGGTGCTCGCGGCACAGCGCGCGCGACTCCGCGTAGTCGTCCCCGGTCAGGGGTAGTTCGAGCGCCGGGTCGTCTGCCGGCACGCCCAGGGCCTCCACCAGCTTCAGGTACCGCAAAGGCTCCGGAAGCTCGTCGGGCCACGCGACACGCGCGCCCTCCTCGGGAATGCCGCCAGCCGGCATGAAGCCTATCCATTGCCGCGCGCCCAGCCTGCGCACCACGCCGTTGGACAGCTGCCCGCTGCCATGCATCTGCAGCGCCAGATCGAAGCGCCGCGCGCGCGCGTGCTCATAAAAGGCCGGCAGTGCGGCTTCGTCGGCGCGCTGCTCGGGAAAGGCGTCCAACCCCGGGAAGCGCATCCAGTCATCGATGTAGCGGCTGAAGCGGCGCCGGAAATCGCCGCCGTCGCCCAGCCCGATCAGCGTGATCTCGGCGTGCGGCCAGGCGTTCCTCAGCGCGCGCAGCGCGGGAACGGCGCACAGCATGTCGCCCAGCTGCAGCGCCCTGAACACCGCGATGCGGCGCACCGGCGGCTTTGCCGCTGGCGCACGCCCCGCGACGCGGACAGGTGCGGCCTTCGGCAGCCCGGCATCGGCCATCGCGCCCGTCATGGAAACCTCCTGCCGTAGCGAAACATGCCGACGATGCGCCAGCCGATGGACAAAGGAGGAATCGCCACGGACGTCAGCGCCAGTTCGGCAACGTGGGACGGCGCGCGCGACAGCCCCTCCAGACGCCGCGCGAAGAAGCTCGCGGTCAACGCGAGCCAGATCACGCCCGCCACCGCCGCCACCCACCACGCGCCCGCCGCCGCGGCGGCCAGGCACACCACCAGCGCGCCCGTCACCGACAGATAGAACCAGGGCGGCCCCTGGCGCACCCGGGCGCGGTACAGGCGCGGGTGCTTCGCATAGAGCAGCGTGTCGTACATCACCTTGCGCTGCATGCGCAGGCCCACGCCGAAGGGCGCCGGCCGGATGGGATGCACCACCACGGCGTCGGGCGCGTTCTCCACCACGAAGCCATGCTCGAGCAGCGAGAAATGCAGGTCGGAATCCTCGCGCCAAGCCATCTCGAAGCGGGTATCGAATCCGCCCACGGCCTGCAGGGCCGCGCGCCGCACGAAGCAGTTCGCCGTGGCGAACTCGGCGCGGGAGAGCCCGCTGGCATCGCGCTCGTAATCGGTGGGCCGCTGAGGCAGCGGCATCTCGATGCGGCCGGCCACGGCATGCACGCCCGGCTTCAGGGCATGCACGCCTTGCGTCAGCCAGTCCGGCGCGGGCTCGGTATCGTCGTCGGTAAAGGCGATGATCTCGCCGCGCGCCGCCTGCCAGCCCTGATTGCGCGCCGCGGCCGGGCCTTGCGTGGCGGAGATGGCCAGATAGCGCAGGGTCGGGCCGCCCTTGCGGCAGCGGCCCGCCAGGCTGGCCACCAGCGCTTCGGTGCGCGCGCCGGGCTCGTCGTCGCAGACGACGATCTCATAGGCGCCCGTGAAATCCTGCGTCAGCAGGGCCTCCAGGCACCTGGCCAGCATGTCCGGACGCCGGTAGGTCGGCACGACGACGGATACGGGGAACTCGACGAAGGCCGCGCCCAGCGAGGTGGCCAGACTCATACGGGTTTCTCCACCAGGAAAGAACCGATCACCAATGCGTCCAGCGGCGAGGTCCAGAAGGACTCGAGCGCATCGCGTGGGGTGCAGACCACCGGCTCGCCGCGGGTGTTGAACGAGGTATTCACCAGCACCGGCACCCCGGTCAGGCGCTCGAAGGCGGCCAGCGTGTCGTAGTAGCGCTCGTTCTGGTCGCGGCGCACGGTCTGCACGCGCGCCGTGCCGTCGGTGTGGCGCACGGCGGGTATGCGCGCCGCGCGCTCCGGCAGCACGTCGAACACGAACAGCATGTACGGCGCGCAGATGCCCGGCTTGCCCCTGGCGTCGAACCATTCGTGGGCGCGTTCTTCCATCACCGCGGGGGCGACCGGCCGGAAGTCCTCCCGGTCCTTCAGCGCGTTCAGCCGGGACTGCATGTCGGCATTGATCGGCGAAGCCAGGATGGAGCGCGCGCCCAGCGCCCGCGGGCCGAACTCCATGCGCCCCTGGAACCAGCCCAGGATCTTGTCCTGCGCCAGCAGCTCGGCCGCGGCCTGCGCCACGTTGTCCAGTCTGCGATACGGCACGCGCGAACTGCGCAGGAAGGCCTCGATCGTGTCGTCGTCATAGGCGGGGCCGAGATACGCGTGGTGCATGTGCCAGCGTCGGCCACGGCCCTGCCCGCCCTCGCCGTCGCGCATGTAGTCGGCATACAGCGCCGCGCCCAGGGCCGTGCCGGCGTCGCCGGCGGCCGGCTGCACCCACACGTCGTCGAAGGGCCCGTCCCTGGCCACGCGGGCATTCATCACACAGTTCAGCGCGACACCGCCCGCCATGCAGAGGTTCTTCGCGCCGGTCTTGCGGTGCAGCCATTGCGTCATGTGCAGCACGGTTTCCTCCAGCACGAACTGCAGCGACCGGGCGATCTCCTGATGCCGTTTCTCGAACGGCGCGCCGCGCTCGCGCGCCGGCCCGAAGCGCTCCACCAGGCGCGCCGGCGCCAGCGTGTAGCCGCCCTCTTCGTCCAACCGCACGATTTCGCGGAACGCGCCGCGATGCACGGGCTCGCCGAACGAGGCGAGCGCCATCACCTTGTACTCATCCGAGGAGCGCAGGAATCCGAGGTAGTCGGTCACCTCTTCGTACAGCAAGCCCAGCGAGTGCGGCAGGCTGATCTGCTTGATCCGTTCGTAGCGCCCGCCCGAGAAATGCCCGTAGCTCGTGGTCGCGGCCTCGCCGCGGCCGTCCATGGTCAGGACCGCCGTGTCGTCGAACGGACTGGCCAGGAACGCGCTGGCCTCGTGCGCCAGATGGTGCTCGACGTACTGCCAGCGTTGCAGGATGTGATCCAGCGTCAGTCCGGAGAAGCGGGCGCGCAGATGATGGGGTGCGCCGTCCAGCAGCTGCCGCGGCGCATTCACGATATAGGACAGGAACAACGGATCCCACGGCGAGCCTTCGTGCTCGGGACGCCGCGCGCCGGACGGCTCCAGCGGCAGCGTGATGACGCCATCCCGGGCGCCCGGCACATCGAGCAGTCTGGGATCGAACGCGTAGACGATGCGGTCCACGTCGCGCAGCACCAGCCCCTCCTCCCGCAGGCAGTAGTCGATGGCGTGGTAAGGCAACTGCCAGGTCGTGAACGGCACTGGCCGCTTGCCGTGCTTGATGCGGGTGAAGCGTTCTTCCTCTGCGGCGGCCAGCACCTCGCCATCTCGCACCAGGGCGGCAGCGCAATCGTGGAAGGCGGCATTGATTCCTAGCGTGTACATGCGAGTCTCCCTTACATATGCGCTGTCGCGCCGTGTGTCGCGGTCGGCATGGCCAGCAGCTCGCGCGCCGCGTCCGCCACCTGCCGGGGCGGCACGCCGGCCAGGCAGGCGTGATGCCCTTCCGGACACGTGCTGCGGTAGCAATTGCGGCACGGCACGTCCCGATACAGCACGCGGTGCGCGGTGTTCCATGGCGTGTGCTGCGGGTTGGTCAGCGCATACAGATCCACCACCGGCGTGTGCAGCGCCGCGGCGATATGGGCCGGGCCGCTGTTGTTGCAGACCAGCACGGCCGCCCGTTCGATGGCGGCGCCCAACTCCCCCAGCGTCAACTGCCCGGACAGGTCCACCAGGCCCGGCAGGTGCACGCGCCGACGCGCTAGCTCCGGAGCGAGTCCGCCATCCTCGGGACTGCCGAGCAGCAACAGGCGGCGGCCCTCGCCGCGCAGGCTGTCGATGGCCTGTGCCAGCAGCGCGCTGGGATAGCGCCTCGACGGCGCAGTCGCGCCGCCATGAATCGCGATCCAGTCCTCCTCGTCGGCCACGCCGTGGGCGCGCACCTTGGCGCGCAGCGACTCGCGGTCTTCGTCACGCACGCGAAACGACAGCGACTCGTCGCTGGCTACGGCCCCCACGGCCGCCACCAGGTCCAGCTGCCTGCGCACTTCATGGCGCATCGACGCATCGGTGTCCGTCTCGCGCTGCCAGTCGCTGATCAGCCGATAAGGGTTCTCGCGGCAATGCGCCAGCACGCGGGGCACGCCGGCCAGGTGGCAGAGCATCGCGGCGGGCAGCGGACTCTGGCTGTAGACGGTGAAGATCACCGCGGCGTCGGGGCGCCACGCCCGGATGCGCGCGATCGCGTCGAGGTCGGCCGCGTTGCCGCGCGTATCGTTGCGCACCCACCCGCAATCGTGGCGCAGCACGGTGTCGACCTCTGGCAGGAAGGGCTGCAGCGCCGCGCCGGCGGACGAGGTCAGCAAGGCCAGCGAGCGGCCCGGCGCCGACTGCTTCAACGCCCGCATGGCGGGCGTGCTCATCAGCACGTCGCCCATGCCGTCCAGCCGCACGCACAGGATGCGCCGGGCCTCGCGCCAGGCGTCCACTGCCGGGCCTTCCCGTTTCCCGTCCTGGTATTCGTCCTTGGAGCGCGCGGCCAGTCTCATGCCACCTCCAGGCAAGTGGAAGACAGTCCGGCCATCACGACGCGCGCCGCGGCCGCGAAGTCGGGCAAGCGATGGTGCGGCTCGCGGTGCGGACCATCGAGCCATTCGGTCTCGTTGCCCACGTCCAGCAGCACGGAGCGGCAGCCCGCGCGATTGCCGGCCTCCACGTCGTCGAGGATGTCGCCGATCATCCAGGACCGCTGGAGATCGACGTCGTGATCGCGCGCCGCGCGCAGCAGCATGCCGCAGCCGGGCTTGCGGCACGGGCATCCAGGCTTCGCGCCGCGCGCCGCAGGCAAGTGCGGGCAGTAGTAGAAGCCGGCGAGCTCCGCGCCCGCGGCGCGGAACATCTCGGCCAGCCGCTCCTGCACGCCGTGCAGCGCGGCCTCGGGAAAACAGCCCAGCGCCACGCCCGGCTGGTTGCTGACCACGATCAACGGCACGCCCATGGCGCCCAGGGCGCACAGTCCCGCATACGCGCCGGGGGCGAATGCCATGCGCGCCGGGTCGACGTTGTAGGGCTCGTCCACCAGCAGCGTACCGTCCTTGTCCATGAATACCGCCGGCGTCAGGGCCATGACGTTTCCCGCATGGGCAGCACCATGACCTCGGGCACCACCGTTTCGGCGGGCTGGGTCAGCACGAAGCGCACAGCGCGCGCGACGTGCCTGGGGTCCTGCAGATTCTGCACGTCGATGTCGGGGAACCGGTCCAGCAGGAACGGCGTGCGCATGCCGCCGGCGATCACCGCGCTCACCTTCAACCCGGCCGAGCGCAGTTCAGCATGCAGCGCGTGCGACAGGCCCAGCAGGCCCCACTTGCTGGCGTGGTAGGCGCTGGCATTCGGCCACGCACGGCGCGACGCCGTCGATGCGATGTTCACGATGTGGCCGCCGGGCGACAGGACATTGCGCGCCAGCTTCGCCAACAGGAACGGGCCGGTGAGATTCGTGCGCAGCACGCGCTCCCAGTCGTCGATCTCCAGTTCGTCGATCGAGGCGGTGACGTCCACGGCCGCGCTGTTGATCACGGCGTCCAGGCGGCCGAAGCGTTCGGCCGTGCGCTCCAGGCCGGCGCGCACCTCATCCGCCCTGCCCACGTCCATGACGATCGGAATGGCGTTGCCGCCGTTCTCGGCCAGTTGGCCGGCCACCTGCTCCGCGCGCTGGGCATTGAGGTCCGCGACCGCGACGCTGGCGCCCTCTTCCGCCAGCATCGTGCACAGCGCCGTACCCAGGCCGCTTGCTCCACCCGTCACCAGCACCACGCGGCCGGCCAGCGTTTCCAGATCCTGCATCGAATTCTCCTGTCAGTGTGAATGTGCGGCGATCGCGATCGCGGGCTGCGTCGTGATCGTGGGCCGCGACACGCGGCGGTAAATGCCCAGCAGCGCATGCGCGACGCGGTCCCACGTGTACAGCCGGTGCGCGCGGCGCTGCCCTGCTGCGCCCATGCGCTGGCACAGGCCCGGGTCGCGCGCCAGCGCGGCGAGCCGAACCGCCAGCACGCCCGGATCGCGCGGCGGCACCAGGAAACCGGTCTGGCCGTGAACGACCGTGCTGCGGATACCGCCGGTGTCCGATCCCACGACGGGCCGCCCGCAGGCCATGGCCTCGACCGGCGTGATGCCGAAAGGCTCGTACCAGGGCGTGGTCACGAACACGTCGCTGGCGCAGTAGTAGTCGCGCAGCGCCATGCGGTCGCGCCGACCGGTGAACTCGACCCACGGCAGCACGCCCTCGTCGCGCGCGATGCCGCGCAGACGGCCCAGTTCGGGCGTGCTCTGTTCGCAAGGTTCCACGCTGTTGCCGCCCACCACGCACAGGCGCGCGTCGATGCCATGATGGCCGCGCAGGCGGCCCAGCGCGCGTATCACGTTGTCCACCCCTTTGCGCGGCACCATGCGGCCCAGCTGCAGGATCGTGAACTCGCCTTCGCGCCAGCCCAGCGCCGCGCGCGCCGTCGCCATGTCCACGGGCTGCATCTCTGTCGGATCGAAGCCGCACGGCGCGATCGCGATGCGCCGCGGATCCGCGCCATACAGATCCAGCAGGTCCTGACGGTCCTGCGGACACTCGGCGACGATCAGGTCGGCATGGCGCACGACCTCGTCCTCGATCTCGAAGCGCAGATCCGAGAACCCATCGCTATCGCCCTGGTGCTGACGACGCACGCGGCCCAGGGCATGGAATGTGACGACCAACGGAATCCCGTGCCGGCGCGCGGCCGTCAACGACGCGAGCGCCGACATGAAGAAGTTGGCGTGGATCACGTCATACGAGGCCTCCATCGCGCCGATGCGCTGCGACAGGTACTCGCCGAAGGCGTCCATATAAGGAAGCATTTCCTCCTTGGGAAGGAAACGCGCCGGGCCCGCGGGCACGTGCACGACACGCACGCCGGGCTGCCATTGCACGGTCTCCGGAGCAAACGGGTCGTCGCGACGCGTATACACGTCCACTTCGCATCCCGTCGCCGCGAGCTGGCTGGCAACCTGCGCCACGTACACGTTCTGCCCGCCGCAGTCGACACTGCCGGGCTCCGCCAACGGCGACGCATGCTCGCTGACCAGGGCGATTCTCTTCATGGATTTCTCCGACGTAGGGGATGGGGACACGGCGATGCGCGCGCCCACTTTCATCGACGTGTGCGTCGCGCCGCCACCACTATGCGTGCGTACAGCGTCACGCAAACTGCATGCCTGTCGACGGAGAGTCGAAACATCCTTTGCCGCTTGCAACCGTGGGCGCGGTTCTTACAAGGCCCGGTAAATAGCGGACGCCGAGGCCTCGAAAATCACGGTTGTTCAGGTTCGCGTCAGACCGGCAGGGGCCGTCTCTCATTGCGGTGCGGATGCGCGCTGCCGACTCCGTCAGCGTGGCGCACCCGCATGCCTCAGGCGCCGGGCGACGCCGGACCGTCGGGGACCTGCGTCGGCACGGGAGGACGGGCCATGACGCGCACCGTCGCGGCAAGCTCGCGGGGGTCCGCGGGTTTGCCCAGGTGGCCCTGGAATCCGGCCAGCAGCGCGCGCAGGCGGTCGTCGGGCGTCGCGAGGCCGGACAGCGCGATGGCAGGCAGGCGGCGCGCCAGCGGTATGCCGCGCTCGGCTTCGACGGCGCGCACGTTTCTTATCAACTCATAGCCGTCCATCTCTCCCAAGGAGATGTCGCTTACCAGTACGCCGGGCCACGTCGCGGTCTCGCGCTGCCGCAGTTCCGCCAGCACGGTCGGCCCATCGGCATAGGCCGTCACGGCGGCGCCATACTCCTGCAGCAACTCGGCCACCAGCTCGCGCGCCTCGACCTGATCGTCCACCAGCATCACGCTGATGCCATGCAGGTCGACCGCGTTGGTCGAGCTGGCGGCCGGCAGCTCCACCACGGCGCGCAAAGGGAAGGACATGGTGTCGCTGCACTCGCCCGAGGGTTCGCGCCGGTGCTCGAAGCGCGCGCCCAGGCGCTGGGCCTCCGCGGCGACCTCCTCGGGGTCCAGCGCCGCGGCCTCGCGCAGGCCGTCGGGCACGCCGTCGATATGCGCGTACGCCACGGCCGAGGCAGTCGGCGGCCGTCCATCCGTGATGGTCAGCTGTGCATCGGGCCCGTTGCGATGCAGGCGCAGCGCGATCCGCCCGCCCGTCGGCGTCACGGCCACCGCATGCGTGCAGAGGTTCCATATGAGCTGCTGCAACGCGCTGGGGTCGCCGGTGATGCGCGCCGCCTCGCGCTCGATGGCGGTGTACACGTTCACGCCCTTCGCATCGCTGATCTCGCGCACCGAATCCAGGACCCCGGCGACCAGCGCCGCGAGGTTCACGGGCTGGCGGCTCAGCACCGCGCCCGCCTGCTCGAGCTCCTGCTGTTGCCGTTGCAGCGACCACATCTGCGCGTACATGCCGCCGGCGTCCAGCAGTTCGCGGTGTGTGCCCTGCTCCACGATGCGACCATGATCCAGGACGAGGATGCGGTCCGCGTTGACGATCGTCGACAGCCGATGCGCGATGATCATCGTCGTGCGGCCCTGCGCGATGCGGTCCAGTTCGGCCTGGATGGCCCGCTCGGTGCGTGTGTCCAGCGCCGAGGTCGCCTCGTCGAACACCATGATGGGCGGGTTCTTCAGCAAGGCCCGCGCGATCGCGATGCGCTGCCGCTCGCCGCCCGACAGCTTGACGCCGCGCTCGCCCACGGGCGTTTCGTACGCAGCAGGCAGGCTGGCGATGAACTCGTGCACCCGCGCGCCGCTGGCGGCCTCCTCCACTTGTCCCGCGTCGGCATCCGGCCGGCTGTAGGCGATGTTGTAGGCGATGGTGTCGTTGAACAGCAGCGTGTCCTGCGGCACGATGCCCAACGAGCGCCGCAGGCTGGCGCGGCCCACGTTGCGCAGGTCCTGCCCGTCGATCAGCACGCGGCCCTCGTCAGGGTCATAGAAGCGGAACAATAGCCGCGCCACGGTCGACTTCCCGGATCCGCTGCCGCCCACGATCGCCACCGTCGCGCCCGCCGGCACGGTGAAGCTGACGTCCCAGAGAATGTTGCGGCCTGGCTCGTAGCCGAAGCTGACGTGCTCGAACGTGATCTCGCCGCCCTGCACGCGCAGATCCGGCATGCGTTCGCCGTCGCCCGATTCGGCGGGCACCAGCAGCAGTTCGCAGACGCGCTCGGCGTTGATCAGCGCTTCCTTCGCCTGGCGGAAGATCAGGCCCAGCGTATTCAACGGAAGGCAGATCTGGATGATGTACGCGTTCACCAGGACCAGGTCGCCCACCGTCATGCGCATCTGCACCACCTGCTGGCCGGCCAGCAGCATCACGAGGCCGACCCCCGCCGCGATGATGGCGCTTTGCCCGATGTGCAGGCGCGACAGCGAACGCTGGTTCAGCACGCCCACGCCTATCCATTCGTCCAGCACGCCGTTCAGCCGGCGCGACTCGATCGCTTCGTTGGCATTGAGCTTGACCGCTTCATAGTTCAGCAGGCTGTCGACGATGCGGCCGCTGGCCCGCGAATCGAGTTCGTTCAACTCGCGCTGCAGGATCGCGCGGCGCTCGGTCAGCACATAGGTATAGCTGAAATAGGCAATGAAGGTCACGGCGACGATCAAGGCGAACCACAGGCTGTAGCCCAGCACCAGGATGACTACGACGGTGACGATCTCCACCAGCGTGGGCAGCAGCGTGAACAGCGCCGTGCCCAGCAGGTAGCCCACACCGGCGGTGCCGCGCTCCATGTCGCGCGCCAGCGCGCCGGTCTGGCGCGAGGAATGGAAGCGCGCGCCCAGGCGCTGCATGTGCTCGAACATGCGCACCGTGAAGTCCGCCACGGTCGACTGCGCCACGCGCGTGAAGACCAGGTCGCGCAGTTCGGTGAACAGGCTGCCCGCGAATCGCACCGCCGCATATCCCAGCAGCAGGAACACGGGAACGGTGAGCAGGGCGGCCGGCTCGCTGAGGGCGTCGACGATGCGCTTGAGCAGCGCGGGCACGGTCACCATCAAGAGCTTGGCCGCCACCAGCAGCACCATTGCCAACGCGGTGCGGCCGCGATTGCGCCACAGCGCCATGCCTATCGTACGGAATACCTCGCGGCGCGCGTGATCCGCGCTGTCCGGTTTCGCCATGGTCCTGCCTCCCCGAATGCGGTGCCACGGCCGGGCGCAACTTTCGTGCCCCGCGGGGCCGGCGCCGGGCATGCCGCTTGCGCGGCGGCCGGCAAAAGGAGAACTCGCCATGGAAGACCCGGCCGTCGGGATACTGCTCTACTTCATCATGCCGCTATGGCTGCTGGCCGGGATAGCAGACTGGGCCTGCCACCGCGCCACCGACATCGCGCGCACCGCCGGGCCCAAGGAGTCGATGCTGCACCTGCTGATGTTCGGCGAGATCGCCGTGGCGCTGCTGGCGTGCCTGTTCCTGGAAATCAACGCGCTCGTGTTCGCGGTGATGCTGGCTGCCTTCGTGCTGCACGAGGCCACGGCGCTGTGGGACGTGTCGTACGCGCACACGCGGCGCTACATCAGCCCCTTCGAACAGCACGTGCACAGCTTTCTCGAGCTGCTGCCGCTGGCCGCCGGCATCCTGGTGGCGATACTGCACTGGGACGCCTTCCTCTCGCTGTTCGGGCTGTCCGCCACGCCCGCCGACTGGACCGTGCGCTGGAAGCAGACGCCGCTGCCCGCGGGATACGTAGCCGCCCTGCTGGCCGCCGCCGTGCTGCTGGAGGCGCTGCCCTTTCTGGAAGAACTCTGGCGCGGCGTGAGAGCCAGCCGCGATGCGGAGGGCGGCCCGGGCGAGGAACTGGGGTCCGCCGCCTCGGGACGAGCGGACCTCGCGGGCAAGGTGGATTGAACTCGAACGGCGCCCGCGGCCGCGCCGCCTCAGGCGGCGGGCCGCAGCCGGTAGTCCTTCAGCACGGCCTTGAATGCATGGGCGACGGCGCCGGCGAACGCCTCGTCGTACCAGGGCTGGGCGCCGCTGACGCCCACGATGATGCCTTCATGCCAGACGCTGCCCCACAGGGCGGTGTCTTCCGGCCGCAGCAGGTGCGCGACGGTCGTGCATACGGCGTGGCTGTTCTGGCCGGTGCGCCAGCTCAACGCCGCCTTGCCGCGCGCGAAGGCCGCGTAGTCCGCGTCCCACTTCGCTCGGTCCCCCACGCTCTGTTCATATAGCACCGACTCTTCGAAGGTCGAGTTCGCCGGCGTCTTCAGCGGATGCATGACGACGACGTGCAGGCAGTGGCTCTCGCCGATACGGTCATCCTCGACCGCCGATCTCAGCATGGGCATCACGATTTCGACCGCGCGCGCGGCCGCGCCGCGATGGTAGGCGGTGGTCTCTTCCGAACCCCCCAGCACGGTCTCGTCGCGGACGGAAGACGGGAGGCTCTCTGGCGTGGTGGACATGTACATACTCCGTTGCGGGATGCCGGCGGACGCCGGCCGGCCTGCGCGTACGCAACCCCCATGCCCGCGCGTGCCGTCCGGCCGTTCCAGAAACGCAAAGTCATGGCTTTGCGGCATTCCCGGCAACAACCGACACACTTGCGTGACGGATCGTCTCCCGTCCGCCCCGCGTGGCCGTAGCGCCTTGCTTTCGGTTACCCAAGTGCGCGCGCGCGGCATTCCAAAATTACAAGCGCCTGCAACAACGACGCATGCGGCGGTTTCCGGTTCGCAACGAGGCAGCCGTGCCGCGTCTGCCGGCTGTGGGCCTGCCTCATGCGATACGCGTCGCGGCGTCCGGCCGGAGAGCGGCCGCCGCGGCACCGCGAAACTCGTGTTTTCCGGCGAATTCAGCCAAATGTCGGCGGCCGAATATGCCGTTGTCGCAGTGCATCACGATAGCTGGACGCATATACAGCGAATACAAAGGTTGCCCAGTCGTCGATCTAAAACGAAATGCGCATTCTTGTATCCGGGCAAAGTCGATATAAACGTGTCTCCCGCAAAGGCGGTACGGGCGCAGCCCGACCGGGGTTCGCTCCATCACCGCCCTCAGGCACGCTGCTTGCTCTGGGTGGGCTCCGGCTTCTTTATGCCTCGGCCCTTTTTCTCGAGGCTCCCTCTCAAGGATGACACGCATGGTGACGCTGAACACGCTGATGGTGGCTTCGGAGGCCTATCCCCTCGCCAAGTCTGGCGGCCTGGGGGATGCGGTCACCGGTATGACTTGCGCTTTGCGCGATGCAGGAACGGCAGTGGAGTTGCTGCTGCCTGCCTACCGTGGCGTGCTGGACAATCTTCGGGAAACGCACCCGCCCGAACGCCTCTCCGGCCTGCCGGGCGGCGAAGCCACTCTGTACCGCGGCTACTGCCGCAGCACCGGGATGGCCGTGCATGCGCTGCGCAACGATATGCTGTATGACCGCCCCGGCCTGTACGCGGACGACCAGGGCCGCGACCATCCCGACAATGCGCTGCGCTACGCCGCCCTGGCGCATGCGGCCGTGCGCCTGTGCCTGGGGCTGCCGGGCCGCCGCCGGCCGGACGTGGTGCACGCCCACGACTGGCACGCGGGACTGGCGCCGCTGCTGGTGCGCGCAGTGGGGCTGCGCTACGTCAAGACGGTCTTCACGATCCACAACATGGCCTTCCAGGGGCTGTTCCCGCTGGATCACGCGCACGACCTAGGCGTGCCGCCCGACTACTGCGGCGCCGACGGCCTGGAGTTCTGGGGCAAGATGAGCTTCCTCAAGGCGGGCATCCGTTACGCCGACCGCGTCACCACGGTCAGCCACACGTATGCCCGCGAGATCCTCACGCCGGAATTCGGCTGCGGCCTGGACGAGCTGCTGCGTGCGCGCAGCGCCGACCTGCTGGCCGTGCCCAACGGCATCGACGACATGCTGTGGAACCCCGCTGAAGACCCCGCGCTGGGCCGCTGCCGCTACAGCGCCGACAACCTGCGCAACAAACGCCGCTGCAAGACCGCGCTGCGACTGGCCTTCAACCTGCCGGACGACACCGAAGGCCCGCTGCTGGCCATGGGCAGCCGCCTGACGGACCAGAAGATGGCCGACGTGGCCGCCAGGTCGCTGCCGCAGGTGTTGAAGGCCAACCCCGATCTGCAGGTCGTGATCCTGGGCCAGGGCGATCCGCGCCTCGAGCGCGAACTGCTGGCGCTGCAGGCGCAGTATCCGACCCGCTGCGCCGTGCGCATCGGCTATGACGAACACACCGCGCACCGGCTGCATGCCGGCGCCGACATCCTGCTGCACGGCAGCCGTTTCGAACCGTTCGGCCTGACCCCCCTCTATGCGATGCGCTATGGCACGGTGCCGATCGGATCGCGGGTCGGGGGCATGGCGGACACGATCCACGATCCGGCGGACGGCGAACGCCGCGCCAACGGCATCCTGTTCGATGGCGACTCGCCCCAGGCGATGTCCGAGGCCATCACGCGCGCGCTGGGCCTCTACGCCAGGCCGGAACTGTGGCGCAGCATGCAGTACAACGGCATGACGGCCGACTTCGGCTGGCGCAAGCCGGTCCAGCAGTACGCCGATCTGTACGCCCGACTGGCGGCGTGGCCGACCGCCACCCGCGTGCCGGCCGCGCGCCTGCGCCACGCTCCGGCCATGCCGATGCCGCAACCGGCCACCGAGCTGCGCCCTGCCCCGCTGCAAGCGGCTGCGTGACGGAGGCAGCGCGATGATCGCCGTGGACCGGCCCGGTACCGCCCGCCCCTCGTACGCCGCGCCCGGTGCGTGGCGTATCTGCTATGTGCACCCGACAGACGTCGGCCCGCTGGCCGACGAAGCCGCCTGGGACGCCCTGTGCCAGCGCGCGCGCGACGCCGGCTTCGACACCCTGATGTGCGCGCCGCTGTGGCGCCTGCCCGAAGGCGCGCGGTCGTTCGCGCCACAGGACGCCGACCAGTGCGACCCCGCATTGCGGGACGGGCTGTCCATGGACGAAGCGGTGCGCATCCTGGCGGACACGGCGGGCCGTCATGGGCTGGACCTGGCGCTGGACCTGCTGGTCGACCGCGTGGCCGCCAACGCCGCGCCCGGCACGCTGGACCCGTCCTGGTTCCTCACCACGCCGGGCGACAGGGAACGCGACCCGCGGCAGCCGCCGTCCGACTGGGACGTGGTGCGCCTGCGCGACGGGCCGCCGCCCGCGGCGTTCATCGAACATTGGCAGCGGCGCCTGGCGGGATGGATCCGCAACGGCGTGAAGGCGTTCCGCTGCCTCGAGCCGCAGCGCCTGGGCGGCGCGGGCTGGCAACGGCTGTTCGAGCCGCTGCGCGGCGAGTATCCGGATGTGCGCTTCTTCGCGTGGACGCCGGGACGAGGTCCGTGGGAACTCCAGGACCTGCGCGAGGCCGCCTTCGACGCCGTGTATTCCTCGCTGCCATGGTGGGACCTGCGCGCGCCCTGGCTGATGCAGGAAGACCTGCGGCTGCGCGCCGTCGCGCCGGTAATCGCCATGCCCGAACCTCCCTCCGAGCCGGGCAGGCCCGAACGCTTCGAACGCGCATTGTGGGCCGCGGCCATGACGGGCGACGGCATCATGGTCATGCCGCGCGATGACACGCAGTGGGACGCCGCCACGCGCGCGGTGCGCTGGCGCGCCGAGACGCCTCTGCGCGGGGCGCCGCGCCTGGCCGTGGGCGACCGCGGGTACTGCACCCTGCTCGTGCGCGACGGCGTGCGCACCACGGCCTCGCCCGGCAGCGCCGCGCACGCCTTGCTGCTGAATCCCGACGACGCGCACCCCGCGCGCACTGGCTGGAGCGGCGTGGCCCACCTGCTGCCGCCCGCGCTGCTGCGCTCGCTGCAGGAACCCGACAACGCCCTGCTGCCGCCCGGGGGCCACCGCCTGGACAGCACCGACGAGCGCACCGACCCGGCCGCCCCGACGCGCGCCGCCGCCACCCGTCCCGACCCGCGCCAGACGCCGCGCATCGCAGTGGAAGCGGTCAGCCCGGTACTCGAGAACGGCCGCCACATGCCCAAGTGCGTGGTCGGCGAAGCCGTGCGCGTGCAGGCCGACATCTTCATGGACGGCCACGATGAACTGGCCGCCGAACTGCAATGGCGGGCCTGCGACGAGCAGCATTGGGAAACCGAACCGATGCGCCTCCTGGACAACGATCGCTGGCAGGCGGAGATGCGGCCGCGGCGCACCGGCCCGCACGAATTCCGCATCGTCGCGTGGCTGGACGACTGGGAGACCTATCGCACTGAGCTGCGCAAGAAGCACGCGGCCGGGCTGCGGCTGGAGCTGGAGCTGCGCGAAGGCACGATCCGGCTGCGCGAGTCCCTGGCGGCCAGCCGCCAGGACCATCCCGAGGCGCGCGAGCGCATCGAGGCCGCGCTGGCCATGGTGGCCGAGGTCGCCCGGGCCGCCAGCGCGACGCAGGACGACGGCGAGGCCATCGTCGAGATCTCGAACGAGACGCAGGACACCATGGTGGCCGTGATGCTGGACCGCGAGGTGGCCGCGGCGATGGAGGCCGTGGCGCCGCGTTCATTCCTGTACGAAAGCCCCACGCCCTACCCGCTGTGGGTGGACCGGCGCGCCGCGGCGTTCTCGAGCTGGTACGAACTGTTCCCCCGCTCGATGTCGCCGGTTCCCGGCCGCCACGGCACCTTCGACGACGTTCATGCGCGCCTGCCCGACATCCGCGCCATGGGCTTCGACGTCCTGTATTTCCCGCCCATCCATCCCATCGGCAAGGCGCATCGCAAGGGCCCGAACAACAGCCTCTCGGCCGGTGAGAACGATCCGGGCAGCCCCTACGCCATCGGCTCGCCCGAGGGCGGCCACGACGCCATCCATCCCGAGCTGGGCACGCTGGACGACTTCCTGCGCCTGGTGCAGGCTTCGCACGCGCACGGATTGGAGATCGCGCTGGACTTCGCCATCCAGTGCTCGCCGGACCATCCCTGGCTGACCCAGCGTCCCGAATGGTTCACGCGGCGCCCCGACGGCACGATCCGCTATGCGGAGAACCCGCCCAAGAAATACCAGGACATCGTCAACGTCAGCTTCTACCGCAACACGGGCAAGCGCGCCCGCGTGCTGCCGCTGTGGCGCGCGCTGCGCGACGTGGTGCTGTTCTGGGCCGACCACGGCGTGCGCATTTTCCGCGTGGACAATCCGCATACCAAGCCGCTGCCGTTCTGGGAGTGGATGATCGCGGACGTGCACATGCGCCACCCCGACGTGATCTTCCTGTCCGAGGCGTTCACGCGGCCCAAGATGATGTACCGCCTTGCCAAGATCGGCTTCACGCAGTCGTACACGTACTTCACCTGGCGCAACGACAAGCACGAGATCGCGGCCTACCTGGAAGAACTGGCCAGCGAACCGGTGGCGGACTTCTTCCGCGCCAATTTCTTCGTGAACACGCCGGACATCAACCCGTATTACCTGCAGTGCGGCGCGCGCTCGGCCTTCCTGGCCCGCGCCGCGCTTGCCACGCTGGGCGCCGGCAACTGGGGCCTGTACAGCGGCTTCGAGTTGTGCGAATGGCAGCCGGTGCCGGGCAAGGAAGAGTACCTGGACTCTGAAAAATACGAACTGCGCCAGCGCGACTGGGATGCGCCCGGCAACATCAAGACCGAGATCGCGCAGCTCAACGCCATCCGCCACACGACTCCCGCGCTGTGGTCGCAGCGAGGCTACCGCACGGTGGCCAACGGCAATCCGCAGATCATCAGCTTCATGAAGTCCACGGCCGACGGCGGCAGCACCATCCTGGCCGCCATCAACCTGGACCCCTACAACGTGCAGCACACCGGGCTGCAGGTCCCCTCGGACCACCCTGTGCGCAGCGGCCGCAGCGAGATCCAGGCAGAGGACCTGCTGGATGGCGGCAGCGCCACCTGGCACGACGGCCGCGCCGACTTCGCGCTGCATCCGGGCAGGCCGTATCGCGTGTGGCGCCTGACGGCGCCCGACTGAACCCGGAGACCGCCAGATGACGACCCGCAAGACCGCGAAGCCCGCCGCCAAGCCGCACGAGGCGCCCGAGGACCTCTGGTACAAGGACGCGATCATCTACCAGTTGCACGTCAAGTCGTTCTTCGACGCGGACAACAACGGTATCGGCGACTTCCAGGGCCTGATCGACAAGCTGGACTACATTGCCGAGCTGGGGGTGACGGCCGTATGGCTGCTGCCCTTCTATCCGTCGCCGCGCCGCGACGACGGCTACGACATCGCCGAGTACCGCGGCGTGCATCCCGACTATGGCTCGCTGTCCGACGTGCGCCGCTTCATCCGCGCGGCGCACGCGCGCGGGCTGCGCGTGATCACCGAACTGGTGGTGAACCACACCTCGGACCAGCACGCGTGGTTCCAGCGCGCCCGCACGGCGCGGCCGGGCTCGGCGGCGCGCAAGTTCTATGTGTGGTCGGACGATGACAAGGCCTATTCCGGCACGCGCATCATCTTCCTGGACACCGAGAAATCCAACTGGACCTGGGATCCCGTGGCGGGCGCGTACTACTGGCACCGCTTCTATTCGCACCAGCCGGACCTGAACTACGACAATCCGCAGGTGCTGAAGGAGGTGCTGTCGGTGATGCGCTTCTGGCTGGACATGGGCGTGGACGGCCTGCGGCTGGACGCGGTCCCCTACCTGGTCGAGCGCGAGGGCACCAACAACGAGAACCTGCCCGAGACCCACGCGGTGCTCAAGCAGATCCGGTCGGTGATCCAGGCCGAGTACCCCGGCCGCATGCTGCTGGCCGAGGCCAACCAGTGGCCGGAGGACGCCAAGGAGTACTTCGGCGACGGCGACGAATGCCACATGTCGTTCCACTTCCCGCTGATGCCGCGCATGTACATGGCCATCGCGCAGGAAGACCGCTTCCCGATCACCGACATCATCCGCCAGACGCCCGACATCCCCGCCAACTGCCAGTGGGCGATATTCCTGCGCAACCATGACGAGCTGACGCTCGAGATGGTGACCAGCGAAGAGCGCGACTACTTGTGGAACATCTACGCCGCGGACTCGCGCGCGCGCATCAACCTGGGCATACGCCGCCGCCTGGCGCCGCTGCTGGAGCGCGACCGGCGCCGCGTCGAGCTGATGAACAGCCTGCTGCTGTCCATGCCGGGCACGCCGGTGCTGTACTACGGCGATGAGCTGGGCATGGGCGACAACATCCACCTGGGCGACCGCGACGGCGTGCGCACGCCCATGCAGTGGTCGTCCGACCGCAACGGCGGCTTTTCGCGCGCCGACCCCGAACGGCTGACGCTGCCGCTGCTGATGGGTCCGCTGTACGGCTACGAGTCGGTCAACGTCGAGGCGCAGCAGCGCGACCCGCACTCGCTGCTGAACTGGACGCGCCGCATGCTGGCCACGCGGCGGCAGACGCATGCGTTCGGCCGCGGCACGCTGCGTTTCCTGTTCCCCGGCAACCGCAAGATCCTGGCGTACCTGCGATTGTGGGAAGACACCTCGATCCTGTGCGTGGCCAACCTGTCGAACACGGCGCAGCCGCTGGAGCTGTCCCTGCCCGAGTACGTGGGCCGCACCCCACTGGAGATGCTGGGGAATACGCCCTTCCCCGTGATCACCGACCAGCCGTACCGCCTGACGCTGCCGCCATACGCCTTCTTCTGGATGGACCTGCGCCAGGACGTGTCGCCGCCGTCGTGGCAGACCCTGCCGCCCGAGCATGCGCCCACCGAATATCCGACCCTGGTGCTGCGCGGCAAGGGCCTGGCCTTCACCGAACCGTCGCGCCGCGTGCTGGAAACCGAGATTCTTCCCGCCTACCTGGCGCGCCAGCGCTGGTCCAGTCTGCAGACGCCCAAGGCCGTCGTGCGCCTGACGCACGCCCAACCGGTGGCCACGGACAGCGACCTCTATCTGGCCGAGGTGTCGCACGAAGGCGGCAAGAGCTATCTGCTGCCCCTGGGCATTTACTGGACGGCAGAACACACGCCCCAACAGGCCCTGGCCAAGGTGCGTCGTGTCGCCCAGATGGGCACGCTGTGCGACGCGATGTACGAGCCCGCGTTCGTGCACCGCCTGATCGCCCTGCTGCGCGCGGGCGAGACGCTGCCCCTGGATGGCGGCGCCCACGGCGCGCTGGAGTTCCTGCCGGAGGAAGGGCTGGACCTGCCCGACGACGCGGAGCTGAAGTGGGTGAAGGCCGAGCAGTCGAACAGTTCGGTGGTGGTGGGCGGCCAGGCCGTGCTGAAGTTGCTGCGCGCGGTGCAGACGGCGGCCACGCCCGAGGCCGAGATGACCCGTCACCTGACGCGCAGCGGCTACGCCAATACGCCGCCGCTGCTGGGCGAGATCCGGCGCACCGGCTCGGGAGAGCCGCAGACCATCGCCCTGATGCATGGCTACATCTTGAACGAAGGCGATGCCTGGGGCTGGAGCCTGGAGTTCCTGAAGCGCGCGCTGGACAACGCCACGCTGTCCGGCGACGACCCCGACGAGTTCGAGCAGAGCCTGAGCGGCTACGCCACCATTGCCTGCACCATCGGCAAGCGCCTGGGCGAGCTGCATGCCGTGCTGGCGCGCGAAGACGCGCCGCCGGAGTTCCGTCCGGCCAAGGCCGGCGCCGCCAATGTGCGGCGCGCCGGCGAAGAAGCCGTGGCCGAACTGGATCGCGCCCTGGAAGCCCTGAAGCAAGCGCAAGCCGAGCTGGAGCCGGGCTCGCGCGCCTGCGTGCAGTGGCTGAGCGAGCACCGCGACCGCATCGCCGCCATGCTGCGGCGCCTGGCCGAGGCCGAAACCGGCCTGCTGCGCCTGCGCATCCATGGCGACTTCCACCTGGGGCAGGTGCTGATCGCGCAGACCGATGCCTACATCATCGACTTCGAAGGCGAACCCGCTGCCGCGCCGGAGGACCGCCATGGACGCGCCAGCCCGTATCGCGACGTGGCGGGCATGCTGCGTTCGTTCGACTATGCCGCGGCGACGGTCAGCCGTGCGGATCCGCTGGCCAGCACGCCGACCGACGTCATCGCGGGCGCGACCGACGCCGACGGCCATGCCACCGCCGCGCGCGAGCGCCGCGAAGCACTGCTGGAGCGCTTCCGCCATCGCGCGGGCCAGGCGTTCCTGAACGGCTATCGCGACGCGACGGCATTCATGCAGGTCCCGGCCGGCATCGAACACGACCTGCTGCGCCTCGCGCAGATCCAGAAGGCCGCCTACGAAGTCCGCTACGAGGTCCTGCACCGCCCATCCTGGATATCCATTCCGCTGTGCGCGCTGGCCGAGCTGTCCCGCTCCGCCCTGCTCGACGCGGCGATCGACGAGGAAAAGAAGCCATGACATCGCACGACCTTCCGAAGGCCGCACCTCCCTTCGGAGCCCAATCATGATCAGCCGTATGCCGGTCGACGTGCCCGACAACGGCGGAGCCTCTCCTGGCGGACGCCCCCCGCGCGGGACTGCGCCGGCCTTGCCGCCCGCCGAGGTGCAGGCGCTGCAGGCAGCGACCCATGCCAATCCCTTTGCCGTGCTGGGACCGCACCACGTCGAGGGCCAGGGCATTCTGCGGGTGCTGGCGCCCGGGGCGACTTCGGTGCATGCACTGCTGGAGGACGGCTCGGAGGTCGAGCTGGCGCAGCAGGCGGAAGGCCTGTATGGCGCGCGCATCGACGCGCTGCGGCCCGGCCACCCGCGCGCCTACCGGCTGCGCGTGGCGCACGGCGGGCACGAGGAGGTGCACGCCGACCCCTATGCCTTCGGTCCTTCCATTCCCGAGGCCGACCTGCAGCTGCTGGCCGGCGGCTCCTGGCTGCACCTGGCCGATTCGCTGGGCGCTCACCCGATGCGGCAGGACGAGGTGGACGGCGTGCGCTTCTCGGTGTGGGCGCCCAATGCGCGGCGCGTCGCCGTGGTGGGCGACTTCAACGGCTGGGATGCGCGCCGGCACGGCATGCGGCTGCGCCATCATGCCGGCGTGTGGGAAATCTTCATTCCGGACGTGCCGGCGGGCAGCCGCTACAAGTACGCGATCATCGGCGCCGACGGCAGCCACCAGATGAAGGCCGACCCCATGGCCCGCGCCACCGAGGCGCCGCCCGCGACGGCCTCGGTCGTGCCCGACGCCGCGCCGCTGCGCTGGACCGACGAACAATGGATGCGCGAGCGCGCCGCGCGCCACGCGCCCGACGCGCCCATGTCGGTGTACGAACTGCACGTGGGTTCGTGGGCCGACGAGCCCAGCCCCGGCAGCCTGTGGAGCAAGTTGGCGGCCAAGCTTCCCGGCTATGCCCGCGCCATGGGCTTCACCCACATCGAACTGCTGCCGGTGATGGAGCATCCCTTCGGCGGCTCGTGGGGCTATCAGCCCCTGGGCATGTTCGCGCCGTCGGCGCGCTTCGGCACGCCGGCCGAGTTCGCCACGTTCGTGGACCGCTGCCACGAGGCCGGCGTGGGCGTGATCCTGGACTGGGTGCCGGCGCACTTCCCCAACGACGCCCACGGCCTGGTGTCGTTCGACGGCACGGCGCTGTACGAGCACGCCGATCCGCGCGAGGGCTACCACCCCGACTGGCACACCATGGTCTACAACCTGGGCCGCAACGAGGTCAGGGCATTCCTGGTGGCCAGCGCGCTGCACTGGCTGCGGCACTATCACATCGACGGCCTGCGCGTGGACGCGGTGGCATCCATGCTGTATCGCGACTACAGCCGCGCGCCCGGCGAGTGGGTGCCCAACCAGTACGGCGGCCGCGAGAACCTGGAGTCCGTCGCCTTCCTGCGCGACCTCAACCTGGCCGTGGCGCGCGAGTGTCCGGGCGCCATGACGATCGCCGAGGAATCGACGGCCTGGCCCGGCGTCACCGCGCCGGTGTCCGAGGGCGGCCTGGGCTTCGACTACAAGTGGAACATGGGCTGGATGCACGACACGCTGCGCTACATGTCGCACGATCCCATCCATCGCCAGTACCACCACAGCGACATGACGTTCGGAATGATCTATGCGTTCTCCGAGCGCTTCATCCTGCCGCTGTCGCACGACGAGGTCGTGCACGGCAAGGGGTCGCTGATCGGCAAGATGCCGGGCGATGCCGCCATGCGGCTGGCCAATCTGCGCGCCTACTACGGCTTCATGTGGGCGCACCCGGGCAAGAAGCTGCTGTTCATGGGCGGCGAACTGGGCCAGGAGACCGAATGGAACCACGACGGCTTCGTGCAGTGGCATCTGCTGGATCGTCCCGAGCATCGCGGCCTGCAGCGCGCGGTGGCCGACCTGAACCTGCTCTACCGTGACCTGCCGGAACTGCACAAGCGCGACGCCGACCCCGCCGGCTTCGCCTGGATGGTCGGCGACGACACGGCCAACAGCGTGCTGGCGTTCGTGCGCACCGACGGCCGGAATCACGTGCTGGCCATCAGCAACTTCACGCCGGTGGCGCGCCACGGCTATCGCGTCGGCGTGCCGCTGGCGGGCAGCTGGGCCGAACGCTTCAACAGCGACGCCGAACCCTACGGCGGCAGCGGCATGGGCAACGCCGGCCGCGCGCGCACCGAGGACGTGCCGGCGCACGGACAGGCGCAATCCCTTTCCCTCACTCTTCCTCCGATGTCCACATTGCTGTTGCGCCACGAAGGATAAAAATAATGCCGACCAATGCCACGCTGACGGCCGGACGGCCGTTTCCGCTGGGCGCCAGCAGCGACGGGCTGGGCGTCAATTTCGCGGTGTTTTCCGGCAACGCCACGCGCATGCAGTTGTGCCTGTTCGATCCGTCCGGCCGCAAAGAGCTGCAGCGCCTGGATTTCCCGGAATGCACCGACGAGATCTGGCACGGCTACCTGCCTGGCGCGCGGCACGGCCTGGTGTATGGCCTGCGCGCCTATGGTCCCTACGAACCCGCGGCGGGCCACCGCTTCAATCCCCACAAGCTGTTGCTGGACCCGTACGCGCGCCAGCTCAAGGGCGGGCTGCGCTGGAACGACGCGCTGTTCGGCTATCGCATGGGCCATACGCGCGCCGACCTGGCGATGGACCGGCGCGACAGCGCTGCCGCCATGCCCAAGGCGGTGGTGGTGGACGAGGGATTCAACTGGGGGCCCACGTCGCGACCCGACACGCCCTGGGAAAACACCGTGATCTACGAGATGCACGTGCGCGGCGCCTCGATGCAGCGCGCGGACCTGGAACCGCCGCTGCGCGGGACCTGCGAGGCATTGTCGGATCCCTGGTTCATCGAGCACCTGCACCGCATCGGCGTGACGGCCGTCGAGCTGATGCCCGTCCACGCCTATCTGCAGGACCGCTTCCTGCTAGAACGCGGACTGAGCAACTACTGGGGCTACAGCACGCTGTCGTACTTCGCGCCCGAACCCCGCTATACCCCGGGCGGCGGCGACGACCTGCGGCGCGCCGTGCGGCGCCTGCATGCGGCGGGCATCGAGGTGATCCTGGACGTGGTCTACAACCACACCTGCGAAGGCAACGAGATGGGGCCCACGCTGTCGTGGCGCGGCCTGGACAATGCCAGCTACTACCGCCTGATTCCGGGCGAGGAACGCTACTACATCAACGACACCGGCTGCGGCAACACGCTGAACCTGTCGCATCCGCGCGTGCTGCAGATGGTGATGGACTCGCTGCGGCACTGGGCCGAGTCGTACCAGGTGGACGGCTTCCGCTTCGACCTGGGCACCACGCTGGGCCGCGAAGGCACGGGCTTCGACCCCGGCTCGGGCTTCTTCGACGCCATCCTGCAGGACCCCGTGCTGTCGCGGCTGAAGCTGATCTCCGAACCGTGGGACATCGGTCCGGACGGCTACCAGCTCGGCCAGCATCCCCCCGGCTTCGCGGAATGGAACGACCGCTATCGCGACGGCGTGCGCCGCTTCTGGCGCGGCGACGACAACATGCGGGGCGAGCTGGCAGGGCGCCTGACCGCATCGGCAGACCTGTTCGACCGGCGGCATCGACGCCCCTGGGCCACCATCAACTTCGTGGCCTCGCACGATGGCTACACGCTGCACGACATCACCGCCTACGAGAAGCGCCACAACGAGGCCAACGGCGAAGAGAACCGCGACGGCCACGGCGAGAATTACAGCCGCAACTGGGGCAAGGAAGGCCCCACTGACGACCCCGCCATCCTGGAAGTGCGCGGCCGGGTGCAGCGGTCGCTGCTCGCCACCCTGTTCGTGTCCGGCGGCACGCCCATGCTGCTGGCGGGCGACGAGTTCGGCAACAGCCAGAACGGCAACAACAACGCCTATTGCCAGGACAGCGCCATCGGCTGGCTGGACTGGAAACAGGCGGATTCGCCGCGAGGCAGGGAACTGACCCGGCTCGTCGCGCGGCTGACCGCGCTGCGCCGAGCCCATCCCAGCCTGCGCACACGCCGCTACGGCGCCGGACCGGCGGGCGGACTGCCGGCCACGGAATGGTTCGACCTGGCGGGCGCCCACATGGAAAGCGACGCCTGGTCCAACGGCGGAGCGCGCACGCTGGCCGTCCGGCGCGCCGCCCCGGCCGAGGACGGCTCGGGGCGGGTCGACGTGACCATGGTGCTGTTCAACGGCGGCGGCGAAGACGCGGTCTTCACCCTGGCAGGCCCGGCACTTGCTTGGCGACTGGAACTGGACACGCGGGGCGGCGTCGAGCCCCCGCGCGACTGGACCGACCCCGCCTATACCGTTGCGGCCCATACCCTGGCCGTCCTTTCGGCCACCACCGACGCCGTGGCCCCACCCTGACCGACACGACATTACGGGCGCCGCGGAAGCGATCCGCGGCGCGCCGCACGGAGAGATACCAATGAGCGAACCCGCCTCGCTATTGACCACGCCCGGCAGCCTAGGCGCCCAGCGCGTCGGGGCCTGGGTGCTGCCCGACGGGCAGACCCGCTTTCGCATCTGGGCGCCCTCGGCGCCGCCCGGCTTCGCGCTGGAGATCGAGGGCATGGACCCCATTCCCATGAAGCCCGGCCCGGACGGCTACGCCCAGGTCACCGTGCGCTGCGCCCCGTCGGCGCGCTATCGCTACCGCCTGAACGACGGCCTGGCCGTTCCCGACCCCGCCTCGCACATGCAGGACGACGACGTGCACGGCCACAGCATCGTCCTGCCCGGCGGCGGATACCCCTGGCGCCACCCCGACTGGCTGGGCCGGCCCTGGGAAGAGTCCGTCATCTACGAAGTCCACGTTGGCCTGGCGGGGGGCTTCGTCGCGCTGGCCGAACGCCTGCCCGAACTGGCGGAACTGGGCTTCACGACCATCGAGCTGATGCCCATCGCCGACTTCCCCGGCGAGCGCAACTGGGGCTATGACGGCGTGCTGCCGTACGCGCCCGACCGCGCCTATGGCACGCCGGAAGACCTGAAGTACCTCGTGGACACCGCCCACGGCCTGCGCATGAGCGTGCTGCTGGACGTGGTCTACAACCACTTCGGCCCGGACGGCAACTACCTGCCTCTTTATGCGCCGGAGTTCTTCCGCGACGACCTGAAGACCCCGTGGGGTTCGGCCATCGATTTCCGCCGGCCGCAGGTGCGGCGCTTCTTCCAGGACAACGCACTCTACTGGCTGACGGAGTTCCGCTTCGACGGCCTGCGCCTGGACGCCGTGCACGCCATCGAGGACGAGGGCTGGCTGCCCGAACTGGCGCGCAATATCCGCCGCGTGGTGCCGCCGCCGCGCCACGTGCACCTGGTGGTGGAGAACGAGGACAACGACGCAGACCTGCTGCATGCGGGCTACGACGCCCAGTGGAACGACGACGCGCACCACGTGCTGCACCACATGCTGACCGGCGAACGCCACGGGTATTACCAGGACTATGCCGACGATGCCGCCGGCAAGCTGGCGCGCAGCCTCGGCAGCGGCTTCGTCTACCAGGGCGAAGTGTCGCCGCGGCGCGGCGAGCCGCGCGGTCAGGACAGCAGCGGCCTGCCGCCCACCTCCTTCGTCAACTTCCTGCAGAACCACGACCAGATCGGCAACCGCGGGTGGGGCGAACGGTTGACCGCGCTGGACAGCGTGGATCCGGCTGCCCTGCGCGCCGCCGTGGCCGCCCTGCTGCTGGCGCCGCAGATTCCGCTGGTGTTCATGGGAGAGGAATGCGGCACGCGCGCGCCTTTCCTGTACTTCACCAGCCATTCCGATCCGGAGCTGGCCCGCGCGGTGCGCGAAGGCCGGCGCGCCGAGTTCCCGGCGTTCGCCGGCAGCGACGCGAACCCGGTGCCGGATCCCAACGATCCGGAAACCTATCGGTCGAGCCAGCCCTGGTTCGTCGATGAGCAGGACGCCAGTCATGCCGCGGCGTGGCGCGACTACTACCGTTCGCTGCTGCAGGTGCGGTCGCGGCTGGTGACGCCGCGGCTGCTGGGCGCGCGCACCCAGGGCGCGGCCGCCCTGGGCCACTGCGCCGTGCGCGCCACCTGGCGCATGAACGACGCCGCCATGCTGACGCTCTACGTGAACCTGGACGCCCGCGACAGCCAGACGCTGCTGGCCGCGCAGCGCCCCTCCCCTGGCGCCACCCTGGTGTTCGAGAACACGCCTGGCGCCGCCGACGCGCTGCAGGCAGGCGACCTGCGGCCGGCCACCACCGTATGCATGATCGAGGAAAGCGATGGCTGAATCCGCGCGCGCAGGCCAGGCGCTGTCCCAACTGGCCGAACTGGCCGGCATCCAGGAGCACTGGACCGACGCCGGCGGCACGCGGCGACGGGTGTCGCCGGACACGTTGCGCGTCATGCTGGAAGCGCTGGGGCTGCCGGCCGGCAGTCCCGAGCAGCTGCGCGACAGCACGACCCGCATGCAGAAACAGGCGCCGCGCGGCCGCGGCGGGCGCGATGGCGAGAGCACGGGAACCGGCGCTCCGGTGCAACTGGATTGCCTGCGCAGCGGCGCAGCGGACGACGCCCTGCTGATCTGCGAGGCCGGCGGCACCGTGCGGGTGGCGGCCGGCGGAGCGCTGCCCTACCGCATCGACTGCGAGGACGGCACGGTCCAGCATGGCCGCCTGGACGGCCCGCCCGACGATTACCGGCTGACCGTCCCGGGCAAGCCCGGCTATCACAAGCTGCTGGTGGGAGAACGCCGCGCCACGCTGGCCGTGTGCCCGTCCGCCTGCCCGTCCGTGGCCGACCTGGTGCCGGACCGCCCGCATCGCGCCTGGGGCATCGCCGCGCAGATCGGCAGCCTGCGCCAGCGCGATGCCGCCTGCCCCACGTCGGGCTATGGCGACTTCGGCGCGCTCGCCGCGCTGGCTCGCACCGCGGGCCGGCTGGGCGCCGACGCGCTGGCCATCAGCCCTGCGCACGCCATGTTCAGCGCGATGCCGCAGCGCTACAGCCCCTATTCGCCTTCCAGCCGGCTGTTCCTGAACGCGGTATATGCCGCGCCCGGCGCGGTGCTGGGCCCGGACGCCGTGCGCAACGCCACGCGCGACCTGGCCGGCCAGATCGCCCGACTGGAAGCATCCGACCTGATCGACTGGGCGCAGGCCGCCGCCCTGCGCCTGCGCGTGCTGCGCCGTCTGCACGACCAGCTTGGCGCCGCGCCGCGCGCGGTGCAATCGCGCTACGCGGCCTATCGCCAGGCCGCCAGCCCGGCGCTGCTGGCGCATGCCGTGTTCGAGGCCATGCAGGCCGAGGCCGCCGCGCGCGACGAGCCGGAAGGCACCGTGCCGCCCTATCCCGGCGCCGAGGGCGTGCGGGCCTACGCGCAAGCCCATGCGCGCGAAGTCGATTTCCACATCTACGCGCAATGGCTGGCCGAGGAAAGCCTGCGCCAGGCGCATGAGGCCGGACGCCACAGCGGCATGGGCATCGGCCTGATCGCCGACATGGCGGTGGGCACCGCCACGGACGGCAGCCAGGTATGGGCCGACGCGCAGGCCTACCTGGCCGGCATGACGGTGGGCGCGCCCCCCGACATCTACAACCCCAAAGGGCAATCGTGGGGCGTCACGTCCTTCGCGCCGCACATGCTGCGCGCCACTGGTTACCGCGCCTTCCTGGACACCATGCAAGCCGGCCTGCGACATGCGGGCGGGCTGCGCATCGACCACATCCTGGGACTGACGCGCCTGTGGGCCGTGCCGCCCGGCGCCGATCCCGCCGACGGGGCCTATCTGCGCTATCCGCTGGACGACCTGCTGCTGCTGACCGCGCTGGAGGCGCATCGGCATCGCGCGCTGATCGTCGGCGAGAACCTGGGCACGGTGCCCGAGGGCCTGAACGAACGGCTGGAGCAGCGCGGCCTGCTGGGCACGGAGGTGCTGTGGTTCCAGCGCGAACAGCCGTCCGCGCGGCAGCGCAACAAGCAGGCGGTATTCATGCCGCCGGGACGCTGGTCCGCGCATGCGCTGGCCATGCCCACCACGCACGACCTGCCGACGCTGTGCGGATGGTGGCATGAACGCGACATCGACTGGCGCGCGCGGCTGCATGGCCTGCAGGGCGAAGAGGAAACGGCCGCCCGCGCGCAGCGCGCCGACGACCGCGCATTGCTGTGGAAGGCGCTGCAGGAGGCGCACGTCGTCGAAGCCGGCGATGTGCCGGCCCAGGCTCCGGTCGCCGCGATGCTGCAGTTCGTCGGCCAGTCGCCCGGCGCGCTGATGCTGGCGCCGCTGGAAGACCTGTATGGCATGCAGGAGCAGCCCAACGTGCCGGGCACCATAGACGAACATCCCAACTGGCGCCGCCGCATGCGCGAAGACCCGGCGCGGCTGCCCGAGCATCCGGGCGCGATGAAGCGCGTCGAGGCAATACGGCTAGGGAGGAAGCATTCATGAGCCGCCCGCATCGGGAAGGCGCGCCGCGCGCCACGGTCAGGCTGCAGCTGCACCGCGATTTCACCCTGGACGACGCGCGCGCGCAGGTGGACTACTACGCCGCGATGGGCATCAGCCACTTCTATCTGTCGCCGGTGACGCGCGCGCGGCCCGGTTCCACGCACGGCTACGACGTCGTCGACCACAACGAGGTCAATCCCGAGCTGGGCGGCGAACCCGCGCTGCGCGCCCTGGCCGATGCGCTGCATGCGCGCGGCATGGGCATCCTGCTGGACATCGTGCCCAATCACATGGCCACGCACTGGGACAACCCCTGGTGGCGCGACGTGCTGATGAACGGCAGGCACAGCGCCTACGCCGACTGGTTCGACATCGACTGGCACGACCCCGACCCGTGGCTGGCCGGCCGCGTGCTGGCGCCCACGCTGGGCCGTCCCTACCTGTCGGCCCTGGAACAGGGCGAGATCCGGCTGGTATGGGACGAGACCGCCCAGATCTATGCCATCGAGGCCGGCGGCAAGTACCCCGTGGCGCCCCATACCCTGGACACGCGCGGCGGCGCCGAGCAGGTGCTGGCGGCCCATGACGCCGGCACGGAGGCGGGCCGCGCGGCGCTGCACGCGCTGCTGGACCGCCAGCACTATCGCCTGGCATGGTGGCCCACGGCCGCCGACCAGATCAACTGGCGCCGGTTCTTCGAAATCAGCGACCTGGTTGGCGTGCGCGTGGACCGGCCGGAAGTGCATGCCGCGGTGCATGCCATGGTGTTCAGGCTGTACGCCGAAGGCGTGATCGACGGCGTGCGCATCGATCACGTCGATGGCCTGGCCTCGCCCGGCGTGTACTGCCGGCGCCTGCGCGCCGACCTGCGACGCGCGGGCGCCCAAGGCGGCCGCGCCAACCCCGACCCCTACCTCGTGGTCGAGAAGATCCTGGCCGAGGACGAGGCATTGCCCGCGGGCTGGCAGACCGACGGCACCACCGGCTACGACTTCATGGAGGAAGCGGGCGCGGTGCTGCACGACGGCGCCGGCGGACCCGCGCTGGAGCGCGGCTGGCAGGAGATCAGCGGCGACGATCGCGCGCCGCGCGAACAGCTCGAAGCCGCGCGGCGCCTGATGCTGGCGCGCCACTTCTCGGCGGAGAACGCCGCGCTGGTGCGCGTGCTGAGCCGACTGGCCCGCCTGGATCCGGCCACTTGCGACTGTCCGCCGCAGGCCATTTCGCGCGCGCTGGTTCCCTGGCTGGTGGCCTTTCCGGTGTATCGCACCTACGGCGAGGGCGGCAGCGCCACGCGGGCCGACCTGCTGTACTGCCAGGCGGCTTCCGAGCGCGGCCAGCAGATCATGCAGGAAACCCGCCAGGAGCCCGACGAGGCCGCCGACCGCATCGCCGCCCGGCTGATGGGCTGGCTGGCGCTGCCGCCGGGTCCGGACGACACGCCCGAAGCCGCCCGTCTGCGCCGTCGCGCCCAGAACCGCCTGCGCCACCTGACTCCGCCTTTGGCGGCCAAGGCGCTGGAGGACACCTATTTCTATCGGCGCGGCACGCTGCTGTCGCGCAACGAGGTGGGCTCTTCGCCGTATGTGCAGGCCCTGGACGTGCCTGCACTGCACCAGCGGCTGCTACGCCGCGCGCAGGCGCATCCACAGGCCCTGCTGGCCACGGCGACGCACGACCACAAGCGTGGCGAAGACGTGCGCGCGCGACTGGCCGTGATCAGCGAGATGCCGCAGGAGTGGCTGGATTTCGCCACCCGATGGATCGCGCGGGCCGCAGGCCCCGAGTTGCACGGTGACGGCGGTGCAGATCGGCCGACTCCCCAGCCCGCCGATCTCTACATGCTGCTGCAGACCCTGGTGGGCGCTTGGCCGCCCGAGCTGGAACCCGACGACGCGGATGGCGTGGCCGCGTACTGCGAACGCGTGGGCCAATGGCAGATCAAGGCCTTGCGCGAGGCCAAGCTGGGCAGCAACTGGTACGTGCCCGACGAAGCCTACGAGGCGGCGTGCGGCGCGGTATTGCGGGCGCTGGCCGACGCGGCGCGCCAGCCCGAAGCCGATGGCGCCGCGCCGGAGCTGCTGCGCGGCGTGGTCGACTGGGCGCGGCGCCTGTGCCTGCCCGGCATGCTGAACGGCCTGGTGCAGGCCACGCTGCGCCTGACGGCCCCCGGCGTGCCGGACCTGTACCAGGGCACCGACCGCTGGGACTTCAGCCTGGTCGACCCCGACAACCGTCGGCCGGTGGACTACGCCGCGCGCCGCGCCGCATTGGACGCGATCGCCGACATCGGCGCGCTGCCGCTGGGCGACTTCGCGCAGTGGCGCGACGGACTGGTGAAGCAGGCGCTGGTGCGGCGACTGCTGGCCTTGCGCGAGGAACGCGCGGAACTTCGACGCGGCGCCTATCTGCCCTTGACCGTGGAAGGTCCGGGCGCGAAACGCGTCATCGCCTATGCACGCCGCGGCACGCAAGGCACGACCATCGTGATGGCGGCGCGCGCCTGCGCGGCCCGGCTGGCGCAAACGCATCCGGCCGTGGGTGCTAGCGCCGCCGCATCGGCAAGCACGGACGCGAGCCCTGCAGACCTGTGGCAAGGCACGCAACTGGTGCTGCCAGCGCAGTTGTCCGGCCTGCGGCTTCGCAATGCCCTGACCGGCGCCGCGGCCGCGGCGGCCACGCGTCGCCTGTCGGTGGCGCAATGCCTCGGACAGTGGCCGATGGCCGTACTGGTCTCGACCTGAAGCGCCGGCGCGCTGCGCGCGCGCACGAAACAGGGCTCCGGCGCCGCGACGCGCCGGAGCCTGTTTTACGAGTACGTCGGCGTCAGGCGCCCGCGGCGTGCCGAGGCTCGGCCGCGCCGCCGCCCATCAGGTCGTGCAGCGACTGCGCCGCGCTGCGCATAGGCGGCAACAGCCGCGCGGCGTCGAAGCGGCTGGCCGGAGTGACCAGCGACAGCGCCGCCACGCACTGGCCGCGAGCGTTGAACACCGGCACCGCGATGGCCAGAATGCCCGGGATTTCGAGCCCGCTGGATACGGCATAGCCCTGTCCCACCACGTCGGCCATCATGCCGGGATCGGGAAGCACGGCGCCCCGCGCGCGCAACTGCTCGCGCGTGGCCTCGTCGGCATAGGCCGACAACACGCGCCCCGAGGCGCTGACCTCGAGCGAGAACATCGTGCCCACATGCACGTCGGCGCGCAGCACGCCCTTGGCCTCGACCCGCTTGGCCAGCGCCACGTGCGTGCCGCTGATCACCGCCAGCGAAGCCGTCTCGCCCGATTCATGCACCAGGGTCTGCAGCACGGCCGTCGCGCGCTCGCCCAGGCTTGCCTGGTCGAAGGCCGCATCCCCCACCCGCGCCGCGTGCAGCGTCAGGCGGTAGGCGCCCGTATCGTCCGCCTCGATCCAGCCCGCTTCCACCAGGGTCAGCACGCGCTGGTACACCGTGGCGCGATTGCCGCCGATGCGGCTGGTGATCTCCGACAACTTCATGGGCTCGGGCGACGTGCCCAGCAGATCCAGCACGGCCAAGGTCTTTAGAACGGAAGTCAGCGGGCGTACGCCTTGATGGGCTGGTGCGGTCATCGGTCCGGTAAGCGGAAGAGGAGCGGCCATCCTAACAGGCCGCAGGATAGGTGCAGACGCGCGCATTCTACGGATTTGACGGGACTAGGGATATCCCGCAAATGGGGACTTCCACCATTTACTTGATCCAGCACAAAACATATTCTATTGAAATACTGTGTCTTTTATACGAATACAAACTCGTTGATGTCGCCCACCACCGTATCCCTTCCCGCACCCGTTACCCCGCATGCGATGACGCCAGCCAGCCTTTCCATGCTGCAGCCCAGCCGCATGAGCATCTCCCGCCTGCTGATGGCGCGCATCCTGCGCGAGCGGTGGCGCATCCGGGCGGCGTCATGGAGCATCGACGATCGGGCTGCGGGCCGCGCCGTGTACCACATCGATACGGGCGAACGGGTATTCAGCTTCGCGGTGCTGTCGTTCACGCCCAGCAACGAAGGCAAGACCGGCCGCATCATCGGGCGCTCGTGGGACATGATGGGCGCGCTCACCGAAGGCGAAATCAGCGCCGCCGACCTGGATACGCTGGCAGTCGAGCTGCCCAAGCTGTACGAAGGCCGCGCCACGCCGGGCTCGCTGATCTGGGCGCGCGCCAACCGCAGCTCGCGCGCCTTCGACCACACGGTCGACGCCCTGGCGCAGGGCCGCCAGCCCGACATCGCGGTGCTGGCAGACGTGTGCTATCTCATGCGCAACACCGGGCTGGACGGCAATGGCACGTTCGGCACGCGCAGCTTCCTGGCGCTCGAGCCCGATCATCCGCTGCGCCATCCGCTGGATGCGCAGATGCTCAGCGCCTACATGATGCGGGTGTTCTCCATCGACCTGGCGCAGCACCTGGCGCGGGCGCGCAACCCCCAGGCGCCCGCACTCGATCCGGCCATCCAGCGCTATCTGGGCGTGGGCAACGGCTCGGCGCTGGGGCTCATCCTGTTCGTCAACAACCATCCGCAGTTCATGCACAACTGGCTGGCGGCGCGCGAGCAGGCCATCGCCGCGGCCTGCGACCTGCCGGCGCAGCCGGACGGCGCCGCGGTGCCGCGCCTGCTGGCCCTCATCGACCGCGCCCGCGTGTTCCGCCAGCAGGACCGCATGGAATACGAGCGCTACGCCGACAGCGCGATGGTGGCCAGCGAACTGGGGGCGCTGCGCGACCACATCGTGCAGACCGGCGCGCAGGCGTCGACCCTGGGACAGTACGCCGACTGGGCTCGCTCACACCTGCACGGCGAGACCGTCGAGTGCCTGCTGGGCCTCTATACCGAACTGGTGCCCGACGTATGCGCCGCGCTGGGCGAGCACTTGGCCGCCGAAGAAGACTACGGCACACGTCCCGACGCACTGGCCAGCGAACTGCGCGATCTGCTGCGCGCCGAGTATGCCTGGGCGTTCGAGCTCGACCTGGACAGCGACATGGCGCGCCGCCACGTCTGGTACAAGTCGGTGTCCGCCGAAGAGCCGCGCCGGGGTCCTGCCGACGAGGTGGGTTTCGCGTTCAACCTGGGTCTGGACCTGCCGCGCCTGGTACGCGACCTGGACGCGCTGCTGGCGGACTGCCCTGCCGACCGCAGCGTGGCCGAGTTCCTGTGCGCGCATCCGCAGTACCGCATGATCGTCGCGCGCGTGCAGACGCTGGCGGGCCTGCATGCCCATTCTCCGCACATGAACATCATGGACGACCGCTTCGTGCCGGTCGACATCGTGCGCCTGATGAACGTCGGCCTGCACGGCGTGGACAAGGCCCGCGACTACCTGGGGCGCAACCTGCGCGGCGTGCTGTTCCATGGCGCGCCCACGCCCGCCGATATCGAAGCCGGCGCGTCGACCGACTGGTTTTTCCCCCAGGAACCCCGCTGATGTCCCACCCCGCTACCCTTTCCGCCGCCGACGGCGGCCGAGTCCTCACGCTGTCCGTGCGCGAGGTACGCCTCATCGTCGACCGCATCCTGCTCACGCTCGACGTTCCCTCCGGGCTGGTCCCCTCTTTGCGCGACACCATTCTGGCCTCGCAGCATCTGGGCAAGGCGGGCTTTCTCGGCCTGCACGACGAAAGCCGCCTGGCGGCGCTGCGCGACAGCGTCGGCCGGCTGGGCCAGGTCCGCTGCCGCGATGAGCACGAGGTGCTGCACCTCGATGCGGCCGGCATGCACGCATGGTTGGTGCTGCCGACGTGGTGCGACCTGCTGGTCGACGCGGCGCGACGCAGGCGCGTATTGCGCAGCCGCCTGACCAACGTGCAGGAGGCATCCGAACTGGCGGTGCTGGCCGTGCTGGCCGCGCGCCATGGCGTCGCGGTGGACCTCAGCGTCGAAGACGGCGCGGCCGGCGCGCGCGTCACCGCCGACACGCCGCCGGCGGACTCGCTCGCGCAGCGCGACCCGCTGCTGTGGCAGGCCATCAAGCAAGGCTATGCCGTGCACGAGTCGGCCTGGTGGCCGCTGTACCACGCCTCCAAGCGCGCGCTCTCGCCCGATTCCGTGGCCTCGCGGCGGCATGCCGGTCCCACGCTGGTGCTGGACGACGGCACGATCGTGGGGCGCGCGCCGGCCGACGACGACACCGACATCGCCCTGTTGCGCCGCGTCGACTAGCGCGACACCGGCTTCCATTTCAACCAAGGACATCCATGATCATCGACGGATTGCAGTGCGGCTATTTCGACCGCGACGTCTTCGAGCGCCTGAAGCAGGGCAACGTGCACTGCGTCACGCCCACCCTGGGCTTCTGGGAGGGCACGGTTCCTTCCCTCGAGTCCATCGTCCGCTGGCGCGACCTGGCCCGCGAGAACGCCGACCTGGTCGGCATCGCCACCAGTGCGGCGCAGATCGAATCGCTGGCCGCGCAAGGCAAGGTCGCCATCGTGCTGGGATTCCAGAACGCCACGCTGCTCGAGGGCCACATCGGTTTCGTCGAACTGTTCGCCGACTTGGGCGTGCGGGTCATCCAGCTGACCTACAACAACCAGAACGACCTGGGCGGCAGCTGCTACGAGGCCGAGGACAGCGGCCTGGCGCGCTACGGCAAGGAAGTCATCCGCGAGATGAACCGCTGCGGCGTGCTGGTGGACCTGTCGCACGTGGGCAACCGCACCTCGCGCGAGGCCATCGAATGGTCCGAGCGGCCGGTGGCGATCACCCATGCCAATCCCGACGAGGTCTATCCCCACCGGCGCAACAAGACCACCGACGTGCTGCACGCATTGCGCGACCATGGCGGCATCATCGGCTGCGCGGCCTATCGCAACATCGCCGGCGACGAGTTCTGCAAGACGGTCGACAAGTGGTGCGAGCTGGTGGCGCGCACGGTGGACATCGTCGGCATCGACCACGTCGGCATCGGCACGGACAAAAGCCACAACACCACGCAGCGCGACCTGGACTGGATGCGCAAGGGCCATTGGACGCGCGGCACCGACTTCGGCGCCGGCTCGGCCGCCCGCCCCGGCAAGGCGCCTCCGCCCGACTGGTTCAAGTCGGTGGAAGACCTGGGCGCGGTCGAACCCGCGCTGGCCCGCGCCGGGTTCTCGCCCGCCGAGGTCGACCAGATCACGCACGGCAACTGGCTGCGCGTCTATCGCGCCGTCATGGGCTGAGGAGCCGCCCCCCATGACCGCCCTGGCTGGCGCCCCCCTCGCCGACCCCCGGCACGTCCGCGCGGACGCACTGCCGCTGGTCGTCGCGCGCGCCGAGCATGCCTGGGTCTGGGACGAGGCCGGCACACGTTACCTGGACCTGTCCGGCGCATGGCACGCCCAGGTGGCCGGCCATCGTCCCCATGCGGTCTGCCAGGTGCTGGCGCGGCAGGCCGACATGCCGTTCTCGGCGCTGGGGCCGGGCCATACCGTCGCCATGGCGCCGGCGCTGGCGGGCATGCTGGCTGAACTCGCGCCCTGGCGCGCCGGCACCTGCGCGCGCTTCCTGCCCGACACCTCCGCCGCGGTCGAGGCAGCGGTGCGCATGGCCCGGCTGCGCAGCGGACGGCGCCACGTCGTGTCCTTCGCCGGCGCCCAGCACGGCAGCTACGGCACCGCGCTGGCGTTAAGCGGCCGCCGTCCGCCGTTCGTGGACAGCGACGATGCCTTCGCCCTGCACACGCATATCCTGCCCTACCCCCATACGGTGGGCGGCGTCACCCGCGACGAAACGCAGCGCGCCTTCGTGCGGCTGTTCGCCAGCCGCACCGCGCCCGAGGGCATCGCGGCCATCGTCGTCGAACCGATCCAGCCGCGCACCGGCATCGTGGCCGCGGGCGCCTTCATGGACGACCTGCGCCGGCTGTGCGACGACCACGGCATCGCCCTGATCGCGGACGAGACCGCCACGGCCCCGGCCTGCACGGGCAAGACGTTCGCCATCCAGCACTTCGACATCGAGCCGGACATGATCGTGCTCGGCCCGGCCCTGGCGGCGGGCCTGCCCGGCGCCGCACTGATCGCCCGCGCGGGCCCTGCGCAGCCGGCGGGCGTCGACGGCGAGTCCGCCTGCTCCACCGCTTTTCTGCTGGGCGCACAGGCCATGCTGGAACTCGGCGAGGGCGCCGGACTGGCCTCGGCCGCGCTGGCCCTGGGCCGCGACTGGCTGTCCCACATGCAGCAGGCCCGCGCCCGCGGGCTGGGCCTGGCGGACCCGCGCGGACTGGGCGCGGTACGCGCGATCACGGTATGCGACCGCGCCGGCCGCCCCGATCCCGTCCTGGCCGGCCGCGTCCATGCCGCCGCGCGCGCGCGCGGCGTTCTCACGCGGCTGGGCGACGGTGGCGCACTGGTGTTCCACTTGCCCGCGACCTTGTCCACGCACGACCTGCATGCCGGCCTGGACGTCTTCTTCACCGCCATGCAGGAGGCCGGGGCATGAACCTGCCCGCCACCCAACCCACCCGAACACAGGAGCCGTCATGACGCAATCCGACAGCACATTCTCTCCGGCACGCCGGCGCACGCTCAAGCTCGCCGCCGGCGCGGCGCTGGCCGGCCCGTTCCTGCACCTGACCGCCCGCGCCAGCGAACCGCTGCTGGTCAACACCTGGGGCGGCAGTTGGGAAACCGCGGCGGCCGAACACCTGTTCAAGCCCTATACCGACGCGACCGGCGTGCCCGTCCGCACGGTCTCTCCCGTGTCGTTCGCCAAGCTGGCCGCCCAGGCGCGCACCGGCGTCTACGAGTTCGACGTCACCACGCTGGGCGGGGCCGATCTCGTGCGCGCCAACGAAGCCGGCCTCATCGAACCCATCGATACCCGCATCGTCGACGTCTCCACGCTGGCTCCGGCCCAGGCCCTGTACAACGGCGTGGGTTCGCACGCCTTTGCGACGGTGCTCGCCTATCGCAAGGACCGCTACGAGAACGGCGGGCCGCGCGACTGGCGGCAGTTCTTCGACGTGCAGCAGTTCGCCGGCCCGCGCACCCTGCAGCGCCATGCGCCGCGCGTCCTGCCGCTGGGACTGGTGGCCGACGGCGTCGCGGTGGACAAGCTTTATCCGCTGGACCTGGACCGTGCCATGGGCGCCATGGACCGCGTCAAGCCCGCCGTGCGGGTGTGGTGGACGCAGGGCCAGCAATCGCTGCAGCTGCTGCGCGACGGAGAGGTCAGCGCGGCGGCCATCTGGCACGGCCGCGTCGTCGAACTGCTGCGCGCCAAGGCCCCGGTGGAGCTCGTCTGGAACCAGGCGCAGATCGACCGCGCCTACTGGGTCGTGTCAAAGGGATCGCCGCGCGCCGAGGCGGCATGGAAGTTCATCGCCTCGGCCGTGGCCCCCGAAAGGCTCGCGGGCTTCTGCCGCGCGGCCGACTACGGCCCGCTCGATCCCAGGGCCTTCGAGCATATTCCCAGCGCCGACGCCGCCATGATGCCCACCTTTCCGGACAACTATCGCCATGCCTTCGAGCAGGACGTCGCCGCGCTGGCGCCGCAGTTGAACGAGATCGCCCGCCGCTTCGACCGATGGGTAGTGCGTTGATGCCGTCGAGAATGATCCCCCGGGGCGCCCGGCCATGGCTGCTCCTGCTGCCGGCCGCCGCCTTCCTCGCCGCCTTCTTCGTCATGCCCCTGCTGCAGGTGCTGCTGCTCAGCATCAGCGACCCGGACTGGGGCCTCGAGAACTACGCCGTCCTGTTCTCCGATGGCTTCTTCCTCGAAACGCTGGCCACGACTTTCCTGACGGCGCTGACCGTCACGGTCATCTGCCTGTTGCTGGCCTATCCGCTGGCCTACGCCGTCGCCAATCGGCCCGGGCCGTTCGCCTCGTCGGCCCTGCTGCTGGTCGGCCTGAGCCTGTGGCTCAGCTTCCTGGTGCGCACCTACGCCTGGATGGTCATTCTGGGCAACCGCGGCCCGGTCATGGCGCTGCTGCACGGCCTGGGCATCGACGCGGGCGAGCTGCTGTTCACGCGCTTCGCGTCCACGCTGGGCATGGTGCACGCGCTGCTGCCCATCATGGTCATGACGCTCTACACCGTCATGAGCAAGATCGACCCCGCCTACGTGCGCGCCGCGCGCGGCCTGGGGGCCAGCCCGCTGGCGGCCTTCGCCAAGGTGTACCTGCCGCTCAGCGCGCCGGCCATCGTCAATGGCAGCACGCTGGTGTTCATCACCTGCCTGGGGTTCTACGTGATGCCCGTGCTGCTGGGCGGTCCGCGCGAGCAGATGATCGCCGGGCTCATCGGCCAGCAGATCGAAGAGTTGCTCAACTTCGGCGAGGCGGCCGCCATGTCGGTGGTGCTGCTGGCGGCGTCACTGGCCATCTACGCCCTGTACAACCGTTACTTCGGCCTGGACCGCCTGTGGGGAGATGCGCGATGAGCCCCGTCCGTCTGATCGCCTGGATCGTGCTGGTCTTCATCTTCGCACCGGTGCTCGTCGTGGTGCCGATGGCCTTCAACGCCGAGTCCTCGTTCGACTTCCCGCCAACCTCGTACGGGCTCACGTACGTCAGGGCGTATTTCGCCGATCCGCGCTGGACCGGACCGACCATCAACAGCCTGTTGATCGGAGCCGGCACCGCCGTACTGACGCTGGCGCTCGTAGTGCCCGCGGCCTTCGCCCTCACGCGCGATACGTTCCGCGGCCGCTCGTGGATGAACCTGTTCATGATCATGCCGCTCACCGTGCCGCACATTGTGATCGCGCTGGGCTACTACTACTACTTCGGCTCGCTGGGCCTGGTGCAGAGCAAGCTGGGCGTGGTGCTGGCCCATACGTGCCTGGCGGTGCCGGTGGCCTACCTGATCGTGTCGGCCACGCTGAAAGGCTTCGACAGAAACTTGGAACTGGCGGCTCGCAACCTGGGCGCCACGCCGCTGGGCGCATTCCGGCACGTCACGCTGCCGGTGCTGCGGCCCGGCTTCATCGCGGCGGCGCTGTTCAGCTTCATCCATTCGTTCGACGAGGCCGTGGTCGCGATCTTCATCTCGGGCAGCGCTTCGCCCACCCTGCCCCGCCAGATGTTCGACAGCCTGCGCATGCAGGCCGACCCGGTCATCAGCGTCGTGTCCACACTCATCCTGGCAGCCCTGACTGTCGCGGCGGTGATGCCGCGCTGGCTCAAGCGCCGTCGTGAACGCCGCCTCGGCGTCCCGTCCTGAAGGTATCGCCATGACACAAGCTACACAGCCTTCCCGTTCCGCCGGCTATCTGGTGGTGGACCATGTATACAAGTCCTTCGACGGCCGCACCAACGCCGTGGACGGCGTGACCCTGGACGTCCGCCAGGGCGAGTTCGTGACCTTCCTGGGGCCGAGCGGGTCGGGCAAGACCACTACCCTCTCCATGCTGGCCGGCTTCACCGACATCACGCGGGGCGACATCCGGCTGCGCGGCGCCTCGCTCGCGGGTGTGGCGCCCGAGAAGCGCAACATGGGCATGGTGTTCCAGAACTACGCGCTGTTCCCGCACATGAGCGCGGCCGACAACGTGGCCTTTCCGCTGCGCATGCGCAAGGTGCATACCGCCGAGGCGGGCCGCCGCGCGCGCGCCATGCTCGAGGCGGTCGGCCTGGGCAGCCACGCCGACCGCCTGCCGCGCCAGTTGTCCGGCGGACAGCAGCAGCGCGTGGCGCTGGCCCGCGCGCTGGTCTTCGAACCGGACGTGCTGCTGCTGGACGAACCGCTCAGCGCGCTGGACAAGAACCTGCGCGAGCAGATGCAGCTGGAGATCAAGCGGCTGCACCGGAAGTTCGGCATGACGACGGTGTTCGTGACGCACGACCAGTCCGAGGCGATGACGATGTCCGACCGTATCGCCGTGTTCAACGCGGGCAAGGTGGAACAGTTCGCGCCCGCCCTCGAGGTCTACAGTTCTCCCGCCACCCGCTTCGTGGGCGGCTTCGTGGGCGACAGCAATTTCTTCGACGTGCAAGCCGAGGACGCCCCCAACGGCCGTTACGCGGCGCCCGTGTTGGGCGGCACCGTGGCGGCACGCAGCAGCGGGCACGCCGCCGGAGCACAGCTGGCCATGATGATCCGGCCCGAGGCTTTCACGCTGGCGCCGCTGGAACCGCAGGCCGCCGAGGGCCACCAGGGCGCGGCGCAACCATTTACATGCGAAGGCATCGTCGACTACGGCGCCAGCCTGCTGCTCGAGGGCCGATGCGGCGCCGCGCCGGTGCGCGTGCGCGTGCAGCGCGGCGCGAGCCCCGGCGCCGCGTGGCGCGAAGGCGCGCGCTACCGGTTGGTCTGGCGGCCGGACGACGCGCACATCGTGCCGCGCGCTTGAGTTCCGCCAACCGGCGGCGCCCAAGGGGGCGACCGCGGGTGGCGCGCCGGCCCTTGCAGCCGCGAGGAGCCGAAATCCTAGGGGAAGTCCACATGCAGGCTCGATACAAGAAGCTTGGCCTCGTCACGTCCATGCATTGCGCGCTCGCCGGCGCGGCACTGGCAATGCCGGACCGTGCGACGGCCGCCGACATCGTCACGCTGTACGGCATCGTCGACTCATACGTCGGCGCGATCCACAGCAATGGCGACACCACCAAGAGTCTGGACAGCGGCGGGTTGCAAGTGTCGCGGTTCGGAATGCAAGGATCGGAATCGCTGGGCGACGGCTGGCGTACGGTATTCAGGTTGGAAGGAGGTTTCAACACCAGCAACGGCACGGCCTCCGTCAACGGCCAGATCTTCGGCCGCGAGACCTATGTCGGGTTCAGCCACGCCGAGTATGGCGAGTTGCGCCTGGGCAAGCAGAACAGCGTGTTCTTCAACATGCTCGGCCGTACCGCCGCCTTCTACGGCGGCACCTTCGCGGCGGGCCTCGGCACCGAGTCGGGCTACAACTTCCGCAACAACAACGAGGTCAGCTACATGACGCCGCGTTGGGCGGGACTGCGGCTGCACACGCGCTATGCTTTCGGCGACCGCATGGACACCTCGCGCGCCGGCCGGGTATGGCAGCTGGCGGTGGACTATGAGAAGGGCCCGTGGTACTTCCTGGTGGCGCACGTGAACAACACGCTGGCGCCGGTCGGGGATGCGCCCTTCATGAACGTGAAGAATCGTCAGACCACGGTGGGCGGCGCGTATACGTTGAACCCTTTCACGTTCTATCTCAGCTATTTCAAGAACGAGCAGACCGACGGCGCCATCGACAAGGACCTGTATTCGGTCAGCGTGGCATGGCACCTCAGCTCGGCCGACCAATTGAGCGTGGGTTACACCTACATCGACGCGCAGGCGGACACCGGCAACGTGGCGGCCGGCCATCGCGGCGGCACGCACGCCAACCATTACGGCGTCATGTACCTGCACCGGCTGTCCAAGCGCACCACGCTGTATGCGGCCGGAGCCTGGATCGACAATGCGGCGGGCGGCCAGTACGCCATCGGCGCGGCGCAGGCGCCGCGCGTTGACTGGCGCAACCGTCCCGACCCAGGCACCGACACGCGCGGCGTGCAGGTGGGCATCCGCCATACGTTCTGACAATCGCGGCGACCGCACGGCCCGCCCGGCCGATGGAACCTACAGCGCGTGCGCGCGCCCTCGCAGCAGGCGCATGCGATAAAGCCCCGAGCCGCGGCGCCCATTCTGGTGACCCGGCGCCCCGTCGGGGCCATGGCCGTGCTGCGGGCTGTTCGGCTCATCGGGAGGCGGCAGGTCTATGTCCGGCTGGTCGGTGTCGGGATCGACCGGGATGTCCCCAGGCGTGCGCTCGGGCACATCCGGCTCGGGCTTCGGCGGGACGTGACTACGCATGTGCTTGTGCATTATTCACCTCGTGATCTGACCGTAGGAGAAGGCAGCGCGTCGATTCGGCCTGCGCGCCGGCCTGGCCCGTTGCGGGCGCAAGCAGCATGCCTGCGGCGGGCCGCTGGCGGGCCGCCCGCGGCATGGCATTTGCGGCGCGAACGGCTCCGGGGCCTCGCGCCCCGCCAGCAAGGAGTACGCGCAATGAAGCACACGCAGACAACCAAGCAGGCCGACCGTCGCGACGACCTCGACCGCCAGGACCAGGCCAGCCACAACGACACGCAGAACCGGACGAAAAAGGACGGCCACGCGACCAACCTGGGCACTGGCCAGGATCAGCAGAGCGCGCGGCAGCGCGGCCAAGGCGCTCGCCGGTCCTGACCAGCCCTTCTGCCCGGCGGGTCCTCGCGGTCCGCCGGGGGCCGGGCGCTGCGGAACGCGCCCACGACCGGCCCATCCGAGTCACTTGCACGTGAAGCCGCCGCCGACAGACGGCTCGCCGCCTAGAACAGGTGCGTGCGCGCGTTCTTGGCGCGCGGCTGGGGCTTGGATCCATCGGCCCAGTTGGACTCCGTGTCGGTGTCGGCCTTTTGATTACCTTGCGCCGCCGCCTCGTCGGGGTCATTCTTGCCTGCGGGGCGAGGCTGGTTCGGCACGTCGACCGGGCTGCCGGGCGGCAGCACCTTGCCGGCGTCGGGCGGCAGATCGCGGCTGCCCGCCGCGGCGGCAGAGGCGGTAGAACCAGCGGGAGAAGACTCGGACGTCCGCTTCTTATCCGCGTCGGCGTCGGGTTGCGTGGATTCGCGGGATTCCGGTTTGGACGTCATGGCCTGGCTCCTGTAACGGGCCCCGGCCGGACCGGGGCGACGCCCGCGTGCCGCACATTGCGTACCCGCGGGCCCGCCGCTTGCTCTATAGGCACAGCCGGGGCGGAGATATCTGCGCGCCTGGTCGGGGGCCGGCCGCGGCGGTGTGCGCCATGTGCCGGCATTTTCTACAGATCCGTGCAATTTCCGCACAGATGGCCTGCTTTTATCCAGGAGTACTCATGGAACCACAAGATCGACCGACGACGTTTTCCGACGACGGCATGCGCACGCTGCGCAACCGGGCAAGCCGGCAGCAGGAATGGCTGGACGATTTGGACGCGATCCTGAACGACACCTCGCACACGGACGTGGAAACCCTGCGCGCCCGCATGCAGGCCAAGCTGGGCGAAACCCGTGCGGCATTCGATGCGCTGTCGTCCAGCGCCGGGGACCTGGCTCAGGAGGCACGCCAGTGCGCCGAAAGCTACATGCACGAGGCGCGCGAGTGCGCGGAGAACTATGTGCACGAGCGTCCGATGCAAGCCCTGGCGGCCGCCGCCGGCGTGGGCATGGTAGTGGGCCTGCTTCTGGCCCGCCGCTGACGCGACATGGCCGGGTAACCGTCCCGCGACCGTGCCCGCGCGGCGAGGACGCAACTTGCTCGCGGGACCTGCCGCCCGGCCGCTTCATTTCATCGCGCTGCCCCGGCGCTCGGCGCCGTCCGCCGCATCGCCGCGGGCAGCGCGCGACGATGCACGGAGGGCGCCATGACGGATTCCCTGCTCACTTATCGCGGCAAACGCGACTTCGCCGCCACGCCGGAGCCATCCGGGCGCGGCGGCGCCAGGCGGCGCCGCCAGGCGGCTCACGCGTTGACGTACGTGGTGCAGCGCCATGACGCCAGCACCCTGCACTATGACTTCCGCCTGGAATGGGACGGCGTGCTGGTGAGCTGGGCGGTGCCCAAGGGCCCGTCCGAAGACACGGACGTGAAGCGCCTTGCGGTGAAGGTCGAGGACCACCCCCTGGATTACGCCGGATTCGAGGGAGACATCCCGGCCGGGCATTACGGCGCGGGCCACGTGGACATCTGGGATCGCGGCACATGGCAGCCCGACGAAGACCCGGCCCACGCGCTGGAGCGCGGCAGTCTGCGCTTCACCCTTCAAGGCGAACGGCTGCGTGGCGCCTGGTCGCTGGTGCGCATGGGTTCGGAGGGCAAGCAATGGCTGCTGCGCAAACTGCGCGAGGACGCGCCGGCGAAGGAAGCAGGACCCATGTCCGGCAAGCGCCGCGCGCACGAGGCGGCGCAGACGCAGCCGGAAGCGTCCGCACGGCGCGGATCATCCGCGCGCTCCGAAGCCCCGACACAGGCAAAGACCTCCTCCCGGACGACGTCCGCCTCGCAGGCGAAATCATCGGCGCGAACCAAAGCCAGAGCACGTCGCTCGGATTTTCCCGCCGAACTCTCGCCCCAGCTGGCCACACTGGTGGACCAGCCGCCGCGGGGCGAAGGCTGGTCGTACGAACTGAAGTACGACGGCTACCGCATCCTGTGCAGGCTGGAAGGCGGCAAGGCGCGGTTGCTGAGCCGCACCGGCAAGGACTGGACGCGCCGCATGGCCCCGCTGGCCCGCGCGCTGGAGGCGCTGGACCTTCCCGACGGCTGGCTGGACGGTGAAGTCGTGGCGTTGGACGCTCGCGGCATGTCCGATTTCCAGCGCCTGCAGAACACGCTGGACGGTAATGGCAAGGACCTGCGCTACGTCGTCTTCGACCTGCCGTGGTGGGACGGCGAGGATCTGCGCAAGGAACCGCTGCACGCCCGCCAGGACCGGCTCGCCGGCATTCTGGAATCGCTGCCCGACGGCACCCCGATGCAGATGACCCAGCGCTTGCAGGTGGCCGACCACACCGAGGGCGCCGCCGCGCTCACCGAGGCATGCCGGCTGAGCCTGGAAGGCCTGATCTGCAAGAAGCTCGACGCGCCCTACTCGTCCACCCGCTCGGCAAGCTGGCTCAAGCTGAAGTGCCGGCCGCGCCAGGAATTCGTGATCGGCGGCTATACCGAGCCCGCCGGATCGCGCAAGCATCTCGGCGCCCTGCTGCTGGGACTGCGCGAGGGCAACAAGCTGCGCTACGCCGGCCGCGTCGGCACCGGCTTCAACGCCGCCACGCTGCGCGGCCTGGCCGAACGCCTCGAGCCGCTGCGCGCGGCGCGCAGCCCGTTCGCCGCGCCGGCTCCAGCCGACAAGGCGCAGATCCACTGGGTGAAACCGCAACTGGTGGCGGAAGTGCGCTACGCCGGCATTACCACCGACGGCCTGCTGCGCCAGGCCGCGTTCGTGGGCCTGCGCGAAGACAAGCCGGCCGACGAGGTGGCGGACGAGGTGCGCACGACGGTGGCATCGATTGCGCGCGAGAATACGTCGCCCGCACAGGCAGCGAAGACGAAGAACGCCGCAGCGTCGGGAAAGACCACATCCACGAAGGCAGCCAAGACAGGCAAGAAAGCCGGGTCGCGTGCCACCTCGCCCGACGCCGGGGGCAATGTCGTGCGCGGCATCACCATCACCCATCCCGACCGCGTGGTGTTCCACGACCCCGACCTCACCAAGCTCGACGTGGCCCGCTATTACGAATCCGTGGGCGATCTGATCATGCCGCATCTGCAGGGCCGCCGCGTGGCGCTGCTGCGCTGCCCCGAGGGCACCGCTTCCCAATGCTTCTTCCAGCGCCACCTGAGCCCGCGCATGCCCGACGGCGTTGCCCGCAGCGGCGGCCACCTGGCCATCGAGTCGCTGGAAGGACTCATCGGACTGGCCCAGCACGGCGTGATCGAGCTGCACACGTGGGGCTCGCGCGAGCCCGATCCCGACCGGCCGGACCGCATCACCCTGGACCTGGACCCCGACGCCAATGTGCCGTGGACACAGGTAGTCGAAGGCGCCCTGCACGCGCGCACGCTGATGAGGGAGGTCGGCCTGGAGCCTTTCCTGAAGACCACGGGCGGCAAGGGTCTGCACCTGGTCGCCCCGATCCGCGCTACCCAGTCGTGGGACGTGGTGCGCGAGTTCGCACGCCGCCTGGCCGAACAACTGGTGGCGGAAATGCCGGAGAAGTTCGTGGCGACGATGTCCAAGGCCCGCCGTCACGACCGCATCTTCGTGGACTATCTGCGCAACGGCGATTCCGCCACGGCGGTCGCGGCCTGGTCGCTGCGCGCGCGCAATGGCGCGCCGGTCTCGATGCCGTTGGACTGGGACGACCTGGATCCGAAGCGCGACCTGCGCGGCGCGGCCTTCAATCTGCGCAATGCGTTGGCCATGGCTCGCGACCGGGCCGATCCATGGCGCGATTACGCGAAGGCGCGCCGCACGCTGGGGCCGCGCATGTTGAATCGCCTGGGCGAAGGCGGCTGAGCGCCACAGGCGAAACCGCTCGCTGCCTGTGGCGACGGGCATGTCGCTTGCGGCCTCGTGCAGTCCCAGCAATTCGCGACAGGAGCACGCAATGGCATCGAAGCAAGGCAACCCGTCCGGCGACACGGCGGACCAGCAACGGCAGATCCAGCGCGAGCAGGACGAGCGCGACGCCTCCGGTTCCGACAAGCCGCAGACCAGCCCCGGCACCAGCCAGCCCGACCGGCATCCCGAGCCGCCGCAGCCCGCGCAGCACCTGGAGAAACCGGGCAACGAAGCCGATCTGAAGCAGGCGCCGCAATTCCTCGCGCCCGACTATCGCGGCAGCGGCAAGCTGCAAGGCCTGACCGCTCTGGTGACCGGCGGCGACTCGGGCATCGGCCGCGCGGTGGCGGTACTGTACGCGCGCGAGGGCGCGGACGTGGCCGTGGTCTACCTCGACGAGCACACCGACGCGCAGGAGACCGCCCGCTGCATCGAGAAAGAAGGCCGGCGCTGCGTGCTGATTCCCGGCGACGTGCGCGATCCGGCCTTCTGCCGCGAAGCCGTGGAACAGACCGTGCGCGAGTTCGGCAAGCTCGACATCCTGGTGAACAACGCCGCCTTCCAGGAACACGCCGAGTCGCTGCTCGACATCACCGACGAGCGGCTGGAACAGACCTTCCACACCAACATCTTCGGCTACATGCAGATGGCGCGCGCGGCCCTGCCCCACCTGAAGAAGGGAGCCGCCATCATCAACACGGGGTCCGTCACCGGCCTGCGGGGCAGCGCCAAGCTGCTGGACTACTCCAGCACCAAGGGCGCGATCCACGCTTTCACCTGGTCGCTGGCCTCGAACCTCGCGTCGCAGGGCATCCGCGTGAACGCGGTGGCGCCGGGACCGGTATGGACGCCGCTGAACCCGGCGGACCGCCCCGCCGACGAGGTGGCGGAGTTCGGCAAGCAGACGGTATTCGGTCGCCCGGCGCAGCCCGAGGAATTGTCGCCGGCCTACGTCTTCCTGGCCAGCGCCGCCTGCTCGAGCTACATCACCGGGCTGGTGCTGCCCATCACGGGCAACCCGGGGTTTTGAACGCCCTACGACCGGTTGCCTGACCGGTTGTCCACGGGCGGCGCGTCCGGCGTCTGCCGGCCCGGGTCGGCAACGTCCTCGGCGTCCACGCCGGGCGGAAACCTGCCCTTCGCCGGCAGGCTGTTGGCATCGACGGGGCGCTTGTTCAGCGAACGGTTCTGCACGTCCTTGGGCCCGGCATCGTCGCCGGCGGGACGATCGCCGCGTTCGGTGTTCTTCACTGAGGGGGTAGTCATGCGCGTTCTCCTGGATGGGCGGCTGTGCGCGAGGGAGACTCAGCCCCGTTTGCGATCGCCGCGCGGCTCGGATGAGCCGGTGCTGGCGGCATCCTTCTCGCTGCTCTGTCGAGCGCCGGGATAGCTGCCGCCCTGTTCGAACTCGGGCCCCTGGGGATTGGCGCGTCCGCCCTTGCCCGGGTTGGGCTTGTCGCCTTCCGAACGCCCGTAATCGGGCTCGTCGGCGCCGAAGCGGCCGGTCTGGCGCGTGTGCTTGTCCTGGCCGGGTTGTTTTTCGCGCGACTCGCCCTGTTCGTTGCCCTGCGGGCGCCGCGCAGTGTCGGTGGTGGTGTCGGATGACGGTTTCGCAGCCATGGCGACCTCCTGTCGAGTGACGCCGGCGCGCTTTTCTGTGTCGCAGGGCCAGGCCGCGCTGCGGCGTCCTGAATTTCTTACCTGGCCTTGTAAAGACCCGGCGCCGCCACCCGTGCGGCGCCGGCAATCCCGTCAGCGGCGTCGGCTGTGGTCGCTCATCAGGCATATGCCCGCCAGCAGGCCCAGGGCAACGCCGATCCCGATGACTTTCCAGCTGTTCTGGTGCACGTAGCCGTCGGCGGCACCGGCGATACGGCGGTAGCCGTCCACCGCCGAGCGCTCCCACCCGGCGCTATGTTCGCGCGCGCGTTCCAGCTGCTGCTTCAGCCGGTCGCGCGCCGACTCCATCTCGGCCCCGCCGAACGAGGCGGTGGCGCGCAGCAGCTCGTCGGCGCCATGGGTCAGGTCGCGCAGGCTGCGCTTGACGCGGAGACGGGACTCGGACGTGCGGTCATGTTCGGTACGGAAAAACATGGAATCTCCTTCTGCTGGTTGCACACGGCCTCGCGAGCGCCGTGCTTGAAACGGCCTGCGCCGCAAGTACCGTGCCGGGGGCCGGCTACGAGGCCCACCACTGTTTCAGGGTCGCGCGCAGCGCCTCGCCGCCGGTGCGTCCCTCGCGCCGCAGCGCCTGCATGTAAGCCTTCACCTGCTTGAGATCCATATGCGGCGGAATCGGCGGCACCTCGGGATCGGCGACCACTTCGATCACGGTCGGCCGGTCGGCGCGCAGCGCGGCGTCCCAGGCCGGCCCCACCTGCTCCGGCCGCTCGACCTTGATGCCGCCCAGGTCCAGCAGCCGCGCGTACTCGGCATACCGGAAAGACGGCAGCCACTGCGATGGTTCGTAGCGCGGACTGCCCGAATTCACGCGCTGCTCCCACGTGACCAGATTCAAGTCCCCGTTGTTCAACACCAGCACCACCAGGCGCGGGTCCTGCCACTGCTTCCAGCGGTCCGCGATGGTGATCAGTTCATTGATGCCGTTCATCTGCATGGCGCCGTCCCCCACCAGGGCGATCACCGGACGCGCGGGATGCGACAGTTTGGCCGCCAGCGCGTAGGGCACCGCGCACCCCATCGTGGCCAGGCCGCCCGACAGCGACGCCATCATGCCGTCGCGCAGGCGCACGTCGCGCGCGTACCAGTTGGCGGCGGACCCGGAGTCGCAGGTGATGATGCTGTCGTCCGGCAATCGCGACGACAGTTCCCAGAACGGCAGTTGCGGATTCACGGGCTTGGCCTCGACCATCGCGCGAGCCTGCATGGTGGACCACCAGCGCGCCACGCGGGACTCGATCTGCTCGCGCCACTGGCGCTTCGTCTTGCGCTCCAGCAGGGGAACGAGCGCGGACAGGGTCAGCCGGCTGTCGCCCACCAGGCCCACCTCGACCGGGTAGCGCAAGTTCATGTTGCGGCCGTCGATGTCGATCTGCACCGCGCGCGCCTGGCCTTCGGGCGGCAGGAATTCCCCGTACGGAAACGAGGTGCCCACCATGAGCAGCGTGTCGCACTCGTTCATCAGATACCAGCTGGGCTGCGTGCCCAACAGGCCGATGGACCCGGTGACGTACGGCAGGTCGTCCGGCAGCACCGCCTTGCCCAGCAGGGCCTTGGCCACGCCGGCCCCCAGCAGTTCGGCCACCTCCTGCACTTGTTGCCCCGCCTTGAGCGCGCCGGCGCCCACCAGTATGGCCACGCGCTCGCCGCAGTTCAGGATGGACGCGGCGTTCTCCAGGGCCTGGCGGTGGGGCACCGCCGCGTGCGACGTGAGCCCGATGCCGGTATGCACCGTGCCATGCGCGCGCGGCGGACTCTCGACCGCGGGCATCTCCTGGACGTCGTTCGGCAGGATCACGCAGGTCACGGCGCGCCGCTCCAGGGCGATGCGCATGGCGCGGTCGATCAGGTGCCTGACCTGGGATGCATCGGAGGCCAGCTGCACGTAGTCGTGCGCCACGTCCTTGAACAGCGCCACCAGGTCGACTTCCTGCTGGTAATCGCCGCCCAGCGAGCTGCGGGCCTGCTGGCCCACCAGCGCCACCACGGGCTGGTGATCGAGCTTGGCGTCGTACAGCCCGTTCAACAGATGTATGGCGCCCGGGCCGGACGTGGCCAGGCACACGCCTATCTGGCCGGTGAACTTGGCATGCGCGCAGGCCATGAAGGCTGCGGTTTCTTCGTGGCGGGTCTGTACGAATTCCAGCGCATCGCCGGCCCGGCCCAGGGCGCCCATCATGCCGTTGATGCCGTCGCCCGGGTAGCCGTACACGCGGCATATGCCCCATTGCGTCAGGCGGCGCACGATGAAATCGGAAACGGTGTCCATGCGGTCTCCCAAAAAGGCGCGCCCAGAAAAGAAAGGGGCGCGCCCGCCGGGGCCGCAAGACCCATGCCCGGCGGGAAGACTCAGCCTTCCTTGCGGCCTCCGTCGGCGGCGTCGCCTTCCTTGGGATCCGGCGCCGCGTAACCGGTGAGTTCGTACTCTTCGAGCCGGTTGTAGAGGGTCTTGGCACTGATGCCCAGCACCTCGGCCGTCTGCTTCTTCACGCCGCCGCAACGCTCCAGCGTGGCCAGGATCAGGCGCCGGTCGGCCTCGGCCAGCGTCACGCCCACCGGCACCACGATGCGCCCGCCCGCTTCCTCGCGGCCCTTGCCCGGCGACACCTGCGGCATCAGCGTATCGGCCTGCAGATCCGTGCCGTCGGCCATGATGTACGCGCGCCGCACGAAGTTCTTCAGTTCGCGCACGTTGCCCGGCCAGGCATAGGCCCGGATGGCCTCGCGCGCCGCGTCGGAGAATTTCTTGGACGTGCCGTGTTCGGCGTTCTGCGCATCCAGGAAGCGCTCGGCCAGCAGCATCACGTCCTCGCCGCGCTCGCGCAGCGGCGGCAGGTGCACGGGAAATACGCTGAGCCGGTAGTACAGGTCCTGGCGCAGGCGCCCTTCCCGCACGGCCTGTTCCGGATCCCGGTTGGTGGCGGCCACCACGCGCACGTCGCACGAGATGTCGCGGTTGGTGCCCACCCGCATGAAGCGGCCCGTCTCGAGGACGCGCAGCAGCTTCACCTGCAGGTCCATCGGCATCTCGGTGACTTCATCGAGGAACAGCGTGCCTTTGTCCGCGCGCTCGAAGTAGCCCTTGTGCTGGCGCTCCGCGCCGGTGAAGCTGCCGCGCTCGTGGCCGAACAGCTCGCTCTCGATCAGGTTGGGCGAAATCGCGCCGCAGTTCACGGCCACGAATGACTCGCGCCGCCGCGGGCTGAGGGCGTGCACCGCATGCGCGGCCAACTCCTTGCCCGTGCCGCTCTCGCCCACCAGCAGTGTGGTCACGTCGGTCGGGGCCACGCGGCGCAATTGCTGGTAGAGCTGCTCCATCAGCGGAGAGGCGCCCACCAATTGGCCCATGCGCCCGGGCTCCTGCACGGCCCAGCCGCCGGACGCGTCGCCGGCCTGGCTCGCCACGCGGTCCAGAATTTGCTGGAGGCGCTCCATGGATACCGGCTTGACCAGGTAATCGGTGGCGCCGCAGCGCAGCGCCTCGACCGCGCTGTCCAGGCTTCCGTAGCCCGTGATCACGACCACCGGCACGCTGGCTCCGGAAATTCTTTCAAAGATTTCCATGCCGCTGGCGCCGGGCAGCCGGACGTCGGTCAGCACGAGATCGGGCAGATGGCGCTCGAACTGCAGGAAGGCCTCTTTCAGCGAGGCGGCGCCTGCAACCGAGTAGCCACTTTCACGGGCGATCTCCGACAGGACGTCCCGCACATCGTCGTCATCGTCGACGATCAGTAGATGAGGCATTGGTACTCCGTAACGCTTGATCTTTCTGTCAGTGTTGCGGCCGTCTGGTCGCCGAAGTGTCCAGCCTGCGTACGGACACCGCGCACGACCACACAGTAGGATGGATACACCGCCCGCCTTTCGCCGGGCAGTGAAGTCGGACGTTCAGCGTACAACGATGCGCGTATCGGCGACGTAAATAATCGAGACAAGGGAAGAACGTTTTCGACTCCTTGCATTTCGTCGCATCGCTGCGCGGCCTTGGGCCTACCATTTGCTGAGAAGGCCGCGTCCGAGCCGCCCCCCAAGGATTTTCCGATGTTGAAAGATACCTCATCCCGCCAAGAAAGCGCCCCTGCCCCCGCACTGGGACGCAGCGCAGCCATGCGCGAGGTGCAAGCACTGATCTCACGGGCGGCCCCGACCGATGCCAGCGTGTTCCTGGTCGGCGAAAGCGGCACGGGCAAGGACATGATCGCGCAGCAGATCCATGCCCTCAGCGATCGCCGCGACGGTCCCTACATCGCGCTGAACTGCGGCGCGGTCAGCTCCACGCTGGCGCACGCGGAACTGTTCGGCCACGAAAAAGGCAGCTTCACCGGCGCCCTGGCGCGCACGCCCGGATACTTCGAGCATGCCAGCGGCGGCACGCTGTTCCTGGACGAAATCACCGAAATGCCGATCGACATGCAGGCGCATTTCCTGCGCGTGCTCGAAACCGGCACCTACCGCCGCGTAGGCGGCACCGACGTGCTGCGCACCAACGTGCGCATCATCTCGGCCACCAACCGCGACCCGCAGGAGGCCGTGGCGCAGGGGCTGCTGCGCGAAGACCTGCTGCACCGCCTGCTGGTGATTCCCGTGCGGGTCCCTCCGCTGCGCGAACGCGTCGAGGACATTGTGTTCCTGGCCGAACAGGTGCTGGACGACCTGAACCGCCGGTACGGTTCGCAGAAGCAGCTGGGCAAGCGGCTGATCGAGTCCATGGAGGCGTACGACTGGCCCGGCAATGTCCGGGAACTTCGCAACGTCGTGCAACGCGCCTACCTTATGTGTGACGATGTGCTGCAGCACGACCTGGTTCCCACTCACCGCACCCCGCCGCCCGACCGCGGCGCGGATTCGCTGGCCTTCGCGGTTGGCACCCAGCTCAGTGAAGCGCAGCGCGAATTGATCTCGGCCACCCTGGCCCTGCATCACGGCGACAAGCGGCGCGCTGCGGCCACGCTGGGTATCAGCCTGAAGACCCTGTACAACCGCTTGAACGCGTATGGGCTGGATGCCCATGGCGCCATCTGACCAACCAACATAGGACATCACACCGCTTGTAATTCGAGGAGAGTTTCGTGGCACATGCAGCACAAGAACTCCGCATGCGTCAGCAGACCCTGCTGGCGCCTCGCCTGCAACAATCCATACGTCTGTTGCAGATGTCGGCACTAGAGTTCACTACTGCCGTGCAAGACGCTTTGGCGACCAATCCTTTCCTCGAAGACGGGGAAGACGCCGAGCGCGGCAACGGCGCCGCAACTCCCGACCAAGAGACGTCCCATGCCGCGGCAGACGGCGCGGCAGCCGAAGCGCCCCCCGAGGCCGCTCCCGAGCCGCAACCCGACGTAGCCGATCCCACACTGAACGTCGCGGACAACACCTATTCGGGCGATTACCCCACGCACGCGCGCAACGACGGTCCCGCCACCGATCTGAGCCAATGGATCGCGGCGCCAGTATCGCTGCGGAACCGACTGTCAAGCGAACTGGGCAACTATCCGCTGAGCCTGCGCGATCGGCTGCTGGCGGAACACATCGTCGACGCGCTGGACGACGACGGCTACCTGCACACCGAACTCGACGAGCTCGCGGACGGCGCCGCCTTCGACCCCCCGCCGGACGCCTCGGAATGGCAGGCGGCCCTGAAGCTGGTGCAGCAGCTGGACGTGCCGGGGCTGGGCGCCCGGGACCTTGCCGAATGCCTGTCGCTGCAGCTGTACGCGCAGCCGGCGCTGCGCGAGGACGTGCGCGACGTCGCCCTCGCCATCGTGCGCGGCCACCTCGACCGGCTGGCGCGCAACGACCTGACCGGGCTGCAACGCCTGCTCGGCGCCGACATACAGCTGCTGCAGATCGCCTGCGACGTGGTGCGCGGCCTGGACCCCAAGCCGGGTCGCCGCTACGCGGCCGACGCGCCCAACTACGTGGTGCCTGACGTCATCGTCAGCAAGGTGCGCTCGCGCTGGCAGGTGGTGGCCAATCGCCAGGCCATGCCGCAGGCCCGCCTGAACCGCACCTATGCCGAACTCTTCCATCGTGCGCGCATGGACGAACGCAGCCCGATGGCGCAGGAGCTCCAGGAGGCGCGCTGGCTGGTGCGCAACGTCGAGCAGCGCTACGTCACGATCCGGCGCGTGGCCGAAGCCATCGTGAAACGTCAGCAGACGTTCTTCGAATACGGCGACGTCGCCTTGCGCCCCTTGATGCTGCGCGACGTGGCCGACGAGCTCGAGATGCACGAATCCACGGTCTCTCGCGCCACGGCCAACAAGTACATGAGCACCCCGCGCGGCCTGTTCGAGTTCCGCCACTTCTTCTCGCGCGAACTGGGCACCGACACGGGCGGCTCGTGTTCCGCGGCCGCGGTGCGCGCGCTCATCAAGGAATACATCGACGAGGAAGATCCGCGCATGCCCTTGTCCGACGTGGTGCTGGCGCAAAGGCTCGCCAGCAACGGCGTGGTGGTGGCGCGCCGCACGGTGTCCAAGTACCGCATACAGATGAAGCTGCCGCCGGCCGAAATGCGCCGCCAAAGCTGAGACGTGCCGCCTGGACCCGCCTCGCGCGGGCATGACAGGGGCGATGGCCACGCCGTCGCCCCGTTTTCTTTCCGCCCGGCTCCCATCCTCCGGATCGTTGGCGCGGCGGTGTCCACACCAGGCAAAAAAAACGGCGCTTCAAAAGAAGCGCCGCCTGGCCTTGCGGGGGCCGAAGTCCGCTATCGCTTACTTCGAGCCGCCGGTGTTGGGGTATCCCGGAGGGGGCGAACCGCCGCCGGGCTGGCCGGCCGGCACGTTGTCGTTGATGCCGCGCTCGCGCGGAGCCATCGTCGAACCGCCGGTCTGCGTGCCCGAACCCTGCATATGCGCGCCCGTGCTGGGCGAGTACGTGCCGGTGCTGCTCTGGTTCTGGGTGGGAGGACCACCGGCCGGGGCGTCGGTCGGAGCGGCAGGCTGGCGTCCCGGAGCCGGAGGCGTGTTGGGCTGAGTGGCCGTCGTGTCGTTCGGCGTCTTGGACGGGGTGTTGGGAGGAGCCGCCGTCGGTTGGGTCGACGAGGTCTGCGCCAGAGCAGCGCCGCCAAAGGTCATGCCACCGGCTACCAGGGCGGCAGCCACGATTTCATTCAGGTATTTCCGGGATCTCATGAGCAAGCTCCTTGGGAGATTTAACGGAGCACACCTATCCGCAAACACCGTGCCTGCACCGATGGCACACCCGTGCCGCCGCGGTGTTCGGATAAGGGGCCGGAAAGGCTCGCCAGGGCCGGCAACGTCGACCACACCGCCGATCGAATTTACCCACGCGTGCAAATATCGCTGGCCTTCGACACTGACGGAACGCGCCGGCGGCCGGATGACCGCCGCTTCCCCCGTGCAAGGTTCAGGAACGGCATTTGCGAACAAGGGCGCGGACAGCAAGTCCCCTTACTGAATCATTCCGGAGAAACACATGGCCACTGCCAAGACCCTGAAAGACCTGTTCATCCATGAACTGTCGGACGTATACAGTGCCGAGAAGCAGTTGACTCGCGCCCTGCCCAAGCTTGCGCGCGCGGCCACGGACCCCAAACTGGCCGAGGCCTTCCGCACCCACCTGGAAGAAACCCAGGGCCAAGTGGAACGCATCGACCGCATCGTCGAAGGCGCCGACTTCAAACTGAAGCGGGTGAAGTGCATGGCCATGGAAGGCCTGGTGGAAGAAGGCGCCGAGATCATCGAGGAAGTCGAGAAGGGCCCGGTGCGCGACGCCGCCCTGATCGCTGCCGCACAGAAGGTCGAGCACTACGAAATCGCCAGCTACGGCACGCTGTGCACCTACGCCAAGCTGTTGGGCCTGAACGACGCCGAGAAGCTGCTGAAGGAAACCCTGGCCGAAGAGAAGAGCACCGACGAAAAGCTCACCACCATGGCCATCGCCCAGACGAACCTCGAGGCGTCAACCGCCTGACGACGTCCTCGCCCCCCGGCCCGCGGGGGGCGATTTGCTTTACCCTCAGTCGACGTCGAAATCGCCGGTACCCAGTTCTATCACGCCCTCGGCCGGCACCCACTGCGCCTTCTTGGCAAGTTCCTGGATCGAGTCGCGGGCCCTCTCGAAGGCCTTCAGCAATTCGCTGCCGCTGCCGTCAGCTGCGCCGAAACGCTCTCGCAGCGCATCGCCCGATATCTCGAACGGCCGCACCACCCCTCCCGTCTCCAAAGAAAACACCACGTCATCGCCGCGTACCTGGGCGCCGGTCAGCGTTGCGAAATCACCCATGATCGGTCTCCTTGACATCGAAGATTGAAGGAAGTGCGCCGCGCGATGCGCGACGCGAACGTGGGCTGTGGAGCTGACTTGCTTTCATGCGCTCTCCTTGCAAAAAAGAAACGGGCGGTCCGTCCAGCGACAGACCGCCCGTCGGGATCAACGTCCCGTAGCGCCGCAAGCGGCATGCCGGCGGCAGCGCCGCCGGCATGGCCTGCGTCAGGCCGACTCGGTGACCGAGGCGGCGCTCTTCTTGCGGCCGGCGAAGAAGCGTCCCAGGCCCACCACCAGCAGCGCGCCGACGACCTCGGCCGCGATCTTCGTCGCGCCCGACACTTCGCCGAACTGCTCCACGACGACCACGTCGGTGACCAGCATGCCGCCCGCGATCCAGCCCAGCAGCGCCGCGCCGAACGTGACAACCAGCGGATAGCGGTCGATCAGCTTGAGCACCAGGGTGCTGCCCCAGATGATGATGGGCACGCTGATCACCAGGCCGAAGATGACCAGGCCGATCTGGTGGTCCGGATGCGCGCCCTGCGCCGCCCCGGCGATGGCGATGACGTTGTCCAGGCTCATCACGAAGTCGGCCACGATGATGGTCTTCACCGCGCCCCAGATCGACGCGCCGCCCTTGATCTTGTCATGGCCCTCGTCCTCCGGAATGAGGAGCTTCACGCCCACCCACAGCAGCAGCAGCGCGCCAACGATCTTCAGGTACGGGATGGTCAGCAGCGTGAGCGCGAACGCGATCAGCACCACGCGCAGGCCGATGGCCCCGGCGGTACCCCACAGGATGCCCTGCATGCGCTGCTTGGGTTCCAGGTTGCGGCAGGCCAGCGCGATGACCACCGCGTTGTCCCCGCCCAGCAGGATGTCGATGAGAATGATCTGGAACACCGCGGCCCAGCTCAGCGTCTGAAGAAACTCGAGCACGTCTTAACCTCCCGGAAAAATGTCTTGTCTGTAGACGATCGTGTCGGATTGATGGAATGGCCGGATCATCCGGCCGCAGAAATCACGCGGACGCCCCTAGGGGCGCCCGCGGGAAAAGGGAAAAAGTCAGATGTCGTCCATGCCGCCGTCGTCGAAGCCGGCGTCGTCATAGCCGCCCTGGTCGGCGGCGGGATCTTCCTGCGCGGCCTCGGGCGCGGGCTCGGCGGGCGTCTCGGCCGCCTGGGCCTCGTTGCCGCCGAACAATCCGCCCAGCAGATTGCCCAGCATCAGGCCGCCGGCCACGCCCACCGCGGTCTGCATGGCGCCGGCCAGGAAACCGCCGCCGGCGCTACGGCCGAAGCCCGCATTGGCGGACAGGCCGCTGGCCGCGGCGGGCGCCGCGCCCTGGCCGCGCTCGCCCAGCGCTCCCACCGTGCGCCCGAAGCCCTGGCCGCCGCCCAGGGCGCCGGCCGCGGCCGCCGGCGCAGCGCCGGACTGTCCGGCCTTCGCGCCTTCGAGCTGCGAAATGCGCTCTTGCGCGGCCTTCAGCGCCTGCTCCTGCACCATGACGGTCTGCGCCAGGTAATAGGCCGAGCCGGGCTGGGAGGCGATGCGGTCGCTGATGTAGCGCTCGGCCTCGCCATCGCGCGGGGCGCCTTGCCGCTCGACCTGCTGCAGGCGGGTGAAGATGCTTTCGATTGCGTCGCGATCCTGTTGATTCATGAAAGTACTCCTAGTCCATCCAAAATTCGTCTCGGCCCATGCGCCGGGGCTCCAGCCGATCGACGCGCCAAGGCGCCAGTTTAGCCTTTCTTACAACAACCTGAATATGAATCGGCCACTGGGGAAAAGTTCCGCAGCGTCGCGGGCCGAATCCGTCTCAGGTTTGGTAGAATTAGTTACATCTTTACATTTCTTGCGTTAAACTCCGCTCGCCTGCATCCCCGTCGGCACGCCCATCCTGTAGCGAGACCATGAGCAACATCGCCAGTCATCAGCGCACCCTGTTCGTATACACCGAAGAGCAACGCGGCAACCAGCTCGTAGAATCTGTCGTAGTTGGAATGTTTTCCGATGTTGCCGGCGCGGAGAAGCTCATCGTGGTCAAGGATCCGCACAGCGGTCTGCAATTTGTGTACCGCGTGCAGCACGACACCAACAATCTCGACGCGGCCGCCATCACCGATCTGCCCCCCGCCTCTTTCGACGGCCGCGGGTCCACGCAGATCAACGGCATGAATTACCGCCTGGGCACGGCCGACAACGCCATGCGCCTGCTGCGAGGCAAGGTCAAGTGGATCCAGGACAAGGGCTGCGTGCTGTCGGTGCTGCTGCAGAACGCGGCCGCCCGGCGCGCGAACTTCATCAGCCGCAGCATCCACCGCGATCGCGTCACCCAGGTGCCCAACGGCGTGCCCGTCGAATATCTGGCCGACCGCGACGCCAATGGCGACGGCGGCAGCGCGCCCGTTGCGGAGACCGCCGTCCCGGCCGCCCACGCCGAGGGCGACGCGCAGGCCTGAGTACGCGCCGCGCGCGCTACACTGACCGGTCGGGCGCTCCTTCCCGCGCCTACGTCATCACCACGTTAGATGCCCATCAAAGACACGCTATTTCTGGCCAGCCAATATCTCGCGCCGCACCACCTGGTGTCGCGTCTGGCGGGCCTGCTTGCCGACAGCCGCGAGCCCTGGCTGAAGAACCGCCTGATCAGCAACTTCGTGCATAGCTATGGCGTCAACATGAGCGAGGCGCTGCTCGAAGACGCGCTGGCCTACGAAAGCTTCAACACCTTCTTCACGCGCGCGCTGAAGGCCGATGCCCGGCCGCTGGCGCGCGACGCCGGTGCGGTGCTGTGCCCCACGGACGGCTTCATGAGCCAGTTCGGCGCCATCGATCGCGACCGCGTCTTCCAGGCCAAGGGCCATTCCTACAGCCTGAATGCCTTGCTGGGCGGCGACGCCGAACGCGCCGCGCCGTTCACCGGCGGCAGCTTCGCCACCATCTACCTGTCACCCAGCGACTACCATCGCGTGCACATGCCGGTGGCAGGCACCCTGCGCGAGATGGTGTACGTGCCGGGCCGCCTGTTCTCGGTCAATCCGCTTACCGCCCGCAACGTGCCCGGCCTGTTCGCACGCAACGAGCGGGTCGTGTGCCTGTTCGATACCGAGGCCTACGGTCCCATGGCCGTGGTGCTGGTGGGCGCCATGATCGTGGCTTCGATCGAAACCGTCTGGGCCGGCCGCGTCGCGCCGCACCGCCGCGCCGTGCGCAGCACCCGCTACGATCCTGACGCCACCGTGCCGGTGCGCCTGGACAAGGGCGCCGAAATGGGGCGCTTCCTGCTGGGGTCCACGGTCGTCGTGCTGTTCGGCCCCGGACGCGTGCGCTGGGCGGGCGACACCGCCCCGGGCCGCACCATGCGCATGGGCGAACTGCTGGGCCTGCCCGCCTGACGCGACGGCCGGGTCAGGCGGCGCCGGCCCGGCGCCCGGGCCTTGCCGGCGGTGTCACCACGGAAAGTCGATCAGGTCGCCATACAGGCGGCGCAGCGTGGCCTTCACCTGCGGCGATTCCTGATAGATGCGGATGAACTGCCGCAGGCGCGGGTCGTCCGCGCGCTCGGGCTTGGCCACCCAGCGGATGGCATAGCGACGCACCGTGTCCGGATCCGTGTTGTCGAAGGCCAGACCGTCCTTTTCATCGATGCCCGCATGCTTGGCGAAGGTGGTGTAAGTCACCGACGCCGTCACGTCGTCGAAAGTACGCGCCGCTTGCGATCCTTCCAATTGCACCAGGCGCAGCTTGCGCGGATTGGCCGCGATGTCCTGCAGCGTGGCCTGGTGGCCCACCCCGGGCCGCAGCTGGATCAGTCCGATGGACTGCAGCAGCAGCAACGCCCGGCCCGTATTGACCGGATCGTTGGGCACCGCGATGGACGCGCCCTCGGGCACAGTGTCCCCGCGCTTCAGTTTCTTCGAGAACAGCCCGATGGTGGTCGAATAGCCGTATGCGATGGGCGCCAGGTTCGCGCCCCGGCTCTTGTTGAACAGTTGCAGGAAGGGTTCGTGCTGGAAGAAGTTGGCGTCGATGGAGCCGTCGGCCACGGCGATGTTGGGCAGCACCCAGTCGCTGAACTCGACCAGTTTCACCTCCAATCCCTGTCGGCGCGCCTCTTCGATGGCGATCTCCGTGGCCTGGTTGGCCACGCTGGCGATGACGCCGATGCGCAGCGGGGCCGGCGAGGCCGCGTGGACGGCGCCGGCCCAGGCCAGTACGGCGGCCGCCAAGGTCAGGCGGCCCAGAAAAGAGAAGCAACGCGGCATGAGGAAATTCCCGGATCGATAAGCAAGGAGAGGCTTGCGATGCCGCTATCATAGGCGGCTTCCCGTCTTGCGCATGCCGCAATCCAGCCATGACCGACCGCCAATTCATCGTGCTCGCCGCCCTCAACATGATCGCCGCCGTGGGCGCCGGCGCCTTCGGCGCGCATGGTCTGCGCAACACGCTGTCGCAAGACCTGTTCGCGGTATGGCAGACCGGCGTGCTGTACCACCTGGTCCACGCGCTGGGCCTGTTCGCGGTGGCGCTGCTGGTCCCGCGCTACGGTTCGCCGCTGCTGTCGGCCGCAGGGGTGCTCATGTTCGTGGGCATCGTGCTGTTCTGCGGCAGCCTGTATGTGCTTGCCGTCACCGGCACGCGCTGGCTGGGCGCCGTCACGCCGTTGGGCGGCGTCGCCTTCCTGGCGGCGTGGGCGCTGGTGGCGTGGGCGGCCTGGCGCGCGCCTGCCTGAGCGCCGCGATGGAAGACGCATCCCGCCAGGCCTCGCCGCTGGCCGGCATCGCCTGCGTGACCGCCGGCGTGATGTTCCTCACCGTCAGCGACGCCGTCGCGAAGCTGCTGGGCGAACGCTACAGCCCTCCCCAGATCCTGTTCCTGCGCGCCGCGATCGCGCTGCCCGTGGTCATGGCGCTGGTGGCCGCGCTGGGCGGCGGCCGGCGCGCATTGCGCACGCGGCATCCCTGGCTGCACCTGGGCCGCGGGGCGATCAACGTGGTGTCGGCCTGTTGCTTCTACCTGGGCCTGCAGGCCATGCCGCTGGCCGAGGCCACCGCCATCTCGTATGCGGCGCCGATGTTCGTCACGGCGCTGTCGGTGCTGGTGCTGAAGGAACGCGTGGACGGCGCGCGCTGGCTGGCCGTGTGCGCGGGCTTCGCGGGCGTGCTGGTCATCGTGCAGCCCGGCTCGGCCAGCTTCCAGCCCGCGGCCCTGCTGCCGCTCACCACCGCCCTGCTCTACGCGTTCATGATGATCACCGCGCGCGCCATCGGCCGCGGCGAAGGCATGCTGACCACCATGTTCTACATCGTGGCCGCGCAGCTGGTGTGCAGCGCCGTGCTGGCGCCGTGGTTCTGGACAGAGGTGCTGTGGCGCGACCTGCCCCGGTTCGCCGCCGTGGCGGTGTTCAGCACCCTGGGACTGACCTTCATCACGCAGGGTTTTCGCATCGGACCGGCGTCGGTGGTGGCGCCGTACGACTACACCGGGCTGCTGTGGGCGACCCTGCTGGGTTGGCTGATCTGGCGCGATGCGCCGGGCCTGGCGGTATGCGTGGGCGCCGTCGTCATCGCCGCCAGCGGCGTCTACATCGCGTGGCGCGAGACGCGTCCGGCCGGCGTACCATAGCGCACGACGTACGCGTCGTCCCATCCATTCCAGGAGACCTGCATCCATGAAGCTGTACTACCTGCCCGGCGCCTGCTCGCTGGCCGCGCACATCGCCCTGAAGTGGGCCGGCCTGCCCCATGATCTGCACAAGCTCGAGCGCGACCGGCTGAAGTCGCCCGAATATCTGGCCGTGAACCCGCTGGGCGCCGTGCCGGCGCTCGAAGAGGACGGCTGGGTGCTGACCCAGAACTTCGCCATCCTGGAATACCTGGCCGAGAAGGCGCCCCACGCCGGCCTGCTGGGCGACGGTTCGGCGCGCGCCCGCGCCGAGGCGCGCCGCTGGCTGGGCTTCATCAATTCCGACGTGCACAAGACCTTCTCGCTGCTGTTCGGCGCACAGCGCTACGTGGCGGCCGAGACGACGCAGGAGGAACTGCGTGCCTCCGTCGCGAAAATGCTGCGCGGCCTGTTGGGCGTGGTGGACACGCACTTGAAGAATCGTTCGTACCTGGTGGGCGACAAGCCGTGCGTTGCCGATGCCTACCTGTTCGTGGTGCTGCGCTGGGCCCACGCCAAGGCCCTCGACCTGGCCGGGCTGGACGCGCTGGACGCCTTCTTCAAGCGCATGCAGGCCGATCCCGCGGTGCAGGCCGCCATGCGGGAAGAAGGCCTGTAGGCCCCCGCGCAAGAAAAAGCCGGCCATCGTGGCCGGCTTCCCGACAGGGACAGCCCGGGACAGCCCGCGGCCAGGCTCGCGCCTCTTACTCGTCCGTGCCCTGCGGCAGCGCCGGTCCGGGACCCACGCGCTCGGTGATCAGCGCATAGTGTTCGGGACGGCGATGGCGCGCGAAGTCGAACACGTTCTTGCGGAAGGTCTCGGCCAGGCCCAGGTCGGCGTTCACAACCAGCACTTCGTCGTCTTCCGTGGTCGCCTGCGCCGCGATCTCGCCGGTGGGCGCCACAATGACTGAACCGCCGATCATGTGGTGTCCGTCCTCGGAGCCGCACTTTGCAGCCGCGGCGGCCCACACGCAGTTCTGATAGGCGCTGGCCTGCAGCGTGATCAGGTGGTGATGCATGCGCAGGTGCACCGGCTCGGGCCAGTGGATGTTGACCGACGGCGTGTTGTAGCCCAGCACCACCAGTTCGGCGCTCTGCAGGGACATCACGCGCCAGGTCTCGGGCCAGCGGCGGTCGTTGCACAGGCACATGCCGATGCGCGCGCCCAGGGCCTCCCACACGCCGAACGGCCGGTTGCCGACCTTGAAGAACTTCTTTTCCAGGTGCTGGAACGGCGCGTCGGGCTTGTGGTCGTCGTGGCCCGGCAGGTGGATCTTGCGGTACTTGCCCACGATGGCGCCGTGCTCGTCCACCAGGATGGCGGTGTTGTACGGCACGCCCTCGGGCGTCAGCTCGGCATAGCCCAGGTAGAAGCCCACGCCCAACCGGCGGGCGTCGTCGAACAGCGGCTGCACGTCGGCATTGGGCATGGCGCTTTCGAAGAAGCGCGCCTGCGCCTCGCTGTCTTCCATCCAGTAGCGCGGGAAGAACGTGGTCAGCGCCAGTTCCGGAAACACGACGAGCTTGGCGCCGCGGCCGTGCGCCTCGGCCAGCATGTCGCGCAAGCGCTTCACCACCACCGCGCGCGTGTCGGCCAGGTGCACCGGACCCATCTGCGCCACCGCCAATCCAATCGTTCTCTTGTCTGCCACCCCGTTCTCCCTTGCGTCGTCGTTCGGCAAAGAGCGCAGCATGCCGTGCCGCGCGCCGCGCGTAAAACCCCCGCGGCGGCGCGCCTGGGACGGGCGCTCTCTGTCGCGATACCGGCAGGTTATGCAAGACCTACATAATTCGATGGGAGTCGCGCCCGTTCCGTCCCGTGCCAGCTCAGCTCGGTTTGGCGAGCACCGCGCGCACGGCGTCCAGGAAGCGGCGGCCCAGCAGGGGCAGCGGCGTCAGGTTTGAATGCGTGGCCCATACCTGCGCCGACAACGCCGGCTCGATGGGCTTTACGGCGACCTCGACCGATGTCCTGGACAGCGACGTGCTGTCCACCAGCGCCGGACCGATCCCCTGCTGCACGCAAGCCAGCGCCGACACCGGAGAATGGGCCTCGATGGCCGCCGGACACACCGGACCTGCGCCGAAGAACGACTGCAGCGCCTGGCCCAGCGGCGTGCCCGGGGGATAACCGATCCATGCGCCGGAGGAGAAATCCTCAGGCCGGATGACCTCGTGGGCCGCCAGGGGATGATCCGGCGGCACGATGCACACCAGCGGGTGTTCGCCCAGCTTCTCGGAATCCAGGCTGGGATGGTCGGGAGGCGACATCGAGAGGGACAGGTCGGCCTGCCCGGTCAGGAAATAGCCCACCAGTTCGTCATAGGTGGCGCTGCGGAAATCCACCCTGGCCCGCGGATTGCGCGCCAGCAGCCGCGCCAGCGCCTGCGGCACCAGGCGCTGCCCATAGCTGGCGCTGGCGACCACGCGCAGCATGCCTGCTCCATCGCGGCCCAGGCTGGCTGCCAGGTCGTTCACGCGCTGGATGCCGCCATAGACCTGCTCGACCTCGGCGAACAGCCGGCGCGCCTCCGGCGTGGGCGAGAGCCTGCCGCGCACGCGCTCGAAGAGCGGATACCCCAGCCGGCTTTCGGTGAGCGCCAGCACGCGGCTCAGCGCGGGCTGCGACACGTGCAGCGCCCGGCCCGCCGCGCTGATCGAGCCGGCCATCATGATGGCGCGGAACACTTCGAGCTGTCGCAGATTCAGCGGCCGCGCGGCCGTGCCGGTATCCTGGCGCAGGTCGTCACGCGGCTCGTCGAACGCTTCCATCCCCGATTTCCTTTGGCTTGCATCAATAACCGACGATTATAGATTTCGGACATTTTTCGATAATCGCCCTGCCGGCCGCGGTGATAACCTGCCTCTCTCGCACTGCAACATTTCTGAGGGGAATCACACATGCTGCATCAGTTCATCAAGCGCGGCGTCACCGCCCTGGCCGTGTCGGGCGCGCTCGCCGCGTCGGCTGCCCAGGCCCAGGAAGCCTATCCCACCAAGCCGGTCACGTTCATCGTGCCGTCGGCCGCGGGCGGTTCGCCCGACGTGCTGTCGCGCCTGTTCACGAACCAGCTGTCCAAGGACCTGAAGGCCACGTTCGTGGTCGAGAACAAGCCGGGCGCCGCGGGCAACATCGGCATCATGCAGATCAAGCGCGCCGCTGCCGACGGCTACACGATCGGCTACGGCAACATCAACACGCTGGCGGTGAACCGTTCGCTGTTCAAGAAGCTGCCCTATGACGTCGACGCGGATCTGACCCCCGTCGCGCACCTGTTCAATCTGTACAACGTGCTCATCGTTCCCGCCGACTCGCCCGTCAAGAACGTGCAGGACCTGATCGACCGCGCCAAGGCCAAGCCCGGCCTCATGTCCTACGGCGCTTCGGGCGTGGGCACCACCGGCCACATGGGCGGCGAGCTGTTCAAGAGCATGGCCAAGGTCGACGTCATGTTCATTCCGTACAACGGCGGCCCCGCCGCGCTGCAGGATCTGATGGGCGGCCGCCTGGACTTCATGTTCTCGAACACGTCCGAAGCCCTGCCGCTGGTCAAGAGCGGCAAACTGCGCGCCATTGGCGTCAGCAGCCTGAAGCGCCTGGCTCAATTGCCCGACGTGCCCACCCTGGACGAAGCCGGCCTGAAGGGCTACGAGACCATCGCCTGGGGCGGCGTGGTGGCCCCCAAGGGCACCCCGGCCGACCGCGTGGCCACGCTGAACGCCGCCATGCAGAAGGCGCTGAAGGAAAAAGCCGTGCTCGACGGCCTGGAAGCCCTGGGCGCCGAACCCGCTGGCGGCACGCCGGAGCAGTTCGCCAAGCTGATGGCCGATGAAACCGCGAAGTGGACGCGCATCATCGAAGACGCCAAGATCGAAAAGCTCGACTAAGGGAACATAGAAGACCATGCAGCTGGAGGCAGACTTCATCGTGACCGGCGCCATGCTGGTCGACGGCTCCGGCGCCCCCGCGCGCCAGGCCGACCTGGCCGTGGCGGGCGGACGCATCGTCCGCATCGGCACGATCGACGCGCCGCCGGGCGTGCCGGTGATAGACGGACGCGGCCAGGTGCTGGCGCCGGGCTTCATCGACTCGCACACCCACGATGACGGCTACCTGCTGGCGCATCCCGACATGCTGCCCAAGGTGTCGCAGGGCATCACCACCGTGGTGACCGGCAACTGCGGCATCAGCCTGGCGCCTGCCGTGGCCGCGCCGGTGCCCCAGCCGCTGGACCTGCTGGGCCCTGCCGAGCTGTTCCGCTTCGATACCTTCGGCGACTGGATGGACGCGCTGCGCGCCTCTCCGGCCGCCGTCAACGTCATTCCCCTGATCGGCCACACCACGCTGCGTGTGGCCACCATGTCCGACACCGGCCGCGGCGCCGACGACAGCGAACGCGCCGCCATGCGCCGGCTGCTGGACGACGCGCTGGGGGCCGGCGCCTTCGGCATGTCCACCGGCACGTTCTATCCGCCGGCGGCGGCAGCCGAAACCGCCGAGATCATCGACGTCGGCCAGCCGCTGCGCGGGCGCAAAGGCATCTACGCCACGCACCTGCGCGATGAAGGCGACAGGATCGTGCCGGCCATCGAGGAAGCGCTGGAAATCGGCCGCGCGCTGGATTGCCGCGTAGTGTTCTCGCACCACAAGCTGGCTGGCGAGCACAACCACGGCCGCTCGCGCGAGACGCTGGACATCATCTCGCGCGCGGCCGCCAGCCAGCCCGTGTGCCTGGACTGCCACCCCTACCCCGCGACCTCGACCATGCTGCGCCTGGACCGCGTGCGCCTGGCCAGCCGCACCATGGTGACCTGGTCGCAAGGCTATCCCGAAGCCACCGGCCGCGACTTCTCGGACGTGATGGCCGAGCTGGGTCTGGACGACGAGGCCACGCTGAAACGCCTGGCGCCCGCCGGCGCCATCTACTTCCTGATGAGCCAGGACGACGTCGACCGCATCTTCCAGCACCCGCTGACGATGGTGGGGTCGGACGGCCTGCCCTTCGACCCGCATCCGCATCCCCGCCAGTGGGGCACCTTCACCCGCGTGCTGCGCAGCATGGTGCGCGAACAGAAGCTGCTGACGCTGGAACAGGCCATCCACAAGATGACCGGCCTGGCGGCGGAGCAATACGGTCTGGCCGAACGCGGCCTGCTGCGCGAAGGCTACCAGGCCGACCTGGTGCTGCTGGATCCCGACCACGTGACCGACGCCGCGACTTTCGAGGCGCCGATCCAGGCCAGCCGCGGCGTCAACGCGGTGTGGGTCAATGGCCAACAGGTGTGGGACGGCCGGTCGACGGGCGCCGCGCGGCCCGGCCAGGTGCTGGCCCGCGCACAGGCGTAGAATGCCTGCCCGTATGAACGCATCGAACCTCGAGAACGCCTGCGAAGGCTACCTGGGCATTCTGGGCGGCATGGGCCCGCTGGCCGGCGCGCAGTTCGCGCTGCGCCTGGTGGCGCTCACGCCCGCCGATTCCGACCAGGCTCACATCCCCACCCTGCTGCGCAACGACCCGCGCATTCCCGACCGCAGCACCGCCTACATGGCGGACGGCCCCAGTCCGCTGCCGGCCATGCTGGAGGGCATCCGCTTCCTGGAGGCATCCGGCTCGCAGGTCATCGCCATTCCGTGCAACACGGCCCATCTCTGGTATGACGAACTGGCCGCGGCCGCCTCCGTGCCGGTGCTGCACATCGTGCAGGCGGTCGTCGACGACCTGAAGCGCCAGGGCGTGCCCAACGGCCGCATCGGCCTCATGGGCACCACGGCCACCCTGGCGCTGGGGCTGTACCAGCGCCATCTCGAGGCGGCCGGCTACGAATGCATCGTGCCCACGCCCGAGGAAGTCGAAGCCGACTGCATGGGCGCCATCCGCGCCGTGAAGGCGAATCGCCTGGAGGAATCCAGCGTACCCGCCGTGCGCTGCGTGAACCGGCTGCGCGATCGCGGCGCGGATGCCGTGGTGCTGGGTTGCACCGAGCTGCCGCTGGCAATACCGCACGCGTTGCGCGCGGGATTGGGGCCGTTGTCGGATTCCATCGATGCGTTGGCATTGGCCGCCATCGCCCATTGCCGGCCGGCGATGAAGCTGGGCTGACGCCGGCGCTTGCGCATGCCGGCGCCGAGCGGCGCGGACATGCGCCTACGCGCCCAGATACGCCTTGCGCACGTCGGTATTGGCCAGCAGGTTGGCGCCGGTGTCCTGCAGCACCACCCGGCCGTTTTCCAGCACATATCCGCGGTCGGCGACCTGCAGCGCCTTGTTGGCGTTCTGCTCGACCAGGAAGACCGTCACGCCCTGCTCGCGGATGGTGCGGATGATGTCGAAGATCTGCGCGATGATCAGCGGGGCCAGGCCCAGCGTGGGCTCATCGAGCAGCAGCAGGCGCGGACGGCTCATCAGCGCACGGCCAATGGCCAGCATCTGCTGTTCGCCGCCGGACATGGTGCCGGCGCGCTGCGAGGCCCGTTCCTTCAGGCGCGGGAACAGCTGATACACGTGCTCCAGCCCTTCCTCGATCTGCTGGCGGTTCGAGAAGAAGCCGCCCATCATCAGGTTCTCGGCCACCGTCAGGTCTTTGAAGACCCGCCGGCCTTCGGGCGAGACCGCGATGCCGCTGCGCATGATGTCGTGCGTCTGCGCATGGGTGATGTCGCGCCCCTCGAACGTGATGCGGCCTTCGCGGGCGCGCGGATTGCCGCACACCGTCATCAGCAGCGTGGTCTTGCCGGCGCCGTTGGCGCCGATCAGGGTGACGATCTCGCCCTTGTTGATCTCGACGGACACGCCGTTGAGCGCCTGGATCGCACCGTAGTAGGTGTGGATGTTCTCCAGCTTCAGCATCATTCCTCTCCCAGGTACGCCTTGATGACGCGTTCGTCGTTGCGTACCTGCTCGGGGGTGCCGGTGGCAATCGGCTTGCCATGCTCCATCACCAGGATACGATCGGAAATTCCCATGATCAGGCTCATGTCGTGCTCGATCAGCAGCACCGCGACGCCGAACTCGCGCCGCAACTGGTCGATCAGCGCCTGCAGATCGCGCTTTTCCTGCGGGTTCAGGCCCGCGGCCGGCTCGTCCAGCATGAGCAGGCGCGGCTTGGTGATCATGCAGCGCGCGATCTCGAGGCGGCGCTGGTGGCCGTAGGCCAGGTTGCCCGCCTCGCGGTTGGCGTACTGGCGCAGGCCCATGAAGTCCAGCCACTGCGCGGCGCGCGCCACTGCATCGGCTTCTGACTGGCGATACGACTTCAGCTTCAGCAGGCCGGGCAGCAGGCGCGTCTCGACCTGGGTGTGCTGCGCCACCAGCAGGTTCTCGAGCACCGTGAGCTGCTTGAACAGCCGCACGTTCTGGAAGGTGCGCACCAATCCATGGCGCGCCACCTTGTGGCTGGGCAGGCCCGTGATGGACTTGTCGTCCATGACGATCTCGCCCTCGGTGGGCCTGTAGAAACCACCCACGCAGTTGAACACCGTGGTCTTGCCCGCGCCGTTGGGGCCGATGATGGCGAAAACCTCGTCGCGCTTGACCTCGAAGCCCACCGTGTCGACGGCCAGCAGGCCGCCGAAGCGCATGCACAATCCGGATACTTTCAGCAGAGCTTCACTCATTTTCCAAGCTCCACTTGCGGGCGTTTCATGGGCAGCAGGCCTTGCGGACGCCACATCATCATCAGCACCATCACCAGGCCGAACACCAGCATGCGGTACTCGGCGAACTCACGGGCCAGCTCGGGCAGCACCGTCAGCAGAATGGCCGCCAGGATGACGCCCACCTGCGATCCCATGCCGCCCAGCACCACGATGGCCAGGATCAGCGCGGATTCGATGAACGTGAACGACTCGGGATTCACCATGCCCTGCCGCGCCGCGAAGAATGCGCCGCCGAAGCCGGCGAACATTGCGCCCAGCGTGAAGGCCGACAGCTTGATGCGCGTGGGATTGAGGCCGAGCGAGCGGCACGCGATCTCGTCCTCGCGCAGCGCTTCCCAGGCCCGCCCCACCGGCATGCGTATCAGCCGCGTGGACACCAGCAGCGTGATCAGCGCCAGCAGCAGCGCCATCAGGTACAGGTAGACGACCATGTGCTGGTTCTGGAAGGTCCAGCCCATGATCTCGTGGAACGTGCGCGAGCCCTCCTCGCTGGAGCGGCGCGCCATCTCCATGCCCAGCACCGACGGCTTGGGAATGCCCGAGATGCCGTCGGGACCGCCCGTGAGCGTGTTCAGGTTGATCAGCAGCAGCCGGATGATCTCGCCGAAGCCCAGCGTGACGATGGCGAGGTAATCGCCGCGCAGCCGCAGCACCGGAAAGCCCAGCAGGAAGCCGAACAGCGCCGACATGGCGCCCGCGAACGGCAGCGCTTCCCAGAAGCTCCAGCCGCCCCAGTGATAAAGCAGCGCATAGGTATAGGCGCCCACGGCGTAGAAGCCCACGAAGCCCAGGTCGAGCAGGCCGGCGAAGCCCACCACGATGTTCAGGCCCAGGCCCAGCATCACATAGATGAGCACCAGCGTGGCGATGTCCACGGAACTGCGGCCGGCGAAGAATGGCCACACGACGGCCAGCAGGATGACGAGCGCGGCCAGGCCGCGGCGGCCCCTGGTGGGCGCCGCGGGCAGCGTGGGCAGCCCGGTCTTGAGCGCCTTGAACGGCAGGGCCAGCCAGGGACGCAGCAGCTGGAAGATAAACACCGCCGCGCAGGCGATGGCCACGAGATCCCAGCGCGGCTCCATCAGCGTGCGCGCGCCCTGGCGCACCAGCTGCAGGCCAAATACGGGAGTGACGATGACCGCCGTCAGCACGGCCGCCATCGTGGCGGTCTTGAGAGTACTTTGATTGGCGGCCATCAGACTTTTTCCACCTCAGGTTTGCCCAGCAGTCCGGTAGGACGGAACAGCAGGATCAGCACCAGCAGTCCGAAGGCGACGATGTCCTTGTACTGCGACGATATGTATGCCGCGGCGAAGGTCTCGGCCAGCCCGAGCAGCACGCCGCCCAGCATGGCGCCGGGGATGCTGCCGATGCCGCCCAGCACCGCGGCGGTGAACGCCTTGATGCCGGCGATGAAGCCGATGAAGGGATTGAGCTTGCCGATGGTGACGGCGATCAGCACGCCGCCCACGGCCGCCAGCATGGCGCCCAGCACGAAGGTGAACGAGATGACCTTGTTGGTATCGATGCCCAGCAGGTTGGCCATGTGCATGTCCTGCGAGCAGGCGCGCGAGGCGCGGCCCATGCGGGAATGCTTGATGTAGAGCGTGAGCGCGATCATCAGCGCCACCGTCACCACGATGATGACGATGCGCGAGTACGGCAAGGTGACGTCGAAGCCCCCGCCCATCGGGACCTGCACCGCGCCCGACAACAGGGCCGGCACGGCCATGTCGCGCGCGCCCTGGCCCAGAGCCATCCAGTTCTGCAGGAAGATGGACATGCCGATGGCCGAGATGAGCGCCACCAGACGCGGGCTGCCGCGCACCGGCCGGTATGCCACGCGTTCGACGCTGAAGCCATACACGCCCGTGACGGCGATGGCCACCAGCAGCATGGCCGCGATGATGAAAGGCGCGGGCAGGCCGCTGTCGAAGCCGAACGCGGTGAGCGTGACCAGGCCGACGTAGGCTCCGATCATGTAGATCTCGCCGTGCGCGAAGTTGATCATACCGATGATGCCGTAGACCATTGTGTAGCCGATGGCGATCAGCGCGTAGATCGCACCCAGGGACAGTCCGTTGAAGAACTGCTGGGTAAGTTGGGGGATCAGTTCTGACATGGGAGGGAAATGCTCCAAATGGTTCCGGCCCCGGTAATGTGACCCGGAGCCGGAGGACCTGGACTACATCAGGTCACCGGCGGATGGCCGGCGCCTGCGCAAATACGACGCATATTGCAGCGCGCGCGTTACAGCTGAGTCTTCTTGCCAGCCTTGTCCCACTTGTAGACAGCGAACTCGAAGTCCTTCAGATCGCCCTTGGCGTCGTACTCGACCTTGCCGATGGCGGTGTTGAAGGAGGTCTTGTGCAGGTAATCGGCCACCTTGGCGGGGTCTTCGCCCACGGCGGTGATGCCTTCGGCGATCAGTTGCACGGCCGCATAGGCGGGCATCTGGAAGGCGCCGTCGGGGTTGCGCTTCTTGGCCTCGAAGGCCTTCACCACGCCCTCGTTGCCCGGCAGCTTGGTGAAGTCGGCCGGCAGCGTGACCAGCAGGCCATCGATGGCGGGACCGGCGATGGCGACCAGGTCCTGGTTGGCCGTGCCTTCGGGACCCATGAACTGCACGTTCAGGCCCTGCTCGCGCGACTGACGCAGCAGCAAGCCCAGTTCGGGGTGGTAGCCGCCGAAATACACGAAGTCGACGCCGGCCGACTTCAGCTTGGTGATGACGGCCGAGTAGTCGCTGTCGCCGACGTTGATGCCTTCGAAGATCGCCACGGGCACCTTGTTGCGCTCGAGCGTGTCCTTGACCTGCGTGGCCACGCCCGACCCGTAGGTCTGTTTGTCGTGCAGGACTGCCACTTTCTTGGGCTTGATGGTGTTGGCGACGTAGCGCGCGGCGAACGGACCCTGCTGGTCGTCGCGGCCGATGGTGCGGAAGAAGAAATGCGGCTTGATGGTATCGGTGACCAGCGGCGAGGTGGCGCCCGGGGTGATGGCGACGATGCCCTCCTGCTCGTACACGTTGACGGCGGGCACGGTGACGCCCGAGCACGCATGGGCCACGGCGAACTTGGCGCCGGAATTGACCACGCGGTTGGCCGCGGGAACCGCCTGCTTGGGCTCGCAGCCGTCGTCGATCAGGATGGGCTCGAGCTGCTTGCCCTTGACGCCGCCCTTGGCATTGATCGTCTCGATCGCGGTCAGCGCGCCGGCCTGGATCTGGTCGCCATACTGGGTATTGGGACCGGTCATGGGCTGGGGGATGCCGATCTTGATGGTCTCGGCTGCCTGGACGCTGCCGGCCAATACGAGGGCGCTCAGTGCAACGGCAAGGGGGGTAAAGCGTTGCGCGATATTCATGCAGACTTCTCCAGCGGGAGGGGAATGGGATGGCCTTGCGATCCGGCCGGGAGGGTTTCCCGGCGGTTCTGTGCCTGCGTTCTGCGCCCTGTTTGTGCGAGCGGTAACGTGGGCGGTATTCTCGTGGCTCGCCCCCAGCGTGTCACTGCGTGGAATCCCCAATATTTCATCCAGATGAACAAAGGGGGACGGGCTGGGCCCTTCCCGCGGGGACACGCCGCCCGGCCTCAGCGCGCCTGCCCGAGCGGCGCCGGCCTGGCCTCTGCAGGCCGCGCCAGGTTCCACATCAGCGCACGGAACGGCGCCAGCATCCCGAGGTTGACGGCCAGCTTGATGGCCAGGTCGCCCAGCAGCCACGTCAGCCACGGCAGGCCGGTGCCGCCGAAGGCCACCCCGAAGAAGATCACCGTGTCGCACAGCGCGCCGGCCGTGCCGGCCAGAAGGGGCGCACGCCACCAGCGTTGATCGCGCAGGCGATCGAAGACGCGGATGTCGATGAGCTGGGCGCACAGGTAGGCCAGGCCCGACGCCAGGGCGATGCGCGGGGATGCCACCCAGAACGACACTGCCAGCGCCAGGGCGAAACCGCACCAGGCCACGCGCCGCGCCGCCTGCGGGCCGAAGCGGCGGTTCAGCAGGTCGGTGACGAGAAAGGCCACCGGGTACGACAGGCCGCCCCAGGTCAGCCAGTCGTTCAGCGGCACCTGCACCAGGATGTTGGAACCCACCACCACCACGCCCATGGCCAGCACGGCCAGTGCGAACTGGACAGGCGTCATCGGGACATAGCGACGGTTCACTTGCCGAACTCTGCCGCCAGTTCGCGGGAGCGCAGGGCGGCGGCCTGCATGGCTCGCTCGACCAGGGCGGTGAAGCCGCCCTGCTCGAATTCCGCCAGCGCGGCGGCCGTGGTGCCGCCCTTGGAAGTGACACGCTGGCGCAGCACCGCGGGGGGATCGTCGGACTGCACGGCCAGCTTGGCCGCGCCTGACAGGGTAGCCAGGGCCAACTGGCGCGATTGCGCCTCGTCCAGGCCCACTGCCAGGCCGCCGGCCATCAAGGCCTCGATGAACAGGAACACATAAGCCGGACCGCTGCCCGACAACGCCGTCACGCCGTCCAGCGCCGCATCGTCGGCTACCCAGACCACCTCGCCCACCGCCTGCAGCAGACGGCCGGCCAGCTCGCGGTCGGCGGCGCTGGCGCCCGGTAATGCCGCCAGGCCGGTGATGCCCGCGCCCACCAGCGCGGGCGTGTTGGGCATGCAGCGCACCAGCCTCTGCCAGGGCTTGCCGGGCTCGCCCAGCCATTGCGCCAGCGTGTCGGCGCGCAGCCCGGCCGCCACGCTGATCACCAGCGTGTCGTCGCCCAGCAGGCCGCGGGTGTCGGCCACCGCCTGCCGCATGTTCTGCGGTTTGACGGCGTAGATCCAGACCTTGCAGCGCGCCAGCGCCTCGTCCGGCCCGGCCGCCACGGTGGCGCCGCGCGCCCGCCAGGCCTGGTGGCCGTCGATATTGACGTCGACGACGTGCAGGTTGCCTGCAGGGCAGACCTTGTCTGCCAGGCCCGCGGCCAGCGCGGCCGCCATGTTGCCGCCGCCGATAAAGGCGATAGATAGGGTGTTGTCCATGGGACGGAATTGTAAACCCGCCCCCTCCCGCCATGCCGACCCGCGGCCATGCGGCCGGCGATGACGCCAGCGGCACATCGGCGCGGCGACTCAGTGTGCGGGCTGGGCAAACACGGCGTCGAGGCTGGGCGCGTCGAGCATGGCGATGGCCCAATGGCCGAGCTGCTCGGGCGATGCCGCGTCCAGGCGCATACGCAATGACGGGGGCAAAGGGCCGAACCGGTGGGCGAGCAGTTGCTCGAGCAGCGCGTGGCGGCCTTGCTCGAGCCCCTGCTCGATCCCTTGCTCGCGCCCTTGCTCGAGCCCCTGCGCCCACCCGGCCGCCCGGGCATCGTTGGCCGACTCGTTCAATATTTCCTCGATCATCTTTCCCAGCATGGTCCTGATCTCCCTTGCATCGTCTGGTTCCAGCAGCATATCGGCCTGCTCGTGGAATAGACGTTGTTCACGCAACCATCGGACCAAATCCCTGCGCAACTCGGCCACGTCCGAGGTCGACGTGCCTTCGTACAGTGTGCGCACTGCCTGGGTGAGAGACTCGGATGAGCCCCAAGCCTGGATCTGGAAGAAAACCGCCGCCAGGTTATGGCTGGGCAGCGCGCCCGACTGAGCCAGCCGCACCTGATCGACCAGCAGGTACTGCAGGCGCGGCTGAAACGGTTTCAACCCCTCGGGAAACGGCGCGACCGACTCGCCGAGTTCCCGCGGCGCATGCCAGCGTTGCGCACCGCTGTACAACACCATCGGCAGCACCGCCGGAAGGGGTTGCCGTGCTCCGCCGATGCCCTGCAGAAGCAAATCCTCGTACAACAAGCCCAGGTACGTCATCATGCGCAGCGCCATGTGCGCGTCGACCCGCGACTGGAACTCGAGCAGCAGATACACGGTTCCTTTTCCGGCGCCAGCGCGCGCACGCCATACCAGGTCGCTGTGGCCTGCCCGTCGATCCCGCGCCACGAAAGAGCCGGACACTTTCTCCAGAGACAGCAGATCGACCTGCCCGGCCAGGCCCTCGGGCGTGAAGCCCTGCAGCAAGGCCCGCATCATCGGCGCGTGCGAGAAAAGACGTTTGTACAGGGCATCGTGGCGCGGCATGGCGAGGTTCCTGGAAGCGGCATCCGGGCACTCTATCCATCGGGCCTCCAGCGCGCGGCCGCAGTGCACGCTTTCATCTCTTGCGGCAACTACGTACCGCTACCGCGTTCGGCCATGCCCGAAGAATTGACACGCCGCGCCGACGATGTGAAAGTCACGCCACTGACACAAACAATTCATAAGGTGTGTCGCTTGCATCGACCACGATGCCGAAGCACACGAACGGAGGAACCCTCACATGCGCACCCCTCGTCTGGCGCTGGGCGCTGCCGCGATCCTGGCCGCCGTGGCCGGTCTGCCGGCCCATGCCGCCACTGAAATCCAGTTCTGGCACTCCATGGAAGGCGCCCTGGGCGACCGGGTGAATGCCCTGGTCAACGACTTCAACAAGAGCAACACCGAATACCAGGTCAGGGCCGTCTACAAGGGCAACTACGGCGAATCGATGAACGCGGGCATCGCCGCGTTCCGCGCCGGCAACGCGCCCGACATCCTGCAGGTATTCGAAGTCGGCACTGCCACCATGATGTACGCCAAGGGCGCCATCAAGCCGGTGCAGCAGATGTCCGAGGAAGCGGGCGACCCGATCGACCCGAAGGAATTCATCGGCGCGGTGGCGGGCTACTACTCGTCGCCCGACGGCAAGCTCGAGTCGATGCCCTTCAACAGCTCGACGGTCGTTTTCTACTACAACAAGGATGCCTTCAAGAAGGCCGGCCTGGATCCCGAAAAGCCGCCCAAGACCTGGGAAGAACTGGCCGCCGCCGGCCAGAAACTGAAGGCCGCCGGCCAGGAATGCGGCTACACCACCTCGTGGCCGTCGTGGGTGCAGCTGGAAACGTTCTCGGCCTGGCACAACGTGCCGTACGCCACCAAGGACAACGGCTTCGGCGGCCTGGACGCGCGCCTGGCGGTCAACACCGACCTGCACGTGCGCCACATGGAGAACCTGGCCAAGCTCGGCAAGGAAGGCATCTTCCAGTATGGCGGACGCGGCGACGAGCCGAACTCGCTGTTCATCAGCGGCAAATGCGCCATGATCACCGGTTCCAGCGGCCTGCGCGCCAACATCGCCAAGAATGCCAAGTTCGAGTTCGGCACCTCTACCGTGCCCTACTACGGCGACGTCAAGGGCGCGCCGCAGAACACCATCATCGGCGGCGCGTCGCTGTGGGTCTTCGCCAACAAGAAGCCCGAGGTCTACAAGGGCGTGACCAAGTTCTTCAAGTTCCTGGCCAGCCCCGCCATCGCCGCGCGCTGGCACCAGGAGACCGGCTACGTGCCCGTCACCAAGGCGGCCTACGAGCAGACGCTGAAGGACGGTTTCTACGGCAAGAATCCCGGCACCGACGTCGGCGTGAAGCAGCTCAACGTCGAGACCACCGCGCAGTCGCGCGGCGTTCGCCTGGGCTTCCTGCCGCAGATCCGCGAGATCGAGGATGCCGAGATCGAGCGCATCGTCTCGGGCAAGACCACGGCCAAGGATGGCCTGGCCAACATCACGAAGCGGGGCGACGAACTGCTCGAGAAGTTCCAGAAGAGCGCCAACTGAGTCCCGCCGCCCCGGGGCCCGGAGGTAGCGCGGACGTTCATTCGACGTTCCGATTCAAGCCGCGCCGCGCGCGGCCGTTATCCACGAAGGCGGCGGTTCACCGGAACCGCCGCCTCTCTCGTTTCTGCCGCCAGGGCCCGGAGCATCACATGGAAAAACGCGTCGTATTCGGCCACAAGACCCTGCCCTATCTGCTGCTGGCGCCACAGCTGGTCATCACGGCCGTGTTTTTCTTCCTGCCCGCCGGCCAGGCCATGTGGCAGTCGCTGCGCCTCGAAGACGCCTTCGGCCTGTCCTCGGAATTCGTCGGCCTGGCCAATTTCGCCGACCTGTTCTCGCAGGACAGCTATCTCGAATCCTTCCGCGTCACCGCCGTCTTCTCGGCGCTGGTGGCTTTCGTGGGGCTGGCCCTGGCGCTGCTGCTGGCGGTGATGGCGGACCGCGTGGTGCGCGGCGCCGGCCTGTACAAGACGCTGCTGATCTGGCCGTATGCCGTGGCCCCCGCCGTGGTGGGCGTACTGTGGCTGTTCCTGTTCTCGCCCTCGGTGGGTATCCTGGCCGCCGCCCTGAACGGCATGGGCGTGCCCTGGAATCCGCGCCTGGACGGCGACCAGGCCCTGATCCTGGTGCTCATCGCCGCGGTCTGGAAGCAGATCTCGTACAACTTCCTGTTTTTCCTCGCCGGCCTGCAATCGATTCCACGCTCGCTGATCGAGGCCGCCGCCATCGACGGCGCCTCGCCGTCGCGCCGCTTCTGGACCATCGTGTTTCCCCTGCTGTCGCCGACGACTTTCTTCCTGCTGGTGGTCAACGTCATCTATGCCTTCTTCGACACCTTCGCGGTAATCGACACCACCACGCAGGGCGGCCCCGGCACATCCACCGCCATCCTGGTCTACAAGGTATACAGCGACGGCTTTCGCGGCCTGGACCTGGGCTCGTCGGCAGCGCAGTCGGTCGTGCTGATGCTGATCGTGATCGCGCTCACGGTGGTGCAGTTCCGCTACATCGACCGCAAGGTCCAGTACTGATTCGGCGATACGAGGCATCCCATCATGGTAGAACGCCGTCCCTGGCTCGACGCGCTGGCGCACATCATCCTGCTGTGCGGGGTGGCGCTGGTGGCCTTTCCCATTTACGTGACCTTCGTCGCGTCGACCCAGACCGCGCAGGAGGTCGCCTCGGCGCCCATGTCGCTGATCCCCGGACCGCACTTCGTCGACAACTACATGCGCGCCCTCTTCGCGGGGTCCGGCGGCGGATCGTCGGGCGCGCCGGTGGGCCGCATGATGACGGTCAGCCTCATCATGGCGCTGGCGATCTCGCTGGGCAAGATCGCCATCTCGCTGCTGTCGGCCTTCGCGGTGGTGTACTTCCGATTCCCGGGCCGCATGTTCTTCTTCTGGATGATCTTCGTCACACTGATGCTGCCGGTCGAGGTCCGCATCGCGCCGACATACAAGGTGGTGGCCGACCTGGGACTGCTGAACAGCTACGCGGGCCTGACGCTGCCCCTGATCGCGTCGGCCACCGCCACGTTCCTGTTCCGCCAGTTCTTCCTGACCGTGCCCGACGAACTGATCGAGGCCGCCCGCATCGACGGCGCGGGGCCGATGCGCTTCTTCTTCGACGTGCTGCTGCCGCTGTCGCGCACCAGCATCGCGGCGCTGTTCGTCATCCAGTTCATCTATGGCTGGAACCAGTATCTGTGGCCGCTGCTGATTACCACGCAGGAAGACATGTATCCCGTGGTCATCGGCATCAAGCGCATGATCAGCGGTGGCGACAGCGTCACCGAATGGAACATCACCATGGCCACCGCCATCCTGGCGATGCTGCCGCCCGCGCTGGTGGTGATCCTGATGCAGAAGTGGTTCGTCAAGGGCCTGGTCGACACTGAAAAATGATGCCCCCACGCCGCGCCTTCGGCTTGCTGCCCCCCAAGGGGGCGCGTTCTTCGGCTTGACATTCTTAACCTAGATATCCGTATGGCAACTCTGAGCTTCGAGCGAGTCAAGAAGATCTACGCCGGCAACGTGCCGGCGATCCACGGCATCGACATGGAGGTGGCCGACGGCGAGTTCATCGTCATCGTGGGTCCGTCGGGATGCGGCAAGAGCACCCTGATGCGCATGGTGGCCGGGCTGGAGACCATCACCGAGGGCCAGATCCGCATCGACGGCCAGGTGGTCAACGACCTGGAGCCGGCCGAGCGCGACATCGCCATGGTGTTCCAGAACTACGCGCTGTACCCGCACATGAGCGTGTACGACAACATGGCCTACGGTCTGAAGATCCGCAAGCTGCCGCGCGACGAGATCCGCAAGCGCGTCGAAGCGGCCGCGCAGATCCTGGAACTGGGCAAGCTGCTCGACCGGCGGCCCCGCCAATTGTCGGGCGGCCAGCGCCAGCGCGTGGCCATGGGGCGGGCCATCGTGCGCGAGCCCAAGGTGTTCCTGTTCGACGAGCCGCTGTCCAACCTGGACGCCAAGCTGCGCGTGGCCATGCGCCTGGAGATCCTGAAACTTCACCGGCGCCTGGGCACCACCAGCCTGTACGTCACGCACGACCAGGTCGAGGCCATGACGCTGGCGCATCGCATGGTGGTGATGAACCAGGGCGTGCCCGAACAGATCGGCACCCCCATGGAAGTGTTCGAGAAACCGGCCTCGACGTTCGTGGCAGGCTTCATCGGCTCGCCGCCCATGAACCTGCTGCGGGTACAGGTGGCCGGCGATGGCACCGTGCAGACGGCCAACGGCGCGCCGCTCGACATATCGCCGCTGGACGTGCCGCAGGCCGTACGCGGCCGCCGCGTCGTCATGGGCATGCGGCCCGAACACATGCTGCTGAACACCCGCGGCGTCACGGCCACCGTCGAGATGATCGAGACGCTCGGCTCTGAGCAACTGGTGCATTGCCGCAGCGGAGATGCCATGCTGGTCGTGCGCTGCTCCACGCGGCAGCTGAGCGATTCGCCGTCGAAGGTCACCGACCAGGTGCAGATCGGTCCTGACGGACGTCATCCGCTGCATTGGTTCGAAACGGACAGCGGACGGCGCGTGGAAGGCCTGTAGAGCGTGCCTAGTCGAGAGCCCTCGCCTTTCCGGCCGTCCACCGCCATGGTGTATGCATGGCTGCCGCACGACTGTACAGGCAGGCAGCAGGGCCCGACCGAGCCACCCCGCTCAGCGCGGCAGACCTAGGCTGGCCGTCACGTGATTCAGCAGCCGCTGCAACTGCTCGAGTTCCTCTGCCCCGACGAGCGCCGTGATCTCGCCATAAGTGTCCTCGGTGAGCGGACCGACAATGGCCACGAGGTCTTTGCCGCCCTTGCTGATGGACAACTGGGCGACCCGCAGGTCGTCCTGGTGCGCCGCGCGCTCGATGGCGCCGCGTGCTTCCAGCGTTTTCAGCAGGCGCGACAGGCTTGGCATGCTGATGAACGTGCGGTCGGACAGTTCGCTGGCGCGCATGGGCTCGCTGGACGCGTTGAGGGCGCGCAGCACCCGCCATTGCTGTTCTGTCAGGCCATGGTCGCGCAGGATCACGCGGAAACGGCCCATCACGGCTTCGCGCGCGCGCAACAAGGTCATGGGAAGCGAGCGCGAGAAGGCGCGCAGGCCTTCCCGCATGTCGTCCGGTGGGGCCGCGCCCCGGCCAAGGTCTGTGTGTTCCACGCCGCTATTCTAGTTCGACCATAAGGATGGCTGACTGCGCACCTCGTGTCAGGCAACAATCGTTCGAAACCTTGCGCCGCAAGGGCCCGCTTGATATAGTTAACTTGTTAATTATCGAGCTGCACATTAACACACCCGCATAGGGTTCGGCGCTGCCCCAGGCCTCACAGGCAGCGCTGCAAAAAGCAAGCATGGCGAATTGCTTTTCCTCTCCTCGTGTCATCTACGGCACGCTGTTGAACGACCGGGCCACGCTCACGCGGATGGCTGGCGCATTCACCCAGCAGCCGTACAAGGCGCCGCCGGTGAACCCGGTGCTATATATCAAGCCGGCCAACACCTACGCCCCGCCGGGCGCGCAGGTCGAGGTACCGTCCGACCCCGGCGTGGTCCGCATCGATGCCACGCTGGGCGTCGTTTTCCTGTGCGACACGCGGCGCGTCGAGCCGCATAGCGCCATGAGCCACGTGGCAGGCTTCGTCATCGCCAGCGACATCACGCTGCCCCATGACGACCTGTACCGTCCGCCGCTGCTGCAGCGCTGCCGCGACGGCTTCTGCCCGATCACGCCGCGCCTGCTGCCCCAACCCGACTTCGAGCCCGACACGGCGCGCATCGACATCTCCATCAACGGCAAACTGGCGCACCGCCGCAGCCTCGAAGGACTGCACCGCTCCATCCCGCAGCTCATCGCCGACGTCAGCGCGGACATGACCCTGTCCGCCGGCGACGTGCTGCTGGTCGGCGCCCCCGAAGGCGCCCCGCTGGCGCGGCCCGGCGACCACGTCCGCATCGACGTCGCCGGGCTGGGCAGCCTGGAGCACAGCCTGGTCGCCGAAGGAGCCCACGCATGAAGCGCGCCCGCGTCCTCTACGAAGGCGAAACCTACGACGCCACCGACGTCGACGGCGACAAGATCCAGCTCAGCGACGGTCGCGTCCTGGAAGAGACCGAGGTCACCTGGCTGCCGCCGCTCGAAGTGGGCACCATTTTCGTGCTCGCGTTGAATTACGCCGACCATGCCAAGGAGATCGCCTTCAAGAAGGCGCCCGACGCGCCGGTGGTATTCCTGAAGGGCCCGGGCTCGCTGACCGGGCATCGCCGCACCACCCGCCGGCCGGCCGGCGTGGCCTACATGCATTACGAGTGCGAACTGGCGGTGGTCATCGGCCAGCGCTGCAAGCACGTGCCGAAGGAACGCGCGTACGAGGTCATCGGCGGCTACACCGTGGCCAACGACTACGCCATCCGCGACTACCTGGAAAACTACTACCGCCCCAACCTGCGCGTGAAAAGCCGGGATGCCGGCACGCCCATCGGCCCGTGGCTGGTGGACGCCGCCGACGTGCCCGATCCCATGAACCTGCGGCTGCGCAGCTGGGTCAACGGCAAGCCCACGCAGGACGGCAACACGCGCGACATGGTGTTCGACATCCCGACGCTGATCGCATATCTGTCGAGCTTCATGACGCTGAACCCCGGCGACGTCATCCTGACCGGCACGCCCGACGGCGTGTCCGATGCCGCCGTGGGCGACGAGATCATTACCGAAGTCGAAGGAATCGGCCGCCTGATCAACACCATCGTCGGCGACGACGTGCCCGCCTGACATCCGCCGCGGCCGGGTTGCCGACCCGAGGCCGCGGTCCGCCTCTCACCGCCGCATCACAGTCCGCCCATGCTCTCGTCCGACACCGTCTCCTCGCTTGCCCGCCAGCTCTACCAGGCGCGCAAGACACGCACGCAGCTGCGCCATTTCTCCGCCCAGCATCCGGACATGACGATCGAGGACGGCTACCGCATCCAGTCGGAATGGGTGCGCCTGGAAATGGCGGACGGGCGCAGCATCCGCGGCCGCAAGATCGGCCTGACCTCGCGCGCGATGCAGCTCTCGTCGCAGATAGACGAGCCCGATTATGCGCCTCTGATGGACGACATGTTCTTCCAGACCGGCAGCGACATCCCCTTCGACCGCTTCATTTCGCCCCGCATCGAGGTCGAACTGGCCTTCGTGCTGCGCGAGCCGCTGCGCGGCCCCGACGTCAACCTGTACCAGGCCCTGGCGGTCACCGACTACGTCGTGCCGGCGGTGGAGATCATCGACGCGCGCATCGAGCAGTTCGACCGCGAGACCCGGGCGCCGCGCAAGGTGTTCGACACCATCTCGGACTTCGCCGCCAACGCGGGCGTGGTGCTGGGCGGCCGGCCCATCAAGCCCGACAGCGTGGACCTGCGCTGGGTCGGCGCGCTGCTGCACCGCAATGGCGTCATCGAAGAGTCGGGCCTGGCCGCCGCCGTGCTGAACCATCCCGCCAACGGCATCGCCTGGCTGGCCAACAAGATCGCGGCGCATGGCGAGCAGCTCGACGCCGGCGACATCGTGCTGGCGGGCTCGTTCACCCGTCCCACGCCGGGCCGCCCCGGCGACACCTTCCACGTCGACTACGGCCCGCTGGGCGCCGTGTCGTTCCGTTTCGTCTGAACAAGGCGCTTCCATGGACCTGCCCCACAATCACTTCAAGCAAGCGCTGCTGGCCGGCCGGCCGCAGATCGGCCTGTGGGTCGGCCTGGCCGACGCCTATGCCGCCGAACTGCTGGCAGGCTCCGGCTTCGACTGGCTGCTGATCGACGGCGAACATGCGCCCAACGACGTGCGCAGCGTGCTGGCGCAGCTTCAGGCGATCGCGCCCTATCCCTCGCATCCCGCGGTGCGCCCGCCCATCGGCGACGTGGCGCTGATCAAGCAACTGCTGGACGTGGGCGCGCAGACCCTGCTGATTCCGATGGTCGAGACCGCCGAGCAGGCGGCGCGGATGGTGGTCGCCACGCGCTATCCGCCCGCCGGCATACGCGGGGTGGGCAGCGTACTGGCCCGGTCCTCGCGCTGGAATCAGATCCCCGACTACGTGCACCGAGCCGATGCGGAGATGTGCCTGCTGGTGCAGGTCGAAAGCGCGGCGGCCCTGCGCAACCTGGACGCGATCGCGCGCGTCGACGGCGTCGATGGCGTGTTCTTCGGCCCCGCCGACCTCTCGGCTTCGATGGGACACTTGGGCAATCCCGGCCATCCCGACGTGCAGCGCGCGATCCTGTCAGGCATCGCGCAGGTGCGAGCCGCCGGCAAGGCTCCCGGCATCCTGGCGTCCGATCCCAAGCTGGCGCGGCAGTATCTGCAGGCCGGCGCGCTGTTCGTGGCGGTGGGCGTGGACACTTCCCTGCTGGCCGGCGCCGCGCGCACGCTCGCGGCCAGTTTCAAAGACCCCGCGGCGCCGCGACGGCCGGCCGCCGGCGACGCCACATACTGACGAAGCGCCCTCCGCGCCCGTAGAAAAGCACAGGGCCGGCGGCCCGTTCCATCGGAACGAGGCGGCCGGCCCCGCGCAGCCACTGGCGCTTACTTGAACGCGGTCTTGCTGCCGTCCTTGTGCCAGGTGAACACTTCGAACTCGAAGTTGGTCAGGTCGCCCTGCTTGTTCCAGGAAGCCTTGCCGATGGGCGTGTCGAAGCTGTTGGCGTGCAGGTACGCCGCCACCTTGGCGGGATCGGTGCTGCCCGCGCCCTTGATGCCGTCCGCAATGACCTGCGTGGCCGAATAGGCCGTCATCTGGAACGCGCCGCCCGGGTTGCGCTTCTTGTCCTTGAACGCCTTCACGATGTCGGCATTGGCCGGGTTCTGCGTGAAGTCGGCGGGCAGCGTCACCAGCATGCCTTCGACCGCGCCGCCGGCGATGGCATTGATGTCGGGATTGCCCACGCCCTCGGGGCCCATGAAGCGCGCCTTCAGGCCCTGTTCGGAAGCCTGGCGCAGCAGCAGGCCCATCTCGGGGTGGTAGCCGCCGTAGTAGACGAAGTCCACGCCCGCGCTCTTCAGCTTGGTGATGACCGCCGAGTAGTCGCTGTCGCCGGCATTGATGCCTTCGAACATCGCGACCTCGATGCCGCTCTTGCCCAGCGTGTCGCGCACCGCGGTGGCGATGCCCTGGCCGTACGACTGCTTGTCGTGCAGCACGCCCACTTTCTTGGGCTTGATCTTCTGCGCGATGAAGGTGGCAGCGGCGGGACCCTGCTGGTCGTCGCGGCCGATGGTGCGGAAGATGAACTCGTAGTTCTTCCCGTCGGTCACGGCGGGCGACGTGGCCGAGGGGGTGACCATGACCACGCCTTCGTTGTTGTAGATCTCGGTGGCCGCGATGGTCGCGCCCGAACACACGTGGCCCACGACGAAGCCGATCTTGTCATTGACGACGCGATTGGCCGCCACCGGACCCTGCTTGGGTTCGCAGCCGTCGTCGATCAGCACGGCCTCCAGCTTCTTGCCGTTGATGCCGCCCTGGGCATTGACGCGTTCGATGGCGGTCTCGACGCCCTCGCGCACCATGTCGCCGTACTGCGTCAGCGCGCCGGTGGTGGGGCCAACGACGGCGATCTTGATGTTCTGCGCCTGGGCGCCGGTCGACAGCGACAGGCCGGCCACCATGGCCAGGGCAGCGCAGATGGGCGCCAGCCGGATGTGGGATTGCTTGCTCATGCGAACCTCCTTTGTCGTCTTGTGATCTCCGGCCCCGGGCGAGTAGCCTGCGGCCTGCTCCCGTGCCTGGTCAGGCACGGGCGCAAGCATACACCCAAGGCTGCGCCCGCCGTACTCGCATCGTTATATGCATTGCAGCATATGCAATGGAGGATTAATTCGTTTGCGTTGTATAAGACGGGCGGCATGATCCTGCCCATGAGACTTCAACCCATTATCGTCCCCGGGTGGAAAGACTCCGGCCCCGGCCATTGGCAAACGCTGTGGGAACAGTCGTTGCCGCATGCCGTGCGCGTGCGCCAGCCCAGTTGGACCGAGCCGCGTCCGGCGACATGGCATGCCGCGGTCGCCGCCAGCGTGGATGCCGCTACCTGCCCCGCCCTGTTGATCGCGCACAGCCTGGGATGCCTGGCCGTGGCCAGCCTTCCCGTGCCGTTGCGCTCGCGCGTGGCGGGCGCCATGCTGGTCGCGCCTGCGGACGTCGAACGGCCCGACGCGCCCGAGTGCCTGCGCGGCTTCGCCCCGATCCCCAGGCTGCCGCTACCCTTTCAGAGCGTGGTGGTGGCGAGTGACGACGATCCTTATTGCAGCCTGAATCGCGCCGAGCAGTTCGCGCGAGATTGGGGCAGCCGGCTGGTGGTGGTACACGGCGGTGGACACCTGAATGCCGAGAGCGGGTTGCGGGACTGGCCGGCGGGGCTGAAGGTGCTGACCGCGCTGCGGCGGCGCGCGGCCTGGCGTGTGGCGGCGCCTTTGCCGAAGGTTCCGGCGGTGTCGTGTTGAACCCGCAGGTCTCACCACAGCCCGGTTTATTGTAAATAAGTATTTCAAAAATGTGTCGGCCATAATGCGGATGGCCGGCATGACGCGCCTGCAATCAGGCATTTACCAACGTGCCAGCGGCAAAACGGTCTTCCCTGCCGCGAGGTTCCTTAAGCTTCGGAGATATCGCGCCGTAAACAGGGCCGATTGCGCCTTGACGGGTACATCAAGTAGCAAATCCAAGAGCGCCGCTCGGGGGCCTCGGGGCGGCGTTCCAGGCGATTCCAATAAAATGCGTGACCTGTGTCCGACAGTGGACGCCGCTGCATTCAATGGAACACCGTGAAGGCCCCTCCTCCTCCGACGTACGATCGCCGCTTTCTGTGCCGCGCTTATCCCGGCATTTCCCTGGCCACCTGCGACAGCAGCAGTTGATGTTCGGCTTAGCGGTTACGGACTGCCCGTCACCGCCCGATGCCCCCCAGGGCGCCCCTCCCAAGCATGCCCGAGTCGTTACTCGAAGGAAAAAGAATTCATATGGCAAAGCGTGTTGCTATCGTCGGAATGTCGTTCCGGTTTCCCAGTACCAATACCCAGCAGTACTGGAACGATCTTCTCGAGGGCAAGGATCTCGTAACCGAGGTCGCGCCTGATCGATGGTCCCGCGATGCCTACCTGCATCCTGGCAAAGAGCACCCCGGCACCTCCTATACATTCTCCGCAGGCTCCCTCGGCGACGTCTCCGGGTTCGATGCCGATTTTTTCGGCATCTCGCCCCGCGAAGCAGCCCTGATGGATCCGCAGCAGCGCGTGCTGCTGGAATTGTGTTGGGAAGCCATCGAAAATGCGGGCGTCAGGCCCTCGGCAATGCGCGGCACCGACTGTGGCGTATATATCGGGATCGCGAGCGCGGATTATTCGTATCGGCTCGCGGAGGATTTCAACGCGCTGGACGCCTCTTTTGCAACCGGAAATACCGCCAGCATCGCAGCCAATCGCCTGTCTTATGTGTTCGACCTGCATGGGCCGAGCATGGCGGTGGACACGGCCTGCTCGTCCGCCTTGGTCGCCTTTCACCAGGCATGCCGCGCCATATCCAATGGCGAAATCAGCCAGGCCATCGCAGGGGGCATCAGCCTGCATCTGCACCCTTATGGCTTCATCACGTTCTCGAAAGCCTCGATGCTGTCGCCCCATGGCCGCTGCCGCGTCTTCGATGCGGCGGGAGACGGCTACGTGCGATCCGAGGGTGGCGGTCTGTTCCTGCTGAAGGACTACGAGCAGGCGGTGAACGATGGCAATACGATCCTGGCAGTGGTCGCTGGCACGTCAGTAAACACCGACGGCCGCAAGTCGGGCTTGACGGTACCGAACCCGGATGCGCAGATCGCATTGATGCGACAGATCTATGATGAGGCCGGCATTGCCGCGTCCGACATAGACTACATCGAAGCGCACGGCACCGGCACACCGGTGGGCGACCCGATCGAAGCGCGAGCCATCGGCTTTGCCCTTGGCCAGCTCCGTCCCACGGGGACGCCGCTGCCTATCGGCTCGATCAAAAGTAATCTGGGCCATCTCGAGGCTGCGTCGGGCGTCGCGGGCCTGGTCAAGGCCATCTACAGTCTGCGGCATCGCGTCGTACCCGCCACCATCGGCATCAGCGCGCTCAACCCTCACATTTGCTTCGACGAGTGGAATATCGAAGTCGTCACGCGTGCCCGCAAGCTGCGCGACACCGGCACACTGACGATAGGCGTGAATTCCTTCGGCTTCGGTGGCTCGAACGCGCATGCCATTCTGCAGACGCCTCCAAAGCTCGGGGCGCCGCGTGCCGCCGAACTGACAAATACCGCCGCCATACCGGTTGTAATTTCGGGTCGCACCAAGGCGGCGCTGCAGGATGCCGCGCGCGGCATGGCGCAGGCCCTGCGCAGCCATTCCCCTCGCGCGCTTTATGATGTGGCATACCACGCCGCCCATCGCCGCGACTGGCACGAAGAGCGCGCCGTAGTCTATGGCAACGACAACGAGGCCATCGCGCAATTGCTGGAGCAGTTCGCGCAGGGGGAAGCCCCCAGCCACCATATCAGTTCCGGCCAGCGGCTCGGCGATGCCAACGGGCCGGTATTTGTCTACTCCGGCAATGGGTCGCAGTGGCTCGGCATGGGCCGCAAACTGATGACCGACCCGGTATTTGCCGAAACCGTGGAGCAGATCGACACGCTGTTCGCCCAGCATGCCGATTGGTCCATTGCCCAGAGACTGCGGCGTACGGACGGCCCAACCGACTACGAGCGCACCGAGATCGCGCAACCGGCCCTATTCGCTGTGCAGTTGGGCATTACCCGCATGCTGGCTCAACGCGGCGTACGACCCGAAGCGGTGGTCGGCCACAGCGTTGGCGAAGTCGCCGCGGCCTGGGCGTGCGGCGCTCTCTCCCTGGACGACGCCGTAGCAGTAATCTTCCATCGCAGCCGGCTGCAGGGCGCCACCCGTGGCCACGGACGCATGGCGGCCGTCGGCATCGACGGCATTTCCGCCACGGCATTGATTGCTCAGCTTGGCCTGGAGGACGCGGTCTGCGTCGCGGGCAGCAACAGCACACGCGGCGCGACGCTAGCAGGCGATCCTGCCGCGTTGGAACGCATCGGCAGGATGATGGCGGAGCAGCGCCTGTTCTATCGACTGCTGGACCTCGACTACGCGTTCCACAGCAGTGCCATGGATACGCTGAAGACTCCGCTGCTGGAAGCGCTGAGCTCCCTGACGCCCGGAGAGAACCACACGCCGTACTTCTCCACCGTGACCGGCGCGGAAATCCATGGCACCCAGCTTGACGCGGCATACTGGTGGCACAACATCCGCCAGCCCGTGTGTTTCGAACAGGCGCTGGCCCAACTCGCCAAGCTGCGATTCAACGTCTATGCCGAGATCGGTCCGCATCCCGTGCTGCGTTCGTATGTCAACGATGCGTTGAAAGCCGCGTCCTTGACTGGCCGGGTCGTCGTCACCGCCACCCGGGGCGACGATGACCCGATCCGGGTACGGGATGCTGCGGGTCAATTGCTGCTCAGCGGTGCCAGCATCGACTGGTCCTTCCTATTCCCATGGGCTGGCCGCCACGTCACGCTGCCCTCTTATCCCTGGCAGCGGGAACGCCATTGGCATCCCGTCACACCCCAGACGCTGGGGCAGCTTGAACGCAAACGTGTACATGAACTGCTGGGCTATCGGTTGCGCCAGCACGATCACACCTGGGAGAACCAGCTCGACACGCAGTCTTCATCGTGGCTCGCCGACCATGTGGTCGGCGATGCCACCGTGTTCCCGGGGTCGGGCTTCGCGGAACTGGCGCTGGCGGTCGCACTGCAATGGCAGCCGGCCGAGTTCGCCCACGTCGAAGAAATCGAGATCCATGCGCCCCTGCTGTTGAACGCCGCGCCCTCGAAGCTGGTGCGCCTGTCGCTGGACACATCAGACGGTCGGTTCGCCGTGTTGGGCAACGACGTCGGGAGCTCCGCGCCCTGGACCCGCCATGCCAGCGGACGAGTGTTGGCCGAAGCGGGCAGCATGCTGCTGGACCGGCCGGCGCCCGCCCTGCCCGACCGCCCTCATGATTTCACCGGTCAGGACCACGTGGCACTGACCAAGGCCGCGGGCCTGGATTACGGGCCGGCCTTTCAGGCCGTTGCTCGCGGGTGGGTCGAATCCCCTGGCGCCGTGGTGGCGACATTGCGGCCGGATACCGTGCTGGACGCCAGCTTGCCTGGCAGCCTGCTGCATCCCGCCCTGCTTGACTGCACGTTCCAACTGATCATCCACATGTTGAAGGACGATTCCGCGCTGGGACAGGGGATCGCTTTCGTACCGGCCAAGATCGGACGGTTGCGCTGGCAGCGGGGCGGCGTACCGCAGATCGTGCAGGCCCGCCTGCTGGCGCGCTCGCCGCACTCCTTGACGGCGGAATTCGCGCTGTTCGATGAGCAGGGACGCCAGATCGCCATCGTGCAGGATGCCCGGTTCCGCAGCGTGCGCCTTTCCAGGACAGCCGCCGACCATCTGAGCTTCTTGGACTACGCGGCCGTACCGTGTCCACATCCGACGGCGAGTGCCGAGGTCAACGCGGCCCTGCGGACTGCCGCTATGCGCGGCGCGCTAGCGGAAGTCGTACGCCATGCCGAGGCCGACCGACTCCACCAGCGCTACGTCCATGAGGTGGATCCCCTGCTCGAAAGCCTGTGCGACCGCTTTGCGGCGCACGCGCTATATGGCCTTTCGACGGATGGCCGCTTGAGCGCGGCAGTAGTGCGCTCGCGCCGCGACGCCGCCCCGGAAGTCGCCGCGCTGCTGGATTGGTTGATCGCCCGCGCCGAGCGATCGGGCGACCTGTCGTCGAATGGCCGCGGCGACCTGTCGCTCGCCGCGCCGCAGGACGGTGATCCGCATGCCGCGGACATCTGGAACAGTCTCGTGCGCGAGTATCCCGACTACTTCGCGATCGTGCACGCGGTGGGCAGGATCGGTCTGCATCTGCCCGAAGTACTGGCCGGCACTCGGCCGGCGGCCGACCTCTACCCGCGCGGCGTGACCCCGACCGCCCTCATCCAGCAGGTGTTGGGCGAGGACGCGAGCCAACGCATCGGAGCGGCACTGCGGCAGCGTCTGGTCCATGCCATGCAAACCCGCAGCGCCGGCCAGCGCATCGCCGTGCTGGAGATCGGCGGACCGCAGCCTTTGTTCGCGCATGACATCTGCCACGTGCTGGACCCCGCGTCCTGCGATTATGTCTACGCAACGCCGTCGCGCGCGGCGCTGGAAGATGCCGTCCGCTTGCAGGAACGCTATCCGGACCTGCGTACCTGTCTCATCGATGCCGCCGAACCTGCCGCGTGCGTTAGCGCCGACCTGGCTATCCTGCACTGCGATTTCGACACGCCCGAAGCCATCGAACAGGTGCTGCGCTATACGCGCGCAAACCTGAAGCCAGGGGGCACCCTGATCCTGCGCGGTTTCCATCCCGCCGCATGGCTGGACTTCATTTTCGGCGCCCAGCAGACCTGGTGGACCAGCGGCGTGGACGGCGGCAACACCTCGATCCAGTATCCGCTGGCCTACTGGCAGGCGCTGCTGATCCAGTGCGGCTTCCACTGCGAACAGCCCCTGGAGTTCGTTCCCGGCGCGGCCGGCGGCCCATACCTGTTGACGGCCAGGCGCGACGAGAAGCTGGATACCACGCCGACAGCCACGTCCGAAGGCGGCTGGCTGCTGCTTTCCGGAAGCGCCCCATCGGCCAGTCGCCAGTTGGCCGATGGGCTGGCGGCCGGCCTGGCGGAGGCCGGCACGCCTGTGCTGATACGAGAGGCCTGCCCGCCGGCGGAGCTGTCGGCGCTGCTGGCGCAAGTGCAGCCCCGTCTAGGCCGCATCCAGGGCATTGTGCTGCTGGACGGCCTCGCCCTGGATCCGAACGCCACTGATGCGCGCCAGATACTGGATACGCAGGTATACCGGTGTGCCCTGGCAGCCGGACTCGCCCAGGCCTGCGAGCATGGCGGGTTGACCACGACGCTGTGGCTGCTGACCGCTGGCGCCGCGCCGTTCCAGACGGCATCCGCGCCGACGTCCATGGGCCCTTGGGCGCTCAACGATGCGGCGCTCTGGAACTACGGACGCACGCTGATCAACGAAGTCGCCGGCTTCAGCGTGCGCCTGGTGGACCTGCCTCAGCAAGGCGGCCTGTCCATCAGCGCCTTGTTGCGGGAGTTCCTGTCACCCGATGCCGAGCAGGAAATCGTCCTCGGGCCCGATGGCACGCGCCAGGCGCCTCGCCTGCGGCACAATGCCCGTCCCGCGGCTGCCGCCCCTGCTGCCCAGGACGATGGCGCCGTGCGCCTGGACTTCGAGCTGCCGGGCCAGCTGCGCAACTTGAAGTGGACGCGGCATCCGTTGCCCGAGCCCGGGCCGGAGCAGCTCCAGATCCGCATCCAGGCCACCGGCCTGAACTTCCGCGATGTGATGTATGCCCTTGGGCTGCTGTCGGACGAAGCTATCGAGAACGGCTTCGCCGGTCCCACGCTGGGCCTGGAGTTCTCTGGGGTCGTCGAGCGCGTGGGCAGCGACGTATCGGACTACCGGCCTGGTGACGCGGTGGTGGGCTTCGGTCCCGCCAGCTTCGGCACCCGCGCCCTGACCCATATCGATGCGGTGTCGCGCATACCCGAAGGCATGTCTTTCGAGGCGGCCGCTACGATACCCAGCACCTTCTTCACGGTGTACTACGCGCTGCATCACCTGGCGCGACTCGAAGAAGGAGAGAAGGTCCTGATACACGGCGCTGCCGGGGGGGTGGGCATCGCCGCGATCCAGTACGCGCAGTGGCGCGGAGCGGAGATACATGCCACCGCAGGGTCCGATGAGAAACGGGACTTTCTACGGCTAATGGGGGTCGAGTACGTCTACGACTCGCGTTCATTGTCCTTCGCCGACGAGATCCTTGCCCGCACGGGCGGCAAAGGCGTCGACGTCGTGCTCAACTCGCTGGCCGGCGAAGCGATCAATCGCAACCTGCAGGTGCTCAAACCGTTCGGTCGCTTCCTGGAATTGGGCAAGCGCGACTTCTACGAGAACACGCGCATCGGGCTTCGACCATTCCGCAACAACATCAGTTACTTCGGCATCGACGCTGACCAACTGATGCAGGAACGTCCGGCGCTGACCCGCAAGCTGTTCGCGGAAGTCATGGCCCTCTTCCACGAAGGCGTGCTGCATCCGCTGCCCTACCAGGCCTTCGACGCCAACAACGTCGTCGATGCCTTCCGCCATATGCAGCAGGCGCGCCAGATCGGGAAGATCGTCGTGACGTACCGCAACGGCATCCGGGACGTCCGCGCGACCGCCGCCCCGTCTGCAAAACTCGCGTTGTCCCCCGATGCCACCTATCTGGTCACGGGCGGCCTCTCCGGATTCGGCTTGCGCACGGCCCAGTGGCTTGCGGACAAAGGGGCGCGCCATCTGGTTCTGCTCAGCCGCAGCGGCGCGACGTCGGACGTCGCCCGGACCTTGATTGCGGCTCTCCAGGCGCGTGGCGTGACCGTGCACGCGCAAGCCTGCGACGTCACAGACCGCGGGGCGCTGGCCGCCGTGCTGGCGCATGTCGACGCTCGGATGCCGCCCCTGCGCGGCCTGGTGCATGCCGCCATGGTCATCGACGACGGGCTGGTCCGCAGCGCCGACGCGGCGCAGATCGAACGCGTGCTGGCTCCGAAGGTGCTGGGCGCATTGCACCTGGACGCGCTGACGCGCGGCCTGCCGCTTGATTTTTTCGTGCTCTATTCTTCTGGCACCACGCTGTTCGGCAATCCCGGCCAGGCGAACTACGTCGCGGCCAACGGCTGGCTCGAGGCGCTGGCCCGCCAACGCCGGGCCAATGGACTGCCGGCCACCTGCGTACGTTGGGGCGCCATCGACGACGTCGGATATCTGGCGCGCAACAAGAAGGTGAAGGATGCACTGCAAAGCCGCATGGGCGGCAGCGCGTTGTCCTCCGAAGCGGCGTTGCAGGTGTTGGAAGACATGCTGCTGGCCGATGCGTCGGACCTCGGTGTGCTCGAGTTGGATTGGCGGGCCCTGACGCGCTTTCTGCCCAGCGCCAACAGTCCGAAGTTCGCCTGGGCGGCGCGGCGCGCCGGCACCGCCGATGCGGATGACGCCGGCAGCGTCGACATCGCGCATATCCTGGCGACGCTGAATGACGAGGAACTTCATCCGGTCTTCATGGACATGTTGAAGAGCGAAGTCGGCGAGATTCTGCGCGTCCCCGCCGAGAAGATCGATCCCGAACGATCGATCTACGACATGGGGCTGGACTCGTTGATGGGCGTGGAATTGGTGGTCGCCCTTGAAAACCGCTTCGGTATCCGTCTGCCCGTCATGGCGCTGAACGAAAGTCCGACGATTTCCAGGCTCGCCCGCAAGCTTATCGAGCTGCTGCGCGGCGAAGGCGCCGAGCAGCCCGACGCGGTGACCAGTCAGGTTGCTCAGGTGGTGGCGCAGCACGTCGACGACGATGTGCCCAGCGAGGTGGTGGCGCAGATTGCCGATCAGTTGAAGGCCGCGCCGCAGTCCTCCAAACAACGCATGATTCATTGAACACTCTGTGAGCGACAACAAAAAGGGATTGCCCGGCCTGACGACAGGCCTCAAGAACAAGCTGATCCAGCAGGCCCTGGAGCGCAAGATGCGCCAGGTGGACAAGGATCAGGAGCGACGTCCGGCGCCGACCGCGCCCCAGACCGGCCGGCCATCCATCCCCGAGGCCTACACTCGCTTCGATCACCACCCGGGCTACCGGCATCTGCGCATCATGAACGACGGCGCCGCGCGCATCGGCGTGCGCAGCCCATTCTTCAAGCTGCACGAAGGTGTGGCCGGCTCGGAGACGCGTATTGGCGGCAAGAAGTACGTCAACTTCGCCAGCTACAACTATCTGGGCATGTCAGGGGACCCGGTTGTCGCCCAGGCCGCCAAGGACGCGATCGACAGGTATGGCACCTCAGTGTCGGCCAGTCGTCTGGTGTCTGGCGAACGCCCGGTGCATCGCGAGCTCGAGCGGGCCTTGGCCGAACTGTACGGCGTCGACGACGCGGTGACGTTTGTCAGCGGCCATGCGGCCAACGTCACCACGATAGGCTACCTTTTCGGCCCCCGCGATCTGGTCGTCCACGACGAACTGATACACAACAGTGTGCTGCAGGGCATACAGCTGTCGGGCGCCAAGCGGCTGTCCTTTCCGCACAACGATGCCGAGTCACTGGACAGGCTGTTGGAGAACCAGCGCCCCCAGTTCGAACGGGTGCTGATCGTGCTGGAAGGCATATACAGCATGGACGGCGACTTCCCCGACCTGCCACGCTTCGTCGAGATCAAGCGCCGGCATCAGGCTTTCCTCATGGTGGACGAAGCGCATTCGCTGGGGGTGATGGGCGCTACCGGCCGAGGCATCCGCGAACACTTCGGCCTGCCCGGAAAGGCCGTGGACATCTGGATGGGCACTCTGAGCAAGGCGCTCGCGGGCTGCGGCGGCTACATCGCCGGGGAAACGGCGCTGGTCGAGCACTTGAAGTTCCTGGCGCCAGGGTTTCTGTACAGCGTGGGCATGCCGCCGCCGGTGGCGGCCGCATCCCTGGCGGCCCTGCGCCGCATGCTGGAAATGCCGGAACGAGTCAGCGCCGTGCAGCAGCGCGGCGCCCTGCTGCTGGACCAAGCCAGATCGGCGGGCATCGATACCGGATACAGTACCGGCTTCGCCGTGATTCCGGCGATAGTCGGCAGTTCCCTGCGCGCCGCCAAATTGTCGGCCACGTTGTTCGAGCGCGGCATCAATGTGCAGCCGATCCTGTACCCGGCGGTGCCTGAAAAATCGGCGCGGTTGCGGTTCTTCGTGTCGGCGTCTCATACCGAGAGTCAGATATTGGAGACGGTCGAGATGCTGGTTCAGGCTGGAGGCACTCGGTAATCACCATAAGAGCGCAGCGGGGACCCGTAGCGTTCCTTGTTGAGGGATGCCCGGACGAAGAAGTCAAGATCGCGAGCGTTCCAGCCTCTGGCCATCAAATGAGAACGGGTCTCTATCGGCATTGTCTGACCGAAAGGCTAGTGTAGACGTTAATCGGCGCCTTCTCGCCATAGAGCAAAAAGCCGCTCGGCGTACGCCCAGTCCGATAGCGTATCGATGTCGACCACTCGATTGGCATCTAGCATTACTGGACGCGCACCATCCCAAACCCGTAGCCCCGCCGTCCGCCAAGTTTTGGCGCGGGCCCAATAGAACTGTCCGGCATCAAAAAATGCCTGCGGCAGATCCTGCGATCGCATGGGCATGTATTCCGGCATTGCAGGCTCGACTAGCCCATCCTCCTTCAATAAATAGGCGCGCTGGATCGGTGTGCGGTAGGCGGCCACAGAAATAACCCACGGTACGCCGCCCTCCCGCAATGCCTCCAGCCCTGAAGCCAGGTCTCTCGCTTGCACAAACGCCGCCGTGGGATACAGACAACAGACCGCAGCGTCATCAGGCAACCGCAACCGGACCACAGCATCGCGAACAACGTCTGTCGTGCCTGTCACGTCGTCGGCCAGACTGGCATCCCGGAGGAACGGGACCTCGGCCCCACCAGCGCGGGCAGCCTCGGCAATATCAGGATCATCCGTCGAGACAACAATCCGGTCGAAAAGGCCAGTGTCCTGAGCAGCGCGCAATGGCCAATGGAGCATCGGCTTGCCGTGAAACGGGCGCACATTCTTACGTGGCACCCGCTTAGACCCACCCCTTGCTGGTACGACGACGATGATAGGGTCACGCGCCATCAGGGCTTCCTTCCGGCGCAAGCCCGCACGCTTGCAATGACGTGAGCAATATCCCCTTCGAGCAGACCCGGAAACAGTGGCAGAGTGATCGCTTCGCCATAATATTCCTCAGCTTTCGGAAACTGGCCAAGTTTGAACCCGAGATCCTGATAATACGGCTGCAGATGCACAGGAATATAGTGCACGTTAACGTACAGACCATGCTCTTTAAGGTAATCGAAAGCCTGCCGACGTGTTCGCCCTCCGAGTCCGTCCGGCCAGCGGATCACATACAAATGGTAGCCCGAATACTGGCTTTTCGATTGAGCAGGGAGCCGGACTCCGATGTCGCGAAAGGCTTGGTCATACATGGACGCGATGTCGTGCCGGCGGGCGACGTAATCATCAACTCTCGTCAGTTGACTCAGCCCTAATGCAGCTTGGATATCCGTCATACGGTAGTTGTACCCAAGGCTTACCATCTCGTAATACCACGCGCCATGCTGAGACGCACGCATCAACGCCCCATCCCGGGTCACGCCATGAGCGCGGAACAAATCCATCCGGTTCTTCAACTCCGCGCTATTCGTGGTAGCCAGCCCCCCTTCGCCGGTCGTAATGATCTTCACGGGATGGAAGCTGAACACCGTTATATCGGAATAGCGGCAACTTCCTACCGGATGACCTTGGTAACGCCCACCAATCGCGTGGGAAGCGTCCTCGACAATACGGAACCCATAAGCCTTTGATAGAGCGGCAATTGCTTGCATGTCGCAGCATTGCCCTGCGAAGTGCACTGGGACCACGACTTTCGGCAGGCGCCCGAACTCCTTGGCTTGCTCGAGCTTACTTTGTAGCGCGTCGACGGACATGTTTAGCGTCGCTGCGTCAATGTCGACAAAATCCACGTCCGCACCCAGATAGAGGGCCGCGTTCGCCGTAGCTACGAACGTATTGGGCGTAGTCCACACCAAGTCGCCCGCGCCGACTCCGAGTGCATGATAAGCCCCATGCAAAGCCGCCGTAGCACTAGAGAATGCGGAACCTGCCGCTGCTTGGCAATAAGCAGCCACCGCGTTTTCGAAACGTCCGACTGCCGGTCCCTGAGTTAGAAAGTCGGACTGCAGGACTTCCTGCACCGCTAGGCAATCTTCACGAGTGATGTCCTGTCGCCCGTAGGGGATCATCGTTCAATATCCTGAATCTCGATTTCGGGAAAACGTCCCGCTTCCACATCGGCCAACGTGAAGCTCACTCCCGTCCGAGCCAATCGGTTGTACAGCCGGATCTCGTCCAGGGTAAGAAAGCGATCATTAGTGCCTGAATTGTACTCAAACATCTTTGGCACTAGTTCTCCCCGCTCGCCCAGCTCATTGGTCGTATAGTCGTGCTTTCCGCCGGCGAAGCTAATCGACGGAGAGATCACGAAATGGTCCTCGAACTCATAAGTGAGGTGGCAATCATCAGCGGGGCACATTATTTCGTGGAGCTTCTCGCCTGGCCTAATCCCCACTATTTCCTGGTCGAGGTCAGGACCCATAGCCTTCGCTAGGTCTACCATACGCGCAGAAGGGATCTTCGGAATGAAAATCTCTCCGCCCTGCATACGAGCAAAGTTCTTGATAACAAAATCCACGCCCTGCTGTAGTGTTATCCAAAACCGCGTCATCTCCCGGTCCGTAATCGGTAGCGCTCTAGCACCTTTCCTTATTAAGGACTCGAAAAATGGTACTACGGAGCCCGCCGACGCGCAGACATTTCCATAGCGCACGATGCTGAACTTCGTACCGGTGTTCCCAGCTATGTTGTTAGCTGCTGTAAATAGCTTGTCCGAGGCTAGCTTTGTAGCTCCATACAAATTGATGGGGTTGGCTGCCTTGTCCGTCGATAGAGCCATCACTGCCTTGACCTTGTTGGCCAACGCTGCTGCGATAACGTTCTCTGCTCCATGGATGTTCGTACGGATGCACTCCGTGGGGTTGTACTCAGCAAGGGGGACATGCTTCATTGCCGCGGCATGAATAACGTAGTCTATGCCGGCCATGGCAAAAATCAGGCGTTCACGGTCCCGGACGTCCCCGACGAAGTAGCGCAACCTCGGGTCGGAGAACTCTTGCTGCATCTGATAGTGCTTCTGCTCGTCGCGTGAGAATACGACGATCCGCGCGGGATCGAACCGATCCAATAGCGTGCGCACGTACTGCCGACCGAAGCTTCCAGTCCCGCCCGTAATAAGAATGGAAGAATTGTTTAGCATGCTGCTTCCCATTTTAAGCCTTTCCAATATGACGTATGAGTACAAATGCTTCGGCAGCTTGCGCGCCCACGCACGCGCCACGCCACCGAGCCAAATGCAGCAACGACTCGTTCGAACGAACATGCGGCCAGAGCCGCATCTCCGATTCGTAACAGCGCACTGCCGCCATTTTTTTGTCGAGAAACTGCGAGATATCCTCGTACCAATTGGGCACGAAAGCCGTCATCGGAGATGGTGCCCGCCATTCCGTACTGGAGACGGTCTCGAACGTTAGGATATCGGGTCGCGCACAATTAGGCTGAGGACGCCAGGCCGTCATTACGGCTTCGTGTGTAACCCGATGGTCGACATTCAAATCATGCGCGTGATGGGTATATATGACGTCCGGATCGAAGCCGGCGAACTGCCCCTCTATGGCTTGCACCACTTCAAGCAGCGGCACGCTGTCCATCGCGTTGTCCGGAAAATCCAACGCGACAGGATCCACCACGCCCAATTCGGCGCAGGCGGACTTGCAGGCCGCCATACGGGCCGCGGCGGCTTCCTGCCTATGCCCCCTCGAGCCGACACCGTCTGTCATAAGCAGCACTCGAACTTCGTCACCGCCCGCGACATGTTTCGCAATGGTGCCACCGCACCCCAAGACCTCGTCGTCGGCATGCGCAGCCAAGACAGCAACTTTCATGGTTTCTCCAATATTCCCACCGCCCTGGCGGCGAGCTCAGGGTCTCTTGCTACCAGGACCCCTTCGGGCTTCTCCATCGCGCCGTCGAATAAATACGGTGCACCATTTGGCAGGCTAAGGACGGCCCCTACTGCAGCCAGCACAGGCGCCGCCGGCGCGATGTCCCAATCACGCGTCACCACATCCTTGACGAACACGTCGGCCGTACCATCTGCAATCAGGCAGCACTTGATACCCAAGGACCCGCTTTCGACGTAACCCGTTGCTGGAAGTCGATCAACTAGCGTCCTGGCGGCGCGCCTAGCGTCAGGATAGTTGTCGCATACCAGTAGACGGTCGGAGGGGACAAGGCGCGGCAACGACTCGCCATTTCGCCAGGCGCCCTTGCCACTAATGCCTTCCCATACGACGCCCAACGCCGGCGCGCATACTACACCGTACAGCACCATACCGCGATCTATAAAGGCGGCCTGGGTAGCAAATCCGGAATAGCCTTCGTACCAGCTGGCAGTTCCATCAATCGGGTCGATCAGCCAATATGCCGATGGACGCGATCGTTTCCACTCTGCCTCTTCGGAAAGAACGGGCAGGCCCGGATACAAGCCAGCCAGCCTATCAGAGATCCATTCATGAGCGCGTGCGTCCGCCTGAGTCTTGAAATCGCGGACGGAGTGCAGGCGACGCTGAGCCTTATCGTGCCGCCAGTCAAGTATGAGGTCACCAGCTTGGCGCAACACGTCGGCAACTGGAGCGAAGTCGATGGACGTCATTCAAGCTCCTGTTTCAGTTGTTCCAAGGCCTGCTTGAAATCGCGACGAGGAACAAGGCCGAGCTCTCGAGCACGACGCAGATCAAAAGAAAACTTCGGATGGACAATATCGTATGGAATAGGCTTGGCATAAAGTTCTTCCAGTATCTGAACGAAGTAGGACACGGAGAACGTGCCTTCATAGCCGACATTGACCGGCGCAAAACCCGGGCCGGGGGACCGAGCGCAGAGGCGAGCAACCTGCTCCGCCGCATCGCTGACGTGCATGGCGGCCCAGAGCAGCGGTCCTGGAGGTAATGTCGGCAACTCCCCGCGACCGAGGGCCTCCATCGCTCCGCGCACCAAGCCGCCACACCGCGACCCGCCGAACAAACCGGGCAGTCGAACGGCGAACCCGCTTCGATGGGCGCAGGCGAACTTTCGTTCGCCCTCCCACTTTGCAATGCCGTAAGATGATTGTGGCCTACCAGCATCGTCTTCGGAGCGCGGCACATGTGCCTCGCCGTCGCCGTAGACTGCCATTGAGGAAATGTAGATGACTGACGCGTCCGTGGCAGCCAATAGATTGTCGACCATTGCTAGACCTCGGGCGCTGCTCAGCTTGTCGCCATAACCCGCGCTGGTTTTCGGTGTTTCCCAGGCGGAGTGAATCACGACGGACGGCTTGGCCTCGTCCATGAACCGGGCCAACTGCTCGTAATCGAGCATGTCGCACAACTCGAGTCCGGCACGAGGCTGGCGCGAAAGTCCTATTGCATTCTTTCCCGAAGCCCTGACGCAGCGCAAGACCTCATCTCCAAGGTAGCCGCCCGCTCCTGTGACGACGACCAGTTCCATCGTCAGACCATATCCCAAGTAATCCACTCATCTGCTTCGATCCTGCGCCGAGCCGTCCGACCAAGGATGTGCGGGCGCAGGAACGGCGCCAATCCATGCCCTGGTCGCTTAATGACGAGCATGTCGGCCGATATCTTCTCACCTTCCTCGATGTCCCTGGCTGCGTGCAAGGAGCGCCGTACCTTCTCAGCCATCTCCTGCTCCTCTGGACGCGGGCCGTTCTTCGACCCGTCACCAAGAGCGCTCTCTATCTCGCGCATCCCGCGAACCATCTCGCTGAACTCCTGCGGCTCCATGGCGAAACTGTGATCGGGCCCAGGGAGGGTGCGGTCAAGCGTGAAGTGCTTCTCGATCATGCACGCACCGCGCGCCACAGCCGCCATAGAAACCGTACTCCCCAGCGTATGGTCGGAATAACCGGTCAACACGCCGAAGGCATGGCGCATCGTGTCCATCGCGCGCAGATTGGACAAGTGAGGCGGGGCAGGATACAGCGAAGTGCATTGCAGCAGCACAAGTTGGTCGTTGCCAAGCTTCTTGGCTGTGTCTATACCTCTCTGGATATCCATCCAGTCAGCCAGACCGGTCGATAGAATCATTGGCTTGCCGGTGCGCGCGATATACCCAATCAGGTCGGTGTCCGTGAGGTCGAAAGAAGCAACTTTGTGGGCGGGAGCTCCGATGGCTTCGAGGCCGTCTACGGCCTCGAAGTCGCAAGGCGATGAGAAGAAAATGCCTCCCTGGCCCTCCGTGTGCGCCTGCAGGCCTGCCTGCCAGTCACGGTTCAACTCCAGGCTCCGCAACAGGTCTTGAATATTGCGGTCCTTCAGATATGAGGGACTCTCCGCACGACGCGATACATGCCTGTCTGCTTTGAATGTCTGGAACTTGACAGCGTCCGCCCCGGCCATCAGCGCTGCATCAATCATCCGCAAAGCCAGATCGTAATCTTGATTATGGTTCGAGCCGATTTCGGCGATCACGAATGCGGGCTGTCCATCGCCCACCTTTCGCCCGTTGATCTCAATCTCCATATCTTCCCTCACCTCGTTTTCGTGATCGCGCTGAACCAGCTACGATGCAAGCTCCATTCCGCATGGCGTTCGAACTTCCCCATTTCGATCTCTCCGCCGAGCGCCATAGGAATGGGATCGAAACCCGTTGCGATAGCAAGAACGAACGTCGTCGAGATCCGTGGATTCACTTCAAATGGCAGCACTTTCCCATCCGGAGTCAACATACACTGTATGTTGTAGCAACCAGATGCGCGAAAATGCGCCTGAAATGCCTTCGCGTACTCAATTACCGATGTCGCGCGGTCGGTTTTCGCACGGAGCGTGATGCCGCGTTTCTCCATTGCGCGAACAGGAATCACCTCTCGCGGTAGGATGCCACCATCAGCTGCCACGCAGACCGTGTACTCGTCTCCGAGGACCAACTGCTGTGCGATGAAATCTTCCGGTTTCCCCGCTTGCAACGCCAGATATGCCGCAACCTGTTCGGGCCTATCAAGACGCATCACTCCTCGCGACCCTCGGCCCGTTCTTGGTTTCGCGATCAGCGGGAACCCGACCTCCGACGCCCGCTCCAGCGGCCGGGTCATCGGCACATCAAGTCCCGCCGCCTCGATTGCTTGAGCGCTGACCAACTTATCTAACATTTGCTCTATGAATTTGGTTTCGGGAAGCATGATGCGGGGCCACCCCGGCGCGCCGTGCATACGCGCGAACGCAAGCAACTCCTCGTCCACGCCGGGCACGATCAGATCGATCCTCTCCCGCTTGCATAGCGCGGCGACTGTTTCGGTGAACGCAGGGTCTCGAGCTAACGGAATCACGCAGCGCCGCGATTGCGGTATACCGGGAGGAAAAGCCTCTGGGTTCGCATCGGCAAAATAGAGCTCATAGCGTTCGGACCACTGCTCCTGCAACGATTGCGATGCCGAGCCACCGCCGCCAGTGAACAGTACTTTGGGCTTGGGCCGCTGGAATTCGGAGAAAAGTGCTTCGTGGATCGCCCCTCGAATGCCGGCCCACTCTTCAGCCAACAGCGCGTACTCATGTACGTCCATCCAGGTCCCCGCCTTGTGGACATGGGCAGTCCGAATCCCTTCACGGCGAAACCCCAGTCGTCGGTGCATGCGCAGCGACCTCTCGTTGTCCGCGAGCACTTCACCGCATAGTTTATGCCGGCCCAGCTCTCGGAACGCACGGTCCACGGCCAAGAATCCCATGGCAGTTCCAGCGCCTGGGATTCTCAGATCCGGGCGCACATGAAAGGTCCACCGCGCACGCAGATCCCGGTCGCCCATTTCTGAAAAACCTACTAGTCCCGCGGGGCGCTCAGCGATTTCGAAAATGAAATATGCACATGAAGGATCGCCAAGTGTCCGCGACAGCCAAGCCTCATGCTGGGAAATTTCAATCAGGTCGCCGCTGAACATGGCCTTTCGAACATTCGCATCGTTGCGCCACGCGAATATCAGCGAGGAATCTGAAACTGCCAGCGGGCGAAGCGTCAAGCTTTCATATCTCAATTGTATTGTCATAAAGAAATGCGCCCGTGGGTCAAGTGGGATGTAATTCCGACATCAAGGCCAGCAAACGGCTGACGCCGCCACCATCTATCATCTGTTTGCCACGCAAGCCAGCCCGCTGCCGCCACGCGGAATCCTCGACAGCATCAAACAGCGCAGCTCGCAAAGACATGACGTCAAGACTTCCCGCGAAGCCGAGGTTGCGGGCGCAGCCCAGACGGTCCAACTTGGCAGCCAAATCCCTTTGGTTATCCGCCAATACCAGCACCAACGCCGGCAGGCCCATGTAGCATCGCTCCCAAGCCGTGGTCCCGCCTGCCCCTAGGCAGAGATCGGCTTGCTCCATCAGGTCGACCATGCGGGAATGCTGCACGTATGCATTAACATTTGGCATATTGGCAGCCTTATCCTGCAAGCTTCGCAGGCGAGGGTTTGATGTACCCAAAGTAACGTCGACCTGAATATGCGCGAACTGGGCACTGTTCAGTGCGTCCAGTGCCAACTCGGTAGCATTCAAAGGGTCGTTTCCCCCTAGTGTCACCAGGATGCGTCGCACGTCATGGTGGCTACGCACCGGTGGTCGTCTCTCGAAAAACTCTCTCCGCAAGGGTACGTAACCTAACCCAATAGCCAGCCGGCACCCCGAGGGAGTTAGAGGACGGTATAGGCAGGACTCAGCAGGATCGTGAGAACTGTCGACCAACAAGTCGGATGCGTGCGGGCGGTTGGCTAGGTCATCGAAGACCGCGATGCGGTCAACATATGCCCTGACGGCGCTCTCCCAACGAGCATCCAAACCGTAATGGTCGACAACTAGCCAATCTACAGTGCCGATCGAACGTAGCACGTGGCTTGCGGCACGGGCATCAACCTCCCAGTCTTCATCGTCGTCCACAAAATGCACGCGGTACCCGCGTGCAGCCAGCAGCTCACCCAGATGCCCGGGTGCGGCTCGACAGATGAAAGCAACGGCCCAATCGCACATCCGGGCTTCGTCCGCTAACGCAAGACAGCGATACACATGACCCGTTCCAACGACCTCAGAGGCGTCGGCGCGGATCACTAAACTGCGCTTCATGAGCCCCATCAGTCGCAGGCTCCTTCGAACCGCTCCAGGATGCGTGCTGCTGCACGCGCCATCTCTGGATCCCCATTCCTGAGTAAGCTATCGACACGCTCCGGGCGCCACGACGGGACGCCCACACTATCGTTGGTCACAGGTCGCCAGGCGTAGTCGTTCCTGATCGTGACGTCGGACGTTTCCAGATAAGCGATCAGGTACGCTGCTCGACGTCTGGTCTCATCGTCGGGCCTCTTATAGAGGCCGCCTCGGATAAACGCTTCATAATCGTCGCGATCAGTCGGATAAAGCAAGTCGATGGGATAGTCGTGCCGCCCAAAATGCGAAGCCATCATTACGGGAACTCCGAGCGCGGCCAATTCTGCTGCTGATGAACCGTTCCACATCAGCGTCAAGTCTAGACAAGGCGCAAGCTGATGGTTATTGATCTCGCGATGGCCCAAGAGGCGGACATTCGACGGTATCGGCCCTTCGATCAGATCCGCGAAGCCATCCAACAGGTCCAGCGCGATGGACGGTTGAATCTCATGCGGATGCGGCTTGATCAACAGCAGGATATCTTCCTGGCCACGCACTACATCTATCGTGTGGTTCAGCCAGTCTTTCAGGTCCTCGTGGGCAGGCCCACCATCGAACGGCACTCCCAAGTCGATTGGTATTTTGCCTAGACAGCATACAACTCTCCGCCCTGTGGATCGCTGACCCTGCAGATACTCAATCAGCGCACGGCTTGCCCCATCTCCATGCGCATGTACGCGGTTAGTCTGAATCAGTTCGTCGGCGCGCTTCCGATAGACTTCATTATCCTTCTCAGCAGCGTACCAGCGCTCGAAACGGTCTGGGCGCGCGAGGAAGGGAGCGCGGTGGTTTGGAAACAATGTATGGTCGGTCACCGTCATCGTGGACGAGTAGCGCCCGCCCAGATTGGTGAAATAATTCTCGTAGCCGATGTTTACGTTGACATATGACAGCAACGGGTGATTCTGAGCGCGACAAAAATCGCGGAATATGGAATGTGGCACAACGTGCCCATCCCCGCTCAAGATTATGCAAGGCATCCCGCGCCGGACCACATCCCTATAAATGCGATTGCAAGCCTCCAGGCTATCGTCCGCTCGCACCAACCGGTAGAAAAAATTTCGCCTGACGGCTTGGTCGTTCAGGTCGACGACATAACGCCTGAAGAAATTAGAAAGTGACTCATAGAAGCCCTGGTAGTAATTGACACCATTGCAGGACACTTCCCTTTCGTTCCAGTGCACATACCAGTCATTCTTATGGCTGCTTTTCCGTGACGCTGTGGACGCTGGCAATAAGCCAATCAACTGGTCTATGAATGGCAACCCCGTCGGAGTTTGCCGCAGCACGCCATTGATCAGAGAAACGACAGCATAGCCTTTCCTACGAACCTCCATCAGTGCCGGCACTAGCATTGCCAATGCTTTATAGTCGGTGAATGTGCCGAGCACAACCACACCTTTAGGCAAATGTGGTTGCGGGACGGCGTCGAGAATGCGGCTAGCCTCCAGAGAGAACGCTATCTTCTCTTGCTGCTCGTATAGCAGCGCGCGCTTCCGACGCGTAATGTTCGTTTGGTTCAACGCAGCCCGCACGATGCGATGAGCCGACAAGAAGTCGCCTTGTTCCATAAGGGCGCGGACGTGCATTTCGTTCACATCCAGCCGCGCCTTCAGTTCCTCAGAGAGCCCGGCGTGCAGCGCATGGAACTTTGCGAACTCGTGCCGCTCCACTAGGATCCGCAGTCTTTGCAACACGGCCCGGTCGTCCTTCTGTTCGTCGCACTCAAGCGCGGCCATCAAGCGGTCGACCGTGTCGTGCATGGACTGACGGGTAAGATAAGAGACCAGCATGTATACCTGGCCACTATTCCTTTTGTACTGTTCGAGCAATGGTCGACTCTCACCCGCCGCCTCGGCATCCAGGCGCTCGAGCATCTCTTCGCAGACGGCTTTACAAGCATGCGGTGCGTCCAGCGCCAAGTCCGCCAGCGCCCTAGCAAATAGCGGGTCGGTTTTGCCTTCGAGCAAAAGACTGTTTTGGTAAAGTCGCGCCGCCCGTTCCGACAATTCGGCGCGCTTCCCCGCGTTACGCTCGCTGCGCGCTGGTTTGGCAGTTAACAGAGCCGTCAAGGCACGCAGCAGGGGGACGCCATATGCCATGCTGTCGGCAGCAGCGTGCTCGATGTTAAACACGACCCTCTCCAACAGATCGTACTGCAGGTTGTTGGATAGAGCCCGGGCGTATCCAAGGAGCAAGTCGTCGGGAATGATGTAGCCAGGAAATTTTTGGGGCGCGATCCAATCCACGACGTCCGGCAGCAAAAAGCCTACCCGGCCTCTGAGTGCCTTCTCATTGTCGACAATGATGTCAAGCACCCTCGCCATCAATGCCTTGCGGTTCTTGAGAATCTCGATCTCCGCGGAGAACTGGTGAACCGTTTTGGACAAATAAAGCGCCAGCGCATCGAATCGGCAGGCCTTGATAAGAAGTTCCGAGAACTGCGGAACGTCCTGATAACGCAAAGGCGATCCTGCAAGGCCGACGATCTCTTGCGGGCTGTCTACCCCGAGCCGCCCCACCCTAAGCAAGTGAAGGAACAGTTTGAGAGGCGGCGATAGGTAATCTGCAATCCGTTCAAGAGCCGGTACGTCCAACTCGTGGGCAGGAACGCCATCTAGAACCAAATGCTTGAACTTCTCTACGACGAAGTAGGAAGCAATATCGAAAAAATCCGCCAATTCGTCGCTGTCGGGATGCACATACTTCGGATAATCGAGGTAGACCGCCTGAAATAGCGCCGAAATGCCTAAACGCGGCATTGGCGTCACACGGGAACTCTGCAGGGAGCGGATCTTCTCGGTCGCGGCGTAGAACGGCAAGCCCAACGTAGTGACTGGAATGCCCCACAACGCGGCCTCCAACCCAACGAGAGAGGTGCCCACATAAACATGCTTCACATACGGGAAAACCGCATGAAGCGGGACCGTTGGCGCGATCATTGTACATAGACGCGCAATTTCTGCCTCGCGCCTAGACTTCCGGCCATTATGGAATGTATCGGGATGGGGTCGGTACAGCACACATGCGCCTGGGTGCGATTCTACTGCTTGCTTTACTAACAAGTAGTTCGAGAAGCGCGGTTCATGGGCGTGGCGCTTATAGCCCAAGCGAATCGACGCATCGTCTTCAACTTGCCCTACCACCAACACGAGAGCCTGCCCCCCTAAAGGCGGAGGCGTCCAAACTTCGCTTTCAATCCTCAGCGAATAGTACTTCGTTAGGAACGCAGCGCGCATAAGTGCAATGCCGGCCTCCGCTTTATTAGCGGCCACTTCGTCCTGGGTGGCTGGTGCGGACTCTAGTATTCGGCGGAGATCCGTGGTACTGCTTGTATCATAGTAAGGTGCCGAAGCGTCAATCGCTAGCGAGTAAGGTCGCGTATGAAGCGCACCGGGATGGAACGATCGCAGAAAGCCGTCCTCAACGAAGCGCATGCTAATACTATGTCGTTGCGCAAAACGCCGAGCGTATGCCGGCAGCTTGGTTCCCCAGCCGACAAAAATAACCTCACGGTGCTGCGGAAACCGAGTTAGAAACTTGGCCAAACCCAAGTACGTCCTCGTACCTCGCACGAATGCCAGCTTATGGCCAGGAAAGAACGCCTGCATGTACGGTCGCTTCCAGGGATTGAATCCCCAGAAAATAGCAATCGGGAGATCCTCATCTTGGAACCAGTTATCGCCTTGAAGGTCGAAGGGAGCGAGCGCATCGTGTATTACGCCGGGCATGCGATAATCCGGCAACTTGTAAATCGGCTCGCCAGGACCAGCTACGCGCCGGAGCGATTGTTTCGCGGCTTTGACGGCGGACGTCAGAAAATGAAGGCTATCGAATAACGCTTTTGCAGCTGCCATGCATCACTCTGGTTGTGGTCAGACGATCGGACGTAGAGTCCTAGGAATCTTCAGCCTCAAGCGCGAGCATCGCCCTACGCCAGTACAAGGCAAATCTGCACGCCCCGGCCTACCGGTAGCCCGTCAGACAAAGCCATTGGACCAACCCACCCAAACGAATCGCTTCAGACGCGCTACGCCGGGTTGCATGCTCGTTTTTGCCGGGCCATGTGTTTATTAGAGGGCGGCGAGATCCGTTGCCGCTTGCGAGGACACCCCACGCGCAAGCAGCCGGCCGGACCATAGAGGCGAGGAGCAGCTAGCGCCATGCATGTAGCAATCCGCCAGCAAGAACCTATTAGCACGCGGTCAGTTGGCGATTGCGCAAAGCAAGAGTGAACCCGCGGCCAGACCATCGTCGTGCGAGAAAGGAGAAACAACAGGAAGACCGACTTGAGAACCGCAGCGGGGAGCCAGTAGGCTACTCGGCGACGCAGCATTATTCCAGTAGTCCACCACAAAGGCAACTCGAACCATCATCGATCCGCCACCATTTCCTGATCGACCTTTCCGAATGCTACGAAACCCCAGCGATGTTTACTGCGATATCGGGCTCACGCGGATATTCCCCCTCCCGAGACCCCGACTGACCGCTAGACGTAACGTTAGTTACGAAAGGCCCGAGATCGGTATCCGTCGAACGATAGTCGCTGGATCCCGTGCCCGTAGCGTGACAGAGCCTCGTAGGCCTCGCATCGGACCCATGGTTGTTGGATGATCCGAGAGTATTGACATGTCCCCGACGCACACTCGACGGCAGCGACCCACTGGATAGCCCATGCCACGCTTCGGGGCCGCTAGGACAAATCGGAGCTTTGTGGCTCCGTCCACGAGCGGAGGGTTGGCGTCGGTGCGATCCCGCTACCTTCGAGCGAGCGATAGATCGGCACATTGTCTCTGAGTGCCTTAACGAGTCTAGGCGGCGGATCTATGAACGCCCCGGCATGGTTGACCGAGTTCGAGAGGATGCGGCGCACGATTTCCCGGCAAGCCACTTCCCTACCCGCCCGGTTGTAGAACGAGCCGCGTACTTGGATGGTGGCGGCCAGCGCATTGACGAATGCGTCGAGCAGGGCCCGATCCACCTTCTGCGGGTTCGTCCAGAATGAATCAAGTGGGCCGTCATGTGTCAGTCCGACGATGTCGTAGACGGCCACGCCCAACACTTTGACCGGCGACCCCGCACGCAGCGCATGCAGGCCGACCGTGGAATTGACGGTAATGACGCCTCGGCTGCGCTTGATGGTTCGCTTTAGGTCGCAGTCGCTAACAGCCACCACCCGATCGCCCACGCCGTGACGCTTGGCCAGCCGCATCACGACGCTCTCCCATCGTTCCATGCCATTGTCCAGCGGATGTAGCTTGACAATAAGGTGTCCGTCTCGCGGTGCGTGCGCTGCGAAGGAGCCGACGACCTCATCGATCATGTCGGACTGATGCTGAAAGCGAGAATTGGCGCGTAGCTGGTAATCGGCCTGCATTTGCAACGCAAGCACCCAATAGCGCTTGCGTTGACTGCCAATGCGCGTCGCGGTCCATACTCGCGCTGGCTCTCGGATGCGCTTGCCGATGATGCGCGGCAGCCAGCTCAGGTAGTCGACAAGAGGAGGATAGTACTTGTCGGATCGATAAAGTGGAAACAGATAGGGAACCAGCGATGCCAGCAGGTTGTACAGCACCTCGTTGAGCGCTTCCTGCCCGAAGCTATGAGAATAGCGAGCCACCTCGTTCAACTGCGGACCGACACGTTCGGCGATCGCCCGTATCGCTTCCGGGTCCGTGGGAAAATGGGATAACGCGCCCATGCCGCCGCGCTCTAGCGTCAACCAATCCGGACGCAGATAGCCGAACTCCAGCGAGTAGGTGCGCACGCCCAGTTCCCCGGCCACTTCACGAGCGACCGCGTGGTACGGCAGGCGGTCAGCATAGTAAAGGATATCCGTTATGCCATGCTGGATGATGTAGCGCCGCAAGAACTCGGCCCAGCGACTGAAGCGGCCGCGATAGTTGACGGCGCTGGGACGCCGCCAATAAGCCCAATCGCCCATGGACAGATTGATACGGCGCGTCTGCACACCAGCGTCATTGAAGTGATCGCAGAGCTGGCGCCAGAACGTGGAGGGGGGGCCTTGCAGGAATAGAATCGTCCGCCGCGCCTGAGACATACGGGAGAGCCAAGTCCGAAATCGAAGAATAGCGGAGTGTACTCGCAGCGACGCCAGCGGACTCTATCAGACGGCCCCTACGCGCCCATTTATCCATGATGAAATACGCCGGCTCCAGCGCTGCACGCGCCAAGACTACCGTGGAGCCGGATGCGCCGCAATTGACGAGCAACGATGAGGACGGAGCTCAACGTCGCTCTGATTCGGCCAGCTTAGAAGCCCCTCTCTAATGTTCTGCCGAACGCCATGGCTTGGATTATCGGGGAAATGATCTTCTGCCACTCATAGATGGCGGCATTCGTCACGTAGACCGCATCCTCAGGCTGCACCAGGAACTGGCGGGCCAGAAAAATCGCGGCAGGGTCGCGCATGTTCAAGCGGAAGACTTCGGGCACCGGACGTTCGACGCCGGCCACGCGCGACAATCGGAACACGAACACGCCTTGCGGATCCGCCTTCGTCTCGTCCAGCCACCCTGCTTCCCCGAGAACTTCCAGCAGGCTGGGTTGTTCAGACGGCAGGTCGTGCAGACCGGGGGTAGCCACCGCGCCCATGGCTACGAAACGCTTGCGAGCCCGCGAGACGACAATTTCAGACCTCGGAGCGACCGGCGCGTTAAGGCCCTGGAGCAGGCTCTGGTACGAATAGACGTTCGCGTCCTTACCGTTGCGCACGGTCACTTCGACCAAATGTGGCTCTAGCATGGGACCGCCGGCCAAGTTGATAGCGTCGAGCAACGTCAAGGGGCCTTGCAGCGCCGAAAACCGGCCGGGCTTGTTGACGGCCCCTGCCACCAGCACCGAACCAGATACGTCGCCCACCATACTAACCATGACTTGGGGATCGGCTGTGACGCCGCGTATGCGCTGCTTGATCTCGCGCTCTACCTCGCCCGGCGTGTGGCCGGCGACGCTGAAGCGACCTGCGTACGGCAAGGAGATCTTGCCGTCCACATCGACCCGGACGTCGAAGCTGGTGCCACCCGCAGCCAGGGGCGCGAACATTGCGTTGGTCTCGCCGATGTCGGCGATCATCACCTTGATTACGTCTCCTGGAACCAAGCTAATCTCGTATGCGGTGGTGGTGGAGGACACATTGGCGGCGGGTGCTGGTTCGGGCGGACGCACGTACGGCGCAATTGTCTCGCCGCTGAGATCGATGAGGGTATAGGGCACCGAGGGATTCGACGACTCGGCGTCGATCGCGCTGATACGTGGGCCGGCACCGGAAAGCAGCCCGCCGGCGCAACCGGTCAGAACGAGGAGCAGCGGTGCAACGAAGACGACACGCGCGGACGAGAAAAAGGAGAGAGCTGACCTAATCACGATGATCCTCAATGCTCGCGATGATGAAACGGGTGATGCCGTAAATGAAAACGAGTACGACGAGCAGAGTGAACAAGTCATATAGCTTGTACGGGTAAGTGGGGTCTTCCGGCATGTTCGGCTGGATAACCGTGACTAGGCTGTGCACTTTCTTGTTGGCCTCGATCTTCGCGTTCTGCAAAGCCGTGACACTGAGCTTATACGCTTCCTCGGCCACCTCCGCGTCTACCGACAATTTGCGGTAGGCGGCTGCCACGACGTTCAGATGGCCTTCCTGCGAAGATGACACCAATGTTGCCTTTTCGGCGGCCAACTGCCTCTCGAGCGCCGTGACCTTGTTCCTCTGCTGGCGCACCTGCGGAGAATCAGCATTCAGTGTGCTCACCAGCCCCTTCAGATTGGCGCGCTCGGTGGCCAAGGACGTCTCCAGGCTGACGATGATGCCAGCTTGCGCCTTTGCCGAGGCCTCTGCATCCAGCAGACGGTTCTTACTCTGAAAATCGATCAGTTCGGAACGCTTGTCTTCGTAGGCGACGCGAGCCTTGACCAGTTCTTCTTCGGCGAAGCGAACCTGATCGCGTGCGAGCTTGCGCGAGATGTCGTTGATGAACTGTTCGCTCTGCTGGAGCATTAGCGTCAGGGTTCGATTGGCGAATTCAGGCGACAAGCCTTGGACCTCCACCGTCAGTAGCCCCGTAAACTCGTCGACGTGCACCGTGACGAGCCGCTGGAAATATTCCAGCAGGTCTTCGCGCGAGATCTTCTGCGCCACCCAGTAGATGGGATCCGACCATTGCGCGGCGAAATGTTCGTGCCATTTGATCTTCTCCTGCAGCACGGCGAGCATGTCGGGCGAAGCCATGTACTCGAGCAGGAAGATCGTTTCCTGCCGCGCAACTGTACGCGCGCTAGGCGCCAGTACTGCAGCACCGGGCGCCTGTTGTCCAGCGCTGGCAGCATCGGCCGTGATAACCACAATTTGAGCCGTGCTGGCGTACCGATCTACCGCCAGAAGCGTAAAGTAAATGAACGCCAGCACCATAGGAAGGACTATGATCAAGAACGCCAGTAGTCTGTTCCGCCGTTTATTTTGATTGCTCATTTTCCCATGTCCGCCCATCATTTGGCACGATAGGCTGCGATGCCCTCGGCTACATCCTCGTATACGGTTATTGTCCCCGCGCCCACCAATAAAACGATGTCGCAGAGCCGTTCAACTTCTTTCATATTGTGCGTGGTCAGAAAGATCTTCGACCGAACAAGCTTTTCACGGAACACCTCCTGGCACTTCACCCTGAAAGAGTTGTCCCCCGCCGCCATGACTTCGTCGATCAGGTAGTAGTCGAAATCGAAGGCCATGCTCAGGCCAAAAGCGATGCGCGAACGCATCCCTGACGAATAGGTGCGCACCGGCTCATCGAACCACGAACCGATGTCGGCGAACTCTTCGACATAGCGCATCTTGCTGCGCATCTCATCGCCTTCGAATCCGTAGATCCGGCAGACAAATTTGACGTTGTCCCGCGCGCTCAGGCTACCTTGGAATCCGCCGGACTGGCCGACAGGCCAAGAGATACTTTTGTCGGTGCGTACGCTTCCCGAGTCAGGCGCATCGACCCCGGACAACAGGCGCATCAGCGTCGATTTGCCAGCGCCGTTTTTGCCAATCAAAGCAATGTTCCGGTCGGGTGGAATGACCATCGATAAGTCGCGGAATATGTATCTTCGTCCGGAGGTCGTCAGATATGACTTGGTGAGATTATTGAGGGTAAACATCTATCAGGTGATCCCCTTGATCGCCAGCATCCTGAGTCGACGCACGCGGAACAGCCCAAGTCCCGAAATTAGCAGCACACCCATGCATGCCAGCACGTAGCTCACCGATATGCCGTCGATCATCCGATAGAACGGGAACACCGCATCCCGCAGCAATTCGGTTAGGTGCAGGAAGGGATTCCAGAGTAGGTACTGCAGCAGATACGGATGTAGGCGGGACACCGGGAACATCGCCCCAGACGAGAAGTAAAGCACCAGGAAGAAGAAGCGGATGAAGGTGCGCACCTCGGGCAGCGCATCGGCGATTACCGCGAGCAGCATACCCATGCCGAACGACAGCGCGATGCCTACCACGAGAAGCCCGAACCACTCCAGCGGCGCGTGGACACTCATGTCGAATCCGTACCAAGCAAAAAGGCCCATGACGAACAGGTACGACAGGCTCGAGATACTACATTGCATGATCGTGCGCGCGACGAATGTATCCATCGGCATAATCTGCTTGTACGCAAACAGCCCACGGTTCGCCGAAATTCCATCCATCAGAAGCGTGGCCACGCTACGGAACATGATGAAGGGCGCAATACCGGTCAGCAGGAAGACGGGGAACGGGATGCCCTGCACGGGACCTCGACCGCGAAAGAGCCCTATCACGATCGTCAGCACGAAGAGTTGCACGATCGGCTCGGCCAGCATCCAGAACGCCCCCATTCGGCGTTGACCAAAGCGCGTGCGCATCTCGCGCAGAAGCAGCGCAAAAATAACGGCTCTTGCAATCTGTAGCGGTGAACGAGACTTCACTAACAAAGGCCCTTTGGTTCGAAGTTGCGCCGCAGTATACCGACGCCGGGAAACGAATGTAGGAGTCCCGCCCCGCGGCAGGAGGTCTCCCACCCCGCAGGGACGCACGTTTGCGAGCGATATTCGTGATCGTTAGGCACCGCGCGGGCATCCCTATTACGCCCGGGTGCGTTTCGAATAGCCAGCCGTAGGAACGGCCACGATGCATCGGCGGGCACGCAAAGTTCGTCCACGCATCGTCCGGTAAGAGTCCGCAGGCGCATGGCGGCGACTGACGCAGCATCGGACAGCCTGACGCTGCCCTCAGCACGTGGATCCCCGACGCCTACGCTGGCGTACAGCGCATCGCCCAACCCCGCCATCTCCGCCGTTCCAGACATTGCCACGAGCAACGGCTCATGGCCGCGCAGTGCTCGCTAATGAGCCGTCGACGCAGACCTCAGGCGCTGTCACTCATCCCAGGGACGAGATGATAACCGTTACCGGCGCACATTTGGAAGGCGCGGCATAGCGGAAGCGACGTCTAGCTGCCGTAGCAGCCTGCGCGCTTCAGCAGCACTGCTTGAACGAGCCAGCATTGAACGGCAGTACCGTTACGACTATGGGCCGGAGGACTAATAACGATGGTCGCAGGACCGTGGCAAGTAGCGCTGCCATGTTGGTCCCGCGGTGGTCACGGCTTCCTTTCCATGTTCAAAAATTTGCACCGGACCGGCACAGAACGTTCGCGCCCTCATGCCTGCCGGAAGACCCGGGCAATCAAGCGTATCCAAGCGGGCGTTGCTGTTGCCGCCGAACGCCACTCTTTCAGCTCTCGCAACGCCTGTTCCGGAGTCGTGTAACGATGCGTTATGCGGCTAACGTAGGTCGGATACAGTATCAGGACTCCCGCGACGAGTTCGTCCAACGCTAGCAACCGGCCGCGCCGCTTGCGAACCGCGCCCGTCAGCGACATGTCCTCGGTTAGGCCCCATCCGGCATAGAATGGCTGCCCGTACGTGACCACCGTCTTATCCCGCAAGAGCGCCTCGAATCCCGCCAGTGAGGTCAACGCGTGTACCTCGTCCACGTGCTCCAGCAATTCCGGCAGCGCTACTCTGCCAACGATTTCGTCGCACCAATGCCCGGCATCCCCTTCGCTTCGTCCCGCGGCGCGCAAGCCCGCCGCAACGTCGGGGTGAGGCTTGTACAAGATGTGGGCCTCCGGACGCGCTTCGCGCACTGCCCGGAGCAACGCGATGTTGCCCGCGATGCCATTGGCCCCGTAGCGTATGGATGCATCGGTTTCAACCTGCCCGGGCACCAAGATCACCCGCCGCACGGACGCTGGTCGTTGCCAATCCGCCGCTCCAGTAAGGTTGTACTTTGTGATCCCGGCCGCCCGGATTTCCCTCCGTAGCTGCGCCGCTCGGGCTACTAGCGAGTCTGGGAAGCGGGTTTCGGCAAGGATGCGCTCCAGCCGCGATGGCCGCGTTGCGTCGTAATAGATTCCCAAATCATCCTGGACCCAGGATATCGGTCGGGTCAACTCCGCACCGAGGCCCACCGAACGCAGGAAGCCATCCTCGACCCGGATAGACTGCCCTTGCGCCTCGGCGGCGCGCAGCGCTAGCGCATCGCTGCCCCATCCCGCCGTGGCATGCCCTTCGGGCAGTCGCCGTAGGTTGTGCACGAAATGAACGTCGCTGCCGTTGAAGAACTCGCGGACGTAACGCCGTTTCCATCCAGAAAAGCCCACCGCGGCGATACGAGGTTCGAACCGCTGGCGCATGCGGCGCTGCAAGGCAAGCCATGCCATGACGGTCTCGGGCTGGCAACGCTCGCCCGTTTCCGGATCAACGTAGCGACAATATTCCACCAGCACAGCATGGATCAGTTGCTCGATGTCGGCCGGGCACCGGCGAGCGGGTGCGGGCAATTCGTCCTGCGTCAAACCCCAGCCACCGTAGAAGGGCATGCCGAACAACCGGACGGGCAAGCCCCATAGCAAGGCCTCAAAGCCAAGTTGGGATGAAACCGCATACACGGCACACACTTGGTCCAACAGGCTTGCGGGATGCAAGTCCCGGTCGAGCACAGTCACGCGCGCATGGCCACGCAGGACGCTCAAGTCAAAGTGGCCGCGCTTACGTCCGGAGACGACGTCCGGATGAACCTTCAGCAGGATACGTCGATGCGGATGTTCGTCCAGTGCCGCCTGCAGCATGCGCGTGAACGAAGACGTGTCGGCGCCGCCGCATAGGATCGACGCATCGCCCATGGTTTGATCGACCACCAATACGCTATCGCGCCACAGACCTGGAGCCGCGTCCCGTGCGTGGTTGTACTTGGACAGACGCCCTTCCCGCCACGCAGCGGCCAAGGTATTGGCCCTTGCGCGCTGCTGCATCGTCAGCGGTCGAGGTATCAGGATTTCGAGCCGCGATGGATGCTCCGCGTCCAAGTAGAGGCCGACGTCGTCCGCCACAATGGACAAAGGCGGGTCGGACGGGCCCAAGCCGACGGACCGCAGGAACCCGTCCTCGACATGCAGCACACCGAGACCGCAGGCGCGCGCCCGCCGCTCCGCACGAATGGCGCTGGGGCGCTTTCCCCAGAGCAGCACGCGGTCGTGCGGCGCTGCGTCGGCCGGGAGGGCACCGTGCAGTTCGTAATCATCAAGCAGCGCGGCAAGCCGTGGGATACGGCGCACGCCGCGGGTAAGCAGAAAAAGTCGTGGACGCGTCATCAGCGATACAGCGGGGAGCAGCGGCTTACGCACGCACGCCGCGCCAAAAAAAGATCATCATTACAAGGATCGTGAGTTCACCTGCACAAGTGCCACGGGCCTCTTCTGGCGAGGTGTCGTAGAGACGCCCGGTGACGTCGGACAGCACCTTGAGTCGACGCGCGGGCCCATCCGGCACCCGAAGCTGGCAATTGTTGTCGCGGAGAGTAACGCGCCCGCAAATTTTCCGGAAGTGTGAGAGCCGCCCGGCGGGACGACCTTTACGTCGTAGATCTCGAAGTGGAATGCTCTGGCCAGTCCGCCTTTGGGCCATGGCGACACCGTCTTAGCGTAGAGAGTGAGGCGAACGATGTGAAAGGGTCTTCGCCCACTCAGCCCGGCGTCGCCTCCTATAAACCGCTGCGATAGCCAATTCGCGCCAGTATCCATCCAGACACCGCCGGATGAATCCCTGCCAGCAGAAAACACCCTAGGTTCAGCGGAAATGGGAAACTGATCCGCGCCCTATTGGCGCGGAGGCCTATACGAATGGCGCGCGCCGCGCGCGGCGCCGTCCACAGTAACGGCTTGGGCCCAGGCATTTCCGCGCACATGCGCGACTCGACATAGCCTGGCATGACGACGCTGATGCGCACCCCCTCGCCCGCCAGCGCATCACGCATGGCCTCTCCATAGGCCTTGACCGCGGCCTTGCTGGCGCTGTAGCTGGGCGTCTCCGGCAGTCCGCGCCACGCGGCTAGCGAGCTGATCAACGCGATCTGGCCATTGCGCCGCGCGCGCATTGCAGGCAACGAGGCGTGCATAGTCGCCATCACCGCCTTCACGTTGACGTCGAGCAATCGGTGCAAATCTTCCCACCGCTCGCCTTCGTGCCCGGGACCGGTGTTGATGTTCACGCCAGCGTTGGCGACGACAAGGTCGGGCGCGTATTCACGGCTCATCTCGACGAGCCACTGCATCAGCGCTTCATGGTCTCGCACATCGAGCGTCGCCGTGATGACACGAGAACCCGTCGCGCCACACTGGTCCGCTAGTGTCTGCAGACGCTGGCTGTCTCGGCCCTGCAGTATCAGGACTGCCGTACCGGCACGCGCATACTCCTGAGCCAATGCGCCGCCGATGCCTCCGGTGGCACCGGTGATGAGAACGCAGCGCGGCACGCCGCTGTTGTCGGTAGAACCCATGCGGATCGGCTCCTGGCCGGCGCACAATGTATGAACCATTGACCGCCGGCAATGACACGGCCTCCGCAAGGGAGGCCGTCGTTTGAAAGGTAGTGCAGGCCGGAGGCGGCCGCCTGGAAATCACTGCAGCAAGCTACGCAGCATCCACGCATTCTTCTCGTGGACATCCAGCCGCTGCGTGAGCAGATCCGCCGTGGGCTGGTCATTCGCGGCGTCGGCCTTGTCGAACGCGGCGCGGGCGGTCTGGGCCACGGCTTCATTGCCCTGGACCAGGATGCGGACCATTTCCAGGGCCTCGGGCACGGTCTTGGGCTCTTCGATGGAGGTGAGCTTGCCGTATTCGCGGTAGGTGCCGGGCGCGTAGTGGCCCAGGGCGCGGATGCGCTCGGCGATGCTGTCCAGCGCGTTCCACTCTTCGGTGTACTGCTCCATGAACATGGTGTGCAGCGTGTTGAACAGCGGACCGGTCACGTTCCAGTGGAAGTTGTGGGTCGTCAGGTAGAGCGTGTACGAATCGGCCAGCAGCTTGGAGAGCTCGGCGGCGACTGCGGCGCGGTCCTTGTCGGAGATGCCGATATTGATGCGGGGTGCCGAGGCAGCGCTGCTCTTGGAAGTCTTTGCCATCTAAATGCTCCTTCTAAGCGAACGGGGACCAGCGAAGGATACCACTATGGCGGCGCCGGTTCCGCGAAATATCCGCTTCGCCCGGCGGTCGATGACAACCGGCGAGCGTTCAGAAAACGTTCAGCGGGATGCGGAGATAGCGGGTGCCGTTGGCGTCGGGCGGCGGCGGATGGCCCGCGCGCAGATTGATCTGGATGGCAGGCAGCATCAGCGCGGGCAGCGGCAGGGTCGCGTCGCGACGCGTCCGCATGGCGACGAAATCGGCCTCGGATACGCCGTCGCGCACGTGGATGTTGCCGCGCCGCTGCTCGCCCACCGTGGTCTGCCAGGCGACGGCGCGGCCAGGCGGCGGATAGTCGTGGCAAACGAACATGCGCGTCGCGTCGGGCAGGGACAACAGCGTGCGCACCGAGGCATACAGGGCATGCGGATCGCCGCCCGGGAAGTCGCAGCGCGCGGTGCCCACGTCCGGCATGAAAAGGGTGTCGCCGACGAAGACCGCATCCTCGACCTGATAGGCCATGTCGGCGGGCGTATGGCCCGGCACGTGCAGCGCGCGGGCCGACAGATTGCCGATGCCGAAGGTCTCGCCCGGTGCGAACAGGTGGCCGAACTGCGAGCCATCGAGCCGGAATCCGGGCTCGAGGTTGTAGATGGGCTTGAAGACGTGCTGCACGGCGCTGACGCCCTGTCCGATGGCCAGCGTGCCGCCCAGCTGGCGCTGCAGATACGGCGCGGCCGACAGGTGATCGGCATGCACGTGGGTCTCGAGCAGCCACTGCACATGCAATCGATTCCGCCGGACGCAATCGGCGAGGCGGTCGGCCGACGCCGTGCCGGTGCGGGCGGCGCGGCTGTCGTAGTCGAGCACGGGATCGATGATGGCGCACGGTCCGCCGGGCGCCTCGTAGACCACGTAGCTGATGGTTGAGGTGGCGGAATCGAAAAAGCCCTCGACCTGGACATTCATGCCGGAATCTCCGATGGCGACATCACCTGGACAGGCCGGGATCCGGCCTTCGAAAACCGGCGCATCCGCAGGAAATGCGTAAATCTGTTGCAATGTAGCCCGTTCCAGACCGGAACGGACCGGGGCACACCCCGGATTTTCCCTTTGTACCTTCCTTCTACGGAGAACCCATTGATGAAGAAGACGCTGCTCGCTGCCACCCTGTCCATGCTCGGCATGGGTGTCGCACAGGCAGAGCCGTCGGTCACCCTGTACGGACTTATCGACACTGGTATCGGCTACAACAAAGTGAAGGGCGCGGGCTATGACGCCAGCCGCCTGGGAATGATCAATGGCATCGAAGCGGGCTCGCGCTGGGGCCTGCGCGGCATGGACGACCTGGGCGACGGCATGCGCGCCGAGTTCGTGCTGGAAAGCGGCTTCGACTCCAGCACCGGCGACCGCGCGCAGGGCGGGCGGCTGTTTGGCCGCCAGGCCACCATCGGGCTGGCCAACGACGCCTGGGGCAAGCTGGAATTCGGACGCCAGGTGACCGTGTCGTCGCGCTACCTGGCCGACATCGATCCCTTCTACACCAGCTACACGCAGTCGAACCTGGGCCTGGGCTTCAGCGCCTCGAACACCAACCGCTGGGACAACATGGTCATGTACCGCAGTCCCTCGATGGGCGGCCTGGAGATGAATGTCGGCTACTCGTTCAACGTCGACGCCAACGACGCCACGCAGACCGGCTTCGCCACCGCGGACAACGCGCGCGGCATCACGGCCGGCGTGCGCTACCTGAGCGGACCGCTGAACCTGACGGCGACGTTCGATCAACTGAACGGCAGCAACGCCGCCGGCAGCGAAGACGCGACGCCGCGCCAGTACGCCATCGGCGCCAGCTACGACTTCGAGGTGCTGAAGGTGGCCGCCGCGTATGGCCGAACGACGGACGGCTGGTTCGTCGGGCAGGACCTGCCCGCGGGCACGCCGTTCAGCAGCGAGCTGGGCATCAACCGATACGTCGATGGTTTCAAGGCCAACTCGTACATGCTGGGCGCCACGGTGCCGCTGAGCGCAGCGGCCAGCGTCTTCTTCTCGTGGCAGAACGTCAACCCCTCGAACGACCTGCTGACCGGGGACGACGAGACCATGAACTCGTACAGCGTGGGCTACACGTACGACCTGTCCAAGCGCACCAACCTGTATGCCTACGGGTCGTACGCCACCGACTACGCCTTCATCGACGGGCTGAAGAGCACCGCGGGCGGCGTGGGCATCATGCACCGCTTCTGACGAAGCGAGGCGTCTGACGCGCTACCCCTGCGTCTGCGCCTCGCCCGCCAGCATCTTCACGCCCGGCAGGCCGCAGGCATACACCGCCTCGGCCAGCGCCTCGATGGCGGCCAGTCGGGGGAAGCTGCGGCGCCAGGCCAGCACCACGCGGCGCTCGGGCGCGTGGCCCGCGAACGGCACATAGCGCAGCAGCGCCCTGGCGGGCGGATTCTCGGGCACGGCGGTGACCGGCAGCACGGTAACGCCGATGCCCGCGGCCACCATGTGGCGGATCGTTTCGAGCGAAGACCCTTCGAAGGTGCGCTGAATGCCGTCGCTGGCGGCCGAGAAGCGCGACAGCTCGGGGCAGACCTCCAGCACCTGGTCGCGGAAGCAGTGGCCGCTGCCCAACAACAGCATGGTCTGCTGCTTCAGGTCCTGCGCGTCGATGGACTTGGCGTCGGCCCACTCGTGATCCTGCGGCACGGCCACGACGAAGGGCTCGTCGTATAAGGGCTGCATCACCAGCCCGGCCTCGGGCAGGGGCAGCGCCATGATGGCGCAATCGATCTCGCCCTGGCGCAGCAGCTCGACCAGCCGCACCGTGAAGTTCTCCTGCAGCAGCAGGGGCATCTGCGGCGTGCGCTCGATCTGCACGGGCACCAGGCGCGGAAGCAGATAGGGGCCGATGGTGTGGATGATGCCCACGCGCAGCGGCCCGGCCAGGGGGTCGTGCCCCTGTCGCGCGATCTCCTTGATGCTCGCGCTCTCTTCCAGCACCTTCTGCGCCTGCGCGACGATGCGCTGGCCGATGGGCGTGACGCCCACCTCGTTGCCGCCACGCTCGAACAGCGTGACGCCCAGCTCGTCCTCGAGCTTGCGGATCGCCACCGACAGAGTCGGCTGGCTGACGAAACAGGCCTCGGCCGCACGGCCGAAATGGCGCTCGCGCGCCACGGCGACGATGTATTTCAGTTCGGTGAGGGTCATGGCTGGATCCGCAGTGGAGGAAAAAAGGAAGGCGGCGCGGCGGGCGCGCCTGCATGGCAACGGGCAATCGCGGCGATGCGCGGGGACGTGGAGATGGACATGGTCAGGTCCGCAGGAAGTCTTCGCGTCCGCGCATCCAGCGCGCCAGATGGGACTCGACCACGCCGGGATGGTCGCGCCGCAGCCATGCCGCGGCCTCGCGCGCCTGCTCGGCCAGGGCCGCGTCGGCGTCCAGATCGGCAAAGCGCAGCAGCGCCATGCCCGACTGGCGCTTGCCCAGGAACTCGCCGGGACCGCGCTGTTCCAGGTCGCGGCGCGCGATCTCGAAGCCGTCGGAGGTTTCGAACATGGCGCGCAGCCGTTCGCGCGCCACCTGCGACAGCGGCGTCTGGTACAGCAGCACACAGACGGATTCGGCGCTGCCCCGCCCTACCCGGCCGCGCAGCTGGTGCAACTGGGCCAGGCCGAAGCGCTCGGCGTGCTCGATGACCATGAGCGAGGCGTTGGGCACGTCCACGCCCACCTCGATGACGGTGGTGGCCACCAGCAGGTGGACCTCGCCGTCGCGGAAGGCCTGCATCACGGCGGCCTTCTCCGCCTGCGGCAGCCGGCCGTGGACAAGACCGATGCGCAGGTCGGGCAGATCGGCGCGCATGCCTTCGTATGTGTCCACCGCGGTCTGCAGTTCCAGCGCCTCGCTCTCCTCGACCAGCGGGCACACCCAGTAGGCCTGCCGCCCCTGGCGCGCAGCCTGGGCGATGTGGCCGATGACTTCTTCGCGGCGCGCATCGGAGACCAGCTTGGTGACGACCGGCGTGCGGCCGGGCGGCAGTTCGTCGATGACGGACACGTCCAGGTCGGCGAAGAAGGTCATGGCCAGCGTGCGCGGGATGGGCGTGGCGCTCATGTGCAGTTGATGCGGGGCCAGCTCCTCGTCCTCGCCCTTGCGGCTGAGCGCCAGGCGCTGGCCCACGCCGAAACGATGTTGTTCGTCGACGATGGACAGGCCCAGGTTGTGAAAGGACACGTGATCCTGCACCAGGGCCTGGGTGCCCACCACGAGTTGCACCGTGCCTTGCGCCGCGGCCGCCGCGGCCTCGCGGCGCGCGCGGGCGGGCAGGCTGCCGCTGAGCCAGGCCACGCCGACTCCCAGGGGTTCGAGCCAGGACACGAGCTTGCGGAAATGCTGTTCGGCCAGCAGTTCGGTGGGCGCCATCAGCGCCACCTGCGCCCCGCAGGCGATGGCCTGCGCCGCCGCCACCGCGGCCACCACGGTCTTGCCGCTGCCCACGTCGCCCTGCAGCAGGCGATGCATGGGATAGGGTTGGTCCAGGTCGGCGGCGATCTCGTCCACCACACGCTGCTGCGCGCTCGTCAGGGTGAAGGGCAGCGCGGCATACAGGCGCGCCACCAGGTTGTCCGGGTCGCGCGGCATGGGCAGCGGGGTGGCGCGCCGGCTGCGGCGCCCCGCCCGCGCGGCGGCCAGCGACAGTTGCTGGGCCAGCAGCTCATCGAACTTGATGCGCCGCCACGCGGGATGGGCGCGCTCGACCAGCTCTTTGCTGGAGACGCCGGGCGGCGGCGCATGCAGCAGGCGCAGCGCCGGCTCGAACGGCATCAGGCCATAGCGCTCGCGCACGGCTTCGGGCAGCGTGTCGGCCAGGTCTGCCTGGGCCAGGGCCTGCGCGACCGCGCGGCGCAGCGTGGGCTGCGGCAGGCCGTCGGTGCTGGGATACACCGGCGTGAGCGCATCGGGCAGCGGCGTATCGGCGTGGCTCATGCGCGGATGCACCATTTCGCGGCCGAACAGGCCGCCGCGCACGTCGCCGCGCGCGCGCAGCCGATGGCCCGCCTGCAGCTGCTTCTGCTGGCTGGGATAGAAGTTGAGCCAGCGCAGCTGCAGTTCGCCGCTGTCGTCGGCCAGCACGGCCGTCAATTGCCGGCGCGGCCGATACAGCACTTCAGAGCGCAGGACCTCGCCCTCGACCTGGGCCGGATAGCCGGGCCGCAGGCTGGCGATGGGCACCACGCGCGTCTCGTCTTCGTAGCGCAGGGGCAGGTGCAGGATGAAATCTTCGGGGGCCAGCAGGCCCAGCGACTGGAACTTGCGCTCGACCTGGCTGGCGGCCGGCCGGGCAGCGTCCTTGGATGCCGCGGGCGCCGCGGTCTTGCGGCCGGCGCGCGGCGCCGACGCTGGCTTGGAGGCCGCGGCCTGCCGGTTGCCCATGGAGGTGCCGGAGGAAGACAGGGCGTGGGCTCGGTGGCGGCCTTACAGCACTAGGACGGCTTCCACCTCGAACTGCGCGCCCTTGGGCAGACTGGCCACGCCCACGGTGGAACGCGCCGGGAACGGCTGGGGAATCAGCTCGGCCATGATGGCATTGGCGGCGGTGAACTTGCTGAGGTCGGTGAGGAACAACGTGAGCTTGACGATGTTTTCCAGCGTGCCGCCGGCGGCCTCGATGACGGCCTGCATGTTGGCGAAGGCCTGGCGCACCTGGGCGTCGAAGTTCTCGGACACCAGATCGCCGGTGCCGGGCTCCAGGCCGATCTGGCCCGACAGGTAGACGGTTCTGCCCGTAGCGGCCACTGCTTGCGAATACGGCCCGACCGCGGCGGGCGCGGCGTCGGTATGGATGATCTGCTTGCTCATGGCGTAGTCCTGGATAAGGGGATGCAATGGAGAACTATCGAAGTTTAAACAGCAATAGTTCAACTTGAAAGGGACATTTTTTTGCTTCAGCTTGCGGCCTCTTCAGCACGCGCGCAAGCGGGGTTCAGCCCAGCTCCGCCCGGTGCGCCATCAGCAGGTCATACAGCGTCTGCGCCGCCACGGACAGCGCCCTGCCCTTGCGGCGCACGAGGTACAGCGGCCGCGTCAGCGCGCGCCCCTGCAGCGGCTTGATGAGCAGCCCCGGACGCTGGAAATGGAACAGCGTCATGGCCGGCACCACGCTGATGCCCAGGCCGGCCGACACCAGGCCGGTGACCGTGGCCAGGTGCTCCACCTCGAGCAGCGGCGTGAAGGCGTCCGCGCCCAGGGTCTCGTCCAGGCGCTGCCGCACGCTGCTGCCGCGCGCCAGCTGGATGACGGGCCACTTGGCCACCTCGCGCAGCCGGATCTGGCGCTGCGAGGCCAGCGGGTGGTCTTCGCGGCACACCAGATAGTAGCGGTCGGCATGCAGGAAGGCGCTGTCCAGGCCGCTCATGTCGGCGCGGCGCGCGGCCACGGCGAAATCCACTTCGCCGTTGTGCACCATGTCGAGGCAGGGATCGAGCAGCGCATCGCGCAGATGCATGACGATGCCGGGATACTCGGCATGGAACTGCGCCAGCAGCCCCGGCAGCCAACCCGCGGCGAGGGAGGGCAGCGCCGCGACGGCTACGCGGCCCCGGCGCCGTTCGGCATGGTCGCGCAGCCCCTCCATGGTCAGCTCGAACTCGCCAAGCAGCCGCTTCGCGGTGGTCTCGAGCACGCGGCCCTCGACCGTCAGTTCGACGCGCCGCGTGTTGCGATCGAACAGGCGCACGCCGGCGGCCTCTTCGAGCGTGCGGATCAGCGCGCTGAAAGCGGGCTGGGTCAGGTGGCAACGCTGCGCGGCGCGCGTGAAGTGCTTTTCTTCGGCCAGGGCCACGAAGGCGCGCAATTGTCGGGTGGACAGATTCATACAAGAGTTGGATAAATCAATCTTATATTTCTATTTTACGTATGAAGCGGCCGTGCCTATAGTGCGTTCATTACATCGCTGTTGCGGGCGCATCGAACGCCCTGGAGACAATCGCAATGCCTGCCCTGCCCTCGCCTTGCCTGGTCGGATGCGCGACCGGGTTTTCCGGAGACCGCACCGATGGCGCGCAGCCCGTGGCGCGCACGCTCGCGCGGCAGGGCGGCGGCACGCTGATCTTCGAAACGCTGGCCGAGCGCACCCTGGCGCTGGCCCAGATGGCGCGCAACCAGGACCCCGAAGCCGGCTACGAGCCGCTGCTGGACGACCTGGTCGGCCCCGTGCTTCAAGACTGCCTGCGCCACGACATCCGCATCGTCAGCAACTTCGGCGCGGCCAATCCCCCGGCCGCGGCGCGACGCATCGCCGCGCTGGCCGCGCAGCGCGGACTGCCCGCGCCGCGCGTGGCGACGATCCATGGCGACGAACTCAACACACCCGAGCAGCGCGCGCTGCTGCGCGAGAAGCTGGGCCCGCGGCTGGACGAGCTGGACGTGGTCAGCGCCAACGCCTACCTGGGCGCCACCGAGATCGCGCAGGCCTTGCGCGCCGGCGCGCAGATCGTCGTGGCGGGCCGCGTCGCCGACCCCTCGCTTACCGTGGGACCCGCGCTGGCGCATTACGGCTGGGCGGAAGACGACTGGGCCAGGCTGGGCCGTGCCACCATGGCCGGCCACGTGCTGGAATGCGGCACGCAGGTCACCGGGGGCTATTTCAGCGTGCCCGGTCTGAAGGACGTGCCCGGCGGCCTGCATGAAACGGGCTTTCCCGTCGCCGAGATCGACGCGGACGGCGGCTTCGTGGTGGGCAAGGCGGATGGCACGGGCGGCCTGGTGGATGCCCGTACCGTGAAAGAGCAGCTGCTTTACGAAGTGCACGATCCGGCGCGCTATCTCACGCCGGACGTGATCGCCGACCTGAGCGGCGCCACCGTGCGCGAGCTGGGCGGGGACCGCGTCGCGGTGAACGGCGTCACGGGCCATGCACGTCCGGACGAGCTGAAGGTGAACGTGTGCTACCGCGGCGGGTGGCTGGCCGAGGCCGAGATCTCTTATGCCGGCGTGCAGGCCGAAGCGCGGGCGCGCCTGGCAGGCGAGACGGTGGCGCGCCGCATCGGCCCGGCCCTGCGGCTGCGCATCGACCTGATCGGCGCCATCAGCATCCTCGCCGATGACGGCGGCGCCATGCGCGAAGGCCGCGCGCCGGGCCATGGTCGCGACGTGCGCTTGCGCGTGGCCGCGGAGCATGCCGATCGGGCCGTGGCCGAGCGCGTGCTGCGCGAGGTGACCGCGCTGTACTGCTGCGGTCCGGCGGGCGGCGGCGGCGTGCGCACCTCGCTGCGGCCGCGACTGAACATGCTGTCGTGCACGGTGCCGCGCTCGGCCGTGGCGGCAGGCTGGACCATGATGGAGCCGCAGCGATGACGAATACCGTGGAAGTGCCGCTGTATCGCCTGGCGCACAGCCGCTCGGGCGACAAGGGCGACATCTCGAACCTGAGCCTGATCGGCTGGGACGACGAGTGCCATGCGGTGCTGCTCGAGCAGGTGACCGAGGAACGCGTGGCGCAGTGGTTCGCGTATCGCCGCCCGGCCCGTGTCACGCGCTACGTGCTGCCCGGCCTGTCGGCCATGAACTTCGTGCTGGAAGGCGTGCTGGACGGCGGCGTGAACGACGCGCTGAACCTGGACGCACACGGCAAGAGCCTGTCTTTCCATTTGCTGGACCTGCCCGTGACGGTACCCGCCGCACTGGCCGCGCGGCTGCCCGATGTACCGGGCTGACGCCTGCTTCATCCGTTTCGCGTTCAATAACGATATCCCTCAGGAGACACTCATGCGATTTGCCCCCCTGCCCCGATTGGCCGCGCTGTGCGCCGCTGCGATCCTGCCGCTGACCGCGGCGGCGCAGGACTTTCCGAACAAGCCGATCACCTTCGTGGTGCCGTTCGCCGCCGGCAGCGCGACGGACCAGATCGGCCGCGCGATCGCGCAAGGCGTGACGGAGCAGACGGGCCAGGCCGTGGTCATCGAGAACAAGCCGGGCGCCAGCGCCATGATCGGCGCACAGGACGTGGCGCGCGCCGCGCCGGACGGCTATCGCGTGCTGATCACCACCAACACCACGCATGCGGCGAACGAACACCTGTACAAGACGCTGCAGTACGACCCCGTGAAGGACTACGCGCCGATCACCCTGCTGGGCAAGGGCGGCCAGATCATGGTGGTCAATCCCAGCTCGCCGGCCAAGTCGGTGTCCGACTTCCTGGAGATGGCGCGCAAGACGCCGGGCAAGCTGAGCTTCGGCAGCGGCAGTTCCAGCAGCCGCATCGCGGGCGAACTGCTGCAGCAGATGGCCGGCGTGCAGCTGCTGCACGTGCCGTACAAGAGCAACCCGCCTGCGGTCACCGACCTGATGGGCGGCCAGATCGACATGATGATCACCGACACGGCCACCGGCCTGCCGCAGGTCAAGGCCGGCAAGCTGCGCGCATTGGGCGTGACCGGCCTGAAGCGCTCGCCGCTGGCCCCCGACGTGCCGACCATCGACGAGGCCGGCGTGCCGGGCTACGAGATGGGCTACTGGTTCGCCGCCTATGCGCCGGCCGGCACCCCGCAGGCCGTGGTGCAACGCCTGCATGAGCTGCTGAGCAAGGCCACCGAAGGCAACGCGGCCAAGCAGTTCTACGCCAACACCGGCACCGATCCCGCGACCTCGACGCCGCAAGAGCTGGCGCAGTTCCAGCAGGCCGAGTCGAAGAAATGGGGCGAGATCATCAAGAAGGCTGGCATCCAGCCTGAATGAGCCGATGCGGACGGCGCGTGGAGGCCGTCGCGCCAGTCCGATGGGCGATCCGCGATGATGCGCCCCGCTGGCCGGCCGCACCTGAAAAGCTGACCAGCCGCAGCCGGCCAGCCGCACTGGCCGGCCTTGCCTGACCGGACGCACCTGAGCGGTTCCGGCCGAAAACAATAAGACGCCGGCCGGCCGGCGCGCCCTTTCAAGACCGACAAGAGTTGCAGTCCCCGTGGACCTGCGGCGCGTTCCCGCGCGCCGCGGGCGCGGGACGCCGCCGGTACGGGACGTTCGCCACGGGGTGACCACCACGAGGAGACAAGATGAAACCCGTTCGTACCCCTGTATTGCGCATCCCCATGATGCTGGCGCTGGCAGCGGCCCTGGCCGCCTGCGGCGGCGATGGCGATGGATCCGGCGACGATGACGAGAACCCACCCGCGCAGCCGCCCGCGCAGAGCGCGCGCGCCTGCGATCCGGCCGCGTTCGCCGACGTGGAGCTGGATGGCGCGCGCATCACGGCCATCACGCCGGTCGCCGCCGGCGACTACACGCCGGAAGGCTCGCGGCAGGCGCTGAGCGACCTGCCGGCCTTCTGCCGCATCGACGCCGTGGCCACGCCCACGAGCAGTTCGCTCATCAACTTCCAGCTGTGGGTTCCGGACGGCGAGGCCTGGAACGGCAAGCTGGTGACCACGGGCAACGGCGGCTACAGCCCCGCGCTGAGCTACACGGACATGGCCTACGCGATGCGGCAGGGCTACGCCGTGATGGGCGGCGATACCGGCCACCAGACCGAGGACATGCTGTGGGGCGTGACCAGCGCCGAGAAAATCATCGACTGGGGCTCGCGCTCGATCAACGCCATCACGGTGCCGGGCAAGCAGTTGCTTGCCGAGCTGCGCGCCGAGGGCGCCAGACGCTCCTATTACATGGGCTGCTCCACCGGCGGCCACCAGGGCTTTGCCGAGGCGCAGCGCTATCCCGAGGATTTCGACGGCATCATCGCCGGCGCGCCGGGCAACAACCGCACCGCGCTCAACATCGAGTTCATGTGGCGCTTTCGCGCCAATCGGCCGGCCAACGACAACCTGACGCAATACCTTACCGGCGCCAAGCTGAACCTGCTGACGCGCGAGGCGGTGCAGGCTTGCGATGCGCTGGACGGCGTGACGGACGGCGTCATCGACGATCCGCGGCAATGCACTTCGGCGCGCTTCGACGTGGACGCGCTGCTGTGCACGGGCGCGGACTCGCCCGACTGCCTGACGGCCGACCAGCTGGCCGCGGCCAAGGCCATCTACCAGGGCCCGCGCAATCCCCGCACGAACGCGCAGCTGTATCCGGGCTGGCCGGTGGGCAGCGAATCGGGCTGGTCGGGCTACATGGGCGTGAACGAACCGGTGCGCGCGGACTTCTGGCGCTATTGGGTCTTCGACGATCCCAGCTGGAACTGGTGGACGTTCGACTTCGATCGGGACGTCTCGTACGCATACGCGAAGATCGCGCCGCTGGTCGACCAGACCAGCACCGACCTGTCGGCGTTCAAGTCCGCGGGCGGCAAGATGATTGTCTACCACGGCTGGAATGACCCGGTGGTCAGCACCTACGACAGCATCGACTACTACGGCAAGGTGCGCGACGCGCAGGGCTCGCAGGCGGCCATGGACGAGTTCTACCGCATGTTCCTGGTGCCCGGCATGGGGCACTGCGGCGGCGGTCCCGGCGCCACGGTCTTGCGCAGCGAGGACGGCAGGCCGACCGCGGATCGCGACATCCTGGCCGCCCTGGATCGATGGGTGGAACAGGGCCGGCCGCCCGACGACCTGGTGGCCTCGCGCGTGGCGGGCGGCGCGGTGCAGCGCACGCGTCCGCTGTGCGCCTATCCCGCGCAGGCCGCGTATGCGGGCACAGGCGACACCAACGACGCGGCCAACTACGTCTGCCGATAACCCAAGACCGCCGGGCCGGCGCGCGCCGGCCCGGCACGACCACGCTGGAGGAGACATGAAAGCACGATATGCCTTGCCCATGCTGGCGCTGCTGCTGGCCGCCTGCAATTCGGGCGGATCGGACGACGACTCGCATGAGCCCGACCCGCCGCCGCCCACGGCCAGCACGCCGCGGATATGGATGAGCGTCGATTCCGTCGAGAGCGTGCCCGCGGCCGATGGCGCGCCCGAATACGAGAAGCTGACCGGCCGCATCCGCGGCGAGGTGGACCCGGCCGCGCCCGCCAATGCCATCATCACCGACATCCAGCTGGCCCAGCCGCGCAACGACGCGGGCATGGTCGAGTACGTGTCGGACTTCGTGCTGTTCCGGCCGCGCAATGCGGCCGACGGCAACGGCATCCTGCGCTACGACGCGCCGAACCGCGGCAACCTGCTGACGCAGGTGGCCGGCAAGCCCGAACCGCTGCTGCTGCGGCGCGGCTACAGCGTGCTGTACTCGGCGTGGCAGGGCGACGTGCCCAAGAGCTCTCCGCAACGGCTCACGCTGCAAGTGCCCGTGGCGCGGGCGGCCGATGGCGGCGACATCACCGGGCCCTATCGCGCCGAACTGATCGCGCGCACCGCGACGCCGCAGCTGACGCTGCCGGGCGGCGTGTTCAACGGCACCATGATTCCGTATGCGCCCGTCAGCCTGGACAACACGCAGCCCGGCTATCAGCTGACGCGCCGGCTGCGCGAGACCGATCCCCGCGAGCCCATCCCCGCCGCGCGATGGAAGTTCGCGACGTGCGACACGGGATCGAATCCCTTCCCCGGCACACCGGACCCGGCCACCGTCTGCCTGCAGGGAGGCTTCGATCCGACGTATCTGTACGAGCTGACCTACGTGGCCAAGGACCCGAAGGTGATGGGCGTGGGGCTGGCCGCGCTGCGCGACACCGTCTCGTTCCTGCGCCATGGACAGCAGGACGCCGATGGACAGCCGAATCCGGTTGCCGGCCGCATCCGGCACGCGCTGGGACAAGGCACCTCGCAAAGCGGCAACTTCATGAAGACCTTCCTGCACCTGGGCTTCAATGCAGACCTGGCCGGACGCAAGGTGTTCGACGGCCTGTACGCCCACGTGGCGGCGCGGCAGACGAACCTGAACACCCGCTTCGCGGTGCCCGGCGGCGGCGGCGGGCTGCGCACCGACCACACGGCCTTCGGCCAGACGGCGCCGCGCGCGCTGGCGCCCGACTATGTGGACGCGCTGACCGGCCGGCAGAGCGGCGTGATGACGCGCTGCTCGCGCACCGATACCTGCCCGAAGTTCTTCCTGGGCCTGAGCGGCACCGAGTTCTGGGTGCTGCAGGGCTCGCCCGTGCTGACCGATGCGTTCGGGCTGCAGGACCTGCGGCAGCCGGACAATGCGCGCATCTACTACTACGCCGGTACGCAGCACGGCGACGGCACGCCCGCCTACGCGCCCGCGCAGGGCCGCTATCCGGTGGGCACCGAGGCAACGTTCGGCGCCACATTCCGTGCGCTATGGGTGGCGTTGGAAGAGTGGGTGGCGCAGGACCGCCTGCCGCCCGACAGCCGCACGCCGCGCCTGGACGACGGCACGCTGGTGCGCGCGGACACGCTGCGCTATCCCGCCATGCAGGGCCTGAACTGGCAAGGGGGCGCGGCGCTGCCGGCCTTCGAGTACCTGGGCCTGTACAACAGCTACCCGCTGCTGGACTTCGGCCCGGATTTCGTACATGAAGACGAGTCCGGCATTGCCAGCCGGCTGCCGCCCGACTACGCCGGCCGCGACTACGCCATCCTGGTGCCCAAGCCGGATGCGGACGGCATGGACATCGCGGGCATCCGCAGCGTGAATGCCATGGCGCCCACGGGCACCAGCCTGGGCTACAACTACACCCCGCCGGGGCCGTGGACCGACCTGCTGGGCCTGTCGGGCAGCTTCCTGCCCTTCCACACCACAGAGGCGCAGCGGCTGTCGGCTGGCGATGAACGTCCGTCGCTGGAGGAACGCTACGGCGACCATGCCGGGTATGTAAGGGCCATCGAGGCACGCGCCGAAACGCTGGTGCAGCAGCGCTTCCTGTTACGCGAGGATGCCGACCGCGCGATAGCGGCGGCGCGGGCGTCGAATGTGCTGCAGGGCACGATGCCCTGAAACGATCGTGGCCGCCCAAGGGCGGCCACGATGCGATGACACTGCGCGAGAATCAGGCGCGCGGCGTTACGCTGCCAAAAGCGGCTGCATACCCATCGCAGCCGCTGGTCCGGCGATTTACTTCTCGACGAAGGCCCGCTCGAACACGTAGTCGCCCGGCTCGCCCACGCCCGGGGACACCTGGAAGCCGCGGGCATCCAGCAGCGCACGGATGTCGGCCAGCATGTGCGGGCTGCCGCAGATCATGGCGCGGTCGACGGCCGGATCCAGCGGGGGCAGGCCCACGTCCGAGCACAGCTTGCCGTTTTCGATGAGCTGCGTGATGCGGCCCTGGTTGCGGAAGGGCTCGCGCGTGACCGTGGGGTAATACACCAGCTTCTCGCGCACCACGTTGCCGAAGAACTCGTTGTTCGGCAGTTCGTTCTCGATGAAGTCGGCGTAGGCCAGTTCGCTGACCCAGCGTACGCCGTGCACCAGCACGACCTTCTCGTAGCGCTCGTAGACGTCGGGGTCTTTGATGATGCTCATGAAGGGCGCCAGGCCGGTGCCCGTGCCGAACAGGTACAGGTGTTTGCCCGGTTTGAGGTCGTCGGCCACCAGCGTGCCCACCGGCTTGCGGCTGACCAGGATGGTGTCGCCTTCCTTCAGGTGCTGCAGCCGCGAGGTGAGCGGGCCGTCCTGCACCTTGATGCTGAGGAATTCGAGATTCTCTTCGTAGTTGGCGCTGGCGATGCTGTAGGCGCGCATGAGAGGCTTGCCCTCGACCTCCAGGCCGATCATGACGAAATGACCGTTGTGGAAGCGCAGCGCGGCATCGCGCGTGGTGGTGAAGGAGAACAGGGTGTCGTTCCAGTGGCGCACGGTGAGCACGCGCTCGGTATTGAAAGCTGCCATTGTCGGTATGAAAGATTGCGGCGCGGGCGCGCCGGATGGCCGGAAGGCGCGACAGAAAAAGCAGCGCGCGGGCCTGGGATCTCTCGAGTTTACCCGATCCATTCGAGAATCGCTCTCATCTTTCCGTTATACCCTTATTCCACAGGCGATTAATGGCCCCCTAGGCGCTCCGAAAAACCTCGGCTTTCACGTAGTTGAACGCCCCCGCGCTTCCTGTTATCGTCGCCCTTCTCGAGGTGTTGATAATCATTTTCGTTAGCATGGCGCGAGCGAGCGCGGCCATGCCGTCCTATCGGAGTTCCCATGTCCTTCCAGCGCACTCCCCTGTCACTGCTGCGCGTGCTGGCCCTGGCCGGCGCGGCCGCCCTGTCGATGCCCGTCCAGGCCGCCGACGGCGAAGTCAGCCTGTACACCACGCGCGAACCCAAGCTGATCCAGCCGCTGCTGGACGCCTTCACCAAGGAAAGCGGCATCAAGGTCAACACCGTGTTCGTCAAGGACGGCCTGCTCGAGCGCGTGAAGGCCGAGGGCGACAAGTCGCCCGCCGACGTGCTGATGACGGTGGACATCGGCAATCTGATCGACCTGGTCGACGGCGGCATCACGCAGCCGATCAAATCGCAGACGCTGGATTCGGTATTGCCGTCCAACCTGCGCGGCGCCGACGGCAGCTGGTACGCGCTGTCGCTGCGCGACCGCGTGCTGTACGCCGAGAAAGACCTGCCGCTTACCAGCTTCCGCTACGAAGATCTGGCCGATCCGAAGTACAAGGGCAAGGTCTGCATCCGCTCCGGCCAGCACCCGTACAACACCGCCATGGTGGCGGCCATGATCGCGCACGACGGCGCCGAGGCCACCGAGAAGTGGCTGCGCGGCGTGAAGGCCAACCTGGCCCGCAAGGCCACGGGCGGCGACCGCGACGTGGCGCGCGACATCCTGGGCGGCATCTGCGACATCGGCCTGGCCAACGCCTACTACGTGGGCCACATGAAGAACGCCGAGCCGGGCACCGACGCGCGCAAGTGGGGCGACGCCATCAAGGTCATCCGCCCCACGTTCGCCAACGACAAGAGCGGCGGCACGCACGTGAACATCAGCGGCGCCGCGGTCGCCCGGCACGCGCCCAACAAGGACAACGCGGTCAAGCTGCTCGAGTACCTGGTGTCCGAGCCCGCGCAGACCCTGTACGCGCAGGCCAACTACGAATACCCGATCCGCAAGGGCGTGAAGCTGGACCCGGTGGTGGCCAGCTTCGGCGAACTGAAGGTGGATCCGCTGCCCGTGGCCGAAATCGCCAAGTATCGCAAGCAGGCCAGCGAACTGGTCGACAAGGTCGGCTTCGACAACTGACGCGACGGTCCGCGCGCGGCGCGGACCCGCGGCGTGGCAAGCAAGGCGGCCGTGGGCCGCTTTGCGTTTTTTACGGCCGGGTCGGCCGCGGCTTCGGCTAAAGTCGCCCCCTGGCATTTTTTGAATTCTTCGCTGCATGCATACCGAAACGCTGCCGCGGGCGCTGCGCCCGCGAGCCGAACGCGGCGCGGGCTGGCTGATCGCAGCCATGCTGATCGCCCTGGCCGTGCTGGCGCCGCTGGCTGCGCTGGCCTGGTGGGCGTTGCAGGCCGATCTTGCCCACTGGACGCATCTGGCCGCCAACGTGCTGCCCACGGCATTGAGCAACACGGCCAGGCTGCTGCTGGGCGTGGGCGTGGTGGTGACGCTGCTGGGCACGGGCGCCGCGTGGCTGGTGACGGCCTATGACTTCCCCAGCCGGCGCGTGCTGACCTGGGCCCTGCTGCTGCCGCTGGCGGTGCCCACCTACATCATCGCCTTCGCGTACCTGGACCTGCTGCATCCCATCGGTCCGGTGCAGACTGCGATCCGCGCGCTGCTGGGCTACGACAGTCCGCGGCAGTTCCGCCTGCCCGACCTGCGCTCCATCTACGGCGCGATCTTCGTGCTGGGCTTCGTCCTGTATCCCTACGTGTATCTCAGCACCCGCGTGATGTTCATGACGCAGGCCGCCAGCCTGCTGGAAGCTGCCCGCACGCTGGGCGCGGGGCGGCTGGGCGTGTTCTTCCGCGTGGCGCTGCCGATGGCGCGGCCCGCCATCGCAGTGGGCGTGAGCCTGGCGCTGCTCGAGACCTTGAACGACATCGGCGCTTCGGAATTCCTGGGCGTGCAGACGCTCACCGTGTCCATCTACACCACCTGGGTCACGCGCTCCGACCTGGCCGGGGCCGCGCAGATCGCGCTGGCCATGCTGGTGCTCGTGGTGGCGCTGATCCTGCTGGAACGGCACGGACGGCGGCGCCAGCGCTATGCCAATACGCAGCGCATGCGGCCCATGCAGCCGCGCCGGCTGCGCGGCGCCGCGGCGCTGCTGGCGGTGGCGCTGGGCTGGATTCCGGTGTTGCTGGGCTTCGTGGCGCCCGCGCTGTACCTGGTGGCCGAGACGGCCAAGCGGCTGCATCTGGTGGGCGGGGTGTCCGACCAGTTGCTGCGCGGCCTGGGCAACACGATGCTGCTGGCCGCCACGGCCACGGCGGTGACCGTGCTGTGCGGCCTGATCGTGGCGTGGTCGGGCCGCACGCTGCGCGAAAGCTCGCGCGCAAATCCTGGCCGCGTGTGCCTGCGCATCGCCAGCCTGGGCTACGCGGTTCCGGGTACCGTGCTGGCCATCGGCCTGCTGACGCCCTACACCATGATCGATCATGCCCTGGCCGATCTGTTCTCGCTGAATCACCTGGTCCTGATGGGCTCGATGACCGCGCTGGTGATCGCCTACACGATGCGCTTCCTGGCCATGCCGGCCGGCGGCATCGAGGCCGGGCTGGCGCGCATTCCGCCCTCGCTGGAGCAGGCTTCGCGGCTGCTGGGCGAGGACGCCGCGGGCACGCTGCGGCGCGTGCACCTGCCGCTGCTGCGGCCCGCCATCGCGGCCGCCGCGCTGCTGGTGTTCGTGGACGCCATGAAGGAACTGCCCGCCACCCTGCTGCTGCGCCCCATGAATTTCGACACGCTGGCGACCTGGCTGTACGCCGAGGCCGCGCGCGGCACCTATGAAGAAGGCGCCGTGGCGGCCCTGGCCATCGTGCTCGCCGGCCTGCTGCCGGTGATCCTGCTGGCGCGCACCAACCTGAAGATGGGACATTGATGGCCGACCTGCTCGAACTCGACCATATCCTGCTGGGCTACGAGACGCCGCATGGCGACAAGCTCGTGGTCCGCGACCTGAGTCTGGGCTTGCCCGCCGGCCACATCGGCTGCCTGCTGGGCGCCTCGGGCTGCGGCAAGACCACCGCGCTGCGCGCCATCGCGGGTTTCGAGCCCGTACGCGCGGGCCGCATCCTGCTGGACGGCACGGTGATCTCGTCGCCGCAGGTGCAGGTGGCGCCCGAAAAGCGCCGCGTCGGCATGATGTTCCAGGACTATGCGTTGTTTCCGCACCTGACGGTGGCGCAGAACGTGGGCTTCGGCCTGCGCCGCATGGGGCGCGCGCAGCGCGAGTCGCGCATCGCCGAGATGCTGGAACTGGTGGGCCTGCGAACCGCCGGCGACAGCTATCCGCACGAACTGTCCGGCGGCATGCAGCAGCGCGTGGCGCTTGCGCGCGCGCTGGCGCCCTCGCCCGACCTGCTGCTGCTCGATGAACCGTTCTCGAACCTGGACGTGGACACGCGCGAACGCCTGGCGTTCGAGGTGCGGGACATCCTGAAGACCACGGGCCACACGGCCATCCTGGTGACGCACAACCAGGCCGAGGCCTTCGCCATCGCGGACCGCATCGGCATCATGTCCGAAGGCCGCCTGGCGCAATGGGACACGCCGCACAATCTGCTGCACAAGCCTGCGGATGGGTTCGTGCGCGATTTCGTGCGGCGCGAGGATCTGGCGGAGCAGCGGCAGCAGGCGTACGCCCGAGGGGCGTGAGCGATACGCCTGCTGTGCGGCGTCAGGCGCGCGGCTCGGGCAGCGGAATGAATTCCGTCTCGTCGCCCGGCACCGTCTGGCCGAAGCGGTCGCGCTGCCACTCCTGCTTGGCCTGCTCGATGCGATCCTTGCTGCTGGACACGAAGTTCCACCACAGGAAGCGCGGGCCATCGAGCGGCTCGCCGCCCACCACCGCGAAGCGGGCCGGCGTGCTGCCGGTGTTGGTGACGGTGACCGGCCGGCCGGGCGCGAACACCAGCAGGCGGCCGCGTTCGTGCTGTATGCCTTCGATGGTGACGCTGCCCTCGGCCAGGTAGGCCGCGCGTTCTTCGTGCTCGGCGGGCAGGTCCACCGACGCGCCCGGCTGCAGCGTGATGTCGCCGTAGAACAGGGGCGACAGGGTGCGCACCTGCGAGGTCTTCCCGAACAGTGAACCGGCCACTACCTGGGCCCGCACGCCCTCGCCTTCGACCACCGGCTGCGCGTCGCGGCCGTAGTGCACGAAGCCGGGGTCGGTTTCCTCGTGCTCGTGCGGCAGCGCCACCCACATCTGCAGGCCGAACAGGCGCTGGTCGACGGCACGCGCTTCGGGCGAGGATCGTTCGGAATGCACGATGCCGCGCCCGGCCGTCATCCAGTTGACCTCTCCGGGAAGAATGGTCTGCGTGTTGCCGGCGCTGTCGCGATGGACGATCGAGCCGTCGAACAGATAGGTGACCGTTTCCAGCCCGATGTGCGGATGAGGGCGCACGTCGATGCCGACCTCGGCCGGGATCACGGCCGGACCCATCTCGTCCAGGAACACGAAGGGGCCGACGGTGCGGCGCTGCGCCGAGGGCAGCGCGCGGCGCACCTCGAAATTGCCGATGTCGCTGGTGCGGGGGACGACGATGGTGTCGACGGAGGTGGACAGGTCGGACATGAGAGACTCCAGGTAAGCGCAAGAATGGGGCGCAGCACTGCGCGACGGATCAGGGAATGCTGTGTAGGAACGGGATGCGGCGATGGTTGCCGCGGCGTCGTTTGCGCAACGATGCCACGGCCAGCCGGCGGCCCGCAATCGCGCGGGCCGCCGGACGCCGTTACGGCAGGTCGAAGACCAGCACTTCGGCGCCCTGTCCTTTCGACAGGTCGAGCGCGGCCTCTTGCGACGCCGCCAGGCCGTCGCCCGCCTCCAGCGCATGCCCGTTCACGGTGACCTTGCCGCGGGCCACGTGCACCCAGGCCTTGCGGCCTTCCGCCAGTTCGAGCCGCGCCGACTCGTCGCCGTCGAACAGGCCCACGTACAGACGGGCATCCTGGTGGATGCGCACCGCGCCGTCCGCGCCGTCGGGAGCAGCAACCAGGCGCAGCCGGCCGCGCTTCTCGTCTTCGGGAAAGCGCTTTTCCTCATACTCGGGCGCGATGCCCGTCACGTCGGGCTCGATCCAGATCTGCAGCAGGTGCGTGGGCTGGTCGGGCTGCGGATTGAACTCCGAGTGCAGCACGCCGCGGCCCGCGCTCATGCGCTGCACGTCGCCCGGGCGGATGGTGGAACCGTTGCCCATGCTGTCCTTGTGCGCCACGGCGCCTTCCAGCACATACGTGATGATCTCCATGTCGCGATGGCCATGCGTGCCGAAGCCGCGGCCCGCGCCGATACGGTCATCGTTGATCACGCGCAGCGGACCGAAGCCCATGTGCTCGGGATCGTAGTAGTTGGCAAACGAGAAAGTGTGATGGGTATCGAGCCAGCCGTGGTTGGCGTGGCCGCGATCGGCAGCGCGTCGAAGCGTGATCATGGCAAACTCCTTTGAAAATTATGAATGACTTGGCTTAGGTGGGACCGGGCCGCTTGGGCGTCGTGTCGTTCACCGCATGAAAGGCATTGTGCGCCTGCCGATTCAGCTTGAGGGTGAGCCGTTTTGATGGAATCATTCAATACATTTGAATGACTTCTGAGGCCTTTTGGCGATGAACCAGCCCATCACTCCCGAACTGCTGTCCATGGTCGACGCCATCGCGCGCCACGGCAGCTTCGCGCGCGCCGCGCGCGAACTGGGCAAGGTGCCCTCGGCCGTCACCTATGCCATCCGCAAGCTGGAAGACGGGCTCGACGTGCTGCTATTCGATCGCAGCGGGCATCGGGCGCAGCTGACGCCGGCCGGCCAGACCTTGCTGCAAGACGGCCGCCACGTGCTGCAATCGCTGGACGAACTGGCCTATCGCGTGAAGCGCGTGGCCACGGGTTGGGAAGTGGAACTGCGCATCGCCGTCAGCGCGGTGCTGCCCTGGCAGCCGCTGTACGAAGTCATCGAAGCGTTTCGCGAGGCGGGTCCGGGTACCACTTTGCGCTTTACCAGCGAGGTGCTCAGCGGCACCTGGGACGCGCTGGCCTCGGGCCGCGCCGACCTGATCATCGGCGCGGACGCGGCGGGGTCGCCACCCGGCAACGCTTTCCGGTCGCAGGCGATGGGCCAGACGCAGTTCGCTTTCTGCGTGGCGCCGCAGCACCCGCTGGCCGCGCTGAATCGCCCGCTGGTCCCATCCGACATCGCGGCCTATTGCGCGGTCGTGGTGGCCGATACCTCGCGCGACCTGCCCGCGCGCACGCGCGGCTTGTTGAACCAGCAGCCCATGATCGTGATGCCCAATATGCAGAGCAAGCTGGAAGCGCAGATGCGCGGCCTGGGCTGCGGCTATCTGCCGCTGACGCTGGCCGCGCCCTACATCACGCAGGGCCGGCTGGTGGTGTGCCCTATCGAGGGCGGCGTACCGCTGGACGAGAACGTGGTGTATGCGTGGCAGGCGCGCCAGCCGGGCGCGGGGCTGGCGTGGTGGCTGGAGCGGCTGAAGTCGCCGAAGCTGTGCGAAAGCCTGCTGGGATTCGGGCTCTGACGAGGCCGTTGCGCTTGCTCAACGAGGCGCTCGGTGGATCGATACCGGCAAGTCGTCAGGGCGGGTGGCAAGCCGCGGCGCGCGCACGCGGCCTGGCTGCCGCACGCGGCGAAGCCGACGCCCTGCCCGCCTCGGCCTGCGCACACCATCGCCGAGGCAATCCCCGCCGTGGCCCGCTGACACCGACCCGGACCGTCTCGCCGCAGGCCTGCGCACAGTAGTCCAGCGCCTGCCGCAGCACCGTGTCGACGCGGCGCAGCGACATGCCATGCCGCTGCGCCACCTCGCCTCGCGTCTGGTCCTCCAGCCGCAACGCAGACAGCACGGTGCGATGGCCGGCCGGCAGGCGATCGAGGGCCCGCTCGACCGCGGCCAGGCCCGAGCGCGCGGACGCGATCATTTCGGGACCGGGCGCCTCGTCGGGCATGGCTTCCATCCCCGCCTCGTCCAGGCATTGATGCTGGCCGGGACGCTGCGCCCGCAGCATGTCCACCGCCACGTTGCAGGCAACGCGATAGACATAGGCCTGCGGATGCCGGATCGACGCCGGCACGCTGGCGTCCCCCAGGCGCAGCCAGGCTTCGTGCAGGCACTCGCTGGCCAGGTCCGCACTGCCCAGGCGACGCCGCAGCCGGCCTTGCAGCAGCACGTAGTTCGACGCCAGTACTTCGCGCAGCGTGGGCACGAACTTCCCGGTCGGGGCCATGCCGACATCGCCCCAGCCGGAGCCGAGACCGGCGACGGAATCCATGCCATGGCTGTAAACACCGATCATGTCCATGTCGGGATCGCCTCATCGTTCCCGCTGCAGCAGCCGCCGCTGCTCGTCGGTCAGGTGCGTCAGCAGCTCGGGTCGCAGCGTGTCGCCATGTCCCAGTACCCGCACCCGGCCGCCGGCCGAGTCCGCGCGCGCCGCCGACGGGCCTGGCTCGGGCGCGCTGCGCGGCGCAGGCTCGTTGCCGAAGCCCAGCACCTGCACGCTGATGATCGACGGCAGGTTCTGCCTTGCCGCGGCCCGAGAGCGCGCCACCGCATCCTGCGCCGAGGTCGCCGCGCTGCTTGCCGCCGCGCTGGCGTTGCTCAGCGCACCCACGTTCACCGCCGCCACGACCGGGATGCCCTTGGAGTCGCCCTGCACCTGGATGTTGGCCGCGTTGACCACCTGCAGCGCCGCGATGTTGACGTTGCCCGACACGCGGATGCCTGCCTCGCCCGCGTCGATGGTGCCCAGCGGTGCGATCAGGTCCACGTCGCCCGGCGGCACCTCCGGAATCGGGTTCAGCGTGGCGATGCCGGCGCCGGTGCTGGGCACGGTGGGGCTGAGCGCCACGTTGCCCACCGCGTCGTACACGCGCCGCGGCGGCGTGTAGACCACAGTGGTCTTGGCGCCCCGGCCCGCGTTGATGTCGCCCGTGGCCGACCACGCCAGCACGTGCCCGCCGAAGGTCGTCATGATGCGGCTCTGGCCCAGCAGGATGCTGGACTGCGCGTACATCTCGATGTCGCCGCGGCCTTGCGTGACCACGCCGGCCGTCGAAGGCGGCGCTTCGCCTTCCAGGCCGATCACCTGCTGTCCGCCCGGCGTGAGCACCTGGATGCCGCCGCCGAAATCGGTGTGCAGGCCGGCGCCGCCATACATGGTGAAGTCGCCGCCATAAGCCATTGCATTGCCCTGCGAGTCGGTCTCGGGGAAGAACGCGCCGATGGCGCGCCGGCCGCGCAGATAGCTGCCGAAGCGCGGGCCGCCCTCGTCGTTGTACTCGCGGCCGCCCTTGCGCAGTTCGGCGAAGTACAGCTGGCGGGCGTAGATGTCGCGCTGCGCGGGCGCCAGGGCGTCCAGCGCGGCGCGCGCGCCGGCCGCATCGCCTTCGTAGCCGTGCGCGTCGCGCAGCCAGTTCACCAGGTACAGCTGGCTTTCCTGGCGATAGTCCTGCGCCAGATCGCGGCGCGGGCCGCTGGTGTCGGCATCGCGCAGCGCCTGCTGGCGCGCCAGTTCGGCGGGCGCGTCGGCTTCGGTGCCGGTGTAGCCATACTCCGCGGCCAGCCAGTCGCGCAACGTCAGCTCGCCGCCATAGGTCTGCACGACGCGGTCGGGCTGGGCATCCAGGCCGTTGCCGGGCCCCGTGGCCATCGCGTTGGCCGGATCCAGGTAGCGCGCCAGGAAGCCCGCGTAATCGGGGCCGGCGGCGCCCACGCCGGCCAGCACCGCGATGCTGGCGCCGGGACGGGCGTCGCCGCGGATCAGCGGACCGATGCTGCGCACGCTGGCCACGTCGTCCTGACGGAACTGGCGGGCGGCATGCAGCACGACCGTGCCGGGCCCCGCCACCGTGAAGTCGGCGTGCACGATGTCGCGGCCGGCCTGCACCATCGAGACGTCCGCCGCGTCGTTGTGCAACGCCACGCCGGTAAAGCCCAGAATGTCCTGCCCCGCGCGCACCGCAAGGGGCGTGGCCGCCTCGAACCACCGCGCCGCGGCGACGGTCGTCCAATCCGGGTAGCCGCGGGCGAGCATCGATGTCGTGGTGCCCGCCGTCAGGCCAACGATGTCTCCGTCGACCGCATAGAAGCGCGCGGGCGTACCGTTGCCGGCATGCAGTGCTCGCTCCAACGGCGAATTGACGCCGAAGGCGAACAGCGGATAAGCCCCCGCGTCGACGGTGCGCGTGCCGTCCTTGGAGGTGTTGGACAGCGTGCTCGCGCCGGTTAGCGGGCCCGTCGCGAATGCGGGGCGCAACGGATTGGGCAGTGCCGTATCGGCGCCCGACATGGAAACGCCAGGCCCGCCCTGCGCCAGCACCGAACCGCCCGCGAGGAACGCCAGTTCCCCGGACGAAGACGGGGCGAGCATCAGGGTGTATCGCTTGACGGCGCTCGCGGAAGGAACGACGGGAAGGATGATGTTGCCGTCCGCCGCCACCGCACGCAGAATCGAGGGATAGATCACATAATTGTTGGAGTCGTCCCCGGGAACGTAATGGGTGCCCTCCGTCCAGAGATTCGATCCCGAGTTGTAGTTGTTGTGGAAACTGATCGGCACCAGGTTGCCACCCCCCGACGCCAGATTGACCGCCGTGGCGGGTGTCCAGAGCGAGAACCAGCTCTCGCCGCCTGCGGCTTCGGGGTCCGTGGCGCCGTCCAGGCGGTACGGGGTCGTGTTCAAGAGTCGAGTGCGGCCCGGGTCGCCAGCGCCGCCCAGCACGAGGTCGCCACGCGTCTGCAGCCACGCCGTCGAATCGCCCAGCATCAGCACCGGGCCGCCCATGCCCTGGCCGCCGCGCACCGCGAAGGGATCCCTGGCGCGCAGATCGGCGCCATCGCCATAGGTCAATGAAACCGCGCCCACCTTGCCCGCCGACAGTGTCAGGCTGCCGCGCAGGTTGGTCAGCACGCCGTTCAGGTCCAAGTGGTCGATGGTGCCTCCGTTCTGCATGAAGGTGCCGCCGTTGCCCACCGTGCCGTCGCTCTGCTGCGTGGCCCGCACGCCAGGATTGAGGGCGCCGCCGATACGCAGATCCAGGTCGCCGCCACCGGTCAGCACGAGTTCGCCGTCCACGACCCGCCCGGTGCCGCCCACGGCGGCCACCAGGCCTTGCGAGCGCGGGGTGGCATCATTCATCGGCGCCAGGGCATCCCCGCGCGCATCGCGCACGCCGGCATGGCGATCCGCCGAAATGCTGAGATTGCCGCCCCCCAGCGTGCCGAAGCCCGTGAAGCCGACCAGGCGCGGCTGGCCGTCCGCACGCTCCGACTTGTTGACGTAAGTGCCGAAGTTGATCCACCAGCTGGTGGCGATGTCCTGCACGCCAGCGATGTCCTGCCCGCCCTGGCGCCAGAGCCAAGTGCCCACCGCCGCACTGGCCTGGCGCGACCAGTCCTGGTTCGGGTAGGTGACGCCGTTCTGGGCGTTGTCGCCCCAGGCATCGCCGTACACATCCCGGCTCGCGGACACCGTCAGGTTGCCGCCCAAGTCGGGATACCAGGCCTGGTAGACCGCCATGGCGCCGGCGAATTCGCTCCCCTGATAGGGCCCCAGCGCGCTGCCTTCGCTAATGCCGCCACGCGCCAATTGGAAGCGGGCATCCGCAACGCCCAGCGAGGTGGGCGTGCCGGCCGTGTAGACGCCATAGACAGACATCATGCCCACGTCCCGCCCGGCGATCAGGGACAGATCGCCCGTGCCGGTACGCAACACGCTGAAGGAAGGTGTGCCGTACCGGTACGCGTACTCGGTGATGACTTCGGGCGCCTCGCCCGAATCATCGCCCCCCTCGCAACTGCCCGGTACCGTGCAGGTCTCCTCGAACGAGATGCCGAACCAGTCCATCCAACTGACGAAGTAGTTCGTCTGAAGCCAGTTTTCGGCTTCGGCATACGTCATGCCCGCCAGTTCGGGAAGCCAGTTGTTGTTCGCCCATTCCAGCGTCAGGCGCGGTCCGCCGCCGCCGATGACGGTGCGCCGGGTATAGCTGCCGAGCTTGCCGTAATGGGCATCGGCCAGCACGACGTCGCCCGTTCCCAGCGCGTTGCGCGCCTGCATGTCGGCCGAGTCCAGGTCCGCCCCCGCGACCAGCGTCATATCCCACGACGAGGCGCCGGCCTGCAGCATGGGCGCCACCGCCCAGTTGCGGCCCTGCCTGCCATCAGGCCCTGCCGGACGCAGGCTGACCGGCGCGTCGTCGGGTAGTTCGATCTTGGTCTGCGAGGGGATGATCGCGCCGCGCGCCAGCACGATCCGCCGGCTGGCCGTCAACGCCGTCGGCAACGCCACGCCCCTGGGCCACGTGAAAGCCTGCACGGCCACGGCAGTGCGCAGACGGAAACCGGCGCCCAGGCGTGCGCCGCTGCCCAGCGTCAGTGCGTCCTTCAAGACCGTACCGGCCGCCAGTACGGTTCCGTCGGCCATGATCACCTCGCCCGTCAGCACCAGGCCGGGCGACAGGGCCAGATTGCCTGCCAGGGTGACGGCCATGGGCAGTTCGGTGCCCGCGGGCAAGGTTGCCTGGCTAGCCGGCAGGTCGTAGTTCAGCGCACGGCCCGCGGGAAAGACCGTGCCCATATCCAGGGTCACGCTGTCCACGGGGATGACGAGATCGCTGCCGAACGGGGTCTGCCCGGTCGACGCGTTGTAGCGGCCTTCGAAAAGTTGCCAGCCATCGATATCGTCCGGCGTGTCCGGCGGCGGCGCGAAGCCGTCGTTGATGCTGCCGTGGATGTTCAGATTGCCGCCGGCGCGCAGCACCAGCACGCCGGGCTCGCCAAAGCCGCGGCGCGTCGTGTCCACGCCCGGGCCGTAGCGGTACCCCGACAGATCGAGGTCGCCTACCACCGTGAGGTCGCCGTCCGGCGCGGCGCTGGCGATTTCCACGCCAGGCCGCAGGCGCGCGCCCAGGCGGGACAAGGTGTCGCCCAGCGACGCGTTGCCCCCCGCCAGCGCCATGAAGTCCAGATTCTCTTTGTGGATGCCCTGGGTGTCGTCGCCGAAGTAGCCCTGCGAGATCAACTGCGGCGTCTTGCCCGTGACGTCGGGCTGCGCGGCCACCGGCGCATCGGTGTAGCGGCGGAAGGCATTGACCGCCACGAGACTGGCGCCCTGGATCACGGGCGTGCCCGCCACGGTCAACGCCACGCCGCTGGCCCCGTCGCCCGATCCCGCCAGCGCGCCGCGCGCGTCGTTGCCGCCCGTGCGCCGTGCGTTCAGGTCCAGCGTGCCGCGCGCCACGCCGTCGTGCAACGCGGGTTGCGCGGCGCCCGCGCGCAGGTCGAACGACGCACCCGTGCCCAGCGTCAACGTGCCCTGGCGCGAGGTCAGGTCGATGATGGCGCGGTTCGGACTGTCGATGATCTTGCCGTAGCTGTCGCGGCGCAGGTGCGTACCGTGCGCGTCCAGCAGGCCATCGATGATCAGATCCCGCTGGGCGGCCAGGTAGATGCTGCCCACCTGCACCCCGCTGGCGTCGATGGTGCCGTTGACGGTCAGGCTGCCGCCGTCGGCCACGATCTCGACGTGGCGCGCACGGACCTCGCCGCCCACCGTCAGGTCGCCCTGCTTGACCTGGAAGCGCCGCGCGCCGAACACCTGGCCGTCGTTCAAGCGGGTGTTCAGGCCCGTGAAGTCGGCCAGGGTTTGCGCGCGCAGCGTGACCTCGGCAGCGTCGTAAGGCACGTAGGTGCCGCCCGCGTCGTACAGTCCGCTGGCACTGCCCAGCACCGCGCCGGCCAGGTTCATGCTGCCGGCCGAAGCGCCCAGCGCGGTGGCCTGCAGGCGGCCCGCCCGGTTGTAGCGGGCCGACAGATCGATCACCGAACCGCCCGCCTGCGTGATGTTGCCTTCGGCGCTCTTCATCACCAGATCGCCGCCCCAGCTGTACTGGCTGACGTCATGCATGGCGATCTCGCGGCCCGCCAGGTCGATGCGGGCGGCGCCGCCCAGCACGATGTCCTCCTGCGCGTCCAGCGTCAGCTTGCCCGAGGGCAGCGCGACGGCGGTATCCAGCGTGATGAGCCGAGCGGCCAGGCTCAACGCGCCGCCCAGCGCGTCGCGCACGCCAGGCGCGGCGCCCGTGCCCAGCACGGTCAGCGCGCCGCCGGCGCGCAGGTCCAGCGACGCGCCTGCCTCGCTCGTCAGCAAGGGCGTGCGCGCGGTGATGTCGCCGCCGCGGTACTGCCAGCCCTTGCCCGCCTCGTATCCCGTCACCGCATGGTGCACGGCGAGACTGCCCATGCCGTTGGCCGTGATCTGCGTGGCGGCATCCAGCGTCAGCGCGGAGAAACCCAGCACCAGGCGGTCGGCCGGCACCAGCGAGGTCGCCGTCCGGTATGGCGCCGCATCGAAACGGATGACGTCCGCGGAGATGGCCAGTGTGCCGTCGCCCAGGCGGTCCAGCACGGCGCCGCCTGGCGCGGCAGGCGTTTCGTAGCCGGGAATCCGGGTCCCCGGATCCTCCGCCAGCGAACCGGCCCACACGAATTCATTGGCGCGGATCGTCGCGGTATCGCCCGCGGCGCCATAGCCATAGATGGCCGGCGCGCCCAGTACCAGCCGCTGCAAGGACGACACGCCGTTCGTGCCGCGGGTATCGAGCAGCATCGACCCGAACACGTTCACGGACTCGCCCGCCGTCAGGATGAGGCTTTCCAGCGCGGGCGTGCCCAGCGCCGTGTTGCCGCGCAACAGGCTGTCCAGCACGTCCTGGCTGAGGGCCATGCCGGGCGGCAGGACGCCCGCGGCCTGGGCGGCCGCCAGCGACTGGGCGGATCCCAGGTTCAGCGAAGACACGCTCAGCATCAGGTTGCGCGTGCCGTACTCGACCGCGTCGCCCATCGAGAAGACGCCGTTGGTGGCCACGGAGATGGAGCCTTCGGACACGATGCGCGCCACGCCGCCGCAATGCGACAGGCAGGTGCCCAGATCGATGCGCGTGGCATTGCTGTACTCGGGCGCCAGCAGGGTGACATAGCCGTTGGAGACGACCAGCGCGCCCGTGTTCTGCGTCTCGAGGTAGTACCCATTGCGGGCGTCCATGGGCATGGAGCCCTGGCCCAGCGTGCTCAACGTGGCGCCCGGTTCGACCGTGATGCTTCCCGTTGCGTTGCTGGCCAATACGATCTCGGCGGCCTTCAACGTGACGCCGCTGCGCACGACCAGTTCGCCCCCGCCGGCCACCAACTGGCTCCCCGAGCCGTATTCCCCCGACAATATGCCCCCCACCGCCAGCCGGACCGGCGCCAGGGCGTTGAGCGCGTCGGCATGCACCGCCGTGGCGCCAGGCCCCAGGATGGGCGCCTGCCCGGCGGCCAGGACCTCCATCCCGGCATCGGAGCCGCGTATCGTCAGCGTACCGCCGTAACCCGCGCTGCCCGCGGCGGGCGCGAAACGTGCCTTGCCTTCCACGCGCAAGGCGGTCTTGCCGTTCATGCCCGCGCCGGCCTGCAGGCTGAGCGCCAGCATGGCCGCGTCCACCGGCAGCATGGCGCGCGGGATGCCCCGCCGCGCCGCATCGGCCAGCAGGAATTCCGCGTACGACGTCTCGTTGTATTGCGAATGCCGTCGCACTACGTCGGCCGGCGTCACCAGCAGCGCGTTGGGCAGGGCGTTGAGCTGGCCGATGTTCGCCGTCCCCAGGAAGCCCTGTGTAGCCACGGAGCCGCCGCGGGTGCGCGCCGTCACGGCGGATGCCCCGGAAGACGCCGCGCCGATCTCGACGCGAAACGCACCGGGCAACAGCGCATAGGTGGAAGGCAGCAGTGTGTAGGTGCCGGCGGGCAGGCCCGGCAAGCCATGCTCGATCGTCACCTGGCGGCCGACGGTCGGCAGGCCGGCTCCGGACTCGGCCACCACGGGCGCATACGCGCCGTTGAATGACGGCACGATGGCATACACGCCATTGCCTGACGGCGCGAAACCCGCGGCCGGATTGCTGTCTGCCATCGCATGCTCGAGAATGTCGACCGAGCCGCCGCGCCCGTTGACGAAGGCCGCGCCGCGCAGATCGCCCCCGCCAGACAGATCCAGCAGAGCGCCCTGCTCCACCGCGATTTCCGCACCCTCGATCTCCACCCTGCGATAGGTCGTGTTGGAAATGGACCTGCCGCCCGCCGGCGTGGGTTCGATCCGCGCACCGGCGTATTGGTAGTTGATGCCATCGGCGGTGCCTCCATAGGGCATGACCAGGCCGGCCGCGCTGACGGAGGTGACGCTGCCGGGCAGGAACGTGACCTTCGACGGGCCGATGTCCGTGCCGCTGACGGTGACGATGCCCATCGGCGCGCGCAGCACGCCGCCCTGCTCGATGGTGGGCGCGATCACAGAGAGCGCGCCGAACGCCGAATAGGGCACGTCTGGCAGCGCGCCATCGGCGCGGCGCAGGGTGAGGATGGCGTCGGGGTTGCGTACGTTGTCCAATCTGTGGCCATAACCCGCGGATATCGCGCCCGCGGCACCGGTCACCGGGTATATCTGCGCGGCGACGATCGTCAAGGCCTGCGGGGCGGACAGTCTCGTCCCGTCGCCATACACGTCCGGGATGTTCTTGTGCACCCGGATGTCGCCCCGGCTGGCGATCAGCACGTCGTCGTAGTGGTTGAAGTCCAGCACACCGCGCACGTCGATGAGATCCGCGTCCAGGCGGGCCTGGTGGCCGCGCTCGATCCAGCCGGTCGTCAGGCCCGGGATGTCGCGGCCCGGAGAGCTGAACGAATCGCCGCCTTCCAATTGGCGGAAGCCTGCCGCGTCCAGGAACAGATGCGGCGCGGCCAAGCGCAACGTGGTGCCCGCCGGCGCGTCATCATGGACGAACGGCACGCCGACAAGACGCAGGCTGTGCGGCATCGAGAGATCCACGTCGCCATGGATCAGGGTCGTCGCAAACAGCGAGAGGCTGCCGAAGCCCCCTGCCCGGATACGGTCCACGCCCAGTGCAGCCGTGCCGTAGGCCAGGGCGGGATCGCTTTCACCGGCACGCAGGCCCTCGTCCAGCACGCTGGCGCCCTGCACTTGCGACAGCGTCAGCACGCGCGGCAGCATCACGCCTGCAGTGAGGCCGTTCTTGTTGTAGAACGCGCCGCCCAGCGCCACGCCCAATGTGCCGCCCACCGCGCCCTGACCGCCCGCGGCCGCGCGCAATTGGCCGTCCAGGTACAGGCTGTTGGCCGAGGCCAGCACGATGCTGCCACCGTCGGACGCCACGGCCGTGGCGCCTCGGCCCGGCAGGTCCAGCACCGCCCGCGTGCCCGAGGCGTCCAGCAGGGCGCCCGGGCGCAGGACCAGGTGGCGGTCCATGTAGCGCTCGCCGTGGGCCATCAGGTCGCCCGTCTCCCAGTTCAGCGTGCCGCCGATTGCTATGCTGCCGCCGTCCTGCACGACGCCGTAGCGCTGGCCCTGGCGGCCTGTCGCCACATGGCTGCGCCCGGCCACGTCCAGCACGGCGCGCTCACCGATCCAGACCGACCTCGCATGGGCCGTGTTGTCGAACGCCACCGCATCCGGCCGCGCATCGTCGATGGAAATATGGCCGCCCGGCGCCACCAGGCTGCCCAGCACGGTGATCTGCCCTGCGCCGCGCAGCGTGATGGATTGGCCGGGATCGACGGCAAGCCGCGCGCCCTCGCCCACTTCGATGGCCGAGCCCGTGCCATTACGGTCCGACTGCAGCGTCAGGCTCGCGCCCCGGCGTTGCGTAAGCACGGCTTTGGCAGGGTCTTCCTGATAGATCGGCGGAGTCCACAGGGACAGCAAGGTGCCGGGCGACGCGGCCCCATCGCTGGTGCCGGGAGCCTTGCGATAAACCGGCACCGTCACGTCGATGGCCGCGCCATCGGCCACCGCGACCCCACCGTGGCCGTTCACCGTGTATTGCGCGAAACCGGTCTGGAAAGTGCCGGCGGCCAGCCACAGGGCGTCGGCGTCCTGCGCGGCCTGTGGCTCGCCGCCCAGCAGAATGGCGCCGCCGCTGGAGACGGACAGGGTACCGCCGCCGGTCACGCCGTAGCCTTGCACGCGGCCATCGATCGCCAGGCGGCCGCCGGTGGGCAGGCTCTTGTCGCTGATCACGTCGGCCGCCAGCGTGACGCTGCCGCCGCGACCGCCTTGCAGCGTGCCATCAGGCAGCAGCACTGCGCCCGCCGACACGTCGATCAGGCTGCCCGCGGCCACGCTGACGTCGCCGGTGCCGCGCAGCGCCACGCTGCCACCATTGCGATGCACGCTTGCCGCCAGGGCCTGCGCGCCGTCCATCCCGTTGCTCCAGAGGCCGCTGGCGTCCAGGCGCACGCCTTCGGCCACGGACAGGTACGTCGCCTGGCCGGCCGGCGGCGCCAGCGCCACGTCCCCAACGCGCGGACCGTTGGGCTGGCTCAGCACGTTGCCGGCCTGGATGCTGCCGCCCCGGGTGACCACGTCGGCGCGGATGTCCACCTGCGGCGCGTACAGCGTGATGCTGCCGCCGGCGGCGGCGTTCAGGCCGGCATCGACCGCGATGCTCTCGCGCGCCGCGAGGCGGACGGCGCCCAGGGCCGCCTCGTCCAGCAGCGCCGCGTCCAGGCGCAGCACGCCCTTGCGGTCATCGGGCAGCGCGACCTGCAGGTCCAGGCCCTGCGCAATCGACGCGACGTCCCTTTCCACCACCACCTTGCCTATGTTCTGACCGGTCGCGCCCAGCGCGGGCAGCAGCACGCGGTTGCGCGCGTCGTAGGAATAGCGCCAGTCGCCCACGATCAGCTGCCCGCGGCGCGACTGCGCACGATGCGACTGCCCGTATCCCTCCGTCTCGGGCAGCGGCGCCTCGGTCTGCCGCGCGCCCTGGAAGGTCTCGCCGACCAGCCGCCCTTCCAGCACGGCGCCGGCCGTGGACACCACCAGCGCACCCGCGTCGCGGCCCACCGTGTAGCCCGGCTCGAAACGCGACGCGGGCGCGATCAAGGGGCTGTAGAAGCGGCGCGTGGCGTCCTCGCCCCAGCGCGCCGACATGGCCTCGTAGCCGCGATAGACGCCCTTGTAGAGCAGATCGCCCGGGGCGCGGTCGACGCTGTACAGGCGGCCATCCTCGCCGCGCAGCCACGTCATGTTGATGCGGCCCGCCTGCACGTCCAGCGTGCCGCCCGACAGGTTGATGAGCGAGCCGGACTGCGTCACGACCTCGCCGCCGTCGAAGCGCACGATGCCGCCCTGCGCCAGCCAGTGGCCGGCGGGCACGGCTCGGGTGCCCAGGTAGCCGCCCACCTCGAGCAGCCCGCCCGCGGTGTACCAGCGATCGCTGGCGTAGCCGCCCGTGCCCGCGGGCACGTAGACCAGGTCGCGCACGTCGATCCAGACGTCGCTGTTGGCCAGCTTGCCGCTGTCGCGGTTGCCCGGCGCGTCGCGCTGCTCGTTGCCCTGGACGTTGATCTTGAGGTTGTTGGACGCCATCGACACGGGCACGCCCACCGCGCCCGACACGTCGATCTGCGCGCCGTCGCGCACCAGTGCGCGCGTACCGGCCTTCACCGCCACCTGGCCGCCCGTGGCCAGCGTCAGCGTGCCGGCGTGGAAATCCACCGAGCCGGCGCTGTCGATCCGCACCAGCGACAGGTCGCGGCGATAGAGGTCCGCCGGCTGCACATCCGCGTCGTTGGCAAGCGACGGCGCCAGCAGGCTGTCTCGCTGGCCGTCCAGCGCCGTGGCGGTGCTGGCGTCCAGCAGGATCGCATTGACGGCGCCTTCGCGCAGCGTCACCGCGCTGTCCGCGCCGGTTGCCGTCAGGTGGATCGTGCCGCGCGCGTCCACCGAGGTGGTGGCGGCCAGCACGCCGGCCTGCTCGATCCGGTTGGCCGCCAGCGTCACGTCGCCCAGCGGCGATTGGATCAGGCCGGTGTTGCGCACCGTGCCGACGCCCGCCGCGAGCACTTCGCTACCGCGCGTGGTGGAATCCTGATTGCCCTCGGAGCCCTGTCCGCGACGGATGACGAAGCTGTCGCCCGCGGCCAGCAGCGCCTGTCCGCGCGGCGCGTGGATCGTGCCGCCCTGCTCGACGTCCTTGCCCAGCAGCAGCGCATAGCCGCCGCCCTGCGTGACGGTCTTCGGCACGCTGGTGCGGATCTGCGCGCCAGGGCGCACTTCGACGCTGCCCAGCGCCTCGGTGAATGTGGCGGCCGTGCCGTCGGCCCCGTAGATGCCGCGGTCGATGAACTGTTGGTCGCCGATCCTGGCGGCGGCGGCCACCAGGTTGCGCACGTCCACCTGCGCCCCGCCGCCGAACACGATGCCGTTGCGGTTGGCCACCAGCACCGTGCCGTCGCCGCGCAGCGCCCCTTCGATCTGCGAGGGGCGCGCCAACGGATCGTTGACGCGGTTCAGCACTGCCCAGTCGGCCTGCTGGCGGAAGTCCACCGTGGTGTCGCGGCCGACGTTGAAGGTTTCCCAGTTCAGGATGGCGCGGTCGGCCGTCTGCTGCACCGTGACCGTGGTCTTGCCGTTCGCGACGGTCTGCACCGGCGCCTGTGCGTTGCGCCAGCCGGCCGTCAACGCGTTCGTGTCGACCTTCAGGCCGCCGTCGGCCAGCCCGTCGGGTATGTGCGCGCCAGCGGCCAGCGCCGCATCGCGCGCGGCCGCCTGCGCGGCCTGCTGCGCGGCGATGGCCTGCGCCGCCACGTTGAGGTTGCCGATGGAACGATCCAGCTTCTGGCGCGCCGCGGCCTGTTGCGCGGCGGTGCCGCTGCCTGCCGCCACGCCGGCGGACATCGCGCGGGCGCGGGCGTCGGTGCTGAATCCGGCGCCCTTGCTCGATCCGGATGCCGCGAACCAGGCCTGCGCCTGTGCGTCGCCATGCCAGGCGAATCCGCCGGCCGCCAGCGCCAGGGCCAGCGCCCGCGCCACCGGCGCCAGGCGCAAGGCGCCGCCGCCTCCGTACAGTCCGGGTTGATGTGTCGCGTCGCCGTGCATGCCCATGTGCCTATCCCGCCGAAAGTTGTAGCGGCCGATCCGGGCCGCCGTATCCATCCGGATCGTCAGGCCGCGCCCCGCGGCGCCGGCATGTCGATCCCCTCATGTGGAAAGACACGCGGGCATATGCAAACCCGTAAACTTTTTTGCGACGACCAGAATCACGGACCTGGTGGCAGCGGCGCCGCCCGGCGGCTCAGCTCAGCAGCAGCACACCGGCGGGCAGCTCGCGCGCGCGCAGATCGAAGGTGTGCTGCAACTGCAGGATGGCTTCGTCCAGCACCGCCGTACGGAAACGTCCGCTGACGGGCACGTCCCGCTTGGCGTCGTTCATCAACACCACGCGGCCGGGCCGGTAGCGGTTGATCTCGTCCACCACCTGTGCAAGCGGCGTGCGGCGGAACAGCAGTTCGCCGCGCCGCCAAGCCGAGACTTCGTCGGGCTCGATGCCCACCGTGCCGCTGACCATACGGTCGTCGTACAGCACCTGCTCGCGCGCCTGCAGCACGCGTGCGCCCATCGGATGTTCGACGCGCACCATGCCGTCCAGGCAGGTGACGCACGCCTGCCCCGCCAGATAGCGCACCTGGAAACGCCCGCTCTCGGCCAGCACGCGGCCGGGGCCGGCCTGCACGCTGAAAGGTTCGGCCGATGCGGCCAGATCGATGGCGGCCTCGCCGCCCAGCAGCGAGATGCCGCCTGCGTCACCGTCCGCGCGGCGGATGCTGGTGCCTGTGTTCAGCACCACGCTGACGCGATCGGCCAGCGCCACGGCGCGCTGCTCGCCGGTCGCCGTGCGATAGTCGGCGCCCCACTCTGCCGGCGCGGGCCACAGGCCCAGCGGCGGATGCATGATGGCCACGCCCGCCACCGCCGCGGCCCCGACCGCCGCGCCCAGGAAGGCGCGCCGGCCCATGGCCTGCGGCCCGCGCGCCAGGCGCTCGTGGCGCGCCGCCGCGCGCGGATCGGTGCGCAGCAGTTCTCCTGCGACCGGCTTCAAGGCATGCCAGCGCCGCTTCGCTTCTTCGAACGCTGCCGCGTGCGCGTCGCTGGCCCCTTGCCAACGCCGGAACGCGCGCATGTCGGCTTGCGTGACGCCGCCCAGCGCCAGGCGCTCGAGCCAGATGCGGGCTTCGGCGCGCACTGAATCGGCGGAGTCGTGACCGCCGCCGGAAGACGACGTGGATGAGGTCATGCGCAAGCTACCTTGGCCCGGTCGGGCGGCAATCCGGGGCGCGCCGCGCGGCGCGCCCGCATGGATATCGAGGGGTATTCAAAAGGAAGACACATAGGCGTGCTGAAACCCGCAAACTATTTTTTCGAGCCCAGACGGGCGGCGAAATAGTCGTTGGCGCGCTTGAGCTCGAGCTCGACCGTACGCAGGGACACGCCCAGGCGCTCGGCCACTTCTTTCTGGGGCATGCCTTCCCAGCGCACCAGCAGCAGCACGTCGCGACGGCGCTGCGGCATGCGCTGCATGGCCTGCAGCAGCTCCTCCATCTCGGAGCGCGCCGCTGCGATCTGCTCGGGCCCGGGCGCCGGATCGGCCAGCTCCAGCGCCGAGTCCACCTCGCTTTGCGGCACCATGGGGCTTTGGCTGCGCAGTTGGTTCAGCGCGGTGTTCACCGCCATGCGCAGCAGGAAACCGCGCGGATTGATGACGGGCGACTGGTTCTCGAGCCGCCGCACCCGCAGCCAGGTGTCGTGCAGCGCGTCGTCGGTCAGGTCGGTGCTGCGCAGGAAGCGCAGCAGGCGCCGCCGCAGGTCGCCATAGTTCTTCGACAGGAAATCGAGCAGCAGCAGCCTGACTTCTTCGGACATCAGCCGGCTCCCGCGGGACAAGCCGGGCGATCCGATCGCCCCGGAAGAATAAGCAAGGTGACGGGCTGCGCCAGTTCGGCGGGCGGCGCGCTGCCCATGCGCACGCTGCCCAGCGCGTCCAGCAGCGCGGCGTCGCGGCGCGGATCGCCGGTGGAGCCGATCACGCGCCCGCGCGCCAGGCGGCCCGACTGGGTCACCTCGAAACGCAGCACCGACTGATAGTTGGATGCGGCGGTCAGCGGGCGCCTGCACAAGGCGGACCAGACCTGGGCCTGCAGTTGCCGGTCGAAAGCGGCCAGGCGCGTCCGGAGGGCCCCTTCATCGGCATCGCCCTCGCCGCTGGAAGCCGCGTCGGCGCGCTTGATCACGAATGCCTCCACGCGCCCCGACACGGCGTGCTCGACCGCCAGTCCGGTGCCGGCCAGCATGCGGCGCAACGCGCGTTCGGGCGTATGGCGGCCGCGCAGGGCCGCGGACATTCTTCCGGCCACCATGGCGCTGCTATACAAGGCCGATCGGCCGGATACGACGGCAAACTGATCCAGCGCGGCCTCCAGGGGTTGCGAGGGAATGTCGAACAGGAAGACGGCGTCGTCGGCCGACGGCTCGGCGGCGGCATCGCGGTCGGACGGCATGGCCGCGGCATCGGCCGGCGCGGCCACGCCAGACGCGGCGCAGACCGCGGCGCTCAACATGCACGCGGCCGCGCGGCGCCGGTTCAACCCGCCCCGATGCGAGCGCATATCCGCGACGCGGGCAACGCGCGACCGGCGGCAGAGCCGACCCGGAACCTTGACGCAGCAAGCGATCGCGCCGGCAAGCCTCTTACCCCATCCTGAAAAACACCGCATTGTGCGGGCGCGGAATGACGATTGCGTTACACGCGGATGCAGCGGCCGTGCGCCGCCGCGCATCGCGATCCGGACGCGTACGGCGCGTCGATGGACCGCAAGACCGCCGGCCTGCCCCGCTTGCGCACCGCTTGCATGGCTTATGCAGTCGATAGTTTTGGACAAGGATCGTAGAGGAACGCGCCTTCGCCGCCGCGTCCTCCCTTCCTAACATCACGTCCATGGCCATACGAAACGCGGCCGCTCCATCAGGGCGTCGGCGATATCGACGACGCTCCCCGGACGACCGCCGCCAGCCATCGCCTCAATCTCGACGTTCCGGAGGAACCATGATGAATCGACCGCACCTCATGCCGTCCGCATCGGGCCCGACCGCGAAGCACACCGTGCCGGTACTGAAAGCCGCCGCGATGCGTACCTTCGCCGCTCCGTTGCTGGCCGCGGCCATCGCAAGCACCTGCACGGGCCTGGCCGCCGCCCAGCCCGCGCAGGCCGACTCCCGCGCGGCAACGGAGCCTGCCATGGCAAATCATCCTTATGTGGGCATGTGGGTCACCGAGGACGGCTATATCCGCCACGAACTGCTGCCCGAGAACCGCTACGACGAAGCGCGCGGCGACCGCGCCAGCGCCTACCGGGGCCGCTATGAGGTCACCGGGAACCGCATCGAATACTGGGACGACACCGGTTTCACCGCCGACGGCGTGTTCGTTTCCAAGGACGTGCTGCACCACGGCGGCATGGTGTTCCGCCGCGAAGCCGAATAAGGAGGCCGGGATGCCGATACGCAGACATGCGCTGGCCCTGGCCGCGGGACTGCTGGCCGGCGCCGCAGTGGGCCTGCCGGCAGGCGCGGAGCCGGCCCGCGACGCGCAGGCGCAGGCGAACGAGAGACTGGTCAGGCAGGCGTTCGATCAATGGAGCCGGGGCAACGGCACGATATTCGACCTGCTGCACGAGCAGGCTCGATGGACCATCGCGGGCGCCAGCCCGGTGTCCGGCGTGTTCCATTCCAGGCGGGAACTGCTGGACGTGTCGGTGGCGCCGATCAGCGCGAAGCTGGCCAAGCCCATCGTTCCTCTCGTGCGGCACATCCACGCCGACGACGACACGGTGATCGTTTTCTGGGATGGTCGCGCCACCGCGAAGGACGGCAGCGCCTACGACAACAGCTACGCGTGGCGCATGCAGATGCGCGACGGCAAGATCGTCGACGTGCTGGCGTTCCTGGATACGTGGCGACTGGTGGAGCTGCTGAAGCCGCAATGAAAAGCGGGCCCTCGCGGGCCCGCTCGCATCGGCACGAGGCGGCGACCGGCTTACCGCCTAGTCGTCCTCGATGCCCAGCTCGCGCAGTTTGCGCGTGATCGTATTGCGCCCGATACCCAGCCGCGACGCCGCCTCGACACGCCGGCCGCGGCTGGCGTCCAGCGCGCTCTGCAGCAGGATCTTCTCGAACTGCCGCGTCAGCGTGGCCATCACGGCGGGCTCGCCGCGCTCGAGGCGGCGCTGCGCGTCGCGCAGCAGCGCATCCTGCCAACCGCCGGCGGGGATGGCCTCGTCGGCATAGATCACCGTGCCGGTGTGCCCCGGCGGGGCGGATACCGGCGTGTCGGCCGCGGCCGCCGTGCGCATGACCGCGGCCGCTGCGGACGCATGCTCGACGGCTCTGATCTCCGGCGGCAGGTCGTTGCGATCGATGGTCTGCCCCGGCGCCATCACGGTAAGCCAATGGCAGAAGTTCTCGAGCTGGCGCACGTTGCCCGGGAAATCGAAGCGGGTCAGCACCGCCGTGGCCTCGGGCGTCAGGCGCTTGACCGGCACGCCCAGCGAACGGGCGCTGGCGGCCAGGAAATGATTGGCCAGCGCGGGGATGTCTTCGACCCGTTCGCGCAGCGGCGGCAGCCGCAGGCGGATGACGTTCAGGCGATGGAACAGGTCTTCGCGGAACAGTCCCTGCTCGACGCGCTGCTCGAGCGGCTGGTGGGTGGCGGCCACGATGCGCACGTCCACGCGCACCGGCTGGGCGCCGCCCACGCGGTAGAAGCTGCCTTCGGCCAGGACGCGCAACAGGCGGGTCTGCAGCTCGATGGGCATGTCGCCGATCTCGTCCAGGAACAGCGTGCCGCCGTGCGCTTCCTCGAAACGGCCGCGCCGCAGCGTATTGGCGCCCGTGAACGCGCCGCGCTCATGGCCGAACAGCTCCGCCTCGAGCAGGTCGCGCGGAATGGCCGCCGCGTTCAGCGCCACGAAGGGTCCCGAGGCGCGCGCGCCATGGCCGTGCAGCGCCCGCGCCACCAGTTCCTTGCCGGTGCCCGACTCGCCGGTGATCAGCACCGTGACCTTGGACTGGGCCAGCCGGCCGATGGCGCGGAAGACCTCCTGCATGGCGGTGGACGAGGACTGCGTCATCATCCAGCGCTCGCCGGTCTGCTGGCCCTCGGCCTGCTCCGGCGCGTCATCCTGCGGCTCGGCCTCTTGCATGGCGCGCTGGATCAGCGCCACCGCCTCGTTGATGTCGAAGGGCTTGGCCAGGTAGTCGAAGGCGCCGCCCTGGAAGGCGGACACCGTGCTGTCCAGGTCGGCGAAGGCCGTCATCACGATGACGGGCAGGCCGGCATGGCGTTCCTTGATCTGGCGCAGCAGTTCCAGGCCGTTGCCGCCGGGCATGCGGATATCGGACACCAGCACCGACGGCATGTCGCGCGACAAGGCGTCGAGCACGTCGGAAGCCTGGAAGAAGCTGCGCGTGGCGATGCCGGCGCGCGCCAGGGCTTTCTCGAGCACCCAGCGTATGGCCTGATCGTCGTCGACTATCCAAACGGGTTTCATCAAAGTGGGGGCTCCATCGGTAGGACCAGGCGAAACTCGGTGTGTCGCGGACGCGACTCGAATTCGATGAGGCCGCCGTGCTGCTGCACGAAATCCTGGGCCAGCGACAGGCCCAGGCCGGTACCGCCGGGGCGCGCCGTGACCAGGGGGTGGAAGATGCGATCGCGGATGTGCTCGGGCACGCCCGGACCGTTGTCGATGATGGACAGCACCAGCGCCAGGCGATGGTGCCGGTGCGCCAGCATCACCTGGCGCGCCACGCGGGTACGCAGCGTGATCTGCGGCGACGGCACGTCGGCGCCTGCCTTCTGCAGCGTCAGTTCCTGCGCGGCGTTGCGCGCCACGTTGAGCACGGACTGCATCAGGCGGGCGGCGTCGCCGTACAGGTCGGGCACGGAGGCGTCATAGTCGCGCACCAGGCTGACGCCGTCGCGGAACTCGGCCTGGATCAGCGCGCAGACGCGCTCGCAGATCTCATGGATGTTGACCGGCTTGGCATTGAGCGGCACGCGCTGCGGGCCGCTGAGGCGGTCGACCAGCGCCTGCAGCCGGTCGGCCTCGGAAATGATGACCTGCGTGTACTCGGCCAGGGCCGCGCTGGGCAGCTCGGATTCGAGCAACTGGGCCGCGCCGCGCAGGCCGCCCAGGGGATTCTTCACTTCATGCGCCAGATTGCGCAGCAGCTCGCGGTGCGACTCGATCTCTTCGACCAGACGGTGATTGCGATCGGCCAGCGTGCGCTGCTCGATCTCGCGCGTTTCTATCATCACCGGCCAGGGCTGCCCGGCAAGCGCCACGGTGGTGACGGTGACTTCGACCGAGTCGGTGATGCGGCGCAGCGAGGTCAGCTGCCGCACGTCGGCGAACTTGCCCGCGACCGCGCCATCAATGGAGGCTTGCAGGTCTTCGGGATGATCGAACAGGCTTACCGCGGAAAGGCCGCGCAGTTGCTTGCGCGATCGGCCGAACAGGTCTTCGGCGGCGGCGTTGGCGTATTCGATGTGGCCGCGCTCGTTAACGAGGAAAACGGACGTGGCTAGCAAATCAAAGGCGTCTACATTCATCGCTAAAGCACCAGAGCAGCCGTAAGGCGGGCACGCGGGCCGGCCAGCGGCCGGCGACGCCGCGGAAAACCGCGGCAGGCGCTGGCCCCCCGCGGGCAACGGCTTGCCGCAGGACAGACCGCCGGCTCGCCAGGATGCCGGGCAGACCCGCCCTGCGCGCCGGCGGCGCAGCCGCCGGCGGTGCCGTGCGGACGAGCCCGCAGGCCCGTCCGAGCGCCCATTACAGGCTGTAGTACATGTCGAATTCGACCGGGTGCGTCGTCATGCGCAGACGTTGCACGTCGGCTTCCTTCAGCGCCAGGTACGCGTCGATCATCTCGTTGCTGAACACGCCGCCGCGGGTCAGGAACTCGCGGTCCTTGTCCAGGGCTTCCAGCGCCTGGTCCAGCGAGGCGCAGACGGTCGGGATCTTCGCGTCTTCGTCCGGCGGCAGGTCGTACAGGTTCTTGTCGGCCGGATCGCCGGGGTGGATCTTGTTCTGGACGCCGTCCAGGCCAGCCATCATCAGGGCCGAGAACGCCAGGTACGGGTTGGCCAGGGGATCCGGGAAGCGCGTCTCGATGCGGCGGCCCTTCGGGTTGCCGACGTACGGGATGCGGATCGAGGCCGAGCGGTTGCGGGCCGAGTAGGCCAGCTTGACCGGAGCTTCGAAGTGCGGAACCAGGCGCTTGTACGAGTTGGTGCCGGGGTTGGTGATGGCGTTCAGCGCGCGGGCGTGCTTGATGATGCCGCCGATGTAGTACAGCGCGAACTCGGACAGGCCGGCGTAGCCGTTGCCCGCGAACAGGTTCTGGCCGTCCTTCCAGATGGACTGGTGCACGTGCATGCCGGAACCGTTGTCGCCGACGACGGGCTTGGGCATGAAGGTGGCGGTCTTGCCGTAGGCGTGCGCGACGTTGTGCACGACGTACTTCAGGACCTGGTTCCAGTCGGCGCGGCGCACGAGCGTGCTGAACTTGGTGCCGATTTCAAGCTGGCCGGGAGCGGCCACTTCGTGGTGGTGCACTTCGACGGGCACGCCCATCTGCTCCAGCACCAGGCACATTTCCGAACGCATGTCCTGGAACGAGTCGACCGGGGGCACGGGGAAGTAGCCGCCCTTGACGCCCGGACGATGGCCCATGTTGCCGCCTTCGAACTCCAGGCCGGTGGACCAGGGGGCTTCTTCGGACTTGATCTTGACGAACGTGCCCGACATGTCGGTGTTCCAGGTCACGCCGTCGAACACGAAGAACTCGGGTTCGGGACCGAAGTAGGCGGTGTCGCCCAGGCCCGAGGACTTCAGGTAGGCTTCGGCGCGCTTGGCCAGCGAACGCGGGTCACGGTCGTAGCCCTTCATGTCCGAGGGCTCGACGACGTCGCAGGTCAGGATCAGCGTGGGTTCTTCGCGGAACGGATCCAGGTTGGCCGTTTCCACGTCGGGGATGAGCAGCATGTCGGACGCCTCGATACCCTTCCAGCCCGGGATCGACGAGCCATCGAAGGCCTGGCCGCTTTCCAGCTTGTCCTCGTCCACGCTGTGGGCGGGAACCGACACATGGTGCTCGCGACCATTGGTGTCGGTGAAGCGGAAATCCACGAACTTGACTTCGTTGTCGGCGATCTGTTTGAGAACGTCTTTGGCGCTTGCCATGTCATCTCCATGATTGATAAATGCGTCGTGGGCGGTCGGCCCGACTGGCAATGGCTTATTAAGCAATAAGCATGCCAACTCGGAACCTCGGGATTGCCCGCAGGCGCGGTGCAGCCCGCCCGCGACATAGCACCATTATGGTGCAAAACATGGTGCACTACGCACCAAATCGGATCATTCCCCGGACAGGAACATTTCCTGCAGGTCATTCAGGAAGCGCCATCCCAGGGCGGTGGCCCGCAGGCGCGTCGGATCCGCATCGAGCAGGCCCTTGGCCGTCGCTGCTTCCAATTGGTGCGCGATGGCGGCAAGCGACAAGCCGGTGCGTTCGGCGAACAGGCCGGCGGCGACGCCGTCCTTCAGGCGCAGGGCGTTCAGCATGAATTCGAACGGCAGCTCGTCGGCGCCCACTACGCGCTGTTCGGCGATGTGGCTGCCGTCGCGCCGCCCTGCCCGCTCCATCCACGACTCCGGCTGGCGCGCCCGGGCTTCCCTGACGATACGGTCATGAAATGACAGCTTGCCGTGCGCGCCGGGGCCCAGGCCCAGGTAGTCGCCGAACTCCCAGTAGTTGAGGTTGTGGCGGCAGCGCGCGCCCTGCCGCGCATAGGCCGACACCTCGTAGCGCTGCAACCCCGCCGCGGCCAGTTCGGCCTCCACCGCGTCCTGCATGGCCGCGCCCACGTCGTCGTCGGGCAGCCCCTCTGGCGGGTACTTGGCGAATACGGTGTTCGGCTCGAGCGTCAGGTGGTACATCGACAGGTGCTCGGTGCCGAACGACAGGGCCTGCCGCACGTCTGCCAGACAGGCCTCCAGCGTCTGCCCCGGCAGCGCGAACATCAGGTCGAGGTTGACGCGCGAGACCGCGCGCTGGGCCATCTCGATGCCGGCGCGCGCCTGCGCCGCATCATGGATGCGGCCCAAGCGCCCCAGTTGGGCATCGTCGAAGCTCTGGATGCCCAGCGAAAAGCGCGTGACGCCGCTGCCGGCGTAATCCCGGAAGCGCTGCGCTTCGGCCGTGCCGGGATTGGCCTCCATGGTGATCTCGGCATCCGGCAGCAGATTCAGGCAGGCGCGCAGCATGGCCAGCAGTTCGTCCAGGCCGGCGGCCGACAGCAGGCTGGGCGTGCCGCCGCCCAGGAACACCGACACCACCTGCCGGCCCCAGATCGACGGCAGCGACTGTTCGAGGTCGGCGCGCAGCGCGTCCAGGTAGGCCCGTTCGGGCATCTCGGCAGCGGCGTGCGAGTTGAAATCGCAATACGGGCACTTGCGCACGCACCACGGCACGTGCACGTAGACGGACAAGGGCGGCAGGCTGGTCAGCGTGGCCGGGCCGGCCGGCATGACGGCGCGCGCGCGGGGCGCGGCGCCGACGGGTTGCAGGGGAATGGTGCGGGGCATGCGGTGTCAGGCTGCTGCGAGCTTGTCCAGCAACTGGCGCAGCGCGCGGGCGCGATGGCTGACGCGGTTCTTCTCGACAGGGTCCAGCGCCGCGGCGGTTGCGCCCAGGTCGGGCAGGTAGAAGTGCGGGTCGTAGCCGAAGCCGTGTTCGCCGTCGGGGGGCTCGACGATCTCGCCGTGCCAGACGCCCTCGCCGATCAGCGGCTGGGGATCGTCCGCGCTGCGTACGTAGACCAGCACCGCGACGTACCAGGCGCGGCGGTCGGCGTGGCCGGCCAGCTGGCGCACCAGCAGCGCGTTGTTGGCGGCGTCGCTTTTCTCGCCGCCGTGGCGCTGCGCGTAGCGCGCGGAATACACGCCGGGCGCGCCGCCCAGCGCGGCGACGCACAGGCCGGAATCGTCGGCCAGCGCCGGCAGGCCGGTATGCAGGCTGGCGTGGCGGGCCTTGGCCAGGGCGTTCTCGACGAAGGTGACGTGCGGCTCGTCGGCCTCGGACACGCCCAGTTCGCCTTGCGGCACCAGTTCGATGCCCAGCGGAGCGAACAGCGCGGCGAACTCGCGCAGCTTGCCGGGATTGCCGGAGGCCAGCACCACCCGGCGGGATGTGACGGAATCGGATGAGGCATTCATGGACGAATTGTATAAGCAGGAACACGGACAGCCTCACGGCCACACTATGGACACAAAGGCACGCCACCATGTTGCCCGCGACATCTGTCAAGGCCCGCAAGACCCATGCAACATCCCCCTGCCAGTACCAGCCGCAACGAGGATCTGGACGAGATCCTGCGGCAGGGGCTGCTGACCCCGCACTACCAGCCGGTGGCCGACCTGTTCCACGGCCGCATCCATGGCTACGAAAGCCTCATCCGCGGCCCCGCGGACCATTCCCTGCACCTGCCCGACGCCCTGCTGGCGGCCGCGCGCGCGCAGGGCCGCTACCGCGAAGTCGAGATGGCCTGCCTGCGGGCCGGCCTGCTGCGCTACGCGGCCAGCGGCCTGCGCGGCAAGCTGTTCCTCAACCTGTCGGCGGGCGGCGTGCTGCAACACTGGCAGGCCTGCGGCCGCGCGCTGCCCGAAGTGCTGCTGGGCGACAGCGGCGTGCCTGCCGGCAACGTCATCATCGAGCTGGCCGAATACGACCCCGCCCACGACGACATGCATGCCCTCACGCAGGCGTTGAGCTGCCTGCGCGAACGCGGCATGCGCATCGCGCTGGACGACTATGGCGTGGGCCATGCCAGCCTGCGCCTGTGGTCGGAACTGCGGCCGGACCTGATCAAGATCGACCGCTATTTCTTCCACGGCATCAGCGGCGACGCCTCGCGCCAGCAATTGGTGCGCTGCGTGCTGAACGCCGCCCAGTGCCTGGGCACGCCCGTGCTGGCCGAAGGCATCGAGACAGCCGAAGACCTGTCGGTGGTGCGCGACCTCGGCATCCGCTATGCGCAGGGCTGGCTGCTGGGCAGGCCCGCCACCGAGCCGTTGACCGAATTGCCCGAACCGGTGCAGGCGGTGCTGAACCTGCGCCGCCCCGCGCCGCGCCTGGCGGGCACCTACGACACCGTGGCCAGCCTCAGCGTGCAGGCGCCGGCGGTGCGTCGCGAGGGCCATACCAATGACGACGTGCATCGGCTGTTCCTGGAGCGCGCCGATCTGCATGCCGTGGCGGTGCTCGACGCCGAGGGCTATCCCATCGGGCTGATCAACCGGCGCGATTTCTCCGAGCAGTACGCCATCCGCTATACGCGGGAACTGTTCGGCCGCGACCCCTGCTCGACCTTCATGAATCCCGAGCCGCTGCTGGTGGACCTGGACACCGCCATCGACCGCCTGGCGCCGGTGCTGATCTCGGAAGACCAGCGCTATCTGCGCGACGGCTTCATCCTGACGCGCCACGGCCGCTACGCGGGACTGGGCACCGGCGAGGCGCTGGTGCGCTCGGTCACCGAGATCCGGCTGGAAGCGGCGCGCTACGCCAATCCGCTGACCGCCCTGCCCGGCAACATTCCCATCAGCCGGCACATCGGCACGCTGCTGACCGGCGATGAGGACTTCGTGGTCGGCTATTGCGACCTGGACAATTTCAAGCCGTTCAACGACGTGTATGGCTACTGGCGCGGCGACGACATGATCCAGCTGTGCGCGGAGGTCATCAAGCGCCACTGCCATGCCCAGCGCGATTTCGTGGGCCACGTGGGCGGCGACGACTTCGTGGTGCTGCTGCGCAGCCGGGATTGGCGCGAACGCCTGGAACGCCTCATCGGCGAGTTCAACGAACGGGCCCGCGTCTTGTACGACGAGGCGGGCCGCCGCAGCGGCGGCATCGAGACGGAGGACCGCTACGGCGTGCCCCGCTTCTTTCCATTCGTCACGCTGGGCGTGGGCGCGCTGATGGTGCGGCCGGCGCTGTGCGACGATACGCGGCCGCAGGACATCGCGTCGGCGGCCGCGCAGGTCAAGCATCGCGTCAAGCAGGGCCTTACCAATCTGATGATCGAGGACTACCCGGCCATCCGCATCGGCCAGCGCCTGCGGCGCGACTGACGCTTCGGGATCAGGCCGGCAGGTACTTCGGCTGCACGCCCAGGCGCGGCGCGGCCCCGGCGTAGACCGCGGCGGGCGCCCCGGCACGCGGCGCCTCGTCGGCCGCCGCATCCTGCTCCAGCGTGAACACCGACACGGCCTGGCGCAGCACGATGGCCTGTTCCGCCAGCGAGGCCACGGCGGCCGCGGTCTCTTCGACCATCGCGGCGTTCTCCTGCGTGTTGCGCTCGATCTCGGCCACCGCCTGGTTCACGGCGGCCACGCCTTCGGCCTGCTGCGCGCTGGCGTCGGAGATGCCGGCCACGATGCCCGTGATGCGGTCCACCGACTCGACCACCTGCTTCATGGTCTGGCCGGCGTTGCCCACCTGGCGCACGCCCGCGCTCACGCGTTCGCTGGCATCGTCGATCAATTCCTTGATCTCGCGCGCGGCCTGCGCACTGCGCTGCGCCAGCGTGCGGACCTCGCCCGCCACCACCGCGAAGCCGCGGCCCTGGGCGCCGGCGCGCGCGGCCTCCACCGCGGCGTTCAGCGCCAGCAGGTTGGTCTGGAAGGCGATGCCGTCGACCACGCCCACGATCTCGGCGATACGGCGCGAGGCCGTGGCGATGCCTTCCATGCTGCCCACGGCCTCGTCGACCGCCGCGCCGCCGCGGCGGGCCAGTTGCGAGACCTCTTGCGCCTGCTGGTTGGCGGTGCTGGCGTGCTGCGCATTGCCGGTGACGGTGGCCGCCAGTTCGGTAAGGCTGGCGGCGGCTTCCTGCAGCGCGCCGGCCTGGCGCGAGCTGCGGTCGGACATGTCATTGCCCGCCTCGGCGATCTCGCCAGAGCCGGCATGGATCTCTTCGACGCTGTGGCGCACGGCCGCCACGGCGTCGGTCAGGCCGCTCTGCATGCGGCCCATGGCCGCGTACAGCACGCCGATCTCGTTGTTGCTGCGCACCGTCAGCTTGCCGGTGAGATCGCCGTCGGCGATGCGATCGAACTGCTTGCCGGCCTCGGTAAGCGGCCGCAGGATGCCGCGATGGAACGCGACCCGCACCACCAGCGCGATCAGCATCACGCCAGCCACCATCAGCAGCGCCGCGATCATCGCGCGACCCTGCATGCTGGCCGCGTCCTCGACGGCCGTGCGGCCGACGGCGCGCGTGTAGCCCTGGTACTTGTCGACAGCCGCGATGTAGCGCTCGCCGACCTTGGGCATGACGTTGTCCGCCAGCTTGTTGGCCTCGATACCGTTCCAGCCCGAAATGGCCTTGTGCAGGGGCCCCATGACCTCGGCATCCAGCGCCTGGCTGGCGTCCATGACTTCCTTGTACAGCGCCGCACCCTCTGCGTCGCCGTCGGGGTTGTCGGCCAGGCGCTTGCGGCTGGCGCGCGCCGACTCGAGCAGCGCGCCGGCGCGGGCCAGCGCCTCGTCGCGCGGCGCCTCCTGCCCGCCTTCCATGTAGGTCTTGGCCACGGCCAGGTCGGCCCGGGCCTGGAAGAGCCGGCTGCTGAGATCGCTGAGATCGCTGGCGCGCTCGATGTTGACGCGGCCCAGTTGTTCGATCGCCCGCTGGTCGCCGCGCAGGATCCAGATCGCGGCCACCGCGGCAATGGCGAACAGCGCCACGAACATGACGAGCGTGGCCGTCAGAGCCGTGCTTACCTTCAGACCATTCAAACTTTTACTCATATACACCTGCCAGAATCCGCGTGGAGAGGCCACGGGGTTGCGCGGATTGTGCAACGCAACTTTGGCAGTTTCTTGACACTAATTTACGTGTCTGCCCTCTGACAGGCGGATGTCGGCGTCATTTCTCAAAAACCGTCACGCGTCGCCGCGTTCCGTCGGCGGCACGTCGTCGATCAATGCCTGCACCAGGTCGCGGGCGAAAGCCGGCAAGGCCTCGAGGTCTCTCACGCAGATGTGCAGGCGGCGCAGCGCCCAGGCATCCGTGAGCGGCACGATGGCGATGGCGAGCGAGCGCGCATAGCGCAGCGCCACCGATTCGGGGATGACGCCGATGCCCACGCCGCTTTCGATCATGCGGCAGACCGCCTCGAAATTGCCGACCTCGACGCGGAAGCGGAAAATGCGGCCCAGCGCGGCGGCCGCCTGCACCAGGAAGGGATGGATCGCGCTGGCTTCCGACAGCCCGACGTAGTCGTCGTCGAGCGTGTCGGCGAAGGCCACCGCGCGCTCTCCCGCCAACGGATGGTCGCCGCCCGTGACCAGCACGAGGCGGTCGTTGCGGTATGGAATGAACTGCAGCTTGGAATCCGCCGCATTGCCAGTGGCCGCGATGCCGATGTCCGCAGACCCTTCGGCCACCGCGCGCACCACCAGATAACTCAGGCGCTCGCGCAGTTCGACGTTCACGTCGGGGTGCGTGGCCAGGAAGCGGCTGAGCACGGCGGGCATGAACTCGGTCATGGCGGTGGTGTTGGCCAGCACGCGCACGTGCCCTTTCACGCCCCGCGCGTACTCCTGCATGTCGCCGCGCAGCTGCTCCACCTGCTGCATCACCGTGCGGGCATGGCGCAGCAGCGCCTCGCCCGAGGGCGTCAACGTGGCGCCCTGGCTGGAGCGATACAACAGCTGCGTACCGAAGTACTCCTCGAGGTTCTTCACACGCGTGCTGGCGGCGGGCAGCGACAGGTGCGACTTCTCGGCGCCGCGGGTCAGGCTGCGCCAGTCGCCGATGTGGACGATCAATTGCAGGTCGGTCAGGTCGAAATGCGCAGCCATCGCGGCCGGTCTCCTCTTCGGGAATCGAAAACCCGGTATTCGGCAATCCTAAATTGGCATTGCCCGGGGGCATGGGGCAAAGTGGCAGCCTGCCCTGGCCCATGCTGGGGCCATCATAGAAGATTGCCGAACCCCACACGCATTCCCATGTCCGATACCTCTCTGCACGCCTACGAAGACATCCGCGGCGCCGTGCGCGACCTGTGCGCGCAATTCCCCGCCGAGTACTTCCGCAAGATCGACGAAGCACGCGGTTATCCCGAGGAATTCGTGCGCGCGCTCACCGAGGCCGGCTGGCTGGCCGCGCTCATTCCGCAAGAGTACGGCGGCTCGGGCCTGGGCCTGACCGAAGCCTCGGTCATCATGGAAGAGATCAACCGCAGCGGCGGCAACTCGGGCGCATGCCACGGCCAGATGTACAACATGGGCACGCTGCTGCGCCATGGTTCGGAAGCGCAAAAGCGCGAATATTTGCCGCGCATCGCCAGCGGCGAACTGCGTCTGCAGTCCATGGGGGTCACCGAGCCCACCACCGGCACCGACACCACGCGCATCAAGACCACCGCCGTCAGGCGCGGCGATCGCTATGTCGTCAACGGCCAGAAGGTGTGGATCTCGCGCGTCCAGCATTCCGACCTGATGATCCTGCTGGCGCGCACCACGCCGCTGGACGAAGTCAAGCGCAAGGCCGACGGCATGTCGATCTTCATCGTCGACCTGCGGGAAGCCATCGGCCGCGGGATGGAGGTGCGCCCCATCGCCAACATGGTGAACCACGAGACCAACGAACTGTTCTTCGACAACCTCGAGATCCCCGCCGAGAACCTCATCGGCGAGGAAGGCAAGGGCTTTCGCTACATTCTGGACGGCCTGAATGCCGAGCGCGCCCTGATCGCGGCCGAATGCATCGGCGACGGCTACTGGTTCGTCGACAAGGTCTCCGCCTATGCCAAAGAGCGCGTGGTGTTCGGCCGTCCCATCGGCCAGAACCAGGGCGTGCAGTTTCCCATCGCGCGCGCGTACATCAACGTCGAGGCGGCCAGCCTGATGCGCTACGAGGCCTGCCGGCTGTTCGATGCGGGCCAGTCCTGCGGCACGCAGGCCAACATGGCCAAGCTGCTCGCCGCCGACGCGTCGTGGGAAGCCGCCAACGCCTGCCTGCAGTTCCATGGCGGCTTCGGCTTCGCGCACGAATACGACGTCGAGCGCAAGTTCCGCGAAACGCGCCTGTACCAGGTCGCGCCCATCTCCACCAACCTGATCCTGTCGTACGTGGCCGAACACGTGCTGGGATTGCCCCGCTCCTTCTGAGGTCATCATGACGGCTACCGCGCCCGCCGCCGCACGCGCCACGCATCCCAGCGCCGAGCTGGCGGCTTTTGCCGCCGGCCTGCGCTTCGAACAGATCCCGCCGGCCGTCCTGCGCCGCACCGAAGACCTGCTGCTGGACTGCCTGGCGTCCATCCTGGCTGGCGCCCGCACGCGGCCCGTGCAGGCCATCGAACGCTATGCCGTCGCGATGGGCCCGCAGAGCGGCCCGTCCGAAATGTTGACCGCGCGGCGCGGCACCTCGCCGGTGTTTGCCGCCATGGTGAACGCCGCGGCTGCGCACGTGGTCGAACAGGACGACGTGCACAACGGTTCGGTCTTCCATCCCGCGGCCGTGGTGTTCCCGCCCGTGCTGGCGTTGGCGCAGGCGCTGGGCCGTTCGGGCAAGGATCTGCTGACCGCCGCGGTGGCCGGCTACGAGGTCGGCATACGCATCGGCGAGTTCCTGGGGCGCTCGCACTACAAGGTGTTCCACACCACCGGCACGGCGGGCACGGTGGCGGCCGCGGCGGCCGCGGGCCGGCTGCTGGGACTGGATGCGAACGTGATGCTGCACGCGTTCGGCTCGGCCGGCACGCAGGCCGCGGGCCTGTGGGAATTCCTGCGCGACGCGGCCGACTCGAAGCAGCTGCATACGGCCAAGGCCGCCTCGTCCGGACTGGCGGCGGCGTGGCTGGCGCGCGAGGGGTTCACCGGCGCGCAACGCATACTCGAAGGGCCGCAGGGCATGGCGGCGGGCATGTCCAGCGATGCCGACCCCGCGCGCCTGACCGATCGGCTGGGCGAGCGCTGGGCTTTGGTGGAGACGTCTTTCAAGTACCACGCCTCGTGCCGCCACACCCATCCCGCGGCCGATGCCCTGCAAGAAGCCATGCGCGCCAACGGACTGCGCGCCGACGACATCGAGCGTGTGGTGGCGCACGTGCACCAGGGCGCCATCGACGTGCTCGGGCCGGTAACGGATCCGCGCACGGTGCATCAGTCGAAGTTCTCCATGGGCACGGTGCTGGCGCTGATTGCGCGCGGCGGCCGCGCGGGCCTGGCTGAGTTCGACGCCGCGCTGCAGGATCCCGCGGTGGCCGAGTTCCGCGACCGCGTCGAGATGCGGCTCGATGCGGACGTCGACGCCGCCTACCCCACGCGCTGGATCGGCAAGGTCACCGTGCACACGCGCGACGGCCGCGAACTGCATGCGCGCGTGGACGAGCCCAAGGGCGATCCCGGCAACACGCTCAGCCGTCCCGAGATCGAGGACAAGGCCCTGAGCCTGGGCACCTACGCGGGCGCGGCCACGGCCGACGAAGTGCGCGGGCTGATCCAAACGGTGTGGGGGCTGGAGCGCGCCGAACGGGTGAGCGCGCTGTTGCCGTCGGCCTGAATGCCACAGCAGCGGCCGGCGGCGGCATGGGGCCTTACGTGGCGTACGCATCGAACTGATCGCCACACGCGGTAACACCACGGCTGCACGATGGCGCCGCCGGTGGGATATTCTTTCGCGGTGCGGTCACGACACCCATCGAACTTTGGTGCGGACTCGCGCCGCCCGCCGCACACGGGCGTGCGGCGACCTGCCTCGGGGATATCCATGAAGAACCGGCATCCTGCGCTACCGGCGGGTGCATCGGCCAAGGCCGCGCCAGCCGCCGCGCTGGCTGCCTCGCTGGCCGCCGCGTTCGCCGCCGCACTGGCGTGCGCCGCATTGCCTGCGCATGCCGAACTGGGCGGCGCGCCGACCTGGCCCGCGCTGCAACCCGAAGGGCGCCAGTCTCGCGCCCTGGCCGCGTCAGCCGCGCCGTACGACGTCGTCGAAACCCATCTGCCCTCCGGCACCGTAGTGCGCGAGTACGTGTCGCCCACCGGCATGGTGTTCGGCATCGCATGGGAAGGTCCCGAGATGGCGCCGCTGAACACGCTGCTGGGCGCGTACTTCCCTACCTATCGCCAGGCACTGGACGCCCGGCGCGCCGCCCGCCACGGCGGCGCGCCGGGTCCGGTCGAGATCGATCAGGCAGGGCTGGTGGTGCAAAGCGGCGGGCACATGGGGTCCTTCTCGGGCCGCGCCTATCTGCCCGACGCCATCCCGCAGGGCGCCGACGCCGCCGCCATTCGTTGAACCGGAGTCCGAAGATGCGCAAGACGGCCTGGATATACGCTGCCTGCCTGACCGCCCTGCTTTCCGCCTGTGGCGGCGGCGGCGACGACGATGGCGACAGCGCAAGCCCCACACAGATCACGCCGGCCCCGCAGGAGGCGCCGGCCGCCGGCGGCCCGTCGGCCACGCCCAGCGACAGCGCGGCGCCGAACGCCATCCCGGTGACCGTGGGCAATGCGCCGGGCCGCCCGCGCAACTTCCCCGTGGTCAGCGTCACCGTGTGCGCGCCGGGCAGCAACGCGGGGGCCAGCTGCGCCACTATCGACAACGTGCTGCTGGACACCGGCTCGTATGGCCTGCGCCTGTACGCGTCGGCCATTCCGGCCGACACGCTGGCCGCATTGGAACCGCAGCGCATCGCCGGCGCGCAAGTGGCAAGCTGCGCCATCTTCGTCGACAGTCATGCATGGGGCACCGTGCGCAATGCCGACGTGCGCATGGCCTCGCAAGTGGCGCAGAACGTGCCCATCCACGTATGGTCGGATCCCGGCCTGCCGGCAAGCTCGCCGGCGGCATGCCAGCTGAATTCATCGATGGACACCGTGGCCGACCTGGGCGGCAACGGCATCCTGGGCGTGGGCGTGGCGCCGGCCGACTGCCCCGGCTGCAGCATCGCGGCCAGCGGCCAGTTCTATTACTCGTGCACGGGGGCGGTGTGCACGCCCGCCATCCAGCCCCTGGCCAACCAGATCGGCAACCCCGTGAGCCGGTTCGCCGACCACAACAACGGCATCGTGCTGCAGATGGAACCCATCGGCTCCGGAGGCAAGAGCGTTGCAACCGGTACGCTGGTCTTCGGCGTGGACACCGCCGCCAACAACGTGCTCGCGGGCCGCGGCGCGACGGTGCTGCGCACGGACGGCAGCGGCGGCTTCGAGGCGGTCTACAAGGGCGTGCGCATGCGGGCCTTCACGGACTCGGGATCGAACGGCTACTTCTTCGGCGATGCCGACCTGCCGCACAGCCGCATCAGCCCGGACTTCTACGCGCCCGAGGCCACGCAGTCGCTATCGCTGTGGGTGCTGGACCGCAACGCGGCCGCCGGCACGACGGGCGCGGAATTGCGCTTCGACGTCGCCAACGCCGACAGCCTGTTCGCCACCGGCAATGCCGCATTCAACAACCTGGCGGGCGACGTCCCCGGCGCCTTCGACCTGGGCCTGCCGTTCTTCTACGGCCGGCACGTGTACTACGGGCTCACCGGTCGCGCATCGGCGGGCGGGGGTTCCGGGCCTTATGTGGGATACGCGCCGCAGTAATGCGGCGCGCGGGCCCTTTATGCAGCCAGGGCGGCCCGCTGCGCCTGCACCAGCTGCGCGATGCCGCCTTCGGCAAGCGCCAGCATCGCGTCCAGTTCGGCGCGGGTGAACGTGGCTTCCTCGCCGGTGCCCTGCACTTCGACGAAGGCGCCGCCGCCGGTCATCACCACATTGACGTCGGCCTGGCAGGCCGAGTCTTCTTCGTAGTCGAGATCGAGCACGGGACGTCCGCCCACCAGCCCCACCGACACGGCGGCCACCGCATCGCGGATGGGGTTGCTTTGCAGTTCGCCGCGGCGCATCAGCAGCGCGATGGCATCGGAGGCGGCCACCCATGCGCCCGTGATGCTGGCGCAGCGCGTGCCGCCGTCGGCCTGCAGCACGTCGCAGTCCAGGTGCAGCGTGCGCTCGCCCAGCGCGGACAGGTCGACCACGGCGCGCAGGCTGCGTCCGATCAGCCGCTGGATCTCTTGCGTGCGGCCGCTTTGCTTGCCGCGCGCGGCCTCGCGGTCGCCGCGCGTGTGCGTGGCGCGCGGCAGCATGCCGTACTCGGCCGTCATCCAGCCCTGCCCCTTGCCCTTCAGGAACGGCGGCACCTTGTCCAGCACGCTGGCCGTGCACAGCACGTGCGTGTGGCCCGCCTTCACCAGCACCGAGCCTTCGGCATAGCGCGTGTAGTTGCGCTCGAGCGAGTACGGACGCAGTTCGTCGGGACGGCGCCCGGAGGGACGAGCGGACGGGATGGTGGCGATGGGATCGGTCAAGGGGACTCCGGCAAATGGCGGATGAGGATCCTGTAATTGTACGGGGACGCCGATGGTATCCTGACCCCTTGAAACGGCGCCGGCAAACGGCCCAGGGCGCCGTCCCAGATTGACCAGGACAAACCATGATCCGTAGCATGACCGCCTTCGGCAACGCCCGAGCGGACCTCGAACAAGGCTCGCTGGCGCTTGAACTGCGCAGCGTCAACAGCCGTTATCTCGACCTGTATTTCCGCCTGCCCGACGAACTGCGGCACACCGAGACGCCGCTGCGTGAACTGCTTACCGCCAACCTGGCGCGCGGCAAGGTCGAGGTGCGGGTCTCGTACACCCGCGCCGCGAGCGCCGAACTGAATACGCTCGACCCGGCCTGGCTTCAGCGCCTGGCCGCGCAGCTCGAAGCGGCCCGCCAGATCCTGCCCGAAGTCGCGGCGCCGCGCCTGGCCGAACTGTACAACTGGCCCGGCCAGCGCAACGCCGATGCGCTCGACCCGCAGGTATGGGGCGCGGCATGCATGCAGGCCGCGCAGCAGGCGCTGTCGCAGATGCAGGAAGCCCGGGCCCGCGAAGGCGAGCGCCTGGCGGCCATGATGCGCGAATGCGCCGAGGGCGTGGCGCGCATCGTCGATGGCGTCGAAACCCACCTGCCCCAGTTGCTGGCCGACCACCGCGAGCGCCTGGCCACCAAGCTGCGCGAGTCCGTGGAATCCGCCTTTCCGGGCGGCTTCGCCAACATCACCGGCGCCGAACTGTCCGAACGCCTGGCCCAGGAAGCCAACCTGTTCGCGCTGCGCATCGACGTGGCCGAAGAACTGTCGCGCCTGCGCTCGCATTTGGAGGAACTGCGCCATCTGCTGGGCGACGGCAGCGGCGCGGCGAAGTCGTCCGGCGGCAAGCGCGGCGGCCCGGCGGGCGGCAGCGCCGGCAAACGGCTGGACTTCCTGTTCCAGGAAATGAACCGCGAAGCGAACACGCTGGGCTCGAAGGCCGGCAGCATGGAGGTGACGCGCGCGGCCATGGACCTGAAGCTCCTGATCGAGCAGATGCGCGAGCAGGCGCAGAACATCGAATAGGCTTCGATCCTTCCCGCCTCAGGCCGCGTGCCGCTCGGCCTGAGGCTTCCAGCAGCACCGCGCACAGCGCCAGCGCTTTCGCTTGAGGCGCCTCTTTGCGCCAGTTCAGCCGCGTCTTCACGCGGCTGAACTTTGCTCCCGGCGCGATCCTTGACGAATACCCTCCGTGCTCACCCTGGCCGGCATTGCCATGGTCATGGCCGGCGTGCTGATGGTCGTCGATGGTCTTCGACCCAAACCGCCGCACAAGCCGCCGACCCCGGACACACGAGCATGGCGAGGTGACATCATGCCTTCACCGCTCGCCCAGGACTATGCGATATCGTGGCGTTCCGCTTCGGACGACCGGTGAGCCCTGGAGAACCCAGCATTGAAACCGAACGCAGCCCTCATCCTGGCGACGGCAAGCGGCGTGACCGCCAACGTGCTGCTGGGCGCATCTTCCCTGTACTGGAAAGAGCTGGGAAGCATCGCGCCGCAGACCCTCGTTGCGTACCGGGTCCTCGTCTCGCTGCTGACGCTGCTGCCGCTCATGTGGGCTGCCGGGCTGCTTCGGCCGCTGCGGACGAAAGTCACCCGGCGCGTCATCGCTCTGCACGCAGCGGCCTCGGTGCTCGTGGCGACCAATTGGGGAACCTTCATCTGGGCCTCCATCCATGGGCACGTCGTGGAAAGCGGCCTGGGCTATCTCGTCGCGCCCTGCATCGCGATCACGCTGGGCATCCTGGTGTATGGCGAACGGGCCGGCCCTTGGCGTGTCGCCGCCCTGACGGTCATTGCCGGCGCAATCTGCCTGCTGTTGACGCACAGCGGGGAACTGAACCACCGCGTCTATCTCATCATCGGACTGACCTGGGGACTGTATGCATGGCTGAAGAAAATGACGCCGCTGGATGCGTTCAGCGGCCTGCTGCTGGAGACCCTGGCCCTTGCGATGGCGTGCGCGGTCCTGCTGGCGGCATCGCAGTTGACCCTGTCGCTGCCCGCCGGCCTGGACCGATGGACCTACTACCTGCTTGCGGCCTGCGGCGTGGTGTCGCTGCTGCCCTTGGCCCTGTTCGCTTTCGCGGCCAATCGGCTGCCATTGATGGCCATGGGTTTCCTGCAGTTCGTACTGCCTACGACCCAATTGGTCATTGCGATAGGGATCTATCGTCAATCCGTTTCCCCGACCACCTTGCTGATCTTCGGTGCGATCTGGCTGGCGTTGATCGCGATGGTATTGGGGCCGCTGGTGTTCCGGTCCCAGACTGTCGCTGCGCGGCGTAGCGAGAGATGAACAGCTGGGGTATGTCCCAGTACGCTCCGTACCAAAATCGGTACTAATCTCTTTAAAGAATCAACCCTGCGAACTCTTGGGCGGGCGTTGCCTTTTTCGATCCAGTATCGATACATGCGTGCGGAGGCTTCATGTCGTCAATCACCACCGCTGAATGGCAGGCCCGCGTAGACCTCGCGGCGTGCTACCGGGTACTCGCCCATCTGGGCGTCAGCGACCTTACCTACAACCACCTGTCCGTGCGCGTGCCCGGCGAGCCGGACGCCCTGCTGGTCAAGCAGGCCACGGAAATGTTCGACGAGGTGACCGCCTCGTCATTGCGCAAGTACTCGCTGGACGGCACGCCGCGCCATGACGGCCCCGCCTTGAAGGGCGGCAGCCTGGTCATCCACGCGGGCATCCTGGAGGCGCGCCCGGACATCAACGCGGTGTTTCACACGCATACCACCGCGAACATAGGCGTCTCCTCGCAGAAGCAAGGGCTGTTGATGATCAATCAGCACGCCATCAAGTTCTACAGGCGCCTGGCCTATCACACCTTCGGCGGCTTCGAATTCAACATGTCGCAGCGCGCGCCGCTGATCGAAAGCCTGGGCCCGCACCGTGTCGCCCTGCTGCGCAATCACGGCGCGCTGGTATGCGGGCGCACGCTGGGCGAGGCCATGGTCGAGCACCAGTACCTGGAGATGGCGTGCCGCGGCCAGATCGCGGCGCTGTCCGGCGGCTGCGAAGTCACGCTCATTCCAGATGAAGTGGCCGAGTACGGCGTCACCCAGGTGACCTTCGACGATCCGCAGGCAGCCGGCGCCAAGGACTGGGCCGCCTGCCTGCGGCTGGCGCACCGGCTCGACCCATCGTTCGCGCTCTGACGCGCCGCCGAAAACCTGACCGCGCGCCATCTCGCCATCGCGCCAGACCACATACGAACCGACAAGGGGAAACCAGCCGTGAATCGCCATTTGAAGTTATGCGCCGCCGGATTGGCGGCGGCCGCCGCGATGGGCCTGCAGCCCGCCCATGCCGCTGACGGCGGCTCTGCCTATCCCGCCACGCAGGTGCGCATCGTCGTGCCGTTCCTGCCCGGCGGCGGCAACGACTTCCTGGCCCGCGACATGGGCCAGGCGCTGCAGCAGTCCTATGGCCAGAGCTTCGTGGTGGAGAACAAGGCGGGGGCCGGCGGGCTGATCGGGTCCGACGCCGTGGTCAAGTCCAAGCCCGACGGGTACACCCTGCTGATGGCGGCCAACACGGCGGCCATCGTCGACGCCACCGCCTCGAAGCCTCCCTTCAGTCTCGAACGAGACCTGACCGGTGTCGCGATGATCGCCAGCATGCCGATGCTTCTGGTGGTGAATCGCGACCTGGGCGTGGACACGACCGCGCAGCTCATCCAGCTGGCCAAGGCCCAGCCCGGAACCCTGAACTTCGCAAGCTCGGGCCCCGGCACGGTGCAGCACATGGCCGGCGCGCTCTTCAGCGCGGCCGCGGACGTGAAGATGGAACACGTGCCCTTCAAGGGCGCGAGCCAGATGATGCCCGAGCTGCTGGCCAACCGCGTGCAGGTTCTGATAGGCCCGGCGAATTCGGTGCTGCCGTACGTCAAGTCCGGCCAGTTGAAACCACTGGGCGTGACCAGCCGGGAACGCTGGAAGGCGATGCCCGAGGTGCCGACGCTGGCCGAGTCGGGCGTGCCCGGCTACCAGATCGACCTGTGGTACGCGGTGCTCGCGCCCAGCAAGACGCCGTCCGAGATCATCGGCAGACTGAACCAGTCGATCAACGCGTACCTTCGGGATCCCGCCACACACACCCGCTACGAAGCCCAGGCGCTGACTCCATGGATATCGACGCCGGAAGAGGTGAACGCCCTGATCCAGCGCGACGTGGCGCGCTGGAAGGCGGCCGCGGCCCAGATCGACCTGAAGCTCGACTGAAGGACGCGCAATGAAAATATGCGTATTCGGCGCGGGAGCGGTTGGCGGGCATCTTGCGGCCAAGCTGGCGCGCGCGGGCCTCGACGTCTCCATCGTGGCCCGCGGGCCGCACCTGCATGCGATCCAGCGCAACGGCCTCACGCTGAAGTCCGCCGACGAAACCTTCACCGTGCGCCTGCGCGCGACCGACGATCCCGCCCAGCTCGGCGCCCAGGATCTCGTCATCACGGCGATGAAGGCGCATTCGCTGCCGGCGGCGGTCGACGGGCTGCAGCACCTGCTCGGCCCGGCCACGCCCGTCGTCTATGCGGTCAATGGCGTGCCGTGGTGGTACTTCCATGGCATGGGCGGCGCGCTGGACGGACGCCGCATCGAACGCCTGGACCCCGGCGGCGCGCTGGTCGGGAAAGTGGGCCTGCGACGAGTGATCGGCGCGGTGATACGGTCGCCCAACGAAGTGGTGGCGCCCGGCGTCATCGAGTCGCGCAGCGCCAACAACTCGTTGATCCTGGGCGAACTCGACGGCAGCATCACCGAACGCCTGCAGGCATGCTGCGACACGCTGGGCGCGCATTATGGCGCCGTCACGCCGACCAGTGACATCCGCCAGGCGGTCTGGGACAAGCTGCTGCTCAACGTCGTGACTTCGCCCATCGCATGCCTGGCGCTGGCCACGTCCAAGGACATCTCGGACGATCCAGGACTGGTGGCGCTGTACCGCAGGCTGGCCGACGAATGCATCGCGATCGCCGCGCGCCTGGGGATCGTCCTGGCGCCGGATATCGATGCATTGCTGCGACAGGGGCGCGCGTTCGCCCATCGGCCGTCCATGCTGCAGGACCTGCTGGCGGGACGGCCCCTGGAGATCGACGCCCAACTGCTTGCCGTGCAGGACATCGCGCGCCTCGTCGAAGTCGACACGCCGATGATGGATGCGATGTTCGCGCTGCTGCGGGCACGAACCCGCCCGCAGGCCGCCTGATCGCAGGCCGGCAGGTCTCGCTTATCCGGTGGGCCCGGAGGCAAGCCTAGGCAGCAGCCTGCAGCAATGGATGCAGCGCCCTGCCCCAGGCCAGCAGGTCGTGGTCGGACTCGAAGCGGCCGACCAGCTGCACGCCCACGGGCAGGCCCGCCGGCGTCTTTCCCGTGGGCAGGTGCAGGCACGGCCAGCCGAGCACGGACCAGATGCGGTTGAAGGCGGAAGTGCCGGTACTCTCGAGCCCGCGCGGCGCGGCGCCCGGCGCGCTGGGCGTCAGGACCAGGTCGGCATCGCCGAAGAGACGTTCCCATTGCATGCGCCATGTCGCCTGCAGGCGGCGTTGCTCGAAATAGGCCTGCGTGGAGACGTCGAAGCCCAGCCGGACTGTGTCGCGCAGGCCGGCGCTGAGCTGCTCGGCGCGGCGCCGAACCACCGGCTCGAGGCTGCGCGCGAACTCGTAGTGCATGATGACGCCGTGCATGCGCGCGAGATCATGGGCCTCGTCGAATGGAATGTCGACGCACTGCACGCCGTGGCGCTGCAGGGCCAGGCATGCTGCGCGCAAGGCATCCGCGCTTTCGAGCTCGAGCGCCTGGTCGGGGCTGGAAGACACCACTGCCACGCGCCGGGGCAAGGCCGCGCCGCCGGCGCCGGAAGGCGGATATGGCAGCAGTATGCGCGCGATCGACTGGGCATCCGCCACGCAGCTGGTATGCCAGCCGATGACGTCGAGGGACTCGCACGTCAGCGCCAGGCCATCGCGGAACACCCCGCCGAATGAAGGTTTGAATCCCACCACGCCGCAGTATGCGGCGGGGCGGATCATCGAGCCGCCCGTCTGCGTGCCCAATGCGAAAGGCACCATCCCCGCGGCGACGGCGGCCGCCGATCCGCTGGAAGATCCGCCCGGCGTGTGGTCGGGTGCATGAGGATTCCGGGTAGGACCGGGCGCGCGGAAGGCGTACTCGGCGGTCACGGTCTTGCCGATGGGTACCGCCCCGGCACGACGCAGCAGGCTGACGCAGCTTGCGTCGAAAGCCCTGGGCTCGTCCGGCGTGGCCGTCGAGCCGCAGCGGGTAGGCATGCCGGCTACGTCGATGACGTCCTTGACCCCGAAGGGAACGCCGCACAAAGGCAGGCTGTCGCCCGGCGGCGTCTCTTCTTGGCGTAAAGCATCGGGAGTGGCGACGTGAGCCCAGGCGCGAACGCCGGCATCGCGGGCGGCCACGTGCGCCAGCGCGGCCTTTACCGCTCGCCACGGATGCGTGGCGCCGTCGTGGGCGAGGGATTCCAGGGTGGCGCCCGACTCGGTGCCGAAGCCATGCATAGGCAGATCCTTGCTTCATCGCTCGACGCAGCGCCGAGCAGCGTGCGCGTCAGGCCGAGAATGTTATCCCAATTTTGGCACAAACCCGCGCAGGGTAAACCCTCAGAGGGCGGGATGCGCCGGCCAGGCATGAGAAAAATTCGATCCGTCTGGACAAACGCTTACCGTGCCAGGGCGCCGCACAGCCAGTCCGCGAAAGCGCGCACGCGGGGCGGCGCTCCTCGCCGCGCGAGCAGGTAATACGACGCCTCGAGCGGCACCGAGATGTCGAAGGGCGCCACGAGCGTGCCATGGGCGAGCTCCGCCCGGCACAGCGCCGGCGTCGTTACCACCAGCCCTTCGCCGCGCACGGCGGCCTCGATGGCCAGGGCCGCATGGGTGAACCGATGCCCGCGGTCCGGCGTGGAGGACTCGATGCCGGCCGCCCGCAGCCATTGCTGCCAGAAGGACATGCCGCCGTACTTCAGCCCGCGTTCGTCGTGCAGCCAAGGCAGGCCCGACACATCGGCGGGCTTGCGCAGCGCGCCTTTTCCTTCGAGCAGCGCGGGGCTGCAGAGCAGCGTGATCGACAGGGGCATCAGCTCGCGCACCTCTACGTCCAGCGGCGGCTTGCCGCCAAACAGGATGACTACGTCGGAGGTATCGACCCATTCCCGCAGGACGGACGCCTCGTCCTTGGCGGAGCGCGAGGCCAGCCAGGGCTCGCGCATCCGCGTGGTGACGTTGAGGTCCACCTCGGGGTGCAGCGCCAGGAACTGGTGAGTGATCGGCATCAGCAGGCGCAGCGTGAAGGATGGCGGCGCGCTGACGGACAGCACGCCCATCTCGCGGAACTCCGACAGGGCGTCCATCGCCTGGGCCAGGTTTTCGAAGCCGTTTCTCAGCGGCTGCAGGCAGCTGCGGGCGGCCGCGGTCAGCGCCAGGCCACGGTGCAGGCGCTCGAACAGCACGACGCCGAGCATGCTTTCCAACTGGTGGATCTGATGGCTGACGGCGGTGGGCGTGACGTGAAGTTCCGCGGCGGCTGCCTTGAAGCTGAGGTGGCGCGCCGCCACCTCGAAGGCTCGCAGCGCGGTCAGGGGAAGCTGCGACACATGCATGGCACGGATGAGAAAAATTTGGCGACGGACAAGAATAAATCGTTTGACCCAATTTTGGTACGAATTTAATGTTCCGGCTTCCGGGATCTTCCGGGAGACGATCCCATTTTCTTCGTCCTGACCCGCGCAAAGAGAAATGCGGGCTGCAAGGGGACGATATCGCCTTATCGGGAGTGACGAATGTTCAAGGCCGTATCCCGCGCAGCCGCCCGCTGCGCTTTGCTGTCACCTGTCTTCTGTGCCGCCCTCGCGGCCGTGCCCTCCTCGGCGCTCGCCGCGGAGCCCGCCTATCCCACCGAACGCCCCATCACGCTGGTCCTCGCTTATCCGCCGGGCGGCGGCGTGGACACCGTCGGGCGCCTGCTGGCGCGGCAGCTCGAGAACACCCTGGGCCAGACCGTCGTCGTCGAGAACCGCCCTGGCGCGGGCAGCATCATCGGCACCAATGCGGTGACGCGGGCCAAGCCGGATGGCTACACCCTGCTGCTGGCCGACCCCGCGCTGGTGATCAACCCGAGCCTGATGGCCAGCGTGCCTTACGAGGTGAAGCGCGATCTCGCGCCTGTCTCGACGGTCACCAAATCGCCGTTGGTGCTCGCCGTGCCGGTGTCCTCCAAGATCCAGTCGCTGGGCGACCTGATCGCCGCGGGCGCGAGCGGCGGCGCGTCGCTGAACTACGCGTCGGCCGGCCTGGGAACGACGCCGCACATGTCCGGCGAACTGCTGACGCTGCGCACGAAGGGCAAGTTCACCCACATTCCGTACAAGGGCAGCGGCCCCGCCATGACGGACCTGATCTCCGGCCAGGTGGACTTCGCGTTCGCCACGGCGCCCGCCACGATCCAGTACATCTCGCAGGGCCGCCTGCGCGGCCTGGCCGTCACCGGCACCGAACGCAGCAAGTTCCTGTCCGACCTGCCCACCGTGGCGGAAACGCTCCCGGACTTCGGCGTGTATTTCTGGACCGCCCTGTTCGCCCCGGCGAAGACCCCGGCGCCGGTGCTGGACAAGCTCAATGCCGCGGTGAAGAGCGCCCTGGACAGCGCCGACATGAAGGCAGCGCTGGAGCGCGCGGGCGAGACCGGCTCGTACATGACGCTGGCGCAGACCGCCGACTTCGTCGACAGCGAGACCGCCACGTGGAAAAAGGTCGTGACCGACGGCAAGATCAAGCCGGACTGACGCACGGCAAGGCCAGCCATCCGCCGCAGGAGCCCCATGCAGTTCGATCTCGATGTGAACGGCCGTGTCCGGCAGGTCGACGTAGAGTCCGACACGCCCCTGCTGTACGTCCTGCGCAATGACCTTGCGCTGAACGGGCCGAAGTATGGGTGCGGCCTGGGCGAATGCGGCAGCTGCACCGTCCTGCTGGACGGCAAGCCGGCGCGATCGTGCGTCGTGCCGGTGAAGGCGGCGGCGGGACGGGCCGTCACCACGCTCGAAGGCCTGGGCGACCGGGACGCGCCGGGCCTGGTGCAGAAGGCCTTCATCGATGCCCAGGCCGCGCAATGCGGCTACTGCATCAACGGCATGATCATGACCGCGCACGCGCTGATCGCCCGCAACCCGCATGTGGGCCGGCGCGAGATCGAAGACGCGCTGCGCTACAACCTGTGCCGCTGCGGCACCCACCATGAGATCGTCGAGGCGGTGGCGCTGGCCGCACGCAGGGCCTGTACGAAGGAGCCGGAATGAGCGAGCCGATCCGGTTCCAGGGCGAGACATCAGCCGCGAAGTCGGGAGCGTCGCAGGTCGGCACGCCGGACGCGGGCGCGCCGGCGGACGAGGCACCGGCCGGCGCCATCGACGGCGCCTGGACGGGCGTCGTCCTGCGGCCGCCTCGCTGCAGCTGGGACGGACTGCGCTATCGCGGCTCGACACTCGTCGAGGTCGACCGCCAGTCCATTGCCGGGCTGGATCCGGTCCAGCTTGTCCATCTGGGCGATTTCGTGGCGGTCGCCTCGCCCGACGCCGAGCTGGCCGCGGCGGCGGCGCAGCGGCTCGGCGTCCGATGGCGCGAGTCGGGGGACGCCGTATCGACGACGCCACCACCGCCGGGCAACGGCGCGCAGCGACGCTATGGCTGGCCGGGCGCCATGCCGGACGTGAACGGCCCGGCGCAGGCATGGGCCTGTTGGACCGAGCGCGGCGAACTCGACATTCGAGCCGAAGCGGTCCACCCTGGCCGGCTGCGGCGCGAACTGGCCGGACTGTTCGACCTGCCTGCGGATCGTATCCGGATCCTGTCGCGCAGCGGACAGCACCCGGAAGGTTCCCCACAAGTGGGCACCGCACGCCATGGACACGATGCGGCCATAGAGGCCGCCCTGATTGCCCGGGCGATCGGCCGCCCGGCGCGGGTGCTCGCCCACCCGCCGCAGACGGCGCCCACACTGTCCATTGGCCTGCGGGCGCATGTCCGCGCCGACGGCCGCCGGGCCTGGACCATGGCGCCGGACCTGCCCCTGGGCTCCCGGCCGCCATGGGCGACGCCTGCCGCCGGCGTCACGCCGGCCGGCGGCGCTTCGCCGGCGCCCACGGTCGCCATGCCGTACGGCATCGCCTTCGATATCGAAGCCGCCAGGCGCGATGTGACGCCGCACCTGGACGTGGAAGCGCAATCGGCCGACGTCGCGGCGACGTTCTCCCTGGAGTCCTTCGCCGATGAACAGGCGCGGGATGCCGGCGTCGATCCGGTGCAATGGCGGCTGGACCATCTCGAAGACCCGCGCGGCCGCGCACTGATCCGCGCCGTGGCCGCGAGCGCGGGATGGCCACTGGCCGGGAACGGCAATCCGCGCAGCGCGCCGGCGCCTATGCATGGCCGCGGTTTCGCCTACGCCAGCACGGTGGACGTCGATGCGCAGCCGCCGGTACGCGCGTGGTCGGCCTGGGTGGTCGACCTGAAGGTCGACGCTTTGGCCGGCCGCATCGACATTGCGAGGCTCACCGTCGGCCATCATGTCGAAGGCTTGAAGACCGCTGACGAGCACGGTCCCGACCTGCATGCGCGCCTGGCCGCGGCCGCCACCCGGCTGCTGGGCAGCAGCCCGCGAGCCCATGACGACTGGACCGCCGACCCGGCCACCACCGCGCCGGCCGTTCAGGTGGTCGACCTGGCGTCTGGAACCGACAACGCCGTACCCGCGGACCTGTCCCGCAGCGCGGCGCTGACGCTGCCGCTGGCCGCGGCCATCGCCAACGCGATCCACGACGCCACCGGCATCCGGATGCGCGAGCCGCCTTTCGAAGGCCTGGCCTTGCAGCGCGCGGCGTTGGCGAATCCGGACGAGGCCTCGCCCTCGGCCGCCATGACGACCGCGCGCAAGCCTTGGCGCAAGGCGCTGGCCTGGGCCGGCGCCGCCGCGACGGCCGCGATGGGTATCGCCGCCACCGCGCTACCCTGGCGCCCGGCCATCGCGCCCGTCGCGCCCGATCTCACTCTCTATTCCAGCGCGGCGATCGAGCGCGGCCGCCTGATCGCCGCGGCCAGCGACTGCGTGGTCTGCCACACCGCGCCGGACGGCAAAGAGAATGCCGGCGGGCTGGCGATGGAGACGCCGTTCGGCGTCGTCTACTCGACCAACATCACGCCGGATTCCGATACGGGCATCGGCAGCTGGAGCTACCAGGCGTTCGAGCGTGCCATGCGCCATGGCATAAGCCGGGATGGGCGCCACCTGTATCCCGCCTTCCCCTACACCTCGTTCGCGAAGTTCTCAGATGGCGACATGCAGGCGCTGTATGCCTTCCTGATGACGCAGCCGCCCGTGGCGTCTCGACCGCCGCGCACCGAACTCGCGTTCCCCTACAACCTGCGCCCGCTGATGGCCGGCTGGAACCTGATGTTCCACGACGCCGCGCCCTTCGTTCCCGACCCGTCGCGCTCGACCTTGTGGAACCGCGGCGCCTACCTGGTGAATGGCGCCGGCCATTGCGGCGCCTGCCACACGCCGCGCAACGCGTTCGGCGCGGAGAAGCGCGGCCCGCTCGAATACCTGGGCGGCGCCACGGTCGACCATTGGGACGCGCCCGCGCTGAACCGCTTGTCCACCGCCGCGCAGCCCTGGACCCGCGACGATCTCTACGTGTACCTGCGCACCGGCCATTCCGAACGCCACGGCGTGGCCGCCGGGCCGATGGCGCCCGTGATCGCGGGCCTGGGCGCCCTGCCAGACCAGGACATCCTCGCCATGGCCACCTACCTGACCGAACTGCCTGGCGGCGCCGGCGGCCGCGAGACCGTTGCCGACGTCCAGGCGCCGCAGTCCCTGCCGACCACGTCCAGCGCGACGGCCCCCGCGCCGGACCAAGCGCACCTGTACGCCCTGCCGGGCCAGCGCATCTACGAAGGCGCGTGCGCCGCCTGCCACGATCCCGGCCGCGGCATGCCCCTGTTCGGCGTGCGACCGGACCTGGCAGTCAACACCAACCTGACTGCGGCCCGGCCCGACAACCTCGTCCAGGTCATCCTGCACGGCATCGACAAGCCCGCGTCCGATGAGCTGGGCTACATGCCGGGCTTCGCCGACACCCTGAACGACACGCAGATAGCCGATCTCGTCCACTACCTGCGCGCGCGGCACGGCGGCGGGGCGCCCGCATGGAACGACGTCGAGAACACCGTGGCGAGGATCAGGCACGCCGCGCCCGCGGCGACGGCGGAGGGGGCCATGCCATGAGCCAGACAGACCATGCCGTCACCGGCTTTCCGCTGGAGACCGCCACACCGCGGGACGCGCCCGTCTCTCGCGAACGATTGAACGCGCAGGGCGAGCCGCCGCCGCGCCACGCGGTGAATCGCGTGGCCAGGAACAGGGTCGACACCTACATCGAGATCACCGACCAGGGCGAGGTGATCGCCGTCAATGGACACGTGGACCTGGGCACCGGCGTGCGCACCGCCTTCGCGCAGATCGTCGCCGAGGAACTGGACGTGCCGCTTGCGCGCGTGCGCATGGTGCTGGGCGACACGGATCGCAGTCCCGACCAGGGGCCGACCACGGCCAGCGCATCGATACAGAGCGCCGCCGTACCGATGCGGCGGGCCGCCGCGCAGGTTCGCCAGGCGCTGCTGGCGCGCGCCGCCTCGCGATGGAACTGCGCGGTGGATGCGCTTGCCGTGGCCGAGGGCGTGGTGCGCGGCCCCGGCGGCGCCTGCGCCACCTACGCGGAACTGGCGCGGGGCCAGCGTTTCGACCTGGACGTCGATGCCGATGTGCCGCTCAAGCCTTCGGACCAATACCGCATCGTGGGCCGCAGCGTCCCGCGCGTGGACATTCCTGACAAGGTCACCGGCGGCCTGGTCTTCGTGCACGATCTGCGCGTGCCCGGCATGCTGCACGCGCGCATGGTGCGTCCGCCCTATCGCGGCCGCGACGCGGGCGCGATGATCGGCCAATCGCTGTTGTCGGTCGACCGGGACTCCGTCGCGCACATTCCCGGCCTGGTGGCGGTCGTGGTCAAGGGCGACTTCGTCGGCGTCGTCGCGCGCCGCGAGGAACATGCGATCAGGGCGGCGCGCCAGCTGATAGTCCAGTGGCGCACGCCGCCCGCCCTGCCCGACCTGAACGACCCCGAGTCCGCGGTGCGCGCCAACCCTTCGGCCGAGCGCCTGCTGCGCGAGACAGGCGACGTCGACGCGGCCCTGCAGCGTTCCGAAGGCGCCCATGCCGCGACCTATGTCTGGCCCTACCAGATGCACGGATCGATCGGACCCTCCTGCGCCGTGGCCGATTACCGCGACGGCGCGATCACGGTCTGGAGCGGCACGCAGAACCCGCATTTCCTGCACGTGGACATCATGACCCTGCTGGGCCTGCCGGACGCCGCGGTCCGCATCGTGCGCATGGAAGCCTCGGGCTGCTACGGCCGCAATTGCGCCGACGATGCCGCCGCGGAAGCCGCGCTGCTGTCGCGCGAAGTCGGCGCTCCGGTGCGCCTGCAGCTGATGCGCGAGGAAGAGCATTCCTGGGAACCCAAGGGCACGACGCAGGTGATGGACGTGCGCGGCGCCGTCACCGGCCCCGACACGCTGGCATATGCATTCACGAATCGCTATCCGTCCAACAACGCGCCTGTCCTCGCCCTGATGCAGACGGGCACCCTGCCCGCGGACCCGATCGTCGAGCACAAGGGCGACCGCACGGTGGTGCCGCAGTACCGCTGCAGCGACGCGCGCATCGCGGTGCAGGACATGGCGCCCATCGTGCGCGCGGCCTGGATGCGGGGCGTGTCCGCGCTACCCAATGTCTTCAGCCACGAGTCCTTCATCGACGAACTCGCCTTCCGCCACGGCGAGGATCCGCTTGCCTTCCGGCTGCGGTTCATGGAAGACGCGCGCGCCCGTGAATTGAGCCAGGCCGTGGCCGCGCGCGCCGGATGGCAGCCCGGTCCATCGCCCCGCCGAGCGGCCGATCCGCGGCGGCCGCATATCCGGCTGGGACGCGGCTTCGCGCAGCACCAGTACGTGCACGGCACGTTCCCCGGCGTGGGGTCGGCCTACTGCGCCTGGGTCTGCGACGTGGAGGTCGACATGCGGACGGGCGTGGTGCGCGTGGCGAAGGTATGGGTGGGCTATGACTGCGGCATGGTGATCAACCCCGCGGGCGTGCGCCACCAGATCCACGGCAATGTCATCCAATCCGTCAGCCGCGCGCTGATCGAGCAGGTCGCTTTCGACCAGAGCGGCGTCGTGTCGCGCGAATGGGGCGCCTATCCCATCCTGCGCTTCGGCGACCTGCCCGAGGTGGACGTGCTGATCATGCCGGCCCAGGACAGGCCCCCGCTGGGCGCGGGCGAATCGGCCTCCGTGCCCAGCGCCGCCGCGATCGCCAACGCGATCTTCGACGCTACCGGCGTGCGATTGCGTCGAGCGCCGTTCGATGCGGCTCGCCTGCGCAGAGCCCTGGAGGAAGCCGCTTAGCGCGGCGCGCGCCGCGCCGCCCTTAGGTTCAGGCGTCGCGCGCCCACAGGTCCCATGCGCGGTCGACGGCCGCCGGCGGCACCTTGGCCGCCATCTCGATCTCGCCCGCAGTCAGGCCGTGCACGGGGCCGAGCGCCATGGCGCGGTACTGATACTCCGCATTCTTGCAGGCGGCCACCGCGCGGAACACCATTTCCTTCAAGCGGAGGCCCACCACCGTCGCGCCATGATGCCGCATCAGCACCATCGAAGCCGAACCCAGCGCACGCGCGAGCGAGGCGCCTTGGGCGCCGTTGGTCACCAGCAGGTTCGTGTCGCCGAACTCGTCGCGGCTGTCCCACATCGGCACGTGGCGACCGATGAGCGCGCCGTGCTGATAGACGGGTACCACCGGCAGCCCGGCAACGCAGAACGGCATGACCGAAGGACTGTGGTGATGGCAGATCGCCAGGACATCCGGCCGGGCGCGATAGATCTCGCTGTGGATGAAGCGCTCGCTGTACTGGGGCCGCCCCACCCCGTCCACGGGCACGGCGTCGGCGTCGTATTCGAGGATGTCGTCTGCCTGCACCAGTTCGGGCGCCTTGGACTGCGACAGCAGGAAATGGCCGTCCCGGTCGGGATGCCGCACGCTGACGTGGCCGAAGGCGTCCAGCACGCCGGCATTGGCCAGGATGTGATTGGCCAGCACCAGTTCGGCGCGGCAGGTCTGTTCAGTGGAGGTCATAGGCGGACACCGATAAGGGTTGAGGCCGGCCGCCCATGCGGCCGCGCGCTACTTGGCCGCGCGAGCGGCGCCTTTCTTGCGTTTGGGAGCGAGAGCCGGCTCCACCTCCCGGGCTTGAACCGGCATCGCATCGGACTCGAGCAGCGACCGCAGGTACGCCGCGGCCGCGTCGCCCTTGATGGCCGTGCGCCAGGCTTCCTTGACGATCTTCTCGTGCAGCTTCAGCGCTTCGGGCGCGGACGTCAGCATGGCCACGCCCACCCGAATGTTCGGCTGCTCGCCCAGGCGGAACGGGCTGATGGTAAGCGTGCTGCGGTCGGCCTGCCGGAAGATCTGGAAACCGTTGTGAGGCAGGATGTCCGTCGCCAGCCCGATCTGCACGCCCAGGTTGTCCGCCTCGAGCAGCGTCGCCAGGTGTTCGATTTCAGAGCGCGCCCAGGCGAGCCGCTCGCGGCGCACGGCCTCGGGCAGATCGCGCCGGCCCATCAGCCCCATGTTGAGGAAGCGCGCGATCTGTTCGGCGGAAATGAGGTTGACGATGCTGGGGCGCCGCCGCATATAGGTCTGCTTGCGGGCCGCCAGTATCTCGATCACCTGGGTCACGTCCGCCAGATATCTGGCGCGCTGCGCATAGTCATCGGGCACGGACTCGCGCAGCGACTTCTCCAGCACCGTGATGAAGCGATCCGAGGCCAGCAGGAACGACACGGGGCTGGCCAGCACGATGATCTGGTCCGCCCGTTCTTCCAGCTGGCGCGTGCGCTCGAAATAGCTGACGGCCGAGGCCATGTATTCGATGCCCACGCCCAGCAGGGTCGGCATCGACACTTCGAGCAGTTCCGACAGGCGCTCGAGCGTGTCGATTTTCGCGATCTCGCCTTTTTCGACGCGGTACAGCGCCGTGCGCGAGATGCCGATCCGCTGCGCCACTTCGTCGGCGCTGTAGCCCGAGGCCATGCGGAAGGCCTTCACACGTTGGCCGATCTCTTCATATTGCGTGGGCATGCGAATGCTCCGGTGGTGTCGCGCCGGCGGCCGCGGGCCGCCGGCCGGGTACGAATAATACAACGCTGCACCAATTTTGGAACACCGCCGCGCCCGCGACCGCACGGCCTCGGACGGACCGCGGTTGCCGGATCCGGATCAACGGGCAGCAGGGTCGCCGTTGGGCAAGAGGATGAGGCGCGCCGAGGCCTTGCGATCCTGCAGCTCCGCCAGGGCCTGCGCCGCGGACTCGAGCGGATAGGTGCGCGTCTGCGCCGGCACCAGCCTGCCCTCGCCGTACAGCCGGAAGATCTCCGACATGCAATGCGCCATCCTGTCGGGCGTGCGCTTGCGATAGTCGCTGACCTGCACGCCGCTGACCTCGATGTTCTTGAGCAGCACGTAGTTCATCTTCAGGGTGGGAATGCGCCCCGCCGCGAAGCCTATCACCACGAGCCGGCCGCACCACGCCACCGCGCGGATCGCGCCATCGAAGAAGTCGCCGCCCAGCGGATCCAGCACGATGTCCGCGCCCTTGCCATCGGTCAGCGCGTGGACCTGCTCGCGTATGCTGTCGCGCGGGTTTTCCCTGGACAGATCGATCCACGCGTCCGCGCCCGCGTCCAGCACCACCCGGGCACGGGCCTCGCTGGAAACGCCGGCGACCACTTTCAGTCCGTACGCCTTGGCCAGCTGCACCGCCGCCAGGCCCACGCCGCCCGAGGCGCCCAGGACCAGCACCGTGTCGCCCGCCTGGGCGCGACCGCGGTCGCACAGCGCGAACCACGCGGTGTCGTATGCCAGCGCCATGCCGGCGGCCTGCACGAACGGCAGGCTGTCGGGAATGCGGAAGCAGTCGGCGGCCTTCACGACGGCCTTCTGCGCGTATCCGCCCTGCTCGGCCAGGGTCAGCACGCGGTCGCCGACACGCACGCCGGTCACGTCGTCCGCGACGGCCGTGACGATGCCCGCCGGCAGCTTGCCCGGAACGAAGGGCCGCTCGGGCAGGAATTGATAAGTGCCGGAGACCACCAGCAGGTCGACGAAGTTGGCCGCGGTGGCCTGGACGTCGATCGACACATGGCCCGGGGCCAGTTCCGGATCGGGCACTTCCTCCACTCGCAACGTCTCGACGGGCCCGAACTCGCGTATCAATACTGCTTTCATCATTCCCCCTGGGTGCTGGAATCCAGACTGCTGAACGTGCCGCGGCCGGCGGCGGCCAGTTTGCCGTCGGCGTCGCGGATCTCGATGTCCACGCGGGCCACTGCCCGGCCCACCTTGAGCGTGCGGGCGGTCGCCGTCAGGTCCTGAGGCGGCGCGGGACGCAGGTAGTCGATGCGCAGGTCGATGGTGGGCGCCATGCGGCCGATCTGCACCGCCACGGCCGCGTGTCCGGCCAGGTCGATCAATGCGGCGATCACGCCGCCGTGGATGCCCGGACTGCCGGCCGCCCGGCCGAACGCCGGCTGGTATGGCAGCCGGATCACCACCGTTCCGCTGGCCGCATCGGCCGACACGGCCTCGGGCCGCAGCACGGCATGGAACGGCGGATGGGCCAGCTCGTGCCGCAGGCGCGCCAGCGCGTCGTCCGAGGCCGTCACGACGCCACCGCGGCGGCAGGCGTATAACGCACCGGCGCGACCTCGAGGCGCCCGGCCTGCACGTCGTCCGCCAGGCCGCGCTTGAATATCTTGCCGCTGGCCGTCAGCGGGATCTCGTCCAGGGCCACGAAATACTCCGGCATGTCGTAGCGCGACAGGCCCGACTCGTCCAGGTGCGCCAGCAGCGCTTCGGCGGTGCTGGTCTGGCCCGGCTTGTACATCACCGCCAGGCACACCTTCTCGCCCAGGCGCGCATCCGGCACGGGCAGCACCGCGGCGCGCGCCACGGCGGGATGCTGCATGGCCAGGTTCTCGATGCGAGCCGGATAGATGTTGTGCCCGCCGCGGATGATCAGGTCTTTCTTGCGGCCGGTGATGAGCAGATAGCCGTCCTCGGTGAGCTTGCCCAGGTCGCCGGTCATGAACCAGCCGTGCGAATTGAATGACTCTTCGGTGGCCTGCTGGTTGTCGAAGTAGCCCAGCATCAGGCTGGCGCCGCGCCCGCCGATCTGGCCGATCTCGCCGGCCGGCATTTCGCGGTCGGGATCCTCGGTGGACCAGATGCGCACCTCGTAGCCCGGGCAGGCGCGGCCGGAGGTGCCGATGATCTTGTCGGGGGAATCCGTGGGCAGCGTGTAGTGGTGCGAGCACGCCTCGGTCATGCCATATCCGCTCTGGGGCATGACGCCATGTTCGATCAGCCCCGCGACCACGTCGCGAGGCGCCGCCGCGCCCGACACCCGGAAACCTTCGAGGCGGCCCAGCCTCTTCAGCCCGCGCGTACGCAGCTCGTTCAGGATGTCGATGGCGTGGGTCGGCACGCCGAACAGGAACGTGGCGCCGGTCTCCACCAGCCGGTCGACCAGGCTCGCGCCGCGCGGCAGGTCATGCACCACCAGTTCCGCGCCGGTGGCGAAGGCGCTGATCATGGCGCCCAGGCCCAGGTTGTGACTGAGCGGACTCATCGTGTAGAGCACCGACTCGGGACCGAAGCGCCAGTCCTTGGCAATCGCCCGCGCGTTGGCCAGCAGCGTGTTGTCGCTGTGCATCACGCCCTTCGGTTCCCCCGTGGTGCCAGAGGTGAAGGCCAGGTACACGACACGGTTGGGATCTTGCGAGATGTCGCCCGCGGCGCCCGTCGCCGCGCCGCCGTCGCGCGGCGCCAGCAGGTCGGCCTGCGCCTGGCCGCCGTCCAGCTCGATGGCGAGCTTCAAACCGGCCATGTCCTTCAGGGACTCGAAGATGTCGCGGCGCGCGGCATCCGCGCCCCAGCCTCGCTGTCCGATGAAGGCCGCGGCGCGCACGCGCGTCATCAAGGCGTGGACGTCGGCCACGGTATGGTCGCGATGCAGCGACGGGCAGCAGGTGTACCCGTTGCGCGAGCACGCCAGCCACACGATGGCGGTCTCGACGCGACTGGCGGTCCACAGGCCCACGCGCTGTCCCGGCCGCACACCGGCATCGCGCAGCCGCGCGGCCAGCGCGTCGGCGCAGGCAATCAGCTGCGCATACGACAGGCGCACGGCGCCATCACGGATCGCGTAGCTGTCCGGCCGCGCGCGCGCCTGGGCCGACGCGCTGGCGTAGATGGTCTCGTCGCGCCAGTGGCCCGACGCATAGTAGGCGTTGATTTCCTCCGCGCTGAGCATGGTCAGCACGGTGTTTTTCTGGATAGACACTTGAAACTCCTAGATCAGGATGCCCGGCCGCCGAACCAGCCGCGCACCGTCGCCCATAGCGAGGAAAAGATGAGGGAAATGCCGCCGATGGGCTTCGCGGGCGGCAGCGGCGGCAGCTCGCCGGGCGCCGGCACGGGGCGTCCCGCCCTGTACAACGCGGCCGCGGCCGCCAGGCCCGCCGCGTGCCCGGCCGTGAAGCCGGCGCCGTAGCCCTCGCGATATCCCTGTACATACGCGTCGGCGCCGCCGCCGGCAGTGAAGCGGGCGGCATCAGGCTGCGGCTGGGGAGTCGGCTCGGGGGACGGCGCCGCCTCCGCCTGTGCGGCATGCGCCTTGATCTGCCCGATGCGCGTTTCCAGATTGCGCGCGAACTGGGCGATGATCTGGTTCGCGACGTTCTGGATCAGGCCCGCTCCGCGGCCGTACTGCGCCACCGCGCCGGACAGGGCCAGGTCGGTGGTGATCATGATCTTCGAACCCACGGCCGAGGGCTGGCAATGGAAGGCGATCTCGGCCTGGGCGTTGCCGCGTCCCTTGGCGTCGGCGCCCGCGGCCTCGACGCGCGCACGGCGCGCCGCATCGTCGACCTCGACGAAGCGCGCGTCGCACACGAAGACCAGGCCGACCGGTCCCAGCCGGACCGATATCCTGCCCTTGAAGTTGCGATCGTCCGTGCGCTCGACGAGCTCCGCGCCGGGCATGCACGGAACGATCACGGGTATGTCCATCAACAGCGGCCAGGCTTCCTCGGGCGGCAGCGAGACCTCGAAACTGTTCGTGAATTGCATCATGGTCCTTTCGCGGAATCGGGCATGCCGCCTGTGTCGGATGCATGCGGATCGGGCTGGGGAGACGTACGCGTCGACAGGTGCCGCAGCACGTCCTCCGGCAACACGGGCAGCCGGTCGATGGCGCCGGGCATGCCCAGCGCATCGTCGACGGCCGCCGCGATGGCCGCGCCGGCCGCATTCGTGCCGCCTTCGCCCGCACCCTTCAGGCCCAGCGGATTCAGCGGGCTGGGCGCGTCTTCGGTGATCATCACGTCCACCGGCGGCATCTCGTGCGCCGTCACCATCAGGTAATCGGCAAAGGTGGTCGACAGCGGCTGGCCCGCGGCGTCGTAATTGAATTGCTCGTACAGCGCGCCGCCCAGTCCCTGCGCCAGGCCACCCACGATCTGGCCTTCGATCATCTTCGGATTGACCGCGCGGCCGACGTCATAGGACACCAGGTATTTCTCGATGTGCACGATGCCCGTGCCCTCGTCCAGACGTACCTGGGCCACGTGGATGCCATACGGGTAGTTCATGTGCTCGCTGTAGAACCAGCCTTCGGCCGACAGGCCCGGAGCATGCCCCTCGCTGGTCTTCTGGCTGGGATGCAGATACGAGGCCACCTGAGCCAGCGTGACCCCCGCCGCATCGGGATCGCCGCGCGGACGCACGACGCCGTGGCGCACGTGCAGCGCATCCGGCGCCACGCCCAGCAGTTTCGAAGCCACGTCCAGCGCCTTGGCGCGCACCTTGCGCGCGGCGATCTGCGTGGCCGAGCCGGACATGACCGTCACGCGCGACGCGTGCGCGCCGTTGCCGAACTCGATCTGGTCGGTGCGCCCTTTCACGACCCGTATGGTCTGGTAGTCGACCCCGAGTTCGTGGGCGCAGATCTGCGCCAGCGCGGTTTCCATGCCCTGCCCCACCGATCCGGCTCCCGTGACCAGTTCCACGCAGCCGCTGCGATCCACCGTCAGGCGAACCACGTCGGACGGACCCAGCCCGGACTTCTCCACGAACATGGCCAGGCCCATGCCGACGCATTCGCCCGCGGCGCGGCGACGCGCCAGGTCTGCGCGCACGCCGTCCCAGCCCACGCGGGCCAATGTCTTGTCCAGCAGGCCCGCGTAATCGCCCGAATCGAGCAGCACGTCGACGCCCAGCGCGTCCAGGGGACGCTCATAGGGCATCTCGGTCTTGTCGATGAGGTTGCGGCGCCGGACGGTGATCGGGTCGATGCCCGCCTTCTGCGCGATGGCATCCATCAGGCGCTCGCGCACGAAGGTGGTCTCGTAGCGACCCGGAGCGCGATAAGTGGCGGCGGGCGTCTTGTTCGTCAGGCGGTAATGGCCCGCGACTTCGTAGGCGGGGACGCGGTAGGGTCCCAGCAGCAGGCCGGCCGACATGTCGGCCACGCGGGGTCCGTGCGTACGCACGTAGCCGCCCTGGCTGTGATAGAAGCGGTTGCGGATGCCCAGGATGCGGCCGTCGCTGTCGATGGCCGCGCTGATGTAGTGATACTGCTCGCGGGAGTGATTGGTGGCCAGCAGGTTCTCGCGCCGGTCCTCGATCCACTTGACCGGCCGCCGCAGGCGCAGCGCGGCCAGGCACACCAGGACGTCTTCGGGATAGAGTTCGCCGCGCACGCCGAAGCCTCCGCCGACGTGCCCCTCGTACAGGTGCACGCTGGCTGGCGAGCGGCCCAGCATCTTCGCCATCTCGTCGCGGTTCCAGTGCGACTTCTTGGCCGCGCCGTGCATCTCCAGCACGTCGCGCGAGGCGTCGTAGCGCGCCACCGCCCCGCGGCACTCCAGCGGCACGCCGCTGTGGCGGCCGACGGACAGGGCGAGGTCCACCTGCGCCCACGCGGCGCTGAAGGCCGACTCGACGTCTCCGTAGCCCTTGCGGATCACCGTGGGCTCGGTGCTGAGACCCGGCAAGAACTCCTGCGGCTCGTCACGCGCGTCCATCAGCGGCGGCAAGGTCTCGATGCGCATCTCGACCAGCGCGGCCGCGTCTTCGGCGATGTAGGGATCCGTGGCGAACACGGCGGCAACCGGCTCGCCGGCGTAGCGCACGTGGCTTTGCGCCAGAATGGGCTGGCAGTAGGGTTCCAGCCCCTGCACCTTGGTCGCGCGAAACGGAATGGGCGGAATATCGGCGACGTCCTGCCCGCTCCAGACCGCGATGACGCCCGGCATGCGGCGCGCCGCTTCGGCATCCACGGCCAGCACGCGGCCATGGGGCACCTGCGAGCGCACGATCCGCATGTGCAGCTGCCTGGGAAAGTTGACGTCGGCGGCAAAGCAGCCTTCGCCGCGAACCAGCGCGCGATCCTCCAGCCGCGTGACCGACTTGCCGATCACGGCGTCGGCCGGATCGACGGGCGTGGAGACATCGCCGGCGGGCGCCTCGATCTCAAGCGGGCTCATTGGACGCTGCCCCCTTCATGGTCTCGCGCGCCTGCTTCACGGCCGCGATGATGTTGCGGTATCCCGTGCACCGGCACAGGTTCGACGACAGGGCATCTACGATCTCGTCGTCGCCGATGTCGGGATTGCGTTCGAGGATGCCCTGCGCCAGCATCAGGAAACCGGGCGTGCAAAAGCCGCACTGCAAGGCATGCTGGTCGACGAAGGCCTGCTGCAGCGGATGCAGGCGCTCGGCGCAGGCCATGCCTTCGACCGTGCGGACGCGCTTGCCCTGGGCCTGCACCGCGAACATCAGGCATGCGCGCACCGGCTCGCCGTCGACCAGCACGGTACAGGCGCCGCACACGCCGTGCTCGCAGCCGATATGCGTGCCGGTCAGGCCGCAGTCCTCGCGCAGCGCGTCCGCCAGGTTGCGCCTGGGCTCGACGCGCAGGTCGAAGGTCTCGTCGTTCACGCTGAGCGAAATGTCGATCTGGTCCATGCATTCATCCTTGCGTATGCGGGCGGTCGGCCGGCGCGCATGCCTTTGCCAGCGCGCGGCGCACCACCGTCTGCGTGAGATGCCGGCGGTAGCGCTGCCCGTCTTCGGTAATGTCCAGCGGCACGACGTCGTCGCCGGCCGCGCGCGCCGCGGCCTCGATCAGGGCGGGCGTGGCCGCCTGTCCTTCGAGGATCGCCTCGGCAGCCGCGATCCGGCGCGGCGTGCTTTCCACGCCGCCCAACCCGATGCGCACGTTGCGCAGGACGCCCTGCTCGTTCTCCAGCACCGCCAGCGCCATCGCCTGCGCGAAATCGCCGGCGCGGCGGCTGACCTCTTCGAATCCGAAACTCACGGCCGGCGACAGCAGCGGCAGGCGCGTGGACACCAGCAGTTCGTCGGCGGCCAGCGCGGTGGTCATGTAGCCGAGGAAGAAATCGGATGCGGCAATCTCGCGCGATCCGGCCATGCTGCGCACCTGGAACGTCGCGTCCAGCGTGACGCTGACCAGGCACCACTCCGACGCCGGATCGGCATTGGCGATGCTGCCGCAGAAGGTGCCGCGCGTACGGATGGGCAGGTGCGCGATATGCCGCACCACCGTGCTGAGCAGCGCGCCCAGCGGCCCGCCCGCGACGGGCGCATGGAAGGCGGCATGCCGCACGCAGGCGCCGATTTCCAGCTGGCCGTTGCGTTCGGCCAGCTCTTGCAGCGACGCGACGCCGTTGATGTCGACCAGATACGCCGGCTGTGCGAAACGCAGGGCCATCGCGGGCACCAGCGTCTGGCCGCCAGCGATGACGCGCCCATCGTGCTGCGCCACGTCGGCGAGCATCATCACTGCCTGCTCGACCGAAGTGGCCTCGTAATACGTGAACTTGCTGGGCTTCATCTGGGCTCCATCCGGTTCGGGATGTCAACGTATTGGAATAATAACCAATTTTGGTACACTTGTGCAGCCCTTTCCCGTCGGTGTTTTCCGCCATTCGCCTCAAGGAGCCCTCATGCTGCTGCCGCACCACAACCGCTATGCCTACAGCCCGATAACGGAACGCCCGACCTATTCCTGGCCGGACGGCAAACGGCTGGCCTTCTTCATCGGCCTGAACATCGAGCACTTCGCGTTCGGCGCGGGCCTGTCCCATTCGCTGTCCGTCCCGCTGCCGGGCATCGACCAGCGCGCCTTCGCGTGGAGCGACTATGGAAACCGCGTAGGCATCTGGCGCATCTTCGGCCTGCTGGACGAGCTGGGCCTTCCCGCCGCGCACCTCATCAACACCACCCTCTTCGAGTATGCGCCCCAGATCCTCGAGCGGATCAAGGCGCGCAAGGACGAGGTCATCGCGCATGGCCGCACCAACGCGGAGCGCCACGCCGGCATGTGGGAACGGGACGAGGCCCGCTTCATCGCCGAGGTGCGCGACGAGATCGAGAAACACTGGGGCCAGGCGCCGCGCGGCTGGATGGCGCCATGGATGTCCGTCACGCCGGTCACGCTGGACCTGCTGGACGAGGCGGGCTTCGAGTTCGTGATGGACTGGCCGGCCGACGACCAGCCCCTGTGGATGAAGACGCGCGGCGGCCGCATCATGTCGGTGCCCTACCCCTTCGAACTGAACGACTCGCCGCAGATGCTGGTGCGCCAGCAAAGCCCCGACGACTTCAGCCAGGCCATCATCGACCAGTTCGAGGAAATGCTGCTGCAAAGCGAAAGCCAGCCGCTGGTCTTCAGCCTGGCACTGCACGCCATGATCGTCGGCCAGCCCTATCGCCTGCGCGCGCTGCGCCGCGCCCTGCACTACATCGCGAACCATCCGCAGCGCGACCAGGTATGGTTCACGCTGCCCGGCGACATCCACGCGCACTGCAGCCGGTTGCCCCACGGAACGCTGGCCGAACCCCGGCGCTAGGACGCGGACGCGACCGGACCGAAAACAAGGCCGGGATTACCGCGAATGGCGCGGCCCTCGCAATTGCGATAAAACCTCCTCCACCCGGCGGCCCGGCATGCATGCATGCGTCATGCCGCCGTATAACGAGACGCGGCCTCGCGCCGCGCACCTGTTGCAGCGATCGAAGTTCCTGGGAGGGGAGTACGAGTGACAGCAATAGGCCATAGCACCATCCGAAGCCTGGCCGTGGGCGCTGCCTGCGCGCTGGTCGGCGTCATCGTCGCCGCCGCGGCCGGACCCGCCACGCCGCAGGCCTTGCTGCCCGCGGCGCTTGCCGCCATCACCGCGCTGGCGGCCTGGCGGCTGTGGGACCCATACCGCCGCCGCGACGACACCCACCGGCTGGAGCGCGCCGGCGCCGAGGTGGACCATATCGTCATCGGGGCGGCCGAGACCTCGCACTTCATCGACGCCATCAAGAAACAGGTGGATCGCGACCTGCAGGCCACCGAGCACATCGCGGCCCGCGCGGCCGACACCGCGCAGAGCACCGAACAGATCGCGCAGAGCGCCGCCGAGGCCTCGCGCATCGCCGCCGAGGTGCGCGAACAGAGCGTGGCGGGTCGGGCCGAGGTCGACCAGGGGTGGCGCCTGATCGACCAGGCGCGCCAGGACGCGCAGCAGTCCAGCGCGCTGATGGAAGACCTGCAGGACAAGTCCCGGCACATCCACGGCATCACCGCCACCATCAACGAAATCGCCATGCGCACCAACCTGCTGGCGCTGAACGCGGCCATCGAGGCGGCGCGCGCGGGCGAGCATGGCCGCGGGTTCGCGGTGGTGGCCAGCGAAGTGCGTCAACTGGCGCTGCGCACCAAGGAAGCCACCGACGACATCGGCGCCATGGTGCGCGAGATCGCCGAGCAGGCCGAACGCGCCGCCGGCGGCATGGCGTCTTTGACGCACAAGGTGCAGGAAGCCGCGCAGAACGTCCAGCGGGTGCACGGGTTCCTGGGCGGCATCGAACGCTCGGCCGGCGTATCGCAGGACGCGGTCCAGCAGATCGCCGACGCGTCGCACGAGCACGTGACGACCACGCGGGCCATCTCCAAGGCCGTCTCGCACATCCGCGACGGCATGGTGGCCACGCACGCCGAACTGCCGCGCGCCACGCAGTCGGCCATGCAGCTGAGCGAACGCGGCGAGACGCTGCTGGCGGTCCTGGCCGAGCTGGCCGTGCGCACCGCTCACGACCCGGTGCGCGAAGCCGCCCAGCGCGCCGCGCGGGCCGTGGGCGAACTGTTCGAACGAGCCATCGCCGAAGGCCGCATCACCGAGGCGGCGCTGTTCGACCGCCGCTACGTGCCGATCCCGGGCACCGATCCCGTCAAGCACTCCAGCGCCTTCGACGCCTACACCGACCAGGCGCTGCCGCCGATCCAGGAAGGCCTGCTGGAGGACATGCCGTGGCTGGCGTATGCGGGCGCGGTGGACGACCGCGGCTACTTTCCCACGCACAACCGCAAGTTCTCGCAGCCGCTCACGGGCGACTACGAACACGACCTGGTGCACAACCGCACCAAGCGCATCTTCACCGACCGCACGGGATCGCGCTGCGGCAGCAACACCCGGCCCTTCCTGCTGCAAACCTACAAGCGCGACACGGGCGAAGTCATGCATGACCTGTCGGCGCCCATCTACGTGAACGGCCGGCATTGGGGCGGCTTTCGTATCGGCTACCGATCGGCGGAGACGCCGCGTCCGGCGGGCGCTACCCTGATCGCCGCATCACCCAGCGCAGCAAGGGCGCCAGCCAGCCCGGGCGCCAGGTCAGCGTAAAGGCCACGAGCATGGCGGCCAGGCTGATGTCCATTGCCCAGAGCAGCGCGCCGAATGCCGGGCCCGCCAAAGATATCGCGGCACACAGGGCGGCCAGCAACAACACGCCGGCCGCCAGGCGCAGGCTCTGCCCGGCCGCGGCCGTTGGTTCCGGCAGTTCGCAGCCCGCGATATCGTCCCGATGGCGCGCCATGGCGCAAGCCATCAGCGCGAAAGCCAGATAGCCCAGCAGCAGCGCGAGGCCGAAGGCTTCAAGCATGGCGCGCCTCGCCGACGCTGCGGTAGGCGCGTTCACGCAGCGCGAGACGCCGGGCCGCCCATGCCGCCACGGCCGCGGTCGCCAGCAGCACGAAGTCGGTGCCGGCCACGGCCCAGTCGCCGCGCGCGACGGTGCGCACCAGATGGTCCCCCGTGGACAGGGCATTGCCGACGACGCAGGCCAGGGCCAGCGCGGCGATCGTCGCGCACTGCATGCGCCACGGAGCCGACCCGTCGCGCCGGCGCAAGGCGCCCACGATGCCGTGCAGCGCCGCCAGCAGCCAGGCGCCGCAGAAGACCAGCACTTCGATCCACTGCCTCGCCGCCATGTGAGGCGGCAAGGCGCGATTGGCCAGCAGCATCGCCAACGTGGCCAGTATCAATCCGGTGATGGCGGCGCAGGCCACGCCGGCCACCAGCGCGGCGCCGAGCCTGCCCTGCTGGGCGTGCCTGGCGCGGCGCTTCTCGACCCAGTACAGCATGCCGGTGGCGATCAGCACACAGCCCGCCAGGCCGCCCAGGAAGTACAGCCAGCGCAGCACGTCGCTGTCGAAGGTGACCGAATGCAGTTCCACCATGAACCGCTGCACGGACGTGACCGGCATCGCAGGCGCGGTCTGCAGCACCGCGCCGCTGGGCCCGTCGAAGTACACGGGCTCGAAGCCGCGCCCGATGCCGTCCTGCACCGACCGGCGGATCTCGACGTAGGCATTGGCATCGCCCGGGTAGCGCACGCGCACGGACGCGGCCTGCCCACCGCCCCACACGCGCTGGGCCTCGGCCACCATGGCGTCCAGCGAGGACAGCGGCGCGGGCTTCATCGCGGGAGGCCGGTCGTAGCGGGAAAGCCATTGGGTATAGAAGGTGTTGGGTCCCTCGGGATACAGCGCCTGGATCGCGGACGGCAGATAGATGAGGAAGAAGATCACCAGCCCCGAGAAGGTGATGACGAAGTGGAACGGCAGCGCCAGCACGCCCATCACGTTGTGCAGGTCCAGCACGCTGCGCTGCAGGTTCTTGCCCGGCCGGAACGTGAAGAAGTCCTTGAACAGCCGCGCATGGATGATGACGCCCGAAACGATGCAGGCCAGCATCACCATGCCGGCGAAGCCGATCAGCCATGCGCCCAGGTCGGCCGCTCGCAGGTGCAGGTTGTAGTGCAGCGGGTAGAAGAACCGGGTGGCGCCCAACGTGCCGGGATCGGGCAGCAGCGTGCCGGTGTGCGGGTCGGCCAGGCGCAGCACGCGGCCGAATGGGCGGCCGTCAATGGCCAGCGCCAGCGAAGGATCCCTGGCGTCGGGCAGGTCGGCCAGCCATTGCAGCACCTGGCCGCCGGGCGGCGCGGCCTGCTGCACCAGCGGCGCCACCACGCGGTCCAGCGACACCGCGTGGGTGGGTGCGGGCAAGCGGGTGTCCGGCATCATCCAGCGGTCCAGCTCGCGGTCGAACACCGCGATCGAACCCATCAGGAAGGCCACCATCAGCAGCAGGCCGGTGGCCACCCCGCCCCAGGTGTGGGCCCACTGCATGGAGTCGCGCAGGCTCCAGCGCATCAGGCGGCTCCGGCATGCTGCGCCAGCACGCGTGCCAGCAGGGTCAGCAGCAGGCCGCCGCCGCCCAGGACAAGTGCCGTGCGCAGCAGCCTGCGCGTGGCGATGGCCCACAGCGCGGCCACCAGGTACACGAGGAAGCCCGCCATGGCGAACACCATCACGGCCTCGCTGCGCGCCATGCCGGCGCGAGCCAGCAATACCGCGCCCAGCGCGCAGACGCCCCAGGCAAATCCATAGGCGAACACGATGACCACGACCGCGCGCGCCCACAGGACGCCGCGCCCGCCGGCCACCATGCGGCCATCAGGAATGGTTTTTGTTTTCACGGGCGTCTTTTTACAACGAAATCAGGCGGCGCTGTACTCGCGGCGCGGCATGGTCTCTTCGTGCAGCTGGCCGCTTTCCATGCGCAGCATGCGGTCGGCCAGGGGGAAGTAGCGATCGTCGTGCGTGATCACCAGGACGCCCTTGCCCAGGCGGCGCAGCTCGGGCAGGACCTCGCGGTAGAACACCTCCTTGAACGCCGGGTCCTGATCGGCCGCCCATTCGTCGAACACCAGGAATGGGCGCTCGTCCAGATAGGCCTCTACCAGGGCCAGCCGCTTGCGCTGTCCCTGCGACAGCGCGCGCGTGCTGAACGCCCCGTCCCGCATGCGCACCTTGTGCTGCAAATGCAGCCGGCCCAGCAGGGCGTTGCCGCGCGCGTCGTGCTCGGCCGAATCCGCGCCCAGCAGGCTTTCGAACAGGTAGAAGTCGGAGAACACCGTGGCGAAGAGCTGGCGATAGTCGGCGCGCGCGTCGGGCGGCACGGGCACGCCGTCCAGCAGGATCCGGCCCGACTCGGGCTCGTACAGGCCGACCAGCAGCTTGGCCAAGGTGGTCTTGCCGCTGCCGTTGCCGCCCACCAGATACGTGATCTCGCCCGGGCGCAGCGTCAGGTCGATGGGCCCCAGGGTGAACATATCGTCGCTCTGCTCGTGGTAATAGCGGTGCGTCACGCCCTCGAGGGTCAGCGTGCGCGGCATGGGCAGCACGCGGTCCTGCGCGGCCACCGGTTCCTGCGGCAGGCTGGCCATCAGGTCGTCGATGCGGCGTGCCGATACGCGGGCCAGGTTCACCAGCGGCAGGTTCTTCAGCAGCACTTCCAAGGGCGTCACCATGAACAGGATGACCAGCACGAAACCCGTCGTGATGCGCTGCGGATGGCCCGGCTCGGCGAACACCAGGAACAGCAGCACCCCGATCAGAGCGTAGATCAACAGGTTGCCCCAGCTCGCGGCGGCGACGAAGATCGACATGCCGCGCGTGCGCGCCCGGCGCAGGCGCTCGATGGTGGGCTCGAGCAGGCGTCCCGCGAACGCGCGCGACTTGCCGCGGCTGAGCTTCAGTTCCTTGGCGCCGCCTGCCATGGCGCCGAAGTGTTCGAACAAGCGGTCCTGTTCGCCGGCGGCCCGCTCGAGATGGCCCAGCGCCCGCATGTGGCCCAGGTGGTAGCCCAGCGCGCCCAGCACGATGGCGGCCAGCGCGCCCAGGAATACCGGCCACGACAGCACCGACAGATAGGCCAGGCAGCCCAGCACCACGACGGTGTTGCTGACCAGCCCGGGCAGCGCCACGAACAGATTGGCCAGCGTGGCGCTGTGATCGGTCAGCGCGCTTTGCACGCGGGCCGTGCCGACGGTCTCGAACTGCCGGTATGAAGCCCCCAGCACCTTGCGCGACAGGCCGATGCGCAGGTTCGCCTGCGCCTGCTGGCTGAGACGCTGGAACAGCATGCCCGCCGCCACGTGCGCGCCGATGGCGCATGCCACGGCGGCGGCGAACGGCAAGGCCAAGGCGACGCGCGCGGCCCCTTCGGCCGCGAGGGCCGAGTTCACCAGCGCGATCAGCGTGACGTTGCTCGCTCCGCCCAGCAGGCTGACGCACACCGCCAGCATCAGCAGCGCGCGCGATTGACGGATCAGAGTGGCTAGCATGTGGGAGTTCCTTGACGCCGCAGCGCGTGAGACAGCGCGTCCTGCAGCGCGCGATGCATGGCCGGACTGGCCAGCAGGTTCAGATGGTCGGTGCCTGCGATGGTCGCCAGGCGGCCGGCCAGCCTCGCATGGGCGGGCCAGTCGGGCTGCGCGACGCCGCCATTGGCCGAGGCCTCGGACTGCCAGGCGCACACGTCCACGGCGACGGGAGTTTCAGGCATCGCATAGCCCAACGCCAATCGCAGGCAGTTCAGTTCGCTCCACAGCGCATACTCGCGGCTGGCGGGCCGCGGACCATCCAGCGGCAGCCCGGGCCCGTCCTCTCCGGTGTGCCGTCCCACCACCTCGAGCAGGAAGTGCCAGTACTGCGGCGGCGAGAATGCGGCCAACAGGGCGTGCCAGCGCGACGCCATCGCCGAACGCGCCAGCCAGCCGTGCAGTTCGGCCTCGAGCCTGGCCAGCAGCGCATCCGGCGGCGCCTGCACTGCGGCCAGCCGCGTCCGCAGGCGCGTGAAGTCGGACACGTCCAGCATCGCGGCCAGGCGCAGGTCCGCCCTGCCCCGCAGCTGGCGGGCGATCTCCAGCGACAGCAGGCCGCCGATGGACCAGCCCACCAGGCAGAACGGCTGACCGCGGTCCTGCGACAGCAGCAGATCGGCGTAGCGTGCCGCCAGATCGGGCAGCGTGAGCGCGGCCCACTGCTCCTCCAGTTCGGGCGGGCTGTGCAGCCCGACCACGGGGCGGCCCAACGACAAGCCCTGGGCCATGGCGCGATACTCTTCCGCGTTGCCCAGCCGCGCCGGCACGCCATAGCAGGCGGGCTGCGCGTCCGCTTGCCCTGCCAGGCGGATGAGGCCCGGGGCGGGGTGCCGCGCCAGTTCCGCCAGGCGGCTCGCCAGGTCGCGGGCGGTACGATGGGCGTAGAGGTCAGCCAACGCCGGCGCGGCCGGCAGCATGCCTTGCGCGGCCAGTTCCCGGCAGCGCGCCAGCAGCCGCACCGCGTCGATGGACGTGCCGCCCAGGTCGAAGAAGTCGTCCTGCTCCGCGGGCTGCGCGTCATCGAGCGCCAGCACTTCGCGCCAAAGCCCCAGCAGCGCGTGCGACACCGCGGCTGGCGGCTCCACGGCCGGGCGCGCCGAGGATGCGGGCGATGCCGACCCCGCAACGGAGTCATATATCGGCACGCCGATCTCGGCCGCCTCGGCCACCGTGCGGCCGGCGTCCTGCCCCAGCCGCAGCAACAGCGCCTCGAACTCGTCCATCAGCGGCGGCACGGCGTCGGCCGCGATCTCCGCGCGGTCGTACTCCAGGCGCAGCGTCAGGCCGTTGGTGGGCAGAATGACGACGGTGATGGGATAACGCGTGGCGCCCCGGTTCACCACATTGGAGAACCGCACGGTCTGCCGCGAGCCGCGCTTGAGCGCGCTGTCCACCGGATAGTTCTCGAACAGCATGAGCGTGTCGAACAGGGGCCTGCCGCTGCGGCCGGCCCAGCGCTGCACGTCATAGAGCGCCACGTGTTCGCGCTGGCGCAGCTCGAGATTGTGCCGCTGCAGGTCGCGCAGCCACTCGCCGACCCGCTGGCCGGGCTGCAGGCGCTGCACCACCGGAAGCGTATTGATGCTGAGTCCGGTCAGGTTGTCCAGCCCGGGCAGGTCGCCCGAACGCCCCGCCACTGTGGCGCCGAAGGCCAGCACCGGCTCGCGCAGGCGACGCTGCAGCACCAGCAGCCAGGCCGCCTGCACCACCGTGTTGACCGTGACCTGCTGGCTGGCCGCATGGCGCTGCAGGCGCTCCACCTGCGCGGGGTCCAGCCGGCGCTGCACCAGCCCGTAGTGCTCTGCCGCCCGGTCGCCCGGCCTCGGCAGGGTCGGCGCCAGCAGCGTGGGGCGCGCCAACGGCGCAACGCGTTCGCGCCAGAAGGCACGGTCGTCCTGCGCGTCGTGGCCGCGCAGCCACGTCAGATACTCGCGATGGGTGGCCACGGGCCCGCAAGCGGCCGGCAACGCCTCGCCCGCATACTCGCGCAGCACCTCGCCCAGCAGCGTGGACATGCTCCAGCCGTCCAGCAGCAGGTGGTGCCAGGTCCATACGTAGCGATAGTCGCGCGCCTGCGGCTGGCCGACCTGCACCAGCACCAGCCGCATCAGCGGCGCGCGCTCCAGGTCGAAGCCGCGGCCGTACTCGTGGTCGCACAGGGCCTGCCAGTCCGCGTCCACGTCGGATCGGCCGGTCCAGTCCCGCACGTCCGCGGGGAACTCCAGCGTGCGCAGCACCAGCTGCAGCGGCTCGGGCAGGCCGCCCTGCCACACGATGGCGGTGCGCAGCACGGGGTGGCGCGCCACGGCGGCGCGCCAGGCTGCGATGAAGCGCGGCGCGTCGAAATCGGCCACGCGCGCCTGCATCTGCACGATGTTGGCCACCGACCCGGGCTTGAGCAGCGCGTCGTGCAGCATGCCCTGCTGTATCGGCGTGGCCGGATAGAGGTCCTCCAACTGGGCTGGCGGCACAGCCAGGCGCCGCAGCAAGGCATCGAGGCGGGTCTGGTCCAGGCCGGCCAGCGGCACGTCGGAAGGCGTGATGCCCTTGACCTGCCCTCCTTCGCACAGTGCGATCAGCGAACGCAGGCGTGCATGCATGTCCGCGAGCAGCGCCGCGACGGTATCCGCGCGCAGCTGGGCGCCGCCGTATCGGCAATCGATCCGCAGCCGCCCTCCCGATACGCGTGCATTGAAGGCCAGCGCCTCGCCCAGCGGCGTGTCGGGGGCGAGCCCGCCGCCCAGCGGCTCGTCCGCCAGGCGCAGCAGCGCATCGGCGGCGGCGCCGGCGTCGAGCTGGCCCAGGTAGTTGAACGTGATGGACGCCGCGGCTCCCGCGAGCGCCTGGCGCGTCTCGCCATCGCCCAGGTACTTCAGCACGCCATAACCCAGCCCCTTGCGCGGCACCGCGCGCAGCGCTTCCTTGACGGCCTTCAGCGTCGCCTCCGGCCCATCGTGCACCGGCAGGGCCACCGGATAGACGCTGGTGAACCAGCCCACCGTGCGATGCAGATCGATCTCGGGGAACCACGGCTCGCGGCCATGGCCTTCGAGGTTGATGCCCACCGTGTCCCGCCCGGTCCAGTGCGCCACCGCGCCGGCCAGCGCGGCCAGCAGCAGGTCGGAAATCTGCGTGCGATAGGCCGCCGGGGCTTCGTGCAGCAGCTTGGCCGTGGCCTGCGCATCGATCTCGATACGTTCATGGCGGGCCTGCGCCTGGGTATTGGCTGCCCGTGCATCGTCCAGCGGCAGCGCGATCGCGGCGGCCTCCCGCTGCGCTCGCCAGTACGGCAGCTCGGACAGCAGTTCGGGCGAACGCGCCCGTTGCGCCAGCCTGTCTGTCCAGGCCGCCAGCGAACTGGTGCGCGGCGGCAGGCCGACGCACGCGTCCGACTGCAGTTGGCGATACGCCGTCTGCAGGTCCTCCAGCAGCACGCGCCACGACACGCCGTCCACGATCAAGTGATGCGCGACGAACAACAGCCGCTGCTCGCCCTGCGGCAGCTGAACCAGCCATGCCTGCGCCAGCGGCGGCCGCTGCAAGTCCAGCGAGGCCTGGCAGCGCCGGCACACGGCGTCCAGCGACTCGGCGCCATCCAGCGCCTCGCGATGCAGCGGCACGGCGGGCGCCTCGGCCTGATAGAACTGTTTCCAGGCGCCATCGGCGGCGTCGCGCACGAAGCCGAGCCGGAAGGCATCATGATGCGCGGCGAGCGCCTGCAGCGCCTGCTCCAGCACATCGCCATCCAGCGTCTCGCTCGGCGTCAGCAGCAGCGATTGGTTCCAATGATGGCGCTGCGGCAGGTCCTGGGCGAAGAAGGAAGCCTGGATGGGCGTCAGCGCGGCTTGTCCCTCGGCGCGCTCGGTGCCCGCCACGGCAACGGCCTGCGCGCCGGCCAGCTGCGCCACCCTGGCCAGTTCCGCCACGGTCTGGTGTTCGAACAACTGGCGCGGCGCCAGCTGCAGACCGGCCCGCCGCGCGCGCGCGACGATCTGCAGCGTCAGGATGGAATCCCCGCCCAGTTCGAACAGATTGTCGTGTCGGCCCACCCGGGCCACACCCAGCACCTCGCGCCAGACGCCGGCCAGCGCGGTCTCCAGCGCGCCCTGAGGAACCTCGTACTCCCGCTCGCTTTCGAACGACGGCGCGGGCAGCGCGCGGCGGTCGATCTTGCCGCTGGTATTCAGCGGCAATGCAGGCATCACCGTCAGCGAAGCCGGCACCATGTAGTCGGGCAGTTGGGAGCGCAGCATGTCTTTCAGGACCTGCGGCTGCGGATCGCAACCGGCATGCGGCGCCACGTAGGCGGCCAGGCGGGCGCCCGTACCGTCCCGATGCGCCACCACCACGGCCTGCGCCACGTCGTCGTGCGCCAGCAGGCGAGCCTCTATCTCGCCCAGTTCGATGCGAAAGCCCCGTATCTTTACCTGATGGTCGATGCGGCCCAGATACTCCAGCGCGCCGTCGCGAGTCCAGCGCACCAGGTCGCCGGTGCGGTACAGGCGCGCGCCCGGCGGGCCATACGGATCCGGCAGGAAAGCCGCCGCGGTCTGGCCGGGGCGGTCCAGGTAGCCGCGCGCCAGGCCTGCTCCGCCCAGGTACAGTTCCCCCGTCACGCCTATGGGCACCGGGTTCAGCGCGTCGTCCAGCACGCGGGCCACCCGCTCGCCCACCGGTCCGCCGCCGGGCGCGTCGCCCCCGCAGATCGGCGCGTACGGCGTGCGCAATTGTGACGCCGCGGTCTCGGCATACGCCTTCCATGTCAGCGGCGTCACCACCGTTTCCGTCGGCCCGTAGCCGTTGATCAGCAGCCGCGGCCGCAGGGCGCGCACGACTTGCGCCAGCGTGGCCTGGGGCATGGCCTCGCCGCCGAACGAGTACAGGTCCACCGGCGGGGGATCGCCGGCCTCTTCCGCCCATTCGGCCAGCTGCTTCAGGTACACGGGCGGAAAGCCCGCGTTGGTGATGCGATAGTCGTGCAGCGCCTGCCAGGTGCGCTGCGCGGACCACAGCTCATCGTCACGCAGCTGCACCATGCCGCCGGCCGCCAGCGCCGACAGCCAGCGCTCGTGCGCGCCGTCGAAGGCGAAGGACAGGAAATGCAGCTCGCGCGTATGCGCGCCCATCTCGTAGCCGTCGATGGTGGCCCGCACGTGCATGGCCAGCGGCCCGTGCGGCACCGCCACGCCCTTGGGTTTGCCGGTGGACCCGGAGGTGTAGATGACGTAAGCCAGGCTGCCCGCATGCAGCGCGGCCGGTTCGAACGCATCGGACTGCCGCGCCAGTTCCGCCTCGTCCCATGTCCAGATCGCCGGGCCGGCGCCGCACGCATGCGCCATCGCCCCGCGCAGCGCAGGCTCGGTCAGCAGCAGGCAGGCGCCGCTGTCCTGCACGATGTCGGCCAGCCGCTGGGCGGGGTAAGCGGGATCCAGGGGCACGTAGGCGCCGCCCGCCTTCAGCACCGCGAGGTAGGCCGCGAGCGCCCGCGGCGATCGTCCCATGGCCACGGCCACGCGCGACTCGCGTCCCACCCCGCGCGCGCGCAGCACTCCCGCCAGCCGGTTCGATACGGCGTGCACGCGGGCGTGGGTCCAGACTTCGTCGCCCAGGGCCGCGGCGGCCGCATCCGGCCGTTGCGCGGCATGCGCCGCGATCATCTGGTGGACCAGCGGCCCCGCGGTATGCCGCGGCTCGGCGCCGCCCCACCGCTGCAGCAGCGCCGTTTCCTCCGCATCCGGCAGCGCCAGCGCGGCCAGCCGCTGCTGCGGCGCCTGCGCCAGCTGCGTCATGGCGTGCACCAGATGGCGGCCCAGCGCCTGGACCACGTCCTCGCCGTATACCTCTCGGTCGTAGCCCAGGCGCAGGCGCAAGCCTTCCTGCTGCACGACGGCAAGCGTCAGCGGGTAATGCGTCTGCTCGCGAAGCGCGGGCGCGTCGATGACCAGCCCGCCGGGCGCCGCTTCGCGCAGCGTGCCGTCCACCGGATAGTTTTCGTAGACCACCAGCGTATCGAACAGACCCCGCCCGGCCGCGCCCGTCCAGCGCTGTATCTCGTAAAGCGGCGTGTGCTCGTGTTCGCGCGAGGCAAGGTTCTGCGACTGCACCTCGCGCAGCCACTCGGCGGCCGTCATGGTTCCCGAGGGCATGCCGAGTACGGGCAAGGTATTGATGAACAGGCCCAGCATGTCGTGGGAGCCGGGCAGTTCCTGCGGGCGCCCGGCCACCGTCACGCCGCAGACCACGGCATCCTGCCCCGTGTAGCGCTGCAGTACCAGCAGCCACGCAGCCTGCACCAGCGTGTTGAGGGTCACGCGCAGGCCGCGCGCCGCCTGCGCCAGGGCTTCGAAGCTCGCATGATCCAACTGCGTGACGTGCTCGGTGTGGCCGGCGATGGGCGCGCGAGGCGCGGCCACCGCACCCGCCAGGTGCGTGCCGCTGCCCGCCGGCGCCAACAGTTCGCGCCAGTACCGCTCGCTGGCGCGCGTGTCGCGCCCGGCCAGCCAGGCCAGGTAGTCGCGGAAGCGCCCTCGCCGCGCCGCGGGGCGCACGCCGCCGTACTCGCGCAGCACTTCGCCCAGCAGGCGCGACGTGCTCCAGCCGTCGAGCAAGAGGTGATGCACGGTCCAGATCACGCGATAGCGCTCGGCGTCCAGCCGCACCAGCACCAGCCGCATCAGCGGCGGCTCCGCCAGCGTGAATCCGCGCGTGCGCTCTTCGCCGGCCAGCGCGTCCAGCCGTGCCTGCAGGTCCGGCGCCGAGGCTTCTGCGCGCCAATCCAGTTCGCGCAAAGGCAACTCGGGCGCGCGCGCCACCCACTGCAGCGGCTCGCCCGCCCCGCCGGGCTGGGCCAGGAAGCCCGTGCGCAGGACATCGTGCCGCGCCATGGCGGCCCGCCATGCAGAGGCGAAGCGCTTCACGTCCAGCCCGACCACGTCGACGCACAGCTGATTGACGTAGGAGGGAACGCGGCCTTCGCTGGTATCGTCGTACAGGCTGTGGAACAGCATGCCGGCCTGCATGGGCGCAAGCGGGTACAGGTCCTCGACCTGGCGCGCGGGCAGCGGCAGCGCGTCCAGCTGTGCCTGCGTCAGCGCGACCAGGGGAAAGTCGGATGGGGTGAATCCCTGGGCGCCCAGGCAGTGCCGGATGAGCGCGCGCAGCTCTTCGGCCGTGCGCGCCAGCACACGTTCGATGCGCGGCGCCTCGAAGCGCGCGCCGTCATAGAAGGCGGTCAGCGCGAGCCGCCCTTCATGCACCTGCCCCGTGACGGCAAGGGGGTGCGACAGCGGCGCGCCGGCGTCCCGGGTGGCGCCCGCGCCTTCTCGCGCCAGCCGCCACGGCGCATCGGCGCCGAAGCTGTTGTCGAACTGCCCCAGATAATTGAACTGCACCTCGGGCTGCGGCAGCGTCGCCATGGCCAGCCGGTCGCCGGCCGCGCCCAGATATCGCAGCAGGCCGTGTCCCAGGCCGCGCCCCGGCACCGAACGCACCGACTCCTTCACGCGCTTCAAGGCATCGCCCGGCGTGCCGTTGGGCGCCAGGCGGACGGGGTAGATGGTCGTGAACCAGCCGACGCTGCGGCTGAGATCCATATCGTCCGCCAGCGGCTCGCGGCCATGCCCTTCGATGTCCACCAGGATCTCGCTGCTGCCGGTCCACTCGCACAGTGCCCGTCCCAGTGCGGTCAGCAGCACGTCGTTGACCTGTGTGCGATAGGCTGCCGGCACCTCCTTCAGCAACTGGCGGGTCTCCTGCGTGGACAGGTTCACCGTGCAGCGGGCCTGGTTTGCCTGAAGGCCCCCGGCGCCCTCCTGGCCCGGCAAGGTGGCGCGCACCGCTTCCTGAGCCTGCCAATACGGCAGCTCGGCACGCACCGCATCGTCATGCGCGTGCTGCTGCAGCCGGCGCGCCCATTCCTGGTACGACGCGCTGGCTGGCGGCAGCGCCGGCGGCTGCCCCAGCGCGGCCTGGCGATAAGCCGATGCCAGGTCCTCCAGCAGCACCCGCCAAGACACGCCGTCCACCACCAGGTGGTGCACCACCAGCAGCAGCCGCCATCCCGCGTCGTCCGCATCGATGGCGACCGCGCGCAGCAACGGCCCCGCGGCCAGGTCCAGGCTGCGCTGCGCCTCTTCGCAAACCTGCTGCAGGGCCGCTTCGCCGCGGACCTGCCGTTGCCACAGCACGGTATCGGCAGCGTCGGCATGCTCGGCATACGCCTGGCTCCACTCGCCGTCCAAGCCTTCGCGATAGCGCAGGCGCAGCGCGTCGTGCGTGGCCAGCACCGCGTCCAGCGCCTGGCGCAGCGCGTCCGCATCCAGGGCGGCATCGGCGTGCAGCAGCACGGCCTGGTTCCAGTGGTGGCGCCGCGGCACTTCGCCTTGGAAGAAGCGCGCCTGTATCGGCAGCAGCGGCTGCGCGCCGCCGGCCCGCTGCGGCGCATGCGGCGCGCGCTCGGCCAGCGCTTGCGCCACCTCGGCCAGCCCGGCGATGGTCTGGTGTTCGAACAGCTGCCGCGCGCTCAGCTGCATGCCCGCCTTGCGCGCACGGGCCACGATCTGCAGGCTTAGGATCGAGTCACCGCCCAGTTCGAAGAAGTTGTCGTCGCGGCCCACCTGCGCCACGCCCAGCACTTCGCGCCAGATGCCGGCCAGCAGGATCTCGCCCTCGCCCCGCGGCGCTTCGAACCGCGCGCTGGCGGAAAACTCCGGCGCGGGCAGCGCCTTGCGGTCTATCTTGCCGTTGGGGCTGAGCGGCATCTCGGTCAGCACCACGATCGTCTGCGGCACCATGTACTCAGGCAGACTGCTGCCCAACGCCGCTCGCAATGCCTGCGCGTCCACGCGCGTATCGGTCCCGCCCACCACGTAGCCGACCAGCCGCGCGCCCTGTGCATCGTGGTGGGCCACCACCACCGATTGCGACACGCCTGGCTGGGCGGTCAAGGCGGCCTCGATCTCGCCCAGCTCGATGCGCAGGCCACGGATCTTCACCTGATGATCGGTGCGGCCCAGATACTCCAGGGCGCCGTCGGCGCGCCAGCGGCACACGTCACCGGTACGATACAGGCGCCCTCCCGTGCCGCGCGGGTCCGGCACGAAGCGTTCGGCCGTCAGCCCGGCACGGCCCAGATAGCCTCGCGCCAGCCCGATGCCGCCAAGGTACAGCTCGCCCGCCACGCCCACGGGCACGGGCTCCAGCCGGCCGTCCAGCACATGCGTCTGCACGTTGGCGATGGGCCGGCCGATCGGCACGGCCGCGCCGCCGGTGGGCGAGCACTGCCAGTACGTGACGTCGATGGCCGCCTCGGTGGGACCGTAGAGATTATGCAGGCCCGCCCATGGCCACTGCGCCAGCGCGCGGTCCTGCAGTTCGCCCGGCAGGGCTTCGCCGCTGCAGATGATGCGCTTGAGCGACGGGCACCGCCCCGCCTCGCCGGCCAGCGCCGCATGGGCCACGAAGGCCTGCAGCATCGATGGCACGAAATGCAGGGTGGTGATGCCGTGCCGCGCGATCAGCGCGGCGAGGCGGACGGGGTCGCGATGGTCGCCGGGCCCGGCCACCACCAGCCGCGCGCCCGTCATCAGCGGCCAGAAGAACTCCCAGACCGACACGTCGAAGCTGTACGGCGTCTTCTGCAGCACCGCATCGCGTTCGTCCAGGTTGTATTCGGCCTGCATCCAGGCCAGCCGGTTGTACAGCGCGCAGTGCCGGTTGCCCACGCCCTTGGGGCGGCCCGTGGAACCCGACGTATAGATGACGTATGCCAGATGTTCGCCATGCAGCGGCTGGCCGGGGATGTCTTCCAGGTCGTCGGCGGATGCGTCCGCGGCCATGCCGACCGATTCGTCGATGTCGATCACCGCGCAGCCGTGCGCCGGCAGGCGCGCGCGCAGGCGAGACTGCGCCAGCAGCAGGCTCACGCCGCTGTCGGCCAGCATGAATGCCAGGCGATCGGCCGGATAGTCCGGATCCAGCGGCACATATGCGCCGCCCGCCTTCATGATGGCCAGCAGGGACAGCACCAGTTCCAGCGAACGTTCGGCGGCCACGCCCACTTTCACGTCCGGGCCCACGCCGCGCGCGCGCAGCTGCCGCGCCAGCCGATTGGCCCGCGCGTTCATCTCGGCATAGCTCAGCGTGCTGGCCCCGAACTGCAGGGCGGGCGCGTGCGGCTGCGCCGCGACGCGCGCCTCGATGAGGCGGTGGACGGGAACGGGCTGGCCGAGGTCGCACGGCGCATGGCCCCAGGCGTGCAGCCGCGCCCGCTCATCGTCGCCCATCAGCTCGGCCTGCATGACCGGCGCGTCCGGCTGGCGCAGCATGGACTGCAGCAGATGCGCATAATGTCCGCGCAGGCGCTGGATGGTGGCCTCGTCGAACAGGTCGGTGTTGTATTCCAGCGCCGCCCTGGCGCGCCCGCCTTCGATCACCACGTCCAGCATCACGTCGAACTTGGCCGTGACGTGCTGGTCGACGATGGGATGCACCTGCAGGCCGTCCAGGTCCAGCGTCAGCGAGCGCGCCGCCATGCGCAAGTTGAACAGCGTCTGGAACACCGGGCTGCGGCTGTTGTCGCGTCGCACCTTCAGCGTCTCGAGCAGCATCTCGAACGGCAGGGCCGCATGGTCCAGCGCGGCCACCGCCTCGTCGCGCAGCCGTCGGCAGAGGCCCGCGTAGGTATCTGCGTCGGCCAGCCGCACCGGATAGACCTGGGTGTTGACGAAGAAGCCCACCAGGTCCTGCACCTCGGGCAAGCTGCGGCCGGCGTGCGGCACGCCCACCGCGAACGACTGCTGGCCGCTGTAGCGCGCCAGCAATACCTGCCAGGCCGCCAGCAGCGGCACGAACGGCGTGAGGCGATGGGCCTTGCAGAACGCCTGCACCGCCGCGGTGAGCGCGGGATCGAACTCCCACGAGACGCGCGCGCCGTTGAACGTCTGGTTGGGCGGACGCGGACGATCCAGCGGCAGGTCCAGCGCGGCAGGCGCCGCGCCCACGTGTGCGCGCCAATAGTCCAGGTCGGCCGCCATGCGCTCGCGGCCCTGCGGCGTGCGCTGCCACCGGGCGAAGTCCGCGTACTGCGAGGGCAAGGGCGCCAGGCTGGCCTTGCCTTGCGTGCGCGCCTGCAGATACGCCTGGGCCAGGTCGCGCACCAGCAGCGGATTCGACCAGGCATCGGACACGATGTGATGCAGGCAGATCAGCAGCACGTGCTCTTGTGGCCCCAGCCGCACCAGCGAGGCGCGTATCAGCGGAGGCTGCGACAGGTCGAAGCGGTGGGCCGCGTTCTCGCGCAGCAGGCGCGCCAGTTCGTTCTCGCGTTCGGCCGCCGGCAGATTGGCCAGGTCGACCTGTTCCAGCCGGAAAGCGGCCTGGTGCAGCACTTCCTGGCAAGGCTGGCCGTCCTGCTCGAAGAAGCGGCTGCGCAGCACGCCATGCCGCTCGACCAGTGCGGCGAACGCGATCTGAAGCGCCTCGCCGTCCACCACGCCATACAGGCGGAAGGCGCTGGGCAGGTTATACGCCGTCAGGTCGGGTTCATAGGTCTGCAGGAACCACAGCCGCTGTTGCGAGCACGACAGCGGCGCCACCGTGGCGGACGTGTGCACGTCGAGCGTGCCGGCCCCAGTGGCCAGTCCGTCTTCCAGCAGCAAGGCCAACAGCGCGTCGTCATGATCCTGCATGAAGCTATCCTCGAACATGGCCGGCTCGGCGGCCGGGAGCGATTGGGGCATGGGCATCGGGTCGTAATGAGGCGCGTCAGGCCGCTGACGCGCGGGCTTCGGCGCGCGGGCGCGCCGGCTGCGGCAGCCTGGCCGCCAGGGCATCGGCGATCTCCTGCGCGCGGGTGGGCAGGATGGACAGCAGTGTGTCGCTCAGGCCGTGGGTCTCCTCGCAGCAGCCCTGCAGATACACGCCGGCCTCGCAATCGGGCGTGGTCAACAGCCTGTAGTCGCGCGCCACCGGCAAAGGCTCGCCGGCGCCCGCCGCCATGTAGGGCCGCAGCGGCGCCACCAGGTCAGAGTGCAGATCGCGCCGGTAGCCTGTGGCCAGCACCACCAGGTCATAGTCCACGGTCTCTTGTCCGCCGGTGGATACGTGGCCCAGCGTCAGCGCGATGCCGGCGGACGAGGCGCTCACCTCGCGCACCTCGCACAGGCGCAGCACCCGCAGGCGGTCCTGCCCGCGCACCTTCTGTTGGTAGAGGGTCTCGTAGATGCGTTCGATCAGATCCAGGTCCACCACCGCGTAGTTGGTGTTGCGGTATTCCTGCAGCAACCGCCGGCGCTCGATGGCCGGCTGCTGGAACAGGTAATCGGTGAACTCCGGGTTGAACACCTCGTTCACGAATGGGCTGTCGTCGGCGGGCTTGATGGCGTGCGACCGCGTCACCAGGTCTATGCGCGCACCGGGATAGCGGCCCTGCAGGTCCATGAAGATCTCCGCCGCGCTTTGCCCGGCGCCCACCACGGCCACGCGGCGCGGCGGAGCCAGGCGCGACATGCCTTCCAGGTATGACGAAGAATGCAGCACGCGCGGATCGCGGCGCAGCGCCGCGAACATCTCGGGCACGGCGGGCGCGCCGCCCACGCTCACCACCACATTGCGCGCCAGCCTTTCCTGCTCCATGCCGCGTCCGTCGCGCACCCGCACGCGCAGGTGCGTCGCCACGCCGCGCCGCAGTACCGGCTCGATGGCCAGCACGTCGGCGTCGTAGCTGACCTGCATGTCGAAGTCGTCGGCCACCCAGCGCAGGTAGTCGTTGAATTCGTGGCGGCTGGGAAAGAAGGTCTTCAGGTTGATGAAGTCCATCAGCCTGCCCTTGGCGTGCAGATAATTGATGAAGGTGTACCGGCTGGACGGATTGCGCAGCATCACCAGGTCTTTCAGGAACGAGATCTGCATGCAGCTGTCGTCCAGCAGCATGCTGCCATGCCAGACGAACTCGGGTTTGCGTTCGACGAACGCGAAGTCCAGCGGCGGGCGCGTGGACGTCTCGCGCAGCGCCACCGCCAGCGCGAGGTTGGAAGGACCGAATCCGACGCCCAGCACGTCGTGGATACGCGTATCGACAGCCATGGCCACTCCTGCGATCAAGATTGCGAAACGCCGCCCTGCGGCACCCACAGGCGGTCGCCGAAGAAGCGCTCGCGCAGCAACATCACAAGCATGGCGCGCTTGTGCGGAAAATCGAATTCCTTGACCTTGGCGAAGCCGCAGCGGTCCAGGTTGTTGATCTGCTGGTGATGATCGGCGCGAGGCTCGCCGACGATGCGCTGCGTGCGGCTGTCGTCCAGGAACAGGTAGTGCATGAGGGAAGGCAGCCAGGCCGTCACCCACGCCCGGCCGCGTATGTCGTCCTCGCCGATGAGCACGTGCCAGCCGCGGTCGTAGTCCTGCGCGTCGTAGTACGGGCCCAGGCGGTTCTCCTTGGCCCAATACACCTCGAAGTAACCGAAGGGTTTCCCATCGGCGCTGGCGATCAGGGGCAGCATGTGCGGATCGTCGATCAGGTTCTGCAGATAGCGGCGGTGGAACTCGAGATCGCCCTCTTCTTCCCATACCTGCGCGACGCGCGGATTGTTCATCCAGCGATTCAGGCGCTCCACGTCCTGGTCGATGGTGGCCACGCGAAAGCTCAGCACCTTGCCCAGCCACGGGATCTGGCGCGCATACACCTCGCCCGAGGGCTTGGGCGGACGCAAAGGATGGCGCTGGCCTTTCCCGCTCATCGCCGGACGGTAGGGATACGCACGCGCGGCCTCGCGGTCCAGCAGCCACAGGTCCGCCTGCTGCCAGAAGGCATCGACGTGCACGTCCAGTTCCTGTCCCGCCGGCTGCGCGAGGCGCCGCGCCAGCGTGGCGGCCAGCCTGCCCTCGGCGTGAACCCGCAGCACGCGCGCATCCAGCCGGTGCGAGAACACCGTGTCCAGAGCGGCCAGCGCGGCCTGGTACGAGCCCGGTGTGCCCACCGCACTGTCATAACGCAGGGCAAGCCGCGCGGCCCCCTGCGCGCCGGGCGCCGCATAGTCCCACTGCTGGCGTTCGCCCTGCGGCCCCTGCACGTGCAGCCCCGCATCGTCCCACACCGTGCGCCACTGCCCTCCCGCCGCCACCGACACATAGCCCTGTTGCGGCAGCGCCAGCATCATCGGATTGTCCACCTGGTCTTTCGCCATCATGCTGTCTCCCGCATGCTCGCCGCATGCATTGCGTTCGTTGCCATCGATCCTTCGGTACGGCCGCAGCCGCGTTGCGCACATGCCGCGGCGTCCGGGCCGCACCGGCGGTTCATGCCGCCGCCTCCTGGCCGCTGGATGCCGCGGACCTGCCGCGCTCCGCCAGCGCGGCGCGCTCGGCCGGACTCATCGCGTCCAGCCGGCGGCGCGCGGCGGCCACCTGCGCCAGGCGTCCCGGGCTCGGCTCTTGCGCCGTCAGCGCCTGCGCCAGCGACCTCACGGTCGGGTGGTCGAACACCACGCCCGGCTGCACCTCCAGCTGCAGGCTGCGGCGTATGCGCGCCACCAGCTTGATCACCATCAACGAATCCGCGCCCTGCTCGAACAGGTCTCCCGTGACGCTGACCGCATCGCGCTCGAGCAGCTCGGCGATCAATCCGGCCAGCACGGTCTCCACATCGCCCTCAGGCGCCGTGTGCAAGCCCGCATCCGCGTGGTGGTCCGGGTCGGGCAGCGCCGCCGGGTCGAGCTTGCCGTTCGGCAGGCGCGGCAGCTGCGGCAGCGTGACGATGGTCGCGGGCACCATGTGCGAAGGCAGGATGGCCTGCAGCGCGGCGCGCAGGCGGCTGGCAGCCGAATCGTCGGAAGGCCCCGCCACGTAGGCCACCAGCCGGAGGGCGCCCGTGCCGTCGGGCAGCGCCCGCACCGCGGCCTGGCGCACTTCGGGCAGCGACTGCACGGCCGCCTCGATCTCGGCCGGTTCGACGCGATAGCCGCGGATCTTCACCTGATGATCCGCGCGCCCGGCCAGGACCAGTCCGCCCTGCGGCAGGCGGCGCGCCAGGTCGCCGCTGCGGTAAAGGCGCAGGCCCGGCGCCAGCGGCGTCTGGAAGAAGCGGGCATCGTCGGCCACGCCCAGGTAGCCGCGGCACACCTGGGCGCCGCCTATCGCCAGTTCGCCCAACTCGCCGGTCGCGGCCAGATCCCCCGCCGCGTTGAGCACCAGCACGGTATTGCCGTCCAGCACGCGCGACAGCGGCAGCTGCGCGCCGGCCTCCGGATCGGGACCGGGCGGCACCTCGTGCACCAGCACGCCCACGGTGGTCTCGGTGGGTCCGTAGTGGTTGAAGATGCGGCACCGCGGCGCGGCCCGGCGCAGCGCGCGCACCAGTGCGGCCGGCGTGGCTTCGCCGCCCAGCACCAGCGTCGCCGGTATCGCGGCGCCCTGCGGCGGCTCGTCCAGCAAGGCCGACAGGTGAGACGGCACGATCTTCAGGCAATCGATGGCATAGCCCGCCACATAGCGCGCGAAGGCCTGCGGGTCGCGCACCGCGTCGGGCTCCGCCACCACCAGCGCGGCGCCATGGCACAGCGCGCCGAACAGCGCCGTGTTGCCCAGGTCGGCCGCCACCGAGGCCACCAGGCCGAAGCGGCGGCACTGCGACAGGCCCAGCGCGGAGCCGGATGCGGCGACGTAGTTGCCCAGCTGGCCATGCTCGATCACCACGCCCTTGGGCGTGCCGGTGGAGCCGGACGTATACAGGACATAGGCAGCGTCGTGCGTCCCCACCGTGGGCAGCTCGGTGGCGGCGTCGTGCGCGGGCTCGGCCAGGCTGAAGTCCAGCGTCGAGGAGCTGCGCGTGCCGCCATCGGAGGCGCCGGCCGGCCGCAGCCGCAACACGGGGCGCGCGTGCTCGAGGATGAGTTCGCGCCGCTGGGGCGGCCATGCCGGGTCCAGCGGCAGGTAAGCCGCCCCGGCCCGCATGACGGCCAGCAACGCCACGACCAGGTCCGCGCTCAGCGGCAGGTCCAGCGCGACGACATCGCCGCGCTTCACGCCATGAGCGATCAGGCAGCGCGCCCAGGCGTCCACGCGGGCCTGCAGCGCGGCGTAATCCAGCGCGCCGCCCGACCATTGCAGCGCGGTGGCGCCGGGCGTGCGTTCGGCCCAGCCCTGCAACCGGCGCGGCACCGTATCGGCCGAGACGCTCGCCGACGCCGCATTCCAGGCCGTCAGCGCCTGCGTCTCCTCCGGCCCGACCAGCGGCAATGAGGCCAGACTGGCCGGGCCGCAGTCGGCAAGCGCAGCCAGCAGCGTCCGGTATTGCTCCAGCAGGCGCGCCGCGGCGACCGCGTCCAAACGACGGGGATCGTAATGCAGCACCAGCGGCAGCGCCGCTCCTGCCTGCACGGGGCCGGCGAGCAGCACCAGTTCGAACCGCGGCGCCTCGGCGCCATGTTCTTCCATGCGCCACGTGCTGCCCGCTGCGCTGCCGCCCACGTCGGCCGGCAGCATGCCGAAGCCGGCGCGCGGCGAAACCGGAGGTTCGGCCACCGGCCAGTATTCCTGCGCCTCGCGATGCGAGTCGAGCTGCGCGGACAGGCCCTGCGCCAAAGCGTCGAAGCCGCCCTCCAGGTCCACCGCCAGATTCAACGGCAGGATCTTCTCGTAGCGGCCCACCGCGCCGGCCAACATGTCGTAGTCGCGGCGGCAATCATGCAGCCACCCGCCCACGTAGCGCGATTCGCCCGAGATGCGGGCCAGCAGCGCCCACCACGCCGCCTGCAGCACGACCTCGTCGGCCGGCACGCGGCCTTCGGCTTCACCCGGCGCATAAAGCGCGCCGGCGCGGGCCAGCACGGCATCGGCGGCCTGGGCGGACGCCTGCGCCGTAATGCTCGCCACGGCGCTCGGCGCGCCGGCGTCTACGGCCCGGCGATACGGCAGGCGCAGCGGCCCGGCCTCGTTCGCGCCCTGCGTCCAGGCCTGCCAGTAGTCGCGGCCGGCCTGCGCGTCCCCGTCCTGCTCGAGGTCGTGACGCCACGCCACATACTGCGCGTATGGCAAGGGCGGCTCGTCTGCGCCATCGGCACGCAGGCCCCGCCACCACCGTGCCAGCTCCAACGCCAATTGCGCGCGGCTGCCGCGGTCGGCGGCCAGTGCCGCGATGGACAGCAGCAGCCGCCATTGCGCATCGCCCAGCCGGCACAGCGCGGCGCGCCACGGCCGTCCCTGCGCGAGGGCCAGCGGCGTGCGCTGCTCGCGCTCGCGCATCGCTTCGAAGGCGGCGTTCACATCCGCGCTCTGCGACAGGTCCGCCACCTCCCATGCCAGATCGGCGGCGGGCTCCATAGGCACGGCCCGCACGCCGAGGTAGCCCGGCACCTCGGCATAGGCATGCGTCAGCACCGCATGGCGCGCCGCGATCGCGTGCAACGCCTGTCGCAATGCGTCCGGCTGCAGCGCGCCGTCGAACTCCAGGGTCACCACCACGTGCTCGCCGGCGCCGCCCGCCTGGATCAGCGCGCGCTGCTCGGGTCCCAGGGGCAGGCTCTCCAGCGCGGGTTCCCGCGTGATCTCATTCATGTCTCTCACCTTGAAGTTGCCGCTCGGCCGCGGACACGGCGGCCGGCGCCAGCCGTGCGCGCTCGACCATGTCGCCCATCGCCACCACGATCTTGCGCGGTCCCTGGTAGGGGTCGCGTGCATGGGCGGCCAGCATGTTGTCCAGCATCACCACGTCGCCATGGCGCCAATCGAAACGCACGGCGCAGCGCTCATAAGCCTGGCCGACGATCTCCATCACCTCGTCCGGGATGGGCGTGCCGTCGCCGTACATCACGTTGCGCGGAAGGCGCTCCACCCCGACCATGGCCAGCAGGTCGCGGCGCAGTTCCGCGTCCAGGCAGAACACGTGGTGCAGCTGGACCTGGTTGAAGAACGAGCGCTCGCCGGTTACGGGATGCACGATCACGGCCGGGCAGCGCGTACGCGTCTGGAACTCGCGCTGGGCGCCGCCCGATCCCGGCACGTCGATCCAGCGCCATTGGACGCCGGCGGCATCGCAGCGCGCCTCGACGGCAGCCGCATCATCGGTCTTGAAGAAGTCCTGCCAGCTGACGTCGAAGCGAGGCGCGAACGTGCGCACGTACAGCAGTTCCTTCTGCTCGAACTGCCGGACCACGTCGGGCGGCAGCACGCGCAGCATCTCGCGGCAATCCACGATCGGCGTGGCACCGCCTACCGGCGCAGGCAGTTCGCAGAAGAACCACTGCTTGCGCGGCCAGCGCTCCAGGTGCGCGCTTTCGTTGTGGTACAGGATCATCTGCCGCTCGGGATAAGGCGTGGAGCGGTAGGTGTTCTTGCCGCCCTCCTTCTTCGGCAGATCGCCATAGGCGCCGTACAAGCCCGGCTGGATCGCTTCGGCGAAGGCCTCGAAGTCGGCGGGCGTCTTCAGGCCGAAGCCGCGGAACAGGATGCCGCCATGGCGGCACAGCGTGGACTCGATGAAATCGCGCTGTCCACGGGCCCATGCGATGGGATCGAGATCCTGGCTGGCCGGCTCGATCACCACCGGGAACTCGCGGCCGGGCGCGAGCAGAGAGGATCGGGTCTGCGGCTCGGGCGCGGCCGGGCCGCCTTGCGGCCGGCCCGGCGCCGCGCGGCGCAGCTTGTCGAGTTTGCCGGACTTGCCGGCCAGCGTGTTCGTCGCGGTCATAGCGGAAGTGTCCTCAGGAATAGGCAGCGCATAGCCGCCCACGGCGCGCTCGGGCGCCTCGGCAATCTGCGCCAGCAGCTGCACCCAGGCTTGCGCCAGGCGCTCTACCGTGGCGCGCTCGAATACCGCGGTGGCATAGACCCAGTCGCCGCGCACCGCGCCAGGGTCGGCTTCGTCGGAAGCCAGGAACAGGGCCATGTCGAACTTCGACTGGCGCCAAGTGGGAGCCAGCATCCCGGCTGACAGGCCCGGGATGTCGAAGGCGCCGGCGGGCGTGTTCTGCATCACGAACAGCCACTGCACCAGCGGATTCCAGCGGCGGTCGCGCGGCACCGCCGCGCTGTCGACGATGCGGTCGAAAGGCAGCGCCTCGTGCGCATAGGCTTGCAGCAGCGTGCCGCGCACGGCATCCAGGTGGTCGAGGAAGCTGGCATCGGCGCGCCAGCGGCTGCGTAGGGGGACCACGTTGACGAAGAAGCCGACGAGGTCCTGCAATGCAGGCTGGTCGCGCCCCGCCACGTCGGTGCCCACCACCAGGTCGTCGCGTCCGCTGACGCGGTGCGCCAGTACGTCGAACGCCGCCTTCAGGACCATGAAGCGCGTCGCGCCGCGGGCGTGGGCCAGCGCGTCCAGGCGTGCGCAGAGCGCGCCCGGCAGATGCAGCGCGACGGCGTCGCCGCGCGTATCGGCCACGGCCGGACGCGGATGATCTCCCGCCAGCGGCGGACGGGCATCCAGTCCTTGCAGCTGTGCGCGCCAGTAATCGGTCAGCGCGCGCAGACGTTCGCCACGCAGCACCTGGCGCTGCCAGGCGGCGTAGTCGGCGTACTGGACCGGCGCCGGTTGCGATGCCGGCTCGCCTCCCCGGCCGCAGGCGCGGTAAGCCTGGCCGAAGTCGCGCATCAACACACCGATCGACCAGCCGTCGGCCACCAGGTGATGCATGGCGAACAGCAGCACGTGCTCATCGATGCCCAGCCGCACCAGTGTGGCGCGCGCCAGCGGCGCCCGGGCCAGGTCGAAGCGCGCGCTGGCGTGCGCCAGCCGCAGCGCATCCAGCCGCTGGCCGCGTTCGGCCTGCGGCAGGTCGGACAGGTCGACCCGTTCCAATGCCAGCCGCGCCCCTTCGTGCACCAGCGCGATGGGGCCGCCCTCTTCCGGATCCTCGGGATAGCCAGTGCGCAATACCTCGTGTCGCCGCAGCAGTGCATCCAGCGCGGCCTGCACGGCCTCGGGATCCAGCGGTCCCCGCAGCGCCAGCGCGGCGGGCATGTTGTAGGCCGACGTGCCGCCCGCCAGGCGATCCACCAGCCACAGACGCTCCTGCGCCAGCGAGAGCGTCAGCCTGCCGCCGCGCGGCACGGGCGCGAGCGCCGGCAGCCGCGGACCGGCGGGCAGCGCCGCCAGGCGGTCCAGGTGCGCGGCCAGCGCGTGCAGTACCGGATGCGTGAAGACGTCCGCCAGTTCCGGCGCGGCATCGCCCAGCGAGTGCCGCAGTCGCGCGACGAGCCGGATCGCCAGCACGGAATGCCCGCCACACTCGAAGAAATGGCTATCGCGGCCGATGAGGTCCGCTTCGATACCGAGCAGCTCGCACCACAGCGCCGCCAGCCGCCTTTCATTGTCGGTGCGCGGCGCGGCCGGTGCGCCGGCCGGCTCAGAAGCCTGCGGCGCGGGCAAGGCCTTGCGGTCCACCTTGCCATTGGGGCTCAGGGGCAGGCGTTCCAGTTCCACCCACACGGCTGGCACCATGAAGTCCGGCAGCGCTCGCGACATTGCCTCGCGCAACGCCGGTCCCAGGGGAGTGGCGGCATCGGCCTGGGGCACCACGTACGCGACCAGCCGCGGCCCGGCGGCCTCGTCGCGCGCCACGACCACGGCCTCGCGAACCTGCGGCTGGCCCAGCAACTGCGCCTCGATCTCGCCCAGTTCCACGCGCAGCCCACGCAGCTTCACCTGGTGATCCAGCCGCCCGAGGTACTCGACGGCGCCATCGGCGCGCCAGCGGCACAGGTCGCCCGTGCGATACAGGCGTTCACCCGCCTTGCCCAGCGGGTCGGGCACGAAGCGCTGCGCGGTCAGGGCCGGACGGGCGTGATAGCCGCGGGCCAGTCCCACGCCGCCCAGATACAGTTCGCCGGCCGTGCCCGGCGGCGCCGGGTGCAGGTCCGCATCGAGGATCCGCAGCGTGATGTTGCCGATCGCCCGGCCGATCGGCACGCTGCCGACATCGGCAGGTCCGCAGGTCCAGTGCGTCACGTCGATGGCGGCTTCCGTCGGACCATACAGGTTGTACAGCGCGGCCTGAGGCAGCAGACTCATGGCGCGCTGCGCCACGGACGCCGGCAGCGCCTCGCCGCTGCAGATGATGCGGCGCAGGCCCTTGCATTCGAGGGCCGCGGGGTCGGCCAGGAACTCCTGCAGCATGGCTGGCACGAAGTGCAGCGTGGTCACGCCCTGCGCCACGATGCGCCGCGCCAGCCGGCGAGGATCGCGATGCTCGCCGGGCGCGGCCAACGCCAGCCGCGCGCCGACCGACAGCGGCCAGAAGAACTCCCACACCGATACGTCGAACGAGAACGGCGTCTTCTGCAGCACCACGTCGCCGGGCGCGATGGGATAGGCCTGCTGCATCCATGCCAGGCGATTGTGCAAGGCCTGGTGATGGTTGGCGGCGCATTTGGGCTGCCCGGTTGAGCCGGACGTGTAGATGGCGTAGGCCAGCGAGGCGGGATGGAGCGCCACGGCCGGATCGTCGTCGCGCTGCGAGTCGTCGGGCTCGATCACCTCGATACCCGGCGGCACGGCCAGCATGTCCGTCAATCCCGAAGGAGCCACCAGCAGCGACACGCCGCTGTCCTGCATCATGTAGGCCAGGCGCTGGGGCGGATAGTCCGGATCCAGCGGCACATAGGCCGCTCCGGACTTCAGGATGGCCAGCAGGCCGATCACCATCTCGGGCGAGCGCCGGGCGCTGATGCCGACCAGGCGGTCGGGACCGGCGCCTCGGGCCATCAGACGCCAGGCCAGCGCGTTGGCCCGACGATTCAAGTCCGCATAGCTGAGCGTCCGCTCGTCGCTGACTAAGGCCACGGCGTCGGGCCGGATGCGCGCCTGCGCCTCGAACTGGCGATGCACGGGCACGTACGCGCCATAGTCCGCCGCTGCCCCCGCGACATTCTCCAGCCAGGCGCGCTCGTCGTCCGGCTGGCGCCACGCCGCATCCAGCGCGACAGGCGAGTCGGCCAGGGCGGCATCGGCCAGCGATTCCAGCAGCGCCTGAAGGCGTCGGTGCAGAGCCTGCACCTGCGCGCCATCGAAAACGTGGCGCGCATAGCCGTAGCGCATCGTGAGCGCGGCTTCGTCGCCCAGCGCGGCATGCCTGCCCTGTCCGGCCAGGATGGCGCTGACGGTCAACGGATAAGCGGTCTGCTCACGGTTGACCGGCTGGCCGAAACGCAGCCCCATGCGAGCGACCGCCTCGGATTGCAGCGCCGCGTCTACCGGATAGTTCTCGAACACCAGGATGGTGTCGAACAGCGCCGCATGCCCCGCCTGGCGCTGTATCTGGTAAAGCGGCACGTGTTCATGCTCGCGCGCGGCAAGGTTGTAGGCCTGCAGTTCGCGCAGCCAATCGCCGCATGTTCGCGCGGCGTCCACGTCGACCCGCACCGGCAGCGTGTTGATGAACAGGCCCAGCATGCGCTCGGCGTCGGGCAGCGCCTGCGGCCGTCCCGACACGGTGGCGCCGAACAGCACCTGCCGTTGGCCGGTATGGCGCGCCAGCAGCAAGGCCCATGCGCCCTGCACCAGCGTGTTCAACGTCACGCGCTGGCGCCGCGCGCCTGCCTGAAGCCGTGCCAACAATGCGGCGGGCACCGTGGCGGCCAGCACGCCGGGCTCGAACCCAGCCGATGCGATCGCTGCATTATCCGCAGGCGGAGCAAGCAAGGTGGGGGCCTCGACCGCGTGCAGCTGCGCACGCCAGAATGCCAGGCTGCCTTCGGCATCGGCCTGCGAGAGCCAGTCGATGTAATCCCGGTACCGCGGAGCCGGCGGCCATTGCGCAAGCGCTTGTGCGTCGGCGTACAGTGTGAACAGCTCGGCCAGCAGCTGCGACGTGCTCCAGCCGTCCAGCAACAGATGATGGTAGGTCCAGACGAGATGGTGCCGTGCGTCGCTCGTGCGCAGCAGCAGCACACGCATCAGCGGCGGCTGATGCAGCACGAAGACCTGTTCGCGCTGCGCCAGGGCCAGCGCGTCGATGGCGCCATCGTCCGGCCATCCACGTGCGTCGAACTCCTGCCACGGCAGGCTTGCGGCCGGCGCCACGACCTGCTGCGGCGCGTCCCCGGCCGTGTCGAAACCGGTGCGCAGAATGTCGTGGCGCTCCAGCATCCGCTCCCACGCGGCACGCAGCCTGGCAGCGTCGAGTCCGTCGATATCGATGCGCAGCTGATTGACGTAGGCGCCTGCCCCGCCGTCGATCAGCGTGTGGAACAACATGCCCTGCTGCATCGGGCCCAGCGCGTAGCGTTCGGTCGGCGCGGCGGCGTCGAGCATCTCGCGCAGCGTCTCGGCATAGTGCCCTGCCAGCGACTGCGCGACATCCTGCGCCAGCCACCGGCGGTCGAAGGTCCACGTCAGGCGCAGCGCATCGCCATAGACGGCGCCGTCGATGGTCACCGGCGTGCTCATGCGCGATTGCGGCGCGCGCGTGGCGCCGCAGGGTTCATCCACCAGACGCCAGCCGGCCGCATCGAACTGCTCGCCCACGCCGGCGTCGAGGCGGCCCAGGTAGTTGAAGGTGAGATCGGGCTGGCGAGCATCGCGCAGCGCCGTCCTGACCGGCTCCGGACCAAGATGGCGCAGCGCCGCGTAGTGCAGGCCCTGTGCCGGCAGCGCGGCCGCCGCATCGCGCACGGCGGCCACCTGGTCGGCCCAGCCTTCCCGCACCGCAAGGACGAAGGGATAGGTGGCAGTGAACCAGCCCAGCGTGCGGCTGACGTCCAGGTCCTCGAACGCGGCATCGCGGCCGTGGGCCTCGCGGCGCAGCAGAAAGGCCCGCTGGCCGCTCCAGCGCGCCAGCACGCGCGCCAGCGCGGCCAGCAGCACCGCATCCATGCCGCCCATGCGGGCGCCCAGGGCAAGCAGGCGGCGCGTATCGTCCGCATCCAGCAGGGTCAGCGCCTGGGCTGCCTCGGCATGGCGCGGCGCCGCCGAAGTGTCGGCCCAGGGCAGCGGCGGCAGATCGGCGCCCAGCGTCCGCCAGTGCGGCAGTTCCGCCCGTCCCCGCTCGCCGGCCGCCATCTCGGCCAGGCGCGCGGCCCATGACGAGGCGTCCGATCCGCGCGGCGCCAGTTCCACGGGCCGCCCATCGGCCAGCGCGCGATACGCCTGTGCCAGATCCTCAAGCAGGATGCGCCACGAGACGCCATCGACCACCAGGTGATGCGCGACGAGCAGCAGGCGCTGCGCGCATTCGCCTGCTTCGATGAGCACGGCGCGCAGCAATACGCCTCGAGACAGATCCAGGCTGCGTTGCGCGGCTTCGCAGACGGCCAGCGCGTCGTCGCCGGCGGCCTCGCGCCGCCACAGAATGGGCGCGGCAGGCCGTGCCGCTGCGCCCGCCCGGCCGTCCGGGGCATAGGGCTGGGCCAGCGCGGGATGCGCCTCGACCACGCGTTGCAGCGCCAGCTCCAGCCGCTGCGCATCCAGATGCGCGGCGGGCGCCACCATGACCGCCTGATTCCAGTGGCTGCCGGCCTCCGGCGTCTCGTCGAAGAAGGCGCGCGCCAGCGGCAGCAGCGGCGGTGTATCGGCCGCGACGTTCGTGCCGGCCCCCATCGCGCGCTGAACGGCCGGTTGTGCGCCGGCCGGCGGGGCGGCCGCGGCGACCGGCTGGGCCACGGCGGCCAGCGCCGCGATGGTCTGGTGTTCGAACACCTGCTTGGGCGACAGCTTGTAGCCCTGTTTGCGCGTGCGCGCGATGATCTGCAGGCTGATGATGGAATCGCCGCCCAGTTCGAAGAAGTTGTCGTGCCGGCCGACGTGCTCGACCTTGAGCAGCTGGCGCCAGACGCCGGCCAGGATTTCCTCCACCGGCCCCTGCGGCGCGTCGCCGTCCGCCATGCGCTCGGTCGTCGGCGCGATGGCTGGCAGCGCCCGGCGATCGATCTTGCCATTGGGTCCCAGCGGCAGCGCCGGCAGCACCGCCCAATGCGCGGGCACCATGTAGTCGGGCACCACGGTCGCGAGCCAGGTTCGCAGCGCGTCCACGTCCGCGGCGGCTCCGCTTTCCAGCACGACGTACGCGCACAGCGCCAGCCTGTCATCGCCCGGCATGGCGCGGGCCAGCACTTCGGCCGCCCTCACGCCCTCGCGGGAGCGCAGCATATTCGCGATCTCCTGCGGCTCGACGCGATAGCCGCGGATCTTCACCTGATGATCGACGCGGCCCAGGAACTCGAAGGCGCCATCGGGCAGGCTGCGCACCCGGTCGCCCGTTCGATAGAGACGTTCCCCCGTGCCCAGCGGATGTGGCACGAAGCGCTCGGCGGTCAGCGACGGCCTGCCTACATAGCCGCGCGCCACGCCTGCGCCGCCCAGGTACAGCTGGCCCGTCCCGCCCAGCGGCACGGGATTGAGATCCTCGTCCAGCACCCACGCCTGCAGGCCCGCCAAGGCGCGTCCCATGGGCACGCTGGCGCTCCAGGCCCACGCGCCGTCGGCCGGCTGCGCCAGGGCACCCACGGTGGTCTCCGTGGGCCCATAGTGATTGAAGACGCGGCATGGCGGTGCGAGATCTCGTACGCGCTGCAGCAGCGGCCACGATGTCGGCTCGCCGCCCAACACCAGCGCCGTCCGGGGCAGCACGTCGTGCGGGCGGCCGGCCGACAGCAGCGATTGGAGGTGGCTGGGCACGATCTTCAGCACGCCGACGCGATACTCGGCCATGTACTCGGCGAAGGCATCGGGATCGAACGCGCGTTCCGCCGACAGCAGGTGCAGCGAGCGTCCCGAGCACAGGGCGCCGAACAGCACGGTGTGGCCGAGGTCGGCCGCCACCGTCGACACCATCGCCATGCTGGCGTCCGCCGGCAGGTCCAGCCGTTGCAGCACGGCCTGCACGTAATTGGCCAGCGCCCCATGCGAGACGAGCACGCCCTTGGGCCGCCCCGTGGAACCCGAGGTGTAGATCAGATAGGCGCCCTGTGCGGCATGCGGAATCGCGCCGGCATGCCGCACCGGCGGACCGTCGAGCTCGACGTCCAGCGGCACCCATGCCGCCGACCCGGCAAGGTACGCGGGCCGCGTCGAGGCCAGCACGCAGCATGCCCCGCTGTCCTCGAGCTGATACCGCAGCCGCTCGACGGGCAAGGCCGGATCCAGCGGCAGGAAGACGCCACCCGCCTTCAGCACCGCAAGCATGCCCAGCACCATGTCGATGCCGCGCGGCGCCTGGACGGCCGCCACGCGCTCGGGCCCCACGCCGTCACGTCGCAGCTGCTCGGCCAGTCGGTCGCTGCGCGCGTCGAGGTCGGCGAAGGTCAGGCTGCGCGCCTCGCCGGCCGGTTCGTCGTACACGCGCGCCTGGGTTCCGCTGCGCAGCACGCCCGCGCGCCACAGGGACAGCACATCCGATGCGGGGACCGCCATGTCCTCGCCCTGGGCCGGCGCTGCGCAGCGGACCAGGTCCATTCGATGCAGCGGCAACGCGGGATGGCGGGTGACCCACTGCGCGATGGCGCCCAACTGCTCCGCCAGCAGGGTCATAGTGCGGGCCTCGAACAGTTCGCTCGCGTAGACCAGGTGCAGGGTGATCGCGCCTTCGTCGCATACGTCGACGCTGAGATCGAAGTGCGCGCGCGCTGCCGGCAGCTCACGCAGCCGCATGCGCAACTCACCGGCCCCGATCTCCCGCTCGCGGCCGGCGTTGCGCTGCTCCGTGCACTTCACCTGGAACAGCGGATGGCATCCCGGCAGCCGCTCCGGCGCCAGACCTTCCACCAACTGATGGAACGGCAGGTCGCCGGCCTGCATGCCGTCCACCAGCGCATCGCGCACGGCGACCAGCAGCGCGTCGAAGCCCGCATGCGGGTCCAGCGGCGCGCGCATCACCTGCACGTTGACCAGGTACGCCACCATGTCGCGCGTCTGCGGCCGGGCGCGATCCGCGATGGGCACGCCGACCGGCACATCGCGCTGCCCACCCAGCCGGTAAAGCGCCAGCTTCAGCACGGCCAGCACCGCGCAGAACGTCGATACCGAATGCGCACGTGCCAGCGCGCGCAACGATTCGCTGAGCGCTTCCGGCCATTGCACGCGCAGGCTGCCGGCTGCATCCCCACGACCCGCCTGCCGGGGCCGGTCCAACGGCAACGCGGCGGGCGGGGCGGCGACGTCCAGGCGCGCGCGCCAATGCTCGAGTTGCCGCCGCCCCTCGCCGGCCTCCAGCCATGCCTGCTGCCATGCGGCGTAGTCCCCGGCCTGCACGGCCAGCGGCGCGGGCTCGACGACGGCCCGCCCGAGTATCGCCGCCTCATAGGCCCGCGCAAGATCGCGCATGAGCACGGGAATCGACTCGCCGTCGCAGATGATGTGATGCAGCGTCAGCACGAGCTCGTGACGCCTGGGCGCGAGCCGCAGCAGGCGCACGCGCCACAGCGGTCCGCGCGCCAGGTCGAATGCCTGGTCGGCGTCCGCGCGCGATTGCACGTCGGCCTGGCGCCGTGCCTCGTCGGTGGACAGCATGGACAGATCGTTCAGCGGCAGCGGCGGCGCCGTCCGGGCGTGCACATACTGGCGCAGCATGCCCGCCTCGTCCGTGCCGAAGGTGGTGCGCAGCGGCTCGTGCCGCTGTGCCAGCGTTTCCAGCGCCGCCTGCAACGCGAAGGGATCCAATGCGCCGTCCAGGTCCAGCACGCCGGCCATGTTGTAAGCCGGACTGTCGGGATCGAGCTGCCACGACAACCACAGGCCGTGCTGCGAAGGCGCGGCCGGCAGCACCAGCGGCCCGGCGCCCGTCGGTTGGCGGCGCTCCAGCGCCGGCACGACAGGCAGCGCCTGGAACGGAATGCCGCGTTCCCGCAGTCCTTCCAGGAACTGCGCTTTACGCGCGGGCGGCAGGGCCTGGTAGCGCTCCGCCAGCGCGACGAAGGAAGCAGCTTGCGCCATGGCCTCAGGCCTCCAGTTTGTCCAGGAGTTCGTCGATGGCGCTGGCCTGTTCGCTTTGCGTGCGCAGCGGTGCGGCCGACAGCAGCCGCGCCTGCTCGCGCACCGTCGCGCCCTCGAAGAAACTGCGCAGCGGCACGTCCAGGCCGTGACGCTCGTGCGCCAGCGCGGCGATCTGCGTCGCACTGACCGACGTGCCTCCCAGCGCATAGAACGGATCCACCACGCTGACGCGAGACAGGCCCAGCCCCTCGGCCCAGACCTCGGCGAGACTGCGCTCGAGGTCGGTGGCGGGCGGCGCATGGTCCTGGGCCTGCGCGGCCAGCCATTCCTGTTCGGTCACTTGCGCATAGGCGTCCAGCGTGCCTTCTTGCCAGCCCTGGCGGCAGGCGGCGCGCTGCAGCTTGCCGCTGGACGTCTTGGGCAGGCCGCCGGGGTTGAGCAGCACGATGGCATGTACCACCTCGCCGCAAGCCTGCGCCACCGCGCGCCCGATGGCGGCCGCGATCTCGCCGGGCGCGTGCGTCTTCTGGGTCGTACGCCCGATCTCCGCGGCGACGCCGATCCGTTCGGCCCCGTCCACATTGGCGGCAAAGGCGATCACGCGCCCCTTGCGTACGCTGGACACTTCATCCTCCACCGCCTGCTCCAGGTCCTGCGGGTAGAGATTCTGTCCGCGCACGATGATGAGGTCCTTGCTGCGGCCGGCGACGTACAGCGCGCCGTCGTGCAGCGCGCCCAGGTCGCCGGTGCGCAGCCAGCGCGTACCCTCGATGTCGACGAAGGCGGAGGCCGTGGCCGTGGGATTGCGCCAATAGCCGTGCGTCACGCTGGGCCCGCTGAACAGGATCTCGCCCACCTCGCCTTCGCCGCGCGGACTGCCGCTCTCGGGATCGACGATGCGTACGGCATGATGCGTCGCCGTACGGCCGCACGACACCAGCGGCGTGGCCTGTACGCTGGCCTGCGTCGCCGGCTCGATGCGTCCGCCCGCCAGCACCTGCGCGTCGCTCCATGTCACCGTCATGCCATTCCCACGGCCAGCGCCGGTGACGAACAGCGTGCCCTCCGCCAGGCCATAGCACGGAAACACGGCCGAGGGATCGAAGCGGGCGGGTGCGAGCGCGGAGACAAAGGCCTCCAGCGTGGCGTGCCGCACGGGTTCCGAACCCGAGAAGGCGAGCCGCCAGCTGGACAGATCCAGCGTCTCGGCCTGCTCGGGACGCACGCGCTCCGCGCACAGCTTGAACGCGAAGTCGGGCCCCCCGCTGATCGTGCCGCCGTACTGAGCGATCGCCTGCAGCCAGCGCAGCGGCCGTTCCAGGAAATCCTGCGGCGGCATCAGCACGACGCGGATGCCGCGATACAGCGGCTGCAGCAGTCCGCCGATCAGCCCCATGTCGTGATAAAGCGGCAGCCAGTTGACGTAGACGTCGTCCTCGCGCACGCCCAATCCTTCCTGCATGGCCACCTCGTTGGCCATCAGGTTGCCGTGACTGACCATCACGCCCTTGGGGTTGGCGGTGGACCCCGAGGTGTACTGCAGGAACGCGATGTCATCGTCCTGGGGCCGATACTCGCGCCAGGCGCCGGCCGCCGCGGGGTCGACCGCATCGACCTCGACCAGTTCGCTGCCCAGCACGGCGAGCGCCTCGGCATGCTGGGCCGCCAAAGCCGCCGTGGTCAGTATCGCGCTCGCTTCGGCATCGGCCGCGATGGCGGCCAGCCTGCCGCCGCGCTGGTCGCGATTGGCCGCCGGGGGATACGCGGGCACGGCGATCACGCCGCTGTACAGGCAGGCCAGGAACGCGGTCACGTAGTCCGCGCCGCTATGCATCAGCAGCAGGACACGGTCGCCCGGCGCATAGCGACCTTGCAGGTACGCTGCCAGCGCCCGGACGCGCGCGTCGAGTTCGGCATAGGTGTACTCGCCGACGGGCGTGCCCGCCTGCAGCACGACCAGGGCGCTGCGATCAGGTTGGCGGGCAGCGTGCTGGCGCAGGCATTGGACGAGATTCGACATCGGGACTTCCTCCAGGCGCACGCGGCGCAAGGGTCATGTAGGGAAGAGAGATAGGGCCGGCGCCGCGCGCCAGCCGCGGTTCAGCGCCGCATCAGGCCGATCCGGCGTAGGAGCGGGCCATGGCGACCACGACCTTGCGCGCTCCGCTGAATGGCGTGCGCGCATGGGCGGCCAGCATGTTGTCCAGCATGAGGACGTCGCCCGCGCGCCAATCGAAGACGATCGTCTGTTCCTGCAGGAGCCGGCGCACGGTGTCGAGGTCGGCATCGGGAATGGGCGCGCCGTCGGCATACAGCACATTGCGGGGCAGATTCTCCACGCCCACCGCATCTTCCAGCGACTCCCGCACTTCAGGCGCAAGGTTCGACACGTGGAACAGATGGGCCTGGTTGAACCACACGTGATCGCCGGTATCGGGGTGGCGTGCCACGCCCTGGCAGTGCTGCGTGGTGCGCAGTTCGCCGTCGTCCTTCCACTCGCACGTGATGCCGCGCGGCGCGCAGTACGCCTCCACCGCGGCGGGGTCCTCCGTGTTGAAGACGTCCTGCCACGGCACGTCCAGTCCGTTGCCATAGTTGCGGACGTAGATCAGGCCCTGCGCGAAGCGCTCGCGTATGGCGTCGGGCATTTGCCGATAGATGGCCCGGCTGTCCGCGATCGGGGTCTGCCCGCCCTCGGCGGCGGCCGTCACGCAATGGAACCAGATGCGCATCGGCCACTCGCGTGTATAGGCCTGCTCGTTGTGCAGGGGAATGTGCTGGTGGGCGGGGTATTCGGTGGAGGTATAGATGCCGGCCGACACCGTGCTGCGCGGAGTGGAGCCGAATTCGTACGACAGCAGAGGATCGCCGAAGGCGGCCGCGAAGGCGCGGAAGCGTTCGACATCGGGCACGGCAAATCCCCTCAGCAGCACGCCGCCCACCTCCGGCAGCACGTCGGCGATCCGAGGCGCCAGCGCGTCGAATGCATCGACCAGGCTCTGGCCCGCATAGGCCGGCTCGAACAACAGGGGCAACAACGAATCGTCAGGCCCGCTCTTGGGGGGGCAAGACGCAACCCGCAACACCGCTTGGTCCATCGCTTTCATCCCGGTAAAGCCGCCGGAATGCGATCGGAACAGCTATAGCCCGATGGCAGTCACGACGTGCCGCAGGAAATCGCTTTCCTGCTCGCGCATGAAGAAATGTCCGCCCGCCAACCAGGTGAGCGTACAGGTGGATGTGGTGGCGTGCTGCCATGCCAATAATTGCGACTGCGAAATCCGGTCCTCGCGTCCGCCGTACACGTGCATCGGGCAGTCGAGCGCCGGACCCAAGGCTGCCCGCGCGCTGGCGCACACGCGGAAGTCGGCCTTCAGCGCGGCAAGCGCCGGCCCAAGCAACTCGGGCTCGGCGAACACCGCCTCGGAGGTTCCGCCCAGTGCCCGCATTTCGGCGATCAGTTCGGCCTCGCTTTCCAGCGCTGCCCGTGCCGCGTCTTCCCGCGTGCCCGGCGCGGCGCTGGCCGCGACGAACAGGGCCTGCGGCGGGCGCCCGCCGCGCGCCGCGAGCAGCGCGAACTCGTATGCGATCAGCGCGCCCATGCTCATGCCCAGCAGCGCGTACGGCGTCTGCAGCCGGCCCAACCATTCGGGAGCCAGCGCATCGACCAGCGCATCCATGCGCGCGATCGGCGCTTCGTTCAGCCTCCTGCCCCGCCCAGGCAGCTCCACCGGTTCGATGGCCAGCCAGGACGGCACCTGGCGGCGCCAGCGCTGATACATCGTGGCGCTGGCGCCGGCGCAGGGCAGGCAGTAAAGCGTAAAAGCGGGCATCAGGCGGGGACCGATTCGCCGTCGTCCATGAAGCGGCGCAGGCTGGCGGGACGCATGTCGGTCCACAGTGCTTCGATATGCGCCAGGCAGGCAGCCTTGTCACCGCTGAAATCGGTCGCTCGCCACCCTGTCGGCACCGGTTTGAAGTCGGGCCAGATGGAGTATTGGTCTTCGTCGTTGATCACCACGTGAAAAGTGATGTCGTCCCGGTCGAAACTCATGCGAAACCTCCTCTCCGATGAATGCCGCTACATTGCAAATACTAACGCAAATCGTTCGCGATTCCAATGTAAGAATGGGTATCAGATCTGCCTCTACTACGCTAATTGGTCGGCGTTACCCCGGAATTCATGGCCTGTGCCGCTAATTTGCAGAAATCACGTGACCATTTCGAGACACGAAAATGCGTACTTTGCGGCCCAAGCAGTGCTTGCATAAATCTGAAAAACAATTAAAAATCCTGTTCCACAAATGGCAGTGATTCTCAGTTCCGTTATGAATCCTATCCTCAAAAACAGCCCATGAACATCGATCGTCTGTCGTCCCCTCTTCTTCCTTCGTCCTTTTCCATCCGCCGGCTGAACATCTTCTGCGCACTCGCGCTGTCCGCCCTCGCCGCCCAGGCACAGGCCCAGACCCAGGCGCAGTCCAACGTGTCGACGCTCAGCCCGATCTCCGTGACGGGGGACGCCAGCGACGAGGCAGTCCGGCAGAATCCGCCGACCACGGTGGGCTCCAAGACCGCGCTGACCCAACGCGAAATTCCGCAGACCATCAGCACCATCTCGCAACCGCAGATCCAGGCGCAGGGCATGACCTCGGTGGACGACGCCATGCGCAACACGCCGGGCGTGGTCGTGGAAAAGCGCGACTACAGCCGCAGCATCTATCACTCGCGCGGCTTCCCCATCACGAGTTACCAGTTCGACGGCGTTCCCACGCAGTACGACTGGCGCATGATGTCGTCGGGCGACCTGGCGCTGTACGAACGCGTGGAAGTGCTGAAGGGTCCGTCGGGCCTGTACAACGGCGCGGGCGGCCTGGGCGGCGTGATCAACCTGGTGCGCAAGCGTCCCACCAAGGACTTCGCGTTCCAGGGCGAGCTCGGCGCCGGATCGTGGGACAACTTCCGCAGCATGGCCGACATCAGCTCGCCGCTGAACAGCGACGGCTCGCTGCGGGGCCGGCTGGTGGGGGTCTACCAGAACCGCGACTTTTTCTTCGACAAGACCAATGAACGGCACACCGCCATCTATGGCATCGTCGACTACGACATCACCCCCAGCACCACCGTCACGCTGGGCGGCAGCTCGCAACGACGCCACATCGATGCCTCGATGTGGTCGCTTCCTGCCTACGCCGACGTGAGCAATCCGGCCCGTCCCAACGCCTGGCTCGCCGACATCCCGCGCTCGACGTTCCTGGGCGCCGAATGGAGCGAAGATGTGTTCCGCGACAACGAAGTCTTCGGCGAACTGCAAAGCAAGTTCGACAACGGCTGGTCGTCCAAGCTTTCCGCCCGCGCCGTGCGCAGCGACCTGACGCGTGATCAGGCCTATGCCCAGGGCGCGATCAACCCGGTCACGAACCTCACCAGGCTGCGGTCCGCCAAGGGTCCGGCCACACAGCGCCAGAACTCGGTGGACGCGTACGTGTCCGGACCGCTGGCAGCCTTCGGCCGCGAACACACGCTGACGTTCGGCACCAACTTTTCCGACCAGCGATTCAACAACGACTGGGAGTATCCGGTCCCCAACTGGATCCAGCCCGTCGACGTCACCAATCCGGTATCCGACTTTCCCAGCCTGAACTACGAATACAACAACGGCACGACGGCACGCACGCGCCAATGGGGCTTGTACGCCAACGGCCGCTTCAAGCTAGCCGATCCGTTGACCTTGGTCGCCGGCGGCCGAGTGGACTGGTGGCAGATCGAACGCGAATCCCGCACCGCGACCACCGCCCGCTCCACGGACGCCGAATACTCGGCCAAGTTCTCCCCCACGGTCAGCCTGATCTACGACATCAACCGCACATACGCGCTGTACGGCAGCTACACCGAAGTGTTCCAGCCGCAACCGAATTTCAGCACAGCCTCCGGCGACATCCTCGAGCCCTTGACGGGCAAGCAGTACGAAGTGGGCATCAAGGGCGAGTACATGGAGGGCCTGCTGCAGGCATCGCTCTCGGCGTTCCAGATCCGCGACGAAAACCGCGCGCAGCTGGATGTCAATTCGGCCAACACGTACTCGGCGAACGGCAAGACAAAGTCGCAAGGCTTCGAACTGCAGGCCTCCGGCAAGATCCAGCCCAACTGGAACATCTACGCTGGCTACACCTACACCGACGTCGACGTCATGAGCAATGGCGGCTACGACAGCTCGATGACCGCAATCGCGCCGAAGCATCTGTTCCGCCTGTGGACCGACTATCGTCTTCCCGGCCAGTTCAACAAATTCAAGGTGGGCGGCGGCGTGAACGTGTCGAGCAGCTTCTACACCACGTTCCCGGTGGGCGCCGCGCGCGGCACGCTTCGCCAGGGCGGCTACGCCACGGTCGACCTGATGGCCGCTTACCAGTTCACCAAGAACATCGAGGGCGCGATCAACGCGTACAACATATTCGACCGCAAGTACTACACGACGATCGGCAACCCGAACCAGCAGAACATCTTCGGTGAACCCGCCGCCGTCATGGTGACGCTGCGCGCGCGCTACTGAGGCGACGCGGATGGTCGAACCCGTCCGCATCGTCACGCCCGCCGGAACACCGGCGGGCGTGGTCGTCTGGCACCTGCCGTTGGACCTCGAGCACGACCACCCCGACGACCTGCACGTGCTGACGCAGGATGAACACGTGCGCGCCGCGCGCTATCGCCAGCCCGCCGACCGGCGCCGCCATGTCCAGGCCCGCGCCGCGCTGCGCAGGCTGTTGGGTAACACGCTCGGCATCGCGGCGGCCGACGTGCCGTTGTTCGCCGGCCCGCAGGGCAAGCCCGACCTGGCGCACGGGCCGGCCTTCAATCTTTCGCACGCGGGAGACCACGCCTACCTGGCCGTGGCCGATACCGCGGCCGCATCGCCCGCCACATCATCGCTGGGCATCGATATCGAACGCTGCCTGCCCGCGGGGCCGCTGCCGCCATGGTTGACGCTGGCGTGCGATGACGACGAAGCCGACGCGATACGCCGCGCGCAGGACCCGCTTGCCGCGCTGATCATGCACTGGACTGCCAAGGAGGCCGTACTGAAGGCGGCGGGGACCGGCATCGCCGACCATCTGCGGCGCGTGCGGATCTCGGCGGGCATGGGAGAGGCGTTGCAGCTTCATACCGAGCTGCCGGACCTGCAATCCATCCGCGCATGCCGTCTGCCAGCGCCGCATGGGTATGCGGCGGCACTGGCCTGGCGCGTCGCGGACGATTGATCCGATGGCGCGCCGCGCCGCTGCCTACGCCACCCTGCCGAACCACCACAGCGACAGCATCGCCGCGCACCCCGCCAGCAAGGCCCCCAGCGCGCTGAACAAGGCGGTGATCTCGACCATCTCGCTGCGCTCGTACGCGAGCCGCGCGACGAGCGACCGATACACCTTCTTCAGGCCCTCGGCGTCCTCCACGCGGAAGTACGCGCCGCCTGTAGCGTCCGCCACCTTTCTCAGCACGGCGTCATCCAGCCGCACCCGCGAGGACCAGCCTTCCACGTTTAGCACGGCCCCCTCGGCGGTGCCGATGCCCACCGTGTAGATGCGCACGCCGTGTTCGGCCGCCAGCCTGGCGGCCTGCAGCACGTCGCGGCCCGCATTGCCCTCGCCATCGGACATCAGCACGATGGCGCCCGACGGATACGAACCCGGCGCCACCGGCTCCGGCGTCGGCTGGCCCCCGGAAGATGCCCCGGCGCCCTCCCCTGGCTTGCCCGGCGCGGCCGTTCCCGGCGGCCCGTCGCCCATGTTGATGAAGCCCGTCACGTCGATGCCCGCGCGCGGCAGCAGCGTACCCAGCGCGATGACCAGGCCGTTGCCCAGCGCCGAGCCGCGCTGCGGCTGCAGGCGGTCTATGGCCGCCTGCACTTCGTCCTTGCGACGGCTCGGCGGCTGCGCGACGGCCGCGGTGCCGGCCACCGCCACCAGGCCGACGCGCACGCCGGCGGGCTGCGCCGCCACAAAGGCACGCGCGGCCTGCTGCGCGACCTGCATGCGGCTGGGCTTGACGTCCTCGGCGCGCATGCTGCCCGACATGTCCATGGCCAGTATCACGGTCTCTACGTGCGATGGCAGCTTCAGCATGGCCTGCGGCCGGGCCGTCGCGACGATCAGCGCCGCCACGCCCAGCAGAACCAGCGCGGGCGGCAGATGCCTGCGCCACGGCGCGCCCGCGCGTATCGTCAGCCCCGTCGCCTGCAGCGCGGGATAGCGCAAGGCGCCGCGCCGACGGCGACGTTCGTGGCGCACGTACCAGGCCAACAACAGCGGCACGCAGAGCAGCAGCCACAACACGCGCGGCCACAGGAAGCTGAACTCGGGCAGCGCGCTCACGGGTAGGCCCTCGAGTCGGCGCGCGGCCCTGGTCCGGAGGCAGGCGCCACAGCGCTGACCGCCTTCGCGCCGCCGCGCCGGCGACGGCGCGCGAAGCGCAGCAGTTCCAGGTCCAGCCTGGCATCGGTGGACAGGGCCAGGCAATCCACGCCGGCCCGCGCGCAGGCTTGCTGCAACGCGGCCTCGCGTGCCTGCGCCGCGTGCGCGAAGCGCTTGCGGAAAGCCGCGTCCTGGGTATCGACGAACATCTGCTCGCCGCTTTCGGCGTCCTGCAGCACCATCAGGCCGAGGTCCGGCAAGGCCAGCTCCAGCGGGTCGACCAGCCGCACCGCCACGACTTCGTGGTGGCGCGCCAGCATGCTCAGCGGCATCTCCCATCCGGGTTCGCTGATGAAGTCCGACACGACGAACATCACGCCGCGCCGCGTCGCGGCCGACTGGGCGCGGACCAGCAGCTCGCCCAGCCGGGTGGCGCCAGAGCGCGATGCGGCCGCGGCCCGGGTGGCGCGCATGCGCGACAGCATGTGCAGCAGATGGCGTCGCCCGGCGCAGGCGGGCACCACCACGGGGGTCACCGCCGCGCCGCCGTACAGGACCGCGCCCACCCGGTTGCCATGGCGCACCAGCACGCGGGCCATCACCGCGGTGAACTCTTCCAGCAGGGCGCGCTTGCGCACCGTGCCCGAGCCGAAATCCACCGAGCCGCTCAGATCCAGGAGGAACCACGCGGCCACTTCCCTGTCCTCCTGGAACTCGCGCACCTGTGGCGTCGCCAGCCTGGCCGTGGCGTTCCAATCGATGTGGCGCACGTCGTCGCCGGGCCGGTATTCGCGCAGGTCGGCCAGATCCAGGCCGAAGCCGCGCAGCAGCGTGCGGTAGTCGCCCTGCAGCAACCCGTCCAGGCGGCGCAGCACCGTCCATTCGAGACGGCGCAGCAGCGCATCCACGCGCTGCGCATCCGGGCCGGCCTTGGTCGCCGCGTCCGCGTCGGCGCCGCGCGCCCGGCTATTGCGTCGCCACCCGAACATGGGATTCCAGTGGCCGCTCGGGCGCGGGAATGGCGCGCAGCAGACGCGCGATCACCTGGTCCGCATCCACGCCATCGGACAAGGCCTCGTACGACAGCACCAGGCGGTGACGCAGCACGTCGGGCACCAGGTCGACCACGTCCTCGGGCAATGCATAGTGGCGGCCGCGCAGCAGCGCCAGTGCGCGCGCGCCTTCCACCAGGCCGATGGTGGCGCGCGGGCTGGCGCCGTACGACAGATAACGGCCCAGCTCTTCCAGGCCGCACAGCGCGGGGTTTCGCGTGGCCGCCACCATGCGCACCGCGTACTGCACCAGGCCCGGATCGACATAGACCTGGCGGCACTCGGCCTGCAGCGCGGCCAGCTGGTCCGGCGTGGCCAGCGCGTTGACCGCGATGCGCGGACCGGTCACGCGATTGACGATGACCACCTCTTCGTCTTCGCTGGGATAGCCCACCAGCACTTTCATCATGAAGCGGTCGACCTGTGCCTCGGGCAAGGGGTACGTGCCCTCCGTCTCGATGGGATTCTGCGTGGCCATGACGAGGAACGGCGCGGGCACCGGATGCGTTTCGCCGGCGATGGTGACCTGCCGCTCCTGCATCACTTCCAGCAGCGCGCTCTGCACCTTGGCCGGCGCGCGGTTGATTTCGTCGGCCAGCAGCAGATTGGCGAACACTGGTCCCAGCACGGTGCTGAATTCGCCGGTGCGCTGGTTGTACATGCGGGTGCCGACGAGGTCTGCCGGCAGCAGGTCGGGCGTGAACTGGATGCGCTTGAAGACACCGCGCATGGTCTGCGCGAGCGTATTCACGGTGAGTGTTTTGGCCAGGCCCGGCACGCCCTCCACCAGCAGGTGGCCGCGCGCCAGGATGGCCACCAACACCCGCTCCAGGAAGTGATCCTGGCCCACCACCACGCGCTTGACCTCGTACAGCACGCGCTCCATCAGGTTGCCGCCGCCGGCGGCGTTCAGGGCAGGATCTTTCATGGCGCTCCGCATCTAGAAGGGGGAGAAACCGACGGCGCTGCCGGCGCTTTCGATGGTGGTGGCGAACCCGATGCCGACGAAGGTGCTGCTTTTGGTGGGGTTGAGTATGGCGGTGACGATGCCCACCACCTCCCCGTTCATGTCGATGAGCGGGCCGCCGGAGTTGCCCGGATTGGCCGCGGCATCGAACTGGATCAGGCCCGAGAGGTTCTGCTTGTTCTCGGGCGAGGCGAACTCGCGGTTCAGGCCTGACACCACGCCGGCCGACACCGAAGGACCGATGCCGAACGGAAAGCCTATCGCCACGACCTCGTCGCCCGGCGCGAGACCGCGGCTGGAGCCCAGCGTGGCAGCCGGCAGGTCGTCGGGGATGGTTTTGGCGCGCAGCACCGCCAGGTCTTTCTCGGGCATGACGCTGACCAGCATGGCCTCGGATTCCATGCCGTCGGAGAACGTGACGACCAGGCGGCTGGCCCCCGCGACGACATGATGATTGGTCAGGATCATGCCTTCGTCGGTGACGACCACACCCGTTCCGACGTTGCGCATCATGGCCTGGGGTTCGGCGGGCGGATCGCGGGCGGCGCCGGGGTCGGCGGGCTGGCCCGGCGAGCCGGGCGGCTGGCTGTCGGCGGGCGGTGGCGAGCCATGCCGCGGCGCGGCCGCGTCGGGCGCCGCGGGAGCCCCGTCGGGGTAGCCCTGGATGAGTACCACCGAAGGATGGACCACCGCGGCCGCGCGGGCGGCACGCGAGGGCAGGCTTTTGGTCTGCAGCGTGTGCATGACGGCGGAGTCGATGTCCTCTTGCGTGAGGGTGCGCGGGTCTGGTTGCACCAGCCAGGTGCAGGCTATCCCCGCGGCGAAAGCCAGCACCAGCCCTGCCGCCGCCCATCCGTAGATTGCAACCCGTTTCATCGCCGCCGAAGCTCCGCGCCGCCGTGGAAGTACAGTACCATCGTCCCATCCACGCGCCAAGGAGCACTGCATGCAGTTTCTCTGGCCGGAAATGCTCTGGCTGCTGCTCGCGCTGCCCGTGCTTGCAGGCGCCTACGTGTACGTGCTGTCACGGCGCAAGAAGGCCGCGGTGGTCTACGCCAGCCTCTCCCTGCCGCGCGCGGCGCTGGGTCCCGGCCACCGGGTGCGGCGGCACATTCCTCCCGCGCTGTTCCTGTTGGCGCTGGGCGCGGCGCTGCTGGCCTGCGCACGTCCGAGCGCCACGGTCACCCTGCCGTCCGACACCTATACGCTGGTGCTGGCCATGGACGTGTCGCGCAGCATGGAAGCCCAGGACATCCCACCCAGCCGCATGGTGGCCGCGCAGCAGGCGGCGCGCGGTTTCGTGGCCGAGCTGCCGGCCAGCGCACGCATGGGCATCGTCGCGTTCGCGGCGGCCGCCACGCTGGTGCAGGCCCCCACCGACATCAAGCAGGACATGATCGACGCCATCGATCGCTTCGAACTGCAGCGCGGCACCGCCACCGGCAGCGGCCTGCTGCTGGCCTTGGCCACGCTGTTTCCCGAGGACGGCATCGATGCCGCCGCCATGGACCCGGGCGCCGCGCCGCCGCGCCCGGGGCGCGACGCGCTGCCGCTGGGACAGGGATCCAACAAGCCGGGCCCGCCGGCCGAGCGGCCACCGGCCAAGCCGGGCTCGTACACGAACGGCGCGATCATCCTGCTGAGCGACGGCCGCCGCACCGTGGGCCCGGACCCCGTGGACGCCGCCCGCCTCGCCGCCGAGCGCGGCGTGCGCGTCTACACCGTGGGCTTCGGCAAGCCGAGAAACGGCCCTTCCGCCGACGATGGCTGGTCGTACTACATGCAGCTGGACGAGACCGCGCTGCGGGCGGTCGCCGCACTGACGGACGGCGAGTACTTCCAGGCCGACTCGGCCGCCGACCTGGGCCAGGTCTATCGCAAGCTCAGTACGCGCCTGGCGCTGGAACGCCGCGAGACCGAGATCGGCGCGCTGCTCGCCGCCGTGGCCGCGCTATTGCTGGTGACCGCCTGCACCCTGTCCATCATGTGGTTCCGCCGCTGACGCGAGGCCCGCCCACGTAGCTCAGGCGGCGGGCATCGCGGCGCGGTTGGCGTCGATGACGGTCAACGCAGTCATGTTGATGATGCGACGCACGGTGGCGCTGGAAGTCAGGATGCCTACCGGCGCGTTGACGCCAAGCAGGAAGGGGCCGATCGCCACATTGGCGCCCGCCGTGGCCTTGAGCAGGTTGTAGGCGATGTTGCCCGAATCGACGTTGGGGCACACCAGCAGATTGGCCTCGCCCTTCAGCGTGGACGAGGGAAGGATCTTCAGGCGCAGCGCCTCGTCCAGCGCGCAGTCGCCATGCATCTCGCCATCGATCTCGAGTTCGGGCGCGGCCTCGCGCACCAGTTCCAGCGCCTCGCGCATCTTGGCGCCGGACGCCGAGCTGCCGGTGCCGAAGTTGGAACGCGACAGCAGCGCCACCTTGGGGGCGAGATTCAGCTCCGTCATCTGGCGCGCGGCCGCCACCGTGAATTCGGCGATCTGCCCGGCCGTGGGGTCGTCGTTGACGTGCGTGTCCACCAGCGCCACCGTGCGCTCGTCCAGCAGCAGGATGTTCATCGCGGCATAGGTGTTGGCGCCGGGGCGCTTGCCGATCACTTCATCCACGAAACGCAGATGGTCGTGATAGGCGCCCACCGTGCCGCAGATCATGCCGTCGGCATCGCCCAGGCGCACCATCATCGCGCCGATCAGCGTCAGGCGGCGGCGCATCTCGACGCGCGCCATTTCCTTGGTGATGCCGCGGCGGCACATCAGTTCCCAGTACGTGGTCCAGTACTGATGGAAGCGCTCGTCGTATTCCGGGTTGGTGACTTCCACGTCCTGGCCCAGCCTCAGCCGCAGGCCGAACTTCTCGATGCGCGCCGACAGCACCGACGGGCGGCCCACCAGGATGGGCTTGGCCAGGCCTTCGTCCACCACCACCTGCACCGCGCGCAGCACCCGCTCGTCCTCGCCTTCGGTGAACACGATGCGAGCCTTGGCGCCCTCGCGCACCAGCCGCTTGGCCGCGCCGAACAGCGGTTTCATGAAGGCGCCCGAGTGGTACACGAACTGCTGCAGCTGCTCGACGTAAGCGTCGAGATCGGCCAGCGGCCGCGTGGCCACGCCGCCTTCCATGGCCGCACGGGCCACCGCCGGCGCGATGCGCACGATCAGGCGCGGATCGAAGGGCTTGGGAATGAGATATTCACGGCCGAAGCACAGATCGTAGGTACCGTACGCGGCGGCGACCACCTCGTTCTGCTCTTCCTGCGCCAGGCCGGCAATGGCGTACACCGCCGCCATCTCCATCTCGCGCGTGATGGTGGTGGCCCCCACGTCCAGCGCGCCGCGGAAGATGTACGGAAAGCACAGCACGTTGTTGACCTGGTTCGGATAGTCCGAACGGCCCGTGGCCATGACCACGTCGTCGCGCACCGAATGCGCCAGTTCCGGCAGGATCTCGGGATTGGGATTGGCCAGCGCCAGGATCAGCGGCTGCGCGGCCATCCTGGCCACCATCTCGGGCTTGAGCACGCCGCCGGCCGACAGGCCCAGGAACACGTCGGCGCCTTCGATCACCTCGGCCAGCTTGCGCGCATCGGTCCGCTTCGCGTAGCGCGCCTTGTCCGGATCCATGAGCGTGGTGCGGCCTTCGTAGACCACGCCTTCGATGTCGGTCACCCACACATGCTCCAGCGGCAGGCCCAGGTCCACCATCAGGTCCAGGCAGGCCAGCGCCGCCGCGCCCGCGCCCGACGTGACCACCTTGACCTGCGAGATGTCCTTGCCCACGACCTTCAGGCCGTTGATGAAGGCCGCACAGACCGTGATGGCCGTGCCGTGCTGGTCGTCATGGAACACCGGGATCTTCATGCGCTCGCGCAGCTTGCGCTCGACCGTGAAGCACTCCGGCGCCTTGATGTCCTCGAGGTTGATGCCGCCGAACGTGGGCTCCAGTCCCGCGATGATGTCCACCAGCTTGTCCGGATCGGATTCGTTGATCTCGATGTCGAACACGTCGATGCCGGCGAACTTCTTGAACAGCACCGCCTTGCCTTCCATCACCGGCTTGGACGCCAGCGCGCCGATGTTGCCCAGCCCCAGCACCGCCGTGCCGTTGGTGATGACCCCCACCAAGTTGCCGCGGCCGGTGTAGCGGAACACATTGCCCGCGTCTTCGACGATTTCTTCGCAAGCGGCCGCGACTCCAGGCGAATAGGCCAGCGCCAGATCGCGCTGGTTGGAGAGCTGTTTGGTGGGCGTGACCGAGATCTTTCCCGGGCGGCCCAGCTCGTGGTATTCGAGCGCGGCCTTGCGAAAATTGGCGTCCATGTTGCGGCGGATATGAGGTTCAGGTTGAAATGGTTCGCGCTATCTTACTCCCGCCATTCCGCCTGACATGCCCTGACATACCCCAGCGCCGCAGCCGGCCCGCGGGAAGGCTCAGGCGGCGCCGTACAGGCCGGCGGGATCGAATGCCTGGGCAACGCGCATGTCCAGGCGACGCGCCGCGGGGCGGCAAGCGCCGTCATCCGGCGGCACATCGGGTGCGTGCGACATGGCCGCGCCGGCCTGCGGCGGCGCCTGCGGCCGGGGGTGATCGGCTTGCGCCGGCGGCGCCAGCGTCGCGCCCTCGACCCACGCCAGCGTGCCGCCATGCCCCAGCAGCAGATGCGCCAGGTTGACCTGGGCCGGTTCGCGCGGACGCAGCGCATCCAGCCTGTAGCGTGCGGGCCAGCGCGCCGCAGCCAGGCAAAGCGCGGCATCGGCGGTGCCCGCCAGCTGGAACAGCGCGGGCACCAGGCGCTGCGCCGTGGCCGTATGCAGCGGCCTCAGGTCGTCCTGCCCGAAGGGCCCCAGGGTCTCCGCACTGCCATCGGCCAGCAACAGGTCGAGATCGCGCACGCCGCTGGCCGCGGTGCCGCCCACCGGCCAGGCGCCCTGTTCGGCCAGCCACACTGCCAGCATCTGGTCGGGCGGCGCATCGGCGAACTGCGGCAGGCCCGACAGCGCCAGATCATGCGCACGGCAGCCCGGACCGGCATGCCATCCGGACTGCGTGCGCACCAGCCGGTCCAGGCCCGCCGGGTCCACGACCAGCACCGGCGGCGCCGCATCGTCCGGGTCCGCCTGAGCCAACGGCGTGCCGTCCAGGGCCAGCACCGCGCCGTAATCGGCGCACAGCGCGCGCGCCTGGCGCACGTCGCTCGCGTCGTGCGCGGCCAGCACCGCCCGGCGCGGCCCGGCATCGCGCAACGCCCCCTGCGCCACCCGCGCCAGGCGCAGGCGCAGCTCGTCCCAGGCCGTGACGGGCGGCCGTCGTCCAAGCAGGAAAGCGCGCCGCGATGGCTGCATGACTACAATCCTTTTTTCGCCGAGATGAACCCCATGTCCCGCCTTGCCCTGCGCACCGAAGAATTCCGCACCTTCCACGTCGTCGAGCTGTTCAAGCAGGCCCAGGCCCTGCAGGCCGCCGGACGCGACATCATCAGCCTGGGCATAGGCGAGCCCGATTTCACGGCCCCGCCGCAGGTGCTGGAAGCGCTGCAGCGCGCCGCGGCGGCAGGCCAGAGCGGCTATTCCGCCCCCGCGGGGCTGATGCCCCTGCGCGAGGCCATCGCCGCATTCTACGCAAGCGAGTTCGGGGCGCAGGTGGATCCGTCGCGCGTCATCGTCACCGCCGGCGCGTCGGGCGCGCTGGCCCTGGCCTGCGCGGCGCTGGTCAACCCCGGGGCCGAAGTGCTCATGCCCGATCCGTCCTACCCGGCCAACGGCAACTTCGTGCTGTCCGCGGGCGGCCGGCCACGGCTGATTCCCAGCAGCGCGGCCAAGCGCTTTCAGTTGTCGGCGCAGGACGTGCGCGAACACTGGGGCCCGGCCACCCAGGGCGTGCTGGTCGCGTCGCCCAGCAATCCCACCGGCACCTCGATCGCGCCGGCCGAACTGGCGCAGTTGCTGGCGGCCGTGCGCGAGCGCGGCGGCTATGCCATCGTGGACGAGATCTACCTGGGGCTGTCCTATGACGAGGCCGCGCGTTCGGCGCTGACACTGGACGACGACGTCATCATCATCAACAGCTTCTCGAAGTACTTCCACATGACCGGCTGGCGCCTGGGCTGGATGATCGTGCCCGCCTCCATCGCGGCCACCGTCGAGAAGATGGCGGGCAGCCTGGCCATCTGCGCGCCGACGCTGGCGCAGCATGCCGCGCTGGCGTGCTTCGCGCCAGCCACCATGAAGATCTATGAGCAGCGCCGCGAGGCCTTCCGCCAGCGCCGCGACTACCTGCTGCCGGAATTCGAGCGGCTGGGCCTGCCGGTGCCGGTGCGGCCGGATGGCGCGTTCTACATCTACGCCGACCTGGCTGGTCTGGGAGTGGACAGCAGGGAATTCTCGCAGCGCCTGCTGCTGGAAGCCGGCGTGGCCGCGGTGCCGGGCGTGGACTTCGGCCCGGCGCACGGCGCCCATACCATGCGCTTTTCGTACGCCACGGGACTGGACCGCCTGCAGGAGGCCGTCGCGCGCATGGCGCGCGTGCTGTAGCACGCGCGTGCGCGGCGGGTCATTCGAACGCGAATGTGGGCCTGCCGGGCAGGCCCGCGCAAAGACGGGTCAGTCGCGCGCCAGCGCGATGCCCGATGCCAGCGCGAGGCGGCGGCGTTCGGCCTGCACCTTGGCGCCGTAGCCGTTGTCGTCCGGGCCGGAGGCGCCGACATAGCACGCCAGGCCGCCCGTGACCGAGCCGCGGCGATCGATGCAGTCGCGCAGGATGGTGGTGCCGACGTGGATGTTCGACACGGGATCCAGCGCGCCGCCGGGCCTGCCGGTCTCGGCCAGCGCCTCGAACTTGTCCTTGTGCACGCGGGTCATCACCTGCATCAGGCCCTGCGCGCCCACCGGGCTTTCGGCGAACGGGTTGTAGCGCGACTCGATCGCGATGACGGCCAGCAGCAGCAGCGGATCGATGCTTTGCTCGCGGCCGACGCGGTACGCGGTATTCACCAGCACGCCCGTGGCATCATAGGCCACCTTGTACTTGCGCGAGATGTAGTTGCGCAGCGCCTCGATCTGCGACCCGGACGTTCCGGGCGGAAGACGTTTTGCTGCGGCCGCGGCCTTCACGGCGACGGCGGGTTTGTCCGCACCCAACGGCCCCAGCAGGCCGGTGGCGTTGCTGGCGGGGGCGGCGGGCACCGCCATGGCGACGGCGGTTGCGGCTTCGAGCCCCGTCTCGGGGGCTGGATCGGACTCCAGAGCGGATTGCGCGGATGTAGGAGCCAGGGCGGTCAGCAAGGCTTTGTGCACCTGCAGCGCCTGGTCTCGCAGACCAGGCAACGCGAATCCCATGCTGACCGTGACAATGACCGCAATGCCGAGATAAACGGAACAGATGCGCAGCCATTCAGCCAGTTGGCGGTGCACTCCTTGGGCCAGCCGGTGTACGGCGGCCACTGACGCATCGGGCATGGCGACCTCCTGCGTAGAGAAGTGAAGGGGTGGATGTTAACCTTTGATCCCGGACACATATGTAACCAAATTGGCAGGCCCCATCCGTGAAGTACCGAGACCTCCGAGATTTTCTTGCCCAGCTTGAAGCTCGCGGCGAACTCAAGCGCATCGCCGCGCCCGTGTCCACGCGCCTCGAAATGACCGAGATTGCCGACCGCGTGCTGCGCGCGGGCGGCCCCGCGCTGTTGTTCGAGAACGCGCGCCACGGCGATGCGCCGGCGCAGATGCCGGTGCTGGCCAACCTGTTCGGTACGCCGCGCCGCGTGGCCTGGGGCATGGGCGCCGAAGACGTGGGCGCGCTGCGCGAGACCGGAGAACTGCTGGCCTCGCTGCGCGAGCCCGAACCGCCCAAGGGCCTGCGCGATGCCTTCGCCAAGGTGTCGATGCTGAAGGCGGCCCTGTGGGACATGGCGCCCAAGCGCGTGCGCGGCCCGGCCTGCCAGGAGATCGTGTGGGAAGGCGACGACGTCGACCTGGCGCGCCTGCCCATCCAGACCTGCTGGCCGGGGGACGTGGCGCCGCTGCTGACGTGGGGCCTGGTGATCACGCGCGGCCCCAACGCGCGCCGCCAGAATCTGGGCATCTACCGGCAACAGCCCATCGCGCGCAACAAGCTGATCATGCGCTGGCTGTCGCATCGCGGCGGCGCGCTGGACTTCCGCGACCACGCACAAGCCCATCCAGGCACGCCGTTTCCGGTGGCGGTGGCGCTGGGCGCCGATCCCGCCACCATCCTGGGCGCCGTCACCCCGGTGCCCGACACCTTGTCCGAATACCAATTCGCCGGCCTGCTGCGCGGCTCGCGCACCGAGGTCGCGCAGGCGCTGGGCAGCGAACTGTCGGTGCCGGCCTGGGCGGAGATCGTGCTGGAAGGCCATCTGCTGCCGTCCGGCGACCCGCGCGCGGTGCAGCCCGCCGTGCCGTCGGGCGTGAATCCTCCGCCGGACACCGGCTACGAGATGGCGCTCGAAGGCCCGTATGGCGACCATACCGGCTACTACAACGAGCAGGACTGGTTCCCGGTGTTCACGGTGGACCGCATCACCATGCGGCGCGCGCCCATCTATCACTCCACTTACACGGGCAAGCCGCCCGACGAGCCGGCGGTGCTGGGCGTGGCGCTGAACGAAGTGTTCGTGCCGCTGCTGCGGCGGCAGTTGCCCGAGATCGTCGATTTCTACCTGCCGCCCGAGGGCTGCAGCTATCGCCTGGCCGTGGTTTCGATCCGCAAGCAGTACGCGGGCCACGCCAAGCGCGTGATGTTCGGCCTGTGGAGCATCCTGCGCCAGTTCATGTACACGAAGTTCATCGTGGTGGTGGACGAGGACATCGATCCGCGGGACTGGCAAGAGGTGGTATGGGCCATGACCACGCGCATGGACCCGGTGCGCGACACCGTGCTGGTCGAGCGCACGCCCATCGACTACCTGGACTTCGCCTCGCCCGTGTCGGGCCTGGGCGGCAAGATGGGCATGGACGCCACCAACAAGTGGCCGGGCGAGACCGACCGCGAATGGGGCACTCCCATACGCATGGACGAGGACGTGAAGCGCCGCGTCGACGCGATGTGGGGCGAACTGGGTCTGTAGAAAGAAGATCGGCGGGCACTCGGCCCGCCGATGTCTTACCGGGTCTTGTAAGTACGGCCTCTTCTGAGCGACTGCGCCTGCATGGCGGGCGCATCCTTGTGCGTCATTCCCCGCCAGGCCTTGTAGAGCTGGTAGCCGGCCAGGCCCATCCCCGCCACTTTCAGAATGCCGCCGCGGCCCTTGGCCGCGCCCAGCACGAATGAGGACAGGGTGGAGGTGACCATGGGAAAGCGCCGCGCCAGCGATACCACCTGCCACAGCGTGGACGAACCGCCGCCCGGCTTGCCGCCACGGCCGCCGGCGCCGCCGCCGCGAAGTCCGGCGGGGAGCAGGCTGCGCAACAGGTTGGACGGCTCGAGCCCGTGACCGGTCTCGATCAGGCGCTGGGCCAGGGTTTCGCGTTCCAGGGTGGCCCGGGCGCGCAGCATCTCGATACGCACCTGGCGTTCGACGGCGGGGGATATGCGTGCCATGTCAGCGCTCCTGAACGTGCCCGGCCGGAGCCTGGCCTTCCTGCTCTTCGTCCTCGTCCACTCGGACGCGCTCGAGCATCGCCACGTCGCGCTCCAGCGCGTCGAGCGTTGCCGAGAACGGCGCCGGGTCTTCCACCAGCAGGCGTCGCACGGCCAGCAGCAGACCCACGCCGATGAGGGCATAGACGGCGGCCAGGCAAGCCAGCGCCAGGTAACGCTGCTCGGTGGGCCAGACGGCCACCGCGATGGCGATGGTGACCACCAGCACGGCGAGCGTGAGGAACAGCAGGGATCCGAAGGCCATGCCCAACAGCTTGAGCAGGCGGGATTTTTCTTCGGCCGCTTCGAGGCCGAACAATTCGAGGCGTGTGCGCAGCAGCCCGACCAGACTGGAGGCAACGCCGAGGACAGATCTGCGCAGGCCCATGATGGGAGCCAGCATGCACGCGGCCGGCCGCGATGGCCGGCCAGCGCGCTATCGGCGGCTGATCAGCAAGCCCAACAGCAGGCCGGTCACGCCCGCGATGGTAATGGCTTGCCAGGGGTTGTCATGCACGTAGTCGTCGGTGGCGCGGGCGGCGCGGCGTCCGCGTTCCATCACGGCGTCCTGCGCGTCGTACAGCGCCTCGCGAGTGCGCTTGAGGGACGTCATGGCGCGGTCGCGCAGCTCGGCGGCCTTGTCGCCGGTGCTGCCGGCGGCTTCGCGCAGCAGGTTCTCGGCATCAGTCAGGCTGCTCTTTACGCTGTCGATCAGTTTTTCTTTCTCTTTGGCGATTTCTTCGGATCTTCTCGAATTCATGGCAGAGCTCCTTGATGACGTTCCGGGGCAAACCCATCATACCAGCGGCATGCCCGAAAGCGGGGACAGCCTTGCTACGGTGTGCTACTTCATCTGCGTGATTTCGACGGCGGATTTCATGCCGCCCTGATCGATGTCCTGTCGCATCACCATGTCGACCTTGGGGCAGAACCAGTCGGTCACCGTCGTGTTCAGGCCGGGGATGGGCAGGGTGACGCCCTTGAACGTCGCCATGGTGGGATCGGTGTCGCGCGTATAAGTGATGGGCCAGCACGAATAGCTGCCCAGCGGCGTGTCCAGCGTCTGGCGCTTGCCCACCCGCTTCTCGCCGATGCGCACCGTCGTGCTGGGCCGGCCGCCCACCGGGGCGTCGCGGCCGATATTCAGGCGGTACGAGGCGCCCGGCAGGCGCTGGCCCTCGCCGGTGACCTGGTCATAGGCAAACAGGCCCAGCATGCGCAGGTCGAACTGGCCTTCGTCGACGGGCTTCTCGCCCGCACGGTCGTACCGCACGAAAGCGGCCTGGCCGTTCTTCACCGTCATCAGGTAGTCGAGCTGCGATTTGCCGGGCGGCAGGCCGGCATAGCCGAACGAGGCCACGCCCGTGACGCGCGCGCGGCACTGGCTGCCGCCTTGCTTGGAGACCTCGGCGAAATTGAGGTCGGCGCCCAGGGCGATGTTGCCCTTGCCGGTCAGCTGGACGCGGCCGCCTTCATGCATGAAGGGCGCATCGCACACACCGGCATACGCCGCGCCGGACGCGGCGGTCACCATGACCGCCGCCAACAACCGTAGGGAAAAAAGCCTGCGCAACGCCACGAGCCACTCCTGCAAAGTCCGAACGCGTCCGCACTGCGGACGGCTGGCTCGATACTACACCGGCCCCATGGCGCCCGACGTTTCAGAGGGCATCAGTATCCGACCTGGCATGGAGAGGCCATGTCTGAATCGCCCCCGACACGGGGCTGAGGGGAATGTCGCCGGCTCGACCTTCCGCCCAATGCACTGATTTCTGCGGAAATGAAGGGTTTACCCGGTACGACGCGACAAGATTTCTCTATATATTTCCTGCCCACCACAAAAGTCGTCGTCCGCTATCCCGGGCAGTCGGCACATACGTCCACCAAACGTAGCAGTCCATACCGTGCTTACCCAAGCCAGCCAGGAGACACTTTCCATGCAGCGCCGTTCGTTCCTCAAACACGCCACCCTGGGCGCCGCCGCCGGCAGCGCCACCCTCGCCGCACCGGCCATCGCCCAAGATTCCCCCACCATCTCGTGGCGCCTGGCGTCGAGCTTCCCGCGCAGCGCCGACGCCATTTATTCGGGCGGCGAAAGCGTGGGCAAGTATGTCTCCGAGGCCACCAATGGCAAGTTCACCATCCGCACCTTTCCGGCCGGCGAAATCGTCCCGGCCCTGCAGGTGCTCGACGGCGTGCAGAACGGCACTATCGAGGCCGGCCACAGCGCTTCGTATTACTACTACGGCAAGGACCCGGTCCTGAGCTTCGACGCCGCCGTGCCGTTCGGCCTGAACACGCGCCAGATGAACGCCTGGATGCGCCATGGCGACGGCCTGTCGCTGATGCGCGAAGTGTTCAAGGCTTACAACATCGTCAATTTCCCGTGCGGCTACAGCGGCACGCAGATGGGCGGCTGGTTCCGCAAAGAGATCAAGACCGTCGAGGACCTGAAGGGCCTGAAGTTCCGCGTCAGCGCCTTCGCCGGCGCCGTCCTGTCGCGCTTGGGCGTGGTGCCGCAGCAGATCGCCGGCGGCGACATCTATCCCGCGCTGGAAAAGGGCACGATCGACGCGGCCGAATGGATCGGCCCCTACGACGACGAGAAGCTGGGCTTCAACAAGGTGGCCCCGCACTACTACTTCCCGGGCTGGTGGGAAGGCACGCTGCAGGTGTCGCTGTACGTCAACCAGGACGCCTACGGCAAGCTGCCCAAGCACTACCAGGCCGTGCTGGCGCAGGCCTGCGCCGCCGCCACCAACGACATGATCGCCAAGTACGACGCCGAGAACCCGGCCGCGCTGCGGCGCCTGATCGCGGGCGGCGCGCAGCTCAAGCCCTTCCCCAAGCCCGTGCTGGACGCGTGCTACGCAGAAGCCGTCAAGCTCTATGACGAACTGAGCGGCAAGAGCCCGATGTTCAAGAAGGTGTACGAGAGCATGCGCGATTTCCGCGACAACGAACTGCCGTGGTTCCGCGTCGCCGAAGGCAGCTACGACAGCTACATGGGCACCATCGGCCGCGGCAAGTAAGCGCCGCGGCTTGGGCGCGCCGCCGCGCGGCGGCGCGCCTCATGCCCTCAGGTTCCTGCATCCCCCCTCATCCCTTCGTCCGTCCCGCGGACCGGATCATCATGAACGCCCTGCTTGCCCTATCCCGGTTGATCGACGCGATCAACACGGCCGTAGGCCGCGCGGTGACGTGGCTGACCTTGATCGTCGTGCTCGTCAGCGCCGGCAATGCCGTCGTCAGAAAAGTCTTCAACACCAGTTCCAACGCGTGGCTGGAACTGCAGTGGTATCTGTTCGGCGCGCTGTTCCTGCTGGCGGCCGGCTACACCCTGCTGCGCAACGAACACGTGCGCGTGGACGTGCTGTCCTCGCGCCTGTCGCGCCGCACGCAGCTCTACATCGAAATCTTCGGCGTCGTCTTCTTCCTGATGCCGGCCTGCCTGCTGATCCTCTGGCTGTCCTGGCCCATGTTCATGGATTCCTATCTCACCAACGAGCAGTCCTCCAATCCGGGTGGGCTGGTGCGCTGGCCCGTGAAGCTGCTGATCCCGGTCGGTTTCGCGCTGCTGGTGCTGGCCGGCCTGTCGCACCTGATCAAGTGCGTGGGCTTCCTGATGGGGCGCTGCGCCGACCCGGGCGCGCGCGATGAAGGCCTGTCGGCCGAAGAGGCGCTGGCGCAGGAGATCGCCGAGGAAGCCCGCCAGCGCGAAGCCCGCGCGGCCGGCCTCCCGGACGTGGATCCGCACGCCGTGGACCAACGCGACGGGAAAGGACGCTGATCATGGAATTTCTCATCGCCAACATGGCCCCCATCATGTTCGCCACCCTGGTGGTGTTCCTGCTGCTGGGCTTTCCGGTGGCCTTCGCGCTGGCCGCCAACGGGATCCTGTTCGGCCTGATCGGCATGGAACTGGGCCTGCTGAATGCCTCGCTGTTCCAGGCGCTGCCCCAGCGCGTCTTCGGCATTCTCGCCAACGACACCCTGCTGGCCATCCCGTTCTTCACCCTGATGGGCCTGATTCTCGAACGGTCCGGCATGGCAGAGGATCTGCTCGAGACCATCGGCCAGCTGTTCGGCACGGTGCGCGGCGGCCTGGCCATCGCGGTCGTGTTCGTGGGCGCGATGCTCGCGGCCACCACCGGCGTGGTGTCGGCCTCGGTCATCTCCATGGGCCTGATCTCGCTGCCCATCATGCTGCGCTACGGCTATGACAGGCGGCTGGCCTCGGGCATCATCGCGGCTTCGGGCACGCTGTCGCAGATCATCCCGCCCTCGCTGGTGCTGATCATCCTGGCCGACCAGCTGGGCCGCTCGATCGGCGACATGTACCGCGGCGCCATCCTGCCGGGCTTCCTGCTGGCCGGCATCTACATCGTCTATGTCGTGGTGGTGTCCTATCTCAAGCCCGGTTCGGCGCCGGCGCTGCCGGAGTCGGCGCGTGCCTTCCGCGAGCCCAACGGCCGGCGGGGCGACCGCTCGCTGGTGGTGCTGATGACCATCTCGGCGCTGTCGGCCTACGTGATCACCGACCTGATCGAATCCGACACGGCGCCCGTCGACGAACAGATCGTGCTGTCGCTGCTCATCTGGGGCCTGACCGCCTTCATCATCGCGGGTACCAACAAGCTGTTGAGGCTGGGGCTGTTGTCCAAGCTGGCCGAGCGCGTCACGTTCGTGATGATCCCGCCGCTGTTCCTGATCTTCCTGGTGCTGGGCACCATCTTCATCGGCGTGGCCACGCCGACCGAAGGCGGCGCCATGGGCGCCGTGGGGGCGATCATCATGGCCGTGAGCCGCGGACGGCTCACGCTGGCCCTGCTGAAGCAGGCCATGGACACCACGACGAAGCTGTCCACGTTCGTGGTGTTCATCCTGGTCGGCTCGACGGTGTTCGGCCTGACTTTCCGCGGCGTGAACGGCGACCTGTGGGTGGAGCACCTGCTGGTGGGCCTGCCCGGCGGCGAATACGGGTTCCTCATCGCCGTCAGCGTGCTGACCTTCGTCCTGGCGTTCTTCCTCGACTTCTTCGAGCTGGCCTTCATCATCGTGCCGCTGCTCGGGCCGGTGGCCGACAAGCTCGGCATCGACCTGATCTGGTTCGGCGTGCTGCTGGCGGTGAACATGCAGACCTCGTTCATGCATCCGCCGTTCGGCTTCGCGCTGTTCTACCTGCGCTCGGTCGCGCCGAAGAGCCGCTATCGCGACAAGGTCACCGGCAAGACCATCGAGCCGGTGACCACGGGGCAGATCTACTGGGGCTCGGTGCCGTTCATCGTGATCCAGCTGGCCATGGTGGCGGCGGTGATGGCCTTCCCCGGCCTGGTGATGCACTACAAGGGCGACGCGCCCGAGATCGACGCCAGCAAGGTCAAGATCGAGATCCAGGGCGACTACGGCGGCGGCGGCATCTACGGAAGCGAGGATCCGGCCGCCGGCTTCAAATAGCCGAGCCGGCGCTTGCAGCGGTCGCCGGGATCCGGCGCCGCAGCATGCCGCGTATCTCGGGCACGCACGAGCCGCAGCCGGTGCCGCAACCCAGCTGCGCCTTGAGCCCGTCAAGGTCCAGGCCGGCTGCGATGCCGGCAGCGATGGCGGCATCGCTGACGCCCATGCAGGCGCAGACGGTGCGGCCGCGGGCCACGGCGGCGCCGCGTCCCATCAACAGGCGCGCCAGCCCTGCCGGGGCCTGCCCGCAGTCGGCCCAGGCCAGCATTGCCGATTGCGCACGCAGGTCGCCCGCCAGCATGAAAGCGTCCGGGCGCCCCGCTGCGTCCAGCCCCGCACGGCGCAGCATGCCGCGTGCGGGATCGTCGAAGGCGGCCGCCGGCCGGGACAGGCGCAACGCCCGCGCCAGCTCCTGCAACAGCACCGCGTCCGGCGCCGCCTCGGCGGCCAGGCGCAGCCGCAGGCTGCCGCCTCCAAGCGCCGAGGGCAGCAGCACCGCGTACGCAAACCTTGCCAGCCAGGGCCTGAGCGCGCGCCGCAACGCGGCGGCGTCGCCGCGCAGCCATCCCATCGCCTGCCATGGCAGCCGCGCTGCCGCCACCGAGACCGCGCTGTGCTTCAGTTCGGGCTGGTGCGATATCGGGTCGCGCGCGGGATTGGTCAGCGCATTGACGCCGTCACCGGCCATGAAGCCGCTGCCCCAGTGCATGGGCAGAAAGGCGCGCCCGGGCTCGAGGCTCTCGTCCGCGCGCGCGGGCAGCACGATGGCGCCGCGCCGCGACCGTACCCGCACCAGCGCGTCCTCGTCCAGGGCCAGCTCCCGCATGTCATGCGGATGCAGCGAAATCCACGGCTCCTCGACGTGCTGCACCAGCGTGGCGGACAAGCCGGTACGGCTCATGGTGTGCCAGTGATCGCGCAGCCGGCCGGTGGTCAGCCGCAGCGGAAACTCGCTCGACACCGCATCGGCCACCGGCTCGTATGTGACGTCGACAAAGCGCGCACGTCCGTCCGGCGTGGGAAAACGGCCGTCGGCGTACAGCCGCGCGGTGTCCATGCCGTCGCGCAACGGCCACTGGCGCGGACCGCTCTCCAGTGCGGCATAGTCCAGCGCGCTGTAGTCCAGGTCGCGGCCGGCGGTGAGACGGGCATGTTCGGCGAACACCTCGGCCTCGCCGGCATAGTCGAACAACGCAGCCTTGTGCGGCGCGATCCGCATGGCCAGCCGGCGCGCCACGCCGCAGGCCAGGCGCCAATCGGGCCGGGCGCTGCCCGGCGGCGCCACGGCGGCGCGCACGCGGCTGATGCGCCTTTCGGAATTGGTCACCGTGCCGTTTTTCTCCGGCCAGGTGGCGGCCGGCAGTACCAGGTCGGCATAGTCCAGCGTCTCGGCGTCGGCGTACGCCTCCTGGACGATGACGAACTCGGCCGCCCGCAGCGCACGGCGCACGCGCGCCTGGTCGGGCAGCGACTGCGCCGGATTGGTGGCCGCGATCCACAGTACCTTGATGCGCCCGTCCAGCACGGCGTCGAACATCTGCAAGGCCGGCAGTCCGGGCTTGTCCGGCAGGCGGTCCACGCCCCAGGCCGCGGCGACTTCCGCGCGGTGCGCCGCATCGGCAGGGTCGCGATGGCCCGGCAGCAGCGTGGCCATGCCGCCCGCCTCGCGCCCGCCCATGGCATTGGGCTGTCCGGTCAGAGAGAACGGGCCGGCCCCCGGCCGGCCGATCTGGCCGGTGGCAAGATGCAGGTGGATCAACGCGGCGTTCTTGGCGGTGCCGCTGGACGACTGATTCAATCCCATGGTGTACAGCGACAGCGCGGCGCCGGCGCGGCCGAACCAGCGCGCAGCCTGCTCGATGTCCGCCGCGGGCACGCCGCATACGGCCTGGGCAGCCCGCGGCGTACAGTCGCGGATGCGCGCCGCAAGGGCCGGAAAGCCCTGCGTGTGGCGCGCGATGTAATCCCGGTCGAGCAGTTCGTCGCGCGCCATCACGTGCAGCATGGCCTGGAACAGCGCCACGTCGGTGCCGGGCGCGATGGGCAGGTGCAGGTCGGCCAACGCGGCCGTGTCGGTGCGACGCGGGTCGATCACCATGATCTTCAGGTCCGGCCGCGCGGCCTTGGCCGCCTCCAGCCGGCGAAACAGCACCGGATGCGCATACGCCATGTTCGAACCGGCGATCAGCACGACGTCGGCGGCCTCCAGATCGTCGTAACAGGCCGGCGGGGCGTCGGCGCCCAGCGTCTTCTTGTAGGCCGACACCGCGCTGGACATGCACAGCCGCGAATTCGTGTCGATGTTGTTGGTGCCGACCAGCCCTCGCGCCAGTTTGTTGAAGACGGCGTAGTCCTCGGTCAGCAATTGGCCCGACAGGTAGAAGCCCACCGAGTCCGGCCCGTGCCGCGCGATGGCATCGGCCAACCGTCCGGCCGCCGCGTCCAGCGCATCGTCTAGCGCCAGCGGAATGCGTGCCGCGTCGCGCCGTGCGCGCCATTCGGCCTGGAGCACGCGCGCGTCGTCGCGCCGCACGGTGTCGGCCAGCGCACGGCCTTTGCTGCACAGCCGGCCCTGGCTGGACGGATGGTCCGGATCGCCCGTCACGGCCAGCACCCGGTCCGCGCTCGCCTGCACGCGCACGCCGCAGCCTGTGCCGCAATAGCAGCAGACCGAGGACACCGTGCGCATGGGCGTGTCGCCGGCCGCAGACGGCGGCTCGGACGAGATCAGCAATGCTTCGATCACGGGATTGCCCTCCTGCCGGTGGCAGCGCCTTCCTTGAAGGAGGCAAGCGCGCCTGAAGGGCCGGCGCCCTCCGGCTGCGCCGGTTCGCAGCCGGCGGCGTCCTCGCCGAGCATCAACGCATCGCGCAGCGCGCCGATCGGCTGCCCTTCGCGGATCAGGCGGAAATACCAGGCGCTGTTGTCTGTGTCGCCGTACAGGCAGGCCCCCACCAGCCGGTCGTCCTTGACCACCAGCTTCTTGTAGATGCCGGCACGAGCGTCGGACAGGACGATGAACTCGGCGCCGTCTCCACCCGCGAAATCGCCCGCCGAATACAGCTCGACGCCGGTGACCTTCAGCCGGGTCGAGGTGACGCTGCCGGGATAGCGGCCGATGCCGTGCAGCGCCAGGTGGTTCGCGGCCACCCTCGCCTGTTCGAACAGCGGCGCCACCAGGCCGTAGCACGCGCCGCGATGGCTGGCGCATTCGCCCACCGCATAGATGCGCGGGTCGTAGGTCTGCAGCGTGTCGCTGACCACCACGCCTCGATCGACGCGCAGGCCGCATTGTTCGGCAAGCCCGGTATCGGGTCGGATGCCGACCGCCATGACCACCAGGTCGGCGGATATCTCCTCGCCGTCGGCCAGGCGCACGCCGCGCACATGGCCATTCCCGTCGTCCAGCAGCGCCTGCGTCTGCCGTCCCATCAGGAAACGCAGGCCGCGCGCCTGCAGGCTGTGCTGCAGCAACTGCGCGGCGTGCACGTCCAACTGCCGGTCCAGTAGCGCCTGCCCGAGATGCACCACCGACACCCGCATGCCGCGGGCCGCCAGCCCGCTGGCAGCCTCGAGCCCCAACAGCCCTCCGCCGATCACCACCGCCTCGCCGCCGCGTTCGGCCGCGGCGATCATCCTGCCGACGTCGGCGGCGTCGCGGAACCCGATCACGCCTTGCAGATCGCGTCCCGGCACGGGCAGCATGTAGGGACGCGAGCCAGTGGCCAGCAGCAGGCGGTCGTACGGCGCCTGCGAGCCATCGGCGCCATGCACCATGCGGCGCGCGCGGTCGATGCGAACCGCCTTGCAGTCCAGGCGCAGGTCGATGCCGTGCCGCCGATACCAATCCAGGTCGTTGAGCACGATGTCCTGGAACGCCTGCTGGCCGGCGAGCACCGGCGACAGCAGTATGCGGTTGTAGTTGGGATGCGGCTCGGCGCCGAATACCGTGATGTCATATAGGTCGGGAGCAAGCCCGAGCAGTTCTTCCAGCGTGCGTATGCCGGCCATGCCGTTGCCCACCACCACCAGTCTTTGCCGTGTGCTCATGGCGTCGTTTCCATTGCGGGACATCAGGCATGCTGCAGCGCTGCCGCGCCGCCCTGCCCGGCCGTTTGCCGCGACGAGGGATGCGCGTAGCGCCGATACAGGAAGTCGACCACCGCCGCGCGGCACGCCTGGTAGCCGGCGTCGCCGGCCAGCGCCACGCGGTCCCGCGGGCGCGGCAGGTCTACGGACAGGATGTCGCCGATGGTGGCCGCCGGGCCGTTGGTCAGCATGACAATGCGATCGGACAGCAGCACAGCCTCGTCCACGTCATGAGTCACCATGACGACCGTACTGCCCGTCTCGGCGACGATGCGCAGCAGCTCGTCCTGCAGGTGCGCGCGCGTCAGCGCGTCCAGCGCCCCGAACGGCTCGTCCATCAGCAGCACGCGCGGCTCGATGGCCAATGCGCGCGCGATGCCCACGCGCTGCTTCATGCCGCCCGAGATCTCGCGCGGAAGCTTGTCGCGCGCCGCCGAGAGTCCCACCAGATCCAGCGCGGCCTGCGCGCGCTCGGTCAGCCGGGCACGGCTCTCGCGCCCGCCGAACACGCTTTCGACCGCCAGGTGGACGTTCTGCAGGCAGGTCAGCCACGGCAGCAGCGAATGGTTCTGGAAGACCATGGCGCGGTCGGGCCCCGGCCCGGTGATCTCGCGCTCGGCGCACAGCAGCACGCCGGAGGTGGGCCGCGCCAGGCCTGCGATCAGGTTCAACAGTGTCGACTTGCCGCAGCCCGAATGGCCGATCAGCGTGACGAACTCGCCGGGGTCCACCGTCAGGTCGATGTCGCGCAGGGCCACGAAGGGTTCGCCGCGGGCGACGAAGACTTGCCCGACGTTCTCGATGCGCAGGGATTTCTGCATGGTCTCACTCCTCGACGTATGCGAATCGGCGCGCCAACCGCAGCAGCGCCAGTTCCAGCAGCAGGCCGACGACGCCGATCACGAAAATGGCGACGACGATGTGTTCCACCTTCAGGTTGTTCCATTCGTCCCACAGCCAGAAGCCGATGCCCGTGCCGCCGGTCAGCATCTCCGCGGCCACGATCACCAGCCAGGCGGTGCCGATGGACAGCCGCACGCCCGTCAGGATGTGAGGCAGCACGGCCGGCAGCAGCACGCGGGTGACCACCTTCCATTCCGACAGGTTGAGCACGCGCGCCACGTTCAGGTAATCCTGCGGCACCCGCGCCACGCCGGCGGCGGTGTTGATGACCATGGGCCAGATCGAACAGATGAAGATGGCCCAGATGGCGGCGGGATCGGCGGCCTTGAACAGCAGCAGGCCCAGGGGCAGCCACGCAAGCGGCGACACGGGACGCAGCAGGCTGACGATGGGAGACGCCATGGCGCCGGCCACGGCATAGCGGCCCATGATGAAGCCGGCCGGGATGCCGACCAGCGCGGCCAGCCCGAATCCCAGGCCCACGCGCCGCAGCGAGGCAAGCACGTTCCATCCCACGCCCTTGTCGTTGGGGCCGTTGTCGTAGAACGGATCGGCGAACAGGCGCGCGGCCGCATCCCAGGTCTTGCCCGGCGTGGGTATTTCGGGCACCAGCAGCGCGATGCATTGCCAGGCGAGCACGAACACCGCGAAACCGGCCAGCGCCCCCAGCACGCGGCGCGCAGCGGGCTCGAAGGCCTCGCGCAGAAAGGGTGTGCGCACGGGAACGGCTGTGCGCGGCATGGCGGACGCGGACAGGGTCTGTTGTACGGAGTGGGACATGTCAGGCCGCCTTTATCTTGAAGCCGTCGGCATAGGCCGCGGGATTGCCGCCGTCCCACACGGTGCCGTCGATCAAAGTGGATTTGCGCATTTCAGTGGCGGGCAGCGTTGCGCCGGCCGCCTGGGCCGCCTGCCTGTACACGTCGATGCGGTTGACCTGCCGCGCCACCGCCAGATAGTCGGGGTGGTCTTTCAGCAGGCCCCAGCGCTTCTGCTGCGTCAGGAACCACATGCCGTCGCTGAGGTACGGGAAGCTGGCCTCGCCGCCGCCGTAGAAGCGCATGGGATGTTCGTCGTCCCACTGCCGGCCGGCGCCGTCGTCGTAGCGGCCCTGCATGCGGTCGATGATGCCCGCGGCATCGGTGTTGACGTAGGCGCGCGCGGCGATCGTCTCGGCGGTCTTGCGGCGGTTCTCGGGCGATGCGTCGATCCACTGGCCCGCCTCGATGATCGCCGCGGTGACGGCGCGCGCCGTGTTGGGATTGCGCTGCACGAACTCGGCCGTGGCGCCCAGTACCTTCTCGGGGTGATCCGGCCATATCTGCTGGGTGGTGCAGGCCGTGAAGCCGATCTTGTCCAGGATGGCGCGCGCGCCCCACGGTTCGCCCACGCAGAAGCCGTCCATGTTGCCTACGCGCATGTTGGCCACCATCTGGGGCGGCGGCACGGTGATGGCTCGCACGTCGCGCAGCGGATCGATGCCGTAGGCGGCCAGCCAGTAATACAGCCACATCGCATGGGTGCCGGTGGGAAACGTATGCGCGAAACCGTAGTCGCGCTTGTCCTTGGCCATCAGCCCGGCCAGGGACTCGCCATCGCGCGCGCCGGCCTGTAGCAACTGGCGCGACAGTGTGATGGACTGCCCGTTCTGATTCAGGCTCATCAGCGCCGCCATGTCCTTCCTCGGGCCGCCGACGCCCATCTGCAGGCCGTACACCAGGCCATACAGGACGTGCGCGAGTTCGAGTTCACCGTTGAGCAGCTTGTCTCGAACGGCCGCCCACGAAGCCTCCTTGGAGGGCACGATCCTGACGCCATACTTCTTGTCGATGCCCAGCACCGAGGCCATCACCACCGAGGCGCAGTCGGTCAGGGGAATGAAGCCGATGCGTACCTCCGGCGTCTCCGGCGCGTCGCTGCCCGCTGCCCATGCGCCGGCGCGCACCAGCGGGTCGACCAAACCGAGCAAGCCGGCGCCCGCGGCGGCGCGGGCGGCGCCGGCCAGCCACCGGCGGCGTTGCGGATCTGCTGCAGACGGCCCAGGGCGGGACGGCATGGAAGGAGTGCGGAATGCAGGCATCGTCAAGGCTCCGGAAGAAACATTGAAAAAAAAAGCGCTCCGCACGTCGTCGGGCCGGGCCCGAGAACGTTGCGGAACGCCTTTGTTCCTACTGCATGGCAGAGCGGAGGGCCGCATGCGGCCGCCCACATCCGATCAAGCAATAGCCATGCCAGGTGTGAGACCGATCAGATTTCCCTTTCTTTTCATGCAGTTGCCTCTTTCCGCCGGCATATCCGGCGCTGCATCGATGCATGGCACGCACATAACCGGTGCGCGAGGCGCATGATGGCCGCACTGTTTTCGTGCCGCAGTGCAGCAACGCCGCTTCTGCCACGTGACGACAGGGCTTAATAACCACGGCCCATATCAATCCAATGAATCAGAAGTTGTAGAGATGTAGCCCCGCTTTCTATGATGGCCGCTTTTGCGGGCCATTCCGGCTCGCCCGGGCCCTTTTCGATGAAGCTCTTTCCGATATTTGCCGACCTGCAGGGACGGCGCGTGCTGGTGGTGGGAGGCGGCAGCGTGGCCGCCCGCAAAGTGCGCGCGCTGCAAGAGGCCGGCGCCGAGGTGCGTGTAGGCGCCCCGGATCTCGAACCCGAGCTGGCGGGGCAGGCGGCCGATGGCCGCATCGTGCACGTGCCCGGCCGTTTCGAAGCGTCCTGGCTGGACGACGCCTGGCTGGTGGTAGCCGCCACCGACGACCGGGAGGTCAACGCGGCGGTGGATGCCGCGGCCCGCGAGCGCCGCATCTTCTGCAACGTGGTCGACGACGCCGAGCTGTCGTCCTTCCAGGTGCCCGCCATCGTGGACCGTTCGCCGCTGGTGCTGGCCATCTCATCCTCGGGCGTGGCGCCGGTGCTGGCGCGCCGCCTGCGCGAGCGCCTGGAATCGCTGCTGGACCATGCGCTGGGCCCGCTGGCCGAACTGGCGGCGCGCCACCGGCCGCGCATCCGCGCCGCCCTGCCCGACCTGGGCCAGCGCCGCCGCTTCTACGACTGGCTGCTGGACGGCCCCGTGGCCGGATGGCTGCGGCAGCAGCAGCCCGCGCAGGCCGAGGCGGAACTGCAGCAGGCGCTGGACCGCGGCTGGCCGCAGCAGCCGGGCAGCGTGGTGCTGGTGGGCGCGGGGCCGGGCGATCCCGGCCTGCTGACGTTGAAGGCGCTGCGCGCCTTGAACGAGGCCGACGTCATCCTGCACGACCGCCTGGCCAGCGCCGACGTCCTGGCGCTGGCGCGCCGCGACGCCGACCGCATTTCGGTGGGCAAGCTGCCCGGCGAGAATCACGACGCCACGCAGGCGCGCATCCATGCGCTGATGGCCGAGCATGCGCGGGTCGGCCGGCGCGTGGTCCGCCTGAAAGGCGGCGACGCCTTCATCTTCGGCCGGGGCGGCGAGGAACTCGAATTCCTGCGCGAGCAAGGCATACGCTATGAGGTCGTTCCGGGCATCACCGCGGCGCTGGCCTGCGCGGCCTACGCAGGCATTCCGCTGACGCATCGCGACCATGCGCAGTCCGTACGGCTGGTGACCGCGCACTGCCGCCAGGACGAGGACACGCTGGATTGGGACGGACTGGCCCGCAGCCACCAGACGCTGGCGTTCTACATGGGCGTGGGGCAGCTTGAGCGGCTGGCCGAGCGCCTGGTCGCGCATGGCCGCGCGCCGGATACGCCATTCGCGCTGGTGGAGAACGGCAGCCGGCCGGAGCAGCGCGTGGTCGCGGGCAAGCTGGCCGACATGGCGGCCCTGGCCCGGACTCACCAGGTGCATGCCCCCGCGCTGCTGATCGTGGGAGAGGTGGCGGGGCTCGCCGACAAGCTGCACTGGTTCGGCAGCACCGCCGGCTAGCCCTTACTGCGCTGGCGCCCTACTCGCCCTTCTGCTTCGTACCGAAAATCCGGTCGCCCGCGTCGCCCAGGCCGGGGATGATGTAGCCGTTCTCGTTGAGGCGCTCGTCGATGGACGCCGTGTAGATGTGCACGTCGGGATGTTGCGACAGCACGGCCTCGACGCCCTGCGGCGCGGCGACCAGCACCAGCGCGCGGATCTCGCGGCAGCCCGCGCGCTTCAACATGTCGATGGTGGCCAGCATCGATCCGCCGGTGGCCAGCATGGGATCGACGATCAGCGCCAGGCGCTGGTCCAGTTCGCCCACCAGGCGTTCGACGTAGGTGTGCGCCTGCAGGGTTTCTTCGTTGCGGGCCACGCCCACCACGCTGACCTTGGCGCCCGGGATGAGGCTGAGCACGCCGTCCAGCATGCCGATGCCGGCGCGCAGGATGGGCACCACGGTCACTTTCTTGCCGGCGATCTTCTCGACCTTCACCGTGCCGCACCAGCCCTCGACCTCGGCCTCGGTCAGGGGCATGTCCTTGGACGCCTCGTAGGTCAGCAGCGCGCCCACCTCTTGGGACAGTTCCCGGAAGCTCTTGGTGCTGAGGTCGGCGCGACGCATGATGCCGAGCTTGTGGCGGATCAGCGGATGGCGGATTTCGTGCACGGGCATGTGCGGCATCTCCAGTGGTACGGTGCGGCGGGGCGCCGCCTGGCGCGAGCGGCAGATTATCGTAGCGCGTTTGGCGCGCGGGGCGGCATGGTAACCCAACCCGCCCGCAACGGCGGCGCGGGGCGCGAGGCCGCGCACCCGGGCCTGAGCGGCCTGCCCGTCGTCTACTGTTCGGCCAGCCAGCCGATCAGCGCATCGTTGAACGAGCGCACGGCTGCCGCCTGCTCGTGGTTGACCATGCTGACCACGATGTAGCGCTTGCCGCTGGCTCCCAGCACGTAGCCAGCGATCGCGCGCACGTCGCGCAGCGAGCCCGTCTTCAGGTGCGCCATGCCCTCGCCGTCCTTGCCGCGCAGGCGGCGGCGCACCGTGCCGTCCACGCCGGAGATCGCCAGCGACGACATGAACTCGGGCATGTAGGGCGAGGTCCACGCGTGCATCAGCAGCGCGGCCAGGCTCTCGGCCGAGACGCGGGCCTCGCGCGCCAGGCCGGCGCCATTGTCGATGACGAGTTCCGGCATTTTCAGGCCCTGCGCCTCGAGCAGCGAACGCGCGACCATGTCGCTGCTCTGCACCGTGGCCGGGCGCGCGCCGCGCTCCGCGCCCAGGGTCAGCAGCAGCGTGCGCGCCATCACGTTGTTGCTGCGCTTGTTGATCGTGCGGATGATCTCGCCCAGCGGCTGGGACTCGTGGGCCGTCAGCAGCACGGCGTCGGGCGGCACGAGGCCCGCGCGCACCTGTCCGGTGAACTTGCCGCCCAGGTCGGTCCACAGCTGGCGGAACACCGCCGTGGCGTACTCGGGCTGCGACATGGCAAGTCGATACAAGGCGAATTCGCCGCACGATCCGGCCACCTTGCCGCCCACGCGCACGGCCACGCCCTGCTGCGTGACGACCGGGTCGGTCGTCACCACGGGCGGCCCCGGGCAGCGCACGTCGCTCCATTCGACATTGCCCTCGATGCGCAAGCCGGGCAGCGGCGGGTCGACGTAGGGCACCCACTGCCGCGCGGCGGGGTCCGGCACGAAAAGCAGGCGCACCGCACCGAAGCCCACCATCAATGCGTCGGGACTGGCGTTATAGGCACGGTCCGGCGCGCCGTCGAAGGCGCCGGGATCGATGCCCACCTGGCCGAAGATGCTGCGGTCGATGACCAGGTCGCCGACCTGCTTCACCCCGCGCAGCCGCAGGTCGCGCAGCAGCGTCCACAGGTCTTGCAGCATCAGCTGAGGGTTGCCGCCGGCGCGCAGGTACAGCGGGCCGGGCAGCACGCCGCGGGCGTCGGGGCGGGCGCCCGGCTCGGCCAGCAGTTCGGTGCGCCAGATGTAGTTCGGCCCCAATTCGGACAACGCGGCCCATGTGGTGACCAGCTTCATCACCGAGGCGGGGTTGCGCGAGGTGGCGGAGTTGATGGCCGCCAGCCGCTGTCCGTCCACTTCCTGCACGACCAGGGACAGCGAACTGTCCGGCAGGCCGGTCTTCTTCCAGATCGCCGACAGCTCCGGCGGCAGCGCCTGCGCCTGGCCCTGGCAGGCGAACAGCGCCAACCCCACGGCCGCCAGCCAACGTTTCAGCATTCCCATCCGCTCTATTGCTCTTTTCCAGGTGATCGAAAAAATATCGTAATTCTGTCTCATTTATGGAGAAAAATAGCTACAGATTTTTCACCTGGAGAAACACAGATGAACCATCGCCTTGCCCTGTTTTCCGCCGCCCTGGCGCTGACCCTGCCGCTGGCCGGCCCCGCCGCCGCACAGAGCTATCCCGACAAACCGGTCACGCTGGTCGTTCCGTACCCTCCGGGCGGCAACGTCGACATCTCGGCACGCATTCTGGCCGAAGCGCTGAGCCGGAAGTTCAAGCAGACCTTCGTCGTTGAGAACAAGGCCGGCGCTGGCGGCCAGATCGGCGGCAATTATGTGGCACGCTCGACGCCCGACGGCTATACGCTGTTCGTTTCGTCCAACGGCCCGCTGCAGATCGCCGAGCTGGTCTTTGCCAAACCGATGTACCAGTGGAAGCAGGTTTTCCAGCCCATCAGCACGATCGCGCTGTCGCCGGTGGTACTGACGGCCAGCCCCAAGCTCACGGTGAACTCGGTGGACGAACTGCTGGCCAAGGCCAAGGCCGAACCGATGGTAATGGGTTCGCCGGGGGCCGGCACCATCAACCACCTGGCCTCTGAACTGCTGCAGCTGCAGTCCGGCGTGAAGTGGGACACCGCCCACTACCGCGGCAACGCGCCCGAGATCACCGACCTGATCGGCGGGCAGGTGCTGTTCTCGTTCGAACAGACCACCGTGGCCATGCCGTACTACACCAGCGGCAAGCTGCGTCCGCTGGCCGTGGCTTCCAGCGAACGCGTGCCCATGCTGCCCAACGTGCCCACCATGAAGGAACTGGGCTATAAGGACTACGAAGCGGTGACCTACACCGCGCTGGTCGCCCCCAAGGACACGCCCAAGGCGGTGGTCGACGCGCTGGCCGCCGCCACGCGCGAAGTGCTGGCCGAACCGGACGTGGCCAAGCGCCTGACGGACAGTCACGCCATCCCGCACGGCCTGTCGCCGGAAGAGACCACGCGCTTTCTGGATGCCGAGACGGCCAAGTGGAGCGAGGTCATCCGCCGCGCGAACATCACGGCCGAATGATCGAGGACCCATGAAGAAACGCCACAGCATCTACGTCGACGGCGCGTCGCACCGCGCGCCGATCCCGGCGGCCTGCCGCATCGGCAGCCTGCTGGTGACCGGAGTCATCAACGGCAACGATCCCGCCACGGGCGAGTTTCCCGATTCGCTCGACGAACAGTGCCGCCTGCTGTTCGCGCAGGTGCGCGCCATCGTCGAGGCGGCCGGCGGCGCCACGGCCGACATCATCAAGATGACGGTCTGGCTGAAGGACCGCAACGACAAGACGGCGCTCAACCGCGAATGGCTGGCGATGTTCCCCGATCCCGAAGACCGGCCCGCCCGGCACACCCCGCCGGGCGCGGACCTGGAAGGCCCCAGGCTGATCCAGGCCGATTTCATGGCGGTGCTGGGCGACGGCGCGCAAACATGAGGACGGTTCCATGACACAGTACTTCCCGTTCGACCCGAACCCGCGCGCGCCCGCCGAGCCGCCGCCGCCCGGCGCGTGCGACGCGCAGTTCCACGTGTTCGGCCCGCGCGAGCGCTATCCTGTGCGCCCGGACGCCGGGTACGAAATGCCGCACGCCACCTTCGAGGAGGCGATGCGCATGCATCGCACGCTGGGCATCACGCGAGGCGTGATCGTGCAGCCCACCACCTATGGCACCGACAACAGCGCAATGCTGGACGCGCTGGCGCTGGCCGGCCCGGGCTATCGCGGCTGCACCATCGGCAAGACGCTGGACACGGCCTCGGAAGCCGAGCTGCAGCGCCTGCACGACGCCGGCGTGCGTGGCGCGCGCTTCAACTTCCTGCGCAGCCTGAACATGATGCCCACCCCCGAGGCCCTGGCCAATTCGGCGGCGCGCCTGCGCGAGCTGGGCTGGTACATGAAGATCCAGCCGGGCAACGAAGGCATCCTGGACGCGGTGGCCCTGTACGAGGACCTCGACATCCCCGTGCTGATCGACCACATGGGCCGTCCCGATCTGTCCGAAGGACTGGACGGACCGACGGTGCGCAAGGTGATCGAGCTGCTGGGCCGCGGCAACTTCTGGCTGATGCTGTCCAACGGCCACAAGCTGTCGCGCCAGGGCGCACCGTGGGACGACGCGGTGCCGCTGGCGCAGGCGTACATCCAGGCCGCGCCGGATCGGGTGGTGTGGTCCACCGACTGGCCGCACCCGGTTTCGACCAGGCGGCCGCCCAACGACGGCGACCTGCTGGAGCTGTTCTACCGCTATGCGCCCGATGCGGATACGCGCCGGCGCGTCCTGGTGGACAACCCGGCCGCGCTGTTCGGCTTCGGGCCGGTCGGGACCTGACAGGGCGGCACGCCGCACGGCGGCGGGTCGCCGCGCCCGCCGTATGTCGGGCGGTGCGTCCGCCGCCCGACATACAATAGCGGGTTGTTTCCCGCTTGCCCGACCCCGTGTCCGCCCCCCTCACCCTATCCGACTTCGACTACGAACTGCCGCCCGAGCTGATCGCGCAGCACCCGGCGCCCGAGCGCGGAGGCAGCCGCCTGCTGCACCTGGACGATGCCGGCCGGCTGCATGATCTGCGCTTTCCGGACCTGGCCGGCCTGCTGCGCGCGGGCGACCTGCTGGTCTTCAACGACACCCGCGTCATCAAGGCGCGCCTGACCGGCCACAAGGCCGGCAGCGGCGGCAAGGTCGAGGTGCTGGTCGAACGCCTGGTCGAACCCACGCGTGCCCTGGCCCACGTGCGCGCCAGCAAGTCGCCGGGTCCCGGCACGACGCTGCGCCTGGCCGACGCCTTCGAGGCCGAGGTGCTGGGCCGCGAGGGCGAACTGTTCGACCTGCGCTTTCCCCAGCCCGTCCTCGACCTGCTCGATGCGCACGGGGCCACGCCGCTGCCGCCCTACATCACTCACGCCGCCGAGGCGGACGACGACAGCCGCTACCAGACGGTCTATGCGCGCCAGCCGGGCGCCGTGGCCGCGCCCACGGCCGGCCTGCATTTCGACCAGCCCATGCTCGAGCGCCTGGCCGCGCTGGGCGTGCAGCGGGCCTTCGTCACCCTGCACGTGGGCGCGGGCACCTTCCAGCCAGTGCGCGTGGACAACCTGCAGGACCACGTGATGCATGCCGAGTGGTACACCGTCCCGCAAGAGACCGCTGACGCCGTGGCGGCTGCGCGCGCCCGTGGCGGCCGCGTGGTGGCCGTGGGCACGACCAGCGTGCGCGCGCTCGAGTCGGCCGCGGCGCAGTCGGGCGCCGAACCGGGCGCCGCCCGGCCGCTGGAAGCGGCCCAGGGCGACACGCGCCTGTTCATCACGCCCGGCTATCGCTACCGCGCCGTGGACGCGCTGCTGACCAACTTCCACCTGCCGCAATCGACGCTGCTGATGCTGGTGTCGGCCCTGGCCGGGATGGAACCCATCCGCCGCGCCTATGCGCACGCGGTGGCCCAGCGCTACCGCTTCTTCAGCTATGGCGACGCCATGTTCATCGAAACTCCCCGCCCATGACCGGATTGCGCTTCGAACTGCTGGCCACCGACGGCGCCGCGCGCCGCGGCCGCGTCACCCTCAACCACGGCACGGTGGAAACGCCGATCTTCATGCCCGTGGGCACCTATGGCAGCGTCAAGGCCATGCTGCCGCACGAGCTGAAGGAAGTCGGCTCGCAGATCGTGCTGGGCAACACTTTCCACCTGTGGCTGCGCCCCGGCACCGACATCATGGAGGCGCATGGCGGCCTGCACGGTTTCATGCAGTGGGACAAGCCCATCCTCACCGACTCGGGCGGCTTCCAGGTCTTCAGCCTGCAGGGCATGCGCAAGATCACGGAAGAAGGCGTGAAGTTCGCGTCGCCCATCGACGGCACGCGTCTGTTCCTGACGCCGGAAGAGTCGATGCGCATCCAGCGGTCGCTGAACTCGGACATCGTCATGGTGTTCGACGAATGCACGCCCTACGAGATCGACGGCCGGCCCGCCACCGCCGAGGAGGCGGCCCGCTCGATGCGCATGTCGCTGCGCTGGGCGCGCCGCTCGCGCGACGAATTCGACCGCCTGGGCAATCCCAACGCGCTGTTCGGCATTGTGCAGGGCGGCATGTACGAGACGCTGCGCGACGAATCGCTGGCAGGCCTGCGCGAGATCGGCTTCCATGGCTATGCCATCGGCGGATTGTCGGTGGGCGAGCCCAAGGAAGACATGCAGCGCATCCTGGCCCACGTGGCGCCGCGCCTGCCGACCGACGCCCCGCGCTACCTGATGGGCGTGGGCACGCCCGAAGACCTGGTCGAGGGCGTGTCGCGCGGCGTGGACATGTTCGACTGCGTGATGCCCACGCGCAACGCGCGCAACGGTTGGCTGTTCACGCGCTACGGCGACCTGAAGATCCGCAATGCCCGCTATCGCGACGACACGCGTCCGCTGGATCCGACCTGCGCCTGCCACACCTGCCGCCACTTCTCGCGCGCGTACCTGCATCACCTGCAGCGCGCCAACGAAATCACGGGCGCGCGCCTGAACACGCTGCACAATCTGCATTTCTACCTGGACCTGATGGACCAGATGCGCACCGCCATCGCCGAGGGCCGATTCGACGCCTGGCGCGCGCAATTCGCCGCCGACCGGGCGCGCGGGGTCGATTAGCGGCGGCTCCGGTTCCGTGACCCGGATTGACCCGGGCGCCCTTGCGCGCGGGTCCCGGCGTCTCGCGCGGGGCGGGTTCCGGTCTCAGAAAGATCCGAACAAGCGATCCAGAGCGCCGACGATGCGGTCATGCTCGGCTTTCAACGAGTCGACCGGAGCGCCGAGCTCGCGCCAAGGCACCGCGGCCAGCTTTGGCGTATCCAGGAAGCACTGCTGGCCATCGATGTCGAAGACCGGCATCAGGTCTTGCGGCATGCGCAGGTCCGGGAAGCGGTCGAGCAGGCGCAGCGGAACCACGACGCGGGTATTCAACGGCGCCAGGTGCTCACTTTGCACGTCGAGCAGGAAAGGCGTGGTGGCGGCATGCGCGCCCGGATTGCGGTAGACGTCGAAGCGCGCCATGGCGGTCAGAAGCTGCGCCACTGGTCGAGAGGCAGGCCCTCGCTTTCGGACAAGCGGTTGTAAGCGTCGATGAACTCGGCGTTTTCCTGGGCCCAGCGTTGCGCCTTCTGTTTGCGAATCAACTCGCGCAGCAACTGATCGCAGGTCTGCGATAAATTGATGCCGAGCGCCTTCGCATCCTCGTATACATCCACGGACAGCGAAATATTGGTGGCACGCTTGGGGGCGGCCTTGGCCGGGGCGTCGATCATGTGGCGGCTGCGTCCGTAGGGTGGTTTGTGGCGTGGCATGCGCATTCAGCATGCGCAGTCATTATACGCAGCATGGTCCCACCCCCCGGCGTCGGCGATGCCGCGCGCCGGCGGGGCAACCTCGCTACAATAGCCGGCTTGCCCTGTTCAATGGCTCGCGCGGGAACAGGGCGCCAAAAATGTGGAACGGACCCCGGGGAAACTTCCGGGACCGGCCGGTAGATCAATCGACCATAGCCGCAGATCCATCACCACGCCATTCAAAACAAACTGATTTTGCAGGAGTACACCATGTCCGCAATCGACACCGCCGGCCTCGTCCTGGCCCAGGCCGCCGCTCCGGAAGGCAACGCGCTGATGGGTATGCTGCCCATCGTGCTGATGTTCGTGATCCTCTATTTCCTGATGATCCGTCCGCAGATGAAGCGCCAGAAGGAACATCGCAACATGGTGGCCGCGCTGGCCAAGGGCGACGAAGTCGTCACCGCCGGCGGCATGCTGGGCAGGGTGTCCAAGGTGACCGACAGCTACGTCACCGTCGAAGTCGGCGAACTGGCCGACAAGCCCGTCGAAGTCATCATGCAGAAGACCTCGGTGACGACCGTGCTGCCCAAGGGAACCATCAAGGCCCTCTAAGCATCACATCAGGCCCCGCATGCGGGGCCTTTCGTCTTCATCACGCTCGAATCGCCGGCAATGAACCGCTATCCCCTCTGGAAATACATCACGGTCCTGGTTGCGGTCGTGATCGGCCTGCTCTATACGCTGCCCAACTTCTACGGCGAGTCTCCCGCCGTGCAGGTATCCAGCGCCAAGGCGACCGTCAAGGTCGAACCGGCCATGCTGGAACAGATCAACCAGATCCTGGCCGATGCCAAGATCGAGTCCACCAGCGTCTATTACGAACTGAACGGCACGCTGGGCACCATCCGCGCGCGTTTTCCGTCGACCGACGTGCAGCTGCACGCCCGCGACGTGCTGGATCGCGCGCTGAACACCGACCCCGCCGATCCGCGCTACACCGTCGCGCTGAACCTGCTGCCCGCCTCGCCCACCTGGATGCGCGCGCTGGGCTGGTTCGAGCCGCGGCCCATGTACCTGGGCCTGGACCTGCGCGGCGGCGTGCACTTCCTGCTGCAGGTCGACATGCAGGGCGCCCTGACGGCCCGCTACGACTCACTGGCGACCGAAGTGCGCAGCGTGCTGCGCGACCAGAAGGTCAACGTCGCGGGCGTCGAACGATCGGGCATGTCGGTGGTGGCCAACTTCGCCAATGAAGACGATCGCGGCCGCGCGCTGGATGCGCTGCGCGGCCGCCTCACCGAACTGACCCTTGCCAACGCCGACGAGGGCGGGCGTCCGCAGCTGGTGGGGCAGCTCAGCCCCGCCGCCATCACCCGCGTGCAGGACAACGCGCTCAAGCAGAACATCAACACCCTGCACAACCGCATCAACGAACTCGGCGTGGCCGAACCGGTCATCCAGCAGCAGGGCGCCGACCGCATCATCGTGCAGCTGCCCGGCGTGCAGGACGTGGCCAAGGCCAAGGAACTGCTGGGCCGCACCGCCACGCTCGAGATCCGCATGGTCGACGACTCGCCCGCCGCGATGAGCGCGCTCGCGGGCGGCACCGTGCCCTTCGGCCTGGAACGCTACACCGACCGCGACGGCTCGCCCGTGCTGGTGCGCCGCCAGGTCGTGCTGACCGGCGAGAACCTGCAGGACGCCCAGCCGGGCCGCGACCAGCAGACCCAGCAGGCCGCCGTGCACCTCACGCTGGACAGCAAGGGCGCGCGCATCTTCCGCGACGTCACGCGCGACAACATCGGCAAGCGCATGGCCATCCTGCTGTTCGAGAACGGCAAGGGGGAAGTGGTCACCGCGCCCGTCATCCGCAGCGAAATCGGCGGCGGCCAGGTGCAGATCTCGGGCAGCATGACCGCCGAGGAAGCCGCCGACACCGCGCTGCTGCTGCGCGCCGGCTCGCTGGCCGCGCCCATGTCGATCATCGAGGAACGCACCATCGGCCCCAGCCTGGGCGCCGACAACATCGCCAAGGGCTTCGACTCCACGCTGTACGGCTTCCTGGCCATCGCGGTGTTCATCATCGTCTACTACCACCTGTTCGGGGTGTTCTCGGCCATCGGCCTGACGATGAACGTGTTGTTCCTGCTGGCGCTGCTGTCCATGCTGCAGGCCACGCTGACGCTGCCCGGCATCGCGGCCATCGCGCTCACCCTGGGCATGGCCATCGACTCGAACGTGCTGATCAACGAGCGCATCCGCGAGGAACTGCGCAGCGGGGCCACTCCGCAACAGGCCATCCACCACGGCTTCGAACGCGCCTGGGGCACGATTCTCGACTCGAACCTCACCACGCTCATCGTCGGCCTGGCGCTGCTGGCCTTCGGGTCGGGCCCGATCCGCGGCTTCGCGGTAGTGCACTGCCTGGGCATTCTCACCTCGATGTTCTCGTCGGTGGTGGGCGTGCGCGCCCTGGCCAACCTCTGGTATGGCCGCAAGCGCAAGCTGACCAGCATCTCGATCGGCACCGTATGGCGGCCGAATACGGAAAAAACCGCTGGAAACGGCTCGGGCAAGGGTGCAGTCAAGAAAGACGCCGGCGGCAACGCGCCGGCCGTCAAGTGAGGTAGGACCTAGACATGGAATTCTTCCGGATTCACCGCACCATCCCGTTCATGCGCAACGCGCTGGTGCTGAACATCATCAGCCTGGTCACGTTCCTGGCGGCGGTGTTCTTCATCGTCACGCGCGGCTTTCACCTGTCCATCGAGTTCACCGGCGGCACGGTCATGGAAGTCACGTATGCGCAGACCGTGCAGCTGGACAGCGTGCGCACCGCCGTTTCCAAGCTGGGCTACAGCGACTTCCAGGTGGCCAACTTCGGCACCTCGCGCGACGTCATGATCCGCCTGCCGCTGACCGAGGGCCAGACCTCGGCCACGCAAAGCGAGACCGTGATGCAGGGGCTGAAGGCGGCCGATCCGTCGGTCGAGCTGCGCCGCGTCGAGTTCGTGGGACCGCAGGTCGGCCAGGAACTGCTGCACAACGGGCTGATGGCGCTGCTGGTGGTGGTGCTGGGCATCGTGGTGTACCTGGGACTGCGCTTCGAATGGAAGTTCGCCCTGGCCGGCGTGGTCGCCAACCTGCACGACGTGGTCATCATCCTGGGCTTCTTCGCCTTCTTCCAGTGGGAGTTCTCGCTGGCCGTGCTGGCGGGCGTGCTGGCGGTGCTGGGCTACTCGGTGAACGAGTCCGTGGTCATCATGGACCGGATCCGCGAGAACTTCCGCAAGTACCGCAAGGCGAGCGTGGTCGAAGTCATCGACAGCGCCATCACGCAGACCATCTCGCGCACCATCATCACCCACGGCTCCACGCAGATCATGGTGCTGGCCATGCTGTTCTTCGGCGGCCCGTCTCTGCACTACTTCGCCCTGGCGCTCACCATCGGCATCTGGTTCGGCATCTACTCGTCGGTGTTCGTGGCCGCCGCGCTGGCCATGTGGATGGGCGTCAAGCGCGAAGACCTGGTCAAGCCGGTCAAGAAGGAAGGCGAAGCCGAGATCGTCTGATCCGGCGGCAGGCGGGAAGCGGCAGGCCTGGCCGTACAGGCTAAAATGCCCGTTTCCCCTCCAGCCTGGACGCCCCCGGGATCTACACCCGTCACGGCGAACTTCGATGCAAGAAACCACGCTCAAGCGCGCGGCGGCCCAAGCCGACGCGCCCGCCGCCGCCGCGGCCCCGCAAGCATCCCTGCAGGACGGCGCCCCCCGCAAGCTGTACATCCGCACCTTCGGCTGCCAGATGAACGAGTACGACTCGGACAAGATGGCCGACGTGCTGCGCGCCGACCAGGGCCTCGAACTCACCGACACGCCCGAAGACGCGGACGTCATCCTGTTCAATACCTGTTCGGTGCGCGAGAAGGCGCAGGAAAAGGTGTTCTCCGACCTGGGCCGCGTGCAGCACCTCAAGAAGCTCAACCCGCGCCTGGTCATCGGCGTGGGCGGCTGCGTGGCCAGCCAGGAAGGCGAGGCCATCGTCAAGCGCGCGCCCTACGTCGACGTGGTGTTCGGCCCGCAGACCCTGCACCGCCTGCCCGACCTCATTCGCCAGCGCCGCGCGCAGGGCCGCTCGCAGGTGGACATCAGCTTTCCCGAGATCGAGAAGTTCGACGCCATGCCGCCGCCGCGCGTCGATGGCGCCACGGCTTTCGTCTCCATCATGGAAGGCTGCAGCAAATACTGCAGCTTCTGCGTGGTGCCCTATACGCGCGGCGAAGAGGTTTCGCGCCCGTTCGACGACGTGCTGGTCGAGGTGGCCGACCTGGCCGACCAGGGCGTGAAGGAAGTCACGCTGCTGGGCCAGAACGTCAATGCCTATCGCGGCGCCATGGGAGACAGCGGCGAGATCGCCGACTTCGCCACGCTACTGGAGTACGTGCACGAGATCCCGGGCATCGAGCGCATCCGCTACACCACCTCGCACCCCAAGGAGATGACCCAGCGCATGGTCGACGCCTACGCGCGCCTGCCCAAGCTGGTGTCCTTCCTGCACCTGCCTGTGCAGTCCGGCAGCGACCGCGTGCTGGCCGCCATGAAGCGCGGCTACACCGCGCTCGAATTCAAGTCGGTGGTGCGCAAGCTGCGCGCCGCCCGGCCCGGCCTCACGCTGTCGTCCGACTTCATCGTGGGCTTCCCCGGCGAAACCGAGGAAGACTTCGGCAAGACCATGAAGCTCATCGAAGACGTGGGCTTCGACACGTCGTTCTCGTTCGTCTATTCGCGCCGCCCCGGCACGCCGGCGGCCGACCTGTCCGACGACACGCCGCAGGACGTGAAGCTCAAGCGCCTGCAGCGGCTGCAGGCGCTGATCAACCAGCAGGCCGCCGCCATCGCGCAGGGCATGGTGGGCACTCGCCAGCGCGTGCTGGTCGAGGGCGAGTCGCGCCGCGACGCGGCCGAGCTGATGGCCCGCACCGAGAACAACCGCATCGTCAACTTCGCCGCGCCGCCGCGGCTGATCGGCCACATGATCGACGTGGAAATCACGCACGCTCACACCAACTCGCTGCGCGGCCGGGTCGCCACCGCCGGCGGAGCCGCCGAATGACCGCGCCCGTCCGGCCCGGCATCGAGTCCCGCGCGACCGCGCACCGTACCCAGGAGGCTCGATGAGTCCTGCCCCGCGCACCCGCGCCAAGCGCCACATGCCCGTCATCGTCAACCTGGAGGGCGACAACACCCACCTGGCCAACCTGTGCGGCCCGCTGGACGAGAACCTGCGCCAGCTGGCCGACGGCATGGGCGTGCGCCTGTCGCGCCGCGGCGCCCGCATCACCATCGAGGGCGAACAGGCCGAACTGGCCGGCCGCGCGCTGCGCCGCTTCCATGAGCAGGCCACCCACCGCGCGCTGTCGGTCGACGACATACAGCTCGGCCTGGTCGAGATCGGGGTCGGCCGTTCCGCCGACACGCAGAGCGATCCGCGCGTGCTCGACACCCCCGCCCTACCCTCGGTGGACGAGGACGGCGGACCGCTGCTGCGCACGCGCCGCACCGATCTGCGCCCCCGCACCCCGCGCCAGCGCGACTATCTCGACAACATCCTCAAGCACGACATCACCTTCGGCATCGGCCCGGCCGGCACCGGCAAGACCTGGCTGGCGGTGGCCTGCGCCATCGACGCGATGGAGCGCGAAACCGTGCAGCGCCTGGTGCTGACCCGCCCCGCGGTCGAGGCCGGCGAGCGCCTGGGCTTCCTGCCCGGCGACCTGGCGCAGAAGGTCGACCCCTATCTGCGCCCGCTGTACGACGCGCTGTACGACCTGATGGGCTTCGAGCGCGTGCAGCGCCTGTTCGAGAAGCAGACCATCGAGATCGCGCCGCTGGCCTACATGCGCGGGCGCACGCTGAATCACGCCTTCGTCATCCTGGACGAGGCGCAGAACACCACGCCCGAGCAGATGAAGATGTTCCTGACCCGCATCGGCTTCGGCAGCAAGGCCGTCATCACGGGCGATCCCTCGCAGGTCGACCTGCCGCGCGGCCAGCAAAGCGGCCTGTCGCATGCGGTGGGCGTGCTCGAAGAAGTACAGGGCATCGCCACCACCCGCTTCACCAGCCGCGACGTGGTGCGCCATCCGCTGGTGGCGCGCATCGTGGACGCCTACGATCGCGCCGCCGCCGATGAATAGTCCCGGCCTCGCCCTGGCCGTGCAGTACGGCGTGGCCGAGCCGCGCCTGCCGCGCTGGCGGCTGCGCCGCTGGGCGCAGTACGCCCTGTCGGCCGCGGCCGCGGACGGCCTGGCCGACTTCAGCGCGGCCGAACTGAGTCTGAGACTGGTCGGGCAGGCCGAGGGACGGCGCCTGAACCGCGAGTTCCGCGGCCGCGACTATGCCACCAATGTGCTGACCTTCGAGTACGGCGTCGACCCCGCGGGCGTGGCGCGCGGCGACATCATCGTCTGCGTGCCCGTGCTGGTGCGCGAGGCGCGCGAGCAGCGCAAGACGCTGCAGCACCATGCCGCCCACCTGACGGTGCACGGCGTGCTGCACGCGCTGGGCTACGACCACCTCCGCGCGCGCGATGCGCGCCGCATGGAGACCCTGGAAACCGCCGTGCTCGCGCGCATGGGCATCGCCGACCCGTACATCGAGCCGGCCTGACCCGAGACGTAACAAACCTGCAGCCGGGATTCGGTTATGCTGGGTCTTCCTCAACTTGTCCGCTAGGACGATGTCCGACCCAAACCCTACCACCGACGCGTCCGCGCGTCCCGCCAAATCCTCCAAGTCCCTGCTCGATCGCGTCATGGGCCTCGTACGCCGTGAGCCCGAAGACCGCGAAGGCATCAAGGCCGTTCTCGAAGCCGCGCACGACCGCGAGCTGATCGACGCCGAATCCTATTCCATGATCAAGGGCGCGCTGGCCGTGTCCGAGCGCACCGTGGCCGACATCATGGTGCCGCGCGCGCGCATGGACCTGCTGGACATCGCCCAGCCGCTGCCTCAGCTGCTGGCCATCGTGATCGAGACGGCGCACTCGCGCTTCCCGGTCTACGAAGACGACCGCGACAACATCATCGGCATCCTGCTGGCCAAGGATCTGCTGCGCTGCATGCTCGAGCCGGGCATCGAAATCCGCTCGCTGGTGCGGCCGGCCGTATTCATCCCCGAGGCCAAGCGCCTGAACGTGCTGCTGCGCGACTTCCGCGCCAGCCGCAATCACCAGGCCATCGTCATCGACGAGCATGGCGGCATCTCGGGCCTGGTCACCATGGAAGATGTGCTGGAAGAGATCGTCGGCGACATCGAGGACGAATACGACGAGGACGACGAAGTCTCCATCGTCCCCGAAGGCGAGAACCAGTGGCGCCTGATGGCATCCACCGACATCAGCCACTTCAACGACACCTTCCAGACCGACCTGTCCGACGAGGAGTACGACAGCGTGGGCGGCTGGCTGGGCGGAGAGCTGGGCCGCATTCCCAAGCGCGGCGACAGCGCCGTGCACGGCGACCTGCGCCTCGAGGTGATCCGCGCGGACGCGCGCCGCGCGCTGTGGCTGCGCGCGCGCCGCCTGCCGCAGCGTCCGCTGGCCGGATCCGCTACCGACGCGCAGGAATGAAGGCAACATCGGGCGTACCCGCGTGGCTGCGCGGCGCGGGGCTGCTGGCGCTGGCCGGCGCAGTCCACGCGCTGACCTTCGCGCCCGGCCCCTTGCCCCCCTGGTCGCTGGCCATCGTGCAGGTGCTCGCGCTGGCCGTGCTGGCGCGCGCCACCCGCGACGCCGCACGAGCCTGGCATGCGTTCGCGCGCGGCTGCTGGTTCGGGCTGTTCAGCTTCAGCATCGGGCTATATTGGCTGTACATCAGCATGAACCACTACGGCGGCCTGGCGGCTCCGTTGGCCGTGGCCGGCGTGGTGGCACTGTCCGCCTTTCTCGCGCTGTTCGGCGGCCTGGCGGGCGCGCTCTCCGTATGGCTGCGGCCCGTCGGCCGCGACGCCTCGCCACTGGCCCAGGCGCTGACCTGGGCCGCGGCCTGGGCGGGCGCCGAATGGCTGCGCAGCGTCCTGTTCACGGGCTTCCCGTGGCTGAACATCGGCTACGCCCACGTCGACAGCCCGCTTGCCGGATGGGCCCCTTTGCTGGGCGTGCACGGTATGGCGCTGTTCGCGGCCCTGGCCGCGGCCGCGCTGGCCGGCGTGCCCCTGTTTTCCGGGACGCGGCTGCGGCCTGCCGCCGCCACGCTGGCCACCGCCGCGGTGCTGGCACTGGCGGGCTGGCCCCTGGCCCGCATCGCGTGGTCGTCGGCCGACGGCTCCCCGCTGAACGTGCGGCTGGTGCAAGGCAACATCGGACAGTCGCAGAAGTTCGATCCCGCCCTGCTCGAGCACGGCATCGTCACCCACCTGCGCCTGGCGGCACAGCCGCCGGCGCCCGGCGAGCCCGCTCCGGATCTCATCGTGCTGCCCGAGACGGTGCTGCCGCTGTTCCAGGACCAGCTCGACCTGCGCGTCTGGGAGACCTGGCGCGCCGTGGCCGAACGCCAGGGCAGCGCCATCGCCATGGGCGCCCCCCTGCATACCGTCGAACCCGACGGCCGCGAGCGCTATACCAACAGCGCCATCGGCTTCGATGCCAATACGCCTGCCGAACAGATCGCCGCCGGCACCATGGCGCAGCGCTACGACAAGCGCCATCTGGTGCCATGGGGCGAGTACGTGCCGTTCGGCTTCGGCTGGTTCGTGCAGATGCTGAACATCCCGCTGGGCGAGTTCGATCGCGGCCCGGTGCGCCAGGATCCGTTCCTGGTGAAGGGGCAGCACCTGGCGTTCAACATCTGCTATGAAGACCTGTTCGGCCCCGAGCTGCTACCCGCGATACTGCCGGGCCCCAACGGCGAGCCCGGCGCGACCATCCTGGTGAACCTGAGCAACCTGGGATGGTTCGGCGACAGCTGGGCGCTGCGCCAGCATCTGCAGATCGGCCGCCTGCGCAGCATCGAGACGGCGCGTCCCATGCTGACGGTCACCAACACCGGCATCACGGCCTCCATCGATCCGCACGGCCGCGTGGTCGCCGAGATGGCGCCGCACCAGGCGGGCGTCCTGCCCGTCACGGTGCAGGGCATGACCGGCCTGACGCCGTATGCCCGCTACGGCGATGCGCCGCTGCTGGTGCTGGCCGGCGCGCTGTTGATCGCCGCCGCCGCGCGGCGCGGGCGCCGGAACGCCTGACCGCCGTAACAGACGGAACCGCGGAAGACGCGGTTCCGCACTCTGTGGTGCTGGCCTTCAGCGCCGCAGATGGTCCGTCAGCGCCACGTCCTCTTCCAGCGGCCAGGCCGGTCCCGTTCCCACGCCCAATCGATCGATCGCGCGGGCGATCTCGCGCAGGTCTTCGGCGTCCAGTTCCAGCGTGGCGGCCGCCAGCCAGCCATCGACCTGCGCGGCACTGCGCGCGCCCACGATCGCCCCCGTGACCGCCGGCCAGGCGAGGGTCCAGGCGATGGCCACGGCGCCCACGGTGGTGCCATGGCTTTCGGCGATGGGCTTGAAGGCATCGGCCAGCGCCAGGTTGCGCGCCAATTGCGGCGGGGCGAACTCGGCATCGCGCGAGCGCCAGTCGTCCGCGGGCAGCGCGGCGGCGCGCTCCTCGGAGAAGCCGCCCGACAACAGGCCCGATTGCATGGGGCTGTAGATGATCACGCCCACGTCGTGGTCGGCGCACCAGGGCAGCAGATCTGACGCGGCGTCTCGCCGGATGGCCGAGAACGGCGGCTGCAGCGTGTCGACGCGAGCCGCGTTGTGGGCGGCCTGCAACTGCGCAAGGTTGTGGTTGGACAGCCCGATCGCGCGCAGCTTGCCGGCCTTCCTCAGGTCCTGCAAGGTGCCCCAGTACTCGTCCAGCGGCGTGCCGTCTCCGGCCGGCCAATGCATCTGATACAGGTCGATGCGTTCGACGCCCAGCCTGCGCAGCGAGGCATCCACCTCGCGCCGCAGGCTATCGGGCGCGCCGGTGCGCCGCGGCATTGCGCGCGGGTCTTCCTTCGACCACGTCAACCCGCCCTTGGTGAACACGTAGGGCCGCTGCGAAGGCGGTATGGGCGCCAGCGCCCGCCGCACGATCTCTTCCGAATGCCCCAGTCCATATACGGCCGCGGTGTCGATCCAGTTGATGCCGCGGTCCACCGCGTGGCGCACGGCCGCGATCGAATCCGCATCGTCCTGCGCGCCCCAGCCCACGGCCCAGTCGCCGCCGCCGACGGCCCAGGCGCCGAAGCCCACGCGTGTGATGTGCATGTCGGTGAGGCCCAACCGACGTGTCGGAAAGGAAGTCATGACCATGGTGTCTCGTTGTCTCCTGCGTGCGCGACATGGCAAGTCGCTGGTCGTCAACAATGCTCCGAAACCGACCGGCACGCAAGTCATTGATTTGACTGGAAGTGGCGTTGGATCAAGTTCAGGGCCGCCATGCCGGGGCGCCCCCGCCACCAAAAAAAATGCGGATTTTTTTGCCGTGGACTTGCACACACCCAAAAAAGTATGCATAATCTCGTTTCTTCGCCAACGGCACGAAGCAAACAGCAAAAAGCAAGACGCTGATTGAGTCGTAAAGCAGTACACCGGGGGTATAGCTCAGCTGGGAGAGCGCTTGCATGGCATGCAAGAGGTCAGCGGTTCGATCCCGCTTACCTCCACCAGTCGAAAGCGAAGAAATGTGCAGTCCAAGTCCCCTTCGTCTAGAGGCCTAGGACATCACCCTTTCACGGTGAGTACAGGGGTTCGAATCCCCTAGGGGACGCCAGCTTGCTGGCTCTGCACAAGCAGTACAGTGACGCAATACCGCTGCGGAGCGGTAGTTCAGTTGGTTAGAATACCGGCCTGTCACGCCGGGGGTCGCGGGTTCGAGCCCCGTCCGCTCCGCCAAAAGATTCAAGCGAAAGGGTTAGCGCGATTACGCCGCTAGCCCTTTTTGCTTTGTGGCGCGAATTCGTCGTTGCCGTCTCTCCTCACGCACGCTTCGTGCAGCCAGCATCATCCTCGATCCTGTCGACGGGCTCGGTGTCGCGCCCCCTCCCGGCAGCCATTGCCGCATGACGCCACCATGACACCGCGGCACTGCCATTGCGCTGTGCCACCGAAGCGACACTTTCAGCGGTTCGTCAGCCCGTCACGCTGACGTCATTCGCCCCTCAGAACATTGCGGCTCATTTGTACTGAGGAGAAAGCGACATGAATCTCGAACCGTCCATCGGGAAGCACGTCAGCGCCGGTTCCGCCGCCCGCTGGCCGCATCGCCTGAAAGTCATCGCCGCGTCCCTGATGGCCGCCGGCCTGGTTGCCGCGTGCGGCGGCAGCGACGACGACGACGATGACCGCGACACCACTCCGCCGGCCGAACCGCCGGTCGCCTCGCAGCCGATGGACCTCACCATCCTGCACACCAACGACCATCACTCGAACCTGGACAGCCGTTCGCGCAAGATCAAGCTGTTGAGCGCCGCGGGCACCCGCGTCGAAGTCAACGTCGAGGTCGGCGGCTTCCCGCGCATGACCACGGCTTTCCGCGAACTGGCGGAGAACGAACCCAACGTACTGAAGCTGCATGCCGGCGATGCCCTGACCGGCACGCTGTATTTCAATCGCGCGGGCGCGATCGGCGAAGCCGACGCCGCGCTGATGAACACCGTCTGCTTCGACGCCTTCACGCTGGGCAACCACGAGTTCGACAAGGGCGACACCGAACTCAAGGGCTTCATCGACAAGCTGCATGCCGGCGAATGCAAGACGCCGGTCATCAGCGCCAACGTCCACTTCGGCGAGAGCTCCGCGCTACATCCCTCGCGCGCGCCCGGCTACGTCAATCCCTGGACCATCGTGGAGCGCAGCGGCCAGAAGATCGGCCTGGTGGGCCTGACGATCGCCGGCAAGACCAAGGAATCGTCCAGCCCCGACGCCAGCACCACCTTCGAAGACGAGGTGGTCGCGGCGCAGCGCGCCATCGACGAGCTGAAGGCGCAAGGCATCAACAAGATCGTCGTCATGAGCCACATCGGCTACAGCTACGACAAGCAGGTGCTGGCTCAACTGAGCGGCGTCGATGTCGTGGTGGGCGGCGACTCGCACACCCTGCTCGGTCCCGACTCGATGGGCGCATCCGCGTACAACCTCGGCACGCCCGCGGGAGAGTACGCAGAGACGCTGGCCGACAAGGACGGCAGCCCCGTGTGCATCGCGACGGCCTGGGAGTACTCGCAAGTGGTTGGCAAGCTGAAGGTGTCGTTCGACGCCGACGGCAAGGTCACTCAGTGCAGCGGCCAGCCGAACGTGCTTGTCAGTGACGAGGGCCTGACCACGGGCACCTCCACGCCGGTCACCGCCGACGACTTGAGCGCCATGCGCGCCGACATGGCCGCCTCCGGCTTCCTGCGCGTCACGCAGCCCGATGCCGAGGCAGTCGCCGTGCTGGCCCCGTACAAGGCGTTCGTGGACGACTTCCGCGCCACCGAGGTGGCTCGCGTGGGCGCCCAGGAAATGTGCCGCCGCCGCGTGCCCGGCGTGCCGGGATCGCCCCAGGCCGACGCCTCCAACTCCTCGGCCGACTGCAATCTCGAGTCGCCGGGCGTGTCCACCCGCGGCGGAGACATCCAGCAGTACGTCGCCCAGGCGTTCCTCGAGATCGGCCACAGCACCTATGGCGGCGCCGACATGTCGCTGCAGAGCGGCGGCGGCGTGCGCGTGGCGCTGCCCGCCAACACCACCGTGACGGCCGCAGACATCATCAGCGTGCTGCCCTTCGGCAACATGCTGTGGCGCCTGGACCTGACGGCCGATGAGGTCAAGGGCATGGTCGAGGATGGTCTGCACGCGGTCTTCCGTACGGGCGGCTCCACCGGCCCCTACCCGTACACCGGCGGCCTGCGTTTCGACGTGAACTATGCCCAGGCCCGCGGCAGCCGCGCAAGCAACCTGGAGTTCTTCGACCGCGCCACGAACGCCTGGCAACCCCTGGATCCGAACCGGACCTACCGCCTGTTCGTGCTGAGCTTCAACGCCACCGGTGGCGACGGCTATGACACGCTGCGCGACGTCCCGGCGGAACGCCGCCGCGACATCGGCGTGCTGGATGCCGACGTGTTCCAGGCCTACATCGACTCGCAGGACGTCGATCCGGTGACGGGATATCCGCTGATCGAGCGCCTGCCCGCAGACCTGTACAGCACGAAGTCCTTCGCTCCGTGATCGGCATGCCGGCCTGAGAGCCGGCGTCAGCATGCCGCATAGCGCCCAGCCCGTCCGTCGGCCAGACATGGCCGACGGACGGGCGGGCGACGTCTTATCGGTCGGCAGCAAACTTCGTCCCATTCCCGTGATGGGCTGTGGCGGCTTCATCGCCGAAAGCCACTGCCCCGTTTACCTTTAGAAACAAGAATTAAGCCCTCTTCGTGCCCGGCATAATGCCAGCACGTTTAAGACACAGCGCCGGCGTTCGCATCCGATCGTCTGGGAACGTACGCTAATTTCACGGCAACCAGCACCGTCTATCTGGCATTGCGTCCAGCGGCCTCGCCTTCTTACGATCGGTTCCCGTCGCGGCTTACGCCCGTGCCCTGAAAGGAATCCGCATGCCATCCATGCCTCTCGCAAAGTCCAGCGACGCGGCGCCGGACGCTCCGGCCACCGAGTCCGTCTGGCAGACGGACCATCTGCTGGCGCTCTACGAGCTGCCGCTGCCCGAGCTGCTATACCGCGCCCAGTCGGTCCATCGCCAGCACTTCCCGCCGGATACGGTGCAACTGTCCACGTTGCTGTCCATCAAGACCGGCGGCTGCCCCGAGGACTGCGGCTACTGTCCGCAATCGGCCCGCCACGACACGGGCCTGCCGGCACAGGCGCTGCTGCCGCTTGACGAGGTGCTGCGGGCTGCCCAGGCCGCGCGCGACAGCGGCGCAACGCGGTTCTGCATGGGCGCCGCGTGGCGCAGCCCCAAGCCTCATCAGGTCGAGGCGGTGGCCGAGATGGTGAAACAGGTGAAGGCCCTCGGCCTGGAAACCTGCGTCACGCTGGGCATGCTGCGCGACGGGCAAGCCGAGCAACTGAAAGAGGCAGGCCTGGACTACTACAACCACAATCTCGATACGTCGCCCGAGTTCTACGGCAGCATCGTCTCCACGCGCACGTATCGGGACCGGCTGGATACCCTGCAGCGCGTGCGCGAGGCCGGCATATCGGTATGCTGCGGAGGAATCGTGGGCATGGGAGAATCGCGCCGCGTACGCGCCGCCCTGATCGCCCAGCTGGCCGGCCTGCGGCCCTACCCCGAGTCGGTGCCGATCAACGGCCTGGTGGCCATACCCGGCACGCCGCTGGCACAGGCCGAACCGCTGGACCCGTTCGAGCTGGTGCGCACCGTGGCGGTGGCCCGCATCGCCATGCCGCGCGCCATGGTCCGCCTGTCTGCCGGGCGCGAGGCCCTGGCAGACGCCGGGCAGGCGCTGTGCTTCCTGGCGGGCGCCAATTCCATTTTCTATGGCGACGTGCTGCTGACCGCCGCCAACCCGCAGGCCGAATCCGATCGCCGCCTGCTAGCCAGGCTGGGGATGCGCGCCGGCGATACCCAGCCTTCCACGGAGGCCGTATGCCGTTGACCCCCGGTCTGCTTTACCTGATGGCCAGCGTGACGTGCAGCGTCACTGTGGCCGTGCTGCTGAAACTGGCGCGACGCCATGGCGTGGACGTGCGCCAGGCCTTCGCGGCCAACTATGCCATCGCCTCCCTGCTGGCGTGGCTGACGCTGGTGCCCCAGCCCGTCCAGGCGTTGGGCGCCATCACCGCGTGGCCCCTGCTGATGGCGCTGGCCGTGCTGTTGCCCACCGTCTTCATGGCCATGGCGCAGTCCGTGCGCCATGCGGGCATCGTGCGCAGCGACGCGGCGCAGCGCCTGTCGCTGTTCATCCCGCTGCTGGCCGCCTTTGCCTTGTTCGGCGAGGAACTGACCGGCCGCAAGCTGGGCGCGATCGCGCTCGCCTTCGCTGCGCTGGCCCTGGTGCTGCGCCGCCCGCGCGCGGACGCCACCGATCCCGACGCGACGCGCGGCGCCTGGCTGTGGCCATTGGGCGTGTGGCTGGGCTATGGCGTGATCGACGTGCTGTTCAAACAGCTGGCGCGCACGGGCACGGCCTTCGCGGGCGCGCTGCTGGCCGTGTTCATCATGGCGGGCGTGCTCACCGCCCTTTATCTGGTGGCGCGCCGCGTCCAATGGCAGGGGCGCAGCCTGGCCGCCGGCCTGCTGCTGGGGCTGTTCAACTTCGGCAACATCCTTACCTACATCAAGGCGCACCAGAGCCTGCCGGGCAATCCGGCGCTGGTGTTCGCGTCGATGAACATGGGCGTGATCGCGCTGGGCACCGTGGTCGGGGCGCTGATCTTCAAGGAAAGGTTGAGCGCGCTGAACCTGTTCGGACTGCTGCTCGCGTTCGGCGCGATCTTCGCGATGATGCCCTAGGCCCTGCGGAAAGGCCGCCGGCCCGTGCGCAGGCCGGCTAGGCGACCGCCTGCCCCGACAGCCGGAAATACTTCTCCATCACCAGCAGCGCCACCAGCAGTTCGCGCCTCGGATTGCGAAACCGCTCGACGTGGCGCTGGGCGTTGCGGATGATCGCCTCGGCTTGCGCGGGCCGGGCGGCGTAGTGATGCATCTTCTCTTCCATGTCGCTGCAGTCGTCCTCCAGCGGCACGTAGTGCACATAGGGCTCGAGGGTGCCTTCCATGAACCACGTCTCGTAGCGCGGCTGCGGCATGAAGCACAGCGAGTTCGACGAGAAGATCCACTTGAGATTGGTGGCGACGTCGTTGCCTTCCAGGCTCAGGACGAACTTGTATCGCAGCTGGTCGGCGATGGACATGAAAGGCCGATAGCCCGGCCAATCCAGGCGCTTCGCATCGGTATGGCCGATGTCGAAATGAGGATTGTCCAGCAGCCCGCTCAAAGCGTTGCGGCGCCGCTCCTTGTAGCACTTGCCACGCCACACCACGCCGGTGATTTTTTCCGAGAACGGCGTCGGGTCGTTCACGAAGCGGAAGTGCCGCACCTGGTTCAGCTTGAGCAGCACGCTGTTGGCATTGTCGGCGGGCGCATCGCGGCTGATGGGGCGACTCTTGATGATGGTGGGCGTATCCGGAACGACCCGGAAATCGCCGAAGCGGAAGGAGAACCGCAGATCCGGGTCGAAGTGACGCACGATCCGCCTGGCGTCCAGGAAATAGGCGCTCTGCCCCGCATAGCGCATGTCCCGGATGCGCACCGCGGACGGGTCCAATTCGAACGGATCCACCAGCCGGTTGCAGTAGCTCGCACGCGCGACGATCTCGTCGATTTCGTCCGGCGCCATGTCCTCCATCGTGGCCAGCAACTGCTTGCGACGGCGGCGATAGAACGCCGCGGGCAACACCTGGCTGGCGATGCCGCCGGCGTAGTAGCGGAACTTCTGCGCTTTGGGAAGAACGCCCATGGGAAAGATGCAAGGATGGCTTGATGCGGGACACGCCCGGGGTACAGGAACCGGCAGGGGCGGCAGCTAGGGTCGGGCGAAGGCGCTCAACGGCGACGCCGGCATGAGCGCGGGCGATGTTAGTCCAGTTCCCTCTGCGCGACAAGGCGGCGTCGCCACCTGGAAAGGGGCTTTGCTAGGTGCCCGTGCGGCGGCCCTCCGGGTTGCCTTCCGGCTCGAGCGGCGCGCCGGCGACGGGCTCGGCCGGCGGGACGGGCAGGGGTTCCGCGGCATGCTCGGCCGCCGACGCGGGCGGCGTCACCACGTCGGGCTGCGGTTCGGCCATTTCCATGGTGACGTCCACGTCGGGATCGACCCGCGGGTCCAGCGCCGCGGCGGCCGGGGAACTCTGCAGCGAGTCCGGCATGGGCACGAAGTGCACGGGCGCTTCGTCGACCTGATGCGCGCCCGTGACGCGCGCCGGCTGCACGCGCCACACCAGGATCAGCGCGCACGCCGAAATGAACACGTAGTACATGGCCGGTCCGGCCACCGACATCAGGGCCCCGGCCACCAGCGGCCCCAGGCAGGCCCCTACCCCGTACGTCATCAGCAGGATCGCGCTGAGACTCACGCGGCGCTGCGGCTCGACGTGGTCATTGGCGAATGCCGCGCCCAGCGGATACAGGGTGAACTGCAGCACGCCGAACACGCAGGACAGCGCGATCAGCGCCCAATACGGCAGCGTGATCCAGCCCCACATCGCCACCGGCAGCAGCACCAGCAGCGCGGCGTTGAAGCGGATCAGGCCGGCGCGGTTGATGCGGTCGGACAGCCAGCCCATGGGCCATTGCGACAGCAGGCCGCACGTGACGGCGGCCGCCACGAACACGGCCACCTGCGACGTGGTCAGGCCGTACTTCACTGCGTACACGGGCGCCAGCCCATAGAAGGCGCCGGAAAGATTGCCCGCCACGAACAGCACGGTCAGCGACAGCGGCACGCGCTGCACGTAGAAGCGCAGGTCGAGCGGCGCGGGCAACGGAGTGGGCGGGTGCGAGCGCGCCGACACTGCGATGGGCACCAGGCATAGCACCATGCACATGGCCACCAGCGTCAGCGGGCCTTCGTCCATGGTGGTGTAGAAAGTCAGCGCCAGCTGACCCAGCACGGTGCCCAGGCCCGACACCGCCATGTATACCGAGAACACGCGCCCGCGCTGGTGATTCTCGGTCTGCTCGTTCAGCCAGCTCTCGATGACCATCAGCTCGGTCACCATCACCACGCCGGCGATGATGCGCAGCACCAGCCAGACCGCCATGTGATCGATGACGATCTGCCCCAGGATCATGCTGGTGGCCACGGCCGCACAGGCCGAGAAGGCGCGTATGTGGCCGACCCGGATGATCATCAGGTGGCCCAGCCGGGCGCCGCACACCAGGCCGAAGTAATAGGCGGCCATCAGCAGGCCGATCCACAGCTCGCTGACGGCCTCCTGCGACAGCCTCAGGCCCATGTAGGTGTTGAACAGGCCCGTGCCGATCAGCATCAGCAGCGTGGCGGTATACAGGGGGGAGAACGACGACAGGGTGGAAAGCATCACTACACGACCGGCTGCGGCGAAAGCCCGCCGGCACGGCGGCCAGCGGGCGGTACGACCAATGGATCAAGCCTGCGACAGCAGCGTATCGGCGTCGCTGACTTCGAATTTGCCGGGAGCCTCGACGTTCAGCGTCTTCACCACGCCATCGTCGATGATGGCGGAATAACGCTGCGAGCGAACGCCCATGCCGCGCTGCGTCAGGTCGAGCTCGAGGCCGAGGGCGCGCGTCCAGGCGGCCGCTCCGTCGGCCAGCATGCGCACCTTGCTGCCGGTCTGCTGTTCGCGCCCCCAGGCGCCCATCACGAAGGCGTCGTTGACCGACACGCACCAGACCTCGTCGATGCCCTTGGCGCGCAGCGCGTCGGCCTTGGCGACGAAACCGGGCAGGTGCTTGGCCGAGCAGGTCGGCGTGAAGGCGCCGGGCACCGCGAACAGCGCGATCTTCTTGCCCTTGACCAGGTCGGCGACCTGGAACGCGTTGGGACCGAGCTGGCAGCCCTCGGTCTCGGTTTCGATGAATTCGGTCAGGGTGCCGTCGGGCACGCGATCGCCGACTTTGATGGTCATGGACCTCTCCGTGATTGGGGAATGGGGCCGCGGCAGCGCGCCGCGCCCGCACCCTCAATCATAGATCGACTCGCCGGCCCGGCGAGCGGGCCGCTGCAACCGCAGGCAACCGGCCACTACCGGAACCCTCCGTGCCGCCGGTCCGTGCGATCCGGCTACGCCATCAGGCGCCCAGGCCGTGCCCGGCGAACCAGTCCATCATGCGCTTCCAGGCCTGCTCCGCCTCGGTCTTGCGGTAGCTGGGCCGGTAGTCGGCGTGGAAGGCGTGAGGCGCCTCGGGATACACATCGATGCGCGAGGCGCGCGCGGCCGGGGGGCCTTCGGCCAGGGCGGCCCGCATCTTGTCCACGTCTTCCATGGGGATGCCGGCGTCCTTGCCGCCGTACGCGCCCAGCACGGGCGCCCGCAGCTTGTCGACCAGGCCGAGCGCCGAGGCTGGCTTGAGCTGGCTGGGCTGTCCGCCCAATTGCCCATACCAGGCCGCGCCGGCCTTCAGCCCGGGATTGTGCGCGGCGTACAGCCACACGACGCGGCCGCCCCAGCAGAAACCCATGATGCCCAGCTTGTCGGCCGCGCCGCCCTGCGTGGCGGCCCACTTGGCGGCGGCATCGAGGTCGGCCATCACTTGCGCGTCGCCCGCCTTGTCCACCACCTCGGCGCGCAGCGTGGGGATGTCGGTGTACTTGGACGGGTCGCCATGGCGCGCGAAGAGTTCGGGCGCAATGGCCAGGTAGCCCGCATGCGCCAGGCGGCGGCAGGTGTCCTGGATGTACTCGTGCACCCCGAAGATCTCGGACACCACCAGGATGGTGGGCAGGTTCTTCCTGCCCGCGGGCGCGGCCCGATAGCCCGGCATGTTGCCGTCGGTGGTGGGAATCTGCACGCTGCCGGCCGTGAGGCCGGCGGCATCGGTGCGGATGGCCGTCTGCGCGACGGCCTGGCCGGCCGCCACCGAGAAGCCCGCCGCCACGCCGGTGGCGATGAAGCCGCGGCGCGACAGGCGCAGCGGGGGAAGCAAGCTGTCGAATTCTGGATCCTGGACTTCCATCTGCGAGACCTCCGGTGGTTGTGGGAGACGGCCGCTGCGACCGGCAGGGATTATCGCGTCCCCTTTCCGGCTCGTCTATCATAGGCGCCAAGGCGCACGCCGTTCGCGACCGCGCCGCAGACCCACGAACCATACCGATACGTTTCTCCATATGTCGTCGCTTCCCACGCTCAGCCACCTGGACGATGCCGGCCAGGTACGCATGGTCGACGTAGGCGCCAAGGCCGACAGCGATCGCGTGGCCATCGCCTACGGGCGCGTGCGCATGAACGCGCATGCCTACGGCCTGCTGACCGCCCCCGGCCAGGGCAAGGGCGAAGTGCTCAACACCGCTCGCGTCGCGGCCGTTCTGGCCGCCAAGCGCTGCGCCGAGCTCATTCCCCTGTGCCACAGCCTGCCCCTGTCCTTCGTCGGCATCGACTTCGGCCTGCTGGACGACAGCCACACCGTCGAGGTGCGCGCCACCTGCCGCACGCAGTACAAGACCGGCGTCGAGATGGAAGCCATGACCGCGTGCAGCGTCGCCGCGCTCACCATCTACGACATGTGCAAGGCCGCCGACAAGGGCATCGTCATCGAACAGATACGCCTCGAGTACAAGGCGGGAGGAAAAAGCGGTGAATGGCGCAACAATTAACCTGCTCTACTTCGCCCGCGTCGCCGAGCTGGTAGGCAAGCGCTCCGAGACCTGGCCTCTGGCCGACGAAACCACCGGGGCCCAGCTGCTGGCCTCGCTGCAGCAGCGCTATCCGCAGCTGGGGCACGCCGCGCGGCTGAGGCTGGCGGTCAACCACGAACATGCCAAGGGCACCGCGCCGGTGCGCCCGGGCGACGAAGTGGCCATCTTCGAGCCGGTCACCGGAGGCTGACGCCATGGTCATCGTGCAGGAAGCCGATTTCGACAGCGCCGCGTTGACGGCGGAACTGCGCGCGCGGGTGGCCGGACAGGCCGGCGCCGTGGTCACGTTCACCGGCTACGTGCGCGACTTCGCGCCCGACCGGCCCACGGAAACGCTGTTTCTCGAACACTATCCCGGCATGTGCGAGCGCGAGCTCGAGGACATCGCGGCCGCCGCGAGGCAGCGCTGGAACCTGGCGGGCACCGTGATCGCGCACCGCGTCGGCGCCCTGCATCGCGAAGAGCAGATCGTGTTCGTCGCCGCGGCCAGCGCGCACCGCGGCGATGCGTTCCGCGGCTGCGAATTCATCATCGACGCGCTCAAGACGTGCGCGCCGTTCTGGAAGCGCGAGACCCTCGCCTCGGGCGAACAGTTCTGGGTCGAGCAGCGCCAGGCCGACCACGATCGCACCCAGGCCTGGGATGCCGGCACTCCCTCGAAGGAACAACCATGACCGATCCCATCTCGCTGGGCTGCGCCATTCTCACCGTCAGCGACACCCGCACGGCGGGCGACGATACCTCGGGCAACCTGCTGGCGGAAAGTGTCGCGCACGCGGGCCACGTGTGCCTGAAGCGCGACATCGTTCCCTGCAATCTCTATCAGATCCGCCGCGTGATGAGCGACTGGATCGCCGACCCGGACGTGCACGTCATCCTGACCACCGGCGCCACGGGTTTTGCGCCCGAGGACTGCATGCCCGAAGCCGTCGCTCCGCTGTTCGACAAAGAGATCGCGGGCTTCGGCGAGCTGTTCCGGCATCTGTCGCATGGCGAGATCGGCACCTCCACCCTGCAGTCGCGGGCCGTAGCGGGCTATGCCAACGACACGGCCATCTTCTGCATGCCCGGCTCGACGCATGCCTGCCGCACCGCCTGGACGCAAATCATCCGCGACCAGCTCGACAGCGAGTGCAAGCCCTGCAATTTCGCCACCCTTCTGCATCGCCGCCCGACCGCGGCCTAGTCTTCATGCTCGAATTCGACCAGGCGCAGGCCCAGTTGGCCGACGCCGCGCCCGCCCCCTCTTCCTCCCGAACCGAAACCGTCGCGCTGGCCGAGCTGCCCGGCCGCGTGCTGGCCGTCGACCTGCAAGCTACGCTCGACCTTCCTCCCGCAGACAACAGCGCCATGGACGGCTATGCCATCCGCCATGCCGACTTCCGTCCCGGCGTGCGGCTGCCGATCCAGCAACGGGTCTATGCCGGCGACATGCCGCAGCCACTGGCGCCGGGCCAGGCCACTCGCCTGTTCACCGGCAGCCTGGTTCCCGACGGCGCCGACACCATCGTCATTCAGGAGGACACGCGCGAAGCCGACGGACACGTCGAGATCCTGCGCGAGCCGACCCGGGGCGAGTTCGTGCGCAAGCGCGGCGAGGACACACATGCCGGCCGGCCGCTGCTGCCCGCCGGCACACTGCTGCAGGCGGCCCACGTGGCGCTGCTGGCCTCGCAAGGGCTGGCGCAGGCGCCGGTCTATCCGCGGCTGAAGATCGGCGTGCTGACCACCGGCGACGAGCTGGTGCCGCCCGGCGCCGAACGCCAGCCCCAGCAGATCTACAACTCGAACGCCGGCATGCTGGGCGCGCTGGTGCAGGGCATGGGCGCCGAACTGCGGCACGCCCTGCACGCGCGCGACAACGAGGCCGACCTGATCGATGCCTTGCGCACGCTGGCCACCGACTGCGACCTGGTGATAAGCGTGGGCGGCGTGTCGGTGGGCGAACGCGATCTCGTCAAGCCGGCCATCGCGGCGCTGGGCGGCGACCTGGCGCTGTGGAAGGTGCGGATGAAGCCGGGCAAGCCGGTGGCGCTGGCCAACATCCTGGGCAAACCGCTGGTGTGCCTGCCCGGCAATCCGGTGTCCTCGTATGCGGTGTTCCTGCTGCTGGTCACGCCGATGCTGCGCCGCATGCAGGGCCGGAGCGAGATCTATCCCCCCGTGGGCCGCGCCATCCTGCGCACCGACCGGCCGCTGCAGGACAGCCGCGAGGAATTCGTGCGCGTGCAGGCCCGCCCGCTGCCCGACGGCGGCGCCGAGCTGGTGCCCTACGGCAACCAGGGATCGCACGTGGTGAGTTCGCTGCCGTGGGCCACCGGACTGGCGCGGCTGCCGGCCGGCGTGCCCGTGCATGACGGCGCCGTGGTGCCGTATTACGACCTGCGCCACTGGCTGGCGTAGGCGTTTTCGGAGCGGCATCAAGGCGGCATCAGCCGCCGATGTAGCTCATTTCGATCTTGCGCGCCGTATTGCCGGCCGGTCCCGAGCCCGGGGGCGCGGCGGCGCGCCTTTCCGAATAATTGTCGGCGCGGCCGCCCCAGATGGCCGCCAGGCGCGCGGCCAGTTGATCGTCGGAGGCGCCGCCGCGCAGCGGTTCGCGCAGGTCATGGCCCTCGGCCGCGAACAGGCACAGGAACAGCCTGCCCTCGGGCGACAGACGCGCGCGCGTACAGCCCTCGCAGAAGGCATGCGAGACGCTGGAGATGACGCCGATCTCGCCACCGCCATCCAGGTAGCGCCAGCGCTCGGCCACGCGGCCCATGGGATCGGATTCGAGCGGCGCCAGCGGCCACACCTCGCCGATGCGGGCCAGCACGTCGGCGCTGGGCAGCACTTCTTCCATGTTCCAGCCGTTGGTGTTGCCCACGTCCATGTATTCGATGAAGCGCAGGACGTGGCCGCTGCCGCGGAAGCGCCGCGCCATGGGCACGATCTGGTCGTCGTTGACGCCGCGCCGCACCACCATGTTGATCTTCACCGGCGCCAGGCCCGCCTCGGCCGCGGTATCGATGCTGCGCATCACGTCGTCCGGCGTGAACTGGCTGTCGCTCATGCGCGCGAACAGCGCGGGATCCAGCGCGTCCAGGCTGACCGTCACGCGGTTCAGCCCGGCCTCTCTCAGCGCGCGCGCCTTGCGCCCCAGCAGGACGCCGTTGGTGGTCAGCGTAAGGTCGAGCGGCCGGCCCTGCGGCGTGCGCAATTCACTCAACATCGCGATGAGGGCCTCGATGTTCTTGCGCAGCAGCGGCTCGCCGCCGGTCAGCCGGATTTTCTCGACGCCCTGCCGGACGAACACGCCGGCCAGCCGCGTGATCTCTTCGAACGACAGCAACGCGGAATGCGGCATGAACGCATAGTTGCCGTCGAACACCTCCCGCGGCATGCAGTACGTACATCGAAAATTGCAGCGGTCGGTGACCGAGATCCGCAGATCGCGCAACGGCCGCGCACGGCGATCGAGCAAGTCCTGCCCCGGCGCGGGCACGGGGGCGACGAACGAGTCCGAGGGACCGGCGGGAAGGCGGCGATCGGCCAGGAAGATCACTTTGGTCATGGAATGATCATATCGCGGGAGCGGAATGGTCGCCGGGGCGACCCTACCCATGGGCGGGGAATGCCGGCCGGGAGGCGTTGGCGGGGGAGATGTCTGAATGGTTCTTCGATCCAGGCGTCTGGGGGTATGGAAATGTGGTGCCCGGGTTGTTTGGGATTGAGGCGTCTGGGTCCTTGAGCGCCTGGGCCATGACTGCGGATTCTCGTCCTCGCGCTCCGCGCTGCGGGCGCGAACCCTCCGCCATGTCCCAGGCTCAAGGCGTCTCGATGCCTGCAGGTCCCTTCCATGCCTGGTCCGTCGATCCCATCATTCCGGGTCGCAGTCGTTTCCCGTCCATACCGGGTCGCAGTCTTCCAGTCCATACCGGGTCGCAGCCGTTCCGGGCATGCGAAGTCGGGAGTCGTTTCCGTGCATGCGAAGCGGCTTTGGGTGCCCGTTGCACTGCATTGTCCTGAGCCGCGGCTGTGCCGGAGAAGTCGCGCCCGCAGCGCTTCAGCGCGAGGACGAGACTTCGCAGGTGCTGCCGCGGCGCCAGAAGAACGCAATCAACGCCCCAAAGCCCATCTCAACGACAGAAAAACAGAAGAACAGAAGAACGCGAACCGCCCAACACACTTCACCCCTTTGCCTGCGCCTTGGCCGCCCGATCGTCAGGAAACGCTTCCTTCAAGGTCTGCAGGCTTCCGGTCTGCGTCGCGTCGTACCCGACGAGCTGTCCTACGTAGTTCACGTATTCGGGGCTGCGCATGATGGCCAGCAGGTCTCGCATGGCTGGGGATTCCAGCGACGATCTGCGTATGGCGAAGAAGTAGCGTTCGCGCACCAGCGGGATGAAGTCCAGTCCGAAGCGCCGCGCCGCGGTTTCCACGCCCACGCCCGTGTCCGCCATGCCGCTGGCGATGTGCGCGGCGATGGCCATGTGAGTGAACTCGTTGGTTTCGTAGCCCTGCACCCAGCTGATCGACACGCCGGCGCGCTCGAGCATCACGCTGATCAGGTGGCGCGTGCTGGAGCCGATCTGGCGGTTGACGAAGCGCACGTCGGGCCGCGCCAGATCTGCCATGCCGTCGATCCGCTTCGGATTGCCCGGCTGCACGAAGAGGCCGGTGTTGCGCACCGCCAGGTGAATCAGCAGGTATTCGTCGGGATGCAGCCAGGCGGCGTAGCGCGCCATGATGGGCGCTTCGAACTCGCCGCTGGGCACCTGGAACCCGGCCAGGTCGCATTCGCGCCGCTCCAGCGACGCCAGCGCCTCGATGGCGGTGCGATAGCGCAGTTCCATGCCCGAACCGCGGTCGCTCATGTGCTGCATCAGCGCTTCGACGGCGAAGCCGTGGCTGGCGTGCAGTCGCAGGTGCGGGGCGCTTTGCGGCAGCAGGCGTTCGAGTTCTTCCTGCAGTTCGGACGCCATGCTGTCCAGCGTAGGCATCAGGCGCGCCTCGATGCGGCGGTTGGCCCACAGCAGGCGCTGCGCGAACTCGGACAACTGCGTGCCCTGGCGCCGCCGCGTGATCAGCAGGGACGTGCCGAAGATGCCTTCGAAGCGGCGCAGGATGCCCCAGGCATGCCGATACGACAGCTTGCAGGCGCGACACGCGCCGGCGATGTTGCCGGTGGCGTCGATGGCGGCCAGCAGCGCCAATACGTCCTGCAGCGGCAGGTCGCCGGTGTCGGGCGTGCCCGACAGGAGCCATTGCGGCCGCAGGCCGAGCTGGAATTTATATGTCATTTATTTCTTATTGAGACGCCGGAAAAGCGGGATTAAAGTTGTCGCCAGCAAAGCATTCGCTACATATATATGCTTTTTCAAGCATATTAAAGGCAGCCTGGGCTGCCCGGCAACCAACAACGAACCCGCTACAGCGGGACCTACAGGAGACGAGCCCATGCGTCCGCGCGAGGCCAAATCCGACCTGTCGTCCAACGGCGGCGCCCGTGGCGGCCCGCAGGCCCTGGCGGATGCCCGATCCTCGGCATCCGCTTCCATCGCGGCGGCCGCGCGCGTCGTGGCGCGCCTGAAAGACCAGCCCGGCGCCCTGCTGCCCATCCTGCATGCCGTGCAGGACGAACTGGGCTGTATCCCGCCCGAGGTCGTGCCCCTCATCGCCGAGGGCCTGAACCTGTCGCGGGCAGAGGTGCACGGCGTCATCACGTTCTATCCGCATTTCCGCGGCGAGCCCGCCGGCCGGCACACGCTGGAAGTGTGCCGCGCCGAGTCCTGTCAGGCGCTGGGCGCCGAGCGCTTGGCCGAGCATGCGCGCCAGCGCCTGGGCTGCGACTTCCATGCCACCAGCGAGGACGGCGCCTTCACGCTCGAGCCGGTCTATTGCCTGGGCCTGTGCGCCCAGTCGCCGGCCGTCATGCTGGACGGCAAGCCGCATGCGCGCGTCACACCCGCCAGGCTCGACCGCCTGCTGGCCGTCGCGCGGGACGCCGAGGTGGTCGAATGAACGACGCCGTCACGCTCTACATACCTCGCGATGCCGCCGCGCTCGCCATGGACGCCGATGCCGTCGCGCACGCCATCGAGCACGAGGCAAAGCGCCGCGGCCTGTCCGTCAAACTGGTGCGCAATGGCTCGCGCGGACTGCTGTGGCTCGAACCGCTGGTCGAGGTCGCCACCTCCGATGGCCGCATCGCGTACGGCCCCGTCCAGCCGGAAGACGTGCCGGGGCTGTTCGAGGCCGGCTGGCTGCAGGGCGGCGCCCATGCCCTGTGTCATGGCCCCACCGAAGACATCCCCTACCTGAAGCGCCAGGAACGCCTGACCTTCGCGCGGGTCGGCATCACCGATCCCCTGTGCACGCACGACTACGCCGCGCACGGCGGACTCGAAGGCGTGCGCCGCGCCGCGCGGCTCAGCCCGCAGCAGATCGTCGATGAAGTCACGGCCTCGGGCCTGCGCGGCCGCGGCGGCGCGGCGTTTCCCACGGGCATCAAGTGGAAGACGGTGCTGACGTCGCCGGCCGACCAGAAGTACATCGTCTGCAATGCCGACGAAGGCGATTCGGGCACATTCGCCGATCGCCTGCTGATGGAAGGCGATCCCTACGTGCTGATCGAGGGCATGACCATCGCCGGGCTGGCGGTGGGCGCCACGATGGGCTACATCTACGTGCGCTCCGAATATCCGCACGCCATCGCCACCCTGCAGGCGGCCATCGAACGGGCGCGCGACGCCGGCTGGCTGGGCGCGGACGTGCACCGCAGCGGCCGGGCCTTCGACCTAGAGGTGCGCAAGGGCGCCGGCGCCTATATCTGCGGCGAAGAGACCTCGCTGCTGGAAAGTCTGGAAGGCAAGCGCGGCGTGGTCCGCGCCAAGCCGCCCCTGCCGGCCATCCGCGGCCTGTTCGGCAAGCCCACGGTCATCAACAACGTGATCTCGCTGGCCTCGGCGCCCGCCATCCTGGCGCGCGGCGCGGCCTGGTACCGCGACTACGGTGTGGGCCGTTCGCATGGCACGCTGCCCTTTCAACTGGCCGGCAACCTCAAGCAGGGCGGCCTGGTCGAGAAGGCCTTCGGCCTCACGCTGCGCGAACTGCTGTACGACTTCGGCGGCGGCAGCGCCACGGGCCGGCCCTTACGCGCCGTGCAGGTGGGCGGCCCGCTGGGCGCGTACCTGCCTGAGTCGCAATGGGACATCCCGCTCGACTACGAGGCCTATGCCGCGGTCTCGGCCATGATCGGCCACGGCGGGCTGGTGGCGTTCGACGACAGCGTGGACATGCTGCGCATGGCCCGCTATGCCATGGAGTTCTGCGCCATCGAGTCCTGCGGCAAGTGCACGCCCTGCCGCATCGGTTCCACCCGCGGCGTCGAGACCCTGGACAGGATCGCGGCCGGCGGACCGGCGCGCGAACAACAAGTGCATCTGCTGCGCGACCTGTGCGACACCATGCTGGGCGGCTCGCTGTGCGCGCTGGGCGGCATGGCGCCCTACCCTGTGCTGTCCGCGCTCAATCACTTTCCCGAAGACTTCGGCGTATCCGCCGACCATGCCGCCGCGCCGGCCTAGGAACCCACGCCATGCTCGAAACCGTCATCAAGCGCGACCGCGACCTGGGCACCCCGGCGCGCGTCTCCGAGCGGCTCGTCACCCTGACCATCGACGGCCAGGAGATCTCGGTGCCCGAGGGCACGTCGGTGATGCGCGCGGCCGCCGAGGCCGGCATCAACATTCCCAAGCTGTGTGCCACCGACAGCCTGGAAGCCTTCGGCTCGTGCCGGCTGTGCCTGGTGCAGATCGACGGCCGCCGCGGCTACCCGGCCTCGTGCACCACGCCGGCCGAGGACGGCATGGTGGTCTACACCGAGACGCCCAAGCTGCATGAACTGCGCCGCGGCGTGATGGAGCTGTACATCTCGGATCACCCGCTGGACTGCCTGACCTGCCCCGCCAACGGCGACTGCGAACTGCAGGACATGGCCGGCGTGGTGGGACTGCGCAACGTGCGCTATGGCTACGAAGGCGCCAACCACCTGCGCGACGTCAAGGACGAGTCCAATCCGTACTTCACCTACGATCCGTCCAAGTGCATCGTGTGCAACCGCTGCGTGCGGGCCTGCGAGGAAACGCAGGGCACTTTCGCGCTGACCATCTCGGGCAAGGGATTCGAGTCGCGCGTGGCGGCCGGCCAGGGCGAATCTTTCCTGGAGAGCGAATGCGTGTCGTGCGGCGCCTGCGTGCAGGCCTGTCCCACCTCCACGCTGCAGGAAAAGACTGTCATCATGATGGGCCAGGCCGAGCATTCCGTGGTGACCACCTGCGCCTATTGCGGCGTGGGCTGCGGCTTCAAGGCCGAGATGAAGGGCCAGGAAGTGGTGCGCATGGTGCCCTGGAAAGACGGCCAGGCCAATCGTGGCCACTCGTGCGTCAAGGGCCGCTTCGCCTGGGGCTATGCCACGCACAAAGAGCGCGTGCTCAAGCCCATGATCCGCAAGCGCATCTCCGACCCTTGGCAAGAGGTGTCGTGGGAAGAGGCCATCGACTACGCGGCCTCCGAGTTCCGCCGCATCCAGGCCGCGCATGGGCGCGACGCCATTGGCGGCATCACCTCTTCGCGCTGCACGAATGAAGAGACCTGGCTGGTGCAGAAGCTGGTGCGCGCGGCCTTCGGCACCAACAACGTCGACACCTGCGCGCGCGTGTGCCATTCGCCCACGGGGTATGGCCTGAAGCAGACCCTGGGCGAATCCGCCGGCACGCAGACCTTCGACTCGGTGATGCACACCGACGTGGTCATCGTGATGGGCGCCAATCCCAGCAGCGGCCACCCCGTTTTCGCCTCGCGCCTGAAGCGCCGGCTGCGCGAGGGCGCGCGCCTCATCGTCATCGACCCGCGGCGCATCGAGCTGGTCAGTTCGCCCCACATCAAGGCCGACTACCACCTGCAGGTGCGGCCCGGCACCAACGTGGCGCTGCTGTCCTCGCTGGCCCACGTGATCGCCACCGAGGGCCTCATCGACGAAGCCTTCGTGTCCGAGCGCTGCGAAGCCAAGGCCTTCAACGAATGGCGCGAGTCCGTATCTCGTCCCGAGAACTCGCCCGAAGCCATGCAGGCCATCACCGGCGTGCCGGCCGACGTGGTGCGCGGCGCGGCGCGGCTGTACGCCACCGGCGGCAACGGGTCCATCTACTACGGCCTGGGCGTCACGGAACACAGCCAGGGTTCGACCACGGTGATGGCCATCGCCAACCTCGCCATGGCCACCGGCAACATCGGCCGCGAGGGCGTGGGCGTGAACCCGCTGCGCGGCCAGAACAACGTGCAGGGTTCGTGCGACATGGGCTCGTTTCCGCACGAACTGCCGGGCTATCGCCACATCTCCGACGACGCCGCGCGCGCGCAGTTCGAGGCGGCCTGGGGCGTGACCCTGCAGCCCGAGCCCGGCCTGCGCATCCCCAACATGTTCGAGGCCGCGCTGGGGGGCAGCTTCAAGGGGCTGTACTGCCAGGGCGAGGACATCGTGCAGTCCGATCCCAACACGCAGCACGTGGCCGCGGCGCTGGCCTCGATGGAATGCATCGTGGTGCAGGACCTCTTCCTGAACGAGACCGCCAAGTACGCGCACGTGTTCCTGCCCGGCTCGTCGTTCCTCGAAAAGGACGGCACCTTCACCAACGCCGAGCGCCGCATCTCGCGCGTACGCAAGGTGATGGAGCCCAAGAACGGCAAGTCCGACTGGGAAGTGACCGTGGCGCTGTCCAACGCGCTGGGCTATCGCATGGACTACACCCATCCGCGCCAGATCATGGAAGAGATCGCAAGCCTGACGCCCACCTTCGCCGGCGTCACGTACGAGAAGCTCGACCGCCTGGGCAGCCTGCAGTGGCCGTGCAACGACGACGCGCCCGAGGGCACGCCCATCATGCACATCGACCAGTTCGTGCGCGGCAGGGGCAGATTCATGATCACGCAGTACGTGCCCACCGACGAGCGCAGCACGCGCAAGTTCCCGCTGCTGCTGACCACCGGGCGCATCCTGTCGCAGTACAACGTCGGCGCGCAGACGCGCCGCACGCCCAACGTGGCATGGCACAGCGAAGACCTGCTCGAGATCCATCCGCAGGACGCCGAAGAGCGCGGCGTGGCCGACGGCGACTGGGTCGGCGTGCAGAGCCGGGCGGGCCAGACGGTGCTGCGCGCCATCATCACCGACCGGGTGCAGCCGGGCGTGGTATACACCACCTTCCACTTTCCCGAATCCGGCGCCAACGTGGTCACCACCGACAACTCCGACTGGGCCACCAACTGCCCCGAGTACAAGGTGACCGCCGTGCAGGTGACCCGCGTGTCGCAGCCCTCCGAATGGCAGCGCCAATGGACGCGCTTCTCCGACATCCAGGAGAAGCTCCTGCGCGAGCGGGCCCGCGAGAACGAAGCGGCGCTCAGTGGGAAATGACCTGAGCTTGCCATGGATCACATGCCCGAAGACATCGCCCCACGCGCCGACAGCGCGCGCATTCGCGTCACACGTGTCCGCGCGGGCGCCATCACCGGCCCCGCGCAGGACGATCACGTCGCCGAGGAAACCCCGGTGGCGCTCGAATACAACGGCATCAGCCATGCCACCATGCTGGCCACGCCGGCCGACCTGGAAGACTTCGCCCTGGGCTTCTCGCTGACCGAGGGCATCGTCGACAGCGCATCCGACGTGCGAGGCATCGATCTGCGGCCCGAGTGCGACGGCATCGTGGTCGAACTGGAGATCTCCAGCGCCTGCGCGGTGCGCCTGCGCGAGCGGCGCCGCGCCATGGCCGGCCGCACGGGCTGCGGGCTGTGCGGCGTCGAGACCCTGCCCGAGGTGCTGCGCGACGTGGCGCCCGTCACGGCCGATGCGCCCATCGCGGTGGGCGCGATTCTGCAAGCCATGCGCGACATGCGCGGCCGTCAATCGCTGCACGACGTCACCGGCGCCACCCACGCGGCCGGCTGGGCGCGGCCCGACGGGTCCATCGAACTGGTGCGCGAGGACGTGGGCCGCCACAACGCGCTGGACAAGCTGATCGGCGCGCTGGTGCGCTCGGGCCGCGACGCCTCGCAAGGCATGATCCTGGTATCCAGCCGGGCCAGCTTCGAGATGGTGCAGAAGGCCGCCTCGGCCGGCACTGGCGTGCTGGCCGCGGTCTCCGCGCCGACGGCCCTGGCCATCCGCACGGCGCAGCGCGCCAACCTGACGCTGCTGGGCTTCATGCGCCAGGCCGACGCCACCATCTATACCCATCCCGAACGCATCGTTCCCTGACGTCGGAGCCCGCATGGAAATCGGCAACCTGATCCGCATGGCCAACCGCATCGGCGATTTCTTCGCCGCCATGCCCGATCGCGACGAGGCCGCCGAAGGCGTGGCCAACCACATCCAGAAATTCTGGGAGCCGCGCATGCGCATCGAGCTGCTCGATTTCCTGGCCGAGCACCCCGATGGCGACGCCGGCACGCATCAGCTGCATCCGCTGGTGCTGGCCACGGTGACGGCACAGCGCGAGCGCCTGACGCCCGCGGCGCGGCGCGCTGCCTGACAGGCGGGCCGGCGGGCCGCTGCGGGCAGTACGCAACACGCGGCATCGATGGACGGTACGCATGGCACGGTGCGCCTCATGCCGAAGCGATGCGAGATCGACGACAATGCGGGAAGACTCCACGGGCTTCGCCGCCACGGCGACGCCAGAATCCGCCATCTGATCACTACGTGACTGCACCCACCAACGACCCCACCACCCTCGTCTGGATGGAAGACGACGCCCAGCGGCAACTGCGCTGGCGTTCGGAACGCGGCCTGCCCGCCCCCAAGCGCGTCGTGCTTGCGGACGACACCATGACGGCGGACGTCGCGTTCCGGCTCGCCAGCGAAGGCACCGCGCTGCTGTGGCAGGGCGATTTCCAGAACGCGCGCCAGTTGCTGCAGGCGATCGCGCGGCGCATCGACAAGCGCGCGCGCCCGGCCGAGGGCGAACCGCGCGAGCGCTTCAACCGGTATCGCATGGCGCAGGCTCAGCGTGCGCGCACGCTGGGCATGCTGCTGGTGCCGGTGCAGGCCGACCACAGCATTCCGCTGCGGCGCGCGCCGGACGTGCGGCAGGCCTTTCTCGAGGTCTATGGCCAGCTGGACGAGCCCTACGCCTTGTCGCTGCGCGAGCTGCAAGGGCTGGTGGGCGCGCATGAGTGGCGCAGCAAGGGCGTGGAGATCGGCGCGCTGGGCGCGCGCATCCATCCCCACTATGGCGTGTTCTCGCCGGTGCGCGGCGAGTACCTGGACCTGGTCGCGCGGGCGCCCCTGCCCGCGCAGGACCTGGCCTTCGACATCGGCACGGGTACCGGCGTGCTGGCGGCGCTGCTGGCGCGGCGCGGCGTGCAGCGCGTCGTGGCCACCGACCAGGATCCGCGCGCGCTGGCCTGCGCCAGCGAGAACATCGCGCGGCTGGGGCTGGCGACGCGCGTGTCGGTGACGAAAGCCGACCTGTTTCCCGAGGGCCAGGCTTCATTGATCGTGTGCAACCCGCCGTGGCTGCCGGCCAAGCCTGGTTCGCCGCTGGAGCACGCGGTATACGACCCGGACAGCCGCATGCTGCGCGGCTTCCTGCAAGGGCTGCGGGCGCACCTGGCGCCCGGCGGCGAGGGCTGGCTGATCATGTCCGATCTGGCCGAACGGTTGCAGCTGCGCGGGCCGGGCGAACTGGCGGGTTGGATAGAGGGAGCCGGGCTAAAGGTGGCCGGGCGCCTGGACGCCAGGCCGCGCCATGGCCGCCCCGCCGATGCGGACGACCCGCTGCATGCCGAGCGGGCCGCGGAAGTGACGACGTTGTGGCGGTTGATCGCGGCCTGAGCGCCCGAAACCGGGCTAGCACGGTGCCGTGCCATCATGAAGGGGCCAGGCGCAGGCCGCATAGCGATGCGCGGTCAGGCTCCGTGTCGGGCCCAGAACTGCGCTGGCGCGACGATCGGATACCTGTCCGCCAAGGCGAGCAGGTCTTTATCGCCCGTGATGAGGTAGTTGGCCTGCGCCGCGCGCAATGTGGCAAGCACCGGTTGATCGGCGGGATCGCGCAACGCTGCGTCGCTGCTGGCGTCCGGATCCACGACGTCCGCCAGGAACATGAAACCATCGGCAAGATCGCGTATCTCGGCTGCGTCGAGTGGCCGCCTGGAAAGGCGCGGCAGCACGCGCACCATCTCATCCAGGATATAGCGCGACAGCACCAACTCGAAGCTGCCCAGGCGCCATGCCGTCACGATGCGTCCCGGCACGCTGCCGGGGTAGACCAGCCCCGATACCAGGACGTTGGTATCCAGCACCACTCGCAATGCTGGCATCAGCGCGCTTTCCGTTCCTCGGCCACCAACGCGTCGATCTCGGCCAACCCGTCCTCGACGGGCAAGGTGACATAGCTTTCCGCCAACCGAGCGCTGAGCGCGTCGAAACGCTCGCGCATGCGTCGGATACGCGCGAACAGTTCGGCATCCACCAGGGCGGCAACCGGCTTGCCGTCTTTGTTGATGACGATGCTGTCGTTACGGTATTGCACCTGATTGAGCATTTCGCCTAGGTTCTGTCGAAAGGTGACTGCACTGACTTCGGTAATCATGACGCACTCCGACCATAACGATCAATATGATCATTATGTCACGCCAGCCATTTCGATAAGACGCCTGGCGTCCGACGCCCGGCCTTCAGAAGCCTCCGGCCAATCCCAGCAAGCCGCCCGCCAGCAGCATCCACAGCGGATGCACGCGCGTCAGCACCGAGGCCGCCGCCGTGCCCACGGCGACTGCGCCCAGCAGCCAGTCATGCACCGAGGTCTCGAGGATCAGCCAGGCGCTGGCGGCCACCATGCCGGCCGTCACCGGCACCAGTCCCGCCTGCACGCGCGCGCGCCACGGCTTGTGGCGGAAGCGCTCCCACAGCCCCATCACCACGATGGTGATCAACGACGATGGCAGGAACTTGGCGATGGAGGTGACGAGCATGCCGGCCCATCCCGCCACGTGCCAGCCGACCAGCGGCACGATCATCAGGTTCGGCCCCGGAGCCGCCTGGCTGAGTGCGAACAACGCGCTGAAATCGGCGGCCGACATCCAGGCGTGCACCTCCACCACCTGCCGCTGCATCTCGGGCAGGATGGTGTTGCCGCCGCCGAAGGCCAGCAGCGACAACTGCGTGAAGATCAAAGCCAGTGCGATCAGGGTGGCGGTCATCGCGCGCCTCGCATCAACAGAATGCTGATCGGCGTCAGCACGAGCATGGTGGGCAGCAGCGGCGTGCGGAACACGGCGATGGCCAGGCAGCCCGCCAGCGCCACCAGCATGCCCGTCACGCTGCGGCGCAGCGGCATGGCGATCTTGATGGCCATCGCCACCAGCAGCCCTGCCGCCGCCGCGGCCAGGCCCGCGAACACGTGCTGCACGTGTGGATCGGCGCTGTAGCGGTCGTACACCACGCCCAGCATGATCACCACCGCCGTGGGCGCGGCGATCAGGCCCATCATCGCGGCGAAGGCCCCGGACGGTCCGTGGAACTTCATGCCGATGGCCACTGACATGTTGATGATGTTGCCGCCCGGCAGGAATTGGCACAGCCCCAGCAGTTCGGTGAACTCCGGGCCCGTGATCCAGCGCCGGCGCTCGACCACCATGCGGCGCGCCAAGGGCAGCACGCCGCCGAAGGCCGTCATCCCCAGCATCAGGAAGCCCATGAACAGTTCGGATCGCGTCGGGGCGGGCGCGGTTTCCGGCGCAGAAGGAGGATGGCTCGAAGTTTCCATGGCGGCTGCCGGAACCGGCCGGCGATGCGAGAGTGGGCGGGAAACCGGAAAGCCTACTGCGGCCCGGCGGACCTGTCCAATACGCGGCCGGCCGGGCGCACGGGCTGCCGTAGAATGTCCGGCGCCGCACCTGGCGGCCGCATCATGACGCCCTCCACTGCCCCCGCCACCCGCTCATCTTCCCTGCCGCCGCTGGCCGCGCTGCTGCTGGCCATGGCCTCCACGCCGGCCGGCGCCTCATTGGCCAAGAGCCTGTTCCCGGCCGTGGGCGCCGCCGGCACCGCCGCGCTGCGCCTGGCATTCTCGGCCGTGATCCTGACGCTGATCCTGCGGCCCTGGCGGCTGCGGCTGGATCGCGCGGGGTGGCGCGCGGTGGTGTCGTACGGACTGTCGCTCGGGTTGATGAACCTGCTGTTCTATCTATCGCTGGATCGCATCCCGCTGGGCATCGCGGTGGCGCTGGAGTTCACCGGCCCGCTGGCGGTGGCCGTGGCGGCCTCGCGCCGGCCGGTGGACTTCCTGTGGGTCGTGCTTGCCGCGGCGGGCCTGTGGCTGCTGCTGCCCACGGCGGGCGCAGCCGAGCCGCTGGACCCGCTGGGCGTGGCATGTGCGCTGGGCGCCGGCGCCTGCTGGGCGGCCTATATCGTGTTCGGCCGGCGCGCCAGCCTGAAGGGCGGCATGCCCACCGTGGCGCTCGCCTCGCTGATCGCCGCCGCGGCGGTACTGCCGATCGGCCTCGCACAGGCCGGCGCCGCGCTGATCGCGCCGTCGCTGCTGCCCTATGCGCTCGGCGTGGCGCTGCTGTCCAGCGCCCTGCCCTATGCGATCGAGGTATGGGTACTGGCGCGCATGCCGGCCCGCGTGTTCGGCACGCTGCTCAGCGTGGAGCCGGCGTTCGCCGCGTTGTCCGGCCTGCTGTTCCTGGGCGAGGCGCTGAGCCTGCCGCAGTGGCTGGGCGTCGCCGCCGTGGCGGCCGCCTCGGCCGGCGTCACGGCCACGCGGGCGCGCGGCTGAGTTGCTTCGCGACATCGGCGCTGATCAAATAGGCGGCTCCATCCAAAGTAAAGGAACAGCCATGCCGAACGCCGCATCAGCCGATCAGGAAAAAGTCGCCATCGTCACCGCGGGCGGCAGCGGCATGGGCGCCGCGGCCGCCCGCCGCCTGGCCGCCGAAGGCTACCGCGTGGCCATCCTGTCGTCTTCGGGCAAGGGCGAGGCGCTGGCCAACGAACTCGGCGGGCTGGGCGTCACCGGTTCCAACCTAGAGCCCGCCGACCTGCAGAAGCTGGTGCGGGCCACGCTCGACCGCTGGGGGCGCATCGACGCCGTGGTCAACAGCGCGGGCCATGGTCCCAAGGGCAAGCTGCTGGACATCAGCGACGACGACTGGCGCCTGGGCATGGACTATTACCTGCTCAACGTGGTGCGCATCGCACGGCTGGTGGCGCCGGTGATGCGGGCCCAGCGCGGCGGCGCCATCGTCAACATCTCGACCTACGCCACCTTCGAACCCGAAGCGGCCTTCCCCACCTCGGGCGTCTTCCGCGCCGGCCTGGCGGCCTTCACCAAGCTGTTCGCCGATGAGTACGCCGCCGACAACGTGCGCATGAACAACGTGCTGCCCGGCTACATCGACAGCCTGCCCGAGAAGGACGAGCGGCGCAGCCGCATCCCCATGGGCCGCTACGGCACCTCCGAGGAAGTGGCCGACCTGATCGCCTTCCTGGCCACGGATCGTTCTTCCTACATCACCGGCCAGAACATCCGCATCGACGGCGGCATCACGCGTTCGGTGTGATGGCGTGATCGCGGGCGACGTTCAGCTCAGCTGGCGGTACACCTCGTCGGCCACGCGCTGCAGGGTGTCGCGTTCGACTTCACCCGACAGCGCATAGCCCAGGCTGCCCTCGACCCAATAGAACACGCGCACGGGACCGTCCTGTGTGAAACGGAAGGCGGTCTGGTTGCCCGTGGCCTCGCGCGTGACGTACAGCGTCAGACGCTGGCCGTTGGCGGCGGCATACATGAACTGCGCCACCGGCCCGCGCCCGCCGGGCAGCAGGCGGCCGCCCACCAGCTCATAGCCCACCGCGCCCAGCGCAGGAGCCTTCACCGACGCGCCCAGCCGCCTGGTCAGCCACGTGACCAGGGCCTGCTCCTGGTCGGCGCCGACCTCGACCGGACGCCGCACTTCGACCGCGTAGACGGCATGTGCCACGGCCGCACGGCGCGCGAAGCTGGTGTCGTCGGCCGCGGCGGGAACCGCGGCAGGCGCCTCCAGCGCGCCGCGCGCGTACCAGGCCGCGCCGGCGCTAACTATCGCCACCGCCACGCCCGCGGCCAGGGCGCGCCACCGCGGCATGGAAGGCGGCGTGCGCCGCGACGGCGGGGCCAGCGGCAGGCGCAGCGGCAAGGGCTCGTCCATGACCGGATCGAGCAACTGGCGCAATGCGTGGTTCTGGCTGCGCCACGCCTCCACGCGCTGCCGCGCCTGCGGCTGCTGCGCCAGGAATGCGTCGACCTCGGCGATGCGCGCCTCGGACAGTTGACCATCGGCAAACGCATGCAGGTCCGCCTCGGTGATGGGCGCCCCGGTGCCCGGGACGGCGCGCAGGAGTTCTTCGCTCATGTCACTTCACACAGTGCAGCCTGCCGGCCGGCTGGCTGTCTTCGGGCCGCTCCAGCAGCGCGGCCAGGCGTTCGCGCGCCCGCGACAGGCGCGACATGACGGTGCCCACGGGTACGTCCAGCACCTGCGCGGCCTCGCGATAGCTGAACTCCTCGACGGCGACCAGCAGCAGCACCGCCCGCAGGTCGGCCGGCAGGCGCTGCAGGCTGCGGTCCAGGTCGCGCAGCTCGAGGCCGTCCGCCTGCGCAGCGCGCACGGGGATATCGGGCACGTTGGGCTGAGCGTCGTACTCGGGCTGGCGCCGCCGCGCCCGCAAGCCGTCGATGAAATGGTTGTGCATGATGCCGAACATCCATGCCCGCAGTTCACCGCGCCGCTGCCAGCGGGAATAGCGGCTCCATGCGCGCTCCAGCGTGTCCTGCACCAGATCGTCGGCCTGTTCGCGGTCCCCGGTCAGCCCGCGCGCATAGCGTCGCAGGCTGGGAATGCAGGCCACGATCCGGGCCGTGTCGTCGGGGCGCATGACGCGTCGGCTATGCGGCCATCAGGGCTTGATGACGTGCCACACGTTGTTGACCCCGTCGCCGCTCTTGTCGCCCGCCTTGGTGTCCTTGACGAACAGGTACACGGGCTTGCCCTTGTAGGCCCACTGCTTGGTGCCGTCGTCGCGGTTGATGATGGACCAGTCGCCCTGCGCCTTCTCGTTGGCGGCGGCCATCAGGGGAGGCCAGTTGACGGCGCACTGGCCGTTGCAGACGCTTTTGCCGCTCTTGGCCTGGTCCTTGTCGAACGTGTAGAGCGTCATGCCCTTGGCGTCGGTGAGGATGCCGTCATGGGTGGCGACGGGCGCCTGGGCGTGGGCGCCGGCGGCGTACAGGGCGGAGACGGCGACGAGCGCTGCGGCTGCTTGACGGATGTACATGGTCTGGCTCCTTTGGGATAGGGCGCGCCGGGGTCGGCAGGCACCTAGCGTACAGACGATGGCGCGCCGCGGTTTATTCCCTTTGAATGTAGTCGATCCGCTGCCGGCCGGGCCGGCTCGCCGATCAAGAATGTCCCGCGCGCGCCTGGTGCAGCATGTGCAGCGTGATCTTGCGCACCTCGGCCTTGCTGATCTCGATGTGAGACTTCAGCATGATGCGCGCCGGCTCGGCATTGCGCGCCAGGATCGCGCGCAGCACCGCCGCGTGCTCGTCGTAGGTGGCGTCCACGCGGAACTCCTTGGTGAAGTCCAGGCGGCGCACGATGCGGATCTTCTCGGTGACGTCGCGATGGATCTGCGCCATCTCGGGGTTGCCGGCGGCGGCGACCAGCGCGCAATGAAAAGCCTCGTCCAGCTGGGCCACCAGCCTGCCGTCCCGGATGCGCTGGGGCGGCGGCACCAGCCACACGTCCTGCAGCGCGCCCAGGATGCCGGAAGGGTCCATCTCGTTGCGGCCGCACAGCCGGTCCACCGCCGCCAATTCCAGCACGATGCGCACGTCGTACAGGGCCTCGAAGCGCTCGAAGTCGAAGGGCCGCACCTGCCAGCCGCTGCGCTGGCGCAGGATGAGAAAGCCCTCGCGCTCCAGCCGCGCAAGCCCCAGCCGCACCGGCGTGCGGCTGACCCCCAGGCGCGCCACCACGTCCGCCTCGCTGAACATGTCGCCCGGCAGCAGGCGAAACTCGAACAGATCCTCTTTCAGCTGCTCGTACACCGCGTCGGCAAGCGAGCCGGGGCTGGCGGTCACCTGGCGCAGCGCCGGCCCCATCTGTACCGCGGATCGCATGTCAGTCCCCGGCCTCTGCCTCGGTCTCGGGCACGTCTTCGTTCAACACCACGAGCGGATCGCCCATGTCGACCTGCCTGCCGCGCGCGCAGCGTATGGCGCCGACCACGCCGGCGCGCGGCGCGGCCACGGTCAGCTCCATCTTCATCGCCTCGATCACCACCAGCGGATCGCCGGCTTCCACCCGCTGGCCGATCTCCACCGGTATCTTCCACACGCTGCCCGACATGTCCGCGGCGACCAGGCTCTGGCCGGGCGCCAGCGGCACCTCGTCATCATCGCCGGACGGCGGCGCCTCCTGCGCCACGGTCTCCTCGGCCTGCCACAACGCCACCTCGGCGTCGAAGGCGGCGCGCTGGCGGGCGCGGAAGGCCTCGATGTCCTTCGCATGCTCGGCCAGGAAGGACTCATGCTGCGCGAAGTCGAACACTTCTTCCTCGATGCGCAGGCCGATGCGGCCCGCACGGAAATCGGCACGCAGCACGTCCAGCTCGGCCTCGGTCACCGGATAGAAGCGCACCTGGTCGAAGAAGCGCAGCAGCCACGGCTTGCCGTCCTGGAACACCGGGTTCTTCAGGAACTTGTTCCAGATCGGCAGCGTGCGGCCCACCAGCTGGTAACCGCCGGGCGAGTCCATGCCATAGATGCACATGTACACGCCGCCGATGCCCACCGTGCCCTCGGCGGTGAAAGTGCGAGCGGGGTTGTACTTGGACGTGAGCAGGCGATGGCGCGGGTCGATCGGCACCGCGCAGGGCGCGCCCAGGTACACGTCGCCCAGGCCCATCACCAGGTAGCTGGCGTCGAAGACGATGCGCCGCACGTCCTCGCGCGATTCCAGGCCGTTGATGCGTTGGATGAAGTCCACGTTGTTCGGCAGCCAGGGCGCGCTGGCGCGCACGGTCTCGCGATAGCGCTCCACGGCGCCCAGCGTGGCGCTGTCCTCGAACGCCATCGGCAGGTACACCACGCGGGTCGGCACCTTGACCCGGGACGCATCGGGCAGCTGCTGCTCGATGCGCAGCAGGCAATCGACCAGCTCGCCCTGCGAGATGCGCCGGCCCTCGTAGCGGATCTGCAGCGAACGCACGCCGGGCGACAGTTCTTCGACGCCCGGAAGCGGATCGGACTGCAAGGCCTGCATCAGCAGGTGCACGCGAAGGCGCAGCGCCAGGTCCAGCACGTTGTCGCCGTATTCCAGCAGCAGGTAGCCGTCGCCGGCCTGGCGGTACGTGACCGAAGGCCGGCCCGGCACCGGAGGCAGGCTGGCCACGATGGTCGCGGCCGTGCCTTGCGGCGCTTCGATGGCGGCGCCGGAAGCGGCGGACAGGGTCTCGATGCACGCATCCTGCGCCCGCTCCAGCGCCACCGCCTGCGCGTAGTCAATGCGCTTGAAGCGGATGCGGTCGCCCGGCTTCACCTGCCCCACTTTCCACAGCTCCGCGCGCGCGATGGTCACCGGGCACACGAAACCGCCCAGGCTGGGGCCGTCGCGCGTCAGGATCACCGGGCTGTCCCCCGTGAAGTTGATGCTGCCGACGGCGTACTCGCAATCGTGGATGTTGGAAGGATGCAGTCCGGCCTCGCCGCCGTCCTGGCGCGCCCACGTAGGCTTGGGTCCCGACAGCCGCACGCCCAGCCGGTTCGAGTTGTAGTGCACCTCCCAATCGGCGGCGAAGAAGGCGTCGATGGCCTCCTGCGTGAAAAAGTCCGGCGCGCCATGCGGACCGTACAGCACGCCGATTTCCCACTGGCTTGCGTAGGCGGGCACCAGATCGGGCGCCGGAGCCTGCGGCTCGCGGACCGCGGCCGGCGCCTCCGAGAGCCGCGCGTCGCCGCGACCCAGCGCCAGCATGTCGCCCATGCGCAGGATGCGGCCCGCGTGGCCGCCGAACTGGCCCAGGGCAAAGGTGGAACGGCTGCCCAGATACACGGGCACATCGAAGCCCTGGCGCACGGCCAGGTACACGCGGCAGCCGCTGGACACGCGGCCCGTGGCCAGCACCTGGCCCGAGCGCACGGCGACGGGCTGCCACATCGCCACGGGCTCGCCGTCCAGCGTGGCGGCGCACGTGCCGCCGGTCAGCGCGATGACGGCGTCGCCATGGAAGCGCAGCGTGGGACCGACCAGCGTCGCCTCCAGCCCCGCCGCCTCGGGCGCGTTGCCCACGATGCGGTTGGCCAGGCGGAACGCATAGTCGTCCATGGGGCCCGAAGGCGGCACGCCGATGTCCCAATAGCCCGTGCGGCCGGGATAGTCCTGGATGCTGGTGTAGGTGCCGGCCTCGAGCACCTCGACCGCCGCGGGCCGGTACGTGAACGAATCCAGGAAGCGCGTCGACACCTTGCCCGCACGGAAAGCGGGATCGTCCACGATCTGCCGCAGGTAGTCCAGGTTGGTGGCGATGCCGTGCAGGCGGGTGCGCGCCAGCGCATCGGACAGGCGGTCCAGCGCCTCGGCACGGTCCTTGCCATGCACGATCAGCTTGGCCAGCAGCGGATCGTAGAACGCCGGCACGTCGGTGCCCGTCTCGACCCAGCCGTCCACCCGCGCGTCATCGGGAAAACGCACCTCGGTCAGCACGCCGGGCGAAGGCTGGAACTGGCGCAGCGGGTCCTCGGCATACAGGCGTACCTCTATCGAAGCGCCCGCGGGTTGCACGTCCAGGTCCTTCCACTGAAGCTCGCCGGCCGCCACGCGCAGCATGCAGGCGATCAGATCGAGCCCCGTGACCGCCTCCGTGACCGGATGCTCGACCTGCAGGCGCGTGTTGACCTCGAGAAAATAGAAGCTGTCGCGCGTGCTGTCGTAGATGAACTCCACCGTGCCGGCCGAGCGGTACGACACCGACTCACCCAGCCGCACGGCTGCCTGCAGCAGCGCCTGGCGCGTGGCCGGCGGCAACAGCGGCGCGGGCGTCTCTTCGATCACCTTCTGGTTGCGCCGCTGTACCGAGCAATCGCGCTCGCCCAGCGCCGCGACGCGGCCCTGGCCGTCGCCGAAGATCTGCACTTCCACGTGGCGCGCGCCGTCGACATAGCGTTCGATGAACACGCCGCCGTCGCGGAAGAAATGCGCGCCCATGCGCTGCACGCCTTCGAAGGCCGCGCGCAGTTCGCCGGCATCCGCGCAGCGCGACAGGCCGATGCCGCCGCCGCCCGCCGTGCTTTTCAGCATCACGGGATAACCGATGCGTTCGGCATGGTCCAGCGCCTGGTCCAGGCTATCCAGCAGGCCGGTGCCTGGCGTCATGGGTACGCCCGCCGCCGCGGCCAGCTCGCGCGCGCGGTGCTTCAGGCCGAACTCGCGGATCTGCTGCGCGGTGGGGCCCACGAACGCGATACCCGCCGCCTCGCACGCCTCGGCGAATTCGGCGCTTTCCGAAAGAAAGCCATAACCGGGGAAGATGGCCTGGGCGCCCGTCTGGCGCGCCGCCTCGAGCAGCGCGTCGATACGCAGATAGCTGTCGGCCGCCTTCTCGCCGCCCAGCGCCACGGCCACGTCGGCGGCGCGCACGTGCGGCGCGTCGCGGTCCGGGTCGGAGTACACCGCCACGCTGCGTATGCCCAGCGCCTTCAGCGTGCGGATCGCGCGCACGGCGATCTCGCCGCGATTGGCGATCAGTACGGTATCGAACATGTCTTCTTCCCCTGTCGGTTGATCAGCGTGCGGCGGTCTTGGCAAGGCTGGCGATATAGGCACGCCAGCCGCCGAACTCGGTGATGTCGCGCGCGTCCTGCAGCGCGCGCGGCTCGCAGATGAAGCCCTTCACCTGGCGGCCATCGGCCAGTTCCAGCGTGCCGATGCCCAGCGGCCCCGGCACTTCGGCCACGAAGCTGCCGAAGGCGGCGGCCGGCACGTCCCACAGCTCGACGACGATGGAGGCGCCCTCGCCCATGTGCACCAGGCCGGGCTTGGGCGGCGTGGTGTTGGCCAGCGCATACAGGCGATAGTGGGGCGCGGTGGCGGTCTGTTCGGCCAGCACCGCGCCGCGCGAGGTCAGCTGGTGGTTCAGCGGCATGCCGGTCAGATGCGCGCCCACCACGGCCACGCGTATCGTGCCGGCCTGGGCCGCGGCAGAGTGCTTCTTGGATACCGGAAGAGGCGCGCCGGTCGCGCCCAACGGCAGGCCGCGGCTGGCCTGCCACACGCGCCCGAATGCGGCCAGCGCCGCGTCCTGCCAGGCCAGTCCGATCAGCGTGATGCCCACGGGCAGTCCGTCTTCGCGCATGCCGGCCGGCAGGGCCAGCGCGCTCAGGTCTGCCAGGTTGGCGAAGTTGGTGTAGTAGCCCAGCCGCGTGTTCAACGTGATGGGGTCGGCCTGCAACTGCTCGATGGTGTAGATCGACGGCGAGGTCGGCACCACCAGCGCGTCATAGCCCGCCAGTACCTGGTTGATGGCGGCGGCCAATTCGGCTCGGCGGTACTCGGCGCGGAACGTGTCGGTGGCCGAATATCGCGAAGCCTGCTCGACGATGGATCGCACCACGGGATGAATGGCATCCGGCTTCTCGCGCCACAGGCTTTCGACGGCGCAGAAGCGCTCGGCCACCCAGGGGCCCTGGTACAGCAGCCCGGCCAGTTCGGTGAAGGCGGTGAAGTCGATGGGCTCGACCTCGGCGCCCAGGGCACGCAGGTCGCGCACCGATTGCTCGAAGGCGCGGCGCGCCTGCTCGTCGCCGTAGAACTCAGGCTGGGCGGGCACGGCCACGCGCGGCGCGCGCGGCCAGGGCCGCGCCGAAGCGGGACGCTGGCGCGAATAAGGATCGGCCGCGTCATGGCCTCCCGCGATCTCGGCGACCAGGCTGGCATCGTCCACGGTCAGCGCGAACACCGACACGCAGTCCAGCGTGCGGCACGCCGGCACCACGCCTGCATTGCTGAGCCACCCGCGCGTGGGCTTCAGCCCGACCAGGTTGTTGAAGCCCGCCGGCACGCGGCCGGATCCGGCGGTATCCGTGCCCAGCGAGAACACCGCCAGGCCGCGCGCCACCACCGACGCCGAGCCCGAGCTGGAACCGCCGCTGACATAGGCCGGATCGAAGCTGTTGGCCACCGCGCCGTAGGGCGAACGCGTGCCTACCAGGCCCGTCGCGAACTGGTCGAGGTTGGTCTTGCCTACCAGGATGGCCCCCGCGGCGCGCAGCCTTGCCACCACCGTGGCATCGCGCTCGGGATGGAACGCGAACTCGGGGCAGCCCGCGGTGGTGGGCCAGCCGGCCGCGTCGATGTTGTCCTTGATGGCGAACGGCACGCCGTACAGCGGCAGGCGGGCCAGGTCGCCGCCGGCCTCGTCCAGGCGCCGCGCCAGATCGGCCAGCTGCGCGTCCAGGCGCGCCGCGTCCAGTCTCGCGATCCAGGCGTTGTCCTTGGCGTCGAGTTCGAGAAAAGACGCCAGCAGCTCGCGCGGCGCGGCGCCGGCCGCATAGGCCTGCTGCCATTGAGCAATGGTCCAGCCGGACCGGGACTGCATGAGGGTACTGGCGTTCATCAGGGATTCCGTCTTGTATGCAAGTACGGATTCCTCAAGCAATGAGCATGCCATGTCGAGCCGCGACTGGCGCAAGACGCTTGTATATAGGGCTCGCCAAGAGGGAAGCACCCAATCCACGGCGCCTTGACAGGCGGAACGACGCGATGTGACCCGGCGCCGGAGGCACAGCCGTGGTGCATTCCACGCACCGATAGCAAGCGCTGCGCACCATGGCGAGACCGCACGCGGCGCCCGGGTTTACCCCCGTCCGCGCATGCAGTTCTCAATGGCGCATACGGCTTTCAACGTATTGGCATGGGTCTTGCTTTTGTCCCCATGTCCGCGCTTGCCGGGCTGCCGGCATCGAACCGGCGCCGGCCGGCGGATTGTCGGGTAGTCATTCCAACTTCGGAAAAACGCATGCCGGCACGACCGGCCTCTATCACAGGAGTCACCATGCAACGCAGACTAGTCCTCAAACAACTCACCGCGGCCAGCCTGCTGGCCATGACGGGAGGATGGGTGTCGAACGCCGCGGCCGCCGACACCATCAAGGTCGGCATTCTGCATTCGCTGTCGGGCACCATGGCCATCTCCGAGACCTCGCTGAAAGACGTGGCGTTGATGACCATCGACGAGATCAACGCCAAGGGCGGGGTCATGGGCAGGAAGCTCGAGCCCGTCATCGTGGACCCGGCTTCGAACTGGCCGCTGTTCGCCGAGAAGGCGCGCCAGCTGCTGAGCCAGGACAAGGTGGCCGTGGTGTTCGGCTGCTGGACCTCGGTGTCGCGCAAGTCGGTGCTGCCGGTCTTCAAGGAACTCAACGGCCTCCTGTTCTACCCGGTGCAATACGAGGGCGAGGAACTGGAGAAGAACGTGTTCTACACCGGCGCCGCGCCCAACCAGCAGGCCATCCCCGCGGTGGAATACCTGATGAGCGAGGACGGCGGCGGCGCGAAGCGCTTCGTGCTGCTGGGCACCGACTACGTCTATCCGCGCACCACCAACAAGATCCTGCGCGCCTTCCTGCATTCCAAGGGCGTGAAGGACAGCGACATCGATGAGGTCTACACGCCCTTCGGCCACTCCGACTACCAGACCATCGTGGCCAACATCAAGAAGTTCGCGGCGGGCGGCAAGACCGCGGTCGTCTCCACCATCAACGGCGACTCGAACGTGCCCTTCTACAAGGAACTGGGCAACGCCGGACTGAAGGCCACCGACGTGCCCGTGGTCGCGTTCTCGGTGGGCGAAGAGGAACTGCGCGGCGTGGACACCAAGCCGCTGGTGGGCCACCTGGCCGCATGGAACTATTTCCAGTCGATCAAGAATCCGGTCAACGCCGAGTTCGTGAAGAAGTGGAAGGACTACGCCCGCGCGAAGAACCTGCCGAATGCCGCGACCGCCGTCACCAACGACCCGATGGAAGCCACCTACGTCGGCATCCACATGTGGAAGCAGGCCGTCGAGCAGGCCAAGACCACCGACGTCGACAAGGTGATCGCCGCCATGGGCGGGCAGAAATTCAGCGCGCCCGACGGCTACACCATCGAGATGGACAAGACCAACCATCATCTGCACAAGCCGGTGTACATCGGCGAAGTGCAGGCCGACGGGCAGTTCAACGTGGTGTGGAAGAGCAAGGGTCCCATCCGCGCGCAGCCGTGGAGCCCGTTCATCCCCGGCAACGAGACCAAACAGGGCCTGTGACGGCGAAGGGCGCAGCCATGCGACTTGCGGCAATCTCCGGCCGTCTGGGCCGGTTCGTACTGGGCTGCGCGCTCGGCCTGGCGGCCCTGTCCGCCGGGGCCGGCGCAGAGGGCCTGGATCCGGCCATGCTGGCCCCACTGGCCGGCGACGACACCGACGCCAAGCTGCAGGCCATCAATGGCCTGGGGCGGCTGCCGGAGCCTCGCGCCGCCGAGGTGCTGCAGGCGCTGGGCGCGGGCCAACTGCTGGCCACGCCCGCGGGCCGCGTGCTGATCGAGCGCGAGGGCGGACAGGCGCTGGACCCGGCAACGGGCGAGGCGCTTGCCCAGCCCGACGACGCCGACGCCGTCATGATCAACAACCGCCTGCGGCGCGCCATCAGTGCCGCGCTGGCCACCTCGCAGCTCTATTCGAAGCAGTCTGCCGAACGCCTGGCGGCGGCGCAGCGGCTGCAGCAGAGCAGCGACGCCAGCCGCCTGCCGCTGCTTGCCCAGGCGCTGAAGCGCGAGAACGATCCGCAGGTGCGCTCGGCGCTGGAAGTCGCGCAGGCCCGTCTGCAACTGGCTTCGGACGATCCGGCGGTACGCCGCGCCGCCGCGCAGGCGCTGGGCGAGACGCGCAACGCGGCGTTCCGGCCGCTGCTGGCGGCACTGATCCAGCGCAATACCGACGGCTCGCACGCCGAGCCCGATGCCGGCGTGCGCGAGGCCGCCGAAGCGGCGCTGCGAGCCATCGACCGCCACATGGCCACGCTGGAGTGGACCGGCAATCTCTTCTACGGCATCAGCCTGGGCAGCGTGCTGCTGCTGGCCGCGCTGGGCCTGGCCATCACCTTCGGGCTGATGGGCGTGATCAACATGGCCCATGGCGAGCTGCTGATGATCGGCGCCTATGCCACCTACGTCGTGCAGACCGTGTTCCGGCAGTGGCTGCCCGGCTGGGTGGACTGGTACGTGCTGGCCGCGCTGCCCGTGGCCTTCGTGGTGACGGCCGCAGTGGGCATGGCGCTCGAGCGCACGGTGATCCGCTGGCTGTACGGCCGGCCGCTGGAAACGCTGCTGGCCACCTGGGGCATCAGCCTGATGCTGATGCAGGGCGTGCGCACGCTGTTCGGAGCGCAGAACGTCGAGGTGGGCAACCCCAGCTGGATGTCGGGCGGCGTCACGGTGCTGGGCGGCCTGGTGCTGGCCTACAACCGCATCGCCATCATCGTCTTCGCGCTGCTGGTGGTGTTCTTCGTGTGGCTGCTGCTGAACCACACGCGCCTGGGCCTGTTCGTACGGGCCATCACGCAGAACCGCCGCATGGCCGACTGCGTGGGCGTGCCCACCGGGCGCATCGACATGCTGGCCTTCGGCCTGGGCTCGGGCATCGCCGGCCTGGCCGGCGTGGCACTGTCGCAGCTGGGCAATGTGGGCCCCGACCTGGGCCGCGGCTACATCGTCGACTCGTTCATGGTGGTGGTGCTGGGCGGCGTGGGCCAACTGGCCGGCACCGTCATCGCGGCGTTGGGCCTGGGCGGCGTCAACAAGTTCCTCGAACCCTATGCCGGCGCGGTCATGGCCAAGATCACCATCCTGATTCTCATCGTCCTGTTCGTCCAGAAACGCCCGCAGGGCCTGTTCGCGCCGCGCGGCCGGAGCGTCGAATGAATACCGCCACCTTACCTGCCGACCTCGCCGCCTGCGCGCGCCGCCCGCTGTTCCCGCCGCGCGCGTGGCAGGCCCTGCTGGTCGTGGTCGCGCTGCTGGCGCTGCTGCCCGCGCTCAATCTGTTCTTCGCCGCCGACCATCCGCTGCACGTGTCCTCGTACATCGTCGCGCTGGCCGGCAAGTTCATGTGCTATGCGCTGGCCGCGCTGGCGCTGGACCTGGTGTGGGGCTATGCCGGCATCCTGTCGCTGGGCCACGGCCTGTTCTTCGCGCTGGGCGGATACGCGCACGGCATGTACCTGATGCGCGCCATCGGCCGCGACGGCGTCTACCAGAGCGACCTGCCCGACTTCATGGTGTTCCTGAACTGGAAGGAGTATCCCTGGTACTGGGCCTTCACCGAGCACTTCGCCTACGCGATGCTGCTGGTGGCGCTGGTGCCGGGCGTGCTGGCCTTCGTGTTCGGCTACTTCGCCTTCCGCTCGCGCATCAAGGGCGTGTACTTCTCCATCATCACGCAGGCTCTGACGTACGCGGCCATGCTGCTGTTCTTCCGCAACGACACCGGCTTCGGCGGCAACAACGGCTTCACCGACTTCAAGCGCATCCTCGGCTTCGACATCACGGCGCCGTCCACGCGCGCCGCGCTGTACTGGATCACGCTGGGCGCGCTGGCCGGTTCGCTGGTGCTGGCGCGCATGGTCACGCAGTCCAAGCTGGGCCGCGTGCTGACCGCGGTGCGCGACTCGGAAAGCCGGCTGCGCTTCATCGGCTACGAGCCGCTGGGCTTCAAGCTGTTCGTGTGGACGCTGTCGGCCGTGATGTGCGGCGTCGCCGGCGCGCTGTACGTGCCGCAGGTTGGCATCATCAATCCCGGCGAGATGTCCACCGAGAACTCCATCGAGATGGTGATATGGGTGGCCACCGGCGGACGCGGCACACTGGTCGGGCCCATCATCGGCGCGGGCGCGGTCAATGGGCTGAAGACCTGGTTCACCAGCGTGGCGCCGGAGTTCTGGCTGTATGCGCTGGGCCTGATCTTCGTGCTGGTCACGCTGTTCCTGCCGCAGGGCATCGTGGGCCTGGCTCGGCGCTGCGCCGAGCGCCTGCGCGAGCGGCGCCGGCCCATGCACATCGAGGAGCAGAAGGCATGACCCGCCCTGATGACCAACAGCCCGAGGTGCGGGCGGCGGACCCGGCCAAGCCGGCAAAGCACAGCCACATGAACACCGCCATCATGGCGTCGCCCGACGATGCCGCGCTGCAGGGCGGCGCCGGCGGCAATGCCGCCTATGGCCGCGTCAGCGCGGGCGGACTGGACACCACGCACGGCGCCATCCTGTACCTGGAAGACATCACCGTCAGCTTCGACGGCTTCAAGGCGCTGAACAATCTGACGCTGGACATCGGCGTGGGCGAGCTGCGCTGCATCATCGGTCCCAACGGCGCGGGCAAGACGACCATGATGGACGTCATCACGGGCAAGACGCGCCCCACCTCGGGCACCGCCTACTTCGGCCAGACCATAGACCTGACCACGCTGTCCGAGGCCGAGATCGCGCATGCGGGCATCGGGCGCAAGTTCCAGCGCCCCACGGTGTTCGAGCAGCACAGCGTGTTCGAGAACCTGGAGCTGGCCATGAAGACCGACAAGCGCGTGCGGCCCACGCTGTTCTCGCGCCTGACCAGCGAACAGGGCGACCGCATCGCCCAGACGCTGGACCTGATCCGCCTGCGCCCGCATGCCGCGCGGCCGGCCGGACTGCTGTCGCACGGCCAGAAGCAATGGCTGGAGATCGGCATGCTGCTGATGCAGGAGCCGCGCCTGCTGCTGCTGGACGAGCCGGTGGCCGGCATGACCGACGCCGAGACCGAGCGCACCGGCGAGCTGCTGAACGAATTGCGCGGCAGGCATTCGCTGATGGTGGTCGAGCACGACATGGATTTCGTCACGCAGATCGCAGGCGCCGGCAAGGTGACCGTGCTGCACGAAGGCTCGGTGCTGGCCGAAGGCGCCATGGCCGCCGTGCAGGCCGACCCGCGCGTCATCGAAGTCTATCTCGGAAGATGATGCCCACCCCAACGCTCACTACGTTCGCTGCCTCTCGAGGAGCTGAGGAGCCTTCATGCTCGAAGTAACGGCTGTCAATCAGTACTACGGCGGCAGCCACACGCTGCGTGGCGTGACGCTGTCGTTGAAGCGCGGCGAATGCCTGGCGCTGCTGGGTCGCAACGGCGTGGGCAAGACCACGCTGCTCAAGTGCCTGATGGGCGTGCTGCCCGTGGCCAGCGGCCGCGTGACGCTGGACGGCGCCGACGTCACGCGGCTGGCCCCGCACCAGCGCGCCGCGCGCGGCATGGCCTATGTGCCGCAGGGCCGCGACATCTTCGCGCGCCTCACCGTGGAAGAGAACATCGTGATGGGCATGGCCGCCAAGCCAGCGGCCCGCGCGCGGCAGATCAAGGACGAAGTCTTCGAACTGTTTCCCGTGCTGCGCAGCATGCTGCGGCGCCGCGGCGGCGACCTGTCGGGCGGACAGCAGCAGCAACTGGCCATCGCCCGGGCGCTGGTGGCCGAACCCAGCTTCATCATCCTGGACGAACCGACCGAAGGCATACAGCCGTCCATCATCAAGGACATTGGCCGCGTCATCCACATGCTGCGCCAGCGCGGCGACATCGGCATCCTGCTGTGCGAGCAGTACTTCGACTTCGCGCGCGAACTGGCCGACCAGTTCGTGGTGATGTCCCGCGGAGAGGTCGTGGCCAGCGGGGACCGCGGCAACATCGACGGCGAGGACGTCAGGAAACTCCTGTCGGTGTAGTCCGATCGGACGATAGCGGCGCTGTGCATGCGCGCCAGAGGGAAAACGCCAGTGTCGACACCAGGCCCGCTGTGCGAGGATGCAATTCGCCCCGTGGGACAGTCAGCCTGCGTCGATACAAGGGGAAGCCGTCGGCGGCGGTGGGTCACCCATATGGCGCCCAAGCCAGGCCTGCCCGTGTGCGCACGCAGGTCACCGCTCCGTTATCGACCACGAGGTGCTGCATGCTGAACAAGAAACGCCTGTCGTTGCTGATACTGATGGCGCTGTCGCTGCCGCTGGCAGGATGCGGCGGCGACTCGGACGACGATTCGCCTCCTACCGCCGGCACGCCGCCGCCCGAACCTCCGCCGTCCATCGTGGTCGACGCCGATCCCAGCAGCTGCTCGCACGTGGCCGGCGACGGCACTGCCGTCGTGGTGGGTTCGGGCCAGGGCGGCGACCCCGCCGCGCCCGAGCCTCCGTCGGGATATCGCCTGGGCTACACGGCGAAGTACGCCAGCAAATACATGGTGGTCGCCAATACGCCGCTGGCCACCAAGGCAGGCTGCGACGTCCTGAAGGCGGGCGGCAGCGCTGCCGACGCGGCCATCGCCGTGCAGGCCGTGCTGGGCCTGGTCGAGCCGCAATCCACCACCATCGCCGGCAGCGCGTTCATGATGTACTACGACGCGGCCACCAAGACCGTCACGGCCTACGACGGCCGCGAGACCGCGCCCGCGGCGGCCACCGGCTATTACCTGCGCCGCCAGGACCAGGCCGATGCGGCTTCGCCCGAGCCGGTGCCCAACGCCCGCCGCAGCGGTCGCTCGATCGGCGTGCCAGGCGTCATGCGCATGCTCGAGATGGCGCATGAAGAGCACGGCAAGCTGGCCTGGAACTCGTTGTTCGACGAGGGCATCCGCCTGGCCGACGAGGGCTTCCGCATTCCCTCGCGCATGGGCAGCGCCCTGGCCGGCGCCGCCAACTCGCTCAGGCTGGACGCCGACGCGGTCGCGCTCTATTTCGACGTGAACGGCAACGTCAAGGAAGCGGGCGACACCCTGATCAACGCCCCCTATGCCCGCACGCTGCGGGCCCTGGCGGCGCAAGGCGCCGACGCCCTGCACACCGGCCGCATCGCGCAGGACATCGTGGACAAGGCAGGCCAGACGGTGGGCGCCGATCCGGCGCGCACGCCCATCACGCCCAGCCTGATGACCGTCGATGACCTGGCCGCATACCAGCCCAAGAAGCGCACGCCGGTCTGCGCGACCTATCGCGATGCCTATTACGTGTGCTCGATGTCTCCGCCGTCCTCAGGCGGGATCGCCGTCGCGCAGACGCTGGGCATTCTCGAGAACTTCGACCTGTCCGGCTACGGACCGACCGGTCCGCTGGACGAGGGCGGCATTCCTTCGGTCATGGGCGTGCACCTGGTGTCAGAGGCCGAACGACTGGCCTATGCCGACCGCGACAAATACGTTGCCGACACCGACTTCGTCGCGCTGCCGGGCCTCGGCGTGGCCAGCATGCTGGACAAGAGCTATCTGCGGTCGCGCTCGATGCTGATCAACACCGCCAGCAGCATGGGCACCGCGATGCCAGGCGTGTTCGATTCGGCGACGGCCCGTCTCGCCGTCGACAGGACGGTCGAGTACGGCACCACGCATTTCTCCATCGTCGACACCTACGGCAACGTCGCTTCCGTGACCAGCACGGTCGAGTCCAGCTTGGGTTCGTATCACATGGTCAACGGCTTCCTGCTCAGCAACCAGCTGACGGATTTCAGCGCCGACCCCGTGGACGGCAGCGGCAACACCATTGCCAACCGCGTCGAACCCGGCAAGCGACCGCGCAGCACCATGGCGCCCACGCTGGTGTTCAGGGGCACGGATGCCGGCGACTTCCTGATGGCCACGGGCTCGCCCGGCGGCGGCGCCATCATCCAGTACGTGGTCAAGACCGTGGTCGGCGCAGTGGACTGGAAGCTGAACGCCCAGCAGGCGACTTCATTGGTGAACTTCGGGGCGGCCAACAGCGTCAACACCAACATCGATACTTCCAACACCACGCTGGACACGAGCGGACTGATCAGCGGGCTGCAAGCCCTGAACCACGGCATCAACGCGAGCGCCCAGTCCAGCGGCATCTCGACCATCATACGCGTGTCCAAGGACGGCGCGCCAACGCTCGAGGGCGGAGTCGACCCGCGCCGCGAAGGCCTGGTGCTGGGCAACGGCGCGCTGTAAGGCGCGCCCCGCGATGCGAAGCGGCGCCCTCGCTCCGCATCGCGCCCGGGTCTCATTGTTAACCCAGGGTAAATGCTGTTTTGACCTGCCCGCGCGCCACCGTGCGCGCGGGCGCGTAGAGTCCCGGCACATGACCCGCGCACCGCGGGCGCTGGAGACCACGCAATGAAGACGTATCGCATCGCCACCATTCCGGGCGACGGCATCGGCAAGGAAGTCGTTCCCGCCGGCCGCCGCGTGATGCAGGCCCTGGCCGAATCGCAGGGCGAGTTCCGTATCGAGTTCGAAGACTTCGACTGGGGCGGCGACTACTACCGCAAGCATGGGGCGATGATGCCCGAGGATGGCCTGGATGCGCTGCGCGACAAGGACGCCATCCTGTTCGGTTCCGCGGGCGACCCGCACATACCGGATCACATCACCCTGTGGGGCCTGCGCCTGAAGATCTGCCAGGGCCTGGACCAATACGCCAACGTGCGCCCCACGCGCATTCTGCCCGGCATCGACGCCCCGTTGAAGCGCTGCGGCCCGCAAGACCTGGACTGGGTGATCGTGCGCGAGAACTCGGAAGGCGAGTATGCCGGCGTGGGCGGCCGCGTGCATCAGGGCCAGCCCATCGAGGCCGCCACCGACGTCTCGATGATGACCCGCGCCGGCGTGGAACGCATCATGCGCTTCGCGTTCCAGCTGGCGCAGTCGCGGCCGCGCAGGCAGCTTACCGTCGTCACCAAGTCCAACGCGCAGCGCCACGCCATGGTGATGTGGGACGAGATCGCCGTGCAGATCGCCCGCGAATTTCCCGACGTGAAGTGGGACAAGGAACTGGTGGATGCCGCCACGGCGCGCATGGTCAACCGGCCGGCCTCGCTGGACACCATCGTCGCCACCAACCTGCACGCCGACATCCTCAGCGACCTGGCCGCGGCGCTGGCCGGCAGTCTGGGCATCGCGCCCACCGGCAACATCGATCCCGAGCGCCGCGGCCCCTCCATGTTCGAGCCCATCCATGGTTCGGCCTTCGACATCATGGGCAAGGGCCTGGCCAATCCTGTCGGCACGTTCTGGTCGGTCGTGATGCTGCTGGAACACCTGGGCGAAGACGTGGCCGCGCGGCGCGTGATGGCGGCGGTGGAAAGCGTCACCGCCGATCGCGCGCTGCACACGCGCGACCTGGGCGGCACGGCGGGCACCGAACAGGTCACCGAAGCGGTCTGCCGGCATATCCGGCAGGCGGCCGGCACGCAGAAAGCGGCATAGCGGTTCTGCGCGCCCGAAGATCCGGGCACGCAGGGACGACATGTCCAGGCCCGTCCCCGGGCCGCCCCGCCCGCCTTACAACACAACAGCGGCGCGGGTTCCATATTGGAGGAGACACGCATGAACAAGACGCTGCGGTATGCGCGCGGCCTGCTGGCCGCAGGCATCGCCAACCTGTTGCTGGCCGGCGCCGCGCCGGCCCAGACCTATCCGGCCCGGCCCGTCACCCTCATCGTTCCCTTTCCCGCGGGCGGCACCACCGACGTCCTGGCGCGCACGCTGGGACAGGACCTGGCCAAGCGGCTGGGCCAGCCGGTGATCGTCGAGAACCGTCCGGGCGCGGGCGCCACGCTGGGCGCCGACTACGTCGCGCGCGCCGCGCCGGACGGCTACACGCTGCTGATGGGCGCGGTGCATCACACTATCGCCACCAGCGTCTACCGCAAGCTCAACTACGACTTCCAGAAGAGTTTCGCGCCCGTCACCACGGTGGCGCTCGTGCCCAACGTGCTGGTGGTCAATCCGGGCGTGCAGGCGAAGTCCGTGCAGGAGCTGCTGCAACTGGCGCGCGCCCAACCGGGCAAACTCAGCTTCGGCTCGAACGGCGTGGGCACCGGCCAGCACCTGATCGGCGCCCAGTTCGAGGCACAGGGCGGGGTGAAGCTGCTGCACGTGCCCTACAAGGGCAGCGGCCCGCTGACGACCGACCTGCTGGGCGGCCAGATCGACATGTCGTTCGACACCATTACCCCCGTGCTGCCCCACATCCAGCAGGGCAAGTTGAGGGCGCTGGCGGTGACCACGGCGCAGCGTTCCCGGGCCCTGCCCGACGTGCCGACCATGGAAGAAGCCGGGCTCAAGGGCTTCGACATGGGCACGTGGTTCGGCGTGCTGGCCCCGGCCGGCACGCCGGAGGCCGTCGTGCAGAAGCTCAATACCGAGATGGTGGCGATCATCCGCTCGGACGACTTCGGCAAGCGCATGGCCGAAATAGGCGCGGTGCCGATAGGCAACAGCAGCGCCGAGATGGCGAAGCAGATCCGGGACGATACGTCGAAGTACGGGAAGCTGGTGAAGGACGCGGGGATCACTACGCTGGATTGATCGCGGCCGCGCGGCGCCTAGGGCGTCGCCGCTTGCGGGTGCAGCTTTATGCCAAGCGCCCGGGTGACCTTGAGGATCGTGGCAAAGCTAGGGTTTCCTTCGCCTGAGAGTGCCTTGTAGAGGCTCTCCCGGCCCAGACCGGTTTCTTTGGCCAGCTGCGTCATCCCCTTCGCCCGGGCGATGTTGCCAAGCGCCTTGGCAATAAAGGCTGCGTCGTCGCCGGCCTCTTCCATGCAGGCCTCAAGATACAGCACCATATCCTCATCGGTCTTGAGATACTCGGCGCTATCCCACTCGCGTAGTGTCGTGGCGTTCATTTCGTGGGTCCTAGAATCCTAGAATGCTCTTGCGAGGTTCAAGGCGGTTCTTATGTCCTTCGACTGAGTGGCCTTGTCGCCCCCTGCCAGCAAAATCACAATATCCACGCCGCGTGAGACGAAATACACACGGTAGCCGGGACCATAGTGGATCCGCATCTCGAATACACCCGCCCCGATGGACTCGCAGTCGCCAAAATTTCCGTCTTCGGCACGATCGATACGCACCTGGATTCGGCGCACCGCTCGCTTGTCCTTCAGACCGGCAAACCACTTGTCAAAGACTGACGTTGTATGAATGGTCCTGTTAGCCATTATTGTATAAAACAGGATACACCCACACAAGCGGGAATTGATCCCGCCGAACCGGACCGACTTACGTACGTCGCATTGTCTCTAGTGCCTCTTCACGAGCGGTGGTCCCATTCCCCATACCGCCGAAGGGCCGCGTTCAAGCCGGCCCCAACGGCCCCAGCGCGCCGCCGTCCACCGCGCCATCGCTTGCCCTTTCCGTCCCACGCGTCCCGCGGCCATCGTTGGCCTGGTCGTCCGCGTCCGCGTCCTCGCCGTGCAGGCGCAGGCGCGGCAGGCAGTCCGGCTGGTGCTCCTGCACCCAGGCGATCAAGCCTTCGCGGATCTTGCAGCGCAGGTCCCAGGCTTCTCCAGAGCCGCGGGCGCTGACCAGCGCCCGCACCTGGATGGCGCGGTCATTGGTGTCGGTGACCTGCAGCACGCAGACGCGGCCGTCCCATTCCTGCGCCGCCTCGCACAGCCGCTTCAATTCTTCGCGCAAAGGGTCCAGCGGGATGCGGTAGTCCAGCCACAGGAACACCGTGCCGATCAGCTGCGACGTGGTGCGGGTCCAGTTCTCGAAGGGGTTCTCGATGAACCATTGCAGCGGCACCACCAGGCGCCGCTCGTCCCAGATGCGGATGACCACATAGGCGCCGGTGATCTCTTCCACGCGCCCCCATTCGCCCTTGACGATCAGCACGTCGTCCAGCCGTATGGGCTGCGTCAGCGCGATCTGCAATCCCGCGATCACGTTGCCCAGCACGGGCTTGGCCGCGAAACCGGCGACCAGGCCCATCAGGCCGGCCGAGGCCATCAGGCTGGCGCCGATCTGGCGCGCTCCCGGCAGCGTCAACAGCATGGCGGCGACGCCTATCACCAGCACCAGCAGGTTCACGCAGCGGCCCAGCACGCGGGTCTGCGTCTGGATGCGGCGCGCGCCGAGATTGTCGGCGACGTCCGCGGGATTGAGCATGATGATGGCGTCGGCCACGGCGTCGCAGCAGCGGATGGCCAGCCAGGTGACCACGCCGATCAGCACCAGCCGCAACACCATCTCGGCCGCGGCAAGTCCCGGCAGGACCTCGGGCGCGCCTTGCAGCACGACATTGAGCGCGACGGCGATCAGCAGCCAGCGGCTGGGCACATACGCCCGGCTGACGACCAGCGAAGCCACGGGGCGCCTGCGCGCGATCCTGCGCAACAGCGCGGCACCGATACGATGAACGAGCCATGCCACCACGACGGCGACTAGCACGGCGACGGCGAATACGGCCAGGGGATGGCGCGACACGAATTCGGGTTCCATCCAACTCCCGATGGCAATGGCGCGAGACAGCCTCTACCGTACCGAATATCGTGGCGGCATAAAACCCGGAGGGCGGGTTTTTTACAACCCGATCATTTTCGTCAATCCCCTGAAAGCATGATGACCATTTTGTGGATCCGCGGCCCCACGCGCCGCTGTGCCTGCGCGCGATGGCCGCCGCCTTACTTGGCCCGGCTGCCGTTCGTCAGCTCGGCGAACGCGGCCTGGCCTTCGACGATCTCCTGCACGAACTCGTCCAGCGAGTAGCCCGCCGCCGCCTTGGGCTCGGGCAGGATGCAAGGGGACAATCCTGCCTTCAGCAGCAGCCCGTTCATGGCGGAAAACACGCTGGTGCGCGTATTGCCATCCATGAATACGTGCGAACGATAGAGGCTCTGCGTCGTGCGCGCCACGATCCTCAGCTTTTCTTCGTCGGTCCGCGCCCGCGCCATGTCGTGTTCATGGCTGTGCAGAATGGCCCGCGCCCGCTCGCGGCATTCCTGCGGCGTCTTGGGCGCCAGTTCGATGCCGAACGCCGTGTCGGTCTCCTTGACGCCCGCGAACCATGGATCCGTGCTGGCCAACTCGCGCAGCGCTTCGCGGCCGGCGGGCGTGGTCTCGCTGTCGAGCCTGAGCGTGAGATCGGTGCCCTCGCCGCGGTAACCCGTGGGCACGCGCGCCACATCGCGCAGTTCACGCGCCATGTCTCGCGTCGACTCGTCCAGTTCCAGGCTGGGCTTGTAGCTGACGCGCAGGTCGAAGTTGCGATAGGTGTCTTTCGAGCCCATGGCCTGGATGCGCTCGAGCCATTGGTCGTCCAGCGCGCCGCCCTGGTCCACCTCGTTCAGCATGCCCAGGAAGGCTCGCTGCATGGCCGCCAGCGAACCCTCGCCGTTCTGCTCCAGTTCCCACTTGGTATCGGGCGTGTGCAGCGGATTGCCCGGCGCGAACAGACGCCAGTAGTCCTGCGGCGCCAGGTCCTTCAGCACGGGATGGTCGTGCAGCGCCATCTCGAGCTCGAAACCGGCCTCGATGGCGTTCAGCGCCGCGCCGATGCGCTCCTTCAGCCCGGGCGGGAAACGCTCCATGCCGTCCAGCGCCACGTGCATGTCGCGCAACGCGTCCAGCGGCGAGACCCCGCGCTGCTCGGCGTGCGCCAGCACGCGCTGTTCAAGCCGCACCAGCGCCTCGGTGTTGAACCACGGCGGCGTCTCCTCGTCGGTATAGAACTCGCCATACTCCTTCATGTAGTTCTCGAGCACATCGCGCTGCGCGTCGAACTGCCGCATCCGCGCCTGCTGGAAGGCCTCGGCTCCGGCGCGGCGCAGCGGTTCGGACAGCGTGTTCCGCTCGAGGCTGTCCATGTCGTTGTCGACCGTGCCGTGCGTGGCGCCCAGCGCGCTGCCCAGCAGCTTGACCATGGTGCCGATGTCGTGGTGCAGGCGGCCGGCAAACTGCAGATTCGTCTGCGACGCGTGGCCATCCACCGAGTACAGGCTGTCGTGGGCCGCCAGGAACAGCGACTTGATCGCGCCCTGGTCATCCAGCACCTGGGCAGACAGACCGCTCACCAAATCGCGATTCTCGCTGCGCAGTTCGCGCAGCGCGCCGATCAGCGCGGTACCGGCGCACTCCTCGAAGAAATCCGAGCCCACGTCATCGCCCGGCGCGCTTTCGAACTGCACCAGCAGACCGGTGCGCTGCTGGATGATCTCCAGGCGCTGCATCACCTCGTGCGGGCCAGCCCCCGCGCCGACGGCCGCGAGCAGATCCTTCCAGCCCTGCTTCAGGCTGTCGCGCACGGCGCGCGCGTCGTCCAGCTGGCCGCGCTGCTCGAGCCGCAGCACGTGCTTGAGCGTGCCGCGCGCCAGTTCATGGATCTGCTCGTCGTCAAGCGGCTTGGTGGCGATATTGCTGACCGCTGTGCAGGCGTCGGACAGGCGCTGGGCATACTCCGTACGGACCTGGTCGCTGAGGTGGGAAGCGTCGAGGGGCGGATCGAAAGAGGCGAGCACCCGCTCGAACGCCTCGGAGGGCGCATCGCCCGCGATGGGCGGATCGAATTTATCCATTCGGGCGCGCTGCTCGACGAACAGCGCGTTGTGCTGCCGGGTGGCCTGCAAGATGACCCGGTCCACGTCGGCGCCGGTCAGCCTGGTGGCCTTGTCCAGGCCGGTGTCGCTCAGGGCGCGTTGCGCGGCGACCTCGCCGAAACGCTCGGTCAGCAGGCCCTTGAAGACATCGAAGGCCTCCTGCTGGCGCCGCGCGCGCGTGGCATCGCCCAAGCCCAGGGCCTCGCCCAGGTCCTTGAGGCCGCTGACGATGCTGCGGCCCAGCGTGCCCTTGTTGTTGATGATGCGGCTTTCGTCGTTCTTGTCGAGCGCGATAGTGCCGGACTCGTCCTGGCGCGCCAGGTCGCGGAAGGTCTGGAGACTGACGCCGTTCATGCGCGTGCTCCGAGAAAAGCCGCGGGCGCCTGGGCCACGGCCGAGGCCGGCGCCTGCAGGCGCGTGCGCCAGTGGCGCGCCACGCGCACCAGGCCGGCCACCACGGCGGACAGGCCGCCATTCAGGTCGTCGGCGTGGCAGCGGCGCTGCAGGACCAGGGCGCCGGTGACGGGCGTCAGCGCGAAGGTGCCTCCCTCCGTCCGCGCGCCGCCGAAGTTCGCGACCATGATCTCGGACAGCTGCGCGCCTGTGGGCATGACGTCGTCCAGGCAGATCAGCACCCGCAGGGCGCCCGCCGCGTCATGGCCCAGCGAGACGACGAGCTGATCCTCGCCCACAGTCAGCATGCACACCCCGCCCTCGTCCAGGGATAGGTCGGGGGGAAGGCCCAACTCCTGCCCTAACTGGGCAATGTGGGCGTTGGCTTGGCTGAGATCCATGGGGGGTGTCTCCGGAGACGGCGCCTCATGCGCCGATTGCCCTGAGTAACCGCCCTTGCGGATAGGTTCCGTAGAGGCGTCGGAGCTGCGCTACCAGGCGGCCCCCTCTTCGTCCGCACCCTGCCGCCTGGCCTCGAAGTGCTCGACCAGGAAGTCGACGAACAGCCGCACCTTGGCCGACAGGTGATGCTTCTCGGGAAACACCGCATAGATGTCGGCGGGCGGCAATTGATAGTCGGCCAGCACCTGCTCCAGCCGGCCGCTGCGCAGATAGCGAGCCAGATCCCATTCGGCCCGCTGGAGGATGCCCAGCCCGGCCAGCCCCCAGGTCATCGTGACCTCGCCATCGTTGCTGCTGAGTTGGCCGCGCACCTTCACCGTCTCGCTGTGCCGCCCGCTGGAGAAGCGCCACAGGTTGTAGGCCTCCTCGTTCTGCCTGAGCACGATGCATTGGTGCCGCAGCAGGTCGTGCGGCACCTGCGGACGGCCGTGCACGTCGAGATAGCGCGGCGACGCGCACACCAGCCGGCGGTTGGGCGCGATGCGGCGGGCAATCAGGCGCGTGTCGGGCAGTTCGCCGAAACGGATGGCCACGTCGAAGCCGTCGCGCATGAAATCCACCGCGTGATCGGTCAGCTCCAGCTGCACGCCCACGGCCGGATGCCGGCGGTTGAACAGGGCGATGGCGGGCGCCACGTACGTGCGGCCGAACCCCAGCGGCGCATTCACCTTCAACAGGCCGCTGGGTTCGGCCTGGCGGCTCGATATCAGCCGGTCCAGCTCTTCGAGCTCGTCCAGGATGCGGCGCGCGTTCTCCAGGTACAACTCGCCTTCGGCGGTAAGCCCGATGCGTCGCGTGCTGCGGTTCAGCAGCCGCACGCCCAGCCTTGCCTCGATCTGAGCCAGCCGCTTGCTGACGGCGGCGGGCGTCACGCCCAGTTCGCGCGCGGCGGCCGAGAAGCTGCCGGCGCGCACCAGCGCGACGACCAACTCCAGTTCTTGGGAATGGCCCATGGCCGCCGGCGCCCGCGCGGGCTAGTCGCGGAAGTTCTGGAACTGCAGCGGCAGCTCGACGTCGGTCTTGCGCAGCAGGGCGATGACTTCCTGCAGGTCGTCGCGCTTCTTGCCGGTGATGCGCAGCTTGTCGCCGTTGATCTGGCTCTCGACCTTGATCTTGCTGGCCTTGATGGCGGCCACGAGCTTCTTGGCGGTGGCCTGCTCGATGCCCTGCTTGATGGTGATCTTCTGGCGGGCGCCGCCCAGGTTCTCGAGCGGATCGGCGACGTCCATGCAGCGCACGTCGATGCCTCGCGCCGACAGGCGGCCCCGCAGGATGTCCAGCATCTGCTTCAACTGGAACGCCGAGTCGGCGACCTGGGTCACCTCGAAGCCCTCCAGCTCGAAGCTGGCCTTGGTGCCCTTGAAATCGAAACGGTTGGCCAACTCGCGGTTGGCCTGGTCGACCGCATTGGTCAGTTCGTGCTTGTCGACCTCGGAAACGACGTCGAAACTCGGCATGGCGGCAATCCTCTTTCTTGCTTGGATGTGAAAACCGAAGTGTATGCCGATTCAGGTTCTGCACGGCCGCGTGGCAAGCCTGCCTGCCGGGCCCATGCGCCAGCGTCGGAACGCGCAAAGGCCGCCCGAAGGCGGCCTCTCACATCCGGCCGGGTCGCGGCGCGCAGGGGCGCCATGCGCCCCGCCCAGGCCGCACCGGATCAATACCCCACGGCCTGCCCGTCGCGGCGCGAATCCGAGGCGGCCACGTAGCCGTACTCGCCGCGCTGGATCAACTGCGCCGCCCCGAAATCCAGGCTCAGCGGCTGCGCCACTTCGAGATTGTGGCCGCGATCGCGCAGCGCCTGCGCCACGTCGGCCGGCAGGTGCGATTCCACCGTCACCACCGGGCCGTTCTCGACGCGGAAGCGCGGCGCATCGCTGATGGCCTGCACGTTCTGGTTGTAGGCGCCCAGGCGCGCCATCACCTGCAGATGGCCCTGTGCCTGCATCGATCCGCCCATCACGCCGAAGGCCATCACCGGCTGGCCGGCGCGGGTGACGAAACCGGGGATGATGGTGTGCAGCGGCCGCTTGCCGGGCGCCACGCGATTCACATGGCCCGGGGTCAGCACGAAGCCGCAGCCGCGGTTGTGCAGCGAGATGCCCGTGTCCGGCACCACCACGCCCGAACCGAAGCCGTGGTAGTTGGACTGGATGAACGACACCATGGTGCCGTCGGCGTCCGCGGCGGCCAGGTACACCGTGCCGCCCACTGAGGGCGCGCCCGCGCCGGGGGCGCCCGCGCGTTCCATCGAGATCAGCTTGGCGCGCTCGGCCAGGTACGCCGGATCGAGCAGCTGCGCCGTGCTCACCTTCATGGTGGCCGGATCGGAAATGTGATGGTGCAGGTCGGCGAAGGCCAGCTTCATGGCCTCGAGGCTGACGTGATAGAAGTCGGCGCTGTCGCGGCCCATGGCCTCCAGGTCGAAGCGATCCAGGATGCCCAGCGCGATCAGCGCGGCGATGCCCTGCCCGCTGGGCGGGATCTCGTGCAGCGTGTAGCCGCGGAAATCTTGCGACACCGGCTCCACCCACATCGGCTGGTGCGCGGCGAGGTCGGTCGCGCGCAGCGCGCCGCCGGTGTTGCGGGCATGCGCATCGATACGCTCGGCCAGTTCGCCGCGATAGAAGCTCTCGCCGCCGGTTTCGGCGATCAAGCGCAGCGTGCGGGCCTGCTCGGGAAAGCGCCAGTGCTCGCCGGCGCGCGGGGCGCGGCCCAGGCGCAGGAAGGTTTCCTTGAAGCCGGGCTGCTCGGCCAGCTTGGGCGCCTGGTTGGCCCACTGGCGGGCCACCGTGGGCGACACCGCGTAGCCTTCCTCGGCATAGGCGATGGCCGGTTCGAACAGGGTGGCGAAAGGCAGCTTGCCATGGCGGTCGGACAGCGCCTTCCAGCCCGCCACCTGGCCCGGCACCGTGACGGTGTCCCACCCGATCGACGGCATCGCGTCGCGGCCCGCGAAGCGGTCATCGGTCCAGCCGGCGGGCGCGCAGCCGGTCGAGTTCAGGCCCTGCAGCCTGCCGTCTTTCCAGACCTGCACGAACATGTCGCCGCCGATGCCGTTCATCACAGGCTCGACCACGGTCAGGGCAATGGCGGTGGCCAGGGCCGCGTCGACCGCGTTGCCGCCCTGCAGCAGCATGCGCAGCCCCGCCTGCGCCGCCAGCGGCTGGCTGGTGCTGACCACGTTGCGCGCCATCACGGGCATTTTCTGGGAGGGATAAGGGAAGGACCAATCGCAGGACGACATGGGAGGAACTCGAGATAGGAAAAAATGGGCGGGCCCGCCAGGCGGGCCCTGTGGGCGCACGCTTACTGCAGCGTCATGCCCGATTGCTTGATCAGCTGTTCGGTGCGTGGGATCTCGGCATTGACCATGGCCTCGAAATCGGCCACCGAACCGCCGCGCGGCTCGGCGCCGGTGGTGGCCAGCTTGGCGCGGAAATCGGGATCCTTCAGCATGCGGTTGATGGAGGCATTGAGCTTGTCCACGATGGGCTTGGGCGTGCCCCCAGGCGCGACGATACCGTACCAGGGCGCCACGTCATAGCCCGCGTAGCCCTGCTCGGCCACCGTCGGGATGTTCGGCGCCATGTCGGAACGCTGCGCGGTGGAGATGGCCAGCGCATTGAGCTTGCCCGATTGCACGTGCGGCAGCGCCGTCATGATGGTGTCGAAGTACATCGAGACCTGGCCGCTGAGCAGCGCCGGGATCGCCTCGCCCGCGCCCTTGTAGGGCACGTGCACGATGTCGATGCCGGCAAGCTTTTTCAGCAGCTCGCCCGCCAGGTGCGAGGTGGTGCCGGCGCCGAACGACGCGTACGTCAGCTTGCCGGGATTCTTCTTCGCATAGGCGACCATCTCGGGCAGCGTCTTGAACGGTTCGTTCGGGTTGGACAGCAGGATGTTGGGCGTGATGGCCACGACCGCGACCTTCTCGAAGGTCGCGGGATCGTAGCTGAGGTTCTTGTACAGGAAGCGGTTGGTGACCATCGAGGCCGGGCCCGACATCAGCAGCGTGTAGCCGTCCGCAGGCGAACGGGCCACCGCCGAGCTGCCGATGGCGGCGGCGGCGCCGGGACGCGCTTCCACCACGACACTCTGGTTGTACTCCTGGCCCAGCGCCTGCGCCACCTGGCGGGTGATCAGGTCGGTGGCCGAGCCGGCCTGGAACGGCACGACGATCTTCACGGGCCGGTCGGGCCAGTTGTCGGCGGCGTTCTGAGCCGATGCCGGCACGGTGGCGGTGATGGCCAGCAGGCCCAGGCCGATCAGGTATTGCTTGATGCGCATGGCATCCCCCTTGCTTGTATGCAGAAAAGACCGCGCCCGGCGGATGCGGCCGGCCGCGAACCCGCTATTAGAATCGGTGCAATGGTTGGAAGACTGGACCACTTTGGCCGCCGTACAAGGAACCATTGAGTGCGTCCGCGCCGCTAGCGCTTGGGCAGCGCCCCCAGGGGATTGACCGGCTTGCCGTTCTGCCGCAGCTCGAAGTACAGCCCCACGGCCTTGGCGTCGGTGTTGCCCATTTCGGCGATGCGCTGCCCCTGCGATACCGACTGGCCCTGCTTCACCAGCAGCTTGCGGTTGTGGGCATAGATGCTGAGGAACCCGCCCGCGTGCCGCACGATGACCAGATTACCGTAGCCGCGCAGTCCATTGCTGGCGTATTCCACCGTGCCCGCCGCGGCCGATATTACCGGCGTGCCGGCGTCGTTGGCGATGGTGATGCCCTTGGAACTGGATCCGTTGTAGCCCGACGCCATCCTGCCTTGCGCCGGCCAGACCAGCGAGATGCCGCGCACCGGGGTGGCCGGCGCGTCCGGCGCGGTGGCCGTGCGCCGGGGCTTGGAGCTGGACTTGGCAGGACCGCTGGCGGTGCGGTCGGCGCCAGGGCCGTCGCCGGGCGGCTGCACGCGCAGCAATTGGCCTTTCTCGATGCGGTCAGGACTGCTCAGGCCATTCCACCGCACGATCTCGTCCACGGTCTGGCCGGCCTCTCGCGCGATCCTGGTCAGGGTGTCGCCATCCTTGACGCGGTAATAGCCGGGGCCGGCCGGCGGCGCGGAAGCGCAGGCGGCCAGCAGCGCCATCGCGATCGAGCAGGCGGCCATGCGCAGCCATCGCGCCGGGCCGGACCGCGCACGCGCGCGGCGCGGGCGGATGAGAGTCGATGGCGAAAGCGTAGGAAGCGGCTGCAACACGGTCCGGACGTGGTGAATAGGGTCAGGGCCCGCCAAGGGTACCAAGAAATGCGGATCTTATCCGCCCCCGATACGCTGGACGTCCTGCGCCGTCAGGTCTTGCGTGACTTCGCCCAGCTTGGCGGACTGCGCCAGCGAGACATCCACCACCTCGGCCATGATCTCGGTGACGCGGTGCGACGAGGCCACGATCTCTTCCATCGTGGCGCCCGCCTGTCGCACCTGTTCGGCGCCGCGGTCGACCTGCCCGCGCGACGCGTGGATGAGGTCCTTGATCTCCTTGGCGGCCGCCGCGCTGCTTTGCGCCAGGCTGCGCACCTCGGAGGCGACCACGGCGAAGCCCTTGCCGTTGGCGCCCGCGCGCGCAGCCTCGACCGCGGCATTCAGCGCGAGGATGTTCGTCTGGAAAGCGATGCCGTCCATCACGCCGATGATGTCGGAGATCTTGCGCGAACTGGCGGTGATGGCGTCCATCGCGCCGATCACCCGCTGCACCGTGTGCCCCCCGTCCTCGGCGATGCGACTGGCGTCCACGGCAAGCTGGTTGGCCTGTTCGGCGCGCTCGGCGTTCTCGGTGAGGCCCTGCACCGCCACGCGCAGCGTCTGCGCCGCGGTGAAGCGCCGCGTGATGTCGGTGGCGTACTTCACCACCTTGAAAGGCCGGCCATCCGCGTCGAAGATGGGGTTGTAGCTGGCCTCGATCCACACTTCGCGTCCGCCCTTGCCGACGCGCAGGTATTGGCCAGAGTCGTGCGCGCCGCTGGCCAGCTTGCGCCAGAACTCGCCATAGGCCGCGCTGCGGCGCTCGTCGGGCCGCACGAACATGCTGTGGTGCTGTCCCACGATCTCGTCCAACCGGTATCCCAAGGCGCGCAGGAACAGGTCATTCGCTTTCAGGATCGTGCCGTCTACCGCGAATTCGATCACGGCCTGCACCTTCGCGATGGCCGCCAGCTGCCCTTCCGCGTCGGCGTTGCGGCGCTGCTGTTCCGTGATGTCCGTGGCGTACTTCACCACCTTCAGCGGCTTGCCGCGGCGGTCAAGAATCGGGTTGTAGGTGGCCTGCAGCCATACTTCGCGGCCGTCATGCGCCACGCGCCGGTAGCGGCCGGCATCGTATATGCCCTGCCCAAGGCGGCGCCAGAACTCGGCATAGGCTTGCGACTCGCGCGTGGCGGCGTCCACGAACATGCAATGATGCCGGCCGCGCACTTGCTCGAGCCGATAGCCCATCGTGGCGAGAAAATTCTCGTTGGCGGCCAGCACATGGCCGGCCAGGTCGAATTCGATGACCGCCTGGGAACGGTGTATGGCCGCGAGTTGCCCATACAGCTCCGCGAGCCGGCGCTGCCGGTTACGCCCGAGTAAGCCATCCAGCGAGACCCGCATTTTTCCCTTCTCCTCCCCACTGCGGGGGCTTTCATCACGTTCGCCGTGCCAACGATTTATGTATGTTCTCGCAACATATCGCGCTGATTCTCCAAGCGCGATTGAAACAATGTCCGTTTTTTGCCTCAATTCGGTCGATTGAAACGAGAGCGCATGCAACTCCATGCCCTCCAGTCCGCGCGTTCCGCCCCTGGGGAAGTGTTGCGGCAACGCTGCCGCGACTGTGTGGGAAGGTATCGAAATGCGCCCCCGGTGACCTCGCGGCCTCGAATGTGTGGCCCCAGGGAAACAGGCACTTACTCGTCGTAGCCAAACTCAAGCCCGGCGCCGCGTCCGGCCGCCAGAATGAACAGCGAGTCCTGCCTCCCGCGCATGGCGGCGCGCATTCTCGATTGCGCCGGTCGCGCAAATCGCGGCGCGCCGCCTGTGTGAGGCAGTCATCCCCAATGGGCGGCACGCGCCCGTGAAAAAAGGAGCCGACTATGTCCTCTCAACACCATGCCTACTCCAACGCCCCGACTGCCGGCGCCCATGATCCGGTGCGGTCGCTGTCGACCCGTGCCGACGACATGATCGAGGCCAATGCCGAGCACGCAACCGACGCGACGCGCGGCGTGGGAGAGCGCCTGAAGCGCCAGGCACACAGCTTGCGGCGTATGGCGCGGTCGCGCAACGTCAAGCGCGTTGCCGCGAGGACCGACCGCTACGTGCACCAGCATGCATGGAAATCCATCGGCCTGGCCGTGGTGGTCGGCGTGGTGGCCGGCGCGCTGTCCTCTGTCTCCGCCCTGCGCCGCTGAAACCCGCCCAACGGCCGCCGAGCCGCGGAGCCACTGGAAGGAGATCGCCATGTCTTTGATCGTCGCAGCACGTTTCGACACTTTCCCGGAAGCGGAAAACGCGGCGCGTAAATTGTTCGCGCGGCAGTTTTCCGAGGACTCGGTCAACATCTTCTTCGTCAACCCTCCCGGCTGGCATGATCAGCATCCCGCGGGCGGCGACCGTACGGCGGACCCTGACGCACGGGGCGCCAGCACGGGCGCCTTTCTGGGCGCGGGGCTGATGGCCATGCTGGGCGCCGCCATCGGCGCGGGCATCCTGTTCGCGCTGGGCAGCACCGGCTTCGGGCTCGTGGTGGCAGCCGCACTGGGCGCCTATGTGGGCTCGTTGATGGGCGCGATGCGCATGGCGGGCCGGCGCAGCGAGCGGAATCCCAACCGTGAGGACATACGCGTGCGGCACGCCGGCGTGCTGACCGCGGTGCACGTCTCGCCCGAGCAGGAAGAGCAGGCGGCGCAGGTGCTGCGCGAGTCGGGCGGCAAGGACGTGGAACGCGCCAACGGCCGCTGGCGTGACGGCAAGTGGGTCGACTTCGACCCGGTGCAGCCACCCCATCCCCAGTAAGCGGGCCTGGCCATCGAGCCTAGGACCGGCGCAAAAGCCCCCGCGCCGGTACAATCCGTTTCCACGACTCCGGCGCCCGGGGCCGACTATGTTCCCCGCCCCCGCGCGCCGCGCATTTCCTCTTGTGCCGGCGTTTCCTGCTTCATAGTGGAATGTCGCAACAAGACTCCTTCGACCTGAAAAAGATCGCCGTTCCGGCCTTCGGTCCCTCCCTGCTCTACGGACTCAGCAACGGCGCCATCGTGCCCGTCATCGCGCTGACTGCACGCGACCTGGGCGCGTCGGTGGCCGTGGCCGGCCTGATACCGGCGCTGATCGGCGTCGGCTCGCTGGTCAGCAACATTCCCTCGGCGCTGTTGACCGGACGGTATGGCGAGCGGCGCGCGATGGTGGGCGCGGCATTGTTCAGTGTGCTGGGCCTGGCGATGGCGCTGGCAGCGTCGCATGTCTGGGTACTGGCCGTGGCCATGCTGATGCAGGGCGTCGCGCAGTCCGTCTTCCAGCTGGCGCGGCAAAGCTACATGATGGAGGTGGTGCCGCTGCGCATGCGCGCACGCGCCCTGTCCACGCTGGGCGGCACCACCCGTATCGGCACCTTCGCGGGTCCTTTCGCGGGCGCGGCGCTCATACATTTCATGGGGCTGGATGGGGCTTATTGGGTCGCCATCGCAGGCATGCTGGGAGCCGGCCTGATCGCCATGCTGGCCCCCGACCTGCAGCCGAAGGAAGCAGCCGGCACATCGGCGCCGCGGCACGGCATCGGCGCCGTGGCGCGCAGCCATGGTCCGGTCTTCATGACGCTGGGTACCGGCGTCATGCTGGTCAGCGCGCTGCGCGCCTCCCGCCAGGTCGTCATCCCGCTTTGGGCGGACCACCTGGGCCTGGATCCCACCACCACTTCCATCATCTACGGCCTGGTGGCCGCGGTGGACATGTCCGTGTTCTACCCGGCGGGCAAGGTCATGGACCTGCGCGGCCGCATGTGGGTCGCGGTGCCATGTTCGTTGTTGATGGGACTCAGCCTCATGGCGATACCCTTCACCGGCGGCGTGATCAGCTTCGTCGCGGTGTCGCTGGTGCTGGGCTTCGGCAACGGCATCGGGTCGGGCATCGTGATGACGCTGGGCGCGGATTCGGCGCCGCCGCACGCTCGCACACAGTTCCTGGGTATCTGGCGATTCATGGCCGACCTCGGCACCAGCGGCGGTCCGGTGGCGCTATCCGCGCTGACCGCCATGATGTCGCTGGGCGCCGCCTCGTTCGGGGTCGGCGCGCTGGGCATGGCCGCCGCGGCCGTTTTCTGGCGTTGGTTGCCTCGGCGCGGCGCCCTGAGCAACTCACCATGACGGCCTGTCGACGCAATCTGTGCAAAAAACCATGTAGTTACCAATTGAAAACTCAATTGGTGGAGATATTGGAATAATCAATTTCGGATTCTAGGGTTTATCCCAGGTCCTCCGCGGCGCAGAATGCAGTCATCGGGAAACAAACACGAACCTTGACGGATCACCCGCCAGATTCGGTCCCACGACTGATGACCAAGGAGGTCTTGCCATGAAAACCCTGACTGCTGCCCTGATGATGTCCGCCACCCTGCTGACCGCCGGCGCCCAGGCCGCCGACAACTTCGAACCGAACAACACGCCCTTCCAGGGCGTATATGGCCAGGACGACTCGAGCGCCGCCAGCCGCGCGCAGGTCCAGGCCGAGCTCTCGCAGGCCCGCTCGCAAGGACTGACGTCCAACGTCGAACCCAACAATCAGCCCTACCAGGGCGTATATGCCAGCGCCGAGTCCATCGGCAAGACGCGCGCCCAGGTGAAGGCCGAGCTGGCGGACGCCAAGGCACGCGGCTTGGTGTCCAACGTCGAACCCAACGACGTGCCGTTCCAAGGCGTCTATGGCGCGCCGGCCCCGTCGCAACTGGCCAGCGGCGAGTGAGGCGCGACGGGCCCTCGGGCCTGTCGATCGCTTCCAGTAGTATCCGTGCAGGTAACATGTAGAAGCTGAAACGCCCTCCCTCCGGAGGGCGTTTTGCATGCTGCGCGGCGTGCGCCGGCGGTTCAGGCGGGAATACCGCCGAACCGGCCGCTGTTGAAGTCGCGAATGGCTTCGATGATCTCGGCCTGCGTGTTCATCACGAAAGGCCCGTGGCCGACGATGGGCTCGTCGATCGGTTCGCCGCTCAGCACCAGCAACTTGGCGTCGCTGGCCGCCTGCAATGCGACACCCTCTTCCGCGCGGTCCAGCACCGCCACCTGACCATCGCGCAGCTCGGCATCGGCCACACGCAGCACGCCGTGCAGGGCGACCACGGCGGCGGTGTGGCCCGCCGGCAAGGGCAGGTCCACCTGTCCGCCCGCGGCCAGCCGTACGTCCCAGACATTCACGGGCGTGAAGGTCTGCGCCGGCCCCTGCGCATCGCGATAGCGCCCGGCGATCACGCGCAGCGTGCCGGCGTTGGCGGGCAACTGCACCGAAGGAATGTCGCGGGCCAGCAAGGCCTGGTAGCGCGGCGCATGCTTCTTGTCTCGCGCGGGCAGGTTGACCCACAGCTGCGCCATCTCCATGCGGCCGCCGCGCGCGGCGAAGGCCTCGGAATGGAACTCTTCGTGCAGGATGCCGGCCGCGGCGGTCATCCACTGCACGTCTCCAGGGCCGATCACGCCGCCCTGTCCCGTGGAATCGCGATGCTCGACTTCACCGTCGTAGACGATGGTCACCGTTTCGAAGCCGCGGTGCGGATGCTCGCCCACGCCGCGGCGTTGACGCGTGGGCTCGAACTCGGCCGGACCGGCATGGTCCAGCAACAGGAAAGGACTGAGCTGCGCGCCCAGCCCGTGATACGAAAACATCGAGCGCACGGGAAACCCGTCGCCCACCCAATGGATTCCCGGCGCGCTGTACACACCCAGTACGTGTTTCATGCTCGGCTCCTGGCGCAATCGGCGCGCCTCATCCCGCGACGATAGAGCCATAGGCCCGGCACGCATAGCGCGATGAACGGCAAGACGTGTTCCATGAGTGGAACGGTAGCCGTCATGGCAGGCGGCCGCCGCTTCGGGGGCCGGTGGGTTCTAAAACACCGACATGCCCGTGCGCGCCACGAACAGCTCGAGCGCTCGCATGCCCAGCACCGAATTGCCGGTGGCGTCCAGAGCCGGAGACCACACACAGACGGTGAGTTCGTCGGGGACCACCGCCACGATGGCGCCGCCCACGCCGCTCTTGCACGGCAGGCCGATGCGAAACGCGAACTCGCCCGCCGCGTCATACGTGCCGCACGTCAGCATCAGCGCATTGATGCGGCGCGCCTGGCGCACGCCTAGCACCTCGGTACGCTGCAACGGGTGCACGCCATCGCGGCACAGGAACGCCGCGGCGCGCGCCAGCTGCCGGCAATCCATGCGGATCGCGCATTGGCGGAAATACACGTCCAGCACGGCGGGGATGTCGTTGTCGATCTTGCCGAAGCTCTTCATGAAATTGGCCAGCGCCACGTTGCGAAAACCCGTGGCCGCCTCGGAGGCCGCCACTTCTTCGTCTACCGTGATGGTCTCGCCCGTCAGGCTGCGCAGGAACGCCAGCAGGTCGTCCAGCCCGTCGCCCACGCTGAGCAGGCGGTCAGCCACCGCGATCGCGCCCGCATTGATGAAAGGATTGCGGGGCACGCCCTGCTCGCGCTCCAGCTGCACCAGCGAGTTGAAGGGATTGCCCGAAGGCTCGCGGCCGATGCGCTCCCACAGTTTCTCGTCCAGCGCGCGCACGCCCAGCGTCAGCGAGAACAGCTTGGAGACGCTTTGGATCGAGAACGGCGTGGCGCTGTCGCCGCTGGCGACCTCCTGGCCATCGGCCGTGCGCAGCGCGATGCCGAACTGGTCGGCAGGCACGCGTGCAAGGGCCGGAATGTAGTCGGCGACCTTGCCGCTGCGGCCCAGTTCGGGGCGCAGCGTGGCGACGATGTCGTCGAGAATGGCTTGCAGGTTCATCGGAGTATCTTGTGGTGCGGAATGCGGCAGGGGCGCTGCAGCGCCATGGATGGGGGGCGGACGTCGGAGCGACGCCGAGACAGGCATCGAGTGTTCGCGCGATTCTGGCCGACCCTAACGCGTGCGCGCAAGACGTGTCAACGCGGGCCGCCAGCCGACTTCCAAAGCCTGTTTGCCTCACCGGCCTATGCCTGGGCAGATGCAGAGCCAGCCAGCATGGACTACCTATGCCTGGGCAGATGCAGGACGGGCTGCCGTGCGCCGGCCCGTGGCAAGGCACGCGATAGCCGCCCCCTGCAGCGCCGCGGCGCATCCGAACAACAATGCGGGCGCGAACTCCGAATCCGCCAATCCTCGCAACGCTCCGAATGCCGCCGGCGCGAACGCATACCCGCCCTGCGCGATCGCCACCATCAGCGGCACCGCGCGCTGCGCATCCTCGCGCGAGAACTCGGCCTGCGCGATCGTCGGCGGCAGCGACGTGGCGTTGCCGATGCCCAATCCGAACAACGCCACGCCCAGCCAGATCGCCGTCGGCGCATCGTCGATGCCCATCCACAGCACCAGCGAACCCAGCACCTGCAGGCCATAAGACGCGCAGGCTGCCAGCCGCCGGTCCGCCCCCGAGGGCAGCAGCCATCCGACCAGGCTGCGGCCGAGGATGGCGCAGGCCGTGGCCAGCCCCATCGCCATGCCCGCCACCTGCGCGCCCAGCACGTCGACCAGCAGCGAATACAGATGCGCGATCAGCCCGATTTGCGCGAACAGACCCAGGGCCATGGCGCCGGCGAGCGTGACGAAGCGCCGGTCGCGGCGCCAGCTGCGCAGGGGCTGCAGGGCGACGGCGGCGGCCGTGCCGACAGACACAGCGGACACCACGGTCGCCTTGCCGTCGGGCGCCTGCCCCAGCTGCTCGGGCGTGTACGCGAACACCCGCGTGCACAGCAAGGCCATGCACACCACCATCGCCAACCCGACCGCGCCCACCGCGCCGGCGAAGCCCAACGTTGCGATCAACAAGACCCACAACGGCGAGAAGACCACGCCGCCCACGCTGGCGCCGTTGTACGCCATCGCCAGCGCCCACGGCCGCCGCGCCACGAACCATGGCGCGATCATGGCGTTCACCGCCGCCGCCCCCAGCGCCACCCAGCCCGCACCGCTTACCAGTGCGGCCACGAACAACTGCCACGGGGCCTGCGCCACCGCCCAACCGCAAGTGCCGACGGCCGTCAGCACCGCGCCCCCGAACGTGATGCGCGGCGTGCCCCACGCGCGATACAGCCGCGGCAGGTTGGCCACCACCAGCGCCCCAGCCACGAAGTGCACGGTGACCGCGGCCGACACCAGCGGCACGGCCCACTGCGTGCGGGCCACCACCGCATGCAGGAAGATAGGAGGACCATAGAAGCCCACGCCCCAGCCGAACACGGCCAGGACGAAGGTCGCGGCCAGGACGCGATGGCCGAAGAATCCGGATGGCGCGGTCGCTTTCATGCTTGAGAGTTCCTTGTTGAGCGTTGCGGATGGCGGCAGTATGCTCGGATCCATCACGCACACTTCGATAAGGAGCGAACCATGGACGCAGCTTCGGCCGACACCGGCCTGTCCGCTGTCGCCGCCGCGATCGGCGACCCGGCACGCGCCCGCATACTGTGCAGCCTGCTGGACGGCTGCGCCCGCACCGCCACCGAACTGGCGGCGCTGGCCGACGTCGGCGCCTCGACTGCCAGCGCGCATTTCACGCGGCTGCGTGAACAGGGATTGGTCGAAATTGCGGTGCAAGGCAAACACCGCTATTACCGCCTGGCCAACCCGCAGGTGGCCGCGGCGCTGGAAGCGCTGCTGGTGGTGGCGGGCGTGCCGCGCACGCCGTTCCAGCCGTCCACGCCGCCGCATCTGCATCACGCGCGCACCTGCTATGACCACATGGCAGGCACGCTGGCAGTACGCATGCACGACGCCATGCTGGCGCAGGGATGGCTGCGCGCGAACGGCGAGGATTATGAGTTGACCACTGCGGGGGTCGATGCACTGAAGACGCTGGGCCTGCCGGCCGAGGCCCTACGGCCGCAGCGGCGGCGCTTTGCCTATCCCTGCCTGGACTGGAGTTCGCGCAAGCCGCATCTGGCAGGAGGCTTGGCCGCCGCGTTGCTGCGGCACTGCGGCGACAAGGGCTGGCTGACGCGCGATCTGGACTCGCGGGCGTTGCGCTTCAGTGCTCGTGGAGAGCGACAGTTCGCGAAGGCGTTCGGGTTGGCGGAGTAGATTTGGTGGCGCGCCGCGTGCGCGCGCTTCGCTATGGATGGCCCGCGCGTACGCGCGCTTCGCGGGCCTTGAGTGTTCAGTGCTTTTTTCAGCCCTTCAGCGCCTTTTCCAGCAGGCTGGCCACCAGGTCGTTCAGCGCCACCTCGTCGGCCTGCGCCTTCTCGCGCAGCGCGTCTACCAGCGGCTGCGGCAGCTTCACCGCTAACGGCACCAGGCCCGCGGCCTGGTCCAGCTTGCGCTGCTCGCGCCGGTCGGGCACCGCCGCGCCGGCGAAGCGGCTGGGGGGCAGGGAGGATTTGAGCTGGCCCATGATCTTCAGGCCTTTGTTCTTTTCGAGGTCGGTTTTCTTCACGGTGGTGTCCGGTTGTGGTTGCGCGGTTCGCTAGCGCGGCATGGGCGACTTGTACCATGCCGGCCAAAATCGCCTATCCTTTGTTCCTATCCGTCCCCCGCTTCTACCCTGCCCTGCCATGCGCCTGCTCCTCGTCGAAGACGACGCCATGATTGGCGAAAGCGTGCTGGATTGCCTGCGTGCCGAAGGCTACGCGGTCGACTGGGAGCGCGACGGCCGCGCCGCGGCGTCCGCGCTGCAGGCAGGCGTCTACGACCTCGTGCTGCTCGATCTGGGCCTGCCGCAGAAGGACGGCCTGTCCGTGCTGCGGGATCTGCGCGCCCGCCGCGACCGCACGCCGGTATTGGTGGCCACCGCGCGGGATGCCGTCAGCGACCGCATCGCGGGCCTGGACGCCGGCGCGGACGACTATGTGGTCAAACCCTACGATCCCGACGAACTACTGGCGCGCATCCGCGCGCTCCTGCGCCGCAGCGCTGGCCTTGCCGAACCGGTGTTCGAGCATCGCGGCGTGACGGTGAATCCGCAGACGCGCGAGGCCACGGTCGACGGCAAGCCCGTCTCGCTGACCGCGCGCGAGTGGGCGGTGCTGCAGCCGCTGATCGCCCGCCCCGGCATGATCTATTCGCGGGCGCAGTTGGAGGAGAAGCTGTACAGCTGGCGCGACGAGATCGCCAGCAACGCCGTCGAGGTCTACGTGCATGGGCTGCGCAAGAAGCTGGGGCACGACTTCATCCAGACGGTGCGCGGCGTGGGGTACGTGGTGCCGAAGCAATGAGAATTCCGCTGGGCCATTCGCTGCGCGCGCGGCTGCTGCTGTTCCTGCTGGCCTCGATCTTCGTCGCCGCGCTGGTCCAGGCCGTGGTGGCGTATCGGGGCACCCTGGCGCAGACCGACGCCATCTTCGACGCCCAGTTGCGCAACACCGCACTGTCGCTGAGCGCGGGCAGCGGCCGCCTGGGCGCGCCGCCGATGCCGGTGCCCGGCGAACCGGTGGCCCGGGTGGAAGACCTGATCATCCAGATCTGGACGGCCGACGGCACACAGCTGTACCGCTCGGCCTCGGGCCGCCTGCTGCCGGATCCGGTGGTATTGGGGTTCTCGGACGTGCGATCCCGGGAAGCGACGTACCGCGTGTACGCCATGGCCACGCCGCTGCAGGTGACGCAGGTGGCCCAGGACACGCGGGTGCGCAGCGCCACGGCGCGGGCGCTGGCGCTGCGGTCGGTGGGCCCTATCGTGGCGGCCGCGCCGCTGTTGATGCTGGTAGTGTGGTGGGTGGTGGGCCTGTCGCTCGAGCCGGTGGCGCGCACGCGGGCGCAGTTGGCCGCGCGCCAGCCCGACGACCTGTCGCCGGTGTCCGACGCGGATCTGCCCGATGAGGTCCGGCCGCTGGTGCAGGAGCTGAACCTGCTGCTGGAGCGCGTGCGGCAAGCCTTCGCGTCGCAGCAGCAATTCGTCGGCGATGCCGCGCATGAGCTGCGCACGCCGCTGGCGGCGCTGGCGCTGCAATTGCAGGGACTGCGCCGCGCCGGCGACGACGCGGCGACGCGCGAGCAGGCCATCGCGCGCTTGTCCGACGGCGTGGCCCGCGCGACGCGGCTGATCGAGCAACTGCTGTCGATGGCCCGCTACGACGGCGGCAGTCCTGCCCCCGAGCTGGTGCCCACCGATCTGGCGCAAGCCGTGCGCGAGGCCGTGGCGCAAGTGCTGCCTGGCGCCAACGCCCGCCGCATCGAACTGGCGCTGGAAGGACCGGACCAGGCGTGGGTGGCGGGCCAGTCCGACGCGCTGGTGCTGCTGGCGCGCAATCTGCTGGACAACGCCGTCAAGTACACGCCTGAAGGCGGCCGCGTGGACATCGGCATCGCGGCGGCGCCGCAAGGCATGGCGACGCTGACCATCGACGACACGGGCCCCGGCATACCGCCCGCGGAACGGGAGCGCGTGTTCGACCGCTTCTATCGCATCGACCCGGGGCAGGCGCAGGGCAGCGGACTGGGCCTGTCGCTGGTGCGGACGCTGGCCCGGCGCCACGGCGCCGAGGTGGAGTTGGCGGACGCGCCCGGCGGCGGCCTGCGCGTCACCGTGGTCTTTCACGCCTCGTCCGGATCCGCCGCGACAGTCTCTTCCGCCCCGCCCGGCGGACCTTAAGATTCGCCTAAGCCGGCGGCGGCACCATGGCGCCATGTTCAAAACATGCTCCAAGGAGCCGACATGACCCCGACTCGTCTCACCCCCTCTCGCCTGCTCGTCGCCCTGCTCGCCGCCGGCGTCGTCGGCGGCGCCGGAGCCACCGCGGTCGTGGCCACCACCCGCGCCGACGCCGCGCCCGCGGCCACGCAGGCCGCCGCTCCGGTCAATACCGTCGCGCCGCCGAATTTCGCGCAGATCACGCGCGAGTACGGGCCGGCGGTGGTCAACATCAGCATCACCGGCAGCACCAAGGTGGCCGCCGAGGACGATCCGTTCGCGCAGTTCTTCGGCCAGTTCCCCGGCTTTCCCGGCCGGATGATGCCGTATGGCCAGCGGGAAGTACCCGTGCGCGGCGAGGGCTCCGGCTTCATCATCAGCGCCGACGGCACCATCCTGACCAACGCGCACGTGGTCAAGGACGCCAAGGAAGTGACGGTGAAGCTCACCGACCGCCGTGAGTACCGCGCCAAGGTGCTGGGCTCCGATCCGCAGACCGACGTGGCGGTGCTGAAGATCAACGCCTCCGACCTGCCGGTGGTGAAGATCGGCGACCTCGACAGTCTGGAAGTGGGCGAGTGGGTGCTGGCCATCGGCTCGCCGTTCGGACTGGAAAACACCGCCACGGCCGGCATCGTCAGCGCCAAGGGCCGATCGCTGCCGGACGACACCTCGGTCCCGTTCATCCAGACCGACGTGGCGGTGAACCCGGGCAACTCGGGCGGCCCGCTGTTCAACTCGCGCGGCGAGGTGGTGGGCATCAACTCGCAGATCTACAGCCGCACCGGCGGTTATCAGGGCCTGTCGTTCGCCATCCCGATCGACGTGGCCTACAAGATCAAGGACCAGATCCTGCAGCACGGCAAGGCGCAGCACGCGCGGCTGGGCGTGACGGCGCAAGAGGTGAACCAGGACCTGGCGGATTCGTTCAAGCTGGATTCGCCGTCCGGCGCGCTGGTGGCCAGCGTCGAACCGGGCAGCGCCGCCGAGAAGGCGGGCCTGCAGCCGGGCGACGTGATCCGCAAGGTGGACGGACGCGAGATCGTGTCCTCGGGCGACCTGTCGTCGACGATCAGCCTGTCCTCGCCCGGACAGCGCGTGAAGCTGGAAGTATGGCGTGCCGGAACCCGCAAGGAACTGAGCGCCACGCTGGGCAGCGCGGACAAGGATGGCATCGCGGCCGCGGACGAGGAAGGCGGCCAGCCCGGACAGGGCCGGCTGGGGCTGGCGCTGCGCCCGCTCAGTCCGCAGGAGCAGCAGGCGGTCGGCGCGCCCGGACTCGTGGTGCAGCAGGCTGCCGGCGCAGCCGCCCGCGCGGGCATCGAGCCCGGCGACGTGATCCTGTCGTTGAACGGCGTGCCGGCCAGCAGCGTGGAGCAGGTGCGCGCCGAAGTGGCGCGCGCCAAGGGCACCGTGGCCCTGCTGGTGCAGCGCGGTCGCGACAAGCTTTTCGTGCCGGTGCGCGTCGGATGATGGACTGATTGGTCGATGGGCTGGTACGCCAGCCTTTGACGGGCGCAATGCCGCTGGCGTTGCGCCCTTTTTTTGCCGCCGGGCCGCCCCAAGGCAAAAGCCCCCCTCGGGGGGCAGCAAGCCGCAGGCGAGGCGTGGGGGCTTTTTTTGTCGGCACTTAGAAGGACGCTATGCCTGCCGCTTGAAGCGGTCGACGAACGCCGGCGACGCGATCGCATCCAGGACGAGGCGCAACTGCGCCGCCTCGTCGGCCCCGAATGCCTCTTCGAAGCGGCGGTGCGCATCGCTCCACAGCACGCGCGCCTTGACGAGCTTGCTCTTGCCGGCGCGGGTCAGTCGCACGCGGCGGCTGCGGCGGTCTTCCTGGTCTGGCAGCACCTCGACCAGCCCGTCCCTGGCCAGCGATCGCAAGGTGTGGCCCAGCGCGGACAGGTCCATCACCAGCACCTCGGCCATCCACCCCACCAACGGCGAGCCGCCGGCCCGGTCGATCTGCGCCAGGATCGAGTACTGCGTCGCGCGCAGGCCGATGGGCGCCAGCGCATCGTCGTACAGCTGGCCGACGCGCCGGGTGGCACGGCGCAGGGCGGAGTTTGTGCAAACGCTGACGCGCAGGTCTGCGGTGGCATCCATGAGACCTCCTGGGTAATGCGGATCGGCCGCGCAAGCGCGGCCGTGCGGGCCATTCTAGCCGTACGGCGCGCGATACCCCGGCGCCGGTTGACGCCGCAGCGAACAGCGCCAGATAATACTGGCATATACCAGTATTACTTTCAACATTATCAGCCGACCCGGGCCATTCGTGACTACCTCCACCGTCGCGGCGCCGCCAGCCGCCAAGCCGTCCAACGCGCGGATGCATGCGATGCTGCAGGGTCCCATCCTGCCGACGCTGCTGCGCATGTCGTGGCCGAACATGCTGATGCTGCTGGCCCAATCCGGCGCGGCGTTGGTCGAGACCTGGTTCGTGGCCCGGCTGGGCACCGACGCGCTGGCTGGCGTGGCGCTGGTTACGCCGCTGCTGATGCTGATGCAGAACATGTCGCAGGGCGCCATGGGCGGCGGCATCTCGTCCGCGGTGGCGCGCGCGCTGGGCGCGGGCCGTCACGAGACGGCCGACAGCCTGGTGCTGCATGCGCTGGTCATCAACCTGTGCCTGGGCGTGGCGTTCACCGCCGTGTTCCTGCTGCTGGGCCCGCAGATCTATCGGGCCCTGGGCGCGCATGGCGCCGCGCTGGACGCCGCCCTCACCTACTCCAACGTCATCTTCGGCGGGCTGGTGTTGATGTGGGTGATGAACGCGCTGGCCAGCGCGGTGCGCGGCACGGGCAACATGATGGTGCCGGGCGCGGTCATCTGCGGCGGCGCGCTGCTGGTGGTGCCGCTGTCTCCCTGCCTGATCTTCGGGGTGGGCCCGCTGCCGGGCTTGGGCATCGCTGGCGGCGCCTGGGCGCTGCTGTGCTACTACGCCGTGGGCACGGTCATCCTGGCCTGGTACTGCATCAGCGGCCGCAACGCCGCGCGGCTGCGCCGAGGCGCCCTTCGCCCGGCGCTGCTGGGCGACATCCTGTCGGTGGGCGGGCTGGCCACGCTCAATCCGCTGCTCACCAACGGCCTGATCGCGGCCGTCACCGCGCTGACGGGCGCCTATGCCGGCACGGCCGCGCTGGCGGGCTACGGCACGGCGGCACGGCTCGAGTATCTGCTGATGCCCATCGCCTTCGGCCTGGGCGCGCCCATGGTGGCCATCGTGGGCGCCAACATCGGCGCCGGGCAGCCGCAGCGCGCCGTGCGCGTGGCGCTGACCGGCGGCGCCGTGGCCTTCGCGCTGGGCGAATGCCTGGGCATCCTGGCCGCGATATGGCCCGAGGCCTGGTTGCGCCTGTTCGGCGACGACCCGGGCATGCTGGCCGCCGGCAGCACCTATCTGCACATCGTCGGGCCGTTCTATGGCTTTTTCGCCCTGGGCTTCTCGATGTATTTCGCGTCGCAAGGCGCCGGCCGGCTGAAATGGCCGCTGCTGGCGGGACTGGCGCGGCTTGTCGTGGCGGTGGGCGGCGGCTGGCTGGTGCTGCGCGCCACCGGTTCCCTGCACGGCCTGTTCGCCGTAACCGCGCTGGCCATGGTGCTGTACGGGTGCCTGATCCTGCGGGCCGTGGCGTCGCCGGGTTGGGTACGTCCAGCCAGGCCGCGGTGATGCCGACGGCCTGGCAGTAAAGTACAGGCCTTGCGCCATGATGCGCGCCGACATCATGCAGTCCCTACAGGCGTACGCGAATGAACCATCCCCACGTGCACACCACGCATCCCGCCATCGTCAAGCGGTTGAAGCGCGCCAACGGGCACCTGCTCGGCATCGTCGAGATGATCGAGGCCGGGCGTCCGTGCCTGGACATCGCGCAACAGCTGCACGCGGTGGAAAAGGCGATCCAGCAGGCCAAGAAGACGCTGATCCAGGACCACATCGACCACTGCCTGGATGAATTGGTCGAAAAGCTTCCCGCCACGAATCGCGAGCCGATCGACGAGTTCAAGGAAATCGCCAAGTATCTTTGAGGACTGGGGATCAACCCAATAGCGTGATGGCCAGCCCTGCCATGGCGCAGACCGCTATCACTTCGATGACGCCGCGCTTGAACCTGAACAGCGCCACCGCGGCGCCGAGCGCGATGCATGCGGCCTTCCAGTCGAAGTCGCCGGCCAGCCCCTGCGGCCACAGCACGTGATATCCGAAGAACACGGCCAGGTTCAGGATGACGCCGACCACGGCGGCGGTGATGGCGGTAAGCGGAGCGGTGAACTTCAGGTCTTCCTTCGTGGCCTCCACCAGCGGACCGCCGGCCAGGATGAACAGGAATGACGGCAGGAAGGTGAACCAGGTGACGATGAGCGCGGCCAGGGCGCCCGCCATGAACGGCAGGTCCGGGCCTAGCAGGGCGTGCGTGTAGCCCCCGACGAAACCGACGAACGCCACCACCATGATCAGCGGGCCGGGCGTGGTCTCGCCAAGCGCGAGCCCGTCGATCATCTGCGCCGCGCTAAGCCAGCCGTAGTGGTCCACCGCGCCCTGATAGAGATAGGGCAGCACGGCGTAGGCGCCCCCGAACGTCAGGTATGCCGCCTTCGTGAAGAACCAGCCCATCTGCGTGTAGGCGCCCTGCCAGCCATACAGGGCCGTGAGCGCCGCCATGGGCGCCGCCCACAGCACGGCGCCGACCGCCGCGATCGCGCCCAGGCGACTCCATCGAAAGCGCGCATGCGGGGGGATGGGCGTGTCGTCGTCGATGAGCGCGGGTCCGTGACCCTGCATGCCGGCCCCGCGGCGGGCGTCCGCGTGAAAGTACTGCGGCCACCACCTTCCGCCCGCGAAGCCGGCCAGCGCCGCCAAGGCGACGATGAGCGGAAAAGGCGCCCGCAACGCGAAGATGGCTACAAAGGCGGCCGCCGCGATGCCCCACAGCATGGGATTCTTCAGCGCGCGCGAGCCGATACGATGCGCGGCATGCAGCACGATGGCGGTGACCGCCGGCTTGATCCCGTAGAAGAGGCCGGCGACGACGGGCACGTCGCCCCATGCGACATATACCCACGACAGGCCGATCAGGATGAACAGCGAAGGCAGTACGAACAGGCCGCCCGCCACGAGGCCGCCCCATGTCCGGTGCAGCAGCCAACCCAGATAGGTGGCGAGCTGCTGGGCCTCGGGTCCGGGCAGCAGCATGCAGTAATTGAGGGCATGCAGGAAGCGGCGCTCGCTGATCCACCGGCGGCGTTCCACCAGTTCGGTATGCATGATCGCCACCTGCCCGGCAGGCCCTCCGAAGCTGATGAAGCCCAGCTTCAGCCAGAACCACAAGGCCTGGCCGAGCGTCACCGCACCGGGGCGCCCCGGTGCCGGTTCCGGTTCGACGCCGACGGGTGGCGTTCCGAAGTCTTCCCTGCTTGCTGTCATGACATCATCCAATCCATGCTGGCCAGGCGCGGCACCCCGCTGTGCGGGTCTCGGACTGCACGGGCGCCGCGATGGGTCGAGCATAGCAATCAAACATGTCGTTTCCCCCATCCAGGCCGAAACGCAAAAAGCCCGGAGCCGCGTAGGCTTATTGTGCGGATATCCCCCACGGGGGGATATGATCGGGCCAAGTCCGTAGTCGTGCTGCTTCCTGGAAGGTGTCCATGTTTTCTTTCTCCGACCTGATCGCGCAGGGTGCGTCGCAGGCCTGGCTGTTCATTCCCAGCGCCATATTGCTGGGCGCCTTGCACGGGTTGGAACCCGGCCACTCGAAGACAATGATGGCGGCGTTCATCGTGGCCATACGCGGCACGGTGTGGCAGGCGGCATTATTGGGCCTGACGGCAACCGTGTCCCACACATTGGTCGTATGGGGGATCGGGCTGGGCGGCATGTATCTTTGGCAAGGCGTCGCGGCGGAAGAACTGGAACCCTATTTCCAGCTGGCGTCGGGCGTGTTGATCGTATCGATCGCCACGTGGATGTTCTGGCGGACGTGGAGGGAACAGCACGCCGCCGCGCATGGGCATTCCCATCATTCCCCTGACCATGGTCATCACGGCCACGACCACCATGACCACGATCATCACGATCACGGACGCGACAAGTTCGAAGACGCACACCAGCGCGCACACGCGGCCGACATCCGACGCCGCTTCTCGGACCGCCGCGTCACCCACTGGCAGATCGCGCTGTTCGGCCTGACCGGCGGCCTCATCCCCTGCCCGGCCGCGATCACCGTGCTGCTGCTGTGCCTGCAGCTGAAGGAATTCACGCTGGGCGCCGTGCTCGTCCTGTGCTTTTCCGTGGGCCTGGCCATCACCCTCGTCACCGTCGGCGTCGTGGCCGCGCTGGGCGTGCGCCAGGCCGGCAAGCGCGCGCCGTGGTTCGGCGCGGTGGCCCGGCGGGCTCCGTACCTTTCCAGCCTGCTCATCATCGCCGTGGGCATCTATGTCGCCATCTATGGCTGGCTGGGCCTGCCTGCACGGTGAGTCCCGATGCCGCAGGCTGACCGCCCGGCCAGCGCAGCGCCATGCGCGAGCCGCCGTCGTCCAAGCCGCGCTAGCGCCCCACCGCGTAAGCCTGCATCAACCGCGGCGTGGCGGCCGCGTGCAGGATGCCGTCCTCATCCCGCGCGGCCGCGGTCAGGCGGCCCACCGACCACTCGGCCACCTCTTCCACGTCATGTCCGCGCGAGCGCAGGTCCGCCAGCACGTCGGCGCCGAACGACACCTCGGCCGCCAGATGTCCCGGCTTGCGATCCCGCGGATAGAAGGAACTGGGGAAATGCATGGTGTGCGACATCGGCTGGTCGATGGCCTCCTGCAGGTCGAGGCCATGATGCACGTGCCGCAGGAACAGCAGCAGCTGCCATTGCTCCTGCTGGTCGCCGCCCGGCGTGCCGAACACCATGTAGGGCTTGCCCTCGCGCAGCGCCAGCGAGGGCGTCAGCGTGGTGCGCGGCCGCTTGCCCGGCGCCAGCGTGCCGGGCAGGTCCGGCTCCAGCCAGAACATCTGCGCGCGCGTGTTCAGCGCAAAGCCCAGTTCGGGCACAACGGGCGACGACTGGAACCAGCCGCCCGAGGGTGTGGCGGACACCATGTTGCCCCAGCGGTCGATGACGTCGACGTGAGTGGTGTCGCCGCGCTTGGCCGAGGCGCGCATGTCGGCCATGGTGGGCTCGCCCGCGCCCGCGCTGCCCTGCGCCACCTTCGACAGGCGGCCCACGGTGTCCATCACGCGCGCCAGCTGCGCCTCGAAGCCAGGCACGCTGCCGGGCCGCAATTCGTGCGAGGCCCGTTCGCCGATCAGCGCGCGGCGGGCGTCGTTGTAGGCGTCCGACAGCAAGTGCGGCAGCGGCACGTCGGCGAAGGCCGGATCTCCGTAATACGCTTCGCGATCGGCGAAAGCCAGCTTCATGGCCTCGGTGACGCGATGGATGAATTCCGCGCTGGACGAGCCCGTGCCCTGCAGGTCCATTTCCTTCAGCAGCGCCAGCGTCTGCAGGAACACCGGGCCCTGGCTCCAGGCGCCGGCCTTGGCCACGGTGTAGCCGTGATAGTCGTACGTCAGCGGGGTTTCGTAGCTGGCCGACCAGCCCGCCATGTCGCCGGCGGTCAGCACGCCGCGATGGGGCCTGCCGCTTTCGTCCATGAATTCGCGGCGCATGTGGCCGTCGATGGCCTCGGCCACGAAGCCGCGGTAGAACGCGTTGCGCGCCGCCTCGATCTGGCGTTCGCGGTCGGGGCCGGCCGATTCGGCCTCGCGCAGCAGGCGCTGCCACGTGCGCGCCAGCGCGGGATTGCGGAACAGCTTGCGCGCCCGCGGCAATGCGCCGCCCGGCACATAGACTTCGGCGGTACTGGGCCAGTGCTGCTGGAAGAAATCCTGCAGCCCGGCGATGGTGTTGGCGATACGCGGCATCAGCGCATGGCCGTGCTCGGCGTAATGGATGGCCGGTTCCAGCACGTCGCGAACGCGCATCGTGCCGTGGTCGCGCAGCAGCAGCATCCAGGCGTCGAACGCGCCCGGGATGACCGCGGGCAGCAGGCCGTTGCCGGGGATCAGGTCGAGTCCCAGCGCGCGGTAGCCCTCGAGCGTGGCGCTGGCGGGCGTGGCGCCCTGCCCGCACAGCACCTCGGTCAGGCCGGTGCGCGCGGAATGGAACACGATGGGCACTTCGCCGGCCGGCCCCACCAGGTGCGGCTCGACGACGTGCAGCACAAAGCCCGCCGCCACGGCGGCATCGAAGGCGTTGCCGCCGCGCTCCAGCAGCGCCATGCCCGCCGAACTGGCCAGCCAGTGCGTGGACGTGACGACGCCGAACGTGCCCAGTATCTCCGGGCGAGTGGTGAACATGCGATGTCCCGAGTCCATGATCATTTCCCGGCGATGGTGACGCCCTTCAGGCGGATCAACCCGTCGGGATAGGCAACGAAGCCCTTGACGGTTTTCTGCACGCCGAACACCCACGGCAGGTAATACAGGTACACGGCGGGACGATCGTCCTGCAGCTTCTTGAGCACCTGCGAGTACAGTTCGCGGCGCTTGCCTTCATCGGCCACCGACTGCGCCTCGGCCAGCCATTTGTCGACGTCGGGATCGCAGTAGCGGCCGTCGTTCAGATTGCCCTTGCAGCCGAAGTACTGGGCGATGTTGCCGCCCGGGTCTACGCGGCCGGACCAGCCCGTCTGGCCGACCTCGAAGTCGCCGCGCGGCAGCGCCGACTGCAGCGCCGCGAATTCCACGGGCCGCAGCGAGATGTCGAAACCGGCCTCGGCGCCCATGGCCTGCACCAGTTCGTAGACCTGCTGCATCGTGGTGTTGTTGCCGTAGGTCAGCTCGAACTTCACGCGGTCGTAGCCGGCTTCTTTCAACAGTTTGCGCGCCTTCTCGGGATCGCGGCCGCCATGCTCGAAGCTCTTGTCGTAGGCAAAGCTGGCCGGTGGGAACGGCTGGTGCGCGGGCTGGAACATGCCCTCGCCCACTACCTGGTTGATCACGTCGCGGTCGATGGCAAGCTCGAGGGCCTGGCGCACGCGCTTGTCCTTGGCCAGCGGATTGTCGGCGCGCTTGCCGTTGGCCAGGTTGACGGCGAACGACTGGAAGCCCAGGCCCGTGACGGCATCCAGCACCAGCTTGGGATCGTCCTTCACGGTCTTGGCATCGCTGGGCGCGATGCGCTCGACGATGTCCAGTCCGCCCGAGCGCAGATTGTTCAGGCGCACGGTGGAATCGGGCATGGGCGTGTAGATCACGCGGTCGAAGTGATAGTTGGCCGCGTCCCAATGTTTGGCAAACTTCTCGAGCACGATGCGGTCGTTCTGCACGCGCTCCTTGAACTGGTAGGGGCCCGAGCACACGGGCCGCGCGCCGGGATCCTTGTCGAAGCTGGCGGGCGACTGCATCATGCCGGCGCGGTCGGACAGCTGCGACAGCAGGCCGGCATCGGGCTGCTTCAGCCGCAGCACCACCGTCTGCGCATCGGGCGCCTCGACGCTGGCCACGCTGACCAACTCGCTCTTGCGGTTGCTGTCGGGCAGCGAGATGGCGCGTTCCAGGTTGGCCTTGACCGACGCCGCGTCGATCGGCGTGTCGTCATGGTAGAACGCGCCCTTGCGCAGCTTGAAGGTCAGCGACTTGCCGTCCTCGCTGGTCTGCCAGGACTCGGCCAGCTGCGGCACGAACTTCAGGTCGGGCGTGATGTCGACCAGCCGGTCGCACAGCGACGCGAACACGATGCGGCCGACGAAGGTACGCGCGCGGGCGGGATCCAGCACGTCCGGGTCGTCCTGCAGGCCGATACGCAAGGTCGATTGGGCCGCGGCGGCGCCGCTGGCGAGTAGGCCGGCCGCAGCCAGGGCGAGGCAGAGTTTGCGCATGGTACGTTCCCGTGACGTGAAGGTCGGCCTCCCGACGAGTACGCCGGAAGGCAAAGGGTTTTATAGGAACATACTGCTGCGCACGGCGCAAAACCACTGCGCAGCGGCCGACAAAACCGCGGCGGCCCGCTGGCCATTCAGAACGTGCGACGTCGTCGCCGAGGCAGCCGCGCCCGCGAATTCGTACCGGTGCCCTCGATCCGAGGGGTGGCCCGATGGCTCCCGCCCGGACACTGCGGCGATGATTAGTTATGTTATAACATACTATAATTATCGAAACATCGCCGTGCACGTCCACGTGCCGACCCACCGACAGTGCCCGCCGCTTTTCCCGCCCACACACTCCCCGACCCCTGCGTCGTGTTCGACGAACTGGCCGTGTCCTATCGAAAACAGCCTGCGCTCCATGGATTGTCGGGCGCGGTCCGGCGCGGCTCATTGACTGCCGTAGTCGGACCTAATGGTTCCGGCAAGACCACGTTGATGAGAAGCATCGCCGGGCTGCTCGAGCCGTCCTCGGGCAGGTGCGCCGTCGCGCCGGGTGTGCGCGTGGCATATCAGCCTCAGCAGGCCGGCCTGGACCGCGGCTTTCCCGCCCGCGTCATCGACGTGGTGGCCATGGGCCTGTGGCCGCGCCGCGGGCTGCTGGGACGGCATACGCGGCAGGACCACCACGCCATGCAGGCCGCGCTGGACGCTGTGGGCCTGGCCGGCCATGGCCATCGGCCCATCGACACGCTGTCCGGCGGAGAGCTGCAGCGTGCGCTATTCGCCAGGACAATGGTGCAGGAGGCCGACCTGATCCTGCTGGACGAGCCGTTCAGCGCCGTCGACGAGCGCACCGTACAGGATCTGGTCGCCATTATCCTGCGCTGGCATGCCGCAGGACGCACCATCATGGTGGTGATGCACGACCTCGACCTGGTGCGGCAATGCATGCCGGAAACGCTGCTGATGTCGTGCCATCCCATCGCGTGGGGCAGCACCGCGGCCACATTGACGCCCGACAACCTGAGGCGCGCTCGGCACGGCCATGCGGCCGACGCCTCCTTCGACAAACTGCGCCAGGCTGCCGCATGACCAGCATGCTTTACGAATGGCTCGTCGGCCCCTTCGCGGATTACGCGTTCATGCGGCGCGCATTGTGGGGCGCATTGATGCTGGCGCTGGGCGCATGCCCGGTCGGCGTATTCCTGATGCTGCGGCGCATGAGTCTGGCCGGCGATGCCATGTCGCACGCCGTGCTGCCCGGCGCGGCCGTGGGCTATCTGCTGTATGGCCTGCAGATCATTCCGATGACTGTCGGCGGACTGGCAGCCGGCATGCTGGTGGCGGCCGGCGCGGGAGCGGTGTCGCGCCTGACCGTGCAGAAAGAGGACGCTTCCATGGCCGCGTTCTACCTGATCTCGCTGGCGGTGGGCGTACTGATCGTATCGCTGCGCGGCTCCAGCGTGGACCTGATGCATGTGCTGTTCGGCGCCGTGCTGGCGCTGGACGACGAGGCGCTATGGCTGATCCGCGGCATCGCGGCCGTCACCGTACTGGGCCTGGCGATCCTGTGGCGGGGCCTGGTGGCCGAATGCCTGGATCCGCTGTTCCTGCGCAGCGTGTCACGAGTGGGGCCCGCCGTCCACTTCCTGTTCGTGGGCCTGGTGGTGCTCAACCTGGTGGGCGGCTTCCAGGCGCTGGGCACGCTGCTGTCGGTGGGGCTCATGATGGTGCCCGCGGCCGCCGCGCGCTTCTGGACCACCCGGGTCGAAACGATGTGCCTGCTTGCCGTCGCGATCGGCATGGGCTCGTGCATCGCCGGACTGCTGCTGTCGTATCACGCTTCCCTGCCCTCCGGCCCGGCCATCGTGCTGTCGGCCGGCGTCATCTACCTGCTGTCGGTCGTTGCCGGCACGCGCGGCGCGCTCGTTGCGCAGCTGCGTCGTGTCCCGCGCGCGGCCATCTGATCGGAGCCACTGCATGAACATCAGGAAATCCGCCACCGCCCTGAGTCTGGCGGCCGCATCATTGCTGGCCGCCGCGCCGGCGGCGGCCGAGGCGCTCAAGGTTGTCGCGACCTTCTCCATCATCGCGGACTATGCCAGACAGGTGGGCGGCGAACGCATCGCGCTGACCACCCTGGTCGGGCCGGGCAGCGATGCGCACGTGTACGAACCGAAGCCCGCCGACGCCGCCGCCGTCGGCCACGCCGACCTGGTGCTGGCCAACGGCTTGAACTTCGAGGGCTTTCTGCAGCGGCTGGTGCAGGCCAGCGGCAGCAAGGCGCAGGTGGTGACGTTGACGCGGGGCGTGAAGCCTATGCGCAGCGCCGAAGAAGAGCGCGGCCATGGGCATGGCCACGATCATGCCCATGACCACGATCATGCACATAACCACGATCATGCCCATGACCACGAGCATGGACACGACCACAAGCATGACCACGGGCACGACGGCGGGCACTCGCACGGAGGCCACCATCACGGCCCGGACGATCCGCACGCATGGCAGTCCGTGGCCAATGCGCAGATCTACGTGAAGAACATCGCCGACGCCTTCTGCAAGGCGGACGCGGCGGGCTGCGGCGCGTATCGCGCCAATGCCCAGGCCTATACGCAGCGGCTGCAGGCGCTCGACGCGGAGCTGAAGGCCGTGGTCGCGCAGATCCCGAAGGACCGGCGCACCATCATCACCTCTCATGACGCCTTCGGCTATTACGGGCAGGCGTATGGATTCCGCTTCCTGGCGCCCCAGGGCCTCAGCACCGACGCCGAAGCCTCGGCATCCGACGTCGCCGCGCTGGTGACGCAGATCAGGCAGCAGAAGGCCGCCGCGCTGTTTACCGAGAGCATCAGCAATCCGCGGCTGATCCGCCAGATCTCGGAAGAAACCGGCCTGGCGCAAGGAGGCCAGTTGTATTCCGATTCGCTGTCGGATGCGAACGGCCCGGCGTCGACCTACATCGACATGATGCGCCACAACACCGAAACCATACGCAAGGCCATCCTGGGAAGGTGACATCGCGCCGGCCCCAGGATCCGCCGGCGCCCCTCCCCAGCACACGGGACGGTCCGCGTCCACGAGCCGCTTGCGGTCGGCCGCATGGCGGCCAACCCGCGCTTCAATGCCCGATCATCCACGGACGTGCGCCGGCGAACGTCTTGCTGCCGTCCGCCGCGATGCGGGTACGGCCCGCCCGCTTTCCGCCAGAGCAGCAACCACAGTTCATGCCGTGACCCGCGCGCGTGCTGCGCGGCTCGTGAGCGCTGCGCTCGTTGGCGGCCAATGCGCGGCGCATGGCGCCGCCGATCACACCCAGCGCCGGCGCAGCGCCCAGGGTGCGCCCTGACTGCGCCCCGCACGCCGGGCAGGCCGCCGGCTCGTTGCGCCGCGCCAGCGGGCGCAGCGCCGAGAACTCGCCGCATTGCTCGCAGCAATAGTCATAGGTCGGCATGCCGGCCTCCCGTCACAGGTCCGGCGACAGCGGCATGTCCACGCCGCCGGTGATCGCCTTCACCGGTCCGTTGGCCGACGGCTGGATGTCGAACTCGAAGATCTCCGTGGGCAGCCACAGCGTGGCGCAGGCGTTGGGAATGTCGACCACGCCGCTGATGTGGCCCTGCACCGGCGCCGTGCCCAGGATCGAATACGCCTGCGCGCCCGAGTAGCCGAACTTCTTCAGGTATTCGATGGCGTTCAGGCAGGCCTGACGGTAGGCGATGTGCACGTCCAGGTAGTGCTGGCCGCCGCCCTCGTCCACCGAGATGCCTTCGAAAATCAGGTAGTCCTTGTAGTTGGGAGTGATAGGACTGGGTTTGAAGATGGGGTTGCGGATGCCGTACTTGGCCATGCCGCCTTTGATCAGCGACACGCGCATGTGGATCCAGCCGGCCATCTCGATGGCGCCGCAGAAGGTGATTTCGCCGTCGCCCTGAGAGAAGTGCAGATCGCCCACCGACAGCCCGCCGCCTTTCACGTACACGGGGAAGAAGACCCGCGATCCGCGCGACAGGTCCTTGATGTCGCAGTTGCCGCCGTGCTCGCGCGGCGGCACGGTGCGCGCGCCTTCCGAGGCGGCTTTGTCGCGCGCCGCGCCCTGCAGCCTGCCCATGTGGGCGGTGGCGGGCGCGGGCGGGTTGGCCAGCGGCGGCACGCGGGTCGGATTGGTGTCGATCAGGGCCTGTTCGCGCTTGTTCCAGGTGTCCAGCATGGCCTGGTCGGGCAGGCAGCCGATCAGGCCCGGATGGATCAGGCCCGCGAAGCCGACGCCGGGCACGTGGCGCGACTTGGTGAACATGCCATGGAAATCCCAGATGGACTTCTGCGCCTGCGGGAAATGCTCGGTGAGAAAGCCGCCGCCGTTCTTCTTGCTGAAGAAGCCATTGAAGCCCCACAGGCTGTCGGGCTTGGCGCCTATGTCCAGGAAGTCCACCACCAGCAGGTCGCCGGGCTCTGCGCCCTCCACGCCCACGGGCCCCGAGAGAAAGTGCACGGTGGACAGGTCCACGTCGCGCACGTCGTCGGCGCTGTCGTCGTTCTTGATGGCCCCGCCCGTCCAGTCGTAGGTCTCCAGCACGAAGTCGTCGCCGGGCTTGACCCAGGCGGCGATCGGAATGTCGGGATGCCAGCGGTTGTGGATGTTCTCGTTCTCGTACGGGGATTGCGACAGGTCGACCTTGATCAGGGTTTCGGGCATGGCTTGCTCCTTCGGGGTGGAATGAATGCGGCGGCCGTCCGCGCTAGACGGACAGGTAGCGGCTGATGGTCTGTTCGTCGACGGCGTCGCGCCTGTCTTCGTGCACGAAGCGGCCCTTGTCGATGACGATGAGGCGGTCGGCGATCTGCAGCGTGAAGCTCAGCACCTGCTCGGACACCACGATGGCCAGGTTCTTCAGCTTGCGGATCTCGAGCAGGCTGCGCGCGATGTCCTTGATGATGGAGGGCTGAATGCCCTCGGTGGGCTCGTCCAGCATCAGCACCTTCGGACCGGTGACCAGCGCGCGCGCGATCGCCAGCTGCTGCTGCTGTCCGCCGGACAGGTCGCCGCCGCGGCGCCGGCGCATGTCGTGCAGCACGGGAAACAGCGCATAGATGTCGTCCGGCACCGGATCGCGCAGGGCGCGTCCCGGCAGGCCGGTGCGGATATTCTCTTCCACCGTCAGCGTGGGAAAGATCATGCGGCCCTGCGGCACGTAGGCCACGCCCGACCGCACGCGCTGGAAGGTCTCCATGCCCGTCAGGTCGGCGCCGTCGACATGCACCTTGCCCTGCATGGCGGGCAGCACGCCCATCATGGTCTTGAACAGCGTGGTCTTGCCCATGCCGTTGCGGCCCATCACGGCGACGATCTCGCCGCGCGCCACCTGCAGGTCCACGCCGTGGATCACGCGGCTCTGCCCATATCCCGATACCAATCCCGTCACGCTGAACATGTGGGCCTCTAGCGGTTGGCGGGTCAGTGACCCAGGTAGACTTCGATGACGCGCGGGTCGGACTGCACGTGCTCCATGGAGCCTTCGGCCAGCACCTTGCCCTGGTGCAGCACCGTGACCTTGTGCGCGATGTTCTTGACGAACTCCATGTCGTGCTCGATGACGATCATCGAGCGGTCCCGGCTGATGCGGTTGAGCAGTTCGGCGGTCTTCTCGCGCTCCGACACGCTCATGCCGGCCACCGGCTCGTCCAGCATCATCAGCTCGGGCTCCTGCATCAGCAGCATGCCGATCTCCAGCCACTGTTTCTGGCCGTGCGACAACAGCTCGGCCGGCCTGTCCAACATGTCGGCCAGGAAAATCTGCTCGGCCGTGTGCTCCACGCGCTCGACCACGTCGGGCGTCAGGCGGAAGGTCATGGCGCCGAACACACTGCGGCCGCGCGGGAACGACACCTCGAGGTTCTCGCGCACGCTGAGCGTCTCGTAGATGGACGGGGTCTGGAACTTGCGGCCCACGCCGGCCCGCACGATCTCGTGCTCGGCCATGCGGGTCAGCTCGGCGTCCTTGAACCGTATCGACCCGGCAGTGGCCTTGGTGCGGCCGCAGATCAGGTCCAGCACGGTCGTCTTGCCGGCGCCGTTGGGACCGATCACCACGCGCAGTTCCCCGCGGTCCACGTACAGGTTGAGGTTGTCCACGGCGGTGAAGCCGTTGAAGGACACCGTCAGGCCCTCGACGTACAGCGCGAACTCCTGGGCCGGGGACACCGGCTGATTCATCAGGTTGCGACTCATGCGGCCTCCGTCGAGCGGGCGCCGGCCGGCACGGCGGCACCGCGCCGCCAGCGGCCCAGGCGCGGCCTGACGTACTGCGCGTACAGCCCGGCCAGGCCATTGGGAAACGCCATCACCACCGCGATGAACAGGCCGCCCATCAGGAACAGCCACAGCTGCGGAAAGCTCTCCGAGAAGTAGCTCTTGCCGAAGTTGACCAGCAAGGTGCCGTACACCGCGCCCAGCAGGGAGAGCCGTCCGCCCACCGCGGCGAAGATCACCATCTCGATGGACGGCACGATGCCCACGAAGGAAGGCGACATGAATCCGACCTGCAGCGTGAACATGGCGCCGCCGATGGCGGAGAACATCGCCGCCACGCAGAACACGAAGACCTTGAAGCTGGCGACGTCATAGCCCGAGAAACGCACGCGTTCTTCCTTGTCGCGCATGGCCACCAGCAGCTTGCCCAGCTTCGAGGCCAGCAGGAACCGCCCGAACAGGATGCAGGCGAACAACAGCACGGCATTGACGAAGTACAGGATGACGCGCGCGGAGTCGGTGCGGATGTCCCAGCCCAGCAGCGTCTTCAGGTCGGTGATGCCGTTGACGCCGCCCGTCATGCCCTGCTGGCCGATGATGAGCACCGACAGGATCAGCGCCACCGCCTGCGTGACGATGGCGAAATACGTGTCGCCCACCCGCCGCTTGAACATGGCGATGCCCAGCACCAGCGCCAGCAGCATCGGCACCACGGGCACGGCCAGCACGGTGAACAGGAAGCTCTTGAACGGCACCCAGAACCACGGCAGTTCGGTCAGCTGGTTCCAGTCCATGAAGTCGGGGATGCCGGGCGTGGACTGGATCCTGGTGGCCTCGACGGTGGAAGCCTCCAGCTTCAGGAACATGGCCATGCAGTATCCGCCCAGCCCGAAGAACACGCCTTGTCCGAGACTGAGGATGCCGCCGTAGCCCCAGCACAGCACCAGGCCGACGGCCACGAAGGCATAGGCCAGGTACTTGCCCACCAGGTTCAGCCGGAAGCCGTCCAGCGCCAGCGGGAACACCACGAACACCACCGCCGCCAGCACGGCCAGTCCGATCAGGCCTTCGCGGCCACCCAATACGTTCCTGTAGAAAATCTGCATCTGGATCTCCGGACGGCTATTTGCGGACCTTGATGGTGAACAGCCCCTGCGGGCGCAGCATCAGGATGACGACCACCGCGGACAAGGTGAGCACCTTGGCCATGGAACCGGTCATGAAGAATTCGGAGACCGACTGGGTCTGCGCGATGGCGAAGGCGGACGCGATGGTGCCCAGCAGACTGGCCGCTCCGCCGAAGACCACCGTGAGGAAGGTATCGACGATGTACAGCGAGCCGCTGGTGGGGCCGGTGGAGCCTATGGTGGTGAACGCCGCTCCCGCGATGCCCGCGATGCCGCACCCCAGCGCGAAGGTCACGCGGTCGACCCGTTTGGTGTCGATGCCGACCGCGCCGCTCATCACACGGTTCTGCATGGTGGCGCGCACGTGCAGGCCCCAGGTCGAACGGAACAGCGCCAGCATCAGCCCGCCGGTCAGGACGAGCGTGATGCTCATCACGAACAGTCCGTTGATGGGGATGTCCACGCCGTCCAGCGGCTGCACCGAACCCATCAGCCAATCGGGCAGCGTGGGGCTGACTTCGCGCGGGCCGAAGATGGAACGCAGCGCCTGCTGGATCACCAGAGACAGCCCCCACGTGGCCAGCAGCGTGTCCAGCGGCCGCCGGTACAGATGGCGGATCATCAGCCATTCGACCAGCCAGCCCAGCGCGAACGTGACCGTGAAGGCCGCCGCAATGGCGATGAAGAAGTACACCGGCATCAGCTGCGGCGCATACTGCTGCGTCAGTTCCGAGAACAGATAGGTGGTATAGGCGCCCACCGCCAGGAACTCGCCATGGGCCATGTTGATCACGCCCATCTGGCCGAAGATGATGGCCAGCCCCAGCGCCATCAGCAGCAGCACGCTGAAGACGGAAAGGCCGTTGAAGCCCTGCATCAGCAGGATCGCGCCCAGGTCGGAGAAGGATTCCATGTGCTGTCTCGTGCGGCGTTGCGGCGCGCGGGCGCCGGTCGCGGAGCCGCCGTGGCGACGCCCCGCGCTGCTTCGTGCTTACTGGTAGCCCTTGGGAAATGGATCCGGCCTGATGAGCTCGGCCGTCTCGTAGATGACGTTGAACTGGCCGTCCTTGCGGATCTGCCCGATGCGGGTCTTGCTCCACAAATGGTGGTTGGGATCGACCTTGACGTAGCCTTCGGGCGCTTCCTTGAACTCGAGATTCGCCGACGCCGCCACCACCTTGTCCACGTCGAAGCTGCCGGCCTTCTCCACGGCCATCTTCCACAGCCACGGGCCCAGGTAGGCGGCCTGCGTCACGTCGCCGATAACCGCGTTGGCGCCATACCTGGCCTTGAAGGCCTCGACGAATTTCTTGTTGTTGGCGTTGTCCAGCGACTGGAAGTACTTCATGCAAGACCAGAAGCCTTCGCAGTTCTCGCCGCCGATGCCGAGCAGCTCGTCCTCGGTCACGGAGATGGTGAGCAGTTTCTGCTTGTCGCTGGTGACGCCGGCCGCCTTCAGCTGCTTGTAGAACGACACATTGCTGCCGCCCACCACCACGGCGAACACCACGTCCGGCTTTCTCAGCTTGATCTTGTTGATCAGCGAGCCGAACTGGGTATGGCCCAGCGGGTAGTATTCCTCGCCCACCACCTCGCCCTTCAGCACGTTCTCGATGTGCTTGCGGGCGATCTTGTTCGAGGTGCGGGGCCAGATGTAGTCGGAGCCGATCAGGTAGTAGCTCTTGGCTTTCTTCTCCCTGGCCAGCCAGTCCAGGCTGGCCAGGATCTGCTGCGTCGCCTCCTGGCCCGTATAGAACACGTTCTTGGATTCTTCCAGGCCTTCGTAGAAGGTCGGGTAGTACAGCAGGCCGTTCTCTTTCTCGAACACCGGCAGCACCGCCTTGCGCGAGGCCGAGGTCCAGCAGCCGAACACGGTGGCGACCTTGTCGCTCACCAGCAGCTTGCGCGCCTTCTCGGCGAAGGTCGGCCAGTCGGACGCGCCGTCTTCCTGGATGATCTTGATCTTGCGGCCCAGAATGCCGCCCATGGCGTTGATCTGTTCGATGGCCAGCCGTTCGGACTGGATGGATCCCGTTTCGCTGATCGCCATGGTGCCGGTGGCGGAGTGCAGTTGACCTACCGTCACTTCGGTGTCGGTGATCGCCAATCCCGTGGTGTTGATGGCGGCCGTGGCCGGCGCGGCGGCGCGGCCCAGTGCAGGCACGCCAAGCAGCGGCAGCGAGGCCAGCGCCAGCGCCGCACGCCGGCGCGACGGCGAGGCGAGTTCTTGTTCTGGATACGGGTTGCTAGGCATCGAACGCTCCTTGGATGAAACCGCTAGGGAAAACCCCGTGCCGTCGCAGCCGATGGGCCGCACGTCATTCGGACGGGTTCATTGCATACTAGGAACCGATGACGCAGCGCAACATACGTTGATTGACGTAGTGGCCGCGGCACCTCTAGGCGGTACAAACAGGGCATACGTCGTTCGACGCATACGGAGGCTCCGCGTGGAGGCCAGCGCCACACAACGCATCGTCAAGATCCGCCGCGACTACAACACCTGGGTCGCCAACGAGACCCTCGAGGACTACGCGCTGCGCTTCACGCCGGTGTCCTTCCGCAAGTGGTCCGAGTTCCGCGTGGCCAACACGGCCCTGGGCGCGGTGTCCTTTCTGGCGCTCGAGGCCATCGGTGGCGCGCTGGCGCTGAACTACGGTTTCGTCAACGCGTTCTGGGCGATTCTGGCGGTGGCCGTGGTGGTGTTTCTCACCGGGCTGCCCATCGCCTACTACGCCGCGCGCCACGGTCTGGACATGGACCTGCTGACGCGGGGCGCGGGCTTCGGCTACATCGGCTCGACCATCACTTCACTGATCTACGCGTCGTTCACGTTCATCTTCTTCGCGCTGGAAGCCGCCATCATGGCGCTGGCCATCGAGCGCTGCACGGGGCTGCCACTGTCTTTGGGGTACCTGGCGTGCGCCGTGGTGATCATCCCGTTCGTCACCTACGGCATCACGCTGGTGAACCGCCTGCAGTCCTGGACGCAGCCCCTGTGGATACTGATGCTGGTGGCGCCCTATGTGTTCATCCTGCATGCCGACCCGGCGGCGTTGGCCGACCTGGCCGGCTTCGCGGGCCGCAGCGGCGAATCGGGCTTCAACCTGCTGATGTTCGGCGCGGGCGCGGCAGTGGCCTCGGCACTGGTCACGCAGATCGGCGAACAGGTGGACTTCCTGCGCTTCCTGCCCGAAAAGACCGCCGCCAACCGGCGCCGCTGGTGGGCGGCGCTGCTGTGCGCCGGCCCGGGCTGGATCGTGCCCGGCATGCTGAAGATGCTGGCCGGCGCCTTCCTGGCCAGCCTGGTGGTGGGCCACGGCATTCCGGCTGCGCAGGCGGCCGATCCCACGCAGATGTACCTGGTCGCGTATGGCTATGTGTTCTCCAGCCCCGGCTGGGCGCTGGCCGCGATGACGCTGTTCGTCATCGTGTCGCAGGTGAAGATCAACGTCACCAATGCCTACGCCGGCTCGCTGGCATGGTCGAACTTCTTCGCGCGGGTCACGCACAGCCATCCTGGCCGCGTGGTGTGGCTGATCTTCAATGTGCTGATCGCCATCGGCCTGATGGAAATGGGCGTGTTCGATGCGCTGGAGCACGTGCTGGCGATCTTCTCGCACGTGGCGCTCGCATGGATCGGCGCGCTGGTCGCCGACCTGGTCGTCAACAAGCCGCTGGGCCTGAGCCCGCGCGGCATCGAGTTCCGGCGCGCGTACCTGTACGACATCAACCCGGTGGGCGTGGGAGCCACGCTGATATCGCTCGCGGTGTCGATGGCAGCCGACGGCGGCCTGTTCGGGCAGACCCTGCGCGCGCTGTCGCCCTTCGTGGCGCTGCTGGCCGCGTTCGCCGCGGCGCCGGTCATCGCCTGGGCCACCAAGGGCCGCTATTATCTGGCGCGCCAGCCGCACGACCTGGGCGGCGCGGCCCATGCCGCCTGCGTGATCTGCGACCATACCTTCGAGGCCGGCGACATGGCGCATTGCCCCGCCTATAGCGGCCCGATCTGCTCACTGTGCTGCACGCTGGACGCCCGCTGCCAGGACCGCTGCAAGACCGGATCGCGGCTGCAGGACCAGATGGGCGCGGCGCTGCAGCGCGTGCTGCCTGCGCCCGTCACGCCGCTCTTCCACACGCGGCTGGCGCATTACCTGGTGGCCATCGCGCTAATCGCCGGCCTGCTGGCGGCCGTGCTGTCGCTGATCTACTACCAGGAGGCCGTGTCCATGGCGCAGGCGGGCGCCGACGCCGGACCGCTGCGCGCGACCTTCCTGAAGTTGTACGCCGCGCTGCTGCTGATCGGCGGCGTGGCGGCCTGGTGGCTGGTGCTGACCAACGAGAGCCGGCAGGTGGCGCAGGAAGAGTCCGACCGCCAGACCAATCTGCTGCTGCGGGAGATCGAGGCGCACCGCGAAACCGACGCGCAGCTGCAGAAGGCGAAGGAAGCGGCCGAGGCCGCCAACCTGGCCAAGAGCCGCTTCATGGGCGGGCTGAGCCATGAGCTGCGCGCGCCGCTGAACAGCATCCTGGGCTACGCGCAGATACTGCAGCGCGACCCTGGCCTGCCGCCGGCGCGGCGCGAGGCGCTGGAGGTCATTCACCGCAGCGGCAAGCACCTGACCGGCCTGATCGACGGCCTGCTCGACATCGCGCGCATCGAGGCCGGCAAGCTGCGGCTGGACACCACGGAACTGAACCTGCCGGACTTCCTGGACCAGATCGTGAAGATGTTCCGGCCGCAGACCGCGCTGAAAGGCCTGCGCTTCGATTACCAGCCCGCGCCGGGCTTGCCGCAGATCGTGCATATCGACGAAAAGCGGCTGCGCCAGATTCTGATCAACCTGCTCAGCAACGCCGTGAAGTTCACGCCCGAGGGACACGTGGCGCTGCGCGTGCGCCAGGCGGCCGACATGGTGCAGATGGAGGTGGAAGACAGCGGCGCCGGGATACCGGCCGAGGACCTCGACCGCATCTTCATGCCCTTCGAGCGCAGCTGGGCGGCGGCCAGCCAGGGCGACACCGGCACGGGCCTGGGCCTGACCATCTGCCGCATGCTGACCAACATCATGGGCGGCGAGCTGACGGTGCGCAGCAAGGTGGGCCAGGGCAGCGTCTTCACGCTGAAGCTGTTCCTGCCCGAGGTGCGATCGCCGCGCGGCGGGCTGCCGCGGCCCGGCATGGTGACGGGCTATTCGGGCGCGCGTCGCAGCGTGCTGGTGGTGGACGACCAGGCTTCGCAGCGCCGCGTGCTGCGCGAGATGCTCGAGCCGCTGGGCTTCGAGGTGCACGAGGCCGACAGCGGCCATGCCTGCCTCACGCGCGCCGCCGCGCTGCAGCCGGCGCTGATCCTGATGGACTTGTCCATGCCAGGCCTGACCGGCAGCGAAGTGTCGCGCCTGCTGCGCGAACAGGGCGTGGCCACGCCCATCATCATCGTCTCGGCCAATGCCCACACGCTGGAACCGCGCGAAGCCGGAACCTGGAGCAACGACTGGCTGCTCAAGCCGGTGGCGCTCGACGAGCTGTTGGCCAAGGTGGGTACGCATCTGGGCCTGCAATGGATCGAGCCGCCGCCCATGCCGCGTCAGGCCGACGCCGGGGCGCTGGCCGGCATCGCGCTGGGCCGCGAGGACGCCGAAGCGCTGCTGGAGCTGGGCGCGATGGGCTACATCAAGGGCATCCAGGCACGCCTGCAGGACATCCGCCTGCGCGAACCGCACACCGCCGCGCTGCTGGACCACCTGGCCGCCCTGGCACGCGATTTCCGGTTGTCCGACTACGACACCCTGCTGAAAGACCATGTACGACGCCATGCCGATGCCCGTTCATAACAAGCTCGTCATGCTGGTGGACGACGCGCCCGACAATCTGAAGATGCTGTCGGAGGCGCTGGACCAGGCCGGCTACATGGTGGTGGTGGCCACGGACGGGCCCTCGGCCATCGCGCGCATGGACTTCGTGCTGCCGGATATCGTCCTGATGGACGCGCTGATGCCCGGCATGGACGGCTTCGAGACGTGCCGGCGCCTGAAGGCGCACCGCCGCGCGAGCCACGTTCCGGTGGTGTTCATGACGGGCCTGTCCGAACCCGAGGACGTGGTGCGCGGTTTCCAGGCGGGCGGCGCCGATTACGTCACCAAGCCGATCGACGCTTCGGTGGTGCTGGCGCGCCTGGACGCGCACCTGCGCACGGCCAGCGTGATGTCGGCCGCGCTGTCGGCGATGGATGCCAGCGCCAACGCCGTGGTGGTGCTGGGTGCGGACGGACGCATCGCATGGAAGACGGCCAAGGCGCGCCTGTGGCTGACGCAGTATCTGAACGTGGACGGCGAGACGGGCGAACTGCCCGAAGCGCTGGCGCAATGGCTGGCCGCACAACAGGCCGGCGGCGACGACGGGCAGACCTATGTGGTCGCGCGCGACGGCCGCGAGCTGCGCGTGCGGGTGTCCAGCGAGCGACGGGGCGGAGAGCCCGTGCTGCTGCTGGAGGAAGGCGTGGCGCAGCGCCCGCCGCTGGCCTCGCTGGCCGGGGCCTATCGCCTGACCGCGCGCGAGGCCGAGGTGCTGTCGTGGCTGGCAAAAGGCAAGACCAATCGCGACATCAGCGAGATACTGGGCATGAGCCCGCGCACGGTCAACAAGCACCTGGAACACGTGTATGTGAAGCTGGGCGTGGAGACGCGCGCAGCGGCCACGGCACTGGCATTGACGCACCTGCATCGCGCAGGGACGTGAGTCATTGCGGCGGTACGTCGCCTCAGCCGGCCCGCACCAGCCGCAGCCTGGTGATCTCGGACGGCGCGCCCAGTCGCTTGGGCGGCCCCCAGTAGCCGGTGCCGCGGCTGATGTACACCCACATGCCTTCGTGACGATGCAGCCCGGCCGTGAAGGGTTGCTGGAAACGCACGAAGAATCCCCAGGGAAAGAACTGTCCGCCGTGCGTGTGCCCGGACAGCTGCAGCGTGTATCCCAGCGGAGCGGCCGCCGCCGCGCTGCGCGGCTGGTGGGCCAGCAGCAGTCGCAGCGCGGCGCCGGACGGCGCGCCAGCCAGCGCCCGCGCCGGGCTGCTGCGATGGGTAGGGTCGAAGGCCCCGGCGCCGAAGTCGGTGACGCCGGCGACCACCACGCACTGCCCGGCGGGATGGATGACCGCATGCTCGTTCATCAACACGCGCAGGCCAAGCCGGCGGAATTCTTCTACCCAGGCCGACGCGCCGGAGTAGTACTCATGGTTGCCGGTGACGAGATAGACGCCATGCGGCGCGCGCAGCGCGCCCAGCGGCCGCGTGTGGTCGGCCAGGCGCTCGACGCTGCCGTCCACCACGTCGCCGGTGATCGCCACCATGTCGGGGCCGGCGGCATTGACGGCGTCCACGATGGCCTGCACATAAGCCTTCTTGATGGTCGGGCCCACATGTACGTCGCTGATCTGCACCACCGTGAACCCATGCAGCGCGTCGGGCAGCCCGGCGATGGGGACCTGGACGTCGACCACGCGCGCACGTCGGCGGGCATTGAAGAAGCCCGCCGTGCTGGCGGCCAGTGCCAGCAGCGGCACCGCCAGGGCCGAATCGGCGCGCAGCGCCGGCCACGGCACCTGGACCGCGATGCTGGCCAGCAGGGCCGCCAGCAGCACGGCATCGCGCAGCACAGTGAAGACGAACAGCGACGAGAACAGCCCCATGGCCAGCAGCCCGATCCACGCCATGCGGTCGCCGCGGCGCGGATCCGCGACTGAACGGCTCAGCATGCCTAGCGGGATCAGCAGGCAGGACAGGACGAGATACAGGCTGGCGGCCCAGGCGGCCGCCGCCGGGATGGGAGCGTCGGGGATCAGGCGTACGCCCACGTAGCCGTGCGCCAGCACGCCCAGCGCCACGAAGCGGATGAAGAAAGAGGAGAGGCGTAGCGACACGATGGCGGGATGAAGGGTACCGCCGCGCGGCAACCGGCCGCACGGACTGCCGCCATTCTATGCGCTGGAGCGCGCTGGCCCGTGACATGCGCGAGTGCGCGCCGGGCGGACGAGATGGGATGCCCCGGGGGTTCAGTGGTCAGTGCTCAGTTCGGCGTTTCGTCGGCGTCGAACAACGCCTGCAGCGATTCGGCTGCGAGAATGCGGCGGCTCCAGGTACGCAGTTGGTCGGTGTCGGCTTGCTGCAGGCGTTGCCGGGCCCAGTCGGGGAGGATGCCGAACCTCTGTGCGGCCAGATCGTCCAGCAGAACCGATAGGGCGAGGTGCTGGCCGCGCTTGAGGCCGATTTCTTCGCCCTTGCGCAATCCCACAGCCTCGCCGATTTCGATGCCGCGCCTGGTGTAGACCCGTTCATGGGTGGAAACGTAGGGCATTCGGGAACTCCTTTGGATCTTGTCCACCTCATTGACGTAGCGCTGGTGCATGTCGACCGGCAGGGTCACCATCCAGTCGATCAGCTTCACCAAGATAACAACCTGGTCTGGCGGATGATCAAGATCGAGTAATTGGCGGACCAGTCCGACCTTCGGGCGCAACCGCTCGGGCCGGCGATACCGTTGGGCCACCAACTGCGCCATGACGACCACCGCGAAGGGGTTGTCTCGCGCCAATTCCTGCAGCACCTGCCAGCGCTGCAGCCACGGCTCCAGATACACGGCCTGGTAGCGCAGCGGCTGAAGGTTCTGCAGCGCCCGATGCTCGGCCGTCAGCCAGCCCGGTCCATCTCCGCGCGTGAACACGACAAGGGTATACACGGTGATCGGCGGCGTCGATTCGTCGGCCAACAGCGGCCTGAGGACATAGCGGTCATGAACGAGGTAGTCGTACTGCTGCATGCGCAGCGTGGCTCTGCGCAGCGCGGCCGCCGTTGGACGGCGGGTCTCTATCTCGACATGCAGCAGCACCCGCAGGTAGCGGCCCGGCATCAGCGCCAGCCTTACCAATTTGTCGACGTGCCGGCGGCCGTGCAGGGCGATGCCCGCGGCCATATCCTGGAATTCCTTGTCGAGGAAGACCGGCGGCTGCCTCCAGTCGACGCGCTCGTTCAGATCGGGAGCGAACAGCGCCAGCGCCTGGGGAAGGAAGCGCTCCAGCGCTTCCTTCCAGGGCGAATCGAAATCTTCGCGGGGCGGACCGGATAGCTGGCGCGGCATCGAGCGGTTTCGGGCGTGAACGCGGAAACCGGCAATGTAGACACGCGCCCCGAGCCGCGCCAGATCGGAACATACTGAAGGCTCAGTACATCACTGCCGGCCCATGTCCCGCCGACTGCCAGCAAACACCGCGAATCGCCGCCCTACCCGCGCGCCCCCGCCGCCTGCGCCTGGCGCCAGGCCAGCTCGGCCACGCGCTCGACCTTCGCCGCCATCTCGCGCGCATCGGCGCTGGCCGCGGTGCCGCGCGCCACGCGGCCGCGGATGCCGTGCAGAATGGCCGCGAAGCGGAACATGTTGAAGGCCACGTAGTAGTCCAGGTCGGGAATGCCGTCGCGGCCGGTGCGTCGGCAGTATGCCGCTACGTACTCGGCCTCGCCGGGCAGGCCCGCGGCCTTCAGGTCCACGCTGCCGATGCCTCCGAGGATGTCGGAGGGCATGCGGTACATCATCGCGTGATAGGCGAAATCGGACAGAGGATGGCCCAGCGTGGACAGTTCCCAGTCGAGCACCGCCACGACACGCGGCTCGGTGGGATGGAAGATCATGTTGTCGGCGCGGAAGTCGCCGTGCACGATGGCCGTTTCGTCCACGGGCGGAATGTGCTCGGGCAGCCACTGCACCAGCCGGTCCATGTCGGGATTGCGTCCCGCCGCGTCGTCCTGCAGATATTGACCGGACCAGCGCGCCACCTGGCGCGCCACGTACTGGCCGCTGCGTCCGTAGTCTTCCAGGCCCGCCGCCACCGGATCGATACGGTGCAGCGCGGCCAGCGTGGCGTTCATGGCGTCCAGGTGCGCGGCCCGCTCGCCGCGCGGCACCTCGGAAAAACTGGCGTCCCAGAAGATACGGCCCTCCACCATGTCCATCACGAAGAACCAGCTGCCGATGACCCCGTCGTCGGTACACAGGCCATGCACCCGCGGCACGGGAAAACCGGCGCCGGCCAGCGCCGCCATCACGCGGGCCTCGCGCTCGACCGCGTGCGCGCCCTTGAGCAGCTGTCCCGGCGGCTTGCGGCGCAGCACATAGGCGCGGGTCGGCGTGCACAATCGATAGGTGGGATTGGACTGGCCTCCGCTGAATTGCTCCACGGCAAGCGGCCCCGCATATCCGTCCACGTGGCGCGTCATCCATTCGTGCAGGCGCGCCTCGTCGAAGCGATGGGCTTCTCGCACGGGCATGGTGGCGCCGCTCATCGGCCCGTCTCCGTCAAGGTCTGCGCCAACGCCGTGCGCTTGATGTGCTTGGCGATGGACCACTTGTGCACTTCGGTCGGCCCATCGTAGATGCGGAAGGCGCGCAGCTCGCGAAAGATCTGTTCGACCACGGTATCGCCGGACACCCCCGTGCCGCCCATTACCTGCACGCAGCGGTCCACCACGCCGAACAAGCCCTCGGATACGGCGGCCTTGGCCATCGAGCTTTCCAGGCCGGCCAGCGAACCGGCGTCCAGCGCGTCGGCGCACCAGTCGATCATCAGTTCGGCCTGGCGCAGCGCGATCTGGTTCTCGGCCAGCATGAAGCCCACGCCCTCGTGGTCTATCAGCAGCTTGCCGAAGGCCTTGCGCACGGTGGCATACGCCACCGCGATCTCCTGCGCGCGCGTGGCGGCGCCATGCCAGCGCATGCAGTGCGACAGGCGCGCGGGCGACAGCCGGATCTGCGCATAGCGGAAGCCTTCGTCCACTTCGCCCAGCACCTGATCCCCGGGCACGCGCAACCCGTCGATGGCGATGACGGCATGGCCGCCCGGCATGGAGCCATCGATGGTGTCCAGCACGCGCTCGACGCGGATCGCGGGATGCGGCAGGTCGACCAGGAACATGGTGGCACCGCCGCGTTCGGCGTCCGAGGTGCGCGCCATGACGATGCCTACGGATGCGCCCTCCGCGCCCGTGATGAAAGCCTTGCGGCCATCGATGATCCAGTCGTCGCCGTCGCGGCGCGCGCGGGTGCGCAGCATGGAGGGATCGGATCCCGCTCCACCTTCGGCCGCCGGCTCGGTCATGAAGAATGCCGAACGCGCCTGGCCGGACACCAGCGGCGCCAGGAAGCGCTCGCGCTGCGCCGGCGTGCCGATGCGGCCGAGCAGGAACATGTTGCCTTCGTCGGGCGCGCCGGTATTGACGGCCACCGGCCCGAGCGGCGACAGCCCCGAGGGCTTGAGCACCGTGGCGGTCTCGCGCTGCGTGAGGTGGCTGCCGTCGTCCAGGATGTGCGGCGTCATCACGCCGGCCTCGCGGGCCTTGTCGCGCAGTTCGCGCACCAGCGAGGCGTCCGGCCCGTGATGGCCCCAGCGCGGATCCTGTTCGTACGGAATCACCACCTTGCGGACGAAGTCCTCGACGCGACGGGCGATATCGAGGCTGCGGGTCGAAGCTGCGGATGCGTGCATGGAAATTCCTTGTATGCGTTGCGGACGGCGCTACAGGCTGCTGACCAGATGGCCGCCGTCGACGACCAGGACCGAGCCCGTCATGTAGCGCGAGGCGTCGGAGGCCAGCAGCAGCAGGGGGCCGTCCAGATCGGGCAGCTGCCCCAGCCGGCGCTGGGGAATGCGCTTGACCAGGGCCTCGCCTGCCGGCGACTGCCAGAAATCGCGATTCAGTTCGGTGTCGAAGTAGCCGGGCGCCAGCGCATTGACGCGCACGCCGTGCCGCGCCCATTCGAGCGCGAGCGACTTGGTCAGCTGGATGACGCCGGCCTTGGACACCGCATAGGGCAGCACGCCGCCGCCCTGGCGCAGGCCCAGGATGGACGCCACGTTGATGATGCTGCCGCCGCCGCGCGCCTGCATGCCGGGAAGCAGCGCCTGCGCCACGAAGAACATGCCCTTCAGGTTGGTGTCGAGCACGCAGTCCCAGTCGGCCTCGGCTTGTTCCATCGCGGGGGCCTGGCGCACGATGCCGGCATTGTTGACCAGGATGTCGATGCCGCCGGCGCGCTCGGACAGGGTGTCGCGCGAAGCCGCGTCGGTGACGTCCAGCGCGATGCAGTGCGCGACGCCGCCGGCCGCCCGGACGGCATCGGCGACGTGTTGCAGCGCATCGGTGCGGCGCGCCGCCAGCACGACCTCGGCGCCGTGCGCGGCCAGCACACCGGCGAAGTGCGCGCCCAGTCCGCTGGAAGCGCCGGTGATCAGCGCCCGCCGGCCTGCCAATTGCAAGGTTGTGCCCATCTGTTGTCTCCGAACATTTTTTTGATTCGAAAATTGTAGGACAATTGTGTACCACAAACAATAAAGGGAAGTTCCCATGGCAGCGCCTGCTACGTCCGATGTCCCCATCGCCAGCGCTTCCGGCGCCGTGATCGCCGGCATCGTGCAAGGCCTCGAATCGCAGGCGTTCCTGCCCGGCCAGCGGCTGGTCGAGGCGGATCTGGCCACGCAATTCGGCGTGGGCCGCAACAGCGTCCGCGAAGCGCTGCAGAAGCTGGCGGCCGACGGCATCATCGAGCTGAGCCGCAACCGCGGCGCGGCCATCCGCGCGCTGACGCTCGCGCAGGCGCAGGATGTGCTGGAGATCGCGGAATTCATGACCGGCTTGCTGTCCGCCCGAGCGGCGGCATGCGCTTGCGGGTCGCCCCACACGCCCGCCCTGCGTGCGGCGCTGGATGAACTCGAGGCCGCCATTGCCTCGCCCCGGCGCCAGGCCTTTCTCGCCGCGCGCCGCCACTTCTACCGCGCGCTGCTCGAGATCGCCGCCAATCACGAACTGAAGCGGCTGTTTCCCGCCATCCAGATGCATGTGGTGCATGCCTGCTTCCGGTTGCCCGGATTGCGCGAACTGCGGCTCGCGGATTACCGGCGCATCGGCGCGGCCGTGCTGGCGGGGGATGTCGAAGGCGCGCGGGAGGCAGGCAGGGAACACGTGCGGCGCGTGCGGATAGCGATAGAGGCCATGGCCGTGGACTGATACGTCGCAGAGACTTCCGCGCGAAAAATCTCTAAAAAAGATTCAAAAATCTGGTTCTATCTTTTTTTGAGATTAAAAAGTATGCTGACTGGCATGCCGTAGCACCCGCGCCGGCTTCCCTGCGAGTCCGCCATGCCAGCCTCTTCCGCCACGTCCGCACGTCCCGTCGCCGCCGCGCTGGCGGCAGGGGCCATCCTCGCCGTGGCCATGGGCTTCGGCCGGTTCGCCTACACGGGCATGTATCCGCTGATGGTGCGCGACGGCTTGCTGCATCTGTCCAGCGGCTCGCTGGCTGCCTCCGCCAACTACGCCGGCTACCTGGCGGGCGCGTTGGCCCTGGCGCGCATGCGCGCGGCATCCGCCGCCCGGCTTTGCCGGATGGGTCTCGCGGGCACGGTGATCGTGCTTGCCGCCATGGCCCTGCCCCTGCCGGAACTCCTGCTGTATGCGCTGCGCTTCGCGGCCGGCGTGGCCAGCGCGATGGCCATGGTGGCCGCCGCGGCCTGGCTGTTCCAGGTGATGGGGCGGCCCGATGGCGCCGCGATCCTGTTTGCGGGAGTCGGCGTGGGCATCGTGTTGTCCGCCGAACTCATTGCGGCCGGCAATGTCGCCGGACTGGGCAGCGGCGCGCTGTGGGGCATCCAGGCCATCGCGGCCGGCCTGATCTGCCTGGCGTTGTGGCGCACGCTCGCCGCCCCGGGCATCAGGCCTGCCGCGCCACCGGCCCGGCAGGCATCGCCGAGCCAGAAACGTCGCGACCTGGGCCCGTGGCCGCTGATCCTCAGCTATGGCCTGGCGGGCTTCGGCTACATCATCACGGCAACGTATCTGCCCCTGTTCGTGCGCGATGCGCTCACGGACATCGATCCGGTCCATCTGTGGGCGGCCTTCGGGCTGGGCGCCATCCCGGCGTGTTTCTGGTGGCATGGCCTGAACCGGCGCCTGGGCAGCCGCCGCGCCATGATGCTGAACCTGCTGTTGCAGGCGCTCGGCGTCATCCTGCCCGCGCTCAGCCACAGCCTGCCGGCCTACCTGGCCAGCGCGCTGCTGGTGGGCGGCACCTTCACGGGCACGGTCACCATCGCCATGCCGGCGGCGCGACAGGTCGCGGCGCGGGTTCCCTTCAACATCCTGGCCGCGATCACGGCCGCGTACGGCGTGGGTCAGATCGCCGGGCCGCTGGCCTCGGACTGGCTGTACCGCTTCGGCTACGGCTTCGACCTGCCGTTGGCGGCAGCCTGCGCCGCCCTCCTCCTGGGAGCGGCCGTATGCCTGTGGCCTGACGGCGCCCGCATCGAGCGCGGCGCCATTGCCGGCGCGTGCGCCCCGACCATAGATTCCTGAGCCGACACCCCATGGAACTTGCAGAACTGGAAATTTTCCGCGCGGTGGCGCGCGAACAAAGCGTCACGCGCGCCGCGCAGCTGCTGGACCGTGTGCAATCCAACGTCACCACAAGGCTGAAGCAGCTCGAGGACGACCTGGGCGTGGCGCTGTTCCTGCGCGACGGCCGGCGCATGACCCTGACGCCGCAGGGCCAGCGCTTCCTCGACTACGCCGAGCGCATCCTGGCCCTGGCCGAAGAGGCCCGTCAATCCATGCAGTCCGAGCAGCCCAGCGGCCGGCTGCGGGTCGGTTCGATGGAGAGCACCGCCGCCAGCCGCCTGCCGCGTCCCCTGGCGCGCTTCCATGCCAACTGGCCCGAGGTGAACGTGGAGATCCGCACGGGCACCACGCAACTGATGGCCGACGCGGTGGCGGAGCATCGCCTGGACTGCGCGATCGTGGCCCATCCGGACGCCGGCCCGGCCAGCACCGCCGACATGGCGCTGCTGGCGCCCGGCCTGCGCGGCACGTATCTGTTCTCCGAGAAACTGATGCTCGTGCTGCCTCCCGGGCATCCCAAGGTACGCGCGCCATCCGACATACAGGTGCGCAGCCTGGCCGGATTCGCGCGGGGCTGCACGTATCGCCAGTGCGCCGAGGACTGGCTGGGCCAGGAAGGCACGGGACTGCCGCGCTGGAACGTGGTGGAGGTGAATTCGTACCACGCCATCCTGGCGTGCGTGATGGCGGGCACGGCGGTGGCGGTGCTGCCGCAATCGGTGCTCGACCTGCACCCGGACGCCGCCGCGATGCGTACCGTGTTCCTGCGCGATGCGCACATCTTCTTCGTCCAGCGCGCGGGCTACGACACCGCAGCCTGCCGAGCCCTGCTCGAAGAAGTCCGGCGGCAGGACGCACAAGTCCGCCCGCCGCCGGTGATTTGAATGCATACCCCGGTGCGACAGCACGAAGGCGCATCGGCAATCCATCCCGTCCGCCCATTACCCAGGAGCCCGTCATGACATCCCGCACTTCCTTCACCGCCAGGCTGTCGCTGTCCACGCCCATCATCCAAGGCCCCATGGCCAACATCAGTACGCCGGCCATGGTGGCCGCCGTATCCAACGCTGGCGCGTTGGGATCGCTGAGCGTGGGCGCCATGGACGCCGCCGGCGCGCGCCAGGCCATCGAACAGACGCGCGCGCTCACGGACCGGCCTTTCAATGTGAATGTGTTCTGCCATGCGCCGGCGGTGGCCGACGCGGCGCGCGAGCAGCGCTGGCTCGATTATCTGGCGCCGGAATACGCGCGGTTCGGCGCTGCGCCGCCCGCCCGGCTGCGCGAGATCTACGGCACCTTCATGACCGACGACGCCATGCTCGAAGTCGTGCTGAGCACACGGCCGGCGGTGCTGAGCCTCCATTTCGGGCTGCCGGACGCCGATCGCATCCGCGCACTGCGCGAGGCGGGCATCTATCTGCTGGCCACGGCCACCAGCGTGGAGGAGGCGCGACAGATAGCCGACGCGGGCATCGACGCCATCGTGGCGCAGGGCATCGAGGCGGGCGGCCACCGCGGCGTGTTCGATCAGGACGGCCCGGACGAGCAGCTCGGCACGCTGGCGCTGGTGCGGCTGCTGGCCACGCGCTTCGACCTGCCGGTTATCGCCGCGGGCGGCATCATGGACGGCGCCGGCATCGCGGCCGCGCTCGCCCTGGGCGCGCAGGCCGCGCAGCTGGGCACCGCGTTCGTGCCCTGCCCGGAGTCTTCCGCCGACCCGGCCTACAAGCAGGCGCTGCTGTCCGACGACATCCCGCCCACCACCTTCACGCGCGCCATTTCGGGGCGCACGGCCCGCGGCCTGTCCAATCGACTGACGGCGCTGGGCGTAGCCGCGGACGCGCCCCCCGCGCCCGACTATCCCATCGCCTACGACGCCGGCAAGAGCCTGCATGCGGCGGCCAAGGCCCAGGGCAGCACGGCCTATGCCGCGCAATGGGCCGGCCAGGCGGCCCCGTTGTCGCGCGCGCTGCCGGCGGCCGACCTGGTGCGCAAGCTGGACGACGAACTGAAGGCCACGCTGCGCGGACTGCTAGCCTGACGTCGCCATGGACGGGCAGCATGGCGTGCGGGACCGCGCGCTGCCCGTTCGAATCACAAAAACGTCATATTTCACGTCATTGCAGTCCCATACAATCCGGACCTGCCTTTAGCCGTACGCCGCGCGCATCCGGTGGATGCGCCATGCCAGCCACCCGCATCCCGGCGTAGCGCTATTGCCATACCTACAGCCGGATACGTTTCAGTGGACATCGCTGCGCCAATCTTTGCGGGACTGGGCCTGTTCTTCATCGGAATCAGGCTGATCAGCTCCAACCTCAAGCAACTGGCCGGCCGCAAAATGCGCGTGATGATCGCCAAGGCCCTGTCCGGCCACGGTTCGATCGCGGTATTCGGCCTGTCGGCGGGCGCCATCATGCAGAGCGTCAACGCCGTCACTTTCGTGCTGGTGGCCCTGGTCAGCGCGGGCGCGGTGCAGACGCGGCGCGCCTTTCCGGTCATCAACTGGGCCAATCTCGGCACCTCGATGATCGTGCTGGTGGCAGCCATCAACATGCACCTGATGGTGCTGGTGCTGGTGGGCCTGACCGGCTTCGCTTACTACCTGCACCTGGACCAGTCCGCCCGCTATCGTCATGTAGTGGGCGCGCTGCTGGGCGTGGGATTGCTGTTCCTGGGCATCGACTTCATCAAATCGGGCACGGCGCCGCTCAGGCAGCTGGAAACCCTGCGCGTGTACCTCGAGCTGTCCTCGCACTATTACGTGCTGAGCTTCGCCATGGGCACGGCCGTGGCGCTGATCGCCCAATCATCCACCACCGTCAGTGTGCTGACCATGGCGATGGCGGCGGGCGGACTGATCACCTTCGAAAGCGGCGCGCTGATCGTGCTGGGCGCCGGGCTAGGCTCGGGCCTGTCGGCGCGGATGCTTGCCGGCAAGCTGAGCGGCAGCGCGCGGCAGCTGGTTTCTTATCAGGTCATTCTGAAAGCACTGGGCGTGGCGATGACCGTGCTGCTGTTCGCGGTGGAATGGTCCACGGGCTGGCCCATGCTGACCGCGGCGATCCGCGGGCTCGGCCTCTCTGCCTCGGCACAGCTGGCGGCCGTGTATGTCGTTCTGCAGATCGTGTCGGACCTGTCCGTGAGGCTGCTGAATGGTCCCATCATCCGCCACGTCGAACGCACCGCGCCCCCGTCGGTGGAAGAAGTGCTGGGCAAGCCGCAATACCTGAACGACCACGCGCTGGACGAACCGGAAAGCGCCCTGCTGCTGGTGGATCTCGAGCAGCAACGCCTGTTGGCGACGCTGCCCGGCTACCTGGATACGCTGCGTGCAGACGTACAGCAGCCCGGCCCGGCGCCGACGGTGCGCCATGCCGCCGAACGCGAAGTGCTGAAGCAGTGCGAGCACTTCATCACCGAGCTGGCCGACCGCAACCGATCGCGCACCGTGCTGGACCGCACCATCGTGCTGCGCGACCGCACCGAACTGCTGCTGGCCATGCAGGAGACGCTGGCCGAACTCAACACCGCGGTGGCGGGCGGCGGCAGCGAGGCCGGCGAGGTCAACCGGCTGACCGGCAATCTGGTCGAGGGTTTGCACATGATGCTGCAAACCCTTGCCGACGCCGCCGCGTCCGCCCATCCGGACGACCTGGCGCTGCTGCGCGCGCTGACGCACGACCGGTCCGAACTGATGGACGGCATCCGGCGCCGCCTGTTGCGCGACAACGCCGACCTGTCGCCGCAAGCGCAGCAGGCGGCGTTCGCCGCCACGGCGCTGTTCGAACGCGCGGTATGGCTGATGCGCCGCTACGTGCTGCTGCTGGACGCCGCCGACACCGCGGCCAGCGACGTGCATCCCTGACCGGCGGGCGCGGCGGCGGCGTGTGTGCTATGGTCTGGCCGCGCCGCTCCCGCGGCAGCGGTTTTCGCCATGGCTCTCGTTCTCGCCCGTTTCCTGTTCGGTTTCCTGCTGTCGCTGGCATGCGTGTCGCTGCTGGCCGTCGCCACCTGGATCAGCACCAGGGCGATAGCGCTGGCCATACGACGCTTTCCCACGCAGCGCTCGCAGGACGTGGCCGGCGGTCTGGGCGTTTCCGCGGTGGTCATCCTGACGATCGCCGCCATGTATGCCTGCGGCCACCTGCTGTATCGAACCCTGGGCGATTCGCCGCTGGCGGGATCCGCGCCGCATTGGCTCGCGGGCTCCGACAACCTGTCGGCCGCCGCGATACTGGGCGTGCTGGCGGGCCTTGGCGGCCTGGCGTATGCGCCGGCACTGTGGCGGCGCCTGCGCACCCCGCGCGCCGAACGCGCCGCCGAAGCGTCCGCCAAGGCCGGGCCAGCGGCCAGGTCGGAGAAGGCGGCGGTCAAGCCGGCCGCCAAACCGGCGGGCCGGTCCGACGCCAAGGCCCGGGCCAAGACGCCCCCTCCGCCCAAAGGGCCGCGCATTCCGCAACTGGGTTGGGCCGCCCTCTTTCTATTGGCGATCGGCGCGGCGCTGCTGGCTTTCGCGTTCATCATCGCGCCGCCTGCGGGCACGGCGGCCAATGCCCTGGCCCATGCCGCGCGCGCCCGGCCGGTCTATCTGGCGGCGGGCGGGCTGCTGGCCGCCGGCGCGCTGTGCCTGTTGACGTGGCTGCTGTGGCGGCGTCCCGCGCCCGAACCGCCGGCGCGCAAGTCGACCCGTGCCAGCGGCTGACGTCCATCCTCCATACGCGGTATGTACCGGCGTCCATCAGCAGTCCATGCGAAAATGCCGCCATCGACACTGATCGGCGCAGCACCGGGCGGCATCCTGCGCCGCGCGGTTGCCACATGCCACATTTCAGTACAGTGTCAGTTGCCCGCATCTGGCATGGTCTGTGCAAAAATTCCGGCTGATTAATTTCTTGCTTGCTTTCCTGCCTGAGGCTCCCTGACGTGTCCGTTTCCACCGCTGGCCGCTACCTGCGCCAACCGCTGCTGGGCTGTACGCTCGCCCTGACCACGCTACTGAACTGCGCCGCCGCCGCCGAAACCCCCGCGGGGTCCGCGCCGCCCGCACAGGCCCCCGCCGCGGCGGGCGGTGACAACGCGGCGGCGAAGGAGGCGACCCCGCCCGCGAAGGACGCTCCGGCCAAGGCGCCCGCCAAGGATCCAGCCGCCGCGAAGGAAGCTGCTGCCAAGGAAGCTGCTGCCAAAGAGGCCGCTGCCAAGAGCGCCGCCGCCAAGGAAGCCGCCGCCAAGGATGCCGCTGCCAAGGATGCCGCTGCCAAGGAAGCCGCTGCCAAGGATGCAGCCGCCAAGGATGCAGCTGCCAAGGATGCAGCCGCCAAGGATGCAGCCGCCAAGGATGCAGCCGCCAAGGACGCAGCCGCCAAGGACGCAGCCGCCAAGGACGCAGCCGCCAAGGAAGCCGCCGCCAAGCCCGCCGCTCCTCCGCCGCAGCCGTTCAGCTTCGCCGAGGTCGTGAAGCAGGCCCGCGAACTGGCCGGCCAGGGTTACCGCCCGCCCGTCTCCAACCTGCCCGACGAACTGCAGGAACTGAAATACGCCGGCTACCAGAACGTGCGCCTGCGAGACGACCGCCTGCACTGGCGCGACGCGGGTACGCCGTTCCGCCTGGGTTTCTATCACCAGGGCATGCACTTCAACACGCCCGTGCGCATCAACGAAGTCGACGACAAGGGCAACGTCCAGGAAGTGCCCTTTAATTCCGAAGAGTTCGACTACGGCCAGCTGGCGGTCAATCCCGACCTCGTCAAGGGCCTGGGCTTCGCCGGCTTCAAGCTCTTGTACCCGGTCAACACGCCGCTCAAGCCCAATGACGAACTCGCCTCGTTCCTGGGCGCCAGCTACTTCCGCGTGATCGGCCGTGGCCAGGCCTACGGCCTGTCCGCGCGCGGCCTGGCGATCGACACCGCGCTGCCGTCAGGCGAGGAATTCCCCGCTTTCCGCAAGTTCTGGATCGAACGCCCCACCGCATCCAGCGACCGCGTCGTGCTGTACGCGCTGCTGGATTCGCCGCGCGCCACCGGCGCCTACCGCTTCATCATCCGCCCGCAGACCGACACCATCGTCGACGTGAAGGCCAGCATCTTCCTGCGCGACAAGGTCGGCCGCCTGGGCCTGGCGCCGCTGACCAGCATGTTCCTGTACGGCTCCAACCAGCCGCCGGCGGTGCCCAACTACCGCCCCGAGATGCATGATTCCGACGGCCTGGCCATCCACAACGCCAACGGCGAATGGCTGTGGCGTCCGCTGAACAACCCGCGCCGCCTGGCGGTCAGCGCCTTCAGCGCCGAGAACCCGCGCGGCTTCGGACTGCTGCAGCGCGCCCGCGACTTCAGCCGCTACGAAGACCTGGACGACCGCTACGAGAAGCGGCCCAGCCTGTGGATCGAACCGGTGGGCAACTGGGGCAAGGGCAGTGTGCAGCTGGTCGAGATTCCCACGCCGGACGAGACCAACGACAACATCGTCGCCTTCTGGGTCCCCGAGAAACTGCCGGCGATCGGCACGCCGCTCGAGATCGAATACCGCATGACCTGGACGCTGGACGATCCGCGCCTGCACAACACGCCGCTCGCATGGGTCGAGCAGACGCGCCGTTCGCGTGAAGAGGTCAAGGGCCCCGACCTGATCCGCCGCGGCGACGGCAGCCATGCGCTGGTGGTCGACTTCGTCGGCCCCGCGCTTCAGAACCTGCCCGCCGACACCGTCATCACCGCCGACGCGTCGACCGACGGCAACGGCCAGATCGTGGAGAACACCGTGCGACCCAATCCGGTCACCGGCGGCCGCCGCCTGATGCTGCGCGTCAACATCAAGGACCCGGCCAAGCCCGTGGAGCTGCGCGCCAACCTCACCAACGGAAAGGTACCGCTGTCGGAGACCTGGTCCTATCAATTGCCTGCAAATGCTCCCGACGCCAAGTGATTCCGACAGCCTGGTCCACGACTATCTGCAACGGCTGCCGCTGCCTGAAATCCAGCGGCTGACGCTGGAACGCGAGGTCGCGGCGGCTGTCGCGCAAGGCGAGGATTCGTGGACCGCCCTGCACGAGACGCTGGGACAGCACGACGCCATCCGCGAGCCGTCCATGGCCTCGGAAGGCCAGCGCCTGGTGCTGGGCTATGGCGCCGACGCCACGGTGGCCGGCGTGATGCGCAGCGACGCCAGCGGCGCGGAACTGTCGGCCATGCCGCCGCACCAGCGCCGCTCGATGGCGCCCAAGCCCTGGCTGACCAATCCCTTCGTGCGCGCCTGGCGCCGCCTGAAAGCCGAAAAGCCGCAAGATCCGCCCGACACGCATGCCTCCCGCCAGGCCAACAGCGGCGAAGGCTGGCGCCTGGCCGGCAGCCGCCGGCGGCTGGCCCTGCTGGTGGGCGTCGGCGTGCAGACCACGGTGGCTACGTGGTACATGCGCGGGGTGTTGCCCTACCAGGGCGGCAATCCGCTCGAGATCGCCATCCTGGTGCTGTTCGCCCTGCTGTTCTGCTGGGTGTCGGCGGGCTTCTGGACGGCCATGATGGGCTTTCTGCAGCTGATGATCGGACGCGACCGCTACAGCGTGTCGGCGCGCGGACTCGGCGACCAGCCGCTGCCGTCCGACGCGCGCTGCGCGCTGGTCATGCCGATCTGCAACGAGGACGTACCCCGGGTGTTCGCGGGCCTGCGCGCCACCTACGAATCGCTGGCGCGCACCGATGCGCTGCAGCAGTTCGACATCTACATCCTCAGCGACAGCTACCAGGCCGACATCTGCGTGGCCGAGCAGCAGGCCTGGCTCGACCTGTGCAAGACGGTGAACGGCTTCGGCCGCATCTTCTATCGGCGCCGCCGCCGGCGCGTGAAGCGCAAGAGCGGCAACATCGACGACTTCTGCCGCCGCTGGGGCGCCAACTACCGCTACATGGTGGTGCTGGACGCCGACAGCGTGATGACCGGCACCTGCCTGAAGTCGCTGGTGCAGTTGATGGAGGCGCATCCCGAGGCCGGGATCATCCAGAGCGCTCCGCAGGCCAGCGGCATGCAGACGCTGTACGCGCGCATCCAGCAGTACGCCACCAGTGTCTATGGGCCGCTGTTCACCGCGGGCATGCACTTCTGGCAGCTGGGCGAATCGCACTACTGGGGGCACAACGCCATCATCCGGCTCGAGCCCTTCATGAAGCACTGCATCCTGGCGCCGCTGCCGGGCAAGGGCGCCTTCGCCGGCGCGATCCTGTCGCACGATTTCGTCGAGGCCGCGCTGATGCGCCGCGCCGGCTGGGGCGTGTGGATCGCCTACGACGTGCCGGGCAGCTATGAAGAGCTGCCGCCCAACCTGCTCGACGAACTCCAGCGCGACCAGCGCTGGTGCCACGGCAACCTGATGAACTTCAGGCTGTTCTTCATCGAGGGCTTCCACCCGGTGCACCGCGCGGTGTTCCTCACGGGCGTGATGTCCTATCTGTCGGCGCCGCTGTGGTTCCTGTTCCTGGCGCTGTCCACGGGCCTGCTGGCCGTGCACACGCTGACCGAACCGCAGTACTTCGTCGAGCCGCGGCAGCTGTTTCCGATCTGGCCGCAGTGGCACCCGGACAAGGCCATCGCGCTGTTCTCCACCACGTTCGTGCTGCTGTTCCTGCCCAAGGTGCTGGGCGTGCTGCGCGTGTGCGCGCGCTACCCGCGCGAGTACGGCGGGCGCGTGAAGGCGCTGTACAGCATGCTGCTGGAAGTGCTGTTCTCGATGCTGCTGGCGCCCGTGCGCATGATCTTCCACACCCGCTTCGTGGTGGCCGCGTTCCTGGGGCTGAAGGCCAAGTGGATCTCGCCGCAGCGCGACAACAACGACACGCCCTGGAGCGAAGCGCTGCGCCGCCACGGATCGCAGACGTTGCTGGGGCTGGCCTGGGCCGCCCTGGTGGCCTGGCTCAATCCGGTGTTCCTGTGGTGGATGCTGCCGATTCTGGCCGCGTGGCTGCTCATCGTGCCGATGTCCGTCTATTCCAGCCGCACCGAACTGGGCGTGCAGGCGGCGGCCGACGGACTGTTCCGCATCCCCGAGGAAACGCATCCGTCGCGCGAATTGACCGACACCCGCGCCTACACCGACGCGACCCGTGCGCTGCCCAAAGGCGCGCCGACGTTCCAGGATGCCATCGTCGATCCGATGGTCAACGCACTGGCCTGCGCCATGGGCACGGCGCGTCACCGGCCGGTGCCGGCCAACCTGGCGGCGCGTCAGGCGCTGGTCGACCTGGCCCTTGATGAAGACGCGCGCCTGACCGAACCGCAGCGCATCAAGCTGCTGGACGACCCAGTGGCCATGGCGCAGCTGCACCAGGGCGTGTGGACCGGGCGGACGGCCAGGCCGCCCGTCGCCGAAGAGCCGGCCGCCATGGCCGCTTGAGCTTCGCCGCCGCGCAAGCACATTTCGCGCGGCGGCGCCCCCGGGACATCCCTCATCCGCGGCTGTGGACATACAGCCGCAACATACTTCAAGATACCCTATTGTTTCAGACTGTATCCTGCGATATAAACGCACGGATGCGGTGAACGCTCACAGTCGGTCACGCCACCGGCCTGAGTACCCCTCCGGGCAACATTTGAGCGAGGACAACGCAATGGGGACACAAGGCGAAACACTGGACGGCGCGCCGGTTGAAAGCGCATTCGCCTTCGCACCCGAAGCGGAAGACTCCCTTGCCGAAGCACCCGCGCAAGCCCGGCCGCAGGCGCCCACCATCCTCACGGTCGACGACGACGAAGCCTTCCAGCGCTCGATCAAGCTGGCGCTGGCTTCGTTCCAGTACCAGGGCAAGCCGGTGCGGATCCTTTCCGCCAACTCTTCCACCGAAGCCGCCAAGATCCTGGCCAGCACGCCCGACGTGGCCGTCATCGTGCTGGACGTCGTCATGGAAACCGACGATGCCGGCCTGCGGCTGGTGCGCAGCGTGCGCGAGGTGCTCGGCAACGCCGAAGTGCGCATCGTGCTGGTCACCGGCCAGCCCGGCATGGCGCCGATGGCGGCCAGCCTGGGTACGCTCGACATCAGCGACTACTGGCTCAAGACCGATCTCAGCTTCGAACGCCTGCACGGCGTGCTTACCAGCAACCTGCGCACGTGGCAGCAGATCCGCGCGCTGGAACAGGCGCGCAAGGGATTGCAGGCCATCGTCGAGGCCAGCAACGGCCTGACCCGCGCGCGCAGCCTGCCCGACTTCTCGCAACGCACCATCCTCGAACTGTCGCGCCTGCTGGGCGTCGAGGCCGAGGGCCTGGTGTGCGTCCAGGAAGACCCGGAGGCGCCCGAGCCGCTGTCCGCGCGCATCGTGGGCGCCGCGGGCAGGCTCTCCCAGTCGGTCAATCGCGAACTGCGCTGCCTGGGCGAGAGTCCCATCCGCGACGTGCTGCAGCAGGCCCTCAGGAACCGCGCCAACGTCGAGAGCGACCACAGCCAGGTCCTGTTCTTTCCGGGCGCCGAGCACTGCCCGCATGCCGCCACCTATATCGCCACCGATCGGTCCCTGGACGAGACCGAGCGGGAGCTGCTGCGCGTATTCGCCACTCACATCAACTCGGGGCTGATCAACGTATCCCTGACCAGCCGCCTGGACCGCCTCGCCTACGAGGACAGCCTGCTAAGCATGCCCAATGCCAACGCGCTGCTGCGCAGCCTTACCGCCGTACTCGAATTGCCCGGTCCCCGCGATCGCAGCATGCTGCTGATCGAGCTGGACCAGTATTCCTCGACCTGCCTGTCGCTGGGCGTGGAACAGGGCGACATCATGCTGCAGCAGATGGCCCGCCGCCTGCGCGCCATCTTTCCCGCCCCCACCCTGGTGGCGCGCCTGCACGACGACACCTTCGCCATCCTGGGCCATACCTCGCTGCTGCAGCAGGACCGCATCGACGAACTGCAGTCGGTCGACATCTACGATCCCGATCATCCTTCCTTCATACGCGTGCGCTCCGCCCGCGTCGACCTCGACCACTATTCGGGCACGGCGCGCGGCGCGATGGCGATGGGCACGCTGCTGCTGCGCCGTGCCCAGTCGCGCGGCGCCACCGAAATCGTCGACTACCAGCCCGGCCTGGAACGCGAGATGCAGGAGCGCTTCACGCTGTCGCGCGAGCTGTACCGCGCCCTGCGCAGCGGCGAGATCAGCATCGAACTGCAGCCGCAGATCGACCTGCGCACCGGCCGCATCACCGGCGCCGAGGCGCTGGCGCGCTGGACGCGGCGCGACGGCACGCGCGTGCCGCCTTCCGAGTTCATCCCCGTGGCCGAGGCCAACGGCCTGATCGTGCCCATGGGCAAGCACGTGCTGGAGCTGGCCTGCCAGGCGCTGGCGCAACTGCGCGATGCCGGCTACCCCGACATCTCGGTATCGGTGAACGTCTCGCCGCTGCAGCTCGGGCGGCGCGACTTCATGCAGGAACTGATCGACATGACGCAGCAGTACGGCGTGCCGCCCGAGCGGCTCGAGATCGAGATCACGGAAACCGCGGCCATCGAAGACTACGAAGCCAACGGCCAGCTGCTGCGCGGGCTGCGCAACGCGGGCTTTCCCATCGCCATCGACGACTTCGGCACGGGCTATTCGTCGCTGGCGCACTTGAGCTCCATGCCCGCCACCACGCTCAAGGTCGATCGCCACTTCGTCAACGAGATCGACACCGCGCCCGGCCGGCACACCATCGCCGACATGATCATCGGCCTGGGCCGGCGGCTGAACATGCAGGTGCTGGCCGAAGGCGTCGAATCCGAGACGCAGGCCGACTGGCTGGTCGACCATGCCTGCTCGCGCGCCCAGGGCTTCTACTACGCCCGGCCCGAGCCGCTGTCGGCCTTCATGCAGCGCCTGGCGCAGCACTGAGGGCCGGCATGGCCTCGATCGCCGTCAGGCGCCATGCGCGACGGTTCGCCGCACTGCCCGCGACGGTGCGGCGGCGCTTCCTGGTCATGGTCACGCCGTGGCTGCTGGCGTGCCTCATCGGTTTCCCGGTGTTGTGGATGGAGATCGCCTCGCTCACGCAGGCGCCGCAGTGGCGCGCGCGCGAAGGCTTGCTGGAAGACTCCGCCGAGATCGTGCGCCGCACGCTCGACGGCCTGCTGCGCGACGTGGCCTTCCTCAGCGACCTGGCGGCCCAGGTGCCGCATGATGACGTCAGCCCCGACTCGCCGTTCGCCCGGCTGTTCCTCAGCTTCGCCAAGAGCTCGGGCGCCTTCGAGCAGGTGCGCTGGCTGGACCTGGACGGCAACGAGAGGCTGCGCGTCAGCATGCACCAGGGCATGCCCGAGGTCGTGCCGCCGGTGAACCTGCAGAACAATCGATCGCGGCCCTACTTCCGCGAAACCGTGGCGTTGTCGCCCGGGTCGGTGTACGTGTCGGAGTTCGAGCTGAACACCGAGTATGGCTATGTCGAACGCCCGCTCGAGCCGATCCTGTACGTGGCCACGCCGCTGTACGAGAACGGGCGGCCGCTCGGCATCGTCGCGATCGGCTATCGCGCTTCCCGCCTGCTGGACCGGCTCGCGGCGCTGGGGCATCGGCAGGGCATGGACATCCACCTGGTCAACGACGCGGGTTATTGGCTCGAGGGGCCGACGCCGCGCGAAAGCTGGGCTTGGCAGCTGGACCGGCCCGAGATGGCGCTGCCGCACACGAATCCCGGGCTGTGGCAGGCCTTGCAGGACGCCAGCGCCGGGCGCCACAGCGATGCCTCCGCCCATTGGGTGTTCCGGCGGCTGCAGTTCGACAGCACCGTGGTCGCGGACCAGGCCAGCACCATCAACCTGGTCAGCCGGGTCGGCGTGAGCGTGGTCGTGCACAGCAGCCGCGCCCAGGCCGAGGCGGCCGACTGGCGCTGGCAATTGACCCTGGGCGGCCTGATGCTGCTGGCGCTGCTGCTGGCCGGGCGCTATGGCTGGCAGATGGTGGACACGCTGGCCGACGAAGACCTCCAGACGCGCGAACTGCAGGCGGCCAACCGCGCGCTGGTCGAGGCCAACACCAACCTGCGCAACATGCAGGCGGAGCTGGAGCGCGCCGAACGGTTGTCCTCGCTGGGGCTGATGGTCGCGGGCGTGGCGCATGAACTGAATACGCCGCTGGGCAGCGCGTCGCTGTCGATGAGCACTATGCAGCAGTCCCTGGCCACCCTGCAGGAGCGCCTGGCCAGCGGCCTGAAGCGCTCGGACCTGGACAACTTCCTGCAGGACACGCAGGCCGCGCTGGACCTGGCCCGCACCGCCATACAGCGCGCGGCCGGCCTGCTGCAGCGCTTCAAGCAGGTGGCCGTGGACCGCAGCACCATGGAGCGCCGCCACTTCGATCTGGCCGAGGCCGTGCTCGACTCGCATCCCCACCTGCGCAGATGGGACTCGTCCAAGGGCATCGGGCTGCGCCTGGATCTGGCGCCCGGGCTGATGCTGGACAGCTACCCCGGCCCGCTGGAGCAGGTCGTTTCCAACCTCGTCAACAATGCGCTGATCCACGCCTTCCGCGGCCGCGAGGGCGGCAACATCACCATCCGCACGGCGTCCAGCGGCGCTTCGCATGTCGTGGTCCACGTGGCCGACGACGGCGTGGGCGTGGACAGCCGCAACCTCAAGCGCATCTTCGATCCCTTCTACACCACCAACCGTCACGGCGGCGGCACCGGACTGGGTCTGCACATCTGCAGCCAGATGGTGACCGAAGTGCTGGGCGGCACCCTGCGCGCGCAGAACCTGGCCACCTCGGGCTCGGGCATGGTTTTCACGCTGCGCCTGCCGCGCGTCGCCCCGCGTAAACCTTAGCAATGCGACGGCACATGGGCTGCGGCGCCGCGCGCCGCAGCCCATGTGCCGCGTGGCTTTCGCGGCACGCATGCGATGGTATTGGGTGATATACAATTAATTTGTATATCATCTAATTCGAGCCACCATCATGACCGATGCCACGCGAGCCGGGTTCGGCTCATTGCTGTCCCAGACCACGCGCTCATGGCGGCGCGCCGTCAATCGCCGCCTGCAGCCCTATGGTCTTACCGAGGCGACCTGGTTGCCCCTGCTGCACGTGTCGCGCGCCAGCGCTCCCATGCGGCAGAAGGACCTGGCCGCATCGCTGGGGCTGGACGGGTCTTCGGTGGTGCGCGTGCTGGATGCGCTGCAGGCCGCGGGGCTCGTCACGCGCCGCGAGGAAGACGCCGACCGCCGCGCCAAGGCCATTGTTCTCACTCCCTTGGGCCAGTCCACCGTCCAGCAGGTCGAGCAAGTGGCGATACAGGTGCGCGAGGCCGCCCTGGCGGGCATCGCCGACCGCGAGTTGCAGCGCGCCGTGCGCCTGCTGCAGGACATCTGCCAGCGCCTGGACGCCGAAGCGAACCCGGATACCGGGGAAGCGCCATGAACGACGCGACGGCGGCACACCCCGTCTCATCGGACGAACGCCCCGCGGCATCCGCGCAGCTGCCGCACGTGCCGCTGTGGCTGCTGGCGCTGTTCACGTTCAGCGGCACGCTGGCCATGCACATCTTCGTGCCCTCGCTGGGCATGGCGGGACGGGACCTGCAGGCCAGCACCAGCGCCATGCAGATGACGGTCAGTCTGTACATCCTCGGACTGGCCGCCGGTCAGCTGGTCTATGGGCCGTTGTCCGACCGATATGGCCGGCGCCCCGTCCTGATGGTCGGGCTCGGCCTGTACACCATCGCGGGACTGGGGGCCGCGCTCGCGCCGGATGCCTATGCGCTGATCGCGGCGCGGCTGTTCCAGGCGCTGGGGGGCTGCGCGGGCCTGGTGCTGGGCCGGGCCATCGTGCGCGACACGGCTTCGGCCGCGAACGCCGCGAAGCGCCTGGCGCTGATGAATCTGATGGTCACCGTCGCGCCCGCGCTGGCTCCCATCGCAGGCGGCGCGCTGGCAGGCGTGCTGGGCTGGCGCGCGGTATTGGGCAGCCTGTGCGTGCTGGGGCTGGCCAACCTGGTGCTGGCCTGGCGCCTGCTGCCCGAGACGGGCCCCGTCGCCGCCCAGGTCTCGGCAAGATCGCTGGCGCGCGACTACGTGCAGCTGCTCGGATCGCGGCGATTCCTGGGGCTGGCCATCGGCGGGGGCTGCGCCACCACGTCCATGTTCGCCTTCATCGCCAGCGCCCCCTTCATCTTCGTCGATCAGTTGCACCGCCCGCCGAGCGAGGTCGGCGTCTATCTGGCCGTGCTCGTGTCGGGAGTGTGGCTGGGCAGCGCCATCGCCACGCGCATCATCGGCCGCCTGCCCATCGATCGCGTGATGGTGGGCGGCAATCTGCTCAGCGTGATCAGCACGTTCGTCATGCTGGCGCTGGTGCTGGCCGGATGGGCCAGCGTGCCCGGCCTGGTGGGCCCGATGTTCCTGTTCACGCTGGGTGCGGGCATCGCCTCGCCGGCCGCGCTGACGCTCGCGGTCAGCGTCAACCCCAAGGTGATCGGGTCCGCCTCCGGCCTGTACGGCTGCGCCCAGATGGCGATGGGCGCGCTGTGCACCGCGCTGGCCGGCCTGGGCAGTTCGCCCACGGTGTCGGCGGCCGTGGTGATGGCCTCGGCCGGCGCGGTGTCGCAGCTGGCATTCTGGGTGGCGCTGCGCGACCGGCCACGCACCGCCGATCCGGCCTGAGGCCGGAAGCGCCCGCAAGCGCTACAGCAGCTTGTACATCAGCGTGGTGGCGTCGTAGCGCGCCGCGCCCGACGGGTCCCGCGCATAACCAGGGATCATGCCCGCCACCTGATATCCCAACCCCGCATACAACCTCTGAGCCGGATCGCCGGTGCGCGTGTCGAGCGTGAGCAGCGTGCGGCCGGCCTCGCGGGCCAGGCGCTCGACCTCCGTCATTAACGCGCGCGCCAGGCCGAGCCGGCGATGGTCCGGATGCACCAGCAGCTTGCACACGTCGGCCCGATGCGTCTGGTTGGGCATGGTGGCGCAGTCCAGTTGCACCGTGCCCGCGATGGCGTCGCCACGCCGCGCCACCAGCAACGTCAGACCGCCGTCGCGCAGGCCGGGCAGGACCCTGTCGCGCCAGTATGACTGCGCGTCGGCCAGCGAATACGGCAGCACGAATCCCACGCTGGCGCCGCCGTGTACGCAGGCATGCAGCACCGCGCCGAGTTCGGCGAGATGGCGCTCGGCCTGTTCGGTCGTCAGACTGGATATCGAGATAGATGCGGACATGTCGGCGGCCTCACACGAGAAACAGCAGATAACGGGCGCCGGTGCGCGGCGCGGCGATGAATTCGGTGGCGCCGTGCAGCTGGTAGCGCAGGCAGTCGCCGGGCGAGAGTTCGTACGCCTGCTGTTCGACCGTCAGGCGCAGGCCGCCCTCGAGCAGCACCAGGTGATGCTCCAGTCCCGGCCGGGGCGCCGCGTCGTAGGCGATGCGGGCGCCGGGCGCCAACTTGCACTCCAGTACTTCTCCCGACAACGAGTGCGCCGGCGGCGACACGGAACGCCGCTCGAAACCGGCTTGCGCGTCGGTCCACAAGGGCTGCTCGGCCCGGCGCATCAGCGGCGCGTGATCGTCCTCGATCATGCGCATCAGCCGCGACAGGGTAAGCCCATAGGCGGTGCACAGCCGGCCCAGCACGCTGGCGGTGGGGCTGACGTCGGCGTTTTCCAGACGGGACAGGGTCGACCGGCTGACCTGGCTGCGAGCGGCCAGGTCGTCCAGCGACCAGCCGCGGTCCGCTCGCAAGGCCTTCAGGCGGTGCGCGATCTGGCGGTCCACGTCTTGGAAGTCGATGGGAGTGTTTTCCATATCAGGGACTTTATCCCGAATACGAGAATTTCCGCACGACCCTTTTTCAGGGTCCCGCGCAAATGCCGGGGGTTTCGATCAATCGGCCCGGCCGACCATCCGGGCCATGCCGATCTCGTCGTAGTAGCGTTGCCCCACCCTCAAGGCCCTGGGCTCGCGCGCGTACTCGACGAAGCCCGCCGCGACGTACAGTCTGCGCGCGGCCTCGTTGTCCGCGGTGACCGTCAGGCGCAGCTCTTCCACATGGCCCGACGCCATGCGCAGCAATTCATCCAGCAGCGCGCGCGCCACGCCCGAGCCGCGCGCCTGGGGCCGCACATACATGCCCCACAGCACGCCCTTGTGGCGCTGTTTCGCCGCAGCCGGCACGTACATCCCCACCGCGCCGGCCAGCGCCCCGTCGGCAGCGCAGGCGCCCAGCACCAGCCCCTCTTCGAGGCGCGCCGCGAACCAGGGCGCGTCATGCGCCTGTTCTTCCTCCCACGACGCGCCGAACGCTTCGGGATGATGTTGCAGGCCTTCCAGCCGCAACGCGCGATAGGCGGCGGCGTCGCCGGCGTCCAGCCGGCGCACGACATAGGCATTGGTGTAGGGGTCGGGAGTGCGCATGTTATTTCGACGCCGTGGCGCCGCGGGCTTGGGCCACCTGTTCCATGACGCGTTCGAGGTCGCGCATGTCATAGGGCTTCAGCAGGTGGATGGCGTCGGCCAGCACGTCGCGGTCCTTGCCGGTGGGCAGCACGTCCATGCCCGAGGCGAACACCAGGTGCAGATCGGGCTGGATGCGGCGGGCCTGTGCCGCCAGGTCGACGCCAGAGACGCCGGGCAGGCCCACGTCGGTAATGAGCACCTGCGGGCGGCGCATGCGCAGCGCCGCCAGGGCCTCGTCCGCATTGGCCGCCTGGGTCACCGAGTGGCCCAGGCCGTCCAGCATGTCCGCCGTGTTGCCTCGGATCAGGTCGTCGTCCTCGACCAACAGCACATCCATCGCGACGGCGGGCGTGGCCGGACGGTCGGCCGGCTGCGCCGGCGGCGCCTCGGCGGCCTGCCGCGCGGCGTTGTGCTGCTGCTGGTTGCGCAGCACGTGGCGTATTTTGCGCGCCAGCGCCTCGCGCGTGTAGGGCTTGCTCAGCAGCTCGATGCCCTCGTCCAGTCGGCCGCCATGCACGATGGCATTGTCGGTATAGCCCGACGTGAACAGCACCGCGACGTTGGGCAGGCGCTCGCGCGCCTTGCGCGCCAGTTCGGGGCTGCGCAACGGGCCCGGCATGACCACGTCGGTGAACAGCAGGTCCACCGGCATGCCGCTCTCGATGATGGCCAGCGCGCTCTGCGCGTCGCGCGCGCGCAGCACGCGATAGCCCAGTTCGGAAAGCAGCTCCACCACCGTGGCGCGCACGTCTTCGTCGTCCTCTACCGCCAGGATGGTCTCGGTGCCGCCCGCGATGGGGCCTGCATCGATCTCGGTCTCGAGATCTTCCTCCTGCCGCACGCGGGGCAGGTACAGGCGCACCGTGGTGCCCTGGCCCGGCTCGCTGTATATCTTGACGTGCCCGCCGGACTGGCGCACGAAGCCATACACCATGCTCAGGCCCAGGCCGGTGCCCTGCCCTTCCGGCTTGGTGGTGAAGAAGGGCTCGAACACATGCTCCAGCACCTCGGCCGTGATGCCGGAACCGGTGTCAGTCACCGCCACCATCACGTACTGCCCGGGCGTCACGTCGACATGGCGCACGGCGTAGGCGTCGTCCAGCAGGGCATTGCCCGCTTCGATGGTCAGCCTGCCATGCCCCTGCATGGCATCGCGCGCGTTGATCGCCAGGTTGAGCAGCGCATTCTCCACCTGGTACGGGTCGACCAGGGTGTTCCACAGTCCGCCCGAGATCACCGTCTCGATCTCCACGCCGTCGCCCAGCGCGCGGCGCAGCATGTCATCCATGCCGCGGATGAAGCGGCCGAGGTTCACCACCTTGGGCGCCAGCGGCTGGCGGCGGCCGAAGGCCAGCAGCTGCGAAGCCAGCTGCGCGCCGCGCGCCACGCCGCCAAGGGCGTTGCGCACGCGCTGTTCGGCCTTGCCGCTGCCCGCCACGTCCTTGGCCAGCAGCTGCAGATTGCCGCCGATGACCTGCAGCAGGTTGTTGAAGTCGTGCGCCACGCCGCCCGTCAGCTTGCCGACCGCTTCCATCTTCTGCGCCATGCGCAGGGCGTCCTCGGCCTGGCGCAGCGCCTGGGCGGCGTCCAGGTCGGCGGTGACGTCGCGGCCGACGCCATGCAGCCACGGGCTGCCGGGGTCGGCATACAGCGCCCATGCGATGGTGCGCCAGCCGCCGTCGGCGGTGCGCACGCGGTTCTGGCATCGCACCGGACGGCCGGCGGTGCGCAATGTCTCGAGCTGTTCGAGCAGCGCGGGCAGGTCGTCGGGATGGATCAGATCGCCATATGGCTGGACCAGCAGGGTTTCGCGGGAGTGGCCCAGCACGCGGGTCCAGGCGGGGCTGAAGCGCAGCAGCCTGCCGGTGTAGTCGGCCACCACCAGCAGGTCCTCGCTCAGTTCCCACAGCCGATCGCGCTCGGCCAGCACCTCGGTCACGCGGCTTTCGAGCCCTTCGTTCAGCTGCGCCAGCGCGGTCTGCGCCTTGGTGCGCTCGGCGATCTCGACCTGCGCGGCCTGGTAGAGATGGGCGTTGTCGATGGCCACTGCCGCCTGCGCGGCGATGCCGATCAGCACGCGCTCGGAACGTTCGGTGAAGACGCCCGGCTGGTCATGTCCGAAGAACAGTCCGCCCAGCACCTTGCCCGTGCGAGACACCACGGGCGCGGCCAGGTAGCTGCGCACCGGCAGGTGGCCCGCCGGCATGCCCTTGTGGGGATGATTGCGGCCGTAGCGCGGATCCTGCGTGATGTCGTCGGAACGGACGATGCCCTCGCCGCGGAAGGTCGGGCCGAACACCGCGGTGTTGCGCGGCATGGGAAAGCCGTTGAAGGCGTCTTTCGATACGCCCGACAGCGTATACAGCATGTAGGACTCGCCGTCTTCGTCCAGCATGTTGTAGAAGAACGAGCCGAACGCCGCGCCGGTCAGTTCGGTGGCGGCGTCGGTCACGATCTGCACCGCCCGGCCGATGTCGAGTTCGGCGGCCACCGCCATGCCCACCTGGTTCAGCAGTTCCAGCATGCGCGTCTCTTCGCGCAGCCGCAGGGCCGTCTCCTGGCGCACGCGCGCCAGCTGCAGGTTGCTGGCCACGCGGGCCAGCAGTTCGCGGGCCGAGAACGGCTTGGTCAGGTAGTCGTCGGCGCCGGCATCCAACCCTTCGACGCGCGCCTCTTCGCCGGCCCGGGCCGACAGCAGCAGCACCGGAATGCCGCGCAATTCGGTATCGCCCCGCAGGGCCGCCAGCAGTCCGAAGCCGTCGAGGCGGGGCATCATCACGTCGGACAGCACCAGGTCGGGCGGCTCGGCGCGCACCTGGTCCAGCGCCGCCTCGCCGTCTACCGCCGTATCGACGCGATATCCGGCCGCGCGCAGGATGCGGCTCATGTAGTCGCGCAGGTCGGCATTGTCGTCCACCACCAGCACGCGCGGCGGCAGGCTGGCGCCAGCCGCGGTCTCCACGGACAGGGGCAGCGGCTCGTCGGGCGCCGCGCCGTCATCATCCGGCAGCCAGCGCAGCGTCGCGTCGACGTACGCGCGGGCATTCATACTGGTTGGACTGGAAGCGGCGCCGCCATGCGCCGGCAGTGCGTCCGCCTGCGGGCCGCCCCAGGGCAGCTCGATGGTGAACATCGTGCCCACCTGCGGTTCGCTGTCGACGCGTATGCTGCCGCCCTGCAGGCGCACCAGCTCCTGCACCAGCGCCAGGCCGATGCCGCTGCCCTCGATGCTGCGGCCCGTGGCGCCGGCAACGCGGTGGAAGCGGTCGAACACGCGCGGCAGTTCCTGCGGGGGAATGCCGATGCCGGTATCGCGTACCTCCACCCGCACCGCGCCGCCGTCGGGGCTGGGCCCGACCCGTATCGCCACCGAGCCTTCCATGGTGAACTTGAAGGCGTTGGACAGCAGGTTGAGAACGATCTTCTCCCACATCTCGCGGTCGATGTAGACGGGATGCGGCAGCGGCGGACAGTCGACGATGAGCTGCAGCCCGGCCTTGTCCATGGCCGAACGGAACAGCGAGGCCAGTTCGGCCGTCATCGCCGACAGGTCGGTGGGCTGGTAATTGATCTGCAGGCGCCGCGCCTCGATGCGCGAGAAATCCAGCAGCGTGTTCACCAGCGTCAGCAGGCGCAGGCCGTTGCGGTGCGTCACCTCGATCAGTTCGCGCGGACTGTCGGCGCCGTCCGGCAGGCGCGCCATCACCTCTTCGAGCGGACCGAGCATCAGGGTCAGCGGCGTGCGGAACTCATGGCTGATGTTCGAGAAGAACGTCGTCTTGGCGCGGTCCAGCTCGGCCAGCGCCTCGGCGCGCCGCCGTTCCTGCTCGTACGCATGGGCGGCGCCCACGGCCGCGCCGATCTGCGCCGCCGTCATGTTCAGAAAGTCGCGATAGCCCTCGTCGACCAGCCGGTAAGGATTCAGGCCGACGATGAGCAGCCCGGCCGGTCCGCTTTCGCCGGCGGACGGTATGGGAACGAGCGCCGCCTGGTCCGGCGGCTGCCGCCACGGCCCCGCGGGCAATGCGCCGCCATAGCGCTGACGCAGTCCGGAAACCAGCTGCGGGCCGCCCGCGCCGGCCAGGCCGTTCACGGGCCATGGGCCCGCGCCGCCGAGATCCAGCGTCTCGGGCGCGGCCGGATGTCCGGGCTCGATGCCGCAAGACCCGGCCAGCAATGCCTGCTCGCCTTGCGGCTCGATCAGGTACAGCAGCCCGAACGGCATGTCCTGGGGATTGACGGCCAACGCGCGGGCGCTAAGTTCGCATGCTTCGCGCCAGCTGCGCGCATTGGCCGTGCAGACGCCCAGTTCGCGCAGCAGGCTCAGCTGCCGCTCGCCCACCACGCGGCGGGTGTCGTCGCTGTTGGCGCAGATGATCCCGGCGGGACGGCCCGCGTCGTCCGGAATGGGGCTGTAAGAAAAGGTGTAGTAGGTTTCCTCGGGATACCCGTTGCGCTCCATCAGGAGGAATTTCTCCTCCACGTAGGTGCCCTCGGTGCCCTGCATGGCGGTATGCAGCAGCGGCCCGATGTCGTCCCAGATTTCCTGCCACACCACGTCCGTGGGGCGCCCGAGCGCGGTCGGGTGCTTGCCGCCGATGATGGACTTGTACGCGTCGTTGTAGAAGAAGATCAGCCTGGGACCCCAGCCGATCCATATCGGCTGCCGCGAGGTCAGCATGATGCGCACGGCGGTCTTCAGGCTTTGCGGCCAGTCCCGCGGCGGGCCCAGCTCGGTGGCCTCCCAGTCGTGGACGCGCATCAGCGCGCCCATCTCTCCGCCGCCGGCCAGAAAATACAGCGACGCGTTGGACTCGCCTGCGGCGTCGTCGAATTGATCCGCTGGTCTCACTTTTGCTCCTGGCAGTGGACGCTTGGAGCACACCCGCCAGGGCATGCGTGGGGAGATCGAAATCGTCGTGCGCGAAAAATATAGCATCCGACCCCGACATGCCCGCTTACGGGTATGCCTGCCCACCGCCGGCGTCGCGCAGCACCGGCAAGCTATCATGCCGGATCGGATGGTTTTCAAGACACTCTACGCACGCGCTGACACATGCCCGACGCCGGTCTTCCACCCACCAACCAGAAACACCTCATGCCCAGCGACCTGCCGTTCCCGGTGGTGGGCATAGGGGCGTCCGCGGGCGGGCTGGAAGCCCTGAAGGCCTTCTTCGAGAACGTGCCCCCGAATCCGGACATGGCGTTCGTGGTGGTGCTGCATCTGTCCCCCGACCACGACAGCGTGGCCCATCACATCCTGCAGCGCGTCACCGACCTGCCCGTCGTGCAGGTCACGCGCAGCATGCCGGTGCAGAAGAACCACGTCTACGTCATCCCGCCCGCCGCCAGCCTGTCCATGAACGACGGCTACCTGCGCCTGACCGCGCACGAGCGGCCGCCCGGCCAGCCCATCGCCATCGACGTCTTCTTCCGGGCGCTGGCCGACGTGCACAAGAGCCGCTCCATCGGCATCGTGCTCACCGGCGGCGGATCGGACGGGTCGGTGGGCCTGGCGCGCATCAAGGAACAGGGCGGCATCACCCTGGCCCAGCAGCCCGAGGACGCGCCGCACGAATCCATGCCGCGCGCGGCCATCTCCACCGGCATGGTCGACATCGTCCTGCCCGTGGCGCAGATGCCCGGCCGGCTGAAAGACCTGGTGCGGAACATGGCGCGCATCCACATGCCCGCGCCCGTCGGCGACCCGCTGGATCCCGACGGTCCCGAGAACGCCTCCGAGGAAAGCGCGGCCGACCGCACGGCGCTGCGCGACATCCTGACCGTGCTGCGCACCCGCACCGGCCACGATTTCCGGCACTACAAAAAGGCCACCGTGCTGCGCCGCATCGAGCGTCGCATGCAGGTCAACGGCGTGCCGGACATGCAGACATACGCCGCCATGCTGCACCAGACGCCCGAAGAGACGCCGAAGCTGCTGGGCGACATGCTGATCGGCGTGACGCAGTTCTTTCGCGACAAGGATGCCTACGAGGCGCTCGAGCGCCACGTGATCGCGCCGCTGTTCAATGGCGGCGAGGGGCCGCCGACCGTGGTTCGCGCGTGGACGGCGGGCTGCGCCACCGGCGAGGAAGCCTACTCCATGGCCATGGTGCTGAGCAGCTATGCCGACAAGCTGCCCTCTGCTCCGCGGGTGCAGGTGTTCGCCACCGACATCGACGAACCGTCGCTGTCCACGGCGCGGGCGGGCCTGTACTCGGCCGCCATCGAGACCGACGTGTCGGTGGCCATGCTGCACGGCTATTTCACCAGGGACGATGCCGGCTACCGCATCAAGAAGGAAATCCGCGAACGGGTGCTGTTCGCGCCGCACAACGTGCTGCGCGATCCGCCGTTCTCCAAGCTCGACCTGGTCACCTGCCGCAATCTGCTGATCTACCTGGATCGCGACGCGCAGATGGACGTGCTGCGCATGTTCCATTTCGCGCTCAAGCCCGGGGGCTACCTGTTCCTGGGCAGTTCCGAATCGGCCGATGCCTGCGGACACCTGTTCACCGTCGTAGACAAACGCCACCGGCTATACCAGGCCAGAGGTGCTGCCCACGCGCATCGCTCCATGCCCATGCCGGCCCCCGCCAGCTCCGACAAAACGGTGAGATCCATGCCGCCCCAAACCGCTGCGGGACGCGGCAAGACCGCCTACGCGGAAATCCATCAGCGCGCGCTCGAACAGTACGCGCCTCCCAGCGTGATCGTCGATCACGAGGCAAACATCGTCCACATGTCCGACCGCGCCGGCCGCTTCCTGCGGCACAGCGGCGGCGAGCCCTCGCGCAGCCTGCCCGCGCTGGTGCAGCGCGAGCTGCGCATGGAACTGCGCACCGCCATGTTCCAGGCCCTGCACTCGCGCAAGAGCGTCGAGGCGCGCCGGGTCGAGATGAACGTGAACGACCGGCGCGTGTACGTGAACATGGTGGTGCGCCCGTTCCGACACGAGGAAAGCGGCAGCGACTTCATGCTGGTCATCTTCGACGAAGTGGAGGCCGTGCTGAACGGAGACCGCGAGATCGAGCCGGCCAAAGCGGCCAACAGCGTGCTGGCGCAGCTCGAGGCGGAACTGCAGCAGGCCAAGGACCGGCTGCAGCTGACCGTCGAACAGTCGGAGACCTCCACCGAGGAACTGAAGGCCTCCAATGAAGAGCTGCAGGCCATCAACGAGGAACTGCGATCGGCCACCGAGGAACTGGAGACCGGCAAGGAAGAACTGCAATCGGTGAACGAGGAACTGATCACGGTCAATTCCGAGCTGAAGTCCAAGGTGGAGGAAACCGCCAAGATCAACGACGACCTGCAGAACCTCATCGCCTCCACCGACATCGCCACGGTGTTCGTCGACCGCGGCATGCGCATCAAGTGGTTCACGCCGCGCGCCACCGACATCTTCAGCGTCATCGCCAGCGACGCCGGCCGCTCGCTGCTGGACATCACGCATCGCCTCAACTATGCCGACCTGGCGCGCGATGCGGCCGGGGTGTTCGAGTCGCTGCGCACGGTCGAGCGCGAGGTCAGCAGCACCGATGACCGCTGGTACCTGGCGCGGCTGCTGCCCTACCGCAGCGCCGAACATCGGATCGAAGGCGCGGTGCTCACCTTCATCGACATCACCGACCGGCGCAAGGCCGAGGAACGCGTGCGCCGCGGCGAGGCCCACATGCGGCTGATGGCCCAGAGCACCAAAGACTTCGCCATCATCACCATCGACCAGAACGGCCTCATCGCCACCTGGAACTCGGGGGCGCACATCATCTTCGGCTACAGCGAGGCGGAAGCCGTCGGCAAGCCGCTGGACATCATCTTCACGCGCGAAGACGTGGAGGCCGGCGAACCGCGCAAGGAGATGGAGCGCGCACGCGCGCAAGGCTACTCCGCGGACGAGCGCTGGCTGCGCCGCAAGGACGGCACGCGCATCTTCTGCACCGGCAGCATCAACCCCATGCGCGACGAGGTGTTCGACGGCTATGCCAAGATCGCGCGCGACGTCACCGAACAGCGCCGCAAGGAAACCGAGCAGGAAAGCCGGCTGGAACTGACCCGCGCCGACAGCCACCTGAAGGACGAGTTCTTCGCGATCATGTCGCACGAGCTCAAGCACCCGCTGAACCTCATCCAGCTCAATGCCGACCTGCTGGCGCGCACGCCGGCGGTCAGCGGCTCGCCCAGCACCGCGCGCGCGGCCGAGACCATCCAGCACTCGGTGCGCAGCCAGGCCCGCATCATCGAAGACCTGCTGGACATGGCGCGCGTGCAGACCGGCAAGCTCAAGCTCAAGCTCGGCGTCGTCAGCCTGACCGACACCGTCGAGAGCATCCTCAGCGTGCTCAAGCACACCGCCGCGGCCGCCGGCGTGGACCTGCGCCACGACTACGACTCGGCCGACGCGCTGCACGTCGACGCCGATTCGGTGCGCGTCGAACAGATCATCTGGAACCTGCTGAACAACGGCATCAAGTTCACGCCCGACGGAGGGTCGGTCACCGTGGCGCTGCGACGCGACGGCGACATGGCGCGCCTGGACGTGATCGACACCGGCGAAGGCATCGAGCCCGCCTTCCTGGCCAAGGTATTCGAGATGTTCAGCCAGGCCGACATGCGCCATCGGGGCATCAACCGCGACGGGCTGGGCATCGGCCTGGCGGTCGTCAGCCAGCTGGTGCAGGCGCACGGCGGACGCGTCGAAGTCGATTCCGAGGGCAAGGGCCGCGGAGCGCGCTTCTCGGTATGGCTGCCGCTGGCCCGGCAGGCGCTCGGCGCCAGCGCACCCGCGGCGCCCGCCGACGACGGCCGGCTGTCCGGCCTGCGCATATTGGTGGTGGACGATTCGGAAGAGATACTCGATACCTTCCAGGCGCTGCTCGAACTGGAAGGCGCCCAGGTCACGGCCGCCGACGGCGGGGCTGCCGCCCTGCAACAGCTCGAGACGTCCGCCGACTACGATCTGATCATCTCCGACATCGGCATGCCGAACATGGACGGCTATGAATTCATGCGCCAGGTGCGCACGCGCTTCCCCGACCTGGACATCCCCGCCATCGCGCTGACCGGCTACGGCACCAAGGACCACGTCGACAAGGCCGCGCAGGCGGGCTTCACCACCCACCTGAACAAACCCATTTCCCTGGATGCGCTCATCGAGGCCGTCTCGCGCACCCTGGGACGATCCTGAAGGCGGGACGGCCCCCGGCCACGCGCCGCGCCCGCAGCAACACGGAGGAATCCATGCCTGACTTGCCCAGGAATGCGGAATCGGATCAGATCGTGCAGGACGCCGCGGTCATCCAGCAGGAGCTCGCGAGCGAGCTGAAATACCGCCTGGCCAAGGTGCCCGAACGCGCCACCGAAGACGACTGGCTGGTGGCGATATGCATGGTGGTGAGGCGCCGCATGGTGACCGCGCTGCTGGCCACCCAGCAGCGCCAGCGCGCCCAACCCGCCAAGAAGGTCTACTACCTGTCCATGGAGTTCCTGGTGGGCAGGTCGCTGGTCAGCAACCTGCTGTCGCTGGGCATGCTGGACGCCGCCCGCATGGCCATGAGCAACATGGGGCTGGACCTGGAACGCATCGCCGACCGCGAGCACGACGCCGCGCTGGGCAACGGCGGCCTGGGCCGCCTGGCCGCGTGCTTCGTCGAGTCGCTGTCCACGCTGGGGCTGCCCGGCATGGGATGCGGCATCAAGTACGACTACGGCCTGTTCCGGCAGGAGTTCGACGGCGCGTCGCAGGTCGAGCGCGCCGATTTCTGGGACGGCGACCACAGCCCCTGGGTGATCGAACGCGCCGACGAAAGCTGCATCGTGAACCTGTACGGACACGTCGAGGAACACCATGCGCTGGACGGCGCCTACCGGCCCACCTGGGTGCCGGGCGCCACACTGCTGGGCATCCCCAACGACATGCCCATCATCGGCTTCGGCGGCCGCACCGCGAACCTGCTGCGGCTGTACTCCGCGCGCGCCTCCGAAGTGCTGGACATGGGCGTCTTCAACGCCGGCGACTACGTGCGGGCCGTGCAGCACCAGATCAGCACCGAAACGATCTCGAAAGTGCTGTACCCCTCCGACGAGCCTTCGCAGGGCCGCGAGCTGCGCCTGATCCAGGAGTACTTCCTGACCGCCTGCGCCCTGCATGACATCCTGCGCGAGTTCTCGGACAGCGGCCTGCCCATCGAAGACCTGCCCAAGCGCGCGGCCATCCAGCTCAACGACACGCACCCCACCCTCGTGATCGCCGAGCTGATGCGGCTGCTGGTCGATCATTACCACCTGTTGTGGGACGTAGCCTGGTCGGTCACGCAGGCCACCTGCAGCTACACCAACCACACGCTCCTGCCCGAGGCGCTGGAGCGCTGGCCCGTGGAATTGCTGACCCGCGTGCTGCCTCGCCACATGCAGATCATCTACGAGATCAACTCGCGCATGCTCGAGGTGGCGCGCCAGCGATGGGGAGACGACGATGCGCGCGTCGCGGCCGTCTCGCTGATCGAGGAAGGCCCCACGCGCCACGTGCGCATGGCGCACCTGGCCATCGTCGGCAGCCACTCGATCAACGGCGTGGCGCAGCTGCATACCGAGCTGATCAAGCAGTCGCTGGTGCCCCACTTCTACGAGCTGATGCCCGAGCGCTTCAACAACAAGACCAACGGGATCACGCCGCGCCGCTGGCTGGCCCAGGCCAATCCCGAGCTGAGCGCCCTGTTCGACGAGACGCTGGGGCCGGAATGGGTCGTGGATCTGGAGCGCCTGCGCGGCCTGGCACGCCACGTGGACGACAGCGCGCTGGTGCAGCGCCTGGCGCGCATCAAGCGCGCCAACAAGGAGCGGCTGGCGCGCTACGTGCACGGCACCATGGGCCTGGTGATCGATCCCGCGTCGCTGTACGACGTCCAGATCAAGCGCATCCACGAGTACAAGCGGCAGCTGCTGCACATCCTGCACGTCATCCACCTGTACCTGCGCCTGGTCGACCACGGCCATGACATCGCGCCGCGCACGCACCTGTTCGCCGGCAAGGCCGCTCCGGGCTACGCGGCCGCCAAGCGCATCATCCACCTGATCCGCAGCGTGGCGCGCACCATCAACTCCGACCCGCGCTGCCGCGGCCGGCTGTCGGTGGTGTTCCTGCCCGACTACAAGGTGACGCTGGCCGAGCGCATCATCCCCGCCGCCGACGTGTCCGAGCAGATTTCCACTGCCGGCACCGAGGCCTCTGGCACCGGCAACATGAAGCTGGCGCTGAACGGCGCGCTGACGGTAGGCACGCTGGACGGCGCCAACATCGAGATCCGCGACTGCGTGGGCCCCGAGAACTTCTATGCCTTCGGCCTGCTGGCCGAGCAGGTGGGCGCCATGCGGCGCGACGGCAGCTACCGCCCGTCCGACTGCGTGGCGGCCAGCCCCGCGCTGCGCGAAGTGCTCGCCACGCTGGTGGACGGCCGCTTCGAATCCGATCGCGGCATGTACGTGCCGCTGCGCGACGAACTGCTGCATCGCGACCACTACTTCCATCTCGCCGACTTCGACGCCTACGCGGACGTGCATGGCGCCATCGCGGACGACTTCAAGGACGAGCGGACCTGGCACCGCAAGGCCCTGCACTGCATGACGCACCTGGGCCATTTCTCCAGCGACCGCACGGTACGCGAGTACGCGCGCGACATCTGGAAGCTGGCGCACGCCTGAGGCCCCCGCGCCCGCGCGGCGCCCGCCCTCAGGCGTCGCGCAGCAGGTCGTGCGAATTGAGCAGGGCGTAGGCGATGTCGGGGTTGCGTTCGAAGCAGCGGCGGATGGCGGCGGGAACCGCCTGGCGGGTCTTGCTGCACAGGCCCGGCCGCTCTTCGAGCCGGATGACGAAGCCTCGCATGGTGCGCACTTCGTTCTCGCTGGGCGCGATGGTGAGCGTGACGCCCAGCAGCTCGTGCATGCGGGCCTCCATGCGCCGCAGGTCTTCCAGGCTGGCCATGTTCTCGAGGCGATCGACCAGCTTCTTCTCTTCGGCCTTGGTCAGCCGCAGGATGCGCTTGTCCGCGTCGGGCGCTTCGCGCAGGGCATCGTGCCCACAGTCGCAGGCTCCGGGGGGACAGGGCTGGCGCAGCGGCGGAAAATCATTCATAGGTGGGGCATGGGGCGGGCCGCGGCACCGGCGGCGCCGGCCGCGAGAGATTCAACACGGAACGCAAACGCTATTTATACAGCGTCCCGCCGCCGCGGCGCAGCGCGGCGCTCCACGCGCTCGCCCAGCAGCGCGGACAACGCCTCGACTTCCATGGGGCGCGCGATGAAGAATCCCTGCACCTCGTCGCAGCCCCATTGCCGGGACAGGTCGCGTAGATGCTCCGTCTCGACGCCCTCGGCCACCACGCGGTGTCCCAGCTGCTTGGCCAGTCCGACGATGGCCTGCACGATGATGGCCGCCCGCTGGTTGGCCGTGACCGAGCGCACCAGCGCGTTGTCCAGCTTCAGCACGTGATAGCGCAGCTTGCTCAGTTGCGACAGGTTGCTGTATCCCGCGCCGAAATCGTCCACCGCGATCTCGATGCCGCAGCGCTCCAGGCCTTCCAGCATCTCGAGCGTGGCGGCGTCGGCCCGCACCAGCGAGCCTTCCGTCAATTCGAGCTCGAGGCAGCCGCTGCCGATCGCATGGGCCTGCATCGCCCGGCGCAGCGACGGACTGAAGTCCGGGCGCTTCAGATCGGACGCCGAGATATTGATCGACATCTTCAGCGTGGGCAGCGTCTCGCGCCAGATGCTCAATTGCCGAAGCGCGTTGTCCAGCACCCAGTCCGTCAGCAGCGGCATCAGCGTGGTGCCCTCGAGCAGCGGCACGAACTCGGCCGGCGAGATGTCGCCCAGCAGCGGATGCCGCCAGCGCACCAGGGCCTCCACCGACGTCCATACGCCGTCCGACAGGCGCTCGCGCGGCTGGTAGACCAGGCGCAGCTGTTCGAGCGCATTCACCGCGCCGCGGATGGAATTGATGATGAGCACGTGCCGGCGCTGGCGCTGCACCAGCTGCAGGTCGAACACGCCCACCGGCACGCCGCGCTCACGTGCCGACTCGGACACCGCGAACAGCGCGCTGATCAGTTGCGGCAGCTGGTCGCGCCGCACGGGCAGGACGCCCGCGTGCGCCGCCAGGTTCAGCGGCAGGTCGTCGTCCACCGTGATCGGGCTTTCGAACCGCGCGACGCAGCCGGCCGCCAGCCTGCGCACGTCTTCCTGCCCGCCCTCGCACACGAAGCCGAACCGAGCCAGGCCCAGCCGGTACGCCTTGCAATGCGGCGGCAGGGCCGCCATCACGCGCACGGCCATGCGCTCGATCGCCCGCTCCACCTGCGCCAGCCCCACGGCCACCACCAGGCGCGTGATGTTCTCCAGCGGGAACACGTCTATCATCGCCGCCCACAGTTCGGCGCCGGGCTCGCGCGGCCGCTCCAGCGCGATCCCGGCGTCGCGCACGAACTGGCCGCGGTTGCCCAGGCCCGTGAGGCGGTCCCGGTAATGAAAGTCGCGCAGGATCTCCATGCGATCGACGAGGTGCGCCGCGAGGTGCGCTAGCCGCATTTCATCGGACGGATCCAGAGCGCCGCGGTGCACCGCGTCGAACAGCATCAGGGCGCCCATCACGACGCCGTCCCTGTCCGTCAACGCGCGGCCCGCGAAGGCGCGCATCGGGGCGTCGTCGGCGTCGACGGGCAGACCTGCGAGCGGGGGCTGGTCCGCGGCGCGGACCAGCAGGCCGTGCTCGTCGATCCGGTAACCGGAGGCGGAGTAATGGCACGCGCCACCGTCCGTGTGCACGCCAGCGGGAATGGCGCGCGTCGATTCGTACGGGGTCGCCTCGGTGACGTGCGCCGCGATATGGATGACGGCGCAGGGAACGCGGAACAGCGCCGCGGCGAGCATGGCCGCCGACTCGTAATAGCCGCCCGCGGCGAAGTCGATCGGATGCGCGGAATCCGGGTCAATGAGGGTCGTCACGCTGTCATCCACTCGCAAGGCAGCACCAATAGCGGGCTGCCGGTAGCCGCCGTGGCAGGATGATAATCGCGGCCTTGGGGCCAAAGAGGCTGAGCAGCGGACAAGTGCGGGGCCATATCAGGGAAATGGGGCCACGCATGCGCCGGGCTCGCCGCGAGGCTAGGCGTCCCGCCGGTCGGCCGGCGCCGGCAGCCCCGTCGTGCGGCGCAACGCCTGCGGCAGGAACGCGCGCATGGTCTCGATGAACCGCCGCAGCCGCGCGGGATAGAACCGCGCCGGCGGATAGATCAGGTGCACGGGCAGCGCCTCGGCTTCCCACTGCGGCGCCAGATGCACGAGGTTTCCGGCGGCCAGATCCTCGGCCAGCAGCCATTCCGATCCGATGCCCGCCCCCAGTCCCTGCAGCGCGGCCGCGCGCACGGCGTGCAGGCTGTCGGTGGACAGGCGCGGCCGGATGCCGATCGTCCGGGCTTCCCCCGTGACCACGTGGGTCAGCGCCACTTCGGTGCGGTAGAACATGCGCAGCGCGATCCAGGGCAGCCGCGCCAGCTCTTCGGGTTCCTGGGGCACGCGGCCGCCGTCCAGTACGGACGGCGCGGCCACCGCGATCCGCGGCACGTCGCCCAGCCGCACCGCGATCATCGAGGGATCCAGCAGCGGACCGACGTCGATGGCGCAATCGATACCGCTGGCGATGAAGTCGGGCGGCCGGTCGAACAGCAGCCACTCCACCGTCATGCGCGGGTACTTCTTCAGGTAATTCACCAGCGGCTCGATGAACTGCTGCTGCCCGAACGCGTGGGGCGCCACCACGCGCAACGTGCCGGTGGGCTCGTCGCCGGCGCCGCGCATGTCGCTTTCGAAGGCCTGCCACTGCATGATCAGTTCCTTCGCACGCTCGTAGCAGCGCACGCCGTCTTCCGTCAGCTTCATGGCGTGGGTGGAACGCTGCAGCAGGCGCACGCCCAGCGCGCGCTCCAGCGCCTGCAGCCGGCGGCTGATGGTGGGCTGCGTGCCGCCCATCTGCTGGGCCGCGGCCGACAGGCTGCCGGCCTCGACGATGCGCACGAAGGTTTCCATCAACAGCAGGCGGTCGGCGCCGCCCGGCATCAGGGGTATGGGATTGTTCATGCGCCAGACGTATAGCAGATGTACCCGCCATGCGTCTACCACTGCCGCCTCCCCTGCAGGAGAATGCCTGCCTACGCCCCGGTCCGGGCCCTTCCGAGATTCTTTATTCCCATGACGCATACCAACCTGACGACCGACCCCGACGGCCTGTCCCGTCCGCTGTTGCTGCTGCTGTCGGCCAGCACCGGCCTGGCAGTGGCCTCCATCTATTACAGCCAGCCCATGCTGGGCATCCTGGGGGCCGAGCTGCAGGCCAGCGGCAGCGCGGTCGGCTGGATTCCCACGCTTACCCAGCTGGGGTACGCGCTGGGCATCCTGCTGCTCGCCCCGCTGGGCGACCGCTACGATCGCAAGCGCATCATCCTGCTCAAGGCGGCGGCGCTGTGCCTGGCCCTGCTGGCCAGCGCGCTGGCGCCGTCGATCTGGGTGCTGCTGGCCGCCAGCCTGGTCGTGGGCCTGACCGCCACCGTGGCGCAGGACATCGTGCCCGCCGCCGCCACACTGGCCAATCCCGCGCATCGCGGCAAGGTCGTCGGCACGGTCATGACAGGCCTGCTGCTGGGCATCCTGCTGTCGCGCGTGGTCAGCGGCTTCATCGCCGAACACTACGGCTGGCGCGCAATGTTCGTGGCGGCGTCGCTCAGCGTCGTCGCGCTGGGCGCCGCGCTGTGGCGCGGGCTGCCGTCCTTCCGGCCTTCGACGACGCTGCCCTACGGCGCGCTGTTGGGTTCGCTGGCCACGCTGTGGCGCGAACACGGCCTGCTGCGCCGCGCCGCGCTGGCGCAGGGCCTGCTGGCCGTGGGCTTCAGCGCCTTCTGGTCCACCCTGGCCGTGATGCTGCACGACGCGCCCTTTCACCTGGGCGCGGCGGCAGCGGGCGCGTTCGGCCTGGCCGGCGCCGCGGGCGCGCTGGCCGCGCCCCTGGCCGGCCGAGTGGCGGACAGCCGCGGCCCCGCGGTGGTCAGCCGCATCGGCGCGGGACTGACCGCCGCCTCGTTCGCCGTCATGGCGTTCTCGCAATGGCTGTCGCCGCAGGCGGCGCTGTGGCTGATCGCCGCCAGCGCCATCGGCTTCGACCTGGGCATCCAGGTGGCGCTGATCTCGCACCAGTCCATCGTCTATGGCATCGACCCCGCGGCACGCAGCCGGCTCAATGCCGTACTGATGACCAGCGTGTTCATCGGCATGTCGGTCGGCGGCGCGCTGGGCAGCTATGCCCTGGCGGCCTGGGGCTGGCAGGGCGTCACGGCGGTGGGCACGCTGGCGGCGCTGGGCGCCCTGGTGCTGCGGACGCTGCCGACAGGCGGGGCTGTGACTCAACAGCAGCGCCATCGCCCTGCGCCGCCCGCCCCGTAACCGTCCATGCGCGCCGCCCGGCGCGCATGGACGCATGGCATCAGGCCACCCAGCGGCTCCACGCGCCGTAGCGCCCGACGATCCTGCCGCGCGGCAGGGCCGCCACGATCAGCACCAATCCGGCCACCACGTTGGCGCCTATCTGCAGCGCGCCTTCTCCATAGATGGGCGTGGCCACCAGCAGGCCGCCGGCCAGCGGCACCAGCAGAAAACGCGCCAGCCGCGCCACTTCGGCCGCGGAGACGGCCACCACGGTCAGCACCAGGGCGCCTACCAGGTGATCGATGTCGGCCATTCCGCCGCTGGTGCCCAGCGTCAGGCGCGTGCACATCAGCCACGCGCCGACCGCCGCGGCCAGCCACAGGCCGGCCGACATGGACACGCCTCCCTTCACGATGTCGCGGATCACCGCTGCGGGCCGGCGGTCGAACTCGTCGCGCACGACGGAAGCGCCATCCGGGCCGCGCGAGGCGGCCGGGGCGTCGCTATGCGCATCGCTGCTCACGTCACTACGCACGTCGTCATCCGTATCGCCGAACAGGAAGACCCGCAGCAGGCTCTTGCCCGCCTTGTGGCGGCGCCGCAGAAACTGGCATGAGGCCAGCAGCTCGTCCAGCGAATACGGAATCTGCACCAGCATCGCCACCGCGCCGATCAACGCCAGCGTGCTCCACGTGCCGATGACGATGGGCTGGATGATCACGAAAGTGATGGACACGATGCCCAGCGGCGCGATCATCAGCCCGAACAGGATCACCAGCCACGGCATGGTGCGCCAGCGCGCGCGCGAACCCACCACGCCCGTCAGTATCTCCAGCATGTACGTGTAGGCGCCCACGGCCGCGTCCGGCACGGGCCAGGCCTGCGATACGCTGGACGTGATGATCTCTTCGGTGCCGTTGCGCGGGTCGCTGCGGTCGCCCTGGAAGAACGGTTCCCACACGTGGTCGATCTGCTCCATCTGGTAGGCCGCCAGATAGCGCGACACGTAAAGGCCCACCAGGGCCAGCACGATGATGGGCAGGCGCTGTGTCCACTCCGACGGGTTGTAGCTCCAACCCGGCGGCGTCTGGGGTCCCGTCAGCCGCGCCACTGGCGACGGGCCGGGCTCGGGCTTCAGGCCCACCGCCAGCCCGAACGCCAATCCGCCCACCAGCGTGTCGGAAAGATAGGCGGCCGCATTGGTGGTCCAGAACATGAACGGCGCGGCCATCACCAGCGCGCCGATGGCCGCGCAGCACCAGCGCGCGAAGGGCATGCGCCAGCTCAGCGACAGGAAGGCGAACACGATCAGCAGCGCGCCCAGCCCGATCTCGGCGCCGCGCAGCAGCGGCTCCTGCACGCCGACCAGCGGCGGCTGGAACACCAGCCACGTGCCCAGTCCGATGTTCACGAAGTGCGGCCAGCGGTTCTCGGCGTGCGCGGCGCGATAGGCCTGGACGTGCCGCTGGCGGAAGTCTTCGGTGTCGCGCGTGTGCTCGGCGCTGTCGCGCAGGCTTTGCGGCGGCGTCATGCCATGGGCCCGGTACCACCCCAGCGGATCGCGCTTGAGGCCTTCGATGATGGCGGGCAGGCTGCGCCGCAGCCGGTGGCGCGGCCGCCAGCCCAGCAATTGTTCGGCGCGCGCCGTGTCCAGCGCATAGTGCGCGTCGGACATGGCGATCATGTACGGCTTGATGAAGGGCTTCTCGCCCTGGTCCAACGCATCGGGCACCAGCGGCTCCAGCGTCGCGCGCACCCAAGTGCCGGCCTTGGCCACGGGCTTGGGCACGCGCAGCGTGGGCCAGTCCTGCACGCCATGGATCAGCTTGCCGATCTCGTCCTGCAGGGCGTCGTAGCCGGGCGCCTCGGTCTCGCCGATCAGCAGCTCGACCTCGGGCGGCAGTTCATTGCGCCGCTGCAGCGTCAGGCGCACGGCCTCGTGCAGGTCTTCCCGGTGCAGCATCGACTGCCCGACCTGGTTCGACGCCGAGTAGAAGTAGCTCTCGAAGTCGCGCTCGTAGATGCGCGAGATCTGCTGCGCCAGCGTAGGCACCACCGTCTGCTCGTCATACACGCCCGCCAGGCGCAGGATGGCATAGGGCATGGCGCCATGCTCGCGCCGGATGGCCTCTTCCGCCTCGAGCTTGGACTGCGGATAGACGTATTGCGGCCCGAACGGCTGCGTCTCGTCTATGAGGTCGCCCGGCTTGCCCGGCGCATGGACCAGCATCGTGCTGGCGTACACGAAGCGGTCCACGTGGAATCCGCTCTGCAGCGTCTTCAACAGCCGCACCGTGCCGTCCACGTTGACGCTGCGATACAGCGGACTGTCCTTGCCCGTGGCGTCGAAGTAGGCGACCAGGTGGATGACGGCGGCCAGGCTGCCGCCGTGCTCGCGCCGCACCTGCGCAAGCGCGGCGGCCACCGACTCGTCCGACGACAGGTCGATCTCGTACAGCGGGAAGTCCAGGTCCTTGCTGCCCTTGCGATCCAGGCCCACGATACGGTACTGATCCGAAAGGGACTGCGCCAGGCCGCGGCCCAGGTTGCCCGCGGCGCCCGTGATCAACACCAGCGGCAGATTCATCGACGTAGACGGCATGTCAGTGCAGCTTCTGCGTCGCCAGCTCCAGGCTGGTCACGTTGTCGGGCACGCCCTGCACTTGCATGCGGTCCAGTACCTCGAAAACGCCTTCCACCGCCATCACGGCATCGACCAGGCCGGGATGCTCCGACGCCGGCACACGGCCGCCCAGGCACACCGAGCCGTCGGTCACGGTCACCTCGATGGCGCCCGGCCGGCTGACCAGGCGGCCCAGGCGCGTGCGCACCCGTCCTTCGAGCTGCTGGTCGCTTTCGGGCTGCGGACTGCCCTTGATCTGAGCCGCCGCCCCGCGCAGGTGGTTGGCCAGATGGCGGCGCTGGGCGCGCACGTAGCGGCCCGCGTTGTGGTAATTGGCGCTGGTCTTGTCGCGCACCAGCGCCCTGCGGCGGCGCCCCATGTCCGGATCCAGGAAGTACATGGCGGCGGCCCCGGCCGCCAATGCCGCAACGCAATTCAGTAAGGCTTTCACGGGATGGATCTCCTCAGAGCTCATGAACAGGCCGGCAGTGCCGGGCCGGTGTGCGTGCAGCACGATCCGTACCTGCACGCGGCCCTTGGCGCACGCCCGGACGCGACACGACGGCATCAGGGTTTATCCCGATATTTACGTTGCGGCGCAATATACTGCCGCCCTCTTCCGCCTCGCCGGCTGCGCAGCAGTCCGCCCATCATCATGAGTTCCACGCCGTCTCCCACCCCGCTCAGCCGCGCAGGGCTGTTCCTGCTGCTGGCCGGACAGCTGCTGCCGCTGATCGACTTTTCCATCGTCAACGTGGCGCTCGAGGCCATGGCGCGCTCGCTGCACGCCAGCGAGGTCGACCTGGAACTGATCGTGGCGGTGTACGGCGTGGCCTTCGCGGTATGCCTGGCCATGGGCGGCCGCCTGGGCGACAACTACGGACGGCGCCGGCTTTTCTTCTGGGGCATCCTGCTGTTCACCGTCGCGTCGCTGCTGTGCGGCCTGGCCTGGTCGGTGTGGGTGCTGCTGCTGGCGCGCGCGCTGCAGGGCGCCGCGGCGGCGCTGGCGGTGCCGCAGATACTGGCCACCATCCACGTCACGCTGCGCGACCGCCAGCACTCGCGCGCGCTCAGCCTGTACGGCGCGATAGGCGGACTGGCCTTCGTGATGGGACAGGTGCTGGGTGGCCTGCTGGTGTCGGCGGACATCGCCGGCCTGGGCTGGCGGCTGGTGTTCCTCATCAACCTGCCCATCGGCATCGTGGTGCTGGCATACGCCCGCAAGAATATCCCCGAGACCCGCTCGCCCCATCCGGCCAGCGTCGACGCGCCGGGCACCGTGCTGCTGGCGCTGGTGATCCTGTGCCTGCTGCTGCCGCTCTCATTGGGCCCGGTGCAGCACTGGCCCTGGCCCTACCAGGCCATGCTGGCGGCGCTGCCCGTCCTGCTTTATGCGCTGTGGCGCACCGAGATCGTGCAGGAACGCCGCAACGCGCATCCCTTGTTGCCTCCCAGCCTGCTGCGGCTGTCCAGCATCCGCTTCGGCCTGTTGATCGCGGTGCTGTTCTTCGCGTGCTGGAGCGGCTTCATGTTCGCGATGGCATTGACGCTGCAGGCCGGCGCCGGCCTGACGGCCCTGCAATGCGGCAACAGCTTCGTCGCCATGGGGACGGCGTACTTCGTGGGGGCCATTCTCACGAATCGCGCAGCGGCGCGTTTTCGCAAGACCTCGATACTGGCGTTCGGCTGCGTGGTGCAGATGGCGGGCGTGGCGGGGTTGATCTACACCCTGCACCAGGTGTGGCCGCAGCCCAGCGTTGTGTCGCTGATCGCGGCCACCATTCCCATCGGGTTCGGGCAGGCATTCATCGTCGCCAGCTTCTTCCGCATAGGCCTGTCCGAGGTGCCGAGGGAGCAGGCCGGCGCAGGAAGCGCCACGCTGTCCACGGTGCAGCAGGCGTCGTTGGGCTTGGGGCCGGCGCTCGCGGGGGCCGTGCTGACGCATTTCCTGGGGCGGACCGATCGGGACTATCTCAGCGCGGCCACGGCAGTGCTGGTAGGCGAGATCGGGCTGGTGCTGGTGTTGACCTGCGTGGCGATCGTCGTGGGGCGGAGGGAGCTGCGGGCGTTGCGGGAGAAGGGGCGGGTCTGTACTCAGGGGAGTTGAGGCGTAGGCGCGGCGGGTCCAGGGCATGCGGTCTCAGCGTTGTCGCGTTGTCGCGTTCTGGCGGTGGGCTGCTGGGGTCGATGGGGCTTCTGGGTTCTTGAGGCGCCTGGGACATGACTGCGGATTCTCGTCCTCGCGCCGTGGGCGCTGCGGGCGCGAACCCTCCGCCATGTCCCAGGCTCAAGACAGCTCGATGCCTTGGTCGATTCTCGGGAGCGCGTGCGACATGTCGCAAGCGCCGTCCTCATCCCGGTCGAAGGCGGCGCTAGCGTTGCGGCGGGTCCTGGGTGTCGACGGCGAGGCCCGCGGTCAGGCCCAGCCCGGCTCCTGCGCCGGCCATGCCGGCGCCGCCTCCGCGGCCTGCCCGGCCGCCGCCTTCGCGGGCGCCGTCGGTCCTGACGCGCGCGGCGGATGAGGGGCGGGCGGGGCCCTGGCTGGGGATGTGGACGTTGGCCGGCACGGCCTCGAGGTTGAGGACGCCGCGGATGAAGTTGCGCAGCGAGACGACCAGTTCGGCGGTGTGGATGGGGCGGCCCGCGACCATGTCGGTGGCGGCGCGCGCCGCCAGGCGCACTTGCTCTTCGGTGCCCAGCAGGATGATGTCGGACAGCGCGGCTTCTACGGCGTCGCGCACGCGGCGGCGACGTTCGGAGGCGGGTAGGTCATCGGATTCCGAGCGGGACGCAGAGGTTTCGGGCAGGCCTTCCGATGCGCCCGGAACATCGGCGATGGACAGCGCGTCCTCGGCCGGCGGCGCATCCGGGTCGCGTGGAGCCTCGACGGGCATGCCCGCGCGGCGCAGGTCGCGCAGGTGCCGCGGGTCGACTTCCAGGTTGCCGGTGAACGAGCCTCCCAGGGTCTTGTAGGCCGCGATCAGGGTGCGCAGCCGTTCGTTGATCTGCCGGTTCTCGCGTTCGCGGCGCTGCTGCAGGGTCTGCATCACCACCAGCCGTATGCCGACGCCGATCAGCGTGATCAGGGCCAGGCCCAGCAGCGTCGACAACAGGCCTTGCCAGGAAGAAAAGTCCAGGTTTCGCATGCGGCCTCCCATGCCAGAGGCTTCATCTTGCCAGAAGTCGCGCGGGATCCGCCCGGGCGGTGCGGCGCCGTGTCGCGCATGGTCAGGCCTTCCCCCCGCCCTGCGTGTAAACTGCTGGGCTTTTGACCCTGGCGGCATGGAGCAGACGGCAAGGCGCGCAGGTTCCGGGGGCCCGGCATTCGTACGCCTGTTGGCCCGCCTGACCGACGCCACCCTACCCGATTCCGGACAATCCCTGTCGGACCGGCTAAGCCTATGGCTGGCCTGGACCGACGCCATTGCATTGTCCGCCGTGATCGAGGGCCAGCCGGTCGTGACGGCGGGCGGGGCTTCGGATGCCGCCGCGGCCGCGCGCGACTGCGCCCGGTTGCGCGCCGATCTCACCGGCGCCATCGTGCACGATGCCGTATTCTCGCCCCCCAAGGCGGCAGCGGGGCCGCGGCACGCCCGCGCCGCGGCGCCGGTGGAAGCCGACCCGGCCTACGGCACCTACCGCCAGCGCTATCTCGCCTTGCAGCAGACGATGGAAACGGGCATCGGCAATCTGCGCAGCCGGCTGCGCGGCATGCTGGCCGCCCGCACGCCGGGCCTGGGTCGGCTGGCCTTGATGGACGCCGTCATGGAGCGGTCGCTGGGCGCGCGCGAGCGCAGCCTGCTGGCGGCCGTGCCGCGGCTGATGGAAAGACACTTCGAACAACTGCGCCAGGCCGGCGAGGCCGATGCGGACCCTGCCACCGCCCCCCTCGCCACGCCGCCCTGGCTACACACGTTTCGCACGCACATGCAACACGTATTGCTCGCCGAACTGGATGTTCGCCTACAACCGGTCGAAGGGCTGCTGGCCGCCCTGCAAGACCGCTGACCGGTAAGCCATGACCCGATACCTCGCTCCCTTCGCCATCTTCCTGGCCGGGCTTGCGGCCGTGTGCTGGATCGCCGCCGGCTATGTCGGCACGAATCCGCTGGCCCTGTCCGTCACGCTGCTGATCGCCCTGGTCTACGTGGCAGGCGCCCTTGAACTGAGCCACTATCGCCGGGCCACGCGCACGCTGGAGCTGGCGGCGTCAGAGTCCGCCGAACCTGGTGCCGCCGCCAGCAGCTCCGGCCTGGATGGATGGCTGGCGCGCCTGCACCCCAGTCTGCGCAATCCGGTGCGCCTGCGCGTCGAGGGCGTGCGGGTGGGCCTGCCCTCTCCGTCGCTCACGCCCTACCTGGTGGGCCTGCTGGTGCTGCTGGGCATGCTGGGCACCTTCCTGGGCATGGTCGCCACCCTGCGCGGGACCGGCGCGGCACTGGAAAGCGCGACCGACCTGCAGGCCATGCGCGCCTCGCTGGCCGCACCCGTGCAGGGCCTGGGCTTCGCGTTCGGCACGTCGGTGGCCGGCGTGGCCGCCTCCGCCATGCTGGGACTGCTGGCCGCGCTGTGCCGGCGCGAACGCATCCGCGCCTCGCAGGCCCTGGACGCCCGCATCGCCACGGGCCTGCGCGCCTATTCTCCGGCGCATCAGCGCGAACAAGTGCTGGCTCTGCTGCAGCGGCAGGCGGGCGCGATGCCCACGATGATCGAACTGCTGCAGCGCCAGGCCGAGGCGATGCCTACGGTGGTCGGGCTGTTGCAGCGCCAGGCCGAGACCATGCCGGCCATGGTGGACCTGCTCCAGCGCCAGACCGCGGCAATGCCACAGATGGTGGACCTGCTCCAGCGCCAGACCGAGGCAATGCCCCAGATGGTCGGCCTGATGCAGCGCCAGACGGACGCCGTGCCCGCCATGATCGAGCGGCTTCAGGCCCTGGCCGCGGACATGGGCCAGCAGAACCGCAGCCTTCAGGAAGGCATCGCGGCGGGCCAGGAGAACGCCCAGGCCCGCGCCGACGCGGCCCACGAGCGCCTGGTGCAGGCCGTCGAACGCAGCTTGCAGGACAACACCGCCTCGGGCGAGCGGCTGGTGCAGACCATGGACCGCGCCCTGCAGCAGAACACCGCCGCCGGCGGCCAGTTGATCCAGGCGATGGACAAGGCCCTCCAGGAGAACGTCGCGGCCGGACACCAACTGGTGCAGACGATGGACCGCGCGCTGCAGGAGCACGCCGCCGCGGGGGCCCGCCTGGCCCAGTCGATGGACCAGGCCCTGCAGGACAACACCGCGGCGGGCGGCCGGCTCGCCCAGGCGCTCGAACAATCGCTGCAGGAGAACGTGGCCGCGGGCCAGCGGTTGGCCGCGACCATGGACCAGACCCTGCAGGCGCATGCGCAGGCGGGAGCACGCCTGGCGCAGGCCATGGAACAGGCCATGCAGGACAACGCCGCCGCCGCCGCGCGCGCCGCGGGCGAGGCCATCGCGCCCGCCGTCGAGCGCACGCTGGCCGGACTGGCGCGCGAGGCCGTAACGCTGCAAGAGACGGTGGGCCAGGCGGCGCAGCGCCAGGTGGAAGGCTTCGGCATGCGCCTGGACGGCGCCGCCGCCTTGATGGCCGACAAGTGGAACGACGCCCTGGCGCGCCATCAGCAGGCGGGCGATGCCCTGGCCGGCGGCCTGCGCGCCGCGCTGGACGGCTTCTCGGGCAGTTTCGAGGAACGCATGGCCAGCCTGCTGCGCGAGGTGAACCAGTCGCATGCCGCGCTGCAGTCCACCCTGGCCGAGCAGGACCAGCAGCGGCTGCAGGCCTGGCACGACAAGCTGGGCGCCATCGCGAACGACCTTCGCCAGGATTGGGAAACGGCCGGCCAGCGGGCCGAGCAGCAACACCAGAGCCTGGGCGAATCCCTGGCGCAGACCGCGCGCGAACTGGCCGAGCAGACGCAGGCGCACGCCCGCGACACCGTCGCCGAGGTCACCCGTCTGGTGGAAGCCGCCGCGCAGGCGCCCAAGGCGGCTGCGGAAGCCATCGACGAATTGCGCCGCAGCCTCACGCTGGCGACGGCGCGCGACAACGAAATGCTCGAGGAACGCAACCGCCTGCTCGAGACGCTGGACGCGCTGCTGGGCAATCTTACCCAGGCCGGCAACGAGCAGCGCGCGGCGGTCGATGCCCTGGTCGCACGCGCTGGCGAGATGCTGGAGCGCACCAGTTCACAGGTGGCCGGCCAGGTCGAGACCGAGTCGGGCAGGCTCTCCGACGCTGCCGCGCAGGTCACGGGCAGCGCCATCGAGATCGCGAGCCTGGGCGATGCCTTCGGCGCGGCCGTGCAGCTGTTCGGCCAGGCCAGCGAGCAGCTGGCCGAGCGCCTGCAGCGCATCGAGACCGCGCTGGACAAGTCCATGGCCCGCAGCGACGAACAGCTGGCCTATTACGTGGCGCAGGCGCGTGAGGTCGTCGATCTCAGCGTGCTGTCGCAGAAACAGATCATCGAAGACCTGCAGCAGCTTGCCGCCGGGCAGGCGGACGCGGGCGCCACGCCGCAATGAGAGACGACCTCGACGCCGACCTCGAGTCCTCGGCTCCGGCATGGGCCGTGTTCGGCGACCTGATGTCGGTGCTGCTGGGCGCCTTCGTGCTGATCCTGGTCGGCGTGGTGGGCATGCAGCTCGACCTCGCCACCCGCCTGGAAGAGGCGGTCAAGCAGGGACAGGCCGAGACCCAGCGCCGGCAGGCGCTGGAGCAGGCGCTGGCCGGACCGGTGGCCTCGGGCCGCGTCACGCTGGTCAACGGCCGCATCGGCATCAACGGCAACGTGCTGTTCGCGCTCAATTCGGACCGGCTGCAGCCCGACGGCCGCGAACTGATCAAGAGCCTGGCCGCGCCGCTTGCCGCGTATCTGCGCGACCGTGACGAGATGCTGATGGTCAGCGGCTTCACCGACGACCGGCCCGTGCGCGACACCAACCGGCGCTTCGCCGACAACTGGGAACTGTCCGCGCAGCGTGCCCTGACGGTGACGCGCGTGCTGATCGAGGAAGGCGTGCCTTCGTCGTCGGTCTTCTCGGCCGCCTTCGGGTCCGAGCAGCCGGCCGCGTCGAACGCCGACGAGGAAGGCCGGGCGAGGAACCGGCGCGTGGAGATCGCGCCCGTCCAGAAACCCCAGGCGCCCGCCGCCGCCGATGCGGCCACGTCCCATGGATGATCCGCGCGCCGCGCTGCGGGCATGGCAGGCGGCCGGCCACGACCGCCTGGATCCGGTGCGTTTCCGCTTCCTGGAATCGCTGGCGCGGCGTACCGAAGCGCTGGACGGCGCCGCTCGCAGGCGGGTGGATGCGCGGCTGGCCGACCTGGCGCAGGCCTATGCGCGCATGGTCGAGCAGGCCGCGCCCGGCGAGGTGGCGCAGGTGTCGGCGCCCTCGCCTCGCGTGGCGTCCGCCGCCCGCGCGGACGCGTCCTCGCCCCCGCAAAGCCTGGCCGGCCTGGCCGCCTATCTGGCTCAGCGGCCACGCGGCAGTGTGCGCAACGACGGCACGGTCCCGCCGCGCGACGTCTATCCCGAACTTGCAGCGCTGGATGAGTTCCGGGCGTTGTGGACCCGGCTCGGCGCCGACAAGCAGATGCAGCAGTCGCTGGAAAAGGTGCCCGAGAATGCCGGCCCGCTGAATTCGAACCACCTGGTGCACCGCTCGCTGTCGATGATGCGCTCGCTGTCGCCCGGGTACCTGCACCAGTTCCTGTCGTATGTGGACGCGCTGTCGGCGCTGGAACAGCTGTGCAATGTCAGCGATCCGGCGGGTCAGCTGCTGGCGCGCCTGGATGGCGCCAGGAAAAGCGGCCGCGGCAAGGCGCGCTAGGCGCGCGGGCCGCCGCGCATGCCTACGAGGCGCACTTGCCCGAGCTGTCGCGCCGGGCGGTGCCGCCCGGTTCGCAGGCCTTTTCCGTGGGCTGCGCCAGCCACTGGTCGGCGCCCGTCAGCGTATGGCGCAAATACAGCACCTGCCCGCTGTTGACCAGGCTCTCGAGCGTATCGTACAGATGGGCCGGCTGCGCGCCGGGCTCGTTCTTCGCGGCCACGGCGTGCGCCGCCCCGCATGGCGCGGCCTGCGCCGCTTCGGAAAACCCCGCGGCGCGCACGTCGCTCCACTCGGTATGGTCCGCCGTGCCCGCCTGCGCCAGGCATGCCACGCTGGCCATCATGGCCCCCACTATCGACACCGTCATCGTTCGCATTCATCACCTCCGGAAATAGCGAGCGCGTGGCCCGGCGAGCTTGCCCCGATTCTGGCGCATGCCCGGCCGAATAGCCAGCCGGACGTGATACCAGGTACGACTCGGTACAGCGCCATCGCATCCAGTCGCACGCCCCTTGCGCGAACTATTTCGCCTTCCGCGTCTCTACAACTCTCCAAGGGCATGGACCGCGCATTCGACGCCAGGACAACCCTGCCGCCATAAATGGGGATCAACACTTTGCCGCGCGACAATCTCAACGACCTGCTTGCCTTCATCGCGGTCGCCCGCGAACGCAGCTTCACACGCGCCGCGGCGCAAGTCGGCGTCTCGCAGTCGGCGCTCAGCCATACGATCAAGGGGCTGGAGGCCCGCCTGGGCGTGCGGCTGCTGACGCGCACTACCCGCAGCGTATCACCGACCGAGGCGGGAGAACGCCTGCTCGAGCGCATCAGTCCGCAGTTCGAACAGATCGAGGCCGAACTGCAGGAGCTCAGCCAGTTCCGCGAACATCCCGCGGGCAGCCTGCGCATCAGCGCCACCGACTACACCATCCAGACGGTGCTGTGGCCACGGCTCGTGCCCTTCCTGCGCCGCTATCCCGACATCCGTGTCGAACTGATCAATGACTACGGCCTGGCCGACATCGTCGCGCAGCGCTGCGACGCCGGCGTGCGCCTGGGCGAACAACTGGCGCGCGACATGATCGCGGTGCGCATCAGTCCCGACCTGCGCTTTGCGCTGGTCGGATCGAAAAGCTATTTCGCGAGGCGTCCGCCGCCGCAAGCGCCGCACGAACTGGTCGACCACCGGTGCATCAACCTGCGCCTGCCGACCAGCGGCGGCCTGTACGCGTGGGAGTTCGGCAAGGACGGGCAGGACATGCGTGTGCGCGTGGACGGGCAATTGGTATTCAACGACGTCTACCAGATCCTGCGCGCGGCCGTCGACGGCTTCGGCCTGGCGTACATCCCCGAAGGCATGGTGCAAGCCCATCTGGACGATGGCAGGCTGGTGCGCGTGCTGGAGGATTGGAGCCCGATGTGGACGGGCTATCACCTCTACTACCCCAACCGGCGGCAGCCGTCTCCCGCCATGCGGCTGCTGGTCGACGCGCTGCGTTATCCGCCGGATGGTGGGCCGGCAGCCGACCGACCCGCCTGCGTGAGGCACGCCGGCCTCGACACCGAGCCGGCCATAGCCGCGTCCTGAATCGCGGTCTCTTCCACGGACGGCCGCCGAGCGTCGCTAACCGCGCCTATTATCAACCGGCCGTAACCAAAGCCGTCAGACCGCAACCACGCCACGGCCGGCTGCCTCGCGCAGCCTCGCACCACACGCCTTGCGAAGCCGGCCATGCCGGTGCGGCGGCCGGCCATTGATGAACCGTTTCGATAACGGCATGCAACAAGACGGGCTTATTCACCGCCGGCGCCGCTCTTATCATCGAAGAGCGCCGCGCGGCCTGCTGCTGCCCTCATCGGCCCGCTCCCGCCGGTGAACCACGCCGGCGTCGCGGACGTGCCTGCATACGCGCAGCCGCTACGCGTGCTTCCCCACTATGTATGCCAAGACCAGGAGCCCTCATGGAATCCCCTCTTGATGCCAATCTGTCGCGCCGCGCGCTGCTCAAGGCCGGCGCGGCGTCGGCCGGCGCGATGGCGGTGCCCCTCGCCACCGCCGAGACGCTCAACGGCGGCTCGACCGCGCAGACGCTGACCACCACCATCACCATCGAAATCAATGGCCAACCGCGCAAGCTGGCCATCGACCCGCGCACCACGTTGCTGGACGCGCTGCGCGAGCACCTGCAGCTCACGGGCACCAAGAAGGGCTGCGACCATGGCCAGTGCGGCGCCTGTACGGTGCTGCTGGACGGCCGTCGCATCAACTCGTGCCTGACGCTGGCCGTGCTGCACGAAGGCGCGCGCGTGACCACCATCGAAGGACTGGGCACGCCCGAGGCCATGCATCCCTTGCAGGCCGCCTTCGTCAAGCACGACGGGTATCAATGCGGCTACTGCACGCCGGGACAGATATGCTCCGCCGTCGCCATGCTGGAAGAGGTTCGCCAAGGGCTGCCCAGCCACGTCAGCGCCAGCGTCACCGAACAACCCATGCTGTCCGCCGAAGAGATCCGCGAACGCATGAGCGGCAACATCTGCCGCTGCGGCGCCTACGCCAACATCGCCGACGCCATCGCGGAATATGCCCAGGAGCGCGCATGAAACCATTCACTTACGAGCGCGCGCGCGACCCGGCGCAGGCGGCCGCGGCGGTACAGGGTGTGCGCGGAGCCAAGTTCATCGCCGGCGGCACCAATCTGGTGGACCTGATGAAGCTCGAGGTCGAGGCGCCGACCCATCTGGTGGACGTCAACGGGCTCGGCCTGGACCAGATCGAAGCAACGCCCGAAGGCGGCCTGCGCATCGGGGCGCTGGTCCGCAACACGGACCTGGCCGCCGACCCGCGCGTGCGGCGCGACTACGCGGTGGTGGCGCGGGCCATCCTGGCTGGCGCTTCGGGGCAGATCCGCAATCGCGCCACCACGGCCGGCAATCTGCTGCAGCGCACGCGCTGCCCCTACTTTTACGACCCCAACCAGCCCTGCAACAAGCGCGTGCCGGGCAGCGGCTGCTCGGCCGTCCAGGGCTTCAGCCGCCAGCATGCCGTGCTGGGCACGTCGGAGCACTGCATCGCGGTGCATCCCAGCGACATGGCGGTGGCCATGCGCGCGCTGGACGCCACAATCGAGACCGTCCGTCCCGACGGCGCGCGCCGCGCCATTCCCATCGCGGACTTCTATCGCTTGCCCGGCACCACGCCGGAGGTCGAGACGGTGCTGGCCTCGGGCGAACTCATCACCGCGGTGACGCTGCCGCCGCCCGTGGGCGGCACGCACATCTACCGCAAGGTGCGCGACCGGGCGTCGTTCGCGTTCGCGCTGGTGTCCGTCTGCGCAGTGGTGCAGCGCGACGGCAGCGGCCGCGTGGCGCTGGGCGGCGTCGCGCCCATGCCCTGGCGCGTGCCGGCCGCGGACGCGGCATTGAGCCAAGGCGCCGGGCCCGCCGCGCAAGCCCTGCTGGCAGGGGCCCGGCCCACCCACGAGAACGAGTTCAAGGTGACGCTGGCGCAGCGCACCCTCGACGCCGTCCTGACCCAGGCAAGGAGCGCCGCATGAAATTCGACACCCCTGCCACCCAGAATCCCATCGACCGCCAGAAGTTCGTGGGCCAGGCCCTCGACCGCGTCGACGGCCCGCTGAAGGTTTGCGGCCTTGCGCCGTACGCCTATGAACAGCACGAGCCGCAGCGTCCGGCCTACGGCTATCCCGTCGCATCGGCCATCGGCAAGGGCCGCATCGTGTCGATGGACCTGCGGGCCGCGCGCCAGGCGCCCGGCGTCTTGGCCGTGCTTACCGCGCAGGACGCGGGCAAGCTCGGCCAGAGCGACCGCAATACCGCGCGGCTGCTTGGCGGTCCCGAGATCCAGCACTATCACCAGGCCATCGCCCTGGTGGTGGCCGAAACCTTCGAACAGGCGCGCGCGGCCGCCCGCCTGGTACGCGTGCAGTACGACACCGCGCGGGGCGCCTATCACCTCGAGTCGGCGCGCGGCGCGGCCAAGCCGCTCGAAGGTGAAAGGAACCGCAGCAGCACGGGCGACTTCGCGTCCGCCTACGCCGCCGCGCCGGTGCAACTGGACGCCACCTACACTACGCCGGACCAGGCTCACACCATGATGGAGCCGCACGCCACCATCGCGGCGTGGCAAGGCGACAGCGTGACGCTGTGGACCTCCAACCAGATGATCGACTGGGGCCGCACCGATCTGGCCGCCACGCTGGGCATCCCCAAGGAAAAGGTGCGCCTGATCTCGCCCTACGTGGGCGGCGGCTTCGGCGGCAAGCTCTTCCTGCGCGCCGATGCGCTGCTGGCGGCGCTGGGCGCGCGCGCCGTCGACCGGCCGGTCAAGGTCGCGCTGCCGCGGCCGATGATCTTCAACAACACCACCCACCGCCCCGCCACCATCCAGCGCATCCGCCTCGGCGCCACGCCCGACGGCACGCTGACCGCCATCGGCCACGAAAGCTGGTCCGGCGATCTGCCGGGCGGCGGCCCGGAGGACGCCACGCAGCAGACGCGCTACCTGTATGCCGGTCCCAACCGCCTGACCGCGCTGTACCTGGCGCAGCTGGACCTGCCCGAAGGCAACGCCATGCGCGCGCCCGGCGAAGCGCCCGGCCTGATGGCCCTGGAAATCGCCATGGACGAGATGGCGCAGAAGCTGGGCATGGACCCCGTGGAGTTCCGCATCCGCAACGACACGCAGGTGGACCCGGGCAACCCGCAGCGCAAGTTCTCCAGCCGCCGGCTGGTGGAATGCCTGCGCCAGGGCGCCGAGCAGTTCGGCTGGAAGGACCGTCCCGGCAGCCCGGGCGCGCGGCGCGACGGACGCTGGTGGATCGGCATGGGCGTCGCTTCGGGGTTTCGCAACAACCTGGTGATGACCTCCGCCGCGCGCGTGCGGCTGGACCGCGCGGGCAAGATCGTGGTCGAGACCGACATGACCGACATCGGTACCGGCAGCTACACGATCATCGCGCAGACCGCGGCCGAGATGCTGGGCGTGCCCATCGGCGACGTGCAGGTGCGGCTGGGGGACTCGTCCTTTCCGGTGTCGGCCGGCTCGGGCGGGCAATGGGGCGCCAACAGTTCCACCGCCGGCGTCTATGCCGCATGCGTGAAGCTGCGCGAGGCGATCGCGCAGCGTGCCGAGCTGGATGCCGCCACGGCGGAGTTCGTCGACGGCGGCGTGCGGCAGGGCGGCCGCCGCATCGCGCTGGCCGAGATCGCGGCACAGGGCGAGCTGTCGGCCGAGGACGTCATCGAGTTCGGCGACCTGCACAAGCGCTACCAGCAGTCCACCTTCGCCGCGCACTTCGTCGAGGTGGGCGTCGACCCGTACACCGGCGAGACGCGCGTGCGGCGCATGCTGGCCGTGTGCTCCGCGGGCCGCATCCTCAATCCCAAGACGGCGCGCAGCCAGGTGATCGGCGCGATGACCATGGGAGTGGGCGCGGCGCTGATGGAGGCGCTGGAGGTGGATCCGCGCGTGGGCTTCTTCGTCAACCACGACATGGCGAGCTACGAAGTACCGGTGCACGCCGACATCCCGCGGCAGGACGTCGTGTTCCTGGAAGAGACCGACCCCATGTCCTCGCCCATGAAGGCCAAGGGCGTGGGCGAACTCGGCCTGTGCGGCGTGGGCGCCGCCATCGCCAACGCCATCCACAACGCTACCGGCGTGCGCGTGCGCGACTACCCGGTCACGCTGGACAAGCTGCTGCCGCAGTTGCCGGCCTGACGCGGCGCGGCGCACCGGCCATCGCCTGCCCCGTAGGGCGGGCGGCGGCCGGCACGCGCCGCATGCGTCACAGCTGTTCGAACGCGGCCCGCACCAGGCGCTCGACCACGGGCGTCACGCGGGCCGCCTCGCCGTCGCGCCAGGCATAAGGATGGCGCTCTTCCATGTAGGTGGACTGGCACATCTCGAGCTGGATGGCGTGCACGTTCCGCTGCGGCGCGCCGTAATGCCGCGTGATGTACCCGCCCTTGAAGCGGCCGTTGACCGCCCAGGTGTAGTCGCAGGCTTCCAGCTCGCGGCGCACCGCGGCCTCCATGGCCGGGGCGCAGCTGGCGCCGCTGGACGTGCCGATGTTCAGGTCGGGCAGCTTGCCCTCGAACAGGCGCGGGATGAGGCTGGCGATCGAATGCGCCTCCCACAGCAGCACCTTGCCGTGGATGGCGCGCAGGCGCTCGATCTCGTCGCGCAGCTGGGCGTGATAGGGATCCCAGTAGGCCGCGCGGCGAGCATCGCGCTCGGCGTCGGGTATATGGTCCCGGCCATCGGCGTACAGCGGCTGGCCATCGAAAGTATGCGTGGGGCACAGCCCCGTCTTGGCCTGGCCGGGATACAGGCTTTCGTCGTTGGGCGGCCGGTTCAGGTCGACCACATAGCGCGAATAGCGCGCCCACAGGAAAGAGGCGCCCAGCTTCTCGGCAAAGGCATACAGCCGGTCCAGGTGCCAGTCGGTGTCGCCGGAACGCAGGCCGACTTCGGTCATCGACGGGCGCAGCTCATCGGGGACGATGCTGCCCAGGTGGGGGATGGAGATCAGCAGCGGCGCGCTGCCCGGTACGAAGTGAAAGATGTCGCTCATGGAATTCTGCAAAGCCGGGGCACCGCGCCCCCCCGGTATCTTCGCATGCGTGGCGCGTTGCAATTCCGCCACGTGGGGATCAGGTGGACCCCCACAGTGTTGACAGATCTGCGGAACAATCGGCAATAATAACAATTCGTATTAGCAAGAATACTTTTATATCCCGTTACACACCTCCGGCTGGTGCGCTGACGGGCTGTAGCAGAAGGCTTGAAACTTGACGACGCCGGCATCTACCTCCGCCCCCCTCCAAAGGCATACCCGCCTCCGCGGCGACCGGATCATCGATCCGGCACGCGCCCATTCCGGTCACGGCCGCGCAATCGCCTGCACCAGCAATCGCGTCTGTAGGCACGGCCGCATAAGCGGCCGCCACCAGACCGGGTGAGCCGCCCGCGGTCGACCTCCGCTTTTCCGCATCATCTCATCCGGCAGGCTCCGCACGCCGCCATGCCCCTGAAACAGGCGCGCGGAGTACATCTCGGACGACCTTCACGCTTAGCCATTCCACTCCAATAAAGGCCAGACCATGAATCACCTTCGGGCGCAGAAGCGCCAATCCCTACGCAACCTGCAGCGCGCGGCATCGGCCCGCCTGGCCGGCCGCGCAGCCATCAGCGCCCTGGCCGCCGCACCCAGCATCGCGCTGCCGCTGTCGGCCCACGCGGCCGAACCGAGCACCACGCAGCTGGCCCCGGTGGTCGTGACCGGCACGGCCGTGGAAGGCGAACTGCCCGCTCCGATGGCCGGCGGCCAGGCCGCGCGGGGCGGCGGCCTGGGCGTGCTGGGTACCTCGGACGTGATGGACACGCCGTTCAGCACGGTCAACTACACCTCGCAGTTGCTCGAAGACCAGCAGGCCCGTACGCTGGCCGACGTCGTCGTCAACGATTCGTCGGTACGCACGCTGACTTCCACCAACGCGTTCAGCGACGAATTCCAGATCCGTGGCTTCGGCGTGACCAGCAACGACGTGGGTCTCAACGGCCTGTACGGCCTCGCCTCGGGCAACCGCATGCCCGCCGCCGTCATGGAACGTGTCGAGGTGCTGAAGGGTCCGGGCACGCTGATGTACGGCATCAGCCCCAGTGGCGGCATCGGCGGCAGCATCAACATCGTCACGAAACGCGCGACCGACGATCCCCTGACGCGCGTGACTGCCACGTACGAAAGCAAGTCGCAGCTCGGCACTCAGCTGGACGTGGGCCGCCGCTTCGGCACCGACAATGCATGGGGCATCCGCTTCAACGGCGTGTACAAGAACGGCCAGACCAACCTGGACAGTGGGTACAGCAAGTTCGGCTTCGGCGCCCTGGCCCTGGACTACCGCTCGCCCAAGCTGCGCTGGTCGCTGGATACCTATGCGCAACGCGAGGACACGGACGGCTTCCGCTCGCAGTTCGGCTTCCGCCCCACCAATACCGGCATTCCGAAGGCTCCCGATGGCCACCGCATCGCCTATCCCGATGCTGCGCTGATGATCCGCGACTCCACCGTCGCCACGCGCCTGGAATACGACATTTCCGATCACGTGATGGTGTACGCCGCGGGCGGCTATCGCTACGGGCTGACCGAGCAGGACTTCCCGGCGGCACGCGGCGCGAACGCCCCCGACATGGACGGCAATTTCCGCGTCACCAATGCCTGGTACGACGCATACTCGCGCAACAAGAGCGGCGAGATCGGAACGCGCCTGAAATTCAACACCTTCGGCGTCAAGCACATGGTCACGGTGTCGGGCACGCGCCTAGACAGGGAAGAAGGCAACTTCTACCTGTCGGCCCCGGCCAGCGAGTCGGTTGCGTCCAACATCTACAACCCCGTGGCGCTGAACCCGATGAGCGGCGACCGTCATGGCCCACGCAAGGCCTCGGAGACCGAGCTGTCCAGCTTCGCCGTCACCGACACGGTCTCGTTCCTGAATGACCGCATCTTCCTGACCGGCGGCCTGCGTCACCAGAATGTGTCCGTGGACAACTTTAATACGGCCGGCGATGTCACCGGTTCGTATGACGAGAGCGCCAATTCGCCGGTGGCTGGCATCGTGGTCAAGCCGCTGCAGAACGTGTCGGTATACGGCAACTACACCGCCGGCCTGACCCGCGGCAATACCGCTCCGGCCACGGCCGCCAACGCCGGCGAAGTCTTCGCGCCCTACAAATCCAAGCAATACGAAGCAGGCGTGAAGGTCGACTGGAACCGCTCGCTGATGACGAGCATCGCGGTCTTCCAGATCGAACGTCCGAACGCGGTGACCGATCCGGTCAGCAACATCTACAGCATGAACGGCGAGCAGCGCAACCGCGGCCTGGAGCTGACAGCCATCGGAGAAGTGACGCGAGGCCTGCGCCTGATGGCCAGCGCCACCTTCTACGATGCCACGCTGCATGGCACCGCAGGCGGCTTGAACGACGGCAACGACGCCAACGGCGTGCCCAAGCGCGCCTTCAGCGCCGGCGTGGATTGGGACCTGCCGTGGGTGCCCGGCCTGGGCCTGAACGCCCGGGTCATCCACACCGCAGCCACGCCCTTCAACCCCGAGAACACACTGGAACTGCCGTCGTGGACCCGCTTCGACGTGGGCGCCCGCTACCGCACCGAAGTGCTGGGTCGCTCGGTCGTGTTCCGCGCCAACATCGAGAACGTGACCGGCCGCGACTACTGGCTGGCCAGCGGCACCTTCGCCCAGGCCGCCGCTCCCCGCACCGTCCTGCTGTCCGCCCAGATCGACTTCTAACATCCCGCACGGCCAACGGCCGCCCCGCTGCGCGATGCGCGGCCGGGCGGCCGCTTTCATTTGCGCCCTGCGCTCACCGCCCATTAGGCAGCAGCTAACGCCGCCTTTCCGCATTTCGAATACCGTCGTCCGCATCCAACCCCTACGCTACAGGCAGGCCCCAATGCAGGGCCGGCCACACCACGACATAGCGGAGACAAGATGCAACCCCTACGCAGCCTGGCTGCGCGCGCCGTCGGCGCGCTCGCAGCCTGTTCAGCCCTCGCCCTGGCGAGCCCCATAGCGCAAGCCGCCGATACGCCCGCCGCCTCCACCAACTGGCCGCAGAAGCCCGTCAGCCTGTACATCGGCTTTCCTCCGGGCACCTCCACCGACATGGTGGCCCGGCTGCTGGCCGAGCAGTTCAGCAAACGCTGGGGGCAGCCCGTCATCGTGGAGAACAAGCCCGGCGTGGGCGGCAGCCTGGGCGCGGCGGCCGCCTCGCGCATGCCGCCCGACGGCCACACGCTGCTGTTGAGCGCCTCGGGGCCCATGAGCATCAATCCCCACATGTACGCCGACGTGGGTTACGACAGCGCGCGCAGCTTCGCGCCCATCACGCAGACTACCTGGCTGCCGTACGCGCTGGTGGTTCGGCCCGACTTCAAGGCCCGGACGCTGCAGGAACTGATCGCGCAAGCCAAGGCCGAGCCCGGCAAGCTGACCTACGCCAGCACCGGCGTCGGCACCAACAGCCATCTCATCATGGCCATGCTGCAGGCCAAGACCGGCATGAAGCTGACGCACGTACCCTACAAGGGCAGTTCGCAGAGCCAGGCCGACGTGGTGGGCGGCAATGTCGACATGACGTTCGACACGCTCGCGTCGCAGCTGACCATGCTTCAGAGCCAGCGTCTGCGCGCGCTGGCGGTCAGCAAAGGACAGCGCACCGACCTGGCGCCCGACGTGCCCACGGTGGCCGAGCAGGGCTTCCCGGGCTTTGAGGTCGGGGCCTGGCTGGGCCTGTTCGCGCCCGCCGGCACGCCCGAGCCCGTCGTGCGCAAGGTGTTCGACACGACGCAGGCCGTGATGAACGACCCGCAGGTGCGCCAGAAAATGATCGCGCTGGGATCGGAAGTGCGCCTCAGCCAGAGCCCGGCCGCGTTCGCGACTATGATGAAAGACGACTACGCCATGTGGGGCCGGCTGGTCAAAGACTCCGGAGCGAAATCACAATGAACCAACCACATCCGCTGCCCGAACGCCCGCTGGGCATTCCCGATTCGGAATGGCAGCTGCGCGTCGACCTGGCCGCGTGCTACCGCCTGGTGGCGGCCTACGGCATGAGCGACCTGATCTACAACCACATCACGGCGCGCATCCCAAACACCGACGACGAACTGCTGATCAACCCGTACGGCATGCTGTACGAAGAGATCACCGCATCCAGCCTGGTGCGCATCGACATCGAAGGAAACGTGCTGCACAACCCGAATCCCGAATTCGGCATCAACCAGGCGGGCTACGTGATCCACAGCGCCGTGCACGGCGCGCGCCACGACGTGGGCTGTGTCATCCACACGCACACGCGCGCGGGCATGGCGGTGTCGGCCATGGAATGCGGCCTGCTACCGCTGACGCAGACCTCGATGCGCTTCGCCGACATCGCCTATCACGACTACGAGAGTGTCGCGATCGACCTGGACGAGCGCAGCCGGCTGGTGCGCGACCTGGGCGACAAGGAAGCGATGATCCTGCGCAACCACGGGCTGCTGGTGGCCTGCCCGACCATCGCGCAGGCGTTCAATAGCCTTTACTGGCTGGAGATGGCCTGCAAGGCGCAGGTCGACGCCATGGCCGGCGGAACGAAGTTGGTCACGCCGCCGCAGGCGGTCATCGACAAGACCTGCCACCTGTACAAGCCGACCACGCGCCGGCCCTTCGGCGAGATGGAGTGGCCGGCGATGCTGCGCTTCCTGGACCGCCGCGATCCCAGCTATCGCAGCTAGGCGTAGGCACAGGCGCGGGCGGCTCGCGTGCCGCCGCCCGCGGCGCAATCATCCGCGCGCGGGCGCGCCGGTATCCGGCTGCGCAGATGACGCCCCTTCGTCACGCGAGCGCTCCAACCACCCCTTGGCCCGTTCCACCAGCGGCTGGTCGATCATGCGGCCGTCCACCACCACCACGCCCTTGCCTTCCTGGCGCCCCGCCTGGGCGGCGGCGACTACCCGGGCCGCCCACTCCAGTTCCTCGGGCGTGGGCGCGAAGCCGCGATTGATCACGGGCACCTGGCGCGGATGAATGGCCACGCTGCCGCTGAACCCCAGGTTGCGCGCCTCGCGCACCGAGGCTTCGAAACGCGCCATGTCCGTCAGGTTGGCGATGCTGTCGGCCAGGCCCCAGCCGGCCAGCCCGAAGGCGCGCGCGTTGATGGCGACGTACTGCGCCGCCGTGCGCAGGTTGGCGGGCTCGGGCGTCACCGACATCGCGGCCGCATAGTCCTCGGCGCCGAAGCCCAGCGCGTACAGCCGCCGCGAGCTCTGCGCGATCTCGGTGGCGCGCACCACGCCCAGCGGCGACTCGATCAGCGCCGCGATGCGCACAGTCGCCTGCACGTCCTGCTGCCGCTCCAGCGCGGCCAGCGCATCGGCCAGTTCGATCACCTGCGCGGGCGCCTCGACTTTCGGCAGCATGATGGCCTGCACGCAGCGCAGGTCGACCTCCTTCAGGTCGGCTCGCCACGCCGCGGGGTCCGCGTTCACGCGCAGCAGCACCGGCAGGCCGCGTCCGGACAGCAGGCGCACCGCCTCGGCGGCCTGTCGTCGGGCCGCCTCTTTCTGCTCGGGCAGCACCGAATCCTCCAGGTCGACGATCACCGCATCCGCGCCGCGCTCGTGCGCGCGCTCGATGAAGGCCTGCGCCGTGGCAGGCAGGAACAGCAGGGATCGCAGGTCGCTCATCGGCATCGGATATGTCCTTGTTCGTGCAGGTCCTGTATCTCGGCCTGGCTCAGGCCCAGGTCCGTCAGGATGTCGCGGGTATGTTCGGCGTGTGCCGGCGCGCGACGGCGCAGCGTGCCCGGCGTCTCGCTGAACCGCGGCACCACTGCGTGCATGGCCACTGCCCGTTCATCATGTAGATCGTCGCTGGCCGCCACATAGACGCCGCGACCGCGCACGTGCGCATCGCGGTACACGCCGGCCGCGTCATAGACCGGGCCCACCGTGACGCCATGCCCGCGGAAATGCGCCAGGCAGGCGTCCAGATCCATCCGGCCGATGAAGGCCTGCACCATGGCGTCTATCTCTTCGTCGTGGGCCAGGCGGGCAGCGTTGCTGCGATACCGCTCGTCTTCGTACAGCCCAGCCTTGCCGATGGCCTGGAACACCTTGCGCGCCATGGCGTCGGTGGATCCGGACATGGCCACCCACTGCCCGTCCGCGCAACGGTACACGCCCCGTGGCGAGGCGATCTTCACCCCCGGCCGCGTGGTCACGCCGGTGTGCGCATAGTTCGTCACGTCGGGGCCCATGACGGCCAGCATGGGCTCGAGCAGCGACAGGTCTATCACCTGTCCGCGGCCCTTGTTCACTTCCACCTCGCGCAGCGCCGTCATCACCGCGAAGGCGCCCGTCATGCCCGCCACCATGTCCGCCAGCGCGATGCCCGGCAGCACCGGCCTGCCATCGCCGTCGCTGCCTTTCAAGGCATAGCCCGAGAAGCCTTCGATCAGGCTGCCGAAACCGGGATAGTCTTTGTACGGCCCCGTCTGGCCCCAGCCCGACAGCCGCACGATGATCAGATGGGCATTCTCGCCAAGCAGCTGCTGCGGATCCAGCCCCATGGCCTCGAGCGTGCCGGGGCGGAAACTCTCCACCAGCACGTCCGCCGTGGCGCACAGCCTGCGCAGCAGCGCGATGGCATCCGGGCTGCGCAGGTTCAGCGCGAGGCTGCGCTTGTTGCGCGCATACACCTGCCACCAGCCGTCGAAGCCGTCGGGATGGTCGGGGTGCGGCTGGCCCCACTGTCGCAGCGTGTCGCCCTCGGCAGCCGGCTCGACCTTGATGACGTCGGCGCCGAAGTCCGCCAACTGCAGCGTCAACATGTTGCCGGCCACCAGCCGGCTCAGGTCCAGCACCCGCACGCCGTCCAGCACGCCGCGCCCACGCGCGTCGAACGCCACGCGCGCCAGGCCTTCCAACGCGGACGTCATTGGCGCGACTCGGGTTCCAGCTGCGCGGCGGCGGCCACCCAGCGCGGTTCTTCCTTGGCCATCAGGGCCGCGAAGTCCTGCCGGGACACGTTCAGCGGTTCCGTTTCCAGCGTGGCGAAGCGTTGACGCACCTCGGGGTTGCGCATGACCGTCGCCATGGCCTCGGCCATGCCGTCGATGGCCGGCTGCGTCGCGTCCCTGGGCGCGAACAGGCCGCCGATCACCGCAATGCGCAGGCCGGCAAAGCCGGACTCTTCGAGCGTGGGCACGTCGGGCAGCGACTTCTCGCGCCGGGGCCCCGTCACCGCCAGCGGGCGCAGGCGGCCGCCCTTGATCAACGGCATGGAAGCAGTCAACGAGTCGGTGGAGAAGGACACCTGCTGGCCGATCAGGTCGTTCAGCGAGGCGCCGCTGCCCTTGTACGGCACGTGGGTGGCCTTCACGCCGGCGCTCTGCAGCAGCATCTGGCTGGCCAGGTGGGTCATGGTGCCGTAGCCCGCCGACGAATACGCCTGGGGCTTGGCCCGCAGGCTGGCGATCAGTTCCTTCAACGTCTTCGGCGCGGTTTCGGTATTGGGCACCAGCACGACGAACGGCGCCTGCATGACCGAGGCCACCGGCACGAAGTCCGCGTAGCGGTACACGGCCGCCTTGTTCAGCGCCGGCACCACGAACAGAGGCGCGGTCGAACTGAAGACGAAGGTGTGATTGTCGTGGCCGCGCAGCACGGCCTCGTGGCCGATCACGCCCCCGCCGCCCACCTTGTTCTCTACCACAACAGGCTGGCCCAATATCTGGCCCAGATACTGGCCCACCAGGCGCGCCAGCACGTCGCTGCCCGAACCGGGCCCTTGCGGGACAACGATCTTGACGGGCTGCGTCGGCCAGCCGGGCTGGGCACAGGCGGCGCGCATCGCCGCCGCTGCGGGCAGCGCCATCATGGCGGCCAGCATCCGCCGGCGCGTCCGGCCCTCTCTGTTCACTTGCATCCGCGTCTCCGGTATCGGTGTAATAGTGGCGGCATACTAAAACATAATTGGTTGCTATCGCAACAGTTGAAATCGAGATGACATGCAGAAACGAATCTCCGTAGAAGAGCTCATCACCTTCAAGACTTCGGTGCTCGCGCAGCTGCTGGGTCGCATGGTGGACGCCTCGGTCAGCAACGACCTGGGCCTGAGCAGCCGCCAATGGCGCACGATGATCACCGTGCACCGGCTCGGCCACTGCACCGCCTCGGACATCGCCCGCTTCTCGCATCTGGACAAGAGCCAGGTCAGCCGCGCCGTCTTCGAGACGGAGCAGCTCGGCCTGCTGACGCAGTCCACCGACGAGGCCGACCGCCGGCGCTCCATCGTGTCGCTGACCTCCGCGGGGATGAAGGTGATGGAGCGAGGACTGCGCGGCACGCAGCACCGGCAGAGGGCGCTGGAGGGTTGCCTGTCTCCCGACGATCGCGTGGCGCTGCACCGCATCCTGGACACCCTGACCGCCCAGGCACGGCACATGCTGGAGCAGGCCAAGGCGACCAAGGACCGTCCCAGCCCTCCATGACCTCTGTTGCAGTTTCAGCGGCCGCCGCCCGGCGCGCCACGCTCCCCACCATGGCGCAGTTCTTCATGAATGGCGCCACCTTCGCCACCTGGGGTGTACAGATCCCCGCCCTCAAGGCCGCCTTCGGCGCCACCGACGCCATGATGTCCGTGGCAATGCTGTGCGTGGCGGGCGGAGCCGTGATGGCGATGAAGCACGTCGGCCGCTGGGTGTCCCGGGTCGGCAGCGCCCGCGCCATGACGCTCGGCAGCCTCGTCTATGCCGCCACGCTGCTGGCCATTCCCTTTCCCGGCCGCTTCGCGGCCCTGCTTGCCGTGCTGATCGCCTTCGGCATGGCGATGGCGGCCTTCGACGTGGCCATGAACGTGCAGGCCGCGCACGTCGAAGCGCACGGCGAACGACCCATCATGTCGACCATGCATGGCGTCTTCAGCGTGGGAGGCATGGTGGGCGCGGCGTTGGGCGGCGCGGTGCTGTCGATGGGCTGGACACTGCAGGCCCACGCCGCCCTCGTGGCGGGGCTGCTGGCCGCCACCGCGATGGCGGCCTCGCCTCGCCTGGTTGCCGATCCCCCTGCCCCGCCGCGGCCCGAGGGCCACGCCGCATCCCGCCGCATACCGCGGGCCCTTTGGATACTGGGCGGCATCGCCTTCCTGGGGCTGGTGTGCGAAGGAGCGATGTACGACTGGGCCGCCATCTACATGCGCGACGTGGCCGGGGTGTCGCTGGAAGCCAGCGGCTACGGCTACGCCGCGTTCTCGGGCGGCATGGCGGCCGGCCGCTTCAGCGCCGACTTCCTGCGCCGCCGGCTGTCCGAGCACACGCTGCTGTCGGCCGGAGCATGGCTGGGTTTCGCTGGGATCGTGCTGGCCCTGGCAAGTCCCGCGCCCGCCACCAGCCTGCTGGGCTTCGCGCTGATGGGACTGGGCGTGGCGAACTTCATGCCGTTCTTCTTTCTTGCCGGGTCCAGGCTGCCCGGCATGAGCGCTGCCGCAGGGGTGGCGGGCGTGGCGCAGTTCGCCTACGCGGGCATGCTGTTCGGGCCGCCGGCCATCGGTGCGCTGACGCATGTGTCCACCCTGCAGGGCGGCCTGGCCTTCGTGGCGGCCATCATGGGCGGCATCGCGCTGTTCGGCATACGGCGGATCTACCGCGTGGCGGGCGGTAGATAGTGGCGCCGCGACCGCCAGCCACTACACTCGGGCCATCGGTCCGGTCTCATCAAAGGGGCTTTTCATGGCGAGCTTCTCCGTTCGGCATCAGATACTGGGCATGATCACCTGGCTGGCCATCAGCTTCCTGGCCTCGGTCATCGGAGCCGTGGCATCCGTCGACGCCAGCGAGTTCTACGCCGGGCTGGCACAGCCCGAATGGGCGCCCCCCGCGTCCGCCTTCGGCCCCGTCTGGACCGCCCTGTACGCGTTGATGGGCGTGGCCGCCTGGCTGGTGTGGCGCGAGGGCGGGTTCCGCGCGCACCGCGGCGTGCTGATCCTGTTCCTGGTGCAGTTGGCGGTGAACGCGCTGTGGAGCTGGCTCTTCTTCGTATGGCGCCTGGGCTTCTGGTCACTGGTCGACATCGTGGTGCTGTGGTTGCTGATCGCGGCCACGCTGGTGGGCTTCTGGCGAGTCAGGCCGCTGGCGGGCGTGCTGCTGCTGCCCTACCTCGCCTGGGTCAGCTTCGCCGCCGTGCTGTGCCATGCCATGTGGCGGCTCAACCCGGCGGTGCTGGGATAGCCCGCGCCCTCCGCTAGGCCCGGCGGCGCGCGCGCCACGCCACCGAGGCCAACGCGATGCCCAGGCCGAATGCGCCATATGCCAGCGCCATCGCGCCGCGCGACAGCCGGTGTTCGAAGCCGGGCGTGAAGCGCCGCGGCGTCAACTGATAGTCGGCCACACAGGCCACCAGCGCAGTTGCCATGCCCGCCAGGGCGAGCGGACCGGCGTCGCGCGGCGAAGACCATCCCGCGGTAGCGCGCGCATGCATCGTGGCCCAGAACACCGCCGCCGCATGGTGGATCAGGTAGCCATTGGCCGTGTGGCGCCACGACACTTCATCGGCCCGCAGCGCCGGATCGCCCCAGATCCAATGGCTGGTGGCATTGGTCGGCGCCACCGCGCTGCGCGCCTCGGCGCGGCCCATGCGCATCAGCACCAGCGTGGACAGCACGCTGGCGGCGGCGCCGCTGACCAGGCCTTCGCGGATGGCATCGCTCCAGCGTCCGGAAGCGGCCGGCTTGCGTGCGACATGACTTGCAGTATGGCGGATGGACATGATGTCGATTCCTCGATGGAACTGCGGTGGGACTGCATACGGGCGTACGTGCATTCAGACGCCCTGGCGGACCGCATGCCGGGCGCACCGTCACAGGCACGTGGCTTGCGGCACGACCGCCGCCGCCCTGGACCCTGGCGGGAGACCATGACTTGAAGATCCTCATCACCGGTGCAAGCGGTTTCATCGGCAGCAGAATCGCCGCCGCGCTGCTGGCGCAAGGCCACGATCTGGTCTGTCCGCTGCGCCCTGGCAGCCGGGGCGTGCTCCATCCCTGTGCAAGCGTCGTGCCCGTCGATTTCGCGAGCGCGCTGCGCGACGACGACTGGATGCCCAGCCTGGCTGGCGTCGACGTCGTCATCAACACCGTGGGCATCTTCCGCGAGCGTGAAACGCCGGGACAGGACTTCGCCACGGTACACGTGCGCGCGCCGGCGGCCCTGTTCCGCGCGGCTCGCATGGCGGGCGTGCGCGGCATCATCCAGTTCTCCGCGCTGGGCGCGGACGCGCGCGCCGCCACCGCCTATCACCGCAGCAAGCGCGAGGCGGACGACGCGTTGCGCGCTCTGGCCCTGCCGGCCGCCATCGTGCAGCCCTCGCTGGTCTACGGCCCGGGCGGGACCAGCGCGCGGCTGTTCAACGGCCTGGCGGCGTTGCCGCTGCTGGCGCTGCCGGGCGGCGGCACGCAGATGATCCAGCCCGTGCACGTGGACGACGTGGTCGAGGGCGTGGCGGCGCTGGTGCAGCGGCTGACGCAGGCTCCGCCGCCACAGGCGGTGACCATCGCATTCTGCGGGCCCGACGCGATCAGCCTCAAGGCTTACCTGGCCGCCCTGCGGGCGGGACTGGGCCTGGCTGGGGCCCAGTTCGTGCTGCCGCTGCCCCGGGGCGCCGCGAAGGCGGCGGCCACGGTCGCGGGCATGTTGCCCGGCAGCCTGCTGGACCCGGACAGCCTGGCCATGCTCGAGCGCGGCAACACCGCCGACCCCGGGCCTTTCACCGACCTGCTGGGGCACGCGCCGCGTCCCGCCGCACAGTTCATTCCCTCCACGGATGCGGCGGCTGCGCGCGCCCAGGTCACGCTGGGCATGACGCTGCCCCTGCTGCGCGGCGCCGTGGCGTTCGTCTGGCTATGGACGGCGGCGGTGTCCCTGGGCCTGTACCCCATCTCGAACAGCCTGGACCTGTTGCGGCGCACGGGCATGCCCGAGGCCCTGGCGCTGCCCGCACTATATGGCGCCGCCCTGCTCGACCTGTGCTTCGGCGTACTGACGCTGGCCTGGCGCGGGACGCGGCGCCGCTGGCTGTGGCTGGCGCAGATGGCCTTGATACTGGGCTACACGCTGATCATCACCGTGCGCCTGCCGGAATTCTGGCTCCACCCATACGGTCCGCTGTCCAAGAACGTGCCCATGCTGGCCGTGCTGGTGCTGCTGTACCTGTGCGAACCCTCAGGGAAAAAGGAACGGTAATGGAATACCTGGTGTTCAAGCTGCTGCACATCCTGAGCTCGACGCTGCTGTTCGGCACGGGCATCGGCTCGGCGTTCTATCTGCTGTGCGTGGCGCTGCGCCGCGACGCGCACGTGGTGGCCGCGGTGGCGCGCGTGGTGGTCATCGCCGATTGGCTGTTCACCGCCACGACAGCGGTGGTGCAGCCCCTCACGGGCCTGTATCTGGTCCACCTGATGCAATTGCCGATGTCCACCGGATGGATCGCATGGTCGCTGGGGCTGTATGCCGTGGCCATCGCATGCTGGCTGCCCGTGGTGCGGCTGCAGATACTGATGCGCGACAGCGCCGCGGCCGCTGCGGCGGCAGGCGCGCCGCTGCCGCCGCGCTTCTGGCGCCTGTTCAAGCTGTGGGTGGTGCTGGGCGTTCCCGCGCTGTTCGCCTTCCTGGCCATCTTCTACCTGATGGTGTTCAAACCGGCCTGAAGCGAATAAGGGTTTCCCCTAGTCAAGGACGTGTCGATTTCAACGACGCCCGGTCGTCGCAGCAGTACATCCACTCCTACTGAAAGGTGAACCACCATGGCTACTGGAACCGTCCGTCTTCATCGCGTACTGCGTGCCGCTCCCGAGCGCGTCTATCGCGCCTTCATCGACGCCGATGCGATGGCGAAGTGGCTGCCTCCCCACGGCTTCACGTGCAAGGTCGACCACCTCGAGCCCAAGGTGGGCGGCACGTTCAAGATGTCGTTCCGCAACTTCGGCTCGGGCAAGAGCCATTCCTTCGGCGGCGAGTACCTGGAGTTGGTGCCGCACGAGAAGATCCGCTACACGGACCGCTTCGACGATCCGAACCTGCCCGGCGAACTGAAGGTCACCATCACGCTGCGACAGGTGTCGTGCGGCACCGAGCTCGACGTGACCCAGGAAGGCATACCGGAAGTGATTCCGGTGGAGATGTGCTATCTCGGCTGGCAGGAATCGCTGCTGCAGCTGGCCGCGCTGGTCAAGCCGCAGATTCCGGACTGATCCCCGCGCCCGGCCGCGCTACGGCGTCCAGCCCGGCAGATGCGCAGCCTGCCGGATCCAGCTGGCGAGCAGGTCTTCGTCGATGGGGTCGTTCTCGCGGATGTCCAGGTAGCGCACCTCGGGGCTCTTGGACGCTCCGGGCGGCAGCGGCTGCAGCGAGGCGCCGCGAAAGAACGCCACCTTGATGTACTTGTTGAAGCAATGGAAGCTGAGGAACCATCCCTGGCCCTCGACGCCGAAGAACGGCGAGTTCCATTTCACGGCCTTGCGCACCCCAGGCACGGTGCGCACGATGAGCGCATCCAGGCGTTCGCCCGCCTGACGCTTCCATCCCGGCATGGCGGCGATGTAGGCCTGCACAGGCCCATCGCCGTCACCCTTTGCGATCTGCGGATTGCCGCCGGACAGCAGCCGGGGCTGGCCCGCGCTGCCGCCTTCTTCAGACTTCTTCGTCGACAGGGCCATTCCTACGCTCCGCGGCGTTGCCGTACAGAAGACCGAAAATACAGGCTATCGCCGCATCCCGGCGGCCGCGGGCCGACGCCCGCGGCGCGTGCATGGGCAATCAGCGGTTGCCGCCCATTCCCTTCAAGGCCTCCAGCAGGGCCTGGTGAAATCGCTGCGGGTCCTGGATCTGCGGCGAATGGCCCAGCTCCGGGAACGTGACCAGCTTGGCGTTCGGGATCGCCTTGGCCGTCCTGGGCCCCAGTTCGGCATAGTTGCCCAGGCGCTTGGCCACCTCGGGCGGCGCGGCGTCCTTGCCGGGCGCCGTGTTGTCCTCCTCGCCGATCAGCAGCGTGGTCGGGACCTCGATGTCGCCGAATTCGTGCACCACCGGCTGCGTGTAGATCATGTCGTAGGTCAGCGCCTGGTTCCATGCCACGCGCTCGCGTCCCTCGCCCTGCAGCATGCCCGCGGCCATCAGCACCCACTTGTCGTAGTCGGGGCGCCATTGGCCGGCGTAGTAAGTGCCCTGCTGGTACTTCTTCATGCCTTCGAAATTCGCCTTCAGTTCGCCCGCATACCACTGGTCGATGCTGCGATAGGGCACGCCTTCCTGTTTCCAGTCCTCCAGCCCGATGGGGTTGACCATCACCAGCCCATCGGTGTGCGCCGCGTGCATCAGCGCATAGCGCGAGGCCAGCATGCCGCCCATCGAATGGCCCACCACGGCGGCGCGTTCGATGCCCAGGTGCTTCAGCAGCGCATGGGTATTGAAGGCCAGTTGATGGAACGAAAACTGATAGGCCGCCGGCTTGTCCGACTTGCAGAAGCCGATCTGGTCGGGCACCACCACGCGATAGCCCTGCTCATTGAGCGCCTTGATCGTGCCCTCCCAGGTGGCTCCGCAGAAGTTCTTGCCGTGCATCAACACCACGGTCCTGCCATTGGGCTTGGCGGGCGCCACGTCCATATAGGCCATGCTCAGCTTCTGGCCCTGGCTGTCCAGGGCGAAGCGCTTCACTTCATGCGGATACTCGAACCGCTCGAGGCTGGGGCCATAGTCGGGCACCTCGGTGGCGGCGATGGCGCCGGCGGCTGCTACACACGTGCCCGCGCCCAGCACGGCCTGTCGAATTCGAAGGGGGATCGTCATGCATGCGACTCCTGTTGTGGCGCCAGCCCGCTGCTGGCGCTGCCCTATACCGACAGCGCCATCGTGCGCAGGTTCCGAAGCCTGGATGCGCTATCGTTCCGGGCATTCCATATCGCGAGACCCCGCATGCTGAACTACCGGCACCTGTACTACTTCTGGATGGTCGCCAAGGAAGGCGGCTTCGCCCGCGCCGCGGCCCGCCTGGACGTGGCGATCCAGACCATCAGCGCCCAGGTGCGCGAACTCGAACGCAACCTGGGCCACCAACTGCTCAAGCCCGCCGGGCGCGGCGTGGCGCTGACCGAGGCGGGCGAGGCCGCCTTCGCCCGCGCCGAGGAAATCTTCCAGATCGGCCAGGTGCTGCCGCAGGAAGTCCACACCGCGGCCACGCGCCCCAGCCAGCGGCTGGCCATCGGTCTGTGCGACGGCATATCCAAGCTGGCGGCCCATGCCCTGCTCGATCCCGTGCTCGATACGCCCAACCTGAACCTGGTGTGCCACGAAGGCGAGCTGGACCAGCTGCTGGGCGAACTGGCGCTGCATCAGCTGGACCTGGTGCTGGCAAGCCAGAGCGTGCCGCCCAACCCCAACCTCAGGCTCAGCAGCGACCGCCTGGTGTCGGCGCCGGTCGACTGGTACGGCCCCACGCGCATGGTCACGCGCGCCCGCGCCCAGGCCTTTCCCCGCTCGCTCGAAGAGCTGCCCGTCCTGCTGCCGACCGCCCACAGCGTCCTGCGCCACACGCTGGATCGCTGGTTCGCCGAGCAGGACATCCGGCCCAACGTCGTCGGCGAGTTCGAGGACAACGCGCTGATGTGCGTGTTCGCCGCCCGGGGGCTGGGCGTGTTCCCCATCAGCCGCCTGGGCGCCACCGACGTGGGCATGCTGCGCGGCCTGCGGCTGCTGGCCCGCGGCGACGGCGTCCGCGAGGACATCCATGCCATACGCAGCCGGCGCGGCCTGCATCATCCCTTGGTGAAACAGATCCTGGCCCAGGCAAAGACTTCGGATTTCTCGTAGCTGACGTCTTCGTAATGCTTGTTTTTCGGAAGCCAGAAAAGGCGTATCGTGGGACCTCCGCTTTTTTTTTCAGGATTCACCCTCGACATGAAGACGCTCATCTGGCTGGTTTTTGCCGTGTTGTCCGCCATCTGGACCGGCCTGGTCGTGCTGACACTGCAACTCTCGGACTGGCTGCTCGCCACCGTCGCCTCGTCGCAGGTACCCGGCACCTATGCCAATCCCGTACCCTGGACGCCGCCCGCGTGGGCCGAGCCTTGGGCGGACACGGCCATGCTCGAGTCGCTGCAGTCCACCGTGGCGTGGCTGACGCAACTGATCAACCAGGTTCTGCCCGCATTCGGCGGCCTCGGCACCGTGGTCTCGGTGGTGGGTTGGGTCATCTGGGGCATGGTCATGGCCGCCATGCTGGCCGTGGCGCTGGCGCTGCATTGGGCGGCCAGCCGCCGCAATGCGCGCGCATCCGCGCAGGGTCGGCTCGTCGAGTGATCGGCGGCGTCGCGTGCGCGGCGGCAGGCAGCCGGCCAGCCGCGCACGCGATGACTGAACACGGTGCGCTAGGGCCCGCTTCCCGCGCCGCGAGCCACGCCCAAACCGATCGGCACCACACCGCCCTGCACGCAGGCCGCCACCGCATCGCCCTGCTCGACGCCTACTTCGTAGCCGCCGGTGAATTCGGAAAATGCCGGCAGCACGGTCATCCCCTGGCGCAGCCAGAACACCGGCCAAGCCCGCGGCACGCCGGGCAAGTGCGTCTTGGGATGCACGTGGCCCGCGATCACATGGCGGCCCTGCGGGTCGGGGTGCGGCAGGTGCCGGAACAGGAACGGCCCGTCATCGCGGGCCTCTCCCAATTGCCGCATCCCCATCGATTCTCCATCCAGCGCGCGATCGTGATTGCCCACCAGCACGGCAACCTCCAGTGCGGCATGCTGCCGCCGCCACCGCGTCCACGCGTCGCGCCAGGCCGCCCGCGCCGCGGGCCCGTGCAGCACGTCGCCCACGATCCACAGCTCATGGGCGTCCGTCCGCGCCACCAGCCTCGTCAGCCGATCCAGGTCGTCCTGCGTGGCGCCGCTGGGGATGGCGATGCCAGCCTGGCGGAACACGTGGCTCTTGCCCAGGTGCAGGTCCGCGATGACCAGCCGGCGCCGCGCGGGCCACCACAACGCCCGGTCCGCCAGCAATTGCACGGGCTCGCCGGCCAGCTCCACGGACAGGGCGTCATCCGGTGATGCGGGCATAGCGTTTCTCCAGTTGCTCCGCGGCGCGCTTCACCCGCGCCTGCCAGGTTTCGGTGCTGAGCTGACCGCGCAGGCTCTCGGTCCACAACGGAAACGACAGCGGCGTCAGCGCATGCGGCTGGCGCAGCGCCAGCGTGCGCTCCGCGCAATCCTGCAGCGCCGCCTGCAGCCGCGGCGCTTCCAGCTGCAGTTCGAAGACTTCGCGTTCGGCCTGCGCCAGCAGCAAGTGATCGGGATCGTAGCGGCGCAGCACATCGTAGAGCAGCCCGCTGGACGCCTGCACCTGCCGCAGCGAACGCACCTCGCGGCCGGGCAGCGACGGCGTCAGCAGGCCCGCCACGCGCGCGATCTCGCGGAACTGCCTGCGCGCGAGCTCGCCCAGGTTCACGCCATCGCGCAGGTCCTCCGTCATGGCATCGGGCGCCAGCAGCCGGCGCAGCAGGATCTCGTCCAGCTCGACGGGTTCGGCCAGCGTCAGCATCAGGCCATAGTCGTTCACCGTGTACGAAAAGGTATTGGCATGCAGCCGCCCCCAGCGCAGCGCCATCATCGCGGCCATGCCCTCGTGGACGGCGCGGCCCGAGAACGGAAACAGGAACAGGTGCATGCCGCGCCGCGTGGCGATGCGCTCGGCCACCAGCCGCCCCGGCCCGGGCAGCGCGCTGGCCTGCTCCTGGATGCGCATCAGCGGCTCGACCGCGCGCATCTCGGGATGGGCGCCGGGTTGCGAATACAGGCTTTCCACTTCGCGTCCAAGCTGCGTGGACAGCGGCATGCGCCCGCCCAGCCATGTCGCCACCGGGCCATCGCCGCCCTTGGCGCGCCGCACATAGGCCGTCATGCCTTCCAGCCGCACCAGCTGCAGCGTGCGGCCGGCGAACTGGAACCGGTCGCCGGGCCGCAGGCGCGCCAGGAACCCTTCCTCCACCGAGCCCAGTCCGCCGCCCCGCAGATACTTCACCGACACGGCGCCATCTGAAGTGATGGTGCCGATGGACAGGCGGTGGCGCAGCGCGATGCGGCGGTCGTGCACGCGATAGCGGCCATCTTCGTCGCGCTCGACGCGGCGGAACTCGGGATAGTTGGAAAGGGCGCGGCCGCCCTGCACGATGAAGTCCAGCACCGCCTGCCAGGTGGCGGCGTCCAGCGCGGCATACGCATGGGTGCCCCGCACCTCTTCGTACAACTCGGCGGCCTCGAAGCCGCCGCCCAGCGCCAGCGTCACGGCATGCTGGGCCAGCACGTCCAGGCTGCCGCGCGGCGGCGGACGCGACTCGATCTCGCCGCGCGCGATGGCCTGGCGCGCTGCGGCGTACTCGATCAACTCCAGGGCCTGCGCCGGCACGCAAACGACGTGGCCGGACTCGCCGGGCCGGTGCTTCGCCCGGCCCGCGCGTTGCAGCAGGCGCGCCACGCCCTTGGGGCTGCCGATCTGCAGCACCTGGTCCACCGCGGGGAAATCCACGCCCAGATCCAGGCTGGACGTGGCCACCACGCAGCGCACGCTGCCGTCGCGCAGGCCCTGCTCCACCGTCGCGCGCAGCTTCGGATCCAGCGACCCATGATGCAGCGCCAGCGTGCCGGGGTCTTCGGGCCAGATCGATTCCAGCGCGCGATGCCACAGCTCGGCCTGCGCGCGCGTGTTGGTGAACAGCAGCGTGGCGCGCACGTCGAACAGGCGCCCGAACACGTTGGCCAGTTGCGACAGGCCCAGATAACCTGCCCACGGCAGGCCCCTGCCCCGCTCGGGCATCAGCGTCGACACCGTCACCTTGCGCGGCGGCGCGCCCGATACCAGCGCGCTGTCCGGCGCATGCGGCAGCAACACAGCACGCGCTTCGTCCAGATTGCCCAGCGTGGCGGACAGGCCCCAGGTGCGCAGTTCCGGCGACAGTCGCCGCAGCCTGGCCAGGCACAGCTGCAGCAGTACGCCGCGCTTGTTGCCCAGCAGTTCGTGCCACTCGTCCACCACCACGCAGCGCAGCGCGCGAAAGCGGGACGAGGCATCCGCGTACGACAACAACAGGGCCAGCGACTCGGGCGTGATCACCAGCACGTCGGCCTTGCCCTGGCGCGCCAGGCGCTTGTCGCGCGCGCTGGCGTCGCCCGTGCGCAGCGCCACGGTCCAGCTCAGCCTCAGGTCCTGGGTGGTCTGCGACAGCGCCCGGGCCGTATCGGCGGCCAGCGCGCGCAGCGGCGTGACCCACAGCACGCGCGGCCCGTCGCCCGACGCCGCGCGCGCCATCGCGGGATCGGCGAGCGCCTGCAGCAGAGGTCCGCCGAAGGCCGCCAGCGTCTTGCCGCTGCCGGTCGGGGTATGCAGCAGCCCGGACTCGCCATCCAGATACCGGCGCCAGGTCTCGCGCTGGAACGGCGCGGGCTTCCAGCCGCGCGCCGCGAACCATGCGGACAGCGGCGCATCCCGGCCGCGCGGGCGGCTCATTGGGCCAGGGCCTTCAGCGCATCCAGCTGGTCCGCCTCTGCGGCCGGCTTGTCGCGCCGCCAGCGCAGGATGCGCGGAAAGCGCACCGCCACGCCCGACTTGTGGCGCTTGGACAGGTTCACGGCCTCGAAGCCCAGCTCGAAGACCTGTACCGGATCGACGGACCGCACCGGCCCGAAGCGCTCGCGCGTATGGGCGCGCAGCCAGCGGTCCAGTTCCAGGATTTCCTTGTCGTCCAGGCCCGAATACGCCTTGGCGATGGGCACCAGCGCATCGCCCTGCCACAGTCCGAAGGTGTAGTCGGTGTACAGCGTGCTGCGCCGCCCGTGGCCCGCCTGCGCGTACAGCAGCACGGCGTCGATGGTCAGCGGGTCGATCTTCCACTTCCACCAGTCGCCGCGGCGCCGCCCGCTTTGATAAGGCGCGCTGGCGCGCTTGAGCATGAAGCCTTCCACGCCGCGTTCGCGGGACTCGTCGCGCAGCGCGGCGGCCGCTTCCCAGTCGGCGGCCTGCACCAGCGGCGACAGGCTGAGGTTCGCGTGCGGATGCTGCTGCAACAGCCCCTCCAGCCGCCGCCGCCGTTCGGACTGCGGAAGTTCGCGCAGGTCGGCGCCGTTCATTTCGAGCAGATCGTAGGCCAGCATCTTCACCGGGGCCTCGGCCAGCCATTTGGGACCGGGCTTGAGCCGCTGTATGCGCGTCTGCAGGGCAGCGAAGGGCATGGGTCCGGCAGCGCCGTCCTGCCACGCCAGCAACTCGCCGTCCAGCACGCAATCCACGCCCAGCGCCGCGGCGGCGGCCTCCACCTCGGGAAACCGGCCGTCCAGGCGCTCTTCGCCGCGCGACCACAATGCCACTTCGCCATGCCGCCGGATCAACTGCGCGCGTATGCCGTCCCACTTCCACTCCACCTGCCAATCCGAGACAGGGCCCAGGCTGGCGGGCTCGGCCTCGAGCGGCGAGGCCAGGAAGAACGGATAGGGCTGCTGGCGATCGCCCGGCAAGTCCTCGGCGCTGAGCAGGTCGCGCAGGAACGAGGGGCTCGGCGCCCACGCGCCCAGCATGCGCTGCGCGATGCGCGCGATCGGCACGCCCGACATCTCGGCCAGGGCCTGCTGCACCATGCGCTGCGACACGCCCACGCGCAACGCGCCGGTCAGCAGTTTGTTGAACACCAGCCGCTCGTCGAAGGGCAGGCCCAGCCAGGCCGACACGATGACCTCGCGGCGCTGCGCTTCGTCGCGGTTGGCCACGGGCACCAGCACTTCCTCGATCCAGTCGGCCAGGCCGCGTTCCGGCGCGGGACGCTGCGGATCCGGCACCAGCAGCGCCAGCGTCTCGGCCAGGTCGCCCACCTGGTCATAGCTGGCGTCGACCAGCCACGGCGGCGTGTCCGATGCGGCCGCGGCCCAGGCGCGCAACTCGCCCACGCCGGCGATCTTGCGCCGCGCGCTGGTGATCTTTCCGCCGGCCAGCAGGTACAGCGCCCACACGGCGTCGCGCGGCGGCGCCTCGCGGAAATACGCGACCAGCGCGGCGCGCTTGTCCAGAATGGCCGTGGAGCGGTCCAGCTCCTGGTACAACGCCGCGAATCGCTTCATGCCGAAGTCGTCTCCCGTTATTCTTCGTCGCCGTACTGCGTGGCCAGCGTCTCGGCGGTCACGCCGGCCTCGTTCAAGGTGCGCACCAGCGCCACCGTGTCGCCATGCGTGGCGATCACGCGGCTTGCGCCCGTCTCGCGTATCGTGCGCAGCAAGGCCGGCCAGTCGGCGTGGTCCGACACGACGAAGCCGCGGTCCATGTTGCGGCGGCGCCGGTTGCCGCGCAGGCGCATCCATCCCGACGCGAAGCCATGCTGAGCCTTGCGAAAGCGCCGCAGCCAGGGGCTGCCGGCGGCCGAGGGCGGGGCCATCACCAGTTCGCCGGCGAAGCCCGTGCCGGCGGCGCGGGCCTTGCCGTTCGCCTCTATCACCGGCAGGGTATCCGCCAACGCGACGCCCGCCTGCCGGTACACGTCCACGCCCGCGGCGATCGCGCCGTGCAGGTACACCGGGCGGTCGACGAACGGCTTCAGCTCTGCGAGCACCCGCTGCGCCTTGCCCAGCGCGTAGCAGTACAGAATGGCCGCCTCGCCCCTCGCCGCGCAATGGTCGCGCCACTGCACGATGTCGCGCGCCACGTCCGCGGCGCTGGGCCAGCGGTAGATCGGCAGGCCGAAGGTGGCCTCGGTGATGAAGGTATCGCAGGGCACCACCTCGAACGGCGTGCACGTGGGATCGGGCTGACGCTTGTAGTCGCCCGACACCACCCATACCTCTCCTTCCGCCTCGATGCGCACTTGCGCCGAGCCCAGCACGTGTCCCGCGGGATGCAGCGACACCCGGGCGCCTCCCAGCGTGAACGCCTCGCCGTAATCGTGCACGTGATACTGCTGCTGGCCCAGCCGCCATTCCAGGATGGGGAGACCCTCGGCGCTGGTGTGATAGCGGCCCATGCCCGGACGCGCATGATCGCCATGGCCGTGCGTCAACACCGCGACGTCCACGGGACGCCACGGATCGATGTAGAAGCGCCCGGCGGGGCAGTAGAGACCCTCAGGACGCAGTTGCACGATGTCGGCGATGACGGGCTCCTGGAAGAGTCGGCGCAAGGGCAGGTCGTCCTGTCGTGCCGCCTGCCGCCGTCTGCGATGCGGCAAAGCAAGGACGACAGCCGAGCAGCCCGGCCCTGCAGCAAGCGGCATGCCCGCATCCTGGCGCATATGTCCCGGGCCGCGCGTGCACGCCCCGGCACGAATCTTGCGCAGCGCCATCCGCTCTCTCCCACGCTCGCTACGCGATACGAGGATATCTTCCATGGACATGATCACAGACCTGTTTTCCCTTCAGTCCGGGCCCGCCGAAATGTTCCTGCGGGGCACGACGATCTACTGGACTTTGCTGATCCTGCTGCGCATCGCGGGCCGGCGCGACCTGGGCTCGATGGGGGCTGCCGACATCCTGGTGCTCGTGCTGGTGGCGGACGCCGCTGGCACCGCCATGTCCGGAGATTCGGACTCGCTGGGTGACGGCATGATCGTCGTGACCACCATAGTGGGATGGAGCTTCGTGCTCGATCGGGTGGCCTACTACGTCCCCTTCGTGCGCAAGCTCATGGAGCCCAGCCGCGTATGCCTGATCCGCGAAGGCCGCATCGACACGGCCGGCCTGCGGCGCGAACACCTGACGCGGCAGGAGCTGATGGAGCAGCTGCGGCTGAAAGGCGTGGCCACGCTGGACGAGGTTCGCCGCGCCTACATGGAATCCACGGGCGAATTCAGCGTGATCCGCTATCCCGACGCCAAGGGCGATGGCGAATCGACGCTCGGCGAGTCCTGACGCAGGCTTCACCGGCATGCCGCTTGCTCATCCCACCGGCCTCTCATCCGATCAAAGGAGCCACCATGCAGAACCTGCCCGTCCCCACCTCCGCCCCCTATCGCGTGCAAGAGCCGCAGTCGCTGGTCGGCCGCCTGAAGGAGATCGACGCCAAGCGCCCCGATTTCCCCGGCGAACATCTCATCGTGCTGGGCCTGGGCACGATGTTGATGATGCGGGGCATGCGCAACGGCAGCCTGCTGCGCCGCATGCTGCTCACGGCAGCGGGAACGGCGCTGGTCGGCCGGGCCGCCAGCGGCACCGGCGGCGTCGCCCGACTGGCCCGGATGGTCAAGCGGTTCGGCTAGGGCCTGTTAACAGGCCCTAGGCGGCCGCCGCGGACTTGCCGAGGCGTAGGGCGCTTACGCCCACACCCGCGACAGAAAGTCCCTCACCAGGCGCTGTGCCTGCTCGAAGTGCGTTTCGAGCAGCCAGTGCCCGGCGTCATGAAGCACATGCAGTTCGGCATCCGGCAGGTCCCTCAGATAGGCGCTGGCCGAAGGCTCGGGCATGTAGCCATCCTGCGGGCCCCACACGATCAATGTGGGCGGCGTGTGCTCCCGCAGGTACGCCTGATAGCGCGGAAACCACTGCAGGTTCGACTCGAGCTTCTCCATCAGGCCGACCGACACCGCCTTGCGGACAGGCGTGTCCATCAACGGCCAGTGCAGCTTCCAGAGATCCGGGGGAACCCGGGCGGCAACCTCGGGCGACACCTCGCCGACAAACTCGCTGCGGAAGCCTTCCTCGCTGACCGCCTCTTCCAGCGGACGATGATTCGCGGGCGACTTGTCCGCCCACCATGCCTGGATGGTCTCGTACTTCGGACCCAGCACGTCCTCGTAGATGTCGCCGTTCTGAATGACGAGCGCCGCGATCCTTTCGGGATGGGCAATGGCATGCCGCAGGCCGATCTGTGAACCGTAATCGTGCAGCCACAGTGCGTAGCGCCGCAGAACTAGGGCGTCGGCAAGCCGCGCCAGCACCTCGGCATAACCGTCGAAGTCGTAGATGAACTCCGCGGGATCCGGCGTGTCGCTGTAGCCGAACCCCGGCCAGTCGAACGCGACGGTGCGCCAGCGGTCGGCCAGCGCGGGCATGAGCCGGCGGAACTGGAAGGATGAGCAAGGGTAACCGTGGGGAAGCAGCAGCACCGGCGCTTCCGGCGGCCCGGCCTCGCGCACGAAGATGCGGCGGCCGTCGACCTCGACGTAGTGGTGTCGCGTGGCGTGCTCAGGCATGTCAGCTCCAACACGTGGATATCAGCCGACTATAGTTGTCCTGGGCCAGCCCGCTGCAACGCTTTGTACCAGGCGTTTTCCGTACAGGCAGACGCGCCGCGCCGGGCAGCGGTCTGCCGCGCCGCCCTCAGCCTTGCGCCATCAGCCAGTCGGCGAGCACATCCACCGCCAGCATGAAGTCGTCGATGTCCATGGCCTCGTGCGGATTGTGGCTGCCGTTGCGGTTGCGCACGAACAGCAACCCCATCGGCACCCCGGCCTCGTGGAAGACGGCCGCATCGTGCGAGGCGGGACTGGCGAGCGGCACGCACGGGATGCCGCGCGCCCGCGCCAGTTCGGCCAGGGTGGCCTGGATGTCGGGCGCGGCGGTCGCCACCGGCGCGTGCGTGCGGCGTCCCAGCTCGAACCGCACGCCGCACTCCTCCTGCAAGGCGGACACGATGGCGAGAACGTCGTCGTGAAGAGCAGTCACATCGCCCGCGTCATAGGCTCGCACGTCGAGACTGAACCGGGCCTCGCCCGCCACCTTCGTCATCGCGTCGTTCGCCGCGTCCGTGTGCAGCCGCCCCACGGTGAACGCCATGCTTCTGCCCTCATCCTCCCAGCGCTGCCAGAGCGCATCCATCCGCGCAACGAAGCGGGCGGCCGCCACCAGCGCGTCGCGGCGAAAACGGCGCGGCAGGCCCACATGTGCCGTGTCGCCGACGACCGTGATCTCGGGATAGCGGAAGTTGCCGGGAATGCCCGTGCCGATGCCCAGCGGCACCCCTGCCTCGACCAGGCTGGGGGCCTGCTCGATGTGTACTTCCATGAAGGCCCGGATGCGCGCCGGGTCTAGGAAAGGCGGGCCGGCCAGCAGCGCGTCCGGGTCGCCGCCCTGCTGGCGCATGTGGTCGGCCAGGCTGGTTCGCGTATCGACGCGCCGGCACTGCAGCGCCTCGGGCGCCAGCCGGCCCAGCGCCGCCCGGCTGCCGATGTAAGAAGTCTGGAACCAGGCGCTTTCCTCGGCGCGCACTCCCATCACGGTGACGTCGCCACGCAGCGCCACTCGTTGCCGCTGCAGCATGAACAGCGCGGCCAGGCCGGCCACCACGCCGGCGGCGCCGTCGAAATTGCCGCCCTGGGACACCGAATCCAGATGCGACCCGATCATGATCGCCGGCGCGTGCAAATCGCGGCCGGGCAGGCTCATGTAGCTGTTCAGCGCGGCATCCTGGGCAATGCCCAGGCCCAGCGCAGCCGCCTCCGCGCGCAGGAAGTCATGGGCGAACTGCTCGCCCGGTCCGTAAGAGGCGCGCGTGATGCCGGCAACGGGATCGGCGGTGCCACGCGCCAGCACGTCGAACCAGCGGACGACCAGGTCCCTGGCGGCCGCTCGCGTGGACGGGTCGATGGCGTGCCGCCGATCACTGCACATCGACGCCGGCCTCCTTGATGACCTTGCCCCACTTCGCGGTTTCCTTCACCGCATAGTCGGCCATGGCCTGCGGCGGTCCGCCGATCACCTCGTCCATGCCCATCTTCAGCAACTGGTCGCGGATGGCCGGGTCTTCGAGCAGGTCATTGAACATCTTCGTCAAGGTCTGCACGATCTCGGGCGGCGTGCCCGGCGGCGCGACCACCCCGCCCCATGCCACGCCCTCGAAGCCGGGCAGCTTGCTCTCGGCCACGGTGGGCAGGTCGGGGAAGCTGGGCGAGCGCTTCAGGCTCGTGACGGCCAGCGCACGCAGCTTGCCCGAACGGATGTGCGGGCTGATGCTGGTGGTGTTGTCGAACAGGGCATCCACCATTCCCGCCATGACGTCGTTGGTGGCCTGCGGGCTGCCGCGGTAAGGCACGTGCAGCAGCTTCACGCCCGAGCTGCTGGCCAGCAGTTCGCCGGTCAGATGGCCCGAGGTCCCCTGGCCGGGCGAGGCGAACGTGACCTTGCCGGGGTTCTCCCTGGCGTACGCCAGGAACTCGTCCAGGGTCTTCACCGGCAAGGAGGGATTCACCGCCAGCACGTTGGCGACCTTCATCACGTAGGCCACCGGCACCAGCGCCTGCGGGTCGTAGGGCAGTTCCTTGAAGGCGGTGCGATTGATGGCCAGCGTGACGTTGTTGGCATAACCCAGGGTATAGCCGTCGGGGTTCGCGCGATAGACCGCGTTGATGCCCGGAATGCCGGAGGCGCCCGGCCGGTTCTCGACGACGAAGGTCTGCTTGTAGCGTTCCTGGGCCTTCTGCGCCAGGAAGCGCATCAGCGTATCGGGCGTGCCGCCCGCGGCGGACGGTACGACGATCGTGATGGGCCGCTCGGGGAAGGCGGCCTGCGCCGATAGCGGAGCCAGCGCCAGCACGGCGCCGCAGACGGCGATACGGTGCAACATGCGTTGCAGGGTGGGATGAACCATGGCATTTCCCTTGAATGGTTGTTGTGTCTGTCCGGCCGACGTGCCACCGCGGGCATCAAGAATCAACCGGTTCGTTTTAAGATATCACACAACACTTGTTTCGGACCAAGACACCGCCATGACATTCGCACCGCCGCCTCAGCCCCCCCGCGTGGCCTTCGCCGCCTTCAACACCGAATCCGTCAGCTTCCTGCCGGTGCCCTGCACCCTGCAGGATTTCGAGAACGTTGCCCTGCGCGGGCAGGCCATCGTCGACCAACTGCGCGGCACGAACACGGTGGCGGGCGGCATCATCGAGGTCTGCGAATCGCGCGCGGTCCGGTTGGTGCCCATCGTGCACACCCTGCTGGGTGCGCTGGGCCCGGCCACCGACGAGGCCGTGGAGTTCTACACCGAAGAGATCTGCGCCGCGCTCGCTGCCCAGGCCGGCGAACTCGACGGCGTGCTGCTCTACCTGCACGGCGCATGCGCGGCGCCGTCCTATCCCGACGTCGAGCGCCACATCATCGAGCGCGCTCGCCAGGCCGTCGGGCCCGGCTTGCCCATCGTGGTGACGCTGGACTACCACGGCAACGTCGACGCGGGCACCCTGGCCCACGCCACGGCGGCATTCGCGTACCACAAGTCGCCGCACATCGACATGGGCGACACCGGCCGGCGCGCCGCGCTGTGCCTGTGCCGCACCATCGCCGGCGAGATCCGACCCCGCATGGCGGTGGCCAAGCCCGGCGTGCTGGTGCCCAGTATCTTCAGCGCCACCAGCCTGGAACCGCTGGCCGGCCTGATCGCACAGGCGCGGGAGCGCGAAGCCGCCCACCAGCGCTATCTGGACATCTCGATCATGGCGGGCTTCTCGTACGCCGACGCTCACAATACGGGCTTCGCCGTGCTCTGCGTGCTGGACGGCCCCATCGACGAGGCCAGCGAAATCGCGCAGCAGGTGGCCGACGGCATCCGCGCGCGACGCCGCGCGCTGTATCGCCCCATCCAGGTGTTGTCCGTGCAGCAGGCGATGGACCGGGTGGCTTCCGGCCCGCCCGCCGCATCGCGACCGTATGTGCTGCTGGAACACGCGGACCGCATGAACGACTCGACCTACGTGTTGGCCGCCGTGCTGGAACGCAGGATGCAGAAGGTCGCCGTGCCCTTCCTGCTGGACCCGGCGGCCGCACAGGCGGCCTTCGAAGCCGGCGAAGGCTCGACAGTGACCCTGCGCCTGGGCGCGCACAGCTCGCCGCAGGCCGGCCCGCCGCTCACCGTCACGGCGCAGGTGGAACGCGCCGGCCCCATTTCCTACCGCGTCACCGGCAACTACCAGCGCGGCATGCCGGTCGACCTGGGGATGACGGCACTGCTGCGCATCGACGGCGTGTGGATCAGCGTGGTCAGCCGCTTCGCCTTTGCGGTGGACGGCGACCCGTTCTACCTGTTCGGCCAGCGTCCCGAGGACTTCGACGTGATCGTGCTGCGGTCCAAGACGCACTTCCGCGACTTCTATGAGCCCATCGCCCGCGAGATCTTCATCGTGGACACGCCGGACCACGGGCCGGCCGACCTGACGCTGCTGGACTATCGGCGTCTCGACCGGCGCGGGGTGTACCCGTTCGAGGACACCGACCCGGCCTGACCGCCATGGCGGCCGTCCCTAGCGGCGCCGCGCGGTGACGTAAGCCCCCATGCGATGAAGCTGGCCTTCGGCAGCCTCCAGGGCCTTGACGGCGCCCTTGCCTTCGCGGGCCAGCAGCTGCTCGACCAGCGCCTCGGCCGCCGCGACGCCAGCGGTGATCGAAGGGAAGAACGACGGGCTCTCCACCGAGAACAGCACCGTGCAGTCGGCCTGAAGCGCAAGAGGCGACACCGAACTGTCGGTCAGCGCCACCACGCGGCAGCCGGCAGCGCCGGCGGCCTCGACCACCCGCAGCACCTCTTGCGAATAGGGCGCGAAGCTGATGACCAGCACGGCATCCTGCCGCTCGAAGGCGCGCAGCTCCATCTCGAGAGCGCCCGCGTCGGCGCGCACCAGATGCACAGACTTGCGGAACAGCCGATACAGATAGTGAAACGTGCACGCCACCGGAAAGCATGCCCGGAAGCCGGCCACATGTACGCTCTGCGCCTGGCCCAGCAATTCCGCAGCACTGGCCAGCCCGGCCTGGGCCTGGGCGCGCATGGCCTCCAGGTTCTGGTGCTGCGCCTGCACGATGTCGTCGAGCAGGCGCGACGATCCCCCTTTGCGCACGACTTTTCTGGCTCGCGATGCGTACGGCTGGTGCGAGCCCCGGAAGTCCTCCACGAACAGCGCTCGCAGCGACTGCCAGCCGTCGAAGCCCAGGTGCTGGGCCAGCCTGACCAGCGTGGCCGGCTGTACGCCGGCGCGGCCGGCTATCGCGCGCATCGACGAAATCGGCACCTCGTCCGGGTGATCCATGAGATAGCGCACGCCCTGCTGGTACTGCGTGCTGAGCTCGCCGAAATGCGAGCGGCAATACTCCTGGAATTGGGCCAGCGTACGGGGTGCGGCAGAGGAAGTGGCGGACATGGACGGAGGACTGAATCAATGGCGCAACGATTGTTGCACACCTCGAGGAAAGCCCGCAGCCTCGATCGTTTCATAAAAACATCATAAGAATCATTTGTTGCATAGACCGCCCCATTTACCTATACTTTTTCCACCGAGCGCCCTTGCTCTCTCTCCTTCCGGTAATCGACCATGTCACGCATCGTCCATCGCAACCCTCGCCAGCGCCCGCCCGTCGCCGTGGGCGGGCAAGGCATCGAGCTCATCGACAGCACAGGCAAGCGATACCTCGATGCGTCGGGCGGTGCGGCGGTGTCGTGCCTGGGCCATGGCCATCCGCGCGTGGTGGCGGCCATCCAGCAACAGGCCGCCACGCTGGCCTACGCGCATACGTCCTTCTTCACGACCGAGCCCGCCGAGTCGCTCGCCGACTTCCTCACCGATGCGGCGCCGGGCGATCTGAATCATGTGTACTTCGTGTCCGGGGGTTCCGAGGCGGTCGAGGCCGCGCTCAAGCTGGCGCGGCAATATTTCGTCGAGGTGGGGCAGCCGCAGCGGCGCCACTACATCGCGCGCCGCCAGAGCTACCACGGCAATACGCTGGGCGCATTGGCCATCGGCGGCAACGCCTGGCGTCGCGAGCCCTTCCTGCCCCTGCTGGTGCAGGCGCACCACGTCTCGCCGTGCTATGCCTACCGCGACCGGCTCGACGGCGAGTCCGACGCGCAGTACGCGCAACGCCTGGCCGACGAACTCGAGGCAAGAATCGTCTCTCTGGGTCCCGACACGGTCGCGGCCTTCGTCGCCGAGACGGTGGTGGGCGCCACGGCCGGCGCACTGCCTCCGGTGGGCGATTACCTCAAGCGCATCCGCGCCGTCTGCGACAAGTACGGCGTGCTGCTGATCCTGGACGAAGTCATGTCGGGCATGGGCCGCACCGGCTATCTGTACGCCTGCGAAGAGGACGACGTCGTTCCGGACATCATCACCATTGCGAAGGGACTGGGCGGGGGATACCAGCCCATCGGCGCCATGCTGACCACCGACCGCATCAACGCCGCCATCGAGGGCGGCAGCGGCTTCTTCCAGCACGGCCATACCTACATCGGCCATGCCACCGCCTGCGCGGCTGCGCTGGCGGTGCAGCACACGATCCGCGACGACAATCTGCTGGCCAACGTACGGGCGCGCGGCCTGCAGCTTCGCGAGCGGCTGCATGCGGCGCTCGGGGAACACCCCAACGTGGGCGACATCCGCGGACGCGGATTGTTCGTGGGCGTGGAGTTCGTGGCGGAAAGGGACAGCAAGGCGCCGCTCGATCCGGCCCGCCGCGTGCACGCGCAACTGAAGGCCGCCGCCATGCAGCGCGGACTGATGATCTACCCGTCCGGCGGCACCATAGACGGGGTGCGCGGCGACCACGCCTTGCTGGCCCCGCCGTTCATCTGCAACGCGGCCGACATCGACGCTATCGTCGAACGTTTCGCGGCGGCCGTGCGCGACGTGACGCCGGCGCGGCAGCCTCAGGCGGCCTGAAGCCTCGCCCGCGCGTAAAGCGCTTTCACCCCGGCGGCACCTGCCTTACTATGCCGATAGGCGCGCACCCATCCGCATACGCCCACGGCACGGCCACCGGAGGTGAGAATGACAACAGACAGCCTGCGCGATCGGCGCATACTGATCGTCGAGGACGAATACCTCATCGCTGAATACCTGCAGTCCGAACTCGAAGACGCGGGGGCCGTCGTGGCCGGCATGGCCGCCAACATCGACGACGCTCTCAGGCTGCTCGAAAACAACCCGACGCTGGATGCCGCCATACTCGATGTGAACCTGGGCGGCGAGATGGTCTTTCCGCTTGCCGACCAGTTGCTGGAACGCGGTGTGCCCTTCATCTTCACCACCGGTTACGACGCCTCGTCGATACCGGCCAGGTACGCGACGGCAGTTCGCTGCGAGAAGCCCTATAACACCGAGGCCATGCTGAACGCGATACGCCGCGTCATCGCGCGCCGGGCCTGAAGCCTGGCGCGGCCGCGCTCAGCCCGCATCCAGTGCGGTGGCCGAGACCGGCAGCGATATCTGGCAATGCACACCGTCGGACGTCAGGGCATACGAAGTCCGGGCGCTGAGCTGATACGGCAGCGCCCGCTCGATCAATTCCCGACCCTGCCCCGTGCCGCGCGGCGCCGCGTCCGGCGGCGGCATCTCCACGCCGGTCTCGCGCCAGTCGATGTGCAGCCACGGCTGTCCCTTCTCCCCTTCCGGCTCGAATGACCAGCCCACGACCAGCCGTCCCGAGGCCTGGCCCAGCGCACCGTACTTCACGGCGTTGGTCGCCAGTTCGTGCAGCGCCATCGCCAGCATCTGCACGGTGGACGACCGCAGCCGCACGCCGCGCGGGCCTTTGATCTGCACGCGGTCGGCCGTGCCGTTCACGGCCGCAATCTCGGCGCCGATCAATTCGTCGAAGGTCACGCGGTCGTGCTCGTTCAGCCGCGACAGCAGGCCCTGCACGCGCGCCAGCGCGTCCAGGCGATCGCGGAAACGGTGGCGGAAATCAACCAGGTTGGCGCTGGAACGCATGGTCTTGTCGGCGATGGACCGGACCACGCCCATCAGGTTGCGCGTACGGTGCTGCAGCTCCGCCACCAGCACACGCTGGCGGTCTTCCCACAGCCGCCGATCGGTGGTCTCGACCATCGCGCCTATCATGCGGACCGGCCGCAAGGCGGTGTCGTAGAAGAAACGGCCGCGTCCGTACAGCCAATGGACCGATCCGTCGGGATGGACGACGCGGAATTCCTGCACGTACTCGCGGCGGTCGTCCATGGCCTTGCGCAGGGCCACCTCGGTCGGCTCGCGATCCTCGGGATGGATGCGCGCAGCCCAGGCCTCGTAGCTGGGCCGCACCTCTCCGACCTCATAGCCTTCCATGCGGAAGTGCTGGTCGGACCAATGAATCTCGCCCGTCCTGATGTTCCAGTCCCACAAGCCCAGCCGCCCCACTTCGACCGCGCTGCGCAAGCGCTCTTCGCTCTCGCGCAATGCCACCTCGGCGCGCGCTCTTTCCACCGCGGCCCAGGTCCGTTCCGCCACGTCCTCGACCAACGCCACGTCCCCGGCGCTCCATTGGCGGGCGGCGCACTGATGCACGCCCAGGAACGCCACCAGCCTGCCGTCCTTGACGAGCGGCACCTTGACCAGCGCCGCGATGCCGAAGCCGGCGTACGCGCGAGTCTGCTCGGGGGTGAGCAATCTCCAGGCCGGCACGTCGTGGATCACCAGCGTGCCTCCCGCCCGCAACGCGTTGCCGGGCGCGGTGCCGAACTCGTCCAGGCGGAAGCGGCTCGGCACGGAATCCGTCTGCTCGCTGCGATACTCGGCGACGATCGTCACCATGCTGTGCGAGTCGACCTCGGCATAGAACGCCCGGTCCGCGCCCAGGTGAGCGCCCAACTGCCGCGCGGCCTCCTGCTGCACTGCCTGTGGCGCCGCCAGCGGGCGCAGCGCATCGGCCAGCTTGAGCAGGAACGCCTGCCGCTCCTCCCGCTCGCGCAACGCCTGCTGCAGGCGCTTCTGCTCGGTAACGTCGAGGTGCGCGCCGATCAGGCGCACCGGCCTGCCGTCGGCGTCGCGCTCGACGTCGGCGCGCGCGTGTATCCAGCGCACGGCCCCATCCGACGGACGCACGATGCGATATTCGCTGTCGTAGGACCTGCCCTGTCCGTACAGGGCGGCGAGCAGCGTGCTTTCCGCGCGCGCCCGGTCGTCCGGATGCACGCGGGCCACCCATTGTTGGTGCGTTTCCTCGCCCGCATCCTGCGGCAGGCCATGAAGCCGCCGGTACTCCGGCGAGCGCCAGCTTCGCATGCCCCCCGCCACGTCGATATTCAGCCCTCCGACTTCGCCGATGCGCTGCACCCGCGCCAGGTCGGCCTCCCGTTCGCGCAGCCGCGTCTCGACTTCCTTGCGCTCGCCGATATCGATGTTCATGCCCAGCCATTTCGCCACCGAGCCATCGTCGCGGCGTATCGGCACCGCGCGGGCGTTCGTCCAACGGTGCGTGCCGCTGGCGGCATGCCAAAGCCGGAACTCCACGTCGAGCTGGGTGCCGCCCGCCAGCGCCTCGCGCCATTGCCGTTCGACATCCGGGCGGTCCTCGGGGTGGATCGCCTCCAGCCAGCCGTTGCCCAGCCACTCCTCCAGGCGCTGCCCCGTATACGTGCGCCAGCTCAGGCTGTCCGTCACCGCCATCCCGGCGCCATCGATCTCCCACGTGGCCTGGGCGATCCCGTCGATAAGCCCGCTCACGCGAGCCTCGCGATCCAGGCGCCCGGCATGTCCTTCCTCGATCTCCTGCAACGCGCGCAGCAGCTGCTGGCTCGCCGAGCTCGCCGTGGGCGCGCCAGTTTCCAGCAGGATCTCGGCCAGATCGGGATGCCGCACCATGTAGGCGACCATGTCGGGCTCGTAATCGAGCTCGGGATGCATCTCCGCCCAATAGTGCGCGGTGCGCACGAAGGCGAGGAACCCGACGATGAGTTCGAAGCGCCGCTTGCCCAGGGCCTTGCGCACGGCTTCGCGCGCGCGTGCCGATCGCGCCGGCGCGACGAACATCAACGCCAGGGCGTCGAACAGCGCCCTCTCCTCGTCGGTATCGGGCAGCGGCAGTTCGTACGGGTCGTCGGACCTGGCCAGGCTCAGCAGCGCACGATCCAGCGCCGCGGCATCGGGTATGGGGCGCCGCAGCAGCTGCATCACCTGTGCCAGGTCCACGGGCTGCGCCGGCGCATCGCCGACCAGACGCCGCTGCGCGGCCAGGAAGCCGACGTGGCGCACGATGCAATACCGCACTTGGCAGAAGCGCGACAAATGGAGGAAGAGCCGCTCCTTGAACAGTGCCGGCAGCGGACTGTCCAGGTAGGCGGACTTCGCGAATGCCCCTAGCGGGTCGGTGAGGCCGGGCGCCGCCGAGGCGGAGCAAAACAAATCCGGCAGTACGCCGACGCGGCCGGCGACCTCTTCATGAAAGCCCTCGTCACGCAGTGGGGTGTCGCTCGCCGACATTCAGTTTGCCTCCAAGTCACCAAAAACGTGGGGCTCGATCCAAGGGCCTGTTCGGCTGCCCGCCCCGATTCTAAGAGGAAAAATCAACGTCTCCGGCGATCGGGGCACGCAACCTCCAGCCGTACCACCACCGGGCCACGGCCGATGCATACGATCAAGCAAGTCCCGTGCCGCGCGACGGCGACGATACGCGGCACGGCGGCACCGGCGTTCACAGCGGCGCGCGATATCGCAGCGCCTCGATGACCAGCGCCAGTGCCGGCGATACGTGGCGCCGGCTGGCGTAGTACAGGTGATATCCAGGAAACACCGGCCACCAGTCCTCGAGCACGGGCACCAGGCGACCCGCTGCGATGTGCGGCCGCACCAGATCGTACGGCACATACGCCAGGCCCATGCCGTCCAGCGCCGCCTGCAGCATGAGGAAGGTGTTGTTGAAGATGACCTGTCCGCCCACGCGCGCATTGAGGACCTGCCCGTCCTTCTCGAAGTCCCACGCGTACAGCCCGCCGTGGGTGGGCAGCCGCAGGTTCACGCAGCGATGCTTCGTCAGGTCCTGCGGGGCCAGCGGAACGGGCCGCCCCGACAGATATTCCGGCGAACCGGCCACGGCCATGCGCAGGTCGGGCGCGATACGCACCGCGACCATGTCCTTGTCCACGCGATCGCCCACGCGCACGCCCGCGTCGAAGCGGCCGGCGGCGATGTCAGTGAAGGCATAGTCCACGCTGAACTCGATGTTGACGTCCGGGTTCTCGCGCAACACGGGCAGCAGCCTGGGCCACAGCGCCGTGACGATGGCATGGTCATGCGCCGTGATGCGAACCGTGCCGGCGGGCCGCGCCCGCAGATCGCTCAGCGACTCGAGTTCCTGCGAGATCTCGTCCAGCCGCGGCGCAAGCGTATGCAGCAAGCGCGCACCCGCCTCGGTCGTGGAGACGCTGCGCGTCGTGCGCGTCAGCAGCCGCACGCCCAGCCGGGTTTCCAATGCCAGCATGGCGTGGCTCAGCGCCGACCGCGACAGCCCCAGCTGCGCGGCGGCGCGCGTGAAGCTGCGTTCACGCGCCACGACCACGAACGCACGCAGGTCGTTGAGGTTTTCCTTGATCATTGTTGAGCCGTATGCACAAGCGCATTCGAATTTTACGATCTTCTCGTCCAATGCCTGGGTCTTTACAGTTCCCCGTAAGCCAACTGCAGAGGAACTCATGAAGAAATCGCTACCGCAGGCAGTCCTGTGTGCGCTCGTCGCGCAATCGTCCATCGCCAGCGCGGCGGATGCCGTCGACGCCGGCAAGGGCGCACAGCAGATCACGCGCGCGGGCACGCAGCACTCCGTGGCCGGCCCGGACACCTTCTTCACCGGCCGCGCACGGATCGATCCCGTCTGGCCGGCCCGCGACCGCCTCAATGCATCGGGCGGCCTGGTCACCTTCGAGCCGGGATCCCGGTCCGCCTGGCACACCCATCCCGCGGGACAGCAGCTGGTCGTGGTGTCCGGCGTGGGGCTGACGCAGGAATGGGGCAAGCCCGTGCAGGAGATCCGGCCCGGCGACGTGATCTGGTGTCCGCCCGGCGTCAAGCATTGGCATGGCGCGGCGCCGCACACCGCGATGACCCACCTGGCCGTGACCGGCACGGTGGATGGCAAGAACGTCGAATGGATGGAGAAGGTCAGCGATGAGCAATACAACGCCCGTTAAATGGCCCGGCAGCGTCCTGCTGGCCGGTGCGCTGGCACTGGCCACGGGGTGGCTGCCCGCCGCCAGCCAGGCTTCCGACGCGCCGCCCGCACAAGGAAACAAGACCGGCTCCGCCTCGCCGCCTTCCGGCGTTTCCGACACCCTGACCGCACGCCAGCAGGCCATCGCGCCCATCGCGGCGTTCGCCGCGGCCGGCGACATGCCGCGGCTCAACGCGGCGCTGAAGCAAGGCCTGGACGCGGGGCTGACCATCAGCGATAGCCGGGAGATTCTCGTCCAGCTCTACGCCTACGCGGGATTCCCGCGCAGCCTGAATGCGCTGGGAGAACTGATGAAGGTGCTCGAGGCCCGCCGCCAGCGCGGGATACAGGACCCGCCGGGCCAGGCGCCCAGCCGCCCGATTCCGACCGGCGCCGCGCTGCTGCAGGCGGGCACCGCCAACCAGACCAGGCTGTCCGGCGCACCGGTCAAGGGCCCGCTGTTCGACTTCGCTCCGGCGGCGGACGAATACCTCAAGACGCACCTGTTCGGCGACATCTTCGAACGCGACAACCTGGATTGGCAGAGCCGCGAACTGGCCACGGTGGCCATGCTCTCGGCGCTTGCCGGCGTCGAGCCGCAATTGCAGGCGCACATGCGCATCAGCATGAACGTGGGCTTGACCGCCGCGCAGCTGCGGCAGTTCGGCCAGGTGCTGGCCGAGCGCGTCGGCGCCGACAGCGGCCAGCGCGCCCAGGCGGCCTTGGCCAGGCATCTGGACACGGTGTCGGGCGCGAAGCGGTGAGCCGGGCGGCGCTCCGCACCGGCCATCATGGCCGGTGCGCATGCCGGCCCAGCGGCGCGCGAGCGGATCAGCCGTCGGCCAGCGGCTGGATGCGGCCCTCGGGCAGCCAGTACACCGAACCGCCATCCGGGCCGTCGCGCTCTTCCACCTGAAGCGCGGTCAGGCGGCTGTTCCGGCACGCGCCGCCCGCGCACACGCCCGTGTCGGGATGGTAGGTCGCGCCGTGGCGCGAACACATGATGAGATCGCCGGCGCGAGTGAAGAACTGGCTCTCCCAGTCCATCTCCACCCCGACGTGGGTGCATCGGTTCAGGTAGCCGTAGACGCGGTCCTGGTAGCGCACGAAGAACACCGTCGTGCGTCCGTTGCCGTCGGTAACCGGCAACTTCACGCCCAGGCCGCCATTGACCAGGTCGCTGGACGCGCACACGCGCAAGGATTGTCGAGACATGGGTTGACTGCCGTCTTTCGTATGAAGACAGGCAGTATAGAGACTACTGCGGCGCGCGCGAGGCCGCGCCGCGAGGCCGCCTATTACGCCGGCGCGCCGCTACAGCGCGGCGGCTCGCGCGGCCAATCGGCGGTTGCCGTTGCTGGCGGGCTTCAGCGCCATGCGCTCCGCCGTCAGCACCTTGGCCAAGCCGCGCGCGCCATCGCGCAATGCCGCCTCCACCAGGGTCAGCGCCAGCACGTCGCGCTGCGCGTGGCTGCCGCCGAATCGATGCGCCACCAGGCGAACGTCGCGCAGCAGGTCCACGGTGCGGGCGTAGTCTTCGCTCATGAAGGCGGTCAGGGCATGCGCCACCGGCAGGCCCACGTCGCGCGTCATCATCGCGTTGGTACTGCGCCCCCGCGCAGCGGCCTCCATGGCCCCGGTCAACTCCTGCGCGGCGGCGCCGTCGCCCGCTCCCAGATAAGCCATCAAGGCATGCACGTCGTTGAAGGCGTAGTAGCCCATGCCGCCGCGCGCCTGCCACACCTGCGCCAACTCATGCCAGCGGTGTCCCACGTCCACGCCCCGCAACATCAGCCGCCACAGCATGGCAGAGGCATCGATCAGGTCCAGCACCTGCCCGGTGGACGTCTCGCGCAGGCTGTGGTCGTAGAGGTCCAGGACCTCGGCGGTCTCGTCCTGGTCGAGACGGAACAAGGCCAGGTGCCACCAGTTGTGCACCGCCAGCATGTTGTCCGATTCCCAGTCCTCGCGCCGGCCATTCAGCAGCGCGATGCCTTCTTCGACGCGCCCCTGCATCTCCATCACATGGGCGACCGCATGCATGGCCCAGGGGTCGCGCCGGTTCAGGTCCAGCGCGCGCCGGCCGTGCGCTTCCGCCTGCGCATACAGATTGGTCTCCTCCAGCCCGAAGGCGTACATGCCCAGCACGTAGCCGAAATCCGGCATGTCGCTGCTCCAGACCGGCAGGACGCCGGCCACGCGGTCGCGCAACATGGACGAGCGCCCCAGCAGGAAATCGCCGATGTGGCCCACCTGCAGCGCCAGGACGTCGTGCGGGTACTCGGCCAGGATGTCGGCGTATCGCCGCAGCGCGCCCGAGAAATCGCCATCCAGCCATGCGCGCGCCGCGGCAGTGTGCTGCCGTTCGCGGTCGTTCGCGATACCGGCCAGGCCTTCCGCGGCCTCGACGCTTTGGCGCAGCATGGCTTCGACGCACTGATCGCTGGCAGTAATCAGCATGCCGGCGCGCAGCAGGTGCCCCATGACGAAGGTAGGGTCTTCGGCGAGCGCCTGGTCGATGACGCCGACCGGATCGCCGTAATAGCCGTGGAACAGGGATATCGCGCGCTCATACGAGCCGAGCGCATCCTGGTTCCGGGTCGACACGGGATTGCCCCGTGCATCGGTCAGCGCCATGGTGTCCTCCCTACGACGGATGCCGCGCCTGGCTTTCGTGCCTCGACGCCGGCATGCCCGTGCGCTGCAGTGGCAACTGTCGACGGCCACGCCAGCCTGCGCGGCGGCCGTTTTGTCGGATGTAAGCACAGATCGGGGCGCCGGGCGAGTGTGCAAAAGGCTTAGCACCGTCGTCGGATGGCAGCCTGGCGGCAACGCCTGGACAGGCAGCCGCACACGTCCGATGATCCGCAGCACGCTCGCCCGGCCATGCGTCCGGCATAGGCTAACGCCTGCCTTCCACGGGCCTGGCCTGGACCGGCCGTTTCCCTCCGGACACCCGCATCGTCTCGATCGCGCGCGCGATGTCCGAACTCACCGTCGCCAGCGCGCGGCTGTGAGCCTGCACGAGAGCGTCGTACCCCTGTCCGTCGGTCGGCTCGTGAACCATGGACCTGCCGCTCACGGGTTCGCCCGACTTCAATGCGCGCACTGTCCAGAGGGCCGCGATGGAAGCCATGCTGCCGGGCGCGGACTCGAAGCTGAGTATGTCCACGGACACGTGATAGGTCTCGTCCGCCGCTTCCCATGCCAGGTTACCCGAGGCCAGCGCACCGGGCACCGATTGCGCCAGGTCCGCCGCAAGCACCCGCGTGATCTGCGCTTCTAGGGGGTCGGCCCACCGCGCGAACTCCTCGATGTTGACCTGCGTGGCGTCGACTCTCGTCACGATCTGCGGCCGGTCCACCAGGTCGGGCACGCTTACCGAATCGATCGAGATCCTGACGGATCCGGCCGCCTGCGGGCGCTCCTGCGGTTGGCGCGCGGCCAGGGTATAGAAGGTCGCCTGAGGCGACGATGCACAGGCGCTTGCCAGCAGGGCAAGCGCAGCAATCCATGGGAGGGCGTTCGTCATCGCTTGTAATCCACCTTGCCGCGCAACAGCGCCTCGGGATGGCGCTCGAGATAATCCGCCAGAGCGCGGAACGCCGCCGCCGTCCTGGCCACTTCGCGCATCGCGTCGTTCGCGCTCTGCGCGAGCCCTGCCGCGGGCTGCAATGTCTTGTTCGCCGATTCCATCGCGCTTCGGGCGGCCAGCAGCGCGGCGCGGGCCTCGGGCGCCACGCTCCTGCGCAGCACGGTCATCACGGCGGCCGCCTCCTGCAGCGTCTGGCGCAGATCGTTGCCGATGCCTTCGAAAGGCACCTTGTTCAGTTTCTCCGCCAGGCCGGTCAGCGATTCCTGCAGGGACTCGAGTCCGCCCGGCACGGTCGGCAGCTCGGGCGGATTCCTGTTCCAGTCCACCTCGACCTTGGGCGCGTCGGGAAAGAAATCCATCGCGACATACAGCTGGCCGGTCAGCAGGTTGCCCATCTTGAGCTGGGCACGGAGGCCGTTCGCGACCAGGGTCCGGCTCAGTCCGCGCGGGTCCTGGCTCAGCCTGCCGCCCCGGGCCCCGGAATCGAAGCGCGACGTGAATCGCTCGGGATAGATGCGCACCTCTACGGGTATGGTGAAAGCCATCCTGCCAGGGTCGTAGCGCGTGTGGATGGCGGTCACTTCGCCGATCACGATGCCGCGGAAATCGACCGGTGCACCGACCGTCAGGCCCCGCACCGACTCGTTGAAGACGAACACATAGGTGTCCGCGATGCGGTCGACGTGCTTCATCGCCTCGGCCCGGCTGTCGAAGAGCGCGAACTCCGTGCCCGCGTCGGCCATCGTCCGAGCCACCGCGTCCGGGGGAGTCTGGAACGCCACGCCGCCGATCAGGATCGACAAGATGGATTCGGTATCGATGCTGAGTCCGCTCGAATCGAGCGACACGTCGATGCCGCTGGCCTGCCAGAAGCGGGTGTCCGGGGTGACGTATTGGTCATAGGGGGCATTGATGAACACGCGCACGGTGACCGCCTGCCCGCCCGGGTCCAGGTCGTACGCCGTCACCTGTCCCACCTGCAGCCGGCGGAAGAATACCGGCGCGCCCACGTCGAGCGAGCCCATGGTCTCGCTCTTCAGGATGAATTCTCGGCCCGGCACGTCGCTGGCGAACACCGGCGGAGTGTCCAGGCCCACGAAGTCGCGCCGCTTCTCCGTCTGGGACCCCCGGTCCATGCCGATGTACGAACCGGAAAGCAGCGTACCGAGCCCCGTGACGGTGCCCCCGGTGATACGCGGGCTGACCACCCAGAAGCGCGTGTCCTTGACCAGCAGATTCGACGCGCTCTTGGCCAGCTCGGCGGTCGCGACCACGCTTTTGTAGTCCGGCGAAAGGTCGACCGTGTTGATGACCCCGATGTCCACGTTCTTGAACTTGACCTTGGTCTTGCCCGCCTCCAGCCCTTCCCCGCTGGCAAAGCTGATCGTGATCGTGGGCCCTTTCTCCAGCACCGCCTTCACCACCAGCCAGCCGCCGATCAGCACCGCGACCAGGGGCACGAGCCACACGGCCTGCATGCGCCACCGCGAGCGCGGCACCGCGACCGCCTCGGGCAGCGGCTGCGCGTCGGATCCATCGCGAGGGTCGGCGGGCTCAGCCATGGCGTTTCTCCGTGCCATCCCAGGTCAAGCGGGGATCGAATGACCGTGCGGCGATGATGGTCAGCACCACCACGGCGCCGAACGCGATGGCCGCGGGGCCGGCCTTGATCGTCGCCAGCGCGCTGAATTGCACCAGCGCGACCAGGACGGTGATGACATAGATGTCCAGCATCGACCAGCGGCCCACGAACTCCACCAGGCGATAGATGCGCGCCCGCTCGAGAAGCAGCGAGCGCGAATGCCGCTGCGCCGCCACGACGAGGTATGCCAGCGCCAGTATCTTCAGCATCGGCACCGCGATGCTGGCGATGAAGACCACGACCGCCAGCAGCCATGAACCGGAGGTCCACAGGTATACGACGCCGCTCATGATGGTGTCGCTCTGCGCCCCGAACAGCGAACTCGTGTCCATCACGGGCAGGACATTGGCCGGAACGTACAGCACCAGCGCCGCAACCAGGAATGCCCAGGTGCGCGGAATACTGCCGGGCGTGCGCACGTGCACCCGCGCCGCGCAGCGCGGACAGCGCGCATCCGGATCGTGGGCTGCCGCCTTCTGCAGCAGGCCGCATTCGTGACACACCATGAGGCCCGCGCGCGCGGCCGTGGGCATCGCGCCCGATATCCGCGGCTCCGTGGACTTCTCCGTACGCCTGGCCGCGATGTGCGACCACACTTCTGCCTGATCGAAGGCGGCCGCCGTGGCGGCCAGCAGCACCATCGTGGCGCCGAAGGTCCACAGCGCCATGCCGGGAATCACGATGGCCAGATGCGTCAGCTTCACCAGCGCGACGAGAATCCCGAGGATGAGAACCTCGGTCATCCCCCAGGTCCGCGCCAGATGCAGTCCGCGGAAGGCGACTTCCGGTCGAGGCGGCAGCCTGCGCAGCCGCAACGGCACCAGCAGATACAAGGTGGCGAGCATCTCTAGCAGCGGCATCACAATGGTGGTCACGAGCACCAGGCCCGCCAGGCTCCACATGCCGTCCCGGTAGAGAATCTGCACCGACCTTAACAGCGTGGCCTGGACGATCTCGCCGTTCACGTTCAACCCCACGATCGGAAATGCGTTCGCGGTCGCGAACAGCACCAGCGCAGCCAGCGCAAAGGCCAGGGCGCGATTCAGGCTGTCGGGCCGATCCCGGTACAGATGCGCCCCGCAGCGCGGGCAGCGGGCCGTGCCGCCGGGCGGCAGCGCCACCTCGCGCAGCAGCAGGTCGCACTCGTGGCAGGCAATTAGGCATCCCCGGCCCATGATGTCCTCGTCCCGCTGTCCGCCGATCGCGCCGCGAAGCCGTTGCCGGCTCAGTCATCACCCAGTTTGCGGATTCTCTGCCCCTGCAGTCCAAGCCCGGCCATCAGGCCTTCCTGGCCGAAGATGAACGCATACACGTCCGACTTCAATGTCGTCGTCGTCAGGGACTTGGCCACGCCGGCATCCACCACCACGATGCTCGGCCCCACGCCGACGGAGAGTCCGCCGGCGCTGGTAAGCTCGGTGATGGCAGTGTCCGTCATGAGGAACAGCGCCTGGGAATAGGCCTGCGCGCCCGCCTGCAGGCCATACGACACGCCGCGCACGCCGTAGTAGCCCGTCACCTTGCCGTTGCGATCGAACATGACGCCTCTGCCATCCTCGGCGCCGAAGATGAAGCCGGCTTTTACGACGCTGGGAAACACCAGCACTGCCTTTGCCTGGGAACGGACAGTGTGAGCGGCAGGCGTGGTGTCGAACAGATGCCTCAGCGCTTCTCGCGCTTTCGCATCCAGTTCGGGATCGCCGCCTGTGGCGACGCTCGGTCCGGACGAACAGCCCACTGCAAGCAGGAGCAGCGGAACGGCGAAGAGATTGCGCAGGAAGTTGATCATGATATGTGCTCTCAAGATGTCGTCGGGAACTGAGGCCGGATCAACCCGAAGCGGCCCGGGATTCATCGTTGCTCCATCCGGCCTCATCGGCCGGCCGGAGCGATGGCCGCGCGAACCGCCTCGATAAAGGCCACATCGTCGAACGGCTTTCGAAAATAGGCGACGGCACCCGCCTCCATGGCCCGTTCGCTTATATCTTCCCCCTCGTGGGCGGTGATGAATATCACCTGAGCTCTGCTCCCCGCCAGGCGCTGCTGCACTTCCAGCCCGTTCAGATCCGGCAGCTGTACGTCGAGCACGATGCACGCCGGGCGGTGAGACGGTGTCGAATCGAACATCCTGAGAAACTCCTTGCCGGTGGCGAAGGTCTGCGCCGCCAGCCCATTGGCACGCAGCAGCCGCTTGATGGCGCGCCCCACCGAATCATCGTCATCCACGACCGCGACATACGGCATCCACTGGTTCATGACGCATGTCTCGCTGGCGTAATCCGGGGCCCGACACATCGTTCGACGCTGAACCGAGGCTAGGGCAACGCCCGGCGTTTCGATATGGGACTATGGTCCAATGCGGAACGATCGCGGGCGAACCCTTCCCGCGCGCCGGCGTACCGCCGCGGATGCGGTCAGAGCGTGATTCCGGCCTTGTCGACGGCCCGCGCCAGCTCGACCAGCGAACGAGCCTCCATCTTCTCCATCACGCGGGCGCGATGAACCTTGACCGTCTTCTCGGCGATGCCCAGTTCGTACGCCGCCTGCTTGTTCAGTCGGCCTCGCACCAGCAACCCCAGCACCTCACGCTCGCGGCCCGTCAGGCGGGCCGCCAGATGCCGGGTCCGGTTGGCCTCCGTATCGAAGGCAAGCGCCTGCGCGGCGTTGCGCAACGCAGTGTCCACCGCGAGCAGCAAATCGTGGGCGTCCACAGGCTTGCCGAGGAAATCGGCCGCACCGGCCTTCATGGCGCGAACGACCGATGGGATGTCGCCATGCCCCGTGATGAAGATGATCGGCAATGACACGTTCGCCGCAATCAGCCTTCTCTGTAGATCCAGGCCGTCCATGCCGGGCAAATGCACATCCAGCACCAGACACGACGGAGAACCCAGGGAGGGCCGCAGTTCGAGGAACTCGATGGCCGAGTCGTAGCCCTGGACGCGATAGCCGGCAGAGCAGATCACGCGGGTCAAGGCACGGCGGGCAGCATCGTCGTCATCGACGACGAAGACAACGGGAATATCGTCTCTCATGGCTCTGGCCTGGATGGAGCGAGCGACGCCGCTTGCGCCGCTGGCAGGGTGAAGTAGAACGTCGCGCCCGGTCCCGCATTGTTCTCGGCCCAGATGCGGCCTCCGTGCATCTCCACGATGGAGCGGCTGATCGACAGCCCGAGGCCCAGCCCGTCCGGCTTCGAGGTGAAGTACGGCATGAACATCATCTCGGTGGTGTCCCTGGGCAAGCCGCGCCCACGGTCGCGCACGGCGACGCGGATCATCTCCGACCCGTCGGCCTGCGCGTCGATCTCCACCACGCGGTCTTCCGCGGGACATGCGTCCATCGCCTCGAAGGCGTTGAGCAGCACGTTCAGCATCACTTGCTGCAGCTGCACGTGGTCCCCATATACCGCGGGCAAGTCGGCGGCCGTGTCCCACTGAACCCTTATCCGGCGCGTGATGGCCTCGCTGCGGACCAGCAGCGTCGCGTCGCCCACCACCTGGGCCAGGTGGAGGGCCTTGGGCTGGAATTCGCTGCGTCTGGCCAGCACGCGTATCTTGCGCAGGACCGCAGTGGCACGATGATTGTCGTTCACCAGGTCGTCCATGATTTCGCGCAATTCCGCCAGGTCCACCGGCTCTTCGGCCAGGAAGCGCTGGGCCGCCTGCGTATTGCTCAGGATCGCCGTCAGCGGCTGGTTCAACTCGTGCGCCAGCGAGCCCGACAGATCGCCCAGCATGGAAATGCGCGTGAGGTGCGCAAGCTGCTCCCGGCTGCGACGCAGCGCATAATGCTCCGTGCGGTCGGTGATGACCATCAGCGTCTCGATTGCGCCGTCCCCAGGAAGCGGAATCACGGCAAGTTCGACAGGAAACTCCCGGCCATCCTTGCGACGCGCCGGCCTGTCTCTCGGACTGGTAAGCGCCAGCACCTTTCCCGGGCCCGACACACTCCGTGCGTCGGCGGCTTGCCTGTCCAGGTCCGGGAACAGCTTGTCCGCGTGCATGCCGACCAGTTCGTCGTCGGCATAGCCGAACAATGTTGCCGCCGCCCCATTGGCCAGCAGAATCCGATCATGGCGGTCGGCCACGACGAGGGCAACCGGCATCAGCTGCAACAGCTGCGCCGCGCCCGAGTCACGCGGATACGCCCGTTGCGGGAACTCCGGCTCTCGCGCGCGCCGCTTCGGAAGGACTGACAGGCTTGCCACGACGGCGTCTACCACACGCATTTTCACATCGGACTCCCACAAGGGTTCACTTTCAGCCAGGAACGCCGGTCAGCACGGGTCGACGACGGCTCGCGCCGGAGCGGCGCTCACGCCGTGCGTATGAACAGCGCCCTGAGCTTGCTCCAGAAGTCGCCCCCAAGGACAAAGAAGCTTGCGAGGAGCATGACGTCGCCCAGCACCTGGAGCTGCCATTTGTTCGGCCTGAGGCCGGGCCACATCTGGTCGATGTAGGGTTCGAGCAGCGACGTGAGGATCGGCACGAAGAACATGATCAGGCCGATGGTGTGGCGGGTCGGACCGACGGTCCGCGCGGGCGCGAGGCGCTTGGCATGGCCCAGGGCGATGCCCTTGAGCTGCTGGAATCCCTCCTTGCCCATGACGGCGATGCAGGTGATCAGCAGGATCTTGTTGGCAACGAAGATGGTGCCGGTCAGCGCCGCGATGCGCGATCCCGGAATGCCGAGCGCGGCGCCTATCGGAATCAGGAACCATAGCGCGAAGGCAAGAATGAAGAGACCGATGCCGCACTTGAAGCGCCAACCTCGCGATGGAGATGACTGCAATGTCGTGGTATCTGTGGTTTCCATGGCTAACTCCTCGTCGGTCGTTTGAAGGGATTTCGGCGTGACCGCCCGGCCGTGCGCGAGGGCCTGCTCTGCGGTTCGAGCCATTGCAGCATCAGGCATGCATAGAGCGAGACGGCGATGAACAGCCCCATGCGCACCGCAAAGGCTGTATGGACGTCCTTGCCGGCCAGGCTGTCCTGCACGGACTGGCCCAGCAGGATGACGAGCGTCACCAGGGCGTTCAGCCAGAAGCTGGGCGGGTGCGACGTGGGGCTCAGCCGATACAGCCTGCGACCGGCGACCAGGCCGAACAGCAGCATCCACAGGAAGAACATCCACAGGCTCACGAACAGGCTCAGCAGGCACCAGAAGAGAATCGCCAGCACCCCGCCCAGCAGGGTGGAACCAAGCAGTTCGCGGGCCGCGCCATGCGCGGCAGTGACACAGCTCTGGCGGCCCAGACTGACCGACTTCAGGATGATGGGCATGTAGCCCAGAGGATCGGTCAACGCCAGCAGGAACGCGGGAAGCACCACCAGCGCGGCGCGCAACGCGATACGGTCGGCCTCGCGCACAGGCGGAATCGGCGGCTTGGGAGGCGGCGGTGCGGCCGCCGGCTCGGGAAACAGCAGATGGCAGAACCCCAGCGCGGCGACCGCCACCAGGAGGCCCTTCGCCAGGGCCTCGACCGCCAGCGCGGCCAACGCGAAGTCGACGGTGCCCGCCGCCGAAATCATGGTCAGGCCGACGACAAGAAAAAGCGATACCAGACTGTTGCCGCCGCGCAGGCCGTAGCGAAACGCCGCGAACAGGCACACGCCGATCAGCAGCACACCGCTCAATGGGTAGTAGCGCAGCAGCGGACTGAGCAACAGGCCGCTGGCCGTGGTCAACATGACCACCAGCACCAGTCCCACGGCGGCTTTCAATGACAGGGGACTGTTCATCGACGCCAGCAACACCACCCCCAGTACCGGCGCGACCATGGGAATGGGCAGGGCCAGGCCGAAGCTGATGGCCAGGCACAGCGCCGTGCCGACCGCCAGGCGCAGCACTCGCCTGCAGCGGGGATCGGGAGTCGCAGTCATGGGCGGGTTCAGTAGGCATAGGAAAGCCAGCTCATGAAACGCATGTACACGCGGCCCAACAGATTGAGCGGATTGCCGGGACTGGGGTAAGCCATGACTTCCGCCTGGCCGCCCACGCGCACGCCGCGCAAGCTGAGCAGCTCGCCGGGATTGATTTCCACGATGACGGGAAAGCGCTGTGCGGGCCGCAGCCAGTCACGGCTGTTCGGGACGGTAGGCAGCGTGCCCGGCGCATTGCCCGGCTTCACCTCGACGCCATACCCCACGCTGCGCACCCTGCCCTCGAACACCCGGCCCGGCAGCGCATCGAGGATGATCTCCACTGGCGTGCCGGGCTCGACGTGGCCCAGGTTGTTCTCGGTCATCTCCGCGCTGATCCAGACGTCATGGATCGCGATGAGAGTCATGACAGGGTTGCCGGCCGCGGCGAACTGGCCGGTGTCGGTGCGCAGGTCGGTGATCAGCCCGGCCGAGCGCGCGCGTACCTGCGTGTTGGACAGGTCGAGCTCGGCCTTTTCCAATGCCGCGGCCGCGCTGCGCAGCTTGGCGTTGTCCTCGTCGCTGCCGCCCTCCTGCTCGCGGGCGCGTTGCACTTCGGCGCGGGCCGCCGCCACCTGGCTGACCGCCGTCGCCAGGCTCGCCCGTGCGACCTCCAGCCGGCGCAGCGAAATCGTGCCCGGATCCTCGCGATACAGGCGCTCGAGCCTGTTGCTGTCCTGGCGAGCCCTGATCTCGTTGGCTTGCGCTGCCCGCAGCGACGCCTGAGCGGAATCGATTCCCGCCGTGCCGGCGCCGATCTGCCGGCGCGTCGCCTCTAGGTCCGCGCGCGCGCGGTCCACGGCGATCCGATACTGCTCCGGGTCTACGGCGAACAGCACCGCGCCAGCCTGCACGTCCTGGTTATTCCTCACGTTGACTTGCGTCACGCGGCCGGAAACCTCGGGCGCCACGGGAACGACGTAGGCCTGCACCCGCGCCTGCTGCGTGTAGGGCGTGAGGCGGTCGGCAAACAGATACCAGGCCAGGCTCAGCACGATCGCCACGAAGACCCATCTGATTGCGGGCTTCGTGGAGTCCGCAGCTTGTGCCGCGGCCGGCGCGGCGCCGGTCGAGGCGGGCGCGGCGCCAGACGGTGCCGACGCGGCGGCCGAGGAGGATCGTGCATCACTCATCGGATCGCTCCTTTTTTCCGATAGGGATGGCGACCGAAGTCCGGGGGGCCTCCTCGGACAACAGGTCGCCCCAATCGGTGCGCTGCTGCATCTGGTCGCGGGTAGCCTCGTCGATGACAGGTTCGGCGCTGTGCCAACCGCCCCCCAGCGCCTTGTACAGGGCGATCAACTCGCTCACCGCCGTGCCGCGATTGACGACATAGATGTCCTGCTGCGAGGCCAGCGCGCGCTGCGCATCCAGTACGCGCTGGAAGTCGGTATAGCCCTCGCGGTATAGCGAATTCGCCAGCGAGAGCGACCGCTTGGCCGCCATTGCGGCGTCGTGCAGGATGCCATCCCGCTCCACGGCCTTCACCAGCCCGCTGGCCGCATCGTCGGCTTCGCGCGCGGCCTGGCGCACCGCATCCTGGTAGGACACGATCAGCTGCTGCAGCCGCGCGTCCTGGACGCGCACCTCGTTGTGGAACCGCCCCTGATCGAACACATTCCAGCTCAGCGCGGGGCCGCCCAGCAATGCAACGGTGCTCGACGTGCCCGCGAGCGACGTGGCCGACCACACGATGCTCCCCAGCACGGCCAGCGAGGGATAGAGGTTCGCTTCGGCCACGCCGACCAGTGCCGACTGCGCAGCGATGCGAAGTTCGGCGGCGCGCACGTCGGGGCGGCGCGACAGCAGCTCGGCTGGCACGTCCTGCAGGATCGCGCGGTCGATCAGCGGGATGAGCGCGGCCTTCTCCGTCATGTCGGGCAGGTCCGGCATCGGGTTGGGCGGACGTCCGATCAGCACAGCCAGCGCATTGCGCAGGCGGGTGATCTGGCCTTCGAGCTGCGGAAGCGTGCCCAGCGTGGCCAGGTACTGCGTCCGCGCCTGCTGCAGGTCAAGCTCATCGGATTCGCCGCTCTGGAACAGGCGCGTCGTGATCTCGAAGCTGCGCCGCTGGATGACGGCGTTGTCGCGCGCGATGCGCAGCCGCGCTTCGGTCGTGCGCAACGCGAAGTAGCTTTCGGCCACCTGCGCGTGCAGCAGCACCAGCACGTCCTGCCGATTGGCCTGCGCGGCGAAATACGCGGCGTCGGCCGACTCGATGGCTCGGCTGAAACGCCCCCAGAAGTCCAGCTCCCAGCCGACATCGAAACCCGCGCTGAACTGCCAGAAACTGCTGGGCCGCAGATTGCCTTCGGACGAATGCGACGATCGGTGCTGATACAGCGCATCCGCGCTGACGATACGACTCTGGGGGTAGCGCCCGCTTTGGGCGATGCCCAGCTGCGCGCGGGCCTCGAGGATCTGCAGGCCGGCGATGCGCACCCCCGCGTTGTAGGCATCGGCCTGGGCAATGAGATGTTCGAGGACGGGATCTTCGAAGACCGCCCACCATTGCCGGACATCGGGTTGCGACTGCCGCAGGCTTGCCTGTTGCAGCGGGGCCGAAGTCCAATCGTCGACCCACGCTTCGCGCTGTGGGGCGAAGTCGGGGCCGAGCTTCACGCAACCGCTGAGGCACAACACACCTGTCATCAGCAGCCGATTCGATCGATCCAGCAGCGACATGGGGTTCCAGTCCGGCCAGCAGCCTTACTGCAACGGCGCACGCCACCGCCAAATCCATCAGAGCGCAGCGTGAACACCAGGACCCGGTGTCGAGGCTATCCGGCTTCTTGTACCGGTCGCGCAAGCCCCCGGGCGGTCAAAATCGAAAGGTGCCTTTTTTTCACGAGCGGAATGCCGGGATTTCGAAAAATCGCGGACTTCGTATGCGTTTTTGATTCTATGGGCATTCGCCGCTTTCCGCCAGAAAAAAGCTCGCGCGAATCGACGGCATGGAGAGCGCCGATTCGCGCGAGCATACGCGGAAAACCCTATAAACAAGGGTTGCGCGACCCACCGGTCACAATGCGTCGAACGACAGATAGCGGTACGAACCTCCCGACTTCATCACTTTGCCTACGCCCGGAAAGTCCAGGTGCGCGCCTGCGACATAGGTGTCCGGCGCGGCGGCCAACGCCAGCATGCGCATGCGGGTCTCGCGCGCCTGGTCCTGGTTGCCGTCGAATTCCCATGTCAGTGCGGGATGATCGAACTGAATCGAAGGCACGTGCACGATGTCGCCCCAGATCAGCAACTTGCCCGCCGTGCTGCTTACCATGAAGCCGCTATGCCCAACTTCGTGGCCCGGAGCGTGAACGGACACCACGTTGTCGCTGACCGCGTGACCGTCCGCGAAGCCCTGCACGCGCGAGTGCAGGTTGGCCAGGCGCGCGCTGCCCTTGAAATGCGGCACTTCCTGCTCGGGTACCCATAGATGCTGAAGATTGGGAAGCAGATCGGAACCATCGTCGGCGACCAGGCCGGCCACGTGGTCCAGATGCGTATGCGTCAAGGCGAAGGTATCGATGCTGGCCACGTCCACGCCCGCTTCCTCCAGTGCGCGCGGCAGCAGACCCATGGTGGGATCCCACGCATTGCCCGCGCCGGCATCCACCAGAATGCGGCGCTGCCCGTCGAGAATGAGGAAGGCGTTGACCGACAAGCGCAGCTTGCCGTCCACCAATGCGACCTGCGGCGGCAGCTTTTCGAAAGGACGATCGCCGCGCTGCCGCAGTCGGCTGGGCGGCATGTCCACGTAACCGTCGCGCAAGGCCACGATGGTCAAGTCACCCAGGGCATAACGGACGAAGTTGGCGCCGGCGGCGGTTTTCTTCATGGCGGACTCCTGCGCCCGGACGGCGCGATTTGGCAAGAACGAGGCGGTGGCCGAGCAGGCGGCCAGTTTCAGCAGCTCTCGGCGACGACGGCAAGGACGTGTGTCGGAATAAGGCATGCGTGCTCTCCAAAGAAAAACTCTTGGGCGTCTGTCTTCGCCCCTGCCAAAGCCGTGGCAAGAGTCCCGGACCTGGAAGACGATATTCTTCTATAGAAGAACAAATAGCATCACGCGAGACCCGTCGCAACCCTTCAAGCGCGTCCGGTTGTGTCGAGTAGTATTTCGGCTGATCCACCCGCTCGCATCGAGAACCCCATGCCTTCGCCCCGCTCACCTTCCCCGGAAGCCGACGAACCCGCCGATGCCCTGGCCATGGAATTCGGCGCGCGGGTGCGGGCGCTGCGCGAGCAGGCCCGGCTGACGCTCGAGGCGTTGTCCGACCGATCGGGCGTCAGCAGGGCGATGCTTTCGAAGGTGGAACGGGGCGAGAAGAGCCCGACCATCGGCGTGGCCAAGCGCATCGCTTCGGCCCTGGGCGCTACGCTCAGCGACCTGATGGGCGGCAACGACAAGCGGCAGGCGACGGCGCTCGTGCGCCGCACGCAGCGCCTGGTCTTTCGCGATGGCGAAACGGGTTTCGAACGCCATCTGCTCTCGCCTTCGATGGCCGGCGCGGTGGTGGAGATTCTGCAACACTACCTGCCCGCCGGCGTCACCACCGGCATGCTCCCCGCCATGCCATCCGGCGTGGACAAGCACGTGATCGCATTGGAAGGCCGGGTCACGGTCGTGCTGCCGAGCGGACGCCTGGAACTGGCGGACGGCGACACCCTGTTCTTCGAGGCGGACGTGGAGCACGCGTTCGAGAACGCGTCACGCGAGCCCTGCACCTACTACTTAGTCATATCGAGACGGCCGCCGCATGCCTAGCCGCTTCAGGAGGCGTGATCACGCCTGCTCGTCGTCGGCAGGCTCGTAAGGCGTGCCCATCAGCGCGCGCAGCATCTCCATCAGTTGCGCCGCGCGCTCGTGGCCGAACGGCCGCAGCACCGCTTCCTGGTGCGCCAGCGCGTCCTCGCACAGTCGTCCCACCAGTGAGTGACCCTTCGACGTAATGCGCACGCGCGTCTGACGCCGGTCGCTGCGCACGCCGGTGCGCGCAAGCAGGCCCTCCGCCTCCAATCGCTGCACCACCTTGCTCAACGTCGGCTGCTTGGTCAACGCCAGCGCGGCCAGCGACCCGATGGTCTCGCCCGGGCTGCCTTCCAGGCTGGCCAGCACCCTCCACTCGGTAACGGACAGTCCCGCCGCCTTGGCCTGGCGATGGAACTCGGCCGAGATGCGATGGCTGGCCTGCGCAAGCAGATAGGCCAGATAGTTGTCGACGAAACGCGTCGAGGGCTCTGGCGGGCCGGCCGCGGACGCGGCGGCAATGACGGGGTTCTTCTTCATGGGTCCTTCATGCGTTGTGCCGATCATACGTCGGCCTGGAAGCGCCATGACGCGGTCATCCCGCCGTGTGGCCGACGGCCCGCGCACCGGCCCGGTGCCGCCATGTAGCGGCATGCACCAAAGCACGCCGCATTGCTGTCGCGCAGCATAGGGTTAGCCCTGACAACCAAGCGATATCGCACCAAACCCAGGCATGCGGACCGCGGGAATGCACAGGAGAACGAGTATATACATCCTTGTTTTAGCGTGATATTTTTTTGAATCAATGAAAATTCATATTTTTTGTTGACATCTAAAAAGTCGACTTCTAAAGTACTTTCGCGAGCTGACAAAAACGGGATGTGCGTGTTGCCGCGCAACATCCCACGACAGGCCGGCAGGCTTGCGATCAAGGGGTTTCTCGATGGCGGAAAGGTCGTTCAAGAACGAAGTCCAGCAGTTGCGCATCGGCGCGGGCGAAGAGTTCCGCGGCGAGGGCATTCTTGCCGTCACCAAGGCGCTGCTGCAGTCCGGGGTCGGCTATGTCGCCGGCTACCAGGGTTCCCCCATCTCGCATCTGATGGACGTGCTGGCGGACGCCAACGACATCCTGCAGGAACTGGGCGTGCACTTCGAAGCCAGCGCGTCGGAAGCCACCGCGGCGGCCACGCTGGCCGCCTCCGTCATGTATCCCATACGCGGCGCCGTCACCTGGAAGTCCACGGTGGGCACCAACGTTGCGTCGGACGCGCTGGCCAACCTGGCCTCGGGCGGCGTCACTGGCGGCGCACTGGTGATCGTGGGCGAAGACTACGGCGAGGGCTCGTCCATCATGCAGGAGCGCTCGCATGCCTTCGCGATGAAGTCACAGATCTGGCTGCTCGATCCCCGGCCCAATCTCGAGAGCATGGTGCAGGCCGTCGAGGACGGCTTCGCCCTGTCCGAAGCCAGCAAGACCCCGGTGATGCTGCAGCTGCGCATCCGCGGCTGCCACGTGCACGGTCGCTTCATCGCCAAGGACAACAAGCGGCCGGCCTACACCCTGACCCAGGCGCTCGAGGCGCCGCAGCGCGACACCTCCCGCATCGTGCTGCCGCCCGCCTCGTTCCTGCACGAGCAGGAGAAGATCAAGGAACGCTGGCCCGCGGCCATCTCGTTCATCAAGGAGCGCAAGCTCAATGAGCAATTCGACGGCGAGCGGCACGACGCCGGGCTGATCCTGCAGGGGGGCCTGTACAACGGCGTGATCCGCGCGCTGCAGCTGCAGGGGCTGGCCGACCATTTCGGCAACAGCCGCATCCCGCTGTACGTGATGAATGTCACGTACCCCGTGATCGAGGACGAGGTGCTGGACTTCTGCCGCGGCAAGCGCGCGGTGCTGCTGATCGAGGAAGGACAGCCCGACTATATCGAACAGAACCTGCACGCCGTGCTGCGCCGCGCGGGCGCTACGACGCACCTGTCCGGCAAGGATGTGCTGCCCATGGCGGGCGAGTACACCACGCAGGTCATGCGCGACGGCATCCGGCGCTTCCTGCTGCAACACGACGCCGAGGCCCTGGCCACCCATGCCGCCGCCGCCGCGGACGCGCAGGGACAGAATCAGCTTGAGATCACCGAGGTAACGCGCCCCCGCGCGCCCGCTGTCGAGAAACCGCTGACCTTCACGCGTCACGCCGCGGAGCTTGCCAGCGTGGTGCCTCCGCGGCCCGCGGGCTTCTGTACGGGCTGTCCCGAGCGTCCCATCTTCTCGGCCCTGACCCTGGCGCAGGAGAAACTGGGCCAGCACCACATTTCGTGCGACATCGGCTGCCATCTGTTCTCGATACTGCCGCCCTTCAACCTGGGCGCCACCACCATGGGCTACGGCCTGGGCGCATCGAGCGCGGCGGCATTCAACGTGCCGGCCGCCAAGCGGCCGATATCCATCATGGGCGACGGCGGCTTCTGGCACAACGGCCTCGCGTCGGGCATCGGCAACGCCGTATTCAACAAGTACGACGGCGTGATCGTCATCGTCGACAACTACTATTCCTCGGCCACCGGCGGGCAGGACATCCTGTCGTCGCGCGCCGAGAATCCGGACCGCTCCACGAACAACCCTATCGATGCCGCCGTGCGCGGCGTGGGCGTGAAATGGGTGCGCACGATAGACCGCACTTACGACGTCGCGCGCGTGCGCGCCGTGCTCGAAGAGGCGCTGACCACCGACGAGGGCGGACCGAAGGTCATCATCGCGCAGTCGGAATGCATGCTTAACAAGCAGCGGCGCATCAAGCCGCTGTTCAACCGGGCGGTGAAGGAAGGCAGGCGCGTGGTGAAGGAACGCTTCGGCGTCGACCCCGACGTCTGCACGGGCGACCACGCCTGTATCCGGCTCTCGGGTTGCCCTTCGCTGTCGGTGAAGGACAGCGGCGATCCCCTCAAGCCCGATCCCGTGGCGCACGTCGACAGCAGCTGCGTGGGCTGCGGCAATTGCGGGGAAGTGGCCGACGCGGCCGTGCTGTGCCCCTCGTTCTACCGGGCCGACATCGTGCACAACCCTACGACGGGCGACCGGCTGGTAGCTCGGCTTCGCAATGGGGTGATCGGTTTCCTGCAGCGCCGCCGGGCCGCCCGGCTCGACCGCCATGCCCTGTGAGCGCGCGATGAGCCGATCCGAACTTGCGCCCGCGCAGCCCATCAAGATCGCCATCCTGGCCATGGGAGGCCAGGGCGGCGGCGTGCTGGCCGACTGGATCGTCGATCTGGCCGAGCACGACGGATGGTGGGCGCAGACCACCTCGGTGCCCGGCGTGGCGCAGCGCACCGGCGCCACCATCTACTACCTCGAGCTGCTGCCCGAGACCGAGGTGGCGCGCGCTGGCCGCCAGCCCACGCTGGCGCTCATGCCCACGCCGGGCGACGTGGACCTGGTGGTGGCGGCCGAACTGATGGAAGGCGGACGCGCCATCACGCGCGGACTGGTCACGCCCGATCGCACGACCCTGATCAGTTCATCGCATCGCAGCTACGCGGTCAGCGAGAAATCGGCGCCCGGCAATGGCATCGCGGACCCGAACAAAGTACTGCAAGCCGGCCGCGACAGCGCGCGCCGCTTCCTGTGCTTCGACCTGCAAGAGCTTGCCGACCGCAACGGCAGCGTGATCAGCGCCAGTCTGTTCGGCGCGATCGCGGGCAGCGGCGCCCTGCCCTTTGCGCGCGAGGCCTTCGAGGCCACCATCGAACGCGCGGGCGTGGGCGTGCAGGCCAGCCTTCGGGCGTTCGCCGCCGGCCATGCGGCCGCCAGCCAGGCGCCGGCGCAGCCCGCTCCCATCGTCGCGCCCGACCATCTGACCCAGGTGCCGGAGCGCGCCGCATCCCCGGCGGCCCAGGCCTTGCTGGACCGCGTGCGGCGCGATTTTCCCATCGCCGCGCAGCCCATGATGGTGGCGGCGCTGCGCCGCCTGATCGACTACCAGGACCCCGCCTATGCCGGCGAGTACCTGGACCACATGGACAAGCTGGCGGCGCTGGACCGCGCGCACGGCGGCGAGGCCGCGGGCTGGGCCCTGACCCGTGCCGCCGCGCAGCACGTGGCGGTGGCCATGGCCTACGACGACGTGATCCGCGTGGCCGACCTGAAGACCCGCGGCAGCCGCGCCGCGCGCGTGCGCGCCGAGGTCGGCGCGAAGCCGGATCAGCTGGTCTACACCACCGAGTTCGTGCATCCCCGGCTGGAAGAGATATGCGGCACCCTGCCCGTGCGGCTGGGCAGATGGCTGGAGCACTCCGCCGCCTTCGGCGGCTTCGTGCAGAAGCGGCTGGTGCGGGGCAAGCGCATGCGGCTGGGCACGCTGGGCGGGTTCCTGGCGTTCTATGGCCTGGCGGGCATGCGGCGCTTTCGCCGCTCGCTGCTGCGCCACCAGGTCGAGGCGCAGGCGCTGCGTTCGTGGCTCGATCTGATCGCCCGCATCGCCCCTGTCGACTACGCGCTGGCGGTGGAAGTCACGCTGTGCCGGCGCCTGGTCAAGGGCTACAGCGACACCCATGCCCGCGGCGAAAGCAAGTACCGCACGCTGCTGGACGCGGCCGTGCGCCTGCTCGGCCAGCCGGACGCCGCCGCCCGCCTGCGTGAGCTGCGCGAACTGGCGCTGGCCGACGCCAGCTGCGCGCCGCTGGAACGCCGCGCCGCCGAACACCTACCCGCCTGACACCGGAATCGAGACATATCGTGGCCCCGCTGACTCTCGTCGTACGCGACATCCGCCAGGAATCTCCACAGATCCGCTCGGTAAGCCTGGAGCGGGCCGACGGCGGCGCATTGCCAGCCTTCGGTCCGGGCGCGCACCTGAAGGTCGCCATTCCCGGTCTGGCCGAACCGCGCTGCTACTCGCTGGTGGCCACCGAGGGGCAGGCCGGCGATTTTGCCGCCCCCGCCCGCTATCGCCTGGGCATCCGCCTGGAAGATGACAGCCAGGGCGGATCGCGCCACATGCATGCGCTTGTCGTGGGCGATGAGATCCAGGCCGAAGGCCCGAAGAATGATTTCCCGCTGCACGAAGCGCCGGCTGGCGAACCCCCGGTCGTGCTGCTGGCCGGCGGCATCGGCATCACCCCCATCGCCGCGATGGCGACCGCGCTGTCGGCCGCGGGCCGCGCCTACACGCTGCACTACACCGGCCGCAGCCGCACGCAGCTGGCGTTCGCCGACGAACTGGCGGCCCTGGCGGGCCCGTCGCTGCGGCTGTACGCCGACGACGAGCCCGGCTCGGCTTTCGACCTGGACGCCATGCTGGCCGCCAGCACGCCGCAACAGCACCTTTACGTATGCGGGCCCAAAGGCCTGATCGACGCGGCGATCGCGCGCGCCGCCGAGCGCGGCTGGCCGCCCGCCCACGTCCATTTCGAGTTGTTCACCACCGCGGCGCTGCAGGCCGGCGACCAGGCCTTCGAAGTGGAGCTGCGGCAGTCGGGACAGACATTCACGGTGCCCGCCGACAAGACGATTCTCGAGGTGCTCGAAGCAGCCGGCTGCGATCCGCTGTACGACTGCAAGCGCGGCGAGTGCGGCGTGTGCCAGGCGACGGTGCTCGAAGGCGAACCCGATCACCGCGACTACTACCTGTCGGACGCCGAAAAGGCCGCCGGCAACGTCATCCAGATATGCATCTCGCGGGCCAGGTCGCCCCGGCTGGTGCTGGACCTGTAGAGGCAGACATGGCCAATCCTCCCCATACCGCTTACCGCGACAACCCCGACGCCGTGCGCGCCCTGGTGCGCGAGACCGAGGTGCACAAAGACCTGTTCACCAGCCCGGAGCTGTTCGACCTGGAAATGGAGCATCTCTTCGCGGCCACCTGGATCTATGTGGGCCACGAGTCGCAGGTTCCGAATCCGGGCGACTACATCACCACCACCGTGGGGCTGCAGCCCGTGGTCATGGTGCGCCACACCGACAAGACCGTGCGCGTGCTGTACAACCGCTGTCCGCACAAGGGCACCATGGTGGCGGGCGACGCCTGCGGCAATACCGGCAAGTTCTTCCGCTGTCCCTACCATGCCTGGACCTTCAAGACCGACGGCAGCCTCCTGTCCATTCCGCTGAAGAAAGGCTACGACCCCGAGGTGCTGTCGTCGTGCGAGGCCAGCCGCGGCATGGCGGCGGTGGGCGCGGTCGAGAACTATCGCGGCTTCGTGTTCTGCCGCCTGAACGCCGAAGGCCAGGACTTCGCCGGCTTCTTCGGCGAGTCGCTGACCACGCTGGACAACATGGTGGACCGCTCGCCCGAAGGCAGGCTGGAAGTAGCGGGCGGCGTGTTCCGCTACGTGCATCGCTGCAACTGGAAGATGCTGGTCGACAACCAGACCGACACGTGCCACCCGATGGTGGCGCACGAGTCCTCGGCCGGCACCGCGGTGAAGGTATGGGAATCGGCCCCCGCGGGCACGCCCAAGCCCATGGCCGTGGAGCTGTTCGCGCCGTTCATCTCCCCCTACGAGTTCTTCGAGAACATGGGCATACGCGTATGGGAGAACGGCCACGGCCACACGGGCGTGTCCGATTCCATCCACGCGGCCTATTCCGCCATTCCGGGCTACTGGGACGCCATGGTGTCGGCCTACGGCGAAGAGCGGGCGCACGCCATCCTGGGCGAGGTGCGGCACAACACCGTGTACTTCCCCAACATCATGGTGAAGGGGCCCATCCAGACGCTGCGCGTCTTCAAGCCGCTGGCCGCGGACCGCACGCTGGTCGAGTCCTGGACCTTCCGCCTGGTGGGCGCACCCGACCTGCTGCTGGAACGCACTCTCATGTACAACCGGCTGATCAACGCGCCCACTTCGGTGGTGGGCCACGACGACCTCGAGATGTACGAGCGGGCGCAGCAGGGCCTGGCCGCGCGCGCGCGCGACTGGGTCAACGTGGCCAGGCTGTACGAGCCCGGCGAGGCCGGACAGCGCAACGTGGTGACCAACGGCACCAATGAGTGGCAGATGCGCAACCAGTATCGCGCGTGGGCGCGCTACCTGACCGACAGCATGGAGGCGCGCGCATGAACGCCTCGCTCGACCAACGCCTGATCGACTTTGTCTACGCCGAGGCGCGCATGCTGGACGAACAGCGCTTCGAGGATTGGCTTTCCCTGTACGCCGAGGACGGCCACTACTGGATGCCGCTGGCGCACGATCAGCAGGACGCCCGGCTGCATGCCTCGCTGATGTACGAAGACGTGTTGCTGCTGCGCGTGCGCGTCGAGCGTCTGCAGGGCAACCGCACCTACTCGCAGCAGCCGCGCAGTCGTTCCCACCATCTGCTGCAGGCGCCTGTCATCGAACGCAACCACCCCGAGCATGCGCCCGACCAGGGCCGCTACGTGGTGCGCACCGCCTTTCATTACGTGGAGGCGCGCCAGGACGAGCAGACGCTGTATGCCGGCTGGGCCACGCATCACCTGGTGGAGCAGGACGGCGCGCTGCGCATCCGGTTGAAGCGCGTGGACCTGGTGAACTGCGATGCCGCTTTCGGCAACATCCAATTGTTCATGTAAGGGACGCGGCATGAACTCCTTGCACACTTCCGCGGCCACCTCACACGGCAATGCTCCGCAAGACGCCACCTCGGACGAAACGGTATACCGCGCCTTCATGGAAAGCGCGCGGCGGTGGCCTCGCCACGCCTTCGTCAGCGTGCTGCCTGAAACCGCCGGCATCTATGGCATTGAAGCCGGCGACCTGACCTATGCCGATGCGGCCGCGCGCATCGAGGTCCTGCGCGCCTCGTACGCGGCGGCCGGCTACGGCCACGGCCATCGGGCCGGCCTGCTGCTGGAGAACCGGCCGGCCTTTTTCCTGCACTGGTTCGCGCTGAACGCGCTGGGCGTGTCGGTGGTGCCCATCAATCAGGACCTGCGCGCCGCGGAACTCGAGTACCTGACGGGCCATTCCGAGATCGTGCTGGCCGTGGCCCTGCCGCCTCGCCACGACGACTTGCGCGCCGCGGCGGCGCGCGCCGGCCGCGAGCTGGTGGTGATGGGCCCTGACGATGCCATCCCGCCCGCCCCCTCTGCGGCACCGCTTGCCGGCCAGCCGGTGGGCGAACTGTCGGAATGCGCGCTGCTGTACACCTCGGGCACGACCGGCAGGCCCAAAGGCTGCATCCTGCCCAACCGCTACTTCCTGCACGCCGGGCGCTGGTACGCGGGCGCGGGCGGCCTGGCCACGCTGCAGCCCGGCGCCGAACGCATGCTGACGCCGCTGCCGCTGGTGCACATGAACGCCATGGCCTATTCCGCCATGGCCATGGTGCTGACCGGCGGCTGCCTGATCACGCTGGACCGTTTCCATCCGCGCACGTGGTGGGACAGCGTGCGCGAATCGCGCGCCACCGTGCTGCACTATCTGGGCGTGATGCCGGCCATGTTGATGAAGGCCCCGGCCGTGGTCGCCGACCGCGAGCATGCTGTGCGCTTCGGCTTCGGCGCGGGCGTCGAGCGCGGGCTGCACCAGCCCTTCGAGGAACGCTTCGGCTTTCCGCTGCTCGAGGCCTGGGCCATGACCGAGACCGGCGCCGGCGCGGTGGTGATCGCCAACGAAGAACCGCGCCACATCGGCACGAACTGCTTCGGCCGCGAAAGGGATGACGTGCAGGTACGCATCGTCGCCGACGACGGCAGAGAGGCCGGCGCGGGCGAGCCCGGCGAACTGCTGGTGCGCCATGCCGGCGACGATCCGCGCTACGGCTTCTTCGCCGGCTACCTGAAGGACGCCGAGGCCACGGACGCGGCCTGGGCGGGCGGCTGGTTCCACACCGGCGACATCGTGCGGCGCGACGCCGACGGGGCACTGCGCTTCGTCGACCGCAAGAAGAACGTCATCCGGCGCAGCGGCGAGAACATCTCCGCCGTCGAGGTCGAGGCCGTGCTGCTGCGCCATCCCTTGGTGAAATCGGCCGCCGTGGCGGCCGTGCCGGACCCGGTGCGAGGCGACGAAGTGCTGGCCTGCGTGGTGGCCGAGTCCGAACCCGCCGACGCGGCCGGCCGGATAGCGGCCGCGCACGACATGATGCGCTGGTGCCTCGAGCAGCTGGCCTACTACAAGGCCCCCGGCTACGTCGCCTTCGTGGACGCGCTGCCGCTGACCGCCACCAACAAGATCCAGCGCGGCGAGATGAAGGCCTGGGCGCCGACCCTGCCCGGCAGCGACCGCTGCATCGACACCCGCGCCCTGAAAAAGCGTCAGGAGCCGGCGTGAGCGCGGCTGACCTTCCAAAGGGCGCATCCTCCCGCCGCGGCTACGAAGGCGTGGCGGCCACAGTTCCCGTGTCCATCCCCTATGTGCGCTACAGCACGCACGCGGCGCACTGGTGGCTGGGACGCGCGCTGGCGCAACTGATCCAGGCCGCAGGCCTGCGCAAGCACGACGTCGACGGCGTGTGCGTGTCCAGTTTCACGCTAGCGCCCGACACCGCCGTCGGCCTGATGCAGCACCTGGGCATGCAGCCGCGCTGGCTGGACCACATTCCCATGGGCGGCGCCAGCGGCGTGGTGGCGCTGCGCCGCGCGGCAAGGGCCGTGCAGGCGGGCGACGCCGATGTCGTGGCGTGTTTGGCCGGCGACACCAACCACGTGGACTCCTTTCGCAACACCGTCAGCCAGTTCTCGCGTTTCGCTCAGGACGGCGTATACCCCTATGGCGCGGGCGGCCCCAACGCCAGCTTCGCCATGCTGACCGACCACTACATGCGCGCCAGCGGCGCCACGCGCGCCGACTTCGGCAAGCTGTGCGTGGCCCAGCGCGACAACGCGCTGCGTTATCCGCACGCGTTGATGAAGAAGCCGCTGACGCTGGACCAATACCTGGATGCGCGCGAGATCGCCAGCCCCATCCACCTGTTCGACTGCGTGATGCCCTGCGCGGGCGCCGACGCCTTCCTGGTGATGAGCGAGGACCGCGCCCGCGCGCTGGACCTGCCGTATGCGCGCGTCCTGGGCGCCATCGAACGCCACAACGCGTGGAGCGAAGATCCCATCCAGACGCGCGGCGGCTGGACCCTGGACGCCGACGAGCTGTACGCCCAGGCCGGTCGCGGCCCCGCCGATGTGGACGTGATGCAGGCCTACGACGACTATCCGGTGATCAACCTGATGCAGATCGAGGACCTGGGTTTCTGCGCCAAGAACGAAGGACCCGCGTTCGTGCGGCGCCACACCTTCACGGTGGACGGCAGCTTTCCGTTCAACACCAATGGCGGCCAGCTGTCGGTGGGCCAGGCCGGCGCGGCAGGCGGGTACCTGGGCATGGTCGAGGCGCTGCGGCAGCTGGTGGGCCAGGCCGGCGGCACGCAGGTCGCCGGGGCGCGCACCGCTCTGGTCAGCGGTTTCGGCATGATCAACTACGACCGCGGCCTGTGCACCGGCGCGGCGCTGCTTGGAGGCGCGGCATGACCGAACCGCTCCAGCGTCCTCTCCGCAAGGACCCGGTGGCGCGCACGCGCCAGCCCACCCTGCCGCCCGGCGCGCGCAGCCGCGCCGCGCTGGGCCTGACCGCCGCCGCCGCCGTCGGCCGGTTCCGCCTGCAGGTCTGTGCCGCCTGCGGCACGGTGCAGTACCCGCCGCGCGAAGTCTGCGTCGACTGCCTGCATCACGAACTGCCGTGGCAAGAGGTCTCGCCGCGCGGCACCCTGATCGCCCGCACCATCCTGCAGCACAGCAACGACCTGTACTTCCGCGAACGCCTGCCCTGGCACGTCGGCACCGTAGTGATGGATGCCGGCCCCAGCGTGGTGGCCCACCTGCACCAGGACTGCCTGGACGGCGGGCCCGTGCGCCTGGCCCTGAAACTCGATCGCAGCGGCCAGGCCGTGATGATCGCCCTGCCGCCCGAGGATACGCCCCACATGGAAGACGACAAGACCCTGCGCGAAACCTCGTGCACGCCGAAGCTGCGCCGCGTGCTGGTCACCGACGGCAAGTCCGCCGTGGGCAGCGCGCTGGTGCCGGCGCTGCTGCAGGCGGGCGCCACGCACGTATTCGTGGGCGATCCCCAGGTGTGGCGCCATGACCCGGCCTTTCAACAGCTGTGCCGGGACGAGCGCGTCAGCGCGCTGCCGCTGGACGTGACCGACACCGACGCGGTGGAGCGCGCGGCCGCGTCGATCGGCGGCAAGGTCGACATCCTCGTCAACACCGCCGACTACGAGCGCGAAGGCGGCCTGCTGGGCACGCGCGACGTGAACCGCGCGCGCGACGCGCTGGACGTCAACTGCCTGGGCCTGATGCGCCTGGCGCAGTCCTTCGGCCCTGCCATGGCCGGCCGCGCCTCCGACGGCGTCAACAATGCCTGCGCCTGGGTCAACGTGCTCAGCATCTACGCGCAGATGAACCTGCCCGGGCGCGGCGTGTGGTCGGCCAGCAAGGCGGCCGCGCTGTCGCTGGCGCAATGCCTGCGCGCCGAGCTCCGGTCCGCCGGCGTGCGCGTGGTCAACGTGTTCCCGGGCCCCGTCGACCATGAATGGGAGCAGCGCACCCCGCCGCCGCTAGTCGCCCCCAAGGCCATCGCCGCGGCCATCGTGCGTGCGCTGCAAGCCGGCATCGAGGACGTGTACGTGGGCGACGTCGCCGAGGAGTTCCAGGCCCGGCTGGCCGACAACCCCAAGGGACTGGAGCGCGAGCTGGGCGCCTGAGCCCGCCGCGCATCGACAAGGAGCTGAGATTGAGCGCTGACACCCTCGCCCGTTTCGTCGCCGACCTGGCCGCCGGCCGCATCCGGATGGTCGACCTGACCGAAACGCTGACGCCCGAATTTCCCACCATCGTGCTGCCGCCCGAGTTCGGCCAGGCCTGGCCCTTCCGCATCGAAGAGATCTCGCGCTACGACGAGCGCGGCCCCGCCTGGTACTGGAACAACTTCTCGTGCTCGGAGCACACGGGCACGCACTTCGACGCGCCGGCCCACTGGATCAGCGGCAAAGACCAGCCCGACAACACCGTGGACACGATCCCGGTCGAGGCCTTCGTGGCCAATGCCTGCGTCATCGACTGTTCCGGCGAGGCCCGCGACAACCCCGACTTCCTGCTCACCATCGACTTCGTCAAGCGGTGGGAAGCGGAGCATGGCGAGATTCCGGCGCGCTCGTGGGTGCTGATGCGCACCGACTGGTCCAAGCGCGCCAAGCCGGCCGAATACCTGAACATGCAGGCCGACGGCGCGCATTCGCCGGGCCCGGATGCCGAGGTCGTGCCCTGGCTGATCAAGGAACGCGACGTGCATGGCTTCGGCACCGAGTCGGTGGGCACCGACGCCGGCCAGGCGGCGCATCTCGACCCGCCCTACCCGTGCCACTACTTCATGCACGGCAACAACCGCTACGGCCTGCAGTGCCTGACCAACCTGGACCAGCTGCCGCCCAAGGGCGCCGTGATCTTCTCGGCGCCGCTGAAGATCCGCAACGGCTCGGGCAGCCCGCTTCGGGTGCTGGCCATGGCGCCGGCCTGACGCGCGGCATGCAACAACGACACAAGGGAACGAGCATGCAACACGACAACGTGGCCATCGTCACCGGCGGCAGCGCCGGCATCGGCGCCGAGATCTGCCGCACCATGCTGGAGGCCGGCTACGAGGTGATCTCCCTGGCCCGCCGCAGCGGCGAACAGCAGCATCCGCGCCTGACGCACGTGCAGGTCGACCTGCTGGACGCCGATGCCACGGCCCGGGCGGCCGCCGAGATCGCGGCGCGCCATCCTGTCAGCCACGTGATCCACAACGCCGGCGTGATCTGGCCGAACCTGCTGCCCGACGTCCAGCAGGAAGAACTGCACGGCCTGACGCAGATCCACCTGGGCGCGGCCATCGCGCTGGTGCAGGCGGTACTGCCGGGCATGCAGCAGCGCCGCCATGGCCGCATCGTGCTGCTGTCCTCGCGCGGCGCGCTGGGCCTGCCCACGCGCACCGCCTACTCCGCCACCAAGGCCGGCATGATAGGCATGGCCCGCACCTGGGCGCTGGAGCTCGCGCCCAGCGGCATCACGGTCAACGTCGTGGCGCCCGGCCCCATCCAGACCGACATGTTCTACGAAGTGATCGAGCCCGGCAGCGAACGGGAACGCGCATTGGCCGACAACATCCCGGTCAGGCGCATCGGCCGCGCGGACGACGTCGCGCGCGCCGTCATGTTCTTCGCCGATCCCGCCAACAGCTTCGTCACGGGCCAGACGCTGTACGTCTGCGGCGGGGCCAGCGTGGGCTCGATCACGATCTGAACAACGCCACACCAGAAAAGCGCAGTGCCATGAAACGAGGCGGGCGTCACGCCACGCCGCAACCCGAGCAGCATCCACCCTCTCCCAAGCACGGAGGAATTGCCATGTTGTCGAAGAAGCTTTCCCTGGCGGCCGCGGCCGTCGCCGCCTTGCTGGCGCTGCCGGCCCTGGCCCAGGTCAAGGTCGGCGTGGTCACGTCATCCACCGGACCGACCGCGCTGGTCGGCATCCCGCAGAAGAACACCGTACCGCTGCTGCCCAAGAAGATCGGCGACCTGACGGTGGAATACATCTCGCTGGACGACGCGAGCGACTCGACGCAGTCGGTCACGGCCTTCAAGAAGCTGATCTCGGAACAGAACGTCGACGCGATCATCGGACCGTCAGGCTCGCCCAATGCCATGGGCGTCATTCAGTTCGCGGCCGAGGCCGGCGTGCCCATGCTGGCGCCGGTGGGCACGGCCGCCGTGGTGCTGCCCATGACCGACCAGAAGAAATGGGTGTTCAAGACCACGCAGAACGACGACATCATCGCGCGCGCGCTGGTCGAGCACATGGCCAAGACGGGCATCAAGACGGTGGGCTTCATCGGCCTGAACGATCCGTATGGCGAGAACTGGCACAAGGTGTTCTCGGGCCTGGCCGCCGAGAAAGGCATCAAGATCATCGCCAACGAACGCTACCTGCGCTTCGACAGCTCAGTGACCGGCCAGGCGCTGAAGATACTGGCCGCCAGGCCGGACGCCGTGCTGGTGGCGGCGCCGGGCGCGGCCAGCGTGCTGCCGCAGGCCACGCTGTTCGACCAGGGCTACAAGGGCAAGTTCTACCAGACCCACGGCGCGGCCCTGCCCGACTTCCTGAAGCTGGGCGGCAAGAAGGTCGAGGGCACCGTGCTGGCGGCCAGCCTGATGCTGGTGCTGCCCGAGATCCCCGACAGCAATCCGTCGAAGAAAGTGGCCTCCGACTACATCGCCGCCTACCAGAAGCTGCACGGCTCGGTGCCGGCCACGTTCGGGGCCAACGTGTACGACGCCGGACTGCTGCTGGAGAAGGCCGTGCCCCTGGCCGAGAAGGCCGGCAAGCCGGGCACCAAGGAGTTCCGCGCGGCGTTGCGGGACGCGTTGGAACAGACCAAGGAGCTGGTGGGCACGCAGGGGGTCTACAACATGAGCGCCGCCGACCACAGCGGCTTCGACGATCGCGGCCGCGAGCTGATCACGGTGCGTGACGGCAACTGGACCCTGGTCAAGTAAACGCGCAGCGCCGGAAGCACGACGCATGAATGCACAGATAGCCCTGATATTGGGGCAGGACGGCCTGACCAACGGCGCGGTCTACGCGCTGCTGGCCCTGGCCATCCTGCTGGTCTTCACCGTCACGCGGGTGCTGTTCATCCCGCAGGGCGAGTTCGTCGCATTCGGCGCGCTCACCATGGCCGCGCTGCAGGCCGGCAAGCCGGTGCTGCTGGTCTGGCTGGTGGCGGCATTCGCCGTGGCCGAGGCCGCGGCGGACCTGCTGGCGCAGCGGCGGCGTCATGGCCGACTCCGGCCCGGTTGGCGCTGGGTCGCCCGGCTGGCCTACCCCTTCGCCGTGGCCGGTGCCGTCTACGCGCTGCCGCTGGCCGAGCTGCCCATGGCGGCCCAGGCCGTGCTGACGCTGGCCATCGTCGTGCCGCTCGGTCCGCAGCTCTACCGCCTGTTCTACCAGCCGATCGCCGCCGCCTCCACGCTGGTGCTGCTGATCGTGTCGGTGGCGGTGCATCTGGCGCTGGTGGGCCTGGGCCTGCTGGCCTTCGGCGCCGAGGGCGCCCGCACGCGGCCCTTCTCCGACGCCCAGTTCGCGCTGGGCCCCATGAACGTCAACAGCCAGGCCCTGTGGGTCGTGGCCGTGTCGCTGGCGCTGATCGTGGTGCTGTACGTCTGCTTCGATCGCACGATGTACGGCAAGGCCCTGCGCGCCGCGGCATTCAACCGCGCCGGCGCGCGCCTGATGGGCATCTCGCCGGTATTCGCGGGCCGCATTACCTTCCTGCTGGCCGGCCTGATCGGCACGGTCTCGGGCATCCTGATCGCGCCGATCACCACCATGTACTTCGACTCGGGCTTCCTCGTCAGCCTGAAGGGCTTCGTCGGCGCCATCATCGGCGGCCTGGTCAGCTATCCCGTGGCCGCCGCGGGCGCGGTGCTGGTCGGCCTCATCGAGGCGTTCTCGGCCTTCTGGGCCAGCGCCTACAAGGAGATCATCGTCTTCACCCTGATCATTCCGGTGCTGCTGTGGCGCTCGCTGCACAGCCACACGGTCGAAGAAGAGGAGGACGAAGCATGACGCCCGGCCGCCTGCTCGCCGTATTCCTCGTGCTGCTGGCGCTGGCTCCGCTGGGGCTGCCGGCTTTCTACGTCACCCTGCTCAACTACATCGGCCTGTATGCGCTGGTGGCCATCGGCCTGGTGCTGTTGACCGGCGTCGGCGGCCTGACCAGCTTCGGCCAGGCCGCCTTCGTGGGCCTGGGCGCCTACACCACGGCCCTGCTGACCACGCGCGCCGACACGCTGCCGGCCGCGCTGGCGTGGCTGGGCGTCTCGCCCTGGCTGACGCTGCTGGCAGGCCTGGCGCTTACGCTGGTGGTGGCGTATCTGCTGGGTGCGCTGACGCTGCGGCTTTCCGGCCACTTCCTGCCGCTGGGCACGATCGCGTGGGGGCTGAGCCTGTATTTCGCCTTTGGTTCGGTCGAGGGGCTGGGCGGCCACACCGGCCTGCCCGACATTCCGTCCATCCCGGTATTCGGCCTGCGCCTCTCGCAGGGCGGACAGATCTACTACCTGATCTGGGTCTTTCTGCTGGTGGGCATCTGGACTACCCGCAACCTGCTCGATTCGCGCGAGGGCCGCGCGATCCGCGCCCTGAAGGGCGGCCGCGTGATGGCCGAGTCCATGGGCGTGAACACGGCGCGGGCGCGCATGGTGATCTTCATCATCGCCGCGCTGCAGGCCTGCGCATCGGGCTGGCTGTACGCCCACATGCAGCGCTTCGTGAATCCGAACCCGTTCGGCCTGCACATGGGCATCGAGTACCTGTTCATGACGGTGATCGGCGGCGCCGGCAGCGTATGGGGCGCGCTGGTGGGCGCCGGGGTATTCACGGTGCTGAAGCAGTGGCTGCAGGACCTGCTGCCGCGGGTGCTGGGCCAGACGGGCAACTTCGAGGTCATCGTGTTCGGCTTCGGCATGGTGTTGCTGCTGCACCGGTGGCGCGGCGGCATCTGGCCGGCGCTGGCGCGCCTGGTGCCCGTGCGCGCGGCCCCGCGACGCGTGAACATGCAGGCCGAGCCCCTGCCGCGGCGCCGGATGCCGCCGCGCGGCGCGACCGTGATGGTGGCGCGCGACGTCACCCGCAGGTTCGGCGGGCTGGTGGCCAACAACGCCATGAACCTGGAGATCCGCGCCGGAGAGATCCTGGCGCTGATCGGCCCCAACGGCGCCGGCAAGAGCACCATGTTCAACCAGCTGTCCGGCGTGGACACGCCCACCTCGGGCAGCGTCACGTTCCTGGGCCGCGAGGTCGCCGGCCTGGGCGCCCGCGCCATCGCCCGAATGGGCCTGTCGCGCACCTTCCAGCACGTGCGGTTGATGAAGCGCATGAGCGCGCTGGAGAACGTCGCCATCGGCGCGCACCTGCGCGGCCACAGCGGCGTGCTGCGCTCGGCCTGGCGCATGGACCGTGCCGAGGATGAACGGCTGCTGGCCGAGGCCGCGCGCCAGATCGAGCGCGTGGGCCTGGGCCGGCACCTGCTCGAGCCCGCCGGCTCGCTGGCGCTGGGCCAGCAGCGCCTGCTCGAGATCGCGCGCGCCCTGGCGGCCGATCCCTGCCTGCTGCTGCTGGACGAACCGGCCGCCGGCCTGCGCTACCGGGAAAAGCGGGAACTGGCCGCGCTGCTCGAACGCCTGCGCGGCGAAGGCATGGCCATCCTGCTGGTGGAGCACGACATGGAATTCGTCATGGGTCTGGCCGACCGCGTGGTGGTGATGGACTTCGGCCAGAAGATCGCGCAAGGCCTGCCGGCGGAGGTGCAGCGCGACCCGGCCGTGCTTGAAGCGTATCTGGGCGGCGTCGAGAACGGCATCGAGATCGAGGTGCAGGCATGAGCGCCGGCCCTCAACGACAGACGGAAGGCACACGCATGGATGGCACGCACGATCACCACGCTCTGCTGCAGGTACACGACCTGCACGTGGCCTACGACAAGATCGAGGCGGTCTGCGGCATCAACCTCGAAGTGGGCGACGGGCGCATCGTCACGGTGATCGGTCCGAACGGGGCCGGCAAGAGCACGCTGCTGGCGGCCATCATGGGCGTGCTGCCTTCGCGCGGCACGATCCGCTTCGACGGCGCCGAGCACGCCCATGCCGAAGTGGAGGACATGGTCGCGGCCGGGATGAACCTGGTGCCCGAGAAGCGCGAGCTGTTCGCCGAGATGAGCGTGGAAGACAACCTGCTGCTGGGCGGCTTCCATCGCTATCGCGCCGGGCTGCGCGACCAGCACGAATGCATGGCCGAGGTATACGACCTGTTTCCGCGCCTGCGCGAGCGACGGGCCCAGCTGGCCGGCACCTTGTCCGGCGGCGAGCGCCAGATGCTGGCGGTGGGCCGGGCGCTCATGGCCAAGCCCAGGCTGCTGATGCTGGACGAACCCAGCCTGGGCCTGGCGCCGCGCATCGTGCGCGAGGTGTTCCTGATCGTGGCGGAGCTGCGCCGCCGCGGCGTGTCCATCCTGCTGATCGAGCAGAACGCGCGCGCCGCGCTGCAGGTGGCGGACCATGCCTACGTGCTGGAGATGGGCAAGGTGACCCTGTCGGGGCCGGCCGCGGAGGTGGCGCGCGACCCGCGTGTCGTCGAGGTGTATCTGGGACTGGGACACGCTGCCGCCGCCTGAGCGCGGCGCGCGCCGAAGGCGTCCGCCTGGCTTTATGCCGCCAGCGCGCGCTGTATCCAAGCGCTGAACGCCTGCATGGCCGCGTTCGGCCGGCGGCTGGCAATGCGCGTCAGCCAGTAGCGCCCCGTCTCCACCTCCAGCGCGAACGGCCGCTGCAGTCGACCCGCCAGGAACTCGCGCTCGAACAGGCGCGTAGGCAGCAGGGCCACCCCCGCGCCCTGCGCGGCCGCGTCGGCCAGCACCAGCGAGGAATCGAACATCGATCCCTGCACGACCGGGGGCTCCAGGCCGGCAGCGGCAAACCATGCCGGCCACTCGTCCGGCCTGTACGAACGCAGCAGCGATTCGCGCAGCACGTCGCGCGGCGTACGCAGGCGCGTGGCCAGCGCGGGCGAACACACCGGCGACAGCGGCGCGGACAACAAGGGCTGCGCATCGATGCCGTGCCAGTTTCCATCGCCGAAACGTATCGCCAGGTCCAGGCCTTCGCCGGCCAGGTCGACGCGATTGTTGTTCGAGAAGACACGCAGGTCTACGTGCGGATGCAGTGCCTGGAAGTCGCGCAGGCGCGGCAGCAGCCATCCCACCGCGAACGTGCCCACGACGCCCACCGACAGCACCTGTCGCCGCACCTTGCCGCGGTAGCCCTGCAGCGCGCCGGCGATACGGTCGAAGGACTCGGAAAGCACCGGCACCAGCGCCAGGCCCTCGTCGGTCAGCACCAGGCCGCGCGGCACCCTGCGGAACAGCGCCACGCCCAGCCTGGCCTCCAGGTTTTTCACGTGCTGGCTGACGGCCGCTTGCGTCAGGTTCAGCTCTTGCGCGGCGCGCGTGAAGCTGAGGTGGCGGGCCGACACTTGAAACGCCCGCAGCGCATTGAGGGGTAGATCCATGCCGGCCTATAAGTTTTTCTATTGGGAAGCCACAATTATTCCCGTTTGTTCGCTCGCTCGTCCACCGCCTAGCATGTGCGCGTTCACTAAGGAGAGTGCCTTGATCGACAGAAGAACTTTCATGGCGGCGGCCGTGCTGGCCGGCGCGGCGCCTGCCTGGGCCTACAGCCAGACCAACAAGAAAAACCGTTGGACGACGGAGCAACTGACCGCGTTGGACCAGGCGCTGGCCGACCTGGAGAAGCAGAGCCGGGGACGGCTGGGCGTCGCGCTGACCGATACGGCCACCGGGCAGGTGGCCAGCTATCGCGGCGACGAACGTTTCCTGATGCTCAGCAGCTTCAAGACCCTGGCGGCGGCCTACGTCCTGGCGCGCGCGGATCGTGGCGAGGACCAGCTGACCCGGCGCATGCCCATCGCCGAGTCCGACCTCGTCGAGTACGCTCCCGTCACGAAGCAGCACGTCGGGCCGCGCGGCATGACCCTGGCCGAGCTGTGCCACGCCACCGTCACCACCAGCGACAACACCGCGGTAAACCTGATGCACCGCAGCTACGGCGGCCCGCAGGCGCTGACCCGCTTCATCCGCAGCCTGGGCGACACCGTCACGCGCCACGACCGCTACGAGCCCGAACTGAACGTGCCTCATCCCACGGAGCCGATGGACACCACCAGCCCGCACGCGATGAACCGCACGCTGGGCGCCCTGTTGTTCGGCAAGGCCTTGAAGCCCGAATCGCGGGAGCTGCTGCAGTCGTGGCTGCTGGCCAACACGACGGGCGGCAAGCGATTGCGGGCCGGCCTGCCCGCGGACTGGAAGGTGGGCGAGAAAACCGGCACCTACTCGCGGGTCGGATCCAACGACGCCGGCTTCGCGCGGGCGCCCGGCGGCTCGCCCATCATCGTTTCGGTCTATCTGGAAACCACGGCCATCCCGATGCCCGAGCGTGACCGCATCATCGCGGACGTAGGCAGGCAGGTGGCCCGGTTGGGATAGCCGATCACGTCACCGGAGCCGGGTTGAACAGCACCAGGGCGTTGTGCAGTCCCCAGCGTTCCGCCCAGGTCTTGCTGCGGCCGCTGGCCACTTCCAGCATCAGGTGGAAAAGATCCCAGCCCACCTGTTCGATGGTGGCCTCGCCGTCCGCGATCCTGCCCGCGTTCACGTCCATCAGGTCGTGCCAGCGCCGGGCCAGGTCGGTACGCGTGGCCACCTTGATCACCGGCACTTCCGCCAGGCCATAGGGCGTGCCGCGTCCCGTGGTGAACACGTGCATGTTCATGCCGGCCGCCACCTGCAGCGTGCCGCACACGAAGTCGCCCGACGGCGTGGCCGCGTACACCAGCCCCTCGCGTATGCCTTCCGAACGCAGCCGCTGCCCGGGGCCCAGCACGCCGGTGATGGGCGACGTGCCCGACTTGACGATGGAGCCCATCGCCTTTTCGACGATGTTCGAGATGCCGCCCTTCTTGTTGCCGGGCGAGGTATTGGCGCTGCGGTCGGACTTGCCGCGGGCCAGGTACGCGTCGTACCACGCCATCTCGCGCACCAGCGCCTGCGCCACTTCCGGCGTGGCGGCCCGCGAGGTGAGCTGGTCGATGCCGTCGCGCACCTCGGTGACTTCCGAGAACATCACCGTCGCGCCCGCGCGGACAAGCAGGTCCGTACAGAAGCCCACCGCCGGATTGGCGGTGGCGCCCGAGAACGCGTCGCTGCCGCCGCACTGCACGCCCACGACCAGGTCGGAGGCGGGACAGGGCTCGCGCCGGCGCTGGTCCAGGCGCCGCAGGTGCGTCTCGGCCTGGCGCAGGATGCTGTCTATCATCGACTGGAAGCCGACGTGCCGCTCGTCCTGCAGCGTCACCACGTCGACCGGCGGTTCCTCGTCGGCCGGCATGTCGGGATGGATAAGCGCCAGCGTGCCCGGCGGCATCAGCCGTTCGGGCTGCAGCTTCTCGCAGCCCAGGCTGACCACCATGACCTCGCCGCCGAAGTTGGGATTGAGGCTGATGTTGCGCACCGTGCGTATGGGGATGGCGGCATCCGGGGCGTCGATGGCCACGCCGCAGCCGTAGCCGTGTTCCAGCGCCACCACGCCGTCCACGTTGGGATAGCGCGGCAGCAGTTCGCGGCGGATGCGGTCCACCGCATGGTTCACGACGCCCGAGACGCATTGCACCGTCGTCGTGATGCCCAGCAGGTTGCGCGTGCCGACCGTGCCGTCCGCGTTGCGATAGCCGTCGAAGGTATAGCCTTCCAGCTTCTCGAGCACCGGCCTCGGGGCGGTCGACACGGGCAGGCCGTCCAGCGGCTGCGCGGCGGGCATGTCCAGCAGCCTTTCGTGCACCCAGCTTCCGGCGGGCAGGTCCTGCGTCACGCGGCCGATCACCACGTTGTAGCGTCTGACTTCCGCGCCGGCCGGCAGGTCGACCAGGGCGACCTTGTGCCCCTGCGGCACGCGTTCGCGCAGCACGGTGCCGTCGGCCAGCTCGCTGCCGGCCGGCAGGCCGCCGTCGTTGGCGACGATGGCCACGTTGTCCTCAGCGCGCATGCGGATGACGTGGGGAGCACGCGAGGTGGGAGTGGGCTGGTCCATGGCTCAGCGCCCCTTTTCCTTGCGCCAGGCGGCGAAGTCCGCCACCGTCTGGTCGTCCGTGGCGGGGTACAGCCCCAGGATAGAGCGGCCGGCACGGACCATCTCGGTCACGAAGTCCTCGAAGGCGGTCATCTCGACCGCCTCGTCCGCGATCTCGTCGGCCAGATGCGCGGGCACCACGATGACCCCGTCGTTGTCGCCGACGATCACGTCGCCCGGAAACACCGGCGCATCGCCGCAGCCGATCGGCTCGTTGATGGCGATGGCCTGGTGCAGCGTCAGGTTGGTCGGCGCGGATGGACGCTGGTGAAAGGCCGGGATGGCCAGCGTGGCGATCTCCGCCGAGTCGCGAAAACCGCCGTCCGTCACCACGCCCGCCACGCCGCGCTGCATCAGCCGGCCGACCAGGATGCCGCCCGCCGAGGCGGCGCGCGCATCCTTGCGGCTATCCATCACCAGCACCGCGCCGGGCGGGCATTCCTCGACCGCCTTGCGCTGGGGATGGGAGCGGTCGCGGAACACCGACAGTTCATTCAGGTCTTCGCGTGCGGGCATGTACCGCAGGGTATAGGCTTCGCCGACCATGCTCTCCTGCAAGGGATGCAGCGGCTGCACGTTCTGGATGAACTGCTGGCGAAACCCGCGCTTGTAAAGCGCGGTGGCCAGCGTCGCCGTGCTGACGGTCTTGAGCTTGGAGCGGGTTGCTTCCTTGAGTCGATTCATGATGGCAGAGCCGTTAGAGGTGATGGAAGAGGCGGGCCGTGCCCGCGCTCCGACGGATCTCCAGACGGCCAGCGCCGGAGCGTGGCGGACTGCGCGCCGCCCGCGCCCGGGCGATTGCCTCGGATGGCATATCGTACGCCCACGCCCGGCACGCGCAAGGCTACCGCGCCTTGCCTTGCGCGCACGCCAACATCGCCTCGCCGATCTTCACTCCGCCGCCGGCCAGCACCGCCCTGCCCGCCGACTCCAGATCGCGGCGATCCTTGTTCTGGCCGAGCTTGTACTTGCCGACGATGCGCGTCACATCCACCTGTATGCCCACGATCGCCTTCAGCATCGCATCGATGTACTCGGGCGCGCTGTCGGTCATCTTCCACGGCCGGGGCTGCGCGGCCTCGTGCGTACGCGTCAGGCGCGCGACGACGCCGCGCACATAGCGCTCGTCATCCCGTATCGCGATGGTTCCGTGGGCGTGGACCACCATGTAGTTCCAGGTCGGCACCTGCCTGTGCTGCTCGTGCTTGCTGGGATACCAGTTGGGCGAGATGTAGGCGTCCGCGGCGCGGAACACCACCAGCACCTCGTCGCCATTTCCGACGTCCTGCCACACCGGATTGCTGCGCGCGACGTGCGCATGCAGCACCGTCTTGCCGGAAGCGTCAGCCTCGAGTTCGAAGGGAATGTGGTTGGCGTCCAGGCCGCCGGCGCCATGAGTGACCAGCATGCCCATGGGATGGGCGCGGATCAGTTCATGCAGCGATCCGGTGTCCGGAACCGCGAAGTGCTCGGGTACATACATGGCAGGTCCTTGGAGGCGGGGCGACGGTGCGCAGAACCGTCATCATCGCGCGCAACTGGCCCGGCGCGAAGTGCCAGTTCCGGTTTAAACCGGCAAGCCAGTTAGGGACAGCGGCCGCGACCGGCGCCGCACGTCCGGCGCCGCGGCCCGCCTACTTGAAGGTACGTAGCGCGCGCGCCAGCCGACGCACCCCTTCTTCGATGCGTTCGGGCGACAGGCTGGCATAGCCGATCACGAAACCCGCACAGGCTCGCTGCCGCCGGGCGGCCCCCGCGGCGTAGAGCGGCGACAAGGGCCGTATGCCGACGCCCTGCGCACGAGCATGCGCGGCCAGGGCGGTCTCCTTCCTGCCGGCAACGCGCGGCAGCCAGACCACCACGTGCAGGCCCGCCGCCGCGCCATCGACGATGGCATCGTGCGGCAGGTAGCGCTCGAGGGCGAGCAGCAGCGCCCCGCGGCGCAGTTCGTTCATGCGGCGGCAGCGGCGCACGTGGCGTTCGTAGCTGCCGTCCTCGATCATCGCGGCCAGCACCAGTTGATCCTGGCGTGGCGCATGCCGGTCGGCCAGACGCTTGGCCTCGCGCAGTGCCGGCGCCAATGCGGAGGGCGCCACCATATAGCCCAGCCGCATCTGCGGCGACAGCGCCTTGGAGAACGTGCCCACGTAGACGACGCCGCCCGACTCGTCGATGGACTGCAGGGGATCGATGGGCCGCATGCCGTAACGGAACTCGCCGTCATAGTCGTCCTCGATGATCCACGCCTGCTGCCTGGTCGCCCAGTCCAGCAGCTCTTTGCGCCGGTTGATCGGTAATACGCCGCCCAGCGGGAACTGGTGCGATGGCGTGACGTAGGCCAGTTTGCAGCGCTGCTCGGGCAGGCCGGCGGTGCGCAGCCCCTGCTCGTCCACCGGGATCGGCATCACCTGCGCGCCCGCGGCCTCGAACACGCGCCGCGCCATGACATAGCAGGGCTCTTCCACGACCACGCGGTCCTTCGGATTCACCAGCAGCCGCGTGCACAGGTCGATGGCCTGCTGCGACCCATGGACGATGACGATCTGGTCGGCATCGCACCGCAGTCCCCGCGCCCTGCGCAGATAGCCCTGCAACGCCTCGCGCAGCGGCGCCTCGCCTTCGGGCGCCTCATAGTAAAGCTGCTTCTGCCGCCGCACGAGCACGCGGTTATAGGCCCTGCGCCAGGCCAGCAAGGGAAAATCCTCGGCCGCCAGCGCCCCGTACAGGAAATCGATGAAGGAATCGCCAGCCGCGTCCGGCGGCGTGGCGGCGGCAAAGCCCGCCACCCGTTCGCCGTAAGCCGACAGGCCTCGCGAAAGACGCGATTCGGGCTTCTCGCGCCCGCGCTTCATCGCGGAGGACGCCGCACCGGCGGAGACGCAGGCCCGCCTTCCCTGCCGGGTTTCCAGATAACCCTCGGCGGCCAGCTGCTCGTAGACCGCCGTGATCGTGGAACGGGACACGGCAAGGTCCGCCGCCAGCGTGCGCGTCGACGGCAGCATGACGCCCGGACGCAGGCTGCCATCGGCGATCTGGGACTTGATCGACTGGTAGATGCCCTGGCTCGTCCTGGCCGCGGCGGTGTAGGGAGACGGTGATCGCGCCAACTGGTATGCGAAGAAATGTGGAAACTGGCGGTTTTCATTGTGCCAGATGTGCGCGATAGTGCGGCGTCTGTGGTCGCCGCAGCGGTCAGCGCCTACGGCGACGGGCTGATCGAGCACCCTGCCAGCCATTGCCTGCCGCGGATCGCGACGCCTCGCCAACAATAAGGCCCGAAACATGTCATTCCTCGCCTTTCTACTGGCGGCAACGCTGCTGGCCATCACGCCCGGTCCGGGTATCGCCTATGTCGTGGCGCGCACCGTCAGCGGCGGCAGCGCCGAAGGCCTCGCCTCGTCGCTGGGCACGGCGCTGGGCGGCCTGGTGCATGTCGCGGCTTCAGCCCTTGGCCTGTCCCTGGTGATTGCGCAATCGGCGCTGGCGTTCAGCGTGGTCAAGTATATCGGCGCGGCTTACCTGGTGTACCTCGGCATCGGACTGCTGCGCCGATCCGGCGAACACATCGCCGTGCCGCGCATCGCCGCGCAGGGCGCCCGCCGGGCGTTCGCGGACGGCATTCTGGTCGAGGCGTTCAACGTCAAGACCGCCATGTTCTTCGTGGCGTTCCTGCCGCAGTTCATCTCGCCCGGCCACCAGATCGCGCCGCAGCTGGCGCTGATGGGCACCATCTGCGTGGCGCTGAACACCACCGTCGACGTCGTCGCGGTATTCGCGGCGGACCGCCTGCTGCGATCCGGCGCGGCGCGCGCCGCAAGGGCGCGGTTGATGAACCGTGTCTCGGGCTGCACGATGCTGGGTCTGGCGGCATACCTGGCCATGGCCCGGCGCAGCGCCTGACAGGCGCCGCGACGGCATGTACCATTTCCAGAGCATGGGCGGGGGCCTGTAGCGTCGGCACCGCGCATGCCAGCCAGCAAGCGCCGCTGGGCGCGACACGTCGCAACCATCAACGCCGAAGCCATGTCATTCCTAGCCTTCCTCTTTGCAGCGGTCCTGCTGGCCATCACTCCCGGTCCGGGTCTCGCTTACGTTGTCGCACGCACCGCCACCGGCGGCCGCCGGGAGGGGCTGGCCTCGCTGCTGGGTACGTCGCTGGGCGGCATGGTGCACGTGGCGGCGTCCGCACTGGGCCTGTCCCTGGTCATCGCGCAATCCGCGGTGGCATTCAGCGTGGTCAAGTATGTGGGCGCGGCTTATCTCGTATACCTCGGCATCGGCCTGTTGCGCCGGTCCGGCGAACACGTCCAGGCGCCGCGAGTGGCCGCGCGGGGCGCCCGCCGGGCGTTTCTCGACGGCATCCTGGTCGAGGCCATGAACGTCAAGACCGCGCTGTTCTTCCTGGCATTCCTGCCCCAGTTCATCGCGCCTGGCCACGCGTTGGCTCCCCAGCTGGCCGGGCTCGGCACGGTCTGCGTGGCGATGAACGCCACGTCCGCGGCCATCGCGGTGTTCGTCGCGGACCGCCTGCTGCGATCCAGCACAGTCCGGGCCGCGCGAGCACGTCTGATGAACCGTATCTCGGGCTGCACGATGCTGGGCCTGGCCGCGTATCTGGCGTTGACCAGGCGCACGGCCTGACGAACGGCTGCATCCGGGTCCGCGACGGCGCCGCCCTCACGCAGCCTAGGTTCCTGGCCCGTCCCCGATCACGCCATGGACCGCGACTCCGACACACGCCACCAGCCGGGCAGCAGCGCCCTCACCTTGCGCTGGCGGAACCGGTCGTCGATGAGATGCACCGTGCCGGTGTCGGTCTCGGTGCGTATCACCCGGCCGGCCGCCTGCACCACCTTCTGCAGGCCGGGATACAGATAGGTGTAGTCGTAGGCCATCTGCTGGCCGAAGCGCGCGCCCATGGCCGCCAGTATCTGCTCGTTCACCGGATTGACCTGCGGCAGCCCCAGCGTGGCGATGAAGGCGCCGATCAGGCGGCGCCCGGGCAGGTCCACGCCTTCGGCGAAGGCGCCGCCGAGCACGGCGAATCCCACGCCGCGGCCGTCCTCCGTGAAGCGCGCCAGAAAGCCTGCGCGCTCGTCGTCGTTCATGCGCGGCGCCTGCGTCCATACGGGGACGGCCGGATGGCTGCCGGCCATGTGCTGCGCCACCTGTTCCAGGTAAGCGAAACTGCTGAGGAACACGAGATAGTTGCCGGGCCGGGCCGCATACTGCGCGGCCACCAGGTCGGCGATGGGCGCCAGCGAACGCGTGCGATCGCGCCAGCGCGTGGATACGTTGCCCACCACGTTCACTCGCAGCTGCTCGGCGCAGAACGGCGCGGCAACGTCGACCCAGCCCGTGTTGGCGGGCAGCCCCAGCGTGTCCAGGTGGAACTCGCGCGGGCTCAACGTGCCCGAGAACAGCACCGTGCAGTGTGCGGCCGCATGCCTGTTGGCCAGGTATGGCGCGGGCACCACGTTGCGGATGCAGATCTCGGACTCGGGTCTGGCCTGCAAGCCTGCGCCCTCGTGTACCGCCAGATCGAACAGCGCATGGCTGCCGAAGCTGTCAGCCAGCCGGCCGAACTGCAGCAGCGTGAAATACAGGGCCAGCACGGGGTCGTCGGGCGACGAGGGCCCCTTGGCAAAATGCTCGGCAAGCGCCGCGCCGGCTTTCTGCGCGGCCTCGCGCAGGTTCTGCGGCACCATGTCATAGGCCGCATACGGCGTCTCCTGCTTTTTCTGCACGGCCCGCCACGAACGCAGCAGGCCGTCGAGCGGCTTGCGCAGAGGCGCCGGTGCTGCCGCGCGAGCCGCGCGCACGTCGGACATCGCCAGTGTCACGCTGTACATGCGCCGCGCACGCTCGAGCAGGTTGTGCGCCTCGTCCACCGCCACGGCCACCCGCCACTGATGTGCCAGCGTCAGCGCATACAGCATCGCGCTGCCGTCGAACCAGTAGTTGTAGTCGCCCACCACCACGTCGCTCCAGCGCGCCAGCTCCTGGCCCAGGTAGTACGGGCAGATGCGGTGGGCGTCCGCCACCTCGCGCACCGCCACGCGCGTCAGCGCGGCTTCGGGACGGGCCAGCGCCTGCTCGCGCGCCGCGGGCAGGCGGTCATAGAAACCTTTTGCGCGCGGGCAGGCCTCGCCGTGACGGGCCCGGTCCGGATGCGCGCAGGCCTTGTCGCGCGCCACCAGCTCCATCACGCGCAGCGGCAGGCCGCCTTCGCGAGTCGCCCGCAGCCGCGCCACCGCCTCCAGCGCCAGACCATGGCCCGGTCCCTTGGCGGAGAGAAAGTACACCTTGTCCAGTCCCTGCGTGGCGCAGGCCTTCAGCAAGGGAAACAGCGTGCCCAGCGTCTTGCCCACGCCTGTGGGGGCCTGGGCCATCAGGGGATGGCCGTCGCGCGCGGCGCGATACACCGCCACCGCCAGTTCGCGCTGGCCGGCACGCATCCGGCCATACGGAAACGCAAGGGTCTCCAGCGCCGCATCGCGCGCCTCGCGATGGGCGCGCTCTCGCCTGGCCCACTCGACGTAGCGCTCGCACAGATCATTGAAGAAGGCCGCCAACGCGGACGCGTCGAGCGTCTCGGCCACGGCGGTCTCCACCTCGGTGTCGAGGTTGAAATAGACGACCGCAACCGTTATATGGGCAAGCCCGCGCGACGCGCACAGCATGTGGCCATACACGCGGGCCTGCGCCCAATGCAGCGCACGCTGGTTGTCGCGCAATGCATCCAGTTCGCCGCGATAGGTCTTCACCTCTTCCACGCGGCATGCGCGCGGGTCGTAGCCATCGGCGCGGCCGCGCACGGTCAGGCCGGCATGTGTAGCCGCCAGCGCGATCTCGTGCTCGACATGTTCGCCGCGGCGCTGCGCGATCACAGCATGTCCCGCGATGCCTTCCAGCGCCGTGGGCGCTGGCGTGAAGCGCAGATCCAGGTCTCCCGTGCGCGCGGTGAAGTCGCACAGCGTGCGCACGGCCACGTGCATCATCGTCGCTGCGCCGCTGCCTGAAGGCTTCTCGTCGACAGGGCGAGGCGCTGGGCGTATGGACGCGCCTTCGCGCTCCGCGGCCCGGCATTCGCCCTCGGGCCGGCCAGTCAGGCTCATGCCGCTTGCTCCATGGCCGGCGTCGCCCAGCGCACATGGCACACCCGCACAGGCAGGCCATGCGCCACCGCATACTCCAGCCAGCGCACCTGGTTGTCCTGCAGGCGATCGCCCGGCCCCTTTACTTCGATGAGCTCGTAGCGGCGCTCTGCCGGCCAGAAGCACACCAGATCGGGCAGCCCCGAGCGGTTCGTCTTCAGGTCGTCCAGCAGGCGCTCGAACCACAGCGCCAGGTGTTCCCCCGGAATGCAGTCCAGCGCCATCTCCAGCAGTTCGCGCGTCAGCATGCCCCAGAACACGAACGGCGACTGTATGCCGGCCTTCTCTTCGAAGCGCGCCAGGATGCGCGCGCGATGTCCGCCATCGCGCAGCGTGGCGAGGCACGCGTCGAAGGCCCGTGCCCGGCGCGCCCGAAAGTCGGGTTCGTGCAGGTCGGCGGGCCCGCGCTGGAACGGATGGAAGAAGGCGCCGGCCAGCGGCTGGAAGATGGCGTCCCAGCAAAGCAGGCCGAACAGCGAATTGATGAGGCCGTTCTCCACCCAATGCACGCACGCCCCATCGCCAGCGAAGTGGTCGCGCGTCACCAGCTCCACCCTGGACGCGTCGTACGGCCGTTCGAGCGTCAGCACGGTAGGTTCGGGCGCCAGGCGCGCACGGCGCGCCGGCGCCGCATGACCGGCCTGCCGTGCCAGCCGCGGCAGCATGCGCGACACCAGTTGTCGCTCGGCTTCGCTTTCCGCACGGGCCAGCGCATCCGCGGCCAGCGCATGCGCTTCGGCATAGCGCTGCTGGCGCTCGAGCACGCGTATCAGCCGCTGGCGTGCGCCGGGATAGGCGCTGGCGCGATAGGCCAGCTCGGCCTCGGCCCAGACCGCGGCGCGTTCGCACCACTGCCCCAGGCGAAACCACACCTTGGCGTGGCGGCGCGCCAGCCACGGCGCCGCGGTCTCGCAGGCGGCCAGTTGCGCGCGCAGCGCCGGCGCCTCGTCCGGTTCGGCCTCGTCCAGCCGATCGCGCACGGCTTGCAGCGCCAGGTAGACATCCACGTCTTCCGCCCGCTGGAAGGCGCGGGTCGCGGCATCGATCTCGACCTTCTCGTACTGGAAGATGCCCAGGTCGGCCAGCACGAACTCGGCCCAACTCTGGTCGAGGTTGCCGAAGAACATCAGGCGCAGCCGCTGCACCAGCGGCGCCACCTCGACCGACCAGATGGCTTCTTCGGATGCGGCGCCCCAGCCGCTGCACGGCCGCGCTTCGGGCGGACCGAGAAAGGCCTCGAGCCCGGCAAGCAATTCCGCCTTGCGCGCCGAGGCGCGCAGCCCGGCCTGCGGATAGCGCCGCGCCAGCTCTTCCTTGGTGTGCAGGGCGGCCCACTGCGGCCAGTCCAGCACAGGGTCGGCGCGCAGCCAGCCCAGCGCAAGCAGGGGCTGCGCGGCTGCCTCGACCGGCCCGATCTCTTCGTAATGGAGGCGCTCGGCGCGGTGCACGGCCGAGCGCCGCATCAACAGCCGCACCAGCAGCGCCCGCGAAGGCGTGGGCAAAGCCGGGAAGGCGCCAAGAAACTCCTGCTCGGCCGCGGAAAGCACGTCGGCGTAACGCGCGGCCAGCCAGTCGAGCGCTTGTTGAAAGTTGTGCAGGTAGTAGTAGCGGTGCGGGGGATACATGCCGGACGGGGCGCGGGCGGCCTTGAAAACTGGATATATATCCAGTGGCAATCATAACCCCGCGGCCGCTTCCACGCCCGGGCGCTCGCCATGGCTATTCTGTCGTTCACCGCCCCGGCCAGGTTTCGCAGCCTCCGCCTGGCCGCACGCCGCATGCCGCCCGCCGCATGCCTCAGCGCCGCACTTTCTGCAGCGCCTCGATGAACGCCTTGCTGAATGCGGGAATGTCATCCGGTTTGCGGCTGGTGATCAGATTCCCGTCGATCACCACCTCCTGGTCCACCCACTCGGCGCCGGCATTGCGCAGATCGTCCTGCAGCGACGGCCAACTGGTCAGCTTGCGGCCGCGCGCCACGCCGGCCGAGACCAGCAGCCACGCGCCGTGGCAGATCACGGCCACCGGTTTGCCGGCCTCGATCATGGCGCTCACGATGGCCTGCGCCTTGGGCTGCATGCGAATCTCGTCGGAATTCATGACGCCGCCCGGCAACAGCAACGCGTCGAAGTTGCCCGTCTCGGTTTCCGCCTGATTGAACGTCAGGTCCACGTCGAAGCGGTCGCCCGGCTTGTCGTGGTGCATGCCCAGGATGGGATCGGTCTTGGCGGAAACCAGCACCGTACGCGCGCCCTGAGCCTTGAGTGCATCGCGCGGGCCCGTGAGTTCGACTTGCTCGAATCCATCGACGGCGAGAATCGCGACGGTCAGATCTTGAAGAGTTGCCATGTGTGCTCCTGGTGCGTGGCCCCGCTTACCGGGTACGACTGCGCGGCGCACCGGGGCCGCCCGCGCCGCCGTGCAAAGTGCAGCAAGGCGCATGCCCCTTGCAGGCACGCTGCTTGCTCAACGGGCGCACATGAACGCCCCCGACATATTGATCCCCTTGCCGTCGACGACGGGCGCCGGCCTCGTCTACGCCGACGACAGCCGCCCCGGCTTTCGCCGGCGGCGGGTGAACGGCAAGGCCTTCCATTACCTGGACACGCAGGGCAAGCGCATCACGGACCCCGGCGTGATCGCCCGCATCCAGGCCCTGGCGATCCCGCCCGCCTACACAGACGTATGGATCTGCCCCGACCCTCAGGGCCACATCCAGGCCACGGGCCGCGATGCGCGCGGCCGCAAGCAATACCGCTATCACGCTGACTGGACGGCGGTGCGCGACGCACAGAAGTACGGCCAGCTGGTGGAATTCGGCCTGTGCCTGCCTCGCATTCGCGCGCGCATCACGCGCGACATGGATCTGCCCGGCCTGTCCCGCGACAAGGTCGCGGCCACGCTGGTGCGCCTCCTGGAACTTACCCGGATCCGCATCGGCTCGCGCGAATACGCCCGCACCAATCAGTCGTTCGGACTGACCACCCTTACCCGCCGCCACGCGCAGGTGGGCAGCGACCGCATCCGCCTGCGCTTCGTGGGCAAGAGCGGCGTGCCGCACGACGTCACGGTGGCCGACCGGCGCATCGCGCGCCTGGTGCGCCGCTGCCTCGACCTGCCGGGGCAGCAGCTATTCCATTACCTGGACGAGTCGGGCGAACCGCGGGCCGTCGATTCCGATCTGGTCAACGACTATCTGCGCGAGGCCAGCGGCGCCGACTTCACCGCCAAGCACTACCGCACCTGGGCGGGTACGCTGTACGCCTACTCGGCGCTGAGGATGGAGCTGGGCCCGGCGGAAGGCGAATCGCGGTCGGTCACCGCGGCCCGCAAACAGCTGACGGAAGTCGTGAAGCGCGTGGCCCAGCGCCTGGCCAACACCCCGGCCGTCTGTCGCTCGTGCTACATCCATCCTGCCGTGATGGAGGCTTACCTGGAAGGCACGCTGGCCGCCGACGCCCGCGCGCCGGACACGCCGCGCGGGCTGACGGCCGAGGAAAGGCGGCTGCTGGCGTTCCTGCAGGCTCTCACGACCTGACCGCGCGGCGGCGCAGGCTCGCTTCACTCCGGCGCACCGGGCTGGCGTCCGATGGCCGCCGGCTTGATCAGTTTGATGCCGCGCGCGGCGTTGTACCCGTGGATCTCCTTGACGTCGAGCTTGCGCATGAACTGGATCGTGTCGGCGTCGATGACCTGCCCCGGGACCATGATGGGAAATCCGGGCGGATAGGGAATGACGAAGTTGGCGGAGACCAGTTCGGGACCATTCGACAGCCGATCGTCCAGCGCGGGGCTCGCCAGCGGCAGATACTCGCAGTCCGCCTCGTTGTATGCCGCAAAGAACGCGGTACGCATGTCGCCTTCCGACGTACTGCTGCCGGGGTCCTGGCGGTACCCGTCGTGAAAGCGGCTGAAGTTGGGCAGGTTCGGAACGTCCTCCATCAGGCTCTTCACCTTGGCCGCGAATGCCGCCTGCCCCGTTTCGCCTTCCTCTTTCAGCCTGGCTTCGATTCCTTGCGAAATCTCCAGCAGCACCTTGATCAGCGCGGCCACGTCGCTGCGGGTGTTGTTGATATTGCTTTGGAGCAGCACGCTGTTGCGCGAGGTCTTGTTCAGCTGGATGTTGTACTTGGATGCCAGCAGGTTCTTGAAGGCGGTTCCATCGTAGCCCGCGGTCCCGCAAACCAGCGTCAGCCGCGTGGGATCCAGGCAGAACTCGTCCTCTTTCAATGCCTTCACGGCGGTCAGCCAGTTCGCGCCCGCGGCCAGATAGTCCAGGAAACCGGACGTGCGAAACTCCGGGGGCACCATCTTGTCGGCGCCCAGCACGCTGAAGTACTTCGAGATGAGAGGATGCGAGGCCACTTCGCGCCGGATCGCCAGCGCGACCTCGATCGCGCGCATGACGAGTTCGTACCCTTCGAGCTCCATCTGCCGCCGGGCGACATCCAGCGACGCGATAATCTGCGCGTTCGGCGACGTGGACGCATGGATGAACACGGCCTCGTGGAAAGCCGAGAGATGATGGTCGTAGTCCTCGTCGCGCACGGCCACCAGAGACCCCTGGCGCAGGCTCGACATCGACTTGTGTACCGAGTCTGTCTCGTAGACGCGTATCCGCATTTTCTCCGGATTCGGCACCAGCTCCCGTTCCAGCAGCCGCGGATCCCGCGGATCCAGATCCTGTCCCAACTCATTGGCCTGGGCCTCCCACGCCTCCATGGCCGCCGGATCCGCTCGCCAGCTTTCCAATGCGGCGGCCGCGCCCATCGCCGTGCGTGGGCGCAGGAAGGGTGACCAGCGTGCGAAACCGAACCACGCCTCGTCCCACAGGAAGATCAGATCCGGCTTGATGGCCAGGCATTCCGCCATGACGCGGCGGGTGTTGTAGATATGGCCGTCGAACGTGCAGTTGGTCAGGGTCACCATGGACACCTTGTCCAGCCGCCCCTCCTGCTTCAGGTCCAGCAGCGCCTGTTTGATGGTGCGCAACGGAACGGCCCCATACATCGAATACTCGGTCATGGGAAAGGCTTCGACATACAGCGGCTGGGCGCCCGAGAGCACCATGCCGTAGTGATGCGACTTGTGGCAGTTCCGATCCACGATGACGATGTCGCCCGGCTTGGTCACGGCCTGATAGACCATCTTGTTGGATGTCGACGTGCCATTGGTCACGAAGAACACGTGATCGGCGCCCACGGCCCGCGCGAACTTCTCCTGCGCCACCTTGATGTTCCCCGTGGGCTCCAGCATGCTGTCCAGGCCGCCGGTGGTAGCCGAAGTCTCCGCCAGAAACAGGTTCAGGCCATAGAACTCGCCGAAGTCGCGGATCCAGTTCGACTTGATGATGGACTTGCCTCGCGCGATCGGCAGCGCGTGGAAAGTGCTGATGGGTCGCGCCGCGTATCGCTTGAGGTTGTCGAAATGGGGCGTCGCCTGCCGGTCGCGCACCCCTTCCAGAATGTTCAGGTGCACCTCCATGGGCTCCTCTGCCTCATAGAACACCCGGCGGATCGTCGCGGCGGTCGGGTCCCCCGCAAGCTGCTCCACCTTGCGGTCCGTCAGAAGATAGATGTCCAGTTCCGGGCGCACGTGCCCGATGAGACGCGCCAGCTTCACGCCCACCTGCCGCGTATCGTCGACGACGTCGCCCAGTTCCTGGTAGACCGCCAGGAACTCGTGCAGCAAAGGAGCATCGTGCACCGAGGCCACCGGTATACCGTCGTAAATGACCACGGCCTCGATCTTGCCGTTGAATATCGTCGCCAGCAGGGCGTCCTCCACGCTTCCCACCATGACCGGTTCATAGACCAGGCCGTCGTCCGGCCGGCGCAGCTGGCGGATCTCGCGGGATACGGCGGCCGAGCGTGCGGCCGACAGCGGAGTCACGAAGAGCGTCTCGAAGTATGGCGTCCGCGTCGCGTCGCCGCCCAGGCCTGGCGGCAGCCGGTCCAGGCTGTCCGAGGAAGCCTCTTCTGCAGCTTCCCAGTCGCCGCTGTCGTAGCGGTAGCTGCCGGAGAGCAATGCGTTGCTCATGCGCAGAATCAGGCGTGCAGTGCCGGCCGCATCGCTTTCCGCCAGACGCTCATCCAGGGCGCGCAGCAATTGAGCGCCGGGGTACGCGAAATAGCTTTCCATCGGACGGAGGTCGGCCAGGGCCTTGCGCACCGCCGCGCCGCTCGACCCGCCCTTGCCCGTCCGCATCTCCGACGCCCACGCCTGCGCCTTGGCATTCATGTCCCGCCACCGGTCCAGCCTCGCGGCGGAGTTCGAGAACAGGTGATCCAGATGCTGACTGCCATTCGATTCGCTCGTCATGGTATTCCCCTGCTTGCGGTGCTCGATATGGGATATTCAAGTTGCTGCGCCCGCAGGCACAGGTCGGCTAGGAGAGAATCATGATCACGAACATCCCCCAGATGGTCAGCAGCGTGTTGCCCACGGCGTACGTCACCGTGTAGCCAAGTCCGGGAACCTGGCTCTTTGCCGCCTCGCACACCATGCCCAACGCCGCGGTGGTCGTACGCGATCCCGCGCAGATGCCCAACAGCAATGCCGGGTGGAAGCGGAACACGTACTTGGCGATGAACATGCCGAGAATCAGCGGCAGGGCCGTCGCGAATATCCCCCACAGGAACAGGCTGATGCCCAGTTTCTGCAACCCCGCCACGAAGCCGGGCCCTGCGGATATGCCGACCACGGCAATGAACACATTCAGGCCCACCGAATTCATGAACCACAGCGCGGGCTCCGGTATTCTCCCGAAGGTTGGATGGACCGCACGGAACCAGCCGAACACGATGCCGGCGATGAGCGCGCCGCCCGCAGTGGAAACGGTCAGGGGAATGCCGCCGACCTCGAGCACGATGGCCCCGATCATGGCGCCAACCGTGATGGCGAGCGCCACGAATGCAACGTCGGTGACGTTCGTGGGTCGGTCCACGTAGCCCAGCTCCTTGGCGGCGGCGTTGATGTCCTGCGTGCGCCCGACCACCGTGATGACGTCGCCGCGATATAGCTGCGTCTTCGGCAGCACGGGTATCGGGGTCTCGGTAGGGCCCCGCCGTATCGCCTTCAGGAATACGCCGCGCGCGCCCGGCCAGCGTGCCAACTCTTCGAGCCGCTTGCCGTCCACCGTTTTGCTCGAAATGTAGATGTCGACGCCTTCCGTCTTGATATCCAGCAGTTCGGCGTCCTCGATCTCGCGCCCGCTCGGCCCCAGCCTGGCTATCAGCTGGTCGCGCTTGCCGCCGATGGCCACCGCGTCGCCCGCCTCGATGACAGTATTGCGGTCGGCGTCGATGATCTTGCCGTCGCGACGGATGCGCTCGACGAAGGCGCGCACGCCTTCCCGCGTGCCGGCCTCGATCTCCCCCACCGTCCTGCCGATGAAGGGGCTTTGCGGCGCCACGGAGTACGCGCGCAATTCGAAGTCGTGCCACTGGGGCGCGCCATCGGTGATGCGTCCCGCGCCCAGCATCTGCTCGTATTCCTTGCAGGCCGCGGGCAGATCGATGCGCAGCAACTTCGGACCGAGCTGCGCGAGGATGATCGCCGAGCCCACGGTGCCGAAGATGTACGTGACGGCGTAGGCGATGGGCATGCCGTTCAGCAGCGCCTGGGTCTCTTCGGGCGATCGTCCCAGGCGGTTGATGGCATCGGTTGCCAGCCCCATGGACGCCGATATGGTCTGCGAACCGGCGAACAGCCCCGCGGCCGATCCCAGGTCATAGCCCGCCAGCGTCGCGGCAAGGATCGCCGCCCCCAGCGACAGCAATGCCATGATCACCGCGAACAGGGCTTGCGGCAGGCCATCCTTGGCGATGCCGCGCACGAACTGCGGCCCGACGCCGTATCCCACCGCGAACAGGAACATCAGGAAGAAGACCGCCTTCACGTTCGCGGATATCTTCACGCCCAGAATCCCGATGACGATGGCCACCAGCAGGGTCGAGGTCACGGCCCCGAGACTGAACCCCTTGAAGCTCTTGCCGCCTATCCAGTAGCCGATGCCCAGCGCCAGGAAGATGGCGATCTCGGGATAAGCCTGAAGCGTAGAAACGAACCAGCTCATGGTCATCTCCTTGTCGTTGACCACGCAGAGGGGTATGCCGTCAGGGACTCACGGCGCTTCTAGCTCTTGGCGTCCTTGTCGTCCCCCATCTGCCGGTAGCGCTCCAGATACTCGTCGCGCAGCTTGCGCACGCATTGGCCGATCTTCACGTAGTCCTGCTCGTTCAGATTGGCCAGCGACACACGGCCGGAAGGATGGACCGTGCCGAAACCCTTGCCGGGCAGCAGCACCACGCCGGCCTCCTCCGCCAATCGGAACAACAGCTCGTGCGGCTTTATCGCGCCCAGCAGCCATTGGACGAACTCGGGCCCCGTCGCCCGGCTCATCTGCTCCACGTCGAGCAGCGTGTAGTAGTCGACCACGTTGTCGTCCACGGCCTCGGGCTCGGCGCCCATGCCGCGGTACAGCGCCGCCTTGCGTCCGCGGATCAACCGCTTCATGGCGCTCTTGTAGCTGCCGGCCGTGTCCATCAGCGAGAACAGCGAGAACAGAGCCATCTGGACCTGCTGCGGCGTGGACAGTCCCGCGGTGTGATTGAGCGCCACGGTCCGGCTGTCCGCGACAATGCGGTCGATGAAGGCCAATTTCTCCGGCTCGGTGGTGATCGACGAATAGCGCTTGTTCAGGCCCTCTCTTTCTTCCTCCGCAAGCTGCGCGATCTTTTCGTCGAAGATGTTCGACTTGTGGGCCGCGATCACCCCCAGGCGCCATCCCGTGGCGCCGAAGTACTTCGAATAGGAGTAGACCAGCAGCGTATTGCGCGGGCACATCGCGAACAGCGACACGAAGTTGTCGGCGAATGTGCCGTACACGTCGTCGGTCAGGATGATGAGGTCGGGCCGATCCTTGACGATGCCGGCCAGGTACTCGAGGCTCTTGTCGCTGACGCGCACCGACGGCGGATTGCTTGGGTTCACCAGGAAGAACGCCTTCACGTTGGGATCGCGCAGCTTGTCCAGTTCCTGGGTCGAGTACTGCCAGCCGGCCGCCGGGTCCGCATTGATGGACACCTCGGTCAGGCCGTATTCGGCCAGTTCCGGAATCTCGATATAGGGCGTGAAGATCGGCTTGCCCAACGCGATGGCATCGCCCGCCTTCAGCAAGTGATTGATCTTCATCGAGTTGAACAGGTACGTCATGGCCGCCGTGCCGCCTTCCACGGCGTACAGGTCGAAGTCGCCCACGAACGGATGGGTGCCGATCATTTCCTTGCGGACGTACTGCTTCACGATCTCTTCGGTCAGCTTCAGCATCCGGTCCGGCACGGGATAGCTGCAGGCGAGGATGCCCTGGCACATCTCATAGATGAAATCGCCGGCATCCAGCCCAAGCTGGTCCCGCACGAACGACACGGCGCTGGAAAGGAACTTCACGCCAGGCACGTCGCGGTGCACGCGTGCGAAAAGATCGAAACGTTCTTCGATGCCGGCACGGCGAGGGAACCCGCCCACCCCTTCGGCCAGATAGGAGAACGAGCGCTCGGATTCGATCATCGCGAACAGCCCGAGCTGCCAGAAACCATGGCGAGGAACCGTGGCCAGAAAATTCGGGTTGCCGCGCCCCGCGTTAAGCATCAATCTGTTGGTGACGCTGCCAGCCAGCTTGATCAGCTCGTCCTTGAGTTCGAACGGCGACAGGCTGCCGAGGTTCTCCGTGTTCCGTACGTTCATTGCACTTCTCCTTGGAGTAGAGGCAACGGCGCGTTGCCCCGCATGCCGGCCATCGGCCACATCTCGGGGCAAAGTGTTCGGGGACACGGTAAGGACCTTGGTGCGCGGCCCTGTACGGGTAGCCCCCCCCCGGATTACGACGTGCTCGTTGGTTCGCCGCAGCTTGTGCGCATGAATCTAGCGCCAGCCCGCCAGGCGCTCTATTGGCCCAAGTGCCTACCTGCACGTTTCTTCCATCCGAAGATGGTATGTGAACGACGGAACAGCGCAGGCGCCGCCATGCGGCTTCGATATCGCGGCGCGCCTATTAGTGCGAAGACACATAGTCCCCATCCGGCTGAGGCGGCAGCGCGAAGCTGCGCTTCATGCGTTCCACCTCCGCCTGCGGCGGCAGCCCGAACAGGCGCTTGAACTCGCGGCTGAACTGCGATGGGCTCTCGTAACCCACGGCCGCCGACGCGGCCGCCGCTGTCATGCCGTGCCGCAGCATCAGCAATCGCCCCTGGTGCAGTCGGGTGGACTTCAGATACTGCATGGGCGAGGCGTGCGTCACGTCCCGGAAGTGCTTGTGGAACGCCGCGTGGCCCAGCCCCGCCTCGCGCGCGAGCATTGCCACCGTCAGCGGGCGATGGTGGTCGCGATGGATGCGCTGGATCGCACGCCCGATCTGGCCGAAGCGGCCATGCGCGGCCAGCGCGGCACGCAGCGTATCCCCCTGCACGCCATTGAGCACGCGGAAATAGATCTCGCGCAGGATGCCCGGACCGAGCACCTCGGCATCCAGTGGATTACCCATGGAGCGAAGCAAGCGCAAGACGGCATCGGCAAGGCCGTCGTCCATCGGAGAGGACACCAGGCCCACCGGCCGCGCCGATTCGACCCGCGGCTTGTGCGCGGCGATCAGCATGGCCACTTCGGCGGCAAGCTGCATGTCCAGCCTCAGGTAGATGGCCAGCAGCGGACGCTTGGCGCTGGCCTCGGTCTGCATGGTGAAAGGCACGGGCACGGCCACCGCCAGCACTTGCTGTTCGTCGTAGACGAACTCCTGCTCGCCCAGCCAGCCGCGTTTGCGGCCCTGGCACACGATGACGATGCCGGGTTCGTAAAGCACGGGCGTGACGCCCAGCGGTCGGTTGCTGCGCAGCCAGCGCACCCCCGGCAACGGACTGAGCGTATAGCCCTCATCACGGGCCAGCCGCGAGAGCAGCGCGGCCATTTCGACTTGGCGATTGGCGATCATCATGGTGTAGGAATAGGCAATGCTGCCGTAGCTTAGGCCATTTCCGCGGACGTGGGCGCCACGTAGCATCGTCCCTGATGCATACCAAGGAGCCCATGCACATGAACCAGCACGAAACAAAGACCTTCTTCATCACCGGCGTCAGCAGCGGCTTCGGCCGCGCCCTGGCGCAGGCCGCTCTGGGCGCCGGCCATCGCGTCATCGGAACGGTGCGCAATGCCGAGGCGGCGGCCGCCTTCGAAGCGCTGCGCCCCGGGCTTTCCTTCGCGCGGCAGCTGGACGTGACCGACCACGCCGCGGCGCAGCGCGTGGCCGACGAAGTGGAACAGGCAATCGGCCCGGTCGACGTCGTGGTCAACAACGCCGGCTACGGGCACGAAGGCATCCTGGAGGAAAGCCCGCTGGACGAGCTGCGCCGGCAGTTCGACGTGAACGTATTCGGGGCGGTGGCCGTCATGAAGGCCTTCTTGCCCTACCTGCGGGCCCGGCGCAGCGGACGCATCTTCAACATCACCTCGATGGGCGGCTTCATCACCATGCCCGGCATCGCGTACTACTGCGGCAGCAAGTTCGCGCTCGAAGGCATCTCGGAGGCCCTAGGCAAAGAGGTGGCCGCGTTGGGCATAGACGTGACGGCCGTGGCGCCCGGCTCGTTCCGCACCGACTGGGCGGGACGATCGATGGCGCGCACGCCCCGCAGCATCGCCGACTACGATGCCGTGTTCGATCCGGTGCGGGCGCGCCGTCAAGCGGTAAGCGGCAGGCAACTGGGCGATCCGGCCAAGGCGGCCCAGGTCATGTTGCGCGTTGCCACCGCCGCCGAACGGCCGCCCACGCACCTGCTATTGGGCAGCGATGCCCTGCAGCTGGTACGCGACAAGCTCACCGCCATGCAGACGCGGCTGGATGAGTGGGAGCAAGTAACCCGTTCGACCGACGCGCCGGTCAGCTGAGAAAACGCTCGAACCAGGCCAGCGTCCGGTCCCAGGCCAGCCTGGCCGCGGCCTCGTCATAGCGTGGCGTCGTGTCGTTGTGGAACCCGTGGTTCGTGCCCGGATATACATGCGCTTCGTAGGTCTTGCCGGCCGACTTCAGCGCGGCCTCGTAGGCCGGCCATGTCGCATTCACATTCGGATCGGTCTCGGCGAAGTGCAGCAGCAGCGGCGCCTGGACGCGCGCCGCGTCCTCCGGCTTGGGCTGGCGCCCATAGAACGGCACCGCCGCGGCCAGCTCGGGATAGGCCACCGCCGCCGCGTTGGCCACGCCTCCGCCATAGCAGAAGCCGACGATGCCGACCTTGTCGGTGGTCCGCTCGCTGGCGCTCAGGTACTCCAGTGCGGCGAAGAAGTCGTTCATCAATTTGGCGGCATCGACCTGTTGCTGCAGCGCCCGGCCTTTGTCCTCGTCGCCGGGATAGCCGCCCACCGAACTGAGGCCGTCGGGCGCCAGCGCGACGTAGCCGGCCTTGGCCAGGCGCCGCGCCACATCCTCGATGTACGGATTCAGGCCCCGGTTCTCGTGTACCACCACGATGCCCGGCGCCGCCTCTTGCGCCTGGGCCGGGCGCGCCATGTACCCGCGCACCTCGCCGTGGCCGTTGGGCGAGGGGTAGACGATGTACTCGGCCACGATGTCCGTATCGGTGGGCGCCACCTGCTGCGCGAGCGCATAGTCCGGACTGAGCGAGGCGAGGATGGCCGACGCCGTCAGGCCGCCGACGGCGTACTTCGCCGCGCGGTCCAGGAAATCGCGACGGCTCAGTCGACCATGCACATAGCCGTCGTACAACTCCAGCAACTCGGGGTGAAAATCCTTCGCGGTAAGTCGAGCCATGTGGTCCTCCACTGGCGGTTGTGCGCTGGCGCCGATGCGCCAGCCGGGTGCGAAGCCCGCGACATCGACCGGGCCTCATCGAGGCTGACGGCCCTGCAGTTCAGCCCGGTTCATAACGGCTGATCTCGATGCCGCTGCCCACGGGCAGCAGCACACTGGTCATTCCCGGCAGGGCGCGGATCGCGCGGGCATAGGCGCGCACGCCTTCGCTTTCGGGCCGGATCATGTTGTCGGCCACGATGATGGCCCCCGGATTCAACCTGGGATAGAAGACCTCGAGGCAAGGCACGTACAGGTCCTTCCACAGGTCGACGAACACGAAATCCACCTTGCCCGGCAGCTCGCCTATCATCCGCACCGCGTCGCCGACTTTGAAATCGATGAACTCGGACAGCCCGGCCTTGGCGGCCATCTGCTGCGCATGGGCCGACTTGTAGCCGTGCATCTCCATGGTGATGAGCCGGCCCCCGCTGGCGCGCGCCGCCTCGGCCAGCCAAATGCCCGAGTAGCCGAAGGACGTGCCCAGCTCGAGGATGGTGGGCGCCTGCAGGCTCTTGACCAGGATGTTCATCAGCTGGCCGGTTTCGGGGCCGATGGCGCGCATGCGCTGGTCGTGCCCCCCGTCGCGCCCTCCGGGCGGCTCCACCTTGGGCGCATCGCGCTCTTCACGCATGCGTGCGTGATACAGCTCCATCACTTCGACTATGCGGGTATCCATGCGAGCGTCCTCCGTCGATACCCGTTCGATGATAGTTCGTTATGCGGCGCCTGGCGACGAACTAGAACTTATAGTTGACGTTGAGCATGACGTTACGCTCGGCGCCGTAGTAGCAGAACTCCAGCGAGTTGCACGCGGCCACGTATTTCTTGTCCATCACGTTCTGCACGTTCAGGCGCGTGCTCAGGCCGGGGATGCCCAGTTCTCCCAGGTCGTAGCCCACCGCAAGATCCACCAGGGTGTACGACGGCAAGGTGTGGGTGTTCGCGCGGTCGGATTGAATGCCGTCCGCATAGCGCACGCCCAGCGCGGTGGTCAGGCCTCGCAGGCGGCCCATGTGGCGATAGCTGACCCAGGCGCTGGCCATGTGCTTGGGTGCGTACACCGCACGGTTGCCCTGATTGCCGTCGTCGCTCCTGCTGTAGCGGATGTCGTTGTAGCTGTAGCTCGCCAGCAGGCTCAGCCGATCCGTCAGCCACGCATGGGCCTCCAGCTCGAACCCCTTGGACTCGATCTCGCCCACGGCGCGATACGGATCGGTGGGCTGGTTCTTGGTGGCCACGTTCTTTTGGGTGATGTGATACACCGCGGCCGAGTAGCTGCTGCGGGTGCCGGGCCGCTGGTACTTCACCCCCGCCTCCACCTGTTCGCCCTCCATGGGCTGCAGCAGATTGCCATCGGCATCCAGGAAGTTGGTGGGCGTGAACGCCGTCGAGTAGCTTGCATAAGGCGCGAAGCCGCTGTCGAACAGATAGAGCAGGCCCGCGCGGCTGCTGAACTGCGAATCGTCGATCTCGCTGGCGATGCCGCTGTCCTTGTTGACGCTGCGGATGTCGATACGGTCGTAGCGGCCGCCCAGCGACAGCCGCCAGCGGTTCCAGGCCATCAGGTCCTGCACGTAGACGCCCGTCTGCTTCAGCTTGTGATTCTCGCGCGTGGGCGGGTACATGGCGGTCGGCCCGGCGCCATACACCGGGTCGAAGGCATCGATGTTCGGGAAGGCGCCCGACGGCCAGCTGACGTCGTTCTCGCGCCACTGGTAGTCCACGCCGGTCAGCAGCGTGTGCCCCACCGTGCCCGTATCGAAGCGGAACTCCAGCTGGTTGTCCACGGTGAAGGCCGACAGGTCCTCGTCGCTGCCCGAGTAGTAGCGCACCAGCTCGGTGGGCGACACCCAGCCGAAGCCATAGACCTGGTCCAGCTTCACGTCCGATTCGAGGTACTGCAGGTTCTGGCGGAAACTGACCGTGTCGTTGAAATGGTGGCTCAGCGCATAGCCCACCATGTCCTCGTCGCGCCGGTATTTTTCGTAGTCCTTCTCGCCGCTGAAGAAGCCGCGCGACAGCTTGCGGCCGTTGTAGTCCACCACGGTGCCTTCGTACGGCAGGCCCGAGTGATAACCGCCTTCCGGGTCGCGATGCAGGTAGGCCATGGCCTCCAGCGTGGTGCTGGGACCGATCTTCCATGTCAGCGAAGGCATCAGCGCATAGCGCTCTTCCTCGACCTGGTCGACCTGGCTGTCGGCGCGGCGCACCTTGCCGCTCAGGCGCAGGGCCAGGCTGTCGCTGACAGGCTGGTTGAAGTCGAACGCCGCATAGGCCTGGTCGTTGTTGCCGAAGCCCGCCTCCACTTCGCGGCTGGCGCTGAAACCGGCCTTGCGCGTCTGCATAGCCACGATGCCGCCCGGCGACGACTGCCCATACAGCACCGACGCCGGGCCGCGGATCACTTCGATGTTATCCAGGAACCACGGGTCCACCACCAGCGAACTGTGCGAGTTAGTGTCGCCCAATAGCCGCAGGCCGTTCAGATAGGTATTGCCCAGGCTGCCGTCGGAGAAGCCGCGCAGCACCAGGTAGTCGAAGCGGTTAGAAGCGCCGGTCTGATTGTTGAACACGCCGGCGGTATAGCCCGTGGCCTGCTGCACGGTCATCGCGCCCTGTTCCTGCATCTGCTCGCGGCCGATCACCGTGACCGACTGCGGAGTCTCGACGATGGGGGTCAGCGATTTGGTCGCGCCCTGTTGAGCGGTGACCGAAATGGCTTGCAGCGTCTGGGCCGAGTCCATGGCGTCGGACTGGGCCTGCGCCTGCGCCAGGGCGCCGAAATGCGCCGCCACGAGCGTGACGGCCATGGCTGTGGGATGCTTCCGGAACATTGTCGCGGCCTTTGAACTTAAAAACCAGAATTATTCTCATTTAACTTTATAAAGAGATATTCTGCCTGACAAGTTCCGTATGAGGGCTGACAAATGTTCAGGCCACGCTGCGCGGCGCCTCCCCGTAGCGCTTGCGAAATGCCGTGGCGAAGTTCGTGGCGTGGCGATAGCCGCTGAGATGCGCGGCCTGTTGCACCGAGTGGCCCTGCAGCAGGTACTGCCGCGCCAGGGCAAGGCGGCGATCGCGCAGATAGTCGAAGACCGGCGCGCCCACCAGCTGGCGGAACTTGCTGCGGAAACTGCTGGTGCTCATGGCGGCCTGGCTGGCCAGCTGGTCCAGCGAATAATTCAGGTGGGGCGCGCGGTCCAGTTGCTGGCGCACCATCTCGAGCCGGCCACGCTCGCCCGGCGACAGGGCCGGCGCCTTGGCCGCGGCGCCCTCGCCCAGGCCATGCGCCAGCAACTGCAAGGCCAGCCCTTCCATCAGCAGGCGCCGCTGCAGCAGGCTCATGGATCCGTGATGCCGGACCTGCTGCAGCGATTGATACAGGGCGGGCGGCACGTTCCACAGGCGCGGCCGGCCGGCCTCGCGCCCGGGCCAGTCCGCCAGCATCCCCGGCAGCGAGTCGGGATCGGCGCCGGCCGGCGTGTCCAGCGCCAGGATCACGGTTTCCAGCTGCTGTCGATGTGGATGCATGGCGTGCAGCACGCTGTGTGCGCCCAGGCTGGCGGTCAGCGCGACGCCGGGGCGCAGCTCATAGTCCCGTCCCGCGAGATTCAGCCGCAGCTGGCCCTGCAGCACCACCAGCAGAAACAGCGCCGTGTCGCGCGTGGACAGCGACTCGTACGGCTGCAGCACCTCCAGGCACGAATGCGTGAGGTTCAGCGAGGACGGCAGCACCAGCTCGTCCACCGTGCCGCGCAGCACGGCGCGGCTGGACGACGAGCCCAGCTGAGGGAAGTGGTAGTCGATGCCGAAACGATCGCCGAAGCCGAGCAGATCGCTGGTGGACAGCTGCCGTACCGGTGACCGGGGGTCGAGGGAGCTCATCGAAGCGATTCAGTGTGACGCGCGGAGTGCCCGCGATTATCACTAGATCGGCGCCGCGCAGGCAAGCCGGTCCGGGCGGACGCCGTCCCTGGCGCCCGCGCCGAACCCGAACCATGCCCGGCTATTGCGCCGAGCCTTTGCCGGTCGCCGGGCCGCGCGAGCCCACCCCGTCGGCGAAGCGCAGGCGCCGATAGTGGCCGCGCGCCTGCGCGGCCAGGCCGCCGAAATTGGCCACCGTGTTCCGGAAATAAGCGAAGTCCGTGCCCGGCAGCTCGCCGACGTACCGATAGAGCAGCGTGCCGTCGTCCGGGTTCACCGCGAAGGCGCCCGTTGCCAATGCGGGCCGGGCATTCAGCGCCAGCACGCCTATCAACAGCTCGCGCGTGACCTCGGCGCCCAGGCTGTCGATTCGCGCCACCAGCACGAAGGTCTCGCCGCCGCCGGGCAGATGGACGAGATGGAACGGATCGGGAAAACTGGGAGACCACAGCGCGGCTATGCCCCACTCGTTCAGGCCGGGGCCGTCCTGCCCCGCCGACAGCTGGCGCACCCAGTCGTTCAGCAGGGCGCGGTAGTCTTGGTTCATCCAGGCTCCCCGGTCGTAGGCCGCGACGGTCGCGGCCGGTGCTCTCCGCTTCGCTTCCATCGCATCAGTAACGCGCCGACGGGGAAGGTTCCGAGCGGGCAGGAGGGCGGGATGCCGCCGCCCTGCTCCACCCGGCGAGCCGTCCTGTATACCGGTCAAGTACGCGCGGTCTCGCCCTCCTCGTCCGTCAAGGCATCCGCCAGCTTGTCGATCACGCGCTGTGTCGTGCCCTTGGCCTGCAGCGAGAACAGCAGCAGCGACCGCCCGGTGACCGTATACACGTCGCCGGATGCGAATTCGGGCAATTCCGTTCGAATCGGCGCATTGGTGTCGATCAGGCAGGTCCAGCGGTCGGGCCCGGGGATCTCGGGCAAGGTGAACTCGATGGCATCGTGATACGCGTTGAAGACGAGCAGCAGCGTCGCATCCGAGGCGGGACGGCGTATGCCGCTGACGCGGGCGCGTCCATCGATGACCAGTCCAAAGCACCGCATGGCGGTATCCGCCCATTGTTCGGGCGTCAGGTCCTGGCCTGCCGGACTCAGCCATCTGACGTCGGACACGCCGGTGCTTTCGTCGAAATCCCCGGTCAGGAAACGGCCGCGACGCAGTACCGGCAGCGTCTGGCGCAGCGTGATGAGTTTGCGCACGAACTCCGTCAGGGCCTGCCCGTCCTCTCCGACGTTCCAGTCCACCCAGCTGATTTCGTTGTCCTGGCAGTAGGCATTGTTGTTGCCCTGCTGGGTGCGCCCGAATTCGTCGCCCGCGACAATCATGGGCGTGCCCTGCGAGAACAGCAGCGTGGCCAGCATGTTCCGTTTCTGGCGCTCGCGCAGCTCGCGCACGCCTTCGTCGTCGGTGGGCCCCTCGACTCCGCAGTTCCACGACTGGTTATCCGAATGGCCATCGCGATTGCCCTCGCCGTTGGCCTCGTTGTGCTTGTCGTTGTACGACACCAGGTCGTGCAGCGTGAAACCGTCGTGCGCGGTCAGGAAGTTGACGCTGGCCCAGGGACGTCGGCCGCGGTGGTTGAAATCCTCGCCCGAGGCAGTGATGCGAGCCGCCAGGGCCGCGGCCTTGCCGTCGTCGCCCTTCCAGAAGCTGCGCGTGGTGTCCCGGTATCTGTCATTCCATTCGGCCCAGCCCGGCGGGAAATTGCCCACCTGGTAGCCGCCCGGCCCGCAGTCCCACGGCTCGGCAATGAGCTTGACGCTCGACAGGATGGGGTCCTGTTGGCAAGCCTTGAGAAAACCGCTGTTGTAGTCGAAGCCATCCGGTTCGCGCGCCAGCACCGTGGCCAGGTCGAAGCGGAAGCCGTCGACGTTCATCTCGGTCACCCAGTAGCGCAGGCTGTCCGTGACCATCTGCAGCACGCGCGGATGCGACAGGTTCAGCGTGTTGCCCGTGCCCGTGTCGTTGATGTAGTAGCGCCGCTGGTCGGGCAGCAGCCGGTAGTACGAGGCATTGTCGATGCCGCGGAACGACAGCGTGGGACCGAGCTCGCTGCCCTCGGCCGTATGGTTGTAGACCACGTCCAGGATGACCTCGAGATCGGCTTCGTGGAAGCGATCGATCATCTGCTTCAACTCGGTGATGGCGCCGGGCTGCCGCGAAAAATAACGCGGGTCCGGCGCGAAGAAGCCGATAGTGTTGTAGCCCCAGTAATTGGTCAGGCCCTGGTCCAGCAGATGGCTGTCGTTCACGAACGCGTGGATGGGCAGCAGCTCCACGGACGTGACGCCCAGGCTCTTGATATGGTCGATCACCGCGTCCTGCGCCAGGCCGGCGAAGCTGCCGCGCAGCGCTTCCGGCACGGCCGGATGCCGCTTCGTGTACCCGCGCACGTGCGTCTCGTAGAAGATGGTGCGTTCCCAGGGCACCCGCACCTTGGTGGCATGGGTCCAGGTGAACTCCTGGTCGACCACGCGGCACTTCGGCATGAAGGGCGCGCTGTCGCGCTCATCGAACGTGAGGTCGCCCTGCTCGTCGCCCATCACATAACCGAACACCGCGGGGTCCCACTTCAGTTCCCCGACGTACGACTTGGCATAAGGGTCGAGCAGCAGTTTGTTCGGATTGAAGCGATGCCCGTTCTCGGGATCGTACGGACCGTACACCCGGTACCCATACACCGCGCCTGCCTTCAGGCCGTCGACGTGAACGTGCCAGATCTCATCGGTGAACTCGGGCAAGGTGATGCACTGGATCTGTTTCTCGCCCGCTTCATCGAACAGGCACAAGTCGACCCGGGTGGCATTGGCGGAGAACAATGCAAAATTTACGCCGTCTCCTGTCAGGGTCGCGCCCAGGGGAAACGGCGAACCTTCAGTGATTCGTGGCTGGTTGGGCATGGGAATGGAAGTCCGAAGTGAACACGCCGAAACGCGGCGCGGGCGTCACTACAGCAAGATCCGTTCCCGGGCCGCGCCGGCGCTATGAGGCCCCGGCGCCGGGCTCCTCCTTGTAACCCGGCAGGTCCCTGGCCTCCGGTGACCGGGCCGCCGCGAAGGCTTCAGCCAGCATGAGAGCGAACCCGTCCACGGTCGGCGGCCGCCTGGGCACCCGCTGCCTGAGAAAGTCGGCCCACGCGAACTTCGCATTGAACTCTCCCAGATTCTCGAAGACCCCCGCCATCCGGACGAAAGCCGCGACGCTTTGGTAGACATCGTCAGGCATCGCCTCGATCGACCCAGGCAGTTCGGAAACCGGATACTCGCGGCCGTCCGGATCGAACGGATGGAACCAGCCGCGCTCGGTCATTTTCTGCATGAATTGAGTTTCGTCCAGGCCGCTGTAGTCTTCGGCGACGGTCACCGGCGCCTCGGGCATGCCCAGGTCGAACCAAGTACGCGCCCAATGATGGTGGTCGATCACATGCAACGCGGCCGAAGGTCCTCGAACGACTTTGATGGCTTGCTCTTCGATGAAAGCGCGCCGTTCATCCGGCGCCAACGCGAGATACTTTGCCGTCTTGGCTTGTACCTGCACGTAGCCGATCGCGCCCTGCGTAGGCCGCAGGCTGGTCCATTGCACCCAGAATGTCGACGCATCGCCCCCCGCAGGGCGTGTTTTTCTGTCATCCATGACCATCTCCGCGAATGAGCCGCTGGCGGACGCCGGCAAGCACGCGTCAGACGTAGCAAGCTTCGGGCCCGGCAAGCCTGTCCGGGGTCGTCGGGTACGGGCCGTGCTGCCACTGCCGGCGACACCCGTACTGGAGGAATGAAGCGATGGACAATTCCAACCGTATGCCAGACCGGCTCGACCGCAAGGCATACGCCGAGGCGAACTTCGCGATCTTTGCCGATCCCCTCATCAATGAGGCCATCGAACAGGCGTCCGCGCTCGCGCATGACGCGGATGCCGGGAAGCTCCATAAGCTGCGCGTGGCGCTGCGCCGCCTGCGCACCCTGCTATGGGCGTATCGGCCGATACTGGACGAGCAATTCGACGACGAGCAGCGGCAGCTGCTCAAGTCCCTCGCTTCTGCAGCCGGCGACACGCGCGCCTGGGACATACTGATCGGCCTGCTGGAAACGACAGGCGACCGAGACCTCCTGAACGCGTTGCAAGCCAATCGCGACAAGACGGCGGAGCAAAGCGCCGCCACCCTGCGCGAGTCGCATCTGGACGAGGCGCTGCGCGAATCGGTATACGCAGCCGCCCAGCAGTTGAGCGCCTCGCCTGCCCGGACGCCGATGCGCAGATTCGCGCAACGGCGCGTACAGGCAGCACAGAAGCAGCTGCACAAGCGCATGCGCCGCGCCTCGAAGGCCGGCCGCTCCGACTACGACGCCTATCACGATGTGCGCAAAGCCGGGAAAAAGCTGCGCTACCTCATCGAGTTCTTCGAACCGCTGCTGAAGAAGAAGCAGCGCAAAGGCCTCAAAGACTTGAAGCGCCTGCAGAAGCGCTACGGGGCTTTGAACGACGTGGTGGCAAGCCGCGATCTGCTGGCAACGCACCGCCAGGCGCTTCCGCAGAACGTGGATCCGACGCCAGCCTTGTCCGAGCTGAAGCGTGAACAGAAGCGCCGGATCAAGGCTGCGGCCAGACTGCTCTAGCGCGCTTGACCGCCAGCATACTTGCAGCCCGTGGGCGTGCCGGTAGAGTGAAATCGTTGCGGCACGCCGCCAGGGCCTCCACGCCGCCCCAACGTCACTTCAGGTTTTCGTCCAGAAACGCGCGGATCACCGGCACGATTTCCCTGCCGTGCGTTTCCAGGGCGAAATGCCCGGTGTCGTAGAAGCGGACATCGGCGTGAGGGATGTCCCGCTTCCATGCCTCGGCGCCGGCCGGCAGGAAGAACGGGTCGTTCCTGCCCCAGACCGCGAGCAGCGGCGGCCGATGCTCACGGAAGTACGCCTGGAACTCGGGATACTTCTGGACGTTGGACGCGTAGTTCAGCAGCAGGTCGAGCTGTATGTCGGCCATGCCCGGCCGCGAGATCTGCATGCCCTCCAGCGTGTACCCGTCCGGCGCCACGGCAGTGGCGTCCTTCACTCCCTCGAAGTACTGCCACTTGATCGACTCCGGAGTCGGAAAGTCGCTCAAGGCCTTGCGATTCTCCTCGCTGGGGTCCTGCCAGTACTTCCTGATGGGATCCCAGCCCTTGGCCAGGCCCTCTTCATACGCATTGCCGTTCTGCGAAATGATGGCCGTGATGCGCGAAGGATCCGCCGAGGCCAGGCGCCACCCCACCGGAGCGCCGTAGTCGTGCACCGCGATCGCGTAGCGGTCGAGCTTGAGCTGCCTGGTGAACTGGTCGATCGTCTTCGTGATGTTGGCGAAGGAATATTCGTATTGGTCCCGCGCGGGCGACTCGGTGAATCCGAATGCCGGCAGGTCGGGCGCGACCACGTGATAGCGATCGGCAAGCGCCGGAATCAGATCGCGCCACATGTACGAGGACGCCGCGAAGCCGTGCAGCAACAGGACCGTCGGGGCCGACGGGCTTCCCGCCTCGCGATAGAAGACCTTCACATTGCCGACCTGCTCGTAGCGGTAATGGACCTGCAGGTTTGCGGACTGGGAGGCATCGGCCGCCTGTGCGGCGCCGGACATCAAAGCCGCGGCGACACCGGCGGCGGCAAGCGATTTGGAGGAAGTCATGGGCCTTGTTCCTAATAACCATTAAATATGGAATTTGCAGGTTACGCCTGATCAGAGTAACCTGTCAACATTCAATTAACGGTTACTTTGAGATGTCTTCCAGTCCGGGCGGTTCTCCCCTGTTCGTCGCGAACAATCTCGCGCTCGACTTCATCAACACCGAATATGGCGTTGGCCATCGGCATTGCGACTGCTTCGAAGGCGACGGCAGCGTGGCGGAATGGCTGAAACTCGCCGGCGTGCTGCCCGCGAACTTCGCCGAAGTGCCGGCCGGGCTGGCCGCGTTGGCGCGAGAGCTTCGTGAGAATGCCCGGGCCGTCGTGTTGGCGGCAAAGACGGGAAGCCCTGCGGATGCCGCGGTGATCAACCGCGTGTTGGAGTCAGGTCGCCCAAGAAAAGAACTCGTATGGGATCCGGCGCAGAAGACGTTCAGAGTCGTGGAGCACAGACGCGACGCGGATGCCGCCAGCCTGCTCGAACCGGTTGCCCGCGCGCTTGCAAGCCTGCTGGCGGATGTGGATCTGCAACTGGTGCGAGAGTGCGAAGCCCATGATTGCACCTTGTTCTTCCACGACCAGACCAAGTCGCACCGGCGCCGCTGGTGCAGCATGGCCACCTGCGGGAACAGGATGAAAGCCGCCGCACATCGCGCCAGAAAGAGTGTCGACTGATCTTCGGCACGTCATCATCGCCGAAGGTGGGCGGCGCGGCGTTTGTGTTTCGCCCAGGCCCTGAACGTAAACGCCCGACTGCGCCAGCCAGGCGTCCAAGCCGGCACCTCCAAAGCTGAAGATCGGGCCTGACCATCCATGTGCCAGGCCCAATGCAGTCGGCATCCGGCGCATGGCTGAAGGCCATCACCGGACGCGGATCGGCGCCGAACTTCTACTTGTACTTATCCAGCTTGGTCTCGGGGCCGTCTTTCACCACAGCCTGGGCCTTACCGAAACTCTCGATCAAGCACTTGTACTCCGGAGACACGTGCTCGGCGAGGATTTCGGCAAAGCGGGATCCTTCCGGACGATTCCACGTGCGCATCAATTCCGCGACGATCGCGAACGTATCAGTCGGGATGGCGCCGGCCTGGGCGACGCGCGCGATGGTCGCGTCAGTGGCCAACTTGCTCCAGTTTCCGGAAGCATCCACAACGCAGTACACCTTGTAGCCTGCCTGGATTGCGCTGACTGCCGGAAATGCCATGCACACGCTGGTCAACGTACCCGCGATGATGAGTGTCTTTCGCCCGGTCTTCTCGATCGCTTCCACGAATGGCGGATTGTCCCAGGCATTGATTTGTCCGGTCCGGGGCACGTACACGGCGTGCGGCGCGTACTGGTGCACTTCCGGAATCAACGGGCCGTTGGGCCCGTCAGGCACGGATGCGGTAGTGATGACGGGGATGTTCAACAGCGTGGCCGTCTTGGCAATGGCTGTGACGTAATTGCGAAGATCGGGAATCGGCAGGTCCCGTACCGTATTGAAGAGGCCGCTCTGGTGGTCGATAAGCAGGATCACCGAATCGTCGGCATCCAGCATTCCATTGGTTGAAGCCATGTTTCTCACCTCTCTGTGGATCGACCCGGAGCACCTTCATCCCGGCGACGAGGGGGCCCGCGTCAAGAGCAAGATAGTTCGTGCTCGTCTGTATCGCAAGCACGTGGAGATACTGGCAGCTTCGCCGTGACGGCCCGGTAGCCTCACGGCGCGGCTGCCACGACGGCGAACTGGGGAACATTGTTGCCCCCAAGGCAACACCGTGATCCCCTTCTCATGCCTTCTGCGATCCCCCGCGCCGACCTACGATTTGGGCGTTGTCTGGCCCCGCGTGATGCCTGGCGTCACACCAGCGGGAACACACCTCTCCCCTTCGAAGGAATCACCATGAGTCAACGTCTGAACGCCTACGGGCAATCGCCCGAGCTTTTCAAGAAATTCGTCGAGTTCAGCATGCTGCTGAAATCGAGCGCGATCGAACAGTCGATCCTGGACCTGGTCGAGATCCGCGCCTCCCAGATCAACGGCTGCGGCTTCTGCCTCGATATGCACGTGAAGCAGGCCAAGATCCACGGCGAACGCGAGTTGCGCCTTCACCACTTGGCCATCTGGCGCGAGTCCGCCGAATTCTCGCCGCGCGAGCGCGCGTGCCTGGCCTGGACCGAAGCGCTGACGACGCTCGGCGCACATGGCGTGTCCGACGAGATCTACGAGCGCGTGCGCACCCAGCTCTCGGAAAAGGAGATCTCGGATCTGAGCTTCGCCGTGATGGCGATCAACGCATGGAACCGCCTCAACGTGGGCTTCCGGACGGAGCCCGGGTCGGCCGACAAGGCATACGGCCTGGACAAGGCCAAGTTCAACTGAGGAACGATCATGAAGATCCTCGTTATCGGCGGCACGGGGCTGATCGGCTCCAAACTCGTGAAACTGCTCGTCGAGCGTGGCCACGACGCCGCCGCCGGCTCTCCGGCGACCGGCGTGAATACGATCACGGGCGAAGGGCTGGACGCCGCCCTGGCGGGCGTGGACACGGTGGTGGACGTGGCGAACTCGCCCTCCTTCGAAGACAAGGCGGTCCTCGAGTTCTTCCAGACATCCGGCCGCAACCTGCTCGCGGCCGAAAGGCGCGCAGGCGTGCGCCATCATGTCGCCCTGTCGGTCGTGGGTACGCACCGCCTGGCCGAAAGCGGCTACTTCCGCGGCAAGATCGCGCAGGAGGCGCTGATCGAGGCGGGCGGCATTCCATACACCATCGTGCACAGCACCCAGTTCTTCGAGTTCCTGGGCGGCATCGTGCAGTCGGGCACGGTGGGCGACGAGATCCGCCTCTCGCCGGCCTATGTGCAGCCTATCGCTTCCGATGACGTGGCATTGGCCATGGCCGACGCGACGCTCGGCAAGCCCGTCAATGGCACGATAGAAATCGCGGGACCCGAGCGTGTTCGCCTGGCCGAGCTGGTAGAGCGCTACATGCGTAAAATCGGCGACGCACGCACCGTCCGTGCGGACGCGGCCGCACGCTATTTTGGCGCGCTGCTTCAGGACGACACGCTGGTGCCCGGACCCACTCCGCGCCTGGGCACGATCGACTTCGAAACGTGGTTCAGCCGCGCAGGTGCGCGAAACTAAAAGCGGCAACAAGGTGCCCCATGAGCCAACCGCAGCGGCCTCCCCAGTCCATCCTCGACAAGTATCGGGGCGATGATTTCCACCCGCTCTACACCACCAGCGTCACGGTGCGCGGCGGGGAGGCTGCGCATGGCCGCGCCTCAGGCATCGCCATGTCGGACGACGGGGAGCTGCATGCCGCGCTGCGTCTGCCCGTTGAGCTGGGTGGCTCGGGCGGCGGCACCAACCCCGAGCAGCTCTTTGCGGCAGGCTATGCGGCCTGCTTTCATGGGGCGCTGGTCTTGCTGGCCGAGCGCGCCGGCGTCGCGGCCACCGATGCCGCGGTGACCGCGACGGTCTCGTTCGGCCGAGACCCGGTCGACGGCCTGTTCGCGCTCACGGCCGAGATCAACATCCACCTTCCGGGCGTCGACAAGGCCCTGGCCGAAGAACTGGTCCGCAACACCGAACGCCTGTGCCCGTACTCCAAGATGGCGCAAGGCGGCATCCACAGCGTCGTGTCATTGACACTATAGGTTTCAAGCGCGCTTCTTGGCGAGCACGCTCTCGAAACTCTGCAGGTCGAGGGCGCGGATGTGTTCCGTCATGTAGTCGATGAACACGCGCATGCGCGCGGGCAGATGCTGGCGGCTCAAAAAGCACAGATAGTGTCCGCGATCATCGGGCGCGTGCTGAGGCAGGCAGGCAAGCAGGGTGCCGTCGCGCAGATGCTCGCACACTTGATAGCCGGCCATCTGCGCGATGCCCTGCCCGTCGAGCACGGCTTGCAGCACCAGGTCGGCGTCGTTGAACGACAGCATGGCCGGCGGCGCAAACTTGCGCAATTGACCGCCGACCTTGAACTCCCACTCGTAGATGCGGCCGGACGCCAGGCGAAAGTTCACGCAATGATGGCCCGGCAGCTCGTCCACGGTGGCCGGCAGACCGTGCCTGGCCGCGTAGGCAGGGGACGCGCACAGCATCATCTGCATAGGAATCACTTTCTTCGCGATCACCTGGCTGTCCTCCATGCGGCCATTGCGGAACGACACATCGACGCGGTCGGTGGTGAAATCGGTGGGCCCATCGTCCAGCAGAAGATCGACCGCAACATTGGGATGCGCCTCGCGGAAGCCCCGCAATAACGGCGCCACGACCTTGCGTCCGAAACCCACGGTCGAACACACCCGCAATTGGCCGGCAGGCGGCCCTTCGCGCAGGTCTCGCATGTTGTCGAGGGCCTGCACGATGCGCTCCACGCCGGGATGGCACTGCTCGTAGAACCGTTTGCCTTCGGCCGTCAGCGACGTGCTGCGCGTGGTGCGCACGAAAAGCCGGGTGCCTAGTTGGTCTTCGAGCTTCTGCACACTACGGCTCACTGCGGATCGGCCGATGCCCAGGCGATCGCCCGCCTTGGCAAAGTTGCCTTCGGCTGCAACGGCGATGAACGCCATCACACCGGCGTAGCTGGTGGCGAAACTGTCGGCCAGAGAATCCGGCCCTTGAGAGGCGGACGTGGCCGGGGAGGCGGGAGAGGGTGTCGTCATGGTGGCGGCGCCGCGAGTTGGTTGATCCTACCCGCTAAGACGCGCCGGCGGTCCACTTTGTGACATCCGCCTCGAAAAAAATGCCCTTTCCCCGGAGATGGAGCGGGCCGTACTGGCGGCGGCGGGCGAAAAAAAGCCCAGCCGCCACGGCATTCCGACCCTATTTGATCGGAATCAGCGCGGGCGCGCCCTGCTTTTTGATCAGCACGGCCAGGAACCTGGCCGGTTCGGTCTGGCTGGCATTGCGCCCGACAAGGTGCACGTCATCCGGGCCCTCGTAAAAGGTCTGGCCCGGCGTCAGCGTGACTTCCTTGCCGCCCTCGACCTGCATGACGATGCTTCCCTGCAGCACATACACGAAAGCCGAGGCGTCGTGGCGGTGGACCGGATCCGCGCCGCCGGGCGGGTAGTCGACGACGATCATTTCCCCTTCCTTGCCGGGGACGTCGGCCAGCGCCTGCGTCATCAGGGCGGTAACGACGGGATCGGGCGCTTTGCCCACCGAAGCGGCGTGATGAGGCGAGGCGGCATGGGCGCCGAGACTCGTTCCGAGCAACATCGCGGCCGCGACAAACGGCAGACCGTACTTTCTGGCTTTCGACATGAGCTGTCCTTGGTGGTGGAATGACAAGCCCATGGTAGAAATGCCGCCCGCCCCGCGGTAGATCCGCGCAAGGGACCATCATGTTGCCCGACGCGCAACAAACCGGACAGGCGCGGCGCTCAGCCCCGTCCCAGCGCCGCCGCGATGCCGGCCAGCTTGTCGGGATTGCGCTGCACGAGCACCCGCGTCAGGCGCTCGCCGTCGGTGTCATACGACTGCACCGACTCGAGCTCGCCATCGACGAAGCGCAGCAAGGTCCATTGGCCATTCACCTGTACGACTTCGGTATGCAGCGCTTCGCGGAAACGGCGCTTTCCCGCATAGAACAGCTGCGCCAGGCGCTTGCCGCCCACCAGGCTCGCAAAGCTGCTGACCTTGCCCCCACCGTCGCCGATAAGCTCGGCGTCGTCGCTCAACAGCGCATGCAATCCGTGGAAGTCGCTGCGCTGCATCGCCTCGGAAAACGCCAGCAGCAGACGCCGCAACGTCGCCCTGGGCACGGCCTCGCGCGGCTCGCCGCGGCGCAACTGCTGCCTGGCGCGGCTTACCAGCTGCCGCACGGCCGCCTCACTCTTGTCCAGCGTCTGCGCGATGTCTTCGTAGTCTGCGTCGAATACATCCCGCATCAGAAATGCCGCCCGGGCCTCGGGCGACAGGCGCTCCAGCATGAACAGGAACGCTATCGACACGTCGTCGGCCTGCTCGTGGATCTGTTCTGGCGTGGCAGGCGCTTCCATCAGCATGGGCTCGGGCAGCCATACCCCCACATACCGCTCGCGTTCGGCCTTGGCCGCGCGCAGCCGGTCTATCGCCAGACGGGTAGTCACGCGCACCAACCAGGCTTCCGGGTTGTCCACTGCCGCACGGTCGGCGTCATGCCAGCGCAACCATGCATCCTGCACCACGTCTTCGGCCTCGGCCACCGCGCCCAGCATGCGATACGCGATGCCGTAAAGGCGAGGACGGTGACAGTCGAAGAGATGGACGGAGTCTTCCATGGGGGACGGGCCAGCACCTGTCGGAGGGAGGAGGCGAAGGGCCAGCTATTTTGCCGCAGCGCTCGGGGGACAACAAGCCGCAATCCCCTAAGCAAGGGGACTACAGCACGATGGCGCCAGAGGATAGCGCCGGCAGGTCCGCGTGTCCCTGCATCTGCCGGAGATCGCGCTCGATCAGCGTACTCAGCCGGCTGATGGGAACATCGTTGGCGCTACCTTCGAACGGGTTTTCCGTTCCCTCCCCGACCTGCTCGAGCGACGTGTAGATCCACGAGATGATCACGCTGAAGGGCACCGTCAGCCAGACCATATGGCCGTGCATGGACCCTGTGAATTGCTGGCTGATCAGGTCGAATTGGGAGGCCAGGCCGAAGGGCAGCACGACACAGAACGAGCGCACGAACAGCGTATTGATGATGGCGTACTGGCGCGGGTACGGAAAGTTCTTGATGCGTTCCGCCTGCGCCTGCAGATCGAGCAGCTCGCGAATCCGGTTGTTGAACTCGGCGTACTCGGCCGTCGTGATCAGGCCCGCATCCAACAGTTGCCTGACCGCAATACCTTGTGCCGCCAGCAGTTGCGCAGCCTTGCCATCGGCGGGCAGCAGAGCATCCACTGCCTGTGACGGCAGATAACGGCGCAACGCCACTGCAAGCGGCTCGCACTGCTCTGGAATCACATAACGCCGCCGATACTCCGCATTGGCGCGCTTGTTCACGGTCTCCCAGGGCCGCGGTTCGCGCAGCTGGTAGCGCAGCGCCGTCAGCCAGGCCAGGTGACGCTTGATCAACGCGTCGGTCTGCGCAACATCACCGAGATAGGCATGGCTGATCACACCCCAGTAGCGGCTGACGCCGACGATGCTCATCCAGATCTTCTGGGCCTCGAGCGTGCGCGCGTACGTGTGCGCATTCTTGAATCCGACCACGAACGTCGTGGCAGTGCCCAATAGCGTAACCACCGACAGCGGCAAGGTCAGCCATCGGATGCCGGCCACTTCGTAGAGCAGCACGGGCAGCAGGCCGAGGATCAAGAGGCCGTAGATATTCCTGCGGCTCCAGACGACGAACTCGCACAGCCGATAAGACTTTCCCATATGCATGACACCGCTCCTTCGCCGTCACGCGGCGTTGGAACCCATGCTAGAGAGCGGTCATGCCAGACGGTAGGCGCAGCTTGGGACGCATGGTGTTGCCCGCATGACAACAATCCGCTGGGCCGGACCGCCTGTCACTGCGCGCGGAGCGCTGCAGAAAGCATTGGTGCGCGCCGCACAACAGCGTGCTTCCTGCTGCATGCCTACCACCTCCCCTTGCCCTTACCTACGATTCGGTCACCCCACCTCCGACACAGGAATTCCCATGAGCGACGCTCACAACTCCGCACGGCGCAGTCTTCTCGCCGGTAGTGCAGTCCTCGCAGCCGGCGCCCTTGCCGGCTGCGCCCACGCATCCCCGCAGCGCAAACCCACCACGCAACGGAGCTCCACCATGACGAGCAATACCATCACGACGCAAGACGGCACGCAGATCTACTTCAAGGACTGGGGTGAAGGCCCCGTCGTCACGTTCTCGCACGGCTGGCCGCTGAACGCGGACGCCTGGGACGGGCAGATGCATTTCCTAGCCAGCCACGGCTTCCGTGTGATCGCCCACGATCGCCGTGGCCATGGCCGCTCGTCGCAGCCCTCGTCAGGCAACGACATGAACGGCTACGCCGACGACCTCGCGCAGCTGATCGAGGCCCTCGACCTGAAGCAGATCACGATGGTGGGTCACTCCACCGGCGGCGGCGAAGTGGCGCGCTATATCGGCCGCCATGGCAATACGCGCGTCGCGCGCGCCGTGCTCATCGGCGCCGTGCCGCCCGTCATGCTGAAGTCGACCGCCAACCCCGAGGGTCTGCCGATCGAAGTGTTCGACGGCATCCGCGCCGGCGTGGCCGGTGACCGCTCGCAGTTCTACAAAGACCTGGCCGTGCCGTTCTATGGCGCGAACCGCCCCGGCGCCAAGGTGTCGCAAGGCCTGCTGGATCAGTTCTGGCTGTGGAGCATGCAGAGCGGCCAGAAGAATGCCTACGAATGCATCAAGGCCTTTTCCGAGACGGACTTCACCGAAGACCTGAAAAAGATCACCGTGCCCACGCTATTCATGCATGGCGAAGACGACCAGATCGTGCCCGTGCACGACTCGGCCAGGAAGGCGGCGAGGCTCGTGAAGAACGCCCGCGAGATCTATTACCCCGGCGCGTCCCACGGTCTCACGGCGACCCTGCAGGACCGCATCAACAACGACCTGCTGGCCTTCATCCGCGCTTCGGCCTGAGGCCAGCCGCGCCTCATTCCTCTGGAAGAGATCATCATGCTTATCGCAACCCAAGCCCAACCTGCTCCCGTCCTGTCTTCGGACGACCTCGTCCCTTCGCGCTACGCGCTCATGGTCGGCGAGATCGAGGCCATCGTCGTCAGTGACGGCGTGTTGCCCCTGCCGACCTCGACCATGGCAACCAACGCAGAGCCCGCGGACCTGGCGCAATGGCTCGACCATATGTTCATGCCGCCGGATGCGTTCGACTGGCCGCTGAACGTCATGGTCGTTCGCAGCGGCGACCAGACGATCCTGATCGACGCCGGCCTGGGCGGCCAGTTCTCGGGATTCCCTCGCGCAGGGCAGTTTCCGAAACGTCTCGAGTCGGCCGGCATCGCGCTCGACTCGGTGACCGACGTGATCATCACGCACATGCACATGGACCATGTGGGCGGTCTGCTGGTCGAAGGTGTGAAGCAAGGCCTGCGTCCCGATGTGCGCATCCACGTGAGCGCCACCGAAGTCGCGTTCTGGACCTCGCCCGACTTCACCCACACCGTCATGCCCAAGCCGGTACCCACCGTGCTTCGGTCCACCGCGACGAGCTTCTACAACGAGTATCGCGAGCGGCTCTGCCTATTCGAAGACCGGCACGAGGTCGCGCCCGGCGTAACCGTGCGCCTCACGGGCGGCCATACGCCCGGCCACGCCGTGGTCGATGTCGTGTCGAACGGCGAGCGCCTGACTTTTGCGGGCGATGCGGTATTCCCGGTCGCCTTCGACCATCCCGAGTGGCACAACGGCTTCGAGCACGACCCCGAAGAATCGGCCCGCGTGCGGTTCGACCTGTTCAACGAGCTTGTACAGAACCGCGGCCTGCTCGTCGCCGCCCACCTGCCCTTCCCCTCCGTCGGCCGCGTGGCCGTCGAGGGCAACGCGTACCGCTGGGTGCCTGTGATCTGGGACTACTGAAGCGATATTCCGTCGATGGGCCGCCAGTGGCATCGCTGGCGGCTGAAGGAGAACTGATCCACACCTGGTTGGCTCGAGCAGACGTCAGCGGTTGCGGGCTAGCGTTCGAGCAGCAACTTGCGCAGCCGCGTGTTCTCGGCCGGTGGGCGTTTTATCGTTTTTGTATCTACTGTTCCTTCAGCCCCAACGACTTCATCAACGGGGCGAACAATTTCTTTTCGTCCTGCACGCGGGCGGCATAGTCGGCCGGACGCAGCGGTAGCGCCTCGGCGCCGGCGTCCAGAAAGCGCGCCTGGATCTCCGGCCGCGCGAGTACCTTGTTGATTTCGGCGTTCATGCGATCGACCACATTATCGCGGGTGCCCGCGGCGGCATACATGCCAAACAGGCTGTCCGCGAAAACGCCGTCGATGCCGGCCTCGGAAAAAGTTCGTATGTCGGGCGCCACGGCCGCCCGTTGCCGGCTCGCCACCGCCAGCACTTTCAGTTTGCCCGCTTGCACCATGGGAAAGACGGTGGCCGGTCCAAACGCGAAGTCGATCTGGCCCGCGGCCAGGTCCTGAATCGCTGGCGCCACGCCGCGATATGGCGCATGGGTGGCCTGCATGCCGGTCGCCTGCTTGAGCAATTCGCCAGCCAGATGCGGCGTCGTGCCGTTGCCGGCCGAACCATAGTTGAGAGGATCGGGGCGCTTGCGCGCATAGTCGACGAACGCTTCGAGCGTATCGACGCCAAGCGAGGACCGGACGAACAGGAACAACTGGCTGTTGGCCAACAAGGCGACTGGCCGCAGGTCCCGCTGCGGATCGAACGGCATGCTGGCGAACATCAGCGGGTTGACCGATTCCGTCGTCGATGGATTGAACAAGAAGGTATGGTTGTCGTCACCGTTGCGCACGACCTCGGCTCCCGCCACGTTGCCGCCCGCGCCACCCCGATTCTCCACGATAACGGTCTGCTTCAAGGCCTCGGCCAAATGCGGCTGCACTGTGCGCGCCAGCACGTCGACCAGCCCGCCAGGAGCCAGCCCCACGACCAGGCGCACAGGCTTGACGGGCCAGGCCTGAGCCGGCGTTTGCGCATGGCTGCCCGTCGCCCAGCCAGTCAGCGTCAGCATCACCATGGCCAGACAACGTCCACGCAGCAGCATGCGATTCTCCGTGTGGGGCGCCACCGCGCGATCCTGCGTACGGTGCGTCAGGTGCGCACCCCGGTGAACCGCCTTGATGCCTCATCGCGGCGGCAGCCCTGCATTTGCCACTCATTCTTCACAACATTTTAAGCATAAAGAATCCCGGATAACCCTAGTTATCCTGCGACGACGAGCGCGGCTTATCGAGACCACTTTCGTTCGAAAAAAGCGGCGCTTGAACATGCGCCTCCCGCGCCGAGTCGTGGAAATGGACTAGAGCATGGGCGGTGGGGCATCTGTTGTCGGGTGCCGTCAAGCTCATCTCTACATGCTGAAGCGTAAGCTACCCCATTGCGTAGACACCAGCCAGTAGAATTTCGAAGCCTCCAAGAGTCGGAGACTCCCTTGAAGAAAAGCAGGTTTACAGAAAGCCAGATCGTTGCGGTGTTGAAGGAAGGCGAGACGGGAGTTCCTGTGGCCGAGTTGTGCCGCAAGCACGGCATCAGCAACGCCACGTATTACCAGTGGAAGAGCAAGTACTCGGGCGTGCAGGTGTCCGAGTTGCAACGGCTGCGTGAGCTGGAAGCGGAGAATGCCAAGCTCAAGCGCATGTACGCCGATCTCGCCCTGGAGAATTCGGCGATCAAGGACGTTCTGAACCGAAAATCCTGACGCCGTCGGCCAGGCGCGAGGTGGTCGAGTTGCTGGTGCAAGCCCGCTTGTCGATCACGCGCGCCTGTCGCATTGCAGGCCTGTCGCGGGCGGCGTACTACAAGCGGCCAGCCTCGGCATCTGAGCGAGATGCCGATGTGATCGAAGCGCTCAATGCCATCGTCAGCCGGCATGGGCGTCTTGAGTCGCCTGGTCGACTGCTACGGCGCGCCGGATGCCATACGGCTGGACAACGGGCCGAAGCTAGTCTCTCAAGCATTCACCGAATGGGCCGCAGCCAAAGGCATCGCGGTTCGATACATCCAGCCGGGCAAGCCCAATCAAAACGCCTTTATCGAGCGTTTCAACCGAGCGTACCGCACGGAAGTGCTCGATGCACACCTGTTCGCTAACCTGGAGCAGGTCCAGGCCATCACCGACCAATGGCTGGTCGATTACAACGAATACCGCCCCCATGAAGCGCTGGGTGGCGTCCCGCCGGTATTGTACATGCCCCGGCTACTAATGCTCCGAATCTCTATCGGCCGTTGTCTACTTGACAGGGGTGGCTACGAGGGCACTAGAACGCGCTCTGATCTCCCGCTTCGCGCGCTTGGCGCGGTGTCTGCCTCTTCCTGCTGCGATTCGATAAGGGTTGGTGTTCACCTCGCAACTGCGCCGCGTTGGCACGAGGTTCAGTACCTCTTATAAGTAATTTAAACCTGGCCCATTCCCGCCGTAGATAATAAGTCCACTATTGAAATACGGTAGGAAATGACCACAATCTTTCGATTCGCCCTACAGACCCCTGAACGTCGCCTTTCAGAAATCTGGTCTTTTTTTCGTAGCAAACGCGAGGCCTGCATCTACGCAACGCGCACCTCGTTCAAAGGTTGGTTAAAAGTAAGCTTTCACGAGTCCGGGGCCTGCCATCTGAAGACGTACCCAGAAGAATCGGGAGCATCTGGCACAAAGAATTTCTGCTGGAGCTATCCGAAACTCACAGAGACGGTGTCAACGCACGCGATGCGAGTCATCTACGACATCGGTCGACAAGGTGCAGCGTTTCCATTCAGTGATAAAGTGAAGGTCGTCTATGATGAACTGAAAGGACCAGGAAGCATTCTTATGGATATGCACTTCCTGATCTCTGATCAGCCAATCTTTGTGAATAAGGCAGAAGGAATTATTGCTGCATATCGCCTTCACAGCAACAGATGGGTATGCTTTTCTGTCAAAAGCGGACCTTCAGAGGTTAACTTACCCGAATCTGTTTCAGGCATGACCATGCATCTCGGAAATCGAGAAAACGATGCCAAAGGTTCTACTATCGCGCTTAATAACGCAACAGCAGTTTGGTATGTTGCACCGAAGTTGAGTGGGACTTTTCTCGCTTTTGAGGGATCGTGGAAAAGATTTTCTTTGGATCCCAGCGGGTTGTAGCCTCGTTGCGAGCGCAAGTACGAGACAACCAAAATCTCCTAGTGCATGGAATTCGCAGAATGCTCAGTACCGTTTGAGAACGACATCTCGACAAGCCAGTCGTTTTCCCAGCTCCAAAAGAATGATGTAACAACGGTCGACGCTGGCACGAGACGCGAGACGATTGCATGCGTCCCCGACGCTTACGCAAGGGTCCAAGCCATCAAATGAGCGTCCCGAGGTTTGTAAGGCAGTCAATTGGCACGGATTGCGTCGCTTCGCGACTGCCATTATCGAGCTCTATTGGTTCTGTTCCGCCATCTCATCCGCTAAAACACTGCAAGGACAAGACGATGCCGCAGGTTTAATTTGACTGCACGGAAAACAGGGGTCACACCACACCGCGACAGAACCAAGTGGATTTGCCTACCTCGTGCTGCGGGCTTTTGTGCCTTCTGCCCTTGTCGAACCAAGCACATGCGGGCTGGCGATTGCACGGGCGCCCGTTCCGTGAATGTGCCGTCGTGCAGTCGGCGGACAACCTTCAGGAAGGCGTGTGGGAGCCGCAGAGGTCAGCTCGCTCATGAACGCCGTCCAGCCCAAGCCCCGCCCAGGAAAATGTAACAACCCCCTTGAACCCCGCGCAACCACCCCTATAATTAGCACTCGTCGCAGGCGAGTGCTAACAGTCCCTGACCCGTCAGCCCCCTGCACGCCCTAGATTCCAACTGGCCTTTCTCTACAAACAGGAGTTCCTCATGGCCCTGCGTCCCCTGCACGATCGCGTGATCGTCAAACGCCTGGACAACGAGCGCAAGACCGCCTCGGGCATCGTTATCCCTGACAGCGCGGCTGAGAAGCCCGATCAAGGTGAAGTCGTGGCCGTCGGCCCCGGCAAGAAGACCGAAGACGGCAAGGTGCTGCCGGTCGACCTGAAGGCTGGCGACAAGGTGCTGTTCGGCAAGTATGCCGGCCAAAGCGTGAAGGTCGACGGCGAAGAGCTGCTCGTCATCCGCGAGGACGAAATCCTCGCCGTGATCCAGTAATAGCCTTAACCCCGAATCTACAAGGAAGCTGACAATGGCTGCCAAGCAAGTCCTGTTCGCCGACGACGCCCGCGTGCGCATCGTCCGTGGCGTGAACGTCCTCGCCAATGCCGTCAAGACCACCCTGGGCCCCAAGGGCCGTAACGTCGTGCTGGAGCGCTCGTTCGGCGCCCCCACCGTTACCAAGGACGGCGTCTCCGTCGCCAAGGAAATCGAACTGAAGGACAAGTTCGAGAACATCGGCGCCCAGCTGGTCAAGGACGTCGCGTCCAAGACCTCCGACAACGCCGGTGACGGCACCACCACCGCCACCGTGCTGGCCCAGGCCATCGTTCAGGAAGGCCTGAAGTACGTCGCCGCTGGCTTCAACCCCATCGACCTGAAGCGCGGCATCGACAAGGCTGTCGCCGCCGCCGTCGCCGAACTGCAAAAGGCCTCCAAGCCGGTCACGACCAGCAAGGAAATCGCCCAGGTCGGCTCCATCTCGGCCAACAGCGACGAATCGATCGGCAAGATCATCGCCGACGCGATGGACAAGGTCGGCAAGGAAGGCGTCATCACCGTCGAAGACGGCAAGTCGCTGGACAACGAGCTGGACGTCGTCGAAGGCATGCAATTCGACCGCGGCTACCTGTCGCCCTACTTCATCAACAACCCCGAGAAGCAAGTCGCTGCCCTGGACGATCCGTTCGTCCTGATCTACGACAAGAAGATCAGCAACATCCGCGACCTGCTGCCCGTGCTGGAACAAGTCGCCAAGTCGAGCCGTCCTCTGCTGATCATCGCTGAAGACGTCGAAGGCGAAGCCCTGGCCACGCTGGTCGTGAACAACATCCGTGGCATCCTGAAGACCACCGCCGTCAAGGCGCCTGGCTTCGGCGACCGCCGCAAGGCCATGCTGGAAGACATCGCCATCCTGACCGGCGGCACCGTCATCTCGGAAGAGACCGGCCTGTCGCTCGAGAAGGCGACCCTGGCCGAGCTGGGCCAGGCCAAGCGCATCGAAGTGGCCAAGGAAAACACCACGATCATCGACGGCGCCGGCGACGGCAAGTCGATCGAAGCGCGCGTCAAGCAGATCCGCGTCCAGATCGAAGAAGCGACCTCGGACTACGACCGTGAAAAGCTGCAAGAGCGCGTGGCCAAGCTGGCCGGCGGTGTTGCCGTGATCCGCGTCGGTGCTGCCACCGAAGTCGAAATGAAGGAAAAGAAGGCCCGCGTCGAAGACGCCCTGCACGCCACGCGTGCCGCGGTGGAAGAAGGCGTGGTGGCTGGTGGCGGCGTGGCCCTGCTGCGCGCCAAACAAGCCATCGCCGAACTGAAGGGTGACACCCCCGACCAGAACGCCGGCATCAAGCTGATCCTGCGCGCTGTCGAAGAGCCCCTGCGCACCATCGTCACCAACGCCGGCGAAGAAGCCAGCGTGGTGGTGAACAACGTGCTGGGCGGCAAGGGCAACTACGGCTACAACGCCGCCACCGGCGAGTACCAAGACCTGGTCGAACAAGGCGTGCTGGATCCCACCAAGGTGACCCGCACCGCCCTGCAGAACGCCGCTTCCGTCGCCAGCCTGCTGCTGACCGCCGAAGCCGCCGTGGTCGAACTGGCCGAAGACAAGCCCGCTGCCCCGGCCATGCCCGGCGGCATGGGCGGCATGGGCGGCATGGACTTCTAAGAAGTCTTGCCCCGGCGCGCCGGCCTGGCCGGCGCGTGCAGTGCCACACAAAAACCCCGAGGTTCACGCCTCGGGGTTTGTTATTTGGGCGTGCGGCACGTGGGGCGCCCGCAAGGTTTGAAACACGGCCCCTTTGCCGATAGCAGAGAGCGCACTTGGCGATGCGACAGCACGCCCTGCCCGCTCAAGCAGACGGCAGTCTCGCAACCAGCGCCGGTTGCCGATCGGCGGCCATTGCGATGGCTTGCTCGGTCAACCAGGCGAACAGCGGATCGGCCCATGGCGCGGGGCCCTCTTTCGCGGCGCGCGTCACGACGTAGAGCGTGCTTTTCAAGGGCGCCCCGTCGATGCGCAGGCCCGCCAGCCGGCCCGCCCGGACCTCATGCGCGATGCTGCCATAAGGCAGCACGCTGACCGCGTTGCCGCGCAGCAGCAGGTCGCGGATGCCCGCGATTGACTGCAGTTCGTAGCGCACCGCCAGGTCCTGCGGCGTCTTTCCTACCGCGCGCGCCAGCACCCTGCGCCCGATATCCTGGGCGGACCCCAACGCCAGGTTGCACGACAGAACGTACTCCAGGTCCACCGTGGACCTGTCGGGAGCGATGTCCGGGCGGCATGCGAACAGCATCTCCTCTTCCATGACCGGCGTCAGCACCAGGCCCGGTCGCGCGGCGATATCGTAGGCCAGCGCCACATCCAGCTCGCCGTTCTCGACGGCCGCGGCCAGCCTGAAACTGGGCTCTTCCCACACACGCAACTGGGCGCCGGGCGCATGCTCGCCATAGGCCAACTGCAGATCCGTGCCGATCAGCAGCGTGAGGCTGGGCGTCAGCCCGATCGTCATCGTCTGCACGGCATGCCTGCCATGCTCGGCGACTTCGCGTTCCGCCAGCGCGATCAGCTCGAAGATCTCGCAACTGCGCGCATACAGGCGTTCGCCGGCGGCCGTCGGGGTGACTCCGCGCGAGTGGCGCTCGAGCAAGGCGACGTTCAACTCGGCCTCCAGCGCCCGTATGTGCTGGCCCAAGGCCGGTTGAGCGACGTGCAGATGTTCGGCCGCGCGCGTGACGCTGCGCTGCTCTACCGCGGCGGCGAAATAACGGAGTTGTCGAAGGTTCATAGGCGGAAACGGCTTGGATACCGCGAGGCCGCGCGGGTGCAAGCTGGACATGATACGCCCGGCTCATCGACCGGGGCCCATGGAGCCAGACCGGCTTGCTATGGCTGCCAAATGAAAACAGTCTTGGACGGCGCGTGGCGGCGCGTTTCAAATACCGATGCCCATAGAAAACATCGACAGGAGTGTGCAATGCACTGGATCCGCGCAATCAAGGGGTGGGCCGTAGCAGCATCAGTCATGGGAACGTTGAACGTCGCGCATGCGCAGACGGCTTCGAGCCCTGCGGCCCAGGCTTCCTACCCCGACCATCCCGTCCGCATCATCGATGCCTTCCCGGCCGGAGGCAGCACCGACTACCTCGCCCGGCAGATCGCGACGCGGACAGGAGAGGAATGGAAGACGCCCATCGTGGTGGAAAACCGCGGCGGCGCCGCGGGGCAGATCGGCACGGCCCTCGTGGCCCGCGCCCCGGCGGACGGCTACACGCTGCTCGTCATCCCCAACGAACTGTGGTCGGTCGCGCCAGTGCTGTATGGCAGCCGCCTGCCGTACGACACGCACAAGCAGCTGGTGCCGGTGGCGCCGGTGGCCCAGGTGCCGATCGTGGTCGCGGTGCATCCTTCGCTGCCCGTCTCCAACATCCGCGAGTTCATCGCCTACCTGAAGAAGCATCCGGACAAGGCCACGTTCGGTTCGGCCGGCATCGGCAGCATCCATCATCTGGCCGCGGAACTGTTCGCCGCGAAGGCCGGCGTGCAGCTCATGCACGTTCCCTACCAGGGCACGGCGCCCGCGGTGAACGACCTGCTGGGCGGACAGATATCCGTGGTGTTTTCTCCGATCAGCGCCGTGCTGTCGCACATCCAGGCCGGCAAGCTGAAGGCGCTGGCCGTGGCGGGCACGACGCGCGCCCAGGCCTTGAAGGACGTGCCGACTGTCAGGGAATCGGGAGTTGCCGACTACCAGACGACGTTCCGGGTGAGCCTGCTCGCGCCGCGCGGCATTCCGGAAGAGGTCGGTAAAAAATGGTTCGACCAGGTCCGCAAGGTCACCACCAGCGAAGAGGTCCGCAAGGCGCTGGCCGTGCAGGGCATCGAGCCGGACGTCATCGACTATGACGCGTGGATGCAGCGTTTCGATGAGGACGCCAGACAATGGAAGACCGTCATCGAGCAGGCGAACATCCGCGTGGAATGATCCGCACCTTGCCCGCGACGTGCATGGCACGGGGCGCACCCTGCCATGATCGTCGCGCGGGCAGCGCGTGCACCCGCATTTGTTGAATCGAGGAGAGGGACCTGATGAGTGGTTTGGCCGACAGCCTGGATGCAGGCGATGCGAATTTCTTCAACGAGCGGGGGTTCGGCGGACGCCTTGGATTCGGCGGCCGGCCCGCGCTGATCGCCATCGACCTGAGCAATGGCTTCACGGATCCCTCGCAGCCGCTGGGCTCGGAGCTGGGCCCGCAGATCGATGCCACGAACCGGCTGGCACGGATCGCGCGCGCCAAAGGCGTACCGGTGATCTACAGCATGGTGCGCTACGAGGATGCGAACATGGGCGACGCGGGACTGTGGCATCGCAAGATGCGCGGCCAATCCACGTTGCGCATCGACGGCGAGGGATACAGGCTGGACAGCCGGCTGGATCGCGCCGACAACGATGTACTGCTGTACAAGAAGTATGCGTCCTGCTTCTTCGGATCGGACCTGCTGTCGCGCCTGGTCAATCTGGGCGTCGACACCCTCATCATGACGGGCACGTCGACCAGCGGCTGCGTGCGGGCGACGGCAGTCGATGCCGTGCAGCTGGGGTTCAGGCCCATGGTCGTGGCCGAGGGGGTCGGGGATCGTTCCGCCGCATCGCACAAGCAGAGCCTGTTCGATATCGACACAAAGTATGGCGACGTCGTGAGCCTTGCCGAGACTGAACAGTATCTGACGTCCATTGCCGCGCGATAAGGTCCTGCGCGCTTTACATTTGGACGCGCATGCGTACCGCATCTGCGTAGTGCTGGCGCACCGGACTTCCTAAAATGACATGGGATATCCATGCATCAGGACGCCCATGCAATTACTGTCGCGTTTCCGCATTCCCCGCCTCCGCGAGATCGGCCAGCTGATGGCCGACTGCGCCAGCGAATGGTCCCGGCACCGGGCGTCCAGCAAGGGCGCGGCGCTTGCCTTGTACATGGTGTTCTCGCTGGCGCCCATGCTGATCCTGGTGATCGCGGTGGCCGGCGCCTTCTTCGGCGAAGAGGCCGTGCGCTCGGAACTGGTGGCGCAGATGCGCGGCCTGATCGGCGAGCGCGGCGCCGAAGTCATCCAGACCGTACTGGCGAGTGCGCACGAATCCGGCAGCGGCTGGATCGCCGCCTTGATCTCCATCGTCGTGCTGCTGTTCAGCGCCACCACGGCTTTCGCGGAACTGAAGGCCAGCCTGGACGACCTGTGGGAGGTCGAGGAAAAGAGCGGACTGCAGGCCATGGTGAAGACCCGCCTGGCGTCGTTCGGGCTGGTGCTGGTGCTGGCGCTATTCCTGCTGGTGTCGCTGGTGGTGAACGCGGCGCTGGCGGCCGCCGAGTCGTACTACGGCGGCCTGTGGGCCGCGTCCACCTTTGCCGTGCTGGCCGACTGGCTGGCCACCATCTTTTCGTTCTGCGTGGTGACGGCGCTGTTTGCCGTGGTGTACAAGCTGCTGCCCAGCCAGCATATTCCGTGGCCGGACGTGGTGCCGGGCGCCATCGTCACCGCGGCGCTGTTCCTGGCGGGCAAATGGGCCATCGGCCTGTATCTCAGCGAAGGCTCCGCCGTATCGGCGTATGGGGCGGCGGGATCGCTGATCGCGCTGCTGCTGTGGATTTATTACTCGGCGCAGATCTTCTTCTTCGGCGCGGTGTTCACGCGGCAGTTCGCGGTGCGCTTCGGCAGCCTGCGGCATACGGCCGCCGCAAGGCCGCGCCCCGACGCGCCGAGCGCCACGGGCACGCCGCCCCGCGCGTAAGCGCTGCCGCGTCGCCCGGCGGCATTCGATTCAATGATCGATCAGTTCGGGATCCCACGCGTACACGCGCTGGCGCTGTTCGCCCAGGCCCGCCACGCTCAGCTTCATTTCGTCGCCCGGCTTCAGGTACACCGGCGCGGGCTTGCGTCCCATGCCCACGCCAGGCGGCGTGCCGGTGCTGATCAGGTCGCCCGGGTACAGCGTCATGAAGCGGCTGACGTAGCTGACCAGCTGCGCCACGCCGAACACCATGGTGCGCGTGTTGCCGTTCTGCACGCGATGGCCGTTCACGTCCAGCCAAAGGTCGAGCGACTGCGGGTCGGGCACCTCGTCGGCGGTCACCAGCCATGGCCCCACGGGGCCGAACGTGTCGCAGCCCTTGCCTTTGTCCCACGTACCGCCTCGCTCGATCTGGTATTCGCGCTCGGACACGTCGTTGACCACGCAGTAGCCGGCCACATGCCGCAGCGCATCGGCCTCCGGCACATAGCGGGCCCGCGTGCCGATGACCACGCCCAGCTCGACTTCCCAGTCGGTCTTGACGGAGTCCTGCGGCAGCACCACCGCGTCGTTGCAGCCCACCACGCACGAGGTCGGCTTCATGAAGATGACCGGTTCGGCCGGCACGGGCAGGTTGGCCTCGGCGGCGTGGTCGGCGTAGTTCAGGCCGATGCACACGAACTTGCCCATGCCGGTCCAGGGCGGAGCGATGCGACCGGGTTGCGGCACCATCGGCAGCGTGGAGGCGTCCAGCTGGCGCAGGCGCTGCAGCGCGTCCGGCTCGAGCGTCTGGGCGGTGATGTCGGGCAGCACGGACGACAGGTCGCGCACGCGGCCCTGTTCGTCGATCAGCGCGGGCTTTTCCGCGCCCTTGGCGCCGTAGCGCAGCAATTTCATGATGGCGGTTCCTTCCAGTGACGGATCGCAGGAGGCATGACGTCCCGCAGCCGGGTTCCGGGCCGCATGCTTGACGCGGACCAGGAGCAAAATGGTCAAACCTTAGAATGGCCCCGCGTGTTTGTAAACGGCGCTCCGCCGTGGGGCCGGCACGACAGTCGGCCGCCCGACGACCGCAAGCAACCCTGCTGTCGCCATGGTTGCACACATATCTGTTAAAAATCGGAGCCCGGCCAGACTTCCATCGAGCTTTATGTCGCCCACTCCCCCGCTCCACTCGCCCTACAAGAGCACAGGCGGACTGCGCCGCATCATCAACGCGCTGCGCTATTCCCTGCAAGGACTCAAGGCAGCGATCAAGTACGAGGCCGCGTTCCGGCAGGAACTCGCGCTGGCCATCCTGCTGGTGCCGGCCGCGTTCTTCCTGGGCCGCACCACCGACGAAGTGTTCTTCCTTATCGCGTCGGTCATCCTGGTGCTGGTGGTCGAGCTGCTGAACTCGGCCGTCGAGGCGCTGGCCGATGCGCTGTCGGTCGAGACGCATCCGCTGCTGGGTCGCGCCAAAGACCTGGGCAGCGCGGCCGTGATGCTGATGCTGTTCTTCACGGTGGCCGTCTGGGTCGCCGTGGCCGTCAGCCGCTTTCTGATGTGAAGCGCCAGTCGTAGAACTACGCTGGCCGCAAGCGGCCGGCCACTGCCCTGATGACAGCTGGCGCCCTCTATACTGGACGCCATGACGCACACACCCACATCCGAACCCAGCCGGCAGGTGGTCATCGTCGGCGGCGGCGCGGGCGGCCTGGAACTGGCAGCCCAACTGGGCCGCATCCATGGCCGGGACCGCATCACGCTGGTCGACAGCCGCCCCTTCCACATCTGGAAGCCCTCTCTGCACGAGGCGGCGGCGGGCACATTGGATATCCACCAGGAAGGCCTTTCCTACCTCATGCTGGCGCACCTGCGCGGCTTTGCCTTCGCCCAGGGCGAACTGCTCGAGGTCGACCGCGAACGCCGCAGCATACGCATCGGCGCGGTCACCGACGCCGACGGCCAGGTGGTGCTGCCCGAGCGCGAACTGCCCTACGGCACGCTGGTGCTGGCCATCGGCAGCATCTCGCATTTCTTCGGCACGCCCGGCGCGGCCGAACACGCGGTCACGCTCGACACCACCGAGGGCGCCGAGCGCTTCCGCCTCACCATGCTGAAGGCGATGGCCCTGGTCGACCAGGCCAAGGTGCGCAATCCCGCGGCGCGGCTGGACCTGGTCATCGTGGGCGGCGGAGCCACCGGCGTCGAACTCGCGGTGGAACTCATCGAGGCGGGCCACGTGGTCAGCGCCTATGGCCTGCCCAACTTCCGTCCCGAACGCGACCTGGCCATCACGCTGGTCGAAGGCGCGCCGCGCATTCTCTCGGCGCTGCCCGAAAAGCTGTCGCGCGCGGCGCACGCGCGCCTGGTCGAACTGGGCGTGCGCGTGGAAACCGGCTGCCGCGTGTCCGAGGTTCTGGCCGACGCGGTGCGCACCGACGACGGCCGCGAGTTTCCCGCCAACCTGTGCATGTGGGCCGCGGGCATCAAGGGGCCGGCGGTGCTGGCATCGCTGGGCCTGCCGCTGAACCGGACCGGCCAGCTGCAGCTCAACGAGCGCCTGGAAAGCCCCGATCCGAACATTCTGGCGCTGGGCGACTGCTGCGCGGTTCCATGGGGCGATGGCCGTACCGTGCCCGCCCGGGCGCAGGCCGCCCACCAGCAGGCCGACTACCTGGCGGCCAAGATCACCGCAAGATTGCGCGGCAACCCGGAGCCCACCGAGCCCTACCGCTATCAAGACCACGGCTCGCTGGTGTCGCTGGGGCAGGACGCCGGCGTGGGCAGCCTGATGGGCAAGCTGGCCGGACGAGGCCTCTTCGTAAGCGGTACACTGGCGCGCCTGATGTACATGAGTCTGCACCTGATGCATCACCGCGCGGTGCTGGGCATCTCCCGCACCGCCACGCTGGCCCTGGCGCGCCTGCTGATGCGCCGCACCCGCCCACGGGTGAAACTGCACTGACTGCCTCCATGACTTTCCTGAATCGACTCGAAAACGCCTGGACCGCCAGCGGCTCGCTGCTGCAGGTCGGCCTCGACCCCGACCCTCAGCGCTTCCCGCGCGACCTGCAGGGCCAGCCCGATGCGATCTTCCAGTTCTGCCGGGCCATCGTCGACGCCACCGCCGAATACGCCTGCAGCTTCAAGCCGCAGATCGCGTACTTCGCCGCGCATCGCGCCGAAGACCAGCTCGAGGCCCTGTGCCGCCATATCCGCGAGCACCATCCCGACCGCCCCATCGTGCTGGACGCCAAGCGCGGCGACATTGGCTCCACCGCCGAGAACTACGCGCGCGAAGCCTTCGAGCGCTATCAGGCCGACGCGCTCACGGTCAGCCCATACATGGGCCTGGACTCCATCGAGCCCTACCTGGCATGGAGCGACCGCGGCGTCATCGTGCTGTGCCGCACCTCCAACCCTGGCGGCTCCGACCTGCAGTTCCTGCAGATGGCCGACGGCCAGCCGCTGTACCTGCACGTGGCCGGCCTGGTGGCCGACAAGTGGAACGCCGGCGGACAGTGCGGCCTGGTGGTGGGCGCCACCTTCCCGAATGAATTGGCGGCGGTGCGCGCGCGCATCGGCGATGCGGTGCCGCTGCTGGTGCCGGGCATCGGCGCGCAAGGCGGCGACGTCACGGCCACCGTGCAGGCGGGCGCCAACAAGTCGGGTACGGGGATGATGATCAACTCGTCGCGCGCCATCCTGTATGCCAGCGGCGGCGACGATTGGCGCGAGGCCGCGGGCAAGGCTGCGCGCGGCCTGCGCGACGAGATCAACGCGGTGCGCTGATCTTCCGCGCTGCTCGCGGCTACGACCGGTTCACGGGCGAGCCCACGGTCTCCAGCAGGCCGCGCAGCGCGAATTCGACGGCGGCCTGGCGCACCTGCGCGCGATCGCCTTGAAAGACATGGGTGGCGGCGCGGGTGGCGATGCCTTCGCCCGCCCGGATGGCGAAGCCGAAGCACACCATGCCCACCGGTTTGCCCGGCGTGGCGCCGCCAGGGCCGGCGATGCCCGTGGTAGACACCGCGACGTGCGCGGACCCCACCGCCAGCAGCACGCCATTGGCCATCTCTTGCGCCACCGGCTCGCTCACCGCGCCGAAGTGATCCAGCGTGGCCTCGGACACTTCAAGCTCGCTGACCTTGGCAGCATTCGAGTACGTGACATAGCCGCGTTCGAACCATTCGCTGGAACCCGCCACCGAGGTGATGGCGCCGGCCAACAGGCCGCCGGTGCAGGACTCCGCGGTACCCACCATCCAGCCTTTCTCTACCAGCGCTTCGCCTACCATCTCGGCCAGGCCGCGTATGGTGGCCTCCGTCAACAATGCGGGGGCCAGACCTGCGCCCATGTCTTGTGCGCTCATCCAAAGACTCCTATACGTACGACGACGGCCATGATCAGCAAGGAATATGCCGCGGCCAGCAAGTCGTCCCACATTGCGCCGAAACCGCCCTTGAGATGGGCGTCGAAATAGCGGATGGGAGGCGGCTTGACGGTATCGAAGAAGCGGAACAGCACGAAGGCCGTGGCCTGGGCCTCGAGCGTCTGCGGCGTCAGCCACAGCACCAGCCAGAACGCCACCATCTCGTCCCACACCATGCCGACGTGGTCATCGACGCCCATTTCTCGGCCGACGCGCCCGCATGCCCAGCAGCCATAGGCAAAGGCGGCCAGCAGGAACAGCCCCAACGCGAGGTCGGGCGCCATCGGCGCGGCCACTGCCCACATCACCCACGCCAGCAAGGTTCCCCAGGTGCCCGACCCCGGCCGGATCAGCCCGCTGCCGAACCCGAACACCAGCAGCCGGCCGGGATCGGCGCGCACCCAACGCCAGGAGGGATAGGCGACGCGAGCGCGGGCCCGCATGCTGCGGTCGTCGGATTCGGCGGAAGGCTGGGTCATGAGGCGCGGCGCCCTGGTACGAGTGGAGTGAGAACCGCCGCCGCGGGCGTCATGGCCGCGCGGACGCCGGGAAATGATCGAAGCCCGCCGGCAGCTCGGCCATGGGGCGGCCCGCGGCGTCCAGCACGGCCAGCCCCGAGTCGGCCTGCACGCTGCCGACGCGCGTGACGCGCACCCCGGCGCCGTGGGCGGCCTGCTGCACGCGCTCGCGGTCTGACGGCGCGGCGGTAAAGCACAGTTCGTAGACATCGCCGCCGCCCAGCACGGCGCGGCGTCGCACGCCTTCATCCAACCCTTCCAGAGAGGCGGCCACGGGAAGGTCGGCATAGCGCACCTGTGCGCCCACCTTGCTGGCGGCCAGGATGTGGCCCAGGTCTTGCAGCAGTCCGTCGGAAATGTCGATGGCCGCGTGCGCCAGGCCCGCCAGCGCAAGCCCCAGTCCGACGCGCGGCTGCGGCCATTCCAGCGCGCGGCGCGTGGCTGCAAGGCGGACCGGATCGGCGGCCAGCTGGCCATCGAGCAGACGATAGGCGACGTCGGCCGCGCCCAGCTCGCCCGAGACCCAGATGTCGTCGCCGGGCATTGCGGCATCGCGCCGCAGCGCCTGGCCGGCCTGGACGGCGCCGAACACCGTGACGCTGATGGTGAGACCCAGCGCGCTGCCCGTGGTGTCGCCGCCGATCAACGGGCATTGCCACGTGTCGGCCAAGGCATGCCACCCCTGCGAGAACGGCGCCAGCCAGGCATCGTCGGCGCGCGGCAGCGCCAGGCCCAGCACGCAGCCTAGCGGCCGCGCGCCCATGGCGGCCAGGTCGGAAAGGTTGACGGCCAGCGACTTGTGACCCAGCGCGGCGGGATCGACGTCGGGATAGAAATGCCGCCCTTCGACCAGCAGGTCGGTGCTGGTGGCCACGTGGCTGCCGGACGGCACGGGAAACAGCGCGCAGTCGTCGCCCACGCCCAGCTGCCCCGGACCCGCCGGCCGGCTGAAGTAGCGCGCGATGAGCTCGAACTCGGACGGCATAGGGTTGGGCGCGGGCAGCCTGTTGCGCGGGCCCGGTCGACTAGGACGAACGGCGCTGCTGCGCCGCCTGCACTTCGGCCGAACGCACGTCGGCAGCCAGCTTGTCGAGCACGCCGTTGACGAACTTGAAGCCGTCGGTGCCGCCGAACGACTTGGCCAGCTCGACCGCCTCGTTGATGGCGACCTTGTACGGCACCTCGACGTGATGCACCAGCTCGTAGCTGCCGATCAGCAGGATGCCATGCTCGACGGGCGACAGTTCGGCCAACGGCCGGTCGACGTAGGGCACGAAACGCTCGCGCAGCGTGGGCGCCTCGCGCAGCACGCCGTGCAGCAAGGTCTTGAACCACTGCGCGTCGGCCTCGGAGAAATCCTCGGCATCGCGCAGGTGCGCGTCGATCTCGCCGGCGTCCTGCGTGCCCTCGCCGCCACGCAGCAGCCACGCATAGACGCCCTGCAGCGCGAACTCGCGCGCACGGCGGCGCGCGCTGCGCGCGTTGGCGCGGGCCTGGACGGCGCCCTGATCAGCGGCCGTCGTCGTCTTCTTCGTCGTCAAAATCTTCGTCCTCGTCGTCATCTTCCTCGGGTTCGAGCGCCGCCACCAGGTTGGCCATTTCGACCGCCACCTGCGCGCAGTCGCGGCCCTTGCCTGCCGCGCGCGCCTGGGCCTGCTCGTCGGTGTCGACGGTGAGCACGCCGTTGGCGACCGGGATGCCGGTCTCGAGGGAGATGCGGGAAATCGCGGTGGCCATCTCATTGCTGACCACTTCGAAGTGATAGGTTTCGCCGCGGATGACCGCGCCCAGCGCGATCAGTGCGTCGAATTCGAAACTCTCGGCCATGTGCGACAGCGCCACACCGAGTTCGAGAGCACCGGGCACGGTGGCGACCATGACGTCGCGCTCGTCCACGCCCAGATTGCCCAGCTCTTCGAGGCAGGCCTGCAACTCGGCCTGGCCGATCTCTTCGTTGAAACGGGCGCGCACGATGCCGATGTGCAGCCCTTCGCCGTTCAGGTCGGGGGTGAGAATGTAGGGATTCATGGTTCTGCCTTTGAGAGGGTGGCGGGAGAATCTGGGGGAGCGCAATCGTAACCCGTAATCGTCAACGCAAAGCCGGCCATGCTGGGCATCTTGCGCGGCCGTGCCAGCAGCCGCATCTGGCCCACGCGCAGGTCGCGCAGGATCTGCGCGCCGATGCCGTAGGTACGCAGGCCGAAGCGATCGGCGCTTTGCGGCGCGGCGGCCGCCGACGCGTCGGACCAGCCGGCCACCTGGCCGAACAGGTAGTCGGTGGACGACTGGCAATTCATCAGCACCAGCACGCCAGCGGACGAGGCCTTGATGGCCTGCAGCGCCTGGCCGATGGACCAGCTGTGCGCGCAGGTGCCGGTGTCGAGCACGTCGAGCACCGAGGCGGGCTCGTGCACGCGCACCAGCGTTTCGCGGGCGGGGTCGATGGCGCCGTGCACCAGCGCCAGGTGCGGCGAGCCCGTGGCGTCGTCGCGATACGCGATGCAGCGGAATTCACCCCACGGCGTGCGCATGGCGCGTTCGCCGACGCGCTGGATGATGGATTCGTGCTCGCTGCGGTATTGGATGAGGTCGGCGATGGTGCCGATCTTCAGGCCATGCTGGCGGGCGAACTGCACCAGGTCGGGCAGGCGCGCCATGGTGCCGTCGGGCTTCAGGATCTCGCAGATGACCGCGGCGGGCGTCAGGCCGGCCATGGCGGTGAGATCGCAGCCCGCCTCGGTGTGGCCCGCGCGCACCAGCACGCCCCCAGGGACGGCGCGCACCGGGAAGATGTGGCCGGGCTGCACCAGGTCGGAAGGCTTGGCGTCGCGCGCCACGGCAACCTGGATGGTGCGCGCACGGTCGGCCGCGGAAATGCCGGTTTCCACGCCTTCGGCGGCTTCGATGGACTGCGTGAAGTTGGTGCCGTAGCGCGTGCCGTTGCGGCTGGCCATCAGCGGCAGGTCGAGCTGGCGGCAGCGCTCTTCGGTGAGCGTGAGGCAGACCAGGCCGCGGCCGTGCGTGACCATGAAGTTGATGGCCTCGGGCGTGACGAACTCGGCGGCCATGACCAGGTCGCCCTCGTTCTCGCGGTCTTCTTCGTCGACCAGGATGACGATGCGGCCGGCGCGCAGCTCGGCGATGATCTCGGGGACCGGGGCGATGTCGAAGGTTTCCGGCGCGGATGGCGACGCGACAGGGGATATCTGGGCGGACATGGGACAGGCAGCCGCGGCTGCGGGCGGGAAAGTCTGGATTTTACCGCCCTGGGCGCCGTGCCGGCGTAAACTGCGCCGTGGAGACCCGCCCCGGATGTTTCAAGCAAGAGGACGACCCGCCACCATGCCCCCGACCAAGACGGCCGGCCCCAGCACCACCCCCAGCAATGCTTCCAACGATGGCCGCCGCAGCATCCAGTCGGTCGAAGTCGGCTTCCCGCTGCTGAAGGCACTGGTCGATGCCGCGCGTCCCCTGACGCTGCGCGATCTTTCCGCCGCCGCCGGCATGACCTCGGCCAAGGCGCACCCCTACCTGGTCAGCTTCATCCGCGTGGGCGTGGTGCAGCAGGACGCCGCCACGGGCCATTACGAACTCGGTCCCTTTGCCCTGCAGATGGGCCTGGTCAGCCTGCAACGGCTCGATCCCGTGCGCGTGGCGCTGCCGGAGCTGACCCAGTTGCAGGCCGACATCGGCCACACGGTCGGCGTCGCCGTGCTGGGCTCGCACGGGCCCACGATGATCCACATCACCGAGGCCAGCTATCCCGTGCATGTGAACATGCGCAAGGGCACGGTGATGTCCATGCTGCACACCGCCACCGGCCTGGTGTTCGCCGCGTGGCTGCCGCCCAAGGTGGCCGAGCACTACATCGCGCGCGAGGAAGGCGACAACGCCGTCATCGCCACCCTGCCGGTACAGCGCAAGAGCAGTCCCGCGCATCTGGACACCGTGCTGGCGGACGTGCGGGTGCACGGCATGGCGCGCGCGCTGGGCAATCCGCTGCCGGGTGTGGACGCATTGTCGGTGCCGGTGTTCGACCACACCGGGGCCATCGTCCTGGCATTGACGGCATTGGGCCCGGCCGGGCTTTTCGACGCGGCCTGGGACGGCGCCATCGCCAAACCCTTGCTGGCCTGCGCGCAAGAGATTTCCCGAAAACTCGGCTACAGAGGCTGAACCTCGCCGATCCGCCCGCTAATTCGCGACATTCGCTCGAATCCGCGCAAATTGCGTTGCGCCCGGACGACAGGCCCGCACAATGCAAACGTTTTCTAGTGAGGAAACGTGACGAGACGATGACGCGTCATCAAAATCCGTCGTCAATTTGGCTAACATGCCCTGCTTTAAGACTCAGCTGCCCAGGTCATGTCAGAACAAGAATTGAAGTTGCACGTCCCGCCAGCAGCCGGCGCCTCCATACAGCGCGAACTCAACAAGCGCCACGCCACACGCCTGCCGCTGCACGCTTTGTATTTCGACACCCCGGATCGCGAACTGGCGCGCGCGCGCATCGCGCTGCGGCTGCGCCGCGAGGGTCGCGAATGGGTACAGACATTGAAGATGCCTGGCGCCGACGTCATCACCCGCGTCGAAATGAACCATCCGCGTCCGGGCCCGGTGCTCGACCTGTCGGTGTATGCGGGCACGCCCGTCGAAGCGGCGCTGGCCGGCCTGCGCGGGCAGTTGGGACTGCGCTATGAAACCGACGTGCAGCGCCTGCTGTGCAAGGTGCGCAGCCGCTACGGCACGGTCGAGGTCGCGTACGACACCGGCAAGCTGCGCGCCGGCGAGCTGGAACTGCCGATCTCCGAAGTCGAGTTCGAATTGATGTCGGGCCGTCCTTCGGCCATTTTCGCCGTGGCGCGCACCTGGCTGCAGCGGCACAACCTCATCCTGGACACGCGCAGCAAGTCGCAGCGCGGCGATGCGCTGGCCACGCTGGCGCAGCGCCTGGCCGAGACGCCCGACGACGGCACCGAGGCCGCCGCCAAGACGCGTCGCAAGCTGGTGGCCGAGTTCTGGGGCACGCGCGGCGCGGGATCGATCCGCCTGAACGAAGACATGACGGCCCCGCAGGCGCTGGGCGCCGTGTCGGCCGACTGCCTCGAGCAGATCATCCACAACGCCGCCATGCTGGCCGAGGTGGACACCGCGGGCATCTACGCCGCGGGCCACTCCGAGCACGTGCACCAGTTGCGCGTGGGCATGCGCCGGCTGCGCTCGGCCTGGCGCCTGTTCGACGGCTGGACAGGCCCCGTGCCGGACGAGCTGGTCGAAGGCATCCGCACGCACTTCGCCGCGTTCGGCGCCAACCGCGACCAGGACGTGCTGGACGAGACCGTCGGGCCCATGCTGGAACGCGCCGGCATGCCGGTGATTCCGCACAAGCCCGCCGCGCCCGACCAGAACTCGTACACCATTGCATCCGGCGCCGCGTTCCAGGGCTGGCTGCTTAGCATGCTGGAATGGAGCATCGACGTGCCGCCCGCGCCGCAAGCGGATGCCGGTGCGCCGTTGACGCTGGCCTCGCCAACCGGCGCGGTCGCCGCCGACGGCGCTTCCACCGCGGCGTCGGCCGCGACCGATGCGCCCGCGCAGACCAACGGCGCGGACCAGTCCGAAGGCAGCGGCCAAGGCGAGCCGGCCGATGCACTGTCCGGCCCGATCGTGCCCACCATCATTCCGCTGCGCCAGCCCGAGCCGCCGGATGCGCCGCCGCCGCTGCGCAAGCTGCTGTCCGACCGCCTGCATCGCTGGCACAAGAAGGTCGTGTCCGAGGGCAAGCGCTTCACCCATCTTGAGATCGAGGCGCGCCACGACCTGCGCAAGCGCGCCAAGCGCCTGCGCTATGGCCTGACGTTCGCCGAATCCCTGCTGCCTGCCGCCAAGCTGCAGAGCTATCGCAAGCTGCTGTCGCAGGTGCAGGACCTGCTGGGCGAGTTCAACGACCTGGCGGTCGCGCGCGATCACTACGAAGCCTGCAAGACCGACTACCCGCAGGCCTGGTTCGCGCTGGGCTGGATCGGCGCGCGCCTGGACGCGCTGGCCGTGCAGTCGCAGCAAGCCTTCGACCAGTTGGCCGAGGCCAAGGCATTCTGGAAATAAGCCGGGGGCGCACGCCCGCCGAATGCAAACGGGGCGCCGTCACTTCGTGGTGACGGCGCCCCGATGCTTTAGCGCCCCGATGCTTTATGCGGCGGCTTGCCGCGTGGCGGCGCGGCCTCAGTCGGCCAGCAACGCCCCCGCGAATTCTTCCGCCACGAAGGGCTGCAGGTCTTCCATGCCTTCGCCCACGCCGATCCAGTACACCGGAATCGGGCGCACGCCCTGGCTGCCGGCGGCCACCGCGGCCAGCGTGCCGCCCTTGGCGGTACCGTCCAGCTTGGTGACGACCAGGCCCGTCAGGCCGATGGCCGCGTCGAAGGCGCGGATCTGCGCCAGCGCGTTCTGGCCGGTATTGCCGTCGACCACCAGCAGCACCTCGTGCGGCGCGGCCGCATCGGCCTTGCCGATGACCCGGCGGATCTTCTTGAGTTCTTCCATCAGGTGCAGCTGCGTCGGCAGGCGGCCCGCGGTATCGATCATGACCACGCCCATGTTGCGCGCGCGGCCGGCGTTGACGGCGTCGAACGCCACGGCGGCGGGGTCGCCGCCCTCCTGCGCGATGACGGACACGTTGTTGCGGCTGCCCCATTCGACCAGTTGCTCGCGCGCGGCGGCGCGGAACGTGTCGCCGGCGGCCAGCAGCACGCTGGCGCCCTGGCGCTGGAAGGTGTGGGCCAGCTTGCCGATGGAAGTGGTCTTGCCCGCGCCGTTGACGCCGGCGATCATCACGACCAGGGGACGGGCCTTGTTCAGTTCGAAGCCGCGCTCCAGCGGACGCAGATGCTCGGCCAGCAGTTCGCGCAGGGCCGTCTTCACCTGCGCCGGGTCTTCGATGCGGGCCTTCTTCACGCGGGCGCGCAGCGCGGTGATGAGCTTCTCGGTGGCCTCGATGCCGGCGTCGGCCATGATCAGGGCCGACTCCAGTTCGTCGAACAGGTTCTCGTCGACCTTGACGCCCACGAACAGGCCGCCCAGGCTCTGGCCCGTGCGAGACAGGCCCTGCTTCAGCCGGCTAAGCCACGACGCCTTGCGCACGGGTTCGGGCCCGGGAGCGGGCTCCGGCACAGGGGCGGCCTCGACAACCAGAGTGGATTCGGCCGCGGCGTCGGAGGTCGGCGCAGGTTCGGGGGCGGCGGCGGCCTCTACCGCCTCGGCGGGCGTGGTCAGGCTGGGTGCGGCGGGCTCGGGGCGCAACTCCGGTTCGGCGACGGGCGTGGGCTGCTGTGCCGCGCCGTCGCGAGCCGCTTCCGACTCGTCCGGCCGCTGCGGCTCGGGGGTCGGGGTGGGTTTTTTCTTGAAGAAGCTGAACATGGCGGAAGTATATTCCCAACCATGGGCACCACTTCCATCCGTATCGTCGCCGGGCAGTACCGGCGCACTCCCATTCCCGTGCCAGACGTGCCGGGCCTGCGCCCCACCCCCGACCGTGTGCGCGAAACCTTGTTCAACTGGCTGGCCCATCTGTGGGCCGGCGACTTCGACGGCAAGCGCGTCCTGGACCTGTTCGCGGGCAGCGGCGCGCTGGGCTTCGAGGCCGCCTCGCGCGGCGTGGCGCAGGTGCAGATGGTGGAGCGCGACCGCGCCGCCGTGTCCGCGCTACGGACGCTGCGCGACAAGCTGCGTGCCGACGCCGTGCGCATCCATTCGGGCGACGCGCTGGAGGCGCTGCAACGCATGGACGCGTCGCGCTATGACCTGATCCTGCTCGATCCGCCCTTCAACCAAGGCTGGCTGCCGCGCCTGTGGCCGCTGCTGCCGGCTGTGTTGACCGAGGACGGGCTGGTCTACGTCGAATCCGAAACCGCCTGCCAGCCGCCGGACGGCTTCGACGTGCTGCGCGAGGGCAAGGCCGGGGCTGTGCACTACTGCCTGCTGCAGTTTGCTGCATTGCGGAAAACGGTCAATAATCCGGATTCGGAGGATGGTGCAAGCCACTAACAACACACGGAGCCCCCATGATCACAGCTGTCTACCCCGGCACATTCGACCCGCTGACGCGGGGCCACGAAGACCTGGTGCGCCGAGCAGCCTCGCTTTTCGACAAAGTGGTGGTGGGCATCGCGCATAGCCGAAACAAGAAGCCGTTTTTCAGCATCGAAGAGCGCGTCGAGATTGCCCGCGAAGTCCTGGGCCACTACCCCAACGTTGAAGTGCTCAGCTTCGGCGGCCTGCTGAAGGACTTCGTGCGCGAGCAGAACGGCGGCGTCATCGTGCGCGGCCTGCGCGCGGTCTCCGATTTCGAGTACGAATTCCAGATGGCCGGCATGAACCGCCACCTGCTGCCCGACGTCGAGACGCTGTTCATGACGCCGTCCGACCAGTACCAGTTCATCTCGGGCACCATCGTGCGCGAGATCGCCCAACTGGGCGGCGACGTCAGCAAGTTCGTGTTCCCGTCGGTCGAGCGCTGGCTGCAGGAAAAAGCCCGCGAACGCCGCGAGCAGACCTGGCCCGGCACCTGATCGCGGCCCGCCATGGGGGCGGCGCTACAATGGGGGCATTCCCCTGCCCCGTGCCCCCATGGCCCTTCGAATCACCGACGAGTGCATCAATTGCGACGTTTGCGAGCCCCAGTGCCCGAACGATGCAATCTCCATGGGTGACGAGTTCTACGTCATCGACCCCGACCGCTGCACCGAATGCGTGGGCCACCATGACGAGCCCCAGTGCAAGGTGGTGTGCCCGGTGGAATGCATCGAGCTGCATCCCCAATGGCACGAAGGCCAGGAAGGCTTGATGGCCAAGTATCGCCGCCTCACCGGCCAGGCATGAGCAGCATCCCGGGCCCGACGGAAACCGCCGCCGACACGGACTCTCGCGTCGTCCCTGGCCGCCCCCGCCTCTCCGACATCTCCGTATCCGCCGTGGCCGCGGGCCTGGTGGCGGTGCTCGTCAGCTTCGGCGGCACCGCGGTGCTGATGGTGCAGGCTGGCCATGCGGGCGGCCTGGACGCCGCGCAGATCGGTTCGTGGCTCGGCTCCATCTGCCTGGCCCTGGGCCTGGGCGGGGCCTTCATCAGCCTGCGCAGCGGCATGCCGGTAGTGATGGCATGGTCCACGCCGGGCGCGGCTTTCCTCATCGCCGGCCTGGTCGGCGTGCCTTTCGAGCAGGCGGTGGGCGCGTTCATCGTGGCGTCCGCGCTCACGCTGGTGTGCGGCGTGTTCGGCTGGATCGATCCCATCGTACGCCGCATTCCCACCGAGATCGCGGGCGCCATGCTGGCCGGCGTGCTGTTGAATTTCGGCATGGGCATCTTTCGCAGCATCGGCGCGCAGCCAGCGCTGGTGCTGGCCATGTGCGCGGCCTACCTGCTGGGCAAGCGCTGGGTCCCGCGCTATGCCGTGCTGGCGGTGCTGGCCGTGGGCCTGATCGGCGCGGCAGCGGCCGGGCTGGTCAGCCTGGATGGCGTGGACTGGAGCTATACCGAATTCGTCTGGACCTCGCCGGTGTTCACCGTGCAGGCAGCCGTCAGCCTGGGCATCCCGCTGTTCGTGGTGGCGATGGCTTCGCAGAACCTGCCGGGCCTGGCCATCCTGCGGGCCGCCGGATATCAGCCGCCCGCTTCGCGGCTGGTGGCGGCCACCGGGCTGATGGGACTGCTGGCCGCGCCATTCGGCGCGCACGGCGTCACGCTGGGCGCCATCATCGCGGCCATCTGCGCGGGGCCGGAGGCGCATGCCGATCCCGCCAGGCGTTACGTGGCCGCTGCCACCTACGGGTTGGGCTATGTGGTGCTGAGCGTGGTGGCGGGCGCCGTGGCGATATTCTTCCAGGCGCTGCCCGCGGCCCTGATCGCCGCCCTGGCCGGGCTGGCGCTGCTGGGCCCCATCATGGCCGGCATGGCATCGGCCATGGCGAATCCGCAGCGCCGCGAGGCCGCGCTGGTTACGCTGCTGGCCACCGCATCGGGCGCCAGCTTCTGGGGCATAGGATCCGCGTTCTGGGGATTGGCGGCGGGGCTGGTTACCCACGCCGTGCTGGAAGTGCGGCGTTCGCGGGGCTGAGGCGGCCCCTGCGCGGGAGTCAATTCACTCCCAGCGCACCTCGACCACGTCCGGGTGCACCTTCATCACGCGGCACGGAATGCCGGTCACGTTGGAGATCCACGCGGCCGCCAGTTCGCCCTCGTCGATCACGTCCACCGCCTGTCCGCCCAGCATGATCTGATAGCGCACGCTGTCGTCATCCTCGATCACGTCCAGCGGAATGTCCATGCGCAACATGCCGGGCGCCTTCAGCACCAGGTAGCCCAGCCGCAGTTCGACCGACACATCGGCCAGGCGCGGGCACAGTGCGCGCGTCATCCATTGGCCCGCGTCGTTCACCACCAGCCAGCGCCGGTGATAAGCGGCGGCATCGCCCTGGGTGGTGTGGCCGCACTCGGCCACGGGCTGGAATGCGTTGTCGCTCATTTGCCGAACAGTCCTTTCAGGGCTTTGTCCACGGCCTCGGCGGGCTTGCCGCCGTTCTGGCCGCCTATCGCGTCCTTCAGGCGCTGCGCCACGCCCTGCTTCAGCAGGTCGCCGGCGATGTCCTGCCAACGCACGGTGTACACCGGCTTCTCGAACGGGCCCGAGACATGCACCGGCACATTCACGCCGCGCAGCCAGTCCAGTTCCTTGCCTTCGGGCGTGGCGGTGCCGCTGACGCGCGCGCGGGCGACGAAGTCCAGCGTGCTGCGCGCGAAGTCGATGTTGGCGGGATCGCCCTGGGTGATGCGCAGCAGGGGCGACGTCACGTCCAGGCGGGTGGCCTTGGCCACGCCTTTGGTCAGCGCGAGATCGGTCTCGAACGTCGTGAAATCCGTCTCGCGCGCCGGGTCGGACTCGGCCTGCGCATTCTGTATCTGCCCGCCCAGCAGCTTGCGGGCTTCGCGCAGCATCTGCGCCACGTTGATGCCCTTGATGGTGCCGTCGCGCAGCCGCAGCTGCGCGGTGCCGCCGAGGTTGTTGACAAGGGCATACGTGTTGGCGCCGGCCGTCTTCAGGTCCAGCGCCACGCTACCCGTGCCGGTAAGTATGTTCTTGCCGGCCAGATCCACCAGCAGCGGCTGCACCGCGATGCCGGCCAGCGTGATCTTGCCCGCCATCTGGTTGCCGTTGGCCGCGTCCACCGACATGAGGCCGCCCAGCTTGCCCTGGTACAGCGCCGCGACCATCGAGGTCACGTCCAGCTTGCCCTTGTTCAGCGTCAAGGCGACGGAGACGTCCGAGGCCTTGACCTTGCGCACCACGAGCTGCCCGATCTTGATCGTGCCGGTGGCCGAAGGTCCGATCAGCGCAGACAGGTCGACGCTGCCGTCGCTGGCGGGCGCCGCGGCCGGCGGCGCGCCGGCCGGCTTGGAGCCGTCCTGCTTGGCATCGCCCGACGGAGGCGCCGCGGGCTTGGCCACCACGGCAGCGGGCATCAGCTTGTCCAGGTCCAGCGTGTCCACCGCCAACGCGAACTTCACGTCGGGCGCCTGCGTCAGTTGCGTGACGTCGGCAGTCAGGTCGAACTTGCCGCCTTCCAGCACGGCGTTGATGCGCGCGCCCGCCTGGTCCTTGGACAGGTCGGCCGACATGCTGCCGATGACGGGAATCTGCAGGCTGCCCTTGGGCAACTGCGGGTCGGTGATGGCGACGTCGCCCTTCACGGCGGACAGCGCGCCCGAGCGCTGCAGCAGGTTCAGCGTGACCGGCGACACGAAGGCCGCCTTCACCACGCGGTCGCCCTGCTTCAGCGTGCCGTCCACCTTGGCCTGGTCGATGTCAAGTTCGCTGGCGTTGCCGCTGATGCCGGTCAGGCCGAAGCTGGTGTCCAGCGTCGGGGTGCGCACGCGGCCGGTCAGGCCTTGGCCGGTGGCCGAATCGGGCTTGACGTTGAGCGTGGGCGCGTCCACGGCGAACTCGAGCGGCCCGCCGTCGCGCGTGCCTTTCAAGCGCACGGCCAGCTTCTCCAGCAGCAGCTGGCTCTGGTTCGGATCGACGGCGAGCTTGGGCACGGCCACCGACGCCTCCACGCCGGTCATGGCCATGGAAGGTTCGGTGACGTCGCCGGCGAAGTTGAGTTCGAGCGCCGACACGTCCAGCGACGACGTACGCTGGTTGAAGGCCAGGTTGCCGCGCAGGGCCAGGCTCTTGGCCTGCGCGCCCGGCACGATGCCGTTCATGCGCAGGTCCAGCCGCTGCGCGCTGAGACGGCCGGAGGACGGGTCCAGCGTGATCTGCGCCTGGCCCGTCAAGCCCGCGTCCACACGCGGATGACCGCCCTCGACACGCGCCGACATCGACACGTCGAAAGCCTGGTTGAACGTCATGCGCCCCGTCGTGGCATTGAGCTGCGTGACCGCCACCGCCATGCCCGTCATGGCATCCTGCAGCTGCAGCTCGCCCGATTGCAGGTCCAGGCCCGCAATGTCGATCTGCATACTGGTGGGCGTGTTGGGCGTGCCGTTGACCAGGGCCTGCGCCGCGCCGCCGATGGCGCCGACGGCCGCCTGTCCGGCGTTGGCCGGCTGGGCGGCGCTGCTTGCCGACGCGGCGTCGCCGCGCATCAGGTCGGAGAAATTCAGGCGGCCTTCCTTGTCGCGCACCACGCGAGCCTTGAAGCCGTTGATGGTGACGTGATCGACCACGAAGCTGTTCGACAGCAGCGGCCACACCGCCACCGCCAGGCGCATGCTGTCGATCGACGCGAAGGTCTCGGCGCTGTTGGGCTCGGACAGGGCAACGCCCTGCACGTACAGGCCGATACGCGGGAACAGCGACAGCTCGATGTCGCCATCGATGGTCAGGGTACGGTCATAGCGCTCTTGCACCAGCTCTTCGAGCTTGTACTTGTATGCGTTCGGGTCGAACGTCAGCAGGAAGATGGCCAGGCCCACGACCGCCACGACGATCAGTACGACCAGACCTATCAGGATGCGTTTCAACCACGTCTTCATTGATGCACCGTCGCTACCTCGACTGCGAGAATTACTGGGTAGACAAGCGCGGCGCCTGGCGCCACGCACAGAAAATCGGCTGTCCCGCGCGACGCCGAGTGGCCCGGGCGGATAGAAACAGGGCCGCAACCGGCCGTGCCGCAACCGCCTTGGCTATGCCAATGGCAGACCATCGGAAAGTTGGGAAGTTCGTCTCGCGCGGAACAACTTGTGAAGTTCTATCGTAACAAATCGACGAAGGCGGCCGGCTCAGCATGCGGCGTGCCTGACGCGCATTTCTGCCCTGTCCGCGGCATCCGCGCATTTCGTAAGCCGAGCGCGCGCCTGGGGGCGAGCTGCAGAAGGCCGCGTGGACGCCTCAAAGCTGCTTGGCTACACTCGGCGACACCCTCATGGCACCTTTGGCCGCGGACGGCCCGGAGCAGCTTCATGTCTTTGCGATTCGCCGCGAACCTCAGCTTCCTGTATCAAGAGCTGCCCTTCCTGGACCGCATCGCCGCCGCCGCGCGCGATGGTTTCACGGGGGTCGAGTACGTGTCGCCGTTCGACTTCCCTGCCGCCGACATCCGCCGCCGCCTCGACGAGCACGGCGTGGAGCAGGTGCTGTTCAATACCGCCTTGGGCGATTGGGCAGTTGGCGAACGCGGGCTGGGCTCGCTGCCCGGCCGCCAGGCCGATTTTCGCGATGCCGTTGCCCGCGCGCTGGAATACGCGGGCGTGCTGGGCAACCGGCGCCTGCATGTGATGGCCGGCGTGCTGCCCGCTGGCGCAGACCGCGCCGAATACATCGACGTGTTCCAGGAAAACCTTGCGTGGGCCGCACCGCTGGCCGCCGCGCAAGACGTCACCCTGCTGCTCGAGCCCATCAACCAGCGCGACATGCCGGGGTACTTCCTCAGCTACCAGCACCAGGCGCTGGCCCTGCTGCAGGCCGTGGGCGCGCCCAACCTGGCGGTGCAGTTCGATTGCTACCACTGCCAGATCATGGAAGGCGACATCGCCACCAAGTTGCGCATCATGCGCGACCAGATCGGCCACGTGCAGATCGCAAGCGTGCCGGGACGCAACGAGCCGGATGGTGAAGAACTCAACTATCCCTTCGTGTTCAGCACACTGGAAGCGTTGGCGTACGACGGCTGGATCGGCTGCGAGTATCGGCCGCGCGCCGGCACGTCCGAAGGGTTGGGCTGGCTGCGCGCGTACCGCCAGTTGCGCTGAGCGCCTGGGCGCTTTTGTTTCCCCGCCGCGTCGGCGGCCGGGCCCGCCCTTCTAGGGCCATCGCACCGAATGGAGCCTGCATGCTGGACCTGCCGCACACATCGATGATCGAGGGCAACGCCGTCAGGTGGGGCAGGCAGGGCGACGGCCCGCCCCTGGTGGCGATCCATGGCACGCCGTTCTCATCGCAGGTATGGCGCCGCATCGTGCCGCAGCTGGCCGACCGGCGCACGGTGTACTTCTTCGACCTGGTGGGATACGGTCGATCCGACATGCGCGAGGGTCAGGACGTGTCGCTCGGCGTGCAGAACCGCGTGCTGGCGCACCTGTTCGAGGAGTGGCGCCTGGATCGGCCCGATGTGCTGGCCCACGATTTCGGCGGCGCCACGGCGCTGCGCGCCCATTACCTGAACGGCTTGAAGTACGCGTCGCTGACGATCTTCGACGCCGTCGCCCTGGCGCCGTGGGGATCGCCCTTCGTACAGCACGTGCGGCAGCACGAGGCAGCGTTCTCGGGCATGCCCGACTACATGCACCGGGCGCTGCTGAAGGCCTATCTGCAAACGGCCGCGCATCAGCCGCTGTCCGTAGAGGCGCTGGACGTCTACAGCGAACCGTGGCTGGGTCCAGTGGGCCAGCCCGCCTTCTATCGCCAGATCGCGCAGATGGACCAGAAGTACACCGACGAGATCCAGCGCATGTATCGCCAGATGGACTGCCCCGTGACGGTGCTGTGGGGTGAGCAGGACCAGTGGATACCTTGCGAGCAGGGCGAGGCGCTGGCCCAGCTGATCTCGGATCGTCCCTGTACGCTTGTGCCGGGCGCGGGCCATCTGATGCAGGAAGACCGGCCGGAGGTCATCGTGGCCGCGGTGCTGAAACAGACCGCCGCGCGGTGACGGCGGCGGTCATCTCTGGGTCATTGCGCGGCGCTCGACAGGCGCGCGGCGGCACGCTCGGTGACCTCGCGCCGCTGGCGCGTGAATGACTCGACCCGCTTGCGCGCGGCTTCGACGAATTCCGGCGGCGCGTTGCGCGGCGAACCCGTGGCGAACGGCGGCTCGGGGTCGTATTCCATCTGGAACTGGATGCCTTGCGCCACCTCGGCGCCGTAGTAATCGGCCACCACGTTCAGCGCGAAGTCGATGCCCGAGGTCACGCCCGCCCCCGTGATGCGATTGCGGTCGCGCACCACGCGCTCGGCCACCGGCGTGGCGCCCAGCAGCGACAGCTGATCCAACGCGGACCAGTGCGAGGTAGCGCGGTAACCCTGCAGCAGGCCCGCGGCGCCCAACACCAGCGAACCCGTGCACACCGACGTGACCAGCTTGGCCTCGGCCGCGACGCGGCGCAGGAAGGCCAGCGTTTCCTCGTCCTCCATCAACGCCACCTGGCCGGGTCCGCCGGGCACGCAGATCAGGTCCAGGGCCGGGCAGTCGGCGAAGGTGGTGGTGGGCAACATTCCCAGGCCGCGGTCGGACATCACCGGATCCAGGGACTTCCAGATCAGGTGGACGCGCGCGCCGGGAGCGCGCACGAAGACCTCATACGGACCCGTGAGATCGAGCTGGGTGAGTTGCGGGAACAGCAGCATGCCGATGGACAACGAGGGGGTGGTGGTCATGGTCAACGTCCTGGTGGAAAAGTCCGCCGCTGCGAGAATCGCTGAAGTCCCAAGTTGTACCCCAACGCGAGGTCGGAAGCCCAGATGCCGCACGACGATGCCCATGCCTCGCGTGCCGGGTTGCGCATGGACGGGGCACGCCACCGGGTCAGCGGCGCGGCCTACCCCGCTGACTCGCCCTTGATGCCGGCCTGGCGGATAACCGCGCTCCACTTGTCCATTTCGGCGGCAATGTAGCGGCCGAACTCGGCGGCGCCGGCAGGCCGCGGCTCCATACCCTGCGCCAGCAGCTTGTCCCGCATCGACGCATCCCGCAGCGCCACGTTGATCCCCGCATCCAGGCGCTCGATGATGGGCCGCGGCACGGCCGAGGGCGCCATGAAACCATACCAGCCTGCGGCCACCACATTGGGCTGCCCCTGCTCGACCAAGGTGGGCGCCTGCGGGTAGATCGCGCTGCGCGCGCTGGAGGCCACGCCCAATACCCGCAGCCTGCCGCTCTCCACATGCGGCAGCGCGGCCGTGATGGCCGTCAGCGTCGCGTCGAGCCGGCCGGCCAGCAGGTCGGTATAGGCCATGACATCGCCGCGGTACTGCACCGTCAGGCCTTTCACCCCGGTATCGCGCAGCCACAGCTCGGCCGCCAGATGCGGCAGCGAACCGGTACCCGGCGTGCCGAAGCTAAGGCCGGCCCGCTGGGACTTGCCATAGGCAACAAGTTCCTGCGCGGTGGTGGCCGGCGACTGCGCGTTGACCACCAGGAACAGAGGCACCGTCGCGGCCATGGCAACCGGCTGGAGGTCCTTGCGGGGGTCGTAGCCCAGGTCGCCGTAGAGCGCCTCCAGCGTGGCATACGGAGCCGCCCCGTACAGCAGCGTGTAGCCGTCGGCGGGCGCCTTGGCGACGTAGGCGTTGGCCAACCGCGTGCCCGCCCCTGCCCTGTTCTCCACCACCAGGGTCTGGCCCAGGCGCTGCCCGAGGAATTCGGCGAACAGCCTGGCCGACAGGTCGTTGGGGCCACCCACGCCATAGGGCGAGATGATCCTGATCGGGCGCGAGGGCCAGTCGCTTTGAGCGAAGGCGCGCGGGATCGCGCCGGTGCAGGCGGCTGCGGCCAGCCCGCCGAGCAGCGTGCGTCGAGTCATCTTCATATCGTCTCCTCGATCGTCGGAATAGGTATGGACATTCGCTTGCCACTGCGGCAAGGACGGGCGCGATCGTGAAGCGATGATAGAGGCGCGCATCTATCAGGACAATTTTCATTTTCTGTAGAACTTACAAGCTCAGGCTATAAATGACGCGTCGTCCTCCCACCCGAAGGAATCCGTCATGGCGATCGAAGTCACGCTCAGGCAGCTGCGCGCATTCCTGGCCGTCCTGCAGTGCAACAGTTTCTCGGAAGCTGCCAGCTCCATGCACCTGTCGCAGGCGGCCTTGAGCGGCCTGGTCAAGGAACTGGAGAACCGGCTGGGCGTGCGGCTGCTGGATCGCAACACGCGCAGCGTCAGCGCCTCGGTGGTGGGCAGCGCCTTCGAGCCGCTGGTGCGGCGGGTCCTGGCCGATCTCGACGAAGCGCTGCAGAGCGTGTCGAACCTGAAGGAATTGCGGCGCGGCGTGCTGCGCGTGGCCGCGCCCGAACCCTTGTCATGCACCCTGTTGCCCGCGCTGCTTGCGGGCTACGCGGCCCGCTACCCCGGCATCGACGTGCGGTTCGAGGACGTGCCGATCGAACAGGTGATGGCAAGCCTGCACAGCGGCGGCGCGGATGTCGGCTTCGGGCCCGCCGGGGTGCCGCCCGACGACATGCTGCAAGCCCACTCGGTCCACGCCGATCCGTTATGGGTGGCATTGCGCCCGGACGACCCGCTGGCCGACGGCAAGACGGTGAGCTGGAAGGCGCTGCGCGATCGGCCGCTGATCAACTACATGCCGAATCTCGCGCTGAACGTACTGGCTCATGTGCCGCCGCATCGCCACCCCATCGAGATCGTGCCGGTACACCGGGTCAACACCGCCCTTTCTCTGCTGCGGGTGAGGCCGGGCTATGTGATCTGCCCGGCCATGGCCCGGTCGCTGGTCGAGGGCTTTGGACTGGCCTTCCGCGAATTGCATCAGCCCACGGTGACCTGGCGCATCGCGATGTTCGCCCGGCCGCGCGCATTGCTTTCGCCGGCGGTGGAGCGCTTTCTGGACTTCGTACTGGAGGAAGGCCAGCGCCTGGGTGCCGGCAAGCCTCTGGACGGCCCTGTAGCGAACCGCCATGCGCGTCGACGTTCGGCCAATTAATAATAGATTCTTATAGAAGCTTCAGAAAATTCAGTTTGTCCGATAAGAAAGGCGCACAGTATCTTGGCGGGGCGGTTCGCGAGGCGCGCTCGTTGCGGCGGTTCGCGGCGCCGCAGACAGCAGAACCTCCACCCGCCATCGCCCATGATCCTGCCAGACCTCGACGCCTTTCTCTCGCCCCGCTCCATCGCCGTCGTCGGCGCCTCATCCCACCGCAGCAAGATCGGCGCCGTGCCGGTGCACTATCTGATCGAGCACGGCTACGCCGGGCCGATCTATCCCATCAACGCCGGCGCCGCAGAGATCGCGGGTCGGCGGGCCTACGCATCGCTGCGCGACGTCGGCCAACCCATCGACCTGGCGATCTTCGCCATTCCCGCCGCCGGGGCGGCCGCCGCGCTGGAAGATGCAATCGCCGCCAAGGTGCGCAACATCGTCATGTTCTCGGCCGGCTTCGCCGAAGCGGGCGTCCAGGGAGCGACGGCCCAGCAGGCCTTCGCCGAGCGCGCCCGAGACGCCGGCATCCTGATCCTGGGTCCGAACTGCCTGGGATTCATGAACGCGGCGCGCGCGGTCTACGCCACCTTCTCCCCGGTGCTCGCCACGGGCCTGGCCAAGCCGGGCAACATCGGCATCGTCAGCCAGAGCGGCGCATTCGGCGCGTATGCCTACGCCATGGCGCGCGACCGCGGCATCGGGCTCTCGTGCTGGGTGACGACCGGCAATGAAGCGGACATCGGCGTGGCCGACTGCATCGGATGGATGGCCCGCGATCCGGCCACTCGCGTCATCATGACGTATCTGGAAGGTTGCAACGATGGCGCCCGGCTGCGGCAGGCGCTTGAACTGGCACGCGCGCACGGCAAGCCGGTGGTCGTGGTGAAGGTCGGACGCACTGCTCTGGGCGCCATGACGGCGGCTTCGCACACCGCCGCACTGGCCGGCGACGACGCGGCGTTCGACGCGCTATTGCGCCAGCATGGCGCCTATCGGGCGCACACCATAGAAGCCTTCTTCGACATCGCCCACGGCCTGGCGGTTTGCGGCTTGCCGCGCAACACGCAGGTGGGCCTGCTTACCGTATCTGGCGGCGTGGGCGTGATGATGGCCGACGCCGCGGCCGAGGCAGGGTTGGACGTGACGGAACTGCCGCAGGCCGCCCAAGCCCGCATCCGTGCGCGCGTGCCCTTGGCCGCCACGCGCAATCCCGTGGACATCACCGGCCAGGTGACCGCCGAGCCGGAGCTGATCGAAGCCGCTGCCCGCATCATGCTGGAAGACGGCGGGTATGGCTGCCTGCTGGTCTTTCTGGCGGCCTTCGGCGCCACGCCGGCCGTGCAGGCGCTGCAGCAGCGGCTTGCCCAAGACCTGCGACGCGACTTTCCTGATCGGCTGGTGATATTCAGCACGCTGGCCGAACCTGCGCAGCAACAGGCCATCGAGGCAGCGGGCTGCCTGTGCTTTGCCGACCCCGCCCGCGCCGTGCGGGTGCTGGCGGCCGCGCATTTCTTCCTGGAGCAGGCCGGCCGTTCAGCACCGCCTGCCGTGCCTAACGCGAAGCTCGAACGACTGGCCCCAGGCCGCTACAACGAGGCGGATGCCATGGAATGGCTGGAACGCGCGGGGCTGCCGACCGTTTCCGTGCGCCGCGCCCCGTCCCGCGAGGAAGCCATCGCGGGCGCGCAGGCGCTGGGCTTTCCTGTAGCGATGAAGGTGCTGAGCGCCGACATCACACACAAAAGCGATGTGGGCGGAGTGATGCTGAATGTTCACGATGCCGAAGCCGCCGGCCACGCCTACGACCGCATCATGGCGTCGGTCGCGAAGGCCGCCCCCACCGCCCGCATCGACGGCGTGCTGCTCGCCCCCATGGTGCGCGGCACGGTGGAATGCATTCTGGGTGCGCGCCGCGATCCGTCGCTGGGCGTGGTGCTGATGCTGGGCGCGGGCGGCGTGAACGTCGAGCTGCTGGGCGACGTCAGCCTGCGCCTGGCGCCGGTGGACCGCCAACAGGCGCTGGACATGATCGACGAACTCAAGACCGCCCCGCGATTGCACGGCTACCGCGGCGCGCCTGTCGCCGACGTGCAGGCCCTGGCCGACGCGATCGTGCGGCTGTCCGACTTTGCGCTGGCCGCAGGCGACGAACTGGACTCCGTCGAGCTGAATCCGGTGGCCGTATTGCCCAAGGGACAGGGCGTGCGCGCGCTGGATGCGGTACTGCTTACGACCTCGGCGGCGGCACGCGACGCCGTGCTCGTCACTTTGCCCTTGTTCGAGATGGCGCGCATGCGGGCGGCGAACACGGCGCGCAAGCATCCCACTGAAGGCTATGCCGGCGACAGTCCCACGTCGAGGTTGCGCTGGGTCAATCAGTTCACCCATACCCGTCGCCTGCGCGGGCCGGAGGACAAGGAAGTCGTCACGCCCAACAACGACACGCTGTTCACCAATGCCTGGCTCGACCTTTCGCAGGGCCCGCTGATCATCAGCGTGCCCGAGATGGGACAGCGCTATTGGGTACTGGGGTTCCTGGATGCCTGGACCAATCCGTGGGCCTATGCCGGCCGCCGCACCACGGGCGGCCAGGCGCAGCAACTGTTCGTGCACGGACCCGGCTGGCGAGGCACGGTGCCCGCAGGTATGCATCGCATCGAGGCGCCAGGCGACGACGTATGGGTGATCGGCCGCATCCTGGTGGATCCGGATCCGCACGACCTCGCACAGGTGCATGCCCTGCAGGACCAGTTCTCGATCCGGCGCGCCGACGGCTCTTCCGCGCTCTCGCGGATAGACACCCTGGTCGAGGATCGCGGCGCCGGCGTGCCGCAAGCCGCTGAGTACCTGCGTGTGGTGCAGGCCATGCTGGCCGGCAATCCACCGGCGCTGCCGGTACCGCGCTGGCCGCCGTCGGCCGCGGTGCTGCAAGGCGCGCTGGAACACGTCTACACGGAACTGCGCGAAGTCGCCCAGCCTTCGGCGCTGGGCGGCGGGTGGACCACCGCGTTGTCCGTGCGCACGAGTTTCGGTGACGACGTCGCGACCCGCGCCCGCGTGGCGCGCAACTGGATTGGCACGCTCGGTATCGACGAAGCCATGTACGTCATGGCCGAAGTGGACGCGCAAGGCGAGCCGCTCACCGGCGCGAACCGTTATGTGCTGCGCTTCGCTCCGGACGCGCAGCCGCAAGTGGACGCATTCTGGTCCATCACGCTTTACCGCCGCAGCGACTGCCTGCTCGCCGCGAACCCGATCGGCCGGCATTCCATCGGTGACAGGACGCAGGGTCTGCACCGCGATGCCGATGGCGGCCTGAGCATCGCCATCCAGGCCGAGGACCCTGGGCTGGGGAAGAACTGGCTGCCCTCGCCGGCCGGCGCAGGCTTCTACCTGACCTTGCGGCTCTACCAGCCGCGGCAGCCGCATCTTGCCGGCACGTTCCCGTACCCCGCAGTACAGCGGCTGGACTGAAGGCCGGAGACCACCATGGACATGACACTGCAGCTGCACGAACGAACCGCCATCGTGACCGGCGCCGGCCAGGGCCTGGGCCGCGCCCATGCCCTGGCGCTGGCCCGCCATGGGGCGCGGGTGGTGCTCAACGACGTGGACGACAAGGCCGAACAGGTTGCCCGCGAGATTACGCAGGCGGGCGGCAAGGCCGTCGCGCGTGCCGGCGACGTGACTCGTGCCGCGGACATGGAAGAACTGGCCGAGCTGGCGGTGTCGGCGTTCGGACGCGTCGACATTCTGGTGAACAACGCCGGCATCCTGCGCGACCGCAGCTTTGCCAAGATGCCGCTGGAAGACTTCCAGCGGGTGCTGGACGTGCACGTGATGGGAGCCGTGAACGCGACGCGCGCGGTCTGGTCGCGGATGCGCGAACAGCATTACGGCCGCATCGTGCTGACCACGTCGTCGTCCGGCCTGTACGGCAACTTCGGACAGTCCAACTACAGCGCCGCCAAGATGGCACTGGTCGGGCTGATGCAGACGCTGGCGATGGAAGGCGCCAGCCGCAACGTCCGCGTCAATTGCCTGGCGCCCAGCGCCCTGACCGACATGACCGAAGGGCTGCTGGCCGCCGATGCGAACGAACTGCTGACCCCCGAGCGGGTAAGCCCCGGGGTGATCGCGCTGGTGGGAGAGGATGCGCCCACCCGCATGATCCTGCTGGCTGGAGGAGGCAGCTACGAATGCGCGCATATCACCATGACGCGGGGCATTCATATTGGAGATGTGGAGGATGCGGCCGCTTTGCTGTGCAAGCGGATGGAGGAGGTGCGCGATCCGGCGGGCCAGGTGATTCCGGAATCGGGGTGGGACCAGCCTCGGCATGAGGTGGCGAAGGCGGGGAAAGGGGTCGAGTGAAAGCGCCACCCTCACGTGGCGCCAATACTCGCAAGCCCGCGCGACAGCCGTCTCAGTATGGCAAGACATTCCTCATGAAGGATGGAACGTCTGCGCCCGTCGCAAAAGACGGCCAAGGAAAGCTTCAAAGCGGCCGGGTAGGGCCTGATGGGCGCGCGTATCGTGCCTTCCACCTGCAGGCTGCGCGACTGTACGGGCGCGAGCCCTACACCCAGGCCGGCAGCGACGAGCGAGCACTGGCTGTGCAGTCGTGTTGCGGTCTGGCTGACGTTCAGCGGGTACCCCGCCAACCGGCATTGGTCCCTGATGGCCGCGTATAGCGCCGGCCCCTGTTCTTCGGGAAACAGCACGAAGGGATGCGCGGCCAATTGGGAAAAGGACACCGAGGGTTCGCGGGCCAGAGCGTGACCGGATGGCAACAGCGCATCGAAGTGGTCATTGCACAGGACTTCATTGACGATGCGGCCGGGTCGGTCGACCGGCGGATGACCCAACCCGATGTCAATATCGCCGGCAGAAAGCAGGACCAGCTGCTCTTGCGTCGATGCTTCTCTCAACTCCACGTTCACGTCAGGATGCTTGGCGCGCAATTCGCGCAGCATGGCCGGCAGCAAGTAATACAGCGCGGCAGACACAAACGCGATGCGCAACACTTGCTTAGCTTGAGCCGACGCGGCATGAGCAAGCCGCTTGGCTCGCTGCTCTCCTTGCACTAGCTCCAGCGCTTCGAGGCGAAACACTTCTCCTGCGGGGGTGAGCTGTACCTTGCGGCTGGTACGAAGAAACAGTGGTGTGCCCAGTTCTGCTTCCAGCCGTGCGATCGCCCGGCTGAGATACGGCTGGGTCATGCCCAACTCTTCGGCCGCCTTGCCGAAGTGCAGTGTCCGAGCGACCGCCAGAAAATGGTGCAGCTGACTGAACTCCATCAATGCCTCTTCATGAATCGATCGATGCCTTTCAATGACATTGATGACATCACAATCCGGCCATAAGCTCAATCTCCCATTGTTCATGTTGAAAGGACAGCACATGAGACAGGTACTAGGCGCGGCATGCATCGGTCTTTTGCTGGCATTTCCCAGCATGGCGGAAACCCTTCGCCAAGACTGGACCGTCATCACCGAGGATGGCCTGAGGATATTCGTTCGCGAATTGCGGGACACCGCGGCAACATCTGATCGCGGCCCCATGCTGATGGTCAACGGCGGCCGCTCGGGTGTGCTCGCCAGCTGGGATGTGGATGCTCCCGGCACGTCGACAGCACAAGAGATAGCCAAGGCCGGGCACCGGGTATATCTGATGGACGTCCGAGGTTTTGGACGCTCGGAATTTCCCGCCGAGATGCAGGATAGGACCGATGCGCGCAACGGCCGGGTCGCCGTCAGATCGAACGAAGCCGTGCGCGATATCGCGGCGGTGGTGCGGGAAATCCGCCGCCGCCACCCTGGCGATCATCGACTGGCAGCCATAGGCTGGGCGACAGGTTCCCAGTGGCTGGGCCACTATGCCTCGCTGTATCCGGACGACATCTCCCACTTGATCTACTACAACGCGGCCTATGGCGGCCCCGCCGGCGGCTGGCCGCTTCAACAAGAGTTCGGGGACCCGCGGTCGCCCACGGACTTGGATCGCTCGCGATATGGCGCCTACCGTTTCGCAACGGCTGAGAGCCTGGTAGGACGCTGGCGCAGCGAGGGAATCAATACGGCGTTCCTGGCCCGCTACGCACAATTGTCGATGGAAGGCGATGCCTCCGCCAATACACGCGAGCCGCCAAGCTTCCGGTTCCCGTCAGGTCCTACGGCTGATACGCTCAAGCTTGTGAACGGGCGGCAACTCTTCGACGCGTCCTTCATCCGCTCGCACGTCTTGATACTGCGTTCGGAGCGCGACTTCTGGTCGCGGCCGGCCGATGTAGCGACACTGAAGTCGCACCTGACCGAAGCCGCGTCGGTGGAAGTCGTCCAGATCGCTGGCGCCTCGCATTACGTCCATTTGCAACCCACGGCGGATCGTCAGAAGTTTCTGGACGTGGTATTGGCCTTTACCGAATCGCTTGCGAAAAAGGACGCATGATCACACCAGTAAGTGTTCGACGAGTTGCAGGCGCGCGCCAGCCGGGAGTTATGCGTTGGTCGCCCTTGCGCAAGGTTGCAAGAGTCAGGCGAAGCCGCCATTCACCCGGACAACCTGTGAGTTGACCCATCCGCCGTGTTTCCCGACCAGGAAGGAAACCGCGTTGCAATGCCCGTCGGCTGGCTCAGACATTCCATTGGAGACATGTTCGCGGCCGCGAGCCGCAGCGCAATGTCCTTGCCAATACCGCGGGCACCACTTGTTAAAAGTTTCGTGTGTCATGGAGCGACCCCCGCTTCAGCTGCCCGTGCGGATCACGACTTTGCCGTGCGCGTGGCCTGTGGCCACTTTTTCCAGCGCAGCCCGGGCTTCTTCCAGCGGGAAGATCGAATCGGTGACGATCTGGAGTTGCCCGGCCTGAAACTGCTTGACCGCCTCCGGAAGACAGGGCGTGGCGCTCACGAAAAACACGGATTCGCCAACCATCCCGCTTCTGCCCTGGATGTCGAATGCAACCAAGCTCGCGATACGCCCACCCGGACGCAGCACAGACCATGACTTATCCAGCGTCTGGCCGCCCAAAGAGTCGAGCACCAGATCGATGTCGCGCAATGATGAGAAGTCTTGCGTCCGGTAGTCGATCACTTCGTCCGCACCCAGGCTTTTCACGAGATCGGCATTTGCACCCGATGCCGTGCCGATCACGTATGCGCCGGCCAGATGTGCCTGCTGAACTGCCATGCTGCCCACACCGCCCGCTGCGGCATGGATCAGCACGCGCTGTCCACGCTGCAAACGGCCGATATCGAAGAGTGACTGACGGGCCGTGCCGAACGCGGTCGGCAGGGCGGCCGCCTGCTCGAAACTCATGGCCGCCGGAACGACACACAGATCGGCTGCCGCGATTACGACGCGCTGCGCGAATGCACCGCCGGAATTGGGCGCACTGCGACCGAATACGCGGTCGCCCGGTTGCAGATGAGCAACCTGTGCGCCGACGACTTCGACCACGCCGCTGAAGTCGGTGCCGGGCACGTAGGGAAAATCGACCGGGAAAACCTGTTGCAGGTAGCCTGCAATGATTTTCACGTCCAGCGGATTGATGCCTGCCGCCTCGACGCGAACCGCAACCTCGTCCGGTTGCGGATCACGCGCATGCGCTTCGCCGATGCAGACGACGTCCAGGCCGCCGAAAGTCTTGATGAGTGCCGCTTTCATGATGAACCTCGCCTTCGAGATGGTCAGGATTGAGCCGGGAACTGGCCGAGCTGAAGGAACAGGCGGAACCAGTCCTCCAAGTGCCATGTCGTGGTGACGCGGCCACCGCTCAACGTATGGAATTCATGCAGCCGAAAGCCGACCTTCTTGCCGGTAGGCGCGATGCCGAAAAAGTCGCCCTGATGTGTACCGGTGATCTCGGCACGCACACCGATCTTGCCGGGCACCTGGATCATGTCGTGGATGGTGATATGCACATCGGGAAAAGCCTCGCCGAAGCCGCGGATGATCGGCTTGATGCCTTCCGGTCCGGGGCCTTGACCCGGCGCCAGCGGAATGTCGTCCCACTGCGGCGCCAGCACGGTATCGACGAGATCGGGATTCTTCTCACTGAAGGCGCGATACAGCGTTTCTATGGCCAGGCGCTCGATGCGCAGACGATCGGTTAGCTCGGAGCGGAGTGTGTTCATGATCGGCTTTCGTTGGGTTGCAGTTGCCTGCAAGCGGTGGGAAGTGACGAAAGTGTCCGCCTCGCCATAGAATCCGTCCAACAAATACACGATATGAATGATTATTTGATTTATGGATTTCCACGGCATTGATCTGAATCTACTCGCAGCTTTCGACGCGCTGATGAACGAGCGCAATGTGACGCGGGCCGCTACCCAGGTCGGCGTGAGTCAACCAGCCATGAGCGCTGCACTGTCAAGGCTGCGCAAGCTTCTTGGTGATCCCTTGTTTTTGCGTAGCGCCGATGGCCTGCTGCCGACGCCGCGCGCGCGGGAGCTGGCCGAACCCATTTCACAAGCACTGCGGCAGCTTGAAGCCACTCTGGTCAGGAAGCCGGATTTCGTGCCGAGTGAAGCGAAGTTGACGGTCAACTTGGGGCTGTCTGACTATCCGGCATTCGTGTTGTTGCCTGCGTTGCTGGAAGCGCTCGCGGAACAGGCACCCGGCATCTCGATCAATGTGCATGCCTTCAGCGACCGCGACCATGCGGTGGACCTGCTCGATGCCGGAGTGATCGACGCGGCCATTGGCGTGCCGCCGACACATCCCGAAGGGCGCATCCTGACGCGCCCGGTCCTGCGCGACGAATTCGTCACCATCATCGCGAGCAAGCATCCCGCCGCACGACGCGGCATGAACATGAAGACCTATCTATCGCTTCCCCATGCGCTCGCGTCGCCGGAGGGGCAGCGACATGGTCTCGTGGATCAGGCATTAGCGCAGCAGGGCCGTCAGCGCACGCTCGCGCTGACACTTCCTCAAATGTTCGCCCTACCAGCGGTCGTCGCACGCACTTGCATGACAGCAACCGTCATGAAGCGTGTTGCACTGAATTCACCGGCTGGACGAAAGCTCGCGTATTTCCCGCCGCCGGTTGCCTTGCCAGAGATCGTTTTCCATCTGATCTGGCATCGTCGAAGCGATGGCCATCCGGCGCAGCAATGGCTGCGGACATTGATAGAATCCGTTGCGTCGGTGCTGTGATAGTCAGCGCCGACTGAAAACTGACCCCTTTGTCGGCGCTCGCGCCGAAGTAAAAATTGACCCCTGGGATTGAAGCGTTATTGGGCAGCAGCCCTAGCCCGAGACGGGCTGTTGCCGGCCTTGCGCTTGTCCTTGAGCCGGTAGCTTTCGCCACTGATCCGGATGACGAGCAGGCGCGGGCCGAGCACGACGATGTTCTCGGCACAGTCGATAAATGTCAGGGCGGCCAGGTCCACCATGACCAATCGGCGTGACCCATCATCCGCATGGCCCGCCTGAATCACATCGATGCGCTTGGCCGTCTGCGGCAGGATGAACTCGACCGCCACGCCGACATCATCTGCATTGACGGGATCGCGCAATACCCGGGCAATGTAGCCCAGCGACTCCACCACGATCTTATCTCCGCCTGGGCGAGCTTGCGGCTGGTCGCCGCCTGGTACCCTGCAGGACTGACGTTTTCAATGTCGCGATCGTCGTAGTCGAGCAGGAACTCTTTCTTGTCGGCGTGGTAGACGATCATGACTTCGGCAGCTGGTCGTACTTGGTGCTGACTCCGCGCGATGCCTCGACGGGATACTTGGCGGCGTTGGAGGCCAGCTTGCTGGCGATCGCCTCATTCAGATCGACTTGCAGCACGTCAGCCAGCCGGATCAGGTACAGGGCAACGTCGGCGATCTCGTCGCGGACCGCCGCGGCGGTCTTGGGCGCCGAAGCGGCATTGTGCGAATCCGCCTCGGTCATCCACTGGAAAATCTCGGTCAGCTCGCCGACTTCACCCGAGAGGGCCATGACCAGGTTCTTGGGGGAGTGAAACTGTTGCCAGTCCCGCTCTTCGGCAAACTGCCTTAGCGCCTGCGCTGCACCGTCGACATTAACCAGACTCTTTTCCACGTTCCGCCCTCCCTTATAGGACGGATTGTAGCGACCCAGGCAGGTGAAACTAAGTGCCATGAGACGCTGGCCGGCACGAACTGAAGCTCACGATCGCCAGTTTCTACCTCTATGCCCTACCGACCGGTCCAAGCCCCGGCTCACTTTTCTGGCCCTCGGTGTGTCAACATTGCGGGAGCAAACCATCAAAAACGAGGAGACCTTCTTTGCCTAACGCCCCGGCCGCGTCAGAACAGCTGCATGACGCATTGCTTCCACTGCAGCAGCAACGCCAGAACATCGCGCGACTGACCATTGCGCAAGCGCTCGCAGGCGCAAACTCCGTGGTCGTTTTTGCGACGGGAGCCATCGTCGGCAATATGCTTGCGCCTGACAAAACGCTGGCAACGCTGCCCATTTCTGTCTTCGTGGTGGGCATGGCCGCGTGCATTCTTCCTGCCGGTGTAATTGCGCGTCTACATGGCCGCCGGGCCGCTTTCCTTGCCGGCACTGCCTGTGGCGTGCTGGTCGGCCTCCTGGCAGCCGCCGCAGTGGTCTTCAGTTCCTTCTGGCTGTTTTGCCTGGCCACATTCTTTGGCGGCGCCTATGCGGCAGTGGTGCTTTCCTTCCGTTTCGCCGCGGCGGACGGCGTGGCGCCGGAGCGGCGGGCTCGTGCGCTGTCGTTCGTCATGGGCGGCGGCGTGCTGGCTGGCGTGGTCGGGCCTCAGCTGGTCACCTACACCATGTACCTATGGCCGTCGCACATGTTCGCCGCGACATTCATCGTGCAGGCCATCGTCGCGGCCATTTCCGCCGTGGTGCTTCTCGGCGTACGACTGCCGCTGCCAGCCCCCACCCCGGCACAGGGCGGACGTTCGCTTCGGGATATCGCCAAGCAACCGAAGTTCATCTCTGCGGTGCTGTGCGGTGCCGTCTCATACATGCTGATGAACTTCCTGATGACGGCCGCACCCCTTGCCATGCATATATGCGGCCACTCGCAAGAGGATGCGAACTTGGGTCTTCAGTGGCATGTCATCGCCATGTATGCGCCCAGCTTCTTCACCGGAAGGCTGATTACGCGCTTTGGCGCAGGACGCGTCGTGGCAGCCGGATTGGCGCTGACCGCGCTTTCGGCCGCTGTCGGATTGACAGGCATAGACGTGGCACATTTCTGGATTACGCTGGTTCTACTTGGCCTGGGATGGAACTTCGGCTTCGTGGGTGCCTCCGCGCTTGTCCTCGAATGCCACCGTCCCGAAGAGAAGACACGCGTCCAGTCGCTCAACGACTTCATCGTTTTTGGAACGATGGCGGTCGGATCATTTGCTTCGGGCGGACTGCTCGCTGCTTACGGCTGGGATATCGTGCTGTGGGTGTCTTTCGCGCCTCTGGCCATTGCGGTAGCGGGCCTGATGAGCCGCTCCAGTTCTGGTGCGGCGCGGATATAGCATCCCGGAAAGGACCGTTTTATGTTCTTCCAGGCCGGTCGGCAGGCTAGGCCGGCTACGGCAGACAAAAGGCCCTTGAACGCTGGGTTTCGGGGCCCGTTCCGCCCCGTCTTTATGGGACGGATTGCAGGCATCCCTTTGCCCACCGCGCTCAAGCACGCGGGCGCCGCGCCAATCTCATCAAGCGCCGCTCGCTCCCAGCTTTTCGAGCAGGAAGGCGGCCCGATAATCCAGGTATTTCACTCCATCCAGCAGGAGCACCGTGGATCTGGAGTGCCGCGCACGCAGGGGAATCAGCTTGGCATACGCCTCGGAGTCGTACCAGCCGCGCGCATGCTCGATGGACGGGAAACCGATCACGACGCAATCGCCAGGGAACACGCCCTCTTTCACCTCGGGGCGCGTTCCATGCACGAGGAAAGCTCCTCCGTAGGGCTCCAGGGTGGCGTCGATGCGTTCCAGATAGGTGACGATGTCCGATCCAAAATCCAGATCGTCGAGCAATCCGATGGCGTAGGCGGTCATGACAAGTATCCCTTGAGTTCCCGAGCATCTCCTCGGTCGGAACTCACTTTAGGAAATACCGTAACGCCCGTCGATTACCTCTCAGGTAATGAAGCCAGCGAACGCAGGGCGCGTTCACTGTCCGCGTCGCAGGGATAGAACAACTCCACACACAGTTCCTGCAGGGTCACATCCTGCGGCGTCCCGAAGCTGGTCAACGTGGTGAACAACGACATGGTGGCCATCGGCAGGTCGAGCATGCATGGCACGAGCAGCCCATGCGCGTCCGGCACACGACGCGACGCCTCGCGCATCCCCGGATAGGCCAGGACCTCGGCTTCCAGCGCGACAAGCATCGGATCGCCGCTGCTGTCGATCGAGCGGCGTAGATTGGCCAGCAGGTGTGCGGCCCACTCCTGAAGATTACGGGTGTAGCGCGCGAGGCCCTCTGGATGCAGCGACGCGCGATAGATGTTCAGCGCAGGGGTACGCAGGAATTCCGGCACCAGGCTCGCCAAGCCCATCGCCGCGGCATTGGCGAGGACCACGTTCCAGTGCCTGTCCAGCACCAGGCCAGGGTAAGGCTGATGCGCATCCAGCAACCGCTTCAACGCCTCATGTACCGGCCGCATGTCAGGTTCATTCAGGCTGCGCTGGGCGTAGCGAGGCGCATACCCCGCGGCTAGCAGCATCGTGTTGCGTTCCCGCAGCGGCACGTCCAGCTGCTCGGACAACGCGATCAGCATTTCGGGACTGGGACGCGAGCGGCCCGTTTCGATGAAGCTCAGGTGCCGTGTCGAGAGTCCGGCACGCAGTGCCAGCTCCAACTGACTGAGCCGGCGGCGCTGGCGCCATTGGCGCACCAGATTGCCGACAGACGGGGCCGACTCGGAGGCGTCCACGTCGGTAGAGTCCATATGTCCGCTCAGCTACCAAACTGCCTAACAGCGATTACGGGTGATAAATCCTTCGAACAGCGAATCCAGGTCCGTGAAGTCCAACACCTCCTCGGGGCCGATGTCGATGCTTTGCATGATTTCTACCAGCGGTCTGCCGATATTTGCCATTGACAGTCGTAGACAAGAACGTCAGACGTTGAACAGGAAATTCATCACATCCCCATCCTGCACCACATATTCCTTCCCTTCCGCCCGCATCTTCCCGGCTTCCTTCGCCCCTTGCTCGCCTTTATAGGCCACGTAATCCTCATACGAAATCGTCTGCGCGCGAATGAACCCGCGCTCGAAATCCGTATGAATCACGCCCGCAGCCTGCGGCGCCGTCGCGCCGATCTTCACCGTCCACGCCCGCACTTCCTTCACCCCCGCGGTGAAGTAGGTCTGCAAGCCCAGCAGCTTGAACGCCGCGCGAATCAAGCGATTCAGCCCCGGCTCTTCCATGCCCATATCGGCCAGGAACGCCTGCCGATCTTCCTCGGGCAGGTCCGCGATCTCGGATTCGATCGACGCGCAGATGGCCACCACGGGGGCATTACGGGCCTTCGCAAACTCGGTCAGGCGATCCAGCAGCGGGTTATTGGTAAACCCATCGTCACTGACATTACCCACATACATGGCCGGCTTGGCGGTGATGAAGCACAGCGGGGCAATCAGCGCGCGCTCTTCGTCGGTCAGGTCCACCGAACGCACCGGCTTGGCCTGGTTCAGCACGGCGATGCACTTCTCCAGCGCGGCCACGATGCGTTGCGCTTCCTTGTCGCCCGAACGGGCGGTCTTGGTGTGGCGCTGCAGGGCCTTCTCGGCGGTCTGCAGGTCGGCCAGGGCCAGTTCGGTCTCGATGACTTCGATGTCGGCGATAGGGTCGACCTTGCCGGCCACGTGGATCACGTTGGGATCCTCGAAGCAGCGCACCACGTTGACGATGGCGTCGGTCTCGCGGATGTGGGACAGGAACTGGTTGCCCAGGCCTTCGCCCTGGCTGGCGCCGGCCACCAGGCCGGCGATGTCGACGAACTCGACCGTGGCGGGCAGGATGCGTTCGGGGTTGACGATGTCGGCCAGCTTCTGCAGGCGCGGATCCGGCACTTCGACCACGCCCACGTTGGGCTCGATCGTGCAGAAGGGATAGTTCTCGGCCGCGATGCCGGCCTTGGTCAGCGCGTTGAAGAGGGTCGATTTACCGACGTTGGGCAGGCCGACGATGCCGCATTGCAGAGCCATGGAAATCCTATAAATATCAATGCACCACCGGCCCGACGTGACGCGGCGGAAGGTGCCCGATCCGCGCGTATGCACGCTGGCGGGATCGCGTGGGCCGTAGACGAGAGCCGTGCGACAAGAGCGACCGCAAAAGCGATCCGCCGCGCGGCGGGTCCGGGAAATAGCGGATTTTAACCGGTCCCAGCCCCAGCCCCGCCGTGGGCGATCGGGCGCCGCGGCGCGCTTCACGCATATGACACTTCATTCGCTTATCCTGAGCTGTTCCTGGTCAGCTGACCGGGCAGTTGGCGGAAATCCGGGAGAACATCTTCGGCACGATGCCGAAGCGGTGGTTGCCCACAGCGGCTTCCCGAAGAAAAATCCAAACGAACGGAATATACGGATTCCCACCATGGGCCACACGCCGACAAAACAACAAGACGATACGCCCGGCCACGAAGGCCGCAACTGCTGGCGCACCGCCACGGCGCAGCGCTTCTCCCTCATCGTCGATGCGGACGACTACTTCAAGTCGGTGCGCAAGGCCATGCTGAATGCGCGCAAGAGCATTCTGCTGATCGGCTGGGATTTCGATTCGCGCATCGAGCTTCGACGCGGCGATGACCCGGGCCCCGAGGTGCTGGCCAGCTTCATACCGTGGCTGGCCGATCGCACACCCCAGCTGGAGATCCGCGTGCTGCGCTGGGATACCGGCGCCATCAAGTCTTTCTTCCGCGGCAGCACGTGGCTTACCATCCTGCGCTGGATGACGCATCGGCGCATCACGCTGAAGCTGGACGGTGCCCACCCGGTCGCGGCGTCACACCACCAGAAGATCGTGGTCATCGACGACAGGCTGGCATTCTGCGGCGGCATCGACATCACCGCCGAACGCTGGGACACGCGCGCCCACGCCGACCATGAACCCGCGCGCACGCGGCCCGGCGGCAAGCCGTACGGCCCCTGGCACGATGCCACCAGCGCCCTGGATGGAGAGGCCGCGCGCGCCTTGGGCGACCTGGCCCGCCAGCGCTGGCAGACTGCGACCGGCCAGCGGCTGGAGCCGGTCGAATGCGATGGCGACCCCTGGCCCGCGGGCCTCGAGCCGACGTTCGAGCAGGTGCGCGTCAGCATCGCCCGCACGATCCCCGCCATGAACGACGAGCCGGGCGTGCATGAAATCGAGCAGATGTACCTGGACCTGATCGCGGGCGCGAAGCGTTTCATCTACGCCGAAAGCCAGTATTTCGCCTCGCGCAAGATCGCCCGCGCCATCGCCCGGCGCCTGACCGAAGAAAACGGCCCCGAGATCGTCGTGATCAACCCCGAGTCCGCCTCGGGCTGGCTCGAACCCCTGGCCATGGATAGCGCCCGCGCGAAGCTGGTCGAGGCCCTGCGCCGCGTCGACCGGCACGGCCGGTTCCGGCTCTATCATCCGCAGACGGCCGGCGGCGCGCCCATCTATGTGCACGCCAAGGTGCTGGTCGTGGACGACCGCTGGCTGCGGGTCGGCTCCTCGAACTTCAACAATCGGTCGATGCGGCTGGACACCGAGTGCGATGTGGTGCTGCCGGTAGGCGGCGCCACCGATGCGGACCAGCGCGCCGCGATAGACGACATCCGCAACGGGCTGATCGCCGAGCATCTCGGTGCCGATCCCGTACAGGTGGCGGCCGCGCTGCAACGCACCGGGTCGCTCATCGCCGCCATTGAATCGCTGCGCAAGCCGGGCCGCACGCTGACGCCCTATCGGCTTCCCGAACTGAGCGACGGCGAAGAATGGCTGGCCGACAACGAGATCCTCGATCCCGAAGGTCCGGACCAGCTCTTCGAACCCTTGACCCGGCGCGGCCTGTTCAAGAACTGGCACTGGCCGTGGCGGCGCCGCTGATAGCCGTCTGAAGCCTCATGCGGGCTTGTGCGTCCAGGCGTCCGTCGCGGCCTCGGCATGCAGCCAGGCCAGGAACGCATCGACCGCCGGCCGCTTCCTGTGCCTGGCCGGATAGACGGCGAAGTGCCCCTTCACCAGGATCGCCATCTTCAGCCCGAACACGGGCTCGAGCTTGCGTTCGTCCAGGTGACGGCCGGCGATGGTCGCGCTTTCCAGCGCCACGCCCAGCCCTTGCGCCGCGCCGTCCAGCGACATCTGCGCCCGGTCGAAGCGGACGGTGAAATGATCGGGCGCGCGTCGCTCGGAATAGCGCTTGAACCAGTCCGCCCATTGCACGACGCTGACGTTGCTTTGGATCAGCGGCACGTCCAGCAGTTGGTCCACGCGCTTCAACCGGTGCTCGCGTATGAACGCCGGACTGGCCAGCGGCACGATCCGTTCCTCGAACAGCGGCTCGACCACCACGCCGCCCCAATGCGGCACGCCATAGCGGATGTCGATGTCGGACTGGCCCAGCTCGAAATCGCTGTGCGTGTGGGCCGCGGACAGGTTGAGGGCGATGTTCGGATGAGCCTGCGCGAAACGGCGCAGGCGCGGCATGAGCCACAGGCTGGCGATGCTGGGCGCGGAATGCACGTAGAGGCTGTTGCTGACGCCCTGCCGCATATCTTCCGTGGCGGCCGTGATGGCCGACAGCGCGCCGCTGATGCGCGACAGATACTGTTCGCCCGCGCTGCTCAGGCGCACGCCATGCGCGTTGCGCTCGAAGAGGCGTACACCGAGATCGCTTTCCAGGCGAGCCACCTGATGGCTGATGGCCGAAGCGGTGAGATGCAGTTCGGTTGCCGCCACCGCGAAACTGCGCCGGCGCGCGACCGCCTCGAATGCGACCAGGTTGGAGATGGGCGGGATGGCGGGCATCGGGTTGTCCCTCACCTAAGATGACGGATCGTCAGCTTAAGCTGACAACACATCGCTTGTCCTGATGTTATCGCCGTCGAATACTCCAGGAAAACAAGGACAACGGAGACTCGCGCACCGCCCGGCCCTTCGATGGGACGCGGTGGCGTCGTCGCGGAGATCCGCCGTTCCATTCCTATCTAACCGGAGGACGACGAGATGCTGCTGGAGAACAGGATTGCCGTGATCACCGGAGGCGCGGGCATCAATGGATTGGGCTTTGCGACGGCGCGCATGATGGCGAGCCATGGCGCGCGGGTGGCCATCCTGGACTTGCCGCACGCCGAGCCTACCGTGGCGGCCACGCGGCTGGGCGAAGGGCATCTGGGCCTGGTGGCCGACGTGACGGACAAGAGCGCCTGCGAGGCGGCGATCGGGGCGGTGCTCGAGGTCTATGGAACGGTGGACATACTGGTCAACAACGCCGGCATCACGCAGCCGATCAAGACGCTGGAAATCGGCGGCTCGGACTATGAGCGCGTGCTGGACGTCAGCCTGCGCGGCAGCCTGTATATGTCGCAGGCCGTGCTGCCCACCATGCGCGCCCGGCGTTCGGGTTCGATCATCTGCATTTCATCGGTGTCCGCGCAGCGCGGCGGCGGCATCTTCGGCGGCCCGCACTACTCGGCGGCCAAGGCTGGCGTGCTGGGCCTGGCGCGGGCCATGGCGCGCGAGTTCGGTCCCGAAGGCATACGCGTCAACTGCATCACGCCCGGGCTGATCGAAACCGACATCACGCAGGGCAAGCTGACGCCCCGGCACAAGGCGGAAATCGCCGAGGGGGTTCCGCTGGCCAGGCTCGGCAGGGCCGACGACGTGGCCGGCGCATGCGTCTTCCTGGCCAGCGATCTGTCCGCGTATTGCACCGGCATCACCCTCGATGTGAACGGAGGCATGTTGATCCACTGAACGGCAGTCCCATTACAAATAGAGGAGACATCACACCATGAAAAGCCTGTATATCCTGCGGGCGGCGTGCGCCTTTGCCGCGCTCGCGCTGCTGCCCCTGTCCGGCCATGCGCAGAACATGAAGCTGACGCTGGGCCACGGCGCCGCGGTGGGCAACTCCCGGCACGAGGCGGCCGTCAAGTTCGCCGAGGTGCTCAAGGCCAAGACCGGCGGCCGCATCGAAGTGCAGGTGGCGCCCGCCGCGCAACTGGGCGACGACGCGGCGATGGTGACCGCGCTGCGCACGGGCGCGCTCGACCTCAGCGCCAATTCCCAGGGGCCCGTGGCGGCCGCCGTGCCTGAGTATGCGGCCTTTGGCATGCCGTTCCTGTTCACCACTCCCGCCGAAGCCTTCAAGCTGCTGGACGGTCCGCTGGGCCGCGAGTTGGCCGACAAATCGGCCGACAAGGGGCTGATACTGCTGGGCACCTGGGACAACGGCATCCGCCAGATGACCAATAGCAAGCATCCCATCAACCGCGTAGAAGACATGAAGGGCCTGAAGATGCGGGTGCCGCCGGACGCGACGCTGGTCGACATCATGACCGCGCTGGGCGCCGAGTCGCAGCAGATCAAGTTCGCGGAACTGTACGTCGCGCTTCAGCAAGGCGTGGTCGACGGCCAGGAGAACCCGCTGGTCAACTTCTACGCCAGCAAGCTGTACGAAGTGCAGAAATACCTGGCGATGACGAACCACCAGTTCCAAATGACGCCCTTCCTGATGAGCAAGCGCACCTGGGATCGCCTGGGCGAGGCGGATCGCAAGGCGGTACAGGCGGCAGCCGATGAAGCCTCCGCCCTGCAGCGCCAGCTGTCACGCGACGCCGACGCCAAGCTGCTGGCCGAACTGAAGGCCAAGGGCGTGCAAGTGACCACGCCCGACACCTCGGCATTCGCCAAGGCGACGGCGTCGGTGGACCAGAAGTGGCTGTCCGGTCCCATCGGCCCCTATGTGAAGAAGGTGCTGGCGGCCGCCCGCGGCAAATGACCGCATGGCAGGCCCGTCCCGTTCCGCGTTCGCGCGGCCGCGGCGGGCCGTGAACCAGGCAGGAGACAACGATGCAAGCTGAACGACATGGGTGGCTGGAGTGGGTCGTCTGCGCCGTATGCCGCGTGGTGCTGTGGCTGTCCACCACGGTGATCTTCTTCATTCTGGTGGTCAACACCTTCCTGCGCTACGCCACGGGATCCAGCCTGCAGTGGGCCAATGAGGTACCCGAGCTGCTGTTTCCATGGCTGGTGATGGCCGGCGTGGTGCTGGCCGCGCAGCAGAACGCGCACATCGCCACGACCTTTCTCATGGACGCGCTGCCCGTGCGGACCCGCCGCGTGCTGGCAGGCGCCGCATGGCTGGTCGTGGCGGGGCTGTACGCCACGCTGTCGTGGGCCACCTACCGCATGATCGACATCGTGCATGACGAGAAGACGCCCATCCTGCAACTGCCGGGCTCCATCACCTACGCCTGCGTCATGGGCGGCATGGTGTTGCTGGCCATCCTGGCGTTGCGATCGGCGTGGACCGTGTGGCGGGCCCCGGCAGTGTCGGCGCCAGCGCTCGACCCGCGCACGCCGGCCGCCCACTGGTGACGCCGCATACCGAAAGGAACAACGATGAGCGCAATGATTCTGGTCGTGTTCATGGGCGCCGCCGTCATCGCGATGCCGATCGCGCACGCGCTGCTGGTGGCCGCCATGACCGCCGTGGCCAGCACGGACCGCGTGCCCCTGGACCTGGTGGTGCAGCAGATGGTGGCGCAGGTGCAGAGCTTCCCGCTGATCGCCATCCCCTTCTTCATGCTGACCGGCGCGCTGATGATGGGCGGCAAGCTGGGCGAGGCGCTGGTCGGCGTGCTGTCGACCCTGATCGGCCGCTACCATGGCGGTCCCGCACAGGTAGGGGTGCTGTCGTCCACCTTGTTCGGCGGTGTCTCGGGCTCGGCCGTGGCCGATGCCTCGGCGATAGGATCGCTGATGATCCCCTGGCACAAGCGCCTGGGCTATCCGCCGGCATTCTCGGCCGCCACGCTGGCGGCCGCGGCGACCATCGACATCCTGATTCCGCCGTCGATACCGCTGATTCTGTACGCCCTCGCATCCAATGCCTCGGTGGCCTCGCTGTTCATTGCCGGCGTGCTGCCCGGGCTGCTGCTGTGCGGCGGCTTCATGGCGGCCTGCTGGTGGGTCGGCAAGCGCCGCAACTTTCCCAAAGATACGGCGCGGTTCGACGCCGCGGCGTTTCGCCGCCACATGGCGTATGCCTCCCCCGCCGTTCTGCTGCCCGTGCTGATCCTGGTGTTCCTGCGGTTCGGCATCGCCACGCCGACGGAAGTCGCGGTGCTGTCAACGCTCTACGCCGGCCTGGTGTCCGCCGTGATGTACCGGGACCTGAGCTGGAAGCGCTTGAACGACGCGATCTTCCATGCGGGCCTGGCCACCGGCGTCGTCCTGCTGGTGATCATGGCCTCGTCGGCCATCGGCTGGCTGCTTACCTTCGACCAGACGCCGCAGAATATCGCGCACTGGGTGCAGCAGCACGTGCACGTCGACTGGCTGGTCATCCTGATGATGAACGCGATGATGCTGTTTCTCGGCATGTTCATCGACCTGCCGGCCGCGATCCTGCTGCTGGCCCCGGTGTTCGTGCCGCTCGCGCACAGCATAGGCATGGACCTGACTCAGCTGGGCATCATGATGGTGGTGAACCTCGCCATCGGCCTGTACACGCCGCCCGTGGGCACCACGCTGTTCATCACCAGCGCGCTGGCCAAGGTCAAGGTCGGCCAGACGGTGCGTGAGCTGGTGCCGTTCTACCTCGTGGCCTTTTTCGTGCTTGCGCTGGTCTCTTATGTGCCCGCGAGCATTCTGCACTGACGGAACTGTGAAGGAGTTGCCGATGACGCAGCAAACCGCATCATTGAACGAGCTGGCCATGGCCGCCTGGCGCATACGCCGCAACGCGGTGCGCATGGGCGAAGTGCAGGGACAGGGCTATATCGGCCAGGCCCTGGGATGGGCGGACGTGCTGGCGGTGGCCTATCGCCATGCCATCACCCTGCAGCCCGGCAATCCGGACTGGGAGGGACGCGACCGCTTTCTGCTGTCCCACGGTCACTATGCCATCGCCCATTACGCCGCGCTGATCGAGGCCGGCGTCATCGACGAGAACGAACTGGACACCTATGGCAGCGACGACAGCCGCCTGCCCATGTCGGGCATGGCGACGTACACGCCCGGCATGGAGATCTCAGGCGGATCCCTGGGCCAGGGGCTGTCGATCGGCGTGGGCATGGCGCTGGCCCTGAAGCACAAGGGCAATCCCGCGTTCGTCTACAACTCGATGTCGGACGGCGAACTCGACGAGGGCTCGACGTGGGAGGCGGCCATGGGCGCCGCGCACCATCGCCTGGACAACCTGATCTGCCTGGTCGACATCAACAATCAGCAGGCCGACGGCCCGTCGGGCAAGGTGCTGGGCTTCGAGCCGCTGCTGGACAAGTGGACGTCGTTCGGCTGGCATGCGCAGCGCGCGGCCGGCAACGACATCGCGGCGGTGCAGCGGGCCTTCGATGCAGCGAGAACGCTGCAGTCGCCCCAGCCGCGGGTCATCCTGTTCGACACGCTGATGGGCAAGGGCGTGCCGTTTCTCGAGCAGCGCGAGAAGAATCACTTCATCCGTGTCGATCCGCCCGAGTGGCAGCAGGCCCTGGACGTACTCGACCAGAACCGTCCGATCGAACAAGTCGAAGGAGCTTCCGCATGAACAGCGCAGTGCAAGAGAAGAAGCCGCGCCTGACCACCTCGGCGATGATCGCGTCGATCGCCTCGGAAGGGCAGCGTGTCCGCGCCGCGCCGTTCGGCAAGGCGCTGGTCGACTATGCCGCCAATCGGCCCGACATCGTCGGCATGACCGCGGATCTGGCCAAGTACACCGACCTTCATCTGTTCGCGCAGGCCTATCCCGAACGCTTCTACCAGATGGGCATGGCGGAGCAATTGCTGATGGGCGCGGCCGGCGGCATGGCGAAGGAAGGACTGGTGCCCTTCGCCACCACGTATGCCGTGTTCGGCACCCGCCGCGCCTATGACTTCGTCCACCAGGTGATTGCCGAAGAGAACCTGAACGTGAAAATCTGCTGCGCCCTGCCGGGACTGACGTCGGGCTATGGCCCCAGCCACCAGGCCACCGATGACCTGGCGATGATGCGGGGCATACCGGGACTGACCATCGTCGATCCGTGCGATGCGCTGGACATCGAGCAGGCGGTGCCGCAGATCGGCGAGCACAAAGGCCCGGTGTACATGCGGCTGCTGCGCGGCCAGGTGCCGCTGGTGCTGGACGAGATAGAGGGCTACCGCTTCGAGCTGGGCAAGGCCAAGCTGCTGCGCGAGGGCGCCGAGGTGCTGATCATCTCGAGCGGCATCATGACCATGAGGGCGCTGGAGGTGGCGCAGGACCTTGCCGACGACAAGATAGGCGTGGCCGTGATGCACTGCCCCACCATCAAGCCGCTGGACGAGACCGCGATCATCGAGGCGGTGCGCTACAAGCATCGGCTTATCGTCGTGGCCGAGAACCACTCGGTGATCGGGGGATTGGGCGAATCCGTGGCCAGCGCGCTGCTGCGCCACCGCGTGCAGCCGGCCGGCTTCCACCTGGCCGGGCTTCCGGATGCATTTCTGGATGCGGGCGCCTTGCCGACCCTGCACGAGCGCTATGGCATCAGCCGCAAGGCGCTGCGCTCGCGCATCCGCGACTGGCTGAATTGACGCAGGGCGGGCCGGGTCCGAGGCCGCCCCGCGTGCAGGCGCGAAAAGCGCTGCTACTGCTGCGGCATCGGAATCGGCAGGTTCTGCGTCAGCCCGGCCATCAGCATGATGAACAGCACAGGCCCGCCGTTGAACACGCCGTGCAGCAGGATGGCCGCGCCGATGCCGCGGCGCGTGCGCATCCAGCCGAGCACCATGCCGGTCATCCACTGCGGCAGCACCAGCAGCGGCAGCATGTACACCGCCATGCCCTGCAGCGTGAAGTTGTTCAGGTGCACGGCGGCGAAGGTGATGGACACCAGGTGAAAGACCATGCCGTAGCGGCGCACGTATTCGCGCCGCCATGCGGTGCGCCAGCCCTTCAGCTGCGCGCGGCCGCGCCGCAGCGGCAGGCACAGCACGATCATCAGGCACGCCACCCATGCCACGGTCCAGCCCATGGGCCCAAGCAGGATGGGCGGCAACAGCAGCGGGCACAGCCACAAGGCCTGCAGGGGGCGACGCAGGCCATGGCGGAACAGCAGCTCTTCCACCAGCGGCGCCCATAGCACGGCCGCCAGCCAGGGAATGTTCATGGGATCGAGGCGGTGCACGGCGCCGCCCGCGCCGGCGGCCATGACCGCGATGGGGCCGAGCGCGAACAGGTTGATCGCCCACAGCACGCCGGCCCAGGCCATCAGCCTGGCGAAGCCGATGTTGGGCGTCCAGTCTCCGGCCAGCCCGCCATGCGGATGCCGGCCCGGCAGGCGGCGCAGCGTGGGACGGCGCACGAAGCGCCAGAAATCGGCGAACTCTGCCCCGAAGCTCAGGCGGTCTGCCATGGCGTCAGGCGGGATTGTTGGCGTGCAGTTGGCGCGTGGCCAGCGCGAAGTCGCCCGACAGCATGGCGGGCACGACGGCGCGGCAGCGATCCAGCACCGCGTCGATGGCGGGCTGTTCCTCGCGGCGCGGCGGGTGCAATACGAAGTCGGCCACCTGCTGGGCCAGGTTCAGCGTGCGCGGATGGCCGATGCCGATGCGGATGCGCCAGAAGTTGGGACTGCCCAGCGCGGCCTGGATGTCCTTCAGGCCGTTGTGCCCGGCATGGCCGCCGCCCTGCTTCAGCTTGACCTGGCCGGGCAGCAGGTCCAGTTCGTCGTGCAGCACCAGCACCTGCTCCGGCGCCAGCTTGTAGAAGCGCGCCAGCGCGCCCACCGCCTGCCCCGAGCGGTTCATGTAGGTGGCGGGCTTGAGCAGCAGGACGTTCTCGCCATCCTTGCGCGTCTTGGCCACCTCGCCGAAGAAGGATTTCTCGAAGGCGAACGAGGTGCGCAGATCGCCGGCCAGCTGATCGGCCAGCCAGAAGCCGGCATTGTGGCGGGTGGTTTCATACTCGGGGCCGGGATTGCCCAGGCCCACGATCAGCCGGATGGGATCGGTCATGATGATGCACAGGTGAAAGGTTGCGCCGACATTGTGCCCGATATGACGGACCGAAGAGGAAGGCCCGTACGCCGGCTGGCGCGATGCCTCCTTCATGGGCCCCATCGGGCGCGTATCGGCGCGACGGAAATAAAAAACTCCGCGGTGCGGCGCACACGCGGAGTTTCGGGGATACCGCGCCGAGGCAGGCCCCGGCGCAGGCATCATCAGGCAGCGGGCGTTTCGCCTTCGGCTGCGGCTTCGGCGTCGTCGTTGCCGCCGCCCGCGCCGCCACCCTTGACCAGGGCCGAGGCCAGGACCGGGTTGGCGTCACCGCCGTGCGACAGGTAGGTCACGCCCTTGGGCAGCTTGATGTCGGCCAGGTGCACGGAAGCGCCGGCAACCAGGTTGGCCAGGTCGACTTCGATGAACTGGGGCAGAGCGGCCGGCAGGCAGGTGATTTCCAGTTCGTTCAGCACGTGGGTGATGACCGCGCTGCTCAGCTTGACGGCCGGCGAGTTCTCGGCGTTCAGGAAGTGCAGCGGCACCTTGGTGTGCAGGGCCTGCTTGGCATCGACGCGCTGGAAGTCCACGTGCATGACTTGCTGCTTGTAGGGGTGCCATTGAACGGCACGCAGCAGGACCTGCTCGCCCTTGCCGCCGTCCACTTCCATCGACAGGATGGAGGCGTGGAACTCTTCCTTGCGCAGGGCGTGGTAGATCTCGTTGTGATCCAGTTCGATGTTCAGCGGGGCACCCGTGCCGCCATAGACGATGGCGGGAACGCGGCCCGCGCGGCGCAGGCGGCGGCTCGCACTCGAACCCTGGACGCTACGCGCAGTGGCATTGAATTTCATGAAAAAACTCCGGAACGATTGAACGGCGCGATACTGCGGTACTGCTTGCGCCGGTTGGGTTTGCCTGGCGCGACATGCGCCCGGCATGTTTGCGCCCCGCCGCGACCAGCGGAGCGCAAATGCTTGAATACGGGGCTTAGTCGGCGAACAGCGAACTGACCGACTCGGCGTTGGAGATGCGCAGGATGGTCTCGCCCAGCAGCGCCGCGCAGGACAGCTGGCGGATCTTGCCGCAGGCCTGGCCCTGTTCGGACAGCGGGATGGTGTCGGTGACCACCAGTTCGTCCAGTTCGGACTGTTCGATGCGCTCGATGGCGCCGCCGGACAGGACGGGGTGCGTACAGTAGGCGTAGACCGCGCCGGCGCCGCGCTCTTTCAGGGCCTGGGCGGCCTTGCACAGCGTGCCGGCGGTGTCGACCATGTCGTCCATGATGATGCAGGTGCGGCCGTCGACTTCACCGATGATGTTCATCACCTCGGAGACGTTGGCGCGCGGACGACGCTTGTCGATGATGGCCAGGTCGGCCTCGAGCTGCTTGGCCAGCGCGCGGGCGCGCACCACGCCGCCGATGTCGGGCGACACCACCACCAGGTTCGGGAAATTGCGGCGCCAGATGTCGCCCAGCAGGATCGGACCGGCGTAGATGTTGTCGACCGGGATGTCGAAAAAGCCCTGGATCTGGTCGGCGTGCAGGTCCATGGTGAGGACGCGATCGACGCCGGCGACCTGCAGCATGTTGGCCACGACCTTGGCCGAGATGGCCACGCGCGCCGAACGCGGGCGGCGGTCTTGGCGGGCATAGCCGAAGTACGGGATGGCGGCGGTGATGCGGCCCGCGGAAGCACGGCGCAGGGCATCGACCATGACCATGATTTCCATCAGGTTGTCGTTGGTCGGCGCGCACGTGGGTTGCAGGACGAAGACATCCTTGCCGCGCACGTTCTCGTTGATCTCGACCATCACTTCACCATCCGAGAAGCGGCCGACGGTCATCTTGCCGAGGGACATGTCGAGATGATTGACTACGTCCACGGCCAGCCGGGTGTTGGCCGTTCCCGTGAAAATCATGAAGCTGTCGTTTGCCATGACCATGATGCGGAATGCGAAGGGCGTATGTTTCGGATCACGGCCAGTGCCGAGCGCGTGGACCCGATAAAAGCAAAAAAGCCGCTGAACCGTAGGTCGGAGCCTGAGTTCAACAGCTTTTTTATGTATTTGGGCTGGCTGGGGAGGAAGGATTCGAACCTTCGCATGCCGGAATCAAAATCCGGTGCCTTAACCAGCTTGGCGACTCCCCATCTATCTTGCAATCCAGTCCCGCAACGGATGTTCGACTAGACCGGCCGTGGCCTGGATCAACCGAAAATCCGGATGCGCTGGGCCGGTTGTTTTGCCGGCGACGCGCATTGTAGCGGTAATTTCCTGCTGCGCCAAAACGGCCTGCTGCAACTGCGCAAACTCGACATAAAGGCATGCGCCCGACCCCGACATGCGTACCGAAGGTGAAACTTCAGTGCTGCACGCCTGGCCTTGCAACCATGCTTTCAGCCGCGTTTTCAACTGCGGCGTTTTCAACCGCGTTTTCAACCATTCAGCGCTGTACTCGATTCGAGGATAGCGCCGAAAGACCGCAGGCTCCAGGTCATTCCTGCCAAAGGCAGAATTAGGCTGGGCAAGAAAGTCCGCTATTGTGATCGAATCGGAATCCCGTGTCAAATCGGGGGCGCCGAAGATTTCAGCGGTCGGCACGCTGGCGTCGGGTTGAGCCAACAGATACGCGGCCGGCGGCAGTTCGACGGCCGTCAGGTCTTCGCCCACCCCTTCGGCGAAAGCAGACTGGCCGAACACGAAGACCGGCACGTCCGCACCCAGCGGCAACGCTAGTGCCATGAGTTCGCGGCGCGACAGTCCGGTGCCCCACAGGCGGTTCAACGCGATCAGCGTGGTGGCGGCGTCGCTGGAGCCGCCGCCCAGCCCCCCACCCTGCGGAATGCGCTTGTGCAGCCCGATCTGCGCGCCGGCCTGCGTGCCGGTGGCGCGCTGCAGGGCGCGCGCGGCGCGCACCACCAGGTCTTGCTCGGCAGGCACGCCGGGCAAGTCGTAGCTGCGCCCGATCTGGCCGTCCGCGCGCGCGTCGAAATGCAGGGTGTCGCACAGGTCGACGAAGCGGAACACGGTCTGCAGCAAGTGATAGCCGTCCGCACGACGGCCCACCACGTGCAGGAACAGGTTGAGCTTGGCGGGCGCGGGAACGTCGTAGAGGGTCACTGCGTATCCACCACGAGCCGCACGACGATGCGCCGCCCGGCTTCCTGGCGCTCGAGCACGAGCAATTGCGGACCCTGCGCGTCGTAGCGCGACAGGCGTGCCTGCCAGCCGCGCTGCGAGAACGCGGTGGGGCGGCCCTGCGCGTCGTTCTGCAGGTCGGTGGGAGCCGGCTGCCCCGGGTTGCCGCGCAGCCAGTCGCGCAGGCCGCTGACGGGCACGGGACTGCCCAGCGCGTCCTCGGCCAGGGTGTCGGGATCGGCTGCCTGCAGGCTGGTGCCGTTGGCGCGGGTCAGCATGGCGGCGCCGGGCTGGCCTTCGACGCGGGCTTCGGTCGAGCCCAGCGGCGTGGTCAGGTCGAGCCGGTATCGGGTGCCGTCATCGCGCCAGATGAAGCCGCCCTGCACCGCCTGCTGCGCCCCATCGGCCTCGGTGGCCGTGATGGCGAAGCGGCCGCCGCGCGCGAACGCATCGGTCGCGATGTCTCCGGCAGGCTTGGGGATGGTGCTGCACGCGGCGACGGTCAGCAGTGCCATTCCCGCCGCGAGCCCGCGGCCGGCGCGTGCCCAGACGCGCAATGCGGCGCGCGCCGCGCTGCCCGCGGCGGACGAGGCGACAGACGTCATGGCTGGACCCCGAGACGCTTGATCGTGTCGAGCACGGTGGCGTTCTTCGCGTCCTTGCGATAGGCCGCGCGCAGCAGCTCGGCGGCGCGGTCGCGCTTGCCCTGGCTCCAGAGCACCTCGGCCAGGTGCGCGGCGATGTCAGCTTCGGGGCGCTTGGCATAAGCGCGGGACAGGTACTGCACGGCGGCGTCGGATTCGCCCAGGCGGAATTTCACCCAGCCCATGCTGTCCAGGATGAACGGATCCTCGGGCGACAGCGCCAGCGCCTTCTCGATGAGCTGCTGCGCCTCCGGCAGGCGCTTGTTGCGATCGGCCAGCGTGTAGCCGAGCGCGTTGTAGGCGTGAGCGTGATCGGGATCGAGCGCGATGACTTCGCGCAGCAGACGCTCGAGTTCGTCGACCCGGCCGCGGCGCTCGTTCAGCATGGCCAGTTCGTACTTGACCTCGACCGTATCGGGCATCTCCCCATCGGCGGCGCGCAAGGTCGCGATGGCCTGGTCGATGCGGTCGGCATCGCGCAGCACCTGCGACTTGGCCAGCACGCCCTGCAGGCGCTCTTCGTCGTCCTGCGGGTCGGCGGCGTCGATCATGGCCAGCGCATCGTCCACGCGCCCCTGGCGCGCGCGCAGCGCGGCCTGGCGCAGGTGCGCGGCATAGCGCATGCCGGGATCGTCGATGCGCGCCAGCTCGGCGATGGCGTCGTCGTAGCGGCCCTGGTCTTCGGCGATGCGCGACAGCAGCACACGCGCATCGGCGGCGGCCGCGCCGGCATCGGTGGCGCCCCGCGCGGTGGCCCGCTGGCGCTGGTCCTGCACGGCCAGGTACTGCTGCAGCAGCGTGCGTGCCTGGTCGAGACGGCCGACGCGATAGGCCAGCTGGGCCTGCATGAACATCAGGTCGAAGTCTTCGGGCGAACGGCGCGCCATGGCCTGCAACTCGGCCAGCGCCCCCTCGTTGTCGCCCCGCTCGGCCATCTGGCCGGCCAGCAGCAGGCGCAGCTTGCGCGCATCGGGGTTGCGTTCGATGAAGGCGCGCGCCTCGGCCTCGGCGGCGACAGGATCGGCCTTGGCGCCGTATTCGAGCACACGCTGGGCCGCCGCCTCGGACTTGGGCTCCGCCGCCAGTGCGGCCCGCGCCTCGGCCACTGCGCGCGCGTTGTCGCCGGCGGCGTTGGCCACGTCGGCCAGGGCCAGGCGCGCCGCGGGCAGCTTGCGGACCTTTTCGCTGAAGGCGTCGTCGAGGATGCGCAGCGCCATGCGGCGGTCGTTCATGCGACTCAGGATGCCCAGGGTCTGGGCGATGGCGACGGTCTTGTCGGGCGCCGCGTCGATGCGCTTGCGCAGGGCCTGGGACAGGCCCTGGGTCTGGCCATTGGCGGCGGCCAGGGCCAGTTCGGTGGAGGTAGCCTCGGCGTCGTAGGGAGCCAGGTTGGCCCACGTGCGGGCGGCCTCGAGCGCGCCCGGCAGGTTGCCGCCGGCCAGCTGGAACTCTAGCGCGCGATGGGCGATGCGCGGATCGCCGGTCTCGCGCGACAGGTTCACCAGCGTGGTGGCGGCGCTGCCGTACAAGCCGCGCTGCGCCGCGATCTCGGCGGCCAGCAGACGATACAGAATGTCGCCCGTGAGCGTGACGTAGGGCAGCTGGCCCGGCCGCAGGCGGATGATCTCGGTCTCGGGGCCGCGAGGCGCCATGAGCCGGGGCCCGGTGGCGTCCTTGGGACGCACTTCGGCGGCCTGCACCGGCGCACCGGTCTGGATGCCCGCCAGCGCCAGCGCCAGCGCGGCGATACCGACATTGATTGGTTTAAGCGACAACTTCACGCAGCCTGTCCGGTTGGTGGCACAATCGTCCGATTACTTTGTCTGATCTTACACTGGCTCATGCCGGAACTGCCTGAAGTCGAAACCACCCGCCGAGGAATCGACGCTGTCATCACAGGCCAGACGCTGCGGCGCCTGGTCGTGCGCGAATCGCGCATGCGCTGGCCCATCCCCGCCGATCTTCCCGACCTCGTTTCCGGCCGCGCCGTGCTCGAATGCGCGCGCCGCGGCAAGTATCTGCTGCTGCGCTTCGAGCACGGCACCCAGATCGTGCACCTGGGCATGTCAGGGTCGCTGCGCCGCGTGCCCGAGGCCGAACCGCCGCGCAAGCACGATCATGTCGAATGGATCTTCGACCACGCCATCCTGCGTCTGCATGACCCCCGGCGCTTCGGGGCGGTGCTGTGGCACGCCCATGCCGACGGCCCGCTCGAGGCCCATCCGCTGCTGGCCAGCCTGGGCATCGAACCCTTCGACCCGCGCTTCGACGGCCGCTGGCTGCACGAGCACTTCCGGGGCCGCCGCATCGCGGTCAAGCAGGCCCTGCTGTCGGGCTCGGCCGTGGTGGGCGTCGGCAATATCTACGCATCCGAAAGCCTGTTTCGCGCGGGCATCGATCCGCGCACGCCGGCGCAGCGCGTGTCGCGTCCGCGCTGCGAACGATTGGCCGACATGATCCGCGCCACCCTGGCCGACGCGCTGGCCTCGGGCGGCAGCACGCTGCGCGACTACGTGGGCGCGGGCGGCGAACCGGGCAGCTATTTCACCATCCATGCCGCGGTCTACGAGCGCCACGGCCAGCCTTGCCGGGTATGCGGTACGCCCATACGCCGCCTGGTACAGGGACAGCGCGCCACCTACTACTGTCCGGTGTGCCAGCGACGATGAATTAGTCATTAGCAAACGTATTGCACAAAAACGAACGCAGGACTATATTGGCTCCACTCGCACGTCTATAACTACAGTGGAAGGAGCCAGACATGAGCAAGCAGTTCGCCTCGCACGCCGACCTGGAAGACAAGGTCGTCTCATTCGAAAAGCTGTCCGACAACGCCTATGCCTACACGGCCGAGGGCGATCCCAACACCGGCGTCATCATCGGCGATGACGCGGTGATGGTGGTGGATACCCAGGCCACCCCGGTGATGGCGCAGGACGTCATCCGCCGCATCCGCGAAGTCACCGACAAGCCGATCAAATACATCCTGCTGTCGCACTATCACGCCGTGCGCGTGTTCGGGGCCTCGGCCTACCAAGCCCAGGAAATCCTCGCCAGCCGCGACACCTGGGACCTGATCGAGGAACGCGGCGAGCAGGACAAGGCCAGCGAGATCGGCCGCTTCCCGCGCCTGTTCCGCAACGTCGAATCGATCCCGCCCGGCCTGGTGTGGCCCACCATGACCTTCAAGGGCGAGATGACGGTGAACCTGGGCAACCTCGAGGTCAAGCTGCTGCAGATCGGCCGCGGCCACACCAAGGGCGACACCATCGCCTGGCTGCCGGAGCAGAAGATCCTGTTCGCGGGCGACCTGGTCGAGTACCAGTCCACGCCCTACTGCGGCGATGCCTATTTCCGCCAGTGGCCCGTCACGCTGGACGCCCTGGCCGGCTTCAAGGCCGAGAAGATGGTGCCGGGCCGCGGCCCGGCGCTGAAGAGCGCCGAGGAAGTGCGCCAGGGGCTGGCGGGCACGCGCGCCTTCCTGACCGACCTGTATGGCGTCGTCAACCGCGGCGTGGCCGACGGGCTCGACCTGAAGACCATCTATCGCCAGGCCTACGACTTCATGAAGCCGCGCTACAGCGACTGGGTCATCTTCGATCACTGCATGCCGTTCAACGTCTCGCGCGCCTACGACGAAGCCACCGGCCACGACGATCCGCGCATCTGGACGGACAAGCGCGACATCGAGATGTGGAAGCAGCTGGAAGGCTGATCCGCCAGGCGGCGCCCGCCGCCGACGTGACGTAGCTCGCCCCGCCTGTGCCGGCCCCAGCCGGCGCGGCGGCGGCACGCGGGCGCGCATAACAAGAACCTGCCGACGAGCGGGGGAGAGACACGTGGAAGACATCGATTTCCAGGCGATGGAGTTCGCCTATCGCCGCTGCGCGGACCAGGACGGGTCCGCGCCGGCTGCCCACCGCGCGGTCGTGGTGGGCGCGGGCCCGGTGGGCCTGAGCACCGCGCTGGACCTGGCGCGCCAGGGCGTGCGCGTGCTGCTGCTGGACGACGACTGCAGGCTGTCCACCGGGTCGCGCGCCATCTGCTTCTCCAAGCGCACGCTCGAAATCTGGGACCGCCTGGGCATCGGGCAGCGCATGGTCGACAAGGGCGTCTCGTGGAACGTGGGCAAGGTGTTCTTCCGCGACCAGCAGATCTGGAAGTTCGACCTGCTGCCCGAGGCGGGCCACGAGCGCCCCGCCTTCATCAACCTGCAGCAGTACTACGCCGAAGGCTATCTGCTGGAACGCGTGCGGGACGAACCGCTGATCGAACTGCGCTGGAAGAACAAGGTGACGGGCGCCGCGCAGGACGACGACGGCGTGACGCTGGCGGTGGAAACGCCCGACGGCGCCTACTCGCTGCGCGCCGAATGGCTGGTGGCCTGCGACGGCTCGCGGTCGCCCGTGCGCAAGCTGCTGGGTCTGGAGAGCCACGGCCGCATCTTCCGCGACCGCTTCCTCATCGCGGATGTGAAGATGAAAGCCGACTTCCCGGCCGAGCGCTGGTTCTGGTTCGACCCGCCCTTCCATCCCGAGCAGTCGGTGCTGCTGCACATGCAGCCCGACAATGTCTGGCGCATCGATTTCCAGCTGGGCTGGAACGCCGACCCGGTCGAAGCCGTGAAACCCGAGAACGTGCTGCCTCGCATCCGCGCGCTGCTGGGCCCGCAGGCGCAATTCGAACTGGAGTGGGTCAGCGTGTACACCTTCGCCTGCGAGCGCATGGACCGCTTCCGCCATGGCCGCGTGCTGTTCGCCGGAGACTCGGCCCACCGCGTGTCGCCCTTCGGCGCACGCGGCGCCAACAGCGGCGTGCAGGATGCCGAGAACCTGGCCTGGAAGCTGAGGCTGGTGCTGGCCGGCCACGCGCCCGCCACGCTGCTGGACACCTACTGCCAGGAACGCGAGTACGCGGCCGACGAGAACATCCGCAACTCGTCGCGCTCCACCGACTTCATCACGCCCAAGAGCGACGCCAGCCGCGTGCTGCGCAATGCCGTGCTGAACCTTGCGAAGCATCATCCGTTCGCGCGTACGCTGGTCAACAGCGGCCGGCTGTCGACGCCGGCCACTTATGTGGATTCGCCGCTGAACACGCCTGACAGCAACGAGTTCGCGGGCCGCATGCGGCCGGGCGCGGTGGCCGCCGACGCGCCGGTGCGCAGCAATGGCGCCGACGACTGGTGGCTGCGGCAGCTGGGCGACGAGTTCGTGCTGGCGCTGTTCTGCGGCGACAGCATGCCCGACGAGGCGACGCTGGCGGCGCTGTCCCGGCTGGAGCAAGGCCCGGTGCCCGTGCGCACCGTGCTGGTGGGCGGCGCGCAGTCGGCATCGCACGACGGCGCGGTGCAGGACGTGCAAGGGGTCCTGGCGCAGCGCTACGATGCCCGTCCGGGCACGTGCTACCTGATCCGCCCCGACCAGCACGTGGCCGCGCGCTGGAGAGCCTTCGATCCCGCCGCGGTCGGCGCGGCGCTGCGGCGCGCCCTGTGCCTGCCCCTGGGCGAACCCGCCTGACGCGCCCGCTTTGCGCACGAAAACGGAGCCCTGAACATGCCCTTGAACATCGGACCCAACCTGGCCGCGCCGGACGATTTCTACGAGATCCTCATCGACGCGCATCGCGACCTGAGTTCCGCGCAAAGCCAGGAGATGAACGCTGCCCTTGTCCTGCTGCTGGCCAACCACATCGGCGACATGGAGGTGGTGAAAGAGGCGCTGCAACGCGCGCGCGAGTCGGTGCTGTAGGCCAGCGCGGCCACGGGGCTATGCTTTTCCGGGTCCCATGTACTCCAGCGCCACGGTCCGGAATTCCTCGCGGAACCGCGCCACCTGTACGGGCTCGGGCCGGCCGGCGCGGGTGATGCAGTAGTAATCCAGCGGCACCGCCGGCGAGATCGGCACCAGCCGCACGCGCCAGCGCGAGCCGGCCACGGCCGCGAACGAGGGCACCACGGCGTGCCCCAGTCCGGCCTCCACCATGGCCAGCACGGTTTCCAGGTGCGTCACTACGCGCCGCGGGCCTCCGTCCTGCGGCGGGCTCACGTAGCGCTCCACCATTTTCTGGATGGCGTTGTCGGGCGGCAGCGAGATCAGTCTCTGCGGGTCGACGTCCCGCCAGCGCGCCGACGCCTTGCCCTTCCAGCCATCGCGGGCTACGGCCAGCACCAGCCGCGATGGGAACACCTCGCTGCGCCGTATGCCCGACACGCGCGAGAAGAAAGCGCCGAAACCGGCGTCCAGCTCGCCGTGCTCCACGCGCTGCTGGATCAGGCCGCGATCCAGGTCGGCCACGTCCACGCGGGTATGCGGGGCTCGCTTCCCGAAGCGGCGCAGGACTTCGGGCATGACGCTGCAGGCGATCAGCGGGGTCACGCCCACCTTGATGCGATCGGCCGGCGCCGACAGCGTACCCAGTTCGCCCAGGGTGCGGCCCAGCTCGTGCACCGCGCGGTCGGCCACCGGCAGCAGCCGCTGGCCGGCATCGGTCAGGCGTACCGCGCGCGTGGTGCGCTCGAACAGGCGGCAGTCGGCCTGCTCTTCCAGTTCCCGGATCATGGCGCTGAGCCCGGCCTGGGTGACGTGCATCTGCTCGGCGGCCTTGGTGAAGCTGCCGTGGCTGGCCACCGCGAGAAAGGCGCGCAATTGGCGGTAGGAGAAGTTCATGGGCGGGGTCGGGTGCAGTGGTCGGCGCGGGCGCTCGATGGAAGCTCGCGGGCCGCGTGAACCGGTGCATGCCGGTGGGCGCGGATGGACCATGGCGAGCGCATGCGCCGATATTAACAACCAATACTTATCAATCCATCAAATACTGTGCTTTTTCTTGTGCACGGGATTTGATGAAATGCGTAGACGCTTCGCCGCGATCCATACCAATTTTCAGAAAACCAGCTTGCGGCCGCCGCGACGCGACACGCGCACGCGGACGGACAAGCACAGGAGACTTTGCAATGACACACCGCATTTCGCCCATTCGTACGCGCCTGCGCCGCGCCGCCGCCTTCATGCTGGCCGGCACGCTGCTGGGAGCCGCCACCGTGGCGGCCGCCCAGGATTTTCCGACCCGGCCCATCACGCTGGTCGTGCCTTTCCCCGCCGGCGGCCCCACTGACAGCAGCGCCCGCCTGTTCGGCAAGGTCATGGCCGACAAGCTCGGCCAGCCCGTCGTAGTGGAGAACCGCGCCGGCGCGGGCGGCAGCGTGGGCACGGCCTATGTTGCACGCAGCCAGCCCGACGGCTACACGCTGCTGTGGGGCGGCACCAGCAGCATGGTGGTGTCGCCGGCCCTGTACACCAATCTGCAGTACGACCCGATCAAGTCCTTCACCCCCATCGGCATGGCGGTGCGCGGTCCGCTCATCCTGGTCAGCCGTGCCGACGCGCCTGCCAGGACGCTTGCCGAACTGCTGGAGCAGGCGCGCGCCAAGGAGATGACGGTGGCCAGCGCCGGCACCGGATCCGTCGGCCACCTGACCGCCGAACTGTTCAAAAGCACCACGAATGCGAAGCTGCTGCACATTCCCTATCGCGGCGGCGCGCCCGCGCTGACCGACGTGATCGGCGGCCAGGTGGATCTGCTGTTCGATACCGTCACGCTGCTGTATCCGCAGATCACCGCCGGCAAGGTGCGCGCATATGCCGTCACCGGCAACGCCCGCTATGCCCGCCTGCCCGATGTGCCTACCGTGGCCGAGGTGGCCGGCAAGCCCTTCGAGGCCTACTCCTGGTTCGGCCTGATGGCCCCGGCCGGCACGCCCGCCGACGTGGTGCGCAAGCTGACGGACGCGCTGGCCGCCGGCGCCCGCGACAGCGGCGTAACCAAGGAAATGGAATCGCTGGGCCTGGAGCCCGTGGGCGGCTCCGCCGAAGCCTTCGCGCAATCCATCCGCACCGACTTGGACAAGTGGACGCAGGTCGTCCGCCAGGCCAACGTGAAACCCGAATGACCGCATCGACCGCTACGCAATGACCTCTTCCGAACAAGCCACCGGCCGCCTGGCCGGCAACGCCAAGCCTTCCATCCTGATCGCGGGCGCCGGCCTGGGCGGCCTGACCGCCGCACTGGCGCTGCTGCGCCGCGGCTACCGCGTGCGCGTGCTGGAACAGGCCGCCGAACTGCGCGAGATCGGCGCCGGCATCCAGCTCAGCGCCAACGCCAACCGTGCGCTGTACCGGCTGGGCCTGGGCGATGCCCTGGCCTCGGTGGCGGGCAGCACGGCCGGCAAGCGCATCCGCCTGTGGAGCACCGGCCAGACCTGGCCGCTGTTCGACCTGGGCGGCGAATCGCTGCAACGCTACGGCTATCCGTACCACACCATCTACCGTGCGGACCTGCATCGCGTGCTGGCCGACGCCCTGCTGGCGGCCGACCCGCAGGCCGTCGTGCTGGGCGCGCGGGTCGAATCGCTGGAACAGGACGAATCGGGCGTTACCGTGCGCCTGACGGACGGCGCCAGCCACCGCGCCGACCTGCTGGTGGGGGCCGATGGCGTGCATTCCTGCGTGCGCAGCGCGCTGTTCGGCGCGGACCGCGCCACGTTCTCCGGCACGCTGGCCTGGCGCGGCGTCATCCCCGCGCACAAGCTGCCGGCCCACCTGCGCGAACCCTATGCGGTGAACTGGGTCGGCCCGGGCGCGCACGTCATCCACTATCCGCTGCGACGCGGCGAGCTGGTGAACTTCGTGGGCATCCTGGAGCGCGACGACTGGCAGGTCGAGTCCTGGACCGAGCGCGGCAGCGTGGCCGAATGCCAGGCCGACTTCGCCGGCTGGCACGAGGACGTGCAGACCCTGATCGGCGCGCTGGACGAGCCGTACAAGTGGGCCCTGATGCTGCGCGAACCGCTGCAGCAGTGGACCGTGGGCCGCGTCACGCTGCTGGGCGATGCCTGCCATCCCACCCTGCCCATGCTGGCCTCGGGCGCCGCCATGGCCATCGAGGACGGCTACGTGCTGGCGCGCGCGCTGGACGAAGTGGCCGACCCCCTGGAGGCGCTGCAGCGTTATGAGGCGGCCCGCAAAGAGCGCGCCACTCGCGTGGTGCGCGGCTCCGCCGAGAACGCCAAGCGGTTCCACAATCCCGCGCTGGCCCATGCCGAAGGCGCGGCGCAGTACGTGGACCGCGAGTGGAGCGAGGCGCGCGTGCGCGAGCGCTATGAATGGCTGTTCACGTACAACGTGGACGAAGCGGTCATTTGATCGAGGGCGGGCGGCACGCCTTCGCCGGCAAGGTGCGCCTTCGTGCGCCAGGCCGATCGATCCATTCCGGATCGGGCACTCGCGCAAAGCCAGGCGGCTAGCGCCTGCCCGGCCCGCCTGCCGCCTCGGCATACAGATCCACGATCAGCCCGCGCAGCCATTGACTGCCGCCGTCGCGCTGAAACCGTCGCTGCCAGTACAGGTTGGTCTGCAGGGGCGGCACGCGCAGCGGCGGCGCCAGCATGCCCAGGCCGAAGCGCGGCGCCGCGCTGGCCGCCAGCTTGGCAGGTACCGTGGCCAGCAGGTCGGTGGTGCTGACGATGTACGGCACAGCCGAGAAGTGCGGCACGCTGAAATGCGACTGCAGCGCGATGCCGGCCGCCTCGAGCGCCTGGTTGACCTGCCCATATGGCGCCGCGCGCGACACCGCCAGGTGCTTCTGCGCGCGGAACGCCTTCAGGCCCATGCCTTCGTGCGCCTGCGGATGCCCCTGGCGAAACAGCGTGACATACCCCTGGCGGAACAGCATGCGCTGCACGACGTCGCCGGCCAGGTCGTCGAAGGCGCCCACGGCCAGGTCGATACGGCCGGCCTCGAGTTCGCGCTGCAGCTCCGGTCCGCCGGAGCGCACCGAATCGATGCGCACGCCCGGGGCGCGTAAGGCGCAGATTTCCATCAGGCGCGGCATGAAGTGAATCTCGCCCACGTCGGACATGGCGATGCGGAACCGCCGCGTGCTGGCGGAGGGATCGAACACCTCGTCGGCCTCGAGCATGCGGGTCAGCAGGCCCAGGGCCTCGCCCACGGGCCCGGCCAGGCGTTCGGCGAACGGGGTGGGCAACATGCCCTGGCCCGTGCGCACGAAGAGGTCGTCGCCCAGCGTGTCGCGCAGCCGCCGCAGCGCATTGCTGACCGCGGGCTGCGTGAGGTCGAGCCGGCGCGCCACGGCGGACAGGCTGCGCAGTTCGAGCAGGTGCTGGAACACCACCAGAAGATTCAAGTCCAGGCGACGCAGGTCGGCAACAGGCACGGTGCGGCCTCCACTATTCACAAAATTTATAGGCTCTATTTTTGCATTCCCATAGCCATATGTCGTGGGATTGCCGACAATGGCGGCACAGACGGCGGACGCGCCATGGCTGGCCGGTGAAACGGCCGAGTTCCGCGATCCACCCTTCCACGGAGGAAACCATGTCACTGCGATATCAATCCGGCTTCGGCAACGATTGCGCCACGGAAGCCCTGCCCGGCGCCCTGCCCGAGGGCCGCAACTCTCCCCAGCAATGCCCGTATGGCCTGTACGCCGAGCAATTGTCGGGCACGGCCTTCACGGCGCCGCGCGCCGAAAACCGACGCTCGTGGTTGTATCGCATCCGGCCGGGCGTCACGCACCAGCCCTTCCAGCCCTTCGACCACGAGCCGCGCTGGATCAGCGACTTCGGCCGCGCCCCCGTGCCGCCCAACCAGCTGCGCTGGAGCCCGCTGCCGATGCCGGAGGAACCCACCGACTTCATCGAGGGCGTGTACACCTGGGGCGGCAATGGGTGCCCGGACGAGCAAGCCGGCGTGGGCATCCACCTGTACGCGGCCAACCGGTCGATGCAGGGCCGCTTCTTCTACGACGCGGATGGCGAGCTGATGATCGTGCCGCAGCAGGGTCGCCTGCGCCTGGCCACCGAGCTGGGCCTGATCGAGATCGAGCCGCAGGAGATCGCCGTGATCCCGCGCGGCGTGCGCTTTCGCGTGGAACTGCTGGACGGCGCCGCGCGCGGCTACATGCTCGAGAACTTCGGCGCGCCGCTGCGCCTGCCGGAACTGGGCCCCATCGGATCGAACTGCCTGGCCAACGCGCGCGATTTCCAGACGCCGCATGCCTGGTACGAAGACATCGAGGGCGACTTCGAGCTGATCGCCAAGTTCGCCGGCGGCTTCTGGCGCGCGGCCATCGACCACTCGCCGCTCGACGTAGTGGCCTGGCACGGCACGCACGCGCCGTACAAATACGACCTGCGGCGCTTCAACGCCATCGGGTCGATCAGCTACGACCATCCCGATCCGTCGATCTTCACGGTGCTTACCTCGCCGTCTGACACCCCGGGCACGGCCAACGTCGATTTCGCCATCTTCCCGCCGCGCGTGCTGGCCATGGAGGACACCTTCCGTCCGCCCTGGTTCCATCGCAACGTGGCCAGCGAATTCATGGGCCTGATCCATGGCGTGTACGACGCCAAGGCCGAGGGCTTCCTGCCCGGCGGCGCCAGCCTGCACAACTGCATGAGCGGCCACGGGCCCGACAGCGAGACCTTCGAGAAGGCCAGCCACGCCGACACCAGCAAGCCGCACTACATACGCGATACGATGGCCTTCATGTTCGAGACGCGGCGGGTGATCCGGCCCACCGCGCAGGCCCTGGCCTCGCCGCAGCTGCAAGGCACCTACCACGATTGCTGGCTGGGCCTGGCCAAGCACTTCGACCCGGCGCGCCGCTGAAGCAGCCAGGACACAACGAACCGACAACCGAGACATCCCTACATGAGCCAGTTGAACGAGACTCACGATCCCGCATTGAAAAGCTGGGTGGCCAGCGCCAACCAGGCCGACAGCGCCTTTCCCGTGCAGAACCTGCCGTATGCGGCCTTCCGGCGCCGCGGCACGCAGGAAGCCACCCGCCCCGGCGTGGCCATCGGCGACCAGATCGTCGACCTGGCCGCGCTGGCGGCCATCGCGCCCTTCGAAGGCGCGGCCGCGACCGCGCTGCAGGCCTGCACCGGCGAACGCCTCAACGAACTGATGGCGCTGGACAGCGCGCACTGGAGCGCGCTGCGCCTGGCCCTGTCGCGCGCGCTGCGCGAAGGCGCCGCACTGCGCGGCCGGATCGAACCGCTGCTGGTGCCGCAGGCCCAGGCCGAGTACGTCACGCCGGCCCGTATCGGCGACTACACCGACTTCTACATCTCGGTGCATCACGCCACCGCCATCGGCAAGCAGTTCCGGCCCGACAACCCACTGCTGCCCAACTACAAATGGGTGCCCATCGGCTATCACGGCCGCGCGTCCAGCATCGGCGTGGACCAGCGCTTCGCGCGCCCGGTCGGCCAGCAGCGCCCCGCCGCCGAAGGCGAGGCGCCGCAGTTCGGGCCCTGCAAGCGGCTCGACTACGAACTGGAACTGGGCGTGTTCGTGGGCAAGGGCAACGTCCAGGGCGAGCGCATCGCGCTGGCCGACGCCGAAGCGCACGTGTTCGGCCTGTGCATCCTGAACGACTGGTCGGCGCGCGACATCCAGGCCTGGGAATACCAGCCGCTGGGCCCGTTCCTGTCCAAGAACTTCGCCTCCACGATCTCGCCCTGGGTGGTCACGCTGGAAGCGCTGGCGCCCTTCCGCGCGGCCTGGAGCCGCGATGCCGCCGACCCGCAGCCGCTGCCCTATCTCGATTCGCCGCAGAACCGCGCCGAAGGCGCCTTCGACGTGCAGATGCAGGTGCTGATCAGTACCGAGCAGTCGCGCGCGCAGGGCAAGCCGGCGGCCCAGCTTTCGCGCAGCAATTTCCGCGACGCGTACTGGAACGTGGCGCAGCTGATCACCCACCACACGGTCAACGGCTGCAACCTGGTGCCGGGCGACATGCTGGGCACGGGCACGCTGTCGGGTCCGCGGCCTGAAGAAGCCGGCTCGCTGGTGGAACTGAGCCAGGGCGGCAAGACGCCGGTGTCGCTGCCCTGGGGCGAACAGCGCACCTTCCTGCAGGACGGCGACCAGATCATCATCCGCGCCGAGTGCACCAAGCCCGGCTATCCGCGCATCGGCTTCGGCGAATGCGTGGGCACGGTGCTGCCCGCGCGCTAGGCCGCCCGCACGGTGCGCGGCACGCGCACTACGACGCGAACGGCGGCGCTCAGCCGCCGTTCATCGTCTCTGCTTTATGCTTGCCTGCATACCATTCGAACAACGGAGGCAAGGACATGGGCACGAACCCCTCCCGCATCGGCATGATAGGCGTGGGCCTGATGGGCCACGGCATCGCCGCCAACATCGTCCGCAAGGGCGGCTATCCGCTGGTTCTGCTGCGCCACGCGGGCAACCAGCCGGTCGACGACCTGCTGGCTGCCGGGGCCACGCAATCCGACAGCGCGGCCGAGATCGCGCGCCTCTGCGACGTGGTCATCCTGTGCGTGACCGGCACGCCGCAAGTGGAAGACGTGTTGTTCAAGCCCGATGGCGTGCTGGCCGGCATCACCCCGGGCACCGTCATCATCGACTGTTCCACGGCCATCCCATCCTCCACGCTGAAAGTGGCCGACGCGGTGAACAAGGCGGGCGGCCTGTTCCTGGACGCGCCCATGACGCGCACGCCGAAAGAGGCCGCCGAAGGCCGACTGAACCTGATCGTCGGCGGCGAGCGTGAGCTGTTCGAACGCTGCAAGCCTCTGCTGCAGTGTTATGCCGAGAACATCGTCCATGCCGGCCCCGTCGGGTCGGGCCACCGCCTGAAGCTGCTGCACAACTTCGTGTCGCTGGGCTTCTCGGCCGTGCTGGCCGAAGCGGCCGCGTGCGCCGAACGCGCCCACGTCGACCCCGCGGTGCTCGTCGAGATCCTGGCCAAGGGCGGCGGCGACGGCGTGGTGCTGGGCCGACTGCGGCCCTACATCGAGGCTGGCGACGCTTCGGGCTTCCGCTTCTCGATCTCGAATGCGCTGAAGGACATGGGCTACTACACGGCCATGGCCGAGGATACCGGCGCGCCGCACCTGACCGCCGAGGCCGTGCGCCGCACCTACGAATCGGCCAGCCAGGCCGGCATGGACCAGGCGGCGGTGCCGGAGATCATTCCTTTCCTGGCGGGCAGGAACCCGGCGGGCTGATCGCGCGCATAGCGCGATCTTCCGGATCAGTCATCTCCTGCGGGCAACTGGCCACTGCGACCGACAGGCCGGCGTGCGCTATCGGCCCGTCCACGCCGCCGCCCGCTTGTCCTGGAAGGCTGCCAGGCCCTCGCGTGCGTCCTGCGTGCTCGCCATCGAAGGCACCATCACCTGCGCGTACTCCCAGCCTTCGTTCAGGCTCATGTCGCGCATGGCCTGGTATGCCTGCTTGCCCAGGCGGATGGCGGTGGGCGACTTGTCCACGATGCGGTCCAGCAGCCACTGCATCCTGTCGTCCAGCTCCGCCCGCGGCACCGCGTAGTTGAGAATGCCGAGCTCCAGCGCCTGCCGGGCCGTGTAGGGCTCGCCGGTGATGCACATCTCGAGCAGCTTGCGCTGCGGCACGACGCGCAGCATGTTGGGCAGGATCATCATGGGCACCAGTCCGATCTTGGTTTCGGGAGTGCCGAACAAGGCGTCATCCGCGGCCACCGCCATGTCGCACGCGCACAGCAGGCCGAACCCGCCCGCCATCACGTGCCCGTTGACGCGCGCAATGATGGGCAGGCGGCACTGCTGGAACGTGCGGAACAGCGCGACCAGGTAGTGGCGGGGCTGCGCATAATCGACCTCGAACGCGAAGCCCTCGGTGTGGCGCGCCAGGTCGGCGCCGGCGCAGAAGGCGCGGTCGCCCGCCCCCGTCAGCACGATGGCCCGGCATTCCGCATGGGACTCGGCGGTGCGTATCGCGTCCGCCAGCCGCTGCACCACGCCCGCATTCAGCGCATTGCGGCGTTCCGGGCGGTTGATGGTGATCCACAGCACGGGCCCGCGCAACTGCACCAGCAGATCTTGTTGCTGCTCGGACATGTCGCCTCCCTCAGTCGATCTTGGCGCCGGAGAAGGCCACCACCTCGCCCCATTTCTTGATCTCGGCCGCCATGTAGGTGGCGAACTCCTGCGGGCTGCCGCCCAGCGGCTTGTAGCCCATGTCCACCAGCTTGGCGCGGAAGGCCGGCGTGGCCAGCGCCTGATTGACCGCCTCGTTGACCTTGCGGACGATCTCGGGCGGCGTGCCCTTGGGCGCCAGCAGGCCCATCCAGGTGGCCGAGGCCAGTTCGGGATAGCCCAGCTCCGCGGTCGTGGGCACGCCCGGCAGCACGCTCGACCGCGCGTCGTCCATGACGGCCAGCGCGCGCACGCGGCCGTCCTGCACCAGCGGCGCCATGGCGGTCGAGCCGGGGAACACGACCTGCAGCCGGTTGCCGATGAGGTCGGAGAACACGCCCGACGGCGCGGTGTACGGGACGTGCACCATCGCCACGCCGAACCGCTTCTTGAACATCTCGCCGGACAGGTGCCACGAACTGCCGCTGCCGGTGGAGCCGAAGTTGAGCGTGTTCGGATGCTGCTGCGCGTAGTCGCGCAGGGCGTTGAAGTCCTTGATCGGCAGCTGCGCGTTCACGCCGATGACGTTCGGGATGGAACCCACCAGGACGATGGGTTCGAAGTCCTTCTGCGGGTCGAAGGGCTTGGAGTGGTACAGCGTGACCGCCGAGACCAGCGTGCCCGTCCACGAGAACAGCAAGGTATCGCCGTCCGGCGCGGCCTTGGCCGCGATGGAGGCGCCAACGTTGCCGTTGGCGCCGGGCTTGTTCTCGACCACGAAGCTGGCGTTCAGGCGCTTGCCCAGGTCTTCGGCCAGCAGGCGCGCCAGCGGATCGGAACTGCCTCCGGGGCCCGCCGGAATGATGATGCGCACGGGCCTCGAGGGCCATTGCGCCGCCGCGGCCACGCCGGCGTACGCGAACGCCGCCAGGGCCATCGATAGGGCTGCGGCACGGCGGCACGCCCGCGCGGACAGGCTATTGAATGCATGCATGGTTGTCTCCTTCCCACCTGATGTTTTGTGTTTTCCAGGAATCGGGATGCGCCAGGTCGATTCAGTATGACTTGGGCTGCCCGAGCACTCTTTCCGCGATGTACGACATGATCATCTCGCGGCTGACCGGCGCGATACGGGCGATCATGACCTCCCGCAGGTAGCGCTCGACGTGATACTCCTTCGCATAGCCGAAGCCGCCGTGCGTGAGGATGGCGCGCTCGCAGGCATGGAAGCCCGCCTCGGCCGCCAGGTACTTCGCGGCGTTCGCCTCGGCGCCGCAGTCCTTGCCGGCATCGTAGCGATGCGCCGCCTTCAGCATCATCAGGTTGGCCGCTTCCAGCTCCATCCAGTTCACCGCCAGCGGATGCTGGATGGACTGGTTCTTGCCGATGGGCCGGTCGAACACGACCCGCTCGCGGGCGTACTCGGATGCGCGTTCCAGCGCTGCGCGGCCGATCCCGATGGCCTCCGCCGCCAGCAGGATGCGCTCGGGATTCATGCCGTGCAGGATGTACTTGAAGCCTTCGCCTTCCTGGCCGATGCGTTCCTCTTCGGGTATCTCCAGCCCGTCGATGAACAGCTCGTTCGAATCGACGGCCTTGCGGCCCATCTTCTCGATCAGGCGCACGTCGACGCGGCTGCGGTCGAGGTCGGTGTAGAACAGCGTGAGGCCGTGGCTGTGGCGCTCGCACTCCTCCAGCGGCGTCGTCCGCGCCAGCAGCAGTATCTTCTGCGCCACCTGCGCCGTGGAGATCCACACCTTCTGGCCGTGCACCACGTAGCGGCCGCCCTCCTTGCGCGCGGAGGTTTTCAGCCGGGTCGTGTTGAGCCCGGTGTTGGGCTCGGTCACGCCGAAGCAGGCCTTGACCTCGCCGCGGATCATGGGCGGCAGGATGCGCTGCTTCTGCGCCTCGGTGCCGAACACGACCACGGGCATCAGGCCGAACAGGTTGATGTGGAAGGCGGCGCAGCCGGACATGCAGGCCCCGGTCTGCGCGACGGCCTGCGTCATCAGCGCCGCCTCGGTGACCCCCAGGCCCGATCCGCCATACTCCTGCGGAATGGCGATGCCCAGCCATCCGGCCTCGGCCATCGCCTGGTAGAAGTCATCGGGAAAGCCGCCCTGCGTGTCGCGCTGCAGCCAGTAATGCGCGTCGAAGCGCGAGCACGTGCGGCGCACGGCCTCGATGATGGCCTGCTGGTCGTCGGTCAGTTCAAAGTCCACCCTGGGTCTCCATGTCTGGTTGTGCGGCCATGGGAACCCGCAGGATTCCGTCGGCCACCAGGCGGTCTATCGCCGCCTCGTCGAATCCGGCCTCGCGCAGCACTTCGCGGCCGTGCTGGCCATGTTCGGGCGCAGGCCGGGTGCTGCGCGGCTGGGTGCGCGACCAGCGGCTGCCATGCCGCATGGTGCGCAGCGTACCGAGCGTGGGATGTGTCTCGGTGCCGAAGAAGCCGGTAGCCGCCAGGTGCGGATCGTCGAAGATGCTCTGCAGGTCGTGAACCGGCATGGCCGGGATGTCGGCCTGCTCGAACAGCGCCAGCCACTCCTGGGTGCCGCGCCGGGCCAGCGTGTCCTCGAGTTCGGCATACAGCGCATCGACGTGCTGGGTACGCGTGGCCAGGCTGGCCAGGCGCGGGTCGGCCGCCATGTCGGCCTCGCGCCCCAGCATGCGATAGAAGGCGCGCCAGTGCTTGTCGGTGTAGATGAGCGCGCACACGTATCCGTCGCGCGTGCGATACGGGCGCCGGCTGCGCGACAGCAGCCTGGCGTAGCCGCCCTGGTCCAGCGGAGGGTCGTAGGACAGGCCGGACAGGTGATCGGAGAGCACGAAGCCGACCATCGTCTCGAACATCGGCACGTCGATGCGCTGGCCCTGCCCGCTGCGCTGCCGTTCGATCACCGCGGCCAGGATCGCACTGACCGCGCTGAGTCCCGTGATGCGATCGACCATCGCCAGCGGCGCGTAGCGGGGCGCCGAGTCCTGGGCCCGCGCGGTGATGGCGGCCAGCGTGGAGGCGCCCTGGATCAGGTCGTCGTAGGCAGGCTTGGCGGCGTACGGACCGTCCTGCGCATAACCGAACACGCCCGCATAGATGATGCGCGGGTTGACGGCGTGCAGGGCCTCGTAGTCCAGGCCCAGGCGCGCCATGGCCTGCGGCCGGATGTTGTAGACGAACACGTCGCTGGCGCGCGCCAGCTCGAGCAGGGCCGCACGCCCCGCGGGCTGCTTCACGTCCAGGGCCACGCTGCGCTTGCTGCGATTGGTGTTGACGAAGACGGGGCCCATGCCGGGGTGCGGCGCCGGTCCGATCAGGCGGACGATGTCGCCGTCCGGCGACTCGACCTTGATCACGTCCGCTCCCATGTCGCCCAGCAGCTGCGTGGCGTATGGCCCCATCAGCACGGAGGTCATGTCCAGGATGCGCAAACCGTGCAAGGGAAGCGAGGCCGTGCCTGGCGGCGTGTGCTGCGGCTGGCTCATCCCAGCACCTCTTCTTTGGGCACCCAGCCTTGCTCGATCCACTGCGCGGGTATGCGCACGGGGCAATCCAGCAGTATTTCGGCGTGCGCCTTGCCCTGCGGGTCGTAGCGCAGCGACGCCACGCCGCCGCCGCCCAGGGCGCGATGCAGCAGGTAGTTGAAGCCGTCCAGCCCCGGCCAATCGTGCCGCTGCACGTCGCCTTCGACCAGATGCGCCATGTAGTCGCGCACGTGCCGCGCGGTAAGTTGCCGGCGGATGAGCTCGACGAACTCGGGCCGGCGGGCCAGCACGGCGATGTTCGAGATATCTCCCTTGTCCCCGCTGCGCGCGTGGGCCAGGGCGGCAAGCGGCACGGCTCGCATATCGGCCTGCGACTCTGTCGCGTCGACGCCCGCCTCGTGCGGGGCGCCCGAATTCATTACCCCGGCCGGCGTGTCGTCCGGCTTGCACGCCGCCGCGGCGTCGCCCCTCAGCGGCGGCCCCAGCGGACGCACCTCGTCGCCGACGACCAGGCTGACCTGCACCGTTTCCTGCGGCACCAGGAAAGAGAAGAGCCGCACGACGGGCTGCACCTTGGGCCGGCCGCCGAACACTCCCGCCACGCCCTGCACCGTGCTGGTCGACGTGGGAAAGATCTCGCGGGCAAACACCTCGAGGGCCGCCGCAACGTCATGCCTGGCCGCGACCTTTAACACGACCTCGCGCGTGTGGGCCGTACGCGCGTGCGGCCCGTAGCCGTCTTCCGCGCCGAGCACTTCGACGGAGGTCTCGCTGAAGGGCGCCATGCCCTGGCGCGCCAGCACTGCGGTACTGCGGCCCAGTATGGCCCTTGCCACCGCATGCGCTTTATCGACGGCGTCGCGGCCGCGCACCAGCACCGTGGCCAGGCAGCGATAACCGTCGGCATAGGTCGCGCTGACCTTGTAGCTGCGGGGCGCCGGGCCGCCGCGCGCGCCGCTGACCAGAACCTGGTCGGCCCCGGCCGCGCTGACGCGGACCTGGGACCAGTCGCAGCACACGTCGGGCAGACGATAGCAGCGCGGGTCGCCGGTTTCGTACGTGATCTGCTCGGCCACGGACTCGCAGGTGACGGCGCCGCCGGTGCCCGGCGGCTTGGTGACCACGAAACTGCCATCCGCATGGCAGATGGCCACCGGAAAGCCGATATCCGCCCACCCCGCCTGCGTGGCCTGCCAATCGGTGGCGAAGCCGCCGGTGCATTGCGGACCGCACTCGAGCACGTGGCCGGCCAGCGACCCCGCGGACAGCAGATCGGCTTGCGATCGCGTCCAGCCGAACTCATGGATCAGCGGCCCCAGCGCCAGGGCGCTGTCGACGCAGCGCCCGGTGATGACGATGTCGGCGCCATCGTCCAGCGCCGCCGCGATGGGAAAGGCCCCCAGATAGGCGTTGGCCGACACGAGCGTCTGCGGCAGCTCCGCGCCGCTGTACATCTCGCGCACGCCCTGCTGGCGCCAACCGGCCGTCTGCGGCAGCACGTCGTCGCCCTGCACCGCGGCCACTTTCAGCGCGACACCCTGACGCGCCAGCTCGTGCTCGACGGCCTGCCTGCATGCCAGCGGGTTGACCCCGCCCGCGTTGACCACCACCTTGATGCGCCGCTCGGCCAGCGCTCGCCCGTGCGCGGCGATCACCTGGGTGACGAAGTCGGTGGCGTAGCCGGCGGCCGGATCGCGCGCCTTCATCTTCGCCAGGATGGACATCGTCACCTCTGCCAGATAGTCGAGGATCAGATAGTCGATGTCGCCATAGGCGACCAGTTGGCGCGCGCCCTCCGGGGTGTCGCCCCAGAAGCCCGCGCCGCAGCCGATGCGTACAACGCTCTTGCCGGACATTGTCTACCTCCGTCTCCATTGCGTGGGTTCGCCCTGTCCCGGCGGCCCCCCCAATTTTTTCGTGTATTCTTATATCGGAATATGCATTTTTATATAAGAATTCTAGGCATGCATGCTAAATTCCGTCAACCCTGTGTTTCACCCCAGCCCATCCTTGCAATGGCATCGATAGAGAGCCCAGCCGGCGACGACGAACGCGTACCGCCGCCGCGCGCGCCGCTGCGCGTCATGCAGATCGTGAAGGAACTGGCGATCAGCCCCGATGGCTTGTCGCTGGTGCAATTGAGCGAACGCCTGCAACTGCCCAAGACCAGCCTGTTCAGCCTGCTGCGCTCGCTGGAGGCCGGCGGCTACGTCGAGTCGGCCAATGGCCACCATCGGCTGGGGCCCGCCTCGTACGAGCTGGCCGCGGTCATCCACGACCGCGACAGCTTCCCGGCGAATGTGCGCGCCCTGCTGGAGCAGCTGCATGGCGCCAGCGAAGAGACCGTCATGCTGGCGGTGCCGCAGCGCGACGGCGACGAGCTCATGTACGTGGCGGTCATCGAGTCGGACAGCTGGCTGCGCTTTCGCGCGAGCGTCGGCGCGCGCCGGCCGCTGCATGCGGCCTCCACGGGCCTGGTGATGCTGGCGTACTCCACACCCGCGCAACAGCAGGCCTATGCGGAAAGGGCCGTGCTGGAGCCGGTGACCGCGAACTCGCTGACCAGCCGCAAGGCGCTGCTGGACGAGTTGAAGAAGACTCGCGCGCAAGGCTATGTGATGCGCGTGAGCGGGTCGGTGGAAGGGGCCACCGGATTGGGCGCGCCGGTGTTCGGCCGCGATGGTCAGCTGGTGGCGGCCATCGGCCTGGCTGGGCTGACCGTGCGCCTGGAGCGCAATGCCGACCATCTGTTGTCGCTGATCCTGCAGACCGGCGAGCAGATGTCGCGCAAACTGGGCTACGGCGCGGAGTATCCGCCGGCCGTCGGCCGGCGCAAATCCGCCTGAACTACTTCACCCCTTCGGGCAGTTTGTAGCGTTCTTCGCGATACGCCCAGCTGGGCCACAGCGCGTGCGCCAGCGCTTCCTGGCTCAGCTGCGGATCGACGTCCGTAACGCCCTCGTAGCCGTCCTGCTGGTCGTACGGCCGACGCGTGTAGGCATACTGCCGGGGCGGCTTGCGCGGCTCGATGACCAGCAGCCGGTCGCCCTTCAGATACCCGAAGTTGTCGCCGAACTGCATGATGGCGCGGCCCGGATCGCGTTGCGTCAGGTCGGCGCCCAGCATGGGGTTGGTATTGTCCAGTCCGATCAGCGACAGCAGCGTGGGCGCCATGTCGATCTGGCTGACGATGCGGTCGTCGCTGCGCGGCGCGATGCTGCCGCCCAATATCAGCGCCGGAATCTGGAAATGCCGCACCGGCACGGGGTTCTCGCCCCAGGCGCGCGCATCGTGATCGGCGATCACCAGGAACACCGTGTTGTCCCAGTAAGGCGCCTTGCGGGCGCGTTCGAAGAAGTCGCCGATCGCCCAGTCGGCGTAGCGCACGGTGTTCTCGACGGACGCGGGCTCGCCCACGGGCTCGATGCGCCCCGCCGGGTACTCCCACGGCGAATGGTTGCTGACCGAGAACGCCAGCGTGAAGGTGGGCTTGTCGCCGTCCTCGCGCAGGCGCTTGTCCAGCTCATTGAACATGTCCTCGTCCGAGGCGCCCCAGGAGCCGACGAACACCGGATTGGCGAAGCTCCCGCGGTCCACCACCTCGTTGAAGCCATTGCCCAGGAAGAAGCTGCGCATGTTGTCGAAGTGCGCCTCGCCGCCGTAGATGAAGCGCGAGTGGTAGCCGTGCCGGCCCAGCAGGTCGGCCAGCGTGAAGAAACCCGTCTGCGAACGCGGCAGCTTCAGCACGGCCTCGGCCACCGTGGGCAGGAAGCCCGCCGTCACGGCCTCGAGGCCGCGCACCGAACGCGTGCCGGTGGCGTACGCGCGGTTGAACATCCAGCCCTCTTTGGCCAGCCGGTCCAGGTTGGGCGTGTAGCCGCGGCCGCCCAGGCTGCTGACGTACTGCGCCCCCAGGCTTTCCTGCAGCACGATCACCACGTTCAACGGCTTGTCGCGGCGCACGGTGGCCTGCTGCTTATGCAGGCTGGGATAGCGCGGGTCGAGCGGAGGATCGGCCAGGCCGGCCGTGGCGCGCACGATGCGGTTGATCTCGTCGGCCTCCATCTCGGGATAGACAGCCATGGACGAGCGCTCGTCACGCATGCGGTAGGCGGCGTCGAAGACGTTGTAGAGCGAGTTCAGCGCGAGCGTGTTCACCATGGCGTCGCTGCTGTAGGCCACGGTCGACGGGTTGATGGGCCGATGCTGCAGGGTGCCCCGTATGCCGAGCACCGCCACGGCCAACATCACCAGCGTCGCCAGCGGCCGCTTCCAGCCGGCCATCGGCGGATCCTGCAGGCGTGCGGGAAACAGCCTGGTCGACAGCCACGCCGCCAGCGCGAGCACCACGAAGGCGGCCAGCAGCACGCCCTTGTAGCCCTCCCACAGCATGGCGCTGACCTCGCGCGGGTTCACCAGGTACTCGAAGTACAGGCGGTTGGGCCGCGAGTCGTACTCGGAGATGAACTGCGGCGTGGAGACCTCGAGCAGGACGATCAGCATCCACCACACGCGGAACCACCATGCCGCCAGCCGCGCGCCGATGGGCCGATGCCCCAGCCACGGAGACAGCACGGCGGGCAGCACCACGGCCATGCCGATGAGGCAGACGTCGATGCGCAACCCGCCCAGCATCAGCGGCCCCAGGCCGCCGGAGCGCTCGACACGGTCCCACAGCCATAGCGCCAGCGCCAGCCGGCTCAGCGTCAACAGGGCCAGGACGGCGACGATGAAACGCAGGCTCAGGCGGCGCATGTTGCCTGCCCCGCCAGCCCTTCGGCTTGAAACATGGATACTGCCTTCGATGGAAAGGATCGAAGGCTAGACGGGAATGCGTCAAATTTTCGTCAAATTTCGGTCATGTCGAAAAAGGCGACGCATCCCGGCATGACGCCTCAGCCCTTCAGCGCTTCCGGTTCGACGGCGCGGATCAGGTCGGCCAGGATCTGCACTTCGGCGTCGTTCAGCTCGGTGAGCGGGCTGCGCACCGGGCCGGCGGTATGGCCGACCAGCGTGGCGCCCGCCTTGATCATGCTGACGGCGTAGCCGGCCTTGCGGTTGCGCAGGGCGATCAGCGGGAAGTAGAAGCGGTTCAGCAGATCCTTGATAGTGGCGGTGTCGCTGGCGCGGCAGGCTTCGTAGAAGCGCAGCGCGGTCTTGGGGATGAAGTTGAACACGGCCGACGAGTAGGTATTGACGCCCATGGCCAGGTAGGCCGGCGCAAAGATTTCGGCGGTGGGCAGGCCGCCCAGATACACCAGGCGATCGCCCAGGCGGTGGTAGATCGACATCATCAGTTCGATGTTGCCCACGCCGTCCTTGAAGCCGATGAGGTTCGGGCACCGCTCGACCAGGCGGGCCAGCGTATCGGCGTTCACCTGCGACTGCGCACGGTTGTAGACCACGACGCCCAGCTTGGTGGAGCGGCAGACGGCCTCGATGTGGGCGGCGATGCCGTCCTGGCTCGCCTCGGTAAGGTAGTGCGGCATCAGCAGGATGCCGCTGGCGCCGTTCTCTTCGGCGGCGCGCGCATAGCCGATGGCCGCGCGCGTACCCTGTCCCACGCCCGCCACGATGGGCGTTTCCTTGCGGCATTCGTCGGTGGCGGCGCGCACGACCTGCGCGTACTCATCCTGTTCGATCGAGAAGAACTCGCCGGTGCCGCCGGCCGCGAACAGCACCGAGGCGCCGAAAGGCTGCAGCCATTGCAGGCGGCCGCGATACGTGGCTTCGTTGAACGAGCCGTCGGCCTTGAAGTCGGTGACCGGGAAGGACAGCAGGCCGTTGCCCAGGCGGTGCTTGAGTTCTGCGTGATCGAAATACATGCGGGATTCTCCGTGGGGAAAGCGGCTGCAACCGTACGGTGCCCCAGCAGCACCGATTCATTGCAGCGTTATTTGTATGACATCGTACATCTTGACCCAACTTGGAGCAAGCCCTGTCCGGCCGGCGCGATCAAAGCGCAACCTGTCTGTTGCGCGGCGACCTCAGTCGCCCGCGCGGCGCAGCCGTTCGCGGCTGTTGCTGAGGTGCGTGCGCATGGCGGCGCGGGCGCCCTCGGCATCCTGCCGCCGGATGGCTTCGTAGATGTCTTCGTGCTCGAGATTGACGCGCGCCAGATATTGCTCGCGGTTCTCTTGCGCGAAGCGGGCGGAATTGATGCGGGTGCGCGGGATGATGGCCGAGCCCAGGTGCGACATCAGGTCGGCGAAGTAGCGGTTCTCGGTGGACTGCGCGATGAGGAAGTGAAAGCGGAAATCCGGCGTGATGGTGTCGGTGCCGGCATCCAGCGCGGTGCGGAACTCGTCCAGCGCACGACGCATTTCCGCCAACTGCTGTTCGGTGCGGCGCTGCGCCGCCAGCCCGGCGGCCTCGCTTTCGAGACAGATGCGCAGCTCGAGCAGCACCAGCACGTCGCGCACCGTGCCGATGTCGGCGGGGTCGACGCGAAAATCGGTGCCGCCACTGGGCTCCAGCGCATAGGTGCCCACGCCATGGTGGGTTTCGACCAGCCCGCTGGCCTGCAGGCGCGACAGGGCCTCGCGCACCACGGTGCGACTGACGCCGTACTGCCGCATGATTTCGGACTCGGTGGGCAGCTTCTGGCCCGGCGAGATCTGGCCGCCGCGGATGCGCTCGGAGAAGTCCTCGACCAGGCCCTGGGCGAGATTGCGCGGACGCCGCGGCGCGGCAGCGGGTACGGGTGCGGAGGGAGCACTCATCGAGGGATATCCCGGACGCGCGGGGCGCTTGACGTTGAAAATTCGACCTCATTATACTGCGCTCAGGTTGTACGACGACGTACTAGACGCTGATGAATACCCTGACTTCGGCGGACCTCGACAGGAACCATGCCCGCGCCGATTCCGCTCCCAAGGCGGAAGCCGGCGTACGCAGCACGAAGGTGTAGAGCCATGAGCCGCCCTCCTGAAGAACACATTCCGGCCGAGCGCATCGGACAGATGCGCTGCGGCGTGGGCGAAAGCCCGGTCTGGCATCCGGCCGAGCAGGCCCTGTACTGGACCGACATTCCCGGCCGTACGCTGTGGCGCTGGCGGCCGGCCGATGCGCAGGTCGCGCAATGGGCCCTGCCCGAACAGGCAGGCTGCATTGCCATACACCCCGACGGCTGGCTGCTGGCCATGGAAAACGGCATCCATCAGCTTCCCGCGCTGCAGGCCGGGCAGCCGGCTCCGGCGCCGCGGCAGCTGGCCGCCGTGCGCCACGCCGCCCCCGGCATGCGCTTCAACGACGGCCGCTGCGACCGCCAGGGCCGCTTCTGGGCCGGCACGATGGTGCAGGACATGGCGCTGGCCCAGCCGCATGGCCGCCTGTACCGCTACGCCGCGGGCCGCATCGACAGCCCCATCGACGACGACCTCATCGTCTCCAACGGCATGGCCTTCAGCCCGGACGGCGCCACCATGTACCTGTCCGACTCCCACGGCTCCCGCCAGGTGGTCTGGGCCTACGACTACGACACCGACGCAGGCCTGCCCAGCAATCGCCGCGTGTTCATCCCCGCCCTGCCCGCGGGACGCCCCGACGGCGCCGCCATCGACGCCGACGGCTGCTACTGGATCTGCGGCAACCAGGCCGGCAGGATCTATCGCTACACCCCCGACGGCCGCCTCGACCGCACGCTGTCGGTGCCCGTTCCGCGGGTCGCCATGTGCGCGTTCGGCGACACCGACCTGCGCACCCTGTTCGTCACCAGCATCCGCGCCCCGGACACCCCGGACGAGGCGCTGGATGGCGCCGTCTATGCGCTGCGGCCCGGCGTACGCGGCCTGGAGGAACCCGCTTACGCCGGCTAGCCGCCACCGTTTCCCGGCCGCCCGCAGAAGACGGCCGCATACATAAGAAAGAAACCGCAGCAAGCCCCCCAAGGAGACACCCATGTTGCGCACTACCTTCTTGCGCCCGGCCCTGGCCGGCGCGCTGCTGACCTCTGTCGCCCTGGCGACCGCCGCCCAGGCCGCCGAACTCAGATCGGCGGACATCCATCCCGACGACTATCCCACCGTCATGGCCGTGCGCCAGATGGCCGAGACGGTCAAGGAACGCAGCGGCGGCAAACTCACCATCCGCGTCTATTCCGGCAGCGCGCTGGGCAACGAGAACGACTCGATCGAACAGGTCAAGCTGGGCGCGCTGGCCATGGCCCGCGTCAGCAGCGCGGCCATGCACAACATCTGCGAGGTCACGCGCGTACCCTCGCTGCCCTTCCTGTTCCGCTCCAAGGAGCATCTGCACGCGGTCCTGGACGGCGACGTCGGCACCGAGATGCTCAGCGCCTGCGAGAAGGCGGGATTCGTCGGCCTGGCGTGGTACGACAGCGGCTCGCGCTCCATGTACACGCGCAACAAGCCCGTCAAGAGCGTGGCCGATACCAAGGGCATGAAGATCCGCGTGCAGCAATCCGACCTGTCGGTTGCCATGGTGGAGGCCATCGGCGGCAACGCCACGCCCATGCCCATGGGCGAGGTCTACACCGCGCTGAAGACGGGCCTGGTGGACGCCGCCGAAAACAATTTTCCCAGCTACGAAAGCGGGCACCACTACGAAGTGGCCAAGTACTACTCGCTGACCGAGCACACCATGACGCCCGAGATCCTGCTGTTTTCCAAGCGCCAGTGGGATCGCCTGTCCGCGGCGGACCAGAAGCTGCTGCGAGACGCCGCGCGCGAATCCGTGCCCTACATGCGCAAGCTGTGGGCCGAGCGCGAAGCCAAGTCGCGCGCGGTGGTCGAGAAGGCCGGTTCGCAGGTGGTCGAGGTCGACAAGGCCTCGTTCCAGGCGGCGGTGCAGCCGGTCTACAAGCGCTTCGTGACCACGCCGCAGATGCAGGACCTGGTCAAGCGCATCCAGGCCACCCAATAAAGGAACCGCCATGTCCGCTCCGCTTGCCCGCCCGCCGCATGCGGGCGGTATAGAGTCCGGCCATGCAGACACGGACCGCGCCGACGCGGCCCGGCCGCTGGACATGCTGACCCGCGGCTGCGCGCTGCTGGCGCGCTCGTGCATGTGGGTCAGCATCATGGGCCTGGTGCTGCTGATCGCCGCGGTGTCCCTGCAGATCTTCGGCCGGCACGTGCTCAACAGCACGCCCACGTGGGCCGAAAGCCTGTCGCTGCTGCTGGTGCTGTTCGTCACCATGCTGGGCGCGGCGGTGGGCGTGCGCGACGCCGGCCACATCGGCTTCGAGTCGCTGGTCGAGCTGCTGCCCGCGTCGGCCAGGCGCGCCGTGCAGCTGCTGATCCACGCGCTGGTGCTGCTGTTCGGCGCCATCATGTCGTGGAACTGCGCCATCCTGGCCGAGTCCGTGCATACCTACATGATCCCCAACCTGGGCATCTCCGAAGCCTGGAAGTACGCGCCGGCCACGCTGTCCGGCGCGCTGATCGCGGTGTTCTCGTTCGAGCACATCGTGGCCCTGTTGCGCAACCAGAAGGTGGTACCGGCATGGCGCTGACCCTGCTTTCCCTCTCGTTCATCGGCTTCCTGGTCATCGGCGTGCCGGTGGCCTTCGCCATCGGCCTGGCGTCCGTCGCCACCATCGCCTACGAAGACCTGCCGATCGCGGTGGCCTTCCAGCAGATGACCTCGGGCATGAACGCGTTCTCGTTCCTGGCGATCCCGTTCTTCATCTTCACCGGCGAGCTGATGCTGTACGGCGGCATCGCCGACCGCATCGTCAACTTCGCCAAGTCGCTGGTGGGGCACGTGCGCGGCGGCCTGGGCATGTCCAACGTCGTGGCGTGCACGCTGTTCGGCGGCGTGTCCGGCTCGCCGGTGGCCGACGTGTCGGCCATGGGCTCGGTGATGATCCCGATGATGAAGCGAGAGGGCTATCACGCCGACTACGCGGTCAACGTCACGACCCACGCGGCGCTGGTCGGCGCGCTCATGCCCACCAGCCACAACATCATCATCTACACGCTGGCGGCGGGCGGCAAGGTGTCGATCGCGGCCCTCATCGCGGCCGGCCTGCTGCCCGCGCTGATCCTCACGCTGTGCAACCTGGCGGCGGCCTACCTGGTGGCGCGCTCGCGCGGCTACCCGGCCGGCACATTCCCCGGCTGGAGCATCGTCGGCCGCACGCTGGCGGCCGCCCTGCCCGGCTTGTTCGTCGTGGTGGTGATCATCGCGGGCATACTCAGCGGCGTGTTCACCGCCACCGAGTCCGCCGCCGTGGCCGTACTGTACGCGCTGGCGCTTACCGTGTTCGTGTATCGCTCGCTGACGATGGACCAGTTCGTGCGCGCCGCCGCCAAGGCCGTCAAGACCACCGGCGTGGTGCTGCTGCTGATCGGCATCTCGGCCACTTTCGGCTACCTGATCGGCCTGTACGGCGTGGCGGAAAAGACCGGCGAACTCATGGCGAAGATATCCACCGAGCCGTGGGCCATCTTCCTGATGGTGAACGTGGCGCTGTTCCTGCTGGGCACGTTCCTGGACATGGCGGCGACCATCCTGATCTGCACGCCGATTTTCCTGCCCATCTGCATGCAGTACGGCATGGGACCGGTGCAGTTCGGCATCGTGCTGCTGCTGAACTGCGCGCTCGGCCTGAACACGCCGCCGGTGGGCACGACGCAGTTCATCGGGTGCGCCATCGGCAAGGTGTCGGTGGGCACCGTCATGCGCACCATCTGGCCGTTCTACGGCGCGCTGATCGCGGCGCTTGCGCTGGTCACCTACGTGCCCGCCTTCTCGCTGTGGCTGCCTTCGGTGCTGTTCAACTGAAGCGCGGCGCGACATGGCGTCCCGCCGGGCGCAAGCCCGGCTGGGCGTTCAGCAGAAGCGCACCGTGAAGCACGTGCCGCGGACGGGCCCCTCGACCGCGGAGGTGACGTCCAGTGTCCATCCATGCATGTCGCAGACCCGCTTGGCGATGGCCAGCCCCAGGCCGCGCGGCATGTCGTCCGCCGCGGCGCCGCCGGCATCACGCAGCCGACCGCTGTAATAGCGCTGGAACACGAAGGGCAGCTCGGCCGCCGGAATGCCGCGGCCGTTGTCGCGCAGCACCAGCGTGCCGTCCTCCAGCAACGTGGCGCGCAGGGTGGCGGGGGCCGCGTGTTCGATGGCATTGCGCACCAGGTTGCGCAGCACGATGAGCAGCGCATAGCGGTCCAGCTCTCGGTGCGCCGAGCGCGGAATGTCGTTGTGCATCGACAGGCCCGCGGCGGCCGCGGCGTCTTCCATGCCGCGCCAGGCGTCTTCCATGCAGGATGCCAGGTTCACCCGCTGTGCATCGCCGGGCCTTTCGCTGGCCATGGCCCGCGCGCTCTGCAGCGTGTCGGCGATCACGTCGACGTTCCGCGCGATGCGCGACAGGCGCATCAGCGTGCCCTCCTCCAGACCGGGCGCCAGCGACATCATCTCGCTGTCGGTGCGGATGGCGGCCAGCGGCGTACGCACCTCGTGGCTGAGATTGGCGGCGAACTCGCGCTCGCGGGCGATGTAGCGTTCCACCTGGCCCTGCACGCGGTTGAAGGCTTCCATCAGCTGCCCGGCCTCGTCGTTGCGGGCGGCAGCCGGCTGTCCCGGCTCGTCGGGCGCCCAGTTGCTCAGCCGGCGCGCCACCTCCAGCAGCGGGCCGACGGCCACGGCCGCCACCCGCCGCGACATGGCGTAGGCCGCAAGAATGCAGATGGCGCCCACGCCCAGCACGAACAGGCCGAAGGCGTGCACGCGCGCCTCGTTGTCGGTGGCGTCGTACAGCACGTACAGGCGGCCCTGCGGCGTATCGGTGACCGTGACGTGCCAGGTCTCCTGGTCGGGTTCCAGCATGTGCAGGCCGGGGCCCAGCCCGCGCAGCGGTTCGGGAAAGCCGTCGACCTCATCGCCCTGCGCCGGCGAGGGTCGCCCCGCCCAGGCGCGCATGGCCGGTCCCGTGTCGGCCAGCTGGTAGCGCGGCACATCCCCGGCATTGCCTGCGATGCGCTGCTGCAGACGCCGCGTTTCGTTGTTCAGGATGTCGTTGACCAGGTCATCTTCCATCTGGTCGAACGTCAGATAAGACAGCACGGCGAGCGCCGACACGAACACGGCGACCGTGCCCGTCAACGCCCACACCACGCGTTGCGTCAGGCTGGCGCGGCGATTCATGAATGCTGGGCCTGGTCCGACAGCCGCCAGCCGGTGCCGTGGACGGTCTCGATGCCGTCGAAGCCCGCCGCCGCCAGCGCGCGGCGCAGCAGGTGCATCTGGCTGCGCAGCGCGTAGGGCGATGGCGGTTCCTCGCCCCACAGCGCGTGTTCGAGTTCGGCGCGCTGCACCACGCGTCCCGGGTCGCGCAGCAGTATCTCGACTATGGCCACCGACTTGCGGGCCAGGTGCACCGCCACGCCGTTGACCGTCACCACGCGCGTGCGTCCGTCCAGCTGCAGCGGGCCGAACTTGCGCACGGCATTGACCACCCCGCCGCGGGCGCGCTGCACCAGCGCGAGCAGCCGCGCCTCGACCTCCGCGAGCGCGAAGGGCTTGGTCAGATAGTCGTCCGCGCCGTGGGCGAAGCCGGCCAGCTTGTCGTCCAGCCCGTCGCGCGCCGTCAGCATCAGCACGGGCACGTCGGACAGGTGGGTATTGCGCAAGGCATGCAGCACGGCATAGCCGTCCATGCCGGGCAGCCCGATGTCCAGCACCACCGCGTCGAAGTTCTGCTGGCCCAGCATGGCCAGCGCGGCGCGCCCGTCGTAGGCGGCATCGCTGACGAAGCCGCGCGCCTCGAGATACGCGTACAGATTGCCCGATATGGTGAGGTCGTCCTCGACGATGAGGACGCGGCAGTTGCGGGACGCGGATTCGGCCATGGCGCCGCCTTTCAGGTCTGCAGGACCTTGCCCGGATTGAACACGCCGTGGGGGTCGAGAGCCTGCTTGATGCGCTTCATCAGCGCCAGCTCGACCCCGCTCTTGTAGCGCGGCAGCTCGTCGCGCTTGAGCTGGCCCACGCCGTGCTCGGCGCTGATCGAACCCTCGTGCGCCATCACGCTGGCGTGCACCACGTCGTAGATGCGCGGCTGCAGCGCCAACAGTTCTTCCTCCGTCTGGCCGGGCGCCCGGGCGACGTTGTAGTGCAGATTGCCATCGCCCAGATGGCCGAAGATGACGTTGCGCACGTGCGGAAACTCGGCCTGCAGCAGCGCGTTGGTCTTGCCGACGAAGCCGGCGATGGCCGAAATAGGGATGGACACGTCGTGCTTGACCGCCTTGCCCAGCTCGGCCTCCGCCAGCGGAATGCTTTCGCGCAGGTGCCACAGCGCCTGGCTTTGCGCCAGATTGGCGGCGATGGCGGCGTCCGTCGCCAGGCCATCCTCGATGGCGGCCGACAACACGGCCTCGAAGCGTTCGCGCGCGTGAGCCTCGCTTTCGCTGTCCGACAGCTCGAGCAGCGCGAACCACGGCGACCGCGCGGACTCGCCCTCGAACGGCAGGCGCTGCTGCGGGAACAGCTTGACCACGCCCTGCAGGCAATCGCCGGCCATCAACTCGAAGCCGGTGAGCGAGGCGCCGAAGCCGGCGCGAGCGCGCGACAGCAGCTCGACGGCGTCGGCGACGCTGGCCAGCGTGAGCAGGGCCGTGCAGGTGGCCACCGGCCTGGGATAGAGCTTGAGCGTGGCCGCGGTGATGATGCCCAGCGTGCCCTCGCTGCCCACATACAGGTCGCGCAGGTCGTAGCCGGTGTTGTCCTTGCGCAGGCCGCGCAGGCCGTGCCAGATCTCGCCTTCCGCGGTGACCACTTCCAGGCCCAGCGTCAGGTCGCGCGCGTTGCCATAGCGCAGCACCTGCGTGCCGCCCGCGTTGGTGGCGAGGTTGCCCCCGATGGTGCAGCTGCCCTCGGCCGCCAGGCTGAGCGGAAACAGCCGGCCCGCCGCCTCGGCCGCTTCCTGCACCGCCTGCAGGACGCAGCCGGCCTCGACCGTGATGGTGTCGTTGTCGGTATCGACGGCGCGCACACGGTTCAGGCGCGCAGTGGAAAGCACCACCGCGCGGCCCGAGTCGTCGGGCGTGGCGCCTCCGCACAGACCTGTATTGCCGCCTTGCGGCACCAGAGGCGCGCCGTGGCGCAGGCATGCGCGCACCACGTCGGCCACGGCCTCGGTGCTGCCCGGCCGCACCACGGCCAGCGCCGTGCCGTGATAGCGGCGGCGCCAGTCCGTGAGATAAGGAGCGGCATCGGCGCCGGCCAGCACGTGGTCCGCGCCCAGCAGGGATTGGAGTTCGCTAAAGAGCGTCATGGCCGCACACTTTGATTCGGGACCCGGCAGCCGCCCGGCCCGATGGATTAGGGAACGCGGATTATTGTAGGGTCGATCCCCGCCAACCGGGCGAGACCGGCAGTGTAGACCGCGTTTCGCGACGACACGCCTGCAACGCTTGGTATCCGCCGCCGGCCGCCCATGCCGGGCCGAATCGTAGATAATCGACTTGTAACGGCCGCGGCGCGGCAGCGCGCCGCGGCCCGACATTCTCCAGAATCCAAAGAGGCCATTCGTGAGTGATCAGGCGCAATTTCCCGCTTCTGTCTTCAAGGCATACGACATCCGGGGCACCGTCCCCGACCTGATCGACCCCGCATTCGCGCGCAGCCTGGGCCTGGCCCTGGCCGCGCGTGCGCGCAACGCCGGCATCCAGGCCGTGGTGGTGGGCCGCGACGGCCGGCTCAGCAGCCCGTCGCTCGCCGAGGGCCTGATCGAGGGCCTGTGCGCCGGCGGCGTAGACGCCCTGGACATCGGCCAGGTACCCACCCCGCTGGTCTATTACGCGGCCCATACGCAGGGCACGGGCACGGGCGTGGCCATCACCGGCAGCCACAATCCGCCCAAGTACAACGGCTTCAAGATGATGCTGGGCGGCAAGGCGCTCTATGGCGACGAGGTGCAGAGCCTGCGCCAGGAAATGCAGCAGGCGCAGCCCGCCGCGCAGTGCGGCGCGCACCGCACGCTCGACCTGGTGCCCGAGTACATCGAGCGCATCGTGTCCGACGTCAAGCTCAGCCGACCCATGAAGATCGCGGTCGACTGCGGCAACGGCGTGGCCGGCGCGGTGGCGCCGCAGCTGCTGCGCGGGCTGGGCTGCGAGGTCGACGAGCTGTATTGCGAGGTCGACGGCAATTTCCCCAACCATCATCCCGATCCCGCGGACCCGCACAACCTCGAGGCGCTGATCAAGCACGTGGCCGAAACCGACTGCGAGATCGGCCTGGCGTTCGATGGCGACGGCGATCGCCTGGGCGTGGTCACCAAGTCCGGCCAGATCATCTGGCCCGATCGCCAATTGATCCTGCTGGCGCGCGACGTGCTCAAGCGCGTGCCGGGCGGCACCATCATCTATGACGTCAAGTGCAGCCGCCACGTGGGCCTGGCCGTCGAGGCCGCCGGCGGCCAGCCGCTGATGTGGCAGACCGGCCACTCGCTGGTCAAGGCCAAGCTTGCCGAAACGGGCGCCCCGCTGGCCGGCGAGATGAGCGGCCACATCTTCTTCAAGGAACGCTGGTTCGGTTTCGACGACGGCGTGTACACGGCGGCACGCCTGCTCGAAATCGTTTCGCGCTCCGCCGATCCGTCGCAGGAACTCGAAGCCCTGCCCCAGGCCCTGTCCACGCCCGAGCTGAAGATCGAGATGGAAGAAGGCCAGCCCCACGCGCTGATCCGCCAGCTGCAATCGCAGGGCAGCTTCGACGGCACGACGCGCGTGGTCACCATCGACGGCGTGCGCGCCGAGTACCCCGACGGCTTCGGCCTGGCGCGCGCGTCGAACACCACGCCGGTGGTGGTGCTGCGCTTCGAGGCCGACGACCAGGCCGCGCTGTCGCGCATCCAGGAAAACTTCCGCCGCGAATTGCTGAAGCTGGCCCCGCAGGCCCGGCTGCCCTTCTGACCGCAGTTGCCACATGCCTACTTCCCTGTCCACCAGCCCCGCGTGGCTGGACTTCACCCAAGCGGTGCGTGACGCCGCGCGAGACGGCAGCCAGTTGCGCATCCTGCAGGCCGGCGGCCTGCAGGTAGACCTGACGGCCCAGCCCCAGTCCGCCGAGCTCGACAAGGCGGGCGCCGCGCTGCTGGCGCAACAAGGCTTCGACGCCGCGCGCGCGGGCCTGTTCGATGGCGCCCACGTCAACTGGACCGAGGACCGCCCCGCCTGGCACACCGCCTTGCGCGCCGCCCAGCCGCCGGCGGCCGTGGCCGAGACGGTGGTGGCCGAGCGCGGCCGCCTGCGCGACTTCGTCGAACGGGCCGACGCCGACGGCGCGTATCGCCACGTGCTGCACCTGGGCATCGGCGGCAGCGACTGGGGCCCGCGCCTGGCCATCCAGGCGCTTCGCCACCGCGGCCTGAAGCGCGACGTGCGCTTCGCGTCGAACGTCGATACGCACGACATCGCCTCCATCCTGCCCACGCTGGATCCGCACCAGACGCTGGTCATCATCGCGTCGAAGTCCTTCACCACCACCGAGCCGCTGGCCAACCTGGCCGTGGCGCTCGAATGGCTGCGGCAGGCCGGCGTGGCCGAACCCATGCGGCAGGTGGCGGCCATTACCGCCAACGTCACGGCCGCCCGCGAGGCGGGCATCGCCGACGAGCACCTCTTCCCGTTCTGGGATTGGGTGGGCGGACGTTATTCGCTGTGGTCGTCCATCAGCCTGCCCGTGGCCCTGGGCCTCGGTTGCGACGCGGTCGAGCAACTGCTGGCCGGCGCCGAGGCCATGGACCGGCATTTCCGCACGGCGCCGCTGGCGGAGAACGCTCCTGTGCAGATGGCGCTGGCGGGCCTGGCCAGCCGCAACGTGCTGGGCTACGGGTCGCTGGCCATCCTGCCGTACGATTCGCGGCTGGGGCATCTGGTGCCCTGGGCCCAGCAGCTCGAGATGGAATCGCTGGGCAAGGTCGCCACGGCCGACGGCACGCCGGTCGGCGTCGACACGGGCCCTGTGGTGTGGGGCATGACGGGCACCGACTGCCAGCACACGTTCTTCCAGTGGCTGCACCAGGACGCGACGGGCGCGCCGGTGGACTTCGTGGTGTGCCAGACGCCCGACCACGATCATGTGCAGAACCACAGGATCCTGATGGCCAACTGCCTGGCGCAGCGCGCCGCCATGCTCGGCGGCAAGCCGTTCGACGAGGCCTTGCAGGAAACCCTGAGCGCGTGCGCCGACCCGCAGCAGGCCGCCGTGCTGGCTCGCCATCGCGTTCATCCGGGCGGCCGTCCCTCCACGCTGATCGTGCTGCCGCGCCTGGACGCGCACGCGCTGGGGTCGCTGCTGGCGCTGTACGAGCACAAGGTCTTCACGCAAGGCGTGCTGTGGGGCATCAATCCCTTCGACCAGTGGGGCGTCGAGTTCGGCAAGAAGCTGGCCCAGCGCATCGTGCGCGAGCTCGGCGACGAAGGCGGCGGGGCCGAAGGCTGGCAGGACGCCTCGACGCGACACTGGATCCGTATGCTGTCCGCGCCGGCCACGGGCAAGTAGGGCGCGCAGACACGGCCCCGGCGGCATCGCCGCCGGGCGCTGCATGCCGCTTTCAGGGCCGCCCTCGGGGCGGCCCTGTACATATCGACATGTCCGATTGATATTGGACGGGTACTTCACGCACCGCCCAGAATCCGCATCTCTGACTCCCTATCGAGATGCAGCATGTCCCAAGACAACCCGCCGGTTCCATCACGCCGCCGCCGCACGCTGCTGCAAGGCGCGCTGGGCCTGTCCGCGCTGTCCGGCGCCGGCCTGTCCGCCACGTCCTTCGGCGCCACGTCCGCCAAGCAGTTCCGCGTGGGCTGGCAAAAAGGTTCCAACCTCGCGATCCTGAAGGCCCGGGGCAATCTCGATGAACGCTTGAAGAAAGAAGGCGTCGCGGTGCGTTGGGTCGAGTTCACCGCCGGACCGCAGATGCTGGAAGCGCTGAACGTGGGCGGCATCGACTTCGCCTGCGTGGGCGAGACCCCGCCGGTGTTCGCCCAGGCCGCCGGTGCGGACCTGCGCTATGTGGCTTCCGAGCCACCCGCGCCGCGCGCGGAAAAGATCCTCGTGCAGAAGGACTCGCCCATCAAGTCGGTGGCCGAGCTCAAGGGCAAGCGGGTCGCGCTGAACCGCGGCTCGAACGTGCATTACTTCATCGTCAAGTCGCTCGAACGCGCCGGCCTGAAGTACGGCGACGTGGACGTCAAGCTGCTGCCGCCCGCCGAGGCGCGCGCCGCTTTCGAAAGCCATTCGATCGATGCCTGGGTAATCTGGGATCCGTTCGCGCAGGCCGCCATCGGCCAGATCGGCGCGCGCGTGCTGGAAACGGCAGAGGGCGTGGCGCTGAACTACAACTTCTACCTGTCCACGGGCAAGTACACCAGCGCGCATCCCGAAGTGATCCGCTGGTCCCTGGCAGAAATCAAGGCCACGGACGACTGGGTGGTGGCCAACTTCGACGCGGCCGCCGACATCCTGGCGCCGCAGATCGCGCTGCCCAGGGAGATCACCCGGGCCGCGCTGCAGAACTACGCATACGGCGTGCAGCCCATCTCGGCCGAGGCGATCAAGAACCAGCAGACCATCGCCGACACCTTCACCGAACTGAAGCTCATCCCGAAGAAGCTGGATGTGGCCTCGGTGGTGTGGCAAGACGGCTGAGCGCGGACGGACACGGCAATGGCCAAGCACACATCCATCGACCGTATCGGCAAGGCGCTGCTGCCCTGGGCGCTGCCCGCGGGCCTGTTGCTGTTGTGGCAGGCCGGCTCGCAGACCGGCTGGATATCCCATCGCGTCGCGCCGGCGCCCTCGGCCGTCTTCGCGGCCGCCTGGGAGCTGATACGCAGCGGCGAACTGTTCGTGCAGCTGTGGGCGAGCTTCGTGCGCGCCGGCATCGGCTTCCTGATCGGCGGCACGCTGGGGCTGGTCCTGGGCCTTGCCAGCGGCGGCTTCAAGACCTTCGAGACGCTGTTCGACACCACGGTGCAGATGGTGCGCAACGTGCCGCACCTGGCGATGATCCCGCTGGTCATCCTGTGGTTCGGCATCGACGAGGCGGGCAAGCTGTTCCTGGTGGCGCTGGGCACCTTCTTTCCCATCTACGTCAACACCTTCCACGGCATCCGCTCGGTCGAGGCGGGCCTGGTCGAGATGGGTCGCTCGTATGGCCTCACGCGCCGCGAGCTGTACACCAAGGTGATCCTGCCCGGCGCGCTGCCGAACATCCTGGTCGGCGTGCGGTACGCGCTGGGCTTCATGTGGCTGACGCTGATCGTGGCCGAAACCATCGCGGCGTCCAGCGGCATCGGCTACATGGCCAACAGCGCGCGGGAGTTCATGCAGACGGACATCGTGGTGGTGGCCATCCTGCTGTATGCCCTGCTCGGCAAGCTGGCCGACACGACCGCGCGCGCAATGGAACGTCGGCTGCTGCGTTGGAACACCGGCTACAAGCCGGCGTGATTCGAGAAAGGACTGGGACGACATGGCGCGAACAACGGTTTCTTCATCTGGCGGCGCGGCGGTGCGCGCGCAAGGCGTGACCAGGCGCTTCGGCGAGCGCGAAGTGTTGCGCGGCGTCGACCTGCACATCGCCGCCGGCGAGTTCGTGGCCCTGGTGGGCAAGAGCGGATGCGGCAAGAGCACGCTGCTGCGCCTGCTGTCGGGACTGGACCGGCCCGGCGGCGGCGCCATCACGTTGGATGGAACGGCTGTCGACGGCATCTCGGGCCAGACCCGCATCATGTACCAGGACGCGCGGCTGCTGCCCTGGCAGAAGGTCGTCGACAACGTCACGCTGGGGTTGCGCGGCGGCAGGGAGCAGGTGCGCGCGCAGGGCCTGGAGGCGCTGGCGCACGTGGGCCTGGCCGACCGCGCCGACGAATGGCCCGCCGTGCTCTCCGGCGGACAACGGCAGCGCGTGGCGCTGGCGCGCGCGCTGGTGCACCGCCCTCGCCTGCTGCTGCTGGACGAACCGCTGGGCGCGCTGGACGCGCTCACGCGCATCGACATGCAGAGCCTGATCGAAAGCCTGTGGCTCGAGCACGGATTCACCGCGCTGCTCGTCACGCACGACGTGGGCGAAGCCGTGGCGCTTGCCAACCGCGTCGTGGTGATAGACCAGGGCGCAGTCTCGCTTTCCGTATCCATCGGCCTGCCGCGGCCGCGCGAGCGCGGCGATGCGCGCTACGCCGCGCTGGAGGGCGAGATTCTCGACCGGCTGCTGCAACGCCATCCCGGCCGCGATGCCATGCGGGCCGTGGCCCGCGCGGCCGCCTGATCCCGACTTCACGCGCGCCCCGTCCAGGGGCGGGCCCCTCCACGCACGCACAAGAGAAGACCCATGTTGAAGACCCTGAAATTCATTGCCGCGACCGCCGCGTTGACGGCCGTCGTCGCCCTGCCCGCGCAAGCCGCCAAGCTGAGGATAGGCGTCGTCCCGGGCGCATACGCCAACTCCGTGGAAGTGGCCGCGCGCGAGGCGAAGGCCCAGGGCATCGACGTGCAGCTGGTCGAATTCACCGACTGGACCACGCCCAACGTCGCGGTCGACAACGGCGACCTGGACATCAACTACTTCCAGCACCAGCCCTTCCTGGACAACGCGATCAAGAAGAACGGCTACAAGCTCGCCAGCGCCGGCACGGGCCTGCTGGCCAACGTGGGCCTGTATTCGCTGAAGTACAAGGCGGCCGCCGACATTCCGGTGGGCGGCAAGGTAGGCATCGCCAACGATCCCGTCAACCAGGGGCGCGGCCTGCTGCTCCTGCAGAAGGTCGGCCTCGTCAAGCTCAAGCCCGGGGTGGGCTATCTGGGGTCCCTGGACGACATCGTCGACAACCCCAGGAAACTGAGCTTCGTCGAAGTCGAGGGCCCGCAGCTGGTGCGCATCACGCCCGATGTGGACCTCGCGATGGGCTATCCGCACTTCATCGTGGCGGCCAAGGCCTTCGATCCTTCCAGCGGCCTGGCCTATTCGGGCATCGAAGACAAGCAGTTCTCCATCCAGTTCGTCACCAAGGCCGACCGCGTCAACGATCCGGACGTCCAGAAGTTCGTGAAGATCTACCAGACGTCCGAGGCCGTGCGCGCCCAGGCGCTGAAGGACTTCGCCAACGACCAGCGGCTCTTCACGCTGTCGTGGGTGCAGCGATAGACATTTCTTCCATCCAGGAATCATCGGGCTAGCCGACAAGGAATTTCGCATGACATCTCAATCCGTCTTCGTATTCAGGATACTGGCCGCGTGGCTGGTAAGCGCCGCGGCGCTGGCCCCCGCGGGTCAAGCCGCGGAAGTGGTCAAGGTCGGCTCCACGCCCGGCGCCACCTCGGATGCGATCGAAGCGGTCAAGGCCGAGGCGCTCAAGCAAGGGCTGGACGTGCAGCTCGTCGAATTCACGGACTGGACGCTGCCCAACGAGGCACTGAACAACCGCGACATCGACCTGAATTTTTTCCAGCACCAGGCCTTCCTGAATAACGCGGTCAAGGAACGGGGCTACCGGATCGAGCTGATCGGCCTGGGCTTGCTGCAGAACATCGGCCTGTATTCGAACAAGATCAAGTCGCTGGGCGACGTCCCCGATGGCGCGCGGGTTTCCGTCCCGAACGACCCGGTCAACCAGGGGCGCGGCCTGCTGCTGCTGCAGAAGGCGGGGCTGGTCAAGCTGAAGAACGGCAACGACACCGGCGCGACGGTCCACGACGTGATCGAGAATCCGAAGCGCCTGCGCATCGTGGAAATCGAGGGGCCGCAGCTCATCCATTCGCTGCCCGACGTGGACCTGGCCGTGGTCTGGCCCAGCTACTTCGTCAGCGCGGGCAAGAAAGAACAGGCCAGCCAGGGACTGGTGTACTCGGGCATCGCCGACACTTTCTATGCGATGGGCTTTGCCGCGCGCTCGGACCGCAAGGACGAGCCCAAGCTGCGGCGGTTCGTCGAGGTCTTCCAGCAATCGCAGAAGGTGCGCGAGGTGATCGACGCGCGCTTCGACCATGACAAGAACCTTTACACGCTGCCTTGGCAGCGCTGACCGCCCTCCAGGAGGTTGCCATGTCTAGCTCGATCGCGCTGCGCCGCGGCCTGGATCCGTCATCCGAGGGGCCTTTCGACGACGCCCGGCCCGCGGCGGCGGCAGTCGCGGACGCCGCCGGCGCCACGCACGCCATCCCGCGTGCGGGATCGGTGTCGTTTCACCAGCTTGCGAAGGTATACCGGTCGCCCGCCGGCGATGTGCACGCGCTGCAGGACATCACGCTGGACATCCCCGCCGGCAGCGTCTTCGGCATCATCGGCCGCAGCGGCGCCGGCAAGTCCAGCCTGCTGCGCACCATCAACCGGCTCGAACGGCCCACGAGCGGCAAGGTCCTCGTCGACGGCGTGGACATCGCCGCGCTGGGCGAAAGCGAGCTGGTGCAGCTGCGCCGCCGCATCGGCATGATCTTCCAGCACTTCAACCTGCTGTCGGCCAAGACGGTGTTCGACAATGTGGCTCTGCCGCTGAAGGTGGCGGGGGCACGGCCGGCGGACATCGTCCGGCGCGTGACCGAGCTGCTGGCCCTGGTCGGCCTGCAGGACAAACACCATGTGCGCCCCGGACGCCTGTCCGGCGGGCAGAAGCAGCGCGTGGGCATCGCCCGGGCGCTGGCCACGCAGCCGGAAATCCTGTTGTGCGACGAGGCGACTTCGGCACTCGACCCGGAAACCACGCAATCCATCCTGCAACTGCTCAAGGACATCAACCGGCGGCTTGGCATCACCATCGTCCTGATCACGCATGAAATGAGCGTGATCCGCGAGATCGCGGACCAGGTGCTGGTACTGGAAGGCGGACGCATCGCCGAACTTGGCGAGGTGTGGAAGGTCTTCGGTGCGCCCGGACACGAGGCCACCCGGGCGCTGCTGGCGCCGCTGCAGCACGGGCTGCCCGACGACCTGCGGGGCCGGCTGGTGGCGCAGCCGCCCGGGCAAGCGCCTCATGACCGGATTCTGCAGCTTTCGTATACCGGAGAAGGCGGGCTGGAGCCCGACCTGGCCCGGATCGCCCAGGTCTTGCCCGGCGTGCGGCTAGTGCACGGAGGCGTGGACCGCATCCAGGGCCACGCCCATGGTCGCCTGCTGCTGGCGCTGGATGGCCGGGCGCCGCTCCCTCCCCTGCACACTTTGACGCATGGCTCCGCCGCCATCGCGCACCTGATCGAGACCATCGGCTATGTTCCTGAATCTGTCCATTCCGCTTGAACGCTATACCCAGGCATTCCTCGACACCCTGACGATGGTCGGCATATCGGGCGCCATCGCCTTCTTCGCCGGCATCCCGCTGGCGGTGCTGCTGATCGTCACCGCGTCGGGCGGCTTTCTGGAATCGCCCCGGATCAACCGCGTCGTGGGCAGCGTGGTCAACGGTTTTCGCGCCACGCCCTTCATCGTGATGCTGGTGGCGCTGATTCCTTTCACGCGGCTGGTGGCCGGCACCACCATCGGCGTATGGGCCGCCGTCGTGCCGCTGGCAATCAGCGCCACGCCGTTCTTCGCGCGCATCGCCGAAGTCAGCCTGCGCGAGGTCGACCCCGGACTGATCGAAGCGGCGCAGGCCATGGGCTGCAAGAAGTGGCACATCATCCGCCATGTCTATTTCCCCGAGGCGCTACCGGGCATCATCGGCGGCTTCACGATCACGCTGGTCGCGCTGATCAGTTCCTCGGCGATGGCCGGCGCCGTGGGCGCCGGCGGACTGGGCGACCTGGCCATCCGCTACGGCTACCAGCGCTTCGACACCCAGGTGATGCTGATCGTGATCGCGGTGCTGATCGCGCTGGTCACCGTCGTGCAGACCTCGGGCGACCGCTACGCGCGCTGGCTGCGCAACCGCTGAACAGACGTCATGCGCGTGAACGGCACGCGCTTCCAGTCCACCGGCGCGATTTTCGCGCGCTGGATTTCCTTTTGCGCGAACACGGAGCCCTGTGATGAGCAAACTCATCCACGTCAATGCATTCAACATGAATTGCGTCGGCCACATCCACCATGGGTTGTGGACGCACCCGCGCGACCGTTCCACCGAATACCACACGCTGAAGTACTGGACCGACATTGCCAGGATCCTGGAAAAAGGCCTGTTCGACGCGATCTTCATCGCCGACGTGATCGGCTATTACGACGTGTACCAGCAAAGCGTGGATCTGACGCTGCGCGAGGGCATCCAGTTGCCGGTCAACAATCCGTGGCTGCTGATTTCCGCCATGGCGGCGGCGACCGAGCACCTGGGCTTCGGCGTGACGGCCACCATCAACGCCGAGCACCCCTACACCTTCGCGCGCGACATCACCACGCTGGACCAGCTCAGCAACGGGCGCGTCGGCTGGAACATCGTCACCGGCTATGTGGACAGCGGCGCCCGCGGCCTGGGTCAGGATGGGCTGGCCGAGCACGACGCGCGCTATGACCGCGCCGACGACTTCCTGGAACTCAGCTACAAGCTGTGGGAAGGCAGTTGGGAGGACGGCGCGGTGATCGCCGACAAGGCCCGCCGTATCCATACCCTGCCGGACAAGGTGCATCCGGTGGTGCACGAGGGCCCGTACTACCGCGCCAATGCCATCCACATGAGCGCGCCCTCGCCGCAGCGCACGCCGCTGCTGTTCCAGGCCGGCACGTCCGAACGCGGCCGACGCTTCGCCGGCCGGCATGCCGAAGGCATTTTCATAGGCGCGCGCACGCCCGCGGCCGCGCGCGACGCGTCGCGGCAGTTGCGCCAGGCTGCCGTCGACGCCGGACGCAGGCCCGATGACGTCAAGATCTATACCGGCCTGGCGGTGGTCGTGGGCGATACCGAGGCAGAGGCGCGCGACAAGTACCAGGATTATCTGGCGCATGCCAGCGCGGAGGGCGGGCTGGCGCATTTCGCCGCCAGCACCGGCATCGACTTCGCGCAGTACGACCTGGACGAGCCCATTCCCTATGGCACGACCAATGCCATCCAGTCGGCTAGCCAGGGCGCGCAGCAGGCGGGCCTGACGACGCGCCGCCGGCTGCTGGAGCAATTCAGCCTGGGCAGCCGCTACAACACCATCGTCGGCGATCCCAGCCAGGTCGCCGATGAACTGGAACACTGGATAGACGAAGGCGAGATCGACGGCTTCAACCTTACGCGCATCGTCGTGCCCGAGACCTGGGAGGACTTTGCCGGACGGGTCGTGCCCGAACTGCAGAACCGCGGCCGCTACAAGACCGCCTATGGCGAAGGCTCGCTGCGCCAGCAATTGTTCGGCCGCGGCGATCGACTGCCAGCCAACCACCCCGGGACGCGCTGGCGGCGCAATGGCTGAAGGCGAGCGAGCCGCCACGGCGCCAATGAATCAGGGAAAACAGGAGAGATCCGTCATGCATGCGTCTTCCGTATGGAGAAAGGCCGGGCTGTTCGTGCTGGCGCTTGGACTGGCCGCCTTGCCGGCGGCGGAACCGGCGACCGCTGCGCCGCTGAAGATAGGCGTCACGCCCGGGGCGATCGCCGATTCCATCGAAACCGCCGCCGAAGAAGCCCGCAAGCAGGGCCTGGAAGTCGAGGTCGTGGAGTTTTCCGAATGGCGCGGCCCCAATACGGCCCTGGCGGCCGGCGACCTGGATGCCAACTACTTCCAGCATTTGCCGTTCCTGGCCAACGCGGTCAAGGAAGGCAATTACGCGTTTGTCCCGGTGGCCATCGGCCTGCTGCCCAACGTCGGCCTGTTCTCGCTGAAGTTCTCGAAGTTCGAAGAACTGCCCGAGGGCGCGCGCGTGGCGCTGGCCAGCGATCCCGCCAATCAGGGACGCGGCCTGCTGCTGCTCGCGCGGGCGGGGCTCGTCACGCTGGCGCCCGGCACGGACGGCAGGATTTCGCTGGACGTCGTGTCGAGCAACCCGAAGAAGCTGCGCTTCGTCGAAGTCGACGGTCCGCAACTGGTAAGGTCGCTGGACGACGTCGACCTGGCTTATGGCGTGACCTCGCACTACGTCGCCGCGGGCAAGGCGGACATCGCCGCCCGCCACGGCCTGTTGTATTCCGGCGTGGACGATGTGAAATGGGCCATTCACTTCGTCGCCCGCAAAGACAACCAGAACGACGCGCGCCTGCGCCGGTTCATCGACATCTATCACCATGCCCCGGCAGTGCGCGAGCGCATCCACGCTTCGTATGCGAACAACGCCAGGTTTTATTCGCTGCCCTGGGTAAAGGGAAACTGAACCCGGCGGTTGATCGACGCCCCCTTACCTGGCGGGCGACGGCAGCAGGATCTCGAACGTGACGCCGTCCGCGGAGTCGCCCGTCGTGCCGCGCTGCGAGCTGAAGTACAGTCGCGTGCCATCGGGCGACAGGGCCACGCCGGTGGTCTCGCTGTTCTCGTGTCCCACTAGCCGCGCGATGGCCTGCGACGTGCCGTCCAGGCGGACGACGCCGACTTCCAGGTTGCCGCCGTCTTCCACCGCGATGATCTCTCCCAGCGCCGTCACGGTGATGTTGTCGGGGCGGTTGATCGAGTAGTTGATGGAATCGACGCTGTTCTGATTGCCGTCGTAGATGACTTCCACGGTCTCGTTGGCCACGTCGTACGCCCAGATGCGATGGTTCGACTGGGTGGTGAAATACACGATGCCGTTGAAGAACCAGGTGCCCTCGCACTTGGGGAACTCGGTGCCGGGAGGCGTGCGTCCGGCCAGGCGTTCCATGACGCGCGTATAGCCCTGGCCCTGCTCTGGGCTGACCACGTCGAGCCATTGCACAGCGCACGGCGCGTTCAGGTCGACGCCATTCGCGGCGGCCGCGGCGACCACCTCGGCGTCGTGGGGCAGCGCGCTGATCTGCAGTACCTGCAGCTTGCCGCTCTGCATGCGCGGACGGTCGCGGTTGGCGGGCCAGTCCGAGGCGTCGCAGACGAAGCGGTAGAAGCGCCCGCCGCTGGCGTCCTCGGAGAGGTACAGGGTCCTGTTCTCGGCGTCCACGCACACGGCCTCGTGCGCGAACGCGCCCAGCGCAGGAAAGCTGCGGCCGACCTGGCCGTCGACCCACGGCGTGTGGGGATCGCATTCCCACACCAGCCCGGCCGCGCGACCGATCAGCGCCTCCTCGGGGCCGCCGGGCTCGAACTCGAACTCTTCACAGGACAGCCACGTGCCCCAGGGCGTGGGCCCGCCGGCGCAGTTGCCGCCGGTGCCCTTCAGGATGGGATAGCTGTCGACCAATTCGCCATTGCTGTCGAAGCGCAGCGCGCCCACGCCGCCCGCCGGACGGCCGTCCGCGCCCAGCGCCAGTTCGGCATTGCTGACATAGATCCAGCCGCCATCGGCGGTCGGATAACAGGCGCCGCCGTCCGGCGCGCCGTGCCAGGGCTCCGCGCCGGCCAACGGGGCCACGCCCGAGCGCGCCACGATGCGCGACGAAAAGCCGTCGGGCAGCATGACGCCGTTCTCGTCGGCCGCGCGCAGTTCGGACATCTGCGCGAAGGGACTGGTCGGGGCGGGCGGATCTACCGGCGGCGTTTCGCCAGGAGGCGGGGTCTCTGCCGGCGGCTCGTCCGCGGGGCGATCGTCATCGCCGTCGCTGCCACAGGCCGCCAGGAAGCTGCTGAGGGACACGGCGCCGGCGCTGGCCAGGGACAGCCGCAGGAAACGGCGGCGCTGGGACATGTCCAGCGGGACGATCGGGGATTGCGTCATGGCGTTTCACCTTGAGGGTCGAAATCGCCCGGATCATAGGGACCGCCCGTTGCAACGATGTGAAATCACCCGCGAACGCCGCGGACCCGGCCGAAGCTCAGCGTCCCGCGCGCCGCGCGCCAGCCAGCAGGGCTTCGTATACGGCGATGTGCCGCCGGCTGACGTCATCGACGTCGAACTCGCGCTCGGCAAGTGCCCGCGCGGCCCTGCCCATGCGTTGCCGCAGCGCATCGTCGGTGGCCAGCCGCGCGATCGCGTCCGCCAGGGCCGCCGCATTTCTCGCCGGCACCAGCAGGCCGGTCTCGCCGGGCGTGATCGCGTCGCGGCAGCCCGGCACGTCAGTCGTCACCACGGCCCGGCCGCAGGCGGCCGCCTCGACCAGCGACTTGGGCAGGCCTTCGCGATACGACGGCAGCACCGCGATATGGCAGGCCGCATTGAGCCCGGCCACGTCCGCGCGCTCGCCCAGCACCTCGACCGCGCCCTCCTCGCGCCACTGCCGCACGTCGTCCTCGGTGGCCGACGCGGGATTGCCGGGATCGATGCCGCCCGCCAGGCGCATGCGCACGGCCACGCCGCGTGCCCGCAGCAGGCGCGCCGCCTCGACGAACTCGGTCACGCCCTTGTCGCGCAGCAGGCGCGCCACCATCAGCGCCACCACGGGCCGCGACGGTTCGGGCAGCGCGGGCCACTCCCGCAGGTCGACGCCGGAACCGCGGATCATCACCACCTGCTCCTCGCGCACCGCTCCGAGGCGGCGCAGCATGTCGCGGTCGGCGGCGTTCTGGAAGATCACGCGGCTGTTGCGATGGCCCAGCGCCCAGCGGTACAGCACCGCCACCACCCGGCGTATCAACCGCACCTTCGGGCTGTCGGATAGAAAGATGAAGCCCAGGCCCGAGATGGCCGCCACCATGCCGGGCACGCCCGCCAGCCGCGCGGCGATGCCGCCGTACAGCACAGGCTTGATCGTGACCAGATGCACCACGTCGGGCTTCAGGCGGCCGAACAACCGGCGCAGCGCCAGCACCGAACGCAGTTCCTGCAGCGGCTGTTTGCCGCTGCGCGTCAGCGGAATGACGTGATGCGTCAGGCCATGCGCGACGACCTCGGCCACCGCGGGGCCGTCCATGGTGGCCACGTGCACGTCCCAACCCCGCGCCTGCGCGACCAGTGCCAGCGGCAGTCTGTGGGACATGAAGAACGCCGGATTGTTGACGACGAACAGCAGGCGGCGCGGAGCTTGCGCGGGGAACGAGGTGTCGTCGGAACGGCCAGGAAGCGCGGGGTTCATGGCTTTTTTCCTTCCGAGATGCGGCGCCAGACTCCGGCGTACGCATCGACCATGCGCCGCAGGTCGAACTGTTGCAGCACACGCTGGCGGCCGGCCTGTCCCACGGCCTCGCGGCCGTGCGCCGCCAGTTGCGCCAGCAAGGCGGCCATCGCGTCGGCCAGCGCCGCCGGCTGCTCGGGCGGCGCCACCGGCCCCGTGTCGTCCACGATGTAGGCCGCATCGCCGACGTCGGTCACGACGCAGGGCGTGCCGCAGGCCATGGCCTCGGCCACCACATTGGGAAAGCCCTCGGCGCAGCTGGACAGCACGTGCATGTCCAGCGCGTTCATCACGGCGGGCACGTCGTCGCTGGGACCGGCCAGCAGTATGCGGCCGCGCAGCCCCTCTGCGTCGATCAGCGCCGCCAGCTCGGCGTTGCCGGGCGACATGCCGCGGCCCACCAGCACGCATTGCAGTCCGCCGTCGCGGCCTTCGCGCACCAGCCGGCCCAGGGCCTGCAAGAGGTTGCGATGGTCTTTCAGCGGATCCCACCGTGCCACGCAGCCCGCCAGCGGCACCTCGGGCGCCACCCCCCACAGCGCGCGCATGCGGGCCCGAGCCTCGGGGTCGGGTGTGAAGCGCGCGAGGTCATAACCGTTCGAGATCACCACCATGCGATCGGCACGATAACCCAGTCGCCTGTGCCGCTCGGCGGAATCCTGGGCGGCGCACACGATGGCGGCCGGCACGCGGCCCGACAGCATGGCGCACAACCGCAGCACCAGCCGCGCGGATCGGCTGCTGCGCCGCAGGTGCGCGCCGGAATTGCGTACGCCCCACGCCACCGCGCGTATGCCGGCCAGCCGCGCCATCACGCCGCCGATCAGGTCCGAGTGGTACATCCAGGTCTGCACGGCATGCGGGCGCACCTCGCGCAGCAATGCATACAACGCATGCAGGCCCGACAGGCTGACGCGGCCCCGCGGCATGCCCAGCGCATGCACCGCCACGCCCGCGGCGCGCAGGCGCGTGCCGTAGATGCCCTCGTCGGTCAGCGACACGATGACGTGGCGCACCGCCTGCCCCGGGTATGTGGCCATGCGGAACAGCACCGCCTCGGCGCCGCCCTGGCCCAGCCCCGTGATCACGTGCAGAACGGTCAGCCGGCCAGCGGCGCTCATGCCGGCCCCCTGCGGCCCGGGCGCGGCGCGCGCGCGTCGCGAAGGCGGACCGGGCTCATCGGCGCACCTTCGCGGCATCCGCCTGCGCAAGGGTATCGCCCGTCACTGCCCGCCCTCGCACTGTGGCGATCAACCGGTCCCATTCGGCCAGCACGGCCGGCAGCGCGTAGCGGCTGCGCACGGATCGGGCGGCGCGCGCGCCCAGATCGACGCGCAGCGACGCGTCGCCCATCAGCCGCGCGATGGACTCGCGCAGTCCGGCGCGATCGCCCAGCGGCACCAGCAAGGCATCCTGCCCGTCACGCGTGATTTCGCGCGGTCCGCTGGGGCAGTCGAAGGTGACGCAAGGCAGGCCCAGCGCCATCGCCTCGAGCAGCACGTTGGGAAAACCTTCCACCGACGAACTCATCACGAAGGCCTGCGACCGCGCCAGCTCTTCCCACGGCGTCTCGGTGCGCCCCGGCATGAAGATGCGGCGCTCCAGGCCGGCCGCGCGCACCTGTGCCTGCAGCGCTTCGCGCTGCGGACCGTCGCCCCACAGGTGCAGGTCCCAGTCGGGATAGGTAGGGGCCAGTTCCGCGAAGGCGGCGATCAACTGGTCGAACTGCTTCTCGGGCACCATGCGGCCCATGCCGGCCAGCCGCTTGCGCCCGGCGCCCGCGTCCACATGCGTCAGTGGCGCGTCGGAGAGTTCGGCGGGCAAGGGATTGGGAATGACGGCCAGGCGCCGGATGCCGGGCACCTGCCGCGCGAAGGGCTCGACCGTCGCGTCCGCCTGCACGGTGACCATGTCCGCGAGCGGATACAGCAGGCGGCGCAGCCTGGCCAGCATGGGTCCAGCCACGTTGGCCACCACCGGATTCGTGCGTTCGCACACGATCAGGGGCACGCCCAGGCCGCGCGTGGCCAGGATGGCGGCCACGTTGACGTTGGTGAGAAAGGACACCACCACGTCGGGCGCCGTCTCGCGGATCAGTCGGCGCAGCGCATGCAGTCGCCGCACGCCCGCCAGCAGGCCGCCTTCGCGCGTGCCCGCGTGATCGGCCAGCCAGTGCAGCTGCACCTGGTCGGAAAGAGGATAGAAGCAGGTGCCCTTGGACGAGTAGGTCGGGACCAGGATGGCCGTGTCGCCGCGCGCGGCCCACGCGTTGACCAGGGTGGCCGCGACCCGTTCGGCGCCGCCGGCATGCATGGAACTCACCAGCAGCAGGATCCTCATCGCTCCAGGGTCTCCTTGAGTCGTTCGGTGGCCGACGGCGCGCCCTCGCCGCGGTGGCAGTCCAGCCACGCCTGCATCATCAGCACGCCCCACAGGTGGCTGCTCCAGTTGCGATGCCCGCTCTTGTGCTGGCTCCATTTGCGCAGGATGGGCTCGGGCTCGAACCAGCCTTCCTGGCGCAGCCGCGCCGGATCCAGCAGCGCCTCGGCCCAGTCGCGCAGCGGACCTCGCAGCCACGACGCCAGCGGCACGGCGAAGCCGCGCTTGGGCCGGTCCACCAGCGCCTGCGGCACGTGGCGGTAAAGCAGCTGCCGCAGCGCCCACTTGCCGGTGCTGCCGCGCACCTTGTAGCGAAACGGCAGGCGCCAGGCGAATTCATAGACGCGGTGATCCAGCAGCGGCACGCGCGTCTCCAGGCTGACCGCCATGGCGGCGCGATCGACCTTCACCAGGATGTCGTCGGGCAGGTAGGTCTGCGTGTCCAGCTTCATCATGGCCTCGAACACCGAGCCCTGCATGGGCTGCTGGAACAGCGACGGAATCTCGGCGCCGCCCTTCACCACCTCGGCGGGCCTGGGCCAGTACGACACGAACTCGCGATAGAACTCGGCCTGCAGGTCGACGCTGAGCAGTTCGCCCAGCTTGCCCACCTTGCCCCGCCATGCGCCCTTGCCCGGCAGGTGGGTGGATGCGCGCAGCAGGCCGCCGGCCGCATGGCGCAGCGGACGCGGCATGCGCTGGCATTGCGCGTACCAGTCGCGCACCCGGAAATAGCGCGTGTAGCCGCCGAACAACTCGTCTCCGCCATCGCCCGACAGCGCCACCGTGACGTGCCGGCGCGCCATCTGCGTGACCAGGAAGGAGGGAATCTGCGAGGAGTCGGCGAAGGGTTCGTCGTAGATCTCGGGCAGCTTCGGCACCACGGCCAGCGCATCGTCGGGCGTGACGTACAGCTCGGTGTGATCGGTGCCCAGGTACGAGGCGACCGCCTTGGCGTGTTCCGCCTCGTCGTAGGCCTTGTCATGGAAGCCGATGGAGAAGGTGCGCACTGGCTGCGAACTGCCGGCCTGCATCAGCGACACGATGGCCGATGAATCGATGCCGCCCGACAGGAACGCGCCCAGGCTCACGTCCGACAGCATCTGGCCGCGCACCGCGTTGCCCAGCACCTGCTCCAGCGCGTCCACGGCCTGCTCGTCGGTATCGAAGGCCAGCGGCGCGGCCAGGCCCTGGTCGGCCGCGGCCTGCGCCGACCAATAGACGCGCGGCTCGGGCAGTTCGCGCCGGCCGGCCGAGGCCGCATCGATCTCCAGCCACGCGCCCGGCGGCAGCTTGAAAATGCCGGCATAGATCGATTGCGGCGCGGGGATGTAGTTGTGGCGCATGTACGAGGCCAGGGCATTGCGGTTCAGTTCGGCCCCGAAGCCGGGTATGGGCCGCAGCGCCTTCAGTTCGGACGCGAACACCAGATTGCCGCCGCTGTAGCCGTAGTACAGCGGCTTCTCGCCCATGCGGTCGCGCGCCAGCGACAGGCGCCGCTCCTGCCGGTCCCACAGCGCCAGCGCGTACATGCCCACGGCCTCGCGCAGCGTGGCTTCGACGCCGTGCGCCGCGAAGCAGGCCAGCACGGTCTCGGTGTCCGAATGACCGCGCCACGCGGGCGCCTGGCCGGCATGCTCGAGCTGGCGGCGCAGGTCGAGGTGGTTGTAGATCTCGCCGTTGAGCACCAGCACGTAGCGGCCGCAGGGCGACACCATGGGCTGGTGGCCGGCCTCGGTCAGGTCGAGGATGGCCAGCCGCACGTGGGCCAGCGCCAGTCCGGCCGGCGCGTCTTCCCAATAGCCGTTGCTGTCGGGACCGCGATGGCGGATGCGCCGGCAGCTTTCCGCCAGCACGCCGCGCTTGTCCGCCAAGGGTCCCCAGATTCCCGCTATTCCACACATGTACAGGCTCTCGTAGTTATTTGGCCGACGGGAGCCGCGCATCGCGCGCGGACATCGCCTCGTCGAAAAGTTGCCGCCACATGGTCAGCATGCGCTGCGCCGAGAAACGCTCGCGCGCATCCGGGGCCTGCGCGGCCAGCGCGTGCCGTCTCTCGTCGTCGCCCATCAGCGCGTCCAGCTCGCGCGCCAGGGCCGCGGGGTCGCCGTTGGGGCGCACCAGCATGCCATCCACGCCCTCGCGCACGATCTCGCGCGGCCCCGTGTCGCAATCGAAGCTGACCGCCGGCAGGCCGCTGGCCAGCGCCTCGATCAAGGTGTTGGACAACCCCTCGAAGCGCGAGCTGAGCACGTATAGATCCGCATGGGCATACCATTCGCCCACGTTGCCGGCGCGGCCCGGCATGGCCACGCGGCCGTCCAGGCCCGCGGCGTCGATCTGTCGCTGCAGCGCCTGGCGCTGCTCGCCCTCGCCCAGGATGACCAGGTCCCATTGCGGGTGCCGCGGCGCGACCTGCGCATAGGCCTGCAGCAGCAGGTCGAAACCCTTGTCGGCATGCAGCCGCCCCACCGCCAGCAGGCGCCGGCGGCCGGGCGGCCGCTGGGCAGGAAGGCGCGGCTCGCCCTGCGGCAAAGGCCAGTGCACGGCGTTCGGGATCACCGCCAGCCGCGATCCCGGCACGTGCCGCTCTATCCATTGCGCCGTCCCGTGCGTCAGCGCCACCACGCGTGCGGCGCGCGGATAGGTCCAGCGCCGCAGCCGCTGCCACAAGCCGGACATGGCCTGCGACGGCGGATGCGCATGCTCGGTGGCAATGACGCGGCAAGGCAGTCCGCGCGCGGCCAGCACGGCCAGCACCGAGGCGGTCGTCATCATGCCCAGCACGATGTCGGGCGCGAACTCGCGCAGCACCGCGCGCAGCGCACGCACCCGGCGTACGTTGGCCCACAGGCCGCGCAGGCCTGCCGTGCCCAGCACACGCCGCTGCACGCGCGCGTCCAACGCATAAGCGTCGCCCTCGCTTCCGGTCTGCGTGAGCAGCATCACCTCGTGGCCGGCGCGCACCCACGCGGCGCCAAGATCGGCGGCCACGCGTTCGGCGCCGCCGCCCTGCAGCGAATGGATGAAGATCACGATGCGCAGCCGGCGGTCGTCGGCCCCATCGATCACGGCCGCGCCCGGCGACGTGCCTGCGTCATGCGCGCCGCGGGACAGGTTCGCAGCCTGGTCCGTCCGGATCATGCCGCCCCCTCCGCCTGCCGCGGCATCGCGGTGCCCGCCGCGGCTTCGCCATCGGCCTCGGCCTGCCGCGCGGAGTTGCCGCCCGGCGGCGCGGCCGGCGGACGGCGCAGCGCCACCGCCGTGTAGCAGACATAGGACAGCAGATACATCAGGCTGGTGGCAAGCATGATGCCTTCGGGCCCCATGCGCGGCGCGAGGTACAGCGTCATTCCGGCCTTCAGCGCGAAGTTGGCCACGGCGATGGCGGCCATGATGCGGTAGCGGCCCTGGCTGGCCAGCAACTGCACCAGGATCAACACGCCGAAGTAGAACGGCAGCTGCAACAGGCCCCAGCGCAGCACGCTGGAGACGGCCTCGGTGTTCTGCGCGGTAAAGGCGCCGCGTTCGAACAGCAGCGCCACGCCCCACGGCGCCAGCGCCCAGCCGATCAGGACGGCCGCCACGCCCGCGCCCACCATCAGCACCGACCATTTCAACGCCATGGCGCGAGCGCGCACGTTGTCGCCGCGGCTCTGCACGTCGGCAAGCACGGGCAGCGCCGCGCGGCCTACCGATGCCGCCCCCACGCCCAGCACCAGCGACAGCAGCCGCGCGGCATAACCCAGCGTCGAGTTGGCGTTGCTGCCCAGGTTGGCGGCCGCGTACTGGTCGATCGGACCCACGAAACTCATGGCCACCTGGCCGACGATCATCACCCCGGCCGCCGCCATGAGCCCATGCCAATGCGGCGAACGCAGCGACAGGCGCGGCGCGCCCCACAGGCCGCCATCGGCCCGCGCGGCCAGCCAGGCCAGCCACAGCGCCTGGATCACGAAGCCGACCAGCGTGCCCCACAGGAGCGGACCCACATCGTCGGAAGACGCCGCGGCCAGCATCACCCAGGCCAGCGTGGCCACGGCGGGCACGCTGTCCAACAAGGTATTCACGTGACGCTCTTGGGCGCGCAGGCGCGCGGCGCTGATGCCGGCGAACAGCAGCAGCGCCGAAACGGGCACGAACGCGACCAGCAGTTCTTGGGTCATGCCGGCGACGCGCTCGGACAGGCCCCCGCCCAGCCAGCGCAGCACCCATGGCCAGGCCAGCGCCGTCACGGCCGCCAGCATCAGGCCGGCCAGCAGCGTCATGCCCTGCAGTTCCTGCACGAAGCGCGCCCGCTCGTCGCCGGGCACGCGCCGCAGGCGCACCAGCACCGGGATCAGCACCACCGACAGCGCGCCCACCAGCGTGACGGGCAGCCAGTTGGTCATGGTGAGGGTGAACTGGTAGGCGTCCACCGCGTCACTGATGCCGTAGCGGTAGGCCACGGCCATTTCTTTCAGCGCTCCGGCGGCCTTGCCCAGGATCAGGAAGACCGCCACCCGGAACGCACCCCTGAAGATGCGCTGGTGGTCCGGATGGACGTTCTCGAATCGGCGGATGAGCGCTTTCAAGTCAGCGCAGGAACTGCGTGTACCAAGGCATCGCGGTTTCGAGGCCGCGCAGGATGTCGTAGGCCGGCTGGTAGCCCAGCAGCGTGCCGGCCTTGCCGATGTCGGCCTGCGAGTGGCGCACGTCGCCGGCCCGGAAGTCGGCGTACTGCGGCGCCTTGTCGTACTTGACGCCCTGCTGCGCCAGCGTGCTCTTCAGGTAGTCGAACAGCTGGTTCAGCGTGGTGCGTCCGCTGAAGGCCACGTTGTAGACCTGGTTCACGCCTTCGGGCTGCGCCAGCGAGGCCAGCAGGTTGGCCTGCACGGCGTTCTCGACGAAGCAGAAGTCGCGGCTGGTCTCGCCGTCGCCGTTGATGACCACGTCGTCGCCCCGGATCATTGCGGCGGTCCACTTGGGAATGACCGCCGCGTAGGCGCCATCCGGATCCTGCCGCTTGCCGAACACGTTGAAGTACCGCAGGCCGATGCTGCCGAAGCCGTACGAGCGCGCGAACACGTCGGCGTACAGTTCGTTGACGTACTTGGTGACGGCGTAGGGCGACAGCGGCTTGCCGATGCGGTCTTCCACCTTGGGCAGGCCGGGATGATCGCCGTAGGTCGAGCTGGAGGCGGCATACACGAACGACTGGACCTCGGCATCGCGCGCGGCGACCAGCATGTTCAGAAAGCCGCTGATGTTGACCTCGTTGGTCGTGATGGGGTCTTTCAGCGAACGCGGCACCGAGCCCAGCGCGGCCTGGTGCAGCACGTGCTGCACGCCCCGCGCGGCCTTTGCGCAGGTGTCCAGATCGCGGATGTCGCCCTCGATGAACGCGAAGCGGCTCCATTGCTCCGGCGACACGCTGCGCCGGACCTCGTCGAGATTGTGGCGGTGGCCGGTGGCGAAGTTGTCCAGGCCCACGACCTCCTGGTCGAGCAGCAGCAGGGTTTCCAGCAGATTCGATCCGATGAACCCCGCGCAGCCCGTCACCAGCCACTTGCGCGGCTGCTGGCGAAGTTGCTCTGTGACATGCTCATAGCGCGTACTCATACGCCCTCCTTATTCTGGGTTACAGGCGCAGGTCGGCTTCGTTGGGCGCCAGCACATACTTCAGGTCGTACAGCACGTGCGAAGACTTGCCGAAACTGCGGATGGCTTGCGCGCCCATCTCGACGAACTGGCGATGCGAGACGGCCAGGATGATGGCGTCGTAGGCGCCTTCCCTGGGCTGGGCCACCGGCTTGAAGCCGTACTCGTGCTCGGCCTCATCGGGATCGACCCAGGGATCGTAGACATCCACGGCCACGTCGTAGTCCGCCAGCTCGCGCACGATGTCCACCACACGGGTATTGCGCAGGTCGGGGCAGTTTTCCTTGAAGGTCAGCCCCATGACCAGCACGCGCGCACCCTGAACGTGGATGCGCTTCTTGGTCATGCACTTGACCAGTTGCGACACCACGTAGCTGCCCATCGAGTCGTTCAGGCGCCGGCCGGCCAGGATGATCTCGGGGTGATAGCCGATGGACTGCGCCTTGTGCGTCAGGTAGTACGGGTCCACGCCGATGCAGTGCCCGCCCACCAGGCCCGGCCGGAACGGCAGGAAGTTCCACTTGGTGCCGGCGGCCTGCAGGACAGCCTCGGTGTCGATGCCCATCTTGTTGAAGATCAGGGCCAGCTCGTTGATCAGCGCGATGTTGACGTCGCGTTGCGTGTTCTCGATGACCTTGGCGGCCTCGGCCACGCGGATGCTGGCCGCCTTGTGCGTGCCGGCGGTGATGATCTGGCCGTACAGCTCGTCCACCAAGTCGGCGACTTCGGGCGTCGAGCCCGAGGTGACCTTTTTGATGGTGTTGACGCGGTGCGCCTTGTCGCCCGGGTTGATCCGCTCGGGGCTGTAGCCGGCGTAGAAGTCCTGGTTGAACTTCAGGCCCGACACGCGTTCGAGCACGGGCACGCAGTCTTCCTCGGTGGCGCCGGGATAGACCGTGGATTCGTAGATGACGATGTCGCCGCGCTTGAGCACCGCGCCGATGGTTTCGCTGGCCTTGATCAGCGGCGTCAGGTCGGGGCTCTTGTATTCGTCGATGGGGGTGGGGACCGTGACGATGTACACGTTGGCCTGCTTCAGGTCGTCGCGCTGGGCCGTGTACGTCAGGTGCCTGGCCTCGGCAAGTTCTGCGTCCTCGACTTCCAGCGTGTGGTCATGGCCGGCCTTCAGGGCGTCGATGCGACGGGTGTTGATGTCGAAGCCGATGACGGGCCGCTTCTTGCCGAATTCGACGGCCAGCGGCAACCCGACGTAACCCAGCCCGACCACGGCCAGTTTCACATCCTGAATACGCAACATTAACTCTCCCTTACCGCAGATCAGTACCGCATTTTAGATTTCGAAGGAACAGGATGGCGCCGGCCGCGATGGCCTGGAGGCCCGAGGAGTCAGGCCACGCCGGCCTGCCGCTCAAGGGGTGCGCAGCACCGACGGCAACAGCAGCCACCCCGGACGCCGCCACGACACCAGCCGCATGTACAGCCACGTGTAGACGCCGGCGAACACGACCAGGCTGCCGCAGAGGAACCAGGCGTTGTCCCACCAGATGGTGGCGGGCACCAGGCCGATGAGGGCCAGCACCCACATGTACGGCGAGGCCATGGCATTGCACAGGGCCGGCACCGCGTGACGCCGGCCGCGGCTGAAGGTCACGCGCACCAGCCGGCGGAAGACCAGCTGGTGCAGGTGCAGCGCGTCCGGCTGATCGACCGGCACGCCGCGTTTGAAGCGGCGCCGCCAGATCGAGAAGCCAGTCTCGAAGACGGGATAGAACAACACAGCCAGCGCGTAGAACGGCGACACGGACGGATTGCGCACGACCAGCAGCACGGCCAGTTCAGCCAGCATGAAACCCAGGAAGTACGCCCCCCCATCGCCCAGGAACACGCGCCCGAACGGAAAGTTCCAGACCAGGAAGCCCAGCGTGGCCGAGGCCAGCGCGGCGGCGATCATGAAGATGGGCACGTCGCCCACCTGCAGCGCGACCAGGCTGATGGACACGGCCATCAGCGTGGCCACCATGCCGGCCAGCCCGTTCATGCCATCGACGATGTTCAGCGCATGGGTGCAGCCGCCCACGGCGAACATGGTGAATACCAGTGAGACCGGCCAATAGGAAAGCGCCCAGTCGGCCCACCAGATGCCGACCTTGCTGACGCCGCCCAGCAGCCACCATGCGATGGCGGCCGAGCCGAATGCCGCAAGCAGGCGCCGGCTGGCGCCGATGTCCTTGGTAATGTCCTCGAGCAGGCCCGCCACGAACACGGGCAGCGCGGACACGAACAGCGCCGGCCACAGCCAGGTCAGCGTCATGTTGCTGGGGCCGAGCACGAGCAGGCCCGCCAGCGTGCCCGCGAGCACGGCCAGGCCGCCCACCCGGGGCGTGGCCCGCGCATGCGAGGCTTGGGGTTTGTTGAAGTCGCTGTCGCCCGTCAGCGCGCCATGCCAGCGCTCGGACGCCACGATGAGTCCCCCCACCATGAATGCGACCACGCAGATATACAGCCAGGTCACTGAATCACCTTTGGATCGTCTAGTGAGACAGGGTTGCCATTATGGGCGGCAGGTGTAACGCCGGTATATGGCCACCCCAGCGAAGTGCAAGTCGCGGGTAAACAAAGTAACGAAGACCGAACGCAATGCCTGCGCCGCAAGCGCCGCCCCCGGGCGGCGTCCCTGTCTCGGAAAATTCATTGTAACGTCAGGGAAAACCAGAATACGGATCAAGCCGGTTTCAAATATTGGGGACGGGTTTCGGGAAGGTAAAAAAAAGCCCGAGATCTTGCGATCTCGGGCTAAATCCACCAAAGGAGGAGGGTGGAGGAGACAACCTTGGCATGCCGGGATTCGCTGGCCTTGGGCCTGGAACCGCTGCAACCGGGGCGCTTGGTTTTTGCGCCGCACCGTCTGCGTTTCGACATCCGATGTACGAATCGTACCTCAGCGTTTTGTGCGATGCAAGAATTTTTTTGAAGGCTACCGCAAAAATGTGCGGTGTTGCTGATCTGCATCAAGATCCAACAGCCGGTCGCAGCCATGCGCGCGGCTTCCCTGGGAAAGTGCGTCGTCTACCCTTGTAGCCAAAACGCTTTCCCTGGGCTAACCCTTAGACGCTAACCCTAGGCTTCCAAAAGGTGGCACTCGTGGCGGCCCGGCCCGGTAACCACAGATCGGCCCGTTTTTTGCGCAACGCACCATCCCCTGTCGCCAACAGGGACATTGGAAATCAGATCCAATAGGCAGTGCTCGTCATCACCTTGGACATCAGCCGCATGGCCCCGCGCACCGGCGCGGGCAAGTGGGTGCCGCCCAGGCGCTCGGCGCTGGCGCGATGCGCCGCCTCGTCGTCGCGCATCTGCCGCACGATCTGCCGCGAACGCTGGTCGGGCTCGGGCAGGCTGCGCAGATGGCGGTCGAGATGGGCCTCTACCTGCCGCTCGGTCTCGGCCATGAAACCCAGGTTGCGGCGCACGCCGGCGGCACTGGCGGCCATGCCCAGGGCGAACGCTCCCGCGTACCAGGCGGGGTTGAGCACGCTGGGGCGGCTGTTCAGTTCCTGCAGGCGCTGCGCGCACCAGGCCAGATGGTCCACCTCTTCGGCGGCAGCCGACCGCATCAGGGCACGCGCGGCGTCGTCGCGGCAGGCGGCGGCCTGTCCGCGGTAAAGCGCCTGGGCGCAGACTTCGCCCACGTGGTTCACCCGCATCAGGCCGGCGGAGTGGCGGCGCTGCCCGGCATCCAGCGTGTCGGCGGACTCGGGCGCGTCGGCCGGATAGGCGCGGCCGGCGGACGCGGTGCCGGACAGCACGCGCAGCGCCCGGTCGGCCTCGCCCAACAGCGCGTCCAGCAGTCCGGAGCGGCGCACGAACACGGGCGCGGGCGACATCGGTAGGTAAGGCGCGGACATGGCGGTACTCCTGTACGGAACGAACGTCCCGCCCATGGCGTCAGGCGGGGCTCTGAACCCCGATTGTAAGCGGCCGGGTATCATCGGTTTTTGATTTGCCTCCGGCCGGATGCCGGCCGGAGGCGTACCTGTTGATAACGACAATGCGGCGCATGGCGCCCGGCAAGGAATTCGAGATGGAATGCACGATCGACTGGGGCGGCCCCTCCGGCATGCTGTTCACCGCCAGCACGGGCAGCGGCCACGTGGCGGTGATGGACGGCGCGGTCGACGGCGGCGGCCACAATCTGGCCCCCCGGCCCATGGAAATGGTGCTGGCCGGCACCGGCGCGTGCACGGCCTACGATGTGGTGCTGATCCTCAAGCGCGGCCGCCACGCGGTCACGGGCTGCAGCGTGAAGCTCGAGGCCGATCGCGCCGAGACCGACCCCAAGGTTTTCACCCGCATCAACTTCGCCTTTACGGTCACGGGCCGCGCGCTGCCGCGCGAAGCCGTGCAACGCGCCGTGCAGCTGTCGCACGAGAAGTACTGTTCGGCCTCGGCCATGCTGGCCAAGACGGCCGAACTGAGTTTCTCGTTCGAGATCGTCGACACCCAGGCCCAGGCCTGAGACGCGGGCTGCAACGCCGAAGAGCGGCGGTACGCCGTGCGCCCCACGGCAGGAAAGGACCACCATGAAGCAATACCTGGCCCTCGTCAAAGAGGTCTTCGACAACGGCACCTGGCAGGAAAACCGCACGGGGATACGCACGCTCAGCATCCCCGGCGCCATGATGAAGTTCGACCTGCAGCAGGGCTTCCCCGCGGTCACCACCAAGAAACTCGCCTTCAAGTCGGCCATCGGCGAGATGGTCGGCTTCATGCGCGCATACCGCAACGCCGCCGATTTCAACCGGCTGGGCTGCAAGGTGTGGGACCAGAACGCGAACGAGAATGCGCAGTGGCTGGCGAACCCATACCGGCTCGAAGAAGGCGACCTCGGTTCGGTGTACGGCGTGCAATGGCGCCAATGGCCAGCGTACAAGACCATCGACCTGCAGCAGCCGCACAGCCAGGCGCAGATCGCCGACGCGCTGTCGCGCGGCTATCGGCAGGTCGGCGTCATCGACCAGGCGGACGGCAAGCCGGGCAGCGCGGTCCTCTACAAGGCGATCGACCAATTGCGCGCGTGCCTGGACACCATCGTCAACGATCCCGCCAGCCGCCGCATCCTGTTCCATGGCTGGAACTGGGCGCAGCTGGAAGAAATGGCGCTGCCGCCCTGCCACCTGCTCTACCAGTTCCTGGTCAGCCAGGCCACGCGCGAGATCTCGCTGTGCCTGTACATCCGCTCCAACGATCTGGGGCTGGGCACGCCGTTCAACCTGACGGAAGGCGCGGCGCTGCTGCACCTGATCGGCAGGCTGACGGGCTACACGCCGCGGTGGTTCACGTATTTCATCGGCGACGCGCACATCTATGAAAACCACGTGGACATGCTGCAACAGCAACTGCGCCGCGAGCCCTACGAGTCGCCGCGCCTGGTGATCTCCGACCGCATCCCCGACTACGCCCAGACCGGCAGGTACGAGCCGCAGTGGCTGGAGCAGGTCGAGCCCTCGGACTTCCGGCTAGAGGGCTATCGCCACCACCCGCCCCTCACCGCCCCGATGGCGGTCTGAGCCCTCTCCACGCGACTCCGCCTTATATGCCATCCCGTCTCACGCTCGTCGTGGCCTACGCCGACAACCGCGTCATCGGCCGCGACAACGCCCTGCCCTGGAAACTGCCCGGCGACCTGGCCCACTTCAAGCGCACCACGCTGGGCCACCCCATCATCATGGGCCGCAACACCTGGGAATCGCTGGGCCGTCCGCTGCCCGGCCGCACGAACATCGTCATCACGCGCAACCCGGACTACGCCGCGACGGGCGCCGTGGTAGTGCCCACCGTCGAGGCCGCGCTGGCGGCCTGCCCGGCCGACCGGGAAGCCTTCGTGATCGGCGGCGCCCAGATCTTCGCGCTGACGCTGCCGCAGGCCGACCGCATCATCGCGACCGAAGTGCACGCGGACGTAGAAGGGGATACGTTCTTCCCGGACCTGCAGGCGGGACAATGGCGCGAGGCGACGCGGGCCACGCAGCCCGAAGAGAACGGATACACGTACGATTTCGTGGTCTACGAGCGCGTGCGCTGACAAGCAGTGATGGGCCACTGTTGATCGTTGATCGTTGATCGGGACGTGTGTCGCTCGAAGGCGTCCTCGTTCCGGGTCGAGCGCGCGGTCCGGGCAAGTCAGTCGGCTCGGGCGCGCCATCAGGCGCCCTCGGCCCCCCTGCGGGGGGCTGCCCTCCTTCCAATTGCCCGTTCCACGCGCTCGACCCGGAACGAGGACTCATGCCAGTGACAAGCCGACGGCCCTGATTGCCGGCTGCGGTCGGCGCTCAAGGTTTGCGCGGCTGGGGCACGCGATAGGACGGCCGTGAAGATGATTCGATGCAGTCTCTGTCTGTCGGCCGGGGCCGTGACGGGCAATTGGAAGGAGGGAAGCCGCGCAGCGGCCGAGGGCGCCTCGTGGCGCGCCCGAGCCGACTGACTTGCCCGGCGCGGCCCCGGCCGACAGACAGAGACGGACTTCAGAACCCATCCCCTTCACCGCCTCGATCGATCGCCCGAGAAGCGTTCCGCAGAAACCGCCACAACGCGTCATCCCCCGAATACGCCACGTTGAAGCGCATCCAGGGCAGGTCCGCTTCACCCGCGTCGAAGTAAGACCCCGGCGCCAGCCAGATGCCATGGCCGAGCGCCTGCTGGGCCAGCGCATTCGCCCCGCCCTGCCCCGCCGGGCGCGCCCACAGGAACAGGCCTGCCTGCGGCCGCACCGCCACCTCGTACCCCAACTCGTCCAGGCGTTGCAGCACGTGTGCGTGCGCCTGCGCCAGCCGCTCGCGCGTGCGCAGGATATGCGCGCGATAGCGGCCTTCGCGGATTACCTGGTAGACCACGCGCTCCATGATCTCGGGCGAGGTCAGGCCCACCGCCATCTTCGTGCGCGCCAGCGCGCGTACCAGGTCGCGATGGGCGGCCACGTAGCCCACGCGCACCGAAGGGCTGATCACCTTCGAATAGCCGCCCAGGTAGATGACGCGCTGCGCGCCGTCCAACGCGGCCAGCAGCGGCGCGGTACCCGGCAGCAGTTCGCGCGAGATGTCGTCCTCGATCACCCACAGGTCGTGCCGCTGCGCCGCCTGCAGCAGCCGGAAAGCCTGCGCCATGCCCAGCGTGGCGCCGCTGGGATTCTGCAGCACGGGATTGACGAACAGCGCGCGCGGCTGGTGCAGCCGCGCCGCGGCGTCGAGCGCGTCGCAGTCCAGGCCGTCGGCACCGCGCGGCACGGACACCACCCGCAGCCCCGCCAACCGCAGCAGCGGCAGCAGGTTGGCATAGCAGGGATGCTCGACCAGCACGGTGTCGCCCGGTCGCAGCAAGGTACGGATGACCAGGTCGAGCCCGTGCGTCACGCCCTGCGTCAGCAGTACCTGGTCCGCCTCCAGCGGCAGCCCGTGCTGGCCCAGGCCGGCCGCGATGGCCTCGCGCAGCGGCGCATGCCCGCAGGGATGACCGTAGCCCGCGATGCGCAGCGCCGGCACGCGGCCCATGTGGCGCAGGGCCTGGTGCAGTCCTTCCTCGTTCAGCCACTCGCCCGGCAGCCAGCCGCAGCCGGCCTTGATGGGAATCGAATGGTCGGCATAGATGTCCGACAGCAGCCAGCCCGAGCCCACGCGCGGCGGCTGCCATGCGGCAGCCGCCCGGGGCGGGCGCGACGACGCGGCGGGCGCGGCCACGCGATAGCCGGAGCCGGGCCGCGCGGCCAGCCATCCCTGCGCCACCAGCCGGCCATACGCGCTGGCCACGGTGAAGGTGCTGATGCCGTACTGGCGCGCGAAGGCACGCACCGAGGGCACCGGCATGCCAGGCCGCAGAAACTGCTGGCCGATGGCCTGCGTGTAGGCCTGCACCACCTGGTCCACCAGGGAAGGCGCCTGCGCGCGGCCGCGCACGGGCTGGAAATCGAACATGCACGAACCTGTACGGTTGGCCGCACATCGACTGTACGGTTGGCGGCATTAAGCGCGATTGTATATTTCCAACCCGCGCGGCCGGGCTCAGAATCGAACGATTCCCAACCCCGGCCGGCCGCCCGCATGCGACGCCCGGCCGCCCCCTCCCCACGGAGTCCGCCATGAACGCCCCCGCCGCCGGCCTGCTCGATATGTCCCACCTGTGGATGCCCTTCACCGCCAACCGGCAGTTCAAGGCGCAGCCGCGCCTGCTGGCCTCGGCGGAAGGCATGTACTACACCTCGGCCGACGGCCGCCGCATTCTCGACGGCACGGCGGGCCTGTGGTGCGTGAACGCTGGGCATGCCCGCGCCGAGATCGTGCAGGCCATCGCGCGCCAGGCGGCCTCGCTGGATTACGCGCCCGGCTTCCAGCTGGCGCACCCGCAGGCCTTCGAGGCCGCCAGCGAGGTGGCCGGCCTGATGCCGCAGGGCCTGGACCGCATCTTCTTCACCAACTCGGGATCCGAATCGGTCGACACCGCGCTGAAGATCGCGCTGGCCTACCACCGTGCCCGCGGCGAGGGGCAGCGCACCCGCCTGATCGGCCGCGAGCGCGGCTATCACGGCGTGGGCTTCGGCGGCATCTCGGTGGGCGGCATCTCGCCCAACCGCAAGACCTTCTCGGGCGCGCTGCTGCCGTCGGTGGACCATCTGCCGCACACCCACAACCTGGAACAGAACGCCTGGTCCAAGGGCCAGCCGGCCTGGGGCGCGCACCTGGCCGACGAGCTCGAGCGGCTGGTGGCCCTGCACGATGCCTCGACCATCGCCGCGGTCATCGTCGAGCCCATGGCAGGCTCGACGGGTGTGCTGGTGCCGCCCAAGGGCTACCTGGAAAAGCTGCGCGAGATCACGTCCAGGCACGGCATCCTGCTGATCTTCGACGAGGTCATCACCGCCTACGGCCGCCTGGGCGCGGCCACCGCCAGCGAATTCTTCGGCGTCACGCCCGACCTGATCACCATGGCCAAGGGCGTGAGCAACGCCGCCGTGCCGGCCGGCGCGGTGGCCGTGCGCCGCGAGGTGCACGACGCCATCGTCAACGGCGTGCAGGGCGGCATCGAGTTCTTCCACGGCTACACCTATTCCGCGCATCCGCTGGCCACGGCCGCCATCCTGGCCACGCTGGACATCTACCGGCGCGAAGGGCTGTTCGAGCGCTCGCGCACGCTGGCGCCCGCCTTCGAGGCCGCCGCGCACGCGTTGAAAGGCGCGCCCAATGTGATCGACGTGCGCAACCTGGGCCTGGTGGCGGGCATCGAGCTGGCCCCGCGCGCGGGCGCCCCCGGGGCCCGCGCCGCCGAGGCCTTCCAGAAATGTTTCGACCAGGGGCTGCTGGTGAGATATACCGGCGATATCCTCGCGGTGTCGCCGCCGTTGATCATCGACGAGGCGCAGATCGGCGAAATCTTCGAACGCATCGGCAAGGTGCTGAAAGAGGTCGCCTGATGGGCCGCCTGGCCTGCAACCCTCAGGTTCCACCCAGTTCATGAAGCAACTCAGCCATTTCATCAATGGCTGCGCCCACGACGGGCGCAGCCAGCGCTACACCGAGGGCTTCGATCCCGCGACCGGCGAGGTCACGCGGTCGGTGCCGTTGGCGTCGTCCGCCGAGGTCGACGCGGCCGTGGCCGCGGCGCGCGAGGCCTTTCCGGCCTGGGCGGAAACGCCCGCCATCCGGCGCGCGCGCGTACTGTTCAACTTCAAGGCCCTGCTCGACCGGCACCAGGACGAGCTGGCCGAGCTGATCACACGCGAACACGGCAAGGTGTACGCCGACGCCAAGGGCGAAGTGGCCCGCGGCATCGAGGTGGCGGAATTCGCTTGCGGCATTCCGCAGTTGCTGAAGGGGCAGTACAGCGATCAGGTGGGCGGCGGCATCGACAACTGGAGCATGCGCCAGCCGCTGGGCGTGGTGGCGGGCATCACGCCCTTCAACTTTCCGATGATGGTGCCGTGCTGGATGTTTCCGCTGGCGCTCGCCTGCGGCAACACCTTCGTGCTCAAGCCGTCCGAGCGCGCTCCCTCGGCCTCGCTGCGCCTGGCGGAATTGCTGCATCAGGCGGGCCTGCCTCCGGGGGTCTTCAACGTGATCCATGGCGACAAGCAGGCAGTTGACGCGCTGGTGGCGCATCGCGATGTGCAGGCGGTTTCTTTCGTGGGCTCGACGCCCGTGGCCGAGTCCGTCTATGCCGACGGCACGCGGCGCGGCAAGCGCGTGCAGGCCCTGGGCGGCGCCAAGAATCACCTGGTGGTGATGCCCGACGCGGATCTCGACCAGGCAGTCGACGCGCTGATGGGCGCGGCCTACGGCTCGGCCGGCGAGCGCTGCATGGCGGTCTCGGTCGCCGTGGCGGTGGGCGACGTGGGCGACAGGCTGGTGGAGCGCCTGGCGCCGCGGGTGCGCGCCCTGGTGGTGAAGAACGGCATGGAGCGCGACTCCGAGATGGGCCCGCTGATCACGGCGCAGCACCGCGCGCGGGTGATGGGCTACATCGAGGACGGCGAGGCCGCGGGCGCCGCGCTGGTGGTGGACGGCCGCGGCGTGCGCGTGCCGGGCCACGAACGCGGCTTCTTCCTGGGCGGCACGTTGTTCGACCACGTGACGCCCCGGATGAACGTCTACCGCGAAGAGATCTTCGGGCCGGTGCTGTGCATCGTGCGCGTGCCGGACTTCGCAAGCGCGGTCGAACTCGTCAACGCCCACGAATTCGCCAACGGCGTGTCCTGCTATACGTCGGACGGCGGCATCGCCCGCGCCTTCGCGCGGCAGGCCAAGGTGGGAATGGTGGGCATCAACGTGCCCATTCCCGTGCCCATGGCCTGGCATTCGTTCGGCGGCTGGAAGCGCTCGCTGTTCGGCGACCACCACGCCTATGGCGAGGAAGGCGTACGCTTCTACACGCGCTACAAGAGCGTCATGCAGCGCTGGCCCGACAGCATCGCCAAGGGCGCGGAATTCACGATGCCGGTGGCCAGGTAGCGCGACCGGAGCCTCAGCGCCGGCCGCCACGTCTACGGGTATACCCGTACCCGCCAGGGCCGCGCCAGCCGTTCAAACGGGGCTCAGGCAATGGACAGCGCCGCGACACCGCATCAGAATGGCGCCTGAAGTGGTCCGGTCCGGCTGTCGGCGCGGGCCCCCACCCGATCCGCGCGCGCGCGGCCGGCGCCGTCCCCGCGGATGCGCCGGGCGCCGCGGCCCTCAATGGGGATATCCATGCTGAAGTCTTTCCGGACCCTCGCGCTGGCCGGCGCCGTGCTGCTGTCTACCGCGGCCGCGGGCGCGGCCCAGGCCGAGACCGTCATCAAGGCGGTGATGAACTCGCCGCTGCGCCTGACCGATCCGCACGCCACCACGGCCTACATCACGACGTGGCACGGCTACATGATCTACGACACGCTGCTGGCCACGGACGCCGACAACAGGATCCAGCCGCAGATGCTCGAGAAGTGGGAGGCCTCGCCCGACGGCAAGACCTACACCATGACGCTGCGCGCCGGCCTGAAGTGGCATGACGGCCAACCGGTCACGGCCGACGACTGCGTCGCGTCGATCCGACGCTGGGCCTCGGGCGACGGCATGGGCCGCACGCTGCTGAAGTTCACCGACAGGATCGAGACCGTCGATGCGCGCACCTTCCGCATCGTGATGAAGGAGCCCACCGACCTGGCGCTGCGCGCGCTGTCCAAGCCCACCGGCACCGCGGCCTTCATGATGCCCAGGCGCATCGCCGAAACCCCGCTGGGCAAGCCCATCACCGACATGACGGGCTCCGGCCCCTTCAAGGTGGCCGAGTTCAATCCGGGCGTGCGCACGGTGTACGTGAAGAACCCCGACTACGCGCCGCGGTCCGAGCCCGCCAGCGCCATGGCCGGCGGCAAGGTCGTGAAGGTGGACAAGGTCGTCTGGGAAGTGATGCCCGACGCGCTGACCGCGGCCAACGCGCTGCTGGGCGGCGAGATCGATTTCGTCGAGCAGTTCCCCTATGACCTGCTGCCGCTCGTGCAGGGCAACCCCGACCTGAAGGAAGAGACGCTCAGCCCGGTCAGCTACTACGTGATGTACCGGTTCAATTTCAAGCAGCCGCCCTTCGACAACAAGAAGATCCGCCAGGCGGCCATGTACGCCATCGGCCAGGAAGACGTGATGAAGGCGCTGGTGGGCAATCCCAAGTACTGGCACACCTGCGCCTCGCTGTGGGGCTGCGGCATGCCGTTCGAAAGCAGCGCGGGCAGCGAGATGGTGGTGCCCTCCAACATCGAGCGCGCCCGCGCGCTGCTGAAAGAGGCCGGCTACGACAACACGCCCGTGCTGGTCATGCAGGCCACCGACCTGGGCACGCTCAACCCTCAGCCGGTCGTGATGGCGCAGGCGCTGCGCGCAGCCGGCTTCAACGTCACGCTGGCCGCCATGGACTGGCAGACCGTGGCCACGCGCCGCGCCTCGAAGGCCGCGCCGGCCCAGGGCGGCTGGAACATCCACAACACCAATTGGTACGCCACCGACATCATGGACCCGGTGCGCTCCGCGCCCGCCGCGGCCAACGGGGACAACGCCTGGTTCGGCTGGCCCGACCTGCCGCAGGTCGAGGAACTGCGCACCCGCTTCGCGCTCAGCGCCGACCCCGCCGAACAGAAGCGCATCGCAGACGAGCTGCAGCGCATCGGCATCGACGAAGGCCTGTACGTGCCGCTGGGGCAGATGTCGGTGCCCACCGTGTACTCCACCAAACTCAGCGGGCTGCTGCGCGCGCCGGTGTTCGCCTTCTGGAACGTCACCAAGGCCCCCTGAGCCGTACCATGCTGTCCTTCATCCTGCGAAGGCTGCTGGCCACCGTCCCCGTGCTGGCGATGGTGGCGGTGCTCGTGTTCGCCATCCTGCGGCTCAGCCCTGGCGATCCCGCCATCGTCATGGCCGGCGATGCCGCCACGCCCGAGCGCGTCGCGCAGATCCGCCAGGCCATGGGGCTGGACCGCCCCCTGTTCCAGCAGTTCTTCATCTGGGGCGGCGGGCTGCTGCGCGGCGACGTGGGCACCTCGCTGATGTCGGGCGTGCCCGTGGCGCAGCTGATCGCCCGGCGGCTCGAACCCACACTGAGCCTGGGCGCGCTGACGCTGGCATTCACGCTGGCGGTCGCGATACCGCTGGGCGTGCTGGCCGCATGGCGGCAGGGCAGGCTGCTGGACCGCGCCGTCATGGGCTTCTCGGTGCTCGGCTTCTCGGTGCCCGTGTTCGTCACCGGGTATGCGCTGATCTGGCTGTTTGCCATCGAGCTGGACTGGTTCAACGTACAGGGCTACGCGCCCATGTCCGGCGGGCTCCGGTCCTGGCTGCACCGGCTGGTGCTGCCCGCGCTGGCGCTGTCCACCGTCTATGTGGCGCTGATCGCGCGCATCACGCGCACCAGCGTCATCGAGGTCATGGGCGAGGACTTCATCCGCACCGCACGCGCCAAGGGCCGCGGCGAGACCGGCGTGCTGCTGGGCCATGCGCTGCGCAATGCGGCGGTGCCCATCGCCACCGTGGTGGGACTGGGCATCGCGATGCTGATCAGCGGCGTGGTCGTCACCGAATCGGTCTTCAACATTCCGGGGCTGGGCCGGCTGGTCGTCGAGGCGGTGCTGGCGCGCGATTACCCCGTCATCCAGGGGCTGACGCTGTTCTTCGCGGCGGTGTACGTGCTGGTCAACCTTGCGGTCGATTGCGCCTACGCGGCCTTCGACCCGCGCATCCGGTACTGACGCGATGCCGCTGCGCGATACCGTGTCTCCCATGCCGTTGGCCGCCGGTCCGTCCGCAGCGGGCGCCTGGGCGCGGGTGCACCGCGAACTGCGCGGCGCGCCGGCCATGCTGGCGGTGGTGGTGCTGGCGTCGATGATCGTGATGGCGCTGGCGGCCCCCTGGCTGGGCACCGTGGATCCCACGGCCATCGCGCCCGGCTCGCGGCTGAAGCCGCCGTTCGGCGATTTCCTGCTGGGCACGGACGCCTTCGGCCGCGACCTGTGGTCGCGCGTGGCATACGGCGCGCGCGTGTCGCTGGTGGCGGGACTGGGCGCGTCGCTGGCCAGCGTGGCCGCGGGCCTGGTGCTGGGCCTGCTGGCCGGCTGGTTCCACTGGCTGGACGGCCTGATCATGCGCACCATGGACGCGCTGATGGCGATTCCGGGCATCCTGCTGGCCATCGCGCTGGTATCTGTGTCCGGCGCCAGCCTGACCACCGTGATGGTGGCCATTACGCTGCCGGAGATTCCGCGCGTGGTGCGCCTGGTGCGAGGGCAGATCCTCAGCGTGCGTACGGAACCCTATGTCGAGGCCGCGCTGGCGCTGGGCACGCCGCTGCCGCTGCTGGCGTGGCGCCATCTGCTGCCGGCCACGCTGGCGCCGCTGACGGTACAGGCCACCTACGTGTTCGCCTCGGCCATGCTGACCGAGGCCATCCTCAGTTTCCTGGGCGCGGGAATACCGCCCGAGATTCCATCGTGGGGCAACATCATGTCCGAGGGGCGCGTGTTCTTCCGCATCCTGCCCGGGCTCATCCTCTTTCCCGGCCTGTTCCTGTCGCTGACGGTGCTCAGCGTCAACATCCTGGGCGACGCGCTGCGCGACGCGCTCGATCCGCGCACGGAGCGACGGACATGAGCCCCGGCAACGGCACGCATGCGGACACGCAACCGGGCAAGGCCGAGCGCTCGCCCGTGCTGTCCCTGCGCGACCTCACGGTGCAGGTCTCGGCCACCGGTGAACGCGTGGTGCGCGGCATCGGGCTGGACGTCCACGCCGGCGAGACCGTCTGCGTCGTGGGCGAATCGGGTTCGGGCAAGTCGGTGACGGCGCTTGCGGTGATGGGCCTGCTGCCGCAAGGCGCGCTGCGCGCAAGCGGCGGCAGCGCAAGCCTGGACGGCGAGGACGTGCTGGCGGCCAACGCGCGGCGCCTGCGCGAACTGCGCGCCACGCGCATGGCCATGGTGTTCCAGGAACCCATGACCGCACTGAACCCCGTGCATCGCGTGGGCCGCCAGGTGGACGAGGTGCTGCGCCTGCATCGCCGCATGCCGCGCGCCGAGCGGCGCGCGCGCGTGCTCGAGATGTTCCGGTCCGTGCACCTGTCGGATGCGCAGCGCATCTACGACGCCTATCCGCACCAGTTGTCCGGCGGACAGCGCCAGCGCATCGTGATCGCCATGGCGCTGATCCTCGAGCCCGCGCTGCTGATCGCCGACGAGCCCACCACGGCGCTGGACGTCACCACGCAGCGGCAGATCCTGGCGCTGATCGGCGAACTGCAGCGCAGGCACGGCACGGCCGTGCTGTTCATCACGCACGACTTCGGCGTGGTGGCCGAGATCGCCGACCGCATCGCCGTGATGAATCGCGGCGAGCTGATCGAGACGGGCACGCGCGACGACATCCTGGCGCGCCCCCGGCACCACTACACGCGTCGCCTGGTGTCTTCCGTGCCCAGCCTGGTGCCGGCGCAGCGGCCCGCGCCGCAGGGCGACCCGGTGCTGCAGGTGCGCGGACTGGGCCGCAACTATGCCGAGCGCCGCCTTCCATGGCGCGGCGCGCGCGTCGTGGCCGCCGCCACCGACGTCGACCTGACGCTGCGCCGCGGCGAGATACTGGGGCTGGTGGGCGAGTCGGGTTCCGGCAAGTCCACCGTGGCGCGCTGCATCGTGCGGCTGATCGAACCGACCTCGGGCGCCATGCTGATGACTGGCACCGACATCGCGGGCCTGTCCGGTTCGGCGCTGAGGCCGCTGCGCAGACGCGTGCAGATCGTGTTCCAGGACCCGTATCGCTCGCTCAACCCGCGGCGCATCGTCGGCGAATCGCTGATCGAGGGCCTGCTGAACTTCGGCGTGCCCCGCGGCCAGGCGCAGGCGCGCGCCATCGAGATGCTGGGCGTGGTGGGCATGGGGCCGGACGCCCTGCGCCGCTATCCCCACCAGTTCTCCGGCGGCCAGCGCCAGCGCCTGTGCATCGCGCGGGCGCTGGTGATGGAACCCGAGGTGCTGGTGGCCGACGAGGCCGTGTCCGCGCTCGACGTGTCGGTGCAGGCCCAGGTCCTGGACTTGCTGCAAGCGGTGCGCCAGCGCACCGGCATCGCGGTGTTGTTCATCACGCACGATCTGCGCGTGGCGGCGCAGATCTGCGACTCCATCGCGGTGATGCTGCGCGGGCGCGTGGTCGAGGCCGGCCCGGCCGGCACCGTGCTGACCCGTCCCCGCCACGAGTACACGCGCGCCCTGCTAGAGGCGGCCCCGGGGCGCGGCTGGGATTTCCGCAATTTCCGGCCGCTGCCGCGCGCCGGATAATGGCTTGTGCCGCGGATGCGCGGCACGCCCGCGTACCCGCGGCCCCGACCGGCAGGCCGGCTGCGGCTTGCGGCGCGCGAGGGCGGGCGCATGTCCGCCACATCGCTCAGGAGAGATACGATGCGTTGGCTGTTGGCAATGATCAAGCACGAGACGAACACCTTCTCGCCGGTGTCCACGCCTCTTTCGCGGTTCTTCCGGGGCAATCCCGAGATCCTGTCCGGCGAGCGCGCCATCCGCGCCTACGAAGGCACCGACAGCGGCCTGGGGGGCTACATCGAGGTGGCGCGCCGCGAAGGCGCCGAGATCGTGGTGCCCGTGGCGGCCGAGTCCTGGCCCAGCGCGCCCACCGACCGCGCCACCTACGAGACGCTGTGCGGCCTGATGCTCGATGAAGCCCGCAAAGGCGGCTTCGACGCCATACTGCTCGACCTGCACGGCGCCATGGTGGCCGAGGGCGTGGAAGACGCCGAGGGCACGCTGCTGGCGCGCCTGCGCGAGATCGATCCTTCCACGCCCGTGGGCGTCACGCTGGACATGCACGCCAACGTGTACGACGAGATGGTGCGCCACGCCACGGTCATCACCGGCTTCCACACCTACCCGCACGTCGACATCCGCGAATCGGGCGTGCGCGCGGCCGACGCCATCGTTCGCACGCTGCGCGGCGAGATCCGGCCGGTGATGGCCTGGGGCAACAAGCCCATGCTGCCACACATCATGTGCCAGGGCACGCATGCCGATCCCAACAAGTCGCTGCAGGAACGCTGCAGGACTCTCGAGGCGCAGGGCATCATCGCCGCCTCGGTGTTCACCGGCTTCCCTCACGCCGACATACGCGAAGCCGGCCTCTCCGCCGTGGTCTGCACCGACGCCAATCTGCGCGAGGCGCAGCAATGCCGCGATGAACTGCTCGATGCCGCGTGGCGGCACCGCGACCAGTGGGTGTTCCACCCGGAGCCGCTGGAACCCGCCATCGCGCGCGCCAAGTCGCTGACGCAAGGCCCGGTCATCCTGCTGGACCACTACGACAACACCGGCTCGGGCGGCACGATGGACACCACGACGGTGCTGGCCGAGATACTGCGGCAGGAACTGGAGGACGTCGCGTTCTACGCCATCTGCGATCCGCAGGCCGCACAGCAGGCGGCGCAGGCAGGCGTCGGGCATACGGTGACGCTGCCGCTCGGCGGCAAAGTGCCCATGCCCGCGCTGCGCGAACACAGCGCACCGCTCACGGTGACCGGCCGCGTCAAGCTCGTCTTCGACGGCGTGTACCTCAATCGCGGGCCCATGTATCGCGGCGTGCGCAACGACACCGGCCTGACGGTGGTGCTGGACACCGGCCGCGTCGAGATCGTGATCGTGTCGCGCCACCAGGAACCCTTCGACGTCAACTGCCTGCTGTCGGCCGACATCGACCCGACGCAGAAGCGCTACGTGGCGCTGAAAAGCCGGGTGCATTGGCGAGCCGGCTTCGAGGACATGGCCACCGAGGTCATCCCGTGCACCGGGCTGGGAGTCACCACTTCGGACTACGGGCAGCTGCGCTTTCAGCACGTGCGCCGCCCCATCTATCCGCTGGACGACATGTAGGCGCTCGCGGCCGTTTGCATTTTGACAATGCTGGTAACTGCGGGCACGCTTTTGCGTGGAACCGCGCCGGTATACTCGCGGCGGGCTGAAGCCGCCCGGCAGCGCCAGCGGAGCGCCCACGAGAGGACCCGCGCGCCGCCTCATTCAAAACCGACTGAGCGTATATAACGATGAAGAAAGGTGTGGCGATCATCGCCGGCGTGGTTGTTGTGGCCGCGGGGGCCTGGCTGGGGGGCACCTGGTATACCGGCAAGCGCCTCGAGTCCGAAGAAGCGGCCCAGATCCAGGAACTGAACGCCAAGCTGGCCGAGGCCGTGCCCGGCTATCAGGCCAAGCTGCAGCGGGTCAGCTATGACCGCGGCTTCTTCACCACGCGCGCCCGCTATGGGCTGACCATGCAGGCGCCCCAGGCGGCGCCCGGCGAGGACCCCATCGTGCTGAAGCCCGGCATGGTCGAGATCGACACCCTCATCCAGCACGGCCCGTTCCCCGGCGGCGCCCTGGCCCGCGGCGACCTGCTGCCGCGTGCGGCCTTCGTCCATGCCGAACTGGTCCAGACCGAGGCGCTCAAGCCGCTGTTCGCCGCGACGCAGGGCAAGGCGCCCCTGTGGAGCGACTCGGTGGTGCACTACAACGGCGACAGCACCGGCACCGGCGGCCTGGCGGCCGCCAGGGTCGAGCACCAGGGCACGACGCTGGTCTTCGGCGGGGCCGCCATGGAAGGCGAGTACCGGCGCGCCGAGGAAGGCATCAAGGGCACGATGCGCATCGACTCGCTCAGCATCGAGAACCCCACCGACGAAGAACTGAACAAGATCGCCATCAACGGCGTGGACATGCACGTCGACACGCGACTGGGCAAGTTCGGCGTGTCCGTGGGCGACACGTCGATGAAGGTCAAGCGCCTCGACATCCAGGGCCCGGCCGACCAGGTATCGGCAGCGCTGGACGACCTGGCCTACACCCTGAAGATCGGCGAGAACGACACCACCATCAACGGCGAGGCCGTCTACTCGGTGGGCAAGCTCAGCGTGGGCTCCACCGACATGGGCAACGGACAGATCACGATCAAGCTCGCCAACCTGGAAGGCAATGCGACCCGAAAACTGGCCCGCACGTACACCGACCTGGTCAACGCGATGATGGCCCAGTCGACCGGAGGCGAGACCGACGACGCCGCGGCTGCCGAGCTGATGAAGCGTTCGGTTTCCGACGTGCGCGACCTGCTGGTCGCCGGCCCCACGCTGACGGTGGACCCCGTGCTGTGGAAGACCGACAAGGGCGAAAGCCGCCTGACCTACACGCTGGCGCTGCAGCCGCCCAAGGACGCCGACGCGCCGGTGCAAGAACTGGTGCGCCAGGCCATCAAGTCGATGCAGGCCCACGTGGTGGTCTCCAAGCCGATGGCGCAGGACCTGCTGGCGCGCGTGCTGGTGGCCACCCAGGGCGTCGCGCCCGACGAGGCCGCCACGCGCGCGGCCGACGAGATCCAGACCTCCACGGGCATGGCCGAGATGATGGGCATCGTGCGCAGCGATGGCGACAACATGCGCATCGACCTGGTGTACGACGGCGCCAAGGCCACGCTGAACGGCCAGGAGATCCCGGTGGACAGCCTGCTGTCCAGCATCGCCGGCCCCGAAGGCATGGACGGCGACGACGCCGACCTCGGCATGCCTGAATCCGCCTCGGGCGAGAGCGGCGGCGCCGACAGCTCGACGCTGCACATGCTGACCAACGACACCATCGGCGACCTGATCACCGCCGCGGGCTACGAGTACGAGGCCCGCACCGACGAATACGGCGAGCCCGAAATGGAGGTCAAGCCGGCCGACAGCGGCGCCACGGGCATCAACGTGTTCTTCACCAGCTGCGACGTGGACGACGGCTGCGAGAACGCGATGCTGCGCGCCGTGTACGAGCCGATCAAGCCCGAGCCGCTGAAGCTCATCAACGACTGGAACCGCGGCAACCGCTGGGCCCGCGCCTACATCGACGAGGACAACAGGCCCACGCTGGAGATGGATATCAACGCCTACGGCGGCATCGGCCGCGACGGCGTGGAAGCCTTCGTGCAGACGTTCTTCGACACCGTGCCTCAGTTCGCCGAGACGCTGAACACCGCGCGCAAGAGCAAGTAAAAAAACGCGGGGCCGGCGTCGAGCCGGCCCCGCGTTGCCGGACACGGGCCGCCCCACGGGGCGGTCCGCGTCATTTCAGTTGGCGTACGCCTCGATCGGCAGGCACGAGCACACCAGGTTGCGATCGCCGTAGGCATTGTCCACGCGCGCCACCGGCGGCCAGTACTTGCCGTCGCGCAGCGAGGCCAGCGGATAGGCGGCCTGCTGGCGCGGATAATCGTGGTGCCATTCCTCGGCCAGCAGCATCTGCGCGGTATGCGGCGCGTTCTTCAGCACGTTGTCGTCGCGGTCGCGTTCGCCGCGCTCGATCTGCGCGATCTCTTCGCGGATGGCAATCATCGCGTCGACGAAGCGGTCGAGCTCGGCCAGGCCCTCGGACTCGGTCGGCTCGATCATCAGCGTGCCGGCCACCGGGAAACTCATGGTAGGCGCGTGGAAGCCGTAGTCCATCAGTCGCTTGGCGATGTCCTCGGCCGACACGCCGCTGGTCTCCTTCAGCGGACGCACGTCCAGGATGCATTCGTGCGCGACGCGGCCGTTGCGGCCGGCGTACAGCACGGGATAGTGTCCCGCCAGGCGCGTGGCCACGTAGTTGGCGTTGAGGATGGCCACTTCCGTGGCGCGCTTCAGGCCGTCGGCGCCCATCAGCGCGATGTACACGTACGGAATGGGCAGGATGCCGGCCGAGCCGTACGGCGCGGCCGACACCGGGCCGACGTGCGCCTCGGCGGGCAGGCGCCCCTGCTCGTTCAGCACGCCGGGCAGGTACGGCGCCAGGTGCGCGCGCACCGCCACCGGCCCGACGCCCGGGCCGCCGCCGCCGTGCGGAATGCAGAAGGTCTTGTGCAGGTTCAGGTGCGAGACGTCGGAACCGAACTTGCCCGGCCGGGCCACGCCGACCATGGCGTTCATGTTGGCGCCGTCCAGGTACACCTGGCCGCCCGCGGCATGCACGATGTCGCAGATCTCGGTGACAGCCTCTTCGAACACGCCGTGCGTGGACGGATAAGTGATCATCAGGGCCGCCAGCTTGTCGCCCACCTTGGCCACCTTCGCGCGCAGGTCGTCGATGTCGACGTTGCCGTTGGCGTCGGACGCCACCACCACGACCTCCATGCCCGCCAGCTGCGCCGACGCGGGATTGGTGCCGTGCGCCGACGACGGGATCAGGCAGACGTTGCGCTGGCCTTGGTCGTTGGCCTGGTGATAGCCGCGGATCGCCAGCAGGCCGGCGTACTCGCCCTGCGCGCCCGAATTGGGCTGCAGGCTGATGTTGTCGTAGCCCGTGATCTCGCACAGCGCCTTGGACAGGCGCACGATGAGATCGTGGTAGCCCTCGGCCTGCGCGGCGGGAGCGTACGGATGCACCTGCGAGAACTCGGGCCAGGTGATGGGGATCATCTCGGCCGTGGCGTTGAGCTTCATCGTGCAGGAGCCCAGCGGGATCATGGTGCGGTCCAGCGCCAGGTCCTTGTCGGCCAGTTTGCGCAGATAGCGCAGCATGTCGGTCTCGGAACGCACGCTCGAGAACACTGGATGGACCAGGATGGCGCCCTGGCGCCGCAGCGCGGCCGGGATGCCGCCCGCGGCCTGCGCGTCCAGCGCGTCCACGTCGAGAGCCACGTCGTCCTGCTCGAGCCCCGCGGCGAACACGTTGACCAGGGCCTGCAGGTCTTGCGCGCTGACGGTCTCGTCCAGCGACACCGCCAGGCGCGCGCCATCGACGCGGCGCAGATTGATGTGCTCGCACGCGGCGGCCGTGACGATGGCCGGCGTGGCCGGCCCGGTTTCCAGCAGCAGCGTGTCGAAGAACGTATCGTTGGCCACCTTGATGCCGAGCTTGAGCAGTTCGCCGCGCAGGATGGCGGTGTAGCGCTGCACGCGGTTGGCGATGCGCGCGATGCCGGCGGGGCCGTGCCACACGGCGTACATGCCGGCCATCACGGCCAGCAGCACCTGGGCGGTGCAGATGTTCGAGGTGGCCTTCTCGCGGCGGATGTGCTGCTCGCGCGTCTGCAGCGCCAGGCGCAGCGCGGGGTTGCCCTGAGCGTCCTTGGACACGCCCACCAGTCGGCCGGCCATGTTGCGCTTGAAGGCATCCTTGCAGGCCATGAAGCCGGCGTGCGGGCCGCCGAAGCCGAACGGCACGCCGAAGCGCTGCGCCGAACCCACGGCGATGTCGGCGCCCCATTCTCCGGGCGGCGCCAGCACGGCCAGCGCCAGCAGGTCGGTCGCGCACGCCACGACGGCGCCCTGCGCGTGCGCCGCTTCAGCCAGCGCGCGGTAGTCGGCCAGCGAACCCAGGCTGTGCGGATACTGCAGCAGCACGCCGAAGCACTCGGGCAGGCCCTGCGCCTCGTCGCCCACCACCACTTCGATGTCCAGGCCGATGGCGCGCGTGCGCACGACCTCGATGGTTTGCGGATGGCAGTGCTGCGACACGAAGAACACCGGGCTTTGCGCCTTGGCGCCGCGGCGCGCCAGCGTCATGGCTTCGGCGGCGGCGGTGCCCTCGTCCAGCAGCGAGGCGTTGGAGATGTCCAGCCCGGTCAGGTCGGCGACCATGGTCTGGTAATTCAGCAGGGCCTCGAGACGGCCCTGCGAGATCTCGGGCTGGTAGGGCGTATAGGCCGTGTACCAGGCGGGGTTCTCGAGAATGTTGCGCAGCACGACGTTCGGCACGTGCGTGCCGTAGTAGCCCTGGCCGATGTAGTTGCGATAGACCTTGTTGCGGCCGGCGATGCGCTTGAGCTCGGCCAGCACGTCGGTCTCGCTGCGCGAGGCCGGCAGGTCCAGCGGTTCGCCGCTGCGGATGCGCGGCGGCACCACCTCGGCGATCAGGTCGTCCAGGCTGGCGCTGCCGACCACGGCAAGCATGCTGGCCTGGTCCTCGTCGGAGGGGCCGATGTGGCGGGGAATGAAATCGGTATGGGTGTCTAGGGCGCGCGACATGAAGCAATCTCGAAGAACGATGGCCCGCCGCGGCTGCGGCGTGCCGAAGACGGGCCGCGCGGCATGACGCCCGCGCGGCCGCGGACTCAGCCGTTGGAGGCCTCGTAGCCGGCGGCGTCCAGCAGGCCGTCGAGGTCTGTGGCGTTGTCCGGCTTGACCTTGAAGATCCAGGCCGAATAGGCGGACTCGTTGATCAGCGCGGGATTGGCGTCCAGCTCGTCGTTGAACGCGACGATCTCGCCGGACACCGGCGTGTAGATGTCGGAAGCGGCCTTGACGGACTCGACCACGCCGGCCTTGTCGCCGGCCTTGAGCTTGGCGCCGACTTCCACTTCGCCGACGAAGACCAGGTCGCCGAGCTGGTCCTGGGCGTTGTCGGTGATGCCGACGACGAACACGTCGCCTTCGGCTTTGACCCATTCATGGGACGCGGTGTACTTGCGATCGGTGGGCAGACTCATGGAAACTCCTGGGCTGGGTGCTGCGATACGGGAAAGGGATTGCGCGCCTTCCGGCCCCGGCGGGCCGGAAGCACGAGTTTACGAGTGTTCGACGGCTTTGCCGTGACGCACGAAGGGCAGCTTGCAGACCAGAGCGGGCACCCATTTGCCGCGGATGTCGACCTGCGCCTGGTCGCCCGGCTGCACGCCGGCGGGCAGGCGTGCGAAGCCCACGGAAACGCCCAGCGTGGGCGACATGGTGCCGCTGGTGATTTCTCCGTCGCCCTGCGCGGTGCGCACGGTCATGTGGGCACGCATCACGCCGCGTTCCTGCAGCTTCAGGCCCAGGAAGGCGGCCGGCGTGGCGTGCTGTTCCAGGGCATCGCGGCCGATGAAGCGGCGCGCCGGATCTTTCAGCGACACGGTCCACGACAGGCCAGCCTGGTCGGGCTGGATCAGCTCGTCCATGTCCTGGCCATACAGGTTCATGCCGGCCTCCAGGCGCAGCGTGTCGCGCGCGCCCAGGCCGCAGGGCCGCACGCCCTGCGCGGCCAGGTTGCGCCACAGCGCGACCACTTCGGCGGCCGGCAACACGATCTCGAAGCCGTCTTCGCCGGTGTAGCCCGTGCGGGCCACCAGCGTGTCGTCGCCCGGCAGGGCCGCGGAGAACGGGCCCAGCGGTTCGGAGGAGGCGCGCCAGTCGGGGCGCGCGGCCCATACCTTGGCTCGTGCCTCGGGGCCCTGCACCGCCACCATGGCCAGGTCGCGGCGCGGCGCGATGGTCACGTCGAACCTGCCCGACGTGGCAACGCGACGCATCCACGCGACGTCCTTGTCGGCGGTGCCGGCGTTGACCACGACGCGCCATTTGTCGGCGGCGAAGAAATAGACGATGAGGTCATCGATGACGCCGCCCTGCGGGTTCAGCATGCAGCTGTACAGCGCCTTGCCCGGCACGGTCAGCTTGGCCACGTCGTTGGCGACCAGGCGCTGCAGGAAGGCGCGCGCGTCGGGACCGGCGACGTCCACGTTCAGCATGTGCGAGACGTCGAACATGCCGGCGGCGCGGCGCACGGCGTGGTGCTCTTCGATCTGCGAGCCGTACGACAGCGGCATTTCCCAGCCGCCGAAATCGACCATGCGGGCGCCGGCGGCGAGGTGTTCGTCGTAGAGCGGGGTGCGTTGCAGAGGTGCGGACATGCGGAGAGACTCCAGCGGCAGCGGCGCCGCAAGGGATTGCGCGATGCCGATGCGAAGCGAAAGCCCCGGCGATCGGCCGATTCTTCCGCCCCTCTGTCCTTTTGCCTGAGAGTTGCCCCGCGGCGGCGGGTTTGCACCTTCGGCGCCTGGGTGGCCTGCCTGCGCGAAGCGCCGGGCGGGCACCAGGTCTCTCCAGAGTGCTGTTTCGGTGCGGCGCGATGGGCGCCGCGGACGATGCAGTTGCGGTATGGGTTACCTGAGCGATTCCGGGCGAATTGCGCCTTCGGCGGCCGACAAAGCGGCTCTCTCCCGCAACATGCGTGACAGCGCGGCAAGCATACCCCGAAAGCCGGGCGCCGCAAAGCGGGGACGTGGCGCCGCCGCCGCGGGCGCCACGGTAGGCCGTGGCTTCGCCTCGTGCCCGCGCGGAGTCCGGAGCACCGAGTCAGAACTCACGCGGCGTCAGCCTCGGGTGAGCCGCAGCCGCATCGGCGGCTTTATCCGAGCACGGTGTCCAGGATCATCATCAGCACGAAGCCGATCATCAGCCCGCAGGTGGCGGCGACCTCGTGACCCTTGCGGTGCGACTCGGGGATGATCTCGTGGCTGATCACGAACAGCATGGCGCCCGCGGCGAATCCGAGGCCCCATGGCAGCATGGCGGCCGACCAACCCGCGATGGCGGCGCCCAGCACCGCGCCCAGCGGCTCGACCAGGCCCGACAGCATGCCGATGGCCACGGCCGTCGCGCGCCCATAGCCGGCGGCCATCAGCGCCACCGCCACCACCAGGCCTTCGGGCACGTCCTGGATGGCGATGCCCGTGGCGAGCGCCGTGCCGCGCAACGCGTCGTTGCCGACGAAGCTCACCCCGATCGCCAACCCTTCGGGCACGTTGTGCAGGATGATGGCGAAGACGAACAGCCACGTCCGGCGCAGTTTCTTTGAGTCGGCGCGGTCGCGGCCGCCCTCTTTGCCCTTGATGAAATGCTCGTGCGGCAGCACGCGGTCGGCCAGCAGCAGCGCGGCTCCGCCCAGCAGCACCGCCACGCCCACGATGCCCGCCGACGTCCAGGCGCCGTGTCCCAGCGCTTCGGCGGCGGCCACGCCCGGCACCACGAGCGAGAAGGCACAGGCGGCAAGCATCACCCCCGCGCCGAAGCCGAACATGATGTCCTGCACCTTCTCGGAGAGCGTCTGCGAGAACACCACGGGCAGCGTGCCCAGCGCGGTGGCGGCGGCCGCCACCATTCCGCCCAGCAGCGCGTCGGACACGGCGGGCGTGCGCACCGCGAAGTACGCCCACAGCTGGTGCATGGCGAGACATGCGACGAGCACGGTAAGCGTCCAGATGCTGACGCTGGTGGCGGCGGGTCGTACGCGGTGGCGGCTGTGGGTGTTCATCGGCAATTCCTGGGTTGCCAAAGTCATACGCTTTATTGTTAATGATAGTCATTTTCAATAAAGCATACAACCGGTATGCCGCTTCTCAGCAAGCGGCGTGCCGCCCGCAGGTCCGGCACGCCGCAGCCGCTGCCGCTGCCGGCTATTGGTCGATGACGAAGCCGTCGAAATGCGGACGCATCGAGATCGGCTTGGACAGCGGCGGACGCCGTTGCTGCGCATCCGGTACCAGCGCCATCCCGAGGCCGGGACGACTGGGAATGTCGACGAACCCCTGGTCGGGCCGCGGCACCTCGTCGACGACGTCACTGCCCAGGTGCTCCGGCCGCGATTCGAAGATGCCGGCCTCGAAGCCCGTAGCGTATTCCTGAATGGCGAAGTTGGGAACCGCCGCCGCCAGTTGCAGGCAGGCGGCAAGCCCGATCGGCGACAACGGGTTGTGCGGCACGATCTGCACGTGATGAGCCTCGGCCATGGCGGCCACCTTGCGCCCGCCCGTGATGCCGCCGCACAGGCACAGGTCCACCCGCGCGAACTCGACGGCGTTGCGCGCCAGCAGCGCCTGGAACTCGTAGATGGTGGCGAAGCGTTCGCCGGTGGCGATGGGCACGTTGATCTTGTCGGCCACGCGAGCCATGGCGTCGGGCCCCTCGGGTCGGATGGGATCCTCGACGAACATGGGATGCGTGTCCTCGATCGCGTTGGTGAAGGTCACGGCTTCGGGCGGCGTCAGGCGGCGGTGCAATTCGATCAGCAGGTCCACGCGATCGCCCACCACCTCGCGTATGCGATGCACGTTGTCGATGGCGTCGCGCATCTTCTTGATATGGGTCTTGAACCACACCTGGTCGTTGCCCTCGTCCAGGAAAGGATTGAGATGGCCGAACGCGTTGAAGCCGGCATCCATCTTGGCCTGGCATTCGACCAGGATCTTCTCGATCGAGCTTTCGTAGACATGGCCATAGATGCGTGCCTTCTTGCGCACCGCGCCGCCCAGCAGTTCGTAGATCGGCACGCCGAGCGCCTGGCCCTTGATGTCCCACAGCGCGATGTCGATCGCCGAGATCGCCGCGTTGATCGCCAGCCCCTGGAAGTAGCTGAAGCGATGCATCACGTTCCAGTGATGCTCGATGTCGAAGGCCGGCTTGCCTTCCAGGTATTCGGCGAAGCGCTGGATGGCGGCGCCCGCGGCCTGCAGATGGCCCCAGGTGCCGGCCTCGCCGATGCCCACCAGGCCGGAATCGGTTTCGATCCGGGCATACATGAACTGGCCCACGTGCAGCGGGACGATACGCTTGATTTTCATTGCCTTCCTTTGTAGCTGCCACGGGTATGGCGATTCATCGGGCACGCCCGCCTCGGCCGCGCCCGCCCTGCGTTGTCGTCAGCGCTTGGCGCCCTGCGCGGCGTTGGCCTGCAGCATCGCGCTCCAGCGCCTGGTTTCCTGCGACACGTGCTCGCGGGCCGCGCTCGAGGTGCCGCCCAGCGGCACCGCGCCCGCGGTGTCCAGGCTGGCGAGGAAATCGCTGTCCTTCAAAGCCCGATTCACCCCCTGGGCGATGGCGTCCAGGACCGGCTGCGGCGTGTCCAGCGGCGCGGCCAGGCCGAACCAGTTGCTGATCTCGAAGCCTGCCAGGCCCGCTTCCTTGGCGGTCGGCACGTTGGGCAGGGCCTTGATGCGTTCATTGCGCGCTACCGCCAGGGCCCGCAGCCGGCCTTCGCTGATGAAGGGCGCCACGGTCGGCGCGGCGGTGATCAGCATCTGGATCTGGCCACCGAGCAGATCCTGCAGCGCGGGACCGGAGCCGCGATACGGCACGTGCAGGATGTCCGCGCCCGTCAGTTGCTTGAACAGCTCGCCGGCCAGGTGCGGGCCGCTGCCCACGCCGCCGGAGCCGTAGGTGATCTTGTCCGGATTGGCGCGCGCATATGCCACGAACTCGGTCAGGTTGCGTGCCGGCACGCTGCTGTTGATCACCAGCACGAACGGAGTCTCGGCCACCAGCACCGCCGGCTGCAGGGACTTGATGGGATCGAAGCTGAGGTTGGGCACGAGTTCGGACACCACCGTGGATGTGATCTCGTTCATGAACAGCGTGTGGCCGTCGGGCCGCGCGCGCACCACCGACGACATGGCGATGGTGCCGCTGGCGCCCGGCTTGTTCTCGACGATGAAGGTGCCCTTCATGGTGCCGGTCAGCTTGGTGCTGAGCAGCCTCGCGACCGCGTCGGTGGCGCCGCCCGGCGAGTAAGGCACGACGATGGATACGGGCCGGTCGCCGGGATAGGCGGACTGCGCCGCAACGGCCATGGGCAGCAACGCCAGCGCGCCCAGCATATGGCGGCAATGCCGCAACAGAGAGGTCAATGACATGGAGTCTCCTGGTTGTTCTCGATATATCCGGGCAATGCCGGTAGCCGCGCCTTGCTGACGGATCGTCTGCACTCTAAGCCCGCTAGAATGGCAACAAACACGCAGAAAGTTATTCCATTATTTCCATCTGGTTAATGATGAGCACGTCCCTGGCTCCTACCGACATGGCGTTCTTCAGCATCGTGGCGCGCTGCAGCAGCCTGGCGGCGGCCGCGCGCGAGATCGGCGTCAGCCCGCCCGCGGTTACCAAGCGGCTGGCACAGATGGAGGCGCGCCTTGGCGTGCGGCTGCTGACGCGCACCACGCGCCGCATGCACCTGACCGAAGAAGGCGAGATCTACCTGATGCATGCGCGGCGCATCCTGGCCGACATCGAGGACATGGAGCGCCATGTGTCCAGGGCGCCGCAGGAACCCAAGGGCCTTCTGCGCGTGAACGCCACGCTGGGATTCGGCCGCAACCACGTGGCCCCGCTGCTGTCAGCATTCCGCCACCGTTATCCGGGCGTGGACGTGCAGCTCCAGCTGACGGTGGCGCCGCCCGCGCTCACCGAGGATGCCTTCGACGTCTGCGTGCGCTTCGGCGAGCCGCCCGAAGCCCGCGTCATCGCCAGGCGCATTGCCGCGAACCGGAGGCTGCTGTGCGCCGCACCGTCTTATCTGGCGCGCCACGGCGAACCGCTGGTGCCCGAAGACCTCGCGCGGCACGCCTGCATCGACATCCGGCACGGCAGCGAAACGCATGGCGTCTGGCGCCTGCATCGAGGCAAGCGCACGCATACGGTGAAGGTGGGGGTGCATATGAGCACCAACGACGGGGCCATCGCCGTGAACTGGGCGCTGGACGGGCATGGCATCATCCTGCGCGCCGAGTGGGACATTGCGGCCCACCTGGCAACGGACCGGCTGCGCCAAGTGCTGGGCCGCTACCGCACACCACCGGCGGACATCTATGCGGTGTATCTGCCGCAACACCAGTATGCCGGGCGGGTCGTCGCGTTCGTGGATTTCCTGCGCGAGGCCTTTGCCCGGCCGCCCGATGCGCCGCCCGGGCTGCGGCCGCGGCAGGCCTCGCGGTCATGAACCAGGGCGGGCCGGCCGGCGCGCTCGCCCCGAACCCGCATCAAGCCGAGGCGGGCCGCAGCGCACCCTCGTAGCGACGCGCCACTTCCTTCCAATCGATCACGTTGTAGAAAGCGGCGATGTATTCGGGTCGGCGGTTCTGGTACTTCAGGTAGTAGGCGTGCTCCCAGACGTCCAGACCGAGCACGGGCATGTTGCCGTGCATCAGCGGGCTGTCCTGGTTGGCGGTGCTTTCCACCACCAGCCGGCCTTGCGGCGTCACGCTCAACCAGGCCCAGCCGCTGCCGAAGCGCGACAAGGCGGCCTTGGTGAAGGCGTCTCGGAAGGCATCCATGCCGCCCAGTTCGGCCTGGATGGCATCCGCCAGCTTGCCACTGGGCTCGCCGCCGCCGTCGGGCGACATCACTGTCCAGAACAGGCTGTGATTGGCGTGGCCGCCACCGTTGTTGCGGACGGCGCCTCGCGCCGATTCGGGCAGTTGCTCCAGGTCCGCGATGACGTCTTCCACCGGTCGATCGGACGAGATGCCCGCGCCTTCCAGCGCCGAGTTCAGGTTGTTGATGTACGTTTGGTGATGGCGCGTGTAGTGGATCTCCATCGTCATCGCGTCGATGTGGGGCTCGAGCGCGTCGTAGGCGTAAGGCAAGGGAGGTAGGGTATAGGCCATTGGAATCTCCGGTTGTCGGCCTTCGACAGGCCGCGGTTCAGGCTGGCACGCACGCAGCCGCGCGACGGGCGGTTCGCGCGTTCCGGGTCAACTCAGCATGGTTCGTGCCGGCCTGCCCGTCTCAGGGCGATAGGCTCGCGGCGCGGCGTGCGACCGCGTGATCGGGATGGCGCTGAAGGAAACGCGGCAGTTCGTCGCGGCAATGCCGCTACAGCGCCTTGCCGCAGGCCACGCCCGATGCCCAGGCCCACTGGAAGTTGTAGCCTCCCAGCCAGCCGGTGACGTCGACGGTTTCGCCGATGAAGTACAGCCCATGCACGCCGCGTGCCTGCATGGATTTCTGGTCCAGGCCGCGGGTGTCCACGCCACCGCGCATCACCTCGGCCTTCTTGTAGCCGGCCGTGCCGGTGGGCACCAGCCGCCATTGCTGGATGCGCGCGCCCAGTTCGCGCAGGGCGCGGTCGGGCAGGTCGGCCACGCGGCTGGCGGACAGATCCTGGCCGCCCGGCCCGGCCGCGCGCAGCCAGCGGTCGGCCAGGCGCTTGGGCCACATGCCGCCCAGCACGGTATGCAACTGCTGCCGGTTGCCAGGCTTCACCGCCAGCAGTTCGGCTGCCATGTCCCGGCCGGGCGCAAGGTCGAGGGTGATAGCCTCGCCGGGCCTCCAGTAGCTGGAGATCTGCAGGATGGCCGGGCCGGACAGCCCGCGATGGGTGAACAGCAGGTCTTCGAGAAACTCGCCGCGGGCGGCGCCCTGCCCCGTCTCCAATCCGACCTCGAGCGCCACGCCGGAGAGCTCGGCGAAAGGCTTCCATTCGGTGGCGTCGAAGGTCAGCGGCACCAGCGCCGGACGCGGCTCGACCACCTTGAGCCCGAACTGCCGCGCGATCTTCAGCCCGAAGTCGGTGGCGCCCAGTTGCGGGATGGCCATTCCACCCGTGGCCACCACCAGTTTGGCGGCCCGGATCTCGCCCTGGCTGGTGCGCAGCACATAGGCGTCGGCGTCGCGGGCCACTTCGGCCACGCGGCACGACATGCGCCAGGCCACGCCGCCCTGCTCGCATTCCGCGCGCAGCATCTGGATGATGGACTCGCTGGAGTCGTCGCAGAACAGCTGGCCGCGGTGCTTCTCGTGCCAGCCGATGCGATGCTTGCGCACCAGGCCGATGAAGTCCTGCGGCGTGTAGCCGGCCAGCGCCGAGCGGCAGAAGTGCGGGTTCTCGGAAAGAAAGTTGGCGGGGCCCGCACCGATGTTGGTGAAGTTGCAGCGCCCGCCGCCCGAGATGCGGATCTTCTCGGCCAGCTTGTCGGCATGGTCGACCAGCACCACGCGCAGGCCGCGCTGGCCCGCCACCGCGGCGCACATCATGCCCGCGGCGCCGGCGCCCAGGATCGCGACGTCGTACATCGGGACGCTGTCAGTCTTCCTTCAGGCAGTCCACGTAGTAGCGCTTGCTGCCATCCGGCGCGGTGTCCTCTGCCAGGCCGTGGATGTAAGTTTCGAAGCCGGGGAACCGCGAGTTGAACTCGCGCGCGAACTGCAGGTATTGCACGATGGTGCGGTTGAAGCGCTCGCCCGGAATCAGCAGCGGGATGCCGGGAGGATACGGCGTCAGCAGCACGCCCGTGACGCGGCCCTCGAGTTCGTCGATGGCCACGCGCTCGACCTCGCGGTGGGCCATGCGGGCGAATGCATCGGAGGGCTTCAGGGCCGGCACCATGTCGCTCAGGTACATTTCGGTGGTCAGGCGCGCCACGTCGCGATCGCGATAGGCCTCGTGGATCTGCTGGCACAGGTCGCGCAGGCCCATGCGCTCGTAGCGGCGATGGTCGCGACAGAACTCGGGCAGGATGCGCCACATCGGCTGGTTGCGGTCGTAGTCGTCCTTGAACTGCTGCAGCGCGGTCAGCAGCGTGTTCCAGCGGCCCTTGGTGATGCCGATGGTGAACAGGATGAAGAACGAATACAGGCCGGTCTTCTCGACCACCACGCCGTGCTCGGTCAGGTACTTGGACACCAGGGCGGCCGGAATGCCCGTTTCGCCGAAGCTGCCCGACATGTCCAGGCCCGGGGTGATGATCGTGGCCTTGATGGGATCGAGCATGTTGAAGCCGTCGGCCATTTCGCCGAAGCCGTGCCAATGGTCGTTGGCCTGCAGGATCCAGTCGTCGCGATAGCCGATGCCGTCGGCCGGCAGGCGGTTGGGGCCCCATACCTTGAACCACCAGTCGTTCTTGCCGAACTCGGACTCGACCTTGCGCATGGCGCGGCGGAAGTCCATGGCTTCGCGGATGCTCTCCTCGACCAGCGCGGTGCCGCCGGGCGGCTCCATCATGGCCGCGGCCACGTCGCACGACGCGATGATCGCGTACTGCGGCGAGGTCGAGGTGTGCATCAGGTAGGCCTCGTTGAAGATGTTGCGGTCGAGTTTGCGCGACTCGGACTCCTGCACGATGATTTGCGAGGCCTGCGAGATGCCGGCCAGCAGCTTGTGCGTCGAGTGCGTGGCGAACACCATGGCTTCCTTGCTGCGCGGCCGGTTCTGGCCGATGGCATGCATGTCCTGGTAGTACTCGTGGAAGGACGCGTGCGGCAGCCAAGCCTCGTCGAAGTGCAGCGTGTCGACGTAGCTGCCCAGCTTTTCCTTGATCATCTCGACGTTGTAGATGACGCCGTCGTAGGTGCTCTGCGTCAGCGTGAGGATGCGCGGCTTCTTGTTCAGCGCTTCGCGCGCGAACGGGTTCGCCTCGATCTTCTTGCGGATGCTTTCGGGCTCGAACTCTTCGAGGGGGATGGGCCCGATGATGCCCAGGTGGTTGCGGGTGGGCCGCAGGAACACCGGAATGGCGCCCGTCATCGTGATGGCGTGCAGGATCGACTTGTGGCAGTTGCGGTCGACCACCACCACGTCGCCCGCCGCCACGTTGGCATGCCACACCACCTTGTTCGAGGTGGAAGTGCCGTTGGTGACGAAGAAACAGTGGTCGGCGTGGAAGATGCGCGCCGCGTTGAGTTCGGACTCGGCCACCGGGCCGGTGTGGTCCAGCAGCTGGCCCAGTTCGTCGACCGCGTTGCACACGTCGGCGCGCAGCATGTTCTCGCCGAAGAACTGGTGGAACATCTGGCCCACCGGGCTCTTCAGGAACGCCACGCCGCCCGAATGGCCCGGGCAGTGCCAAGAGTACGAGCCTTCCTGCGCGTACTCGACCAGCTCGCGGAAGAACGGCGGGGCCAGCCCGTCGACGTAGCTGCGGGCTTCGCGGATGATGTGGCGCGCCACGAACTCGGGCGTGTCCTCGAACATGTGAATGAAGCCGTGCAGCTCGCGCAGGATGTCGTTGGGGATGTGCTCGGACGTGCGCGTCTCGCCGTACAGATAGATGGGGATGTCGGCGTTGCGAAAGCGCAGTTCGCCGATGAACGAGCGCAGGTTCTTGATGGCGCTGGCCACGTCCTCGGGCGACGAATCGTCGAACTCTTCATCGTCGATGGACAGGATGAAGGCGCTGGCGCGGCTTTGCTGCTGGGCGAACGAACTCAGGTCGCCGTAGCTCGTTACGCCGAGCACCTCGACACCCTCGGCCTCGATGGCGGCGGCCAGCGCGCGAATTCCCAGCCCCGAGGCGTTCTCGGAACGATAGTCTTCGTCAATGATGAAAATAGGGAACCGGAATTTCATGCGGGCGCTCCAGGGGCAAGGCGAATTGGCGCGAGGTGTGGGCCGTCGATCTGCCGCAGCCGCGCGGCGGGCGCGCGCTGCAGGTAAAACGGACGCGAGTGTACTGCTATCAGGGGACGTGCTGTTGACAAGACGCGACAAGCCGGACTCATGGTGTCCGAACCTGTGCGGATGGGAGGACTGCTGCGGAAACCCACGCTACTCGACCCTTTCATTATAGGTATCGAGGCAAGGGCCGCCAGCCATGCCGTGGGGGCGGGGCCGCCTTGCCAGGGCCGCACGCCCCGGCCATACTGAAGGCGGTTCGCAGCGGCGCGACGCCTGCCAGAAAAGCGCCCAAGCCCCCGTTGCATGGCCGCGTTGCGCATGCGCAACGCGTCACGCGGCGCCCGCTGCCTAACGCCCGGAAGGACAGCCTGTGGAGATACTGGTCAACATCGACGTCGACGATCTGCCGCGCGGCGAACGCTTCTATTGCGAGGCCTTCGGGCTGGCGCCGGGCCGCCGCTTCGGAGCCGACGGCGTTGAACTGACGGGCGCCAATGTGCGTCTGTACCTGCTGCGCAAGCCGGCCGGATCGCGCGCGGCCGGCGCCACGGACCAGATACGCGACTACGCCCGTCACTGGACGCCCGTGCACATGGACTTCGTGGTCGACAATGTCGATGCCGCCGTGGCGCGCGCGGTGGCGGCCGGCGCCCGGCTCGAAGACCCGGCCACCTCGCACGAGTGGGGCCGCATCGCGCATCTCGGCGACCCCTTCGGGCACGGCCTTTGCGTCCTGCAATTCACGGCCCGCGGCTACGACGCCATCGCGACGCCGGCTTCACCCCACGACCAGGAGGACAGACCATGATCACCGCGCCCAAGGACTACGCCCGCATCGTTCCGTGCCTGCGCTACCGCAATGCCGCGGCGGCCATCGATTGGCTGGAACAGGCCTTCGGCTTCGCGGCGCACCTGGTGGTGCCCGGCCCCGCCGACACCATCCTTCATGCGCAGCTGACGCTGGGCAACGGCATGATCATGCTGGGATCCGTGCGCGACACCGAGTTCGCGCAATACATGAAGCAGCCGGACGAAGTGGGCGGCTGCGAAACGCAGAGCGCCTACGTCATCGTGGACGATGCCGACGCGGTCTATGCTCGCGCGCAGGCCGCGGGCGCCCGCATCCTGGTCGAGATCGCCGATGCCGAATACGGCGGCCGCGGCTTCACCTGCAGCGATCCCGAAGGCCACATCTGGAGTTTCGGCACTTACGACCCGTGGCAGTCTTGATCGACACGGGGCGCGACGCGCGCCCTTCGAGCCCCCCGATGGACCACCCTGTCCTGCCTGACACCATGCAGTTCCTGCCCGTGGACGACCACGATTTCGACGCCATGGCCGAGCTTCGCGCGCTGGCCATGCGGCCCAGCCTCGAGCGTCTTGGCAGGTACGATCCCGAGCGATCTCGAAACCGGCTGCGCGCCACTTTCGTACCGGCCGACATGCGCTGGATCTGCCACGAAGGTGCGCGCGTCGGTTTCTACGCGGTATCTCGCGAGGCAGGCGCGATGCGCCTGGACCATCTGTACCTCCATCCCGACGCACAAGGACTGGGCCTGGGACGCATGGTCGTGCAGGCGGTCATCGCCCAGGCCCGCACGAACGGTCTGCCGCTGCGCGTCACGGCGCTGCGCGGCAGCGAGTCCAATGCCTTCTATCGACGCAACGGCTTCGTGCGGGCGGGCGAATCGGAATGGGACATCGAATACGAGCACGCGGCGCCCTGAGGCGCCGCGTGTCGCCAGTTGAAACGCGAGGGCCGGCGCAATGGCGCGCCGCCCTCGGAAGACCTCAGTCAGCCAGCTTCAGCGTGCCCTTCATAATGGCCCAATGGCCAGGGAACGAGCAGAAGAACATATAGTTCTGGCCGGCCGCCAGCTTGGACACGTCGAAAGTGACCGAGTCCGATTGCCCCCCGCCGATTACCTTGGTGTGCGCGATGACGCGAGCATCGTCCGGCTTGACGTAGTCCTTGTCCAGGCCGGCCGCCGTGCCGTCGGTGGCGGCGCCCTGCATGTCGACCTCGCGCGTCAAGACCCAGTTGTGCCCCATCGCATTGCGCGGCAGCTTGCCCGTGTGCTCCAGCTTCACGGTGAACTGCTTGCACGATTTGTCGACCTCGATGGCCTTCACGTCGAACTGCATGGCATCGTTGCCATGCACCGTCTGTTCGCATGTCTGCGCCCACACAGGGCCTGCCGCTGCGGCCAGCGCGGCCGCGATCATCCACTTGCGCATGAAGGTACTCCCGGGATCTTTGCATCTTGATCGAGCCTCGATTAGAACCCGCGGCGGCGATAGCCGATTTGCGCCAGATCAAACGGATGAGACGGCCGTGCCGGTCAGCGAACCAGCGACGCCCCGCCGCAGACAGTCAGGTCCTGCCCCGTGATCGCGGCGGCCTCGTCGGACAGCAGAAAGCTCACCATCGCCGCGATCTCCTGCGGACGTATCAGCCGTCCGATGGGCGGCAGACGCGGCGCGCTGGCCGCCCGCGCGGGATCGGCCAGCATGCCCGTCTGGGTCGCGGCAGGCGATACGACATTGACGGTGACGCCGCTGGCGGCCAGTTCCGCGCCCCAGCTGCGCGCCAGCGCGACCAGCGCCGCCTTCGACGCCGCGTAGAGGCTGCGGCCCGGCATGCCCTGCGCCACCCGGCTGCCCACCAGCACGATGCGGCCATTCCCGCCGGCGCTCAACGAGGGCAGCAGGCCCTGCGCCAGGCGCACTGCGGCGTCCACGTGCAGCGCCCACATGCGCATGCCGTCGGCGGGATCCAGCTCTTGCAGCGCGCCCACGCGCAACACCCCGGCCGCATGGACCAATGCACGGACATCGCCCAGCCCGGACAGCGCATGAGCGATGCCCGCGCCGTCGCAAAGGTCTGCCGCGACGTGCCGATAGCCCGGCGATTCGAGCGCCGGCGGGACTAGATCCAGTCCCGCCACGCGCCAGCCATCGGCCAGCAGGCGCTGGACGATGGCCAGGCCGATGCCGCCGGCGGCGCCTGTGACCACGGCCAGGCCGCGGCCGTCGGGCACGGCGGCGTCACTCGACACGGATGTGCTCCTCGTCGATGATGCGCTTGGCGCTGGCCATGTCCTCGCGCTGGAAGCGCGCGAAGTCCTCGACGCTGCCGGGCGTGAACAGCAATCCCAGCTTGGCATACTTGGCCTGGATGTCCGAGGCCAATGCCTTGTTGACCTCTGCATTGAGCTTCTGCACGACGCCGGCCGGCGTGCCCGCCGGCGCCCACAGGCCATACCAGCTGTAGTACTGGTAGCCCGGCAGCGTCTCGGCGACCGTGGGCACGTCGGGCAGATTCGGCAGGCGCTTGTCCGAGGTGACCGCCACGATGCGCAGCATGCCGCTGCGGTAGTACTCCATCGCGCCGAGCACGGGGTCGATGAAACCGTCGATGCGCCCGCCTATCAGGTCCTGGAACGCCGGCGCCGTGCCCTTGTAGGGAACCACCATGTAATCCAGGCCGCCCTGGCGCTTCAGCAGCGCGGTGGACAGATGGCCCGCCGAGCCGATCGAGCCCACCGCGAACGTCAGCTTGCCCGGGTTGGCCTTGGCGTACTTGAGCAGGCCCGGCAGGTCGGCTGCCGGCAGATCCTTGCGCACCGACACCGACAGCGGAGCCTTGGCAGCCATGGCGACCGGCACGAAGTCCTTCTCCACCGCGAACGGCACCGACGACATGGTCATGGGCGCGGTGACGAACGTGGAAGCGCTGAACAGCAGCGTATAGCCATCCGGCTTGGCGCGGGCCACCACATCCGCCCCGATGGTGCCGTTGCCGCCCGAGCGATTCTCCACCACCACGCCCTGGCCCATCTGGTCGCCCAGTTGCTTGGCCAGGTCGCGGCCCAGCGCGTCCAGCGTGCCGCCCGGCGGGAAAGGAATCACCATCCGTATCGAACGCTCGGGATAGTCGGCCGCATGGGCGGAAGCGGCGCCCAGCGCCGGCAGCGCGCACAGCGCGTACGAAAGCAGTCTTTTCAGCATGATTGTCTCCTGTCGTTATTGTGGATACGGCCCGGCGCTTCGCGCGGCGGGCCGACATGGCCACGCTCAGCGTTTCAACAGGTCCGCCTGCCGCAGCGCGGCCCGCAGCGCCCGCACTTCTTCTTCGCTGGGCGACTCGGTGGGCGGACGAACGGTGGCGTCGTCCAGCACGCCGGCCAGGTACATGCCCATCTTCATGCGGGCGTGCGCCTCGCCGGTCGGTTCGCCGGCGCCGTACACCGCGTCCTTCAGCGGTGTGATGATGGCCTGCACGGCCTGAGCGCGGTGCAGGTCCCCCGCCTTCACCGCCTCCCACAGATCGATGATCAGCTGCGGGATGAAGGTCGCGAAGCCCACCAGCGCGCCATCCACGCCCTGCACCATCGACGCCAGCAGATATTCGTCGTGGCAGGTCAGGATGGCCTTGTCCGGATCGGCATCGCGTATGGCCTGGATGTCGCGCGCATACTTGTTCATGTCGCGCTGGCCCACCTTGAAGGCCTGCAGATACGGCAGGCGCGCCAGGTCGGCCAGCAACTGCGACGAATACGCCGCCCGCGTCCAGGACGGATACACGTGGCACACCAGGTCGAGGTCGGGCGCCGCCTCGTGGATCGCCTGGAAATACTGCAGCGCGTGGCCCGACGTGAAGCCGAAGCGCAGCCAGTGATGGGGCGGCATGACGTCCAGCGCCGCCGCCCCGGCCTCGCGGGCCATGCGAGCATGGTCGGCGGCATCGGCCAGGCCTTCGCACACCAGCGACGAGATCACCGGCAGGCGCCCGCGCAGCTCGTCGGCCACGATGCGCGTGACCTGGGCGCGTTCGGTGGGCGTCAGCGAGAACACCTCGCCGGTGTGCCCATTGGTCATGACGGCGACCACGCCCTGATGCCCGGCCAGCCACGAGGCCAGCCTGCGCAGCGCCGGCTCGTCGATGCGATGGTCGGGCGTGAAGGGGCATGAAATGGCGGGGATGATGCCGCGATAGTTGGCGATGCAAGCCATGCTCTGTCTCCGGAATTGCGGTTGCTGTGGAAGCTATGATTGCGGAGGGCGTGGAGACCGTCCAATACTCCAATCGCATAGAACTATCTCCGTTGCGGAGCACAAGCATGGGGCCTGGCAATCGTCCATTGGACATGGAATGGCTGGAGGATTTCTGCGCGCTCGCGGAAACCGGCAGCTTCTCGCGCGCCGCCGAAGCGCGGGCCATTGCGCAGCCCGCCTTCAGCCGGCACATACGCGCGCTTGAAGAATGGGTCGGCGTCGACCTGTTCGACCGCAGCACGCATCCCACCGAACTGACCGCGGCGGGGCGCAAGTTCCGCCCCCTGCTTCAGCAGGTGCTGGCCGACCTGGAGGCCGCCCGCATCAAGGCGCGCGCCGCGCAGGCGCAGGGCGAGGCCAGCCTGCGTTTCGCGGCCACGCATTTTCTGTCGCTATCGTTCTTTCCCCGCTGGCTGGCCAGCCTCGAGGCCCAGGTGGCCATCGGGCCGATCCAGACCATGTCCGACAGCTTCCAGGCCTGCGCCGATCTCATGGTCCAGCGGCGCGTCCAGTTCCTGCTGTGCCACCGCCACGCGGGCGTGCCCAACCGCATGGACGAGCAGGCCTATCCGATGGCCAGGCTGGATGCGGACGTGCTGATGCCCGTGGGCGCGCCGGCCGACGAAGGCAAGCCACGGGGCCCGCGCTACACCGTGGAGCGCGAGACACCGGTGCCCCTGCTGGCCTACGGACCGGCGTCCGGCCTGGGGCGCATCGTCGACCACCATCTGCGACAGGCAGGCAAGACGGCCGACCGGTTCCGCGAGACCTTCGTGGCGCACCACGCCGCCCTGCTGCGCTCGATGGCGCTGCAGGGACGCGGCATCGCGTGGCTGCCCGGCGAACTGGTGCGCGAGGACCTGGAGCAGGGACGCCTGTGCCGGGCGGGCGGTCCCCAATGGGACATCCCGGTGGACATCTGCCTGTATCGGCAGCCCAGCGACATGGCGCCAGTGGCGGAAAAGCTGTGGGAAGTGGTGGCGGCGGCCGCGCGCTGACGCGCCGCCGCAGGTGACGCGGCGCCCTTTTTACGCGCGCCCTTTCGCGCGCGGCGCCGCGACGCCCGGCATCAGGTGCGCGGCAGGGTAACGCCGCGCTGGCCCTGGTACTTGCCGCCGCGGTCGCGGTACGAGGTCTCGCAGACCTCGTCGCTTTCCAGGAACAGCATCTGGGCGCAGCCCTCGCCGGCGTAGATCTTGGCCGGCAACGGCGTGGTGTTCGAGAACTCGAGCGTGACGTGGCCTTCCCATTCGGGCTCGAGCGGCGTCACGTTGACGATGATGCCGCAGCGCGCGTAAGTGCTTTTGCCCAGGCAGATGGTGAGCACGCTGCGCGGAATGCGGAAATATTCGACCGTGCGCGCCAGCGCGAACGAGTTGGGCGGAATGATGCAGACGTCGCCCTTGAAGTCGACGAACGACTTCTCGTCGAATGCCTTGGGATCGACGATGGTGGAGTTGATGTTGGTGAAGATCTTGAACTCGTCGGCACAGCGGACGTCGTAGCCGTAGCTGCTGGTGCCGTAGCTGACGATGCGCTGGCCGTCCGCGGTGCGGACCTGGCCGGCTTCGAACGGCTCGATCATGCCGGCCTCGGCGGCGCGGCGGATCCAACGGTCGCTTTTGATGCTCATGGTGTGACGCCTCGATTGAATGGCCGGTATTTTATCCGCTCGCCCGGATAGCCTGCCGCGCCACCGTGACATCGGCGGCGCGGCGGGGTTTCCGTCAATCGTCCCACAAGGTGCGGTACACCAGCGCCAAGCCGTTCACGCCGCCCCCCTTCAGGTCCAGCGACAGGCCGCGCGCCAGGCGATAGCTGAGACGGCCGACGGTTTCGCTGCCCGCCAGCGCCTGTTCGACGCTGAGGGTGATGCCGTTGGCGAAGCGCTTGCTGCCCACGATGAACTGCGTGGCAAGGTCGCTGTCGCTGTCGCGGTTGACGTCGCCGGCCACGGTGCGGTCGGGCAGCAGGCTGCCCGAACTGCCCAGCGAGCCGGTGCGCACGCTGACGTCGTCCAGGCCGAACTGCTTGTAGAACGGCTGGCCCCCGCCCAGCAGCGCCGTGCCCACCGACACGAGCAGCGCCGCATCGCTGCCGCCCTCGTCGGGACCGCGGCCCAGGACCAGCCACGATATCTTCTCCACGTCGCTGACGTCGGGGTACGAAATGAGGTCGATGCGCGGGCGCTGCGCGGTACCCGACACCCTCACGCCGGCCTCGACCTGTTCGCCGGTGCGCAGCGCCTCGATGTCGAGCAGCGGATTGTCCAGGCGTCCCTGGAAGGTCAACACGCCGCGGCGCAGCCGCAGCTTCTGGCCATAGGCCTCGATGCCGCCGCCGCGCGTGCGCAGCGCGCCCATGCCCGTCAGGCGGCCCTCGGCCATCTGCACGCGGATGTTGCCCAGCAGCCCGGCGTCCAGCCCCATGCCGGTGATGTAAAAGCGCGGACCCATGTCGAACTTGACGTCCATGCCGATCTGCATGGCGGAGCCGGACGGCTGCGCCTCTTCACCGGCGTGCACCACGCGCACGTCGTCGTCCAGCGTGGGCACGCCCTGCAGGATCTCCAGGCTGAACCAGCCGGCGTCGGCGACCAGGTCCCCGGTGAGGCTGATGCGCGGCAGCGCGGCGTCCAGCGTCATGGTGCCGGACACCATCGCGTAGCGGTCGGATCGCTGCAGCGCGGGGAAGCGATGCAGCTTCACCCGCACCTGGCCGCGCGATTCGGTCAGCAGCCATTGGCCGCTGGCCTCGACGTAGCCGTTCTTGGCATCCGGGTTGGTCGTGATCCATTCGCGCGTGCGCCACTCGGCCGGCATCACGCGCAGCGAGGCCGGAAAGCGCAGCGAGTTCAGGATGAAGCGGTCCCCATCCAGGCGCGCATCCAGCGTGCCGTCGACCAGGCGCACGCCGTCATCCACGCGCACCACACGCAGCTTCTGGCCGCGCACCGTGCCGCTGGCGGCCCATGCACCGCCCAGCGTGCCCTGCGCCTGCAGGCTGGCGTCGATCTCGCCGCCCACCTCCAGCGCATCGCCGGTGAACAGGCTGACCCACGCCAGATCGTCGATGTCGGCATCCAGGCTGGCGCGGATCGGCTGGCGCGGGTCCAGGGCCAGCGCGCCGCCCTGTGCGGCGGACAGCACGGCATTGGCCTGGCCTCGCACCGCCCCCATCTTCTCGGTCTGCAGGTCCAGCGTGGCGTTCAGCCGGCTGGCGGATGCGCCGGTGGGCGTGGCGTTGACGTCGAGCACCAGCCGGCGCAGGCCCAGCGGAATGGGCGGGTCGCCGGGAATGCGCAGGTCGCCGTCGCGGCGCGACACGCGCACGTTGCCCGCCAGCGCACCGGCGAACCGCAGGTTCCACGAGGCGTCCAGCGCGATGCGGCGCGGCCCCCCGGCGGCGGCGTTGACGCGGCCGGCCGCGCGCTCGGCGTCCAGGTCCTTGGCTTGCGGATTGAGGGCGTAGCGCAATTGGCGGACCATGCTGGCCGTGATGACCAGATTGTCGATCTGGCCGGCGGTTTCCCAACGACCCGCGCCCGCGCGCGAGCCAGCGTGCGCCAGCGCGATGCGCTGCTTGTCCGGAAACGTGAGCGCCAGCACCGTGGCGCCCACCTGCGTCTGCCAGGCCGGCGCCGCGGCGCCCGGCAGATACGCCAGCGTCATGGGCCGCTCGATGGCCACGCCGAAACCGGCGCTGGATGCGGTCATGCGGGTCAGCGTGCCGCGCCAGCCGGTCAGCGCGGCCTCGCCGGCAGGCTTGCCGTCGGTGGACGCCGCCGCGGCGCCCCAGCCGCCCTCCACGGCCAGGCGAGCCTCGGCCGGCGCACGGCCCAGCTGGCCCGCGCGGCTGTCCGCAGGCGTATAGGCGGCTTCGACCGTCGCGCGATGCCTGGACACCGTGCCGTCCACCTTGCCCTGCAGCTTCGCGCCGCCAGGCAGTCCCGGCCAGAATGCGGCCAGGCTGGGCGCTGCGGCGTCCAGTGACAGCGCTCCGTCGTCGGGGCCCATGCGGCCCTGCGCGCGCACGCGGTTGGGGCCCAGGCGCAGATCGACGTCCACGCCGTCGATGCGCCAGCCGGCGGGCAGGCCGGCCGGCTGAGCAGGTGCTGGCGCCGATACCGGTGCCGGTACGACATGAGGCCCTGCGGCGCCCTGTTCAGCCGCTGCGGACGGCGCCGCGTTGGGCGGCAGCGCGGGCGTCGCGGCTTCGGCGGCGGACGATGGACTTGCCGCAGGCGCCGAAGCAGCGGGGGCGGCGGCCCCCGTGGTGTCGATATCCAGCCGGCCGCTGGCCTTGCCGGACAGCGGCTGGCCGTTCCAGCGGCTTTCCGGATTGATGGTCAGTTCGACGTTCGCGCGGCGCAGCGTCGTCATGTTGGCGACCTCGGCATCCACGGCCGCGTGCGCGCTCAACAGCGCGCCCGGCATGTCGGGTCCCAGCAGGCCGCCCAACTCCATGCGGTCGGCCTGCAGGCGCGCCAGCACGCGTTCCACGCCCGGCTGGCCGGGCAGCGGCTGCCAATCCAGCGCGGCGGCCAGGGCCGGCTTGCCGTCGCGCTGCACGTCGACCGTGGCATTGCGCACCGGGAAAGGCGCGGACGGCGACAGCCAGGCCTGGGCCAGCAGCGCCACGCGCCCGCCGCTGCCTTGCACGACGGCATGAACCTGATCGAGCGAGCCGTAGGCTTCCGCTTGCAGTTGCACCGGGCACGCGGACGCGGCGGACGCCTGCGTCCCAGCCTGCGCCGCCGAGGGCTGGGCCGATGGCGACGCCGCAGCGGTTTCAGATGCAGACCTGGTCCTCGCCCCGGTCTTCTGCCCCGCCTTGCCGGACGCCGCCGAGCCCTTGCCAGGCCTCTTTTTGGCGGGCTCGGCCGGCGCCTCGCCCATGCCATTGCGCGCCAACATCTCATTCACGCACAGCGGCGAATCCGGTCCTGCTCCCAGCGCATCCACGACCAGCTGCGCGCGAAATGGCCAGGGCTCGGCCAGTTGCGTCACGTCCGCCGTGCCGCGCACGTCGGCCGTACCCAGCTCATGACCCACGCGCAAGCTATCGATGCGCAGCTGCGCGCCGCGCGCTCCGCCCGCCAGGCTGGCCTGCAGGTTGCCCAGCGATACCGGCAGCGGCTGTCCATCCTGAGTCAGGGAGAACGCGCCTACGGCAAGCCGGTCCAGCTCGATCTCCACGGGGACGGCCAGTTCGGTAAGCGGCTCTCCCGGCGGTTGCGGCTCTTCGGACTGCGTCGTCAGGGCCACGCGCACGGCGTCGGCGGCCAGTTCGCGCACGTGCACCTTGCGATGCGCCAGTTCGGGCCAGTCCATGTCCAGGCGCAGCGCGTGCAGCTCGACCTCGGTGCCCGGCAGGGCCACGCGCAGGCGCCCGACCTGCAGCCCTTTCATCAAGCTGCCCTGCACGCCCTCGATTTCGCCGTCCAGCTGGGCCACCGCGGTGGTCAGCAGCACCCTCGTGCCGCTGGGCGTGCCCAGCAGCCACAGCGCGAACCCCAAAGCCGCTACCAGCAGCATCAGCATGCCGGGCAACACCCAGACCAGGCAGTAGCGCAGGCAGGCGTACAACCTTCTCAAAACGCGATCCCCAACGAAAAATGCAGGCGCAGGTCGCGTTCGCGCTGCCCATAGGCCAGGTCGAGGAACAAGGGCCCGGCCGGCGTGCGCACGCGCGCGCCCACGCCGTAGCCCAGGGCGACTTCCATGTCGCCGAACGAGGGGGCCGCGTCGCCCGCGTCGACGAAGAAGCCGACGCCCCAGCGCTCGTCGAAGTAGTGGTCGTATTCCATGCTGGCGACGGCCAGCGTGGCCGCGCCCACGGTCGCGCCGTCACGGCGTTCGCCGATGCTCAGGTAGCGATAACCTCGGATGGACCGCGCGCCGCCCGTGCGAAAGCCGAAGTCGTCGGGAACGCGCACGTCGTCGCTGGACCAGATGCGGCCCACTTCGCCGCGCAGCGTCAGCACGTCGCGTTCGCCGACCGGCCACCATTTCTGGCCGCGCACACGCAGCCGCGTGTACGGCTCGCCCGTGTTCAGCACCACGCCCACGCCGCCGCCCACGGCGATCAGGTTGCCTTCGCGCGGATCGTACTTGCTGTCCACGTCGCGTCGCAGCCACTCGGCCGTCAGCGTGGCCGTGGGCAGGTCATAGGTGTCGCCGTCGTCGATGCGCACGTGGTCGTGCGCGAGCAGCGCGCCCCAGCGCGTTTCGTATTCGACGCGGCTGTCGCCCGCGCCCTTGCGCTGCTGCAGCCGCGTGGCGCCCAGCGCGAAACGCGTCACGTCCAGGCCTTCGATGTCGGAATGATCGGCCACCACGCCGACCGAATCCTTGCGGCCGCGCGCATCGGGCGGCAGCAGGAAATCCATGAAGGCGCGCTGGCGCAGCCGGTCGACGCCGAAGCCGGTCTCCATGGTAAGCGGCTGGCCGAACACGACATTCTGCCGATAGGTGGATTCGAGCCGCACGCCAGCCTCGTCGTCCACGCCCAGCGACACCGCCGCACGCTTGGCCGGAGCCTCGACCACGCGCACCTGCACAGGCAGCGTGACCTCACCGTCCGAGTCCGGACGCACGCCGCCTTCACCCGTCGGTTTGGGTCCGCCGGACACGGCGGGATCGCCGGCGGGCGCCGTGGCCGCGACCTCGGCATCGGCCGGACGGCGCAGTTCTTCCGGCGTGGCGTCCAGTGCTGTCGTGTCCAGCGACACGAAGGCGCCGCGGAAGAAGGCCGTGGACTGCAGCTCCTGCTGCCACTGGTCCAATTGTTCCTGGCGATAGGCCTGGCCTTCGCGGTAGTTCACGTAGCGTCCGATCAGGCGTTCCGGCACGCGCTCCAGTCCCTCGACCTTCAGCGGTCCCATGCGCACCAGCGGCCCGCTGTCGATCGACACGGACAGCCGCACGCGAGCGGTCTCGGCATCGACCTCGGCGGAGGAATCCGTCATGCGGGCCAGCAGGAAGTCGCGGTCCATGACGGACTGCAGCAGCTCGGACTTGGCCTTGTTCCAGTCGGCGTTGATGAAGGGCTGGCCCTTGTGCAGCGGCCAGGCCTTGCGCCAGTCGGCAATGCGCTCGGCATACTCGGGACGCAGCACGCGCCCCGTGAAACGCAGGTCGACGGATTCGACTTCGGCGCGCGGCCCCGGCTCGATGACGATGTCCCAGGTCTCGCCGGCCACGTCGGTGCCGGGCGTCAGCGTGACCGTGGGCGTGAAGTATCCCTGCGTGGCCAGCGCGGCCAGCGTGGCGTCGCGCGCGCGGCGCCGCAGCCGGCCCGCTTCGCCTCCATCCTGGTCCGCGGCGAGCCGTGTGATCGCGTCGACGGCAGTGGTGATGCTCTGCAGGGCCGCGGGCGGCACGCCGCCCGGATCGATGACCACCTCAGGCGTCGCCGCCCGCGCAGCGGCCGGTGGCGCGTCGTCGGAAGCCGTAGTGGCACATCCCCCGCAGACCGCTGCGATCACCGCCAACGCCAATGCGCGCACTACTCCGCGCATCGCTCAGGAGGGCTGCTGCACGACGATGGAGGGGAACTTGCCCGCCATGTCGCGCGGCAAAGCGGCCACGCCGGCGGCCAGTTTGCGCGCGATGCCGCGGTACAGGCCCGCCGCCTCGCTGTTCGGATCGGCCGCCACGGTCGGATTGCCCGAGTCGGCCTGCTCGCGGATGAGGCGCGTCAGGGGCAGGCTGCCCAGCCACGGCACCTCGTACTGTTCGGCCATGCGTTGGCCGCCGCCTTCGCCGAAGATGTGATCGGCGTGACCGCATTGCGTGCACACGTGGATGGCCATGTTCTCGACCACGCCCAGCACCGGCACGTCGACCTTCTGGAACATGCGCAGGCCCTTGCGCGCGTCCTGCAGCGCGATGTCCTGCGGAGTGGTGACGATGACGGCCCCGACGACGGGCACCTTCTGCGCCATCGTCAGCGCGATGTCGCCGGTGCCCGGCGGCATGTCGACGATGAGGTAGTCCAGGTCGTCCCAGTTGGTCTGGCGCAGCAGTTGTTCAAGCGCCTGCGTGACCATGGGACCGCGCCAGATGGCGGGCGAATCCGCGTCGATGAGGAAGCCGATGGAGTTGGCCTGCAGACCATGGCCGCGCAGCGGATTCATCGACTTGTTGTCGGGACTTTCGGGGCGGCCGCTGATGCCCAGCATGGTGGGCACGCTGGGGCCATAGATGTCGGCGTCCAGCACGCCCACGCGCGCGCCATCGGCGGCCAGCGCCAGCGCCAGGTTGACGGCCGTGGTGCTCTTGCCCACGCCGCCCTTGCCCGAAGCCACCGCGATGATGTTGCGCACGTTGGGCAACGGCTTCAGGCCGCGCTGCACCGCATGCGTGGCGACATTCCAGGCCACCTGGACCTTGGCTCGCTCGATGCCGGCGCGCGCGAGCGCGTCCTCGGCTTGCTGGCGCACCTGAGCGACGAACGGCACGGCCGGATACCCCAACTGGATGGCGATTGCGACTTCCTGGCCCAGGCGGACGTCACCATCTTTTACAAAAGCGTTGAGGTCTAGGCCGGTGACCGGGTCGCGCGCGGCGCGCAGCGCCCCGCGTATCTGCTCTATCGTCGCTATACTCATGAGACTGGGGTTCCTTGGCAGCGCGGGAATCCGCCCCACCGTCGATCCACAAGGATAGCGGATATGCGGGAACCTTCCGCTGTGTTTTACATCCTACCCACATGAACGATATTTTCTCCCGCTTCGTGCGCGCCGTCTTCTTCGCCGTCATTGGCCTCATCGGCATGGCCATGGCGCTGGTCTTCATGATCTCCACCGCGTTCGCGGTCGGCATCCTGTACGTCGTCGCCAAGGTCCGCGGCAAGCCGTTCGGCGTGCGCGCCTACTGGAGCCAACGCCAGGGCGTGCGGCCCGGCCCGTTCCCCGGCGGCCCCGCGCCCTATGCGCAGCCGGCCGGCGGCGAGATCATCGACGTCGAAGTCCGCGAGATCCGGTAGACGCCGCCTGCCGTCCTCCTGGCCCGGCCTGCCGTCGCGCGGCCGGCCGGATACCAACCGCCGGCGCCCCGCGCGCCACGCCGTGCGCATCCCCGCGCCCGCATTGCCGGCATCGCCCCCAAAGTGGTCTGTCCTGCGCCCCCATGGCGGCGCGGCCCGTCCCGGCTTCTCGCGCCCGGCCCATACGCCCACGGATAATCATCCTAAAATAGCGGGCCTCGATCACCCCCCACGCGCCGCCTACCCATGTCACGCACGCTTTTCGTCACCACTGCCCTGCCCTACGCCAATGGTTCGTTCCACATCGGCCACATCATGGAATACATCCAGGCCGACATCTGGGTGCGGGCGATGCGCATGGCGGGGCACACGGTGCACTTCGTGGGCGCTGACGACGCGCACGGCGCGCCCATCATGCTCAAGGCCGAAAAGGAAGGCATCACGCCGCAGCAGCTCGTGGCCCGCTATGCCGCGGAACGCCCGACCTACCTGAACGGCTTCCACGTCCGCTTCGACCATTGGCACTCCACCGACTCGGCCGAGAACGTGGCGCTGTCGCAGGACATCTACGTCGCACTGCGCGAACAGGGACTGATCGAGACGCGCACCATCGAGCAGTTCTACGACCCGGTCAAGGGCATGTTCCTGGCCGACCGCTACATCAAGGGCGAATGCCCCAAGTGCCACGCCAAGGACCAGTACGGCGACTCGTGCGAGGTGTGCGGCTCGGCCTACGCGCCCACCGACCTCATCAACCCGTACTCCGCACTCACCGGCGCCACGCCGGTGGTGAAGTCCTCTGACCACTTCTTCTTCAAGCTGTCGGATCCGCGCTGCGTAGCCTTCCTGCGCGAGTGGACCGCCGGCAGCAACGCCGCCGGCACGCCGCGCCTGCAGGCCGAGATGCTGGCCAAGACGCGCGAATGGCTGGGCGCCGACGACGGCGACGCCAAGCTGGGCGACTGGGACATCTCGCGCGACGCGCCTTATTTCGGCATCGAGATCCCCGACGCGCCTGGCAAGTACTTCTACGTGTGGCTGGACGCCCCGGTGGGCTACCTGGCCTCGCTGAAGTCGTACTGCGCGCAGAACAGCCTCGACTTCGACGCGCTGCTGGATCCCGCCGGCGACACCGAGCAGGTCCACTTCATCGGCAAGGACATCATCTATTTCCACGCCCTGTTCTGGCCCGCCATGTTGAAGTTCGCCGGCCGCAAGACGCCCGATGCGATCAACGTGCACGGCTTCATCACGGTCAGCGGCGAGAAGATGTCCAAGAGCCGCGGCACCGGCATCTCGCCGCTGCGCTATCTCGAACTGGGCATGAACGCGGAATGGCTGCGCTACTACATGGCGGCCAAGCTGAACGCGCGCGTCGAGGACCTGGACTTCAATCCCGAGGACTTCGTCGCGCGCGTCAACAGCGACTTGGTAGGCAAGTACGTCAACATCGCCAGCCGCGCGGCCAACTTCATCACGAAGTACTTCGACGGCGCGCTGGCCTATGCCGGCGATACCGCCGCGCTGTCGGCGGAATATGCGGCGCAGGCCGAAGCGATCCGCGCCGCCTTCGAAGCGCGTGAATACAACCGCGCCATCCGAGAAATCATGGCGCATGCCGACCGCATCAACCAGGCCTTCGACAGCGCCCAGCCGTGGGTGCTCGCCAAGGACTACGCGAATGCGGACGAGGCGCGCAAGGCCGCGCTGCAGGACATCTGCTCGCGCGCGCTGGCCGGCTTCAAGGCCCTGTCGGTGATGCTGGCCCCCGTGCTGCCCGCGCTGGCTGAGCGCGTGTCGCGCGAACTGTTCGGCGGCGCCGGCAGCTTCACGTGGGCCGACGCCGGGCAACTGCCCCAGCGCGTGGCGCCCTTCCAGCACCTGATGCAGCGTGTCGACCCCAAGATGCTGGACGCGCTGTTCGAGTCGCCGGCCGATGCTGTGCCGGCCACGGCCGCGCCTGCCGCGCAAGCGGAAGCCGCCGCCGTGCCGGGCGGCGAAGCGCTGGCCGACACCATCACCATCGACGATTTCGCCAAGATCGACCTGCGTATCGCGAAGATCGTGAATTGCGAAGAGGTCGAAGGCTCGACCAAGCTGCTGCGCCTGACGCTGGACGTGGGCGAGGGCCGGCACCGCAATGTGTTCTCGGGCATCAAGTCGGCCTACAAGCCGGCCGACCTGATCGGCAAGCTGACGGTGATGGTGGCCAACCTGGCGCCGCGCAAGATGAAGTTCGGCGTATCCGAAGGCATGGTGCTGGCGGGCAGCCACGCCGACGACAAGGTCAACGCCGGCATCTACGTGCTGGAACCCTGGCCGGGCGCCGAGCCCGGCATGCGCGTGCGCTGACGCGCGCTTATGGCTGCGCGGCCTCGTGCATCTGAGGGGCCAGCGCCGGATCCAGGGCCACGCGCTCGTCGAATACGAAGCAGTTGCCCTTGAAGCCCACGCCGCCCGTCTCTTCGAAGTACTTCAGGATGCCGCCCTCGAGCTGGTAGACGTGCGGCACGCCGACCTCGGCCATGTAGATGGCCGCCTTCTCGCACCGAATGCCGCCGGTGCAGAAGCTGACCACCGTTTTGTCGCGCAGCTCATCCAGGTGCGCCTGCACCGCCGCGGGAAACTGCGTGAAGCGCTCGATGCGCCAGTCGACCGCCTTCTCGAACGTGCCCACGTCGACCTCGAAGGCGTTGCGCGTGTCCAGCAGCAGCACTTCGCGCCCCGCGTCGTCTCGCCCCTGCCGCAGCCAGCGTGCCAGCGTGGGGCCGTCCACCGCCGGCGCGCGGCCTGCTTCGGGCCGTATGGCGGGATGATCCATGCGGATGATCTCGCGCTTGATCTTCACCAGCATCTTGCGAAACGGCACCGACTCGGACCAGCTGAGTTTGGCCTCGAGGTCGGCGAAGCGCGCATCGGCGCGCAGCCAGGTCAGGAAGCCATCGATGGCGTCGGCCGTGCCGGACAGGAACAGGTTGATGCCCTCCGGCGCCAGCAGCACCGTGCCCTTCAATCCATCGATGCGCGCCCGCTCGAGCACGCGTTCGCGCAGGGCGTGCAGATCGTCGAGCGTGACGAACTTGTAGGCCGCGACATTGGCGACGCGGCATTGCGCAGCCTGCATCATCCGCCCTGCACCCTTTGCTCGACCACGACGTCCAGCACCCAGCGCACGCCGGCGGCATCGGCCGGCGGATTGGGATCGCGCACCTCGACGACCCGCAGCCGATACTCGATGCCCGGCCGGAAGTCGAACCCCAGGATCTCGCCGTACCACAGCTGCCAGGGCTGCGAGGGGTTGTCGCGCACCTGATAGCACTGCATCTGACCCGCGCCCGCACTGCAGGGCACGCGCTGCGGCGCCACGTAGACCAGCTTCGACAGGCCCGCCTGTCCGCCGATGATGGGATCGAGGCGCCGGCCGAAATCCAGCACTTCGCCCGTGTCCAGCACCAGCGTCAACCGCTGCGGCTGCACGTCGCTGTCCAGGCGGCTGGCCGTGATGCGGGTCAGCGCCGCCAGGTAGTCCTGTTCGAGTCTGCTGCGCTCGGCATCGGCGCAGGCCATGCGCGTGGCCACGGGGGGATGCGGCACGACCAGCAGCCCGTTGGCCAGCACGTACTCGCCGGAATAGCGATTGCAGCCGGCGAAGCCGGACAGGCGAGGCACGCCCTGCTCACGCGTGAAGGCCAGCGTGATGGGCTGCTCGCGCGGACTGGCGTGCGGCACCGGCCGCAGCGGGGCGCCCGGCCGCGTCCAGCGGGCCAGTTCCCAGCTGGTCTGGACCAGCACGTCGGAGCGGGCGGCCGCGGCATACGTGCCGGAGCCGCCGGCGGGCGGCGCCGAAGCGCAGGCAGCCAGCGCCAGCGGCAGCGCGAGCGGCAGCAGGCGGCGTAGGAAGGACGGACGCATGGCGATCTCCAGTAAAACGCACGCCGGCCCGACGGCGGGTCGGCGCAGGCAGCATTGTAGGCCGGCGTGCGGCCGGTTCCGCAGCCGCCGCGCTCATGCCTGTTCGAGGTGCGGGATCGCTAGGGCGTGGGCGGATCGGCGCGGCGCACGTAGTCGAGCACATCGCCGTTCTGCAGCGTGAAACTCAGCCTGCGCGGCGCACCGCCGCTGTCCAGGCTGAACGTGTGTACCTGGCCCAATGCCTGCAGATACGCCGACTCGAAGGCGGCCAGCTCGGGCTGCGGGCACGCCATGCGCGTGGCTGCGGGCGCCTGGATGGTCAGCGCGCCGCCGCTGAGCAGATACGTGCCCGCATGTCGATTGCATCCCGCGAAACCCGTCACCCGGTATTGGCGCCCCTGGGCCAGGAACGTGAGCTGCACCGGTTCGCCGTTGGCGCCGCGCGGCACGGCTCGCGCCGGGCCGCCGTCCGACCTGGTCCAGCGTTCGAGCTCCCAGGAAGTCTGGGCAAGCGAATCGGCGCTGGTGGCGGCATTCGCGGCCCCGGGCCCTTGCGCGCGCGCCTGAACCTTCGGTTCGGACGGGGCGGGGGTTGCCGGCTTGCCGGCGCAGGCGGCCAGCAGGACGGCGAATCCCAAGGCGAGCAATGCCGGCGGGACGGCGCGGGTGTACGAGACGATGGACATCGGCAGGACTCCTGGAGCGACAGCAGCCCCTACTGTAAACCCTCGCCATGCCGGACGCGCTGGGCCGGCGTATCAGGTTGCAGCGAACGGCCCGCATGGACCTGGTTGCGCCCGCGGGCCTTGGCCACGTACAAGGCCTGATCCGCGCGCGCGACCAGGTCGTCCGCCTGGTACGGCGGCGCCGGCCACATCGATGCCACGCCGACGCTTACGGTCACCACGCCGCCGCCGTTGCGTACGTGCAGATGTTCCACCGCCTGGCGGATGTCCTCCGCGATACGCCAGGCCGCGCGCAGGTCGGTGTCCGGCAACAGCACCACGAACTCTTCGCCGCCGTAGCGCGCGGCCACGTCGGTGGGGCGCCGCGCGGTCTTGCGCGCCACCCGGCTCAGTTGCCGCAGCAGGTCGTCGCCTGCCTGGTGGCCGTGCACGTCGTTGAAGTGCTTGAAGTTGTCGGCATCGATGAACAGCAGCGCCAGCGGCCGGCCCAGCACCATCGCATCGTCCCAGGCCTTGCGCAGCGCCGCGTCGAAGGCACGGCGGTTCAGCAGCCCGGTCAGGCCGTCGGTCTGCGCAAGTTCGGTGAGCTGGGCGGTTTCCGATCTGCCTTGGCGCATCACGCGGCGGAAGAACACCATCAGCAACACCACGGCGATACAGAACGCCGTGGTGGACACCCCCGCAAACCAGGCCCGATGCACCCACGGTCGCATGATGCCCTCGGTGGACGTGGCAATGCTGACCGTCAGCGGCAGGCCGGTCACGCGCGCGAAACTGTAGTGGCGCTCGGTCCCACCCACGTCCGAGATGAAGCTGCCGGACACGTGCTCCGCGTACTGCGACAGCAATTGCGCCGGCACGACGCCTGCGGGCGCGTCTTCCTGGCCGGGCCTGCGGCGCAACACGAGACCGTCGTCGCGCGACAGGGTGATCGAGTCGCCGACGCCCAGCGCGATGCGGCCGAAACGGTCATCGAGATAGGCCAGGCGCAGCGCGCCCACCACGACCCCGCCGAACGAACCATCGGGCCTGGCCAGGCGCCGGCTGATGGCGATGCTGGGATCGCCGCCGCGCAGCCTGCTGCGATACGGACCGCTTACGTACAGGCCCGCATCCACGCTGGTCCGGTGTACCTGGAAATAGTCGCGGTCCGCGAAATTGCCTTTTTCGGCTATGACGGAACGCGAGTCATGGACAACGTTGCCTTTCGCGTCCAGCACGATGATCGAGCCCAGGTAATCGGCCATCGCCGCGCGCTCGAACAGCAATCGGTGCGCCACCTCGGGACTGAGCAGGCGAAACTGCGGCTGCGCCAGGCTGTCGATGACGCCCTGCAACGACAGATCGTAGACGCGCAGCGTGCGGGTGATGTCGGTTTCCAGAAACCGGGCCACGTTGTTCGAGGCGATCGTCGCGCGCTCCCAGGTGGTTCGGCGGTCGTAGCGCAGGAACGCCGCGGCCGCGGCCACGGCAAGCAGCACGATGACGGCCGTCACCGCCATGAGTATGCGCAGCGTGGCGCGCGATCCCATAGCGGAATGCACGCCGGGGCGCGCACTGGCGCGCTCCCGCGCCTTGTCGCCGTGCCGCATCGACGCCATTGGCCCTGGTCTTCCTTTTTCGGTTTCTACGACTTACTTTTCCGTACAAAACGGAAAAAAAGATAGTATGTACACGCGCAATCCGCAATCAAAAGCACAGGCAGCCAACGCGTCCAGAAGGCCAGGTTGTCTTTTCCCGACGCCCGGAAGGCACACATGTCCGCGCACGATCCGGAGTTCCTTACCACCAGGGCCGCCGCAGAACTGATCGGCGTATCCGTACGCACCGTGCAGTTATGGGTCGAGGCCGGCCTCTTGCAAGCCTGGAAGACAGAGGGCGGGCATCGCCGGATCCTCAGCGCCTCGGTGGACGACCTGCTGCGCCGGCGCGCGCAAGACACCGGCATGAGCGGTGTCGACGACGGCCCGCTGCGCGTGGTCGTCGTCGAGCACGACGCGCATGTGCAGTCGACATACGAACAGGCGCTCGGCAGCCTGCCCTTTCCGCTGCAGCTGAAGCTGGCCGGCGACGGCTTCACGGGCTTGGTGCGCGTTGGCGACTTTCGTCCGCACGTGATCATCGTCGACCTGAACCTGCCGGGGCTGGACGGTTTTCGCATGATCCGTGCGTTGAAAGAAGCGCCGGAATCGCGCGATGCCGAACTGTTGGTGATATCCGCGCTGACGCCCGAGGACATCCGGGACCGCGGCGGCCTGCCGGACGGCGTCGTCACGCTGGCCAAGCCCGTGCCGATGAGCACGCTCCAGGCCCTCATAGTGCAGGCGCATGCCCGGCTGACAGATTAGCCTGCCGCGCCCAGCGCGGGCGCGGGCGCGGGCCGCAGTGTAGCGCGAACGACAGCGGGGCGGCATTGCGCCCCATTTCTTTTTCCTAGTCGAAATTGTGCGAGACCGACGTGCTGCGACCGTCGGAAAGATCCAACGAAAGCTGGTAATCGGCGGCCGCCGGATTGCGTACGGTGATGGTGTGCCTGCCAGCCGGCAGCGTCAGCTGACGCAGCGGCGGACTGACGCCGCGCGGCTTGCCGTCGACCAGGACTTCGCCCCACGGACGGATGTTCAGAGTGACCGTGGCCGCCGCGGGCTTGGGCGGCGCCTCGGCGGCGGCTGCGGCCAGCGCATCGGTGGACGCCGTCGCCGCGGGCGGCAGGTCCGTGCCGCTGCCTGTAGCCGTCGGCGTGGAAGGCTGCACCGCACCGGGTACGCCGTCGACGGCGGGCGCCGCGATACCGGACTGGGCCGTGCCCACGGATCCGGCGGGCGTGGATACCGAATCGTCCGCCAACGACGCGCCAGGAGAGGCGGACTGGCCGGGAGTGGATCCCGGACCGGATGCGGAGCTGACGTCCGCCAGGCTCGCGCCTGGCGCGAGTGGGGCGCCGCCGGGAGCCTCCGGCGTGGCCGTCGGGAGTGGCGGCGGCAATTGCGATGCCGAACCGGAGGGGGCCGAAGGATCGGCGGGCGTGGCGTTGCTCAGCGGCGGCGGCGCGGGCTGCACCGAACCGGGTGCGCCGGCGGAGGATCCCGCGGACGGTACGGCGGGCGCGCCACCGCGGTCCGCGACGACCGGCGCCTCGTCGCCTTGCATGCGCATCCAGAAGAACACGGCGCAGCCGATCACCACGAGAACCAGCAGCACCATCGGGATCGAGACCTGGGCCGGCTTTGCCGGCTTCGCCACGGGTGCGGCCGCGCGCTCACCACGGTCCTCGTCGTCGTCACGGGCGGGACGGACGGACGCAGGCACCGGAGCGGGTTCGGGGATGGGCTCGGGAAAGGAGTTCGCGATCGGCGCGGGGATAGGTTCGGGCGTGGCCGGCGGAGGCGGCGGCGGAGCGGGAGCCGCAGCGGGCGGCGGCACGAACGCGGCAGGGGGAGGCGGCGCCACCGGTGCGGGGGCCGCCACAGGAGCAGGCGTGGGAACGGACTCGCGCACGGCCCTGTCCGCTTGCACGGGCGGCACCGCGGCACCGGGCATCACGCCGCTCTCTGTCGCCGACGCCGCCGACGCCGCCGACGCCGCGGCGGCGACTCTTTGCAGCAGCGCGTCCAGCGTGGCGGGCCGTGTGCGGTGGTCCATCGACAGGCCCGCATCCACCGCCTGCGCGAAGCCGGCGGCCGCGGGGTCCTGCAGACGCTGCGCCAGCGGCACCTGATCGTCGCGCACGCAGCGCAGCAGCGCGGGGACGGGAGCCTCTCCCGTCGCCAGCGCGTACGCCAGCGCGCTCAGCCCGTATACGTCCGTCCACGGACCGCAAGGATGCTGCGGGTCGTCCGTGTACTGCTCGAACGCGGCGTAGCCGGCGGCGCGCTCGAAGCTCTCCGCATCGGCCGCGGGAGACGCTGGGCCCGCCAGCAGATGCGCGCGGCCGCTCTCGTCCATGCCGACGGTATCCAGCGACAGCGCGCCGTGCACGCGCCAGCCCGCATGCAGCGGCGTCAGCTCGGCCACCAGGTCGGCCAGCACGCGCGCGATGCGCGCCGGCGGCATGCCGCCGTGCGCCGCCTCGGGCATGTCGCGAAGGGGCCGCAGCGTGCCAGGCGCCGCGTCGATATCGCGCCCGTGGGCGCCGGCTTGGGATGGGTTCATAAGGGGCTCCGGACAGCGTGACCTCACAGGCGCCACGACGACGGCGACGAGAACAGTCGCAGGAACAGCGTGGCGTTCAGCGCGCCGCCGTGCACGTAGGTCTGCAGGGCGGCGCCGTCGGATTGATTGGTCCACCAGTAGCTCGTGTGCGAACTGGGGTTGAAGCAGAACGGCAAGTCGGGCCAGGCCGCCAGCCCGAGCGAATTGATCGGCTCGGGGGTCGCGGCGGGTGTGACGGGCGCGGGCGCGATGCCCGCGTTGAGGATCTCCAGGATGTCGCTACCCGCGGTCGAGGCCGCGGCGGGAGCGGCGGGCACGGGCGCGGGCGCCTGGGGCGCCATCGCCTGCGGCAGCCTGACGTCCAGCAGCGTACGGTCCAGCTGGTCCGCGGCGCAGCCGTGGCGCACCGCGCTCAGCAGGCCCGCGCCGATCTGGCGGTAGTAGTCGCCGGCCTCTTCCAGCAGTTCTCGCCGGAACGAATCGGCGGGAACGGCCAGCATGGCGCACAGGGGATAAGCGCGGCCCACGCGGTCGCGGCTGGGGGCGATACTGCCCAACTGCACCACGCCGGCGCCCGGCCCCGCGGGGATGGCGAAATTCCAGATCGGCGCCGCGGCATAGGCGCGTTCGGCCCCGTCGTCGATGGATTGGCGCAATGCCGCCAAGCCATACTGCAGCCATTTGTCCCACCACGCGATCAGGTTGCGCGGCAGGCGCCGATGCACGAAGTCGCCCGCCGCGGGCATCTTGCCGTACCAGCCTACGCTGTCTCCGCTGTCTGCGTTGCGCATCGTCCGCCCCCCGTTCACGAGCGGCCGGGGCACGAGAACCCCTGCATCTCGGGAAGGTGGAACGGGCTCTTCACGCTGCCTGCTCGGATCTCCAGGACGATCTTGCGTCCGCCGATATTGAAAGTGGCCATGGTGATCTCCGGTGACGAGCCGCGCCGGAGGCTTGCCTTGTCCAGCATCCGGTTCAGGGCCCAGGGGCCGGTGCTGACCAGCCCGGCGGTGCCTACCTGCGGCGCCAGCTCGATGCGAACCTGATTCGAGCCGCGCGGGCCGGGCCACTGCACCGTGGTGGCCACTTGCGGCCCGTGCGCGTAGCGCACGGTCTGCCCGTCGACGTCCATCAGGAACTGCGTGATGGCGGGGTCCATCTCGACCGGTCGGATCGACACGCGAAAGGACGGCATCTGATTGCCCGCCATGAAGTACGCGTCGCGGATGGCCGCGCCGCGCTGGAACGCATCCAGGAACGCCGAGTTCTTGCCGGGCGAGCCGTCGATGCCCGGCTTGAAGCGCCAGCGCGAACCCGAGACGTCGATCTCGCTCACCAGGTTCTTCTGGAAGAATTCGTCCATCATGCCGTTGGGCGCGAACAGGCGGGCCATGTCATTGGGCGCGACGTCGCGCTCGGACCCCGACGCGAACGGATAACGGCCCGCGATGGCCTGGCGGCAGAACAGCCCGATGGTGGCATACAGGTTCTCGCCCAGCCGCTCGCGCGTGACGCCCGAGACCTCGTTGGCCGCGCCCGTCGACAGGTCGTCCAGCACGGTGCGCAACGGGCCGGGCATGCGGCCGGCCTCGGCGCGCATCTTGGTGACCACGTCGGAAGCCGGGGCCGGGCTGGCGCTGCGCAGCGCGGCGTCGGCGGCGGTGAGGTAGGTGTACAGCTCGTTGATCAGGCTGGTCGTGGCCGCGATGGGCGCCTGCGTGCCCTGCCCCTCGCTGTGGGCCAGGCGGCGCCACGATTCGAAGTGCTGGTCGACGATGCGCTCGAGCTTGCCGTCGCCCGCGTCGTCGCGCACCGCCGAACTCGGCCCCGTGGGACCGAACATCTGCTCCAGCGCCTCGCGGGTGCTGCTGACGCGTTCGCGCGCCTGGTCCGCCAGCGTGCGCTCCTTGTTGGTGTCGCGCAGCAGCGTGGTCTCGCGCGCCACGCTGTGCACCAGCTGCACCATCGGCGAATCCGGCGCGGACAGCGTGCGCGCCATCTGGATGCTCTGCAGCAGCGTGGTGCGCGGCGCCAGGGTCAGGTCATTCAGGTAGCCGTCCCATTGCGCCACGTAGTCGTTCAGGTACAGGCGCTTGATGTCGGTGATCAGCTGCTGCTGCGCGGCCTGGTCCATCACGCCCGGCGGCGCCACGTCCAGTACCCAGGCATCGTCCTTGCGCAGCAGTTCGGCCACGCGGGTCACGCGGGGATTGAACACGTCCCAGTAGCCGCGGTAGGTGAACAGCGAAGGAATGCCCTGGTTCAACGGCTTGCCGCTCTTGCGCGTGAACACCGAATTGGCCTGCGGTCCGCCCAGCGTGACGGCCGTGGTGTCGGGCGCGGACTCGCCGCCGGCCAGCATGCGGCGCAGCCGGCTGTAGGCGCGCTGCGCCAGCGTATAGCGGGCCAGCTGCTCGCGCGCCTGCTTCACCAGCTCCTCGTCGCGCGGAAACGGCGAGGCCAGCACGCGGCCCTGCACCAGATTGCGGATGTGCAGCGACAGCAGGTCGTACTGACGGCGCGTGTAGCCCTCGGGCAGCGTGCGCTGCATGTCGGACAGCAGCCAGGCATGCATGAACTCGGCGTCGTAGTGGTCGGCTTCGTACAGCATCAGATAGGCGCGCAGCGCTTCGTAGCTGTACTCCAGATCGTCCGGCTTGGCGGCCCGCAGCGCGGCCTCGATGCGGCGCGCCACCTGCGGCAGCAGCACGCTGTCCAGCGCATCGCGGTAAACGCCCTGCACCGCCGCGTTCATCTTGGCGCCCTGGTACAGGCCGAAGCGGTAGCTCCAGGGCGGCGAGTCCAGCTCGAAGGACTCGTGGCGCGGCAGATACCACAGGCTGTCCAGGAATGGCATCAGGCCCAGCACGTCGCCCGCCCGCGTGATCTTGATCTCGCGGCCCAGCTTCTCCACCACGGGCACGCGGCGGTCCACCTCGTCCAGATAGCGCGAGTTGTTGCCGTAGCTGATCAGCCATCCCGCGCTCAGGCCCACGAAGGCCACCGCGATCGCGGCATAGCCCGCCCAGTGCAGGCGTCGGTAGCGCCGCTCCCAGCGCAGGTTGCGGCCGGCCAGGCCCGCTTCGCGGAAGATCACTTCCTGCAGCAGGCTCTTCAGGAAGAAGCTGCGTCCCTCTTCCGGATTCGGCTGCGAGGCCGCCAGGCCGCCCTCGATGCGCAGATAGCGCTTGAGATGACCCGTGACCTGGTCGAAGGTCTCGCCGCCCTGCGTGCCGCTGGTGAAGTACACGCCGCGCGGCACGAGCCGCGCCTCGAAGCGCGAAGTGGCGAACACGTCGCTGAGGAAATGGCCCAGCACCGACTGCAGCCCGGCGAACTGCTGGGGCAGCAGATAGGCCAGCGCGCGGCGTGCCTCTTCCGGTTCGGCGGCCAGCACCTCGGGCAGCGCGTCGTCCAGGCGGCGCTGCAGCAGGCGGTACTCGGCATGGAAGGCCTCGTACAGGTCGAAGTCCGGTTCCTGGCTGCGCGCGTAGGGCAGCGTGAAGCCCCACACCTGCTCCAGGTCTTCGCGGCTGAACGACGCGAAGTACTGTTCGAAGCCCGACAGCAGGTCGACCTTGGTGACCAGCACGTACACCGGGAAGCGGATACCCAGCTGTTCCCGCAGTTCCTGCAGCCGCCGGCGCAGCACGGCGGCGTGCTGCGCGCGCTCGGCCTCGGAGGCGGCCAGCAGGTCTTCGACGCTGATGGTCAGCATCGCGCCGTTGATGGGCTGGCGGCCGCGGAAGCGCGTCAACAGGCCCAGGAAGCCCTTCCACTCTTCCTCGTCGCCGGTGGGGTCGCTTTCGTGCGTGGTGTAGCGGCCGGCGGTATCCAGCAGCACCGCGTCGTCGGTGAACCACCAGTCGCAGTTGCGCGTGCCGCCCACGCCGCGCAGCGCGGTCTTGCCGAAGCGGTCGGCCAGCGGGAAGTTCAGTCCCGAGTTGACCAGCGCCGTGGTCTTGCCCGAACCGGGCGCGCCGATGATGACGTACCAGGGCAACTGGTACAGATACTGCCGCGAATAGCGCTCGAAGGGCCAGCGGCGCTTCTGCCCGTCGAAGCGGGTCTTGCGCAGCAGTTCCACCGCTTCGTCAAAGCGTGTTTCCAGTTCGCGGATGTCGGATTGCGGGGCCTGCGCTTCCGCCTCGGCCTTTTCTTTCGGACGGCGCAGCTGGCCCAGCAGCTGCGCGTTCAGGCGGCCCTCACGCCACTTGCGCCACAACAGGCGCAGCAGCCAGATGCCGGACAGGATGGCGATGACGATGATGCGGGCCGTCTCGCTTTCGAGCGGGCGGCTCGCGCCGATGGCCAACAGCGGACCGGCGACCCACACCAGCACCGCCAGCGCCACCACGCCCAGGAAATTCCACAAGCCGCGGCTGAACAGAAAGCCGAAGATGCTGTACATCATTGCCGGACTCCCTCCGCCGTTTCTCCGTGCGGCACCGGAGGCACCATCAGCGTGATCTCCACTCGCCGGTTGGCCGAGCGGCCGGCCGGCGTGTCATTGGGCGCGATCGGATCGGCGTCGCCGCGCCCTTCGGCGCGCACCCGGCCCTGCTGGCCCAGGCGCTCTTCCAGAATCTCCTTGACCACGTCGGCGCGCGCCTGCGACAGATGCCAGTTCGACGGATAGCGCGCCGTGCGGATCGGCACGTTGTCGCTGTAGCCGCGGATGAGGATGTTGCCCTGCGTCTGCCGCAGCGCATCGGCCACGCGCGCCAGCACCGGCACGTAGCGGTCACGCACCACCGCCGCGCCCGACTCGAACAGGCCATCGCCGCGCAGCACCACTACGCTGCGATCCACTTCGTCGCGCACGGCGACCAGCTGGTCGCGGATCTCGGGCTCGAGGAACACGGCCAGGCGCGGCGACGGCGCAGGGCGACGCGGCGGCGCCTGCGCGATCTGCAGCGACGGCGGCTTCAACTGCGTGACCGAGGCGAACACTTCATCGGACCGCCCGCCCAGCGCCCAGTTCAGGCCCCAGAACACGATCAGCGCCAGCAGCGCGGCCAGCGCGCCGAACACCCACAGGGGCACCGGCAGGCGGCGCAGCGCCTCCTGCGCCGGCGCGTCGCGCCAGTGCGGCGACAGCGCGCGCGCATACTCGCCGCGCGCGCTGCGCAGAATGCGCAGCAGGCGCTGGCGCAGCGTCTCGAGCTGCGTGCGGCCGTTGTCGACCACGCGGTAGCGGCCCTCGAAACCCAGCAGCAGGCAGTAGTACAGCAGCTCCAGCAGGTCCAGGTGATGGCCGGGGTTCTGCGACAGCTTGGCCAGCAGCTGGAAGAACTTCTCGCCGCCCCAGGTCTCGTTGTGGAAAGTGACCAGCAGGCTGTGCGCCGACCACACGCCGCCCCCGCCCCAGGGCGTCAGCGCGGCGGCCTCGTCCAGCGCCGTGCACAGGCAATAGCGTGCGCCCAGGATGGTTTCGTTGGGAATGCCTGCCTGCTGCGCGCGCAGCTCGAACTGGCGCACTTCGTCGACCAGGTGTTCGCGCAGCATCGCGGGCGACGGGTGCGAGGTGGTGGCGCGGATCTGCGGGATCAGATCCAGCAGGGGGTTCGCCGCAGCCACCAGTGGGTTCGAGCCGCTGATGACGTACTCGTGCGGCCGCAGCCGGCTGGCGGCGCCGCCAGGCGCGGCGCCTTCGTCCAGCAGGCCGGGGAAGGGAGGATCGGAAGCATGCATGCGTGGAATCTCCTGCCGGGCTTAGTCGCGGACCGCCCAGAACTCCATTGCCAGGCCGGGGAATTCGCCCGCCAGGTGCAGCGCCAGCGCGCCGGTGCGCTCGAGCTGCCGCCAGAAGTCGCCGCTCTTGTCGAGTTCGAAGTACACGTAGCCGGCGCTGTACGGAATCTGGCGCGGCGCCACCGGCAGCGCGCGCACGGTCACGCCGGGCAGCTGCAGATGCACCAGGTCGCGGATGCGGTCCACCGGGCCGATCTTGACCTGCGCCGGGAAGCGCGAGCGCACCGTCTCGGCGGGAATGTCCGCATGCACGGCAAGCACGAAGCCGGCGGTACGCAGCAGCTCCGCATCGGCGATCTGCGCGGTGCGCACGCCCTGCCCGCGATCGTGCAGCGGAATCTGCAGCGCGTGCTGTTCCAGCACGGCCGACAGCGAACGGCGCAGTTCCACCATCAGCGGTTCGAAGCTGGCCTGCAGATCGTCATGCTCATAGGTCGGCAGGACTTCGGGACGGCGCTGCACGCTGGTGTAGGTGGCCAGGTCGCTGGCCAGCATCAGCCAGTCGTGGAAGAGGCGCTCGGGATGCATGGCCGGCACCTGGCGCGCGTGCCACAGCGCGCCCACGTAGCGGTTGACGGTCTCGAGCAGCATGAAGTCGGCCACCTCGGACACGCCGCCGCGGCCCGGCTGGGTCAGGCGCTGCGCCAGTGTCTCGCTGCGCGCTTCCAGCAGGCCATAGAGTTCATTGGAAAAGCCGCGCAGCACGGGATGCGCGCCCGCCTCGAGCCACGGCGCGATGTAGCGCTCGTCCAGCAGCACTCGGTTGTCCGCCCGGCGCTCCGTCACGCGCGCCACGCCCAGGCCGATCCACTCGTCGCCCAGGTCGGTCTCGAGCATCAGGCGCAGCCGCAGCCGGCCCAGCTGCACCAGCGCGGGCTCCATACCCACCGCGCCGGAATCCTCCACCTCGCCCTCGTGCACCTGGTAGCGGGCCAGCGTGTCCTGCGCATCTTCATAGACGACCTCGCAGGCGCCCGGACGGCGGCGCGGCAGCGCCAGCATCACCCGCACGTCGCGCGCATCGGGATCGATGTCCAGCGCGGCGGGCGCCTCCTGCGTGCGGTCGAATTCGAACGGCGTGCCGTCGGGCAGCACGCCGCCGCCCTGCAGCAGCGCGACCTTGCCCAGCGCCAGCGCGTCGCGGTCGATCTCCAGCGTGGAGAAGCCCCAGAAAAAGCCTTGCAGGGCCTGCGTGCGCCGGCGCAGCAGCGCCTCGACGTGTCGCTCGAACTGCTGGAAATGCTGCGGCCGCAGGAACATGCCCTCCGACCAGACGACCTTGTTGTCCAGTGCCATATTCGCGTTATGTGATTGTTGAAATGCCCGGCTGGCCCGGCCCGGGTCGGCGTGTTTCGGCAAGCCGCGGCGCGGCGCCGCTGTCCTGCATCAGAACGGCCACCAGGACCTCTCCCGGTCGACGAACTGCAGACCCTTGCTGTGGACGGCGATGCCGACCGTCTCTTCATTGGGCGAGAACTGCCAGAACTTGTAGATGTTGGTGTTCTGCGGCTCGGGCAGCGGCACGGTCAGCCGCCACTGGCTGTTCTCGAGGTCGCGATAGGCGGCCACGATGCCGACGACGCGGGCCTCGGTGCTGCCGGCGTGCGTGACCTTCCTGGTCTCGCCGGGCTGCAGGATGACCTGGTCGCTGTCCAGCAGCGTCTTGCCCAGCGCGGCCTGCGCGTCGCCCTGCAGTGTGAAGAAGTCGCGCGCCTCGAACTCGCTGGCCGAGCGCAGCTCGAATATGGTCACCTGGATAGGCGAAGGCCGACCGTTCGCATCCAGGTTCACGCGCGGATCGGCGCGCAATTCGATGGCATAGGGGACGGCCCGTTTGCTGGCCGTGGATGAGCATCCCGCGGCCACGGTCAGAAGGAGGGCAACGGGTACCGCCTTCAGTAGCCGCCCAATGAATGATCCCCGCATCGCCATAGCGCTGTCCGCATCCCGTGGTTTACGAAAGCCGGTATCTTCATGGCATGCGCACGGCATTTTTATGACGAAATGTAGATAGTTACTCCTGTTACGGACGTGCCAATAGCCAATGCGATTGGACATATTTGGTTTACGACCCGAATCAATTCCGTCGCGACTCGCCGCTATCATCGCTGCACGTCCGCGCATTTGTGTAACCGACCATACCGGTACCGGGACGCCGCGCGGGTCCACTTACGTACGCTAACGACACCTATGACAATGCGAGTCCGATTCGCCCTGATGTCCGCCGTGGTAATGCTGGCGGGATGCGCCACCAACACGACGCCCCCCTCCCCTCCGCGGGTCGCCACGCAAGAGGCGCGGGACCAGCTGCAGCAGGTGCGTGACGCGTACAACGCCGGCCGGTACGGCGATGTGATCCGCCAGGTGGCGACCTCCGACGCACTGCATCAGTCGACCGACGAGATCCGCATCGAATCGCTGAAGCTGCAGGCCTTCAGCTACTGCCTCAGCAACTACCGCCAGCTGTGCGAGGACGGCTTTCACCGCATCCTGCAGCTGCAGCCCGGCTTCACGCTCTCGCCCAGCGAGGCGGGTCATCCGCAATGGGGTCCGGTCTTCCGTCAGGCGAAGGCATCGCACAACGGCTGAGCCGTGCCATGACGCTTACTCTGATCCAACGCAATACGCAGGGCTCGGCCGCGCCGCGCCGCGCCGAGTTTCGCGCTCCGGGCGGCACGCTGGGCCGCGGCGCCGAAAACCATCTGGTGCTGCCCGAGGAACCGGGCCGCCTTTGCCGCGTGCAGGCCGCCCTGCGCATCGATCCGTACGCGTGCCGCCTGCGCAACCTCAGCTCGATGAGCGTCGTCAGCATCAACGACGTGCCGCTGGCCGCGGGACAGGAGCTGGCCGTCGCGCCGGGCGACACGGTGCGCATCGGCTCTTATGTATTGGGCGTGGAAGTCGGACGTGAAGCGGCCGCCGCGCAGGCCGCGCCGACGTCGGCGACCGTGGCGCCCGCCGCGGCTGCGCCGATGGCCATGGCGGCCGCAGCGCCTGCCGTCGCCCCGGCTTCCGCGGCACAGCAGCCACCGCCTGCGGCGGCAGCGCCGCAACCGCAGCCTGCATACCAGCAGCCGCGTCAGGCCACGCCGTCCGCCCAGGACGATACGCTGGACGCCCGGCCTTTCGACAGTCTGGCCCCGCTGGCCGCCTCTCCTTTCGCCGAAACCGATCCGCTCTTGGCCACGCCGTCATCGGCGCCCGCCGAAGGCGAACCTCCACCCCCGCCTCCCGAAGACGTGTTCAGCGGCCTGTTCGGTCCCGGCACGCTGCCGGTGGGCACGGTCTCAGACGTCTCGGCCCATCCGTTCGAGATGGATTCCGCCCAGTCCCGCAACGCGGCCGATCCGCTGTCGCACCTTCCGCGCGGCGACGCGTCGGTCTCGCGCCCCCAGCGCGACCCGTTGTCGATGTTCGATGCCCCGCATGGCGGCCAGGACGTCTTCGCGGACAGCACGCCCACCACGCTGCCGCCGCGCGACCCGCTGGCGCCGATGCGCGCCGATCCGGTGCGCGACACGCTGCAGCGTCCGCGCGACGCCGAAGGCTCGATGCCCGCGCGCGACAACGCGCACGTCTCAGGGTCTTTCCTGCGCCCCGCGACGGCGCGAGGCGCGTCCGCAGGCAACGATCGCGAAAGCATTGATCGCAATCGCGGCGAGCGTGCGCAAGACGACCGTGGTCACGGCGACCGTGTTCACGGCGACCGTCTTCACGGCGACCGTCTTCACGACCGCCGCAATAACACCGACCGTTGAGGCGTCACGCGGCAAGGCCTCTGCCCTCGCCGCCCCTCAGATCCCCCTTCACACACTCGTCAGGGCCGGCCGCCAGCCGGCCCCTGCTCTTTTCACGCGTAGTCGTAGGCGAATTCGCCATCGCGGGCCGACACGCGGATGCGGGTCCACGACTGGCCGCCCAGCGAAGCGCCCAGCAGCTCTCGGCTGATGTGCGGCAACACGCGGTGGGTAAGGATGGCGTCCACCATGCGAGCGCCCGACTCGACCTCGGTGCAGCGCTCGACGACCAGCGCCTCGGCGGCGGGATCCACCTCGAGCGTGATGCCGTGGTTTTCCTGCAGGCGGCGCGCCACGCGGTCGAACTGCAGCGCGACGATGCGCTTGAGCACCTCGTCGGCCAGCGGCAGATAGGGCACGGCCACCAGCCGGCCGAGCAGCGCGGCGGGAAACACTTCCAGCAATGGCGCGCGCAGCGCCGTGGCCAGGCCTTCGGGCTCGGGCATCAGCGTGGGATCCGCGCACAGCCGCGCGATCAATTCGGAACCGACATTCGCGGTAAGAATGATGACCGTGTTGCGGAAATCGATGTAGCGGCCCTCGCCGTCCTCCATCCAGCCCTTGTCGAAGACCTGGAAGAAGATCTCGTGCACGTCGGCGTGCGCCTTCTCGACTTCGTCCAGCAGCACCACGCTGTGCGGACGGCGCCGCACCGCCTCGGTCAACACCCCGCCCTCGCCATAGCCCACGTAGCCCGGCGGCGCGCCCTTCAGCGTCGACACGGTGTGCGACTCCTGGAACTCGCTCATGTTGATCGTGATCAGGTTCTGTTCGCCGCCGTACAGGGCCTCGGCCAACGACAGCGCCGTTTCGGTCTTGCCCACGCCGCTGGGGCCGCACAGCAGGAACACGCCCACCGGCTTCTCGGGATCGGTAAGACGCGCGCGCGAGGTCTGGATGCGCTGCGCGATGGTCTCCAGCGCGTGGCGCTGCCCGATCACGCGGCGCTCGAGCGTATCGGCCAGGGTCAGCACGGCCTGCGCTTCGTCGCGCACCATGCGGCCTACCGGAATGCCGGTCCAATCCGCCACCACGGCGGCCACGGCGGCCGCGTCCACGGCGGGATGGATGAGCGGCGACTCGCCCTGGCTGCCGACCAGTTCCGCATTGGCCTGGCGCAGCTCGTCGCGCAGGCCTTGCGCGGCGGTGTCGTCCAGGCCGGCGGCCGTGGCGGAGGCAAGGACCGTCTCTGCGCCTCCGTTCGCATCGCCTTCCCGCACCGACGGCTCACGAGACGCGGCCACCTCGGGATCCAGCCGCTGGCGCAGCTCGAAAACATGCCGGGCCAGTCCGGCCTCGCGATCCCAGCGTGCCGCCAGCTCGGCTTCCTCGGCGCGCGCGGCCTGCAGCGCGGCTTCCAATCCCGGCACGCGGTCGGCCTCGCCGATGCCCAGGCGCGCCTCGCGCTCGGCAATGGCCAGCTCCACGTCCAGGGCCTCGATGCGGCGCCGCGCGTCTTCCAGCGCGGCCGGCACGGCCTGCTGGCTGACGGCCACGCGGGCGCACGCGGTATCCAGCAGCGCCACGGCCTTGTCAGGCAGCTGACGAGCGGGAATGTAGCGATGCGACAGGCGCACGGCAGCCTCGATGGCCTCGTCCAGCAGCAGCACGCCATGGTGCGCCTGCAGCGCCTTGGCCAGGCCGCGCAACATCAGCACGGCGCGGCCCTCGTCCGGCTCGTGTACCTGGATGACCTGGAAGCGGCGGGTCAGCGCCGGATCCTTCTCGATGTATTTCTTGTACTCGGACCACGTGGTGGCCCCGATGGTGCGCAGCTGGCCGCGCGCCAGAGCGGGCTTCAGCAGATTGGCCGCGTCGCCGGTGCCGGCCGCGCCGCCCGCGCCGATCAGCGTGTGGATCTCGTCGATGAACAGCACGATGGGCCGCTCGCTCGCCTGCACCTCGTCGATCACCTGTCGCAGGCGCTGCTCGAACTCACCCTTCACACCGGCGCCGGCCTGCAGCAGCCCAATGTCCAGCAGATACAGCGACACGTCGCGCAGCGGCGCCGGCACGTCGCCAGCGGCCAGCCGCAGCGCCAGCCCCTCGACCACGGCGGTCTTGCCCACACCGGCCTCGCCGGCCAGCAGCGGGTTGTTCTGGCGGCGACGCATCAGCACGTCGATCATCTGGCGGATCTCTTCGTCGCGTCCCGACACCGGATCCAGCTTGCCGGCGCGCGCCTGCGCCGTCAGGTCCACGGCGAAGCGGGCCAGGCCCGAGCCGCCTTCGGTCGGCCCGCCCGCCGCCGCAGGCGCATCGTCGCCCGCAGGCATCGCGCCCGCGTCCTCGGGCGAACCCTGCACCAGCTCGGCGTAGCGCTCCATCAGCACGTCGGGCACGATGCGATTGAACTGCGCCGACATGCCGGTCAGCACGTTGCGCAGGCTGTAGGTGCGGGCCAGCGCCAGCAGCAGGTGGCCGCTGCGGATGCGGGCCGCGCCATAGCGCAGCGAGGCCAGCACCCACGCGCGCTCCACGGCGGAATCGACATGCTCGGAAAGGTCGGACACCGAGCTCGCGCCGCGCGGCAACTGGTCCAGCGCGGTGGCGAGATCCTGCTGCAGGCGGCCGAAGTCCAGCTCGAAGGCGCGCGCGATGCGATGCAGGTCGCTGTCCTGCAGCTGCGCCAGCGTGTGGATCCAGTGCACCAGCTCCACATAGGGATTGCCGCGCAACTTGCAGAACGCCGTGGCGTTTTCCAGCGCCTTGTACAGCAGCGGATCGAGTTTGCCGAACAGTTCGGCACGGCCGATATCGGACATGATGCTCCGTCAGTGGAAGTGAAAGTGTTGGGTTTCCCGCTTCATCGCTTCATGCGGCATGGCGCGCCGCCACGCATCGTGCCTTCCCATCACGCGGCCTGCTCCTCGACCTCGGGTTGCACGGCATTTGCGCGCGCCAGGCGCTCGCGGCTTTCGTAGTCCAGCAGCAGTTCTCCCGCGTCGCCCTGTGCTTCCTGGCGCTGCCCCAGCCACGAGGCCAAGCCCAGCGGCGCGGCCTCGCCCAGCCGCACGCCGCGCACTTCGCTCCGGCGCAACACCGGGCGTACGTCCCAGGCGAACTCCACGCCGATGTAGTCGCGCACCCAGTGCATGACCTGGCTGGCGCGCCTGCCGCCAGGCAGGAAGGACGCATAGTCGTCGCGGTCCAGCGGCCCGATCTCCAGGCGAAACTTGTGCTGGGCGTCGCGCACCGCCACGCCCAGCACGGTGTCGCGGCCCAGTCCGGCCTGTCCACCGAGACTCAAGCGCTGCTTGGGCTCCAGGCGGATCCACTGCGGCACGAACTCGCACACGCGCACGGGCAGCCCGAAGAACGTCTCGAGGATATGGCGCAGCCCTTCGGGATTGCGCGTCTGCCGCAGCAGGTGGCCGGCCATGTAGTACTTGGCGTGGTCCATCACGCTGTCGCGCCGCGCCAGCGACGGCACGCCCATGTGCATCAGGCTGGCGACGTAGCGGGTGAAACGTTCCTCGCCGCGGTCCAGGCTGACCGTGCTCTGCGCGTCGGCCCAGGCGCGATAGAACAGCAGGATGAGGCGGTGATGGAACAGGTCGGCGAACGCGTTCAGCGTGCGGTCGCCGTGGTGGTAGATGCGCTCGCGCGCATGTTCCGTCAGGTGCAGCGGCAGCGGGCCGTTGGGGCCGAACAGGCCGAAGCTATAGATGGACAACTCCGGCGGCCCGCCGTCCGTCGCCAGGCGCGCCGAGGCCAGCGTGGCCGGCGCGAAGGCCAGCGAGGGTTCCTGGCGCAGCCGCACCGGCTCGTTGCGCGGCGAGGCATCGCGCCCCAGGGGCGCGCGGGCGCCGGCGCGCGCATCGATCCAGCGCAGCACATGGAACAGGTCGTGCGCATACGGCGCCCGCTCGAGTTCCTGCCAGAAGCCGTCGGGCAGGCCGCTGCCGCGCACGCCCGCGCCCGGTGTCGCCTCGGGCGGCGCGGACTCGTCCGGCTGCGGGACGGCCTGCGGCATCGGATCCACCGTGGTCGACGCCGACATGCTTACCCCAGGCGCATCGGCGGGGTGCCGGAGCGGCGGTTCGGTGCGGCTTGCGCAGGCATCTGATCGTCCTCGTCAGTCGTCTTATTGTGTTTCGCTGTCTACACCGCGGGCCGGGTGCCCATGCGCGGCTTCCACCGGGCCATCTCGCCGCGCTGCAGCGTGGACAGCACCAGTTCGGACATCATGTTGATGGACACGTGGCGCGCAAAGAACTGCTCCAGCACGGCGCCGAACAGATACGGGCTGATGCCGGAGAACGCGGCCTCGTCGACCTGCAGGTCGATGCGCACGCCGCGTCCGTACACCATGGGCCCCGGCACCGGCAGGCGATGGTGCATGGGCGTGGCCCGCACGTGCCGCACGCCCGAGATGTGCTTGCGCACCACCGGATCCGCCAGGTTGCCATACAGGTTCAACAGCTCGCGCAGCGTCTGCGCGCCCTGGTCCGCGTCGAGATCGGTCAGGCTGAGATAGTGCAGCCCCAGGTGGCTGATCAACTGCCATGCCGCGGCGTTGTCGGCCAGTGCCGTGGCCGGGCGAGTGGGGCCATGCAGCACCTTCACCGCCTTCACCGGCGCCGATACGCGCAGCGAGAAGTCGCTTTCCCCGCCCAGCGGCAACAGCATCGGCAGGTCACGGTTGGTGCACAGCGTCTCCAGCGTCAGGTGCCGCAGCTCGCCCGAGAACGGCGCCTCCTGCCTGTCGACCAGCGACAGGAACACCTCGCTGCCGGTATAGCTGGTGCGCGTGCCTTGGCGCCGGGCGGTGTCGGATGCCAGCCGCGGCTCGCGCCGCATCGAGTAATAGGCGCCGTAGTCGTCCGCATCCGAGCCGAACGACCCGTAGAAGGGCCGGAACTCCTGCTCGGGCCGCTGCGCCGAGATGTGGCCCAGCACGCGCGTCAGGCTGTAGACCTCGAAGTCCATGGGCCGCGTGCGGTCCACCACCACGTGGTATTCGTATGTGCGCGGCGTCACGGCCACACGGTCGGCGCGGCGCGGGAATAGATTGATCACGGGCGCGCAGTGCAGCGCCAGGTTCTCGGCGCTGATGGTGCCCTCGAGTTCGGGCGCGGCGGCCGACAGCAGCAGCGTCAGGTCGAAGCTGCGCGTATCGGGCGTGCCGCCCCTGGCGCTGCCGGCCCGCGCGGTGCGCAGCCCGCGCTTCAGGCCGTTCACGCTGAAGAACAGATAGCGGCGCGGGCACGCGAAGTATTCCTGCAGCAGCCGATAGCCCTGGAACACGCGGGTCTCGGTCGGCAGCAGCGCCTGGTCGTCGGCGAAGCCCTCGTGACGCAGCGCGTCCGCGGGCAGCCGATTGATCCATGCCGCGGGACGGGCGCTGTCGTGCGCCAGCACCGCGACCGTGTGGCCCATCACCAGCTCGAGCAGGCGCTGCATGGGCACGTCCTGGCCGTTCAGGTAGAACACCAGCTGGTCCAAGTCCAGGTCTTCCAGGCGCACGCCCCCGCATACCTCGATGCGGATGCGCAGCGCGCTGACCACGCCGGCGTTGCGTCCGCCCAGTCCCATCCGCGACAAGGGCAGGTCGGGAGGAGGACCGGTGAACTCGGCCTCGGTGACGCGCAGCGGCCACAGCCGCACTTCGTGCCCCGTCATGAACTCGCAGGGCGTCTGCTCGTTGCGCGCCAGCCGGCCGCGCAGCATCGTGCCGCGCGGCAGCGTGAAGCCGCCGGCCAGCGAGCCTTCGTTCATGCTGGGCGAGAACTGCACCACGCCCATCGCCGGCGTGGGCGCCAGGTAATGAGGGTGTACGACCTCGAGCAGCCGCTGCGTGAAGCGCGGAAACTCGGCATCCATCTTGAGGTGGATGCGCGCCGCCAGGAAGCTGAAGCCTTCCAGCATGCGCTCGACATAGGGGTCCGCCACCTCGGTGCCGTGCATGCCCAGGCGGCCGGCGACCTTGGGAAACTGGCGCGCGAATTCCGCGCCCATCTCGCGCATGTAGACCAGTTCGCGGTTGTAGTACTCGAGCAGGCGCGCGTCCATCAGGCGATGCCTCCGATGTCGCGCAGGTCCATGTGGCCGCTTTCCAGGTCGATGTCGGTACGGAACAGGAATTCCATGGGATGCGGCACGCACCACAGCATGCCGCGGATCTCCAGGCTGAGCACGTTGTGGTGCTCCAGCGTGCCGGTGTCGCTGACACAGCGGACCTCGACCGACGACTCGAGTATGCGCGGCTCGAAAGTCGCGATGGCGTTGCGGATGGACGTCTCGACGTCGACCCAGTCGATGTCCGACATGCGCCGGCCCGCCATGGCGCGCACGCCGAAATTCACGCAGGAACTCGGCACGTCCTGGTAAGGCGTCAGGTCGTGCGTGGTTTCCAGGTTGACGGTGTTCAGCAGCCAGCGCAGGTCGCGCAGCACGGCGGCGCGCAGCTCGGCGTGCGTCAGCGTGGCCGCCTCGTGCGCTTCGACGCGCCGCTGCGGCTCGTTGTCCAACAGGCGGTCCAGCAGCGAAGGCTGCAGGCGATCCCGCGCGACGCGGCCGTCGCGCGGCGGATTCGAGCGGTCCGGCAATGCGCCGGGATCGCGGTGCCCCATCAATCGGCCTCCTGCCGCAGACCGCGCACGTCCAGCAGGGCATATTCGCCCGCGTCCGTGACCCACATCTTCTGCCCTTCTCCTGCATACGTGCCGTCCGCCAACTCACGCCAGCGCGTCTCGCGGCCCAGGCGCAGCGCGTCATCCTGGTCCGCCAGGCGCTCGCCCGCGATGGCGGGATAGCGGGCCGGCACCAGGCCGTGCAGCGTGCGGCCGTCGTTCAGCAGGATCTCGGCGCGCGCCCACACCACGTCGGACAGGCCCTCGGGCGCCAGCAGGCTCAGCTGGCTCACGTCCTCGAAGGGCAGCCAGCCGTACTGGCCGGCGGAAATCAGTTCGCAGACCGGCCCCAGCCGGCTGTCGCCGTCGCCGATCCAGGCGTAGGGCTCGGGTTCGGCCTCGCGGGCGCCCACGATCGCGCCGGCACGGGCGGGGGCCGCCTCCATCGCCTGGGCGCGCAACGCGGCAGCGCGGGTGGGGTCGCTCGCATCGGCGCGCAGCGCCTGCACCAGCAGGTCGCACCATTCGGGGCGCACGCCGGAAAGAAAGACCGGATCCTCCGTACCCGCCAGCACGGCCTCGCGCCTGCGCTCGCCGGCGATGGCCTGCGCATACAGCGCCGCCATGGGGCGCGACTGCGGATTGAACTGCGCGCACAGGCGCAGCTGCTCGGCCGCGCGCGTCCAGTCGCCCTGCACCGCCGCCAGCTGGAACAGCTGCGCGCGCAGGTCGGCGTCGCCTGGCGCGCGCCGTATGCGCGCCTCGACCGTCTGCAGGTGCTGCGACAGGCTGCCGTCGCGCAAGGACGTGGCGGTGTTCTGCATGGATGATCCCGGGCTATCGAAGAATTCTGTAGAAACGACTCGGCGGGGTCGCGAGGGCCTGCTCAGCCCGACCGCGCCCCGCGTTGCTTGCCGGGAAACGGATTAACCGATTTCCTTGTTCTGCTTGATGTCCCACGCGACCAGGTTCTCGGCGCCCTTGCCGCCGGACTCGGTCTGTTCCCAGTACTGCTGGCGCACGCGGCCGGCCTGGAAGGCATAGTTCACCAGCACGGATTCGGAACCGTTGTCGGCGGCGACCTGCACCGACGTCACCAGCACTTCTTCCAGGGTGATCTTGGTGTACTCGACCTGCTGGCCGCCGGCCTTGCAGACCGACAGCTCGATCTTGCTCAGGTGCTTGCCGCTGGCGCAGTGCTTCATGACAGCGGGGGCAGCCTTGTCGATGCGGGCAACGACGTGCAGATCGTTGAAGCTGGCCTTGCCGGCACCTTGGCCGCCACCGGTGGCCATGGTGGCGGGCTGGGTGGCGCCCCACGAGAAGGACACGATGTCGGTCCAGTCCTTGTGGTTCGAGTCCTTCGACTCGCCGCTCGCGCCTTCGATCTTCATGAACATGTCAACAGCCACTTACTTTCTCCCTTAAAGTCGCAGTGCATACCAGGCGGGCGCCTGGCTCGGAGGAATGTGCCCTCAACCCTCGTTCTGCTTGAGCGAAGGCAGTTTGGACACGAGTCGCAGCGATACCGTCAGCCCTTCGAGCTGATAGTGCGGCCGCAGGAAAAACTTCGCGGAGTAGTAGCCGGGGTTGTCCTCGATCTCCTGGACCTGGACCTCGGCGGCCGCCAGCGGCTTGCGGGCCTTCGTCTCCTGGGACGAATTGGCCGGGTCGCCATCCACGTAATTCATGATCCAGTCGTTCAGCCAGCGCTCCATGTCGTCGCGCTCGCGGAAGGAACCGATCTTGTCCCGCACGATGCATTTCAGGTAGTGCGCGAAACGGCAGCACGCGAACAGGTACGGCAGCCGCGCGGCCAGCTTGGCGTTGGCGCTGGCGTCGGCGTCGTGGTACTCCTGCGGCTTCTGCAGCGACTGGGCGCCGATGAAGGCGGCGAAGTCGGAGTTCTTGCGATGCACCAGCGGCATGAAGCCGTTCTTGGCCAGCTCGGCCTCGCGCCGGTCGCTCACGGCGATCTCGGTCGGGCACTTCATGTCCACGCCGCCGTCGTCGGTCGGGAAGGTGTGGCACGGCAGGTTCTCCACCGCGCCGCCCGACTCGACTCCGCGAATCGAGGTGCACCAGCCATACAGCTTGAACGAGCGGTTGATGTTGGCCGCCATCGCGTACGCCGAGTTGGCCCAGGCGTAGCGGTCGTGGTTGGCGCCGTCCGTGTCTTCCTCGAAGTCGAACTCGTCCACCGGGTTGGTGCGCGCGCCGTACGGCAGCCGCGCCAGGAAGCGCGGCATGGCCAGGCCGATGTAGCGCGAGTCTTCCGATTCGCGCAGGCTGCGCCACGCGGCGTACTCGGTGTTGGTGAAGATCTTGGTCAGGTCGCGCGGGTTCGACAGTTCCTGCCACGACTCCATCTGCATCACGCTGGGCGAAGCGCCCGAGATGAAGGGGCAGTGCGCGGCCGCGGAAATGCGCGACATCTCGCCCAGCAGCTCAACATCGGGCGGGCTGTGGTCGAAGTAGTAGTCGCCCACCAGGCAGCCGATGGGCTCGCCGCCGAACTGGCCGTATTCTTCCTCGTACACGCGCTTGAAGATCGGGCTCTGGTCCCAGCCCACGCCCTTGTAGCGCTTGAGCGTGCGGCCCAGCTCCTGCTTGGACATGCACATGAAGCGGATCTTCAGCAGTTCGTCGGTCTCGGTGTTGGTCACCAGGTAGTGCAGGCCGCGCCATGCGCCCTCGAGCTGCTGGAACTCGGCGTTGTGCATGATCAGGTTGATCTGCTCGGACATCTTGCGGTCGATCTCGGCGATGATGGCCTGGATCGTGCGATAGGCGTCCGACGTCAGCCCCACGCCGCTGTTCTGCAGCGCCTGGTGCGCCAGCGTGCGCACGGCGTGCTCCACCGCTTCGCGCGCCTGCTCGGTCTTGGGCTTGAATTCTTTCTTCAACAGGGACGACAGGTCGTCCGCTTCGAGGGTTTGCGCGGTCTTGTCGGAATTGGCGCGGTTGGTGGCCACTGCTGTCATGGCGTTCTCCGTATCCGTCGGGTTCAGTTGTTGTCCTGGGCCGGACGGGCTTCGTCCGGTTCGGCGGGCGCGGCGTTGTTGGGCGCGGCGGCCAGCGCGTTCAGCAGCGCCGGGTTCTTCAGCACCTGGCCGATCAACTCTTCGGCGCCGGTCTTGCCATCCATGTAGGTCAGCAGATTGGCCAGCTGGGTGCGGGCCTGCAGCATCTCGTTCAGCACGTCCACTTTGCGCGCCACCGTGGCCGGCGAGAAGTCTTCGAGGCTTTCGAACGTGATGTCCACGTTCAGTTGGCCGTCGCCCGTCAAAGTGTTGGGCACCTGGAAGGCGGCGCGCGGACGGATCGACTTCATGCGGTCATCGAAGTTGTCGATGTCGATGTCCAGGAACTTGCGCTCGCCGACTTCGGGCTGGGGCGTATCGGACTTGCCCGCCAGGTCGGCCAGCACGCCCATGACGAACGGCAGCTGGATCTTGCGCTCGGCGCCATAGATTTCCACGTCGTACTCGATCTGCACGCGCGGGGCGCGGTTTCTGGCGATGAACTTCTGTCCGCTGCCTTTCAGAGTAGTTGCCATGAGTGTGATCTCCCGAAGAAGTGTTTTTGGTAGAGACGCGTCACGAGCCAGGGCGGCCTTCCGCGTCGCGCGGGATCCAGGCTTCGAACTGATCCAGACCCTGCGGCGCCAGGTTGCGCAGGATCTCGTGGAAACTGAGGGGAATCAGCTGCTGCACCCGCCGGATCAGGACGGGCGCGGGATGGCTGGGCTCGTGCGTCTCGAAATACGCACATACCTTGGCAAGCATGGCCGCCGCTTCCTCGCGGCTGGTGATCTGCGCCTCCTGCCAGCGCACGACCGTCGGGGCCGCGGCGGGAGCGCGATCGGGCGCCATTGCGGCGGCGTCTGACTGGTCCGGCGCAGCGGCGTGGGCCACGGCCTCCTGTACGGTGCCGGTGCCGGAATCCATGTCGCTCCAGACGCGCTGGATGGTGTCCAGGCTGCGCAGCACGCCGGTGTAGTCCGGGGACCATGCCGCGCCCAGACGCGTGGTCACGTGTTCCTGGATGCGGCGCAAGGCCGCCGCCGCATCGCTGACCGCCAGCACCGCCGGTTCGGGCAGCAGCCACGCCTGGCGCAGGCCCTCGGTCAGGCGCGGACGGCCGCCGGGATAATCGGTTTCGGTCTTGCTGCCTTCGAGCAGCGATTCGGCGTCGCGCAGCGACAGCCTGCCGTGCATGTCGTCCAGCAGGCAGGCCGACCGGGCGCTGCGCGCGCAGCCTTGCGGGTCGCCCAGCGAAGCCAGCGCATTCATGCGCGGCATCGGGTCCTCTTCGCCATACACGTCCAGGCGCGGATGCACGTCGTCCCAATAGTGTTCCAGCGTGCTGGCCGCCAGGCTTATCCCTTCGGCGTAGCCGGGCAGGCCGCGCATCTCGGTCCAGGCCTGCGACAGGTAAGCAATTACACGCAGGTCGCGCGTGCGCTCCAGCAGGCCCAGCGCCAGCTTCTCGACATTGCGCCAGTCGGGCGGCTGGGCGGGAATGATGGTTGCCCCGAACTGCTGCTCGCTCTTGCCCACCGCGGCCTGCTGCAATTGCAGGAACTCGGGGTCGTACTCCAGGTCCTCCCCGCAGGGCAGACTGGGGGCCAGCGTCTTCAGCAGATCGGCGAATTCCATGTTGGTCATCGGGCGGCAGCGGTAGAAAAACCGGGCCTTCCCGCAGGCGGCCCCTGGATCGTGCGAATTCTATGCACGCCCCCAGGGGCTACCTATGACATCTAACATGTCCTGTTTCTTCTTACTTTTTGATAACACCCTACAAGAAAATCGAACGTTTCCGTTTATTGATGATGCAATGATTGTCACATCAATGTGTTATAAGCGCGCCCGCAATGACGCCGGCGCGCGAACCAGCGTCGATTTTCCGAACAGGCTTTCCACCAGCTCCACCGCCACCGTGGCCGTCTTGTTGCGCACGTCCAGCGCGGGGTTCAACTCGACGATGTCCAGCGAGCGCATCAGGCCGGTGTCGGCGATCATCTCCATGCACAACTGCGCCTCTCGGTAGGTCGGCCCGCCGGGCACGGTGGTTCCGGCGCCCGGCGCGATCTCCGGATCGAGAAAGTCCACGTCGAAACTGACGTGCAGGTGGGTATCGGCGTCCAGCCCCGCCAGCGCCGACTCCATCACGGCCCGCATCCCCATCTCGTCCACGTATCGCATGTCGTAGACTTCCAGGCCCGCCTGGTGGACCAGATGACGCTCGCCTTCGTCCACGCTGCGTATCCCGATCTGCCGTATCCAGGCGGGTTGAAGCGCCGGCCGGCTGCCGGACAGGCTGGTCAGTGCCTCGGGGCCGTCGCCGCAAAGGCATGCCACCGGCATGCCGTGCAGGTTGCCGGTGGGCGTCAATAGATTGGTGTTGAAGTCGGCGTGGGCGTCCAGCCACAGCACGCGCAACTTGCGGCCGGCCTGCCGGCAATGGCGCGCCACCGCGCTGATCGAACCGATGCCCAGGCTGTGATCACCGCCCAGCAGCACGGGCAGGTGGTCCGCGGCCAGGGCGTCACCTACCGCGTCGCGCACCAAGAGATTCCACGCCACCACCTCGTCCAGGTGCCGATAGCCCCCTGCCGGCGTCAGCCAGGGGTTCGTGGGTCCCTGGAGATTGCCGGCATCCTCGGTATGCAGTCCGCGCCTGGCCAGCATTTCGGCGATGCCGGCCACGCGCAGCGCCTCGGGCCCCATGGACGCGCCCCGCACGCTCGCGCCCACGTCCGTGGGGGCGCCTATCAGGCGGACGGTCAGGTCAGAAGGAAAAGCAGTCATGCAAGCCTCCCAGACAGACGCGGCGACGCCGCCGACGTTCCTCCTATTAGAGTGTATGAAGGGGCCCGCGATCCTACTTTCCCCGGGAAATCGGCCGCCACGAAACATTTGTTTGCAATTTAGCGGCGCTTTTTCCACGGGTTCCCGAAAAAAGTCTTGCTAGCCTATCTAGTAGTAGGTAATATTCAAGCCATGGACGACGCATCAACAGACAGCAGCGTCCAGACGGCCTCACCGGCTTTTTTATTTACCCGCTTGTCTACCTAGTAATAGATAAGTATCCAAGCAAACGTCGACCTACTCTCTTTTCAAAGGAACACACCATGAAGACCTTCGCCTCCAGCCTGATCATCGCCGCCACCCTGATGGGCGCCAACGCCTATGCCGCCGACAACATCGAACCCAACAACGTTCCGTTCCAAGGCGTCTACGGCCAGCAAGAGCAGATCGGCAAGACCCGAGCTCAAGTGCAAGCCGAACTGCAAGCCGCCAAGGCCGCCGGCCTGGTCACCTTCGGCGAATCCGAACAGCCCGCCAACACTGCGGCCGCCAGCACGCTGACCCGCGAGGAAGTGCAAGCCGACTTGGCCAACTCCCGCGACAACGGCCTGGACCGCCTGTACTCGAACGCCGGCTGATCCTTTATCGACCTCACCTTTTCAACACCCACTGAACCCAACGCCAATTCCAGGAGCTTCACCATGAAATCCATCGCCACCCTGATCGTCGCCGCCACCGCCGCCCTGAGCGCCAGCGCCTATGCCGCCGACAACATCGAGCCGAACAACGTTCCCTTCCAGGGCGTGTACGGCCAGCAGGATCCCAACGGCAAGACCCGCGAACAGGTTCGCGCCGAACTCGCCGAAGCCAAGGCGCAAGGCCTGGTGGTCTACGGCGAAAACGAACAGCCCCCGGCGTACGCGCAAGGTGGCAGCACACTGACCCGCGCCCAGGTGCAGGCCGACCTCGCCCATGCCCGCACCAGCGGCCTGGAAGCCCAGTTCCCGAATGGCGCCTGAGTCACTTACTACATTTGCCCATAAACCTATCTACTGATAGATCACTTTCAATCAAACCGCTTACAAGGAGCACATCATGAAGATCTTCGCCGCCACCCTTTTGATGTTCGTCGGCGTCAGCGCCTACGCCGCCGACAACATCGAACCGAACAACGTTCCCTTCCAGGGCGTGCATGGCCAGCAGCAGGATCAGGGCAAGACCCGCGCCCAGGTCGAGGCCGAACTCGCCCAGGCCAAGGCCCAAGGCCGCGTCTCGTTCGGCGAGCAGGAAGAACCCGACTACGCAAAGTCGCCGGCTGCTCCCACCCGCGCCGAGGTGCAGCGCGATCTGTCGCAAGCCCGCAGCAACGGCACGGTGACCTTCGGCGACCTGGAATACCAGGCCGGCTGATGATCCCGAACCGCGCACCGGACGCCCGGTTTCCGTGCCTAGCTGACTCTCGCCCGCCAGGGTGTGACGGCAGAGCCGTCCTCCCGGGCGGGCACGGGCAAGACCGAGCGTCCGTCACGCCAACTATCCCAGTCCCATAGGAGCATTTCCACTCTCGAGTTTTCGATCGGAATCGACATCATGGATACCGCAACCACCCGCAACCAGCTCGTCGCCCATGCCCAGCGCCTGATCCAGGAGCGCGGCTACAACGGCTTCAGCTACCGCGACCTCGCTGCGCTGGTGGGCATCAAGACCGCAAGCATCCACTACCACTTCCCGCAAAAGGAAGACCTGCTGCTCGCAGCCGTAGAGGCCTACCAGGCGCAATGGCGCGCCGCCATACGGACCATCCCGCCGGATCTGCCGGCGAACGCAAAACTGCAGCAGTACGTCGCCTTGCACAAGACTACATTCGGCGGCACGGACCGTGTCTGCCTGGGCGGAGCCCTGGCCGCCGACCTGGGATCGCTTCCCGATCCGGTGCGTCCCGCACTGCAGGCCTTTTATCGCGCCAACGAAGAATGGCTGGCCGACGTCCTGGTCCAGGGCGGCCGCGACGGGTCACTGCCGCCGCAGGCCGATCCGCAAGCCGGCGCGCGCGCCTTCTTCGCCGCCCTGCAGGGCAGCCTGTGCTCGTCGCGCCTGTTCGGCAACAGCGAACGCGTGCGCGACATCCTGCCCGTGCTGACGAACCCCGACTCAGCGGGACGACGCGCAGAAGGCGAAACCGTCAGCGCCTAGCTTCCGCGGCCGTCATGGAAACGGCCGATGAAAAACGCGGGCCAGCCGACAGATCGGCTGGCCCGCGTTGCACTTCAGGCGCCCGCTATGCGGATCGCGAGGCAGGCTTGACTGTGCAGTGCACCGACGCGAAGACGTCAAGCACGCGGCTGGGCGACTTGAACAGGCGCGACGACAACAGCGCGCCCTGCAGCGCGGCGAACAGCGCGCGGGCATCGGTGTGCTCGTTGCCCGAGCACTTCAGCGTGCCGTCGCGCGCGCCTTCGGCGATCGCCTTGGCCAGCCAGTTCTCATGCTGCTGGAAGAAGGCCTGCAAAGCCTTGCGCACAGACTCGGGCATGGAATTGAAATCGGCGGTGAGCATGCCGCACATACAGACCTGGTCGGGAGCCTGCTGCGTGAACAGCTGGCCGTACCGCGCCAGGCGTTCATGCGCCGGCAGCGTTTCGTCGATGCCGCGGACGGCCGCCCATGCGCGCTGCATGTAGTCTTCCACGGCGGCCAGCAGCAAGTCTTCTTTCTGCGGGAAGTGATAGTGGATGCTCGCGGTCTTGACGCCGACATGGTCGGCCAGGTCGCGATAGCTGAAGCCGTTGTAGCCCCTCTCGCGTATCAGCGTCTGGGCATGGGCGATGAGTTGGTCCCGCGTGTTGGAAGGGCCTGGGGGACGACCCGCGGTGGCGGGCGGTTTGCCGGCGAGGGCGGCCTGGGGCATCGTGGTGGTGGCGCTCATATGAATCGATACTATCTATCAGTAGATTTGAAGTCAACGCTGTCGGAATGGGTTTTGGCGCGCTTGCTTACTGGGACTTTCCATTACGACAGCCCTGTCCTGATATCGTGACGTGCCTCATGCCTACCGCATCACGTCCGCCAGCGTCGGCTTGCCGACCGCCAGCTCCAGGACCGACACAGGACCATTCATGCGCCCTGCCCCTGCCCTGCGGAGCAAACTCCGTACCCATTCCAGCGCCGTAGCGATCGCCGCCTGCGTGCCCGCCGCCGCCGTGGCGCAGCAGCCCGCCGCCCCGGCCACGCTGGCCCCCGTCGTGGTCACCGGCACGCGCGTCGACACGTCCGTGCTCGATACCCCCGCCTCGGTCGACGTCGTGGACGGCGCCACCCTGCGTGCCCGACGGCCGGGCATCAACCTGTCCGAAGGGCTGGCCAGCGTGCCGGGCCTGCAGATACAAAACCGCCAGAACTACGCGCAGGATCTGCAGATATCGATCCGCGGGTTCGGCGCCAGATCCACCTTCGGCGTGCGCGGGGTGCGGCTGTATGTGGACGGCATCCCGGGCACCATGCCCGACGGGCAGGGGCAGACCTCGAACATCGACATCGCGTCGATCGATCGCGTCGAAGTGCTGCGCGGCCCCTATTCCGCGCTGTACGGCAATTCGTCGGGCGGCGTCATCCAGGTCTTCACCGAAGATGGGACGCGGCCGCCGAGCGTATCGGCCGACCTGTCGGTGGGCAGCGACCGCACCATCCGCTACGGCGCGAAGGCCAACGGCATCACCGGCACGGGCATCGGCGAACTGGATTACGCGATCAGCCTGGGCCGTTTCACCACGGATGGCTACCGCGATCACAGCGCCGCGCGCAAGACACTGGGCAACATGAAGCTGGGACTGCAGCTGGACGAGTCGAGCCGGCTGACCCTGGTGGCCAACAGTGTGAACCTGTCCGCGCAGGACCCGCTGGGCCTGAGGCGAGAGCAGTTCGAAGACGATCCGCGCAGCGTGGACGATCCCGCGCTGCGGTTCGACACGCGCAAGACCGTGCGCCAAAGCCAGGGTGGCCTGACATATGAGCGCGACATAGGCGGCGGCAACACGCTGCGCGCGATGGTGTATTACGGGCAGCGCCACACCGTGCAGTATCAGTCGATACCGGTGGCAGTGCAGTCCAACCCGGGGCAGGCTGGCGGCGTGATCGACCTGGAGCGCGAATACGGCGGCGCGGACGTGCGCTGGACCGCGCGGCGCACCTTGGCCGGCCAGCCGCTTACCCTGATCGGCGGCCTGGCCTACGACACCATGGCCGAGCGCCGCAGGGGCTACAACAACTACACGGGCACGGCGGCCGCCCCCACGCTGGGCGTGCGCGGCGACTTGCGGCGCGACGAGAACAACGACGTGTACAACGTGGACCCGTACGCCCAGGCATCCTGGCAGTTCGATCCGCGTTGGACGCTGGACGCCGGCCTGCGATACAGCACCGTCCGCTTCGATTCCGACGATCGCTACATCACGCCCGAGAACGGCGACGACAGCGGCGACGCGCGCTATCGCAAGGCCTTGCCGGTGGCCGCGCTGCGCTTTGCGCCGACGCCGGCGTCGAGCGTGTACGTGTCGTATGGAAGGGGCTTCGAAACGCCCACGCTGAACGAACTGTCGTATCGTCCCGACGCCCAGCCCGGCCTGAATTTCGCGCTGGCGCCTTCGGTCAGCACCAATGTCGAGGCGGGCGCCAAGCTGCAATTGCCCACCGGCCTGCTGACCGCGGCCGTGTTCCAGAGCAACACCGATGACGAAATCGTGCCGGCCGCCAACATAGACGGCCGCAGCACCTTCCGCAACGCCGGGCGCACGCGGCGCAACGGCTTCGAGCTGGAATGGCGGCATGACTTCGCGCAGCATGCTCGCGTGCAGATGGCCTATTCATGGCTGGACGCGCGCTATCGCGACTCGGTCTCCGATGCGATACGCGCGGGCAACCGCATCCCGGGCACTGCCCGGAATGCGTTCTACGCGGCCTTGGCGTGGCAGCCGCCCGAGGGCTGGCAGGCGGGAGTCGAAGGACGCTACCTGAACCGGATCTACACGAACGACGCCAACACCGAGGCGGCGCCCAGCTACTTCATTGCCGCGGCAAGCGCCGGCTACGCATGGCGCGTCGCCGAATGGCGCATCGACGCCTACGCACGCGTCGACAACCTGTTCGACCGCGAATATGCCGGTTCGGTGATCGTCAACGAAAGCAACGGGCGGTACTACGAGCCCGCGCCGGGCCGCTCGTGGACGGCCGGCCTGGGCGCTACGTACACCTTCTAGGCCGTCGACGTTCAGGCAGCGCCGTGGCGCTGCGCCGCTTGCGGCTGTGCCCGGAGCAAGCCTGGCTCGTGATCGACGATGCCGGCACGCGAGGTCCAGCGCACGCCGTCCGTCCGCGCGCCATGCAGTTGCGTGCCCCGGAAGCGCGCATCGCGCAGGTCCGCATCGCGCAGGTCCGCGCATGAGAAATCGGCATGGGCCAGCTCCGCACCCTCGAATCGCGCACGCGACGCGCTGATCCGCGGCAAGACCGCATGCGCCAGGTCGGCGCCGCTGAACACGGCCCCGTCCACACAGGCATCCGCCCATGCGCTATGCGGCAGGCGCGCTCCCGCGCAGTTGGCGCCCGCCAGATTGGCCTGCTCGAACGTGGCGCCCGGACCGAGCGCGCCGGCCAGTCGCGCGCGGCGCATCGATGCGCCGGTGAAGTTGCTGTCGTGCAGCTGTGCGTTGCGCAGATCGCAGTCGTCCATGCGCGCGCCGATGAACTGGCTGCCCGACAGGGACTGGCCGGCCAGACGCTGGCCGGTCAGGTCGGCCTCTTCGAACACCACGCGTTCGAGGCGCACGCCCGACAGATCGGTGTGGCGCAGGTCGGCACGGTAAAAGCGCATCTGCCGCAGCGCGGCCCCCGCGAAACTGGCGTCGGCCAGGCCGCATTCCGAGAAGCTGCCCTCATGTTGCTCCACACCGTCGAAGCGCGCGCGCAGCAGCGCCGTTCTTACAAAGCGGCAGCCGTTCAGCGGCGTGCGGCTGAAGTCGGCCGCCATCGCGCGGCATTCGGAGAACGAGGCATCGTGGAACAGTGCGCCCTGGAAGCAGGCCTCGCCCAGCTCGCAGCGGTAGAACGTGCACTTCTTCAGATTGGCGCCGCGCAGATCCGATTGCGGCAAGAGACATTCGTTGAAGCGGCACCCGCGCAGGTCGGCGCCGGCCAGCGATGCGCCGCGCAGGTCGCAGCGCTGCAGCAAGGCGCCGCTGAGATCCAGGCCTTCGAGCGAGGCGCCTTGCAGGTCCAGTCCGGTCAGTGCTTCGCCATGCTCGATGCGCTGGCGCAGGATGTCGGGCGTCATGCGGTCCCCTAGGTGCGATCCAGGCGCGGCCATACCCGGGCCACGATGCATGCACGGAGCATGCGCGATCAGTCTGCTTGGAACTTGCGGGCGGCCCGTCGAACGATGCGCCTGTCGGCCGGCTCCGTCGGATCCTAGGCGTCAGGAATGACTGTAATGCTTCAGTGAAACGTGACGGTAACGGCTCGCTCTCGGACGCGGGTTACAGAACTTGCCGGTACATACAAATTTTGGGGTAATTGCGCCCGCGCGTCAGCTCGCGCCGCGGATTTGCGGGGCACGGCGTGGGGATACGCGGACGGCGGCGCGGCGCTGCGCTGCCCGGCCATCGGGACAGCAGGACAGGAACGCGCGCAGGATCGGCGAGGTGTCGTCCTTGCGCCAAGCAATGGCGATGTCGGCGGCCGCGTAGTCTTCTTTTATGGGCCGGTACGCCACCTTGCGGCCATGCAGGTGCTCCATCGACTCGGGGACCAGTGCCACGCCCGCGCCGGCCGCCACCATGCCAAGCACCGACTCCATGGGCTCGGCCTCTTGCACCACATGAGGCACGAAGCCCGAACGCCGGCAGACCTGCATGGCCAGCCTGCCGAAGCCGCGGCCTTTGGTCCAGGGCACCATCACGAACGCCTGGTCGGACAGGTCGCGCAGCGACAGCTTGCGGCGCGCGGCCAGCGGATGATCGGCCGGCAAGGCCGCCAGCAGGCGCATGCGCGTCAGCAGGCGCGTCTCGAGTTCGTCTTCGTCGACCGGCAGTACGACCAGGCCCACGTCGATGCGGCCGTCGAGCAGCGCCGCCTGATGGTAGGCGAGATTGAGGGGATTGAGGACGAGCTCGACCTCGGGATGGCGCCTGCGGAACAGCGCCAATGCATCGGGAAAGACATAGGCCGCCGTGCCACCCAGGCCCAGCGCGATCTTGCCCACCTGGCCCGCCGCCACGCGCCGCGTGGACACGACCGCGGCCTGCGCGGTTGCGACCAGCGCGCGGGCCTGCTCGTAGAAGTGCTGGCCCGCGGCGGTAAGCCGCACGTACTGCTTGGAGCGTTCGAACAGGGGCGTGCCGATCTCGGCCTCGAGCAGCATGATCTGGCGGCTGACCGGCGGCTGCGACACGTGCAGCAACGCGGCGGCGCGGGTGAAGCTGAGTTCTTCCGCCACGGCCAGGAAATACCGCAACTGGCGCAGTTCCATGTAATACCTTTTCAGCATTACGCTGGTTCCAATTATATATTGGACGACTTACGGCAACGATTCGTAATCTGGCCTCGACTCGACACAGGATCGATCGACATGACCCAGCCAGACGCGCAGTCCGCCCGTACGCACAACGCCCACGCCATGCCGGAGGGGGCATGGATCGAAGCCGCCGGCGTGCCCACCCGCTACTTCGAGGCCGGCCACGGCGACCCCGTGGTGTTCATCTACGGCGGCAACTTCGGCATGGCCGACGGCGCATCCAGCGCCTATACCTGGAACCTCAATCTGCAACCCCTGGCCGACGCGGGATATCGGGCCATTGCGTTCGACAAGCTGGGGCAGGGCGAAAGCGGCAATCCGCTGCGCGACGAGGACTACACCATGCAGGCGGTGGTGGATCATGCCGCGGCCTTCCTGCGCGCCATGGACCTGCCGCCGGTCCACCTGGTGGGCCATTCGCGCGGCGGCTATGCGGCCACGCGCCTGACGCTGCAGCACCACGACCTGGTGCGCTCGCTGACCATCGTCAACAGCGGCACGCTCAGCCCCGGCGTGGGGACCAACGAGGTCGTGCTGTGCAACCCGCCGCACCCGCGCGGCAGCCGCGAGGCCGTGCGCTGGGTGTATGAGAACTACAGCCACAATCCGGCCGTGGTCACCGACGAATGGGTGGACGCCGTAATGCGCATCCTGTCGCTGGAGAAGTACCGGCGCACGGTTGAGAAGATGTCGGCCGAGGGCCTGGCGGAACGTGTGTTCCTGCCCGAACTGGCAAGGCAGAAGGGCCAGACCCTGCGCTGGCTGGACGAGGGCCGGCTGCAGCGCCCCGTGCAAGTCATCTGGGGCTACAACGATCGCACCGCGGTGCTGGACCGGGGCATGGAGCTGTTCCGCATGGTGTCTCGCCATCAGCGCGACGCGCAGTTCCACCTGATCAACGAGTCCGGGCACTTTCCTTTCCGCGAGCATCCGGCGCAGTTCAACGCGCTGCTCGCACGCTTCTTCGCCCTGCAGCGCACGGCATAACGGTGAACCCCATGACGACACTCACCCTGCAGTCCCGCACGCTCGACATCAACGGCCTGCCCGCGCGTGTCGCGCTGACGCCCAACGTGGAGTCCGGCGCCGCCACCGTATTCGTGCATGGCGGCGCGCCCGGCCTGACGCCGTATTGCGGCGGCGCGCACATCTGGGGCGATGGACTGCTGCGGCGTTTCGCGCAGGACGGCGCCGTGCTGGCGCTGGACCTGCCCGGCCTCGGCGGCAGCAAGATGTCCGCGGCGCCCTGCAGCATGGACACCTTCATCGACCACATCGACGCGGCGGTGCGCACCGCAGGCATACGGCGCTGCCATCTGGTGGCGCACGACAGCGCGGGCCTGGCGGCGCTGCTGCTGGCCTGCAGGCAGCCGGACTATATCGCGTCCGTCAGCGTGGTGTCGTCGGTGGCCGCCGCCCCCACCGGCGACGGCGTCGAGAACGTCGCGCTGGCCCATCCGCCGCGTCCGCTGTGGTCGCGCGAATCGCAGAAGTGGGCGCTGGAGCGCCTGTCGTACTCGCACCATCACGTGCCGGACCTCCTCGACGATTGCGTCGCCGCGGCGCGGCAAGCCCCGCACCAGGCCGCCGTCGCGCGGATGGCCGACGCGGACACGCTGCACACCTGGAACTGGTCGGTGGCGCGCGCCAAGGCGCGCCTGTTCGAACTGTGCCGAGGCCCCGGCGTGCCCGTGCCGGTGCAGGTCGTATGGGGCACGCACGATCCCCTGGGCACGGTCGACCAGGGACTCTGGCTCTACCGCATCCTGGCGCAGCGCCAGCCCATCGCAAGCTTTCACCTGATCAACCGCAGCGGCGCCCTGCCCTTCCGCGAGGAACCCGACGCCTTCCATGCCACTGTTTCCGCGTTCTCGGACGCGATCGCTTGACCGGCGGCAATCGCCGCACACAAGGGGAAAACCATGAAGCGATTACTCGGAGCCTGCCTGGCCCTGTCCGCCCTGCTGTTCGCCTCGCCGGGCGCAGCGGCGGAGTTTCCCGACCGGCCGATACGGCTGGTCATGCCCTTCAGCCCCGGCGGGCCCACCGACATGGTGGCGCGTGTGCTCGCCCAGCATGCGGGCCAGCGCCTGGGGCAGAGCATCGTGGTGGAGAATCGCGCCGGCGCGAACGGCATCATCGGCAGCGGGGCCGTGGCCAGCGCGCCGCCGGACGGCTACATGCTGCTGCTGGCGCCCACGTCCCACACGATCAATCCCAGCCTGTACAAGAAGCTGCCCTACGACACGGTGCGCGACTTCGCATCGGTGATCTACGTGGGCAACTCGCCGGGCCTGGTGCTGGTGGTGGGCAACCAGGTGCAGGCCGAGTCGGTGAAAGAGCTGGTCGACCTGAGCAACAAGCCGGGCAGTTCGATCGCGTACGGGTCGGCCGGCAATGGCAACCTGCTGCACCTGGCCGGCGAATACTTCAACCGGGCCACCGGATCGCGCATGCTGCACGTGCCGTACAAGGGCGCCGGCGCCATCATCGCGGGGCTGTACTCGGGCGAGATCCAGGCAGCCTTCCTTGGCCCTCCGCAGGCGGCCGAACTGATCCAGGGCGGCAAGCTGCGCGGCCTGGCGGTGACCAGTCCCAAGCGCATTCCGCAATTGCCCGACCTGCCTACCGTGGCCGAGTCGGGATACTCCGGTTACGACTTCGATGGCGGCATCCAGGCCGCGGTCTATGCACCGGCCGGCACGCCCGCCCCCGTCATCGCCAAGCTGAACGAGGCCTTCAACGCGGTGCTGAAAGAACCGGAGATCCGCGACCGCTTCGCCACGCTGGCGCTGGACATCGCCGGCGGACCGCCCGCCGAGCTGGACAAGCAGGTGGCGCGGCGCATGGATCTGTACTCCGGGCTGGTCAAGCAGGCAGGCATCGAACCCGAATGAAGCGGCGCCCGATGCGCCATTGAAGGATGGCGCCTGCGTTGCCGCGCCAATACGCCATCGAACACCGGCACAGGATCCTCCATGAACACGACTTCTCCTCGTTACCCCCGTGAGTGGCAATGGCCCGGCGGCCAGCACGTCGCGGTCTCCGTCACGCTGGCCTTCGAGTCTTTCGTCAACCACAGCCAGATCACGCTGGAAAAGACGGCCAACAAGACTGACCACTTTTCGCTCAGCTATGCCGAGTACGGCGCGAAGGCCGGCATCTGGCGCCTGATGGACCTGCTGGACGAGTTCGGCATCAAGAGCAACGTGTCGACCAACGGCCTGGCCGCCGAGCGCCATCCGCACGTGATCCGCGCGCTGGTCGACGCGGGCCACGAGATCGCCGGCCATGCCTGGGCCAACGACGTGCTGATGCGCGACGACGACCCGGTTGCCGAACTGGAAGAGATACGCCGCTGCACGCGCGTGCTGACGGAGGTGGCCGGCAAGCCGCCGCTGGGCTGGACCAGCCCCGGCAGCGCAGCCTCGGCCAATACCCTGGGCTTTCTGAAGCAGGAAGGCTATCTGTGGAATGCCGACGACGCCAGCGACGACCTGCCCTTCATCCGCCCCACCGCGCATGGCCCCATCGTCATCATGCCGCGCACCAACTTGCCGCATAACGACTTGTGGATGTGGGTGTGGGGCCGCAATCCGCCCGGCATCATCTGGGACGGCTTCAGGGACACGTTCGACGAGCTGTACCGCGAGGGCAGGGCGGGACGGCGCAAGTGGACGGAGATCACGCTGCACGCCCACATGGCGGGCCGGCCGACCTTGATACCCACGCTGCGGCGCTGCCTGGAATATGCGCGCCAGCATGAGGGCGTGTGGTGGGCGACGAAGTCGGAGATCGCCGCCTGGACGCAGCAGCGGGAAGGCGCCGGCAAAGACTGAGGCAATCAGGCACGGACCGGCGCGGCGACACTGCGCCGCGGCGGGCGAGGACCTCCGCGCCCGCGGCCGTGTTTCTCTCGATAAGCTCGTCTAGATCTGTCGCCACATTCACCGCTCTGCGAAATCTCAACATCGTCCTGAAAATATCCGTTCAGTGCAGTCGCAACGGCACAGTGGCCATGGCCTCGCATTCGCGGCGGCGGTCGTCGCCTACCCCGTTGTGCTGCAGGCACGCGTCTTCGTATGCGATGTCTTCGCCGTCCGAGATCGAGTCGAGATAGGCATCGATGGCTGCGAAATCGACCTCCGGGGGGATATCGGCTGTGAACAACGACAGCCCCTTGGTGATGCCGCACGACGCGCCAAGCTCGGACAGGCGCTGGAGAATGGACTGGCGGAAATCCGAGGCTTCGGCGAATACGCGCAACGTACTATGGCCGCCACGCTGCACGACCGCCACCGCACGCAGTTCGCCGTCGTCGTGGCGCGTGGCGACGACATCGCCCTTGCTGACGCCGTAGATGCCCCAGCAACTCCAGCCGGTAGGGCAAAAGAGAATACGGCGGGACGACTCCGGCTCCCCAACGCTGGGATTTCGCATGCTCGGCCACACTCTCGATAAACGATCCATACGAGCCGGCCTTCTCTCGCATCAGTTCTTTAAGGGACTCTTTGTCCATTACATACCATGCTTTAACGCGATCATCTGGCCAAGGGAAACGTCTTGCCAGCGTCCAGTTCACCATAGATCCTGTCGCACATATGAAAACCCGCCACGGCGATCCCGCAGCGTCAGCCAAGCTCAGGTTCCATACGCACATGAAATACCGAAACACTGATGATCTGCCAGAATATCAAGCTGTAATGCACATGGAAGAAATAGTTGTCGGCCCTGCAGGTAAAGCGTCCGTTCGCCTCGAAGCCAGCCTGTTGCGCCGTAACGGGCAGTTTGGCTCGGATGGCGTCCGGGCCGTCGGCGAAGACAAGGCCAAACGGCAGTTTTCCTGAATAGCCCTTTGACCCATATACGCCTGCGCGGGCCATCTTGAAGCCCGCAAAGCATTTCTGGTTGCCTACGCCCCCCAGTTCGGCCGCTGGTAGGGCATAGAATGACAGTCCGGATTGCAGATGGAACTGCGTGTTTTCGTGGCCGGACAGGTCGAGCGGGGTCACGGGGGCTGCGGCAAAGGCCGAAGCAAGCTGCAATACCATCGGGTCGGCAACGGGCCTGCCTATCGCTTGCGCCAAGGGCTCCCAGTCGAGCTCGCTGACGGGGGCCTCTTCCTTTTCATAGATGTTCTTTAGCCGAAACGAGAAAAAATCGATACCGCTCTCGTTGTCAGGCGAATGGCACACATCAAGCACGTACGCATCGACCAGGAATTGATCGACCCTGGGCCCATAGGGCGCCCGCGTGGCGCGAGGGCGCCCCAGCTTTCTTTCCAGATCGGCAGCCCCCATGCCGAACGACAGCCCGTAAGGCAAGGGCTGCTTCCATCCGGCATGCCCGCCTACACCCGCCGAATAGAACAGCACGGCCGATACGGCGAGCGGCCCTTGGATTCCCGACACACCGAGCAGGCGCTCCTGCGCCTGCGTATCGTCGAATTCCAGGGTGAAGCCGTATCGCCAGTATTCTTCGACTGTGGCGCCGAGCCTATCGTCATCCGGGTCCGGCCAGTTGAACAAGGACGCCTGGGCGAAGCGCCGAAGCAGATCTGGGTCTTCTATGCCGCGTCCCAACGCCGACATCACCAACTGCGCATCGATGAGGCATGCGGAGTCGCTCACCGAAGCTCCATCGCGGAAAAGCGGATGAAAGTGATCTCACGCGTCTTTTTGTCCAGGCGGAAAATCAGGTCTATACCGGGCAGCACAGCATCGTAGTTAAGGAAATGCGCGCCCAGGAACTCACCTTGGCTGGAGGGCTGGCCCATGGCCCGGACGATATCGGCTTCTTTCATATCCAGGCGCAAGCCGTAGGGCAGCGTTCCCGTAAAAGCGCCGACGTCCTCTTCGTACTTTCCATTCTGCACGGTCACGTCTTCCAGGAACAGAAAGCCCTCGCCGCGCGCCGGGCCATGGGTTTCTTCGTAGGAATCGGTGAACTGCATCTGTACCGCTTCGCTGTCCAGCCCGACGGTGGCCAGAGGACGGTCCTTGCTCGTGAGGCGCTTCTTCTGGCCCGACTGCTGCAGGAAGTCGTCAAGATCCGGAGCGCTGCAAGGCAATCCAATGAAAGAAACAGCCTTTTCGATGTCGATCGGCATGGTCAGAAACCTCTAATCGTGATGTTGATGATGTCTTGCAAATGCTTGTCCGGGTCGATCCGCTGCATCGCGCGCCGCGCGGCAGAATATTGCTTGCGGCAAGGATGGTCCGAGTTTTTCATCGCTTCCTCGAGGGCGTCCATGTCGCGCATCATGGCCTCGCGCAGGTTGCCAGCGTCGGGACCGTAGCGTGGCTTGTTGCGGCTGCCCCAGGTAAGGCTGCTGTTCTTGTGCACGTCTGCCGGAATATTGATGGTATAGGCCTCGTTGCGCGCAGCATTCAACACCTTCTTGCGCTGCGCCGCCGTCAAGGAACTCCACATGGACTTGTTGCCTTGCCCAGGCATGGCTTTGAGCTTGTTCTCGGCAGCCTGTTCCAGCGCGCGCCCCGACGGCACGTGATCCCAATTGGTGTCGGTATTGTCGAAGTCCTTCTTGTTCTTGTAAACGCCGATCCGGCCGCAATCGGGCTTCTTCTTGCCCTGGCTTTTGCCACCGTCGTCTTCGTCCTTCTTTGGGCGTTCCTTGGGAGGAGGCGTTTCCTTGGCGCCCTTTTTTGCAGCGGCCTCAGCCGTAGTCTCGACGGCATGCAGGCCCTTGCGCCCCACCTTGGCGGTCGTCGCGCCCCAGCCGACAAAAGGAATTGCAGCGGCCAGGGACAGGCCGGCACCGACAAAATCGCCTCGCAGCGCGCTGACGCCGGCATTGGCCAAGTCTGCAAACTCGCCCACGCCTGGAATGAGGCCCACCGCATCCAGCCCGAGCTGCAAGCCATCCAGCACCTTCTCGCCGGTGACCCCTTCATTGTCGGACTCCGGCTCGACCGGCGGGTTGGATTGCGCCGCCGGCTTGCCGCTGCCGCCGGCCTGGCCGACAACCCGGCCCACAGTATTGCCATTGGCATTCGTGCCCGGCTGCCTGACCTTGGGGGGCTGCCAGTCTGGCAGGTTCAGTTCGGGGTTGTCCTTGCGCAGCTTGGCGTACTCGTCATAACTGAGCATGCCGCTGGCGAGTTCGGTCTGGTTGTCCGGCGACCAGACGTTCAGCCTGACTCCGTCGGCTCTCTGAAACAGCGTCAGGTTGTTGCCATTGGGCGCAACACGTGCGGCCATGGAGCCGCCAATATCAACCTCGAGCGCCATAGGCCACCTTGTTCCTGGATGCTGCGCGCTTGCGACACTGCAGCGCCGATCGGTGCCCCCTCACTTTCCGTTCATCCAGAACATGTCGCCGTGGCGCACCAGCAGCTTGCCTTCCGCACGGACCGTGCCGCTATGTTCGATCGGATAGCACCTGCCCTCCACAGTGCCGCTCTGGATGCCGTAGGCACGGCCGGCCGCATCGCCGATCGTGGTGGGCGTAAGGCTCATGTCGTACACCACGAGCGGATGGCCGTTCGTGCGCACCGTCCTGGTCACGCCCTGTGCCGACACCAGCTGTGCCGTCACCGGGTAAGGCACCGGCGGTATCGAACTGCCCATCGGCGTCTTGCAGACGTCGGGAGCAATACTCACCACTTTCCATTTCGTCTGCTTGCGGGCCATGTAGTCCTGGGCCATGTCATGCCTCCTGCAAGGCCGAGGGTCTGGACGGCGCGCGCTTGAGCAGCGGCGCTGCCGGATCGACTTCGAAACGCGCCTCCAGCGCGCGAATGGCAGGCGTGCCTGCCGGGAGCCAGGCACGGTGCGTCAGTGTCAAGGTCATGGCTTCGGTATCCAGAATGGCGGTATCCGTGATCATGGGCAGAGGCAGCATCACGCCGCTTGCCATCCGCATCAGCAAGAACGGCCGATGGCCAGGCATGACCACGCGCACATAGCCGCCCGTCGTGGCGTGTGGCGTCAAGTTCCAGGCTTCCAGGCAGAAATCGGGCGGCAGATAAGGCACTTGCTGGTCGGCCGGGGCGCCATTCCAATAATGGAAGTCGATATCGCGCGGCAACCCCGGATGGCGCGATTGCAGCCAGGCATCGTCGTATGTGCCGGCCTGGGCCAGGCGTGGCGCCCAGGCGCGGCCCAACGGCCCATAGCCGGCAGGCATTGCGCCGTAAGCCTGGGCCAGCTCGGCCATCCGCATGGCATCGCAAGGCCCTTCGGGATGTGCGGCAACGATGGGCGCAGGCAACGGCTCGCCGGGCGGCACGATCTGGGGCGCCGCGATCTCGCACCCATCCTGCTGCCGCGCATTGCGCGAGGCACGCGGGTCGCGCTTCTCCATCCAACCACAACCCAGCGGATTGCTGAAACACACTTCGTTGAGCAGCGGCCCGGCGTCGGGATCCGCTGCGTCACGTACGATGCTCGTTCCACCAAACGCATGCTCCCATCGCAGGGGCAATTCAGTGATGGGCTGCGCAGGCGTACGTTTCCAACCCGGCGCCAACAGGTGGCGGCGAAACGCATGCGGCGCAAGTATCCACAAACGCTTGTCCAACAGCACTTTTTCTTCTTTGTCCTGCAGCGCCTTCGCTGTGGTGCGCATCGCCTCCGGCCGGTTCACGTACCGCTGCCGACCAGGCTGCCATTGCGCTTTCGGCTCGTAGTAGACGCTCGCGGGCGGCCGCGCCTGAAGGACAGAAACCCTCAGTCTTGTCTCCCACTGCGCGGCAGCACGCCCACCGGGTGCATAAGCCTGGCCAATGACCAGGACATCGCACTTTGGCTTGAACGGCGCCAGGTCGCTCTCCTGCCGCACGCTGGACTCGCCGGGCTCCGCCCAGAACTCATCCCCCACACACAACGGCACCGGATCGTCGTCGATGACCTGCGCCTGCCACGAACCGCCAGCCTGGCGTGCAAGCCGATAGCCGACTTTCATGGCGATGACCTGATGCTCATCGTCATTGGGATCGAGTGCGCCATAACACAGCGTGTCGAACGGCGTGAGGTTGCAAAATTCCATGATCAATCCTGCTGCCGGAGGCGGCCGCCAAGATGCACGCCAACATGGTGGAACGATGGTCGCGGCATCATCGTCATCCGTCAGTTGATATCGACGTTCTTGCCATTGAGCTGGACAGGGCCGCTGGCTGTGAAATTGAAATTGGAACCGTTGATCAGCACAGTCCCGTCCGATTTCATCAGCAGGCTGGCCTTGCCCACCACGATCTCCAGTTCGTCGCCGGCACGAATGGTGTACTTCTTGCCCACGTCCGTATGCTTGGACATGCCGATCTGCTGGGACTGGCTCAATGCCACCGTCGTGTTCATGGCCGCACCCACGGTGACCTGATAGGCCAGGCCCGTGGTCAGCGCCTTGGCCAGGCCGATGGTCTCCGCCTTGGCCAGCGCCACGGTCTCGAATTTGTTGCCGCCAATCGTCACGCTACGGTTCTGGCCGATCGAGATCGTCTCGTTGTTGCCCACGTCTTCGCTACGGTCCACGCCGATCGACACGTTCTCGTTCAGGTCGACCCGTTCCTTGCGATTCTGGTGAATGGTGATGGTCTCGTCCTTGTCCACCGTCTCGGTGCGCTGGCCGTGCACGGTGATGGTCTCGTCGCGATCCACCGTCTCGGTGCGGTCGCGCTTGACGTTGACGGTCTCGTCGCGATCGATGGTCTTCTTGCGGTCCTGCCCCACCCAGTGGGTTTCGTCCTTCTCGACCTCGATATCCTGGTTGCGCTCGGCGTGGATCCACAACTGCTCCGCGCCCATCTTGTCTTCGAAGCGGATGGCGTTGGCGTTGTTCGGATCGCCTTGCGGCGTGGAACGCGACATCAGGCCCATCTGCGTGGCGTTGCCCGGCAGTTCCCATGGCGGCATGTTTGACGCGTTGTAGACACGGCCGGTGATCAAGGGAAAGTCGGGATCGCCGTTGAGGAAATCCACCACCACCTCGTCGCCGATGCGGGGCACCTGGATGCCGCCGAAGCCCGAGCTGGCCCAGGGATTGGACACGCGGATCCAGCAAGAGCTGTTCTCGTCGCGCGGGCCCGTGCGGTCCCAGTGGAAGTGCACCTTGACGCGGCCGTATCGGTCTGTCCAGATCTCTTCGCCGGCCGGGCCGGTGACCACGGCGGTCTGAGGGCCCAGCGTGCGCGGTTTGCGCGTCACGCGTGGCGGGCGATAGGGCAGCGTGGCAGGCTGGATGATCAGGTCGAAGTCGCAGACGGTGCCCTGGTCGGCGTTCTGCGTCGCGGCGTCGCCGAGCGCCGCCACGCTCGTCGGCAGGAACCCGCCTCCAGACTGCGAGTAATAACCGCCCTCGCGCAGCGCATAGCGCGTGCCGACCACCATGTACTTGCGGTTCTCGGCATCGCGCGGGCAATTGCGCAGCGTGAACGTCGAAGCCGTGGCCAGGCCGCGCACGTTGCTGCGCAGTTCGGCCTGCTCGCGCTGCTGGTGCAACTCTTCCATGCGCACACGCGCATACACCTGGCCCTGGTCAGGGTCGGTATAGTCGCCGGGCCATTGGTACACCTGATGCGCGGCCTCGTCATGACCGGCGGGATTGCGCTGGGTCGAAACCAGCGCGGCCTTCGGATTCTCGAAGTTGTAGTCGTCGGTGACGTACTCGCCCGAGCGCACTTCCTCGCCCACGCGCAGGTCGGTCACGTACGACTCGTCGGGCACGCTCTGGCGGTCGCTGGCGTAGTACGGCAACGATTCGCAGCCGGGCGAGGCCTCGTGCGCCGACATGTCGTCGGCCAGCACCAGATCGTGGCGGCCCTGCGAGTGCTTGAACCAGTAATAGATGCCCTCGTGCTCCAGCAGCCGACTGACGAAGTCGAAGTCGCTTTCGCCGTACTGCACGCAATACGTCCACGGCCGATATGAATCGGACAGTTTGCGCGCGATGGCGTGTCCGTAAGGCTTGAGCACTTCCTCGACGATGTCGGGAACGCTCTTCTCCTGGAAGATGCGGAAGTCTTCGCGCCGCGACGCGGACCACAGCCATGGCCGCACGGTGGCGCGGTAAAGGTAATAGCGCTGTGTCGACGTTTCCTTGCCGGCCAGCATGAAGCGTGTGATCTGGCCGTTCAGATAGCGGGTGCCGCCGAGCTCGTCGGTGTCGATCTCGAGCGTCAGCGATTTGCCCAGCAAGCTGCGCAGGTCCAGGCCCATGCCGTCATAGAGCACGTCGACCTGGAACTCGAACAGCTGCGAGAGCTGCTCATGTCCCTGCATCGCGCGAAAGAGTATGCCTGGAGGCGCGCCGGCAATCCGCACGCGCACGGTGTGATTGGCGGCCGATGCCGCTGAGGATATGTCCATTGCGGGGATCTGCTTTCCAGAAAACGTCGGCATGGGCTGCCGACGTACCGCGACGATGCTAGAAAGCAGGTGTGACGAAAATGCTTCGCAACGTTGAAGCCGTAACACCCTTCCCCCAGGGGAGCGTTACATCATTTGCTTCGACACACAAATTACAGGTATTTTCCGCCCCGGCGTCGCGTGCCTGTTATCAATGGCGACGAATGGGGCAATAACCGGGTTCGACCGTGGATCGCCCAAAATAAAAGCCTCGACCAGAACTCTGGCGAGGCTTTTACATGGAACTTGTCGGGGCCAACGCGCTACTGATCAGGCCAGCTTTTGCAACGCCTGTTCGCGCGTGTCGGTGACCGTAAGAATGGCCAGGAAGCCGCTGATGTCGAACACTTCGCGCACCTGGGGCTGGATGTTGCACAGCACCAGGGAACCGGACAACTGCTTCAGTTTCTTGGCAAGCACCAGCACCACGCGCAGGCCGGCGCTGGAGATGTAGTCGAGCCGGCCCAGGTCCAGCACGACTTTTTGCGCGCCCTTGTCGATCTGCGCCATCAGGTCGGCTTCGATACCGGCGGCATTGGCGCTGTTGATCTGACCTTCCGGCATGACCAGAAGCACCTCTCCGATTTTGTCGGTCGCGAGATTCATGGGTGTTTTCCCAAGGTTGGAGTTCGTGGCTAGTGGCGGGCGTCGCGGCCCGCGCTTTGGCAAGATGATACGCGAGGCACGGTGGCAATGGCTTTACGATGAAAAACTGTATAGGCGCAAGGCTGCATTCGTGCATACTTGTTACCTGCACTGCGAACACTGACACCAAGGCACTTATGCCCCCTCAGCCCGATACGCTAGAACTGACTCCGGACGCCCAGGCGGTAACGCTGGCCACCCAGTGGCTGGAAGGCATTGCAGAACGCGAAGGTTGGCCAGCCAAGACGGTATTCGGGCTTACGCTCAGCCTGGACGAAGCACTCACCAACATCGTCTCGTACGCGTTCCAGGCGCGGCAGGTCGACGGCTCCGCCCCCTCGGTCAGGCTGGCCTGCAGGCGCGATGGGGAACGCATCCTGCTGGACGTGGCCGACAATGGAATGGCCTACGATCCCACCCAGGCCGCCGTGCCGGACCTGGCCCTTACCCTGGACGACGCCGCGATCGGCGGCCACGGCACCCGGTTGATGCGTCATTACCTGCACGAACTGGCCTACCAGCGCGACGGCGACTGGAACCGCCTCACCATGATCATGCAGACCTGATCTCTCCGCGGCGGAACTTTTTCCGCGCGGGTGTCACTTAGGTGCAAGTTACGCGAACTTTGCAACCAAAGGACACGAGAACGGTATGATGGCGCCCCTTCATCCGAATTCCGGAGCCCGCATGCGTCCCAGCCCCGGCCCCAACGCCGGTCGTCGCCCGGCCAGCCCGGTGTGGCGATGAACGCACGCTGGCTCCCGTCCTTCGTGGCCGGCACGCGCATACAGGCCAGCGTCGACGCCGACGCCATCGCCCATAACCTGGCAGTCATACGCGCCCACGCCGGCGCCGCTTCGCCCGCGCCCCGCATCTGGGCCACGGCCAAGGCCGATGCCTATGGGCACGGCCTGTCGCTGGCCATGCCCGGCCTCGGCCAAGCGGACGGCATCGCGGTACAGCAACTGCCCGAAGCGCACGCCTGCCGCGCCGCAGGATGGCAAGGCCCCATCCTGGTGTACGGCGGCCTGCTGGCCGAAGAAGACATTGCACAGCTCGACCTGGCCGATCTGCACCTGGTCATCTCGCACGAAGCACAGCTCGATTGGCTGGCAAGCTGCCCACCCCGCCCCGATGCGCCGGCCGTGTGGCTGCGCTATGACGGCGATATCCGCCTTGCCGGTTTCAGCGACGAGGCCTATGCGCGCGCCTATGCCCGCTGCACCGCGCTGGCGGCCCAGCACCGCATCGGCGCCATCGGCCATCTCAGCCATTACGCGCGTGCCGAGGACGAAGACGGCGTGGCCGAAGCGGACGCGCGTTTCCGGCAGGTGATCGCCGGCCTGCCGGGGCTGGTGTCCACCTGCAATTCGGCGGCGCTGCTGCGCCATCCCGGTCATGTATGCGCCACCGACTGGGTCCGTCCGGGCATCGCGCTGTATGGCGTCAGTCCGCTGGCGGGCATAGACGGACCCGCCCTGGGCCTGCGTCCCGCGATGACGCTTACCGCGCGCCTGTTCGCGGTGCAGACCCTGCCGGCCGGCGCCAGCATCGGCTACCGCGCGGCCTTCGTGGCATCGCGGGACATGCGTGTAGGTTTGGTCAGCTGCGGCTACGGCGATGGCTACCCGCGACATGCGGGCACGGGCACGCCGGTGCTGGCAGGCGGACGACGCACGCGGCTGCTGGGCCGCGTCACCATGGACGTGATGATCATCGACCTGGACGGCATCGACCATGCGGCCCCCGGCATGCCGGTGGTGCTGTGGGGCACGCCGGACCTGCCCGTGGAGACCGTGGCAGCGTCGGCGGGCACCATCGCGGCGGAACTGCTTACCGGCCTGACGGCGCGCGTGCCGTTTACGGCCCGCGACTGAGCCGCGCGTTCTTCCTGAGGGCTCATGCCGCGCCATGCGGCGCGGCACGTGGTCGCGACGCCGCTCAGGCCGTCGTGGCGGCGCCGGCCGTCTGCTGGCGCGCACGCGCCGGCGCAAAGGCCAGGAACAGCAAGGTCGCCAGCAGATAGATCACGCCGGTGATGGCCAGGCCGGCGCCCATGCCGGCCGCGCCGAACATGGCTCCCACCACCAGCGGACCCGCCATCTGGCCCAGCTTGTCCGCGGCGCGCAGCACGCTGGTGGCGCCGGCCGCGCCATAGCGCTGCACGTCGGGCAGGGCCAGCATGTACGGCGACTGCGACGCGCCCGAGAAGCAACTGGCCAGCGCCAGCATCAGCACGGCGCACGAAGCGGCCAGCAACCCGCTGTTGAAGTACAGGCCCAGCATGCCGGCGCTGCCGACCACGCCGCCGATCACGATCCAGTACTTCTTGGCGCTGTTGGAACGATCGACCATGCGGCCCATCAGCGGCCCCAGGTAGATGACGCACACGCCGTAGATCATCAGCACGCGGCCGATGCTGGACGCGGCCACGCCCTCGGCCTCGAGATACAGGGGCAGCGCGAAGGACAGCAGGCCGACCTGGGCGATCGAGAACGGGATCACGCTGCCGAGCAACAGCAGACCGAAGTCGCGCGTGCACAGCAGGCTGAGCGTTTCGGACAGCCGCGCACGCGCGCGCGGCACCGATGCGCGAGCCCTGGCCGCCGCGCGTTCCATGTAAGGCCGCATCAGCACCAGCACGCCCAGCAGCGGCATCACCAGCATCACCGCGCCCACCACGAACACCGCCCGGAAACCGAGCTGCTCCATCAGCATGGCGCCCACCGCGGCGCCCGACAGGTGGCCCGCGAACAGGCCGGCGATGACGCCCGTCATGTTGCGGCCGCGGTACTGCGCGGGACTGCTGGTGACCACGAAGCCCTGCAGGCCCATCCAGGTCAGGCCATAGCCCAGCCCGACCAGGCCGCGCGCGGCGGAAAACCACGGCAGGCTGGGTGCGGCGGCGCAGGCCACCAGGCCCAGGAACGACACACCCAGGCCCCCCAGCACCGGCACGTGCCAGCCCCTGCGATCGGTGAGGCCGCCGGCCAGCAGCGCGGTCAGCAGGCCGCAGCCCATCTCTACGGAAATGGGCAGCGCCATCATGAGGTTGGCCGGCAGGTCGAGACCGCCGGTGGACAGGCTGCGCGCATACAGCGGCAGGAAGCCCAGCGGCAGCGCCCACGCGAACAGGAAGCCGAACATCACGGGGCGCGCGATGCGCCCGATCTCGGACACGTCGTCCGGGCCGACGTGCTTGCCTTCGGGATTGAAGCCGCGCGCCGAGAACGCGCGGTTCATCAGCAGCGACAGCAGCAGCAGCATCTCGACAGCGGCCACCAGCGCCACCAGCACCACGGTGGCGGCGTCGATCACCCGGCCGCGCACGCCGGCGGCGATCACGTCCTCGGAGAGGTGCAGGACGAGACTGCCCCGGATGGTGGAGGCCCCGAACTGCCCCGACAGCGGCAGCACCAGCGTCAGGTCGTCGGCGACTTCGGCGGCGCGCGGCAGGCCCTTGGCGGGCAGCGCGCCGTTGGCGTCGGCGCGGTTCAGCACGCGGCCGTCCTGCACAAGATCGATGGTGCTGATGGCCGGGAAAGTGCCGGCCAGACGCGCGAACTGCTTTTCGATGCCGCGCATGCGGTCCAGGGGAATGCCGTAGCCGATGACGCGGTTGAGGTCGCGCTGCAGGCCTTCGGCAAGCGCGGTGATGTTGCCGCGCGCCACGTCCAGCGAAGCGCTGCGGAAGGTGGAGATGGTGTAGCCGGCATACACGCCCTGCGCCACCAGCAGCGCGGCCAGAGGCACCAGGAACCGCGCACGCCCGCCCGTGGCCAGCGTGGTCAGCGGGATGGCGTATTTGAAGGCCGCGGCAAGGCCCAGCCCCACGACCGCCGTGACCAGCAGCAGCACCTTGATGTTGTCCAGCAGCAATTGCCGGGTGGCCGCCACGTCGGGCGCCACGGACAGCATGACCGCGCCCGCGAGCTGGCCGGTGCCATCGATGAGCGGCACCGCCACGGTGACCATGCCTTCGGCATTGGAGACAAGGGTGCCGCTGCCGCGCCGTGCGACACCTTCCGGCAGGGGCGCGCCCGCCGGCGCACGCAACGCGCGCGCAAGCGCATCCAGCGCGGCGACGGGGCGGCCCTGGGCCGCCACCGGCCGGCCATCCGCCACGACGACCACCGCGCCATGCACGTCGCGCGCGGCGCCGACGCCTTCGCGCAACTGATTGCTGAGGCCGAAGAACTGACCCAGCGGCTTGCCCAGCCGCAGGCCGTTCTGTATGCCGCCCGCCACCTGACGGGTGGCCACTTCGACGCGATCGGCGGTGGTATCCGCCACGAGTCGATTCAACGCGGAGAGACTGAGCGCCCCGATGAGGGCCTGGGCCAGCAGCAGCACCGCGAGGCACGCCAGTGTGACTTCCAGTACAGGACGGCGCCGCAGGCCTTCCAGCACCATCTGCATGGGTTCGTTACGCATGTTGGTTATAGACCGCAAGAATTCACACGAAAGCGTAGCCGACATTTTACAATTGATGTATTTTGCTTCCACTTTGCATCGTCGTTGCGGCCCGCGCGGCGGCATCCGCGCAACACCGAAGCAAATCCGTAGCACCGAATCTGCAACACCGAATCCGCAACACTGAAGTAACCCCGCAACACTTCCCCACTCCCACCATGTTGATGCGCTCCTTACGCGGCAAGATCTTCCTGCTTGTCGTCGCGATCCTGCTGGTGCTGGCAGCCTTCGTCATGCTGCTCACGCAGCGCGATGTCACGCGCACCGTCGAAGCCGGCGAGCGGCACGCGGTCGACAACGTGCTGAACCTGGTGATGCGCGACACCGAGGCGCGCTGGAGCGCGCTGCTGGACGACAAGATCAGCAGCGTGCGCACCGGGCGCCGGCAGCTGGTTCAGGCGGGCGCCACCATCTCGACGGTACTGGCCGGCTATGCCGACATGGCCGAGCGCGGCGTGATGACGCAGGGCGCGGCCAAAGGCATGGCGCGGGCGTGGATCAACCGCCTCAAGCTCGACGACCGGCGCTACGCCTTCGTCTATGACGCCAGCTATTCGGTCCTGGCCACCGGCAACAACGCCATGACCGACCTCGACCTGGGGCCCGCGCGCGACATCAAGGGCCGTCCGCTGGCAGAGGCCCTGTACGAAGAAACCCGGCGGCTGGGCTACGGTTTCGCCATCTACCGCTGGCCGCTGCCGGGCATCGAGGGCGAGCCCGAAACGCGCTATGCCTACTTCGGCTATTTCCGGCAATGGGACTGGGTGTTCGTCGTCACCGACAGCGCGCAGGACATCATCGAGCAGGTGCAGGGGCGCCGCGCGCAGATGGAATCGGCCATGCGCAGCACGCTGTCGCAGCTGACGCTGGCGCACTCGGGCTTCGTCTTCATCATGGACGACAACGGGCGCATGGTGGTGCCGCCGCCCGCGCAGAAGATGGGTCTGCTGGACGCCATCGAGCGGCCCTCCGGCCAGTCGCTGCGCCAGCTGCTGGCGCAGGCAGGCAGGAGCGGGCCGCAGGCGCTGCGCGTCACCGATGGCAAGGCGCCCTGGCAGATACAGGCCGTGCGCAACAAGCCGCTGGGCTGGACGGTGGTGGCCGCCGTGCCCGAAAGCGATTTCACCGCGCCGGCCACACAGCTGCTGAACCGCCTGGCCGTCATCTTCGCCATCACGCTGCTGCTGGCGCTGGTGTTCGCCTGGCTGCTGGCCACGCGCATCGCGCGGCCGCTGGATACGCTGACGCAATACGCGCGCCAGCTGCCCGAACAAGACCTCACCACCGACGTATCCGTGCCCTCGCACATCGCCACGCTGCCGCAGCACCACCACGACGAGGTGGGCCGGCTGGCGGCGTCGTTCCTGTTCATGCAGCGCAAGCTGGGCGAGAACGTGCAGCGCCTGATGCACGAAACGTCCTCGCGCGAGCGCTTCGAAAGCGAACTGAACATCGCGCGCGCCATCCAGCTGGGGCTGCTGCCGGTGCCACTGGGCAGCGACGTGCGCCAGCACGTCGACCTGCACGCCACCATGCTGCCCGCCAAGCAGGTGGGCGGCGACCTGTACGACTACTTCATGATGCCCGACGGCAGGCTGTGCCTGGCCATCGGCGACGTGTCCGACAAGGGCGTGCCCGCCGCGCTGTTCATGGCGGTCACGCGCACGCTCATCCGCGCCACGGCCGAGGACGAGACGGACCCGGCGCAGATCATGCAGAAGATCAACAACCGCCTCGCCGAGAACAATCCGAACATGATGTTCGTCACGCTGCTGCTGGGCGTGCTCGACCTGGACACTGGCGAACTGTCCTGGGCCAATGCCGGCCATCTCAAGCCCATCGTGATCGGCGCCGACGGCACGCTGCGCATGCTCGAGGGCCGCAGCGGCCCGGCCTGCGGCGTGCAGGAGGACATGGTCTATCAGCCGCTGTACGCCCACGTGGGGCCTGGCGAGGTGCTGGTAGGCTATACCGACGGGGTCACCGAGGCCGTCAATAGCCAGGGCGGCCAGTATGGCGATCCCCGCATGCTGAGCCTGCTGTCCGCCCCGCCCGGCAACGCCACCGACATTGCCCGCCGCCTGCTCGAGGACGTCCAGGCCTTCGCGGCCGGCGCCGAACAATCCGATGACATCACGTTGATCGTGGTCCGACGCGAATGACCAAACTGCTCCGCACCCTTTTCGTTTCGCTGGCCGTGCTGGCCCCCGCTGCGCAGGCGCAGCAGACCGAACCTGCCCAGCCGCAGGTCGCGACGCCCGAACCCAGCGCCGTGTTTCCCACCACGCCGATGGCCAAGCCGGGCGGCGGCAAGTGGCGGCTGGGCTATTTCGAAAGCGGCGACTACAGCGAATATCCGCGCACGCTGCGCGTCATCGTGGCGGGCCTGCAGCAGCTGGGCTGGCTGACGGTGCCCGCCATTCCAGACGGCCTGAACGGCCGCGACATGTGGACCTTTCTGGCCAAGAACGCCAAAAGCGACACGCTGCAGTTCGTCGACGATGCGTGGTGGCAACCCGGCAACTTCGACGCCGCGCGCCGCCCCGCCGTGCGGCAGGCCATCACGCAGCGCCTGTCCGAGCGCCGCGACGTCGATCTGATCATCGCCATGGGCACGCTGGCCGGCCAGGACATGGCCATGCTGGGCGCACCCGTGCCCACGGTGGTGGCATCGACCAGCGACGCTGTCGGCGCGCGCATCGTCAAGAGCGTGGAAGACAGCGGCCTGGACAACCTGCATGCGCGCGTGCAGCCCGAACGCTACCAGCGCCAGGTGCGGCTGTTCCGCGAGATCGTGCCGTTCAAGACGCTCGGCCTGGTCTATGAGAACAGCCCCGAGGGCCGCACCTATGCCGCGGTGCCCGCGGTGGAACAGGTTGCCAAGGAAATCGGCTTCGAGGTCAGGTCGTGCGACGCGGCGTCCAACGGCATCCCGGTGGAAGAAGCCACGAAGAACGCCGTCGATTGCTACCGCAAGCTCAGCAGCCAGGTCGACGCCATGTACGTCACGGTGCACCGCGGCATCACGCCCGCCACCGTGGGCCAGGTGGCCGACGTGCTGCGCATCGCGCAGGTTCCGAGCTTCGCCATGCTGGGTTCCGAGCAAGTGCGCGACGGGCTGCTGATGAGCCTGGCGCAGGCCGATTATTCGTACGTGGGCCTGTTCCACGCCGAAACCATCGCCCGCATCTTCAACGGCGCCAAGCCGCGCCAGCTCAGCCAGATCTGGATCGACCCGGCCAAGATCGCGCTGAATCTGGACACCGCGCGCAGCATCGGGTTCGATCCCCCGGTGGACATTCTGCTGGCCGCGGACGAGGTCTACGAGAACAAGAGAACCGGGCAGTAAGAAGCGCGGGCGTGCGCCGCATGCCGCCAGCGCACGCGTTCTCAACCCACCACTTCGCGATGCGCGCACAGGCGCGCCAGTCGCTCGGCCGCCCCGCCCGTTCCGGCGTTCCATAGTTCGAGCATGCGGTCGGCTCCGGTACGCCGCGTACGCAGCACGTAGTCGGCATAGCCCAGCCAGCGGCGTTCGCCCTCCGGCAAACCGGCCCGTGCGACGTCCAGCACGTCGCGCGCCAAAGCGTGCACCTCGTCGTCGTCCATGGCGTGCCGGATGGCATCGGCCCGCATGCGGCGCAGACGCAGCCAGCCCCACTCGCGCCACAGCCGCTCGGCCTGGTCCAGGTTGCGCATCAAGCCCCATTGCACGGCAGACGGGGCCAGTGCGGCCGTGCTCGCCACCTGCGCACCCGCTTCGCCCACCAACTGCTCATCGGCGAACACGGCGCCGCAGGCGCGCCCTTCGATGTAGCCGTCGGCGCCATGACGCCCATGCAGCTCTTCGATGCCCCCGGGCCGCTTCCACGCGGCCAGCAGCTCGTCCAGGGGCACGGGGGTGGCCAGGCGATAGCGCCAGCGCGCATCCAGGAAATGCGCAAACTGCGAGTATTCGAAATAGCCGCTGTGAGGACGCAGCACGATGGTCTCACCGGTATCGCTGCGCCGGCCCGGCCAATGCGTCGATTCCAGGAACCGCCGCAGGGGCGGATCGCCGGCCAGATACACCGACGCCGCGGACTTATACCCCTGGCTGGGCACCAGCGGCAAGGCGCGCGTCGCCGTGGCGGCGCCGAACATCCAGCGGAAATAATCCCCCAGGTCGTCGAACGGTCGCTCGGGCAATTGCTGCAGCATGTGGTCGCCGGCGAAGCGCGCGTAGCGGAACATGCGGTCCCACAGGGTCAGCCGGTTCTCTTTCAGTCCGGTGATGCGGCCGGCCTGCAGCGGACTGTTGGCGAACAGCGCGATGCAGGCCGGGGCCAATGCCAGCACGGCGTTCAGGGCTCGGGCCGCCTGTCCGATTTCCACCGCGGTGCACGGTCCGTTCTGCGCCTTGGCGTCGATGCCGGCCCGATGCAGCCAGCCGCGGTGGCCGACCAGTTCCCGATAGATGGGACGATCTGCGCGCACGGCGGCGTACCAGTCGGGATCCAGTGTGCAGTCCGGATGTTCGGACGCGTTGAGCAGCATGGCGTCTTCATCTGCCAGCGCCCGGCGCACGTCGCCCAGTTCGCGGGCCACCTTCTCGGCCAGTCGGTCCAGTCCGCCCTCACCGCCTCTTACCGGAGAAAAAGCGGTCTCCAATAGGTTGAGTCCGTTGTCCAGGCCGCTGTCGCCGTCCGGGCCGGCGACCCCACCGGCCCGGTCGCCCAGCGCGTACACCGAGGCATCCTCGCCGCGCGCCTGCTTGATCGCCGCAAGGGTTTCGAAGTAATGCCGCACCGGATGGCTGCGTCCGCTGCCCCGGCGCACGACCACCATTTCCATCTCCAGGCCAAGCTTGCGGCCCGCCGGGTTCTTCACGATTGCTTGCTCCTTGGGCGCGCCGCGTGGGGTCCCAGATGATCTAATATGCGAAAAATCGTTCGGCTCAAAAACATTCAGGGAACCAATCCGTCCTTGCTGTTACGTACTTGGACCGGCGTCTTACCAGACGCCGCCTCCCAACAAGGCTGCCGGACATAACCGCCCGCATGACAATCGATTCCGTCTCCCGTCCATCGCCCGGATCTCCGCAACTCGACGCCTTTACCCAGGCGGCGCAGGCCGGCGGCGACGTCTATATCAGCGTCGCGGGCGAACAGCTGCAGGTGTTGGGCACGGGCACCACGCCCGGCGGCCGCAGCGTGGCATGGGTGGCGCCCGACGTGGACACCGTGTCCATGTTCTCCGAAGCGCTGGCGCGCACTTACGGAAACGGCATCGCAAGCGCGGTCTCGCGCGAACTCGGCCTCAGCGCCAGCCCCGGCAAGCCGCTCTCGGCCCGCACCATCGAACTCGCCGTGGACATGGCGCAGACCTCGCGCCACGCACTCGACGGGGTGGACTTCGCCACCCGCCTCGCGTGTTCGGCCAGCACGGGATCGGCGGTATTCCTGTCCGCCTGCTCGCAGGCCGGCATCGACCCTGCCAGCGTGGACGCGCAGAAGCGGCAGGTCATAGACGTTGCCATGCAACAACGTTTCGACCAGGCCGCCAGCGCCGGGCAAAGCCCCGTTTCGCTGGACACCGCGCGCGCCTGGCTGTCCGCGGTGCTGGCGCAAACCCTGCACTAACGCTGGTCTCCCCCGGCCCACCGTATCGTCCCCGTTAGTCCGGACGACCTGCGGCAGCGGACGTCTTTTTCGCAAAATGCCCATTCCGTGATGACGGTAATTGCGAATTACACAAGTGATGTAGTACTTTGTAGCCGCTTTCTGCCTAATTCTTTCCGCCTCGACTTCATGCCCGACCCCCTGGACCTCGCCGATGCTTCGCAGGAAGCGATACCGCAGCCTCCCTGCGGCGGCTCGTCCTGGAGCTCCCAAGACGATCGCCTGCTGCGCGACTTGATACGCGAGCACAGCGGACGGCTGCAGCGCTTCATCATCAAGCACATCGGCAACACCACCGAAGCGGAAGACCTCGCACAACAGGCATTCGTCGAAGCCGCCCGCTCGTACCAGACCTTCCGCGGCGAATCGCAGCTGTCGACGTGGCTGTACGGCATCGCGCTGAACCTGGTGCGCAACTATCTCTCGCGAGCCCCCGAACGCCGCTACGACTTCGTGGGCGAAGACAGCCTGGCCGCGCACGCCGCCTCCGAGGCCACGCCCGAGGAAGCCCTGTCGCAAGCCCAGACCATGCGACTGCTGCAGGAAGCGCTGGACGAACTGCCCGAGAACATGCGCGACATCCTGCTGATGATCGGCCTGGACAACATGTCCTACGAAGACGCGGCGGCGCTGCTTACCGTGCCCATCGGCACGGTGCGCAGCCGCTTGTCGCGCGCGCGTACCGCGCTGCGCGACAAGCTGCTGCAGAAAGGCCTGCCGCTCAACGACTGAGCGGCCCGTCGGCCTCAACGCTCGCGGCCCGTGCCCGGCATGGCGGGCGTCTCGACCCGGATCACCGTCGAACCGGGCTGCGCCACCGGCGCGGCCTGGCCCGGTCCCATCGGCACGGACTCGATGTAGCTGCCCGACGGGCGCACCGGCCCATTGGGGTCCGGCACTTCCACCGATTCGAAGCGCACGCGGGTCTGCTGGCCCTGCATCAGGTCCAGGTATTGGCCGGCGGTCAGCTTCTCGCCAGGCTGGGCCCAGGTGGCATCCATCGCGCGGCCCGCGCGGGACTGGCCCCGCGGCATGGCAACTACCTCGCCGCTGATGGAAACCACGCGCGGACGCAGCAGGAACAGGCGTTCGCGCCGCAGCACGCTCTTGGACCGGTCGGAGAACAGCAGCCCCAGGCCGGGGATGTCGCCCAGCAGCGGAATCTTGTTGACCTCTTCGGAATCCTGCGTGCTGTTGTAGCCGCCCACCAGCAGGGTCTGGCCATCGCCCACCACGGCCAGCGTGCTGATGTTGCTGCGGCGTACGGTGGGCAGGTCGCCGATCTGGCGCTCGTCCTGGATGCGGCCGTCCTCGATGTCCACGGTCAGCTCCACCTCGCGGCGCGACCTGCCCTCGATGTAGCGCGGCGTCACGCGCAGCGAGGTGCCGACGGTGATGGGCGTGACGGTGGCCACGCGTTCGCCCGTCGTCTGGATATAGAAGGTATCCGACAGGTCGATGAGCGCGCCGAGGTTGTCGGCGGTGAGGATGGACGGCTGCGACAGGATGTTCGCCTGGCCTCGCGTCTGCAGCAGGCGCAGACGCGCCGCCAGGGTGTCGCCGATGCTGAGGCCCAGGGTGCCCGGGGCCAGCCCGGCGCCGCCGTCGATGGGCAGGCCCCCGCTAGTACGCAGGTCGAAGTTGCTGTAGCCGAACGTGGCGGTGCCCGCGCGGGCGCCCCACTGCACGCCCAGTTCGTTGACCAGGTCCGAGTTCACGTCCACGATCATGGCCTCGATCTCGATCAGCGTGCTCGGCACGTCGAGCTGTTCGATCAGCTGGCGATAGATGGGAATGCGGTCGGGGATGTCCTGCACGATGATGGAGTTCAGGCGCGGATCGGCCTGCACGGTGGGCTCGCGAAACCGCAGGCCGCTGGCGGCGCGGCGCGTACGCACAGCATCGCTGGCCGCCGCGCCGGCCGCCGCGCCGGCCACGGCGGCCGGACCGCCCGCGATGGCGCCGCCCGCGCCTTCGAGCGCGCCCGCCACGCCCGGGAACGCCGGCGGGTTGTCGCGCAGCGGCGCGGCGATGGCCGACAGCGACTCGTTGTTGGCGCCGCCCCCGTTGCCGAGGATCAGGTTGCGCAGCACGGTGGCCATGCCGGGCGTGACCACCGCCTGGTCGCGATAGCTGACGGTGCGGTCATTGACGGAAGCGTGCTTCAGGCGGAACACCGCGACCTGCTGCCCGCCCGCGCCCAGGGGCAGCGCCGCCACGGTACGCTCGACCAGCGCCACATAGGCCGGCGGACCGGACACCAGTGCAATGCCCTGGTCGGGCAGCTCGCCCCAGCCGAAGCGCGGATCCAGCACGCCCAGCTGCAGCAGCGCATCGCGCAGCGCGCTGATCGAGCTGCCCATGGCGCTGATCGAACGCGTGGCCATGTCGTTGGTGCGGCTGACGAACAGCGTGCCCGAATAGACGAACCAGTTGAATCCGTACACGCCGCCCAGCCGGTCCATGAACTCGGTGGGGGTGTTGGCGTTGAAATTGCCGTTGACCACGCCGGTGATCTCGGGCCCCATCTGCAATGACAGGCTGAAGCCGCCGGCGAACTCGCGCAGCACGCTCTGCAGGCTTTCGTTCTTGGCGTAGTAACTGTAGGGGGCGTTCGGCCACGTGGGCGCGGCGCTTGCCGTGCCCAGCATGGCCAGGGACATGACGCCCGCCAGGATGATCCGCTTCAACTGAGTTTCTCCTCGATGCATTCGGGTGCGGCAGCTGCGCTCAGGCCGCTCTTCTGACCGCGCCGGTCCAGAACGACAGCGCATTGGCGAACTGCCCCACTGCCTCGTCCACCTCGACGTCGCTGCTGTCGGGCCGCACCATCTGCTGCAGCCACAGGGCCTCTTCGGCCGGGTCGATCACGCAGGACGAGGCGTGGCCGCTGAGCATGCCGGCCGCCTGCCTGCCCAGTCCCGCCACGAAATCCTCGCGGGCCAGGCCCGCCGGCGGCAGGCCACACAACCGCGCGGTCAGCGCCAGCCAGCCATTGCGCGCACCTTGCAGGTGCAGCCGGTACTTGTCGTCGATGACCAGGGTCGCACGGCCGTCGCGCCGCAGCGCCTCGGGAATGGCGTGGCGCGCCAGATAGCGCTCGATCAGGGGATGTGTCGTGGCTGACATGGGGTCATTCCTCGGAGGCGGCCAGTTTGCGCACCAGGCGCAGCACCTCGGCCACCGGTTCGATCAGTTCGCTGGGGATGTACTGGTCGGGCTGGGCATCGGCCCACAGCGCCCGCGCCAGCGGGATGTTCTGCATGACGGGCACGCCCGCCTCGCGCGCCGCCTTCATCATCTCTTCGGCCAGGTAGCCTTCGCCCTTGGCCAGCACCACCGGCAGCGGAGTCTCGTCGGGTTCGTAGTACAGCGCGATGGCCAGGTGGGTCGGGTTGGTGACCACCACCGAGGCCTTGCGTGCGCTGTTGACGGCGCCGTTCATCACCATTTCCTGGTGCAGATGCTTGCGCTTGTGCTTGATGTGCGGATCGCCTTCGCTTTCCTTGTATTCCTGCTTGACCTCTTCCTTGCTCATCATCAGGTTCTTGCGGTACTGCATGCGCTGCCACACGAAGTCGGCCAGCGAGATGATGACGTAGGCGACGGCCACGTTGACGATCAGCGTGCGCAGCATGCCGCCCACGCCGGTCTGCAGGCCGGCCAGGCCGCTGTGCGGCACCGACATCAGCTCGGGCAGCGCATCGCGCACGACGATGACGACGAGCGCCGAGAGGAAGACGATCTTGATGACGGACTTCAGCAGCTCGACCAGGTTCTTCTTCGAGAACATGTTCTTCAGGTTGCTCATCACGTTGAGCTTCTGGCCCGAGGGCTTGAGCTTCTCGAAGGCCAGCACGATGCCCACCTGCAGGAACTCGGAGAACATGCCGACCAGCAGCACGATCAGCACGAAGGGCAGCACCAGCGAAATGCCCTCGCGCAGCGACGCGTCCAGCGCGGTCTTCAGCGCGGTCTCGAAGGGCATGCCGGTCAGCGTGGCGGGCACCAGCATCAGCCGGCCCAGCGACTCGATGATGTTCTTGGCGTTGCCCAGCATGTAGCCGAACAGGGCCAGCACCAGGAGCGTCTGGGTGAAGTCCTTGCTGTGCGCGACGTCGCCCTTCTGGCGCGCGTCGCGCAGTTTCTTGTGACTTGGCTGTTCGGTCTTTTCGCCGCTCATGGCGCCCGCCACTGGTTGTCGAGGAACGGCAGGATGCCGGAGATGCCGCGCGTGGCTTCGCCTGCGTAGTCGAACAGCGGGCTCATGTAGAGCACCAGCACCAGGAAGGCCAGCGCGCTCTTGATGGGCATGGCGAGGAAGAACACCTGCAGCTGCGGCGCGAAGCGGCTGACCAGCGCCAGGCCCAGTTCGGCCAGGAACATGGCGACGATGGCCGGGGCGGCGAACAGGAACACCATGCGCGCCATGCGGCTGAGCTGGTCGAGCATCAGCGGGATGCTCTCGCGCTGCAGCGCGGGCGTCCAGTGCCACAGATCCCACAGGCGGAAGCTGTCGTACAGCATCGTCAGCATCAGGGCGAAGCCCCCTCCGACCAAGAAGAACACCATGAACGCCTGGTTGAACAGGATCCCCAGCGGCGACGAGTCATTGCCCGTTCCGGGGTTGATCACGGCCCCCAGGCTCGCCCCGCGCTGGTTGTCGATGACGAAGCCCACGGCCTCGAAGATCCAGAACGGGATCGCCACCAGGAAGCCCAGCACCAGTCCCACGAACACTTCCTTGACCACCAGCAGGATGATGTCGATCCAGGTGAAATCGGCGGCGGCATAGCCGGGCGCCAGCGCGGGCACGAGGATGAGGCCCATGGCGGCGCCCACGGCATAGCGCAGCAGCCCGGGCAACAGCTGGCGGTTGAACAGCGGCAGCATGGCGCACAGCGCCAGGATGCGCGGCTGCGTCAGCGCCAGCGTGGCCAGGAAAGTGTTCGCTTCCGCGTAGGTAACGCCCGAGGTCATTTCGTTCCGCGCGCGGCCTAGTGGATTTTGTAAAAGAGGTCGAAGACCGAGATGGTGTAGTTGTAGAGTTCGCCGCTGATCCAGCGCGCCGAGAGCAGCAGCGTGGCGAACACGGCGATCAGCTTCACGGCGAAGGACAGCGTCTGCTCCTGGATCTGCGTCAGGGCCTGGAACAGCGAGAACAGCGTGCCCACGATCGAGGCCACCGCGATGGGCGGCAGCGACAGCCACAGCACCAGGTACAGCGCCTGGGTCATGTACGAAACGATGTCGACGGTCTGCATGGCGTTCTCTATGTGTAGGACAGCACCAGGCCCTGTATCAGCCTCGTCCAGCCATCCACCATGACGAACAGGAACAGCTTCAGCGGCAGCGAGATGGTGACCGGGGAGACCATCATCATGCCCATGGCGAGCAGGATGTTGGACACGATCAGGTCGATCACCACGAAGGGCAGGTACAGCAGGAAGCCAATCTGGAACGCCGCGGACAGCTCCGACACCAGGAAGGCCGGTATCAGCACCAGCAGGTTGTCGTCTTTCAGCTCGCGCGCCTGCTCTTCGCCCCACAGATGGCGGGCCGTACGCACGAAGAAGTCGCGCTGCTCGGGACGACTGTTGCGCTGCATGAATTCGCGCAGCGGCTCGGCGCCGCGCGTGACGGCTTCCATGATGCTGTTCATGCGATCGGGAGGCGGCACGCCGGGCATCGTCTGGGCGGGCGCCTGCTGGGCCACGGCCTTCAGTTCGCCGCCCACCTGCATCACCACGGGCCCCATCACGTAGACCGACAGGATCAGCGCCAACCCATACAGCGCGATGTTGGGCGGCACCTGCTGCACGCCGATGGCATTGCGCACCAGGGACAGCACGATGGCGATCTTCAGGAATGAAGTCGTCATCACCGCAGCCAGCGGCACCAGCGCCAGCAGCGCCAGGACGACGGCGAGGCTGATGGGATCGAAGCCGCTCATCGCAGCGCCCCGAGGTTCCCGAGTGCCCGGGTCATGCCTGCTCCTTGCCCAGCGTCGCGATGGTGACGCCGACGCGGCCATCGACCTCGACCAACGCGCCGGTGCCCAGCAGCGCGCCGTTGGCGCGGATCATGACCGGGCCGTCGGCCAGGGGCCGCTGCAGGTCGAAGGTTTCGCCAGGCTGCAGGCGGCGCAGTTCGGCCAGCGTCAGGCTGCGTTCGCCCAGGTCGAAGGTGAGACGCACGGGGATGGCGTCGAGATCGAGCGGTTCGGCAGCGGCCTGGCCTTCGCCGGCGGGGGTGGGAGTCTGGGTCATGAGCGAGGTCCAGCCTTGGGTGACGATGTAGGTAGATTGTTCGGCGCGCACGCGCAGCGCCTGGCCCTGGGGGATGGCGAGCCACAGCTCGCCCTGCGGGCTGACCAGGTACTCGTCCAGCAGCACCACGTCGCGCGGACGCAGGGTGCGCAGTTCGGCGGCGGTCAGCACGGCGGCGCCCAGCGTGGCGCGCAGCGTCACCGGCAGCGCGTCCGTGGCCACGTCATTGCCCGAGGGGGTCGCCTTGCCGATCAGGCCCGCCAGCAGCATCAGGCCCAGGCCGTCGGCCTCGAGCACGGCATAGCAGACCTCGCCGCTGGCGGCGGAACGCAGGGTCAGGGTCCAGACGTGCGGCAGGCGGACGGACTCGCCGTCCTCCAGCGCACGCACGTGGACCGGGCCGCCGGGCGAGACGCGCGTCAGGGCCGCGACGATCTCCTGCAGCAGGGTTTCCAGGGCGGCGGCGCGCAGCGGATCGGGCAGCGGACCGGGCGCGAAGCCGGGCAGGCGCGCGGCCAGCCAGGCATCCGGAGCGTTGCGCGGCAGCGCCAGGCGCAGCGTGGCGCCGGCCCATTCGAGCCCGGCCTGCCAATCGGCGGACTGGCGCAGCGCCTCCACGGCACCGGCGGTGAAGCCGACGCGCCATGTGGACGGTACGGCGTCGGCGCCCGCGCCTTCGGCCGGCGGCAGCTCCACCGTGAAGTCGGCGCCATGGCGGGCGATCAGCGTCAACGCCCGCGCCTCGTTGGCGGTCAGGCGAGGCAAGGCCACGGGCGGGGCCGAAACGGGGATCATGGGGTCCATCTGTGTGGCAATCCTCAGGGCGCGGCGTCGGCCGCCGCCTCGAACAGGCAGGGATCTTCGGGGTCGTCGGTGGTCACGCGCACCAGGCTGGGCCGGCCCAGCGACTGCGCCAGTTCGGCGGCCAGCGACGCGGCGCCGGCGCACAGCTTCTCGCGCGAGGCCTCGCTGGCGCACGCGAAGGCGGCGACCACGCGGCCGCCCTCTTCGTACACGCCCACGGTCACGCCGGGCAGGACGTCGTCCTTCAGTTCGACGCGGACTTCGCGCCGGCCGTCGCTGCCGTCGGCGACCATCAGGCGGTCGGCGGCTTCGGCCAGGTCCTGGCCCAGGCCGGAGGGCGTGCCGGAGGCCGAAGCGGCCGCAGCGGTGCCGGAAGCGTTCAAGCCCGCCGCGCCGAACAGCCCGAACGGGCGTGGGATGGCGTCGGCCGCCTGCTGGGCGTCCTGCTTGCCTGGCTCGTCGGCGTCCTGCGCGCCGGGCTGGGCCAGCGCCCGCTCGAAGGCCTGGCGGTCGCTCTCCGCGGCCTGGCGGCGCTGTCCCGAGCCCGATTGCGCGAGTTCCTGCGACAGCTCGTCGGGCAGATTGCGCGCCAGCGAGGTGTTCAGGTCGATGCGGCGGTCGATGCTCATGCCGGCTCGTACTCCTCGTGCTGTTCCCAGTCGTCGCGGTCGCGCGCCACCGAGGCGGCCTCTTCCATCTCGAGGTCTTCCTTGCGCTCCAGCTCTTTCAGGTGCGCGTCCAGGTGCAGCTGGGCCAGCTCGACGAACTTCTCGGTCATCTTGCTCGCATCGCGATGGTCCTTGCGGCGCGCGACCAGGGCCTCGGCCTCGCGCTCGAGCTGCTTGCGGGCCTGGTCCACCTGGTCCGCCTCGCGCTGCTCTCCCTGGCGCAGGTCGGACACGCCCAGCAGCACGTCCTCGATCTCGCGTACCCGCACCGTGCGGCTGCACAGGTCCTGGTACATGTCTGTCTCGCGCTGCTGCGCCCACTGGCGGTATTGCCGCAGCGACTGCTCGGCGCGCTCGCGCGCGGCTTCGGCATCGGCATGCAGCTGGCGCTGCCGCGAGACGGCCAGTTCGGCCTGTCCCTCTCGGAAGCGCTTGATCGCCAGCAGCTCCTTGAATACGGACATCAGCGCACTCCCACGATGGCCGCCATGCGCTCGAGCGCCTGCGGCAGGGTCGTGCGCTCGTCGGTGCGCTGTTTCAGGAAGGTGTTGATGGCCTCGATCTTGTCGATGGCCTCGTCGGTGACGGCGTCGCCGCCGCGCTTGTATTCGCCGATCTTCACCAGCAGCTCGACTTCCTGGTACTTGGCCATCAGTTCACGGATGCGCCCCGCCAGCTTCTTGTGCTCGGGCGTGATCACCGCGTTCATCACGCGGCTGGCCGAGGCCAGCACGTCGATGGCGGGATAGTGATTGGCTGCGCCCAGGCGGCGCGACAGCACGATGTGGCCGTCCAGGATCGAGCGGGTCTCGTCGGCGATGGGTTCCGTCATGTCGTCGCCCTCGACCAGCACGGTGTACAGCGCCGTGATGGAGCCGTGCTGGTTCATGCCGACCCGCTCCATCAGCTTGGGCAGCGTGGCGAACACCGACGGCGGGTAGCCGCGCCGCGTGGGCGGCTCGCCGGCGGCCAGGCCGATCTCGCGCTGCGCGCGGGCGAAACGGGTGACCGAATCCATCAGGAACAGGACGCGCTTGCCTTGGTCGCGGAAGTATTCGGCGATGGCGGTGGCCACGTAGGCGGCCTTGGCGCGCTCCATCGAGGACTTGTCGCTGGTGGCGCACACGATCACGCTCTTGCGGCGCCCCTCGGGACCGAGCTCGTGCTCCAGGAACTCGCGCACCTCGCGGCCGCGTTCGCCGATCAGCGCCACCACGGTGACGTCGACGGCGGCGCCCTTCACCAGCATGCCCATCAGAGTGGACTTGCCGCCGCCGGCGGCCGCGAAGATGCCCATGCGCTGGCCCTCGCCGCAGGTCAGCACGCCGTCCAGCGCGCGCACGCCCAGTTCGAGCGGGTCTTTGATGATGCGGCGCGTCAGCGGGTCCGGCGCCTCGGCGAACACGGGGTAGAACTTGTTGGCCTCCAGCGGCCCCAGCTCGGCCTCGTCCAGCGGGCGGCCCAGGCCGTCCAGCACGCGGCCCAGCAGGCCGTTGCCCACCGGCACCATGTGGGCGCGGCCCGTGGGGATGACTTCGGTGGCCGACGAGATGCCGTACATGTCGCCGATGGGGGTGAGCAGGGCCGCGTCGCGCGCGAAGCCCACGACCTCGCCCTTCATCTCGAAGTCCTCGCCGGGATTGCGCAGGATGCAGACCTCGCCCACCTTCACGGTGGGCACCACCGCCTTGATGATGGTGCCCACGACTTGCGTGACACGCCCCTTGATGCGCAAGGTCGACGTGTCCTGCAACGCCATTTCCATCATTTCGGTGATGTAGTCGAATTGCCGCATGGCCTGTTCGCGCCTCCGCCTACACCCGGCTGCCCAGCGTGCGCTGGAACGCGCCGCGCAGGGCCTCGAGCTGGCCTTCCAGGCTCGCCTCGACCATGCCGATCTCGCTCTCGAGGATGCAGGCGCCGCGCACCAGGCGGCCGTCGCCCAGGATATCCAGGTAGCCCACGCCGGGATAGGCGGCCAGCAGGTCGTTGATGCGCTCGCGCACCGCGTCCACATCCTGGGGGTGCAGGCGCAGCGTCATCTGCTTCTGGTTGCGCACCACGGCCAGCGCGTTGCGCACCACGATCATCACTTTCTCGCGGTCGTCGAAACCGTCGACCACCTTGCGCACCGCGAGCATCACCAGGTCGACCATCTCGTTCTCGACGCCGGCGAAGTACTCCACCGTGCGGCTGACCGTCTCGATCATCTTCTCGGCCTGGTCCAGCAGCGCCTGTTCCTTGCCGTCGGCATAGCCGCGCTGGCGTTCGGCCTCGAAGGCCTCTTGCGCGCCGGCCAGGATGGCCGCGGCCTGCGCGTGGGCGTTGTCCAGCAGCGCCTGCGCCTCGGTCAGGACGGCGTGCTCCTGCGCGCGCACGATGCGGGCGGCGGGATCGACGCTGGCCGCCAGGCGGCGCGGTGTCAGTGGATCGCGGGGAAGGAGGAATGCCATGTGGGTTCGGTGATCTTCAATACGTCCAGCGCCAGCGCGAGGGATTCGCGGGCCGGCAGCGGCGCATCGCCGGTCGGGCCGGCGGGCAGTTTCAATTCGGCGCGCCGGGCCAGTTCGGGGCCGCCGCCGCGCAGCGCTTCCATCAGCGTGGCGCGCCCCAGGCGCGCCACGGCGGCGACCGTGTCGTCGGCGCTGAATGACACGCAGCCGGCGATGCCGGGATGCAGCGTCGTGGCGGACTGGCGCGCGAACGCCATGGCGTCGGCCCCGAGGCCGTCGAGCAGGCGGCGCACGTCGGCGCCCGCGATGGCGCGGCGCAGGCGCGGGCCGCACAGGGCCACGCCCAGCCATTGCGCGCAGCGCGCCAGCGGTTCGGGGGGCAGCAGCGCCAAGGCCAGTTCGGGACGTTGCGCATCGCGCACGGGCTGGTCATGCAGGCCCAGGCGCCGCAGGATCTGCCGCGACCATTGACGATGCCAGGCCGCCTCGAGCGACACGGGCAGCGGCCCGGCGGCCGGCTGCGGCGCCTCGAACTCGGCGTGCCGGGTAGGATGCAGCGTGCGGCTGGGCAGCAGGTTGAACTCGGTCAACCTTGCCCCGAACAGCGCACCGGAATGGCTCATGCCGACTGGCCCTCGACGCTATTGGGCTCGCGGCGCTGGCGCGGCTGCGCTTGGCGCGGGCCGAAAGGAAGCCCGTTGAGCCACACCAGCCAGCCCACCGCGGCCGCCAGCAGCACGACCAGCAGGATGAGGAAGCCCAGCAGCACCGACAGCGCGGTGGCCGAGCCGCTGTCGACCTGCAGGCCCAGCACGCTGGCCAGCGTGGGGCCGGCCTGGCCGGCATTGGCCGAGGGCTGCGCGGACACCAGCGCGATGGATACGCGGTCTTCCGTCAGGCCCGGAATGGCGTGGGTGACCAGCTTGCGGATCTGCGGCTGCAGCGTGTCCAGGTTGTAGCCGGTCTGGTGCTTGATGAACACCGCGGCGGTGGAAGGCGTGGTGACTTCGCCCACGCCGCCGCGCTCGGGCAGCACGACGTGCACGCGGGCCGCCAGGACGCCGTCCATCTGCGACAGCGTGTTGGTCAGTTCCTGCGACAGCGCATAGATGTAGCGCGCGCGTTCCTCGAGCGGCGAGGACACCAGGCCTTCCTTGCGGAAGATCTGCCCCATGCCGTCGAAGCGCTCGCGCGGCAGGCCCTTGGCGCGCAGGATGTCCAGGGCGCGCGCCACCTGGGCGCCGTCGACCGAGATGGACACGCCCTCTTTGGTCGTGGCCTTCTCTGCGTGGATGCCGGCATCGAGCAGCGTGGACAGCAGTTCGTTGGCCTCGCTTTCGGTGGAGGCGGAGAACAGCGTGACGCGCGATCCGCAGGCCGCCAGCAGCGCGATCAACAGGGCCGCCAGCGCCAGCCGCAGCGTGCGCCACGAAGGCAGGAAGGAGGTTCCCATCGGGATATGGAACGACAAGGCGTGCATCACGACATCCTGACCAGCGTATCGATGTTCTGCGTGGTGCGAGACACGGCCTTGCCCACCAGTTCGTACTGCACCGAGACCTGCAGCATCTCGCTCTGCACGCGCAGCATGTCGCCGATGTTGGGCGCGGTGGCCATCTGGTCCAGGCCGGACGCGATGCCCTGCCAGCGCTGCGAGAAATCGGTCGCCGTGGACTGCAGGCTGGACAGGATCTGGCCGCCCAGCGAAGGCAGGCTGGGCGCGCTTTCGACGGCGAATGCCGATTGCAGCGCGGCCTGCACGCCGGTCAGCTCGGGCACGGCCGCCGGCATCGCCGCGGCCTCGGGTGCGTTCATCAGCGCATTGAACCGCTCGGTGGCAAGCGGCGACGGCGCGGCGGGCGGCGTGGCGGCCGGAAGCGACGCCGCCAGTGCGGCGGATAGCGCGGCGATTTCCATGGTTTCCCCTATTCCTTCACGGTAGATGCGAGGCCGGCGGGCATTCTAGCCGCGTCCTCGTCCAGTCCCAACAAACTGCGCGCCAACGCGCCGCCCTCGTCGGGCTGCGTGGCGGCTTCGTGCAACACCTTGCGGCTTTCGGCCGCGCGGCCGGCCAGTTGCAGCGCCAGGCCGCGCCAGGCCTGCGCCTGGGCCCGCTCGGCCGCGTCGTCGATCGCCGCGCGCTCGAGCAGCTGCGCGGCCTCGGCGGCCTGACCCGCGGCGATGCGCGCCAGGGCCAGGCCGATGTACGGATAGGCGCGCCCGGGCCGCAGCTCGCGCAGCGCGTTGAAGATGGCGTCGGCCCGCGCCACGTCGCCGCGGCGGGCCGCCAGCATGCCGACTTCGGCAAGAAAGCGCGCCTCGTCCGCATCAAGCACAAAAGCCGTCTCGGCAGAGACGGCCTGTTGCGCCCGGGCCGGAGCCCGCAGGGCGCTATCGAACATGCGCAGCCGCCATCAGACGACGGCCTCGCGGCGTGCCAGGTCGGACAGCGCCTGCGCCCGCGCCCGCGCCTCGGGGTACTGCCCCGATTCGGCGATGTAGCGCTGGACCATCTCCAGCTCTTCGGCCGCCTCGGCCGTCAGGCCCAAGGCCAGCAGGCACTCGGCCACGCCCAGCGAGGCCTCGGGGCCTTCGGGGAACAGCGTGCCCACCGCCGAGTAGATGCGGATGGCTTCTTCGTAGCGCGCGCACATCTGCAGGCACAGGGCCAGGCCCATCATGTAGTGCTTGCGGGTCGGGCCGTACACGGCCAGGATCGAGAACATGGGCAGCGCTTCGGCGTACTTGCCCTGCGTGACCTGGGCGTAGGCCAGCGCGTAGATCACCTCGAGCTGTTCGGCGGTGAAGCGCCGGCTGGAGGGCAGCGCCTCCAGGCCCTGGTAGAGCTGTTCGCCGAATTCGCTGCGCACGGCGGTAGCGGTCTGGGACATGTGAATCTCCTGTGGGCGCCGGCCTTATACCGCCGCGCGCTTTCCGATGTTCGAAGTGACCTGGCTCATGCTGTCGGCGGCGCCAGCCAGCATCTTGGTCACCATCTGCAGGCCTTCCTCGATCTGCTGGATCACCTTCTTGAGTTCCTCGCGGCCCTCTTCCATCTGCTTCTGCAGCTTGACCATGGCGGCCTCGAGCTCTTTTTTCTCGGCGATCGCATTTTCGGCATCGCGCTTGTCGATGGCCGTGGCGATGCCGATGCCGCCCGTGGCGACCGAGGTGGCGCCCTGCACGATCTGGGCGCTCGCGCCGACCAGCGCGCTGGCGATCTTGGTGGCCGACGTGCCGACGCTGCTGCCGCCGCTGATCACCGCCATGGCGATGCCCGCGGTGATGGCCGCGGCCAGGCCGACCGCCATGCCGATGTACCCGGCCGTCTGCTCGTCCGCGCCGGCCAGCAGCGCGATGTTCTGCGCCATGCCGCCCAGCAGCTGCGGCTCGACCAGCAGCATCACCGGCATGGCGATGGCCATCACGCCGCCCATGACGCGGCCGATGCGCTCGGCGGTTTCGGGCGGCACGCCGCACGCCTCGAGGAACTTGCCGACCACGGTCTGGATGAGGTTGCCGATGCTGATCTCGGGTCCGCCGAACTCCTGCGATATCTGGTCGGCCAACGCCATCGTCGCGCCGATGGCGCCGATGACGGCCATGGCCAGGAACGGCGCCGCGGCGCCCCCGGTGGCCACCGTGGCCACGGCCGCGACCGCGACGGCCGCCAGCGCCGCCAGGGCGGCGAAGATCTTGCCGATCCAGCCGAAGATCTTGCCGAGCAGGCCGCCTTTATCGGCCTCCTTGCACTTTTCAATCCACTCCTTGACCTTCTCCATCTGGTTCTCGTTGTTCTTCTCGGCGGCGATGCGGGCCGACTCGACGCCGGTGGCCGCGGCCTTCAGCTGGGCGTCCTGGCTCTTGCCGCGCAGGCTGCGCAGCAGGTCGACCATGTCGCTGGCGTTGAACGACTTGGAGGGCTCTGCGATGGCCGGCGCGCCGCGCTCATTGGTCGGCGCGCTGACGCCAGGCGCCCCTTTGCCGCCCTCGAGCTGGGCGACCATGTTCTGCAGTTCGGCCAGCAGCTTCAGGCCTTCGATCTGCGCGCCCGGCGGGGTGGCATTTGGCTGCAGGGCGGAATCCGGCAGCGGCAGGGCGGCGCCGTACGGGCTATTCGGTTGAATGGTGGTCATGGTGTCTTCCTGTGGCGTCCGCGCGGCGTCAGATGTTGCGTGCGATACCGCGGTTGGTTTCCATGCGCGACTGGTCGATGGAGCTCAGCTTGTCGCGGATGTCGCGGATCACGTCCATCATCTGCTGCATCAATTCGTTGGCTTGCTGGTAGCCCGCCTCTTGCACCTTGGCCTGGGCTTCGAGCTCGGAGCGCTTGGCGTCGTGCTCGGCGGCCTTGCGTTCCTGCGTGGCGTTGACGATGCTGCCGATGCCGCCCATGATCTGGCCCGACGCCATGCCGGCGGCATTGAGGACCTGCGACCGGTTGCTCGGCGCGGCCGCCTTGGCCTCGAACATCTTCGCGTCGGCCGCGAACTTGTCGGCTTCATTGAGCAGCACGCCCTGCTGGCGGGTGGAAACGCCGTCTTCCGTCGAGGCATCCTTCAGCATGGCTGAGACCTTGCCCGCCTCGGCTCCCTTCATCTGCATGTTGGCCGCTTTCATGCCCTGGATCCCGGACGCCACGCCCGCGCCCATCTGCATCAGGCCGCCGGCGATCTGGAAAGAGGCCTGCACGATGGCCCCGACCATGCGCTCCTGGGCCGCATTGCGGATCTCCTGCGCGGCGTTCTTGAGCGTCTGCACCTGCGCCGCCAGGCTGGCGTCGCGCACCTGGCGGGCGGCATCGCGCTGCTCTTGGGCGCATTTCTGGAACAGCGCCATCACCGCATAGATGTCGGTGCTGATCGCCTGCTCGTTCAGCTGCGACAGCGCCATGGAGGCAGAGCTGCGAACGTTGGCGGTATCGGGCGGGGGCGGCGGCAGGCCGCGCAGACGGCCGGCTTCGGGATCGTTCTTGATCCACTCGCCGCTGGCGTCGATCTGCTGGTAGGCCTGCGGGCCCTTCACGCCATTCAGGTTCTGGACGTCGCCGACATCGCCGGTCGGGGGCAGGCTGCCCACGCCGCCGGCGCCATTGGGGTTGAACGTAATCGTCATGATCGCTCCTGTAGACCGGCCGCGGCCGCGCCGCGATGCCGTCGCTCTGGGTTCTTTTGTTTATTGCATCCTGGCCCGGACGGCCTGCAGCATGGCCGAGGCGCGCGCCTTGACGGCGGCGTGCTCGGGGCGCCGGCACAGGTCGACGGCCATGGCCAGCGACTCGGCGGCTTCGGGTACGCGGCCCAACGCCAGCAGGCACTCCGCGCTGTGATAGACGGGCGCCGGATCGTCCAGGCTCATCACCGTGACGATCGCGTACTGCCGCAGCGCGTCCTCGTAGCGGCCCAGCATCTGGGCCGCGCCGCCGAACGCCATCTGGTAGCGCGACTCCATGTGGTTGTACGCCGTCGCTTGCGCGAACATCTTCATGGCGTCGGCGTACTTGCCCTGCTGGTACAGGGCATGACCATACGCGTACAGGGCTTCGCATTCCTCTTCGGAAATGTTCATGGCCTGGCCCAAAGTACCGCCGTTGCGCCACAGGGCGCCGAGATCCTGGACCATCTTGGCCGCGTCTTCAGGAGTCAGGTCGGCATCGGTATCTTGGTGTGCGCTCATGTCGTTGGCCTTGTGCGATCGGGTTGCGGAAAGAAGGAAGGCGTCAAACCATCGGACGCGCACGGCGTACGCCGCTGCCGGCGCGCGCCGCGTTGGCGAAGCTGGCGCGCGCCAGTTCCTCAGCCACCTCGCGGTCGATGTCTTCCAGGTCCTTGCGAAACAGCGCTTCGGCTTCGGCGGTCTCTTTGGCGCCGATCTGGCTGGCCAGCACCGCGCGCGCCTTTTCCGGATCGAGGCCCTGCGAGCGGAAGAACTCGGTGCTGGCGTTCAGCGTGCGCTCGGCCTCGGCCACCAGTGCCTGGGCTTCGCTGATGATCTGTTCGGGGGTCTTCTGCGACATGATTTTCCTGGATGTCTGGGAGTGAGATGAAAACCGAAGGGGACCGGCGGGCCCGCTCAGCGCATGTTGCCGATGATGCTGGAGCGGCTGTCCTGCATCTTCTTGATGAAGTTGGTCATCACGTCGAAGGCCTCGTTGCGCTTGTTCGACATGCTTTGCAGGCGCAGCATGTCCATCTGCTGCGAATTGCTCTGGTTGTCGATCAGGCCCTTGATGTTGGTGATGGCCGTTTCGATCTCGCCCTTGGTGGTGCCGCCGGAGAAAACCGCCTTGCCCGTGATGAGCTTGCCTTCCTTGCCGTCCTTGGTTTCGCCATTGAGCGTGTCGGGCGTGCGCTGGCCGGTGCGGCTTTCGAAACCGATGTCCGACAGGCCGGCCGAGCGGATGGCGTCGTTCAGGGGAATCTCGATGCTGTTGATCTTTCCGGGGCCCCAGTCGTCGATGGTGTCGCCCGCCTTGGCATCGGATCCGAAGGCCGCCGACGCCGCGTTCAGCGCGGTCAGCACGTTGTTCAGCTTGGCGATCTGATCGTTGCGCGCCTGGACTGCCTTGATCTGGTCCGCAAGCTGGGCGTCAAGCAATCGGGTACGCTCGCCCTGCACGGCAAGCAGGGCCGTCTCGATGTCCATGCTCGAGATATCGACGTTCGAAACCAACATGTTGGCGTTGACACCGCTAGTGCTCATGGCTTGATCTCTCTTTCAACGTTGTGTGGACTGCGTTCTGCGCAGGTATTTGTAACGACGGGGCCGTCTGACTTCTCTGGCTGCCCCTGGACTATCCGGTAAGTAACGCCGAGGACCGTCAGGTTCCCTCGAAACGATGCGATTTCGTCACCGCAACAGCGTCATCACGCCGTTCAGCCCAAGATTGGCGGTCCGCAGCGCCTCGAGCGCGTGCTGTTGCTGGGTTTGCAGGGCGCCGCCGGACGTGGCCCCGCCGCCCGCCGGCGTTCCGCCATTGCCGAACAGCATCCCCGCCGACCCTCCCGACGTTGCGTGGCCGCCTTGCACCGCCTGCAACGCCGCGCTGATCTTTTCCAGCTCGGCCACGGCCTGCTGGACGTTGGCCACGCGTGCGGACAGCTCCTGCTCGGCCAGTTGCCCATAGGCGAACCGGACTTTCTCGGAGGAACTGGGCGAGGCGCCGATGTTCCAGTACGCCGCGCCGTCGACGGCGCTGTTGGGCTTCTTGCCGGTCGACGCCCTCTCGCTGGTTTCGTCCAGGCGGGCGTTGACGCCGCGCAGGGTGTCCAATGCGACAGAGGCGCTGTTGTTGGCGACTATGGAGGCCATGGTGTTGACTCCAGCGGAAACGAAACTCGATGGGTGAACGGGTTGAAGGCGGCATCCGGCTCACGCGGCTCGCGGGCGTTGCTGCCGGACCGGCGGCGCGGAACGCGGCCGGCCAGCCGCGTCAGCGCATGTTGCCGATGATGCTGGAGCGGCTGTCCTGCATCTTCTTGATGAAGTTCGTCATCACGTCGAACGCCTCGTTCGCCTTGTTGTTCAGGCCTTGCAGGCGCAGCATGTCCATCTGCTGCGAATTGCTCAGGGCGTCGATGTCGCGCTTCATGGCGTCCACGCCGTCGCGCAGGGTCTTCACCTTGGCCGCGTTCTCGTCGATGGTCTTGCCGGTGGTCTCGATCTTCGTCTTCAGCGTGGTCACCTGGTCGGCCAGCTGCTGCTTCTCGGCCATGGCCTCGTTGATCTTGCCGCCGATCTCGTTGATCCACTGCTGCACCACCTTGCCCTTGGCGTCCATGGTGTGGTTGCCGTCGACGTTGCGGGGCGCATCCGCGCCGGTCGGGATGGTCAGGCCAAGGGCCTTCACCTGTTCCAGCGTCTGGTAGGACAGCGGGCCGTTGTCGCCCTGGCCCCAGGCCAGTCCGTAGAAGCCTTCCGGGTCCGGACACTTGCTGGCCGCCAGGCGGTTCTGCAGCTCTTTCATGCCGGCGATCTTCGCGTCCAGCTCCGCCGACTTGGCGCCGACCGTCGATTCCAGTCCGGTCAGCGCGGCCTCGTCCGCCGCCTTCTGCTCGGCCAGCTTGAGGTTCTGGCCTTCCAGGCTCGTGGCGGCGCTCTGGTCGGCGGTGATCTTGTTGTTCATCTCGGCCATCTGCTTGTTCTTGGCGTCCACGCCTTCCAGTTGCGTGCGCAGGGAGCTTTGCAGCAGCTGGCTGCGCTGGGTCTGCACCGCCAGCAGCGCGGTCTCGATGTCGACGGACGACAGATTGACAGAACCCAGGGGACCGGCACCGCCTACGGCGAAATTGCTCATTTTGGAATTCCTTTGCGTGCAATTAGGAGAAGTTCGGATTGGTGGAGGCGCCGGTCCGGCCTGACGACCCCGCGGTCGCCGGCTGCTGGGCAGCGCATGACCCGTAAGTAACGCCCCCGGGGCGTCGGTTCCATGCCGATCGCCGGGCGGCGAAAAAATCTTCTTCGCCAAAAGACGGAACCTTTCCGCGCGGGGCGTTACTACCGCAGGACCGGGCATTTCGCCCCTCGCCGTATCGCACACATGAATCGCATCGACGGATCGCTGCCCCAGGGCTTTTCCTCGCTGACCTCGCAGGCCGACGCCGGCCACGCGCAGTCGCGCGCGGGGACACTGATGGGCGAGAAGACCGTGGCGCTGCAGGGCGAGATCTCGCTGGGCGACGCCGCCGAGGAACTCAGCCTGCACATGGCCGAGAAGACCGAGGACAAGCATCACGCCGAGCGCAAGGTCAAGGCCGACAAGCCGCCCGAGCTGCTGGACACCAGCGAGATCGTCGACGCGCTGGCCCATGGCAAGGACGGCGACGCGCAGGAAAAACTCGAGGAGCTGCTCAAGAAGCTGATGAGCGGCCAGGGCTCGCCGCGCCAGCTGGCGGGCCAGGCGTTCGGCGACATTTCGCAGCAGTACCTGGGATTGCAGTACGCCCTGCGGCAGGGCGAACGCGACGGCGCCGACCCCGAACTGCTCGAGGCCATCCGCGACGCGCTGGCCGACATGGAGATCGAGAGCGGCCCCGAGATCCGCGCCGGACTGAACAGCCTCGAGACCGCCGGCCAGTTCGCGGACGACGCGGCTGGGGTGGCGCGCTTCCAGGGCGCCTACCGCGACCTGGTGCTGGGCGAGCAGTCGCTGGGCAAGACGCTGGACATGGCCCTGGAACGCTTCGGCAGCGAAGACGTCGCGCGCGGCCTGGCCCAGCTGACCGCCGCGCTGGGACACGACCTGGCCGCCGCCCGTCCGTCCACCGATGCCAACCGGCTGCAGGCGCTGGTCTCCGACCTGTACCAGCTCGAAGTGGCCGCGACGGTGCTGGAAAACTGCAACGAACTGGCCGACAAGGTGCAGAAGGCCACGGGCAACCGCCCTGACGCCACCCGCCTGATGCGCGACCTGGTGGCCGTGAGCGGCGAGAAGTGGGTGTCCGAGTCGCGCTTTTCCGGCATCGCCGCGCAGCACGGCGTGGTGTCCCTCGAAGGCCGCATCGTCTTCCTGACCGGCATCAAGAGCATGCTGCGCGAGATGCCGGTGCAGATCTTTCCCGATCCCGACACCCGACTATCCATCATCAATGCCTCGCAGGAAGCGCTGGACATTGCCATCGACGAGGAAGACCAGCAATGAGCAGCCCGGAACTCACCCTGCGCCAGTTCGGCGTAGAAGCCGGCTTCGAGGACCTGGCCTTCGACTCGCGCGGCCAGGCCCTGCTGCAGCTCGAATCCGGGCGCCAGCTCGGCCTGGAACGCACCGCCGACCGCAAGGTGCTGGTCTACGTGGCGCACCCGCTGGATTATGATGCCGGCGCCTGGCTGCTGCGGGCCTGGAAGCGCGCCCATCACAGCCGCCTGGAAGACTGGGCGGTGCAGCCCGCGCTGCGCGAAACACCCGACGGCCGGCGCTGGCTGGTGGCGCTGGTGCGCGTGACCGACGACGAGTTCAGCCCGCTGCGCCTGCGCCAGGCGCTGGACTACCTGATGCGCTGGCAGGACGCCGTGCGCAACGACGCCTACTGACCGACCCACGAGGAATGACCATGTCCGACCTGCGCATCAGCGGCCTGACCTTCGATCGCGGCATCGAAGATATCGTCTACGCCGGCAAAGATACCGGCGCCAACCAGCTGCCCGACCGCCAGGACCTGCCGCCGGCGGCAGACGGCATGAAGGCCCAGCTCAGCCAGCTGCTGGAAAAGCCCAACACCGACCGGTTCCTCGACGAGATGCTGAAGCCGGCCATCGGCAATCGCGACCTGCTCATCCCGGCCAACTTCTCTCAGGCGCTGTCCGGGGCGCTGCATGCGCTGTCCAATGCCGCCGAACAGGCGCAGCAGAGCGGCGACGAGAGCGGCAAGGCGCTCAACCGCGCCGTGCGGCTGCTGAAAGAAGAAACCGGCCTGCGCGACCTGGTCGCCATGTATCGCAGCGCGTTGTACCAGGGATGAAGCACCAGGCATGAACGCCGCCACGACACTGAGCGCCGACAGCGCCGAATTGCTCGGCCTGCTGGCGTACATCTATCTGGAAAACGACCGCCCCGAGAAGGCGGCCGTGCTGCTGTCCGCCCTCGACGCCCTGGGTGCGGCCGAACCGCGCCAGCAGGTCACGCTGGCCCTGGCGCAACTGCGCGCCGGCAAGCCCGAAACCGCGCTGGCCACGCTCGAGCGCGTGGCACTGCGCGGCGCCATGGATGCCGCCTTTCACCAGGTGCGCGCGCAGGCCCTGCTGGCGCTGGACCGCCGGCCCGAGGCCGCCGCCGCCATGCGCGCCTACGTGGCGATGCGCGCGTCCGGCGCGCCGCCCGTCTCCGAACCCCACACTCCACGCTGAAGGCATCGATGCAAGCCCTCAACCGCGCCGTCGCGCTAGTCACCAGCCGCAACGACATCGTCCTGGCCGTCCTGATCGTGGCGATCATCTTCATGATGATCCTGCCGCTGCCCACCGCGCTGGTGGACGTGCTGATCGGCGCCAACATGACCATCTCGGCCATCCTGCTGATGGTCGCCATGTACCTGCCCTCGCCGCTGGCCTTCTCGTCGTTCCCGTCGGTGCTGCTCGTCACCACCCTGTTCCGCCTGGGCATCTCCATCGCCACCACTCGCCTGATCCTGCTGCAGGGCGACGCGGGCCACATCATCGAGACCTTCGGCAACTTCGTGGTGGGCGGCAACCTCATCGTCGGCCTGGTGGTGTTCCTCATCCTCACCATCGTGCAGTTCGTGGTCATCACCAAGGGCGCCGAGCGCGTGGCGGAAGTGGCGGCGCGCTTTTCGCTGGACGCCATGCCCGGCAAGCAGATGTCGATCGACGCCGACCTGCGCGCCGGCACCATCGACATGGACGAGGCCCGCAAGCGGCGCGGCATCGTCGAAAAGGAAAGCCAGCTGTACGGCGCCATGGACGGCGCCATGAAGTTCGTCAAGGGCGACGCCATCGCCGGCCTGATCATCGTGGCGGTGAACCTGCTGGGCGGCATCCTGATCGGCACCATGCAGCGCGGCATGACAGCCGGCGAGGCGGTGCAGGTGTACTCCATCCTGACCATCGGCGACGGCCTGATCGCGCAGATCCCGGCCCTGTTCATCGCCATCTGCGCGGGCATCATCGTCACGCGCGTGCAGACCGGCGACGGTCCCTCCAACGTCGGCAAGGACATCGGCTCGCAGATCCTGGCGCAGCCGCGCGCGCTGCTGATCGCCGCCGCCATCGCCGTCGGCATGGGCCTCATCCCGGGCATGCCCACCCTTACTTTCGTGGCGCTGGCCGCAGTGGTGGGCTCCATCGGCTTCGTGCTGATGCGGGGCACCCGCAAGGTCGTGGACGAGAAGACCGGCGAGATCACCGAGATCCCCGCGCTGCAGGCGGACGGCCAGCCGCCGCCGGCCAAGCCCAAGACCGATGGCAGCGCCGAGTTCGCGCCCACGCTGCCGCTGATGATCGACGTGGCCGCCGGACTGCAGCGCCACTTCGACGCCGGCGAACTCAACGAAGAACTGCTGAAGATCCGCCGGGCCCTGTACTTCGACCTGGGCGTGCCCTTCCCCGGCATCCAGCTGCGCTTCAACGAGTCGCTGCCGGAAAGCAGCTATCACATCCTGCTGTCCGAGGTGCCCGTGTCGCAGGGCAAGCTGCGTCCGGGCAGCGTGCTGGTGCGCGACACCGAGCAGAACCTGCAGGCCCTGCAGGTTCCCTACGAAACCGACCAGCGCTTCCTGCCGGGCGTGCCCACCATCTGGGCCGATGCGCGCCTGGCGCCCACGCTGGCCGGGGCCGGCATTCCGTACCTCGACGCCCACCAGATCCTGACCTGGCACCTGGCGTTCGTGCTGAAGAAGTACTCGTCGGACTTCATCGGGATCCAGGAAACGCGCTTCCTGCTGTCGGCCATGGAAGACCGCTATCCCGACCTGGTGAAGGAAGCGCTGCGCGTGATGCCGGTGCAGAAGATCGCGGAGATCATGCAGCGCCTGGTGTCCGAGGACATCTCGGTGCGCAATCTGCGCGCCGTGCTGGAATCGCTGATCGAGTGGGGCCAGAAGGAAAAGGATTCCGTGCTGCTGACCGAGTACGTGCGCGTCTCGCTCAAGCGGCACATCAGCTACAAGTATTCCAGCGGGCAGAACATCCTGCCCGCCTATCTGCTGGCGCCCAACGTCGAAGAGACCGTGCGAGGCGCCATCCGCCAGACGTCCGCCGGCAGCTATCTGGCGCTCGACCCGGCGGCCACCAAGCGGCTGGTCGAGAACATCAAGCGCGCGGTGGGCGACCTGTCCAGCACCACGCGCAAGCCGGTGTTGCTGACGTCCATGGACATCCGCCGCTACCTGCGCAAGATGATCGAGCAGGACCTGTACGAGCTTCCGGTCCTGTCCTATCAGGAACTGACGCAGGAGATCAACGTGCAGCCGCTGTCGCGGGTGGACCTGTGAGGACGGCCGCATGAGCGAAGCGCTGGAACTACGGGTGCTGTCGGGCCTGCACCGCGAAGCGAGCTGCCTGGCCGAGGACGGCGCCGTGCTGGGCGCGGATCCCGGCTGCGATGTGGTGCTGGCCGACGACGGCCTGGGCGCGCGCGCCGCGCGGCTGCGCATCGGTCCACAGGGCTGGGATCTCGGTCCCGACCAGGACGCGGCCGCGGGCTCGGCCGAGCCGGCCACGCCCTTCAACCAGCCCATGCCGCTGGGTCCGGTGTGGATCACCGTGGCACGCCGGTCGGATCCCTGGACGGCGGCGCCGGTGGCCGCCAACGACGGCGATGCGGGCGCGGCCGCGCCCGCGGTTGCCGCCGCAGCGGCAGCGGCTCCGGCGCAGGCGGCGCCACACGTTTCCGAGGCGACGGCGGTCGAGTCCGCCGCCCCGATCACGGCGCCCGACTCGCGCCCTGCCATGCCCGCCATGCCCGCCCCCGCCGCGCCGCGCAAGCGCGACGCCTGGCCCATGATGCTGGGGCTGGCCGCGGTGGCGCTGACCATCCTGGTGGTGATCGCCATGGCGTGGCTGCTGCCCTCCACGCCCAAGCCGGTCGAGCGTCCCGATCCGCGCGTGGTCGCCGAGCGCTCCATCGGGCAGATCACTGCCGCGCTCGAACGCCTGGGCCTGGCCTCGCGCCTGCACGTGGCCATGTCGCGCGACGGCACCGTGATGGTAAGCGGCTGGGTGCGCAACGCGGCCGAGCAGGACCGCGTCGCGCAGGCGCTGTCGCAGATCTGGCCCATGCCCGCCATGCGGGTCAGCGCCGAGGACGCGGCCGTGAACAGCGCCGCCGGCACCCTCAAGGCATTCAGCGTGCGCTACGCGCCTCGCTATGACGGCGACGGCCGCATGACCATCCTGGGCATCGCCTCCAGCGCCCGCGAACGAGCCTCGGCGCTGGACGCCGTGCGCGCGCAGCTGCCCGGCATGACAGTACTGGGCAACGACATCGTGCTGGCGCCGGACGTGGCCGATGCGCTGTCGGCGCAATTGGCCGAGGCCGGCCTGTCCGGCGTGGCGCTGGCATGGAAGAGCGACCGCCTCGAGGCCAGCAGCGCCGGCCTGGACGACGAACAGCTGACGCGGCTGCAGGCCGTGGTGGCGCGCTTCAACACCACCCATCTGGACGTGGTCGCGCTGGCACAGCCGGCCGCGGCCGACCGCCAATTCGCCGACACCGTGCCGTTCGGCATACGCAGCGTGGTGGGCGGCCCGCAGCCTTTCGTGGTGCTCGAGGACGGCAGCAAACTGCTGGTCGGCGGCACCTACAAGCAGTATCGTCTCACCGCCGTGGAACCCAGGCGCCTCGTGTTCGAGGGCCCGCGGCCCGCCATCGTGCTGCGCTGATCCCGGCAACCAGGCCCAGAACCATGTCCCAGCCCGCTCTCACCGATCTCGAAGCCCGCTTGGCCGCTCCCGATGGGCCGGCCGTGCGCGACGCGCTGCAGGCCCGTGCCGGCGCGCTCGAGTCGCGGCTGCGCGCGGCCATCGCCGCGGGCCTGCCCCGCAACGAATTCCCGGCCTGGCAGGCCGCCGCCGATGCCGCGGCGGCCGCCCGTCAGGTGCTTGCTTCCCAGCCGCCGGCGCAAGGCGGAACGGCGCGGTCCGCGTCGCCGTTCGCGCCGGCATTTCCTTCCATCCCACCCCGATAAGGAGCCGTCCATGGCGCTCAACGGTCTTTCCGGCTCGGCCGGCCTCAACTTCAACAACCTCAACAACACCGTCTACGAAAGCATCCGCTCGCGGGAAACCGAGCTGCGCAACACGCTGTCGACGATCAGCTCGAACGGCGACGGCGCCGTTTCGCAGGCCGACATGCTGGCCATGCAGCAGCAGATCAGCCAGTGGACGATGATGGTCGAGGTGCAGAGCACCATCAGCAAGTCCATCTCGGATTCGCTAAAGAGCGTGATCCAGAAGTCTTCCTGATGGATGCAAGGCGGTCCGTCCGGCGCGCCTGCGTCGGGCGCCGCCACCGCAGCCCGGGCCCTGCGCGCGCAGGACAGCCGCATCGCGCAGGCTGCATGCCACCGCGCGTGTGACGCGTTACGCGGATTGCAGGAACATCGGCGGGCGATACGCCCCGGCGGTGGACGTGGGCGCGCCTTCGCGCGCCAGGCGGTCGGTCCAGGCATCGGCCTGGTTCAGCAGCGCTTCCACGGCGCCCATCAGGTTGACGGCGCCGCACTCGGACAAAGGCAGCGCGGCCTGCATGTGCGCCTTGCCGTCAGGACCGATACAAGCCACCGCCCCGCGGCCCGCCTGCATGAAATTGGCCTTGGCCATGATTTCGGCGCAGGCCGCAGCGTTGCGCGCCTCGGGCAGGGCGCACGACAACAGCACCTGGCCCCGCGCCCCCATGAACACCAACTGCACCACGTGCCGCCCATCGAAGACGAGCTGGCAGATCCCCGCGGCGGTCGGCGCCAGGCCGGCGATGCCCAGGGACTGGCCGAATTCGGAGACTATCCGCTCGAAGGTCGGATCTGACACGGGGGGCTCGAAAAGCGGAAGGAAGTAAGCGACGGATTTTAGAGTCCAAGGCGAAATATTGCATGTATTTGTTTCATCTTGGTACGTTTCGGCGCGTCATACAATCGTCCGACGCCAACGCATCGCTCCCATGTCAGACACACGCTCCCTCATTCTTTCCCAGGTGCTGCACGGCCTGGCCCTGAATCGCGAACCCGGCTGGAACTTCCCGGGCAATTTCCTCGAACTGTCTTTCGATGAACTGCACACGGATGGCGCCCGCGTGTCGATCGAAACCGGTCCGCATTGCACGGACGCCGACGGGCAGGCCAGCATGGCCGCAGTCTGCATCCTGGCCGACGTCGCGCTGGCCGTGGTCATGCGCGCCCACGCCGGCTACGCCATGCGCATGGCCACCGTGACGCTGGCGCTGCAGTTCACCGGCGCGTCGCGAGACGGCAGGCTCGAAGCCGTCAGCCGCTTCGACGGGCTGCATGACGGCCTGGCGCGCCGGCAGGGTCTGGCGCGCGCCGAGCTGACGGCGGGCGGCAAGCCGCTATGCACCGTGCATGGCACATTCCAGATGATGGACGACCGGCCCGACCTGCAGCCCATCCCGCTGCGCCGCCGGGGCGCCCATCCTGCTCCGGCCGCGCTCTCGCCGCAGATGCTCGACGAGGCCGAACGCGAAACCTATGCGCGCGCCCTGCAGGCGCTGGAGTCCGGCACGGAGAATTTCCTGCAGCGTTTCTGGCAGTTGCAGCCGCAACGCCACGATGGCGGCGCCACCGGCCGCCTGCAGAACGGCCCGCACATGGGCAACCGCGTGGGCCACACGCAGGGCGGCCTGACCTTCGCCCTGGCGGCGCTGACCGCGCAGGCCGCGCTGGGTGAAGACTGGAGCATGGTGGGCATATCGACGTGGTACGTGCGGCCCGGCACCGGGCCGGGCTTGCGCGCCGAGGCCGTCATCGCGCACCAGGGCGGCACTACTGCCGTGGTGAAAGTCGACGTGCTGGATGAAAACGGCCGCCTGGTGTTGGCGGCCGTGGCGAATCTGTCGCGCAGGGAACAGGCTTAGCGCAGACGTGGCCGGGCGGCGCACTGCGCCGCGCCGGCCGAAGGCGCCGGGATCAGGCGCCCAGGTAGGCTTCGAGCACCCGAGGATGATCCAGCAGCTCGCGGCCGCTGCCCGACAGGGCCATCGCGCCGTTCTCGAGCACGTAACCGCGCTGCGCGATCTTCAGTGCCTGCCGCACGTTCTGCTCGACCAGGAACAGCGTCAGGCCGTCGGCGTTGATGGAGCGCAGCGACCGGAAGATCTCCTGCACGACGATGGGCGCCAGACCCATCGACGGTTCGTCCAGCAGAAGCAGGCGCGGCTTGGCCATGAGCGCGCGGCCGATGGCCAGCATCTGCTGCTCGCCGCCGGACAGGTTGCCCGCCACGCCGCTCAACCGTTCCTGCAGGCGCGGGAACAGATTCAGCACGTACTCGAGTTCGGCGGACGCGGCTTTCAGGCCGCGGCGATAGGCGCCCAGCTCGAGGTTCTCGCGCACCGTCATGGTGGTCAGGATGGCGCGGCCCTCGGGTACCTGCACGATGCCACGGGCCACCACCTGGTGCGGCGCCAGGTTGGTGATGTCCTCGCCCTCGAAGCGGATGCGGCCGGCCCGCTTGGGCAGCAGGCCGGACATCGCCAGCAGGGTGGTGGACTTGCCGGCGCCGTTGGCGCCCACCAACGCCGTGATGCCGCCGGCATCCAGGGTAAGGTCGATGCCGCGCACGGCTTCGATGTGCCCGTAGTGAACTTCCAGGCCGCTGACTTCCAACATGCTGCTCATCGCGCCACCTCTTCCATCGCCGCGTGGCCAGCCTCGTGGTCGTCGTCTTCGCGACCCAGGTAGGCCTCGATCACCTGTTCGTTGTTGCGGATCTCGTCGGGTCCGCCGCACGCGATGATCTTGCCGAAGTTCAGCACGGCGATGCGCTCGCACAGCCCCATCACGAAACGCATGTCGTGCTCGATCATCAGAATGGTGTAGCCGCGGTCGCGTATGGCCAGGATCTCGCGCATCAGTTCCGCGCGTTCCCCGGTGTTCATCCCGGCCACGGGCTCGTCCAGCAGCAGCAGGCGGGGTTCGGTGGCCAGCGCGCGCGCCAGCTCGAGGCGGCGCTGCTCGCCATACGACAGGTTGTCCGCCAGGTCGTGCGCCTTGTGGTCCAGCTTCATCCACGACAGCAGTTCGAGCGCGCGTTCGCGCGCGCGCTTTTCATGCTCGCGGTACTTGGGTAGCCCCAGCAGCAGGCTGGGGAAGCCATAAGCCATGTGCCGGTACGAACCCACCACCACGTTCTCCAGCAGGGTCATCTCCTTGAACAGGCGGATGTTCTGGAACGTGCGGGCGATGCCCATGCGGGTGATCTGGTGCGGCTTGCGGCGCAGCAGGTTGGCGCCCTCGAAGGTGATGGCGCCGTTGGTCGGCGCCAGCAGGCCGGTGACCAGGTTGAACACCGTGGTCTTGCCGGCGCCGTTGGGGCCGATCAGGCCGAAGATCGCGCCTTGCGGCACGCTGAGGTTGACGTCATGCAGCACGTGCAGGCCGCCGAAGCTCTTGGAAATGGACGACAGCTCAAGCATGGCGGCCTCCCTTGCGAAGCCAGCGCGAGTAGCGTGCCGGGTCCCAGATGCCCTGCGGCAGGAACAGCACGATCAGCACCAGGATGAGGCCGTTGGCCACCAGGCGGAAATCGGCGAAGCCGCGCAGCATCTCGGGCAGCATGGTGATGATGAAGGCGCCGAGGACCGGACCGGCCAGGCCGCCGATGCCGCCCAGGATGGCCATGGTCAGGATCTCGACGCCGCGATCGAAGCCGTACTCGGCGGGGCCGATGAAGAACGTGAGGTGCGCGTTCAGCGCGCCGGCCAGGCCCGCGATGACGGCGCCGGCCACGAACGCCAGCATCTTGCTCGAGCGGATGTCGATGCCCATCAGCGAGGCGGCGGTCTCGTCGCCGCGGATGGCGTCGAACGCGCGGCCGATCTTCGACGAACGCACGCGCCACAGCACGAAGAGCACCACCACCACGGCCAGCAGCACATGCCACCATTGCGTCAGCTGCGGAATGCCGTTGAGGCCCAGGGCGCCGCCCGTGAGCGACTCGGTGTTCAGGATCGTCACCCGCACCACTTCGCCGAAACCTAGAGTCGCCATGGCGAGATACACGCCAGACAGCCGCAGGGTGGGCAGTCCGATCAGCGCGGCCACCAGGGCCGGCGCCAGCATGCCGCCGGCCAGCGCCACCGGGAACGACGCCTCGTAGTTCATGGTGAGCAGCGCCGCCGTGTACGCCCCGATGCCCATGAAGGCCGCATTGGCCATGGCCAGCATGCCGCAGGCCAGCGTCAGCCAGATCGACAGCGCCAGCAGCGAATTGGTGCCCAGCGTGAGCACCAGGTTGCCGTAGATGGCCCAGAAGTTTTCGAATCCACTCATCTCGATCTCACGCCTTCCGTTGCGCGACTTTGCCGAACAGGCCTTGCGGGCGGACCAGCAGGATGAGGAACAGCAGGCCGAAGGCCACCGCGTCGCGCATCGTGGATCCGACGTAGGCCACCGACAGCACTTCGGCAAAGCCCAGGAACAGGCCGCCCAGCATGGCGCCGCGGATGTCTCCCATGCCGCCCAGGATGATGACCGCGATGCCCTTGTGCAGCATCGGCTGGCCCATCAGCGGGAACAGCGCGTTCGAGTACAGGCCGATCAGCAGGCCGGCCAGCCCGCCCAGGGCCGCTGCCGCGAACGACGTGATCAGGAACAGGCGCTCGACGTCGATGCCCAGCAGCCAGGCCGCCTTGGGCGACTCAGCCACGGCGCGCATGGCGCGGCCGAACTGCGTGCGGCGCATGGTGACCATCAGCACGGCCATCAGCGCGAACGAGATGAAGATGATGCCCAGTTCGATCGCCGTGACGTGCAGCCCGCCGATTTCCATGGCCGTCTCGGGCACGGTGCCCATCGGGAAGCGCAGGTTGCTGGCCCCGAAGATGGCCTGTGCGCCGTTGTTCAGGATGATCGCCACGCCGATGGTGGCGATCATGGGAATGAGGTGGGGCGCGTTGCGCTTGCGCAGCGGCTTCAGGACCAGGAAGTCGATGGCCGCGCCGAACAGGCCGGCCACGATCACGGCCGTGATCAGCGCCGCCCACAGCGGCAACCCGGCGTGGGTGATGACGGCAAGCGCGGCATACGCGCCCACCATGAACACGGCGCCGTGCGCGAGATTGATGACGCCCAGCACGCCGAAGACCAGCGTGAAACCGAGCGCGAACAGCGCGTACACGCAGCCCAACGACAGGGCGTTGACGAATTGTTGTTCAAGCATGGGAGTTCCGGATCAAAAGCAGCCTTGATATCGGCCTTGGCGCAGCGCCCCCGCGAAGGAGCCGTATTGCCCAGCCACGAGCCTACAGGCCAAAAATGCCTTGAGGGCGACGCTGCCGCCGCCCTCAAGTTCTGCCCGCCCGCTGTCCGGCAGCGGGCGGCCATGTTAACGCGTTACTTCTCGATGGCGTACTTGCCGTCCTTGGTCACGCTGACGATGGGCGCCTGCTGGGCGTCGTAGCCGGCCGGCTTCTTGCCCGTGCGGTCCATGGCCTGGCGGAACTGGAACGCGCCGGTGGCGCCGGTCCATTTCACGTCGGGCAGCGCGTCGCGCAGCGCGGTGCGGTCCTTGGCCAGGTCGCCGGTCAGCTTGACCTTCTTCAGGCCCTCGCTGACGATGTACATGGCGTCGTAGGCCTGCGCCGAGAACTGGTCGGGCGCCGCACCGTACTTCTTGGTGTAGGCCTCGATGAACTTGGTGTTCTCGGGGGTCTTGTTCTCGATGGACCAGGGGCTGCCGATCCACAGGTTGTTGGAAGCGCCGCCCGGGGCCAGGTCGAAGATCTTGACCGAGTTCATGCCGTTGCCGCCGATGACCGGGATGTTCATGCCCAGTTGGCGGGCCTGCACCATGATCGGGCCGCCTTCGGCCAGCAGCGCCGACAGCACCAGGGCGTCGGGGTTGGTGCCCTTGATCTTGGTCAGCTGGGCCTTGAAGTCGACGTCGCCCTTGGCGAAGGTTTCGGTGGTGGTCACCGGCACCTTCTGGTCTTCGAGCGCCTTCTTGAAGTTGTCGTAGCCGCTCTTGGTGAAGACGTCGTCGTTGCCGTACAGCACCGCCACGTTCTTCATGCCGGTCTTGTTGCGAACGGTCTGGATGGTGGCCGGCAGCACGTCGGCTTCAGTGACCGAGTTGCGGAAGACGTAGTTGCCGATGGACGTGATGCCGTCGGCGGTGTTGGACGTACCGAACGCCACGGTCTTGGCGGCCTGCGCGACCGGGTGGGCCGCCTGCGCCGAGTTCGACAGCGTGGGGCCGAACACCATCAGGACCTTGTCCTGGAAGATCAGTTTCTTGAAGACGTTGATGGCTTCTTCTTTCTTGCCCTGCTCGTCTTCGACCACCAGGACCAGCTTGTTGCCGTTGATGCCGCCGGCGGCGTTGAGTTCTTCTGCGGCCAGTTGGAAGCCGTTGCGGATCGACGCGCCGTACTGCGCGGCGCCGCCGGACAGGGCCTCGGCCACACCCAGCTTGATGTCGGCAGCCTGGGCGGCGCTAGCGGCGCCAAACGCCATCAGGGCCAGGGCGAGTTTGGTCATGGATCTCATGGAAGCGTCCTTCGGATAATGGGTGTCTCGGTGTCTAGTCGCCTGCCATGCGACCCGGCGGCGCTGCAGCGTCCGGTCCTTGGATCCGGGCTGCGGGAGGGGTGATATTACTCTCCTTTTGTAGCGGACCGAAACAAGACCACCCCGCAAACCGTTGTAGGAAGCCACTTTCCGCCCCTATAGTCATTGCGATGCGGCTTCGCGGGCGCATGCCGGCGCCCCTCCGCAGCACAGGAAAACCCCATGAAAACCCTTATCTCGATGGCAAGCGCCGCACTGGCGGCGACCGTGGTGTCGACCAGCGCGTGGGCGCACCATGGCTGGAGTTCTTACGACGCCAACAAGGCGGTCAAGATCGAGGCGCCCGTGGCCGAGGTCCGTTGGCGCAATCCGCATGCGGAGATCGACATCAGCTATCAGGGCGAGACCTGGGACGTGGTCCTGGCCCCGCTGGGCCGCCTGGAATCGCGGGGCCTGCCCGAGCAGGCTCTCACCAAGGGCAAGACGGTCACCGTCGAGGGGTATCCGCGTCAGGACGGCACGCGCGAGATCCGCGCCGAACGCATCACCGTCGACGGCAAGACCATCGAGCTGCGCTGAATGGACGTCGCCGCGCTGGCCGCCGCGCTCGAGGCCTCGCCGCTGGGCGCATGGATGCGCGGCTCTCCGTGGGGCTACCCAGCCGTCAACCTGCTGCATCTGCTGGGACTGACCTTGCTGATCGGGCCCATGCTGCTGCTCGACCTGCGCCTGCTCGGTGCAGGCCGCCGCTTTCCGCTGGCCGACGTGTCGGGCGTGTTGACGCCCTGCGCGGCGGCGGGCCTGCTGCTGCTGATCGGCAGCGGCGCATTGCTGTTCTCTGCGGACGCCGCGCCCCTGGTGGCAAATCCGCTGCTGCAGTTCAAGGCGGCATGCATCGCGCTGGGCCTGGCCAATGCGTTGGCATTCCGCGCGTTGTGGGCGCGCCGGCTGCCCGCCTGGGACGACGCGCCGCCGGCCCTGGGACGACTGCAGGCGGCGCTGTCGCTGGCGATATGGCTTGCCGCGGCGACGGCCGGCCGGCTCCTGGCCTATCTTTGACGCGGCCTGGATGGCGGCTTACATCGACGATGCCCGCGCCATGTCGATGAATGCGCGCAACGCCGGCGGCATGCGCGAGTGCCCGGGGTAATACAACATGAAGCCAGGCAGCAGCGGACACCAGTCTTCCAGCAGCCGCACCAGCCGGCCTTCGTCCAGCAGCGGCCGCACGTAGTCCTCCAGGACGAACGCCACGCCCGAGCCCGCCAGCGCCATGCGCGCCACGGTGTACATGTCGTCCAGCGTCACGCGGCCCGGCACGTCCACTTCCAGCCGGGTATCGCCGCGCGCGAATTCCCATTTGGGGACTCGCCCGTTGGGAAAGCGATAGCGGATGCACTCGTGCTTCATGAGGTCCCGCGGGTGCTTCAGCGCCATGCCGCCGCGCAGGTAGGTCGGCGCCGCCACGGCCACCAGACGCTGGCTGCGGTTGATGGAGACCGCCATCATGTCATCCGGCACGTCGCCCTCCAGGCGTATGCCCGCGTCGAAGCCCGCCGCGACGATGTCCACCGGTCCTTCTTCGTGCACGATCTCGACGTGGATGTCGGGATAGGCGGCGAGAAAATGCGGCAGCAGCGGCGCCACCAGCAGATACGCCGCCGCGCGCGAGGTATTGATGCGCAGCGTGCCGCTGCGCGTGGCCTGGAAGGCATCCATCTGGTCCAGGGCCTCGCTGACGTCGCGCAGCGCGGGCCGTATGCGTTCCAGCAGGTAGCGGCCGGCGACGGTCAGCGACACGCTGCGCGTGGTGCGATTGAACAGGCTGACGCCCAATCTTTTCTCGAGCCCACGCACGGCATAGCTGACGGCCGAGGGAGACAGGCCCAGCTCGGCGCTGGCCTGGCGGAAACTGCTGTGGCGCGCGACGCACGCGAAAGCCACCAGATGCGAAAGACTGTCGGTCTGCATGATTGTGCAGGGCTTCTCATCAAAGCATGCGGAATTTCAATCTTGTACTCGGCGAAAGGGGGGTGGACTATTGTCCCGGCTATCCAGGCAAAAAGCACTCGGTTTCTGCATACCAATTGTGGGCGGGCGATTGACGCGGGCCTGACGGACTACGCATTCCGAGGCACGGAATCAAGGCAGCGGCCCGGCTCCGTACTGGTCCTGTCCGCACGTGTAACACGGCGCGATGCGCCGCGGCTCATCGGCGTCTGCACCTGGAATCCCGAGGTGGAGGGCGCGGGCGAGTTCGTGGCCGCCCAGATCGACAGGATGATCCGCGACGAGACCTAGCCCACCGAGACACAGATGTGGGGGCCGACCGGCGAGGCGTTGAAGAACCGCACGGTGGCCAGCTTTCGAAGCTCGGCCAGGCGCGGCGGTGCACATGAGGGTGCGTTGCGCGGCCCGCCGCGCGAACACGGCCTCAGGCCACAGGGATCGGTTTTTGTTCCAGCGACTCGTTGAACTGGTTCACCAATGCGCGCTCGCCGGAACCCGGACGGCCCGCATCGGCAGTACCGCGTCGACCACCGCCTCGGTCCCGGCGTCGTCCAGCCTGTCCATGGCCCGGCGGGCGAGGTATCACCGGGCGGCGTGGTAGCGCGGCGCGACGGTATTGCTGGACAGGTTCTGCGACATGGCGCGGCGGGCGGCCTCGTAGGCGTCCCACTGTTCCACCGCGTGCAGCGACGGGATGGTGACCGGCTCGCCGCGGTCGAAGCCGAGCAGCGCCGCATCGCCCAGGTCTTCGGCCCGCATCACGATGCGTGCATCCAGGTTCTCCACGGGCAGGCCGCCCGTGGCCCAGAAATCCGTGGCGGTGGCGCCCGGCAGCACGGCCTGCACCTGCACGCCCTTGCCCTCCAGTTCGCGATGCAGCGACTGGCTGAAGGCCGTCACGAAAGCCTTGGTGCCGCCATACACGCCGTTGAGCACCTCGGGCGCCAGGCTGACGATGGAGGAAATGTTGATCAGCGCGCCGCGGCCGCGGGCGACGAAGCCGGGCACGGCCGCGTAGGCAAGCCGCATGGGCGCGGTCACGTTCAGCGCGATCATCCGCGTCATCCTTTCCACGTCGCTCTCCAGCAGCGGCGTGTGGGTGCCGACGCCGGCGTTGTTCACCAGCAGGGTCACGCTGGCATCGTCCCGCAGCTTCCGCTCGACGGCGGCCAGCGAGTCCGCGTCGCCCAGGTCGGCCGGGCACACTTCCACGCCGCGGCCGGTGCGCGTGGCGATGTCGTTGGCCAGCGCGTTGAGGCGATCGCGATTGCGCGCCACCAGGATCAGGTCGTAGCCGCGGCGGGCCAGGCGATCGGCATAGATGGCGCCGATTCCGGAAGACGCGCCGGTGATTAGCGCGGTGCCGAGTGAGGTCTGTTCTTGCGTCATGAAATGCTCCTTTCGGTGGTTGTCGATGAGTCGATGGAAGGCATTCTGGGCTGGATTGCCGATGTCTCAAATGACGTATAGAGTCATGATTCAAGACATCACTTGCGGACACCGGACATGCATCGCATCGGCTACGTACTGTCGGACGGCTTTCAGGTCATGGCACTGGGCAGCCAGGCCGCGTTCGAATTCGCCAACCTGGTGGTGGGCGAACCGTTCTACGGCATCGAAAACTACTCGGTCGACGGCGGCGAGGTACGCGGCTCATGGGGCCTGGCGGTGGGCACTCGCGCTCTGTCCGCCCGCAGCAACGCGGACACCTGGATGGTGGCGGGCGCCATAGAGCCGCTGGCCACGCCGCCGCAGCCCGAGTTGCTCAGGCTGCTGCGCAAGCTCAGTGCGCGCGCGCGCCGCACGGCAGGGCTGTGCACCGGCGGCTTCGTGCTGGCAGAGGCCGGCCTGCTCGGCGGCCGGCGCGCCACCACGCACTGGGCGCACGCCGAGGCCATGCAGCGGCGTCATCCCGACATCCAGGTCGAGCCAGACCGCATCTTCATCGTCGACGGACCCATCTGGACTTCGGCCGGCATGACCGCGGGCCTGGACCTGGCGTTGGGGATGGTCGAGAAAGACCTGGGCGCAGACACGGCGCGATCGGTGGCGCACCGCCTGGTGATGCACCACAGGCGCTCGGGCGGCCAATCGCAGCACTCCGAGATGCTCAGCCTGGCGCCCAGATCGGATCGCATCCAGGACGCCCTGGCCTATGCCCGCAAGAACCTGTCGCGTCCCCTCAGCGTCGAAGAACTGGCCCAGGTCGCTCACCTGAGCCCCAGGCAGTTCAGCCGCGTGTTCGCGGCCGAGACGGGCCAGTCGCCGGCCAAGGCCGTCGAAGGCCTGCGCCTGGAAGCGGCGCGCCTGATGATCGAGCAAAGCCGGCACTCGCTCGAAGTGGTGGCGCGCGAATCGGGTTTCCGCGATCGCCGCCACATGCGCGAGGCCTTCATCCGCGGCTTCGGCATCCCGCCGCAGGCGGTGCGGCGCGACAGCCGCGGCGCGCCGGGCATGCCGGCGGCCGTGCTAGATTAGGCCGCCGGCCCCTGACGGTGGCGACAAATGTGGCGGTTTTCCCATGGACCTGGACATCGATGCCGCGGCTCGCGCGCTGGCCGCTGGTGATCCGCTGCGGGCGCTCAATGGCATCGCCTTGCGCGACGACGCGCCGGCGCTGGCGCTGCGCGGCATCGCGATGGCGCAGCTGGGCGACCTGGACCGCGCCCGCGCCCTGGTGCGCGCCGCGGCGCGCGGCTTCGGGGCCGCGCAGCCCGTGGCCAGGGCTCGCTGCGTCGTGGCCGAGGCCGAGATCGCGCTGGCCTCGCGCGACTTGCGATGGCCCGGGCACGCGCTCGATACGGCGCGCGCCATGCTACACGCGCTCGGCGACCCCATCAACGCGGCCTACGCCGCGCACCTCGCGATCCGCCACCTGTTGTTGACCGGGCGTCTCGACGAGGCGGAACAGCGCCTGGCCGACTTCGACGTACTCCCTTTGCTGCCCGCGGCGCGCGCCGCGCACGAGCTGGCGCTGGCCGGCATCGCCATGCGGCGCCGGCAGGCACGCGCCGCGCATGAAGCGCTGGCGCGTGCCTCGCGGGCGGCGGCCCGCGCCCGCATTCCGGCCGTGCATGCCGAAGTGGAACAGGCCAGGCAGGCGCTTGCGGCGCCGGCGGCGCGCCTGGTCTCGCATGGCGCCACGCGCGTCCTGCTGCTGGATCAGGTGGAAACGGTGCTGCACTCCCCCGCACTCGTGGTGGACGCGTGCCGTCACGTCGTCAGCCAGGCCGAGGCGACCATATCGCTGGCGCGGCGACCCGTGTTGTTCTCGCTGGCACAGGCCCTGGCCGTGGCCTGGCCGCGCGACGTGCCGCGCCAGGCCCTGGTGCAGCACACCTTCCGCACACGGTATTTCGACGAGTCGCACCGTGCCCGCCTGCGCGTGGAGATCGGCCGCCTGCGCACCGCCCTGCGCCCGCTGGCCGACATCCGCGCGACGTCCGCCGGCTTCGTGCTGGCGCCGCACCGGGCCAGCGAGGTGGCCGTGCTCGAGCGACCGGTGGACGAGCCGCATGCCGCCGTGCAGGCCTGCCTGGCTGACGGCGAAGCGTGGTCCAGCTCGGCGCTGGCCCTGGCGTTGGGCATCAGCCAGCGCACCGTGCAGCGCGCGCTCGATGCGCTGGCCTCGGCCGGGCACGCGCGGCCGTTCGGCCGGGGCCGCGCGCGGCGCTGGACCGCGGCCTCGCTGCCGCGAATCGCGACGCCATTGTTACTCGCGGTGCCGCTGACACCCGACTAGCATTTGCCCATGGACACACACACTGCCGAAGTCATCCGCGAGTACGGCCCCTTCGCGGATGCGGCCACTGTACATGGGGTCTCTTACGATGGCCGCCGGGTCTGGTACGCCACGGGCGAGAGGATGGTCGCCCTGGATCCGCACAGCGGCCAGCTGGTGCACGCACTGGACGTGGCCGGCGACGCCGGCACGGCTTTCGATGGCCGGCATCTTTACCAGATCGTGGGCAACCGCATCCACAAGCTCGATCCGGACAGCGGGCGCGTGCTGGCGGACATCCCGGCGCCGGAAGGCCTCAATTCGGGCATGGCATGGGCCGAGGGCTCGTTATGGGTGGGCCAGTATCGCGCACGTCGCATCCACCAGGTCGACCCTGCCACGGGCAACATCCTGCGCACCATCCCGTCGAACCGCCACGTCACCGGCATCACCTGGGTCGATGGCGAACTGTGGCACGGCACCTGGGAAGACGATGCCAGCGAGCTGCTGCGCATCGATCCCGCAACGGGCTCGGTGCTGATGACGCTGCAGATGCCAAAGGGCATGACCATATCCGGCGTCGAATCGGACGGCGCGGAACTCATCTATTGCGGCGGCGGCGGCAGCGGGAAGGTGCGGGCCGTACGGCGGCCCAGGCGAGCCGGGAGCACCGAAGACCGCGACAAGCGCTGACGCGTGAAGACCCCGCGGGCCAGCGGCACGGCTCCGTCACGCCGGCGCGGCCGCCTCGTCCAACAGGAACTCGACCAGCGCCGGCAGCGCGGCATCGTGCGGCCGGTTGGGCCGCATGCGGATCACGTAGCCCCACGATCCGGGCAGACGCAGCCGCGGCACCAGAGGCACCAGCCTGCCGCGCGCGATCTCTTCATCCACCAGCGGCATGCGCCCCAGCGCGATGCCCACGCCCGCCACCGCGGCCGAGACCACGGTGCTCAGGCCGCTGAGCACCAGCGGCGGCTGCCAGTCGGCTTCGGGCAGCCCCATGCGCTCGTGCCAGGTGCGCCAGCTGGTCTCCGGGCTGGCGACGTGTTTCTCCTCCAGCCAGCGATGGCGCGCGAAGACCGAGGGGTCGTCTCGCATCCCCGGCTCGATCAGCGTGGGACTGCACACCGGCACGACGCTTTCGGTCATCAGCCAGATGTCGCTGGGCTGCGGCTGGTGCGGCCCGTTCTTGCGCTGGTGCAGGAAGGCCAGGTCGAGATCCTGCTCGTTCCAGGCGGGGTCCTGACTGGGATGCAGGTAGACCTGCACGTCGATGTCGGGATGCGCCTCGATGAACCGGCCGATGCGCGGCGCCAGCCACAATGCGGCGAGCGACGGATTGACCGACACGTTCAGGCGGAAGCGCTGCCGTCCCGCTGCCCGTATGTTGCCGCAGGCGGCCGACAGCAGGGTCAAGGCCTGCTGTACCGAGACCAGCAGTTCGGCGCCCGCCTCGGTGGGCTGCGCACGGCGCGTCGTGCCGCCACGGCGCAGCAGCGACACGCCCAGGTCGGCCTCGAGCGAGCGCAGCTGGTGGCTGACCGCGCTCTTGGTCACGCTGAGTTCCGCCGCGGCGCGGCTGAGGCTGCCCAGGCGTGCCACGGCTTCGAACGCGCGCAGCGCGGCCAGGGGCGGAGTACGGGACGAGGAATATGCCATGGGTGGAATTTATCTCAACCCTGGATCGAAAAACTATCGCTCCCTAATGGGCCGCAATGGCGGCCACAATGGCGGGCATCGAATATCCAGGATCAGCACATGTACTTCGACTATCGGCTGTGGCAACTCACGCAGGGCATGCGCCTGGGCATGGCCGGCGGCATTCTGCTGGGGCTGCTGGCGCTGGCCGCCGGCATCGCCCGCTATGTCTTCCTGGGCCAGATGCTGGCCGTTGTGTTCAGGGGTGAACCGTGGCAGGCCTGGGCAGCGCCCGCGGCCTGGGCGGTGGCCATGGTGCTGCTGCGCGCCGGCCTGGACCATCTGCGTACGCTGCAGGCCAACCGGTGCGCGGCCACGGTGCAGCAGGTGCTGCGCGGCCGCCTGTACGATCGCATCGTGGCGTTGGGGCCGGCGTGGTTCGCCAACCAGCGCACCGGCGGCGTCATGCTGACGGTGGTCGATGGCGTCGAGCAGTTGCAGACTTTCTTCGGCCAATACTTGCCGCAGGTCGCCATTGCGGCGGCCGCGCCTTTCGCGATCTTCGCTGTGATCGCATTCTGGGACGTGCCGACGGCGCTGGTGCTGCTGGCCGCGGCGCTTTTCGCGCTGTTCGGCCCGATGGCCGTGCACATGCTGGACCGGCGCGCCAGCCTGGCCCGGTCCCAGTCGCTGAAGGACTTCGGCGAAGAGTTCCTGGACGCGGTGCAGGGCCTGCCCACGCTGAAGTCCTTCGGGCAGGGCAAGTCGTGGGGCCGGCGCCTGGCCGAGCGGGCCCGCCGCCTGTCCGACGGCACGATGTGGGTGCTGTCCGTCAGCCTGCTGACGCGCGGCATCAGCGACCTGGGCGTGGCCATGGGCGCGGCGCTGGCGCTGACGCTGGGCGCGTGGCGCGTCAGCAGCGGGCAGATGAGCGTCGAGGCCCTGTTGATCGTGCTGATGGCGGGCACGGAAATATTCCGGCCGCTGCGCGACCTGCGCGCCGTGCTGCATCGGGGCATGCTGGGCCAGTCCGCCGCCACCGGCATCCATGCGCTGATGGATGCCGAATCGAGCGCGTCAGCCCTGGCCGCGCAGACGCCGGGCCGCTCCCCGGCGGAACTCGTACCGACCATCGAGTTCGATGACGTGCGCTTCGCGTACACGAGCGATCGTCCGGCTCACCAGGGCCTGCGGTTTCGCATCGAGGCGGGCGAGCGCGTGGGCGTGGTCGGCCCCAGCGGCGCGGGCAAGTCCACCATCGTGCGCCTGCTGCTGAAGGAGGCCCTGGCGCAGTCCGGCAGCGTGCGCATCGGCGGCCACGACGTGCGCGAGCTGGATGCGCAGGCGCTGCTGTCGCGCATCGCCGTGGTCAGCCAGGACATCACGCTGTTCCATGGCTCGCTGGACGAGAACCTGCGGCTGGGCAGGCCCGACGCCACGCACGAGCAGGTGCGGGCGGCGGCGCGCGCCGCCAACATCGACGACTTCATCATGGCCTTGCCCGAGGGCTATGCCACGCGCATCGGCGAACGCGGCCTGCAGCTGTCGGGCGGGCAGCGCCAGCGCGTGGCGATCGCGCGGGCGCTGCTGCGCGACGCGCCCATCCTGGTGCTGGACGAAGCGTTGTCGTCCGTCGACACCGAGAACGAGGCGCTGATCCAGCAGGCGCTGGACCGGCTGATGGCCGGCCGCACCACCCTGATCCTGGCGCACCGGCTGGCCAGCGTCGTGGGCGCGGATCGCTGCCTGGTGCTCGACCACGGACGCGTGGTCGAGGAAGGCACGCATGCCGCGCTGATGCAGCGCCGCGGCCTGTACTACCGGCTGATGCACGAGCAGGACGCGGCGCGCGGGCAGGCCGCACGGTCCGACGGCCCATCGCCGGCCGCGTCCGCGCAACGGCGGCAGGACGACGACAGCCGGCGCGGCGGCCCGGCGCCTCGTACGCTGGACCAAGACGCTGACCAAGTCGGCTGGCGGCAGACGCTGGCCACGCTGCTGGGCGTGGTGCGGCCCTGGCGCGGCACCCTGTTGACCACGATCGTGCTGGGCGTGGCGCGCGTCACCGCGTACATCGGCGTAGGCGTGCTGAGCGCGCTGGTGGTGGCGGCAATCCGCGACGGCGCGCCCTTCGGCGGCCTGCTCGCCGCACTGCTGGTGGCCGCCCCGCTGGCCGCGCTGTTCCATTGGCTGGAATCCTGGCTGGCGCACGCCATGGCCTATCGGCTGCTGGGCGACCTGCGCGTGAAGCTGTACGACAAGCTCGAACGCCTGGCGCCCGCCTATCTGCTGCAGCGGCGGTCCGGCGACCTGGTGTCGCTGGCCACGCAGGACGTGGAGATGGTCGAGTACTTCTACGCCCACACCATCGGCCCGGCGATCGTGTCGGTGCTGGTGCCGCTGACGGTGCTGGGTTTCCTGGCGGCCTACAGCTGGCCGGTGGCGCTGGCGCTGCTGCCGTTCCTGGCCTATGCCCTGCTCTCGCCCATCCGCGGCCGGCGGCGCATCGACGCGCTGGGCGACAAAGCGCGCCAGGCGCTGGGCGAGATGAGCGCGCATACCACCGACACCATCCAGGGCCTGGCCGAACTGACGGCCTTCCAGGCCACCGGCCGCCGCCGCGCACGGTTCCTGGAACTGGCCGCGCAGTACGGCCGCCGCAGGCTGGATATGCTGCGCGACCTGTCCGCGCAGACCGCCTGGTTCGAAGCCACCATGGGCCTGGGCGGCCTGGCCGTGGCGGTCGTGGGCGCGCTGCAGGTCTCGGCGGGTACGCTGTCCGCGGGCATGCTGCCGCTGCTGATCCTGATCGCGCTGGCCACCTTCCTGCCGGTATCCGAGATCTCGCAGGTCAGCAGGCAACTGGCCGACACCATCGCGGCCACGCGCCGCCTGCACGTGGTGTCGAACGAACCGGAACCCGTCACGGACGGGCCTCGCGGCGCGCCGCACGCGCCGCAGGGACTGTCCGTGGAATTCGACGACGTCAGCTTCGCCTATCCCGGGCAGAGCAGCGACTCGTTGAAGCGCCTGCGCTTCACGGTGCCGGCCGGCGCGACCGCCGCGCTGGTGGGCGCCTCGGGCGCGGGCAAGAGCACCGTGGCCAGCCTGCTGCTGCGCTTCTGGGATCCGCGCGAAGGCGCCATCCGCGTCGGCGGCGTGGACGTGCGCGAGATGCGGCTGGACGCCCTGCGCGACTGCGTGGCGCTGGTCACGCAGGATACCTACCTGTTCAACGACACGCTGGCAGCCAACATCCGCCTGGCGAAGCCGGATGCCACCGAGAGCGAGCTGCGGCGCGCGGTCGAACAGGCCGCGCTGTCGGACTTCGTGCGCACGCTGCCCGATGGCCTGGACACGCGGGTCGGCGAACGCGGCATGCAACTGTCGGGCGGGCAGCGCCAGCGCATCTCCATCGCGCGCGCCTTCCTGAAGAACGCGCCCTTGCTGATCCTGGACGAGGCCACGTCGCACCTGGACACGCTGTCGGAACTGCAGGTGCGCGCCGCGCTGGAGGTGCTGATGCAGCACCGCACCACGCTGGTCATCGCGCACCGCCTGTCCACCATTCAGGATGCCGACCTGATCCTGGTGCTGGAGGACGGACGGCTGGCGCAGGCCGGCACCCACGCCGAACTGCTGGGGCAGCAGGGATTCTATGCGCGGGCCAGTGCGCACTGAACGACGAGGCCGCGCGCCGCGACATGGCGCGCGAACCGGTGCTATGCCCCCAGCGCGGCCTTGACCCTGTCGGGCGTGAAAGGCATGTGGCGCAGCCGTGCGCCCGTCAGCGCGTGCACGGCATTGGCGACGGCAGCGCCCGTCATGGGCACGCCGATTTCGCCGGCGCCCGAGGGCGCCGCGCCGGATTCGACGATGCGCACCTCGACCTCCGGGCTCTCGTGGATGCGCAGCGGCTCGTAGTCGTGGAAATTGCCCTGCTGCACCTGGCCATCGACAATGGTGATGCGCTCCTTCAGCAGGCCCGACAGGCCGTACATGATGCCCCCCTCGGTCTGCGACACCACGCCGTCCGGATGAATGGCGAAGCCTGGATCCACGGCGGCCCAGAACCGATGCACGCGGATCTGCCCGGACCCGCGGTCCACCGACACCTCGGCCACGCCGGCGCCCAGCGTCGTCTTGTACCCGGCGAACGACAGGCCGTGGGCGCGTCCCGCCGGCGGATTGCCGAAGCCGGACATCGCCACGACCGCGTCCAGCACCGCCAGCCCGCGCGGGCTGTCCGCCAGCAGGCGGCGCCTGAAGGCTGCCGGGTCCTCGCCTGCCGCGGCGGCAAGCTCGTCGACGAAGCACTCGCGCGCGTAGCAGTTCGAGCCCCAGCCTATGCCTCGCCACGCCGAGACGCGGGCCTGGCGCTCGACCATGACATGTTCGGCAAGCAGGTTCGGCACCGCATAATCGCTGCTCTCCGTGCCTTCCATGACCAACAGGTCCTTGCCGGCGGCGGTTTCCCAGCGCTGCGGCGCCGCGTATGCCAGGATGGACGGCGCCGCGACCCGATGACGCAGCGCCTCGACCGCATGCCTGTCATCGAGCACGGCGTCCAGCCTGTGCACGGTCAACGGACGAAACCAGCCATTGCGCACGTCGTCCTCGCGCGTCCACACCAGCTTCACCGGCCGCCGCACCTGGCGCGAGATGAGCACCGCGTCGCGCAGGATGTCGCGTGCGAAGAAGGTGCGTCGGCCGAAGCCGCCTCCCATCTGCATGGCATGGAAACGGATGCGGTCCGGCGTGGTGCCCAGCGCCTGCGCCGCGGCCGCAATGGACAGGGTCTGGCTCTGGGTGCCCAGCCACACCTCGGCGCCCATGCCATCCTCGTCCACCGAGGCCACCGCGGCCAGCGGCTCCATCTGCGCGTGATAGGTGTAGTCGGTGACGTACTCGGCCGACACCACGCGTGCCCCTGCGCGCCCCAAGGCGCCGGCCGCATCGCCCCGGCTGGACCATGCGACCGCGGGGCGGGCCATATCGTCGGCCGCCTGCCGGGTCGAGGCCAGCGTGTCGTCGCTGCCCGCGCGACGAAAGCGCGACGTCGCGGACCACTCCACCCGCAGCTGCTGCCGCGCCGCCACCGCGATCTCCCATTGCGTCGCCACCACGGCCACCGCGCCGGGCACCGTCACCACGTCGATCACGCCTGGGATCGCCCGGGTCGCGCCATCGTCGATGCTGGTCGGCGTCTCGCCTTCCACGGGCGCCAGCAGCGCGGCGGCATACACCATGCCGGGCACGCGCACGTCGATCGAGTAGACCGTGCCGCCGCGCGTCTTGTCGGGGATGTCCCGGCGACCGGGATCGGAGCCGATCAGGCGGTAGCGTGAGCGCGGCTTGAGATCGGCGTCGCCGACCGGCGGCACGTCGGTGACCAGACTGTTCGACGCCACCACCTGCGCGTACGACATGTGGCGCCCGCTGCGCGCGTGCATGACCCATCCCGCATCGGTATCCAGCTCGGCGACGGGCACCGACCACGCCGCCGCGGCCGTATGCAGCAGTACCCTGCGCGCGCTCGCGCCGGCGCGGCGCATCACGTCGAAGTAGCCTTCGACCGACGACGATCCCGCGGTGAACAGAATGCCGCCGGTATTCGGATTGCCATAGACCTTGAGCGGTCCCTGGTCCACCTGCAACACCTGCACCGAGGACCAGTCGGCGTCCAGTTCCTCGGCCAGGATCATGGGCAGCGACGTCATCACGCCCTGCCCCATCTCGGTCGACCCGAACCGGATCACCACCTGTCCGCTGCGCAGCACGGCTACCCATGCGTTGATGGGCACGGCCTCTGCGGGCTGCCCGGCCGCGGAGCCATACAGGACGTCCACGACGCCATTGGCCATCACCGCGAACCCGAGCAGCGTGGCGGATCGCATGAAACTGCGCCGGGAGGCGCTCTTGACGGGCATTTCCATCGTCAGGCCTCCTTGGCGACGCGCTGGATCGCGCGCACGATGCGCTGATAGGTCCCGCACCGGCACAGATTGGGCGCCATGCCGTCGACGATCTCGTCGCGGCTGGGATTCGGCTGCTGGCGCAACAGCGCCGCCGCACGCATGATCTGCCCCGACTGGCAGTAGCCGCACTGTGGCACCTGTTCGGCAATCCAGGCCCGCTGCAGCGGATGATCGCCATTGGCGGACAAACCTTCGATCGTAGTGACTTCCTGGCCGGCAACGGCCTCCAGCGGCATCTGGCACGCGAAGACGGCGTCTCCGTTCAGATGGACCGTGCAGGCGCCGCAAGCGCCCGCGCCACAGCCGTACTTGGTACCCGTCAGGCCCAGGTGGTCCCGCAGCAGCCACAGCAGCGGGGTCTGCGGATCGGCATCGACTTCGACCGCCTTGCCGTTCAACGTGAATGTCGTCATCGCGTGTTGCTCCGTGTCGGGCTAGAGAGACTTCAGATAGTCCAGGATCGCAGCGCGCTGCGCGGCATCGGGCACGCCGACGCCCATCGTCGTGCCGGGAAACGCCTGGGCAGGCCGAGCCAGGTAGCGATCCAGCAAGGCCTCGTCCCAGTCGGTGTTCGCGGCACGCAATGCGGCGGAGTAGCGGGCGTCCGGCACCGACGCCACGGGACGACCCACGATGCCGGCCAGGTGCGGCCCGAGGCGATTCTGGCCGGGCTGCACCGAATGGCAGCTGGCGCAGCGCTGCTGGAACAGCCGCTGGCCCGCCGCAAGGTCTTGCCCCGACACGGGAGTACAGGCGGCAATGGCCGGCAGCGCCATCGCCAGCATGCGCAGCGCCGTCCGGACGCGCAGAGGCCGCGACCGGCCTCGGTGGAAGGTATAGCGGTTCAATGCCATCATCGGTCCTCTGTCTTGTGTCCCGGCGCGCCCCGCGCGGCCTTCGTCATGGAACTCGGTGGTGCCGCTATAGTCTCACCGGGCCGATGCCAGACAAACGCCGCCGCATTGGAATCACAATCCAGCGGCGCACAACAATGGGCCAGCCATGGACCGCTTCGACGAACTGCAACTCTTCAACCGCATCGTGGAGCTGGGCAGCTTCACGCAGGCGGCGCACGAACTGGACATTCCTCGCGCAACGGCCTCGCATGCGGTGAAGGCGCTCGAGCGCAGGCTGGGCACGCGGCTGCTGGACCGCACCACCCGGCAGGTCACGCCTACCCTGGACGGGCGGACGTTCTACGAGCGCAGCAAGCGCGTGCTGGCGGAGCTCGAAGGGGCCGAAACCTGCCTCAGCAACCACGTCGTCAACCCGCACGGCACGCTGCGCCTGGACGTGCACGGCAAGCACGCCACGCGCATCATCCTGCCCCGTATCTCCGAATTTCATGATCGCTATCCGCAGATCGACCTGGTGATCAGCAGCGGCGACCGCCTGGTCGACCTCGTGAGGGAAGGCATAGACTGCGTGGTGCGCGCCGGCACGCCGCGCGACTCGTCGCTGGTCGTCCGTCGCCTGGCCGACATGCCCGAAGTCATCTGCGCCAGTCCGGAATACCTGCAGAAGCACGGCGTGCCTCACCATCCGGACGAACTGGAAGACCACTGCGGAGTCGGCTTCTTCACGCGCGGCAACGAGTACCGCTATCCGTTCACCGTCGTCGTCGACGGCGAGGTTCGCGAGATCGAGGCCAGCGGCTGGATGTCGGTCAGCGATGCCGAGAGCTATCTCGCCGCGGCGCTGGCCGGTTGCGGGCTCATCCAGGCGCCCGAGTTCGGCCTGCGCGAGCACCTGCAGTCCGGCAGGCTGGTGCGGGTACTGGCCGACTGGCGCTGCCCCACCCTGCCGGTATCCGTGCTGTACGCCTCGCACGAGCAGTTGTCGCCCCGCGTGCGCGTGTTCATCGACTGGGCGCGCGAAATCTACGCCGAATACTTCGGCGGCCGCTGATTTCTACCCCCACCCAAATTCCCGGCCGTCGATGGAACCAACGCGCCGCGGCCGTTACTCATGCCCTGGTACGGGCGCCGGAAAGCGCTCCCAGGAGATCCAGGCCATGTCACTCGAACTGCACAATTTCCGCTCACTGGGCACCGGAGCCGGCGGCATTGACCGCGAGATCGCGATCCAGCGCAATGCCCAGGGCGACGAGAAGGCGGTCCACGGCGAATCCCGCCTGGCTGGCCGCCTGCAGAAGTGGACCACCGAGAAGACCGGCGGCACCATCGACCGCCAGGCGCTGATCGATGCGCGCGTGCCGGTGAAGACCGCCTTCCTGAACGCCCTGGCCAAGGCCGAGGGCGGCGACGCCGCCATGCGCGCACTGCGGGCCGCCGGGCTGTCGGATGACTGGCTGACCAACGACCGGCCGCTGACTTCACGCATCATCAACAAGGTGCTGGACCACGCCCAGCAATTCCGCACCGCGGCCGTGAAGCACAACGAAGGCGCGCTGCAGGCTTACCTGCCGTCCGCCAACGATCCCACGCGCCGCGACGAGCGAGCGGCCATCATCTCGGCCGTGCGGGCCCATCCGCAGTTCGCCCAGCAGAACATGAGCGACCAGACGTTGCAGGGCATCGTTCAGCAGGCGCGCACACAGGTCCGCGACAACGAAAAGGCGGCGTGCGAAAGCCGCTTCCCGGGTCTCTCCGAACTGGCCACCGCCCGCAACACGCCCGACCGCATGCATGCCCTGACCCTGGTCGACCACGTCGAAGACCACATGCTGCAGTCCGTGCCGCGCGACAGCGTCATCCGCGGCGGCCTGGACGCGTTGCAGGAGACCACGCCGCTTCTGGGCAAGTCGGCCTGGGACCAGGCCTCGATGCGGCAGCTCGATGCCGAACTGACCGCACACCACCGCACACTGGGCGACCTGCATGCCGACGTGATCAGCGACCTGGGCACGCTGCAGCAGAAGCGCGACGAGGTGGCCAACGGCCTGGAAAGCGCCAGCGTGATGCTGCGCGCGCGCGTCGACGCCGGCATGTCGCGGCAGCTGGTCGACGAAGCCCGCACGGCGGTGGGCTCGTACGAGACCCAGCTGAAAGACCTGGACAACCAGCTGGGCCTGCTGAACGCCCTGGCCAAAGACCTGCCGCGCCAGCAGGAACTGGTGGCCAGCAAGCAGGCCTACCTGCAGGAGGTTCGCACCAACGACCCGCTGTCCGAACGGGCGGTGGCGCACAACAACCTGATCTGGGCGCAGGCGGGCCAGCACATCGTCGACAAGGTGGCGCAAGGAGTACAGGACGGCAGCATCCGGCTGGCCAACGGCGCGCCCGGCACGGTGGCGCTGCAGCAGGCCTGGAACAACGTCATCGGCCAGAAGCAGCAGGACTACGTCGCCACCGAGCACAACAACAACTCGATCGACGCGCCGGCCAAGAAAAGCAAGCTCTCGTTCGCCGACCCGAACGCCAACCACCCGGTGAAGCAGGGCCAGAAGGCGGTGATCGACGCCCTGAAGACCGAACTGCGCAATGCCGGCGTCTCGGAGGCGGACATCAAGAAACTGACCGGCAATGGCAGCATGCGCGAGGCGCAGCGCCAGGCGCTGTCCGAGTCCACGCTGTGGCAGCCCGTGTCGCGCACCATGCTGGTCATGCGCGACGGCGCCGTCAACGAGTACACCAGCCGCATCACGCCCGCGCAGCACTGGAACCCCGACTTCACCGACCGCTACACCAACGCCAGCGGGCGCCTGCAGGGCGTCACCGCCGGCGAGACCGACAACCTCGAGCATGCGCGCAACCTCAAGGTCAGCGAGCTGCTCGACGGCGGCGGGAAGTCGCTGGCCACGGTCGTCGGCCACGGCGTGCTGGACATGTGGGCCATCGAGGACAAGGACGCGCGGCAGAGAGCCAACGAGGCCGGCGCCAAGGAAGTGCTCGAACTGGCCGCGTCCAGCAACCCTCGCATCGAAGCCCGCCTGAACGCCGGCCAGCCCATGCGCATGACGCACGTCAGCGTCAACCTGATCTCGCCCGATACGCTGCGCAGCACCTCGCTGGCGAACGCGATCAAGCCCGAGTTCGCCGAGAAGGACTTCACCGAGGCCCAGTTCCAGGCCTTCCAGGCCAATTCGGGCGACAACGTCTCGATGCGCATGTACGACGCCAACAGCGGCCAAGTGCGCAACGTCAACGCGAACGTCGACACCATCACTTTCTCGTTCGGCATCAACTCGATCTCGACCTCGCCGCGCACCACCGCGCTGCTGGGCGGCGTGTGGCACAACGTGCACGCGCACAACACCGGGAACATGATCAAGCTGGTGGGCGACCTGGGCTCGGGCCGCGACGGATCGGTGGGCACCCGGCCCGGCGGATTCATCGGCCAGGTGTACGACGAAATGGAAAAGGGACTGCGCAGCGAGCGCGCCAAGGCGCAGCCCGACCAGGCCGTCATCCGCGAGCTGGAAGGCCAGCTGCACAAGCTCCAGGTGCAGACCGACCTGGTGAAGACCATGTTCACCACCGAAGCCTTCGCGACGGGCAAGGGGGACACGGCCAAGATGGGCCGCGAGATCCTGGCCCTGCAGACCCTGGCCGAGCAGAGCCTGTCCACGCTGGACTCCCACGGCCTGGGCGGCGGCGACATGGCGGCTACCATGTCCAAGGGCTGCAAGAGCGACAAGGACCGCGGCGGCGTCACCGACGTCGAACTGAAGTCCAAGCTGATCATGCAGGACATGGGCGGCGACATGGACCCGGACGCCACGCTGATGGGCGACGACCAGCAGCTGTACTACACGGTCAGCGCCGGCTCGGGCCAGATCGAGAACCAACGCTGGAACACCGGGTTGGGCGGCAGCAAGGAAGCCGGCCACCTCAAGGATCGCTATACCGACGAGCGGGTCCGGCAGAACATGTCCGGGCTCGGCACGTTCGCCAAGGCCTGACGCCTCCACGCCGACGCCCCCATACGCAACAGGAGCAATCGATGTCCCTTTCTCACTTCCAGGCTCTGGTGCAGCAGCTGGGCGCGCGCCTGGGCGCGCCGGACATGCACACCGACGACAGCGGCTACATCGCACTGACCATCGACGAGCTCGACGTACATTTCCAGTACGAGCCCGATGACGACCGGGTCGTGCTGTTCACGCGCCTGCCCGTGGTCGACCTGGACCGCGCCACCGAGATCTACGGCCTGCTGCTGTCGGCCAATCTGTTCTGGCAGGGCACGCGCGGCGCCACGTTCAGCATCGACTTCCACACCGGCCAGGTATTCCTCGCCGACCGCCGCGGCGTGGACGGCCTGATCGAACAAGAACTGGAAGACTGGCTCGAGGGCTTCGTCAACACCGCGCTGCATTGGCAGCAGCGGCTGGAAGCGGCCAACGAGGGCGGGCCGTTGTTCCCGGATACGGCGGACGGCGGCGACAACGGCGGCGGAACCGGCGGCGGCTCGGGCGGCGGAGGGTTGGGCGGCGGCGGAACCGGCGGAGGGTTCGGCGGCGGCTTCCCTGGTATCCGGGTATAGAACTTGCCGCGGGAGCTCCTGAGGCGCGCCGCGCCATCTCTCAAGGAGCAACCCATGGCATTGAAAAAACTACTCCCCGGCGAGCTCGGCTTCGGCACCGCGCCGCTGGGCAACATGTTCCGCGACATCCCCGAGGAGGAAGCGCAGGCCACCGTGGATGCCGCCTGGAACGACGGCATCCGCTACTACGACACGGCGCCCCTGTATGGCGCCGGACTGGCCGAGCTGCGCATCGGCGAGGCGCTGGCCAGGAGGCCTCGCCGGGACTACGTCATCAGCACCAAGGTCGGCCGCCTCATCCTGGACGAGGTCGAGGACAAGGGCGAAGGCGGAATCTTCCAGCATGGCCGTCCGAACCGCGTCGTGAACGACTACTCGGCGGATGCGACCCTGCGGTCCATCGACGACAGCCTGCGGCGCCTGAACACCGATCACGTCGAGATCGTGTGGGTGCACGACGTGGCGCAGGACGCCTACGGCGACGAATGGCTGGGCATATTCGAAAGCGCGCGCAAAGGCGCCTTCAAGACCTTGGACCGCCTGCGCGACGAGGGCGTGATCAAGGCATGGGGCCTGGGCGTGAACCGCGTCGAACCCATCGAACTGCTGTTGGAGCTCGAAGAGCCGCAACCCGACGGCTTCCTGCTGGCAGGCCGATACACGCTGCTGGACCACGATCGCGCGCTGCAACGCGTGATGCCGCAGGTCAGCGCGCGCGGCCTGGGCATCGTGGTGGGCGGGCCGTACAGTTCGGGCGCGCTGGTGGGCGGCCCCAACTTCGAATATGCGCCCGCCCCGCGCGAGATCCTCGACAAGGTGGCGCGCATCAAAGAGATCGCGGACCGCCACGGCATCAGCATGAAGGCGGCCGGCCTGCACTTCTCGCTGGCCAATCCGGCGGTGGCGGCCGTCATTCCCGGTGCCAGCCGGCCCGGCCGCATCGCGGAAGACCGCGCTGCGCTGCAAGAGACCGTTCCCGCCGACTTCTGGCGCGACCTGCGCCAGGCCGGCCTGGTGCATCCCGACGCGCCGCTGCCCGGCGGGATCTGAACGCGCGCGCACGGCACGCGCCGCGGGCGGCGACGAGGCACAATACGGCTACCCTTGTCCTGCCGCCAATCCCGCCCCGATGGTCCGTTCCGCTCCCAACGACATCGTCGTCCAGCTTCGTGCCGCGCGCGCCGTCATCGAGCGCCGCCTGGCGGGCACGCTGCGCGCCATGCACCTGTTCGGTTCCGCGGTCGACGGCGGGCTCAAGCCCTACAGCGATATCGACCTGCTGGTGACGGTCGACGCACCGCTGCCCGACGCGACCCGGCGCGCGTTGTGCACCGATCTGCTGCCGATCTCGGCCTGGCCTGGCGCCAGCGATTCGCTGCGCGCGCTCGAAGTCACGGTGCTCGTGCATGGCGACGTGACTCCATGGCGCTATCCACCAAGGCGCGAGTTGCAGTTCGGCGAATGGCTACGCAACGACTTGCGGGCCGGCGTGTACGAAGGGCCCGTGGAAGACCCTGACCTCGCCATCATGCTGACCAAGGCCAGGCAGCACAGCGTCTGCCTGTACGGGCCTCCCGCGTCCGAGTTGTTCCCCGCCGTTCCTCGCGAGGACTTCACCCGCGCATTGCGCGACACCGTGGCCCAGTGGAACGGCCCGGATGACTGGAAGGGCGACGAGCGGCACATCGCGCTGGCGCTGGCGCGCATCTGGTACAGCGCCGCGACGGGGCGGATCGCGCCCAAGGACGCGGCGGCGGCATGGGCGCTGCCACGGCTGCCGCAAGAGCATCGGGCCATACTGGACCATGCCCGGTCGGCCTACCTGGGCCTAGCCGCGGAAGACACCGACATGCTGGCCAGGAACATGGCTTCCTATGTGCAACACCTGAAGGCGCAGATCGGCGGTACGCAAGCCGGTCAGCGCCTTGCCTAGACATCGGCGGCCCCGACATCAGATTCGCTTCATCTTCATTTCTCAATATCCGCCCATGCGCATCCTCCTGATCGAAGACGATCCTTCCCTGGGCAGCTCTTTGCAGTCCTGGCTGCGCATGGACGGCTATGCGGTGGACTGGCTGCAGCGCGGCGATCAGGCGGCCGGCGCCCTGGCCCTGCATGACTATCACTGCGTGCTGCTGGACCGCGGGCTGCCCGGCCTGGACGGCGATGCCGTGCTGCAAGCGCTGCGCAGCGCCGGCAGCGAGCAGGCCCGCCTGCCCGTCATCGTCATCACCGCACGGGACACCGTGTCCGACCGCGTGCGAGGCCTGGACCTCGGCGCCGACGACTACCTGGTCAAGCCCTTCGACCTGGAAGAGCTGTCGGCCCGCGTGCGCGCGGCACTGCGGCGCGGCGCGGCCAGCCAGTCGCCGGAACTGCGCCATGGTCCCGTCACGCTGGACCCCGCGGCCAAGCGCGTGACGCTGGACGGCGCGCCCATCGCCTTGACCGCGCGAGAGTTCGCCGTGCTGCAGGCGCTGATGCGCCGCCCGACGCACATCCTCGGTCGCGCCCAGCTCGAAGAAGCGTTGTACGGCTGGGGCAAGGAAGTCGAAAGCAACGCCATCGAGGCCCACGTCTACAACCTGCGCAAGAAGCTGGGCAGCGGATTCATCGTCACCGTGCGCAACCAGGGCTACGGGCTGGCGCCGGCATGAGCGCACGTTCGTGGCGGCCTTGGCGCCGGGCATCGGCTGTCGGCGCTCCCACGAGGCCGCAAGGCTGGTCGCTGCGCCGGCGCCTGTTGCTGGCCGTCATGGGCACCAGCATCGGCCTGTGGCTGGTCAGCCTGGGCATCGTGATCGGCGTTGCCTGGTTCGCCGCCAGCGACGTACTGGACGAGGCCCTGGACGAAGGCACGCGCCTGGTGCTGCGGCTGGGCAGCCAGGCGGACGACGACGAGGTCGATCCCGGCGAACTGTCCGACGATGACGACGGCCCGCTGAAGCTGCGCATGCACTACCAGCTCGTCGGCGCGGATGGGCGCGTGCTGCTGCGCGGCGAGGACACGCCCCAGACCGCCTTCGTGCCCGACGGCGGCCGCAAGCGCGGTTTTTCCACCGTGCACGTGGACGGCAGGTTCTGGCGGGTACACGTGCGCCGCGGCGACAACGGCGTCACGGCCCAGGTGGCGCAGCCCCTCGACGACCGGCTGGAGATGCTGGAAGACATGGCCGAAAATCTGGCCTGGCCGGCGCTGGCATTGCTGGCGCTGCTGGGCGGGCTGAGCTGGTTGTTGATAAGACGCCTGCTGCGCCCGCTGGAGGACACGGCCGCGCACATCTCCGCCAAGTCGCCGCAAGACCTCTCGCCCGTCCAGGCGACGGACCTGCCGCGCGAATTGCAACCCATGCTGGGCGCGATCAACGCGCTGCTGGCTCGCCTGGACAACGCCCTGCACAGCGAGCGCCGCTTCACCGCCGACGCGGCCCACGAACTGCGCACGCCGTTGGCGGCGCTGCGCATGCGCGTGCAGTTGATCGAGCGCGAGCTGGCGCTGCCCGACGCCCACCTGCGCCAATTGCGGGCCGACGCGGACCGCTGCACGGCGCTCGTGGAAAGCCTGCTCGCATTGGCCCGGCTCGAGGCCGAGCCGCCGGCTCGCGAGACAGTGGACCTGCACGAGCTGGTGGACGCGCTGGACCTGTCGGCGGCCGAGGCGCGCGGCATGCGGGTCGAACGCGCACTGGCCGCATCGCGACTGCATGCCGCGCCCGCCCTGCTGGCCAGTGTGCTGCGCAACCTGGTCGACAACGCAGTACGCTATGGCCATGACGGCGGCCGGGTGCGCATCGAGTCGGCCGTGCTGCCCGGCGGCGTCCGTCTGGCCGTGCGCGACGACGGGCCCGGGGTCGAGCCTGCCGAACGGACCCGCCTGGGAGAGCGCTTCTTCCGCGTGTTGGGTACTGGGCAAAGCGGCAATGGGCTGGGCCTGTCCATCGTGGCCCGCATCGCTGCCCTACACGGCGCCGCGCTGCGCTTCGAAGACGGGCTGGAGGACCGCGGCCTGAGCGTGGTGCTGGACTTTCCCGACGCGTAACCGGGCCCGCGGCGGCCGTACCCGTACCGCATGGCGCCCGGGATCCGCGGCGCCACGCATGCAGGGCGAGGCGTTCCCTCGTGCATCAGATTCTCTTCAGCTTCCGTTGCTTCAATGCAGATGGGCGGTGACTCAAACACCGATCACCGCGTCTTTCTCACAAGGAGCCATGCCATGCGCAAGATCTGCACCACCGTCGTCGCCGCCACGCTGCTCGCCGCGGGCGCCGCCGCCTCGGCACAACCCGCCGGGTACACGGGCCCCAGCAGTACGGGCAAGCCCGCCGCCTACAGCGGTCCCAGCAGTGTTCCGCTGATGACCGTGAAACAGCTGCTCGACACGGGCACCGACGATCAACACGCACGCCTGCAAGGCCGCATCGTCAGCCACGACGGCGGCGACCGCTACACGTTCGAAGACGACAGCGGCCGCATCAGCGTCGAGATCGACGATGACGATTTCCCGCAAGGCCAGCCCATCAGCGCGCAGACCCGTGTGGAACTGCTGGGCGAGTTCGACAAGGGTCGGCGAGGCAGCGAACTCGAAGTGGACAAGATCACTTTGCTGCCCTGACCAGGCAAGCTGGCCGCGCGGCGGCGGCGCCCCACTTCGCGGGCCCGCCGCCTTTCACATAGAGCCGGCAAGGCTCTGGTTTTCGCCCACGCGTCCACCGGCGTGCGGCGACTCCTGTCGCGTGCGGTCAAGACATGTGCGCGCTCTGGCAAGGCAATCGGGACGGCAGCCCCTAACAATAGCGGCACCGATCCACGCGCTCGCGCCCCCCGGGAGTCAACATGGAAGCGATCCCCAATCCGGCCGCCATCGCGGTCCCCGCCCACAAGCCCAATCTGTTCCGGGTGTCCGTGGCCACGGTCGTGGGCACGGCGGTAGAGGCCTTTGATTTCCTGGCCTATGGCACCGCCGCGGCGCTGGTGTTCAACAAGCTCTTCTTCCCCCAGTTCGATCCGCTTACCGGCACACTGGCAGCGTTCGCGGCCTTCGCCAGCGGCATGCTGGCACGGCCCATCGGGGGCATTCTCTTCGGCCATTTCGGCGACCGCATCGGACGCAAGTCCATGCTGACGCTGAGCCTGCTGATGATGGGCATCTGTACGGTGCTGATCGGGTTGCTGCCCACCTACGGCCAGATCGGCGTATGGGCGCCGATACTGCTGGTGGTGCTGCGCATCGGCCAGGGCCTGTCGTTCGGCGGCGAGATGGGCGGAGCGATGCTCATGGCGGTGGAACACGCCCCTGCGCGCTGGAAAGCCCTGTTCGGCAGCCTGCCGCTGGTCGGCGCTCCGCTGGGCATCCTGCTGTCGGTGGGCGCCTTCGCGCTCGTGACGCGGCTGCCGGAAGCGGACTTCCTGTCGTGGGGCTGGCGCCTGCCGTTCCTGGCCAGCGCTGTCCTCATCGTCGTGGGGCTCGTGATTCGTCGCGGCATCGATGAGTCGCCGGAGTTTTCCCGCGTCAAATCGCAGCGTGCCCAGGTGAAGCTTCCCGTGGCCGAGCTGCTGCGCAAACATGGCAAGGCCCTGCTGCTATGCATCGGCTGCAAACTGGCCGAAGTGACGCTGATCTATACCTTCCTCGTGTTCTCCGTGTCGTATGCGGTCTCCACGCTGGGATTCAGCCGCGGCGATGCGCTGCATGCCCTGCTGTACGGCGCGGCGGTGCTGACCTTCACCATTCCGCTGTTCGGCCTGCTGGGCGACCGCTACGGCGCGCGCCGCGTATGCGGCTGGGGCGGAATGTTGCTGGCGGTGATGGCCGTTCCCATCTTCATGGCGGTTGGCAGCGGTTCGCTGCTGGCATACAGCATCGCCGTGTTCATCGCCATGGCGCTGAACTACGCCATGATGATCGCACCGCAGTCGAGCCTGTACGCGGCGCAGTTTCCCGCGGAGCTGCGCTACTCGGGGTTGTCGATCGGCGTGCAGTTCTCGGCCGCCATCGGCGGCGGCCTGGCGCCCATGGTCTCGGCCATGCTGGTGGCGCGCTTCGGCAGCATCGTGCCGGTGGGCGGCTACTTGGCCGTGATGGGCCTGATCGCCGGCGCGTCGGCATTCCTGATGAAGCCTGCCGGCCGGGACCAGCGCGCCGGCTGACCCGGCCGGGCCTAGCCCTATACGGCAGGCAGGGCCTTTGCGCGGTACTGGTTCGGCGGACAGCCGAAGCGCTGTTGGAAACGGCGGCTGAAATGGCTGGCGTCCTGGAACCCGCAGGACAGCGCGATATCCTTCACCGGCAGATGGCCCTTGCCTGGGTCTTCCAGCGCTCTGCGCGCCAGTTGCAGCCGCCGCTCGCGCACGTACTGGTTGTACTGCGTGCCCTGCATCTGGAACAGTCGATGCACCCAGCGGCTGGACGCGCGCAAGGCTCGCGCCACCGCGGCCACGGACAGGTCGGTGTCGGCGATATGCGCGTCCAGGTAGCTGGTAAGCGCCTGCCAGCTTTCGATGGGGCCGCGCCGCGAATCGGGAATCTGCTCGAGCGCCTGGCTGGTATAGATGGCCGCCAGCAGCGAGATGAGCGCCTGCTCGGCGAACATCGCCGAGCTCGGGCTGGTTTCTTCCTGATCGAAAAACACGTGCTCAAGACAGCGGTGCGCCGTGCGCACCATGGGCAGCGTCGAGGCCGCCCGCTGCGCGGTGAACTGCGAGCCGTCCTGCAGGTGCATGCCCAGCAGGTGCAGCAGCGAGCCCTTGATCACCACCAGGCGCGAATCCGTCAGCATGCGCACCTCTGAAGGAAGCGCGGTGGTACGGAACATGATGTCGCCAGCCTCCACCGGCAGGCTGGCGCCGTTCTGCGTGATCACGCCGCGCCCTTCGACGATGAAGCTGGCCAGGAACTCGGCTCGCAGGGCATCTACAGTATGTTCGGCACGATGCTGTACCGAGATGGGCGTGGACTCGAGATTCACGGCCAGGCCGCCGGCGCGCAGCCGACAGGCCTGCAGATGCAGGCGCGGCCGCATCGTCAGCGCGCGGAAGTCACCCGGCAGCACGAGCTTGTCCAGCTGCGCCTTGTAGCCGGACAGTTCGGCCTCGTAGAACGGCCGGAAACGCGGCGCGAAGTTGAGGTCCGGCTCAGGCTGAGGCGTGGCGGGCGATGTCGGAAAATGGGCGTGCATTGCGCAAAGAGGCTGGCCTGCGGGGCGGATGCGGTGCCGCCGATTCATTGCATCGACCTCGCTTTGGCGCACATCTGCCGTTTACCCTAGGTCGTGTCACTCGTGGACAAGGCTGGTGCGCCTGTGGTCAATCGCCTGGTTCACGACGCGCGGTGTAATGGCACATGGACCTCTATCAGGAGACAGGTGTGGACGACAAGCAGATGCAGTCCGAGGCGTTCTTCCAGCGCTCGGCCAACAAACTGGATTTCGGCAACTGGAGCATGCACGAGAAGATCGCGCTGAGCTGCCGCATCCTGGCCAGCGAGGGGCATTCCGAAACCCTGGCGGGGCAGATCACGGTTCGCAACGATGACGGCACCTACTTCACGACCGCGCTGGCCCAGGCATTCGACGAGATCCGGCCGGATGCGCTGCTGCGCATCAATGCGAACATGGAAGTGCTGCAAGGCGAAGGGACGCCTAATCCGGCCGTACGCTTTCACTTCTGGGTTTACCGCCAACGCCCAGACGTGCGTTGCATCATCCACACTCACCCGCCCTATGTATCGACGCTTGCCATGACGGGTCGTCCGCTGGTGGTCTCGCACATGGACGCCACGCCATTCCACAACGATTGCGCCCACCTGAAAGAGTGGCCGGGCCTGCCCATCGCCGACCAGGAGGGCGAGATCATCTCCGCCGCTCTGGGCCAGAAGCGCTGTGTGCTGCTGGCCAACCATGGCTTTCTTGCCGCCACCTCATCGGTGGAAGAGACGCTGTACCTCTCAGTGCTGGTCGAGCGGGCCGCTCGCAACCAATTGCTGGCGGCCGCCGCCTATGGCGAGGTGCGTCCGGTGGCCGATGCGCTGGCAGCCGAATCGCACGACTTCCTGCTCAAGCCCAGCATCGTACGCGCGAGCTTCGCCATGTTCGCGCGGCGCATCGAGCGCCAAGAGGCCGCGCGGCGCTGATGAAGCCAAGGCCGCACGCTTTCCTCATTGCGCGCTGAGATTCATCTTCCGCGCCAGGTCTCCCCAGGCCGCCGCATCTGCCGCAACCGTTTCGGCGAAGGCCGGCCTGCTGGCCGGCACCGGCATATCGCCTTGCGTCCTGAACGCGGCGGCCACATCGGGTTCGCCCAGTATCTGGTTGATCTCCTTGTTCAGCTTGTCCGCGATGTCAGCGGGCAGGCCGGGCGGGCCGAAGATGCCGACGTAATGGCGCACCGAGAAATCCTTGATGCCGCTCTCCGACACCGTCGGCACCGCCTGCAGCAGCGGGAAGCGCTCGGGCCCCGTCGTGGCCAGCGGCTTGATCCGGCCATTGGCGAAGTGCGGAGACACCGTCGAGATGTTCGCCACGCTGAACAGCACGTCGCCCGAGATCAATGCGACGGCCACTTCCGAGCCGGCCGCATAAGGCACGTGCTCGGCCTTGCCGCCGAACTGGTCCAGCAGCAGCTGGCCGGCCAGGTGGACGAGCGTGCCGTTGCCGGTCGACGCATAGTTGTACTTGCCCGGGTTGGCCTTGATCTGCTCGACCAGGCCGCCCAGCGTGTCGCCCTTGAAACCGGCGCCGGTCGCGATGACGAAGGGCACTCGCATCAGCTGCGCGATGGGCGTCAGGCTCTCGGATTTGTACGAAAGGTTCTTGTACAGCACCGGCGCAATCGACATGGTGCCGGTCGCCGACACCAGCAACGAGTACCCGTCTGGCTTCTGCGCGGCCACGTGCGCGGATCCTATGGTGCCGCCCGCCCCGGGCTTGAACTCGACGACGAAGGGCTGGCCCAGGCGCGTGGAGAGCTTCTCCGCCACGATGCGCGCGACGCTGCCTATCGATGCGCCCGCGCCGAAGGGAACGGTGATGGTCACCGGCCGGGACGGATAGGTGTCCGCGGCTTGCGCGGTAAACGGCAGAACGGCGCAAAGCGCCGCGGCAAGCAGAAGCTTCCTCACGGTGTGTCTCCTCGTTGGACTAGTCTGTCGATGCGCCGGCTAGGGCATGAAGTAGCCGCCGTTGATGTCGAAGATGGCGCCCGTGACAAAGCTGGTGTCTTCGCCCGCCAGGTACGCCACCATCCCGGCCACCTCGTGCGCCTCGCCGATGCGGCCGACAGGGATGTTCTTCTTGTAGTTCTCGGTCATCTGCGGATCGAGCTGCCCGCCGAGACCGGCATTGATGGTTCCCGGCGCGATGCAGTTCACCGTGATGCCGTCCTGCGCGACGCGCGACGCGAAAAACCGCGAGAAGCCGATCAGGCCGGCCTTGGAGGCGGAGTAATGCGCGCCCGAGACCATGGATCGCGTACGCCCGGCCACCGAGGCCATGTTGATGATCCTGCCCCACCGCTTCTTTCGCATGCGCGGCGCGGCGTGGCGGCACAGCATGAATGGCGCGGTCAGGTTCACGTCCAGCACGGCCTGCCATTCGGACATCGGTATCTCTTCCGGCGGCAGGCTCTTGCCTTGCTTCTTCGGCGAGATGGCGGCGTTGTTCACGAGGATGTCCACGCACACGCCGTCCGCATCGAACTGTTCGAACAGCGTCTCGACGGCCGCTTCGTCGGTGATGTCGCACACGCGAGCGTCGACGCGATGGCCCTGCTCGGCAAGGCCGCGCGCCAGTGCGTGCACGCGCTCGTCGATATCGAGCAGCACCACCGCGTATCCGGCCTCGCACAGGCGCGAGACGATGGCCTGCCCCAGTCCGCCGCAGGCGCCCGTCACCAGCGCCGTCCTGTTCTTTGTATTCGTTTCCATACCGCCCCTACGCATTGACAGATGACGAAACGCCTCTGGCTCCAACACCGTTCCAAGCCATGCACACGGCGCTGAAGACGGCAACGCAAATTCTAGGGACGCGCGCAGGCTACGCCTATTGATAAATTATTAATTGGGTTTTTTAAGTTGGTTATCGTGCGGGCGAAGTCATGCGCGCGACGCATGCGCGGCGCCGCGCCTCATTCCGAGAACGCGTCCTTCACCGCCTTGAAGGCCGCCGCGATCGCCGATTCGTCCTTGCGGCTGGCCTGCGCGATGAAGTACAGGTTCGACGGCAAAGGCAGGTCTTCGAGATAGACCAGCCCGTGCGCCTCCGCCTCGCGCAGCGCCACGGGCTGACGCGCCAGGGACAGTCCCATGCCACATCGCACCATATCCAGCATGGACGCCTCCACGTCGGCCTCGGCGACGATGTTCGGTATCAATCCATGGGCCTTGAACCTGGCCGACAGCAGCCGGTTGTAGACCGAATTGGGATAGGGCCATATCCATGGCAGGCGCGCCAGTTCCGCCCAGCTCTTGCCCAGCACGCGCGAGCGCCAGCCCTGCGGCGCGATGATGAAGTGCGTGAACACGGTGAGCGATTCGGCGTACAGCTCGGGCGGCAGGACTTCTTCGGGACCGGCCACGTAATAGCCCGCATCGAGCGTGCCCTTCAGGGTCTCGCTCTTGATCATGCCCGTCATGCCGTGATGCAGCTTCGTCCGGATGCGCGGATACTGCGTGGTCAGGTTGCGCAGAAACGGCCCCAGCCGGGTGATCTCGGGATTCATCGTCGTGCCGATCGACAGCTCGCCGCCCAGGCTGCCATGCATGTGCGCGGCGCGTTCCTGCAGGTCTGCCACCGACGCCAGCACGCGCTCGGCCAACGGCAGAATCTCTTCTCCGTCGGTGGTCAGCATCAGGCCCTTGTTGCTGCGGACCAGCAGGGTCAGATCCAGGTCCTGCTGGAAGTTCTTCAGCTGGATGCTGACGGCGGGCTGGGTAAGGTGCAGGCGCTCGGCGGCGCGCGTGAGATTGCCTTCCCGCGCCACCGCCACGAAGGCCCTGATATGTTGAAGGTCCATAGCCCCAGGATGCTACGACTTCTATTCGATTCTGGGTATCCCGGCCTCTTTGATGATCGCGCCCGTCGTCTCGCGTTCTTTGAGCAGGTACTGCGTATACGACTTGCCGTCCATGAACTGCGGATCGGCGCCGATCTGGCGGATCTTGGCCTGCACGTCCTCGCGCTCGAGCGCGCTCCGGATGCTGCTCTGCAGCCTGTCCACCACCGCCTGCGGCGTACCCGCCGGCACGGCCACGCTTGCCCAGGCCTCGACGGACACGTCATAGCCCGACTCTTTCAGCGTAGGCACGTCGGGATACTCGGGCCAGCGCTCGGAGCTGCCCGAAGCCAGCAGGCGCAGCTTGCCCGCCTTCAGATGGCTCATCACGTCCGGGGGATTGGCGGCGATCACCGCCACCTGCCCGCCCAGCAAGGCAAGCGACGCCTCGGGGCCCGCCTTGTACGCGATCAGTTCGAACTTGCCGCCGGTCTTGCGGCCCAGGTCGAAGAAGATGAGGCTGTTGGGCGTGGACGGCGACCCGAAGAACACCGACTGCTTGCCCTTGGCGGCCTGCACCAGGTCGGAAACCTGCTTGTACGGCGCATCATCGCGCACCACGATGCCGTAGCGGTTCTTGCCGAACCCCGCGACGTGCACCAGGTCTTCGGGCTTCACCGAGACGTTCATCAGATGCGGGGTCGTGGTGACCACCGAGGCCGATACGATGCCCAGCACATAACCGTCAGCCGGCTCTTTGGCGACGTAGGCCGGGCCCAGCGTGCCCAAGGCGCCTGGCCTGTTCTGCACCACGATGGGCTGCCCCAGGTCCTTCTCCATGCCCGAGGCCAGCGCGCGCGCCATCAGGTCGGTTACCCCGCCCGGCCCGAAGTTGACCACCATCGTGATGGGCTTCTCCGGATAGGCGGCCTGCGCCATCGGCGCCATCGCCACCGCCGCCAACGCGGCAAGCAGTTTACGGAAACCCTTGAGCCTATTCGCCGTTCGCATGTCTGTCTCCTTGCGTTCTTATCGCGCGTGTCGCGCTGTGTCCGCATAGTCTAGAGAAAGAACGGCGCGTCGGTCTTTGCATTTTTCAAAACCGGTTATTAGCGCGCTTTAAGCCGCACCAGCGCGATGCGGCCGCATTTAAGCGGCTTATAAACGAGTTCAAAATTCGCAAATTGCCAGTCCATGTCGCGGCCCGCAGAATTGTCCGGGAACCAGCCGTACGCGCGCGGACAGCCGCTCGCGTCACTGCCGCCATCGAGAAGAACCCATACAGGATCCCGCATGACTACCGCACCGCTACTGAAGGCGCCCTGCGCCGCCGCCCATGCCGTCGTCCAGGTGTTGAAGGAAGCCGGCATCGACACCGTCTTCGGCATCGCCGGCGGGCACTCGGGCCACATCTGGGCCGCGCTCGAACACTTCCAGGACTCCATCCGTACCGTGCTGGTGCGCGAGGAATCACTGGGCAGCGCGATGGCCGAGGTCTACGGCCGTCTTACCGGCAAGCCTGGCGTGCTGGTCGGGCAAGGCCCGTGGGTGCTGGGCAACGGGCTGCTCGGCACGATCGAGGCGCACCTGTCGAGTTCGCCCCTGCTGCTGCTTACCGACTTCAGCGACACGCCCGACCTGTCGCTGCACGGTCCCTACCAAAGCGGCCGCGGCGATTACGGCGGCTGGGATGCACGACTCAGTTTCAAGGGGGTGACCAAGCAAGTGTTCGAGGCCCATCATCCCGCCGGCGCCGTGCACGCCACGCAGCTGGCGATCAAGCACGCCACCACCGGCCAGCCGGGCCCCGTCGCGGTGTTGTTCAGCATCTCCGCCTTCAACGGCAACACGCAGTCCGACGCCGCACCGCGCCTGTACAACACACAGGCCTACCTGCACCGCAAGCCGGCAAGCGTCGACGCCGCGTCGGTACGGCAGGCGGCGCAGGCGCTGCGGCAGGCCCGGCGTCCCGTCATCATCGCCGGCAACGGCGTGCGCATCGGCCAGGCCTATTCCGCCCTGTACGCCTTCGCCGAGGGCCTGGACATTCCCGTGGTCACGTCCCCTTCGGGCAAGGGCGTGTTTCCGGAGGTGCATGCGCTGTCGCTGGGCCTGTACGGCACCTTCGGGCATGCGGCCGCCAATGCGTGCGTCAGCGAAGCCGACCTCATCGTCGCCGTGGGCACCAAGCTGACCGCGTCGGATACCGCGTACGAGAATCCGGCGCTCATCGACCCGTGCCGCCAGACGATCATCCAGCTCGACATCGAATCGCTGAACGCATCCTGGAGCTTCCCTGCCGACCACGTGGTGATCGGCGAAGCCGGGGTGGCGCTGGAAGCCATGCTCGCCGCCGCGCGCGGCTACAACGGGCAAGGCGCCGCCCGCGTGAAGACCTATCGCGCGCCCCATCTGGAAACAGAAGCGGCCGCCGCCTCGGACGAGGCCGTGCCCATGTCCCCGCCCAGGCTGATCGCCGAACTGCAGCACGTGCTGCCCTCCAACGCGATCGTGTGCTGCGATGCCGGCGAGAACCGCATCTTCATGATGCGCTTCTACAAGACGCGCGAGGCGGGCGGGTTCCTGCAGGCCGCCGGCGCCGGCCCCATGGGCTATGCGATTCCCGGAGCCATGGGCGCCAAACTCGTGCACCCCGATCGGCCCGTGGTCGCGGTGTGCGGCGACGGCGGTTTCTCGATGTCGATGAACGGGCTCATGACGGCCATCGAGGCCCGCCTGCCTATCATCACGCTCATCCTCAACAACCAGATGCTGGGCTGGTCCACGCACATCCGCGGCCCCTTCGCCGCCCAGTTCCACGACTTCGACCACGCCGCCATCGCGCGCGCCATGGGCTGCCACGGCATGAAGGTCGAGACGCCCACCGAACTGGCCGCCGCGCTGCGCGAAGCCCTGATGGCCGACGTACCCACGGTGATCGACGCGCGCATCTCGACGGACCTGTCGTACAAGGCGCTGATCGCGTCGTTCGAACCCAAGGCGGATGCCGCGCAGGCACCGCGACAGACAACCGCGGGAGTCGCGGGATGACCGGCAACGGACGATCCGCCCTCATCACCGGCGGGGCAGGCGGCATAGGCCAGGCCATCGCCGCGTGCCTGTCGCGGCAGGGCTATCGCGTCTATCTGCTGGATGTGAACCCTGAGGTATCGCGCGTTGCCGACACGATGAGCACCTGGGCGCGGCAGGTGCAGGGCCGCGTCGTGGACATCGCCGACGAATCGCCGTTGGTGGACGCGGCTCGCTGGTGCCTGGCGCAGGAAGGCCGGGCCTGCGATGTGCTGGTGAATTGCGCGGGCATTTCCCCGAAAGGAAACGGCGGTCCGATCGCCCTGCCGGACATCAGCACGGAACAATGGGACCGGGTCCATCGCGTGAACGTGACGGCGCCCTTCATCCTGTGCCGAGAACTGATACCGCCCATGGCCGAGCAGGGGTATGGGCGAGTGGTGAACATCGTGTCGCGCGCGGCGCGCATGTATGTGCCGGTTTCGGGTGTGGACTATCACAGCTCGAAGACCGCGCTGATGGGACTGACGCGGGCGCTGGCCGGGACGTATGGCAGCCGCGGCGTGACCGTCAACAGCGTGGCGCCCGGGCGGATCGAAACGGCCATGGCCACCGCCACGGATCCCCAACTGTTGGCCGAGACGATGAAGATGATTCCCGCGGGCAGGTTCGGCAAACCGGCGGAGATCGGGGCGCTGGTGGCCTTCCTGGCCAGCGAGGCCGCGGGATATGTGAATGGGGCCTGCCTGGATATCAACGGCGGGATCTACATGACCTAGGCCGAAGGCGGCGGGCTCGCTGAGACGCGGCCATCCAGCGCGGTGTCGCCGCGCGGGCCCGCGGACAAGGGCGTCATTTATCCGAAATAGTCTATACAATAAACTTGTTCATTCATTTTTATCTATAGACGAACATGACGCCCCCAATCCTGCACACCCTGGAAGCCCTTTACCGCGACAAGGCCACTCGCCGCTACGGCCTGGCCGATGTATCCCAACTGCAGCATGCGCTGCAATCGGCCACACTGGCAGAGCGCAACCGCGAGCCCGGCAACGTGATCGCCGCCGCCCTGCTGCACGACGTGGGCCACATGATCCACGGGCTGGGCGAGAATCCCGCGGCACAGCAGATCGACGACACGCATGAAGCACGCGCGGCCGCGTGGCTCGACGCGCATTTCGCGGCCGACGTGGTCGAGCCCATCCGGCTGCATGTGGCAGCCAAGCGCTATCTGTGTGCGGTGGACGACACGTATTTCGGCAAACTGGCCAGCGATTCGGTACGCTCACTGGCCCTGCAGGGCGGGCCGATGTCCCGGGAAGAGGTGGCGCGGTTCGAGCGCCTGCCGTACTTCGCCGAGGCGGTACGCCTGCGGCGCTACGACGACCAGGCGAAAGACCCGGCCATGCAGACGCCGCCTTTCGCACACTTTCTCACGTACGTGGCAGGCGCGTTGAACCACGCCTAGCCGGGTGCGTCATCCCGCCGCGCGCGCGCCCACCTTGGCGTGCACGGCATGTTCGAGCAAGGCGTTGATGGCGGGGATATCGGCGCCTTCCTTCAACGTCACCGCATACACCCCGCCCACTATCGAAGTGCCGGCCAGCATCATCTGGTGCAGGCGGGTGTCGCTGCGGACTTCGCCCTCCAGCAGGATGCCGGAGCCCAGGCCCGCGGCCACCGCTTCGATGACGGCTTCACGACTGCCTACTTCCAGGCGGACTCGGGGCGCCAGGCCCTTTTCCCGCATGGCCGTCTCCAGCAGCTTGCGCGTCATGGAGCCCTGTTCGCGCATCACCAACGGATGCCCCGCCAATTCCGCGATATGGATTTCCGTGCGCGCCGCGGTATCAGCGCCGACCGGCACGCAGGCCATCAAACGCTGGGGGAACAGCAAGGTGCAGCGCATGTTCGGCACCGGTTCCTGCAGGGTCATGACCGCGACGTCGATGCGGCACTGCGCCAGGTCGTCGATCAGTTCGGATGTGTTGCCTATGGTGGTGCGGATGGCGATGGCGGGCTGGGCGACCATGAAGCTTGACAGCAACGGCATGGCGAACGCCGGCGTGGACGTGCCGACGGCAAGGCTGCCGCGCTCGAGGTGCTGCATGTCCCGCGCATAGGCTTCGAGGCCATCCAGCCGACTGAGGATCTGCCGCGCGCGCAGGAACACCTCGCACCCCGCCTCGGTCAGCTTGACCCGCGGCCGCCGGTGCAGCAGCAGCACGCCGCAGCTCTGTTCCAGATTCGTCAGCTGTATGGATACGGTCGGCTGGGCCACGCCCAGTTGCGCGGCTGCCTGCGAAAAGCTTCCGGTTTCCGCAATGGCGACGAAGGCGCGCAACAGCCCGGGAGTGATGCTGCCTTCGCGCTTCGCGCCCGTCTTGTCGGCAGCGGCTTCTAGATCGTCTTTCATGCCCACGCGTTCATCTGCCTGTCACAAAATCCCAGCATCATTTATTCGGTTTTATAAATACTTGATGATTACGTATAGATAAAATCATTAGCCCGCACAGGGGCGCCTGCAACGGCCCCGATGTTACTCCATCGCCACTACAGACCAGACCCGACATCATGCAGCGACGCACCTTTCTCGCCGTTATCCCCGCCGCCGTGGCGGGCACCGCCTTTCGTGTGCCCGCGATGGCGGAAGAAGTCCTTCCCGTCTACAACCTGGTGGGCACGTTCATGAACTGGAACGTGATCGTCGACGCCTATGCCCGCAAGACGGGCGTACGGCCCACGCTGGGCTTGCGCAGCGGCTCCAGCCCGGCATTGGTGGCCTTGAAACTGGAGACCCGGCATCCCCAGGCGAGCGCGGCCTACTGGTCGCTGGACATCGCGGTGGACGCCAAGAAAGAAGGCGTGACGGTCCCGTACTTTCCGCAGGGAATCGACGTCGTGCCGACCAATCTGAAGGACAAGGACGGACACTGGTGGGCCATTGCGTCCACCAACGTCATCATCGGGGTCAATGACAAGGTGCTGGCCGAACGCGGCGTCAAGCCGCCCGCCAGCTTCGCGGATCTGCTCAAGCCGGAATACAAAGGCCTGGCGGCATGCATGGACCCCACTTGGTCCGGCACGGCGTCGGTCTTCATGTATGGCATCAACTTCGTGCTGGGCGGCACCAAGACGGATTTCCGTCCCGGAATGCGGTGGCTGAAGGCGTTCGCCGCCAACGGACAGCAGTTCCGCAGCGAGCTGGTGTCGCCGCGGCTGGCGTTGGGCGATGCCGCCATCACGGTGGACGCGGAAGGCGGCATCCTGACGCCGCGCGCCAAAGGGGCGCCCGTCAGCGCCGTGGTGCCGGCCGAGGGCGTGGTCAGCGCGGCGCTCGGCATGTCGCTGGCCAAGGGCGGCCCCAAACGCGCCGAGGCCGAGGCCTTCATGGACTGGCTGCTAGGCGCCGAAGCGCAGCGGCTGATCGCGGAAGGGTATTTCCGCCCGGTTCGTGAAGATGCCATTCCCGCGCAGGTGGCCCAGGGACTGCCCAGGATCGACAACCTGGTCAGCCTGGACATTCCTCACCAGGCCACGACGGTTGCCACGCTGAAGCGGGCGTTCGTCGAGATCGTGATGCGGGACGGCGACGTCGACCGCGTACTGGGCCGCCACGGCCTGGCCGGTTGAGTTGGACAAGGCGAGCGTCCAGGGACACGGCATGACCATGCTTCCCATTTTGCTGCTGCTGATCGTGGGCTGTCTCACGCTGGTCCCGCTGGGCTATCTGCTGTCGGCCAGCCTGCGGGCGGGCGACAGCGGATGGACGCTCGCCAATTACGCCGACGTCCTGCACAGCAGCTACATGCTGCAGGCGCTGGCGGGCACGGTGGCCTTCTGCACTGTCACTGCGGCCGCGGCGACATTGATGTCGCTCCCGGCGGCCTGGTGGATGGCGCGGCAGCGTCGCGGCGCGCGCGTCCTGCGCATGATGTGCCAGGTCAACTTCGCGTTCAGCGGAGTGGTGTACGGCATGCTCATCGTGACGCTGTTGGGCAACGCAGGAGTGCTGGCGCTGCTTGAGCAGGCAGTATTCGGCACCAGCCTGACACGTGGCTATGTGTACTCCCTGGGCGGCCTGGCGGTTGGCTATCTCGGTTTCCAGATTCCCAGGGCCGCGCTGATCGTGGCGCAGAGCATCGAGAAACTCGACCCCGCCGCGCTGTCCGCGGCCAAGGTGCTGGGCGCATCGCCCGCGCAGGTGGCTTGCCTGGTGGTGCTGCCGCAGTTGTACCGCCCCATGGGCACGGCGTTCTTTGCCATTCTCATGATGTCCATGGCTTCGTTCGGCACGGCGCTGTTGATCGCGCGCAGCATCGAGATCTTCCCCGTGCTCATCTTCCGTGAATTCACCGCGTTCGGCGACGTCAACCGCGCAGCCGCCATGGGCGTGCTGCTGGCCGGCGCGACCCTGGCCCTGGATATGGCGGCCAGGAGGCTGACGGCCGAGCGCACGCTACGCAAGGATCCTGCATGAACGTCGAACTCTGCGGCATCACCAAACGCTACGGCAGCACCACCGTGCTGACCGAAACGAACCTGGTCTTTCGGGCGGGTGAGATCACGTCCTTGCTGGGGCCCTCCGGTTCAGGCAAGACGACGCTGCTGAACATCATCGCGGGGCTCGTCGAGCCCAGCAGCGGCGTTGTCCGCGTAGGGGAGGACGACGTCACCGGCCTGCCGGCCGAGCTTCGCCGCGTGGGCTATGTCTTCCAGTCCCATGCCCTGTTCCCGCATCTGGACGTGGCGGGCAACATAGGCTTCGCCTTGCGTGTGAGGGGCGCGCCGAGGCATCGCATACGGGCGCGCGTGGACGAGCTGCTGACGCTGATCGAGCTGGAGGCTTTCGGACGCCGGCCGGTGGCCACGCTGTCAGGCGGCCAGCGCCAGCGCGTGGCCATTGCGCGTGCGCTGGCCGCCGACCCCGCCATCCTGCTGCTGGACGAACCGCTCTCGGCGCTCGACCCCGACCTGCGCGCCCGCCTGCGCCAGGAACTGAAGGCCCTGCTGGACCGCCTGCGGATTCCCACGGTGCTGGTCACGCATGACCGCGACGACGCGTTCGCGCTGTCGCAGCGCGTGGTGTTGCTGCATGGCGGGGCCATCATCCAGGAGGGCACGCCCGAGGCGGTGTACCGCCAACCCGTAAGCGAGATCGCGGCGCGGCTGCTCGGGCCGGCCAACCGGCTGCCGAGCGGCAATGGCTTCTGCCGTCCCGAGGACCTCGAGCTGGCTTCCAACCACGAGCCCGCGGACTTCGACATGGCGATAGACCAGACGTTCTTCCTGGGCGCACATTGGCGCATCCAGGGACGCGGCGGCGACGGTGCGACCGTGGTGGCGGACCTGCCCAACCACTACGGCCTGGGCGCCGGCCAGACCGTACGCCTGCGGCTGCGCCATCGGCACGGCGAACGCGCCCCGATGCGAGCGGTGGGCTGACATGCGGCTTGGCACAAGACAGCCATGGAGCGCGCGAGCTGCGCGACAGGCATGGCGTGTACTGGACGGAACACTCGCGTGGGCGCCGGCATTGCTGCTGCTGGCGCCGCTGGTCATGCTTGGGATAGGCGCGTTCTCCACCACCTGGGACAGCAACGGGCCGCGCGGCTTCTCGCTGCAGCCATTCCGAACGGCATGGACGTTCTCGGCGCGATCGGCGGGCTTCAGCGTACTGATGGCTACGTCCGTGGCGATGATGAGCACCATGCTGGCCATTCCCATCGCCTACTTCCTGCTGCGCAGCGAGCCCTGGCTGCGCCGCACATTGGGCGCGCTGGTGTTCCTGCCCGCCGTGCTGCCCAGCCTGCTCTACGCCATGGGCCTGATCATGGCCCTGCCGGGCCTGCACGGCGGATGGGGCCTGCTGTTCCTGGCGTATGCCGCTCAGGCACTGCCGTTCGCGGTGTGGCCGGTGCTGGCCGGCCTGCAGCTGCTGGACATCGCGCTGCTTGAGAAAGCCGGCCAGACGCTGGGCGCCAGCAGGTGGCAGCGCCTGATGTGGCTCATTGTGCCCAACGCATTGCGGCCCGCCGCGGTGGGCGTGGTGTCGGTGTTCGTGCTGGTGCTGGCGGAATCCTCCACCAGCTTTTTTCTGGCGTCGGGCCAATACCAGCCGTTCGGCGTCACGCTCTACAACGCCTTCCAGGACCTGGACGTGCGTATCGCCGCAGCGTCGACCATGATGCTGATCGCCATCCTGGCGCCGGCCGTGCTGGCCATGGAACTGTGGCTGGCGCGGCGCGTCGTCCGGCCGGTGCAGGACCGCGCGGCGGCGCTTCCCGACTTTGCCCAAGCCCAGCGCGCTTTATCGTAACGGAGACCCTCATGCCCCCAAGCCAACCCCACTCCACCGCCACCGTGACAAACGCCGCGGCACCGATGCTGCGCCAGCCGGTTTCGGGCCCGCGCGCCTGGACCCGCGCGACCCTGCGCGAGCAGGATTACCTGATCGGGCTGCCCGACGCATGCCAGGAAGAGCTGCTGCAGGCGTTGGCCGCACTGCGGCAGGCCCCGGTGGCGCTGACGCAACTGGACGCCGATGCCCATGCCCTGCCGCAATGCCGCGCCCTGATGGCGCAGGTGAAAGCGGTGCTGGACGAGGGCGTGATGTTCGCGGTGCTCGACCGCCTGGACCTGCAGCGCATGTCCGCCGACGATGCGCGCGCCGCCTACTGGCTGCTGTGCAGCCTGATGTCGCAACCCGTGGCGCAGCGCTACAACGGCGAGATGATCTTCGAAGTATTGGACCGAAAGGTGCCGGTCGTGCCCGGCTCGGGCGTGCGGCCTACGGTAAGCAATGTGGACATGACCTTCCACAGCGACTCTTCCTATCACACGCCCCAGCCCGACTACATCGCACTGCTGTGCCTGGGCACGCCCGCCAGCGGCGGCGTGAGCCGCGTGGCAAGCCTGTACACCGCGCACAACGCCATGCTGGCGCAACATCCCGACAAACTGGAACGCCTGTACCAGCCGTTCTGGTACGACCGGTATCGGGAACACGCCGAAGGCGAATGCGGCATCGTGCAGTACCCGATGCTCAGCTTCGACGGCGCGCGCCTGAACAGCCGCGTGGCCTTGCCGGAGATCGCGGCAGGATACGTGCTGAAGGGCGAGTCCATCGATGCGGAAGGGCACGCGGCAATCGACGCCCTGAAAGGCGTATTCGCCCAGAACGAGATCAGCACGGAATTCAGCATGCAGCGTGGGCAGATCCAGTTCGTGAACAACAGGCAGGCGCTGCACAGCCGCACCGACTTCGTCGACTCACCGGATGGCCAGCACAGACGTCATCTGGTGCGCCTGTGGCTGCGCAATGAAGGGGGACGGGGGTTCATGGGGTAGCGCTAGGCCGGTAGCGGCTGTGCGTTGCGCTGCCGGCGCAACTGGACTACCTGCTCCGCACCGATGGCACGGGCGCGCAGTTGACCACAGCCGCCGTCCACGTCCTGGCCGGCGCTGTTTCTCACTTTGGTCAGCACGCCGCGGCTGTGCAGGTAGCGAACGATCTCGCGGATGCGCTGGCCGTCGGGGCGCTGATAGTCATCTCCTTCGAGACTATTGAAAGGAATGACGTTGAGCACGCCGTACTTGCCCCTGAGCAGGCGCACGACCGCATCGAGCTCGTCGTCGCCGTCGTTGACGCCCTTGAGCAGCGTCCACTGGTACTGGATCGGGTAGCCGGTGTCGCGGGCGTATTTTTCGCCGAGTTCGATCAATGCCTCCGGCGGGATTCTCGGCGCGCGCGGCAGCAGGTGTTCGCGAAGCTCGGCCTTGGTCGAATGCAGCGACAGCGCCAGTGCGGGCTTGACTCGGTGTCGCGGCAAGGCCTCGAATACGCGCGGATCGCCCACGGTGGAGAACACAAGGTTCTTGTGGCCGATATTGCCTTCGGTGCCAAGCAGGTCGATGGCTTCGAGCACGTTGTCGAGGTTGTGCGCCGGCTCGCCCATGCCCATGAAGACCACTTTCTTCACCGCGCGCAGGCGCCGCGCCAGCACGACCTGGGCAAGGATTTCCATGCTCGTGATCTGGCGGATCAGGCCGCTTTTGCCGGTCATGCAGAACCGGCAGCCGACCGCGCATCCGACTTGGGTGGAAACGCAAAGTCCGTCACGCGGCAGCAGCACGCTCTCGACCATCTGTCCGTCGGAGAGTTCGACGAGCAGACGCGTGCCGTCGTTGCCGGCATGTTCGGAGCGAATGCGTGCGAGCCCGTCCAACTCTGCCGTCAAGGCGGGCACGGCATCGCGCAGCGCCAGCGGCAGGAAGTGCTCGGAGTGCCGCCGCCGCGTGCCGATGTCGAGCGCTTGTCCGTTCAGCCAGACGCGCACGATCCGGCCACGATGGACGGGCCGGGCGCCGAGTGCGGCGACGCGCTGGTCGAAATCGGAGAAACGCATGTTGAGTCGTTCACACAGCTGCTGGTTGGATGCCGCCTGCGGGACGGGCGGCCGCAGTTTTACGGCGGATTCTACTGCTCTCCACTGCCAGGTACGGAAAGCCCGTGAGACGATTACCTGTGCGCGTCGTCGCGCGCTAAACTGCCGCGCTGATAGCGATACTTGAGGGCCTCCACTATCAACGACAGCGCGGGCGAGCACTGCCGCTTGCTGGCATAGAAGATGTGCAGGCCGGGAAAGGTGGGGCACCAGTCCTTACCCGCGTTTGACGTCAATCCGAATATCGACAAGGCAGAATTTGACTGCAGGCGCGTTCTCGGCACACAAAGCATAGGGAATAAGGCAGCCGTGCTAATGGTCATCGGAATCAGGCGGATGCTTTTCGTGGCCCCACCGCTATCGTTCGTTTGTCTTTGCCTGGCCGACGAGTGGTAAATGAAGCTGCTGAAGCAGCGTTTTGAGGAAATGATGAATTTTTGGGTCCCTGTAGTCTTCGGTACGTTCAAGCTCCTCGTGTTGGGCACGGGCATGTTTTTCGCCATCAAGTCTCATTACGATGGAGAAAAAAAGGAAAAGGAAAAGGCGAAGGAGGTGAAAGCACCGTAGTGGAGACCTCGTTGCTATCGGGGACGTCCTGATCGCTGTTGGGGGAAGCGAAGGACTGCAACGAGTCGGAAGTGGACTCTCACGAGGGGACAGCTTACGACCCTAAGCAGACGCTTGCGCATCACTGGCCGGCTGTTTGGCTTGATCACTTAGCGGACGCCAGCAGCCTTTCTTGGCCGTCCTTGAAGTGGAGCGGGTGATGGGAACAGCACCCGTTCGCTAACTCGTTTATTACGAACGTCTTTTCCGATCCAAGCGTCACGGAATGGACTCGATTGTGGACTCAAGTCTTCGGCCTGGTCAACGCAGGCCGTTGCGGGTGATCCAAAGCGAGCCAAGCACATCCACCAACAGCCAGAGCATCGGATTTCATTCCGAAGTCTATCTGTCTACTGGCACACCACGCCACAGGTCGCAACGGACAGGCGAGCTGCGTCCTCAAAGGACCGGCTCATCATCGATCGGCGCGGCCTCGTCTTTCACCCGCTCGATGAACCGCTTCATGGGCTCCGAGGGTTCGCCCTGGCGGCGCAGCAGGTAGGTAGAGAGCATCGGTGGGGTGCCGGCCAGGGGACGAATGGAGATGTCCGGGCGCTGTAGGGTCTGCACTTGCGAGGCGATGGCGAAGCCGATGCCGTAGCCGGCGCCGACCAGGGTCAGCATCACGCCGAGGCTGGTCACTTCATCGACCAGCTTGAGCGGCGTGCCCGCGTCCTGCAGCATCGCTTGAATCTGATGGCGGCAGCCCGATCCCGATTCGGGATGGCACAGAACCAGCGGGAACTTCAAGGCTTCGGCCAGCGGCACCTGCATGTGTGCCAGCAAGGGGTGGCGTGCGGGCACGATCACCGACAGTGGATCGGTCCACACCGGCTCAGCGACGAGGCCAGCATGCACCGCGTTTGACAACGCAAAGCCGATGTCCAGCAGATCGTTGTGCAGCATCTTGAGCTGCTGCGCGAACGGCAGCTCGAAGACGCGAATCTCCAGCTCGGGCTCATCCTCGCGGCTGCGTGCCAGCAAGGTGGCGATGTGGGGCTGCGCCAGGCTGTCGCAGATGGCGATGCGCAGATGGCCCTGGTAGCCCTGTGCCGCCGCCTTGGCGCTCTTGACTGCCTGCTCCACGGTGGCCATCACGCGCCGGCATTCGCCGAGGAACACCTGGCCGGCCCAGGTCAGCCGCGTCAGGCGTGTGCTGCGGTCGAACAACTGCACGCCAAGCTGGCTTTCCAGGTCGCGCATCGCACGCGACACAGGCGACTGCTCGATGCCCAGACGCTCGGCTGCACGGGCCAGATGCAGTTCTTCCGCAACTGCGACGAAGTAACGCAGCAATCTGAAATCCAAGGCCACCTCCCGTTTGTCTTCTTCTGGTTCGGCCTATCGGGCGCCAGCATCTCCATCCGCATCCCGTCAGCACCTCCTTCGATGGCATCGCGTCAAAGCCTCATGCCCGCTTGGTGCGCCGGGCACGGCGCGCAGGCGCTCACGTGTGCTGGAGTCCGCGATCGGTGCAGCCGACGACGTCACGCCGGCGTCAGGGCGGGCGTGCCGATGCAGTTTCATGGAGGTGTCTTTCGGCTCACCCCGGTCGTGGCCTAGTCGGTCACGAAGCGCAGCTCCAACACCCCGGACTTCTGCGTAGCCGCCATCCCCTGGGCGACGCGCTCGTAGATCCACCAGGCGGTCGCCGCGGATGAAGTCCTCGGGCTGCGGTTGCCGCGGCGCGGAGGCCTGCAGCCGCTGCACGAGCTGCTCGTCGCCCATGCGTTCGTCGTTCCAGAACACGCTGCCGTGGGTGGTGACGGACAGGTTCGCCACGTCGGGCTTGATCGGCTTCACTCCATTCAGACACAGATGCTAATGAGAACTATTATTGATTGTCCGTGGTTTCGTGTGATATGGCAACACCGATGGAATAACCCGGCCTTGCCTGGACACTCGCCCCCTCGCCGGCGACTGGAAGGCCGGATGGCGGCAACTGGAAAGCCTCTGTGACCGGCATCGCCACCGGGAAGCACTCATGCCGTTCCCTACGGCCAGAGGAATGGACTCCACTTTCTGGGGGGAATTACATGAACTTACGCCATCTTCGCTGTTTCATCGCCGTGGCCGAGGAGTTGCACTTTGGCCGGGCGGCGCGGCGGCTGCATGTGGAGCAGTCGCCCCTGTCGCGGACGATTCGCCAACTGGAGGCGGACCTGGGCGTGACGCTACTGGAGCGCACGTCGCGCGGCGTGCGCCTGACCCCGGCCGGGCAGGTGTTCTTGGAGGAGGCCCGGCGCGTGCTGCTGGCCTTTGAGCAAGCCCAGACCAAGGCGCGGGCGGTGGCGGCGGGACACCGGGGCACCCTGCGCATCGCCTTGGCCGGCGGCGTCGGGCGGACCCGGCTGTCGGCGCTGCTCGCGCTGTGCCGGGAGGAGGCGCCGGAAGTGGGCATCCGGCTGTTCGAGGCGCCGCTGTCGCAGGTGGTGGGCGGGCTGGGCAACGACCTGTACGACGCGGCCTTTGCGATGGCCGGCGAGATGGAGGCCGGGGTGGTCGCCATGCCGGTGTGGCAAGATCCGCTGGTGGTGGCCATACCCGCGCGGCACCCCTTGCTGGCGCACAAGCGGGTGCCGCTGGAAGAGGTGGTGGGCTACCCGCTGGTGCTGTGCCACCCGCAGGTGTGTGCGGAGTGCAGCCGGCAATGCGAGCGCCTGCTGCGCCTGGTGGAGACACCGTCGGTCGTGGCCGAGTACGTGACGACCCACTCGCTGATGCTGGCCCTGGTGGCGGCCGGCTATGGCGTGGGATTTTCCACCGCGGCGCACGTGGTGGCATCCCGACAGGCGGACGTAATCGTCCGGCCGCTGGATGAAGACTCGGCGGCGCTGACGACCTACCTGCTACATCCCGAGGGCGCGATGTCGGAGCCACTGCGCCACTTCATCGACCGTGCGCAGCGTATCGGCCATATGCCGTTGGATACGCAACGGCTCGCATGAGGCTGTTTCAGGCGGGTTGGCCGATTCCATTTTGGTCAAACCGGCAGACCTGTTTTGTCAAAGCGGGTTTCCATTGACGCGGTGCACGGGCGCGCTGCACTCAGGCGTTGCTCGCGGTTGCGGTTGGCATCCTGCGTGAAACTCGCATGCCCATCGTGGCGCATCACAGCGAAGACGCGCGGCGCAACAGTGCTTGCCGTATGCGCATCGGCTCTGGCGTGTTGATCTGATCGCGCTTTACTGGGCCTCTTTCCCTGCAAAGACTTTGGCCTGGTTATCCGGGTCAAGCATGGTGCCCGCGAATGACGCTGGTGACAGCGTGTTTCGCGGCTTGCGAATTGTGAGTGATGGCGCCATGCGCAGCAAGGCGCGCATCTCGCAACGAAACCGGCGGCATCACCGATGCCACGGTCTTCGCCGCTTCGCCACCTGCTCGTTTCGCCCGGAGATTCCTGGACAGCCACGCACGCCGCCTGTACGGCGGGTGCGCGTGCTTGGACTCGGTGCGATGACGAATGGAGGCGCGCGATATGCCGAAGTCGAGCAGCCTGGCCGATGGCGCCAAGATCTACTACCGCCCGATCGAGGCGGCAATCCGCTGGAGCGGATTGCTGCGCTTCGAGCGGCGCATCCTGGCGACCTTGGGACAGCGGCCTCTGCCGGAGGCAACGGAGTTTCCGCGCTGGCCGATGCTGCGGTTGAACGCCGAAAGAATCTTCGATGCGATGGCTCACGGCGACATGCCGTATGGCAAGGAGGGCTTGGGGCGGGACACGCAAGGCCTGGCGATGGACGACTCGTCGCTGACGGTGCGGCACGTCGATCTGAAAGCCTGGATGGCGCACTACTACCCCGGCGAGAAACCGGCGTTTCTGTTCGATGAGATCGAGCGTGCGCTTCACCCGGCGATCAGCCTGGACACAGTGGGCGCATTGCTGGTCGAGCGGGAAGCGATCAAGGCGCGGCTGGCGGAACACTTGGGCGTGCACGAGACGCTGCGCGCCGAGCATGAGGCGCTGCTCAGAACGCACGCCGCCTGCGCGGCCGACGCGGAGCGTGCGAACACGCCGGGGCCGCGCAGCGAATCGACCTACCTGAACATCGTTGGCGGGTTACTGACGCTGCTGCTGGGCAAGTCGCCCAGCGGCATGCCGTATTCCAGCTTCCTGACGCAGGAGGCCATCATCAGCGCGATGGTGGCGCACCACGGCAACGCGATGGGCATCACCGAGCGCACCCTGCAGGCCAAGTTCGCACTGGCTCGGCGCAATTTGCAGAGCACAACTTCCTGAGCGATGCCAGACCGTATCTGCGGTCGCGAATACCGCATTTGCGGTGTCTTTCTTCAACGCGGCGTTCTTAATTCGAGTCACGCCAATCAGCGCCACTGAGCGTTAAGGAGTGACCCTCATGTCTTCGCAGACCGCCGCCACGGCAGCACCGACCGAACACCGCATCCTGCGCCGCGCCGAGGTCGAAGCCAAGACCGGCTTCAAGCGCGCGCACATCTACAGCCTGATGAAGGAAGGCAAGTTCCCCAAGGCGCTACGTCTGGGCGTGCGCGCGGTGGGCTGGGACTCGGTGGAGATCGAACAGTGGATCGCCGATCGCCTCAAAGAACGCGCCTGACGCTTCTTCTCGGTTCATGCCATTCGACGAGGAGAAGCTCATGCAGGTGGTGTCCATCATTTCGACCAAGGGCGGCGTGGGCAAGACCACGACGGCGGCCAACCTGGGCGGCTTCATCGCCGATGCCGGGCTGCGAGTGCTGCTGCTGGACCTGGACGTGCAGCCCACGCTGTCGAGCTACTTCACGCTGGACGTGCGCGCGCCCGGCGGCATCTACGAGATGCTGGCCTTCAACGAGCGGAGCATCGAGCAACTGGTGTCGCGCACCGCGATCGCGGGCCTGGACCTGGTGCTCTCCAACGACGACCGCGGCGAACTGAACACGCTGCTGCTGCACGCACCGGATGGGCGCCTGCGACTGCGCCATTTGCTTCCCGTCTTCCGCACGCACTATGACTTGCTGTTGATCGACACGCAGGGCGCGCGCAGCGTGCTGCTGGAGATGGCGGTGCTGGCGTCCGACCTGGCGCTGTCGCCGGTGACGCCGGAAATCCTCGCGGCGCGCGAGCTGCGGCGCGGCACGCTGCAACTGATCGAGGACATCGCGCCGTATCGGCACCTGGGCATCGAGCCGCCGCCGCTGCGCCTGCTCATCAACCGTGTGCATCCGGTGTCGTCGAACGCGCGGCTGGTCCAGCAGGCGCTGCGACAGGTGTTCCAGGAACAGGCCGGCGTGCAGGTGCTGGACACCGACGTGCCGGCCATCGAAGCCTATCCGCGCGCTGCGACACGAGGATTGCCGGTGCATCGGGTGGAGTACCGGCGGCCGGCTGGGCGCACGGCGCCCGCGGCGCTGGACACCATGCGCACGCTGGCTGGCGAGCTGTTCCCCGCGTGGCGGGAGCGCTTCGCGCTGGTCACCGGCCGGGCCGATGCGGGAGGGGCCGGCCATGGCGAGCGCGCATGAACTGGCGCGCGGCCGTGAACGGCTGCGCGCGCTGATCGAGTTCGCGCTGGGCGAAGGCTGGCGCGTGGTGCGCACGTCCGGCGGGCACCTGAAGTTCACGAAACAAGGCTACGCGTCGATCTACACCAGCTCGACTGCGAGCGACCACCGTGCCGACCGCAATGCCCGCGCGCAACTTCGCCGCGCCGACCGGCAGGCGCAGGAGAACGGCCGTGGCTGAGCTGACGCCGCAGGACATGGCTGCCAAGCTGCTGGCCACCGGTTTCGAGCGCAGCGGCCCTTCGGCCGCGACCTTGAGCGACCCCATCGCCGACACGCCGATGGCGGTGACGCTGGACCAGTTGCGGCCCTACGACCACGACCCGCGCGTGACGCGCAACCCGGCCTATGCGGAGATCAAGGCGTCCATCCGCGAACGCGGGCTCGACGCGCCCCCCGCGATCACGCGCAGGCCGGGCGAGGCGCACTACATCATTCGCAACGGCGGCAATACGCGGCTGGCGATCCTGCGCGAGTTGTGGAGCGAGACCAAGGAGGAACGCTTCTTCCGCATTGCGTGCCTGTTCCGCCCGTGGCCGGCGCGCGGCGAAATCGTGGCGCTGACCGGACATCTGGCCGAGAACGAGCTGCGCGGCGGGCTGACCTTCATCGAGCGGGCCTTGGGCATCGAGAAGGCGCGCGAGTTCTACGAGCAGGAAAGCGGCCAGGCGCTGTCGCAGAGCGAACTCGCGCGGCGGCTGACTGCCGACGGCTATCCGGTGCCGCAGTCACACATCAGCCGCATGAACGATGCGGTGCGCTATCTGCTGCCGGCGATCCCGACGCTGTTGTACGGCGGATTGGGCCGGCATCAGGTGGACCGGCTCGCGGTGCTGCGCAAGGCGTGCGAGCGCACCTGGGAGCGGCGTGCGCTGGGCCGCACCGTGGCCGTGGACTTCGCCACCTTGTTTCAGGACGTGCTGACGCAGTTCGACACACAGCCGGACGACTTCTCGCCGCAGCGAGTGCAGGACGAGCTGGTGGGCCAGATGGCCGAGTTGCTGGAGGCGGACTACGACACGCTGGCGCTGGAGATCAACGACAGCGAAAGCCGCCAGCGTGCGCTGACCAGCGAACCGGCGGCGCCGACGCCACCTGCAGCGCCTGTCGTGCCTGCTGCTCCTCCCCCGCAGGTCTCCGCGTCTCAGCAGCCACCCGTCTCGTCTGTGCCGCGCGACACCACGCCGGTCGCGCCTGCGGCGCCAGCAGCGACACCGCCTGCATCGCCCGAAGCGCCGGAGGACCAACACGGGCAACGCGACGAGCGCCTGCAAGGGCACATCGTGACACCGGCACCGACCACCGACCGCCTGCAGTCCATCCAGCGGATGGTCGCGGACCAGCTCGGCGACAAGCTGCCCGACTTCGAGGCCGATGCGCTGCGCGCGATCCCCGTGCAGGTCGGCGGGCTCTATCCCATCTCGGACGTTTGGTACGTCGAGCCGGGGCTGGACGTACCGGATCGCCTGCGCGTGCACATCGCGCAGTTCGCGCGCGAGATCGCCGGGGAAGCGGCGGTAGCCGATCACATCGAGGCCAGCGACGGCGGCATCGGCTTCGTCTGCGTGGCGCCAGTTGTGGGCCAGGCGAAGGCGCTGCCGGCGTTCGCGCGGGCGGTGCTGACCCTGCTGCATGCGCTGAGTGCGGCTCCGCCCTCCGCGAACGGATTGGACCGCGCGCGGCTGGCCGACGAGCTGGCGGCGCTGCTGCATGGCCACGGCGGCTCGGCCACACGCCTGAGCGATGCTGCACTGGTGAAGCTGTTCCGTCTGCTGCGTCTGGCGCGCCGGCTGCTGGACCAGGAAGCCGGCGTAGCGGGCCAGGAATCCTGAGCGCAGGAGGCTCCCGTATGTCGGCACCGCACCCGCTCAACCAGGCCGTGATCGCCCAGGCCCTGCATGACCTGCGCAACGGCCAGTTGCGCCGCTGCAAGGCCATGGGCTTCGGCGAGGAGGAGCTGGATGCGCTGAAGCACCCCGAACTCGTGAGCATGCTGGTGAATGCCACGGTGTCGTGGTGCTCGGTGTCGGTGAACCGGGAAGTGTTGAAGCGGCTGCTGAGCCAGGTGCACGACGTGGAGCGGGAGATCGCCACGGTGGACCGCATGCTGCGCCTGGGGGCGAGCACGGAGATGGTCAGCAAGTTCTACGGCCTCACGCATCAGGAAGTGGCGCTGCGCCGCGACATCCTCGGGCTGCCCAAGCGCAAGGGCCGGCATCCGGTGCTCGACGAGGCGCAGGACGTGGCCTTGTGGGAGCGCTGGAAGGCCGGCGTCGCCGAGCGCCATATCGCCCTGACCGACGACATGGCGATGCTGGCGCTGACCATGGACCTGGCCGAGGCCATGACCCTGCCCATGTCGGTGATCTGGTCGGCGATACGGAACTGGATCGACCAGGGGCTGGTGTAGCCATGACCACGGGCAGCGCACCACGGCGCGATGGCCCGGTTGCGCTGTCGATGTTGTTCGACGAGGCGCTGCGGCACCTTGAGCCGAAGGAACCGGCGCAGGGCACGGCGCCGAGCCAGGACGGCTTTCTCTACAGCGGCAACCGGCACGAGAGCGTCCCGCGCGCGCTGTTCCTCGACCGGCGCCTGACGCCGCTGGAGCGAAACGCCTGGCAGGTGTTCCGCTTGCAGCTCAACGACGACGGCGTGACTGCCTTTCCCACCTACGACCAGCTCCGCCCCTATCTGGCGTCCATGCCCTGCGCGGCGCAAGCCTCGCACGAGACCGTGGCGCGCGCCTTGACGCTGCTGCGGCTGACGCGCTGGCTCAGCCTGGTGCGGCGGCGGCGCGATCCCAAGACCGGCCGTATCCAAGGCAACCTCTACGTGCTGCACGACGAACCGCTGTCGCCCTTCGAGGCGATGCAACTCGACCCCGACTACCTGGGCCTGGTGAGCCAGGCGCTCACGCACGCGGCGAAGGCGGTGCAGGTCGTGGGCATGAACACCCTGCGGGAGATCGCCGAAGACCCGCTGCTCAGCGGGCGCACGCTGCCGACGCGCTTGCAGGTGCTGGCACAGCGCATGGCGCGGCATGGCTGGACGACGGGGAGTTATCCACAGGAGGGTGCGGACCACGAATCCGAAGAAGGCCAGGAAGCCCTGCTTCGGAATGGCGCGCGCCCGTCTTCGGAATCCGAAGCAGGGCCGAAACCCGCGCTGGACGGCTCTCTTCGGATTCCGAAGGAGGACCGTACAGTACGTAATGATCGTATAAATGAAGTACGTACAGTACCGCGCGCGAGGGTCTTGCAGAACCTGCGGCTGCCCGAGCGTTTCCTGCGCTTGAAGGACGAACAGCAGGCCGGCGCGCTGGTGGCGCTGCAGCAGGTGGACGAGGCGCAGCGGCAGGCCGTTCTCGACGAGTGGGCGGCACGCTGCCGCAACAGCGCGGTACGCAACCCGGCCGGCTACCTGTTTGGCATCATCCAGAAGGCGATCCGCGGGGAGTTCAAGGCCTGGGCCGGAGAAAGTGCATCGGCGCCGCCAGCGCCCCCGCCACCTGCGCCATCGTCACCGCCGGCATCCCGTGTGGCTGACCCCGAGGTGGCACGTGCCTACCTGGCACAGCTCCGAGAAGCCTTGCGTGAACGCTGATGTTGACTATCCCCAGGGGATAGCTGGAACAGACACCCTTCCGCCGTGCTCGATTGCCGCCCGCCGAACGACAGGCGAAACTGTCGCCTGTGAATCAGACGAGGACAGCCACGCACGAGCCCGGCCGACGATGGACATGACGACTTCCCCCGTCACAAACCCACTGCAACCACTACAGCGAGACGTTCAGCGCTTGCTGGGCAGGTGCCTGTTGCGCCTTCAACAATACGAGCGCCTCATGAAAGCCATCGTGGCGCACCACGAGATTTCAGGCCCGGCGCATTCGCAGGAGGCCATTCGCGCAGCGCGGATCGAAGATGCCGCGACCAAGACCCTGGGCACGTTGGTCGGACAACTGTTTGGTTCGTATGTCGTCACCGATGGAAATGGTGGCAAGGAACGCGACGACGATCTTCCCGGCGACGTGATTTCCTTTCGCACGCGCGTGCAACTGAGCCTGTCTGCGCAGGACTACGCCAAGACCCAGGCCGACCTCAAAGACCTGGTCTCGCTGCGCAACACCTTGGTGCACCACTTCATCGACCAGCACGATCTATGGACCGTGGACGGGTGCCGCGCTGCACAGGACGAACTCGGTTCCGCCTACACGCGCATCGATCAACACTTCGAGCAGCTGCGCGGCTGGGCCGAGCACATGGATCAGGCGCGGCGCCTGGCAGCGGAGTTCGTCCAGTCGGATGTGTTCCACGACCTGGTGGTCAATGGCATCGCGCCGGACGGCACGGTGGACTGGCCGGCCGCCGGCATCGTTCGCGCGCTGCGCGAGGCCGCCGCGCAGTTGGCCGTCGAGGGCTGGACACCCATCGTCGCCGCTGGCCGCTGGATCGCGGACCGGCATCCCGAGCAGCTTCCAGCCAAGTACGGCTGCAGCAGTTGGCGGCAGGTGGTGCACGAGTGCCGCCTGTTCGAGCTTCGCTACCGTGAGGTGGAGGGGCAACGGGCCGCCTGGTACAGACCTCGCGAGGCATAGCCCCGCAACGCGGTCTCACCTCCGCGCGAGCCGCGAACAACTTCGCCTAGCTATCCCCAGGGGATAGCCGGCACTCACAGCCTTCCGTGCGGAACAAAACCGGGCGCGCATGGGCTGCGGTTTGTTGACTGACAGCCTTCCGGCCGATGCCGATGCTGGCGACTCGCCCCTTCACCGCGAGTCGCTCCCATGGCCAACGAACGCACAGAACCCCTGCAACTGAATCTCGGATCGCTGCGCAGCGCGATGTCGCTGACGCTGCACACGCACCACGCTTCGCGCATCTGGCACGGCCGTGCGCCGACCGAGGGGCGCCCCGGCATCATCGGACTCAACGGCTTCATCGGCGCCATGAACAAGATGAAGCGCGGCGCCGAGCAGGACGACCCGTACTCGGACTGGTGGATGTTGCGGATCGAAGACAAGCTCGCCGACACCAAGACCCGCCTGCAGACCCTGCGCGAACAGGTGGATCAGGCCCTGGCCGACGTGCCGCCAGCGCTGTCGCTGGGCGAGAACATGAACGTGCAGCCGGTGAAGCTGCCGCTGTTCGTGAATGCACAGCTCGGCTTCATGGCGGTCTACCTGCTGGCCGACTACGACGACCTGGCCCGCAAGCTGATCCTGGCCCACCACACGGCGCTGATCGACCGCAGCACCTTGGAGCGCTGGCTCAACGATGGCGCGCACGCCTTGCGCAGCCTGTTCTCGCTGGCCCAGCAGTACCGCTATTCCGGCACCCAGCGCGATGACTTCGCTGCGAACAACGCCGCGGCGCGTGTCGCACTGGAGAAATACGGGCCGCTGCCGCAGGAGGTGCTCGAAGGCACACACCGCTCGCGCTTCGCGCCGCCCTTGGTGCGCCGCACTCCACTGACCGCCATGCAGCGCGAACCTGCCGAGGCCAGGGCCAGCACACCGGCGGCAACCGCGGACGAGGCCGAAGCCGTTGCGACGGACGAGGACACCGCCAAGCCCGACAAACCCAAGAGGTCGAGGAAGTCCGCCAAGGCGACCGAATCCACCGATGGGGATGCACCAGCATGACGGCGCAATCCTCCGCGGCGCCTCGACACTTCATGCCGCTGGAACAGCCCGACTTCCAGCGACTGGAACACGCCGCCTACCTAAAAGGCCTTTTGAAGCCTTTTAAAGGTAAGGGAAGTCTGGAGGCCTGGGCCAGCCAATGCATGGCGCTGCGCGACGACTTGATCGCGCTGGCGATGAGACGAGTGCTGCCGCAGGCACGCACCTACCCCTTCAACCTGCTCGGCTCGCAACTGGCTCAGCAGACCACTGGCGCAGGCACGACCTTCCTGCGCTGGCGCAACCTCGACCGGTCCAGCATGGGTGTGACGCTGTGGCAGCACCTCATCGCCAGCCCGTCCACGCCCGATCGCCTGGTCGACGATCTCTACGCGATGGAGCTGCAGCGCATCGCGCTGAACATGCAGATCAGCCTGACTCACAGCATTGCCCGCCAGGCCCTGGAATGCGCCGACAAGATGTCCCAGGCCGAGGCGGTCTACCTGCGCCGTGTCCACCACGGGCACGGCGTTTCGATCCAACCCACCACGCGACAGGAGGCACCATGAGCACGCATTTCAGCGGCGAAGGCAACATCGGTTCTGCGCCCGAGTACCGCGAGTTCACCAACGGCAACGACGAACCGCGGCGTCTGCTGCGCCTGAACGTCTACTTCGACAACCCGGTGCCGAAGAAGGACGGTGAATACGAGGACCGCGGCGGCTTTTGGGCGCCGGTGGAACTGTGGCATCGCGATGCCGAGCACTGGGCCAGTCTCTACCAGAAAGGCATGCGCGTACTGGTCGATGGCCGCACGGTGCGCGACGAGTGGGAGGATGCCGACGAGAACGAACGGGTCACGTTCAAGATCGAGGCCAGGCGTGTGGGCATCCTGCCGTATCGCGTCGAGGCGGTGGTGCTCGGCACCAAGCCGGCCGCCGGCCAATAGATGTCCTTCGAGGGCGGCTGTAGCAACCGTCAACCGCCCGCCATGCACCAGTTATCCCCTGGGGATAGCGTCATCGACGTCCATCGGCTTCCAGTCGCCCTCCCGACACGACGCTTCCGTAACGCCTTCCGCAGCGACCTGCCCACACCGCTGCGGGCGGCGTTTTCCTGTCGTCCACACAAATCGGTGTCCATCCCGTTCCGCTTCCTTGCTGTCGAGTTCTCCCTGCGCGGACATGCTGTCGTCCATCCGATCAACAGCACGTATCCGAGGAGGCTCCATGCGCGTGTTCCTGTGCGAGAAGCCTTCGCAAGGCAAGGACATCGCCCGCGTGCTGGGCGCCGGCCAGCGAGGTTCCGGCTGCTACAGCGGTTCGGGTACCGTCGTGACCTGGTGCATCGGCCATCTGATCGAAGCGGTTCCGCCCGAAGGCTACGGCGAGCAGTACAAGCGCTGGTCCATCGAGCAACTACCTATCATTCCCGAGCGCTGGCGCGTCGAGGTCAAGGCTTCGGTCGCAGCGCAATTCAAGGTGGTCAAGCACCTCGTCGCCCAAGCGAGCGAGTTGGTGATCGCCACCGACGCCGATCGCGAAGGCGAAATGATCGCCCGCGAAATCCTCGACCTGTGCAGCTACCGCGGCCCAATCCAGCGGCTGTGGCTGTCGGCGCTCAACGATGCATCGATCCGCAAAGCGCTGGGCGCGTTGAAGCCTTCGGCCGAGACGCTGTCGTTGTACTACTCGGCCCTGGCCCGCTCGCGTGCCGACTGGCTGATCGGCATGAACCTGAGTCGGCTGTTCACCGTGCTCGGACGCCAAGCCGGCTACTCGGGCGTGCTGTCGGTCGGTCGGGTACAGACCCCCACGCTGCGCCTGGTGGTCGACCGCGACCGCGAGATCGCTAGGTTCGTATCCGTGCCGTACTGGACGGTCGAGGTCTTGCTGGCTCAGTCGGGCCACTCCTTCGGCGCCCATTGGCTGCCGCCCGACAGCACCTCCGATGCGGCGGGACGCTGCCTCCAGCAGCCGGTGGCGCAGCACGCAGCCGATCGTATCCGCGCCGACCGCGAGGCGCGGGTGGTGTCGGTCGAGACCGAGCGCGTGCGGGAAGCCGCACCGCTGCCGTTCGACCTGGGTACCTTGCAGGAAGTGTGTTCGCGCCAGCTCGGCCTCGATGTGCAGGAGACGCTGGACATTGCCCAGGCGCTGTACGAAACGCACAAGGCGACGACCTATCCACGCTCCGACTCGGGCTACCTGCCCGAAAGCATGCTGGCCGAAGTGCCGGCCGTCCTCGGTGCCTTGCTCGCCACCGATCCCGGCCTGCGACCGCTAATCGATAAGCTGGACCGCAGCCAACGTTCACGCGCGTGGAATGACGACAAGGTGACGGCTCACCACGGCATCATCCCGACGCTGGAACCCACCCGGCTTTCAGCCATGTCGGAGAAGGAACAGGCGGTGTACGGCCTGATCCGGTCCCACTACCTGGCGCAGTTCCTGCCGCACCATGAGTTCGATCGGACCACAGCGGTGTTGACCAGCGGTGGCCAGCCACTGCAGGCGACCGGCAAGCAGGTGGTCGTGCCTGGCTGGCGCCTGGCGTTGGTCAATGCTGGTCCGGAGAAGTCGGATGATGAGCCGGCGCAGCGCGGTCAGATCCTGCCGCCGCTGACCAGCGGCATGCAGTGCGGCGTCGAGCAAGTTGAGATGAAGGCGCTGAAGACCTTGCCACCCAAGCCCTACACCCAGGGCGAACTGATCAAGGCCATGAAGGGTGTTGCCAAGTTGGTGACCGACCCGCGACTGAAGCAGAAGCTCAAGGAAACGACGGGTATCGGCACCGAAGCCACGCGCGCCAGCATCATCAACGGCCTGCTGGGCCGTAGCTATCTGCTGAAGAAAGGCCGCGCCATCCGCGCGTCGGATGCGGCCTTCACGCTGATCGATGCGGTGCCGGTGGCGATTGCCGATCCGGGCACCACGGCGATCTGGGAGCAGGCGCTGGACATGATCGAGGCCGGCCAGATGACGCTGGACACCTTTATCGAGAAGCAGTCGGCCTGGATCACGCAGTTGGTCCAGCAGCACCGCGGCACCAGGTTGTCCCTCAAGCTGCCGCCGACGCCGGCCTGCCCGTTGTGCACGTCGCCGATGCGCCAGCGCACCGGCAAGAGCGGCATCTTTTGGTCGTGCAGCCGCTACCCAGACTGCAAGGGCACACTGCCTGTCGAATCTTCGACGGGCAAACGCCCGGCGCCGCGCAAGCGGCGCGCGTCACCCAAGGCGTCCTGAAGCCTGAAAACACGTCTGCCGCGCCTGCCGCTCCCCCGGCGGCGAGGCATGCGCCCCGCGCGTTGCGGGGCCTCCCCAGCACGCGATCCCTTCTGCGACGGTGTGCGCGTCCTGCCTGGCACGTGTGGCCACAGGGCGAGAAGGCAGTTGGTCCGCGAATGGCGCCCCACGCGATTCCCTTGATCCGCGGTTCTTCCGTTCACTCAGAAGAGTCTCCTGGCGCCTCGTCTCGCGAGCCGCCAGGAGACTCTTCGGGGTCGACGGTATTCGGTGCCGGTGCCCGCCGGTGAAAAAACGGGCGCCCTTTGTGCGCGGATGCGTGCCAGAGGATATCGACCCCAGCCACGATACCGGTCGAGTGCGATTGCTGGTGCAGCGGCGGCTTTGACGACGGCCCCACGCCTGTAGCAGCCCACGGGTGGCACTCCTTTGTCATCCAGCCGAAGGCCTCCAGCCTTCGGCACCTTGGTCTTTCCTTGTCCTGAAACACGCCGGCCGCACGGCCGACAACCTCTGCTCCCTGTTTCACAACCGGCTCCGCACTGCGGGGCCTTTTCGTGTGCGCTGCTAAATGGCGACAGCGCTATCCAGCGCTTGGAAATCAGGAACCGCGCAGCTTCGATTTGTTGCACGACAAGCTCGCACTGCTCTCCGAAGCTAAGCCCATGCGTTGCTGACTCCGTCAGCGCCATGCCCAGGCAGCTCCGGTCTTCAAGGCTGCGCCGCGGAACCTTCCGCGTAGACCGAACCAGTCCGCTTCGCATCGCCCGCGCGGACGCCGCCGATACCTGGCGTCGATGCTTCGATCCACCTCACGGGAAGTTCCTTCATCCCGTCGGGATTGAGCTTTCCATTTTCCCCATGGAGAGCCCCATGTCCCTTGCTTCCACTTCGCCACCCATCACGGCACAGGCGGCCCGAGCCGATTCCATCGGCTACCTGGCCCTGACCTTTGTCGGCAAGCGCCTGCCTCTGCAGGTTCTTCGCAGTGCCGCTGGTTACTACATCGGCGCGTTCGATGACCACGACGGACCTTGCTCCCGCGAGTCCTTCGAGTACTTCCCCAGCCGCGACGCCGCAGCCAAAGCCCTGGCGACAGGCGCGTGGACACAGCGCTCGCACCCGTGATTGCCCCTGCCATCCAAGGAGATTCCTCATGAGCTTGTCATTGCCTCAAGAAGTGTTCGATCAGATCGCGCGGGAAGATGCGCATTTCACCCAGGCCCCGTCCGCGTTCTTCCAGGCCTGGAAGCGCGGTGCCGAGATCGCCGGCGCCGAGTGGTTCGGCGACGGCACCCGCGAAGGCTTGCAGCGTGCCACGACCAAGTGGGAGCTGCGGCCCAACATGCTGATGCTCAACGACGCCCTGGGTGTCCTGAGCAGTGGCCAGCGGATGTTCCTGTCCGCGATGGTGAGCTTCTACAACGCCCGCGAAGGCGGCGCGATGCTCAAGCGTTGCGGCTTCGAGGGGCTGTCCGACTTCGGCGGCCTCGATCTGGAGCGGCGCAAGGTCATCGCCGACTTGGTCCTCAACTACAACGGTTGGTGAGCCTGCCTCGCCGTCGCACTCGCACCTTTTCTCCAACCCTACGAGGGACACGTGTCCCTGCCGGGGCCGTGTTCCTCCTCTTCATCTCAGGAGTGGCACATGTCCCTGACGCTCAGACAAATCGTCCGGCGGCTCAACGCGCATCACGCGCGCACCAGCGCCGGGTTCTACGGCGACGGCCAACTGCCCGGCCGCTGGTTCAGAGCCCGAATCGTTCGCGGCACGACGCTGGAGGTCCATGACTGGATCACCTGGGTTGCCGTACCGGACGGCACGTGCTTCCGCGATCACAACGGCAGGCAGTTCCTGACCGTGATCTATCCCCCATCGGACACACCGGTAGCAGGCATGCCCGCCCGCTGAGCAGCTGCGTCCGCTACCCGAGGACCGATGCCTGTCTGGCGTCGATACCTCGCTTCGCAACTCTGCGGACTCCCCACGTCCGCCAGGGCGCGGCTCCGCAGTTTCTTCAACCAAGGAGCCACCATGTCCAACAACTACTACGACGCCACCGGCGTTCTTGTGCTCGACCGGATCACGCCGGTCATCACCGCGCTATTCGGCGGGTTCAATCTGGACGAGACCTATCCCGGCGACGGAGAGACGTACATCGCCCGGACATCCGAAGGCAGCGATCCGCAATGGGACGACATCCGCGACAACCTGGTCGAACTGGCCTACCAGCTCGGCCGGCCGTTCCCCGAGGATGAAGAGCCCAGCATTCAGTCCTACCTACGCCTGCTGGCGAAGCACTTTTCCGCGGAGAGCGATCCGCAACTGGATCACCTTCTCAGGGCTCATCGCTTCGAGGACGGCGCGGAACTGGACACGCTGTTTGTCGTCGCCAGATGCTTCGACGACGGACACGGCCTCCGAGCCATCCGGTTCGAGGGATGTTGGCACAGCGACAGGCCGCGTCTCTTCGAGTTTGGCGGCAACGGCATGTTCATCAGCCGCGACGTCACCGTCTACAGCAGCTCGACCCGCGCCCTGGAACTCGGGCAGGACCTGCACAAGGCGATTCAGGCCGGCGATCTTGACGAGGCGGCCGCCCGGATCGCGCTCGAAACCGTCAGCCTGCTCGCCGGTATCGGCGATGACGCCACCCGCAGATCCCTGCGCCTGAGGCTCGCCGAACGCCTGCTGGAAAGCAGCACTTCCCACCGCTCCGCCTGAGCGTCCACCACTTCATCCACCCGCTGGGGCTTAATCCCCAGCAGGGGATAGCTCCGCCTATTCTCTGCTGGAGAAATCCCATGTCCATCCAATCGAATCCGTTCGTTCGCGGTTATCAGAACCTGCGCATCGTCCGCACGCTTTGCATCACCTACGAGGACGACAGCCCACCGGTCTGGCGGCTACTTCACTCCAGCCAGGCTCATCTGCCTGACGATCAGGTCGCACAGTTCCCCTGCATCTTCTGCAACGACTTTGCCCTGATCACCGAGGGCCAGGAGATCAGCGAGGAACTCGAGGATCAATGCCAGACCGAGGGCATCGTGCGAACCGTGACCTATGCGGTTGCCGGCGATGACTTCGGCCAGCCTGTCCATGTCGGCGACACCTATTCCGACGAGGCCGCACGCGAAGTCATCCGGCGCCTGACATTCGATACCGGCTTCTACAGCCGCTGCTGGGAGATCAGTTCCGCCCACATCACCGAAGATGCCGGGCGCTACCTGGCCGAGCTGGCCGACATCGCCACGCCGACCCGGTTTCTGTTCGTCGCGTTCCGCATTCCGTACAGCCCGGCGATCGGGGTCAAGCTGATCGCCACGCCCTGGACGGACGAGAACCTCGGCCATGTCGAGGGCATCACGGCCGAAGACCTGCGTCGGGAGCATCTCAAGAAGGCCATGCCCGAGAGCCTGGTCAACGTCCTGCACCTGGCAGCGCAGGCCGACGTGCGCATCCTGATCCTCGATGCGGACGCGCAGATCCTGGAAGGTCTGCCGATCTTCGAGGAGTGACGCCACACCTCAAGCCACAGCCCCTGTTCGCAGGGGTTTTTTTCGCGTGCAGGAAACCGACCCGGCCGGGGTGCCGATTCTTTGTCGGCAGGTCAATGGAGCCGGTGCACTCTGAACCCATGTTCCGCTGACTTGAGGTCAGCAACATGCCCAGGTAGCCATCGACCTCCAAGGCTACGGTGCGGTTCGCCGCACAGGTCGTTGTTCATCCCCGGCGCATCCCGCGCCATTTACCTCAACCCACCAGGGGCTCCCAACCCCGGTGGCGGGCGGGCGTCCTTTGGTCTTCTTCTAGGAGATTTCCATGGACCACGCTCTCATCCGCTCTCAAATGCCCACCCTGGTCGCAGGCCATGTGCCTCGCAATGCTAGGTCGTTCAAGTTCAACGTCTACGACGGTACGCCGCAGAAAACTATGCTGGGCTTCGCGGCCGATCCCAGTCCGTTCCAAGGCAAGGTGATCGCGGTCACCGACGACGCGATCGTTGTGAAGGTCAAGCCGACCCAGTTCGCAGTGGTCGATCGCCATCTGGTCACTGCTGTTCCAGCCGAAGGCAGCAAAGTGGAAGTCATTCCGTATGCGCGTCGCCACTTCGATGGCCAGCGCGTCGGCACACCCCGGGAGAAGACGGAGTACCTGGCCGATGGCAGGCCCTACACCGTCAAGTCGGTGATTCTGGGCGACGCCACCACGGAGCTGCCTGTGCCACAGGCACGCTGCCCGGAACTGGCCGAACTGATCCAGCAGTTGCAGAAGCTGCCCGCACCAGATGGTCATCGGTACATCAGCCACCTGCTGGTTGACGCCAATGCCCGGGACTTCTCGCTGGTCGACCCCAAGCCGCACGACATCATCGCCACTCCGCCGTCCATCCGTTTCACGGTCGAGACCGGTAAGTTCAGCGGCCAGGTCACGGTGAGCTACGACCGCGGCGGCGACGTCTATGTGGTCGAACTGCACCGCGACGGTGAATCCGTCGAGCGCGTCGATGACGTCTATTTCGACGATCTCGGTGACACGCTGGAGCGCTTAATCGATGACGGCAGTTGGCGCCTTATCCGGGTGGAAACGCTCTCCGGCAAGGCGCGCAGCGTGCGGCACTGAAACCAACCCTTGTGTTCCTTCACAGCCCCTCGATCGAGGGGCTTTTCTTTGGTTCATGCCCCCGGTGGTCGAGCAATCGGGAACATCGCTGATGCCGATTCCTTCTGGCAGCCCGCGTCTGTAGGAGCCACGCTGCTGCCATGTTCCGCTGACACCCGTCAGCAGCATGCCCAGGTAGCCAAGGTCTTCAAGGCTACGACGCGGTTCCGGCCGCGTTGATCACCCCAGTTCGCTCTCGGCATCCATAGCGCGAACGTCCGTCGAGTCATCGATGGAGATGCCACGGTAGTTGTTTCCGGGTCTCACGATCCACAACCCGCGCGGGGGTTTCCACACCTCCCCGCCAGGGTCGGTGTGTCTCCGCTTTTCTTGTTCTCAAGTCTGGAGATTCACCATGACCACTTCATCCGAAAAATCGTTCTTCGACCTGCACATCACTGGCCTCGGGTATCTCAATCGCATCCGCGAAGTGAAGCCCAAGAAAGGTGAGCCGTTCCTGGCCTGCGACATCGCAGCGCTCAATGGTCCGAGCAACGCTCCCGAGTACCGCCGTTTCGACGTGCGGGTGTCCGGCAGCGAAGCTCAGCATCTGGTCCGCCGTTGCGAAGAGGCCGTCAAGGCCGAACGCAAGGTGCTGATCGGCTTCCGCCTCGGCGACCTGTGGACCGACATCTTCACCTACTCCAAGGGGAAGAATGCCGGCCAGCAGGGCGTCAGCCTGAAGGCCCGCCTGCTCTTTGTGAACTGGATCAAGATTGATGGCGAGATGGTCTACAAGGCCGAGCCCAAGACGACCGATGACGCGGCGAGCGAGGATGCACCAGCACCCTCCAGCGCGTCGGCAGCCCAGGACGCGCCCGCATCCGAAGCCGCCGCCAATGACGACGCCGATGCACCCGCTGACGCGCCGGCCCTGGCCGAGTCGTTCTGATCTGCAAGGCCCCATGCGCATGCACCGGGGCCTTGTTTTCTTCCCCTTCGATCGAGCACCGCTTGCGCTTCGGCGCCGGCGGCACGCGATCGCTCATTCGTCGAAAGGAGCTATCCATGATCAATGTTCCAGGCCAACTGGCCATCAAGACCATCCACGGTCGCAACGGCGACTTCAACGTCGGCCGTCTGGCGACTTCCATCGGCGAGTTCGTCATCAAGAATGCCGAACTCGACCAGTACGCCGAAGGCAAGTACGACGGCGACTTCATCATCACCGAGATCCGGCCCTCCACCTACAACACCAGTGGGCGGATGGTGATCGAGATTCGCGCCCACCTGGGCGGTATGACCTTGTCCAGCATCGATCCCCTGAGCCGTGACGAAGCCCGCCGGCTGAGTCCGCAGGAAGTCGATCCGATCGACGAAGAGGCGCAGGCACCTGTGCCTGTCGCAGCCCCGGCACCTGCCAAGGCGAAGGGTCGCAAGACCCGCGATCCGCTGGTCGATACCACGCCGTTCGGCACGGAGAAAGCAGCCAAGCCGTCTCTCGAAGCCTCGGCCGAGGAAGACGACACCGCACTGTTCGGCGCGCTTTGGCCGCTGGGCGACAGCGTCAAGCTCGATCCGACCGTGGATCGTCGTGTCCTGCGTCAGCAGCGCGACCGCCTCGGGGTGCTGGGTTATTCGTTCGCCCCGTTGTCTCAGGACTGGCACCTCGCCACCGCCTGATCCATCGGCCGCGCAAGCGGTCAGTCACCACCCGCCGGGGTTCTTCCCCGATGGGGAGGACTCCGGCTTTTTCTTCAAGGAGAACTCTCATGGGCTGGTATTTCTCAAGGCAATCCCGCCATCAGCTGATCCAGGAGCTGATCGAACCCCGCGACAACGAGCAGCTTCGCGCGGAGACCGTCGCACACACCTTGCGCGGCAACGTGCTGTGGTCCGTCGTGCGCATCACCGCCAAGCAGGAAGGCATCAAGCCGGGCCTCGGGGTTGGCGACTCCTATCACTACATCCGCTGCGACCTGCTGGAAGGCTCCGGCAATGAATGGGGCTACAAGCCGATGGATGAGTCGATGCACCCGTACTACTACTCGTGCCCGCTCAGCTATCTGGCGATGGCGCCCGAGCAGTCCCCCCAGTGGCGCGAAGGCGTGCGCGCCTACCACGCGCGTCGTCGCACGCCGACCCTACCGGCTACGCCGGTGTCGGCCTGATCCCAGGAGGCTCACGATGGACTCCATCCTCGCGTCTCTTCCGGCATCGCTGCTGTCTTTCGTCGAAGACCAGTTGTCCAACAACGACGTCTCGCCCGACGAGGAACTGCTCGACCACTTCATCGCCAACGGCCTCACCGATGAGCAGGCACGGCAGGCGTTGACCTACCGCGACAACTACTCGGCCAACATCTACCTGGAAGGCTTCACGCCGATCCGCAAGGCAGACGAGGCGCTTCGTTTCAATCCGGCCACCCGGCAGTTCAAGCCGGACTGAGCCATTCCTTTTCCACCCCACGGGGCAGTACTTGCCCCAGCGGGCAGTGCTGTCCCTTTCCTTTATCCAAGAGGACATCACCATGCCTGCACACTCCGATCCCAAGCCGCTCTACCGCATCGACGAATGCCCCGACCTGATGGCCGATGGCTGCGTCGGCGACGAACAGGGCAATCTCGTGTTCCTTTCCATCTGGGCGCGCGACACAGCCATCCAGGAGTTCCTGGCACGTCTGACCCTCGGGCGCGACGAACAGGGGCTGGACCAGTTCCACGTCATCACCGAACAGGGCGGATCGATCCCGGTCTTCGTCGGCAACGTCGAGAACCTGGAGAAACGCTCCACGCGCGTCTTCCGGCGCACGCTGTTCGGTTCCATGGTCAACCTGTGGTTGTTCGACCGCCGCTGCGTGAAGCCCGACAAGGCCAACGCCGGCGCGCTGGCCCTGCTGCCCAGGGATTCATCGCATCGCACCGATCGGCTGTGGACGCTGGTGCAGGACACCTGCCCACTGCCGTTGCTCGATCACTGGCGCGACACCGTGCTGGAACTGCTGCAAGCCCGCGCGATGCTGAGCCGCCTGCCATCCGCCATCGGCGCGTTGGAAGGTCATCGGCTGGCGATCGACGTCCCGGCGCTGACCACCGCGCTGGGTGACCTGATTCGCAACGGCACCCTCGGGGCGTCGCGGTACGAGCTGGCTTCCGGCGCACCGCTTCGGCGCGTGGCCTGAGTCATCTCCATGTACGGGCATGCGCGGCGCGCGTGCCCGTCTTCCTTCATCCCACTTCCTTTCAGGAGGTTCTTATGGCTCTCATGTTCCCGCGCCTTGCGCGCAACTTCATCAAAAACGGCTATTTCCCGACCGATGAGCCCACATTGGAACGGGCGTTGTCCGCACTGGCGCCAGCCTCTGGCCCGCTCTCCATCCTCGATCCCTGCGCCGGCGAAGGCGTGGCGATTGCCGAAGCTGCGCACGCCCTCGGGTGCGAGCAGGTTTCGGCTTATGCCGTCGAGTACGACGCCGAGCGTGCCCGCCACGCCCGGCAACTGGTCGATCGTTGCCTCCACGGCGACCTGATGGACTCGCTGATCAGCCGGCAGAGCTTCGGCCTGTTGTGGCTGAACCCGCCGTATGGCGACCTCTCCAAGGACGTCAACGGCAACATCGGCTATCAGGGCCAAGGTCGTGCCAGGCTGGAGAAGTTGTTCTATCAGCGCAGCCTGCCGCTGCTGCAATACGGCGGTGTGCTGATCTTCATCGTGCCGTCCTACGTGCTCGATCCGGAGCTGGTCGGATGGCTGACGCGCCATTTCGCAGACCTGCGGATCTACCGTGCGGTAGAGGCGCAGTTCAAGCAGGTGGTGATCTTCGGTCGGCGGGCTCGCCAGCGCGACCAGGCGTCGGACTCGGCCAAAGCCGTGCGCGGGCTGCTGTTGCAGATCGGGCAAGGCGATGCTGAGGCCGAGGAACTGCCAGTGGAATGGCCGTTCCTGCAGTACACCGTCCCAGTGTCTCCCGCGGAGCCGGAGCACTTCTATCGCGTGACGATGGAGCCTGAGCAGTTCGCCGATGAAGTCGGCCGACTGCAGGGGCTATGGCCGTCGCTCGACACCCACCTGGGGGCCGCGCAGCAGTCGCTGCGTCCACCGGCGCGGGCCTTGTCCCACTGGCATCTCGCTCTGGCCTTGGCCGCGGGCGCGATCTCGGGCGTCGTGACCTCGAAGAGCGGCAGAACGCTCGTCGTGAAAGGTGATACCCATAAGGAGAAGACTCTCCAGACGGAATACACCGAACGCGACGACGGCTCCGTGGCCGAGACACGCATCCTCACCGACAAGTTCGTGCCGGTCATCCGTGCCTGGGACATGACACCGGGCTCCGCCACGCGGGGCGAGGTGCTAATCATCCGCTGATCGTTGTTCCCTGACGGCAAGCTGCCAGCGCTTCGCCGCCTTCTTTGTCCACCCACCGGGGTCATGTCGCCCCGATGGGGTGCCGTGGCCTCTTTTTCTTTCTGAAGGAGAAATCACCATGGCACTCGCTGTTCTCAATCTCGTCTCGCAACCACGGTTCCCATCCGGACAAGTGGTCATGACCGCCGGCATCAACGATCTGGTCCAGCAGGGTCAGTTCAATCCGGTGCCTTATCTGCGCCGCCACCTGCGTTGCGACTGGGGCGATCTCGATGACTGCGACCGGCGTTCCAACGACGCTGCATTGAAGTCCGGAGACCGCTTGTTCTCGTCCTACCAGGTCACGCCGACCTTGAAGCTCTGGATCATCACCGAGTGGGACCGCAGCGTCACCACGCTGCTGCTGCCATCCGAGTACTGATCGTCCTCTGACGGCTCGGCCGTCTTTCTCTTCCCACCCCTGGGGCATGCCATCGCCCCGCAGGGGGCGGTGCATGCCCCATTTTCATTGGAGCATCACCATGTCACTTGATCTCGAAACTGTTCCCGCGGCTGTTTCCGATGCCTCGCCCGTGCAGGGCGACCTGCTCGAAGCCGCATCTTCTCCGCTCGCCATCAGCCTGACCGACTTCGTGTCGGAGTTCGGCGACGAGCTGCTCGACTCGCTCAACCGTGCCAATCCCCCGGTCTACACCGGCCAGGTGCGGGTACATCGGCAACTCATCCTCGCAGCCCTCAAGCGCAAGCTGTTCCAGGCGCAAGCCGATGTGGTCCATGCCGTCACCGAGCTGCTGGTCGATAGCGGTGAACGCGCCGCGATCGTCAATGGCGAGATGGGATGCGGCAAGACGACGGTGGGTATTGCCACCGCCGCCGTGCTCAACGCCGAAGGCTACCGCCGAACCTTGGTTCTTTCTCCGCCGCATCTGGTCTACAAGTGGCGGCGGGAAATCCAGGAGACGGTGGCCGGCGCCAAGGTCTGGGTGCTCAACGGCCCGGACACGCTGGTCAAGCTGCTGAAGCTGCGCGAGCAGTTGGGTGTACCGGCGCAGGGTCAGGAGTTCTTCGTCCTGGGCCGCGTGCGGATGCGGATGGGGTTCCACTGGAAGCCCGTCTTCACCCGGCGGCGCACGCCCCACGGCGACGTGGCGGCGTGCCCGGACTGCGGCCACATCATCACCGACCTCGACGGCGAGCCCATCAACCCGGTCGAACTCGAAGCCGAAGAGAGCCGCCGCAAGTGCAGCCATTGCGCCGCACCGCTGTGGACGCTGATCCGTCCCAGGGGCTTGTCCGCCAGTGACCAGTCCTCGACCGTGCTCAAGGCGCTGAAGCGTATTCCCACGATTGGCGAAGTCACCGCGCAGAAGCTGATGCAGAAGTTCGGTGACGCCTTTCTCGCGTCGATGCTCGGGGACAACATCCACGAGTTCATCAACCTGATGGATGGCAACGGCGAGCTGGTCTTCTCGGACCGGCAAGCCCATCGCATGGAACGTGCGATGGCCAACATGGAGGTCGGCTTCGGCGAGGGCGGCTACCAGCCGTCCGAGTTCATCAAGAGGCAGCTTCCCCAAGGCGCGTTCGACCTGCTCATCGCCGACGAGGCGCACGAGTACAAGAACGGCGGCTCCGCACAGGGCCAGGCCATGGGGGTGTTGGCGGCCAAGGCGCGCAAGACGCTGCTGCTCACCGGCACGCTGATGGGCGGCTACGGCGACGACCTGTTCCACCTGCTGTTCCGCGCCCTGCCTGGGCGGATGATCGAAGACGGCTACCGGCCGACCAAGCAAGGTTCCATGACGTCGGCCGCGATGGCGTTCATGCGCGATCACGGCGTGCTCAAGGACATCTACTCCGAGAGCACGGGCACGGCGCACAAGACCGCCAAGGGCACCAAAGTATCGGTGCGCACGGTCAAGGCGCCGGGCTTCGGTCCGAAGGGCGTGCTGCGTTGCGTTCTGCCGTTCACCGTCTTCCTCAAGTTGAAGGACATCGGCGGCAACGTGCTGCCGCCCTACGACGAGGAGTTCCGTGAGGTCACGATGGACACGGCGCAATCCGCGGCCTATCGCGATCTGGCGGGACGGCTGACCGCGGAGCTGAAGCAGGCCCTGGCGAAGCGCGACACGACGCTGCTGGGTGTGGTCCTCAACGTGCTGCTGGCCTGGCCGGATTGCTGCTTCCGGTCGGAGACGGTGGTGCATCCACGCACGCGCAACACCCTGGCCTTCGTCCCGGCTCAGTTCAACGAGCTGGAGGTGATGCCCAAGGAGCGCGAGCTGATTGATATCTGCAAGCAGGAGAAAGCAGAAGGTCGCAAGACCCTGGTCTATACGGTCTACACCGGCACGCGCGACACCACGTCGCGCCTGAAGGTGCTGCTGGAGCAGGAAGGCTTCAAGGTGGCGGTACTGCGCGCGAGCGTGGATGCCTCCCGCCGGGAAGACTGGATCGCCGAGCAGCTGGACCGCGGTATCGACGTGCTCGTCACCAATCCAGAGCTGGTGAAAACCGGCCTGGACCTGTTGGAGTTCCCGACGATCGTGTTCATGCAGTCGGGCTACAACGTGTATTCGCTGCAGCAGGCCGCACGCCGTTCATGGCGTATCGGTCAGAAGCAGTCGGTCAAGGTGATCTACCTCGGCTACGCCAACTCCTCGCAGATGACCTGCCTGGGGCTGATGGCCAAGAAGATCATGGTGTCGCAATCCACCTCCGGCGACGTGCCCGAATCAGGGCTCGATGTCCTGAACCAGGATGGCGACTCGGTGGAGGTGGCGTTGGCGCGGCAGTTGGTGCATTGAGATTGTTTCCCTCTTGATCGGCCCCTTCGGGGGCCGAATTCTTGTCTTCGGTCGTTGCCGCAGTCGCTATTTCAGGGGAGCGTTTCAGAAAACAAAAAAGCGCGGCCGTAGTAGTGCCGGTCAATGCCAGCATCGGCCATCACCAGCTTCTCCCAGCGTTCCTTGATAAGGCTGGTCGGCGCATCGGCGGGCACCATGCGATTTGGGATCAGATCCGACGGACTCGCTACGCAACTTCGTAGATTTCGTTTGATCTATAACATGCAGTAAGATATATAACTCATTACCCACCCCTTGGCGATAAAGGAGTCCGTGCTTGAGCTTTCTCGCGCTGTTCATCAGCCTGCCCACCAAGGCATCGACCGGCCGCATGCGCGTCTGGCGCTCCGTCAAGGCGCTGGGCTGCGCGACGCTGCGCGATGGGGTCTATCTGCTGCCCGACTCGGCCGATAGCGCTACGGCGCTGGACGAAGTGGCGGCGCAGTCGGTCGAGGCCGGGGGCAGCGGCGAGGTCTATCGACTGTCGGGGTGTGACGAAGCTCAGGAAGCCGCGCTGCGCGCCCTGTTCGACCGGGGCGAGGAGTACGCGGGCATCGTCGAGGAGATCAAAGGGCTCGGACGGAGCCTGGCATCCCTGGACGGCGCAGCCGCCGCGCGTAAGCTCCAGCCGCTCGTGCGCCGCTTCGAGCAGGTGGCGCGCATCGACTTCTTCCCCGGCGAGGCGCAGCGGCAGACCTTGAGCCTGCTCGACGACCTGCGCGACGCGCTCACCCGCCGGCTTTCTCCCGACGAGCCGACCCCTCGGCAGGCTGACATTCCGCGACTGGAGCGGGCCGACTATCGGGGCCGTGTCTGGGCCACGCGGGCCCGTCCGTGGGTCGACCGGCTCGCCTCGGCCTGGCTGATCCGCCGGTTTATCGACCCGAAGGCCCGCATCGTCTGGCTGACGAGTCCCGCCGACTGCAAAGCCGATTGGCTCGGCTTCGATTTCGACGGTGCGACGTTCAGCCACGTCGGTACCAAGGTCACCTTCGAGACGCTGCTGGCGAGTTTTGGCCTGGAGGACGACCGGGCGCTGACGCGCCTGGGCGAAGTGGTGCATTGCCTGGACGTGGGCGGACTGCCGGTACCGGAAGCGCCGGGCATCGAACAGCTGCTCGCGGGCCTGAGGGCATCCGAATCCGACGACGACGCGCTGCTTGTTCGCGCGTGCGAAGTTTTTGATTGGCTGTTGAAGAGTTACGAGGAAAAAATAACGTGAACACCCTGACCCGTCCTCAGACGGATGCCACGACTGAAGCCGTCCCTCCAGCGATGAGCTACCTGCAGCTCTTCGTTCGCTTCCTCAAGTTCGGCTTGCTCGCATGGGGCGGGCCTGTGGCTCAGATCGGCATGTTGCGCCGCGAGCTCGTGGACGAGGAACGCTGGATCTCCGTCAAACGCTTCAACAAGCTGCTTGCGGTGATGCAGGTGCTGCCCGGACCCGAAGCCCACGAATTATGCGTTCATTTGGGCATCCGAGCGAAAGGGCGGCTGGGTGGCATGCTGGCGGGACTCGGGTTCATGCTTCCCGGATTCTTGCTGATGTTCGCGCTGTCCTGGTTGTACTTCCAGATTGACATCGTGGGTACCGCGCTGGGCGCTGCGTTCCTTGGCGTACAGGCGGCCGTGATCGCCCTGATCGTGCGCGCCGTGCACCGCATCGGCGAGCACATCCTGCTCGATCGCTGGTTGTGGGCCATTGCCATCGTTTGCGCGCTGGCAGCCATAGTTCGTGTCGACTTTTGGATCACCCTGCCCGTGGGTGGGCTTGTGTACGCCCTGCTCGTGCTCAAGCATCGGGCCTCAGCACTGCTAGTGACGCTGGCAGCGGTGGCGCTGGCCACGGCCATGGCATTTTGGGCTGAGCCAACAGCAAAGCTGGTGGAAACGGTCGTTCGGGGCCAAGCCTCGGTGTTGCTCATCTTCGCCTCAGGCCTCAAGGCCGGCTTGCTCACCTTCGGCGGCGCCTACACAGCGATTCCGTTCGTTCGCAACGACGCCGTCGGGCGCGGGTGGATGACGGATGGGCAGTTCCTGGACGGCCTGGCGCTGTCCGGTGTGCTGCCGGCACCGCTCATCATCTTCGCCACGTTCGTCGGCTATGTGGCGGGGGGGCCGATCGGGGCGGTGGCCATGACGGTGGGTGTGTTTCTTCCGGCCTTTGCGTTCTCGCTGATTTTCTACGACCGGCTGGAGGCGGTCGTGGAGAACAAACGGCTACACGCCTTTCTGGACGGCGTCGCGGCTGGGGTAGTCGGCCTGATCGGCGCAACCACAATCGACTTGGCGCGGGTCACTGCCGAACGCGTGCCATCGCTGACGGCGGGCATGTCGATCTTCGCCGCGGCCCTGGCATTCCTTTATGTCTGGAAGAACAAGCTCAACGTCGTCGTCGTGATCCTCGCGGCGGGACTGGCGGGGTGGCTGGTGTTTCCGGGCCAAGGCTGAACCTGATCGAGTCAGCCTTCGTCGCGCCGTTTCCGATCCACCTTGCTGAGGAAGCCAAGATGCCTTACGAACTGAAGTCCCTTTCATGCGATCCGGCCAAACTCACCGGCCTGTCTGAGAAACTCATCGTCAGCCATTGGGAGAACAACTACGGCGGCGCTGTCAAGCGTCTCAACGCCATCGAGCAAGAGCTGGCGCAATTGAACTGGGGAGCGGCGCCGGTGTTCGAGATCAACGGCCTCAAGCGCGAGGAGATGATCGCCAGCGGTTCCATGATCCTGCACGAGGTGTACTTCGATTCCCTCGGTGGCGCGGGAGGCGACCCTGGCGGGACGCTGAAGGCGGCCATCGTGCGCGATTTCGGCTCCATGGACGCCTGGCGCGCCCAATTCACGGCCATGGGCAAGGCCCAGGGCGGCGGCTCCGGCTGGACCCTGTTGGTGTGGAGTCCGCGCCGGGGGCGTCTCGTGAACGCCTGGGCCGCCGACCACGCCCACAACCTGCCCGGCGCCACGCCGCTGATCGCCCTCGACATGTACGAGCACAGCTACCACATGGACTTCGGCGCCAAGGCCGGGGCTTACGTGGACGCCTTCATGCAAAACCTGTCCTGGACCACCGCCGAAGCGGCTTTCACCCGATTGGGAGCCTGAACATGGACCGCACCATCAAACCCGAAACCCCGAAATCCGAACTCGCCAGTACGTTCAATCCTGCTGCGGGAGGGAGGCGCCCGGAACGATGTGTTGATCGTTTATCCCCACCAGGAGGTAATATGACCCGTAAAACCCGAATCCTTTTCGCCGCAGCAACAGCAGTCTGCATGCAAATGGCCGTTGCGGCCGGACCGACGGTCGACACGGCAACGATCGAGTCCGTGACGGGACTCAAGGGCAACTACAACAAGACCGAGAACGTCTTCAAGGTCAGCAAGCCGCGCGATGACGTGAAGATCAGCGTGGATCGCTGGACGATGCCCCCCTTCATGGGCCTGACATCGTGGGCTGCATTCACGCCGATGGGCGGCAGCACGATGATGATGGGCGACACGGTGCTGTTCGAGGACGAGGTCAATCCGGCCATGAGCGCCGCTCTTGAAGCCGGCCTGGAAGTGACGGCGCTGCACAACCACTTCTTCTTCGACCAGCCCAAGGTTTACTTCATGCACATCGGCGGGATGGGCGATGCGCGGCAACTGGCCACAGGGGTCAAGGCTGTGTATGACCGGGTCGCGCAGGTGCGAGCAAGCCAACCCAAACCCGCAAAGGCCTTTGGCGGCAGCATTCCCACGCCCAGCAGCATCACCGCGGCGCGCATCGAGGAAATCCTCGGCGCCAAGCCGCAAGTGAAGGACGGCATGGTCAAGGTGAGCTTCGGGCGCGAGGCGAAGATGTACGGCACACCCGTCGGCAATGAGATGGGCGTCAACACCTGGGCTGCGTTTGCAGGGACCGACGAGCGGGCCGTGGTGGACGGTGACTTCGCGATGCGTGAGGAGGAACTCCAGACCGTACTCAAGGTGTTGCGGCGAGAAGGAATCAACATCGTGGCGATCCACAACCACATGACGCACGAGGAGCCGCGCTACGTCTTTCTGCACTACTGGGGCAAAGGCAAAGCGGCGGAGCTGGCGCAGTCGTTGAAAAGGACTTTGGACGCACAGAAGGCCGTGAAATGACGCGGGCCGGCCCCTGGCGCTCTTTGCCCTGCCTCGTGGCTTGCCTGATTGCGGCGAGGGCTGGCAGTTCGAACGCTCAGAAACAAGAGTAGGAGACCGTCATGCAATGGATTACCCGTGAACGCCCGAAAATCGACCGCATCGCCTGTCCCTGGCTGATTGCCCGCTTCATCGACGAAAGCCCGGAGTTTCTCTACGTGCCGTCGGGCGACGTCATGAGGATCGCCGCCGAGACTGGGGCTACCCCCTATGACGTCTCCGGGGTGGAACTGGGTCACCACGGCGATCAATGCAGCTTCGATGCTTTCATCGCCAAATACCAGCTGACGGACCCGTCCTTGCAGAAGCTGGCCATCATCGTGCGCGCCGCCGACTGCGCCCAGCCGCAACTGGCGAAGGAAGCGGCCGGCCTGCTGGCCATCTCGAAAGGGCTGTCGCTCAACTTCGCCGACGACCACGAGATGCTGAAGGCAGGCATAGTGATGTACGACGCGCTCTACGCCTGGTGTGCGGATACGCCGCTGAAGAAGGTCGCGCGGCTGCTCGGCTCGAAGTGATGCTGCTACCCGCCGGGGCCGCGCCCGAGGCGCGCCTGCTGCTCGTCGGCCGGGCGCTGCGGGCCTTCACCGACGGTTATGTCGCCATCCTGCTGCCGGTCTATCTGCTGGCCTTGGGGCTGGGCACATGGGAAGTCGGGCTGATCAGTACCGCCACACTGCTCGGCTCGGCGCTGGCGACCCTGGCGGTAGGCCAGTGGGGACATCACTTCCCGCAGCGCCGGCTGCTGCTCGCCGCCGCCGGACTGATGTGCCTGACCGGTCTGCTGCTGGCCGGCCTGGGTGGCGTTGGCGACTTCTGGCCGCTGCTGCTCGTCGCCTTCGTCGGCACGATGAATCCCAGCTCCGGCGACGTCAGCGTCTTCCTGCCGCTGGAGCACGCCCGCTTGGCCGAGTCGGCGCAGGGCGAGGCGCGCACCTTCCTCTTCGCGCGCTACACCTTCGTCGGCGCCTTGTGCGCCGCGGCCGGTTCCCTGGCGACGGCCATTCCGCAAACCCTGACGAATGCGGGCCTGGTGCAGCTCGACGCGCTGCGCCTCATGTTCGTCGCCTACGGGCTGACCGGCGTCGCGATCTTCCTTCTTTACCGCACGCTGCCGAACCATCCGGTCCACGCACAGGCGGCGCCGCCCGCACCACTGGGGCCTTCGCGCGGCATCGTGATCAAACTGGCCGCGCTGTTCTCGGTCGACGCCTTCGCCGGAGGACTGATCGTCAACACCTTGCTCGCGCTCTGGCTGTTCGAGCGCTTCGACCTCTCGCTCGCCGCCGCCGGCCAGTTCTTCTTCTGGGCGGGGCTGCTCTCGGCAGGCTCCCAGCTCGCAGCGCCCTGGGTGGCGCGCCGCATCGGCCTCGTCAACACGATGGTGTTCACCCACATCCCGTCGAGCGTCTGCCTGATCCTCGCCGCCCTCGCCGAGAGTCTGCCGGTGGCGCTCGCGTTGCTGTTCCTGCGCAGCGCCCTGTCGCAGATGGACGTGCCGACGCGCTCGGCCTTCGTCATGGCGGTAGTCACGCCGGCTGAGCGCGCCGCGGCGGCAAGCTTCACCGCCGTGCCCAGGAGCCTCGCGGCCGCGGTGAGCCCGGCCATCGGTGGCGCGCTGTTCGCCGCCGGCTGGCTGGCCGCACCGCTGGTGGCCTGTGGCGCGCTGAAGATTGCCTATGACCTCGCGCTCTGGCGCGCCTTCCGACGGCACGGGGAGGCGACGCCGTGAGGCCGGTCCCCGCGCCCGATCCTGATGGGAAAGTCAGAAACACTTCAGTAGACCGGTCGCGAAGCGGGCCATAGATTGACGGCATCCGTCTGGAACGGTGCCGTCATGCGCATCCTGATCATCGAAGACCAGCTGCCGTGTCGGAGCACCGAGTCACCGGAGCAACTTCGCCGGTTCATCGAGCGGATCGAACCGGTGCGGCCGCACTTGCCGGACCGGGCGGCGTCTTCAACGGCGAACCCGAGCGCCATCGCCACCGGCGAAATGACGGGCCCGAACCCGTCCTGACTTCCCTCGGAAACGGGGCGCCGCGCGTTTCGGATTTCCGGCATCCCGCGCAGCACGGTTCTGCAATGGTGAAGGCATCTCATCGCCATGGGGTGCCACATGCTGCCGTCTCTGCCTCGTTTTCTCTGCATCTTCGCCGTGCTCAGCGGCCTGCTGTCCGGCTGCACGACGACACCGGCCACCCCTGACCACATAGAAGCACCGCCCGACGAGCCAGCTTCGGAGCAGCGACTGGTGCCCGTGGCCCGCTACGGCCGCTACACCCTGGTCGAGCTGGTGCCGGAGCCCGCGCAGCGTGATCTCTTGCAGCAGGCGGTGGTGGTCTCGATTCCGCCCATGCTCGATGCCAGCGTGGGCGATGCCATGCGCCATGTGCTCCTGCGCTCGGGCTACCGGCTCTGCGATGCGGCCGAGGCCGCCACGCTTTACGCGCTGCCGCTGCCTGCCGCACATCTGCACGTGGGTCCGCTGATGCTGCGCGATGCCTTGCTGACCCTTGCCGGCCCCACCTGGGAGCTGTCGGTCGATGACTTGACCCGCCAGGTCTGCTTCAGCCGGCACGGTGCTCCCACCTTCCTTTCCGCCAACCCGCCCGGCACCGCCACGCCCGTGCCGGACGCCCACCGGCCCGAGGAACTGCAGCCATGACCTTTCCCCAAGCGCCATCCGAGCGCAGTTCCCGCACGCGTTGGCTCAAGATCGCCGCGACCGTCTGGCTGCTGCTCACAAGCACCCTGGCCGTCGTCAACAGTGTCGGCCTGTCGCGTCTCACCGAACAGGCCGAGGCCAGTGCGCAGGACGCCCATGTCCAGGCGCTGGGCCTGCGGCTGGCCGAACTCGAACAGCAGGCCGAGGTGGACAGGCGCCGGCCTACGCCGCTCAGCCAGGCCGAATTCGCCACCGCGCAACAGGCGCTGGACGAGCGCATCGCGCGTGTCGAGGCGGCACAGTCTGCGGACAGCCTCGCCATCGACCTGCAGACCTTGCAGGCTCGTGTGCACGGGATCGAAACCCGTCTGGAAGAAGCCCGCAAAACTACCGCCGTCGCCGCCCGTCGAGCACCCGAGGTGACAAAGCCGGCGCTGCCGGCTCCACCGTTCCAGGTGGTCGGCGTGGAACTGCGCGGCGGCGAGCGCTTCCTGTCGGTCGCACCCATGGCCGCCACCTCGCTCGGCAGTGTCCGGCTGCTGCGCGAGGGTGACGCGGAGAGCGGCTGGCACCTGCAATCCATCGAGGCTCGCGCCGCCGTGTTCCGCGTGGACGGCCAGGTGCAGCGCCTTGCCGTGCCGTAGGAGGGCGGGCCATGACCCTGCGGCCGATGCTTGCTGCCGTTCTTCTGTCCGTCTCCCTGGGGGCCTCCGCGCAATCTCCGGTGACGAATGCGCGCGTGGTGCCCAGCCAGGTACAGCCCAACACCGATGCGGCGCTCGACGAGCGTCAAGCGCGGGACTGGGGCCTGCAACCCGAGGAGTGGGCACGCTTCCGACAATTGATGCAGGGGCCGCTCGGCGTGCATTCCCCCCAGCTCGATCCGCTCACGGCGCTGGGCATCGAGGCCCGCAGCGAGGAGGAGCGCAGGCGCTACGCGGAGTTGCAGGTGCAGGCCGAGGCCCGGCGCGTCGGCAAGACGCTGGCCTACCAGCGGGCCTACGACGCGGCGTGGCAGCGCCTGTTTCCCGGCCAGCCGCGCGTGAGCCTGCCCGGCGCCAAGGCGCAGGGCGCCGGAAACACCGGTTCCGGGCGCCTAGCGGTCTTCGTCAAGGCCGACTGCGCACCGTGCGCGCAGCGCGTGCAGCAGTTGCAGGCGGCCGGCACGGCCTTCGATCTCTACATGGTCGGCAGCCGTCAGGACGACGCGCGAATCCGGCAGTGGGCCACCCGGGCGGGCATCGACCCGGCCAGGGTGCGCGCCCGCACCATCACGCTCAACCACGATGCAGGGCGCTGGCTGTCGCTCAGCCTCCCCGGCGATCTGCCGGCCGTCGTGCGCGAGGTGAACGGCCAATGGCAGCGGCAATAGGTATTCCGGGCCGGGAGCGTCGGCCATCCCGCGTCGCCATCCGCTGCGCCAGCGCCGTGCTGCTGCTCGCCACCGGCGGCTGGGCGTTGGCCGCCCTGGCGCGGGAAGTGCCGCCGCCGGCCTATCAACTGGCGGCGCATCGTGCAGACGTACCAGCGGCGGTGCTGTACGCCGTGGCCCTGCAAGAGAGCGGCACCCGGCTGCGCGGGCGCCTGGTGCCCTGGCCGTGGACGCTCAACGTCGCCGGCAAGCCGTACCGCTATGCCACCCGCGCCGAGGCCTGCGCGGGACTGCGCCAGGCGCTCAAGCGCACGTCTGCCACCCGCATCGACGCCGGGCTCGGCCAGGTCAATCTCGGCTACCACGCGCAGCGCTATGCGCAGCCCTGCGAACTGCTGGACCCCTACCGCAACCTCGCCATCGCCACCGAGATCCTGCGCGAGCAGCACACGCCGGGCGAGGACTGGCTGCTCGCCATCGGCCGCTACCACCGCCCGGCCGGGGGCGCCCCCGCAGCGCGCTACCGGCGCAGCGTGCATCGGCACCTGACTCGCGTGCTCGGCCCTGGCGCTCCCGTTACAACCCTCCAGGGCACCACGCCATGAACCACATTGTCCTCATCGCCGCCATCGGGCTGCTGTCCACGACCACCGTCTTCGCCCAGACCGCCTCCGCGCCACTGATCGTGGTCGAGGACCGCGGCGGCGCGTCCGCACTGCCGTACTACCAGCCCTTGAATCCGCAGCCGGACGACACCGCGCGGCCAGCCCCGCTGCCACGCCCGCGCGTGGGCAACTCGGCCGAGGCCGAAGTCGCGATGCTGCCAGTGCGCTCGGCGAACCTGTCACCGGGTGACGTGCCGCGCCGCGTGATCCGCGCGCCGGGCCTGACGCCGCTGTTCCTGGTCGGCGACGACACACGCTCGCGCGCTTGGCTGCGGCAGCGCCACGCCACGTTGCGAGAGCTGGGCGCCGTGGGCCTGGTGGTCAACGTGGAGTCGACGGCGGCGCTGGTCGAGCTGCGCCACCTGGCGCCCGGCCTGACCCTCGCGCCGGCCTCGGGCGACGACCTGGCCCAGCGCCTGGGCCTGCGCCACTACCCGGTGCTCATCACGTCCACCGGCGTCGAGCAGTAGGTGCGCAAATGGCCCAGCCGCATGCGGTCGAGGTTCTGCTGCGGCCAGCGGTGGAGCTTTACACCGTGGCGGTCTGCACCGGCGCCGCGATTCTGTGCCTGGTGGCACCGTGGTCGCTCGCGCTGAATCCGCTGCTCGGCCTGGGCGCGGCGCTGGCTTTCCTGACCTTCGGCGCCATCCGCCTTAATGACGCCTGGGCGATTCTGCGCTACCGGCGCAACATCCGCCGCCTGCCGCGCTACGTGATGATCAGCCGCGACGTGCCGGTGAGCCAGCAACGGCTGTTCATCGGCCGGGGTTTCAAGTGGGAGCAGCGGCACACGCACCGGCTGATGCAGACCTACCGGCCGGAGTTCCGCCGATTCGTGGAGCCGACCGCGATCTACCGCGCGGCGCGGCGGATGGAGGAGCGGCTGGAATTCGCGCCGTTTCCACTATCGAAGCTTGCGCGGGTCCTGGCCTGGGACAGCCCTTTCAATCCGGCCCGGCCGCTGCCGCCGGTGGGCGGACAGCCACGGCTGCACGGCATCGAACCCCACGAGACCGACGTGACGCTGCCGCTGGGCGAGCGCGTGGGCCACTCGCTTGTGCTCGGCACCACGCGCGTGGGCAAGACGCGGCTGGCCGAGCTGTTCATCACGCAGGACATCCGCCGCCGCAATGCGGCAGGCGAGTACGAGGTGGTGATCGTTTTCGACCCCAAGGGCGATGCCGACCTCTTGAAACGCATGTACGTGGAGGCCAAGCGCGCGGGGCGCGAAGGCGAGTTCTACGTCTTCCACCTGGGCTGGCCGGACATCAGCGCGCGCTACAACGCGGTGGGCCGCTTCGGGCGCATCTCCGAGGTCGCCACCCGCATCGCGGGCCAGCTCTCCGGCGAAGGCAACAGCGCCGCATTCCGCGAGTTCGCCTGGCGCTTCGTCAACATCATAGCCCGCGCCCTGGTGGAGCTGGGGCAGCGGCCCGACTACCTGCTGATCCAGCGCCACGTCATCAACATCGACGCGCTGTTCATCGAGTACGCCCAGCACTACTTCGCCAAGAACGAGCCGAAGGCCTGGGAGGTCATCGTCCAGCTCGAAGCCAGGCTCAACGACAAGAACATCCCGCGCAACATGATCGGGCGCGAGAAGCGCGTCGTGGCGCTGGAGCAGTACCTGTCGCAGGTGCGCGTCTACGACCCGGTGCTCGATGGCCTGCGCAGCGCCGTGCGTTACGACCGGACCTACTTCGACAAGATCGTCGCCTCGCTGCTGCCGCTGCTGGAGAAGCTGACCACCGGCAAGATCGCGCAACTGCTCGCACCGAACTATTCGGACCTGTCCGACCCGCGGCCGATCTTCGACTGGATGCAAATCATCCGCAAACGCGCGGTGGTCTACGTGGGGCTGGATGCGTTGTCCGATGCCGAAGTGGCCGCAGCGGTGGGCAACTCCATGTTCTCCGACCTCGTTTCCGTCGCGGGGCACATCTACAAGTTCGGCATCGACGACGGCCTGCCCGGATCGGCGACTGGCGTGAAGGTGCCCATCAACGTCCATGCCGACGAGTTCAACGAACTCATGGGCGACGAGTTCATCCCGATGGTCAATAAGGGCGGCGGCGCGGGCGTGCAGGTGACGGCCTACACGCAAACGCTCTCGGACATCGAGGCGCGCATCGGCAACCGCGCCAAAGCCGGCCAGGTGATCGGCAACTTCAACAACCTCTTCATGTTGAGGGTAAGAGAGACCGCCACCGCGGAACTGCTGACGCGGCAACTGCCCAAGGTCGATGTCCATGCCACCGCGATCATGAGCGGCGCCACCGACAGCTCCGATCCGCTCGGCAACACCGCCTTCACGTCCAGCACCCAGGACCGCATCAGCACGACCAGCGTGCCGCTGATCGAGCCCGCACATGTGGTGGCCTTGCCCAAGGGGCAGTGCTTCGCGCTGATCGAGGGCGGCACGCTCTGGAAGGTGCGCATGCCCTTGCCGGCCCCCGACCCCGACGAGGCCATGCCCCAGGATCTGCAGCAGTTGGCCGGCTACATGCGCCAGCACTACGTCGAGGCCGGCGACTGGTGGGAGAACCAAGGCATGCAGGGCCTGCAGGACGGCGCATTGCCCGCCGACCTGCTGGACGACTTCAAACAGATGGCGACCGCCGCTGACGGAGTGGAAGCATGAGCGACCCGGCCGTCGCGGCACAGCGCCAGCAGCAACGACAGCAGGGGCTGATCGCCGGCCTGGTCACGTTGCCGTTCCGCTTCTTCGGCGTGCTGTGCGGCGCGCTGCTGCTGTGCATCCTGATCGAATGCGTCGGCATGCACTTCTTCTGGCCCGATCAGGGCTGGCGTCACGCCCAGGGCATGCTGCACTACGAGCTGGATCAGCTCTCCACGCATTTCACGCGCAGCGCGCTGGTGCAGGAGCCGGGGCGCACCGCGCACCGGCTGGTCGAGGAGGGCTACGACTGGCTGTTCGTGAAAAGCGGCCTGCTGGACTGGATACACGACGCCTCGGCGCAGGCCAGCGCCGGCAGCCATCGCCCGACCAAGGATTTCCGCTACTACATCGGCCTGGTCTACGTGAACGTGGAGAGCTACCTGATCGCGGCGGCCTACACGACGCTGGTCTTCCTCGTGCGGCTGCTGGTGCTTTGCCTGACCCTGCCGCTGTTCCTGATGGCCGCCTTCGTCGGGCTGGTGGACGGCCTGGTGCGCCGGGATGTGCGCCGCTTCGGCGCGGGCCGCGAATCGGGGTTCATCTATCACCGCGCCAGGGCCAGCCTGATCCCGCTGGCCGTGCTGCCGTGGGTGACTTACCTCGCACTGCCGGTCAGCGTGAACCCGCTGCTGATCCTGCTGCCCAGCGCCGCATTGCTCGGCGTGGCGGTGTGCATTGCGGCGGCGACGTTCAAGAAATATCTGTAGCTGCAGCCCTGCGCCAGATCAGATGAACGATGCCACAGTTTCGGTTCTCTGCTTCGTCAAGTACTCCAGCATCGGCGTGAACGAATACATCTCAAGCAATCTTCTTCTGCCTGTCTCGCAGAGACGCGGCCCAGTTCTTCAAAGCCTGGATGTCCTGAAAAAGATCAGCAGGTGGTGGCGGCACGGCATTCCTACCGCTGGATGGATCGTGTGCGTCAACAATGTCGCAGCACTTCTTGAATCCGGCGGCAAAAGCATCGCAGTCAGCCTCGGTGAGCGCACTGACCTTCTTCAGGTCCCTGGCGTTGATGTAGTCCCTATGGCGTTGAATAACGCGGACGAAAGCGATGTCCTCCAGGCCGCGCTCCCATGTGGCGCGCAGCGAGTTGTAGAGCTTTGCCACCTCGACCGCGTACTCGTCTTCCTGGTTGTTGTCATGCAGCAGCTTTGCCGCACGTGCAGCCTTCTCCAGCTTGTCGATGCGATCTTCGACGCTCTGGGCCTTCCAGGGCAGGCCGTCGGCTACCATACCGGCTCCCGCGGCGCCACGACTGAGCGTCGTGAGCCGCACTGCCCGCCCGGTCTTCGTCGCGTGGTCATTCAGATCGTTCACGAACACCAGATCATGCGTGAAGACGATGACCTGACGGTTCTCCGCTTCTTCCACGAGACGCTTGGCCACCTGCCCACGCCAGCGATGGTCCAACGAGGACACCGGGTCATCGAAGACCAGAGCAGAGCGGTGCATCGCGGTGGCAAGCTCGGTCATGAAGGCGGCCAGCGCCACGCAGGTCTTTTCCCCTTCGCTCAGGATTTCGTGGACCTTGGCATCCGGCTTTGCGAAGAGGCGCACCTGATACTGCGGTGAGCCGTACTTGCCGCCGGAGCGCACGATTTCGACGCGAACCTTCGAGGCCGCAAGCCTGACGATCTCTTCCTGAAATCTGTCGCGCAGCCGAGGCGTAATCACGGTGTCGGCAATGTCATTGCCCATCTTGGTGATAGTGTTCGTCGCCGTGTCGCCCGCACACTCGGTCAGAAACCGGATGGTCTTCAGCCGCTGGATTTCGTCAGTGACGACCGGCAGCATGCCGGCGAGCAGTGCCCGGTCGCTCAGCTCGGCGAAATCGGCTTCGAGCTTCTTGCGTTCATCCGCGTCAGCGGATTTGCGCAGCTCGGCGGCGTAGCTGCGGACCGTGGTCTGAAGCTGGCCGAGATCGGGCAGCGGCGACAGTGGAACGGGCGGAAGCTGTACCTCGCCGTTTCCGCCCAAGGCTTTGAGCAGAACGTGGCGCCGCAGCCGGGCTGCGGCGATGAAGCGGCGCGTCTGCTGCTGCAGCAGCTGATTCTGGAGGCCCAGCTCGTCGAGACTGGCCTTCACCGCCCGCGTGCCGATTGCCCCGGCAGCTATGGTCTGACGTGCGGTCTGAGCCGCCTTCTCTGCCTCGCGTGCCAGCTGTTCCGTGTCCTCCTGGATGAAATCCTCAAAGCGCGCCATCCGTGCACGTGCCTCAGCTTTCAATGGCTGCTGGCAAAGCATGCAATGCGCGTCTTCGGCCGACGGCGGAAACGGCTGTCCGGGGTATGCGATCTCCGTCGAGTAGCGGCGGGCGGAATCCCAAAGCACCCGCCATGTCTCGCCGCCGACCCCGGCAAGGGGTTCGCCCGTGAAGGCCTTCTCCGCGGCAAGACGTGCAGCGTCCCGTTTCGACCGTGCGTCCCTGGCGAGGGCAGCGGCTGCCAGAAGCTCCTCATCGGTGGTTCTGGCTTCAACGCTGTTCACCGCGGTAATCAGCCGCATGACGTTGTCGGCTTTGACGGTCTGTTCCGCCGCTGCCTTGGTCGGATTCTTCGACAAGTCTTCCCGCAGACGCTCAAGACGGGCGCTTTCGTCTGCCGAGAGCGCCGCCAGGGCTTCGATCTTCTTTGCGTCTGTGTTGGCGTTCAGCGCGGCAAGCGCCTTCCCCACGGCCGTGGTGGCCTTCCAAGTCGGCGCCGCAAAGATCGGATTGCGGGCCTTCTCAAGCTGATTCTGTTCAGCTGCGAGGGCATCCTTCACCGCCTGACAGGCTGCAGCAAGCTCATCCGGTACGTCCAGACCAAAGGGCCGGAATGCAACTTCGTTCTTCTCGCGGATATGCACTGAGGCGCAGTCGCTATCGAACACGCTCACTGCAGACAGCGTTGCATGCGGATTTGCGCCGTTCTGCCACTGCTCGACCGGCTGCGGCACACCGCCGACCCCGTACGCGATGTTCGCGCCGACGCGCTTCGGGGGCTGATCGGCATACACATTGGGTTCGATTTTTCCGGCATGCCTTGCACGACATGCGCGCTTCAGGATGCGTGCATAGCCGGACTTGCCCGCACCGTTGTCGCCGTAGATGATCGTAATTCCATCCGGCTCGAAGCCGAGGGTCTGGCCGGCGGCAAGGTTGTTCACGCCGGTCGCGTCGGCGATCGACAGAAGCGATACCGCAGCGATCTGACCGGGGTTGGCCGGAAGGTGGGCCTTCTCCAGCGGTACCGCTTTCAGCGCGCCTACGGGTACAGCTTTGCCCTGTTTGCAAAGGTCCACGAGTTCGCCGATATCGGCGTCCGTCAGACGGCCGTTTGCGATGATGCGGCGCAGGGCGTCACGCTGCCAGAGTGGACGATCCTTTGACCAGTCCAGAATCGTTTCCAGGACGGTCTTTTGCGGTGCGGCGGGTTTCTGCATTTCTTGTTCCTCTTCCCTGCCGGTTCATCATGCCCGTGAAGCGGCGATTTCCCGCCGCCTGGGTGCCTTGCCGGAATCGCTTTTGCTCACCGAAGTCGATCAAGGGCAGCTCAACTACGTCTTGACCTCAAAGCGCAGGTAATCCGCGAGCCGTTTCGACTCGCTGACTTCGTCATGAGGCACCAGCAGGTACTTCCAGGGCTTGGTGCCAACGTTCGCCGCGTGATCGGAAGCGTGCTTGCACCACCGCATGGCGGCAGCGGCCTTGACCTGAACCTCCTGCGTGTTGATGTCGGCACGTGCCTTCGTCTCCACCATGAAGATGGTCGCGTCCGTCTCGGCCACGAAGTCGGGGATGTATTCCGGCTGCTCGGCGCCGAGCTTGTAGTAGATCTGGAACTGCCCCTTCGCGGGCTTGAGCCACTTCGTCGCGTCGCGCTCCAGGATGATGGCGAAGCGCCGTTCGGTATCCGAGTCGAACTTCTGCAGCGGGTACAGACAACGCGCGAAGCCACCGAAGAGCATCTGCTTGATGCGACTGGTCTCGGTCACGGTCTCCCGGAAGTGGTGGGCCGTCTGGCCTGCCGTGGCGGTGTAGTTGCAAGGCTTGAGTTCAGTGAAGCCGCGACTGACCTGAACCTCGTACTCAGTCGCCTCCTCCCAGAAGTGGGCCATCATCTGCGCGTGGATTTCCCGTGCGATCAAGCGGCGGTCACGATCGAGGACGCTGATGGCCTCGTCCTCGGACAGATAGCCGCGCAAGTGTTGCACCATCTGGCCCGCGAGGTCGTAGAGCAAATCGGCGTGGGTGAAGTAGTCAATGTCGTCGAAGTCCACCAGGGCGTGGACGATGTAGTCCTCCGGGCGCTGTTCCCGCAGCCCGACTTCGGCGGCCAGGGTGAACTGCTCGTTCGTGCGCAGCATCTGACCGACGATCTCACGCTGGCCAGGCTGGAGATGGAGCTGGCTCAGGTCCAACTTGAAGGCGTGGAAGCCCGTCGTGACCTCGCCAGTTGGCACCACCGCGATGCGCGGGATGTCGATGGTCTGCTGCACCACGATCTCGGTGGTCTTCGCCACCACAGCGGACAAGTCAAGTGCGGGGACTGATTCATCCGCGCCCGCCAGCAATTCGCCTTGTAGGGGTTTCAACCGCTCCGTCACCTCCGCCAGGATTTCCTTCTGCACCTCGGGTCTCAGCAGCGCGCTGCTGGTAGGCACCAGATCGCGCCTGATCTCGTACTTGCCAATGACGTCCATGACCACGCGCGCGGCCTGCTTTTCCGCCTCGGTGGTGAACACCGGGGCCGGCGCGGCGGTGGCTGTCGCTCCATTGGCGACACCTGATGGGCCCGTCTGCACGACCGGCGTGTCCGTCAAACCGAGGCGAGCCGCTGCCCCCGACTCGACCTGCACGCTAACCTTCTTATCGTCGGCGCTCGGTGCATCGAGGATGACCTGCTTCAGGCGAATCGGCGAGTCGCCTCGGTTGGCCTCGTCGATGATCTCCTGGAACTTGTCGTGCGCGACGATGTTCAAGCGATCCACCGACGCGACGCCCGTGCGCTTGCCGTAGGGCAGTCGCAGGCCACGTCCGATGGACTGTTCGATCAGCGTGCGGGCATTCGCCGCGCGCAGTGGAACGATGGTGTAGAGGTTGGTCACGTCCCAGCCCTCCTTGAGCATGTTGACGTGAATCACGATCTCGGTCGGCTCGTCCACGCTCTCCACGGCCAGCAGGCGCGTGATCATCTCTTCTTCCTCCGCGCCGGTGCGGCTGGAATCGACCTGAATCACCTTGCCCTGGTAGCGCCCCTCGTAGAAGGCTCCCGACTCCAGAAGCGCCAAGAGTTGCGCCGCGTGCGTGGTATCGCGAGCGATGACGAGCATGAAGGGCTTGACCGGCTTGACGCCGTTCTCGCGGGCGTAGGTGAGCAGCTCGACCTTGGTCGTCTCGTGCAAGCGCACGCCGTCTTCCAGTTTGGTCTTCTCGATCTCCTCGGGCGTGTGGGCCTTGGCGTCGAAGTTGCGCTGTGTGACCACGGCAGGCTCCTTGACGAAGCCATCCTCCATCGCCCGCGCCAGCGGGTAGTCGATCACCACGTTCTTGAACGGCACAGGACCTCGGCTGGACTCGACGAAGGGCGTCGCTGTCACCTCCAGACCGAACAGCGGCTTGAGTTCGTTGATGGCGCGCACGCCGGCGCTGGCCCGGTAGCGGTGCGATTCGTCCATCAGCAGCACCAGGTCAGACAGGCTAGCCAGGTGGTTGAAGTAGCTGTCGCCAAGCACCTCCCGCATGCGCTTGATGCGGGGCTCTTTGCCTCCGCGTACCTCGGAGTTGATCTTGGAAATGTTGAAGATGTTGATGCGCACGTCGTGGGCGAAGCCCATCGATTGATCGCCTACCGCTGCACCGGTCTGGTCGTAGTTGTCGCCGGTGATGATCAGCGGCGGTTGCTGCGCGAATTCGGCGATACCCTTGAACACGTATTTCGGCGTGTTGCGCGTGAAGTCCGTGATGAGCTTGTTGTAGATCGTCAGGTTGGGCGCCAGCACGAAGAAGTTGTTGATGCCGTGCGCAAGATGCAAGTAGGCGATGAAGGCTCCCATCAGGCGCGTCTTGCCCACGCCCGTGGCCAGCGCGAAACACAGCGACGGGAACTCGCGCTCGAAGTCCTCCAGCGTGCTGAACTCGGCCTTCAACGTGGACAGAATGGCCGAGACATCGCGCTCGTGACCCAATAGCTCAGGCGCAGCATCGAGCGCGCGAGCGAGCTTGATAAGGGACTCGGCCTGGGGCAGGCGGAGAGACAGACGGCCGGTAACGGCGTGCAGGACGCGGGTGCTCATTATTCGTTCTCCCCAAACAGGCCGCCCTGTCCCGCGTTGGCGAGGGCCGCATTCTTGTTCTTGTTCTTGATCTTCTTGCTGCTATCGACCGTGGCCGCAGCCTCGGTCTTCTCAATCTCCGCCATTGGTAGGTTGATCACATTCAGGCTGTAGTCGTCACGGCCCCAATGGCAGCGGGCCAGCACCATCTTCGGGATCTTCTTCAGCGTCAGGTTCGGCCAGCGCTCTGCCGCTCTGGCCGCCGTGACTCCGTGGAAAGCGGCGCAGCACACCAGCAGGCTCCGCTCCGGGCCGACTTCATCGGACAGCGCCTGCAACTGCTCAGCGGACAGGTTCTGCGTGGTGACGTAGATGAAATCGCGCTCGCTGGAGTGGCCGTGCTGCCACCAGTGCGTTTCCGACGGAGCGTAGGCAAAGCCTTCCAGCTTGGCCAGCGCCTCGGCCAGTTGCGCAGCGTTGTATTCTGGATTGATGACCGGGTTGCCCCAGCGGTCGTTGACGATCAGGCTGGGGGCAAGGCGGTAATAGCGGAAGCCGCCGCCGCCTTTCCAGCTCATCGCTGCAGTGACACCTGCCGGGTCTTCGCCATCGATCACCTTCTTCAGGCGGGGAATCACGTGGGAGTGACAATGCTCGCCCAACTCCACCATGATCCAGCGACGCCCCATTTTGTGGGCGACTGCCCCAGTCGTTCCAGAGCCAGCAAAAGAATCAAGAACGATGTCGCCAGGCTTGGTTGCCAGATCAAGACATCGCTTGATAAGCCCCTCGGGCTTTTTTCCTTTTGGGAAGTTGATCCCACCTTCGTTGTGGAGATTATTGGAGAGAATGTCATCCCATAGGCTGGTCAAAGGCTCACCAGCCACGTACTTCCCGTCAATGAACTTGAGCTTATCCGAGTAGAAGAGGATTCGCTCTCCATTGACGAAGTACATATTCGAATGAGATTCGCGTTCTAGCAGCAAGACTTCGCCGGATCGAGCCTTCGATCTGTCAATCATCTCCCGCGCTTCACTGCTAACGGCGTTGTAGTCTGGCCGTGCGAGACGAACTACACGCTCCGCATTCTTCATCACAAACTCGGAAAGCTGCTCCTCGTACAGATCCCCAAAGGTCTTCTTGAGGCCGCGTTCCGGCATACCGAGATTCATTGCGAACGCGCTAGCAAGCGTGACAAATCGCCAACGAGAGAAGGGCTCTTCGTAGTTTTCGATGAATTGCCCATAGCGCTTGTCCCGCTCTGCACGGGCCGTGAAGACTCGATTGGGCGTCCACAACGATTTATTCTTTGCGTAGATCAGAATGAAGTTAGTGGTGCTCACAACGCCTGGATTGATTGCCTTGTGGCCGGTAGCTGATCCTTGCTTGAAGGTCACCACTGAAACCCGATTCGCCCGCCCGAACACTTCGTCCAACAACGCGATCAGGTATCCGAGCTCGTTATCGTCGATGTGCACAAACATCGTTCCGTCATCGGACAGCAATCGCCGAAGAGATTCGGCGCGATCGCGAATGAGTCCAAGCCAAATGGAGTGCTCGTATCCATCGTCGTAGTGCTCAAATGCCTGTTGCGTATTAAAGGGCGGGTCGATGTAGATGCACTTCACCTTGCCTGAGAACTCCTGCTCCAGCGCCTTGAGCGCCAGCAGGTTGTCGCCGAAGATCAGCCGGTTGTCGAAGATGTCGCCATCCGACACGCGATGCGTGGCGTGATATGACTTCTCGGGGTCTTCGAGCAGGATGCGGGGCTCCAGCTTGGGCCGCTTCTCCTTCCCGATCCAGGTAAGTTCTAGTTTTTGTTTGCTCATGGTCATGCCACCTTAATGCTTGTGCAGTCCAAGCTTGTCAAACAGGATGCGGTTGCGGCGTTCTGCATCCTTGATGAGCTTGTCGTAGGAGAGAATTTCGATATACCCGTTGCCAGTCGCCAAAGGGGAGAAATACCCTTCGTTGTCGGCGGTGCGGTGGTAACGTCCGAATACTTGTCGATGCAAAGACGGCATTAAATCAGCGATGAGATACCCGGTGTACCGCAGGCTGGCGGGATTGATCTGCCGCCCATCAACGTCAGTGACGCCCCCTTCGGAGATTTCTCGGAATCGTTGGATGATCTGATCAGCGGGGTCTTTGTCATAATTGTCCCGCCCTGGCCGCTTGAACTCGATGATGACAACACCACCACCAGGCAGGCTGTCTGCCTCAGCGACACCGATGGGTGTGTCATAAAAAAATGCAAAGATGTCCGGCTCGCGGCCCGAGGTGTCGTCCAGCCCAGCGACGCTTTTCAGCTTTTTGTCTGATGTGAGCAGGGTGTGATAGCACAGCCGCTCGTCAATCACCCAGAGGTTCTGCTGCTCGAAGAAGATGTCCTTCGAGGTCGTCCCCATGGGGAAGATCATCTTGTGCAAGACTCGTTCGAGCGGGTATTTGTCATCCGTGCGTTTTTTCTTGAGGCTGTTGTTCACCAAGTCAAGGATCGTTCGGCGGTGCGCAATATAGGCAGCAAGCTGGGCCTTGCCGATTTCGTTGGCCTTTTCCGCGATTTCCTTAAATTTCTCTTGGTACTGTTCGAAGGTTTCGGTTTCGAAGAGCGCCGCGACATGCTTGGCCTCTTTGCGAATGTCGTCCTCGATGGTGCGCTTCACATGCAGAAGAGCTTCGTCCAGCTTGTCTTCAGACAGGCCTGGCTGAATCTTTTGCTCGATCACTTCTTTGTAGCGAGGGTGCGTGAGCGCCCTGTACTCGGGGGCTTGCTCCACAAATTTCTCGATTTGAGCCCGCTTTTCTTCGTTCGTTGACTTCAAGTCGCCCGAGAGCAGCGGGCGCAACGCGCCCGCAATACCCTGGTGCAGGGCGCGCCGGGAGACGAGCGACTGCTCAAGTTCGGGTTCCTCATCGCTTTGGAAAGCGATGCGCGTGCGCTCTTGGTTGGCATGGTCGTCCAGGTATTCCCCGGTGACCAGCACGATCAAGGTGTACGACTCCTGGTCCCCGTCGATCAGCCTTTCGGGAAGCTCCGGAAGCAGGTCACGCAGCTTGCTTGTGGTGACTTCCCGCCCGTTCGCACACAAATTGAGTTCGTGGCGCGAGCGTCCGTCTCGGTGGCGATAAGCCTGCAAGGCGAATGTATGGCCGGAAACCTCAAAGAACTGCTCTTGGATGTGCGCCAGCACGGTGGACTGAAACAGGGCATGCAAGTCAATCGGAGCGTGTCCAGGAGACTCCAGAGCTATCGGAGGGCAGGAGCGGGCCGCAAACCGGATCAGAAAGTGCGCAATGATGCGTTCAGCGATGGTCTCGGGCTGGGTAGGCCACCCAGCCCGAAACTTGTCATCCATGCCCCGCATGGAGGTATGCGTGCCACATGCCTCTTTGACTTCAGACGTGGTGTCTGCACCTTTCAGTTCATCTTGGATGCTGAAGTCGAACTCGCGCAGCAAAGCCTTACCGTCGCGTTTGAAGACGCTGCGGATGTGTACGGATGAAAAGACCTTCAGGAAGGTGAAGCGTCCGACACCTCGACCACCGACCTTCACCTTGGAAAGCGTGTGTGCCTCCTGAAACGAGGCCAAATTCTTTTCGTTGAAGCCAACGCCATCATCAATGACATCAAAGCCGTCCACGACCAGAGTCTCATCGCCAGCTTGATGAGCAAGATCGGTAGAAGCTACCAGCCGGATGCGAATCAAATGATTGCTGAAGCCGTCTTGATGCTCTTCGATTGCATCGACGGCATTCGAGATAGCCTCGTAAAGAGGCATCATTGCCTTGGACTGGGAAAGCTCCAGTCGATCCACCAGACCTTTGATGTTTGCTTGCACTATTGATTTCCTCCCTGGCTCTGCTGCGCCAAGGCCGCCATCAAACGGCCTTTCACGGTTCGACAGTCCGTTTTGTTCTCAAAGATGCTGCGCGCCTGCTTGTTCCACTGCGCGCCTTGGACGGCACTCACAAGGCGCTCGGAAACAAGATCGACTTCGCGTGAAATCGCTGTCATCTCATCCTGGGTCAACGCCAGCATCGGTCCGTTTTGAAACTGAAGCCGGATGAAAATGACGTGTAGAACCAGCCAAGCGCCGTGATTGAGAATCTCTCGTGCAGGGAGTGCCCCCGCTGGCAAGTTGGCGGGATCACCTTCGGCAGTGGCTCTGGCGCGGACTTTCTCTACGACCACTCGGCCGACTTGGGCTATCCGCCACATTTGCCTTGCCGTGAGGGAGTCGGCGAAGAGCCGTTCGTAGGAATGGCGTAAGGGGTCGGTTGCTGATACCAACCCCTCCCGCCCAAACAGCTTCTTTTTGTCGGCCTTGGCGGCGGTCACGTAGTCCTGCCAGTCGTTCGTGGTTACGGTGCAAGCCAGGAATGGCGCAAGTTCACGCGCGCTGAAGCAGGTCGGCGATAGCGGCGGATCGTCGTCCCCCTGCTTGACCAGATAGGTAATGCCCGCCATCTGCAAGGTCTGCTGCCACATGGCCTGCCGTTCATCGAGCGCGGCAAAGTCTTCCAGCTCTACGGCATTCTGGCGGTTACGCGATTGGGTGACACGATCGCCAAAGCCATCAGGCGCGTTCTCAAGACAAACGAAAGTCGCCATGACTATGGTGGGATGTGCATCGTAGTGGGCCAGTGGCTCGCGGGCTATCGCCCCAACCGTCTGCGCACCGTTGATGATGGACAGGCCTCGAATGCGAAACGTGCCAGTCTGCCGATTCGGGTCGCGGGGGTGCTGCTCCGTTATGGAGTCGCAGAGGAAGGTGACGCCGTTATTGAAGTAGAAGAAGTGCTGTGCTTCTTGTCGAATCGTCTCGGTTAGTCCAGCATTGACGGTGGTCGTGCCCTTGAACCGGCGAATGTTCCGATCAACCAGATGCTCCTCGTGTGCCGCCCAAAGATCGGCGAGCCGCTTGGCGTCCATGCGCCCGTAGAACGCCCGGTAGGGCTCTTGCGTGTGACCGAAGTCCTTCAATTCGACTTCGGCTTCTATGGGCTGGGCCGAAACCCCGTCCAGATGCAGATCGTGAAGGGTCGTGAGCCCATAGGCATGGCATCGAAGAAAGCCCGGATTTGCGCCATTGAACGCACGCTCCAAGTCGGCAAAGATGTCGCGCCGATCATCGGATACCGCCGTGCCGGAATAGGCCAGCACGACTTTGACCCTGCAGATACCGCTGTTCAACGCATTGGTGATTGCCGCTTGGCGGCTTTGCAAGGCGTTGTTGAAACGATTCCAGCGTCCTTGCAGAAGGTCGGTTACGCCGTCCCGAAATTTGGATACCTCGCCGAGTTCCGGCTCGCCAGTGCCTGACTCTTTGTACTTGGATTGGACCAGCCAGATCGTCTGATCCGTTGAAACGAATACTGAATCGATTCCATGATCCTGACCACCATCGATGCTGGCGGCCACGGACTCATCGAGATTGGCGCCGGCGTCTTCATGCAGGACGAATGCCGCAATTGCCTTGGACAGAAAGTTGCTTCGCCGAGATTCTGGCGTGTTCCCTGTTCCCGTGATTCGGGTGGAGTAATCTGCATCGAGTTTCTGGCATAGCAGATCGAGTTCGAGGGGCCGAGCGACAACTGTTGCCATCAGACCAGCTCCCATTCGACGGCAAACAGCGTGCGCTCTTCCACCTGCTGCTGGAGCTGCACTTCCAACTGACTGATGAGGTCATTTCGCTGCGCTTCGACTTCGTCCTGCCGGGCAAACAGCTCCCGGCGCAGTTTGCTACGCTTGCCTTCCAGCTCACGCTGCTTCTTCTGCCACGAGAGCTTTTCTTCGAGGGTTGGTGAGGTCGCGGCCGTGCGGCGTACCTCCTTGATCTCGCGATCGATCTCCTTGATCTCCTGCTCCAGACCCAGCTTCAGGTCGTCCGCCCAGGCGTCCAGCTTCTGGACTTCCTGCTCGAAGTAACCGAGGTTGCGCTCGTTGACATCGCGCAGGAGTGCTGTCTTGCGGGTCTCCACGTCGGCCAGCAGGGTGGCGTCAGGGGCGTTGAACAGACTGGCTGCTTGCGTGGTCGCGGGCAGGCGCAACAGTTTTTCCGGGTCTACTTCCGCGAGCACGACGCCGTCGGTCGTGCCCGCGGCAACCAGCAGATGCTGCTCCTGGTTGCCGAAAGTCTCGACCGAGATCAGCTTCACGGTGAGCCATCCGGCCTTGCCGCGATAGGCTTCGAGGGTGCTGATCTTTGAACCGTAGGCGTTGTAGTCGAAGACGAGTCGAGCCCCGTCGAGTACGCGAGCCTTGGCCTGCTCGATGCCCCATCGCGCCAGCGGATGATTGATGCGGTATAGATGCGCGTCGCCGGAGCGGCGGGGCAACTCGTAGCGCCCCAGTTCGATGCCCGCGAGACCGCCATGGTCGGTTCCAGTCGGTATGTGGCGGAGATCGAAGCCGTCGTCATCGAAGGCGGCGCAATGGACCAGTTCCGCGCGGGTCAGGTCCATCAGCATGCGCTCGAAGCGATTGCGCGCGTTGCGGCTGTCGTCTGCCCGCATGCGCAGCTTCTCCTGCACCTCCTCATCAAAGTTCTCAAGCAAGACCTGCCGCGTCTTGACCATCGCCTCGTTGATCTCGCCGGAGAGGTCGAGCTGGAGTTGCTCGAAGCTGGACTTGATTTCTTCGGGCTCTCGGCAGTTCTGGTAGATCTCGGCGATACGCCGCTCGAAATCGACACCGGAGCCGATGGCGCCGAGAACTTCGTCGCTGGCCCCGAATACACCTTCGAAGAGCTGGAACTTCTGCGACAGCAGCTCGTACACCCGTGCATCGGCCTCATTACTGCGGTCGACGAAGTTGACCACCACCACGTCGAATTTCTGACCGTAGCGGTGGCACCGTCCAATGCGTTGTTCGATGCGCTGCGGGTTCCAGGGCAGGTCGTAGTTGATGACGAGCGAGCAGAACTGGAGGTTGATGCCTTCGGCCCCAGCCTCGGTGGCAATCATGACCTTGCCGCGCTCCTTGAAGTGCTCGACCAAGGCTGCGCGGGTGTCGGCGGTCTTGGAGCCGGTGATGCGGTCGGTGCCTTCGTGGCGTTTCAGCCAGTCCTTATAGATGGCCTGCGCGCGCTGGTCGCTGTTGGTGCCGTTGAAGAGCACGATGCCGTCGCCGTATGGCGTGTCGGCCAGCAAGTTGAGGAGGTATTCCTGCGTGCGCCTGGACTCGGTGAAGATGATGGCCTTTCTGGCCGCGCCCAACCGATCCAGTTCGGCGAAGGCGCGAACCAGCGCAGTGAGTAGCGCATTACCCTTGGCGTTGTCACGGATGTTGGTTGCCAGCGTTTTGAAGTGGCGAAGCTCCTCTATCTCCTGCGCGACGGCATCACGCTCGGAGCGGTTCGTTGCCTCTTTGCCCGGCTCTTGGTCCTCCCATTCGTCGGCGGTCTCGTCGAGCGACTCGTAGTCCTCGTCCAGTTCTTCGGCGAGATCGGGAACCACGGGAGCTTGATCCAGCACGCCCTGGAGACGCTTGGCCATTGTCTCCAACGCACCCGCAATCGCGTGCGTGCTGGAAGCAAGCAGCTTCCACAGCACGAGTGAAATCAGTTGGCGCTGCCCGTCGGGCAGGGCCTTGAGGTTGGGGCGGCGCAGATAGTCGGCGACGAGCCTGGAAAGTTCCTGCTCTTCGCTCGATGGCGTGAACTCCTCGACGATGGCCCTGCGTGCTGTGTACGAAACGTAGGGCTGAACCTGTTTGCGCAGGGTGCGCTTGCAGATGGGGGCCAGCCGGTCACGCAGGCTGCTGAAGGATTGCTCTCTGCCAGTGAACTGCGAGCGGAAGCTATCAAGGTCTCCGAACACGCGGTCATCGATGAAGCTGACCAGCCCATAGAGTTCGAGCAATGAGTTCTGCAACGGCGTCGCGGTCAGAAGCACCTTGGAGTGAACGCGCGACAACGCCTCCTTGAGGGTCTTGGCGATGACATTGCTGGTCTTGTAAACGTTGCGCAGGCGATGCGCTTCGTCGAGCACGACCAAGTCCCAGTCAATGCCCTTGACGTCGTCGGCCTTGGCCTTTGCGAACTGGTAGGAACAGATGATCGGGCCGGACGCGAACAAGAATGGATTCTGCCGCTCCTGCTTGCGGATCGCGTTGTAGTTTTTGGCTTCAAGGATCAGCCCTTGCAGGCCGAACTTGTCCTGCAACTCCTGGTGCCACTGCTTGCGCAGGTTCGCCGGAACAATGATGAGCATCTTCCGTCGCCGTTCGGCCCAGCGTTGGGAGATGACCAAACCGGCTTCGATGGTCTTGCCCAGACCAACCTCGTCGGCGAGGATCACGCCGCGTGAGAGCGGGTTGCGGCAAGCGAAGAGCGCGGCCTCGACTTGATGAGGATTCAGATCGACTTGCGAATCGACCAAGGTTGAGGCCAGCGACTCCACAGAGTCGCCCGCCGCGCGTCGGGTCAGCAGCCAGGCGAAGTACTGGCTCTGGTGCGGCGTTAGAAGCTGCTGTGTTGTCAACGGCGATCCCCCCCTTGTTCTTTTCCGGATGCGATTCGGTCGCTGACTTGGCGCACGCTCACTCGGCCTCCGGCTTCTTCTTGCTGATGCTTTCGGCGATCCACCGATCCAGCTCCGAGCGGCGAAAGCGCCAGGTACCTCCAAGCTTGAACGCCGGAATCTCTCCTTTCTGGGCAAGGCGATAAACCGTGCGTTTCCCGGCTTTGAGGTAGGCCGCGACCTCCTCCAGCGTGAGGATCTCGCTCTCGACTTCAGTCATCCGGAAACCATCCGATTTGGCCTTTCGTAGCCTTGGATTGCCAAGTTTAGCCAATTCTACCAGGCCGCGGTAGGCGCTGGCCAACTCCGCAATCCGGGGAGCCTTGCGCAGTTGATGGCCAGTTCGGCCTGGGAATCCGGTCAACCCGTAGTTCCCATTCCCTGCGGCGCAAAGCGAGAGCGCGGCACAGCATCTGGCCATCCGCATCAACGGGGAATGGCTCGATGGGACAGACCAACCGCCGCGCATCCGCATGGCCTTCGCTGGCCGTGCTGCTGGCCGTGTCGCTCTCGGCCCTGCAACCCGCCATTGCCGACGACACCCCGGAGCGTGAGCAGCTCGCCGCGCTCGCGCGCCAGCTCGACCTGATCGACCGACTGGTCGAGCACGCCACCACCACCGCGCCGCAGGCGCGCGCCCGCTACCACTTCGACTACGCCCGGCTGCGCGCCGACCTGAAACGCGTGCGCACCGGCGTGCAGGACTTCCTCGTGCCTCAGCGCGCCCAGCCGCGCGATCCCGTTCCGCTGGCCGGCGACTACCTGCGCCGCGACGAACAGGAGGAGCCCTCGCCATGACCGCCGAGCAGATCGCCGCCTTCCAGGCCAACGGCGGCTTTGCGCCTTCGGCGGTGTCCGTCGTGGTGCTCGGCTTCGTGTTCGCGGTGCTGCTGTTGTGGGGCGTGTGGGCCATGCGCACGGCCTACGTGGGCTGGGCCGAGAACCGCATCAACCAACGTCAGTTCCTGGGCGTCTGCATCCGCTTCGTCGCGATGTACCTGGTGCTGACCTTCTTCCTCCTCTCCTGACCACCACGAAGGGCCATCGATCATGCACACGCCTCCGACTACTTCTCGCGTTCCCTCGCGCATCGCCGCGCTGCTGGCGCCGTTGGCGCTCCTGGGACTGCCGCCATCCGCGTTCGCGCAGGGCCTGCCGACCATGGAAGACCCCTCGCGCGGCCAGGGCAGCGGCATCCTGCAGACCTTGCAGAACTACGGCTACGACATCGTGCTGCTGATCGCGCTGCTCGTGGTCGCCTCGATGTTCGTCGGTGTCTGCTATCACGCCTACACACGCTACTCGGAGATCCACACGGGCCGCGCCACCTGGGGCCAGTTCGGGCTGACGGTCGCCGTGGGTGCGATCCTGTTGGTCGTCGGCATCTGGCTGCTGACCAAAGCCACCGGCGTGCTGTAAGGGCTGCACGTGATGGCCACCCCCGCGGAGACAGCGCGCGATGCGCTGGTGACGTTCCTGCCGCACCGGCTGAATCGCCAGCCGGTGGTCGTGCGCGGACTGACCGCCGATGAGCTGTGGATCTGCGCTGGCCTGTCGGCGGCCGCCGGGCTCGTGCTCGGTGTGCCATTGGCCTGGCTGACGCGCAGCATTGCCATGGTGCCTACGCTGATCGTCGCCGGCATCGCGCTCGGCGTCTTCGTCGGCGGTGGCTTCCTGCGCAGCCAGAAGCGCGGCCGGCCCGACACCTGGCTGTACCGGCAGCTTCAGTGGCGGTTGACCTTGCGCTATCCAGTGCTCGCCGCTCACCTGGGCGGGTGCCGTCTGATCATCCGCACGGGCTGGTGGAGCACACGGCGCACGGCCCACCGAGGTGCGGCATGAGCCGTTTCAAGAATGAGGTCGCGCACCTGCAGGCACACGTGAAGACGCTGCGCCTGGGCGGCGCGGCGCTGTTTGTGGTGGCGCTGCTGCTCGGCTTCGGCTGGTGGAGCGCGCCGCGCGATCTGACCATCCACGTGCCCCCCGACCTGCGCTCGGGCAGCGTGCGCAAGTGGTGGGACGTGCCGCCCGAGAGCGTGTACGCGTTCAGCTTCTACATCTGGCAGCAGGTGCAGCGCTGGCCCACCAACGGCGAGACCGACTACCCGCGCAACCTGCACGCGCTGTCGGCCTACCTGACGCCGAGCTGCCGGGCCTTCCTGCAACAGGACTACGAGTACCGTCGCGCAAGCGGCGAGCTGCGGCAGCGCGTGCGCGGCATCTACGAGATTCCCGGCCGCGGCTATGGCGACAGCCCCAGCACGCGCGTCAAGGCGGTCTCCGACCGCGACTGGATCGTCACGCTGGACGTGAGCGCCGACGAGTACCACGGCTCCGAGCAGGTCAAGCGTGCCCTGGTGCGCTACGCCCTGAAGGTTGTGCGCATGGACGTCGATCCCGAGCGCAACCCCTTCGGCCTGGCGCTGGACTGCCATGCCAGCGCGCCTCAGCGCATCGAGACGTCGCCGACGCCCGGCGCCGCATCCGGCCACTCGCAGGGAGACTCCCCATGAAACGCCATGCCCTGTCGGCCTTTGCCGGCGTCTTGCTGTGGCTCGCGCTCGCGCCGGCTCAGGCTGTAGAAATCCTGCGCTGGGAACGCCTGCCGCTGGCGGTGCCGCTGGTGGTCGGCCAGGAGCGCGTGATCTTCATCGACCGCAACGTGCGTGTCGGCGTACCGGACAGCGCGGCCGCGCACCTGCGGGTGCAGAGCGCCGGCGGTGCGATTTACCTGCGGGCGAGCGAGCCGCTGCCGCCGACGCGACTGCAGTTGCAGGACGTGGAATCCGGCGCGCTGATTCTGCTCGACATCGCTGCCGAATCAGCGCAGGACGGACAGCCCCTGCTGGAGCCAGTGCGCATCGTGGACGCGCAGCAGTCGCCCGCCACGCGCTACGGCGGCGAGACGGCCAGCGCCACGGAAGCCGCCGCGCCGGATCGGCCAGTGCGCAAGCGCGAAACACCCGTCCCGGTCGTTTTGACACGTTACGCCGCGCAGAACCTGTACGCGCCGTTGCGTACCGTCGAGCCGGTCGCCGGGATCGGCCGCGTGAACCTGCGCCGCGACCTCCCGCTGGACACCCTGCTGCCGACGCTGCCGGTGCAGGCGCGGGCCTTGGCCGCCTGGCGGCTCGAAGACCAGTGGGTGACGGCGGTGCGGCTCACCAACACGGCGGCGCGCTGGCTGGACCTCGATCCGCGTGCGCTGCAGGGCAATTTCGTGGCGGCCACCTTCCAGCACCCGAACCTGGGGCCGGCCGGCCACGCGTCCGACACCACCGTGGTCTACCTGGTCACGCGCGGCCGCGGTCTGGCCGAGGCGCTGCTGCCCAGGCTGAGCCCCATCGACGCCAGCGTGAATCTGCCGCCGTCCGGTGCCGCCGGCACGGCAGGAGGAGCGTCCTATGAAAAGTAACCCGCTGCTCAAGTGGCTGCTGATCCCCGTGATCCTGCTGCTGGTGTTCGTCGGCATCAAGCTGTTCTCCGGCCCCGCCGGCCAGCGGCCCGCGCTGTCGGGCACGGCCAACCCGCTCACGCCCGAGGAGATGAAGGCCCTGGGCATCGAGGGCGACACGCCGCGCGACACGGTGGCCACGCTGGTCGCGCAGGTGAAACAGTTGCGCACCGAGCTGCAGACCGCGCTGGGCGACAACCGGCAGCAGAAGACCGAGAACGAGCGCCTGCGCACCCGCGAGAGCGCGATCGACCAGCGCATCCAGACCGCGCTCGAAAGCGAACGCAGCCGCTTGCAGCAGGAACGCGAGCAGGTGGCGAGCGAGAAGCAGCAGACGCAGGGGTTGCTGCAGGATCTGCAGCAGCGGCTCGATGGCCTCTCAGGCAAAGGCGGCCAGATCGACCTGCCCGTCGGGCTGGGTCTGGAAGAAGGCGACGGCAAGCGCTTCGGCAACGATGACGGCAGCGGCGCAGGCAACGGCACACACTGGGTCGAACCAGGCGATGCCAAGACCGATGCCCGCAACAGCAGCAAGGAACCGAGCTTTCCGCTGAGCTTCGGCCCGGCGCAGAAAACCCTGTCGGCCGCCGTGGAGTCCGTCGCCGACGCCGGCGGGCGTGCGGTGGTCGGCGCCGTGGGTGCTACCACGACGCCGTTCTACACGGTGCCGCGCAATGCAACGCTGATGGGTTCGGTGGCGATGACGGCGCTGATCGGCCGCGTGCCCATCGACGGCACGGTCAATGACCCGTACCCCTTCAAGGTGCTGATCGGCCCGGACAACCTGACGGCAAACGGCATCGACATCCCCGACGTGGCCGGCGCCGTGGTCAGCGGCACGGCCTCTGGGGACTGGACGCTTTCGTGCGTGCGCGGGCAAATCCGTTCGGTCACTTTCGTGTTCCACGACGGCACCATCCGCACCGTGCCCGAGGACGGCAACCGGGACCAGCGCGGCGGGCAAGCCAGCGCCAACAGCACGACGAGTGCCACGCAAGGCGGCCTCGGCTGGATCAGCGATCCCTATGGCATTCCCTGCGTCAGCGGCGAGCGGCGCAGCAACGCGCAGCAGTACCTCGGCAGCCAGGCGCTGATCACCGCGGCCGGCGCGGGCGCGGCCTCGCTCATCAAATCCGACAACGGCAGCGTCGCCGTGGTCGCCAACGGCAACGGCTCGCTCGGCACGGTCGGCATCGGCGGCAACGAAGCGATGGGCCGCATCCTGGCCGGTGGCGTGCGCGACATGGCCGATTGGGTCAACAAGTTGTATGGCCAGGCCTTCGCGGCCGTCTACGTGCAGCCCGGCGCCAGGGTCGCCGTACATCTGGAGCAGCCGCTCCACATCGACCACGACGCCCAGGGGCGTCGGGTGAGCCACCGCATCGGAGAAGCCCATGCCTCGGACCTGGATTGACGCGGCCGCCGTGTTGCTGGCGGCTGCCTTGCTCGGCGGCTGCGCGACCAGCAAGGAGAAGTTGCTGCCCCACGGCCACAACACCATGCTCGACATCTGGCAGCAGGAGACCGGCGGCGGCGAAGGCAGCGGCCCCATCGCACGGCAACTGCTCGACGCACGCCAGAGCCTGCGTCGGCCGTTGACCGAAGCCGACGTGCAGGCCGCGCCCGCCGTGCAGGAGCGCTACACGCGCACCGCGGGCAACGAAATCTACCGGCAGTTTCATCGCCTGCCGAATCCCGACCTGGTGATGTACGTGTACCCGCATCTGACCGGCACCGACCCGGTGCCGGTGCCTGGCTACAGCACGGTGTTCCCGTTGTACCAGCGCGTGCAGTACGCAATGCCCGGCGAGCGGGTGGAGGACTATTGATGGCCTGGTCGCTGCCATGGCCGCGGAAGGCGGCCCCGTCGCCCGCCGCAGGGGCTCGTGCAGCCGACGCCTGGGAACGGCATTTGTCGACGCTGGCCGCACAGGGCATACCCGAGCCCGGCGGCGCGCTCGCCGGCCAGCGCCGGCCCGCGACCCAGGCCGACCACGACGCGCTCTACACCGTCGCGCCGTCGTTCGCGGACATGCTGCCGTGGGTCGAGTACCTGCCGGGCTCGAAGATCATGCTGCTCGAAGACGGGCAGTCGGTGGCCGCGTTCTTCGAGCTGCTGCCGGTGGGCACTGAAGGCCGCGAGCTGGCCTGGCTGTGGCAGGCCCGCGATGCGCTGGAGAACGCCCTGCAGGACTCCTTCGACGAACTCGATGAGAACCCCTGGGTGGTGCAGCTCTACGCCCAGGACGAAGCCGATTGGAACCACTACCTGAGCAACTTGGCGGGCTACGTGCAGCCGCGTGCGCAGGGCAGCGCGTTCAGCGAGTTCTACCTGCGCTTCTTTGCCCACCACCTGCGCGCCATCGCCAAGCCGGGCGGGTTGTTCGAGGACACCACCGTCACCCGTCTGCCGTGGCGCGGCCAGGTGCGGCGCGTGCGCATGGTGGTCTACCGCCGCACGCCCACGGCCGCGGCCACGCGGCGCGGCCAGTCGCCCGAGCAGGCGCTGACCACGATCTGCGACCGCCTGGTGGGCGGGCTGGCGAATGCCGGGGTGAAGGCCCGGCGCCTCGGCGCGGCGGACATCCACGCCTGGCTGCTGCGCTGGTTCAATCCACATCCGACCCTGCTCGGCCCGAACGCCGAAGACCGCGAGCGCTTCTATGCGCTGACCCGCTACCCCGACGAGCCCGAGGAGGGCGAAGTCGAACTCTCCAGCGGCACCGACTTCGCGCAGCGGCTGTTCTTCGGCCCGCCGCGCTCGGATGTCGAGCAGGGCCTGTGGTTCTTCGATGGGCTCCCGCATCGCGTCATCGTGATGGATCGCCTGCGCACGCCGCCGGCGACCGGACACCTGACGGGCGAGACGCGCAAGGGCGGCGACGCCATGAACGCGCTGTTCGACCAGATGCCGGAAGACACGGTGATGTGCCTGACCGTGGTGGCGACACCGCAGGACGTGCTGGAAAGCCATCTCAATCACCTCGCCAAGAAGGCCGTCGGCGAAACCCTGGCCTCCGAACAGACGCGCGCGGATGTGCAGCAGGCCCGCGGCCTGATAGGCAGCGCGCACAAGCTCTACCGCGGCGCGCTGGCGTTCTACCTGCGTGGTCGAGATCAGGCCCAGCTCGACGCGCGCGGCCTGCAACTCGTCAACGTGATGCTCAACGCGGGCCTGCAGCCGGTGCGCGAGGAAGACGAGGTGGCGCCACTGAACAGCTACCTGCGCTGGCTGCCCTGCGTTTACGACCCGGCCGCCGACAAGCGCGGGTGGTACACGCAGCTCATGTTCGCGCAGCACGCCGCGAACCTGGCGCCGGTCTGGGGCCGCAGCCAGGGCACAGGCCACCCCGGCATCACCTTCTTCAACCGCGGCGGCGGCACGATCAGCTTCGACCCACTGAACCGGCTCGACCGGCAGATGAATGCGCATCTGTTCTTGTTCGGTCCCACGGGTTCGGGCAAATCCGCGACCCTCAACAACCTGCTCAACCAGGTCACCGCCATCTACCGGCCGCGGCTGTTCATCGTCGAGGCGGGCAACTCGTTCGGGCTGTTCGGCGACTTCGCCGCGCGCCTTGGGCTCGGAGTCAACCGCGTGAAGCTCGCACCAGGCTCGGGCGTCAGCCTGGCCCCGTTTGCCGATGCATGGCGCCTGGTCGATACGCCGGGCCAGGTGCAGACGCTCGACGCCGACGCGCTCGACGAGGACCGCGCCGAAACTGCCGCGGCGATGGAAGGCGACGAGCAGCGCGACGTGCTCGGCGAGTTGGAGATCACGGCGCGGCTGATGATCACGGGCGGTGAAGAGCGTGAGGAAGCGCGCATGACGCGCGCCGACCGCAGCCTGATCCGCCAGTGCATCCTCGATGCGGCGCGGCGTTGCGTGGCCGAGCAACGCACGGTGCTTACGCGCGACGTGCGCGACGCGCTGCGCGAGCGCAGCCGCGATGCCACGCTGCCGGAGGCGCGGCGGGCGCGGCTGCAGGAGATGGCGGACGCGATGGATATGTTCTGCCAGGGCGTGGACGGTGAGATGTTCGACCGTCCGGGAACGCCGTGGCCCGAGGCTGACATCACGATCGTGGATCTCGCCACCTTCGCCCGCGAGGGCTACAACGCGCAGCTCTCCATTGCCTACATCTCGCTCATCAACACGGTGAACAACATCGCCGAGCGGGACCAGTACCTGGGCCGGCCCATCGTCAACGTGACGGACGAAGGCCACATCATCACCAAGAACCCGCTGCTCTCGCCGTACATCGTCAAGATCACCAAGATGTGGCGCAAGCTCGGCGCCTGGTTCTGGCTGGCCACGCAAAACCTCGACGACTTGCCCAAGGCGGCCGAGCCCATGCTCAACATGATCGAGTGGTGGATCTGCCTGTCGATGCCGCCGGATGAGGTGGAGAAGGTCGCGCGCTTCCGCGAACTCAACGCTTCGCAGAAGGCGCTGATGCTGTCCGCGCGCAAGCAGGCCGGCGCCTTCTCGGAGGGCGTCATCCTCTCCAAGAGCATGGAAGTGCTGTTCCGCGCCGTGCCGCCCAGTCTCTACCTGGCGATGGCGATGACCGAGCCCGAGGAGAAGGCCGAACGCTTCCAGTTGATGCAGCAGCACGGCATCAGCGAGCTGGATGCCGCCTTCCGCGTGGCCGAGAAGATCGACCGCGCCCGCGGCATCGAGCCGCTGGCGCTGGATGCATTGGCCTGAAGGAGGAACAGCATGCGCCTGCCTTCGTTCACTCGACGCCATACCCTGATCGCGCTGCTGGTCGCGGCGGTGGCCGCCGCCGGGTGGCTACTCCTGCGCACGCCCGATGCGACCCCGGAGTTCATGCATCCGATCACGACCGTGCCCGAGCCACCGAAGCCGGCCGGGCCGCCGTGGCTGTACGGCCGCAGCGATGCCCGCTTCACGGTGGTCGGTTACGCCGACCTGGAGTGCCCGTACTGCCGGGCGTACTTCCCGACGCTGCAGCGCTGGATCGACGCCCACCGCGAGGTGAACTGGCAGTGGCATCACCTGCCGCTGTCCATGCACGAGCCTGCCGCGACCGCCGGGGCACGCCTGGCCGAGTGCGCGGGCGAGGTGGGCGGGCATGCCGCGTTCTGGCAGGCGGTGGCGTGGCTCTACTCGAACACCCGTGGCGACGGCCAGGGCCTGCCGGAGGGCCTGCGCTATCCCGACCTCACGCCAACCATGCTGGGTTGTCTCGACAGCGATCGCCCCGATGCCGTGATCCGCGCCCAGGCGGTGGAAGCAGCGCAGCAGGGCATCGCGGCCACGCCGGCCTTGCAACTGCGCGATCGCGAGTCCGGCAAGTCCATTCTGCTGCACGGCCCCGTCGAAGGCGATGCTTTGCTGTCGGCCATCGACCTGCTCGCCGCCGGCAACACGACCGTAGCCGAACCCGCCCACTCCCCAGACATGCCCGCCGGCGTTGCCGGTGACATGCCCAGGTAGCCATCGATCTTCAAGGCTACGGCGCGGCTTGTCCGCGTTGATCGAAACCCGTTCGCATCGCATCCCTTGACGCGAACAGCCACTGCGTCCGCGGTGGTGGATGCCCGCTCGTCACCTGTTTCATCCCCATCGTCCCCAGGAGGGTTTGCCCTCCAGGGGCAGGCGCCCTCCGATCTCATCCATTGGAGGTTCGTCATGTCTTTTGTCATCGCCGACTCCCGCCCGGAGTCGCTCACCCTGATCGCCGCCCAGCACGAAGACTGGATCATCCGGCAGGCCATCTCCCTGCTGGAGAACCGCGTGTTCAAGGCCGGTCCAGCGCTGGGCAGTCCCGCCGTCGTGCGCGACTACCTGCGCCTGAAACTGGTCGCGGAGCCGAACGAAATCTTCGCCGTCGTGTTTCTCGACAGCCAGCACCAGGTGCTCGCCTTTGAGCCGCTGTTCAAGGGCACGGTCGACCAGACTTCGGTTTATCCGAGGGTGGTTGTCCAGCGTGCGCTGACGCTCAACGCCTCGGCGCTGATCCTGGCGCATCAGCACCCCTCGGGAAACACCGAGCCATCGGCCGCTGATCGTGCGATCACCGAGCGGCTGAAGAGCGCCCTGGCCACCGTCGATGTCCGGGTGCTGGATCACTTCATCGTCGGCAAGGGCAGTCCGTACTCGTTCGCCGAAGCCGGCTTGTTGTAGTCCGCAGGCGCCCCTTCCGGGGGCGCCTGTGCCTCTTGCCCATCTCCACAAGAACTGCTCTGGAAGGCTCCGGTTGCCACGTTCGCGATGCGCTCTGATGGTCACAATTTTCGGATGCTTGGAAAGCTTGTGGGATAGGCGGCTGAACCGGCCTATCCCTGTTGAGAAGCACGCCCATACGTGGAAGAAAATAGCAAATTTTCTAACGAGACTCCGCCTAAGACCGACGGGTGATAGGAGTGTGCTCGCTGGGCCAGACCGCCAGATCGTTAGTGCGACGCGGTTGAAGCGGGTATGCGGCCGCACGGCGTTGCCGGCGGGACTGCGCGACCGGCCAGCGACCAGCAAGCTGTTCGCATGGCTGGCCCAGACCCTCAACGGCGATATGTTTCCGCCTTCTTTGGTGAAAACGACACCGGCCGCTCACCACTTGACGCGGGTTGCGGAGTTCCTGGCGGCTGTCGATCCTGAAAGCGGGCAGCTCAGCTTCTTCCCCTACCAGTTCGAGGTGATTCCGATCGAGCTCATCAGCTCGATCTACGAGCAGTTCGCGCACGCTGAGCCGTGGACAGATGGAAAGCGCACAGAAGCGTTGCAAAACGGCGTGCACTACACGCGACTGTCCGTCGTCGTCTCGCTGATCCTCGATGAGGTCATGGATGGCCTATCTGGACGGGAGCGGTGCTGGATTTGACGTGCTGCTCCGGTGTCTTCCAGGCCGAAGCGTTGTGGCGCTTCGTTCATCTTCGCTCGCAAGGTCAGCCGTCCACGAGGGAGGTGATTCGCTCGACGCTCTACGGGCGAGTCTATGCGTGGACATCAGCGAAGCCGCGATTTGCGTCGCTGCGTTCAGGCGTCCGCGCGCCCCTGCTTTAGTTGCGTGCCCTCGTGAACTGCTCGCTCCCGCACGCATTGAGGCGGCGTTCCGCCAAGCTGCGCTGCCACCGTCCGCTAAAGAGATCGGGTCGCACGGCGCAAGCGGTCGTGTATGGCCGCCCATGCCGGTTCGTCCGGCGGCAGCGCAATCAGCAAGACCTCGCAACTGGTGGCATCGGCCTCGTGCAAAGCCGCGTAAAGCGCGCGCGCATAGTCTTCGGACTGCGAGGGCATCGGCCAGAACTTCGCCACCGGCCAATTTGCGGGGCGCTGCGCAAGCAGCCCGGTACGCCGGCCTGGAAACGGCGCCTCGGCCAGCCCGGCCGGGATCCGGTAGCACGGCGTGCGCGGCGCGTAATGCGAGGCCAGGGCGCCTGGCACGCGAGGCGCTGCCGCAGCAACGGTGCCCGCAAGAAACAGGTGGCGCGCGAGCATATCGGTGGTGATGGCGCCGGGACGCAGAATGCGCGGATGTTCACGACTGAGATCGACGATGGTCGACTCGATGCCGACCAGGCAGGGGCCGCCATCGACCACCGCCGCGATCTTTCCGGCCAGGTGTCGCCGCACATGCGCCGCCGTGGTCGGACTGATTTGACCAAAAGGATTCGCGGATGGCGCGGCCAGGCCCCGACCGAACTGTCGCAAGACGGCCTGCGGTACCGGATGTGCCGGCACGCGTAGCGCGACGGTCGTTTGGCCGCCGGTCACCAGCGGCGAAACCGTTCGCGCGGCAGGCAGCACCAGGGTGAGCGGACCTGGCCAAAAGGCCGAAGCCAGCCGCCAGACCACCTCCGGTACCTCGGTGACCCAGTCCGACAGTTGCTCGGTGGCGGCGAGATGCACGATCAGCGGGTGATCGGCCGGGCGGCCTTTGGCGCGAAAGATCGCGCGCAAGGCATCGGGGTTGGTCGCATCGGCGGCCAACCCATAAACGGTCTCGAAAGGCAGCGCCACGAGTTCCCCCGCCCGCAGCAGGTTCACGGCGGTGGACAGATCGTCCGGGTGGGAAGTAAGTTGCAACATGATCAGGACTCCCGCATTTACCGCGCCATTTGGCCGTCGCCCTGCGGAACGAAGACCGCGCCGCGGGCGGCTTCCAGGACGGCGCGAACCTCCGGATGCTGGATGCGCCGTTCCGTGCTGATCAGCCAGAATGCCTCGCGCACCTCCTCCAGCCGCCCCACCTCGCTGACGCCGTAGCGCGCGCAGATCTCGTCCGAGAGGATCGCGGGCGCGGGGAAATAGCCTTCACCCGCCTGTGCAAAGACCTTCATCAGGGCGCTGTCATCGAACTCCCCGATGACCCGTGGGTACAGGCGTGACTCGCCCAGCCAGAGGTCGATCTCGCCCCGTACCGCCGCGTTCTGACCGGGCAGCAGCAGTGGCGCCCCGTTCAGACAGGCTGGAAAAGCCGCGCCGCGCCGCGCCAGCTCGGGCGCGGCAAAAAAGGCGACGGCACTTTCACCCAGCTTGCGGCTGTGGCCGCGGACCGCCAACCCTGCCGGCATCGGGCGATCGGCCAGCACCATCTCCAGCCGGTGCAGTGCCAATTCCCCGAGCAACCAGTCGATCGTGCCCTCGTGGCACACCAGCCGTATCGGCTTCTCCACCCTCTTCAGCGAAGCCAGCAACCGGTGTGTCAGCGACTTGGGGATCGCATCGGAAATACCGACGCGAAACGTAGCCATCGTCTGCTCCGGGATTGCGTTCGCCCGCAGCGAGGAGACCATCTCGTGACCCAGCGCGAAGATCTCGTCGGCGTAGGACAGCGCAACGCGCCCCGCCTCGGTGAGTTCGAGTCCGCGTCCGGCAGGCTTGAACAAGGCCGTTCCGAGGTCGTCCTCGAGCAGCTTGATTTGGGCGCTGACGGTTTGCGGCGTCAGATGCAACTGATTGGACGCCGCCGCCACACTCCCGGCGTGGGCCACCGCCCAGAAGTAGCGCAGGTGTTTGAGATTCATTATCTGCTATTCGCAACTTTTTACGAAGTGTCTGTGAATTATATTCGACTTTATATGAATCATCCAGACCGTCAAAATTCACCAGGTTACCTTCCGGGTAACAACAGGACGGGTCCTGCACGGCCTTTCGCGCCTCAGGCGCTCGTGGTGAGAAGCGTCCAGTGCCCGCCACCTACGCAGGGGATGAAGACATGCCGACCGAGTCCAGAAGCGCCTTCTTGCTCGTGCGCAGCGATGGGGATCTGGAGCGCGCCAGCGAAGATCTGGCCGCTTACCTGTCGATTCTGCGCCGCCGGTTGCCCGCCAGCGACGTTGAAACCGTGCAAGGCATCTGGATCGACGAAGAAGGCGTGGCGAACTTGCCGTGCGCGCTGGTTCTGCCGGATGCGGCCGGCGCGCGGCGAACCGTCCGTATCCTGGAGACAACAGGGATCAACGGGATCTGGATGCTGTGCTGGCTCGAGACGGCGGCAAGCGCCGTCTCCCGCGTCGACCTGGTGGCGGCGCTGTTGGACTGCTTCGGCCATGAAGACGCGACCACGCTCGCCGCACGCTTCATCCCGGTCTTCGCAGGCAATGCGCCCGACTCCAGCGTGAGCGCGGAGCTGCAGGTGCTCGAAGCACGCTACCCGGAACTCGTGCTGCCGCCGATCTACCAGGACGCCGGCGGCAGCCTGGTCCTGCCATCGGCGCAGCCGCACGATGAAGGAACGCCATCTTGAGCACCCTCGACCCCGTCCTGCTGTTCTTCCTGCTCGGCTTGGCCGCTGGCCTGCTGCGCTCGGAGCTGCGACTGCCCGCGGCCGTCTATGAACTGGTGAGCATGCTGCTGCTGCTCGCCATCGGCCTCAAGGGCGGCATCGAACTCGCCAGGCAACCCTTCGGTGACCTCGCGCTGCAAGCCCTCGCGGTCATGGCGATGGGCGTACTGTTGCCGCTGGTCGCCTTTCCGGTGCTGCGGTTCATGGGGCGTTTCCCCCGTGCGGACGCGGCATCCGTTGCCGCCCACTATGGCTCGGTGAGCGTCGGCACCTATGCCGTCGCCACCACCTATTTCGCCAGCCGGCAGATCGAGTTCGAGTCGCACATGCCGTTCCTGCTCGCCGTGCTGGAGATCCCGGCCATCCTGGTGGGGATCCTGCTGGCCCGCGGGTTCTCCCGTGACATGCGGATCGGCACGGTCGCGCATGAGGTGTTTCTGGGCAAGGGCATCGTGCTGCTCGTCGGCGGGCTGCTGATCGGCTGGGCCGCCGGCCCGGAGGGACTGACTTCCGTCAAGCCGCTGTTCTTCGATCTGTTCAAGGGAATCCTTGCCCTGTTCCTCCTGGAAATGGGGCTGATCACGGCCGCCCAGTTCGGCAGCCTGCGGCGGCACGGCCTGTTCCTCGTGCTGTTCGGCATCGGCATGCCGCTGTTCTCCTCCGTGGTGGGCATCGCGCTGGGTTACGGACTCGGGCTGTCGCTGGGGGGCACGGCCATGCTGGCCATCCTGGCAGCGAGTGCGTCCTACATCGCCGTGCCCGCCGCCATGCGCATTTCGGTGCCGGAGGCCAACCCGACGCTGTCGCTGGCCGCTTCCTTGGGCGTCACTTTCCCGTTCAACGTCCTGGTCGGCATTCCGCTCTATCACGCCATGGCGACGCAAGCATTCGCCCTGACCGGAGGCTAGGTTCATGAACAGTTCGATGCGCAAACTGCTGACCATCATCACCGAGGCCGCCCTGGAGAGCGTCTTGATCAAGGACCTCGAACGCCTGGGAGTCCGGGGCTACACCATTACCGACGCCCGCGGCAAGGGCAGCCGGGGCGTGCGCAGCTCCGCGTGGGATGCGAGCAGCAACATCCGCATCGAGGTCGTATGCGATGCGGCGACCGCCGAGGCCATCGCCGCACATCTGCAGGCCCGCTACTACGAGAACTACGCCATGATCCTGTTCGTGTCCGACGTCGCGGTGCTGCGGCCGGAGAAGTTCTGATGGCAAAAAGAAACTTGGCGCAGGCCGCATCGTGGCTGGGAAATATTCGGGCGCGCACCTGGCTGATCCTGGGCGGGCTCGCCTTCGCCATCGTCGGCCTGCTCGTCTGGGCCGGCATCGCGCTGTTGTCCTGGCTGTGGGCGCAGGCGCCGGTGGCGACGGAGACCGGCAAGCGTTTGGCCGACGAGGCGGCGGCAACGGTTGAACAGGCAGCGCCCGGTCTCAAGGAGCAGGCGGAGCGCTGGCTGCCGGGCATTCAGGAGCAGGCGGACCGGTGGCTGCCGGGCCTCGGCGAAGCGCCGCCCGCGCGCGATGTCAGCGGCACCGACCTCGGCCCGGTCCCGCGCTTCCCAGGCCTGGTGCGCAGTCATTACGCGCGCGATGGCGAGACGACCGAAGTGCGTTACGCCGGCCGCGCGGGTTTCGACGCGGCGCTGGCGCACTATGTCCGGGGCTTCGCCGACGCCGGGTTCGTCCAGGAGGTGATTTCCGCCATGCCAGAGGAGGAAAGGCACCGGTTTCGACATAGTCAGGAGTCCATCGAGTTCGCGCTGATGCGCCGCCCGGGCGGTTTGATCGAAGTTCGTTTGCAACATTCCTCACGGCAATGATGCCAGGGAGCCGAGCATGAAGCGCATCGTCCTGTTTCTCGCCACCAACCTGGCCATTTTGCTGGTGCTCTCGGTCAGCATGCGCCTGCTGGGGGTGGAGCCATGGCTGAACGAACAGGGACTGAACTTGACGGCGCTGCTGATCTTCGCCGCGGTGATGGGCTTCGGCGGATCGCTCATCTCGCTGGCCGTCTCCAAGTGGATGGCCAAGAAGATGATGGGCGTGCGGGTGATCAAGGCGCCATCGAATACGACCGAAGCCTGGCTGGTAGATACGGTTCGCAAGTACGCGCGGCAGGCGGGCATAGGCATGCCCGAGGTAGGCATTTACGACGCGCCCGACGTCAACGCCTTCGCCACCGGGATGAGCAGGAACAAGGCGCTGATCGCCGTCTCCACCGGCCTCTTGCAGCAGATGACGCGCGAGGAGGCAGAAGCCGTGCTGGGCCATGAAGTCGCGCACGCCGCCAATGGCGACATGGTGACGCTGGCGCTGATCCAGGGCGTGGTGAACACCTTCGTGCTGTTCCTCTCGCGGGTGATCGGCCACACGGTGGACCGGATAATCTTCAAGAGCGAGAACGGGCACGGCCCGGCATTCTGGGTGACGGTCATCATCGCCGACTTGGTGCTGGGCATCCTGGCCTCCCTCATCGTCATGTGGTTCTCGCGCCAACGGGAGTTCCGCGCCGACGCGGGCGGCGCGTCACTGGCCGGGCGCGGCGCCATGATTGCAGCGTTGGAGCGGCTCAGTGCGCTGCAGCCTGCGTCCCTGCCCGACAAGATGACGGCCTTCGGCATCGCCGGCGGAGGTGCGTCGGGTCTCAAGCGCCTGTTCATGACCCACCCGCCGCTGACCAAACGCATCGCGGCGCTCAAGGCAGCGCAATGAATGCGCACGCGGCTTGCAGCCCGCCTGTTGCTGGGCGCGGTGGTGGTCTGAGTCCTACTGCCGTTCGATCTGATTTCCCGACTATAGCTGGCCATTGGAAAGGAACCCGCGCCATGTTGAAAATACTCGTTCCGGTCGACGGCTCAAGCAACTCGCTCCATGCGGTGCGGCACGTCGTCAATGAGTTCAGGAAGAACGCGGCGTTGGAAATTCATCTATTGAATGTTCAGACGCCATTTTCCCAATACGTTTCACGATTCGTGAGCAGAAGAGATCGCCACGATTTCCATCGCGATCAGGCCGAGTTGGCGCTGCTGCCAAGCAGACAGATGCTAGACAGGTTCGGGGTGCCCTATGAAGCGCACATGGAACTTGGGGAAAAGGCATACGTCATTACCGACGCGGCGCGCCGCCTCCACTGCGACCATATCGTGGTGGGTGCCGCACGCAAGAGCTCGCTGATCCGGATGGTCGAGAACTCGACGATCAACAAGGTGATTGAGCTGACGACCGTCCCGGTCAAGGTTGTGGCAGGAGACCCGGTGTCCCCGCTGGAACGCTACGGCATTCCAGCCGGCGTCGGCACGGGCTTGGCATCGTTGTTCTTTGCAGCCGCCGAATGATTGCCATGAGTCGACTCCCTGGCAACCAAGAAGAACGCGTGCACAAGCTGAGCATGAAAGCAACGGCGCAACAAGCCATCACGAGCAACGCGTCTGCTATGAATGGTGGTTCCAGCGGCGCTGCGGGCATGCCGGATCGGCAGCCGTGGCACGCACTGGGCGTGGACGAGACGGTCGCGCGTATGGAGACGCGTCCGGATGGCCTCACCAACGCGGAAGCCGTGCAGCGTCTGAAGACCTACGGGTCCAATGTGATCCCCCGGGGCAAAGGGGACACCGCCCTCGACCTGATCTGGCGGCAGGTCAACAACCCCTTGATCTGGGTGCTGATCGTGTCGGCGCTGGTGGCGATGGCTGTCGACCCCACCGGCGGGGTCAAGAACGGGCTGGTGATCCTGGCGGTGGTGGTGCTCAACACGATCATCGGCTTCGTGCAGGAGTTCAAGGCCGGCAAGGCGATCGAGGCGCTCAGCCGCATGGTGCCGGAGAATGTTTCCGCCTTGCGCGAGGGCCGCAAACTCACCCTCCCGGCAGCGGATCTCGTCCCCGGCGACATGGTCCTGCTCGCCAGCGGAGACAAGGTGCCCGCGGACATGCGCCTGATCCAGTTGCGCAACCTGCAGATCGAGGAGGCGGCGCTCACCGGCGAGTCGGTGCCGACGGAGAAACGGCTCGCCCCGGTGGCATCCGAGGCGGGCATCGGCGACCGAACCTGCATGGTCTTTGGCGGCACGCTGGTCACCTACGGGACGGGGACCGCGGTGGTGGTCGAGACCGGCGCCAGGACCGAGCTCGGCCGCATCTCCACCATGCTGAGGGAAACGACCGATCTGCAGACTCCGCTCACCAAGGCGCTGGCCAAAATCGGCTGGTACATCACCATCGCGATCGTTGTCATCGCGATCGGAATCCTCTTGCTCGGGACCTGGCGAACCATGGCCGAGACCGGGGTCGAGTGGCTTCCGGCCCTGCGCGAGACGGTCATCTTCGCCATCGCGCTGGCGGTGGGCGCCATCCCCGAGGGGCTGCCGGCGATCGTGACCATCGCGCTGGCGATCGGCGTGCAGCGCATGGCGACGCGCCGTGCCGTGGTGCGCAAGCTCCCCGCCGTCGAGACCCTCGGCTCGACCACCGTCATCTGCTCTGACAAGACCGGGACCCTTACCCGCAACGAGATGACCGTGCAGGAGCTCTGGACGCCCGCCTCCGGCGCCTTTGCCGTGTCGGGCGTCGGCTACGCGCCCAAGGGGCAACTGCAGCGCGAGGGAACGCTCGTCAAGACGGCGCCTGCGGACCTGACTGATCTGCTGCTCGCCGGGGTGCTGTGCAACGACGCCTCGCTCGCGAACGAGGAGGGGCAGTGGAAGATCCATGGCGATCCGACGGAGGGCGCGCTCGTTGTCGCCGCGGAAAAGGTCGCGCTGGACGTGGAGAAAGCGCGGGCGCAACACAAGCGCCTGGATACGATTCCGTTCGAGTCCGAGAACCAGTTCATGGCCACACTCCACGCGCAGGACGGCGGACGCATCCTGCTCAAGGGTGCGCCGGAGGCCGTGCTAAAGCGTTGCGCCACGACGCCGGGCGGCCGTGTGCTCGATATGGAGGCGGTGCTACGCGAGGTCGAAAAGCTGGCCGCCAAGGGGATGCGGGTGCTGGCGTTCGCCGCCCAGCCCGCGCGCGGGCAGACTGGCATCGAGATGCACGACACGCAAAGCGGGTTCACCTTCCTCGGGCTCCAGGGCATGATCGACCCGCCGCGTCCCGAGGCAATCGCGGCGATCGCGCTCTGCCATCAGGCCGGGATTACCGTGAAGATGATCACCGGCGACCACCAGGGCACGGCGCAGGCGATCGCGGACCAGCTCAACATCCTCCCTAAGAATCCCGCAGCACCCAAGGCGATCGCCGGGGCCCAGCTCGCGCAGATGTCCGAAGTGCAGCTGCGTGATGCGGCGGGCGCGTGCAACGTCTTTGCGCGCGTCGCGCCGGAGCACAAGCTCGGCCTGGTGCGTGCCCTGCAGAGCCGCAACGAAGTGGTCGCGATGACCGGCGACGGCGTCAACGATGCGCCCGCGCTCAAGCAGGCGAATATCGGCGTGGCGATGGGGATCACCGGGACCAGCGTCTCCAAGGAGGCGGCGGGGATCGTGCTCGCCGACGACAACTTCGCTTCCATCGCCGCGGCGGTCGAGGAAGGGCGGCGCGTCTACGACAACCTCATCAAGTCGCTCGCCTTCGTGCTGCCGACCAACCTCGGGCTGGCGCTGATCCTGATGTGGGCGGTAGCCTTTTTCCCGTTCGCCGATGTCACGCACGTCATCGACGGCGTCGCCCATACGATGCGCGAGCTGCTGATGCCGATGACGCCGGCGCAGTTGCTATGGATCAATCTGGTAGCGGCGGTGGCGCTGGCGCTGCCGCTCGCGTTCGAGGCGAAAGAGCCCAACGTCATGAGGCGCCCACCGCGCAACCCGGCCGCGCCAGTGCTGAGCGGGTTCGTCGTCATGCGCACCTTCGTGGTGGCGATCCTGATGACCGCCGGGGCGCTCGGGCTCTTCCTCTACGAGTTCCGAGCCGCGGGAGACAGCGGACCCGCAGCGCTCGCCAAGGCGCAAACGATGGCCGTCACCACGGTGATCATGTTCCAGATCTTCTACCTGCTCAACTGCCGCTCGCTGCGTGACTCGATGCTGAAGATCGGGGTGTTCAGCAACAAGACCGTGTTCGTCGGGATCGCGGCGATCCTCGTGCTGCAGGCGCTGTTCGTCTACGCCCCGTTCATGCACGAGATCTTCGCGTCCGCGCCCCTCTCCGCTGGCGACGTGCTTTTGAGCATCGTTGTCGGCGCCCTCATCCTGCCGGTGATCGGTCTCGAGAAGTGGTGGCGAAATCGTGGCTGAAATCAAGCACGGGGCGCGCCGGGGGGCGGCGTGCCATTCCACTGCACCTTCTTCGGCATCCGGGAAAAACAACCCACTGATCGAACTGCTGATCGCTATCGTCATTCCCTCTCTGATCCTGATGAAGCTGAGCGGCCCGGAAGACCTGGGCGCCGTCAACGCGCTGCTGCTGGCGCTGGCTTTCCCGCTGGCCTGGGGCGCGCGGGATTTGCTTACCCGGCGCAAGCTCAACCTGTTCGCCGTGCTCGGTCTGGTCAGCATCCTGCTTACCGGCGGGATCGGCCTGCTGCAACTGGACACGCGGTGGCTGGCCATCAAGGAAGCCGCCATTCCCGGCCTGATCGGTCTGGCCGTGGCCATTTCCGCCCATAGCCGCTACCCGCTGGTGCGGGTGCTGCTGTTCACGCCGGCGCTGATGGATGTCGAGCGGATTCAGCGCGGCCTGGACGAACGCGGCAAGCGTGCCGCCTTCAAGACGCGCCTGCGGGCCGCCACCTGGATGCTGGCCGGCTCGTTCTTTTTTTCCTCCGTCATGAACTACTTTCTCGCCACCTGGATCGTCACCAGTCCATCCGGCTCCCCCGCCTTCAACGAAGAGCTGGGGCGGCTCACCCTGTTTAGCTATCCCATGATCGCGCTGCCCTCCATGTTGATCATGATGGCCGCGCTCTATTTCCTGGCGCGCTCCCTCCGCGAGTTGGCCGGACTGAAACTCACCGAAGCACTGAAAGGACACGCATGAACAGCAAACCTGAACGCGATGTGGAAAAAACCTACCCCCTGCCGGAGTTCATTGCGAAATTGCGGCGCCTGGCCGATGCGCTCGAACAGGGCGAACGCTTTGAAATCCAGATCGCGGGCGAAAGAATCTCGGTGCCGGTGCGGGCGGTCTGCAACATCGAACACGAACGGGAAGGCGAGTCGGAAGAAATCGAATTCCAGATCAGATGGAAGAACCCGCAATGAACCCCGAACAGCAGAAAGCCATCCTCGCCATCGCCCTCCACGCCGCCTTCGCCGACGGCGCCAAGCACGACCGCGAGCGCGAGGAAATCCGCCGCATCGCCGAGTCGCTGGGCGGCGAAGCGGGCGCGCCTGATCTCGCCCGCCTCTATCAGGACGTGCTGCTCAAGCGCATCAGCCTGGATGCCGCCGTTACCGCGTTGCAAGACCCCGGCGAGCACCCTGAAGGGCATGAACGCCAGCTGGCCTATGAAATGGCGGTGTGCGTGTGCGACGCCGACGGTCGCCAGAGCGAGGCCGAGCAGCGCTTCCTGAACGAGCTGAAAGCCCTGTTGAAGCTCGATGCGGGGCAGACCGCCGCCTTCGAGCGCGAGGCCGACGCCATTGTCGAGCTCAGCGAGGCCGCGGCCCCCGTAGCCGCGGCAGGCGCCGCCGCTGTAGCCGCCGCGCCCGGGCCGGTGGTGGCGGCGCAGCCGAACGTGTCCGAGGCGGAACTCGACAAGTCCATCCTCAACTACGCCTTGATGAACGGTGCGCTGGAACTACTGCCGCAGTCCTGGGCATCGATGGCCATCATCCCGCTGCAGATCAAGATGGTCTACGGCATCGGCAGCGCCCACGGCGTCCAGCTCGACCAGGGCCACATCAAGGAATTCATCGCCGCCGCCGGGGTCGGCCTCACCTCGCAATATCTGGAGCAGTTCGGCCGCAAGCTGCTGGGCGGCCTGCTCGGCAAGGCAGCGGGCAGGACCTTCGGCAAGGTGGGAAGCGCGGCCACCGGCATGGCGTTCTCCTTCGCCACCACCTACGCCCTGGGGCAGCTCGCCAAACGCTATTACGCCGGCGGCCGGGTGATGAATACGGTGATGCTTAAGGATACGTTCCAGAACCTGCTCGGCCCCGCCAAGCAGATGCAAACGCAATACCTGCCCCAGATCCAGCAACAGGCTGCAACGCTCGATATGGGGCGGGTCATGGCCATGGTGCGCGGGCGGTGATCGGCGATGCGGGTTTTCCCCACAGTGCGCGCATCTTTTGGTCAGACTTCTTGAGGCTTTGATTTCATGACGCTTACGGTTGTTGTTTTTCTGGTGCTGGGCCTGGTGCTGCTGGTGGCTGGCGCCGAGTTGCTGGTGCGCGGCGCCGCGCGCCTCGCGGCCCGTTTCGGGATTTCGCCGCTGGTGATCGGACTCACCGTGGTCGCCTTCGGCACCAGTTCGCCGGAGCTGGCGGTCAGCGTTCAGTCCGGTCTTTCGGGACAGGCAGACATCGCCGTCGGCAACATCGTTGGCAGCAACATCTTCAACGTGCTGGTGGTGCTCGGGCTTTCTGCGCTCATCGCGCCGCTGGTGGTTCAGCAGCAGCTCGTCCGCTTCGACGTGCCGCTGGTGATCGGTGTGTCGGTGCTGTTTTGGGTCATGGCGCTCGATGGCCGCATCGGCCTGTTCGATGGTCTGCTGCTCACGGCCGGCATCGTGGCTTATACGGTCTTCGCTATCCGCCAGAGTCGCCAGGAAAGCCCGGAAATACAGGCCGAATATGCGCGGGAGTTCGACGGCGGCGCGAGCGCATGGATCGACCGGTTGCCGGTCCAGATCGTCTTCATCGCCGCGGGCCTGGCGCTGCTCGTGCTCGGCGCCACCTGGCTGGTCGACAGCGCGGTGGCGATCGCGCACGCCTTCGGGGTGAGCGAGATCGTCATCGGCCTGACCATCGTCGCCGTCGGCACCAGCCTGCCCGAGCTGGCCACTTCCCTGGTGGCCGCGCTGCGCGGCGAGCGCGACATCGCCGTGGGCAACGTGATCGGCAGCAGCCTGTTCAATCTCCTGGCAATCGCCGGCATCGCCGCCTTGGTCACGCCCGGCGGGCTCGACGTGGCCGCCGCGCTGGTCCGCTTCGATCTGCCGGTGATGATCGCGGTGGCGCTCGCGTGCCTGCCCATCTTCGCCACCGGCCACCGGATCGCGCGCTGGGAGGGGGCGCTGTTCCTCGGCTATTACGCCGTCTATGTGTCGTACCTGATTCTTGCGGCCACGCAGCACATGGCACTGCCGGCGTACAGCGCCACCATGCTGGGCTTCGTGCTGCCGCTCACAGTCATCACGCTGATTGTGCTGCTGGCGCGCCATCGGACGCTGCCGACCGCTGCGGCGCCATGACCCGCGTTGTCTACGCCGGAACACGCATCGCCCTGCTCACCCAGCACGGCAAGGAGCGCGTGATTGCCTCGGTGCTCGACACAGCGCTCGGCTGCCAGGTGGAACGGGTCGGCGGCTACGACACCGATCTCCTCGGCACCTTCACCCGCGAGATCCCGCGCGCCGGCAAGCAGCTCGAGGCGGCGCGCAAGAAGGCGCGCCTCGGCATGGAGATGTCCGGACTTTCGCTCGGGCTCGCCAGCGAGGGCTCGTTCGGGCCGGACCCGATGGTGGGGATGTTCCCCTGGAACGTGGAGTTCCTCATCTTCATCGACGACGAGCAGGGGCTCGAGATCGTCGGCGTCGCGCAGGGCAAGGCGATCCACGCGCATCTTCTGACCGGCGACTGGACGGCGGCCGAGGCCTTCGCCCGGCAGGCGGCGTTTCCCGCGCACCATCTGGTCGTGCGCCCCGAGGGCGAGAACGACCCGCGCCTGCGCAAGGGGATCGCCGCCTGGGAGGAGCTTAAAGCCGCGTTCGCCTGGGCGCAGGCGCAATCGGCGAGCGGCCAGGTGTTCCTGGAGACCGACCTGCGGGCCCACGCCAACCCCACGCGCATGGAGATGATCCGGCTTGCGGCCGAGGACCTGGTCGCCAAGCTCGGCTCGCCCTGTCCGGCCTGCGGCGCGCCGGGGTTCTGGCTCGTCGAGCGCATTGCGGGCCTGCTCTGTGGCGACTGCGGCGCCCCGACCCGCGAGACCCGCGCCGAGGTGTACGGCTGCCTGAAGTGCGCGCATCGCGAAACGCGCGAGCGCCCCGAGCCGCAGTACGCCGATCCGGGGCGCTGCGATTACTGCAATCCATGAGATCCCATCAATGGCCACAGCACGCCTGACCCTCACCCGTCCCGACGACTGGCACCTGCACCTGCGCGACGGTGATGCACTGGCCGCGGTCCTGCCCGACACCGCGCGGCGGTTTGCGCGCGCCATGGTCATGCCCAATCTCGATCCACCCGTGCGCACGGTGGACGAGGCCCGCGCCTACCGCGCGCGCATCCTGGCAGCGCTGCCGGCGGGCATGGCCTTCGAGCCGTTGATGACGCTCTATCTCACCGACCACACCACGCCCGAAGAGATCCTGCGGGCCAGGGCGAGCGGTTTCGTGCACGCGGTGGGTGAAGCCTTTCTCGTTGGCGCAACAACCAACTCTTCATTTGGCGTCACCGATTTCGCGCGCTGCGACGCGGTGTTCGCGGCCATGGAGGAGACCGGTCTGCCGCTGCTGCTGCATGGCGAGGTGACCGATCCCGAGATCGACGTGTTCGACCGCGAGGCGGTGTTCATCGAGCGACATCTGCAGCGCATCATCGAGCGTTTTCCGCGCCTCAAGGTGGTACTGGAACACATCACCACGCGCGAGGTGGTCACGTTCGTCGAGCGGGCCGGCCCCAACGTGGCCGCCACCATCACTGCGCACCATTTATTGCTGAATCGCAACGCGATGTTCGCCGGCGGCATCCGCCCGCATGCCTACTGCCTGCCGGTATTGAAGCGCGAGCCGCACCGCCAGGTGCTGATTGCCGCCGCCACCAGCGGCAACCCGAAATTCTTCCTCGGCACCGACAGCGCCCCGCACCTGCGCCGCGCCAAGGAGTCGGCCTGCGGTTGCGCCGGCATCTACACCGCGCACGCCGCCATCGAACTGTATGCAGAGGCCTTCGAGCAGGCCGGCGCGCTCGACCGGCTGGAGGCGTTCGCCAGTTTCCACGGCCCCGATTTCTATGGGCTGCCGCGCAATACGGGGCGCATCACACTGGAGCGCCAGGACTGGACCGTGCCCGAGGAGCTGCGTTTCGGAAAGGAAACAGGCGTGCCGCTGCGCGCCGGGGAAACGATTGCGTGGCGGTTGGCAGAGTGAACTCGTAAGGCATTCGTTTGCAAGATTCCACACCCAATGTCCCCGGTCACGGCGCTTTGGGCACGGCTCATATCAGGAGATAAATCATGCCCGACAACCGCAGAAGCAAAACCGTCACCCAAGGCGTGCAGCGCTCGCCCAACCGCGCCCTGTTGCGCGCCACGGGGTTCGACGATGGGGATTTCGACAAACCCATCGTCGGCGTGGCGAACGCGCACAGCACCGTCACGCCGTGCAACATGGGCATCGGCGCGCTCGCCGCGCGCGCCGATGCCGCGTTGAAAAAAGCCGGTGCCATGCCGCAGATGTTCGGCACCATCACCATCTCGGATGGCATTTCGATGGGCACCGAGGGCATGAAATATTCACTGGTGTCGCGCGAGGTGATCGCGGATTCCATCGAAACCGTGTGCAACGGCCAGAGCATGGACGGGGTGCTCGCCCTCGGCGGCTGCGACAAGAATATGCCGGGGGCGATGATCGCCATCGCGCGCCTCAACATCCCGGCGATCTTTGTTTATGGCGGCACCATCAAGCCGGGCCACTATAAGGGCTGCAATCTCACCATTGTGAGCGCCTTCGAAGCGGTCGGTGAGTACACCGCGCATAAAATTGACCAAAACGAGTTACTGGAGATCGAGCGCCGCGCCTGCCCGGGCGCGGGCTCCTGCGGCGGCATGTATACCGCCAACACCATGGCCTCGCTCTTCGAGGCCATGGGCATGAGCCTGCCGTATTCCTCGACCATGGCCGCGGAGGACGCGGAAAAGGCCGACAGCGCGGCGAAATCGGCCGAGGTGCTGGTGCAGGCGATCCGTAAACAAATCCTGCCGCGCGACCTCCTCACCCGCCGGGCGTTCGAGAACGCCATCGCCGTGTTGATGGCGCTGGGCGGCTCCACCAACGCCGTGCTGCACCTGCCCGCCATCGCGCACGCCGCGGGAGTGAAGCTGACACTCGATGATTTCGATGCATTCAGCAGGCGCGTGCCGGTGCTGTGCGATCTGAAACCGTCCGGACGCTACGTCGCCACCGATCTACACCAAGCGGGCGGCATCCCGCAAGTGATGAAGATGCTGCTCGCCCACGGCCTGTTGCACGGAGACGCGCTGACCGTGACCGGCCAGACTCTGGCCGAGGCGCTCGAGAGCGTGCCCGAAGAGCCGCGCCATGATCAGGATGTCATCCGGCCCTGGGGCCGGCCCATGTATCCGCACGGCCATCTCGCCATCCTCAAAGGCAATCTTGCCATCGAGGGGGCGGTGGCCAAGACCAGCGGGGTGAAGGTTCCGAGGATCACAGGCCCCGCACGTGTGTTCGACTCGGAAGAGGCGTGCATGGAAGCGATCCTGGCGCAGAAAATCAAGGCGGGCGACGTGGTGGTGATCCGTTACGAAGGCCCGAGGGGCGGCCCCGGCATGCGCGAGATGCTCTCGCCCACCTCCGCCCTGGTCGGCGCGGGCATGGGTGACAGCGTGGGTTTGATCACCGACGGCCGTTTCTCCGGCGGCACCTACGGCATGGTGGTCGGTCACGTTGCACCCGAGGCCTTTGTGGGCGGCACGATCGCGCTGGTCGAGGAGGGCGACTCGATTACCCTGGACGCGGAACAACGCTTGCTGCAACTCAACGTGCCCGAGGACGAAATCGCGCGCCGAAGCAAAGCTTGGCAACCGCCTGCACCCCGCTACACGCGGGGCGTATTGGCGAAGTACGCCAAGCAGGTATCGTCGGCGAGCAAGGGGGCGGTGACCGATTGAAGCCATGACAGATCTGACTCGAGCGATGGGAGCCGCCCTGGCACAGGCTGCCGATGGGAATTGACAGCGAAGTCAAGGTTGGGCCGGACTGGGCGGACGCGCTGGCCTTCGACCGCGCCCATCTCTGGCATCCCTATGGCTCGATGACCGATCCGCTGCCGGCGTGGCCGGTGATCGGTGCCGAGGGGGTGCGCTTGAAGCTCGCCGACGGGCGCGAACTGGTCGACGGCATGGCCTCGTGGTGGGCGGCGATCCACGGCTATAACCACCCCCGGCTCAACCGCGCGGTGGAGGATCAACTACGGGGCATGGCGCACGTGATGTTCGGCGGTTTGACCCACGCGCCGGCGATCGAACTGTCGCGGCGGCTGGTGGCGCTGACGCCCGCTCCGCTCGAAAAGGTATTTTTGTGCGACTCGGGTTCGGTGGCGGTGGAGGTGGCCATCAAGATGGCGATCCAGTACTGGCAGGCCCGGGGCCGCCCGGACAAGCGCCGGTTGCTCGCTCTGCGTGGTGGCTATCACGGTGACACCTTCGCCGCCATGTCGGTGTGCGACCCGGTAACCGGCATGCACCACCTCTTCAGAGGGACACTGCCCGAGCAGCTCTTCGCGCCGCGCCCCGGCTGCCGGTTCGACGACGCCTGGAATCCGTCCGACATCGCCGGGTTCGCGCGCCTGATCGAGACGCACCGCGACGAACTCGCGGCGGTGATTCTGGAGCCCGTCGTGCAGGGCGCGGGCGGCATGTGGTTCTACCACCCCGAGTACCTGCGCCAGGTGCGCGCCCTGTGCGACGCGCACGGCGTGCTGCTGATCGCCGACGAGATCGCCACCGGCTTCGGGCGCAGCGGGAGGCTGTTCGCCTGCGAGCACGCCGGCATCGCCCCGGACATCCTGTGCCTGGGCAAGGCGCTCACCGGCGGCTACCTGACGCTCGCCGCCACGCTCACCACCGCCGAGGTCGCGGAGACCATCTCCCGCGGCGGCGCCGGCTGTTTCATGCACGGGCCGACCTTCATGGCCAATCCGCTCGCCTGCGCCGTGGCCGTGGCGAGTGTCGACCTGCTGCTGGATCAGGACTGGCAGGCGCGGGTGCGGGACATCGAGCGCCAATTGCGCGCGGAACTGGCCCCCTGTGCCGCGCTGGCGACGGTGCGGGAGGTGCGGGTGCTGGGCGCGATCGGCGTCATCGAGATGCATGCGCCGGTGGACCTGCGCGCGCTGACGCCGCGATTCGTGGAGGCCGGGATCTGGCTGCGTCCTTTCGGCCGCCTGGTCTACATGATGCCGGCCTACGTGATCGAGCCGCAGGACCTTTCGCTATTGACGGGCGCGGTTCGGCGCGTCCTGTCGGAGATCGATGGACGTGGGGCAATGCGATGAGCGGAAGCGGCGACTCGATGGAGCGGCAATTCCTGCGGTTGTTGCGTCACGTCCTCGCGCATGGGGCGCTAAAAAAAGCGACCGCACCGGCACCGGGACGTTGAGCCTGTTCGGCCATCAGATGCGCTTCGACCTGTCGGCACGGCTCCCGCTGCTGACCACCAAGAATATCCACCTCCGTACGGGGAGAACCACGCAATCGGCTTCATGGTGGGCTATGTTCTCTCCGGCTCGCCTCCGGACTCCGCGGATGGCGTCAACGCTTACTTGAGACGAGTTTCGCGCTCGGTAGATCGCCTCGCCCCGAGCGACATCAGTGAAGGGACTTGGCAGAGCCTACATGCGCGCTCCAAGCCGTCGATGCCGATTCGCTTGCATCATGCGTTTCTTGGGTTCGCGGGCACCTCAGCGTCGCGCGCCTGACCTCCGCCTCCTACAGGAGGCAAACGCAATGCTCACAACGGCATAGGCATGAAACCGGCAGGGCCCGACTGCGGTTTCTTTGTCGCGCCACATCGGCACTTGAAGTCGACTGCGACCTTGATCGATTTCAAGGACACCCGATATGCCGGCCCCCTTCTTCAGGGCTTCGCCCCAGCTGCTGATCATCAGCATTGCCCCCGGACTGTGGGCAGTTCTGTTCATGTTCAGCCAGGCTGCGGTGGCGGCGGACGTGCTCGTCGTCACCGACAGCCGTCATCCGGTGCAGGCCCTGGCCGGCGTGCGTGTCATCGAGCTGGACCAGCCGGCGCACATCGAGGCCGAACTCACGGCGCACCTGCCCGCTGACCCAGCCCAGGCGGAGGCCCTGGTACGGCAGCGGCTGCTCGATGGCGGCGCCGACCTGCAGCGCCGAATCGGCCAGGCCTACCAGGGCGTCGCCGATGCCTGGGGACTGGGCATCGTCAAGATCCCTGCTGTGGTGGTCGATCGGCGCTACGTGGTCTACGGCGAGCCCGACGTGGCCCGCGCCGTCGCGCGCATCGACGCCTACCGGAGCGCACGCCCATGAGCCGCCTGATGACTTCCCGGCGCCTGCGCGCCATCGTCGCCTCGCTGATGCTGGGCGCGGCCACCTCGGCGTTCGCCCTGAACACCGCCACCATCGTCTCTTCGGCGTTGTCGCCCGACTGCCTGGAGTACCGTGTCGTCGGCATCTGCTACTGGCTGTACTGCACGCCGTTCGGCTGCTCGGTGCGCACCTCGGTGAAGGTACGCCACTACGTGCCCGATGCCGTCGTGTCGAGCTACAGCAACACGGGTGAGAACCCCTGGCTGGAAGTGCGGGCGATGAGCATGCCGAATCCGACCGCCAAGGCCGGCGGCGACGGCACCACCAACCACGACAACGAGAACAACCTGGCGAAGTTCAAGAACGCTGACGTGATCGGCCACCCCGCCGGCCTGGTGTTCAGCCAGTTCGCCGCCACCTCCGGCTACTCCTGCGAGGGTGCGGGCACGGCCTTCATGCCCTACCTGCTGAGCACGCTCGATACCATCGCCTGGCGCTACAACATCCCCGAAGCGTTCTACCCCGAAGCTCTGATTCCCGGACGGCGCGAGATCGGCACGCGCGCCGGCCTGAACCTGTGGGGCAACGTCTATCCGCGTGGCGGTTTCCTGCACCAGACCGACGACTACAAGAGCGGTGCCGTGGTCGCGCAGCGTGCGGGTGACATCGTGACGCGCCGCGGCCAGATCCACGTGTACCAGCCGCTGCTGGCCAACGCCCGCGACGGCTACTGGCCGGCCGGCGCGCTGATGGAGACCGACGCCTCGACGGGCAAGTGGCAGGAGCTGACGCCCACGCTCTCGAACAGTTGCGTGGTCTTCCCGCACAGCCGCACCCGCGTGCAGGCCCAGCAAGGCGACTACGCCTGGGCCTTGTGGCGGCCGTACTCCTGCTGCCGGCGCCGTGGCCAGGTCTTCCTCGGCAGCGTCGATTTCATGTGAGGAACCCACGATGAACGCCTCCCTCCCTGACTTCCTGCGCCGCGCGAAGTCGCACCTGCGGGCCACGCTGCTCGTGGCGGCCATCACGCTGGCCGTCGGCGCCGCCTGGGCGCAGACCCGCATCGACCCCAATGGCGTGAATGTCAGCGGCAGCGTGATCGGCGACGACGTGCTCTACAGCATCGGCGGTGGCCGCGCCGTGTCCATGGGCGGTGCGGGGAACATGCAGAGCATCGGTGTCGGCATCGGCTGGAACAGCAACCTCATCTGCGGCGACATGAGCATCACCACGACGCTGCAGAACCAGTTGAACGGCCTCACCAATGGCTTCCAGACGATCATGTCGAACGTGATCCAGAACGCTACTGCCGCGGTGGCGTCGCTGCCGGCGCTGATCATCCAGCGCGCAGATCCCGGGCTCTACAACCTGCTCACCAACGGCATCTTGCAGGCGCGGCTGGACTTCGACCGCTCCAAGATGACCTGCCGTGCGATCGCCGAGCGGATGGCCGACATGGCTGGCGGTCAAGCCGGCTGGAACCAGCTCGCCGAGGGCCTGGCGCTGCGCGATGCGGTCGCCAGCACCGATGCCGTGTCCGCCATCGAGCAGGCCGAGACCAACCGGGGCAACAACGGCGTGCCCTGGGTTGGCGGCAGCAATGCCGGCGGCAACGGCCAAAGCTCGATCAAGGTGGTGGGCGACGTGACGCGTGCGGGCTACAACCTGCTCAACGGCCGCAGCGTCGGCGATGCGTCGCCGATTGCGTCCAGCGCCTGCGGCAACCGCCTGACCTGCCAGACTTGGCCATCGCCGCAGGCGGCCTCGGCCTGGGCGATCCGCGTGCTGGGCGAGCGTGAGCAGCGCACCTGCGAGAGCTGCACCAAGACGCAGACCACCCCAGGCGTCGGGCTCACGCCGATGATCCAGGAAGAGTACGAAACCAAGCTGCAGTCGCTGCAAGAGCTGGTGACAGGGGCGCGGCCGACGACGCCGGCCCATCTCGAAGCCGCCGGCAGCAGCTCGCTGCCGATCACCCGTGGCGTGATCGAAGCGCTACGCGACGAGCCCGATCAGGACGTGCTGGGCCGGCGTCTCGCATCCGAGGCCGCACTGTCGAGCGTGCTGGAAAAAGCCTTGCTGCTGCAGCGCACGCTGCTGACGGGCAAGAAGGAGCCCAACGTCGCAGCCAACGAGCTGGCCGTGCAGGCGGTCGATCAGGAGAACGCCGCGCTGGAGCAAGAGATCAACAACCTCAAGACCGAGCTGGAGCTGCGGCGCACGTTGGCCGGCAACTCGGCGATGGCGATCATCCAGCGCCACAGCACCCGCGCCGCCGGCTCGCGCGGTGTCTTCGAGGGCGACACCACACGCGACCGGCTGCGGGAGATCGAGAAGCCGCGGAGCGGTACGCCATGAGCCGGCTGGCCTGGCTGCGGCTGCCGTGGCTGTTCAACCGCCGCGTTGGCGTGGCGCTGCTGTGGACCTTGCTGGTGGTCGCCGCCGCGGTGGCGGTGAACATCGCGGGCATCCACGTGGTCGGCGGCGTCGATGGCTGGGAGAACTGGTTGAGGGCGCATGCGGGCCACTTCTTCCTGTGGCGGCTTCTGCTCTACGCAGCAACAGCCTACGGCTGGTGGTGGATGCGCGGGCGCCTGCGGCAACGTGAACCGTCGGCCGAGGCGCATCAGCGCCTGCGGCGCACGGAGATCGCGGCCGTGACAGCCCTCGTGCTGCTGGAAGGCAGTCAGTTGCTGCGGCACGGCTGAGACCGGGAGACGGGCATGACGCTCTACACGACGGACTATCTGGAGTACTACCTCACGCTGGTGGGCTGGATCGTCAACAACGGCATCTGGAACCTGCTGGTGGCCAGCGGCGTGTTCGCGCTGCCGTTCGTTGTCATCGTCATCCACGAATGGCTCCGGGCGCGCAGCGAGGGCGCGGACGAAGGCAACAAGGGCGTGCTGTCCTCGCTGCGCATCGAGAACCGTGTGTGGGTGGCCATCGTGGTGATCCTGTTCGCCGGCATCCCGTTCGTTCCGGTCGACCTCAGTATCATCCGCTTCGACACGACCCGCTCCGCACAATGCCAGGTCAATGTCCCGCAGCCCCAGGACACGGGCTGGTCCAACGCCTACACCACGCTCAACAACCAGAGCGCGCTCGTGCCGGTGTGGTGGTTCGCCATGCACGCGCTGTCGAAAGCCGTGACGGGCGCGGCGGTTGCAGCGATTCCCTGCGGCACGGACCTGCGGCAAATACGGATGGATGTGGATGCCACGCGCACCGACGACCCGGTGCTGGCCCAGGAGGTCGCAGACTTCACACACGACTGCTACGGGCCTTCGCGCGCCAAGCTGTTCATGAATCGGCCGACGCTCACCGAGGAGCAGATGAACGACGTGACATGGATCGGGTCGAGCTACTTCCTCAGCACGCCGGGCTTCTACGACACCTACCGCTCCAAGACGCCGCGCATCGTCTGGCCCTATGACGCCACGCGCGATGCGGGGCTGGCTCAGGTGGACAGTGGCGGCGGCTATCCGTCCTGCCGGCAGTGGTGGGCCGATGGCAGCCAGGGACTGCGCAGCCGGCTGCTGGCACAGGTCGACCCGGACCTGCTGACCCGCATCGGCCGCTGGGCGGGCTTCCTGTCGCAGAGCGAGGTCAATGATTCGGTGATCCGCGCCGTGGTCTCACCGCGACAGCAGAAGATGAACCAGGGCGCCGTCTACACCGACTACGGCGGGCAGATCGACAAGACCTTGCCGAACATCGTCACGCGCGGCGCGAGCGACCTGGGGCTGACCGTGGGCTCGCTGGGCTTCTTCCCGGCGATGGACGTGGTGCGTCAGGCGCTGCCGATGGTGCTGACGATGCTCAAGATGGCGCTCGTCATCTGCATCCCGTTGGTGCTCTTGGTGGGCACCTACGACCTCAAGACGACGGTGACGGTGAGCTGCGTGAAGTTCGCGCTGTTCTTCGTGGACTTCTGGTTCCAGCTCGCGCGCTGGATCGACAGCACGATCCTCGACGCGCTCTACGGCTGGGGCTTCGGCGCGAACCGGCCGCACAGCAACTTCGATCCTTTGATCGGTCTGAACAATGCGTTCGGGGACATGCTGCTGAACTTCGTCATGGCGATGATGTTCATCGTGCTGCCGACGTTCTGGGTGATGGCACTGGCCTGGGCTGGTGTACGGGCAGGCAATATCCTTGGTGCGCTTACCGTCGCTACCGGCGACGCAAAGGCGGCTGGAGGTAGTGGTTCTCGCCTTGCGATGACAGCTGCATCGAAAGGCGGCGCGAAGTAAAACGCATCCTTTCGTACCGATGGGGCAGCTACGACTCGTCAGAGTCGCCCATGTCGTGGCGCCACTCGTTCTTGTCGTACAGACCATGGCCGGAGTGTCCTTCACGCCACTCTGGCTGGTTCTCATCATCCGCATCGGCGTTCCGCGCAAGCCATGCGGCGGCCACCGCAAAGACCAGCAGCAAGGCCAGCCAGGATGCAGCGTAGAGCAGGACACCGAACACGGCGAGCTTGACGATCCAGAGCACCGCCTTGGCCGCATCTGCAGGCACTCCACGCGCCACCAGCCAGCCGGCGGCACGTTGCTCACGACGCAGGTAGCCACGCCAGGCGCGGCCAGCCCCCCGGCCCAGCCGGTGGCTCCAGCGCCCGTTGTGCGTGTTGGTGGTCATGCTCATGTGCCTCGGTTTCAGTGGTGCCTCACCTCATGGGGGGAGGCGTTGTCGTTCGCCCTCCAGCATAGACCGCGATCCAGAAGGCGAGGTTGCGATCGGCGAGTCGGATTGGCCTGGGCTGCCGATCATGATTAGATTATGCTCCAAAAGTAAAACATGATGCTACTTTCTGTGCAAATGTCTGTGGCAGCGCTAGGGCGTGATTGGATTTCGTGTTATTTTTATAACATGGATGGAAATTCCAAGCACCAAGTAATCAAGCGTCTGCAGGCGGAGCTTCCCCGCGGAGCACCGTTCGATCTGGCCACCCTGAGCCAGTTCGGGGTGTCGCCCCAGCTCGCTGCCCACTACGCCGACGGGGGCTGGCTCGTGCGCCTGGCCCAGGGTGTCTATGCATTCCCGAACGATGACTTTGGGGTCTACGGTGCGCTGAAGTTCCTGCGGCAGCGCGTGCCCGGCCTGCATGTCGGCGGCAAGAGCGCCCTGGCCCTGCAGGGCGTGCGGCACAACCTGAGCAGCCGCGACACGCTGGTGCTGTGGGGCGACAACCGCTACGCGCTGCCGGTCTGGTTCACCTCGCGCTTCCCGGCCCGCTACGTCCATGCCCGCCTGTTCGACTGGCCGGACACGGCGCTGGCCAGCAAGACCCTGTCCACGCCGCCTGGCCTGCCCGAGGATCTGCGGGTGGCAGCCCCCGAGCGTGCCGTTCTGGAGCTGCTGTACGAAGCCGGTGTCAAGCAGAGCCTCGAAGAAGCGCGCAACGTCTTCGACGGACTGCGCTCGCCCCGCAAGGACATGCTCGGACAACTGCTGTCCTGCTGTACCAGCGTCAAGGCCGTGCGCCTGTTCCTCACCTGGGCGCGGGAAACAAGCCTCGTGGACGTCGATGCCTTGCTGGAACAGTACCCGGTTCGCACCGGCAGCGCCACGCGCTGGATGAGCCGACTCGACGACGGCAGCCTGTTGAGTCTGAAGTCCCATGGATAAGACCTACGCGGACACCGTTCGCCTGCTGCTGGCTGTCGCGCCCGATGTTTTCGCGAATGGCATCTTCGCTATGAAGGGCGGCACGGCCATCAATCTCTTCGTGCAGGACATGCCACGCCTGTCGGTGGACATCGACGTGGTGTACCTCCCGTGGCAGACGCCGCGCGACGAAGCGCTGCAAGCCATCAACCAGGAACTGGCCGCCATCGCCGCGCGCGTTGCACCACTGGGTGTGCAGACACGCCTGGTTCGCGCCAAGGACCTGGGGGACACCAAGCTGATCGTCGAGAACGACGTCGGCCAGGTGAAGATCGAGGTCAATGTCGTGTTCCGTGGCAGTGTGCTGCCCGTCGAGCGGCGACCACTGAGCGCCAAGACCCGCGATCTGTTCGGCGTCGAGTTCGAGCTGCCGATCCTGGCGCCGGACGAGCTGTACGCCAGCAAGCTGGTGGCTGCGCTGGATCGACAGCATCCGCGCGATCTGTTCGACGTGTGGCAGCTCTACGAATCGGGCGGCATCAGCGATGGCATGGTCGAGTGCTTCGTGGTCTACCTGGCCGGGCACAACCGGCCGCCCCACGAAGTGCTGTTCGGCAACGACAAGGACATCGCCGGCGAGTACGAACGGGCCTTTGTCGGTATGGCCGAAGTGGACTGCCCCTTGGACACGCTGCTGGACGCTCGCGCGCAGTTGCGAAGCGAGTTGCAGCAACGGCTGACGAAGGCGCACAGGCGGTTCCTGAGCGGCCTGGTACGCGCAGAACCGGACTGGTCGCTGGTGCAATGCCAGCACGCCGCGCAACTGCCGGCACTGCGCTGGAAGCTCAACAACCTGGAGACCTTTCGCAAAAAGCGCCCCAAGGACTTCGCCGCGCAAGCCGCTGCGCTCGATGCCGGCCTGGGCCAGATCTGACGCGGCGGCAGAAGTATTCCCGGCTTGCCGGGGTTGCCCCATGCCGCATTGATTGCGGCACGCGACACGCGCTGCCCCTATACCCAAAGGCTTCCAAAAAGGCCGCAAGGGCTGGGAAGGGGCAAGGGAATGGGGCCAAGGGGAAAGGCCCTACCCGAAAAGGCCGAAAGGCACCCCTGAGCAGCCTCTCATCCGAGGTTCGCCATGCTCTCGCTGTTTCGCAAACGGATGCTGCCGGCCTCCGGCGCACCATCCACTCCCTCCACCGAGACACCCAAAGGGCTGACGCGGCCCGAGTCGGCCGCATCGCTGCTGGCAACACCGCGCCGGCAGAAGCTGCTGGAACACATCTGGCAGCGCACCTCGCTGTCGCGCGGGCAATTCGCCACGCTGTACCTGGCGCCGCTGGAACGCTACGCCGAACTGGTCCAGCAGTTCCCTGCGTCCGAAAGCCACCACCACGCCTATCCGGGCGGCATGCTGGACCACGGCCTGGAGATCGTCGCCTACGCGCTGAAATTGCGGCAGTCTTACCTGCTGCCTGCGGGCGTCACGCCAGAGGCACAGGCGGCGCAGGCCGAAGCCTGGACCGCAGGCACGGCCTACGCGGCCCTGCTGCACGACATCGGCAAGATAGCGGTCGATCTGCACGTCGAGCATGCCGACGGCAGCGCCTGGCATCCCTGGCACGGCCCGGTGCGAAAGCCCTACCGCTTTCGTTACCGAAAGGAGCGTGAGTACCGCCTGCACAGCGCCGCCACCGGGCTGCTCTACGCGCGCCTTCTCGATCGGGACATCTTCGACTGGCTCAGCGGCTATCCCGACCTCTGGGCCGCGCTGCTGTACGTGCTGGCCGGCCAGTACGAGCACGCCGGCACGCTCGGCGAGCTGGTCGTGCAGGCCGACCAGGCATCGGTCGCCCAGGAACTCGGCGGCGATCCCAGCAAGGCGCTGGCGGCACCCAAGCATGCGCTGCAACGCAAATTGCTCGACGGCTTGCGCTACCTGCTCAAGGAAGAGTTCAAGTTGAACCAGGGCGGCCCGGCGGACGGTTGGCTGACCCAAGAGGCTTTGTGGCTGGTGAGCAAGACCGTCTCCGACAAGCTGCGCGCACATCTGCTGTCGCAGGGCATCGACGGCATCCCGGCGAGCAATACGGCCGTGTTCAACGTGCTGCAGGATCACGGCATCGTGCAACCGACGCCGGATGGCAAGGCGATCTGGAAGGCTACCGTCACCAGCGACGCCGGCTGGTCGCACGCCTTCACCTTCCTGAAACTCTCGCCGGCGATGATCTGGGATGCCGCCGATCGGCCGGCGCCGTTCGCAGGCCGTGTGCAGGTCGAAGAGGAACAAGCGGAGCCGCAGGCGCCGGCGGTGGCCGATGTGCCGCGCGCGGAAGGCATCGATGCTGCACCCGCGAGCACGGCGCCGATCGCATCCGCAGCCACAGACCCGGGCGTGGCCGCGCTGCTCGACCTGCTGGGCGACACCACTGCACCTACAGCACCGGAGATCCCGAGTTGCCCTGTTGCCGAGCCCGAGCCGGCCCCTTTGACCGTGCCACCGCCGCAGATGAACCTCGTGCCTTCCCAGGATCGCGCGGAGCCCTCCGGGGCGCACTTCATGGCCTGGCTGCGTCAGAGCATCCAGACGCGCAAGCTGATCATCAACGACGCCAAGGCTCTGGTGCATACCGTCGCCGGCACGGCCTACCTCGTCAGCCCCGGCGTGTTTCAGCGCTATGCACAGGAGTACCTTCAAGTCGCCGCGCTGGCCAAGCAGGAGAAGCTGGAGGGGTGGCAGTGGGTGCAGAAGCGGTTCGAGAAGCTGGGGCAGCACCGCAAGCAGCCCAGCGGGCTGAACATCTGGACCTGCGAAGTCACGGGGCCGCGCAAGTCGCGCCGGCTGCACGGCTATCTGCTCGCCAGCCCGGATGCGCTGTTCCAGGAGACGCCGCCAGACAACCCATACCTGCGGCTCCTCAACGAGGCCGCAAAGCGCGAAGATTCAGCCTTTGGCGGCAAGGACAACGACGATCAGGGGTAAGGCCGGCTTCAATCTGCGGATGGGGCCGACTCCGCCAGCTTGGCTTCGGTCAGAGTCATCAAGTGAGCAGAACTGCATTTCAGCGCGCGGGCGATCTTGAGGATGAGGGGAAGCGTGGGGACGTGCTCTCCGCGTTCGATCTTGCCCATGTGCGACCGTTCGATGCCAGCCAAGTGGGCCAGCGTTTCCTGAGCGATACCCTGGTTGGTTCTTTCTTCCCGCACGGCGGCCCCAAACGCGATGGCTGGTTCCGCTTCGTAGGTAGTAGTGCCGACGGGGCGGCCTCTTTGGATCGAACGCTTTTGCATTGCCAAAAGCGTCGAACAAGGTCACGATTTAAACCACGTTAAACTTAACTCATTCAATGGCTCCGAGATCAGTTGCCACGACATTCACCGCCTGGGGGGAGCTGGACGTGGAATCGAGCGACATCACCGCCGAAATTCGCATGGCCGTCCTCGGCGAATGGGTGCCTCCCCAGCTCGCCGACGTGCTAGCCCTGCAGCGCGCCGAAGAGCCGGAGACCCATGCCGTCCTGGCTGGATGGACAGATCCCGGTCGGGGCGCGGAGCTGCCGGGCGACGGCTTCGACTTCGCCTTGTCTGCGGTTGCCCGGCAGTGGCCTGGCTGGGTATGCGAACCGCTGTGGCATGACACGCTGGCGGTCGCCGTGGCCAAGCGCTCCCACTTGCTGGCCTACCGTGAAGTGCCGTGCCAGGAAGTGCTCAAGCAGCCGTTGATCCGTGCGCAGTCAACGGCCGGCGAGCCGTGGCGCGCTGTGGCGCAGCGTGTCCTCGGGGATGCGCTGCAGGATCGGGAGCAGCTGGTCAGCTCCTTCGACATCGCGATGACGCTCGTGTCAGCCGGGTACGGCCTCGTCGTCGCGCCGTCTGCGAGGCTTGCTGGCTACCTGAACCGCGGCATCGCCGCGCGGCCGCTGGCTGGCGCACCGACCGTCGTGATGGCTTACCTCCTGCATCCCCTGGCGCGCCTGACCGAACCCATGGCGAGGTTCATCCAACGTGCTCGCAGCGTGTCCGGGGACCTCGAAGTACCTACTGAGCAACGTCGTGCTCTGCGGATACCACTGTTACTGAACAGGCCATCCGGCCACGTGAGCACGTGGCCCGACGATCATAGTCATCGCCTGTAGCCGGCGGCACGCGGCCATCAGCCGACATAGCCGTCGTGTCTCCATAGCGGACAGCCATTTCGATGGCTGCACGATCCCGGGCACTCCATGGGGCACTTTCGACTTGCCCACCGCAGGCCCAAAGACCTAAACCGCGGATTGTTCAGGCAAGGAGAGCCGGTCAGCTACGGGACGACGGCCGAAACATCTCACGGTGCAAGCCCCAATGCTCGACCGCGGCGACGAGCACCATCGACTCGCCTTCGTGGACCCGGGCGTCGACTTCAGCCAGTTCGACACACAGGCGCAGTAGTTTCAGCCGCAGCGCAGGGTCCTGGATTTCACCCATCAGATCCGCCAGCGTGCGCTCGTCCACCGGGCAGGCGTCGGCCCATTTCAACTGGTCGCTCGAAAGCAAGTCTTCGCAGAAGGTGTCCAGCACTGCTTGCAACTCATGTCGCGTCAGCCCCAACTGCTCATGCACGACCAGGCGGTCGAGCCAAGCGATCTCGGCGTCTCCGATATCGCCGTCGGCGAACACGGTCAGGGCGACGATGCGGGCTGCGGCCTGCGGGCTGTTCACGGGATAGCTGCGCATCATGGGTCTCGCGTGGGTGCTGTGGGTCGCGGGTCAGTCGAAGATGTTGCTCAGCCAGGACTTCTTGCGGTTGCCCTGCTGGCCTCGGCCATGCTCGTAGTCGGAGTCCGCGAATTGCGGCTGTGATTGCGCTGACGCGCTGGCGGCAGGAACTGGCGTCATCGCGCCCGAACGCTCGATCAGCTTGTCGAGTTCGCCGCGATCCAGCCAGACGCCGCGGCATTGCGGGCAGTAGTCGATCTCGACGCCCTGGCGATCGCTCATCACGAGTGCGGTGTCGGTGCAGGTGGGGCATTTCATGAGGTGTTCCTGGTGCGGGTTCATTCATCCGAGCTGCCGAAGCCGAAGAGGCTCAGCAGACTCGTGAACAGGTTGAAGATCGAGACGTAGAGGCCGACGGTGGCCAGCACGTAGTTGGTTTCGCCACCGGTGACGATCCGGCTGGTCTCGAACAGGATCAGGCCGGCCGACAGCAGCGCGACCATCGCGGCCACGGCCAGGCCCAGCGCCGGGATCTGCAGGAACACGGCGCCCAGGCCGGCAATCAGCGCGATGACCATGCCGGCGAACAGGAAGCCGCCCATGAAGCTGAAGTCGCGACGGGTCGTCAAGACCCAGGCCGACAAGGCCAGGAAGGTGGCGCCCGTGGCCGCCAGGGCCAGGGTCACGACCTGTGCACCGCCGGGCAGTGCCAGCGACTTGTTCAGCACCGGCCCCAGGGAGTAGCCCATGAAGCCCGTCAGCGCAAACACCGCCGGCAAGGCCCAGCCGCTGTTCTTGAACTTGTAGACGGCAAAGAGCAGTCCGAAGTAGCCGCCCAGGGTCAGCAGGAGGCCCGGCGCCGGCAGCTGGAACGCCACGCTGGCAGCGGCGATGGCCGCGCTGAACAGCAGCGTCATCGACAGCAAGGCGTACGCGTTGCGCAGCACACGGCTCGTACCGGCGACATCCGTGGGTGCCGCGTTGCCTGCGGCGATCGGCGCCGAATGCGCGGTTTCCGGCCGAGCGGTCGAGGGGATGGGCGTCATGGAGTTCATGGTGTCGAGTCCTGGGGTCGTTCGAGTTCAGCGTTCGTAACTGATGAGGCGTTGGCGCATGCGGCGGGGGTCACTGCCCCGGCGCCACAGGCGCATGAGGAAGCGCGCAGCGCGCGCAAGCGCGTTGTCGAGCGCCGTGCGCCAGTCGTTGGCCACGGAGGCGACGACGACCGACCCGGCGCCATCGGTCCGGAGTTCGACCTGGCAGCGCTTGTCGATGCCGCCGCGCGGTCCGTTCACGTCCGACATCTGCACCTCCGCGCGCGGCACCAACCAGCCCAGGCGTCGCAGCACGAAGCGCACGCGGCGCTCGGTCAGGTCGCGCAAGTCAGTGGCTTGCGGATGGCGGGACTTGAAGAGCACTTGCATCACGGATCTCCATCGGTTGAGGGACAGACGGAATGTGGGGCGCCTGACGGTTCTGGAAAAGCAGTCTTTCAAGAACGTGAACATCGGATAAACCTGAACGTTGGACTGAGCTTCGGCCGCAGACTCCGGGGTTTGACGGCTCCGATCGGAACGCGTTGCAGCACGCGAGCCTTCTGGCACGTCACTCATTGGAGAAGCACCCGATGCCCAACGCTCGAACCGCCAATGCCGTCCGTCTGGAGTTCGCCCCTGACTCCCTGGTTCAATCCAATCTGTCCGGCGCGGCCTTCACCGGCGACTGGCTCTGGGTGGCGGGCGACGAAGCCTGCGGCCTGGACCGCCTACGCCGGCTCGACCCCGTGGGGCGAGAGGCCTTGCGCTTCGGCGAGGTGCGCGACTTCCCGCTCGCCGATCTGCTGGACCTGCCCGGCGCGGCCGGGGAAGAGGCCGACCTGGAAGGCATGGCCGTGGCCGACGGCTTCCTCTGGGTGGTCGGCTCGCATGGCCTGCAGCGCAAGAACGCCAAACCGGATCGAGCGCACGCCGACAACGCCAAGCGGCTGGCAAAGGTGGCGTTGGACGGCAATCGTCGCCTGCTGGCCTGCGTGCCCATCGAGCCCGACGCCCAGGGCGAGCCCTGCCTGGTACGCCAGGCCCGGGACGGCCGTCGGGCGCTGCTCCTGAAAGGTGATGCGCAGACGAACCTGCTCACCCGTGCGCTCGCCGATGACCCCCACTTCGGGCCATACATGGCCATCCCGGGCAAGGACAACGGCTTCGACATCGAAGGCCTGGCCGTGGACGCCCGTCGGCTGCTACTCGGCCTGCGCGGCCCGGTGCTTCGCGGCTGGTCAGCGCTGCTCGAGATCGCGGTGGAGGGTCGCGGCGATCAGCTGCGACTGGCGCCCCTGGACGACAGCGGCACGCTGGTCCGCAAGCACTTCCTGCAGCTCGACGGCCTGGGCGTGCGGGACCTGCACTTCTCAGGCGACGACCTCTACATCCTGGCCGGCCCGACGATAGTGCTGAACGGCGACATCCGCGTCTTCAAGTGGCCGGCCGCGCGGCCCTTGCTGGCTGCCAACCGCGAGCCTGTGCGCTTCGAGTCGGCGCTGACCGAGTCGGTGCCCCTGCCGCACGGCCGCGGCACCAACCGTGCCGAAGCGATCTGTGACCTGCCACCGACGCTGTCGGGCGGCAAGGCGCGCTGGCTCGTGCTGTACGACGCGCCTGGCGCCGATCGCAAGGAGGGCGAGCACACCGTCTTCGGTGACCTGCTGCGCCACGATTGAGATCGTCCGCCGCGGTCTGCTTCAGCCGCCTGGGCGAACTGGCCCGCGCGGCGCAGGAAGCTTCGGCTGGTTCGCTGTTTGACGTAACTGTCGGCTCTGTTTCAAGGTAGACAAGAATGGAAATGCTGCTATCAAGGGTCGGGTCGCTGCTTTACGGCATGAGATTCACCATGCTTTTTTTCTATGTGGGTCTGGTGGCGATCATCTTCGGCATTCTGGGAAAGTTCCTGCTGGAAACCTACAAGCTGATGAGCACCTTGCTGTTCGGCGATCTCGCGAAGATCGATCTGATCATCAAGGTGCTGGAGCTGGTGGACATGACGATGGTGGCGCAGTTGGTTTGGGTGGTGGCGCTTGCCGGTGTGTCGCTCTTCGTGACCACGGGGCACTTCGACAAGAAGGACATGAAGAAGCCCGACTGGCTGGACCACGTCAACACCTACAACCTCAAGTTGAAGCTGGCGTTCGCCATCATCTCGATCTCTGGCGTGCATGCCTTGAAGACCTACCTGAGTGGCGACCTGAGCTTGGAAAATATCCAGATCGTGACGATGGTGGCGGTCATCCACTTCACCTTCGTGCTCTCTGCCATCGGTATTTCCTTTGCGGAGCGCTTGACGCGGGAAAAGACCTGAGCGGGCACGGCGCCATGGCCGCTCTCCCGGAAATCGACTCCGCTTCCGCGCTGCAGTTCGTCGTCAATGCGGCGGCGGGCAGCAGCGAGGCGGAAGCGAAGCGCGAAGTCATCGAAGCTGCGCTGCGGGCGGGTGGACGGCGGGGAGACTTGCTTTTCTGCAGCCCCGCCGAGTTGAGCTTCGTGTCTCACCAGGCTGCGGCAAGGGCGATCGCCACCCGCACTGCCGTGGTCGCCGTCGGCGGCGACGGCACGCTCAACACCGTGGCGCAGGCCGCACACGCCACAGGCTGCGCCATGGGCGTGGTGCCACAGGGCACGTTCAACTACTTTGCCCGCACGCACGGCATTCCCGTCGACCCGACTGAAGCGGTCCGATTGCTGCTGCGGTCGGCGTCTGTCCCGGTGCAGGTGGCGGGTGTCAACGATCGCGTGTTTCTCGTCAACGCCAGCCTCGGGCTCTACCCTGAGCTGCTGGAGGACCGCGAGGCCTACAAGGCGCGCTTCGGGCGCAGCCGCTGGGTGGCCTTTGTGGCGGCCTGCGCAACGCTGCTGCGCGCGCAGCGCAAGCTGCGCGTGCACATCGAGATGGGTGGCACGGTGCGCGACGTGCAGACCTTGACGCTTTTCGTCGGCAACAACTGGCTCCAGCTGCAGCAGCTCGGCGCCGAGCCGGAGGACACGGTCGCCGGCACGCCGGGTGACGGCAGCATGGCCGCCCTGATGCTGCGGCCCATCGGCGCGCTGCCGATGATCGGGCTGATGCTGCACGGGGCGATGGGCCGCCTCGGCGAGGCCGCCGGGGTGGAACGCTTCGAATTTCAGCACATGGTGGTCAATCCGACGCTGCCGCAAGGGCGCCGCGGGGTCAAGGTGGCCTTCGACGGCGAGGTGACGACGCTGCGTGCACCGCTGGATTTCCGCGTGCTCGCCAGGCCGCTGTATTTGCTGGCGCCGCGGCGCGTGGAGGCCAGCGGATGACCGTCTTGCTGCAGATCTCCGACTCGCACTTCGGCACCGAGCAGCCGACCGTCGTCGACGCGCTGACCGAATTGGCACGCCAGCAGCGGCCCGATCTGGTCGTGCTGTCCGGCGACATTACGCAGAGGGCCCGACCCGCGCAGTTCTGCGCCGCTCGCGCCTTCACGGACCGCCTGGCCGCGCCCGTGCTGGCGGTGCCGGGCAACCACGACATCCCGCTGTTCGATTTGTGGGCACGCCTGCACAGCCCGTATGGGCGGTACAGCACCGCGTTCGGGACGGATCTCGAGCCCGTGCACCGATCTTCGGAACTCCTGGTGGTGTGCGTCAACACCACGCGTCCGTGGCGACACAAGGACGGTGAGGTCTCCGCTTTGCAGATCGACCGTGCGGCGCGCCTGGTTGAGCGTGCCGACCCTGCGCAGCTGCGCGTGATCGTGGTGCACCAGCCCATCGCCGTCACGCGCGCCGAGGACGTGTCCAACCGTTTGCGCGGCCATGCGGTCGCGCTGCGGCGCTGGGCTGAGGCCGGCGCCGACCTCGTCATCGGCGGTCACATCCACCTCCCCTACGTCATGCCGCTGCAAGGCCTGGCGCGCCCTCTGTGGGTCGTGCAGGCGGGCACGGCCGTGTCGTCCCGCGTGCGTGATGGCGTGCCCAACTCGGTGAACCTTCTTCGCTGGGGCGCGGATGCGACGCCAGGAAGCTGTCGGATCGAGCAGTGGGACTACCAGACCGACGACCGGGCCTTCCGGCTCGCCAAGGTCAGCGAGGTCCGGCCGGACCGGACCTGAGTGCGGCTTTGCGGTGGGCGCATCATCTTCTGGCGAGTTCGTATTTTCCTGAGTTGAAGTCTTGGAATGGCCGCTTCTTCCGAAGTTCAACCAGACGAATATTCCAGTCTGTAATCACTCCCGGGCTCACCCGCCATGAAGCTCTCGTTGCATCTCGCGTCCCTCGTGTTTGCCGGCCTCGTACAGGGCCTGCGCTTGCTGAAGGAAGCTCTCAGGGAATGGGTGCCGCGGCAGGAACCGGTGCTCATTCCCATCCCGATCTCGGCCGAGCGCCGGACACGCCAGTCAGACCGGCGCCATCCCGTCCGGGGCGACTGAGTCCGAAACCCAGCTTGTCTCCTCAGCCTGACCATTTTCAACGGAGATCCTCCATGCGCAGCTACCCCCACAACAGCCCAGAAGCCGCCGCGCGCATCGTCGCGTTGGTGCTCATTTCCGACGGTCACGTGTGCAGTTCCGAGTTCGACATCCTCAAGAAGTTGGGCGCGGAGCGCGAACTCGGGCTGGAGCCCCAGTTCCTGCCGCACATCGTTCACACGTTGTGCGAAGAACTGCTGGCGGTTGGGTACGAGACAGGTTCGCTCATGGGGAACGTCGATGACAGCGCCTTGGCGTCATTGATGGCCGAGATCTCGGATCCGGCGCTGCAAAGGAAGGTGCTGCGTCTGTCCTTGGCCGCGGCGCGGGCCGATGGCCATCTCGCCGACGGCGAAACCTTGGTGGTGGAGGCGGCTCGTCACCATTGGAAGCTCTTCGATGGAGAGGAGGCGAGCTCCACGAAGGTGGCCTATCGCCACGCTGCCTGATCGGGAGCGATCAAGACGCGTTCAAGGGCGAGCCGCAGCCACCACCTGCATCACCAGGGGGTGGTGCTGGCCGCGACGCGAGCGGATGGCGTGGATCTCCTCCTTCACACCATCGCTGGTTCCCAGCAAGCGAAGCCCGCGCATCAGGCCGACGTCGTCCGCGCCGAGCCGACTGACCGGGAAGACGCCCAGGCCGCGAGCCGCGAATACCGCGAGCAGCGCGCTGTCCTCGAACTCGCCGGCGATGCGGGGCCGCAGGCCCTGCGTCTCGAACCAGTGGTCCAGCCTCGGTCGCAGCGCCGAGTGGCCCGTGGGCAGCAGCACCGGCAGGTCGTTGAGGCTTTGCGGAAAGCGGTCGCGCTCGGTCTTGCCGACCAGCCGGGCCGGGCCATACCACTCGACCGGTGACTCAACGAGGCGCTCGCTGGTGAGGCGCAGGTTCGGGTTGCGCGGTGCGGCCTGGCCGGCGAGAACCAGGTCCAGGTGATGCAGCGCCAGTTCGCTGAGCAGTTGCTCGAACTCGCCCTCGTGGCAGACAAGCCGAAGGTTGGGGGTGCTCAACACCGGCTCCAGCAGCGCATGGGCGGCAAGCTTGGAGATGCCGTCGGAGAGCCCGACCGCCAGGCGGGCCACCTTGCCGCTGGCCGCTTCGCGCACCTCGTCGGGGATGCCCTGGCCGAGCTGAAAGATCTCCTCGGCGCGGGCGAAGGCGGCCTGGCCCGCCTCGGTGAGGGCCACGCCGCGGCCTGAGGGCTTGAGGAGCTGGTGGCCCAGCGATTTCTCCAGCTCCCGCACCTGCGCGCTGATGGTCTGCACCGCCATGTCCAGCCGCTCGGCGGCGCGGGCGAAGCCGCCCTCCTTGGTGACGACCCAGAAGTAGTGAAGATGGCGATAATTCAGCATGCATCCTCCGGTTCGGAAAAACCGAATATTAGGTGCGATTCATGCAGGTTCTTTCAAGACCAGCGGGGCGGTACACTGGCGGTCTTGGCATCCTCGACGCGCGTTGCATCGAACCAACCTCACCCATCCCCATGAGTCTCCTGACTTTTGTCGCCGGCCTGATCTTGCTGGTCGTCGGCGCCAACATCCTGGTCCGCGGTGCATCGAAGCTGGCACTGTCCTTCGGCATCAGCCCGCTGGTGGTCGGCTTGACCATCGTCGCCTTCGGCACCAGCGCACCGGAGTTGGCGGTGAGCGTCGGCGCCGTGATGGACGGCCGCACTGACATCGCCATCGGCAATGTGGTGGGCAGCAACATCTTCAACGTGCTGTTCATCTTGGGCTTAAGCGCGTTGATCACACCGCTGGTCGTCAACATCCAGTTGATCCGCCAGGAGGTGCCCATCATGCTGGGCGCCAGCCTGCTGTTGTTGGCGCTGGGGCTGGACGGGCGGTTGTCGATGACCGACGGTGGCCTGATGTTCGCTCTGGTGTTGGCCTACACCGTGTTCCTGGTGGTGCAGTCGCGCCGCGAGACGCAAGCCGCGAAGGACGAGTTCGCCGGCGAGCTGCAGCCTGCCGCGCAGGGCGCCTGGGACAGCCACTGGGCGGTGCAGACGGGTCTCATCGGCGTCGGCCTGGTGGCGTTGGTGTTCGGTTCTGACTTGCTGGTGGATTCGGCGGTTGGCTTCGCAAAGGCCATGGGCGTGAGTGATCTGGTCATCGGGCTGACCATCGTGGCCGCCGGCACCAGCATGCCCGAGGTGGCCACCAGCATCGCCGCGGCGCTCAAGGGCGAGCGCGATATCGCGGTGGGCAATGTGGTGGGCAGCAGCACCTTCAACATCCTGGGTTGCCTGGGTCTGTCGGGCTTGGTGTCGGGTGATCTGGGCCTGGTGATGGCGCCGTCGCTGCTGTCCTTCGACATCTGGGTGATGTTGGCGGTGGCGCTGGCCTGCCTGCCGGTGTTCATGACCGGCCGTGAGATCGCACGCTGGGAAGGTGGCGTCTTTCTCGGCTACTACATCGCTTACGTGGCCTACCTGATCCTGGCCGCGCAGCAGCACGACGCGCTGCCCGCTTACTCGGGCGTGATGATGAGTTTTGTCGTGCCGCTGACGGTGGTGACGCTGGTGGTGATGATGATTCGCCGGTCGGCCGCTGTCCCGGCGCAGTAAGCCGATGAGTCTGTTCGTGCTTAGCGTGCTGCCGTGGTTGGGCGCGGCCCTGGTGGCGAGCCTGCCAGCCGGTGCCCGCCGCTTGCAGGCTGCGCTGGCTGGCGCAACGGCCTTGGGGGTGACGGTACTCGCGCTGCAGGCGACACCGGCTGTTTTGGGCGGCCAGGTGCTGGGCGCCAGCGTTGAATGGTTGCCTGCGCTCGGGCTCGACCTGGGCTTTCGGATGGACGGCCTGGCTTGGCTGTTCGTGCTGCTGATCGGTGGCATCGGCGCGCTGGTGGCGCTCTACGCAGCCTGGTACCTGGACCCCGCCGATCCGCACAGCCCGAGTGGGCGCTTCTTCGTCTTCCTGCTGCTGTTCATGGGTGCGATGTTGGGCGTGGTGCTGGCCGACAACCTGGTGCTGCTGGTGCTGTTCTGGGAACTCACCAGCCTGGCCAGCTTCCTGCTCATCGGCTTTTGGCATGGCCGCGACGATGTGGGCCGCGATGCACGCGAGGGCGCCCGCATGGCCTTGACCGTCACCGGCGCCGGCGGGCTGTGCCTGCTGGCCGGTGCGCTGCTGATAGGCCACATCGTCGGCAGCCTTGAGCTCGACGTGGTGCTTGCCTCGGGTGACCGCCTGCGTGCCCATGCGCTGTATGAGGTGGCGCTGGTGCTGGTGCTGCTGGGCGCCTTCACCAAGAGCGCGCAGTTTCCGTTTCACTTCTGGCTGCCGCACGCGATGGCCGCGCCCACGCCGGTCTCGGCCTACCTGCATTCGGCCACGATGGTGAAGTGCGGCGTGTTCCTGCTGGCGCGCCTGTACCCGGCACTGGGCGGCAGCGAGCCCTGGTTCTGGATCGTCACCAGCGTCGGCTTGGTCACGATGCTGCTGGGTGCCTACATCGCGATCTTCCAGCACGACCTGAAGGGCCTCCTGGCCTACAGCACCATCAGCCACCTGGGCTTGATCACGCTGCTGTTCGGCCTGTCGGAGCCGCTCGCCGTGGTGGCCGGGGTGTTCCACATCCTCAACCACGCGATCTTCAAGGCCAGCCTGTTCATGAGCGCCGGCATCATCGACCATGAATGCGGCACGCGCGACCTGCGGCGCATCAACGGCCTCATGAAGCTGATGCCTTTCACCGCCACCCTGGGCATCGTGGCGTCTCTCAGCATGGCCGGCGTGCCACTGCTCAACGGCTTTCTCAGCAAAGAGATGTTCTTTGCCGAAGCACTGGCCAAAGACTCGCATGCGGCGATGGAATGGCTGCTGCCCGTCGCAGCCACACTGGCCGGCGCACTGAGCGTGGCTTACTCGCTGCGCTTCATCCACGACACCTTCTTCAATGGCGAGCCGGTGGGGCTGCCGAAGACCCCGCACGAGCCCCCGTTTTTCATGCGGCTGCCGGTCATGCTGTTGGTGCTGCTGTGCCTGGCGGTAGGCCTGGCACCGGCGCTGGTGGCCGGGCCGCTGTTGGCGGTGGCCGCGCAGGCCGCGCTGTATGGGGCGCCTGGACCAGCGCTGCCTGCCTACGAGTTGGCGGTCTGGCATGGCTTCAACGGCGCGCTGCTGATGAGCGGCGTGGCCGTCGCCGTCGGCGTGGTGCTTTACGTCGCATTGCAGCGCGGCCTGAACCTGCACCACGTCACGCGCCTGCCGGGTTGGGCAGTGGCGGGTGGGCGCGAGCTTTTCTCACTGATGCAGGCAGGCGGGGTGTCCGCGGCCCGCGGGTTGGTGGATGCGCTGCAAAACGGAAGCCTGCAGCGCTACCTGCTGCTGCTGGTGCTGATGGCGCTGGCCGCCGGGGCGGCGCCTTTCGTGCTGTCGTGGGGGCCGTCCGCGCAGCCGGCAGCGCTGCACCTGCAGGGCCTGCACCCACTGGCGCTCTTGCTGGGGCTGCTGGGCAGCGCCGCCGCAGTGGGCACGGCGCTCTTGCATCGGCAGCGCCTGGTGGCGGTGCTGCTGATGGGCGGTGCCGGGCTGGTGGTTTGCCTGGTGTTCGTCGGCCTGTCGGCGCCCGATCTGGCGTTGACACAACTGCTGGTGGAAGTGGTGAGCCTGGTGCTGCTCATGCTGGCGCTGAAATGGCTGCCCGAGGAGAGCCCGCCGGAGCGCGGCGACCGCTGGCACCCGTGGCGTGACGCCGCACTGGCCTTGGCAGTGGGCTTGGGCGTGGCGGCGCTGGTGTGGATGGTGCTGACACGGCCGGGCCAGAGCATCAGCGACTTCTTCTTCGCCACCGCGCTGCCGCTGGGCGGTGGTGCCAACGTCGTCAACGTGATCATCGTCGACTACCGCGGCTTCGACACCTTGGGCGAGATCACCGTGCTGGGCATCGCCGCGTTGACGCTGCATGCGTTGTTGGCCGGTTGGGTGCCGCCGGCAGCACAGACACCTGTTGCCAGTGGTCAGGCCCATCCGTTGATGCTGCAGCGCGTGGCGCGGCTGGTGCTGCCCTTCGTGGTGCTGACCTCCGTGTTCCTGTACCTGCGCGGCCACAACCTGCCGGGTGGCGGTTTCATCGCCGGCCTGGTGCTGGCCATCGGCCTGGTGTTGATGCAGGTGGCGCATGGCCAGACCTGGGTGCGTGAACGCAGCCCATTGCTGGGCGGTGACTTCCGCGCCTGGATCGGCTGGGGCCTGGCGCTGGCCGCCGCCACGGGGCTGGCGAGCTGGTGGTTCGCGGCGCCGTTCCTCACCACCACCTACGACTACCCGTGGCTGCCCGGCATCGGCGGCGTGCCGCTGGCCAGCGCTTCGGCCTTTGACCTGGGCGTGACCCTGGTGGTGGTGGGCGCGACGATGGCCATGCTGCTGGCCATCGCCCGCCTGTCGCGCCCTGCCGCGGCACCACCCACGGATTGACCATGCTGCTGCTGCTCAGCCTGTTCATCGGTACGCTGGCCGCCAGCGGCATTTGGCTGCTGCTGCGTGCGCGCACCTTCGACACCATCCTCGGCCTCACGCTGCTGAGCTACGCGGTCAACCTGTTCATCTTCGCGATGGGCCGGGTCCAGGTGAACGCAGTGCCCATCGTCGAGCCGGGCGTGGCTGCAACGCTCGCGACGCATGCTGATCCGCTGCCACAGGCGCTGGTGCTGACAGCCATCGTCATCAGCTTTGCGATGACGGCGTTGCTGCTGGGCATCGCACTGCGCACCCGCGGCGAAGTCGGCAGCGACCATGTGGATGGCGAGGAGCCGCTGCGATGACAGTGGCCGCGATGAATGCCGCCGCCACGCTCTTGCCGGGGGGGCATGAGGTGGTGCTCCCCATCGTGCTGCCCTTGGTGGCCGGCGCGGCGCTGCTGTTGCTGGAAAGGGCCGCGTCGCGCTGGGTGCCGGTGGTGTCGGCCGCCGCTGTGGCCGCCGGGGTGCTGCTGGCCGCGTTGCTGGTGCAGCAGGCCGACCACGGCACGGTGCACGCCTACCTGCTTGGCAACTGGGCCGCGCCCCACGGCGTTGCCCTGGCGCTGGACCGACTGTCGGCCTTGATGCTGCTCGTCACCGCCCTGGTGGCCGCCGCAGCATTGACCTACGCGCTCGCCGGCGACGACCGCCGGCACGAAACGCCGTCGCGTCACTTCCACGCACTGTTCCAGTTTCAGCTCATGGGCTTGAATGGCGCCTTCCTCACGGCCGACCTCTTCAACCTGTTCGTCTTCTTTGAGGTGCTGCTGGCCGCCAGCTACGGCCTGCTGCTGCACGGCGCCACCCGCGAGCGCCTGAAGGCCAGCGTGCACTACGTGGTCTTCAACCTCGCCGGCTCGGCGCTGTTCCTCGTCGCGGTGAGTTTGCTGTATGCGGTGGCGGGCACGCTGAACATGGCCGACCTGGCGGTGAAGCTGCCGCAACTGGCTGCGCAGAACCAGCGCCTGGCCCAGTCGGCGCTGCTGATGCTGCTGGTGGTGTTTGCGGTGAAGGCGGCGCTGCTGCCGCTGTACTTTTGGCTGACCGACACCTACGCGAGCGCCAGCGCGCCCACGGCGGCCTTGTTCGCGGTGCTGACCAAGGTGGGCGTGTACGCCATCGTGCGTGCCACTACGCTGTTCGTGCCGGCGGGCCTGGTCACCGGCGCGTTGCCGCTGCTGTCCATGCTCGCCCTGGCCACGCTGGTGCTGGCGGCCCTCGGCGCACTGGCGGCATTGCGGCTGCGCACCCTGGTGGCCTATTTGGTGGTGGCGTCGGCTGGCACCCTGCTCCTGGCCACTGGCCTGGGCAGTGAATCCGGCCTGGCTGCCGGGCTGTTCTACCTGGTGCCCAGCACTCTGGTGGCCTGCGCCTGGTTTCTGCTGGCCGACCGGATCGCATCCGCGCGCGGCGGCAGTGACAGGCTGCAGCCCGGTCAGCGTCCTGCGGCCTGGGCGCCGCTGGGCATCGGCTTCTTCGTCGCGGCAGTGGCGGTGGCCGGTGTGCCACCACTCGCTGCCTTCATGGGCAAGGCGCTGCTGCTTCGGGCTGCCGGTGCGACGCCTTGGGCGGGCTGGGTGGTGGCCGGCGTGTTGTCGTCAAGTCTTATGGTAATGGTGGCGCTGGCGCGCGCCGGCAGTGTGTTGTTCTGGGAGCATGGCAGCGGGCCGGCCTCAGGCATGCCTGACCGCGCCCAAGACCCCACGGGCCAGCCCGGCCTGGCGCGCGCAGCCACCGTCGGCGCGTTGGCTGCCGTGGTGCTGTGCGCCGTGGCCGCCGGCCCTATCGCGCGCTACACCGCCGCCACTGCGGCACAGCTGTTCGCGCCGCAAAGCTACGTGAAGGCCGTGCTCGGCGCACAACCGTTGCCGGCGACGGCGGATGTGCGGCGCGAGATGCGCGAACGAGGAGACCTGAAATGAGCCTGCGCCACCGTCTGTTGCCCTCGCCGATGACGAGCGTTGCGCTGCTGCTGGCGTGGCTGATGCTCAACGAGTCGGCTTCGCCCGGCCAGTGGCTGCTGGGTGCGCTGCTGGCGCTGACCATCCCCTGGCTGCTGATGCCGCTTCGGCCGGCACGCTCGCCGCTGCGCTCATGGCAGGCGCTGATGAGGTTGGTCATCGTGGTGCTCTGGGACATCCTGCGCAGCAACCTCGACGTGGCCCGCCGCGTGCTCGGTCCAGACGCCGCGATCCAGCCGCGTTTCGTGTGGGTTCCGATCGATCTTCGGGATCCGCTCGCCATCGTGCTGCTGGCCGGCATCGTCACCACCACCCCGGGCACGATCTCGGCCGAGCTGAGCGACGACCGCCGCTGGCTGCTGGTGCACGCGCTGCATGCGCCGGACGATGCAGCCGCCGCCGCGATCGCGGCCGATATCAAATCGCGCTACGAAGCGCTGCTGATGGAGGTGTTCGGATGATGGTCGCTGCCGTGCTGCCCTGGGTGCTGGGCGTGCTGACACTGGCCCTGGCCCTGGCGGCCTGGCGCTTGCTGCGCGGCCCCGGTCTGCCCGACCGTATCCTGGCACTGGACACGCTCTACATCAACGCGCTGGCGCTGCTGGTCACCCTGGGGCTGGCCTTTGGCCACAAGCACTACTTCGAAGTGGCGCTGCTCATTGGGTTGCTGGGCTTCATCGGCACGGTGGTGATGGCCAAATTCCTGCTGCGCCGAGACATCACCGAATGAGGCTCTGCCGATGATCCAGAACCTACCCCTATGGGCTGACGCCTTGGCCGCCGCGCTGCTGGTGATCGGTGCCGCCTTCGCGCTGATCGGGTCGATTGGCCTGGCGCGGTTGTCTGACTTTTTCAAGCGCCTGCACGGGCCGAGCAAGGCCACCACGCTGGGCGTGGGCTGCGTGCTACTGGCATCGGCGCTGGTGGCCGCCGTGGCCGGCAAGCCCAGCTTTCATGAGGCGCTGATTGCCTTGTTCTTGTTCCTGACCGCGCCGGTGTCGGCGCATCTGCTGGTGCAACTAGCGCTGAAACATGCTCCCGGGCTGCGGCCCACACCGCCTACGGGGTCGGCCGGCGCGATATCCGCGCGCCCTTGATGTCGAACATAGGGCGGCCTTTCCCGGTGACGACTCTCAAGCAATCGTGGTTCGGTTACTTCTTGAGCCCCCCGCGGGGGCTCGATGGGCACCGCCGGGCACCAGGGCGCTCTGAAGCGCTGACGATGGCGGCCATCGGCTGGCACCTGAGGTTCAGGAAAACCGAACCCCAAGTGTGAAGGACCATGGTTTGTTTAGAGCGTTTCCATCGCCACACTGTCGTTCAGTCTGTCGCTCACGGAGATCCCATCATGTTCTACGCCCTCAACTGGTTCGTCGTCGTCGCGTTGCTGGCGTTCTGGTCCGTCACCGCTTGGGCACTGCATGCCGTTGCGGTCTGGGCGGTTTCGAGTGCCGGCGCGATGCCCGGTGCCGCATCGGGCGTCGCCACCATGGCCCTGCCCGATTGGCTGGCGCCCTGGGTGCCGCCGGAAATCGCGCAGTGGGCGAGCCAGCTGCTGGCCGGCCTGGGGCCCGCGATCGACAGCCTGCTGCAGGCCGCACCGACCCTGGCTGGTGGCGTGACGGTGGCGACGTGGGTGGTCTGGGGCATCGGCAGCGTGCTGCTTGTGCTGCTGGGCGCCGGGTTGCATCTGCTCATTGCGCTGTGGCGCCGCCGCAGTAGCGGCGGATCCGGGCCCAACGCCGGTTCCTCACTGGCGGCTGGCTGAGCACGCGATCCGCTGCTGGGCGTCTTCGGCGGCCTGTGTGGCGCTGGAACTGTCGTCTCTTCCATCCTCTGAAACGGAACCATGGACTTCCTGCTTCCCTTCCTCTCGGCCGACTTCGTCGGCAAGCCTGCCTGGGCCCGGTGGTACTGGGCGCGCAGAGCGGCTGCGAAGACGCGCGGGCACTCGGCTGCGGGTGAGTACGCATGACGCTGCCGATCGCGCAGCGTTTGCGCGACGCGGCCGCAGCCTTTCGGGAGGAAGGGGTGTCAATGCGGGCGATGGCGCAAGCCCACGGGCCGGAGGCCCACGGTACGTTGCTGCTGTTGCTGGCCATGCCCTGCCTGCTGCCGGTGCCGGGCGTGGGCACGGTGCTTGGAGTTGGGATGGCGGCGTTGGCCGTCGCCATGTGGCGGGGTCAAGGCGAGCCATGCCTGCCGCAAGGAGTCGCCAATCTCGAACTGCCGCGCCATTGGGCACGGCGGGTGCTGGAGGGTCTGGCTTCTGCCTACGAGATGGCTGGCCGCCACGCCAGGGCTCGGCTGAGCCACCTCGTGGGGCCGACCTGGCGATCGGCGCTTGCCGTGGTGGTCGGATTGATGGCCATCATCGTGGTGCTGCCGATCCCCTTCGGCAACCTGCTGCCAGCGCTGGCGCTGATGCTCATCGGGCTCGGACTGGTGTTTCGCGACGGCATTGCAGTGATCTTGGGGCTGCTGATGTCAGGTGTGGCATTGACAACCACGACCGGCCTGTTGCTTATGACCTGGATCTGGGGCAGCGAGTGGATCCTGGGATGGGTTTGACTTTGAATGGGACTGATCGATGATCTACGCCACCCTGAAAACACTGCACGTGCTGTCCATGATCGTATGGATCGGCGGCATGGTGTTTGCGCACTTCTTCTTGCGACCGGCGGTCGCCCAGCTGGAGTCGCCAGTGCGGCTGCGGCTGATGCACGATGTGCTCGGGCGCTTCTTCCAAGCCGTGCTGGTGGCCTCGCTGCTGACTCTGGCCAGTGGCGTGTGGATGCTGGGTCGTGTGGCCAAGCAGGTGGTGCAGTCGGGGGGCAACTTCGAGATGCCGCTGGCCTGGACCGTCATGGCAGTGCTGGGAGTCGTCATGGTGGCGATCTTCATGCACATCCGCTTCGTGCTTTTCAAGAGGCTCAGCCAGGCCGTAACAGCGTCCGAGTGGGCCGGCGGTGGTGCAGCCTTGGCGCAGGTTCGTACATGGGTCTCGATCAACCTCGGCCTGGGCGTCCTGGTGCTGCTCGTGACGCTGATGCGCTGGACGACCTGAGTCCGGACCCTGCAGACCATTGCCCCCTCGGCGTAGACGGCACCGATGCAGCCAGCCGGCCGAGCCGCGCGACCAAGCACAAACACGGCGAAGGCATCCACGGTGAAGTCTTTGAAGACGACGGCCCGCACCAGCCAGGTCAGTGCCGCTCCGCGCATGACCATCGAGCGACCGTGATTTGCCGCTGCCGACGCGTTTCACTTCAGCGTGCGCGCGGGCGCCTTGGTCTCGCCGAAGCTGCAGTCGTTGGGGTCGCCCTTCGTTTAGGTTTGTTCGACACCTGCCCGGATCAGAGGCGATGCCGCGAGCGACACCGACCGAGGGCAGGTGTTGGACAAACCTCGAGGGAGGAAACCGCGGCATGTGTCGCCGTGGTTTGAGAACGCGCGCGGCCTATGGGGATTCGGCAGATCGTCTCGAGGTCTCGGCGTCGAGCGAGTTGAAGAACCGCTGGCTGCTACCGTCGAACCGATAGCCGTGCGCTCGAACGCATGCGGTTTGGCAGAGACGCCGTTGCCCCTGATCGCCGCGATCGTGCCGTTGGGCGCATGCCGGCTGTGCCGGCCATGAATGGATCATGGCCAGCGCGCGGATTGAGTGCCGGCGTGCGACGGCAGTCATGGCGAATCCGCCGGATGCGGCGGTGCGCGAATGGGCGGGGTGCGCGCCAGAACCTCGACGACGTGCATCGCACTGCCGCAATGCCAGCACACGAAGGTCGGTCGCTCGCGCGGCTGTTGTGCCGCGGGTTCGGCATTCGGTGCGTCCGGGGCAGGCGCCACGTGCAGCAGTTCGCGCGCAAGTGCCAGCTTGCTCTTGCGCACTCTGTTGGCGAGCAGCCCGTAGTGACGGATGCGATGAAAGCCGCTGGGCAGCACATGCAGCAGGAAGCGGCGCATGAACTCGTCGGGGCTGAGTGTCATCGTCTTGTGGCGCGTCCGGCCCTTGGCCCGATGGTCCTTCCAGCGGAACGTGACGCCGCGCTCGTCCATCGCGACGAGTCGACTGTTGGAGATCGCCACGCGGTGCGTGTAGCGCGACAGGTAGGCCAGCACGGCTGAAGGCCCGGCGAACGGCCGCTTGGCGTAGACCACCCATTCGCACTTGCGCAGCGGCGCCAGCCACCGCGCGAACACGCGTGCGTCGCTGAGCGCGGCGTACTCGCCGAAGAACTGCAACCGCTCGCAGGCGTGCGCACGGCCGAGTTCTTCGAGGAAGCGCCGCCGGAACAGCCGTGACAGCACGCGCACGGGCAGGAAGAAGCCCCGCTTACACGAGATCCAATGTTGGCCGTCCGGTGACAGGCCGCCGCCTGGAACGATCCCGTGCACATGCGGGTGGTGCGTGAGCGCCGAGCCCCAGGTGTGCAGCACCAGCGTGACGGCGATGCGAGCGCCGAGGTGCTTGGGGTCGGCAGCGATGGTCTGCAGCGTCTCGGCTGCCACGTCGAACAGCAGCTCATAGATCACGGCCTTGTTGTAGTACGCGATGTCGGCAATGGGCGCCGGCAGCGTGAAGACCACGTGGTAGTAGTCCACCGGCAGAAGATCGGCCTGTCGCGCCTCGAGCCAGCGTTGCGCCGCACTGCTCTGGCACTTCGGGCAATGCCGGTTGCGGCACGAGTTGTAGGCGACCGTGTCCGTGCCGCAGCCCTCGCAGCGCAGCACGTGTCCGCCCAGCGCCGCGCTGCGGCACTGCTCGATGGCCGACATGACCTTGAGCTGCGTCAGGCTCAGATGACCGCGCCGCGCCTCGCGCCACGCGGGTCCGTGGATGCGGAAGATGTCGGCAACTTCGAGGGCGGCGCGCCCCACCGGCCGCCTATGACGGTGGCAGGTTCTCCAACGGGCTGATCACCTTGCGCAGCACTTCGGTCGCCACGTGCGTGTACAGGGCAGTGGTCTCCAGCCGCTTGTGGCCCAGCAGCACCTGGATCACACGGATGTCGACCTTCTGCTCGAGCAGGTGAGTGGCGAAACTGTGCCGCAGCGTGTGCATCGACACGCGCTTGTCGATGTGCGCGGCTTCAGCTGCAGCGTGGATGGCGCGGTTGAGTTGGCGCGTGGTCAACGGGTCCGTCACGTTCATGCCGGGGAACAGCCATCCGTTAGGCAGCATCTTGCCTTGCGCGTGTCCAAGGCGCCACCACGCGCGCAGCCGCTCGAGCAAGATCGGCGAGAGCATGGCATAGCGATCCTTGCGGCCCTTGCCCTGCTCGACGCGCAGCGTCATGCGCTCGCTGTCGATGTCGGTGACCTTCAGGGAGATGACTTCGCTGGCGCGCAGCCCCGCGCCGTACGCCACCGACAGCGCCGCCTGGGACTTGAGGTTCGGCGCCGCGGCGATCAGGCGTGCGACCTCCTCGCAGCTCAGCACGACGGGCAGCTTGCGCGGCTGGGGCACCGGCTGCATCTTGACCAATAGATCGGCGCGGCCGAGCGTGACGTCGAAGAAGAACTTCAGTCCGCTGAGGGTGCTGTTGATCGTGGCCGGCGAGGTGCCGGTGTCGACCATGTGCAGTTGGAAGCGCCGGAGCTCGTCGGCGTCGGCGGTGTCCGGCGAACGCTTCAGGAACGCGGCGAGTCGGCGCACAGCGCGGATGTAGCCGATCTGGGTCTTGCCTCCCATCTTGCGCATGCGCATGTCTTCGATCATGCGTTGGCGCAGTGGCGAGACGTTGGGCGTCAATGAGACCATGGCTCTGCTCCAGTCGATAGGCGAGGCGGATTGCCTCGCCCGTCAACATGGCAGAACAACGGGCGCCACGAACACACTCAACGCTTCGTCGAAGGGTTACCGCGCGAGCGGTTTAGTCCTTCGCTACAGGAATGACCGGTCTTCTGTTGAACCGCCGGCTGCTATGGGTCGAGTCCCGCCGTTGGCTCGATCACGCTGTCTGAATTACTAACCAAGATCAATCAGACTGGGTGGTCATGAGCGATCAGAGTCTGCATTCTCGACGCGCAGTTCGATAGGCATCTTACCGGGATGCATGCCAAGCCCGAGAGGCCGGCGTTCGCCGCGCGCCGCTCAGGCCAACCTCGCCTGCTGCGGGGACCACTCGTTTTCCTTTACGGTCGTGCTCACCGCCATCACGAGCTTGTCGAGATTGCCGGCCGTCACGCCCTCCAGTGCCGAACACCCCCGCAGCATCGAGCGCGGTTGCAGCAGTGCATGGTAGATCTGCCAAGGGTCCGCACCCCTGGTCAGCTTCAGGACGGACTGGATCAGCTCGTGCTTGAGTGGGTCGAGGTGCCAGTCCGGCACGCGCTGGCCGCGGTTGCCTACGTTCAACGCCAGCAAGTTGCCCGCCTTGATCTCGTAGCTGATCCACCTGCGGGATTTGCCCGCCATCTTGGCAAACGCAGCGACGGGAAGGTTGTGCGGCGCTTCGAAGACATCGAACAGCTCCATCCTCTCGCGCTGAATGTCCGAAGGCACCAGCGGCGCGGCTGATCGAGGGGGCGGAACCGCCGGCAGCCGATGTGTGGCGGCAGAAACCAACGGCATGGCGTCACCCGGCTTCGTCACGAGCAGGATTGGCGAAGCGGCAACCGGCGTGGAGGGTGCGCTTGCGGTTTGCTCATTCGGGAACGCGGGCACGCCTTCCAGATGCACGGTGAGCGGCATGCTGGCCGCCTCGACCTGGTTCTGCTCGAAGAGGTCGAGCCGATCGGCCCAGTCCTGCATCATGCGGCGACGCTGCTCCACGTACTCGGCATGGTTGTAGGTCGCGCTGACCTTGTTGGGATCGACGTGCGAGAGCTGTGCATCCACCCAGACCTTCGGGTAGCCGATCTCGTTGAGCGCAGTGGACATCGTGCCACGGATACCGTGTCCGGTCAGGCGTTCCTGATAGCCCATGCGTTTGAGCGCACCATTGAGCGTGTTCTCGCTGATGCGCTTCTTCAAGTCGCTGTCGTGCCGGAACAGGTAGCGCTGGGCCGGCTTGAACTCATCCAGCAGGTGCCGGACGATCTCCATGGCCTGAATCGACAGTGGCACGATGTATGGCGGGATGTCCTTCGGCTGCTGCCGCTTTTTGCGCATGTCCACCTGGAGTTGCTTCACGACCTCGGGCGGGATGATCCACAGCCCACGGTCCAGATCGAATTGATCCGGCGTCGCCTGCCGCAGCTCACCGGTTCGCACGCCCGTCAGCAGCAATAGCCGCAGCCCGAGCTGGGTCTGCCGCCGGCCGCGATAGCTCCGCAGCCGCTGCAACAGCTTGGGCAGCTCGGCCATGCGCAGGAACGGGTTGTGGTTGACGGGTGGCAGTGGCAGCGCCACCACATCGAGATCGGAGGCAGGGTTCTGCTCCAGGCCCGGCACGATCACCAGCGCGTAGCGGAACAGTTGGTTGAACCACGTCCTGACTTTCTCGGCGACGGAGAGCGCCCTGCGCTTCTCGATTTTGGCGATCACCTCCAAGAGGTCGGGACGCTTAATCTCATAGATCGACCGCTTGCCCAAGGTCGGCAGCACATCCTTGTCGAAGATGCGCGGAAGGATCGAGAGAGTCGTCTGCCGGCCTTCCTTGAGGCTGAGCCCGCGATGCTTGAGCCACTTGCGATACACCGCCTCGAAAGTGTTTTCGTCGGCGAGCCGGACAGCGGTGCGCTTCTGCTTGCGGTGAACGCGAGGATTGATGCCTTTGGCCAGCAGGGCGCGGCCGTCATCGCGTAGGCTGCGGGCCTCTCGAAGCGTCACCTCCGGGTAGGTGCCGAGCGACATCCGCTTCTGCTTGCCCGCCCAGTAGTAGCGGAAGTGCCAAGTCCTGCCCCCTGCCGCCGTGACGGCCAGGGAGAGGCCATCCAAGTCAGGGAGGGTGTATGCCTTGCCAGTTGCCTTGGCCTGTCGAACGGCCAGGTCTGAGAGTGCCATGCTCTTGCTCCTGAACATGAGTCAGGAACCAGATGCTGGTCACGTCGACCTCGCCCCTCCATCAACAATCCGGAATCAGCCGCGCCCGCAAAAATGGACTTGTTTGTGGACTTAAAAGTCCCGGCTGTAGGCGGATCGCAGTGGACCACAGCAGAACATCAAAGAGAGGAAAAGTCTTTGCGTGGCAACGACTTACAGACTCTCTTGGACTTCTGCGGAAGTCCGCAGATTGATGCGGTGGAGCGGGTGATGGGAATCGAACCCACGCTTGAGGCTTGGGAAGCCGCCGTTCTACCATTGAACTACACCCGCATCGACGCAATGCCGCCATGCTGCGGCACTGCCGACGCACCGATCGCATGGCGCGTTGTCCATGCGGTGCGTCGAACTCGGGATTCTAACTCAGAAAGCCTGGCCGGCAGCACCTACGCCGCCCCTCCCTCGCACAACGCCTGCAACCCCGCCAGGTCTCCCATACGAGCCAGCCGCCGCGCTTCGTCGCAGAACGGCGCCAGGCGCGCGTCTTCGGCCTGCAGCCCGTCCGCCCAATCGAGCAGATCGGTCACGGCGCCGCTATCCAGCAGCCTGCGCCCGTGCGCCAAGGCACCCGCCGGAGGCATCAGCATCCCTGCATGAGGCGCCGCGGGCGCAGACTGCGCTGCGTCCGTGCGAGGCAGGTCCAGCAGGCGCGCCAGGGTATTGCGCAGTTCGGCGAGGTTCACGGGCTTGAGCAGGCTGGCGTCATAGGCCGGCCCGTCGCTCGCGTCGTCCGCCGAGCCGGTAGCATGCGGCGTGGCCGAGACCGCGACCACCGGCACGCCCGGCCAACGGCCTCGCGCGGCGGCCAGCACGGCGGTGCCGTCGGCGCCGGCCATGTGATGGTCGGTCAGGATGAGATCCGGAGGCGTCGCATCGGGCGCCTGGATCCGCGCCAGCATCGCCAGCCCGTCGCCTTCGCTCTCCACCCCGAAGCCCAGGCTGGCCAGCTCCTCGGCGAGAAAGTCGCGGATCTCGGGCGTGTCTTCAGCCAGCCAGATGCGCCGGCCCTGCCCGTCGATCGCCGGCAACACGCCCGCGGCATCCTGCACGTAACGCTGCACCACTTGCGATTCGTCCAGCGGCTGCACCGGCAGAGTCAGCGTGAACACGGTACCCGCGCCCGCCGCGCTTTCCACCGCCAGCGTTCCTTCCATGCGCTGCACCCACTGCTGCACGATCGCCAGCCCAAGGCCCACGCCCGGCTGGTCGTCCGCCTGGTCCAGGCGCTGGAAAGGCTCGAAGATGCGTTGCAGATCCTGCGGTGCGATCCCGCGCCCGGTATCGGCAACGGCCAGCGTGACGACTGCCGAACCGCTGTCGGCAGGCGGTGCATAGCCCACCCGCAACGACACCGTGCCGTCGCGCGTGAACTTCACCGCGTTGTCGATCAGGTTGCCCAGCAGTTGCCGCACGCGCTTGCCGTCCATCTCGAGCACGGGCGGCAGGCCCTCCTGCACGTCCAGCATGAAGCGGTTGCCGTGGCGGGCCGCCAGGCTGGCGCTCTCCTTGGCCACGGTATCCAGCAGCGCGTACACGTACACCGGCGCCAGCCGCACGGCCTGGCCGTCCGCGCCGGCCGCGTAGTCGATCAGGTCGTTGACCATGCCGAGCATGTGGTCGGCGCTGCGCCGGATGATGGCGCCGCGCGGCGCATCGTCGCGGCCGCCCGCCTGGATCAAGTCCGCGAAGCCGATGATGGAAGTCAGCGGCGTGCGCAGGTCGTGGCTGATGCGGGCCAGGAAGTCCTGCCTGACCCGGCTGGCCTCGTCGGCGGCGATCAGCGCGGCCTGCAGCGCCTGCGTGCGCTCGGTGACGGCACGCTCCAGGCGCTCCTGCTCGCGGGCGCGCCCATCCAGCAGTTCGCGCTGCGCGGTCTCGCGGGCCTGGCGCAGCTGGCGCGACCGCCCGTACAGAATCATGGACATCATCAACGTGACGAACAACAGGTCCCACGCGACCTCGGGCCCGCCGCCCCAATGCCCCGGCAGCAGGCCATGGACGAAGGCCAGCCTCGCAAACAGGGCGACGCAATAGATGGCGAACGACAGCAGGATCAGGCGCGCATTGGCGTGGCCGCGACGCCACGCATGGATCATCGACACTACCCAGATGACGTTGCCTAGGAAGATCACGCCGATCATCGTCTGCGCGCTGACGCGGTAGTCGCCCAGCGCGGCCCACAGCGCGCCGCCCGCGGCGCAGGCGATCAGCCCGATATACGCCCACTTCCAGAACCGGATGCGGTGCAGCTCGGCGAACAGCATGACCATCGCGCTGAAGAAGACCGTGGCAAGCGACCCCAGCACGCTGGGCGCGCGCAGCACGGCCTCGCCGCCATCGGTCAGCACATAGCGATACAGCAGGCCCTGGAAGGACAGGCTGTAGAGAATCTCGGTCACCATCGCGGCCGCGAACAACAGGAAGACCCGATCGCGCTGCGCCACGCCCTGCACCACGGCATAGATGGCGGTCATGGCCAGCGCGCCTTCCAGCAGCATGAGAATCACGCTGGTGCGCTCATCCGCTTCCCTGAAGACGGAGGGCTCCCACAAGGCGGGGTCGATGCTGACGGCCGAACGGCTTTGCACGCGGACCAGCACAGTAGCCCGCTCACCGGGCTCGAGAGTGACCGGAAACACCGATAGCGCCGAGGGCACCGGTCCGTTGTCCAGCGGCAGGCGGTTGCCGGACAGCTGGGCGGCGCGCGGCGTGGCCTGCCCCGGCGCGAACAGGAAGAAGCGCACGTCCTCCAGGCGCGGCACGCCTATGGACAGCCAGCGGGTCTGCGGACGGTCGCTGCCGTTGGAAAATTCCGCGCGCAGCCAGACCGCCACCGGAGTGAAGCCGTGATTGAGCATGCGGCCGGATACCGGCTGCCAGTCGTGCCGCAATGCCTGGGCGGCGTCCAGCGCACCTGTGGGGTCCTCGAATCCGGCCAGATGCGGCGCCAGCGGAAGATGGCCTGGCGCCTGCGCAAGATCCACCGCCGCGGGCAAGGGCTCGGCCCGGGCCGCGCCGCACACCTGCAGCCAGGCGCACAGGCAGGCCAGGCACAGCGCCCACATGACGCCGCGCGATCGGCCGCGCCAGGCCGGCAGCCAGCCGCTAGACATCGGCGCCGGGCGCCTGGCGCAGGGCGCTGGGCGACATGCCGAAACGCTCGCGGAACGCGGTGCTGAAGTTGCCCCGATTGCCGTAGCCCACGGCTTGCGCGATGGCCTGGATATCCAGCCCGGTATCGCACAGCAGCCTGCGGGCCTCGCGCATGCGCTCTTCGCGCAGGAACTCGAATACCGTGGTGCCGGCGCAGCGCCGGAACGCCATGTTCAGCCGCCGCGCGTTGGTGCCCACCGCATGGGCCAGCTCTTCGAGCTCGGGCGTGCGGTCCAGGCGCTCGGAGAGCATCTTGCGCGCCGCGCGGAACAGCACGCCGTCCAGCGAGGGACTCGCCTCGGCGTCAGCGGCCTGCGGCTGCCGCGCGGGGCGCGCCGCCGGCAGGGATCCCCGCAGGTGCACCAGCACGCGCAGCCGCACTTCCTCGAAGTCGAAGGGCTTGGCCACGTAGTCGACGGCGCCCGCCGCCAGGCCCGCCACGCGCTCGGCGGGCAGCACGGCGGCGCTAAGGAAGATGACCGGGATGCCGCGCGTGACCTGATCGGCCTTCAGCAGCCGACAGGCAGCCAGTCCGTCGCAGACGGGCATGGTGACATCCATCAACACCAGGTCGGGCACGACCAGCTGGGCCTTGCGATATCCATCGTGGCCATCGACAGCCATATACACCCGGCACCCCTGGCTGCCCAGGAAATCCATCAGCAGCATGCGGTCTTCCGCACAGTCGTCGACGATGAGCACGCGCAGGCCGGCGAAGGGGCCCGTGCCAGGTTGGGTCGGGGAGGCAGTCATGGAGCGCATTCTTCCACGCCGCGGCTGGATGGCGTGGCGTGCAGGCGACAGTGCGGCCCCTCGCTGCAAATATTTTTCCGTCCGGCAAACGTACCCTGCATTTCGGCAAACCTGCGATGGGGCGATATATGTTCGGGTTTGATAAGGTCTGTTACAAGACGCCAGGAAGCATCCAGGACCGATCGCATCGCCCGAGCCTCCCGCATGCCCCCCGGCGTCGTCTGAAAGGAAAGGACAGACGCCATGACGGATTCATCCACGCACCCGGCCGACCGCACAATGCCGGGCACGATACCCCCCATCGAAGCCGCACCGGGCTGGGAGGTGGTATGCGCGGTGAAATATAGCACCCTGAACAAAGCCCTCCTGGCCGGCGCCCGGCCGACGCCTCAATGGAGGCGCGGTGGTCCCGTCGACCTGCAGGGCAGCAGCACCGCGGGCCGGCTGGCGCAAGGCTTGATCGACGCCATACAGCTGGCGCCCGGCTGCGGCGGTCTCCTGAGATGGCGGATCGAGGTGAACGCCGCCCAATATCACAACCTTTCCTCGCGGCTGCGCATCGACGGAGCCTTTCGCTTCAGCGTGCTGATCCGCACGCAACTGTGCTTCGCGGCCACGCCCGGGCAGCCCGGCCTGCTGTGCGTGCAGGTGGACCCGGATGCTTCCCTGCCCGCGCACATGCCGCAGGTGACCAGCGTGACGCTCGACCCGGAGTTCCTGGCCGACACGCGCCTGAACATCTTCGACGTGGCGAATATCGAGGCCGACCTGAAGGCCATCGTGGCGCGCACGCTGCCGGCGCATCTGCCCGAGATGCTCGGCGCCATGCCGCTGTCCGGTCCGCTGTCGCCGCCCGCGCTGCGGAGCGAGCTGTCGCGTTCGAGCCCCCAGGCCTATACCTACGGCGCCGGACAGATCGGCGCGCAGCACGAGGAACTGCTGGTCGTGCTGGTGCCTGCCGATGAGTCGGTGGACTTCCACGGATACGCGGCGCGCGACAGCGCGCCGCTGCTGCGCCAGGCGCGTGCCGCGGGCGAACCTTACCGGGACGACGCTCCCTCCATGTTCGAAGACAACGACGAGCTCGCGGCGCAAGCGTCGCGCGTGCCGCACGGCCTGTGGCTGTCCGGATACTCGCGGGCGGTCAATACCCTGGCTCCATGACGATCCTGCTCTACCGCACGGCAATGCACGAGGCCCTTACTCCGCAGTGATGTTCGCGGCCTTCACCACCTTGTTCCAGCGCGCGAGTTCCTCGCGGGTGTAGTCGCCAAGCTCCTTCGGACCCATGAAGCGCGCTTCCGCGCCCTGCTCCGCCGCCTTTTGGCGGAACGCATCGGTCTTCATGATCTTCTCGATCTCGCCGGCCAGCTTGTTCACCACCTCGGGCGGCGTGCCCGCCGGCGCATACATGGCGAACCACGACGAGACCTGAAGGTCGGGGTAGCCGGCCTGCGCGGCGGTGGGCACATCGGGCAGGGACGGCAGACGGTTCTCGCCCGTGACGGCCAACGCGCGCAGCTTGCCGGCGGCGATCTGGCCCAGCAGAGGCGGCGGCGTGGTGATGGTCATGTCCACCGACCCGCCCAGCAGGTCGTTCAGCGCGGGGCCGGTGCCCTTGTACGGAATGTGCGTGGTCTTGATGCCGGCCATCTGGTTCAGCAGCTCGGTGGCGACCTGCTGCAGCGAACCGTTGCCCGAGGACGCGTAGTTCAGCCCGCCCGGGTTGGCCTTGGCGTAGTCCACCAGTTCCTTCAGGCTGTTGATGGGCAGGCCGGGACGCACCACGATGACCTGCGGCGCCGACAACACATTCGCCACGGGCGCGAAGTCCTTGATCGGATCCCAGCCGATGTTCTTCATCACGCTGGGCGTGATGACCTGGAATCCCGAGTACTGCAGCAGCAGCGTGTAGCCGTCGGGCTTGGCGCGCGCCACGGCCTGCGCCGCGATGCCGCCCGAACCGCCCGGGCGGTTTTCCACCACCACGCTCTGGCCCAGCGCCTGGGCGAGCGGCTGGGCGATCAGGCGCGCCGCGATGTCCGTGGTGCCGCCGGGCGCCGCCGACACGATCAGCGAGATGGGGCGGTCGGGATACTCAGCCGCCGCGGCGGTTCCTGCCGACACCAGCATGGCGGCGCCGGCCGCCAGGCCGAGCAATAGCGAGTGCATGGGTTTGCGAGCAAAGCGGAAAGTCATGAGTCGTCTCCTGGATGTTGTGAAAGTCGTTGCAGCAGGATGGCGCGCGCGAGCGCGCCCCCGCCGCCCGCAAGGAACGGCGGAATCGAAAAAGGGAATGTGAGCGAGCCTGCCCGCCGTCAGCCCGGGCTGAAGCGCTCGGCCAGCCAGGCCGGCGGCTCGTGCGTGGCCAGCCGCGGGCCCGCCGCGATGAGCGGATTGGCCAGTTCGCGCTCGACCAGCCTGGGCAGACCGCGCACCACGTCCATCAAGGGCGGCAGCGCCACCCCGGTGTCCACGCCCATGCAGGCGAACATGTGGACTAGCTCTTCGGTATTGACGTTGCCGCTGGCGCCGGGCGCGTACGGACAGCCGCCCAGGCCGCCGGCCGCCGCGTCGAAGCGCACGATGCCGGTTTGCCAGGCCGCCACCGCATTGGCCAGGGCCATGCCGCGCGTATTGTGCAGATGCACGGTCAGCGCGGCGCCTGGCAGTTCGCGCGCCGCACGCTCGCACAGCTCGGCCACCTGCGTCGGATACGCCATGCCCGTGGTGTCGCACAATGTGATGCCGACGGCGCCCGCGTCCACCAGGCTGTGCGCCAGGCGCATCACCTCGTCGGGCGACACGTCGCCGTCGAACGGGCAGCCGAACACGGTCGACAACGAGACGTTGCACGGCGCGCCGGCCTCGCCCGCGGCGCGCAGCACCGCCGTCAACTCGGCCAGCGACTGCTCGCGCGTCATGCGCAGGTTGGCGCGGTTGTGCGTCTCGCTGGAAGACATCACCAGATTCATTTCGTCGGTGCCGCACTCCAGCGCACGCTCCAGACCGCGTATGTTGGGCACCAGGGCGGTGTAGACCACGCCCGGCTTGCGCCGGATGCGGCGCATCACTTCCTGCGCATCGGCCAGCGCGGGAATCGCCTTGGGCGACGTGAAACTGGTGACCTCGATGCGCGCGAAGCCGCACTCGGACAGCGCGTCGACGAAAGCCACCTTGTCGTCGGTGGCCACCATGGCCTTCTCGATCTGCAGGCCGTCGCGCGGCCCGACCTCGTTGATCTCGATGCGGGCGGGACCCTGGTTCATGCGATGACTCCCTGGGCGCGCAGGTGCGCCCGCTGCGTCTCGTCCAGGCCCGCGGCCTGGAGCACGGCATCGGTATGCTCGCCGAGCGTGGGCGCGCGATGATGGACCTCGCCGGGATTGCCCGACAGGATGGGGAACACGGCGGGCATCTCGACCTGGATGCCGCTGGCCGCCTGCACGCCCACGATGGCCTGGCGCGCGCGATAGTGCGGGTCGGCGGCGATGTCGGCCACGGAATACACGCGCCCGGCCGGCACGTCGGCCTCGCGCATGGCCTCAAGCACCTCGTCGATGCTGCGGTCGGCAGTCCACGCGCCGATGGCGGCGTCCAGCTCCTCCACGCGGGCGGCGCGGCCATCGTTGCGCGCCAGGCCGGGATCCTGCGCCAGGTCTGCACGGCCGATGCGCGTCATCAACCGCACGAAGATGCCATCGCCATTGCCCGCGATCAGCACGTAGCCGTCGCGGCACAGATAGGCGTTGGAAGGCGCGATGCCGGGCAGCGCCGCGCCGGAAGGCTGGCGCACCGTGCCGAATACCGAGTACTCGGGCAGCAGGCTCTCGGTCAGGTTGAACAGGCTTTCGTACAGCGCCGCGTCGATCACCTGCCCCTGTCCCCCGCGCGCATCGCGCTGGTACAGGGCCAGCATCACGCCCAGCGCGCCATGCAGCCCCGCAATGGTGTCGCCCAACGACAGGCCGCCGCGCACGGGCGCCCGGCCCGGTTCGCCATTCAGGTATCGCACGCCCGCCATGGCCTCGCCGATGGCGGCAAAGCCCGGCTCGCGCGCCTTGGGACCAGTCTGCCCATAGCCGGAGACACGCAGCATGATGAGCCGCGGATTGAGGGCATGCAGGGCCTCCCACGACATGCCCCATTTCTCGAGCGTGCCGGGACGAAAGTTCTCGATGAGCACGTCGGTCTCGGCCGCCAGCATGCGAACGATGTCCTGTCCTTCGGGCTGCCGCAGGTCCACGCACACGGACTGCTTGTTGCGGGACTGGGCCTCCCACCACACCGAGGTGCCCTCATGCAACAGACGCCACTTGCGCAAGGGATCGCCCTGCCCGGGCGGCTCGATCTTCACGACCTGCGCACCGAAATCGGCCAGCGTCTTGGCCGCAAAAGGTCCGGCGATCAATTGGCCGAGTTCCAGCACACGTATGCCGGCCAGTATCTGCGCAGCCATGTCTCCTCCGTTGTGCGACGTATCCGTCTGTCAGGTCCGAAAGTCTGCGCGCAAAGCCGCGCCAAGGGGAATCGACTTTACGGGAAAAGGGGTTTCTCGGTATGCGAAAGGGATCAACATTGGGTTCTTGAGGCGTCCTTCATGATCCCTTCGCGGCCGTGCCGGCCAAGTCGTTCGGCTCGGGCGCGCCATCAGGCGCCCTCGGCCCCCTGCGGGGGCTTCCCTCTCTCCAATTGGCCGGCACGGCCGCGAAGGGATCATGAAGGACTCAAGACAATGTTGATTGGGCGATGGGAAAAACCGCTCGTCTATGGTGCGGTGTATGCAGGGCGATAGAAGCCCTGTCTCTCACCACGTCTTCAGTGCCGCGCATTCATCGACGCCGCCATAGACCAATCCCACACCGCACGAAGCCAACGCCGTCGAGGAATTTGATCTCATGCAGCATCGTTGGGGTGGGTGGGGTGGCACGGCCAATTGGAGGAGGGGAAGTCCCCGAAGGGGACCGAGGGCGCCTGATGGCGCGCCCGAGCCCGACGACTTGGCCGGGACGCCCCGCGCCAGCCCGCCCACCCCAACGATGCGTCTGAAGAACCCAAACCTTCCACAAAGACACCCCCCTTCCAACCCCCCCCTCCCGTTACGGTTCGTCGCTGCGCAGATGCATCACGAGCGAACGAGCCGCAACGGTCAACGTCTCCACGTCCCGCACGGCGAGCAGCAATCCGCGATGCGCCCACTCGTCGGTCAACGGGATCAACCGCAACCGCATCGACCTGGCATGCGGCTCCGCCGCCAGGCGCGGCAACAGTCCCACGCCGCCGGTTGCCGCCACCATCCGGCAGATCGCGTCGAAGCTGCGAACCTGGATCCGCAGCCGCATCGGCTTGTCCAGCTGCGCGCTGGCCTCGGCCAGGCGCATGGCCAGCGAAGTGGCCGGCGGGAGACTCACGTAGTCGTAGTCCAGCGTGTCGGCGAAGTCCAGGCGGCGGCGTCCCGCCAGCGGATGGCCTGGCGGCGTGACGAGCACCAGCTCATCCAGCCGGTACGGCATGGTCTGCAGGCCCTGCATGGGCGTGCGGTCGGCCACGATGCCCACGTCCGCGCGGTTCTCCACCAGCGCCGCCACCACGTCGCTGCTGTTCTGCTCTTCCAGCTGCACGTTGACCGCCGGGTGCGCCTCCATGAAGGTCGTCAGGTCTTCGGGCAGGAACTGCGTGATGGACGAGGTATTGGCGGCGACGCGCACCTGGCCGCGCACGCCTTGCGCATAGTCGGACAGCGTGCCGGCCATCTGTTCGATTTCCTGCAGCACGCGGCGGGCGTGCGCCAGGCAGGCCTGGCCGGCGTCGGTCAGGGCCACGCCGCTGGCATTGCGGAACAGCAGCGGCGTGCCCAGCGCGTTCTCGAGATCGGATATACGTCGGCTGGCCGCGCCCACCGCCAGATGGGAATGGCGCGCGCCCCCCGAGATGCTGCCGTGCCGGGCCACGGCGATGAACAGCGCGAGCGTGGTGAGGTCGATACGGGCGAGATTCATGCGCCGATGCTACTCCAGGAGGACGATGTCCACATCGGCGCACCGGATGGGATTACGCCCCTGCCTCGGCCGGCCGGCCGATCCTCACGCCGCAGGACGCGGAGCGTCGCCGCCCACTACAATCCCAGCCATGAACACCCGCATTCCCGAACAGAACGACCCGGCCGCCCCGCTGTCGCCGGCCACCCAGGCTGCGCTCGAACCCGCCGCCCATGCGCCCGACAGCCCGGGCGCCACGCACATCCGCAGCTTCGTGCACCGCCGCGGCCACATCACGCAGGGCCAGCGCGACGCACTGGAACGCCTGCTGGACAAGTGGTCGCTGCCCTATGCCCCGAAACCGCTCGACCCCGCGGCCGCCTTCGGACGCTCGGCCCCCACCATCCTCGAGATCGGCTTCGGCATGGGCGAGACCACCGAGAAGATCGCCCTGGCCCGCCCGGGGGACAACTTCCTGGGCGTCGAGGTGTTCAACGCGGGCGTGGGCTCGCTGCTGCGCCGCATCGAAGACTCGTCCATCGCCAACCTGCGCATCATCCAGCACGATGCCGTCGAGGTGGTCCGCGACATGATCGCCCCCGACTCGCTGGACGGCGTGCACGTGTATTTTCCCGACCCCTGGCCGAAGAAGCGCCACCACAAGCGCCGCCTGATCCAGCCGCCCTTCGTGGCGCTGCTGGCCAGCCGCATCAAGCCGGGCGGCTATCTGCATTGCGCCACCGACTGGGAAGACTACGCGGTGCAGATGCTCGAGGTCCTGGGCGCCGAGCCGCTGCTTCGCAACACGGTGGACGGCTACGCGCCGCGCCCCGACTATCGTCCCCAGACCAAGTTCGAGACGCGCGGCCTGCGTCTGGGCCATGGCGTATGGGACCTCATTTTCAAGCGAGCCGCCTGACCATGCTGTATCCACCGATCGAGCCGTATCGCCACGGCATGCTGGATACCGGCGACGGCCACCAGGTCTATTGGGAGATGGCCGGCAATCCCATGGGCAAGCCGGCCGTGTTCCTGCATGGCGGCCCGGGCAGCGGCTGCTCGCCGGTACATCGCCAGTTGTTCGATCCGCGCCGCTACAACGTGCTGCTGTTCGACCAGCGCGGCTGCGGCCGGTCGCAACCCCACGCCAGCCTCGAGAACAACACCACCTGGCACCTCGTATCCGACATCGAACGGCTGCGTACCGAAGTGATGGGCGCCGAGCGCTGGCTGGTATTCGGCGGCTCATGGGGGTCGACGCTGGGGCTGGCCTATGCGCAGCGCCATCCCGAAAGCGTCAGCGAACTGGTGTTGCGCGGCATCTTCGGCCTGCGGCGCGCCGAAATCCAGTGGTTCTACCAGGAAGGCGCATCCTGGCTGTTTCCCGACCATTGGGAAGACTACCTCGCGCCCATTCCGCCCGAAGAGCGCGGCGACATGGTGGCCGCCTATCGCAGGCGCCTGACCAGCCCCGACCCGCAGGAGCAACTGCGCGCCGCCAAGGCCTGGAGCCGCTGGGAAGACAACACCATCACACTGCTGCCCAGCCCGCGGCATCAGCAAAGCCACGCCGCCGACCGCGCCGCGCAGGCCTTCGCCCGCATCGAGAACCACTATTTCGTGCACGGCGGATTCATGGAAGTCGACGGCCAGCTGCTGCGCGACGCATACAAGCTGCATGGCATCCCGGGCACCATCGTGCAGGGCCGCTACGACGTCTGCACGCCGGCGCGCACCGCATGGGAGCTGCATCGCGCCTGGCCGCAGGCGCGCTTTCACCTGGTGCCCGATGCGGGCCATGCCTTCGACGAACCCGGCATCCTGGCGCACCTGGTCCAGGCTACCGCCGCCTACGCCGCCAACGGCGGCTGACGGATCATCATCATGGAAATGCACATCACCCTGAACGGCGACCGACGCCCCCTGCCGCCGGCCACCACCGTCACCGGCCTGCTCGAAACCCTGGGCTACGCGGGCAAGCGCGTGGCGGTCGAGCGCAACGGCGAGATCGTTCCCAAAAGCCAGCACGCGCAGACGGCGCTGGCCGATGGCGACCAGATCGAGATCGTGGTGGCGGTGGGCGGCGGCTGAGCACTGCGCCCCCTTCCCTTTTTTGCACCGCAGGACAATCCCGGATCCATGCTGCCCGACCATCTACACGCCGTGTGCGTCAGTACCGGCGAGGCGTTCGACGACCTCGACATCCATCGCCTGTACAACATGCTGCGGCGGCATTGCCCCATTCCGTTCACGCTGCATTGCATGACGGACCGGCCCCGCAACGTGCCCCCGGCCGTGCAGGTGCACGTGCTGGACGACTGGCACGAGCTCGAACGCCCGGACATGCGGCAGACCACCAAGAAGCTGCGCCTGTTCGCCGAGCACGGCATGCCGGCGCCCGAGTTCCTGTACATGGACGTCAGCCTGGTCATCCGCAGCGACATGCGGGACATGCTGGAGTTCGCGTTCAACTCGCCCGCCGACCTGGTCATCGTGCCGCACTGGCGCAACGAGGGGTTCAACTCGTCGGTGATGCGCATCCGCAGGGGCGCGCTGTCAGTGATATACGACGCGTTCCGCGCCGGCGAACACTACGTGCAGACCGTGAAGGGCGACCAGGAGTTCATCTATTTCAGCCTGCGGGCCCGCAACATGCTGGACCGCACGATGACCTTTCCGGATGGACAGATCATCAGCTACAAGACGACCCGCCGCCTGGATCGCAAAGACCACAAACGCGCGAGCGCACGCCTGGCCAATGCGATCATCGTCAAATTCCACGGCAGGCCCAAACCGGCCCAGGTGCTGGGCGGCTTCTGGGAAAGCCTGCATGCCCGCCTGCGCCGCAGCGGCAACTTCGGGCGCCGCGATCTGCAGGAACACTGGCGGCTGCCGGCATCATGGCCCGAGTTGGAAGAGCCGCAAACCGGGCAACAACGCCCCATCGCGGTGGAACAACACAAGTAGCCCGTGCGCATGCGGCGCTGCACCGGCCGGGCGCCGCAAGACGCGCCGCCCCCGGGCGCGCCGCGTCCGCGGCATCAGCGCCCGAAGCGCCCCAGCCCCTTCATGCCGCCCATGGCCCGCATCATCTTGGCCATGCCGCCCTTCTTCATCTGCTTCATCATTCCCTGCATCTGCTCGAACTGCGACAGCAGGCGGTTGACCTCTTGCACCGGCACGCCGGCGCCCGCGGCGATGCGGCGCTTGCGCGAGGCCTTGATCAATTCGGGCTTGGCGCGCTCGCCCGGGGTCATGGAATTGAGGATGCCTTCGGTGCGGCGCATCTGCTTCTCGGCCTGGCCGCCTTGCAGCTGGCCCGCGGCCTGCTGGAACTGAGCCGGCAGCTTCTCGAGCAGCGAGTTCATGTCGCCCAGCTTCTTCACCTGGCCGATCTGCTCGCGGAAGTCGTTCAGGTCGAACTTGTTGCCCGACTTGATCTTGGCCGCCAGCTTCTGCGCCTCGGCGATGTCGATGTTCTTCTGCGCCTGCTCGACCAGCGACACGATGTCGCCCATGCCCAGCACGCGCTGCGCCATCCGCTCGGGGTGGAAGGGCTCGATGCCGTCGAGCTTTTCCGAGACGCCGACGAACTTCAGCGGCTTGCCGGTGACGTGACGCACCGACAGGGCGGCGCCGCCGCGCGCGTCGCCGTCCAGCTTGGTCAGCACCACGCCGGTCAGCGGCAGCGCGTCGGCGAAGGCGCGCGCGGTGTTGACCGCGTCCTGCCCTTGCATGGCGTCGACCACGAACAGCGTCTCGACCGGCTTGACCAGGTCGTGCAGCGCGCGGATCTCGCGCATCATGGCCTCGTCGATGCCCAGGCGGCCGGCCGTGTCGACGATGAGCACGTCGTAGTGATGGCGGCGCGCGTGCTCAACGGCGTTGCGCGCGATGTCCTCGGGCTTCTGGCTGGCGTCGGACGGCAGGAAATCGACCCCCGCCTGCGCGGCCACGGTTTTCAGCTGCTCGATGGCGGCCGGACGATAGACGTCGGCGCTGACCACCAGCACTTTCTTGCGGCCGGTCTTGCGGCCGGCCTGGCTGTGCTGGCCCTCGGCCAGCCAGCGCGCCAGCTTGCCGGTGGTGGTGGTCTTGCCCGCGCCCTGCAGGCCCGCCATCAGGATGACGGCCGGCGGCTGCACGGCCAGCGACAGTTCGCCGGCGGTCGGCCCCAGGTCGCCGCCCATGAGGCTGGTCAGTTCCTTGTGGACGACGCCCACCAGGGCCTGGCCGGGGCTGAGGCTGGCGGCCACCTCTTCGCCCAGCGCGTTTTCCCGCACGCGCGCGACGAAGTCGCGCACCACCGGCAGCGCCACGTCGGCCTCCAGCAGCGCCATGCGCACTTCGCGCAGCATCTCCTGGGTATTGGCCTCGGTCAGGCGGGCTTCGCCGCGCAGCGTCTTGACGACGCGCGACAGTCGTTGGGTAAGGTTATCGAGCATGAGAGACGTTTCGCTTACACTAGCCGGCTGAACCGAAGCTGCGGCGGGCGGCTGCGCCCGCGTGCTTCCATCCAAACGACGGTTTCTATGTCACCAGGCATTGTATTTCACGCCGGGGCGGCCCTGGCGTACGCGACGCTGGGTGTCGTGCTGGGCCGCCGGCTGCAGCAGGGCGCGGACAGCGTCGAGCAGGCAGGGCGCACGGCTCGCCTGTGGCTGCTGGCCGCGCTGGTGCTGCACGGCATCGGCCTCTACCAGGCGATGCTGGGCTCGGGCCAGCTGTTCGTGGGCTGGGCGCTGGCGCTGTCGGCGGCCGTTTGGCTGGGCCTGGTGGTGTTCTGGCTCGAAAGCCTGCTGGTGCGCCTGGACGGCCTGCAGCTGCTGCTGGTGCCGGCCGGCATGCTGGTCACCCTGCTGGCCGCCGTATTTCCGCAGGGCGTGTATGTACAGCACGCCGACAGCAACTGGCTGCGCGCCCACCTGCTGGTGGCACTGGCCGCCTACGGGCTCATCACCATCGCCGCCCTGCAGGCCACGCTGATGGCGCTGCTCGACCGGCACCTGCATCGCCCCCAGGCCGCGCCCGGCGAGCGCGGCCTCGTGGGCCGGGTGCTCGACGTGCAGCCCCCGCTGCTGATGCAGGAACAACTGCTGTTCCGCGTCATCTGGATCGGTTTCGTGGTGTTGACGATGGCGGTGTGCCTGGGATCGGTGGCCTCGCTCAGCCTCACGGGCCAGGTGCTGCCTTTCGACCACAAGACCGTCTTCACCCTGCTGTCGTGGCTGACCTTCGGCGTGCTGCTGCTGGGTCGCCACATCCGCGGCTGGCGCGGCCGCGTGGCGCTGCGCTGGACGCTTACCGGCTTTGCCCTGCTGATCCTGGCCTATACGGGCAGCCGGTTCGTGCTCGAAGTGATATTGCATAGAGGTTGACGTGAGCAAGCTGCTGTTGTGGGTTCTCATCGTGCTAGTGGTGCTGGTCGCATGGCGCATCATCAATGCGCGCGCCGCGGCGCGCGTCGACAAGGGGCGGCAGCCGGCGGCCGACCGGCCCGTCCGCGGCAAGGGTGGCCCGGCCACGCCGGCCGAAACCATGGTCCGTTGCGCCCATTGCGGCATCCATCTGCCGCGCTCCGAAGCCGTACAGATCGATGGCCGCTCATGGTGCAGCCAGGAGCACGCAAGACTGGGCCCGGGCGCCTGAGCGCCATCGGCAAGCAGCAGGCGCCCTGCTCCCAGGGCTTTTTGCATCCTGCCTGCCCCCCGGCATAATGGCCGCTGGATCAACAACCGAGTCGCTCATGCGCTTGCACCTGGATCGGCATGGCTGGCTGGCGCCCGGACCTTCCGTCGCGCTGCTGCCTTCTCCCAACGTGGACGCGCGCCCCCGTGACGCCCAGGTGTCGCTGCTGGTGCTGCACAACATCAGTCTGCCTCCGGGCCGCTTCGAAGGCCCGTGCGTCGCCGACCTCTTCCTGAACCGGCTCGACCATGGCGCCCATCCCTGGCTGGAACGCCTGCGCGGCCTGCGCGTCTCGGCCCACTTCTTCATCCGCCGCGACGGCTCGGTGATCCAGTTCGCCTCCACCGACGCGCGCGCCTGGCATGCCGGCGCGTCGTGCTTCCTCGGGCGCGAACGCTGCAACGATTTCTCGGTGGGCGTCGAACTCGAAGGCGCCGACACCACGCCCTATACCGACGCGCAGTACGCTACGCTAGCGCGGCTCGCCCGCGTGCTGCGGGTGCGCCACCCCATCGCCCACGTGCGAGGCCACGAACACATCGCGCCGGGCCGCAAGACCGACCCCGGGCCGGCCTTCAAGTGGGCGAAGTTCGGCCGCGACAGCGGTTTCCCGCGGCGCGCCTTGCCGCCCTACTGACCAGACCGAAGGATCGTCATGCTGAAGATCTGGGGCCGCCAGAGCTCCGTGAATGTGCAGAAAGTGCTGTGGACCGTGCGCGAGCTGGCGCTGCCGCACATCCTTACCGCGGCGGGCGGCGCCCACGGCGGCCTGGACACCCCCGAATTCCTCCGCATGAATCCGAACCGCCAGATTCCGGTGATCGACGACGGCGGCTTCGTGCTGTGGGAGTCCAACGCCATCGTGCGCTATCTGTCGGCCCGCTACGGCGAGGGCACGCTCAGCCCCGCCGGCCACGTCGGCCGTGCCGACGCGGACCGCTGGATGGACTGGCAGGCCACCGAATGGCAGCCCTCGATGCTGCGGGCCTTCCTGGGCCTGGTGCGCACGCCCGAGGCGCAGCGCGATGCCGCCGCCATCCAGGCTTCCTTCGAACTGTCCGTCAAGCGCGCGATGGTGCTCGAGGACGCCCTGCAGGGCAAGGACTACGTGACGGGGTCGCGCTTCACCATGGCCGACATCGTGCTGGGCTGCGCCGCGCACCGTTGGCTGGGCCTGCCCGGCGTGCAGCATCCGCCGACGCCGGCCATATCGGCCTGGTACCGCAGGCTGATGATGCGCCCCGCCACGCAAGGCGTGCTGACGCTGCCGCTGGCGTGAGCGCCGCCTGGCGCGCGATGCGCCCGAAGACTGCAGTCTTCAGCCGCCGTCGCGCAAAACCTGGGTGCCTTCCGGAAATGTCAGCCCGCGCTGGAACCGCTCGCGTTCGCGCTCGAGATCCACGCCATAGCGCTCCAGCGGCTTGGCCCAGCGCGCCTCGTTGCGCGCCAGGGCCGCGTCGTCCGGCAGCGGGCCGTTGACGGCGATGATGACGCGATTGTTGGCGCGCAGGTTGAAAGCGGATTCGAACACGCCGGCATAGGTGGCCGACTCGCGATCGTAGAAATCGCTGTTCGAGAACGTGTTGGCCGCCGCCACGCCCTGCGGCGACAACAGCGCGCGCACCTGCTGCAGAAATTCGAGCGTGGTCAGGTGGCGGGGAATGTAGTCGGCGTCGAAGGCGTCGATCAGGATCAGGTCGTAGCGCCCGCCTTCGCGCACGCGCCGTTCGACGAAGGCGCGGCCGTCCTCGTGGTGCACCCTCACGCGTTCCGACACGCGAAAGCCGAACCACGCGCGGGCCACGCGATCCACCGCCGGGTCGATCTCGACCACGTCGATCTCGGCCGCGGGCAGCACCTCGCCCAGCGCCTTGGGCAGCGTGCCGCCGCCGAGGCCGATGATCAGTATGCGCGACGGCTCGGGCTGCACCAGCAGGGTGGACATCATCATGCGCGTGTAGGTGAACGGCATGCGCGGCGAGCCGTCGACGTAGATGCAGGTCTGCCGGGCGTCGGTATCGGCCTGGCCGAACGACAGGCAGCGCTGCCCGTCGCCGGTGTCGTAGACCACCACCGGCGCGTATTCCGATCGTTCGGTATGCAGCACCTGCGCCGCCGGCGCCGGCCCGCATGCCAGCGCCAGCAGCAGCGCGGCCGCTCGGCGTAATGCCCTCAACTCTTTCATCGATACCCTCGCTTCGAGTAGGACCGCGGTAGCGCCGTCAACGCAGGCCGAAACCCAATTCCGCCGAAATGCCGGCCGCCGCCTGGCGGACCTGCGGTGCCAGTTCCCACATGCGCTCCAGTGACAGGTACGGCACCGTGCTGGACACGCTGATCGCCGCCACGATGCCGCCCGTCATGTCGCGCACGGGCGCGGCGACGCAGCGGATGGAGGGCTCATTGTCTTCCAGATCGAAGGCATGGCCCGCGACCGCGTATTCAGCCATGCGTGCCCTGAAGGCATCCCATCCCTGCCTGGCTCCGGGTGCATTGCCCGACACCGGCGCGCCGATGTCGTACAGCGCCCGCCACTGGGCCTCGTCGGCGTCCAGCAGCAGGGCCTTGCCGACGCCTGTCGCCGTCATGGGCATGCGGTGGCCGACGCGGGATCGCATCTCCAGGCCTTTCTTGCCGGGAATTTTTTCCAGGTAGAGCACTTCGTCATTGTCGCGGACCGCCAGATGAATGGTGTCTCCGGTGTCATGCGCGAGGCGGTCGAGATAGGGGCGCGCCAGCGTGGCCAGCGGTATCGCTTCGCGAGCCTGGAAGCCCAGCTCGATGAGCCGCGGGCCCAACACGTAGCCCACGCCGGGCATCACGCGCAGATAGCGCTCCTGCACCAGGCAACTGGCCAGCCGGTGCGTGGTGCTGCGGGCGGCGCCCACGCGCGCGGACAACACCTTCAGGTTGCGGGCGCCCTCGGCCACCGCCTGGATGACGGCCAGGCCGCGGAACAGCGTTTGCGTACCGGTGGGCGCGGCGGCCTCGCCGTCGGGGGGAAATGAAGAACGTGCCATGGATCCTCCGCGCTCGACGCGCGCCACGCATCATATCATCCCTATATATGGGATTTAATTCCTATTTTTGAGATTTTTCCATGACTCCTCTAGAATTCGGCCGGAACGGACACGGCGCCGCAGCGCCGTACCCAGAACTACACCGCGGATCTGGCAGCGCCTGGCCGCATAAACGAGACGACTCATGAATTCCGCCCTTCCCGGACGCGCGCGCCTGATCGCGCTGGACTGGGGCACGTCCTCCCTGCGGGCCTATCGCCTCGGCGACAACGGCGCGATCCTGGACACCCGCCATCTGCCCTGGGGCATCATGCGGCTGCCGCAATCGGTTTCGGTGGGCGCGGCGCCCGCGGTGACCTCTTCCGGGTTCGAACTGGCGTTCGAGCAGGCTTGCGGCGACTGGCTGCGCGCCGAGCCCGGCACGCCGGTCATCGCCAGCGGCATGGTCGGCAGCGCGCAGGGCTGGAAGGAAGCCGCCTATCTCGACGTGCCTGTGCAGCTGGACCAGATCGGTTCCGCGCTTACCGTCATCGACCGCCCCGGCGGACAACCGGTGCACCTGGTGCCCGGCCTGATCCAGCGCCAGGGCCTGCCCAACGTGATGCGCGGCGAAGAGACCCAGGTGTTCGGCGCCCTCGGCCGAGACGACGCCGGCGACGTGCTCGTCGGACTGCCCGGCACGCATTCCAAGTGGGTCACCGTGCGCCAAGGCGGCGTCACCCACTTCGACACTTTCATGACCGGCGAGGTATATGCCGCGCTGCGCGGCCACACCATTCTGGGCCGCACCATGAGCGAAACCCCGGCCCCCGACATGACGGCCTTCGAGCACGGCATGAAAGTTGCCGGCAGCGAGGCGGGCCGGGCCGGCGTGCTCTCCACCATCTTCAGCACCCGCACGCTGGGCCTCACGGGCGCACTGCCTGGACACGCCCAGGCCGAATACCTGTCGGGCCTCCTGATCGGCCACGAGATCGCTGCCCTGGCGGACCTGGTGCGTACGCGCGGCGAGCCGTCGCGCATCGTGTTCTGCGGCGAGGCGTCGCTGTGCCGGCGCTATGGCCTGGCCGCGCAGCATTACGGCCTGGGCTCGCCCGAAGTCGCGGAACACGCGACCGAGCGCGGCCTGTGGCGCGTGGCGCTGGCGGCCGGCCTGGTCTCAACCCAATCCTGAAGGAGCGCCCATGATGCATTCCGCCCTGCAAACCGCCATGGCCCACTGCGGGCTCGTCGCCATCCTGCGCGGCATGCGGCCCGAAGAATCCGTCGAGGTCGGCCAGGCCCTGTACGACGCGGGCTTTCGCGTGATCGAGGTGCCGCTGAATTCCCCCGAACCGCTGCAGAGCATCCGCCTGATGCGCGAGGCGCTGGCCATCGATTGCGTGATCGGCGCCGGCACGGTGCTGGATCCCGACGATTGCACGAAGATCCGTGACGCCGGCGGCGAGCTCATCGTCATGCCGCACAGCGACCCGGCGGTGATCGGCGCGGCCAAGAACGCCGGCATGGCCTGCACGCCCGGCGTGGCCACGCCCACCGAAGCCTATGCCGCGCTGGCCGCTGGGGCCGACGCGCTGAAGCTGTTTCCCGCCGAGCAGCTCGGCCCCGCCGTGGTGAAAGCCTGGCGCGCCGTGCTGCGCAAGCCCGTCGGGCTGATTCCCGTGGGCGGCATCACCCCCGAAACCATGGCCCCCTATGTGCAGGCCGGAGCCAGCGGCTTCGGCCTGGGCTCGGCCCTCTACAAACCCGGCTACACCGCCGCCGACGTCGCCCAGCGCGCCGAGTCTTTCGTAGCCGCATGGCAGCAGGCGCTTTCCAGTCAGGAGACCCAAGCATGAAGATCACCAAACTCACCACCTACATCGTGCCGCCGCGGTGGTGCTTCCTGAAGATCGAGACCGACGCGGGCATCGTGGGCTGGGGCGAACCCGTGGTCGAAGGCCGTGCGCATTCCGTGGCCGCCGCGGTCGAGGAACTGGCCGACTACCTGGTCGGCAAGGACCCGCGCAACATCGAGGACCACTGGACCGTGCTGTACCGCGGCGGCTTCTACCGCGGCGGCGCCATCCACATGAGCGCGCTGGCCGGCATCGACCAGGCGCTGTGGGACATCAAGGGCAAGGACCTGGGCGTGCCGGTGTCGCAGCTGCTGGGCGGCAACGTGCGCGACCGCATCCGCGTGTACTCGTGGATCGGCGGCGACCGCCCGGCCGATACCGCCGCCGCGGCCAAGGGCGCCGTCGAGCGCGGCTTCACCGCCGTCAAGATGAACGGCACCGAAGAACTGCAGTACATCGACACGCACGACAAGGTCGAGAAGTGCCTGGCCAACGTGGCGGCGGTGCGCGATGCGGTGGGCCCGAACGTGGGCATCGGCGTGGACTTCCACGGCCGCGTGCACAAGCCCATGGCCAAGGTGCTGATCAAGGAACTCGAGCCGTACAAGCTCATGTTCATCGAGGAGCCCGTGCTGAGCGAACACTACGAGGCCCTGAAGGAACTGGCGCCGCTGAGCTCCACGCCCATCGCACTGGGCGAGCGGCTGTACTCGCGCTGGGACTTCAAGCGCATCCTGTCGGAAGGCTACGTCGACATCATCCAGCCCGATCCTTCGCATGCGGGCGGCATCACCGAGACGCGCAAGATCGCCGCCATGGCGGAAGCGTACGACGTGGCCCTTGCGCTGCATTGTCCGCTGGGTCCGATCGCGCTGGCCACCTGCCTGCAGATCGACGCCGGCTGCTACAACGCCTTCATCCAGGAGCAGAGCCTGGGCATTCACTACAACGCGGCCAACGACCTGCTCGACTACGTCGTGAACCGCGATGCCTTTGCCTACCGCGACGGCATGGTCACCATTCCGCAAGGGCCCGGCCTGGGCATCGAGGTGAACGAAGAGTACGTGAAGGAACGCGCCACGACGGGCCACCGTTGGCGCAATCCCATCTGGCGCCACGCCGACGGCAGCTTCGCCGAGTGGTAAGCAAATAATCAAACCGCGCTTTCGAGGAGACACCCGTGTCCACGTCCGCTTCCACGCACGTCGGCGCAGCCGCGCAACAGCCGACGCGCAGCCGCTACATCATCATGGTGATGCTGTTTATCACCGTGGTCATCAACTATCTGGACCGCAGCAACCTGTCCATCGCCGCGCCCGCGCTGCGCGATGAACTGGGCCTGGACACGGTGCACGAAGGCCTGATCCTGTCGGCCTTCGGCTGGACCTACGCCGCCATGCAGATTCCCGGCGGCTGGCTGGTCGACCGCGTCGCGCCGCGCGTGCTGTACGCGCTGGCGCTGATCCTGTGGTCGGCCGCCACCTTCGTCATGGGCTTCGCCACCAGCTTCATCGCGCTGTTCGTGCTGCGCCTGGCCGTCGGCGCGCTGGAAGCCCCGGCGTACCCGATCAACAACCGCGTCGTCACCGCATGGTTTCCCGAGAAGGAACGCGCCTCCGCCATCGCCTTCTACACCTCGGGCCAGTTCGTGGGCCTGGCCTTTCTCACGCCGGTGCTGGCCTGGCTGCAGCACGCGTACGGCTGGCACATGGTGTTCGTCAGCACGGGCCTGATCGGCATCGTGTGGGGCGTGGTCTGGTACCTGGTGTACCGCGAGCCGCGCCAGTTCAAGGGCGCGAACCAGGCCGAACTCGACCTGATCCAGCAGGGCGGCGGCGTCATCGACCTGAACCAGCGCGTGGCCGAGAAGAAGAAGGAGCCCTTCAGCTGGAGCGACCTGGGCCTGGTGATGTCCAAGCGCAAGCTGTGGGGGGTGTACCTGGGCCAGTTCTGCCTGACCTCCACGCTGTGGTTCTTCCTGACCTGGTTCCCCACCTATCTGGTGAAGTACCGCGGCATGGACTTCATCAAGTCGGGCTTCCTGGCCTCCGTGCCCTTCCTGGCCGCGTTCATCGGCGTGCTGTGCTCCGGCGTGGTGTCCGACTTCCTGGTCCGGCGCGGCGCCAGCCTGGGTGTGGCCCGCAAGCTGCCCATCATCCTGGGCCTGCTCATCTCCACCAGCATGATCGGCGCCAACTACACCGATTCCACCTCGTGGGTGATCTTCTTCCTGGCGGTGGCGTTCTTCGGCAACGGCCTGGCGTCGATCACGTGGTCGCTGGTGTCCACGCTGGCGCCCGAGCGGCTGCTGGGTCTGACGGGCGGCGTGTTCAACTTCGTGGGCAACCTGTCGTCCATCTGCACTCCCATCGTGATCGGACTGCTGGTGTCCAAGGACAACTTCGCGCCCGCCATCGTGTACGTGTCCACGCTGGCGCTGCTGGGCGCGCTGTCGTACATCCTGCTGGTGGGCAAGGTGGAGCGTATCGAGGCTTGATGGTTCGCGAGGGGTTCTCTGACCTGGATCAGGTCAGAGAACTGCCTCGAGCCCCTTGCGTTCGATAATGTCGAGCAGGCGCTGCGAGGGGCCGCTGGGCCGCTTGTCACCAGTTTCCCATTTGCGGACGGTGGACGGGCTGGTATTGAGTACGGACGCCAACACGGCTTGGCTCAGCTGCAGGCGCTCACGCAAGGCCTTCACCTTGGCGGCGTCATAATCCTGGACCGGCTCCAGGCACAAAGCCTCGTACTTCTGCATCTTGCGCTTGTCTATGAAGCCCAATCGATGCAGATCGAGGGCACCTTCATGCACCGCTTCCATGATGCGGCTCTTGGGTCTAGCTTTTGCAGTCATCGGTAATCTCCAGCAGAGCGCCGTCGGCAACAGCGTTGTCCAGCTGCATGGCCGTGCGCTTGAGCCAGTCGGCAGCGTAATCTTGCAAGGCCTGTAGTTCCTCGTCGTGGATACTGTCGCGGTCGTTGTTCTCGAATCCGAATACGAAGATCCAGCGGCTTTCCTTGTTTGTGGCGACCAGCGTGCGAGCGCCGCCACGCTTGCCGCGCCCACCCAGTCCAACACGCTTCTTGACCACGCCGCTTCCGAGATCCGCGTCGATCAACCCTGCGGCCATTTCAGTGACGGCGTTGCACAGAATGACATCGGTCAGTTCCGTCTTGCGCATCCACCGCTGAAAATACCGGGTCTTGAAGACTCTGATCATAGCGCCTTTCCCTGCCACCAGGTGGCATAGTTTCATGGTGAGAAGGCGCACGGAAACCAACCCTGCCAGGAGCAGCGTGTCGCATCCTTCATGAAGAAAGTCTAAAAGGGTCGCGGCCGGAGTCGCTTGTCACCGGGGGCGTTCTTGTCACGGCAAACAGAGGCTCTAGCAGCCAGCCATGGCGTGCGGCTGGACTCAAGCCGGCGGACAGGCGTCTGCCTCCGCCTCTTTGGTCAGCTTTGCCGACAAAAAGAAAAAAACCCAGCCACCCCACAGGAGCGGCTGGGCGCAGCAGGAACCCATGCCCCGCCCTCGATAACGCCGATCAGCCCTTCAGCAGCAATGCATTCATGCGCTTGACGAAAGCCGCCGGATCGGCGATTTGCGCGCCTTCGGCCAGCATGGCCTGGTCCAGCAGCAGATGCGCCCAATCGGCGAACTCTTCGTCGGACGCGCTGCGGATGCGGCCGACCAGCGCGTGTTCGGGATTGATCTCGAGCACGGGCTTGACGTCGGGCGCTTCCTGGCCGGCCGCCTTCAGCATGCGCAGCAGGTGCGGGCTGAGTTCGTTCTGGCCCACCACCACGCACGCCGGCGAATCGACCAGGCGCAGGGTCACGCGCACTTCCTTCACCTGATCGGCCAGGGTCTGCTGCAGGCGCTCGACCAGCGGCTTGAAATCTTCGGCCACTTCGGTCTGGCGCTTCTTTTCTTCCTCGTCGGCCAGGTCGGCCAGGTCGAGGCCGCCCTTGGCCACCGAGACCAGCGACTTGCCGTCGAACTCGCGGAGGTACGACAGCATCCATTCGTCGACGCGATCGGACAGCAGCAGCACCTCGATGCCCTTCTTGCGGAAGATTTCCAGATGCGGGCTGCTGCTGGCGGCGGAATACGAATCGGCCGTCACGTAGTAGATCTTGTCCTGGCCTTCCTTCATGCGCGACACGTAGTCGGCGAAGGACACCGTCTGCGCGGCATCGCCGCCGTGCGTGGACGCGAAGCGCATCAGCTTGGCGATGCGTTCCTGGTTGGCCGTGTCCTCGCCCGCGCCTTCCTTCAGCACCTGGCCGAACTCGCTCCAGAACGCCGCGTAGTCCTCGGGCTTGTTCTCGGCCAGGTCTTCCAGCAGCGACAGGATGCGCTTGGCCGAGCCCTCGCGGATCGCGCGCACGTCGCGGCTTTCCTGCAGGATCTCGCGCGACACGTTCAGCGGCAGGTCGGCCGAGTCGATCACGCCGCGCACGAAGCGCAGGTACGAGGGCAGCAGTTGCTCGGCGTCATCCATGATGAAAACGCGCTTCACGTACAGCTTCACGCCGCGGCGCGCGTCGCGGTCCCACAGGTCGAACGGCGCGTGCTTGGGCACGTACAGCAGCTGCGTGTACTCGCTGCGACCCTCGACGCGGTTGTGCGTCCAGGCCAGCGGATCGTCGTAGTCGTGCGAGACGGTCTTGTAGAACTCGCGGTACTGCTCGTCGTCGATCTCGCTCTTGCTGCGCGTCCACAGGGCATTGGCCTTGTTGACGGTTTCCAGCTCTTCGGTCTTGGCCTGCTCGTTCTTCTCGGCGTCCCACTGTTCCTTCGCCATGCGGATGGGCAGCGAGATGTGGTCGGAGTAGCGGCGCAGGATCTCGCGCAGCTTCCAGCCGTTCAGCAGGTCGTCCTCATCGGCGCGCAGGTGCAGCGTGACGTCGGTGCCGCGGCTGGCGCGCTCGGCCTCGGCGATGGTGAACTCGCCCTGGCCATCGGACTCCCAGCGGATCGCCTGCGTGGAGCCCGCGCGGCGGCTGACCACCGTGACCTTGTCGGCCACGATGAACGACGAATAGAAGCCGACGCCGAACTGGCCGATCAGCTGCGCGTCTTTCTGCTTGTCGCCGGTAAGCTGGCTGAAGAACTCGCGGGTGCCGGAGCGGGCGATGGTGCCCAGGTTGGCGATGGCCTCGTCGCGCGACAGGCCGATGCCGTTGTCCGAGATGGTGATGGTGCGCGCGGCCTTGTCGTAGTCGACGCGGATGCCGAGTTCGCTGTCGCCCTCGAACAGTTCGGGCTGGTCGATGGCCTCGAAGCGCAGCTTGTCGCAGGCGTCCGACGCGTTGGACACCAGCTCACGCAGGAAGATTTCCTTGTTGCTGTACAGCGAGTGGATCATCAAGTGCAGCAATTGCTTCACTTCGGCCTGGAAACCCAGGGTTTCGGGTGCGGAAGAGGCGGCGGATTGGCTCATGGCGGTCCGGAATGTAGATGTCGGATTTGGGAAATTTGTTGCGCTGCGGTGTCGCCCTGGCGTGACGCTTCGGACGACGTGCCCAGTGTTGTGGGGTCGGGCGTGGGGTTTTTCAAGAGGCGAGATGGCGGCGTCCCCGCTCGTTCGCTCTCCCGGCATGCCCGCTGGCGCGGGACAGCGGCGCAAAGTCGGCATATAATCACTGGCTTCGCACCGCCCGCCGACGCATCGGCATCCCGGCGGCGCGCGCCTCGGCACCCCTTGCCGACGCTGCCCGAGTGGTGAAATTGGTAGACGCAGGGGACTCAAAATCCCCCGCCGCAAGGCGTGCCGGTTCGATTCCGGCCTCGGGCACCACAGATAAATCGAGCGCTTACGTCAGAACGCCTTCCCTTGCCGGAAGGCGTTTCGCATTGGCGGCGAGCCGTGCGCGCGCCCTTCGTTGGGGATGACGAAGGAGGCCTTCGCATGCGCCCGGTGCGCCTGGAAATCCAGGTATGAGCGACCGGACGCCGGCGACCGAGCCACGCCGACAAACAGACAGGGTGCTGAATCGTAAGACTACGGAACAGGTTGCAAAGCATCGGTCGGAGTATCCCGCTACTGTCGCAGCGGCCAGAATAGCGGGGCCATGCGTGACCCTCGCACCGCCGATCCGTTGTGCCCGGCGGCAGGCCGCCACGCGCCTGTAAGTTCGACGAACCGATATGCACGAACCCATGAAGTCGTCAGCGGATTTGCCAAGGCGACGCAAGCAACTGCAATCCATCATAGGGGGCAACGCGCGGGCCATTGCTGTCTTCCAGCGCATACTGGCGGGCGAGCAGCCGCTGGCAGAGACGCGCCTGTTGTTGGCCGAGCACAAGAGTCTGGATCTGATGGCGGAATATCGAATGCGGCTGGCTGAAGCGCAGGAGAAGGTGGCATCCGCACAGGCCGAGCTGGAGCAATTGGAGAGCCAGGAGCAAGGCACGCACGTCGCGCGCTTCCCGTCGCGCGAAGTCAGTGTTCTGAATCACCGCGACTTCTATATCGGAAAGGAGTTCTGGACCGAGTCGGGGCCCTGGCGCTGTACGGATGTGGGCACTAGGACGATCTGTGCCATCCGTTTGGTGGGAGACCCGCGCGGGTGGGCAGGCCCGCCGTATGGCGTACCTGAGGTCGTCTTCGACGAACGACATTTCTCGACCCCGCCCTGATTTGGCGGTTACGTAAGCATCGGTCACTGGCCTTGCTATTCCCGTTGCGGTTCTGTTCTCATGAATTTCCCTTGGCAACCGGAGAAAGGCGATGTCCGAATTTCCCTCAGCCTTGGTCGTCGCGGAACCGCACCCTCTGATCCGCACGTTGCTGTCCGACGCGCTCAAACGCCAGGGCATCCAGGCGTTACCCGTGGCGGACACGGACGAAGCTATCGTGGCTTTGGAAACCCGTGGCGATGTATGCGCAATCATCTGCGACGCTACCGTCGCCGGCACCCTGGACGGCTACATGCTGGCGTGGGCGTCCAACCAGCGTTGGCCCCTTGTGTCCTTTGCTTTGACGGCGGAGCATTTTTCGGCCGACCTTGAAAAGGTCCCGGACGATGTATTCGTCATGCGCAAGCCGTATGCGCTGTCCACCATGCTGACCTGGGCGGATCAGGCAAGGCGCGCCGCCGCTTTGCGGCGCGACACTCACCCGTAGCGGCACTGCCACATCAAAAAGCCGCTGCTGCCCGAGGGGCAGCAGCGGCTTTTTGCTTTGGTAGGTCCAACGGCCTTAAACGCGCGCTTCCTTCGAGCGCCAGTTCTGCGGCATCTCGAAACGGCCATCATCCCGCCTCGCACGCAGATACGGAAGCTCTTCCGGCGGCACGACCATCTGCAGCCACTGCGCATCCGCCGCCGGGTCCAGTCCGGGGCCGCCGTTGTTGTAGAGCGCGGCCTTGATGAACGACAGGTCGCCCTGGTTCATGATGTTCCACTTGCAGCGCTGCAGCGGACGCGTGGAGTAGATCTTCAGGATTGCCCGCTTGGCGCCGCTTTCGAGCAGCGGATTCCTCGCTTCGCCGGTAAGCATGCTGAGCATGCGAACGTAGAATGGCTGGCGCCCGCGCGCTTGTTCGGTCGCGTTTACGGCGCCCCACTGCGGCAGCGTACCGTTCATTTTCGCCACGTAGAAGCCTCGGCCGATCTGCCCCGTGGGTGGAAGGAACTTCTCCTGGATCCCTACGGTAAGTATGTTTACGGCCGAAGCCTCGCTGGTGCCGTGATAGCCAATGAAGTACATGCTGATCTTCCACGTCGAGTTGGATGGGGCAGGTCTTTCAGCGTCCGACTGTACCGGTTTTCGTCGGCCAGGCGTGAACTGTCCCCAGTTGAAAACGCCTGGATGCCCCGCTGCTCAGCGCGCCTTTGCGTTGTCGATGGTAAGTTTCGCCATCGCCGACCAGTCGAGTTCCCCCCAACCGGCGTCCACCGCTTCGCTCATGCGCGAGTGCACAGCCGCCAGCATCGGCAGCGCGCCGCTGGCCGCGCCCGCCGCTTCCTTCGCCAGGCGCAGGTCCTTCAGGCCCAGCGTGGCCTTGAATCCGGGCTCATGGTTTTCCGAGGCGATATTCGCCGAGTAGGTCTGGTAGGGACGGCTGCCGAACAAGGTGCCCAGGATCAGTTCGAAGAAGCTGTCCCGAGACACGCCGTTGGCCTCGGTCAGCACCACGGCCTCGGCCATGGCCTCGATGGCCATGGCGATCATCATGTTGACGGCGATCTTCGCCGCGTTCGCCGCGGGGGCTTCGTCGCCCATCGGCCAGATGCGCCCGCTGACTGCCTCGAGCGCCGGCCGCACGCGTTCGATCGCCGCCGGCGCGCCTCCCACCAGTACGTTGAGCTTGGCCTGCGCGGCAACGTCCGGCCGTCCCAGCACCGGCGCCGACACGAAGCCGACGTTGGCCTGCTCGTGGGCGGCGGCCAGTTCTTGCGCGAACGCGACCGAGATGGTCGAAGAGACGACATGGACCAGGCCGGGGCGCGCCGCGCCCAGCAGATCCGGATCCAGGATCACGCTGCGTATCGCCGCATCGTCCGACAGCATCGTGAAGACCACGTCCGCGTCGAAAGCCTCGGAAGCCGAACCCAGCATGGTGACGCCCTCGACCGAACCGCCCGACCGGTTCCAGGCCTGTACGAGGTGGCCCGCGGCCGCCAGGTTTCTTGCCATGGCGGAGCCCATCGCGCCCAAGCCTATGAAGCCGATATCCATATTTTCACCCGTTCGTTGAAGTTGAATGCTTGCCGTGCCGCTGCTTGAAGAAATACCGTCGGGGCGCGGCGCAGTCCGGCGCCAGTTGCCGCGGCCCATCCCCAATCACAACACAGACTTCCGGTACCGCACACTCTCTACCGCCAGCCACACCGGCGCGACGCGTTACATTGGACCCACGGCCTGCGCCACCAGCAGCCGGAACCTGCGATGACGACGATACAAGGCAGCCTGTTCGAAGAGGGGCCGTTCGATGCCTCGATACCGGGCCTGGTCTACCAGCCCGGGTTCCTGTCCGCGGCCGAGGAAAGCGAGCTGCTGGAGATCATCGCCACCCTGCCGCTGCGCGCGGCGCGCTACAAGGGATACCTGGCGCGCCGGCGGGTGGCCAGCTTTGGCGGGTCTTATGACTTCGACGCCAACCGGCTGCTGCCGGCGGCGGAGCTCGATACACGACTGGAACCCTTGCGCGCCCGCGTGGCGGCGTGGCTGGGGACGCCGCCGGAGAGACTGCAGCATGCCCTGGTGGCCGAATACGCGCCGGGCACGCCGCTGGGCTGGCATCGCGACGTGCCCGATTTCGAAATGATCGTGGGCGTGTCGCTGGGCGGCGCCGCGACGCTGCGATTCCGCCCCTATCCCTACGACCCCGGACTACGAAACAGAATGATGCGGCTGGAGGTCGCGCCGAGATCGATCTACCGCCTCGAGGCCGAGGCGCGCTGGAACTGGCAGCACAGCGTCGAACCGACGCGAGAGCTGCGCTGGTCCATCACGTTCAGGACCAGGGCCCCGAGGGACCGCTCGCGGCGCGGCTAGAACGCCCACACGCCCGCCTCGAGGATCTGGTACAGCCCCAGCACGATGAGGCTGATCATGAACCACAGTTTGAACACCGGCGGCGACAGCGCCTGGCGCAGACGCGTGCCGGCCCACATGCCAGCCAGCGCCGGCGCCAGCATCAGCAGCGAAGCGCCGGCCGCGCCCGACGCGTAGTCGCCGGTCAGCCACAGCCCCGCGGCCAGCGCCAGGGTGGACACCGTGAAAGACACGCCCATGGCCTGTATCAATCCGTCCTTACCCAGGCCCAGCGCCTGCAGATAGGGCACGGCGGGCACCACGAACACGCCGGTGGCCGCGGTGACGGCCCCCGTGACGATGCCCACCAGCGGACCCAGCCACGGCTCGGCGTTCGGATCGACGCGCGGCGCCTTGCCGAACAGGCCCCACAGCGCATAGGCCACCAGCGCCACGCCCAGCGCAGCGGTCGCCCAATCGCCAGCGGGCGCGCCCAGCAGCAAGGCGCCTCCCACCGTGCCCACGCACACGCCGACCTGCATGCCGCCGATGCGGCGCAACAGCGGCCCCAGCGCGACGAACGGCCGGCCCTGCCAGACGTTGGTGACGAACGAGGGCACGATCAGCAGGGCCGCGGCCTGCGCGGGCGGCATGGCCAACGCCAGCAGCGCCATCGAGATAGTGGGCAGTCCCAGCCCGACCACGCCTTTCACGATGCCGGCCAGCACGAACACCATGGCGATGAAGCCCCACGCGCCCGCGGGCAGGTGCGAGGTCATTACTGCGAGATCCATTCGCTTCGATCCCTTGTTCAGCGGCAGGCGCCCGGCGCTTGGCCGTGCGGCCGGCCCACCAGCGCGCGCGGCATGCTGGCCACGCTGCCGTTCAGCGCGGCCTGGCCCAGCCAATGGCGCGCCTCGCAAGGATCGGCCGACATACCGTCGCCATACAGTACGGGCCCGCCCAACAGGACCACCCCCAGCAGTTCCTGCGCGGGCAGGTGGCCGGCGCTTGCCGATGCGCGCAGCCAATACAGCAGGGCGGCATGGTCCTGCTCCGTCTGCGCTTCCAGCGCCAGGCCATACTGCTGCGCGGGCGTCAGGGCGTAGACGGCCTCGCGCGGGATATCGGCAGCGGCCCGTGGCCGGGTTTCGGCCAGCGCCAGCGTTGCGAAGCCGAGGGACGCTGCCGCCAGCCAGCCGCCGGCACACGTGGCGCCTACCCAGGCCTGAAACGGGATCTTCATGCTGTTCTCCTGGTAAAGGCCGCGGCGCGCGCCGCGCCTGCATGGCGCGGCGGGCCGGGGCTTGCGGCCACGACGCGTGCCCGATGCGGGCATTCTGCCAAGGAAGCGCGGGCCGGCGTTATCAGGAACTTCAGGAGCCAGGCTAAGGCAGCGCCTTAGGCTAATGCAGCGTGAAACTGGCGGACTGGGCGGCTCGCGAATCGAGCCCCAGGAACACGTTGAACTTGCCGGGCTCGACGTTGAAACGGCCCTGCGCGTTGTAGAAACCCAGCTGTTCGTCGCCGATCTCGAAGCTGACTTCGCGCGACTCGCCCGCCTTCAGGAATATCTTGGAAAAGCCCTTCAATTCCCTGACGGGGCGGCTGATCGACGCCACCGGGTCCTGCACGTACAACTGCACCACGGTCTCGCCGTCGCGGCGTCCCGTGTTGCGGATGGTGGCGCTGGCGGTCAACTGGCCTCCGCGGGCCATCTCGGCGCGCGACAGCTTCACGTCCGACACGTCGAACGTGGTGTAGCTCAGCCCATAGCCGAACGGATAGAGCGGGCCGTTCTCATGGTCGAAATAGCGCGACGTGTACTTGTTGGGATTCTCGGGATCGAAGGGGCGGCCCGTGTTGAGATGGTTGTAGTACAGCGGCACCTGCCCCACCACGCGCGGGAAAGTCATGGGCAGCTTGCCGGAAGGGTTGTAGTCGCCGAACAGCACGTCCGCGATGGCATGGCCGCCCTCGGTGCCGGCGAACCAGGTCTCCAGCATGGCATCGGCATTGGCATGCTCCCATTCCAGCGCCAGCGGGCGCCCGTTCATCAGCACGATCACCAGCGGCTTGCCGGTGGCCTTCAGCGCATGCAGCAGGCGGCGCTGGCTTTCGGGAATGACGATGTCGGTACGGCTGGAGGCTTCGTGGGCCATGCCCTGCGATTCGCCCACCACGGCCAACACCACGTCGGCCTTGCGCGCGGCCTGCACGGCCTCGGCGATCATGGCCTCCGCGGTACGCGAATCCACCTCGACGTCCTTCTCGAACTCGTTCAGATAGGTCACGACCTCGGCGTCGTCGATGACGTTGGCGCCCTTCGCGTAGAGCAGGGTCGCCCGGCCCGCGGTGGCCTCGGCCAGGCCCTGGTACACCGACACGGCCTGGCGCGCCTTGCCGGCCGCCGACCAGTTGCCCATGACGTCGCGCTGGCTCTTGGCAAGCGGGCCGATCACGGCGATGGTGCCCTGCTTCTTCAGCGGCAGCGTGTCGCCCTCGTTCTTCAGCAGCACCAGGCTGCGGCGCGCCACCTCGCGCGCGTCGGCGCGGTGCAGGCGGCTCTCGGCCTCGGTGTCCGCGGGATCGTCCTCGGCCCGTCCGATGTGGCGATAGGCGTCGCGGAACAGGCCCAGGTCATACTTCACGCGCAACACGTGGCGGACGGCCTCGTCGATCTCGGCCATGGAGACCTCGCCGCTTTCGACGAGCGGCTCGAGGTCCTTGCCATAGACCTTGTCGTTCATGCTCAGGTCGGTGCCCGCCTTGATCGCCAGTCGCGCCGCATCGCGGCCGTCGGCCGCCACGCCGTGCCGGATCAGTTCGAGAATGGCGCCGTGATCGCTGACGGTGATGCCCTTGAAGCCCCATTGCTTGCGCAGCAGCTCCTGCAACAGCCACGGATCGGCAGTGGCGGGCACGCCGTTGACGGCGTTCAGCGCCACCATCACGCCGGCCGCGCCGGCATCGATGGCGGCCTTGTAGGGCGGCAGGTAGTCCTGGTACATGCGCTGCGGGCTCATGTCCACGGTGTTGTAGTCGCGCGCGCCTTCGATGGCGCCATACATCGCGAAGTGCTTCACCGCGGCCATGATGGTGCCGGGCTGCGAAGGATCGTCCCCCTGCAGCGCCTTGACCAGCGTCGCGCCGATGCGCGAGGTCAGGTAGGTGTCCTCGCCATAGCCCTCGGAATTGCGGCCCCAGCGCGGGTCGCGCGAGATGTCCACCATGGGCGCGAACGTCATGTTCAGCCCGTCGGCGTTGGCCTCGATGGCCGAGATGCGGCCGCTGCGCGCGATCGCGTCCATGTCGAAGCTGGACGCCAGCCCCAGTCCGATGGGGAACACCGTGCGGTGTCCGTGGATCACGTCATACGCGAAGAACAGCGGCACCTTCAGGCGGCTCTGCATGGCCGCGTCCTGCAGCACGCGCATGCCCGGGCGGGTCACGGTGTTGAAGATGGCGCCGACCTGGCCCGAGCGGATTTCCTGCAGCAGGGCCTCTTTGTCCACGTTGGGGCCCGCGTCCACGCTGCGCAGGCGCAGCTGGCCGATCTTCTCCTGCAGCGTCATGCGTTGCATCAACTCGCTGACGTAGCGCTCGCGCTCCTGCTGGGCGGCAAGCGTGGGCGCGGTATCGGGGCCGGTGGAAGGAGAGGACGAAGCCTGCGCGGACAACGACTGTGCCGGCGGCGTCTGCACGCACGCGGCGAGCAATGCGGCAGCCAGCAAGGCCGGCAGCAGCCTGGGAAGGAATAGCCTGTTCATGTACGAGTCCCGGACCGGCCGGCATGGCGCCGGCTGCGGATATTCAAATCGCGCAGTTTGCCATACCGTACCCGCACCGTGTCCCGTGCGGATGCGGCCATGAACGCACCCGGGGCGCGCACGGACCGGCCGAAGCCGGCCCCACTGAGCGATGTCAGTCCTGCAAGTCGGCGGGCAGTTTGCCGCCGTTCTGGGCCAGCTTGGTCATCACCTGTTTGTGCAGCCAGATGTTCATTGCGGCGGAATCACCGGTATCGCCGGTGTAGCCGAGTTCCTGCGCCAGTTGCTTGCGCGCCGCCAGGCTGCTGTCCAGGCCCAGCAGCTTGAGCAGGTCGACGATGGACGTCTTCCAGTTCAGCTTCTCGGAATGCTTGGCCTGCATGCCGCTCAGCACGGCATCGACGTCGACCGGTGCGGCGGAGGCTGCCGGCGCCGCGGGAGCGGTCGGCGCCGCGCCAGCGCCAGGGGTAGTCGGAGTGCCGGGCGTAGCCGGAGCACCCGGCGCCGCGGAAGCGGCGTCGGTCGTCTGCGCAGGGGTGGGGCTGGCCCCCTCGGCGTTGGCGGGATGGTCGGACGGGAAGATCTTGTTGAGGATGGCTTTGAAAATGTTCATTTTCCGTATCTCCAGACAGCGACTGCGGGGCACAGTGAAAGGACGCCGCCACCGGACTCGAGCGGCAGCGCGTTCCAAGCATACCGGCGCGCCGCCGCAAGAAGGGCCGATGGACATAAGACGTTTCACTTCGCGCGTTCGCGCAGGCAGCGCCGCCCGACCGTCGCCCGCCGCATTCACTCGCGTCGCGGCTCCAGCTCGTTGCCCAGCACTTCGGCCGTATCCTCGCCGCCCGCCTCCTGCCGCAGACCTCGACGCGTGTGCCCCGCGGCGCGTGCGTCGCCGTCCTGGTCCGGACGGTCGGTCTGCACGGCCACGTTGGCCGGCGGCGCGTAGCCTTCCTTGTCCTGCCCGAAGTACAGCACCATGTGCGGGTACGGCAGCTCGATGCCGGCCGCGTCGAAGTGCTTCTTGACCAGCCGGTTGTAGCCGCGCTGCACGGCCCACTGCATGCCCGGCGCGGTCTTGATCAGCACGCGCACGGTCACGCCCTTCTCGTTGACGGCCGTCACGCCGGCCACGGTCATCTCTTCCAGCACCTCGGGCGCCAGCACGGAATCGGTCATCAGTTCGGCGAACGCCGCGCGCAGATGTTCGATCGCGTCGTCCACGCTTTCGCGGTGCGCGATGGTGTACTCGCCCAGGTGATACGAGAAATCGCGCATGTGATTGGTGACCACGTCCACCGACGAGAACGGCACCAGGTGATAGGCGCCGTCCAGCGTGCGTATGCCCACCGACCGTATCGTCATCTTCTCGACGGTGCCGAACACGCCGGCGACCTGCACCACGTCGTTCTCGTTCATGCCGTTTTCCAGCTGGATGAAGACGCCCGTGATGATGTCCTGCACCAGCTTCTGCGCACCGAAGCCGATGGCCAGGCCGACCACGCCGGCGCCCGCGATCAGCGGCCCCACATCGATGCCGATCTGCGACAACACCACCATGGTGGTCATGGCGACGATCACGATCAGGGCGGCATTGCGGAACAGCGCCAGCAGCGTGCGCTCGCGCGCGCTGGGCATGGCCCGCCCTTCGCTCTGGCTGAGGCGATGCTCGATGATGCTGGCGATCACGGTCCATGCCAGTGCCGCGATCAGCAGCACGATGCCCACGTTCAGCACGACCTTGATGGCCGCAGCGCCCGCCTCCGAGGCCAGCCAGCGGGACAGGTCGAAGGCGCGCCATGCGTCCAGGATCAGCAGCAGCACGACGATGCGGATGATCCAGCCGACCAGCTTCAGGCCGGCCGGCACATAGGCGTTCACGCGCGCTTCGAGCAGCGGCAGGCGCCGGCGCAGGTCGCCCGACAGCTGGATGGGCTTGGCCAGCACGGTGTTGAGCAGCAGGATCAGCAGGCTGCCCACGCCGATGGCCAGCAGCGTCTGCGCGGTGGCGCGCGCCATGAAGGGCAGCGCGTTGGTAGGATCGATCTGGCTGACGACCAGCAGGACGGTGAAGTAGCCGATGCCCAGCACGTGCCAGACGCGCGACAGGAAGCGCAGCCGCGTGCCCAGGAAAGTGGCCGCATGCGTCGCGCGGCGCTCGAGGCGCTCGCGCACCGCCACGCGGTTCTGCCAGATGACGCGCACCGCATACACGTACACCGCCAGCATGATGACCATGCCGGCCAGCCGACCCAGCGCGGGCGACAGCGCCACCGACATCACCGGATCGACCAGCAGCGTGCCGTAGCCGGCCGCCGCCACGATGCGCACCAGCCAGCCATTCCAGTACCTCGCCAGTTCGTCCGACATGGGCAGCAGGCGCAGATGCGGATGGCGCACGGCGAACACCGTGCGGATCAGTACTTTAACGATTTCCACCGACAGGAAGGCCTTGAGGAACACCGCCGCGAGCGGATCGAGCGCGCCGCGCGCGGGCGTACCCCACAGGCCCGCCGTGCCGCCCGCCATGGCCGCCAGCATCACGACGCCAACGTCGATGGCCAGCGCCCCCACGATGGCGCCCGCGCGCCGATACAGCACGCGCATCGACGAGGGCGCGCCAGGCTGGACAGGCGTCTCGGGCTCGCAGCCCTGCGCCGCGACCCAGCGGTCGATGCGCGTATAGATGCGCATCGCGACCAGCCTCAGCAGCATGAAGGCCAGCAGCGTGGTCACGCCAGCCAGCGCCAGCGGCATCAGCGCGCGGCCCGCGGTGTCGCCGTCCATCCGCAGGGTCTCGCCCGATGCCAGGGCGCGCATGTCTTCGACGCCCTGCCCCATGTCGGCGGCCACACCGGTCAGAAAGCGCTGCACGCCGTCGGCCATGCGTTCCTGCAGGCCAGGCTCGGATGGCTGCGCAGCAGGCGCAGCGGCGGGTGCGGACGCGGCCGACGCGCCAGGGGCGTCCGGCGCGGCCGGTTTGGCCGGTCCGCTCGTCTGCGCACGCAGCGAGTCGATCAACGCCTGGCGCGCCTCGGCATTGTCCAGAAGATCGGCCAGCGCCGCGGGGTCGAGCGTGGCCGCAGGGGCTTGCGCCGACTGCTGCGGTTGCGCCGACATGGCGATGCGAGGCAGCGACAGGCAACTGAGCATCGTCGCCAGCAGCAGAGCAATCAACCATAGGCTCTCGCGCTGGCGCCGCCACAGGCGGGCGGCATGACTCCGTGGATGGAGAAAAACAGATGCTCTCGTCGCGAATCGAACCACTAACAACTCTCCTGGGACACCTTGAAAAAAGGGGCGAGATGGATTTCCCGCCCGACCGCTGCCTCGATGATAAAGCCCCGCGCGGTCATCTCCGTGCGCCCTTGCCGGCTTTAGAGGAGACCGCCGGCACAGCGGCCTGCCGCGCCGCATCGAGCAGCCACGCCTCCACCGCCTCGGCGGCCCGTGACCGCGCACTTTGTGCGGGACGCAGCACGAAGTACGCCAGTCCCTCCAGGGCCGGTTCGAGCCGCGCTTCCAGCAGGCCCAGTTCCAGTTCGTCGCGCACCAGCACCATGCTGACCAGCGCCACGCCCTGGCCCGCCACGGCGGCCTGGATGGCGTGGCTTTCATCGGAATAGCGGATGCCCGTGCTCACCTCCAGCCTCGTCTGCCGCGCAGCGCGCGCCCATGCGGCCCAGGTAAGCTCGACCGGCAGCCTGCGGTGCCAGTCGAAGTGGATCAACGCGTGCTTGCGCAGGTCTGCCGGACGCGCCACCCGCAGTGCCGGACTGGCCACGGGCGCATAGCGATCGCGCATCAGCAGCGTCGACCGCATTCCGGGATAGTCGCCCGCTCCATAGCGTATCGCCAGGTCGGCGCCGCCGCCTTGCAGGTCCACGGGGTCGTCGGATGCGTGCACGCGCAGATCGAAAGACGGATGCGCGGCCTGGAACGCCGCCAGGCGCGGCACCAGCCAGCGCGCCGCGAAGGCCGGCGTGGTCGACAGCGTCACCGACGGACGCGCGCGCGGACGCAGGCGCTCGACGCCGGCCGATATCGCGGCGAACCCTTCATGCACGGACTGGTACAGCGCCTGGCCCGCCGGCGTCAGCTCCACCGCCCGCGTCTTGCGCACGAACAGCCGCAGGTCCAGGTCGTTTTCCAGCACGCGGATGCGGTGGCTGATGGCCGTGGCGGTAACCGAGAGTTCTTCCGCGGCCTGCTTGAAGCTGCGCAGGCGCGCCGCCGCCTCGAAGGCGCGCAGCGCCGAGAGCGACGGCAGGCGGGCGCTGACCGCGGACGGCGTCATGCCCCCCGCCATGAATCACTTTGCATCATGTGTCGGCTGATAAACCATCGATTGTCGTGCATTTCATCTCCCCCCAGACTGGCCATATGCATGATTTTTCATCATGCATTTTCAACCGGAGATCCGCACCATGTCCACTCTGCTGCACATCGACTCGAGCGCTCGCGGCGGCGCATCGGGCGCCCAGCCCCACGGTTCGCACACACGCCGCTTGACGCAGCGTTTCGTTCGGCAGTGGCGCACGGCCCGCCCCGCCGATACGATTCTCTATCGCGACGTCGGCGCGCATCCTCCCGCGCCGGTCACGGGCCGATGGATACACGCCGCCTTCACCCCCGCGGCGCGGCGCGAACCGTGGATGCACGACCTGCTGGCCTGCAGCGATGAACTGGTCGACGAACTGCTGGCCGCCGACATCATCGTGGCCGGCGTGCCCATGTACAACTTCGGTCCGCCCGCGCAGTTCAAGGCGTACATCGACAACATCGTGCGGGTCGGCCGCACCTTTGGCTTCGACCGCAATCGGCCGGGCGAACCGTACTGGCCCATGCTGGCCGGGCAGGGCAAGCGACTGGTGCTGCTGTCCTCTCGCGGTGACTATGGCTACGGCCCAGGCCAGCGCATCGCGCATCTCAACCACGTCGAGACGTCGGTGCGCACGGCTTTCGCCTATATCGGCATCACCGACGTACACAGCGCCGCCATCGAGTACGACGAGTTCGGGGACGAGCGGCTGGACGATTCCATCGGCCGCGCGGAAAGGGCCGTGGACGCGCTGGCGCTGCAATTGGGGACGAACTCGGGAGCCACGGCAGGGCATGGAATTTGCTGAATACAGGCGTTTCCACCCGCCAAGGAGCCCGCGCATGAACCGGATGCAAGCATTCCGCATCGACCGCTTCGGAGGACCGGAAGTTCTACATCGCGAGCACGTCACCGTGCCCGCGCCACGCGACGATCAGGTGCTGGTGAAGGTGGCCGCGGCCAGCCTGAATCCCGTCGATGTCAAGACGCGGTCCGGCGGGTATCCGCCGGTGCAGGAAGCGCAACTGCCGTACACGCTGGGACGCGACTGTGCCGGCATGGTGCAGTCGTCGGGCGACCAGCACGGGCCGTTCCGCGCGGGCCAGCCCGTGTACGCCTTCATAGGCCAGGGCCAGGGCTCATATGCCGAGTACGCGCTGGTGCCGCGCGAGGCACTGGCGCCCAAACCCGAATCGCTGGATCTCGTCGAAGCCGCGGCCGTGCCGCTGGCCGCGTTGACCGCCTGGCAAGGCCTGTTCGACCATGGGAGGCTGCAGCCCGGACAAACCGTGTTGATCCACGCGGCCTCCGGCGGCGTGGGCCATTTCGCGGTGCAGTTCGCGAAGGCGCGCGGGGCGCACGTCGTGGCCACCGCATCCGGCGAGGCCGCCGAATTCGTGCGGTCGCTGGGCGCCGACAAGGTCATCGACTACCGCAGGGCGCCGTTCGAACGGCATACCGGTCCCGTGGACATGGTGTTCGACCTGGTCGGCGGCGATACGCAGGACCGCTCGTGGGCCGTATTGAAGGATGGAGGCGTGTTGGTGTCCACCGTGTCGGCGCCGTCGGCCGACGAGGCCGCCGCGCGCGGCGTGCGCGCGGTGCGCTACACGGCGCGCGCCGACGGCGCGGAGCTGGCCTTGATAGGCCGGTTGATCGACGCGGGTTGCGTGCGCGTGCACGTATCCGAGATCTACCCCTTCGACGCCATGCAGCAGGCCTTGCATCGCCTGGAAGAAGGCCACAACCGCGGCAAGATGGTGGTGCGGCTCTAGGCAGCACCCTGCGCCCTGCGCAACCGCAGCGATCAGCGCGCCAGGCGGGCCAGCATGCCCAGCATGGCCGAGGCGCCCTGCACGTCGTCGAGACTGCCGTTGGGAGTCGCCTGGTCTACCAATCGCGGCAGCATGCCCGCCAACGATTCGAGCACGTCGCCGCGGTCACGGCCGCTGTCGGCGGCCACGGCATCGATCACGCCAGGCTCGATTACCGAAGCCAGCTGCTGCGGCGTGATGGGCAGGTTCTGGCCCGTGCCGATCCATGACTGCACGATCTCGCCAAGGCCGCCGCGTTCGAACGCCGCGATCAGGCCGGGAATGCCGCCGGGATACTTCGCCAGCTGTTTCAGCACGGCGGGCATGAGGCCGCCGCCTTCGCCGGGCGATCCGGAAGTGAGCGAGGTAAACAGGGAATCCAATAAACCCATGGAGCAGTAATCCTTCGAATGCAGGCCGGGCAGGCCGTATGAGGCGCGCGGCAGCGCCGCGCGACCGCAAGCATACCGGGCCTTGCCGCGCGTGCCCGAGCAAAGAAATGTGAACGCCGCAATGCCGGTATTTTTTCATATCCGGTAGGCAGGCCCGCCGGCGGGCGGCCGAGCGGGATGCGAATACAATCGGCCGGATGTCTTCCACTGCCTGCGGCGTCGACTTCGGCACGTCCAATTCCACCGTGGGCTGGCACAGCGCCGGCCGCCCCGCCTTGCTGCCCCTCGAGGACGGCAAGCCCACCCTGCCGTCCGCGGTCTTCTTCCACACCGAAGAGATGCGCACCAGCTACGGCCGCGCCGCGATGGCCGACTATCTCGACGGCTACGAAGGACGGCTGCTGCGCGCGCTCAAGAGCGTGCTCGGCACCTCGCTGATGGATGGCCACACCGAACTGATGGGCGGCGCCACGCCGTTTCGCGCGCTGCTGGCACGCTTCATCCTCGAACTGAAGCGCCGCGCCGAAGCCTCGGCGGGCCGCGAGTTCAGCCAGGCCGTGCTGGGCCGGCCCGTGTATTTCGTCGACGACGATGCCAAGGCCGACCGCAAGGCGCAGGACACGCTGGCCGAGGTGGCGCGCGAGGCCGGCTTCGCCGAGATCGCCTTCCAGTACGAACCTCTCGCCGCCGCCTTCGAGCTCGAATCGCGCATCGCGCGCGAAGCGCTGGTGCTGGTGGCCGACATCGGCGGCGGCACGTCCGATTTCACGCTGATACGGCTGGGACCGCAGCGCGCCGGCCAGGCCGACCGCCGCGACGACATCCTCGCGCATGGCGGCGTGCACATCGGCGGCACCGACTTCGACAGGCATCTCAGCCTGGCGCGCGTCATGCCCGAGCTGGGCCTGGGCACGCAGCTGAACAGCGGCAAGGATATGCCCTCCACCCAGTATGGCAACCTGGCAAGCTGGCACACGATCCCGCTGGCCTACTCGCGCAAGGTCTGGGCGCAGCTGACCGAGCTGTACGGCATGGCGGCCGACAAGGAGAAGGTGGGCCGCCTGCTGGCGCTGGTGCGGCAGCAGGCAGGCCATTGGCTGGCCCTGCAGGTGGAAGAGGCCAAGATCACGCTGTCCGAGGCGCAGCAGGCCCGGATCTCGCTGGAGCGCGTCACCGCCGGCCTGCAGGTGGACGTGGCGCGGCCCGAGTTCGAACGCGCCGTGGATGGCCTGGTGGCGCGCATCGAGGACACGGTGCAGGCCCTGCTGCGCAGCGCGGGCACGTCGGCCGACGCCGTGGACGCCCTGTTCTTCACGGGCGGATCCAGCAGCATCCCCGTGCTGCGCCGGCGGCTGGCGGCGCACTTCCCGCAGGCCCGGCAGCTGGAGGGCGACCGGTTCGGCGCCATCGGCATCGGCCTCGCGCTGGACGCCAGCCGCCGCTACGCCTAGCGGCTGCGTAGCCGGCTGCCGCAGCCCGGCAGCCGCCTTGCCCCGGGCGCGACGCTTACTTCAGGATGTCGCCCACGCACATGTACTTGATCTCGACATAGTCGTCCATGCCGTGATGCGAGCCCTCGCGGCCCAGGCCCGACTGCTTCACGCCGCCGAACGGCACGTGTTCGCTGGCCAGCAGGCCGACGTTGACGCCGACCATGCCGCTTTCCAGCGCTTCGGTCACGCGGAAGATGCGGCCCACGTCGCGGCTGTACAGGTAGGCGGCCAGGCCGAACTCGGTGGCGTTGGCGGCGTCGATGGCTTCCTGGTCTTCCTTGAAGCGGAACACCGGCGCCAGGGGCCCGAAGGTCTCTTCGCTTGCGCACAGCATGTCCGCGGATGCATCGGCGACGACGGTCGGCTCGAAGAACAGCCCGCCCAGGCGCTTGCCGCCGGTGACGACGCGTCCGCCCTTCTGCAGCGCGTCGGCCACGTGGCGTTCGACTTTGTCCACCGCGCTGGCCTCGACCAGCGGCCCCTGGGTGACACCGTCGTCGAAGCCCGAACCCACCTTCAGCGCCTTGACGGCAGCGGCCAGTTTCTCGACGAAAGCGTCGTAGACGCCGTCCTGCACGTAGATCCGGTTGGCGCACACGCAGGTCTGGCCGGCGTTGCGATACTTGCTTTGCATCGCGCCTTCGACCGCGCTGTCGAGGTCGGCATCGTCGAACACGATGAAGGGCGCATTGCCGCCCAGTTCGAGCGACATCTTCTTCACGGTGGGCGCGCTCTGCGCCATCAGGATGCGGCCGACCTCGGTCGAGCCGGTGAAGCTGATGTGGCGCACCACGTCGCTCGCGCACAGTTCCTTGCCCACGGCGATGCTGTTCGAAGAATCGGCGGTGATCAGGTTCAGCACGCCCGCGGGGATGCCGGCGCGCAGCGCGAGCTCGGCCGCCGCCAGCGCGGTCAGCGGAGTCAGTTCGGCCGGCTTGACGATGACGGGGCAGCCGGCCGCCAGCGCGGGCGCGACCTTGCGCGTGATCATGGCCAGCGGGAAGTTCCACGGCGTGATGGCGGCGCACACGCCGATGGGCTGCTTCAGCACCAGCAGGCGTCGGTTGTTGTCGAAGGTCGGCAGCGTCTCGCCGTTCACGCGCTTGGCTTCCTCGGCGAACCATTCGACGAAGCTGGCCGCGTAGGCGACCTCGCCGCGCGCTTCGGCATACGGCTTGCCTTGCTCGGCGGTCATCAGGCGGCCCAGATCGTCCTGGTTGGCCATCAGCAGGTCGAACCACTTGCGCAGGATGACGCTGCGCTCCTTGGCGGTCTTGGCGCGCCATGCGGGCCAGGCCGCGTCCGCGGCCGCGATGGCCTCGCGAGCCTGCTCCGCGCCCAGGTTGGCCACGTCGGCCAGCTTGGCCCCGGTGGCCGGGTCCAGCACGTCGAAGCGCGACGGGCCCGCCACCCAGCGGCCGCCCACCAGGGCGTCGGTCTTGAGCAGCGAGGGATCTTTCAACAACTGCAAGGGCGAGGTAGTCATGGCGATGGTGTGTGGTGTGAAGGTGGCCGATCTTACCGTAGGCCGCGCGCCGAAACGCATGCGCGACCAGCGGTATAGTGCGGGCAACCGCAAACGGAGCCGCGTCCCCTCATGGCCATCACGACCGACAGCGTTCTTTCCCGCCTGCGCCTGAAGCAGCTGGGCCTGATGATCGCTCTGGACCAGCACCGTTCGCTGCGCCGCGCGGCCATGGACCTGTCCATGACCCAATCAGCCGCCAGCAAGGCGCTGGCGGAAATCGAGAGCGTGATGGGCGGACCGCTCTTCGAGCGCAGCCGTACCGGCATCTTGCCCAACGACCTGGGCCGCTGCGTCATCCGCTATGCGTGGCTGCTGCGGGCCGACGTCGAGTCCATGTGCCAGGAAGTGGCCCGCATCCAGCTGGGCCGCGGCGGGCACCTGTCGGTGGGCGCCATCATGGGATCCGTGCCGAATGTGCTGGTGGACGCGGTGGCTGCCCTGCGCGAGGCCGAGCCGGACGTGTCCATCCAGATCCTGGAGGACACCAGCGCCCGGCTGCTGGGCATGCTGGACCAGGGCCAGCTGGATCTGGTGCTGGGCCGCACCACGGTCAGCACTAATCCCGGCCAGTACGAATACCGCCATCTGCGCGAAGAGCCGCTCTGTATCGCGGTCGGCCTGGGCCATCCGCTGGCGCGCGCCCGCAAGGTGCAATGGAACGACCTGCGGCGCTACAGCTGGGTGGTGTATCCCAGCCGCATGCCGCTGCGCGCGCTGCTGGAACGCGAGATCGCCGATGCCGGGATGGCCTTGCCTTCGAACCTGATCGAGACGTCCTCGGTCTTTGCCACCGTGACGCTGCTGCGCCGCTGTACCGACCTGGTGGCGCTGCTGCCCGAAGAGGTGTGCGCGCATTTTCGCGAGCACGGCATGCTGCGCGTGCTGCCCATCGCGCTGGTATCGCGCGGGCAGCCGTTCGGGCTGGTCACGCGCGCCGGCGCGCAGCCCTCGCCGGTGGCGCAGCGCTTCATCGACATCCTGCTGCGCCAGCGGCCCGCCGCGACGCCCGCATAGCGGGCCCGCCGTGGCGGCACGCAGGCATCAGGCCAGCGTATAGGCCGTCTTCACCGTGGTGTAGAACTCGCGGGCATACGCGCCCTGCTCGCGCGGGCCGAAGCTGCTGCCCTTGCGGCCGCCGAACGGCACGTGATAGTCGACGCCGGCCGTCGGCAGGTTCACCATCACCATGCCGCTTTGCGCGTGTCGCTTGAAGTGCGTGGCGTACTTCAGCGAGGTGGTGGCGATGCCGGCCGACAGGCCGAACATCGTGTCGTTGGCCATCTGCAGCGCTTCTTCGTAGTTCTTCACGCGAATCACGCTGGCCACCGGTCCGAAGATTTCTTCGCGGTTGATGCGCATGGCGCCCGTGCTTTCGGTGAACAGCGCCGGAGCCATGTAATAGCCCTCGGTCGCGGCCTTGACGGGATCGCCGCCGGCCACCAGGTTCGCGCCTTCGTCGCGGCCGATGGCCAGGTAGCCAAGGTTCTGCTCGAGCTGAGGCTTGGAAGCGACGGGGCCCATGTCGGTGCCCTGCGCCAGCGCATCGCCCACCTTGATACGCGCCATGCGGGCCTGCAGGGCCTGCACGAAGCGGTCATGGATGCCTTCGGTGACGATGAGGCGGCTGGAGGCCGTGCAGCGCTGGCCCGTGGAATAGAACGCGCTCTGCGCGCTCAGCTCCACCGCCACGTCCAGGTCGGCGTCGTCCAGCACCACCTGCGGGTTCTTGCCGCCCATCTCGAGCTGCACTTTCTTCATGGTGTGCGCCGCGCGCTCGGCGATGGCACGGCCCACGCCCACCGAGCCGGTGAAGCTGATGGCGTCCACGTCGGGATGATCGACCAGCGCGTTGCCGATGACGCTGCCGCGGCCCATCACCAGGTTGAACACGCCGGCGGGGATGCCGCTGCGGCTGATGATGTCGGCCAGCGCCCAGGCGCAACCCGGCACCAGGTCGGCGGGTTTGATCACCACGCAGTTGCCATAGGCCAGCGCGGGCGCGATCTTCCACGCCGGAATGGCGATGGGGAAATTCCAGGGGGTGATGAGGCCGATCACGCCGACCGGCTCACGCGTGATCTCCACGCCGATATTGGGCCGCACCGAGGGCAGCAGCTCGCCGGCCTGGCGTACCACTTCGCCGGCGAAGAAACGGAAGATCTGGCCGGCACGGACGACTTCGCCGACCGCCTCGCCACGCACCTTGCCCTCTTCGCGGGCCAGCAGCTCGCCCAGCTCGTCGCGGCGGGCCAGGATCTCGGCGGCGATCTTCTCCAGCGCATCGGCGCGCGCCTGCACGCCGCCCGTGGACCAGGCCGGGAAGGCGGCGCGCGCGGCCTGCACGGCCGCATCGAGCTGGGCGGCATCGCCCTGCGCGTATTCGCCGATCACGTCGGTGAGATTGGACGGATTGAGGTTGGGCGAATAGCTGTTGCCAGCCACCCACTTGCCGTCGATGAGATTGTCGTAGCGAGGTGTCGTCATGGTGCGTCTCCAAGGGTTGCCCCCCGGGCGCGGACAGGACGCATGGGCCCTGCACAGTACAGCGGCGCGATGCGCGGCGCGACGATGGCGGACAGTCCGCCAGCACGCCCGGGATACGGTTCCCGGGCGAGTGTATGGGTCGGCGGGGGACGCTGTCGAGGGAATTATTTCGATAAGGTGTTCACCTACGGGAATATGGGGTTAGCTTTGGGAGTCAGCTTACGCAAGTAGTGTGGGCCGTCTTTTTTGGTCGGCTGGTTCCCGGGGACCACCACCGACATGGCCCTGACGGTGGCCGAATTTATTACGAGCGGCAAAGCCCTCAGAAACCGAAAGCCGGCAGGGACCCGGACGATCATAAGCATTAGGGCCATCAAGCCGAATGCCGACAGTGAACTGGCTCATGTGGTCAGGTGCAGGACCGACCTGTTCACACTGCTTGATAGCGGTCGGCTGCGATCTATAGATGAGCGGAAGCTTGCTCATCGCCTGATTTTTTGCTTATAGCGGCCTCAAACGCTGGCGAAAGCGCGATAAAGCAGGTGGCTTGCCATACATAGATAGGTATGGCGGGCACGCAGATCACCGGCAGATCGGGAGAACTACCAGTGCCGCGTGCTCACGAGCCGCCGCTATATTCGCCGCATCAACCCTCCACCTCGAACCGAATCGAACATGGCTAATCTGGACACCCACATCGGACTAGGGCTTGATTACTACTGCTCCTCGCTGGAATCCTACTTCGAATGCCCGCTGCTGGCGTACCTGGGCCCGATCCATCCGGCTATCCTCGGCAGCTTCATACAAGCCATTGAAGAATTGGTCCGGCTGCGCGACACCGGAAAATTCGAGAAAACCAGACGAATTGTCATTGTCTTAGACACGCCAGGTGGAATCGTGGAAGCCGTGGAAAAGATGGTGGATGTAGTGCGCCATCACTTCGACGAGGTGTTCTTCATCGTTCCCCGCTCTGCGATGTCGGCAGGAACCATATTCTGCATGTCCGGCGACAAGATCTTCATGGACTACACATCGTCGCTGGGCCCGATCGATCCGCAGGTCAGCTTGCAGAACGGAGAGTTCGTCCCTGCCCTGGGCTACATCGACAAGGTGCAGGAGTTCATCGAAAAGTCTAGAGGCAACACTCTCACCGATGCTGAATTGATCATGCTGCAACGACTTGACCTCGCGACACTACGCCGCTACGAGCAAGCCCGCGACCTGTCGGTAAGCCTTTTGAAGGAATGGCTGGTCAAGTACAAGTTCAAGGGCTGGGATCATCACGCCACAACGAATCCTGGCACTCCAGTAACCAATGCCGAAAAGCAGGACCGCGCCGAGCAGATCGCCAAGGATCTCAGTGACAACCGCATGTGGCATTCGCACGGTCGCATGATCGGCATAAACCGGCTGCAAAACAGCCTTAGATTAAAGATTGAAAATTACAGTCAAGATGATAATTGAGGGGGTTGATACGGCAGTACTCCGATCTGTTGATCGAATTCGCAGAGAAGCAGTCTGACCCCTTTTTCCTTCACCATCGGAAAATTTGAGGATAACCATGGCTCTAAGCGAACTTGCGACCGCAGTGATGCTCAAGGAATTGCGCACCCGCAGCCCGGAAGAGCGACAGCGGCTAGCTGAAGTCTCGGAGAATTTCGATAGACTCGTCCGTGCGGGCGCCGTCCAACCGGACCGCTATCAACTGCAGCCAACCAGCCCGAGCGCCAATTACAACGCCTTCGCTCTGCCACCGGGCATCAAGAGCTGATCCGAAGCGGTGCAGCGACTGACCGGCATGGTGCCGCGAAGGAAGCTAAAAAGCCGCCCTGGGGCGGCTTTTTCACGCAGAGCAAGATGCCTCTCACTCTGACGTCCTACACCAGCACCCTCTCGATGCCGCCCTCGTTCGCGCGCTTCACGTAGTCTTCCATCCAGGTGGCGCCCAGCATGTGGCGCGCCATCTCGACCACGATGTAGTCCGCGTCGGCGCCCGTATCGCCCTGGTAGCGCGACAGGCCCTGCAGGCACGACGGGCACGAGGTCAGCACCTTGATCTCGCCGTCGAAGCCATCGGCGCGCAGGCCGCCGGTGTTCTTGCGCAGCTCTTCTTCCTTGCGGAAGCGCACCTGCGTGGAAATGTCGGGCCGCGTGACGGCCAGCGTGCCCGACTCGCCGCAGCAGCGTTCGCTCTTCACGGTGGCGTCGCCCACCAGGGAACGCACCGTCTTCATGGGCTCCTGCAGCTTCATCGGGGTGTGGCAGGGGTCGTGGTACATGTAGCGCACGCCCTGCACGCCATCCAGCTTCAGGCCCTTTTCGAGCAGGTACTCGTGGATGTCGATCAGCCGGCAGCCTGGGAAGATCTTGTCGAATTCATACCCCGCCAGCTGGTCGTAGCAGGTGCCGCAGCTGACCACCACCGTCTTGATGTCGAGGTAGTTCAGCGTGTTGGCCATGCGATGGAACAGCACGCGGTTGTCTGTGATGATCTGCTCGGCCTTGTCCGTCATGCCGTTGCCGCGCTGCGGATAGCCGCAGCACAGGTAGCCCGGCGGCAGCACCGTCTGCACGCCGGCATGCCACAGCATCGCCTGGGTGGCCAGGCCCACCTGCGAGAACAGGCGCTCCGAGCCGCAGCCGGGGAAGTAGAACACCGCTTCCGTCTCGGCCGTGGTGGCCTTGGGATCGCGGATGATGGGCACGTAGTTGGCGTCCTCGATGTCCAGCAGCTTGCGCGCGGTCTGCTTGGGCAGGCCGCCCGGCATTTTTTTGTTGACGAAGTGCACCACCTGTTCGCGCAGCGGCGCGCGGCCCACCGTGGCCGGCGGCTGCGCCGTCTGCTTGCGCACCAGGCCGCTGAGCAGCTCGTTGGCCGCGCGCTGCACCTTGTAGCCCACGCCGACCATGGCCTGGCGGGTGGCGTTGATGGTGGCCGGGTCTTTGGCGTTCAGAAAGAACATGGCGGCCGACGTGCCGGGATTGAAGGACTTGCGGCCCATGCGGCGCAGCAGCGCGCGCATGTTCATGGACACGTCGCCGAAGTCGATGTCGACCGGGCACGGGTTGTAGCACTTGTGGCAGACCGTGCAGTGGTCGGCCACGTCCTCGAACTCTTCCCAATGCTTCAGGCTGACGCCGCGGCGCGTCTGCTCTTCGTAGAGGAAGGCCTCGACCAGCAGCGAGGTGGCCAGGATCTTGTTGCGCGGCGAGTACAGCAGGTTGGCGCGCGGCACGTGCGTGGCGCACACGGGCTTGCACTTGCCGCAGCGCAGGCAGTCCTTCACCGAGGCCGAAATGGCGCCGATGTCGCTCTGCTGCATGATCAGCGACTCGTGTCCCATCAGGTTGAAGCTGGGCGTCCATGCATGGCGCAGGTCGGCGCCCGGCATCAGCTTGCCGGCGTTGAAGTGGCCGTTGGGATCGATGCGGCGCTTGTACGCCTGGAACGGCGCCAGTTCTTCCTCGGTAAGGAATTCGTACTTGGTCAGTCCGATGCCGTGCTCTCCCGAGATCACGCCGTCCAGGTCGCGCGCGATCTGCATGATGCGCTCGACGGCCTGGTGCGCCTCGCGCAGCATGTCGTAGTCGTCGGAATTGACGGGGATGTTGGTGTGCACGTTGCCGTCGCCGGCGTGCATGTGCAGCGCCACGAACACGCGGCTCTTCAGCACGCGGCCATGGATGGCGCGCAGCTCGTCCAGGATGGGCTTGCCCGCGTTGCCGGGGAACAGCCCCTGCAACGCGCCCAGCACCTCGGCGCGCCAGGACACGCGCACGGTGCGGTCCTGCACCACGTCGAACACGCGCGCCTGCGGCTGGCGCGCCAGCCGTTCGGCCAGCGTGCCCTGCAGGTGCGCCATGCCCAGGCGCGGCAGCTCGGGCAGCATCTGCGCCAGCGGCAGGTCGAGGTTGTGCAGCAGCCAATGCCAGCGCAGACGCGCGCCATCGATCACCTCGACGGCCTGGCGCGTGCGTTCTGCCAGCACCTCGGCGCTGGTGATGCGGGCGTCGTCGTCGTCCTCGGCCTTGCCCAGCGGCAGCGGCTCGGCCAGGTAGGCATCCAGCGCATCGAGCAGGCGCAGCTTGTTGCGCGTGGACAGTTCGATGTTGATGCGTTCGATATGGTCGGTGTACTCGCCCATGCGCCCCAGCGGTATCACCACGTCTTCGTTGATCTTGAAGGCGTTGGTGTGGCGCGAGATGGCGGCGGTGCGGGCGCGGTCGGCCCAGAACTTCTTTCGAGCCTCGGGGCTGACGGCGATGAAGCCTTCGCCGTGGCGCGTGTTGGCCAGGCGGATGACCTCGCTGGCGGCGGCGGCGACGGCCGCCTCGTCATCGCCGACGATGTCGCCCAGCAACAGCATCTTGGGCAGCGTGCCGCGCTTGCTCTTGGTGGCATAGCCCACCGCGCGCAGATAGCGCTCGTCCAGATGCTCGAGGCCGGCCAGGATGGCGCCGCGCGCGCGCCCTTCGCCATCCAGGTATCCCTTCACTTCGACAATGGACGGAATCGCGTCCCGGGCCTGGCCGAAGAATTCCAGGCAGACCGTGCGCGTGTACTTGGGCATGCGATGCAGCACCCAGCGCGCGGACGTGATCAGGCCGTCGCAGCCTTCCTTCTGCACGCCGGGCAGGCCCGCCAGGAACTTGTCGGTGACGTCCTTGCCCAGGCCCACCTTGCGAAAGCGCGGGCCTTCGATGGCCAGCGTTTCGGTGCGCAGCAGTTTCTCGCCTGGCTTGGCGGCGCCGTCGAACCACTTCAGTTCGAAGCGCGCCACGTCCACGTCGTGGATCTTGCCCATGTTGTGCGCCAGGCGCGTGACCTCGAGCCAGTTGCCGTCGGGGTCGACCATGCGCCACCACGCCAGGTTGTCCAGCGCGGTGCCCCACAGCAGGGCCTTCTTGCCGCCCGCGTTCATGGCGATGTTGCCGCCCACGCACGAGGCCTCGGCCGACGTGGGATCGACCGCGAAGACGAAGCCGGCATGCTCGGCCGCCTCGGAGACTCGCTTGGTGACCACGCCCGCGCCGGTGGCGATGACGGCCACGGGCTCGGTCAGGCCGGGCAGGATACAGGACTCCACCGGACCCAGCGTATCGAACTTCTCGGTGTTGATGACGGCCGACTTCCACGTCAGCGGAATGGCGCCGCCCGTGTAGCCGGTGCCGCCCCCGCGCGGCACGATGGTGAGGTTCAGCTCGATGCACGCGCGCACCAGCGGCGCGATCTCTTCCTCGTGATCCGGCGTCAGCACCACGAAGGGATATTCGACGCGCCAGTCGGTGGCGTCGGTGACGTGCGACACGCGCGACAGGCCGTCGAACTTGATGTTCTGGCGCGCGGTGATGCGGCCCAGCACGCGCAGCGCGTCGCGGCGCAGCTGCTCGGTCTGGTCGAACTGCATCTCGAATTCGGCGACCGCCGCGCGGCCCCGGGCCAGCAGTTCGACGACCTTGGCATCGTGGCCTCCCTCGCCCGAGCCGGGCGCGCGGCGCTTGTCGATCTCGCGCAGGCGGTGATGCAGGGCCTCGATCAGCAGCTTGCGGCGCTTGGGGTTGTCCAGCAGGTCGTCCTGCAGATACGGATTGCGGCGCACGACCCAGATGTCGCCCAGCACTTCGTACAACATGCGCGCCGATCGGCCGGTGCGGCGCTCGCCGCGCAGGTCGGTCAGCAGTTGCCAGGCGTCGTCGCCCAGCAGCCGGCCGACCACTTCGCGGTCGGAAAACGACGTGTAGTTGTAGGGAATTTCGCGCAGGCGCGCGCCGGCGGACACGGGGGTTGCCGCAAGGACTTGGCTGGCAAGAGGGGCGTTCATGGAAGCAGCAGAGAGGGCCCTTAAAAACACATTTTATGTCATTACTGGAAACAGACGCCCAGGGCCGCGGGCTCGCCGCGCTTTAAGCGACATGAAAGCCGCCATAGCCGGACGTTGCCATGTCTTTACCGGACGATGGCGCAAGCGGCGTGGCCGCTACAACTGCATTCCGGAAGTCGCCCACAGCAGGCCGGCCGTCAGCGTCACGTAGCGCAGCAACTTGCCCAGGGCCATGTAGGCCACGGAAGGCCAGAACGACAGCCGCAGCCATCCGGCCACCGCGCATAAGGGATCTCCGATTACTGGCAGCCACGACAGCAGCAATGCCGGCGGCCCCAGCCGCGTGAGCCATGCGCGAGCGCGTACGTGCCAGCGTCCGCCCCAGCGGCCTTCCAGCCCTGCGCCCGCGGTCTTTGGAGGCTCGCCAGCGCCGTCGGCGACCGTCTCGCGCGCTTTGTGCGCGCGCCAGCGCTCCACGGCGCGGTGCGCCCCGCTGCCCATGAAATAGCTGATGATGCCGCCGACGGTATTGCCGGCCGTGCCGACCATCACCGCAGGCCAGAACATGTCGGGTGACACCTTGACGTAGGCGAAGACGGCCGGCTCGGAGCCCAGGGGCAGCAGCGTGGCCGACACCACGCTGACGACGAAGATGGCGGACAAGCCGACCTCGGGCAGGGCCAGCCATCCCAGCGCCGCCTGGATCGCGCTCAAGAGGGTCTGTTCCATATGGCAAGCAGTGTAGCCGCGCCGACTTGGAACTTTGGTGCCGCAATCGTCACACATGCGCATTGGGCATGCTGCCCGCCAGCCAACGCAACAAGGACCACCAGATGGACAAACGCGCCCTCGCCAGCCAACTACTCGCCAATCTTGGGGCCACCCTTACCGTAGGCCCCCTGGCCCTGGACGAGGCCACGCAGAGTTGCGTGCTGGTGTTCGACGGCGACCTGATCCTGAACATCGAGTACGACGATACGCAGAGCCGGCTGGTGCTGTCGTGCTATCTGGAGGAATTGCCGCGCAGCGGCGCCGAGCCGCTGCTGCGCGAGCTGCTGGCGGCCAACCTGTACTGGCACCGCACCCAGGGCGCCACGCTGGGGCTGGAAGAAGGCACCGGCGGCGTCATCCTCACGTATGGCCACGGCGTGTCCGAACTGGACGGTCCGGGTTTCGAGGCCGCGGTCGAGAACTTCATGAACCAGGCCGAACGATGGCGACGGCGCATCGCCGACGCGGCCACCTCCGAGCCCGGCTCAGACCTGCCCCATCCGGCGCCTTCCGGCCCGCCCACCTACGCCTGAGCGACCGGAGACCGCCATGACGATTACCGCCTTCAACAATCTGATCCACAACCAGGGCGTCAATCCCGACCACGCACTGGCGCAAGGGCAGGGAAACTCCGTCGTCGCCCGCGAACCGCTCGATCCGCCCAGCGCCTGGACGCGCTTCAAGGCCGCGCTGTCGAACGTGCCGCTGCTGGGGCAGATGGGTTCGCTGCGCCAGGCGCGCGCCGAGTGCGATGCCTACCCTGTACGGCTGCAGCAGTACGAGGCCAGCAATCGCCAGATCCTGGCGGGCTTCCTGAACGACGTGAAGCACGCCTACGGCGAGAACATCGGCAACATGGTCGCGCGCGACATCGACGTCGCCGACGGCAAGCCGCTTACCGCCCGCACCGTCTCCACCGCCATGCAAAGCATCGAGCGCCAGCAGGCCAGCAATCGCGCGATGAACAACGTGCACATCATGCGGTTCCTGGAAAACGGGGTCACCGGCGCGCGCGCGCGCGGCGAGACCGACATGATGGGCCTGTTCCTGGAACGCAACCTGCCGCTGAAGGACCAGTCCACCTGGCAGGCCGCGATGGGCGACGGCGGCGCATCGCGGTTCCTGTCCCAGCTTGTCATGAAAGGCTGCGCGGAACTGCCCGACCACTCGCAGGGCGCATTGGGCAACGCGCAGATCGCGCAGGTGGCCAACCAGGCGCTCGACCTCTACCAGGAGCTGCTGTCGGCGCCGGGCATGACGCCCGGCAAGCTGGATGAACTGCTGGATCGCGCGATCGGCCACGGCCGCACCGCCGCCACGATGATCGACCTGGCGCGCGAGTTCGTGGTCACCGAACATGCGGCAACCCTGCTGGACCGCAGCAACCCAGAATCCATGTTGCGCCAGATCGCCGCGGACACCGCGCGCGAAATGGGCATGGACGCGCTGCCCGACGGCGCGCTCAAGTCCATCTCGCGCAACATGGTCGAGGGCCTCAGTTATCAAGTGAAGGGAATGCCCGAGAAGTTCGGCTGCGCCCCGGATGCCAACTCCATCCTCCGGGCGCTGGAACCGCGGCTGGAAGAACAGGTGCGCCAAGCCGTCGGCGAGCACTTCCAGGCGCTGAAGATGATCGACGAGTCCACTACGCTGGGCGATGCGGGCAAGGCCCAGCTGCGCGAGATCGCGCAGACGCGCCGGCTGGACCCCGTGCAGGTCCGGGCTTACGAGGACGCGGCCGCCGTGATGGGCGGCGCGCTCGCATCGATAGCCGATGGACTGCGCACCGGCCGTCCGGGCGCCGGCCTGGACGGCCTCGAGCGCGCGCTGCAAAGCTTCGAGAACGGCCTGACGGCCATGAAGCAGCACGGGCACGCGATGGGCGAAGACGTCAGCCTGTCGGGCGGCGACTTCACCACCATCCTGATGGACCAGATGGCGGCGTTGGCGGTGCATGGCCTCTCGCCGGAGCAGGCCACCGACATGCTGGAGGACCTGCGCGGCGAGGCCGGCCAGCAGTTCGGCCAGGCCATGCGCGCCTCGCCCGAGATGCGCACCGCGGCGCAGTACCCGCTGGTCTACATGCCGCTGGTCGAGGCCCTGGCGCAGCGCGCGGGGCACAGCGTCGAACAGAGCCGCGACATATCGAAGGACATCATGGCCGGCGACGCGCCGTTGGCCGACATGCCGCCCGACCTGACGCGCGCCGTGCTGCCCGGCCCCGGATCCGATTCACTGGACAACCGCGGCGTGGTCACGGGTGCGCGCATCGGCTCGCTGGTCGCGCGCGACTTCAGGCCCGATCATCTGATCGACGAACAGCGCGACGAACTGGTGCAGTGGACGCTGCGCGACGGCGTCGGCACGCAGCCGTGGATGAGCAAGACGATGGAGGTGGACCTGGGCCGCGCGACCTTCGTGGTGGACGGCCACACCCTGTCCAAGCCGGGCGAAGGCGCGAACGCGATGCAGCAGTTCCGCGCCCACTTCCCACAGGGCGAGCAAGGCGACGCGATGGCGCTGGCGGTGAGCCGCTGCATGAGCCAGGTCAGCATGAACGCGTTCACCACCTCGTGCCAGGGGGCCGCGTTCGGCGACGCGATCCCGCTGTTCGCGCGCGGCAAGAACATGTTCGAAGCCACGTCCAATCCCGACGGCAGCTGGACGGTGCGCGGCACGCACACCGGCCGGCTGATCGCCGTCGAACACACGCCGGGCGAACCGGTCAGCGAGGTGGACTACGACAACGTGATGATGAACGAGCTGACGTTCACCATCCGGCCGCCCGGCAACTCGGGCGAGCCGCCGACCACGCACCTGACCGGCTCGCACGTGGTGTTCTCCAGCTGAAAGCCCCCACCGGGGGCTGTGGTACTCTCGTGAGCCGGCCGGCGCGCCGCGTCGGCTCACGCTCTCCGCTTGCATCCCTTTCATGTCCACCGACTACCTCAAACGCATCCTGACCTCCAAGGTCTACGACGTCGCCGTCGAATCCCCCCTCGAAACCGCTACCCTGCTGTCGCAGCGAATTTCGAACACGGTGATGCTCAAGCGAGAGGACACGCAGGCGGTATTCAGCTTCAAGCTGCGCGGGGCATACAACAAGATGGCCAACCTGCCCGCGGCGGCGCTCAATCGCGGCGTCATCGCCGCGTCCGCGGGCAATCACGCGCAGGGCGTGGCGCTTGCCGCCAGCCGGCTGGGCTGCCGCGCCGTCATCGTCATGCCCACCACCAGCCCGCTGGTGAAGATCGAGGCGGTGCGCCGCCTGGGCGGCGAGGTGGTGCTGGCAGGCGAGAGCTTCACGGATGCCTACCAGCATGCGCAGAAACTGGAGAAGACCGAGAAGCTCACCTTCGTGCATCCCTTCGACGATCCGGACGTGATCGCGGGCCAGGGCACGGTGGGCATGGAAATCCTGCGCCAGCATCCCGGCCCCATCGACGCGATCTTCGTGGCGATCGGCGGCGGCGGCCTGATCGCCGGCGTGGCCGCCTACGTGAAGCAGCTGCGGCCCGAGATCAAGATCATCGGCGTGCAGACCGAGGACTCCGACGCCATGGTGCGCAGCGTGCGCGCCGGGCGCCGCGTGCAGCTGAACGACGTCGGCCTGTTCTCGGATGGCACGGCGGTCAAGCTGGTGGGCGCCGAGACCTTCCGCCTGACGCGCAAGTACGTGGACGACTTCGTGGTCGTGAACACCGACGCCATTTGCGCCGCCATCAAGGACGTCTTCCAGGACACGCGCAGCGTGCTGGAACCCGCCGGCGCAATGGCGGTGGCCGGCGCGAAGCAGTACGCGGCCGAGCACAAGCTCAAGGGCAAGACCCTGGTTGCCGTGGCCTGCGGCGCCAACATGAATTTCGACCGGCTGCGCTTCGTGTCCGAGCGCGCCGAGGTCGGCGAGATGCGCGAGGCCGTGTTCGCCGTGACCATGCCCGAGCAGCGCGGCAGCTTCCGCCGCTTCTGCGAACTGGTCGGCGACCGCAGCGTCACCGAGTTCAACTACCGCATATCCGATGCCGACCGTGCGCACGTGTTCGTCGGCCTGCAGGTGTCGTCGCCGTCCGAGCCGGCCAAGATCGCCACGCATTTCCGCCGCAACGGCTTCGACACGCTGGACCTGACCCACGACGAGATGGCGAAGACGCACCTGCGCCACATGGTGGGCGGCCGGTCGGTGCTGGCGCACAACGAACTGCTGTACCGCTTCGAATTTCCCGAGCGGCCCGGCGCGCTGATGCGCTTTCTCAACGCCATGAAGCCGGACTGGAACATCAGCCTGTTCCACTACCGCAACCAGGGCGCCGACTACGGCCGCATCCTGATCGGCATTCAGGTGCCGCCCGCCGACAAGAAGCAGTTCAAGGCCTTCGTCACCGAGCTGGGCTATCCCCACTGGAACGAGACCGACAATCCGGCCTACAAGCTGTTCCTGTAGTCCGCACACCTGCGGGTCACGCCCCAGGTTGCCGATAGACAACAGAATTGGCGCGATCGGCTTCCTGTCAGTAAAAACCCTCGCTTTCGCCAGGTTCATTCCATAAATGGAAATATGAACTGGGATAACATCCATTGCAAACATAAGAGGCACAATGCCCGCACGCTTGCAAAAGAACAATGGATATCCAGCTCAATGACATTGCGCTCTTCGTCGAAGTCGCCAAGCGCAAGAACTTCAGCCATGCCGCGGAAGCCCTGGGCATTCCCACGTCCACCCTGTCGCGACGGGTCACGGAACTGGAACGCGGCATCGGCATGCGGCTGCTCAATCGCAGCACCCGCCGCATCGACCTGACCGAAGCTGGCGCGGTGTACTTCGAACGATGCCGGCACATCGTCGAGGAAGCCCGCGTGGCGCACGAGCAATTGCTCGACATGGCCGCGCAGCCCAAGGGCCGGCTGCGCATCTCGATGCCGACCAGCCTGGCGCAGCTGTTCCTGCCGGTGGTGATCCGCGAGTTCCGCGCCCAGTACCCCGACATCGAATGCGACTTCGACCTGAGCATGCGGCCCATCGACCCTATCAGCAATCCCTACGACCTGGTGCTGCGCTTCGGCCAGCAGCCGGACTCGAGCCTGATCGCGCGGCAGATCGTGCTGATGAGCCAGCACCTGTACGCGTCGCCGGCTTATCTGGAGCGTTACGGCGAACCGCGCACGCCTTCCGACCTGAGCCACCACGAGTGCCTGCGGCCCGCCATGACGGACGTGATGTCCTACTGGGTGCTGCACTCGGGCGAGAAGGTGGAGCGGGTGCAGGTGTCGGGCCGGCTGGCGGCCAACAACGTCGGCATGCTGGGCAGGCTGGCCGGCCAGGGGCTGGGCATCACCCCGCTGCTGGTGTTCGAGGCCATGGAGCACGCCATCCTGCAGACGGGCCTGGTGCGGGTGCTGCCCGACTGGGCCCTGACGCCGCTGCCGCTGTTCGCGCTGCTGCCGTCGCGCATGGTGCCGGCCAAGACGCGCGCGTTCCTGGACTTCATCCAGCCCCGCTTGAACGAGGCCTGAGCCGGGCGCCTCAGTCAGCGTCGTCGGGCCCGAATTGACAGACCGTGTAGAGCGGCGTGCCGGTCGACGCGATATGCGCCGACCCGCCCAGCGCGGGCAGGTCTATGACCGCGGCCGCCTCGACCACATTGGCGCCCAGCCGCTGCAGCAGCTTGATGGCGGCCATCATGGTGCCGCCCGTGGCGATGAGGTCGTCGACCAACAGCACGCGCTGGCCGGTGCGCACCGCGTCGGTATGCATCTCGACCGTGGCATTGCCGTATTCGAGCGAGTATTCCTCGGCCACCGTGCGATAGGGCAGCTTGCCCTTCTTGCGCACGGGCACGAAGCCCAGGTTCAGTTCGTAGGCCAGCACGCTGCCCAGGATGAAGCCGCGTGCGTCCACGCCGGCCACCAGGTCGAGGCGCTGGCGCATGTAGCGATAGACGAACAGGTCGACCAGCGCGCGGAAGGTGCGCGGATCCTGCAGCACCGGCGTGATGTCCCGAAACGTGATGCCGGGCGAGGGCCAATCGGGAACGCTGCGTATCGTGCGCCGGACGACTTCGGCGTAATCAGTCTGCATGGTGTACATCCCCGGAATGGCAAAGCAAGCCGCACTATAACCGCGCGGCCTGCTCAAGCCAATGCGGACGCGGCGGCGGGAGCCGCCTCCACCGAGCGCGGCGACGCGGACGCCGTCTCCAGCCGTCCGGCATGCAGCCGCAGGCGCCGATCCACCGCTCCTTCGGGCAGCGCGGCATGCGTGGCCAGCACCACGGTGCGGCCCTGTACGGCGTACTCCAGGTCGCGCAGGAAATCCGCCTCGGTGGCCGCATCCAGTCCGGCGGTAGGCTCGTCCAGCAGCAGCACCGCCGCGCGCGACAGCACGGCGCGTGCCAGGCATAGCCGCCGCGCCTGTCCCGCCGACAGTCCGGCTCCCGTCTCGCCCACCCACGTGTCCAGGCCCTGCGGCAGCTCCCGCACGAAACCGTCCAGGCGCGCCGCCGCCAGTGCATTCCACAGCGCCGCATCGTCGGCGTCGGGGTTGCCGATGAGCAGATTGGTGCGCACCGTGCCCAGGAACACCGGGGCATCCTGCGACAACAGGATGATGCGTTCGTGCAGCGCCTGTTGCGTGCACAGGCGCACGTCACAGCCGCCGTACGTCACCTGCCCGGCCTGCGGATCGTCCAGGCGCAGCAACAGGTGCAGCAGCGTGGACTTGCCCGACCCGCTCGCGCCTTCGATGGCCACGCGCTCGCCCGGCGCGACGTCCAGGTCGACGCCGTCCAGCACCCATGCGCCAGGCGCGGCCTCGGGGTACGCGTAGCGCACTCCGCGCGCCCGCAGCCGGCCCGAGGCGGGCAGCGGCAGCGGCTGGGACGGGTCGGCCAGGTCGGGCTCGGCGGCGATGATGTCGCGGATGCGGGCGGCGGCGGCCTGAGCGGCGCCCAGCTTGGATACGCCGCGCATCACCGGGCCGGCCACTTCGAAAATGCCTATGGTGGCCAGCACCAACCCCGCCAGCAACGGACCCGAGACGCGGCCTTCGGGCAGGCCAGCCAGGCCCACCCACAACACGGCCATCATGGCCGCGCCGGCCGCGGCCTGCAGCAGCCACTGGCCGGCGGCCGCGATGCGCGCCTGCCCTTGCCTGGCCCGCGCGGCATGCCCGCACAGCTGGTCGAAACGCTGCTGCGCCGGCGCCGAGGCATGCATGGCCAGGATGTCCGCATGGCCCTCCACCGCGTCCAGCACGGCGGAACGCAAGCCCGCTGCGCTTTCCTGCAGGGCCGCGCCGGGGCGACGCGAGGCGCGCACCAGCAGCAGCGGCACCAGCACGCACACCGTGAGCAGCGCCAGCGCCACGGCCAGGCCCGCCGCGGGCAGCCACCACCCGACGACCAGCGCCAGCACCGCGCCCGCCAGCAGTGCCGTGGCCACCGGCGCCGCAACGAAGAGAAATACCGTGTCCAGCGCGTCTACGTCGCCGGTCAGGCGCGCGACGAGATCGCCGCCGCGATAGCGCGCCAATTGGCGGGGCGACAGTTGCATAAGCGAGCGGAACACCGTGCCGCGCAGGTCCGCCAGCAGGCGCAGTGTGGCCGAATGACCCACCACCCGTTCGGCATAGCGGGCGCCGATGCGTATGAAGGAGAAGGCGCGTACCAGCGCGGAAGGCACGAACAGATTGAAGACGGATCCCGCCCCGGCCAGCGCGGCGCTGGTAAGGAACCAGCCCGACACGCCCAGCAGGCCGGTGCCCGCTGCAACGGTGACCACGGACAGCACCAGCGCGGCCAGCAAGCCGCGCCAGCGATGCAGGTACAGCGTGCGCAGCCGCGAGCGGCGCGGCATCGGATCGTCGCGGGATGGCCGCGTCATGCCGATACCTCCACCAACCTGCCGGCGTGCAGGAACACGCGCCGCGGCAGGCGGCGCGCCACCGTCTCGGAATGCGTGGCCAGCAGCATGGTGCGGCCGCGCGCGAATGCCAGCAGGGCATCCAGTACGCGCGCCTGCGTCTCGGCGTCCAGGTGCGACGTCGGTTCGTCCAGCAGGATCAGGCCGGGATCGCGCAGGAACAGCCGGGCGAGCGCCACGCGTTGCGCCTGCCCGCCGGACAGGCCCCGACCGCGGCTGGCCAGGCGCGTCTGCAGCCCATGCGGCATGGATTGCGTGAACTCGAGCACGCACGCCCGGCGCGCGGCCTCGGCCACTTCCGCGTCGCCGGCGTCGGGGCGCGCCAGGCGGATGTTGTCGGCGATCGAGCCCTCGTACAGATATGGCTTCTGCCCGATCAACGCCACCCGGCCGCGCAACGCGGCCTCGTCCCAGCGCGGCAGCGCCACGTCGTCCAAGGCGATGGAGTCCGCGCCGTCGCGCAGGCGGCACAGGGCTTCCAGCAGGGTGCTCTTGCCCGCTCCGCTCGCGCCCATCAGGGCGACGTGCTCGCCGGGGGCGAGCGACAGATCGAGTCCTCGCAGGATGGGCTGCGCGCGGCCCGGCGCCATCACCAGCAAGTCCCGCGCGCGGACCCGGGCCCCGCCGCCGGCCGCAATCGCCAGCGCGTGCGCGGACGCGCCGGCGGCCGGGCTGCCCGGCGCGCCATCGTCAGCCGCCGCGTCGCCCGGCAGGCCTTCGAATGCCTGCTCGATCTGCGTGACCGCTGCCCGGGCCGCCGCGCGGTCGTGATAGTGCGCGGCGAACAGGCGCAGCGGCGCATACACCTCGGGCGCCATCAACAGGCAGAAGAAGCCGGCCTGCAGCGTCAGCGCCTGGCTGCGTATGTCGATGAAGCCCAGGTACGTAAGCCCGATGTACACGGCCACGCCCGCCACGCCCAGCGCGGCGAAGAACTCGAGCACGGCGGAGGACAGGAACGCCACGCGCAGCACCGCCATGGTCCGTTCGCGCAGCGCCGCGCTGGCATCGGCGACGGCCCGCGCCTCGGCCTCGGCGCGGCCGTACAGCTTCAGCGTGGACAGGCCGCGCAGCCGGTCGGCGAAGAAACCGGACAGGCGCGCGAAGGCGCGCAAATGGCGGCGGCTGGCCGCCTCGGCTCCCCACCCCACCAGCGCCATGAACAAGGGAATCAGCGGCGCGGTGACCAGCAGCAGCAGTCCGGACACGATGTCCACCGGCAGCAGCACCACGGCGAACGCCACGGGCAGCACCGCGGCCGCGCCCATGGCAGGCAGGTACCGCGAAAAGAAGCCGTCCAGCGCCTCCACCTGCTCGACCACCGCGCTGGCCAGCTCGCCGGAGGCGCGCCGCCGGGTCCACTGCGGGCCGGCCTGCAGCAGCCGCCCGAACAGGGCCTGCCGCACCTGGCGCTTGATGCGCTCGGCGGCGAGCGCGCCGGCGCGTTCGCCCGCCCACGCCAGGCCGGCCCGCAACAGGATCAGTGCGGCAATGGCGGCGAGCGGGCCGATCAGCTCGCCACGCGCCGCGTCCTGGATGATCGCCGCGTCGAGTACACGCGCCAGCAGCCACGCCTGCACCACCAGCAGCGCACCGCCCACCAGCGGCGCCGCCGCGGCCACCGCCAGCGGCATGCGGGCGGCGCGGGCCCGCCCGGCCAGCCAGCGCGTCTGCGCTCGCGTGGGCCGGCCCAGTGCGGCGGAGGGATCGTGCTCGATGCCTGGCGCGCCGCTCACTTTTCCTCTAGCGGATCGTGCCCGCGGCCTTCGCGCAGTTCAAACCACATTGCGTTCAGGATGCCGAACGCGCAAGCCAGGCTCAGGCCCAGAATCCAAGAGAAGTACCACATGGCCGAAGGCTCCTGATCAGTAGGAATTGGGCGACTCGCCCACCGATTCGTGGGTGACGGTGCCGCGCATGACGCGGTACACCCAGGCGGTATACAGCGTGACGATGGGCAGGAAGAACGCGACCGCCAGCACCATGATCCACAGCGTCATCGGGCTGGACGAGCTGTCCCACACCGTCAGGCCCGCGCCCGGCTGGGTGGACGAAGGCATGATGAACGGGAACAGCGCGAAGCCCACCGTGAGAATGATGCCGGTGATCGACGCCGACGAGGCCAGGAAGCTGCCCCAGCCGGACCGCACGCCCAGCAGCGCCAGCGTCAGCAGCGCGCCCGCCACGCCCAGCACCGGCCCGATCCACATCAGCGGCCACTTCTCGAAGTTGCCCATCCATGCGCCCTGCACGACGTCGACCGTCTTGAGCATGGGGTTGGAGGGCGCGGCCATGTCTATCTGGCTGGTGATGACGTGGCCATCAATGCCGTATGCGACCCAGAAGCCGCCGCCCACGAACAGCCCGGCGGTCACCAGCGCCGCCAGGCGGCCCCAGTTGCGCGCGCGCTGGGCAACCGCGCCATCGGTGCGCCATGCCAGCAGCACGGCGCCATGCATGGCCAGCATCGCCACGCTGAGCACGCCGGCCAGCAGCGCGAAGGGCGTGAACAGCTGATAGAAGTGCCCTTCGTACAGCGGCCGCATCGAGCCCTGGTCGAAGCCATGCGGCACGCCCAGGATGATGTTGCCCATGGCCACGCCGAACACCAGCGAGGCCACCACGCCGCAGAAGCACAGCACCGCGTCCCAGCGGCTGCGCCAGCGAGCGGCCTCGAACTTGCTGCGGTACTTGAAGGCCACCGGACGCAATATCAATGCGACCAGCACCAGCATCATCGCCAGATAGAAGCCCGAGAAGGACGCGGCGTACAGCAGCGGCCAGGCCGCGAAGATGGCGCCGCCCGCCGTGATGAGCCACACCTGGTTGCCTTCCCACACGGGGCCGACGACGTTGATCACGACGCGCCGTTCGGCATCGGTCCTGGCCACCAGCGGCAGCAGCGCCGCGGCGCCCAGGTCGAAGCCGTCCATCACGGCGAAGCCGATCAGCAGCGCGCCCAGCAGGGCCCACCACACGACGCGCAGGGTGGGATAGTCGAGAGGAATGAGAGAGTCCATGTCGGGTCCGTTCAGGCTTCAATCGCCGCGTGGATGGGATCGGCAGCGCTGTGCGCGGGCTTGCCTTCCGGCTTGGGCCCCGCCTTGATGGCGTGCACCATCACTTTCACGCCGATGATCAGCAGGATCGTGTACAGCACCAGGTAGCCCGTCAGGGTGATGACCAGGTCGGTGATCGTCAGTCCCGAGGCCGCATAGAACGTCGGCAGCACGCCCTCGATGACCCACGGCTGGCGACCGTATTCGGCCACGAACCAGCCGCACTCGATCGCGATCCAAGGCAGCGGCAGGCTCCAGACGGCGATCTTCAACAGGCCCGGGCGGGCGTCCAGCCTGCCGCGCGAGGCCAGCCAGAAGGCCACGCCGAAGAACAGGATCAGATACATGCCCACCGCGACCATGATGCGGAACGTGATGAACAGCGGCCACACCGTCGGTACCGTATCCAGCGCCGCCTGCTTGATCTGGGCCTCGGTGGCCTGGGACAGGTCGTCGGAGTAGCGCTTGACCAGCAGGCCGTAGCCCAGGTCGGGCCAGGTCTTGTCGAAAGTCAGGCGCGCGTCCATGTCCTTCGGATTGGCGCGGATGCGCTGCAGCGCCTCATAGGCCACGATGCCCGCGCGGATGCGCACTTCGGCGCGCGCCACCAGGTCTTCGATGCCGAGCATGGGCGTGGTCAGCGAGCGTGTGCCGATGATGCCCATGACGTATGGGATCTCGATGGCGAAATCGTTGCGGCGCTCTTCCTGGTTGGGAATGGCGAACAGATTGAAGCTGGCCGGCGCCGGTTCGGTGTGCCACATGGCTTCCATCGCGGCGATCTTCATCTTCTGGTGTTCGGTGGTCAGGTAGCCGCTTTCATCGCCCAGCACCACCACCGACAGCGACGCCGCCAGGCCGAAACTGGCTGCCACCGCCATCGAGCGCTTGGCCAGGTCGATGTGGCGACCCTTCAGCAGGTACCACGCGCTGATGGACATGACGAACATGGCGCCCGCCACGTACCCCGCGCTGACCGTATGCACGAACTTGGCCTGCGCCACGGGGTTGAACACGACCGCGGCGAAGTCGGTCATCTCCATGCGCATGGTGTCGGGGTTGAACACCGCGCCCACCGGGTTCTGCATCCAGCCGTTGGCGATCAGGATCCACAGCGCCGAGAAGTTGGTGCCGAACGCGACCAGCCAGGTCACCACCAGGTGGGCGACCTTCGACATGCGGTTCCAGCCGAAGAAGAACAGGCCCACGAACGTGGCTTCGAGGAAGAAGGCCATCAGCCCTTCGAGCGCCAGCGGCGCGCCGAAGATGTCGCCCACGTAGTGGCTGTAGTACGACCAGTTCATGCCGAACTGGAATTCCATGACCACGCCGGTGGCCACGCCCAGGGCGAAGTTGATGCCGAACAGCGTGCCCCAGAACATGGTCATGCGCCGCCATATCTGGCGCCCCGTCATGACGTAGACGCTTTCCATGATGGCCAGCAGGAACGACAGGCCCAGCGTGAGCGGCACGAAAATGAAGTGATAGAGCACGGTCGCGGCGAACTGGATCCGCGACAGGTTTACGACGTCGAGATCGATCATGTCATGCTCCGGGACGGTTCAGGTGGACAGCCTGCCCAGGGGCCTGCCTGGGCAGCCTCCCGGGCCACGATACGGAACAAAGGCGCATCTTCATGGTTCTACTTCCTACGGGCGCGCCGGGCCTCATTCCCGGCCGCGCAGCTTACCGGCGAAGCCCAGCACCCGCTGCACCCTGGACCCCAGCTTCATCAGGCTTTGCAGAGTCTCGGGAGGCAGGCGCTGTATCTCATCGAACCAGCCGGTGGACAGTTCGATGAGTTCGAGCATCTGGTGCATGCGCTGCTGCGCGTAGGCCTCGGTCTCGTCCTTGGGTTCGGCCAGCAGCGTGTCGCGCAGCAGCGTGAGCGTGGGATCGATCTCGCGCTTGCGCTTCTCTTCCATCAGGATGCGGAAGATCTCCCACACGTCCTTGGGCGTCTCGAAGTAGTCGCGCCGGTCGCCCACCTGGTGCACCAGCTTCACCAGGCGCCACGATTGCAGCTCTTTCAGGCCCATGCTGACGTTCGAGCGCGAAAACCCCAGGGTTTCGGCGATGTCGTCGGCATGCAGGGGATCGGCGGACAGGAACAGCAGGGCATAGATCTGCCCGACCGTGCGATTGACGCCCCAACGGCTTCCCATTTCGCCGAAGTGAAGAATGAAGCGTTCGGTCTGGGGAGTGAGAGACATGTGGGTTTATTTTTGTTACGTTGGATTCAGTAATTTCTGAAATTATCGAACCTTACGAAATCAAAAGCAAATCGCACCGACAAAGGCCCCACTTGTTGTAGTGGCATTTTGGGACTTCTCCCGGACGCGTGTCCATCCTTTGGAGCCGACGTTGTGGCGTAAAAGCAAAGGCGGCGCCCGCAGGCGCCGCCTTTTACCCGGCAAGCGGATGCGGAAAGCTCAGGTCTGCACCGAGACGGCGGACGACACGCGACGCGCCTTGGCGCGGGCCTGGTTCACGTCCAGCGCGGTGGCCAGGCCGACGCCCATGCGGCGCTTGGCGAACGATTCCGGCTTGCCGAACAGGCGCACGTCCGTACCCGGCTCGGCCAGCGCCTGCGCCACGCCATGGAACGACACGCCGCGCCCGTCCACGCCGCCATAGATGACGCTGCTGGCGCCCGGCCGCAGCAGCGCCGTATCGACAGGCAGGCCCAGCAGCGCGCGCGCATGCAGTTCGAACTCGTTCTGTGCCTGCGTGATCATGGTGACCATGCCGGTGTCGTGCGGACGCGGGCTGACTTCCGAGAACCAGACCTCGTCGCCCGCCACGAAGAGCTCGACGCCGAAGATGCCCAGACCGCCCAGGTCGGACGTGACCGCCAGTGCGACGTCGCGCGCCCGCGCGAGCGCGGCGGGCGACATGGGATGCGGCTGCCAGCTTTCGACATAGTCGCCGTCGACCTGCTTGTGGCCGATGGGCTCGCAGAAGCGGGTTTCGATTTCGCCGCCGGCGCCGCGGGCCCGCACGGTGAGCAGCGTGATCTCGTATTCGAAGTTGATGAAGCCCTCGACGATGGCGCGTCCGCCGCCTACCCGGCCGCCCTCTTGCGCGTAGCGCCAGGCCTGGGCCACGTCGTCCGCGCCGCGGATGACGGACTGCCCCTTGCCCGACGAGGACATGACGGGTTTGATGACGCACGGATAGCCGATGCCGTCGTCGATGGCGCTGCGCAGTTCGGCCTCGCTGTCGACGAAGCGATAGGGCGAGGTGGGCAGGCCGAGCGTTTCGGCGGCCAGGCGGCGGATGCCCTCGCGGTTCATGGTGAGGCGCGCCGCGCGGGCGGTGGGCGTGACGCGCACGTCGCCGGCGGCCTCGAGCTCGACCAGGAGATCGGTCGCGATGGCCTCGATCTCGGGCACGATGACGTGCGGCCGTTCGGCCTCGATGACCTGGCGCAGGGCCTGCGGGTCCGTCATCGACACCACGTGCGCGCGATGCGCGACCTGCTGGCCCGGCGCGTCGGCATAGCGGTCGACGGCGATGACCTCGACTCCCAGCCGCTGCAGGGCAATGACCACTTCCTTGCCCAACTCGCCCGCGCCGAGCAGCATGACGCGGGTGGCGGACGGCGAAAGCGGGGTACCGAGGACGGGAGCGGGAAAGGAAGACATGGAAGAGCCTGGGAGTAGATGAAAACGGCATGCCTGGCGCCATGGGCGGCGCCCCGGAGGCGGACGCCGGGACCGCCGCCAGAATGCCATAGGGGGTACGGCCGGGCAACCGGGCCCGGGTACGATTAAAATCCCGCGAATGATTGATCACCCCACCCCCAAGGCCGGTGACGCCATCGCGTCGGCCCGCCGCACGCTCCAGGTCGAAGCCCGGGCCATCCAGGATCTGTCGACACGCCTGGACGACAGCTTCACCCGCGTGGTGCAGATGCTGCTGGACTGCCGCGGCCGCGTCGTCGTCAGCGGCCTGGGCAAGACCGGCCACATCGCCCGCAAGATCGCCGCCACGCTGGCTTCCACCGGCACGCCCGCATTCTTCATGCATGCCGGCGAGGCCGTGCACGGCGACCTGGGCATGATCACGCCCGATGACGTGCTGATCGCCATTTCGTATTCGGGCGCCGGCCAGGAATTGCTGACCATCCTTCCGGTCGTGCGCCGCATGGGCGCGAGCCTGGTCGCCATCACCGGCAATCCGGCTTCCGAACTGGCGCAACTGGCCGACGTGCACCTGGACGGCAGCGTGGCCCAGGAAGCCTGCCCGCTGAACCTGGCGCCTACGGCCAGCACCACCGCGGCCCTGGCGCTGGGCGACGCCCTGGCGGTGGCCTGTCTCGAGGCACGCGGCTTCGGCACCGAAGACTTCGCGCGCTCGCATCCCGGCGGCGCGCTGGGCCGCCGCCTGCTGACGCACGTGCGCGACGTCATGCGGCACGGCGCCGGGCTGCCCACCGTGTCCGCGGATGCGCCCCTGTTCCGCGCGCTCGAAGAGATCTCGGCCAAGGGCATGGGCATGACCGCCGTCGTCGATGCCGACGGCTACCCGGTGGGCATCTTCACCGACGGCGACCTGCGCCGCCTGATCGAACGCCACGGCGACGTGCGCGGACTGGCCGTCAGCGCCGGCATGACGCGATCGCCGCGCACCATCGCGCCCGAGGCCCTGGCCGCCGAAGCCGCCCAGCAGATGGACGAGCTGCGGCTCAACCAGGTGCTGGTGGTGGACGCGCAGGGCAAGCTGGTCGGCGCCCTGCACACCCATGATCTGATGGCCGCGAAGGTCGTCTGAGGAAAATAATCATGAACGCTACTTTCGCCACGCATCCCGGCGAGGCCCTGGTGCTGGCCCGAATCGCGCCCGGCGTGCGCGAACGCGCCGCCGCCGTGCGCCTGATGGTGTTCGACGTCGACGGCGTGCTGACCGACGGCAGCCTGTACTACGGCGAGAACGGCGAGGTCTTCAAGCGCTTCCATTCGCTGGACGGCCACGGGCTGCGCCTGCTGATGGAGGGCGGCGTGAAGGTGGCGCTGGTCACCGGCCGGTCCGGCCCCATCGTGGCCCGCCGCGCGGCGGAACTGGGCATCGCGGACGTGCAGCAGGGCGTACGCGACAAAGGTGCGGCCCTGGCTGAACTTGCCCAGCGCCATGCAGTCCAACTGACCGAGACCGGCTTCATGGGCGACGACGTCATCGACCTGTCGGCCATGTCGCGCGCCGGATTTGCGGCCAGCGTGCCCAACGCCCCTGGCTACGTGGCGCAGGCGGCCCACTGGGTCGCCACCCAGCCGGGCGGCAGCGGCGCCGTACGCGAGTGCTGCGACCTGCTGCTGGCGGCGCGCGGCCGGCTTGGCGGCTTCCTTACCGGCCCCGGCCTGCTCGACCGGGGCGTCATACAGTAAATCCTGCCGATGAAAGAACGCTTCCCTGCCCTCATCGCCCTGTTCCTGCTGACCGCACTGGTCATAGGCACGTGGTGGGCGGCCGACTATGCGCAGCGCGCCGTGCAGGTCGATCCGCCGCGCCGCCTGACGCACGAGATGGACAGCTGGGCGCGCGGCTTCGTCATGCTGCGCACCGATCCCACGGGCAAGCCCGTCAACCGGCTCGAGGGCGACTACGCCGAGCACTTCCCCGACGACGACTCGTACCACGTCACGGCGCCGCGGGCCATCGGCCAGCACGAGGGCAATCCCATCACCGTGGGCATCTCGAAGACCGCCGTGGTCGAGGCGGGCGGCGAGCGCATCGTGATGAACGGAGACGCGCACATCCATCGCCAGCAAGACGCGCGCAACGATCCGCTGGACGTGCGCAGCCAGCAGCTCATCATTCTTCCCGACGAAGACGTGGTCTATACCGATCTGCCTGCGCAAGTGTTAAAAGGCAACTCACGCATGAACGGTACGGGCATGCACTACGACAACAAAACACGGCAACTGCGGGTATCGTCGTCTTCGGACGTCGAGATCGCCGGATCCGAAACGCGCAAGCGCCAGCAAGGCGAAGGCGCGCCGGACGCCAACACGACACAGAAACAACCAAAACAACCATGACTCTTCCGATCGCCTCCGCCCTGCCCCGCCTGTTCTGCGCCCTGCTGCTGGCCGCCGTGTGCGCGCATGCGCAGGCCCAGAACGGCTCGTCCGGCAAGGGCGGCGGGGCCGCCCAGGAAGAAGAGCCCAGCACGCTCATCCTGTCGGACACCCTGCACTACGACGACATCAAGCGTCTCAGCATTTTCACGGGCAACGTCGTGCTGACCCGCGGCCTGATGAAGCTCAACGCCGACCGCCTCGAAGTCCGCGAGGACGCGCAGGGCAACCAGCTGGGCACCGCCACGGCCAACAAGGGCAAGATGGTGACGCTGCGCCAGGAACGCCCCGAGACCTTCGAAACGCTGGAAGGCGTGGGACTGCGGGCGGAATACGACGGCGGCAAGAGCCAGTTCGACCTGATCGGCCAGGCCGTGGTCACGCGCTACATCTGCGGCAAGCCCTTCGATGTCATCCGCGGCCAGCGCGTGCGCTACAACGACAAGACGGGCACCTACGAAGCCGAGGGCGGACCCGAGTCGTCCGCGCCCGGCGGCCGCGTGCGCTCGCTGGCCGAACCTCGCGCCAAGACCGATGCCGCCATTGCCCAATGCCGCGCGCAGCAAGGCCGCAAGCCGGCCGCCGATTCCGCGAAAGCCAAGTAATCGCCGTCGGCATGCCTCCTACCGCCTTACGCTCCACGATGATCCAATCCAATCAGTCAGTCCTGTCCGATGCCGTCGCCGGCACCAAGCGGGGGATCCTGCGCGCCACCGGCCTGCGCAAAACATATAACGGCCGCACCGTGGTGCAGGACGTCTCGCTGTCCGTGTCGGGCGGCGAAGTGGTCGGCCTGCTGGGGCCCAACGGCGCCGGCAAGACCACCAGCTTCTACATGATCGTCGGCCTGGTGCCAGCCGATGCCGGGCGCATCGAGATCGACGACGCGCCCATCACCTCCATGCCGATCCACAAGCGGGCGCGTCAAGGGCTGTCGTATCTGCCGCAGGATGCCTCGGTGTTCCGCCGCCTCACCGTCGAGCAGAACATCCGCGCGGTGCTCGAACTGCAGCTCGACGCCAATGGCAAGGCCCTGTCGAATGCCAAGATCAAGGAAGAGCTCGAGGCGCTGCTGGACGAACTGCAGATCGGCCACATCCGCGGCAACGCGGCCATCTCGCTGTCGGGCGGCGAACGCCGCCGCGTCGAAATCGCACGCGCCCTGGCGACGCGTCCCCGCTTCATCCTGCTCGACGAACCGTTCGCCGGCGTGGACCCCATCGCGGTGATCGAAATCCAGCGCATCGTGCGCTTTCTCAAGGGCCGCGGCATCGGCGTGCTGATCACCGACCACAACGTGCGCGAAACGCTGGGCATCTGCGACCGCGCCTACATCATCAGCGAAGGCAAAGTCCTTACCGACGGCCATCCCGACGAGATCGTCGGCGATCCTGCCGTACGCCGCGTCTATCTCGGCGAACACTTCCGGATGTAAGCGTCCGAAATCCCGGCGCTCGGCGTCTGCGGACACCCCCGATACGTCCCCCGGCGCGGTCACAATTTAGGTGATCCGCGCCGCTTGTTTTGGGCGGCAGAGTCTATACACTAGGTATTGAAGACCATTTGATGACAGCTCTACAGGAGGATCGCCTAACGACTCGACACGCGCATCCTGCGCACCGTTTTTTCTCTTTTTTTGAAGGAGAGCAACTTATGAACCTGAGCATCTGCGGTCGTCATCTCGACGTCACCCCGGCCATCCGGGAATATGTCATGAACAAACTGGCGCGAGTGCTACGGCATTTCGATCACGTCATCGATACCCAGGTCATGCTCTCAGTGGAGCCCCTGCGCCACCGAGCCGAGATCACCATGCGCCTGCGAGGCAAGGACATCCATTGCGAGGCAGTGGACGATAACCTCTACGCAGCCATCGACCTGCTGGCCGACAAGATCGACCGCCAGGTCCTGAAGCACAAGGACAAAGTGCAGAGTCACGCCACCGATTCCGTCAAGCGGCAAGCAGCCGCCATGGCGCAGCAGTCGGTGTGATGCCAGATGGCGTCCATACACTGAACGCCTGTGCCTGACTCAGGGTCCGTAGCGGCCCACAGCCCGATGTCCCGCGGTAAGCGCTACCCTGCCGGGACATCGGCCGCCAGGTTTTCCCATCGCGCAACCCCTGCTTGCTCCGACTGCCCTTCCCAGGCCAGGCAGCATGCGGCTATGCTTGTGAATCAACTCGCGGTGCCCGGGGCGTCCCCGCGGCCGCCCCGCCTTCCCGGCGGCGCGCCGGCGGGCCGCCGGAGATCCGGACCACGTCTTTTTTGCACTGCGACATAAAAACTTATAATACTTCGCATGAATCATCTGTCGCGCATCCTTCCCGTCGGCAACGTCGTGCTCGACATGCCGGCCACCAGCAAGAAGCGGGCATTCGAACAAGCCGGCTTATTGTTCGAAAACCATCATGGCCTGGCCCGCTCCGTCGTGTTCGACAGCCTGTTTGCACGCGAACGCCTGGGATCCACCGCATTGGGACAGGGCGTGGCCGTACCCCACGGCCGCGTCAAGGGCCTGGACCAGGCGCAGGCCGCGTTCCTGCGCCTTGCCCAGCCGATCCAGTTCGACGCTCCCGACGGCCAGCCGGTCAGCATGCTGCTGTGCCTGCTGGTTCCCGAAACCGCCACGCAGCAGCACCTGGACATCCTGGCCGAACTGGCGCAGCTGATGTCGAACAAGCCGCTGCGCGATGCGCTGGCCACCGAGGCCGACGCGACCGCGGTGCATCGCATGCTTACCACCGGACAACTCTGATACCGCCATGCTCACCGTCCAGGAACTGGTCGACGACAATGCCGACAAGATCCCGTTCCACTGGATAGCCGGCGCCAATGCGGGCGACCGGGCCATCCCCGACGACGGCATGGCCGCCGCCGATCTGGTCGGCCACCTCAACCTCATCCACCCGTCGCGCGTCCAGGTCTTCGGCCAGGAAGAGCTGGCGTATTACACGCGCTTCGACCTGCGCCGCCGCATGCACCATATGGACGAGCTGCTGATCGGCGGCGTGCCGGCCATCCTGCTTGCCGACGGCCTGACGCCGCCGCAAGACCTGGTCGACCAATGCGAACAGCATCAGGTGCCGCTGCTGTCCACGCCCGTGGCCGCCGCGCAGCTGATCGACCTGTTGCGCATCTACCTGGGCAAGAAGCTGGCGCCCACCACTACCGTGCACGGCGTGTTCATGGACGTACTCGGCCTGGGCGTACTGATCACCGGCGAATCCGGCCTGGGCAAGAGCGAACTGGCGCTCGAACTGATTTCGCGCGGCCATGGCCTGGTGGCCGACGACGCGGTGGAGTTCTCGCGCACCGCACCCAACATGATCGAAGGCCACTGTCCGCAGCTGCTGCAGAACCTGCTCGAAGTGCGCGGCCTGGGCCTGCTGGACATCCGCACCATCTTCGGCGAGACCTCGGTGCGCCGCAAGATGCGCCTGAAGCTCATTGTGCACCTGGTGCGCGCCAGCGCCCAGGACAAGTTCGAGCGCCTGCCGCTGCAGGACATCACGCAGGACATGCTGGGCCTGCCCGTGCGCAAGGTCATGCTGCAGGTCGCGGCCGGCCGCAACCTGGCGGTGCTGGTCGAGGCCGCGGTGCGCAACACCATTCTCAAGCTGCGCGGCATCGATACGCTGGGCGAGTTCATGGAACGCCAGGCCATGGCGATCCTGCAGAACAGCAAGTAGGCAGCGGACCGGCGCGGCGCGGCGCGGCGCGGCGCGGCGCGGCAGCATTGCGGCTCAGGGCCGAACGGCCGCGATGAAATATTCCCTTGACGGTCGTCCGGTAACATCTAGACGTGTACCGGATGGGCGTCATCAGGGTGCGGAAATCCGCCCCCCATGGGCCGGCAGGCAGCGCCAGCAGCCCCGGGGCCAACTTTTCAGCCGTCAATCGCCGTAAACCGTGCCACAATCACTGCCATGTTGAGCGTCGTCCTAATTACCGGTATCTCAGGCTCCGGCAAGTCCGTCGCCCTGCGCATGCTGGAAGACACTGGCTACACCTGCATCGACAACCTGCCGGTGCGCTTCCTCAGTGAGTTCATCGCAACGACCACTGCCGATGACAGCATGGAACGCGTGGCCATCGCCATCGACGTGCGTTCGCCCGGCGAACTGGCCGAGCTTCCCGACGCCATCAAGGCACTGCGCGCCATGGGCACCAGCCTGCGCGTCGTCTTTCTCGATGCCGACACGGGCACGCTGGTCCAGCGGTATTCCGAGTCGCGCCGCCGCCATCCGCTCACCGATCGCGCGGCCCGCCTGGGACGCAATCCCTCGCTCACCGGCTGCATCGCACTCGAGCGCGACATGCTGGCGCCGCTGCGCGAACAGGCGCACGTCATCGACACCTCGGGCCTCACGCCCGGCCAGCTGCGCGCCTGGATGCGCGACCTGATCCAGGCCGACCGCGCGCCGCTGGTGCTGACCTTCGAATCCTTCGCATACAAGCGCGGCGTGCCCAACAGCGCCGACCTGGTGTTCGACGCGCGCTGCCTGCCGAACCCGTACTACGACAGCACGCTGCGCCCGCTCACCGGGCGCGACGAACCCGTCGCCAACTGGCTGGCCGGATTCGACGTGGTGTGCCACATGATCGACGACATCACCGCGTTCATCCGCCGCTGGCTGCCCGAGTACACCAAGGACACCCGCAACTACCTCACCGTGGCGGTGGGTTGCACGGGCGGGCAGCACCGCTCGGTGTACGTGGTGGAACAGCTGGCCCGCATTTTTTCCGACCACCAGCCGCTGCTGGTGCGCCACCGCACGCAATTGCCGGACGAATGACACTGCCGACCATCGAACCATGACCCTGTCCCGCTCGTATGCCCTCGTGGCGATCCTGCTTCTGGCCGCTGTCATGGCGGGATGCTCGTCCACCGGGAAACGGCCCAGCGCCAGCGCGGGCGGCGGTGGTTACTACAAGGACGATGGCCCGGGCGACAATCCGCCGGCCGACATTGAAGCCATCCCGGATGCCGTGCCAAGGCTCGAGCCCCTGGCCAGCGGGGCCAACCGGCCCTACGTGGTGTTCGGCAAGCGCTACGTGCCCAATGTCGAAGAAAACCCGTTCCGTCAGGAAGGCGTGGCCTCGTGGTACGGCCGCAAGTTCCATGGCAATTCCACGTCCAACGGCGAGACCTACGACATGTACGCCATGACGGCCGCGCATCCCACGCTGCCGATTCCCAGCTACGTACGGGTCACCAGCAAGATCAACGGCCGCACCGTCGTCGTGCGCGTGAACGACCGCGGGCCATTCCACAGCGACCGCATCATGGACCTGTCGTACGTGGCGGCCTACAAGCTGGGCATCATCGGGCCGGGCAGCGGGCCCGTCACCGTCGAGCGCATATTGCCCAACGAGATCCGAACGATGCTGGCCAACGGAGGCCCCGCCGCGTCGGACAACGCGCCCGTGGCCACGCCCATTGCGGCGGGCAGCGGCAGCCAGGCGTCGGCACTGCCGGCAAGGCCCGCGCCGCCGGCCGTCTCCGTTCCCGCCGGCATGGTGACGCCGGCTTCGGCCACGCTGCCCACCGGCGCCTATTACCTGCAGGTGGGCGCCTTCAGCCAGCAGGCCAATGCGCAATCGCTGGTCAGCCGCATCAACACGCAGCTGGGCGGCGACATCCCGCCCGCCGTCATCGAGCAGAGCAACCAGGTCTATCGGGTGAAGATCGGGCCGTACGCCAATCGCGAAGCCGCGCTCAGCGCTGTGCAGCAGGTGTCCGACCGCACCGGCATCCTGCCTTCTCTGGCCTCGCGCTGAACGGCCGGCGCATGAGCCCGGCCGCCGGACCGGGCTAAAAGGGCAGTACCGCCTGGCCGTCGGCCACGCGCCGGGCCCGGGCATCCGGCCCGACGTAACGGTGCCCCTCGTGGGCCAGCAGTTCGTGCTTGCGCGCCAGGCCGCTGCTGAAGCCGGTCAGCGAGGTGTCGTAACCGATCACGCGATGGCAGGGGATGAAGACCACCAGCGGGTTGCGGCCCACCGCGCCGCCCAGCGGCCGTATCGCCTTGGGCCGGCCGATGCGGCGCGCCAGTTCGCCATAGCTGATCACTTCCCCGAACGACAGTTCCTGCAGCCCGCGCCAGACCTGCCGCTGGAATTCGGTGCCCACGGGCTGCATCGCCACGTCGAAATGGCGGCGCTGGCCGGCGAACCACTCGGCCAGTTCTCGCTCGGCCTGCCGCAGGACGGGGGTGGATTCGCACAGCCAGTCGGCGGGCGCCGCCGGGATCTCGCCATCCACGAAGAATGCCTCGCACAGTGCCGCGCCGCGGCAGACCACGCGGAGCGTGCCCAGGCGGGTGGCGACGTCCTGATACCGCAGCACGGCGTCGTCCGGCGATGGTCCGTCCGTCATGCGTGCTGCTCCTTGCGCGCCAACGCGCGGTTGTACAGGCGGTCGCGCGGCTGGCCGGTGACCCGCGCCGCCACGCGCACGGCATCGCGCACCGACAGGCTTTCCAGCAAGGCATCCAGCAGGGCATCGGTCTGCGGATCGGCCTGATCATCGCCGTCCTCGTCCGCGGGCGCGGACACGGCCTCGTGCACAATCAGCACGAACTCGCCCTGCCCGCGGTGGGCGTCGGCGGCCAGCCAGGCGGCCGCGTCGCCCAGCGGCAGGGTGGCGATCTCTTCGAAGCGTTTGGTCAGTTCGCGCGCCACGGTCAGGCGGCGTGCCGGACCGCACACCTCGAGCAGGTCGGCGAGCGTGGCCGCCAGGCGGTGCGGCGACTCGAACATCAGCACGGGCGCCGGCAAGGCGCACCACGTGCGCAGCCAGCGCTGGCGCGCGGCGGCCTTGGACGGCGCGAAACCGGCGAAGGCGTAGGCGGGATTCTCATCGGACGTGGCGCCGCTGCCCATCAGCGCCGCGATGACGGCGCTGGGACCGGGGATGGGCACCACGCCATAGCCGGCTTCGCGCACCGCGCGCACCACCCGGGCGCCCGGATCGCTGACGGCCGGCGCGCCGGCGTCGGAGACCAGCGCCACGCGCTGGCCCTGCGCCAGGCGCTCGCAGATCGCCTGCGCGGCCGCCGCTTCGTTGTGGCGATGGGCCGCCATCAAGGGGGTGGCCACGCCCCAGGCATCCAGCAGCGTGCGGCTGGCGCGCGTGTCCTCGGCCGCGATGACGTCGGCCCGCGCCAGCGCGTGCCAGGCTCGCAACCCCAGGTCGCCGAGATTGCCGATGGGCGTGGCCACGACGTACAGCGTGGCCTGCGGCCAATGCTGCGCGGCCACGCGTTCGGCCACGCGCCGCCACGCATCGCCCGCAAGCGGTGAGACATCTTCATTCATCGCATAGCTTCGCGGCAGTGAGAACTGTGCCAGTGTAGCCCCTGCCACGAATCTGCCCCGACCGTCCCGCGAACCCGCCAGGCCCTTCGCGATGCCTGCACCGTGTCCATGGCCGACGGGCTCACATCGAAAAGACCGGCTCGACCCTCGCGCCATGCCAGACGACCATTCCGATCCTTCCACCCTCGCCTACGCCCTGGCCGCCGAACGCCGCCGCCGCATGCGCAAGCGCCGTCCGCGCACGCGGCGCGCGGGCGCGGACGAGGCGGATCCTCCTCGCCTGTCGCCCACACAGCGGCGCGGCCTGGCGTTCGAGGAACGGGCGCTGGAACTGCTGGCACGCCATGGCCTGCAGCCCCTGGCGCGCAATCTGCGCGCGACGCCCGGCGAGATCGACCTGGCGCTGCGCGATGGCGACACGCTGGTCCTGGTGGAGGTGAGGGCGCGCGGCAGCGAACGCTACGGCGGCGCGGCGGCCAGCATCGACCGCGCCAAGCAGCGCCGGCTGGCGCGCGCCGCGGCGCTGCTGCTGCCGCGCCTGGCGCAGCGGCACTGGAACGGCCGGCTCCCGCCGGTGCGATTCGACGCCGTGCTGTTCGACGGCGCCAAGGTGGAATGGGTGCAAGCCGCCTTCAGCGTCGACAACGGATAGTGAGATAATGCCGGCCATGGATATGACCTCCCGGATGACGTCGCATTTCCGCGATGCGATCGTCCTGTTCGAAGCAAGCATGCACACCCTGGCCGCGCCCCTGGCCGCCGGGGTCGACGTCCTGTTCTCGGCCCTGGCCAACAACGGCAAGATCCTGGCCTGCGGCAACGGCGGCTCGGCGGCGGATGCCCAGCACTTCATCGCCGAACTGGTCGGCCGTTTCGAGCGCGAACGCCTGCCGCTGGCGGGCATCACGCTCAGCGCCGACACTTCCATCCTCACCGCCGTGGGCAACGACTACGGCTTCGACGAAGTGTTCGAACGCCAGGTCAGCGCCCTGGGCCAGCCGGGCGACGTGCTCGTGGCGCTGTCCACCAGCGGCAATTCACCCAACGTGGTGCGCGCCATCGAAGCCGCGCGCGACCGCGACATGCACGTCATCGCCCTCACCGGCAAGGGCGGCGGCATCATCGGGGAACTGATCACGCCGCAGGACGTCCATCTCTGTGTCGGGCACGACCGCACCATGCGCATTCAAGAGGTCCATGGCCTGCTGCTGCATGCGCTGTGCGACGGCATAGACGCCCTACTGCTAGGAGACACCGAATAATGACCCGCGACGCATCCGTCGTCCGCGCGCCGCTGCTGGCGGCCGCCCTGGCCTGCGCCATTGCCCTGCCGGGCTGCGTGCCCCTGCTGGTGGGCGGCGCGGCAGCCACCACGGCCGTGGTCGCCACCGACCGGCGTACCTCGGGCATCCAACTCGAAGACCAGAACATCGCGTTCAAGGCGCAAAGCCAGATCTCGCAGAAGCTGGGCGACGCCGCGCGCGTCAACGCCACCGCCTACGAAGGGCGCGTCCTGCTCACCGGCGACGTGCCTACCGAAGCGGCGAAGGCCGAGGCCACTTCCATCGCGCAGCGCGTCGAGCACGTCAAAGCCGTGGTCAACCAGCTCAACGTGGGCCCCGCCGCCTCCTTCGGCACGCGCAGCAACGATTCCTGGCTCAGTTCCAAAGTTCACACGGCGCTGCTCAATGCGCGCTACGTGCCCTCCAGCGCCATCACCGTCACCACCGACCGGGGCGTGGTGTACCTGATGGGCAAGGTCACCAAGGTCGAGGGCGACTACGCCGCCTCGTCGGCGGCCGGCGTCGGCGGCGTCAGCAAGGTCGTCAAGCTGTTCGACATCATCAGCCGCGACGAGGCCGTGCGCCTGTCGGGCGGCGCCAGCAACCAGGTCGAGCCGGCCAAGCCCGAATCCTCCGCCACGCCCGCTTCCACCCAGGCGCCCATCGAGAACGGCCAGGTCGGCACGACCGGCACCGATGCGGGCGGCGCCTTGCAGACGATGCCCATCAAATGAAAAAGCTGATCCTCGCCCTTGCTGTCGTGGTGGCCGCCGGCATCGGCGGCTGGTTCGTCTGGCGTCCCGCCCCCACCGCGCCCGACGTCACCTTCACCATGCTGGACGGCAAGCAGGTCAGCATGCACGACCTGCGCGGCCAAGTCGTGCTGGTCAAGTTCTGGGCCACCAGCTGCGTCACCTGCGTGAAGCAGATGCCCGACACCATCAAGGCGTACAACCAGTACTCGGCGCAGGGCTACCAGGCAGTGGCGGTCGCCATGGCCTACGATCCGCCCAACTACGTGCTCAATTTCGCCGAAACCCGCAAGCTGCCGTTCCCGGTGGCGCTGGACACCAAGGGCGAACTGGCCAAGGCCTTCGGCGACGTCCGCCTCACGCCCACGGCCTTCCTGATCGACAAGCGCGGGCACATCATCAAGCGCTACCTGGGCGAATACGACCAGGCCGAGTTCCACGCCACGGTGCAGAAGGCGCTGGCGGGCTGATCGGCGCGCCAGCATATCCAGGCGACAGGCGGCGCCGCTTATCGCGGCGCTTCAGGCGGCACGGCCGGATTGCCCCCGTCTGCCCGGGTAAGCATCTCCGATATCTTGGCCGCCAGCGCATCCAGCGCAAACGGCTTCGTGATCATTTCCATGTTCGTGCCTAGAAAACCCGCACGGATCGCCGCGTTCTCGGCATAGCCGGTCACGAACAGGATCGGCAGGTCGGGACGATGCTGGCGTGCGGCCTCGGCAAGCTGCCGCCCGTTCATGCCGGGCAAGCCCACGTCGGAGATCATCAAGCGAACGGGGCGGTCGGACCGCAGCACGGCCAGCGCGGCTTCGGCCTCGGCGGCCTCCACCGGCTGGTACGACAACTCTTCCAGCACGTCCTTGATCAGCAGCCGGACGGACGCGTCGTCTTCCACTACCAGCACGTGCTCGCCCGCCCCGTGCGGCGCCTGCGTCGGAAGCTTGGGCGCGACGTCGGCCGGCGCCGTCTGCGAACTGCGCAGATAGATGGATACCGCCGTGCCCACGCCTTCCCGGCTGTGGATGCGGACCTGGCCGCCGGACTGGCGCGCAAAACCATAGACCATGGACAGGCCCAGGCCGGTTCCCTGGCCCACCGCCTTCGTGGTGAAGAACGGTTCGAACGCCTTGTCGACCAACTCCGGCGACATCCCCACGCCGGTGTCCGTGACGCTCACTATCACGTACCGTCCCGGACTCAGTTCCGGGTTGACGGTGGCGTAGTCGTCTCCGATGTCGATAGCGCGGGCTTCCACGGTCAGTTGCCCGCCGTCAGGCATTGCGTCGCGGGCATTGATCACCAGGTTCAGGATCGCGCTCTCGAGCTGGTTCGCGTCGGCGACCGCATGCGGCAGTTCGTCCCCGGTGACGATGCGCAGGTCGATCGATTCACGCAGCGTGCGCCGCAGGAGTTCGTGCAGGGACCGCAGCAGCAACGCCACGTCCAGCGGCTTGGCATCCAGTGACTGGCGGCGCGAGAACGCGAGCAGCCGGGCGGTCAACGTGGCGGCCCGTTGCGCGGACGTGGAGGCCGCCTCCATGTAGCGCTCCAGGCCATCGAATCGGCCGGCGTCCATCCGGCGGCGCATGATGTCCATCGCGCCGATGACGCCGGTCAACATGTTGTTGAAATCATGGGCGATGCCGCCCGTCAGTTGGCCCACCGCCTCCATTTTCTGGCTTTGCCGCAGTGCCGCCTCGGCCTGCATCAAGCGCGCGGTACGCTCCTGCACGCGCTCTTCGAGCGTTTCGTTCAAAGCCAGCAGGCGCGCGTTGCTTTCGGCCAGTTCCTGACGGGCACGATCGCGCTCGACCAGGCGGTCCCGCATTTCGAACTGCCTGCGGCGCGAACGGATCGCCGAATCGATGGCGCTGAGCAGCGAATGGCGGCCCAGGGGGCGCTCCAGCACGATGGCATTGCTGAACATCGTCCAAAGCCGCGTGCGAATCAGTTCAGTGGACCGCGCCTGCGCCGTGCGCGTTGCGGCGAGGATGACGAACGGGATATCGGACCAGTCGTGCTGCCGCTTCAGGGCGGCCTGCAGCTCGTCGGCGCCGGACCGCAGAGCCTCCTCCGTCAGCAGCACTACGCCTACGTGCTCGTCTAGCGCCGCGGCAAGCGAAGCAAGATCCGCATGCACCGTCGCGGGGTAGCCCTGTCTGAGCAGCAATTGGGCGGCGCTGTCCGCATCGCGGCCATAGGGCGCGCAAATGAGGACTTCACGCCCCTCGGCCGTCGGGCTAGCCATGGCTATTCCGGCTTTCCATCAATGGTTTCGACTCGCCGGTATATTCCGGCGTGCCCGTCATGACGCCCCGGAAGGCAGTAAGCGGCTCGCCCACTCTGACGCCGGAAACATCGATCCTGAGCTCGCGGATCGCGTCTTCGTGGGGGCCTCCGCGGTTCTTCACGACCGAGATCGCCTTGCGCATCCGGCCGCCGGCTTCGAAGAAACGCAACAGCAGCACCGCATCGGCGACATACGAGATGTTCAGATTGGTGGACATCGATCCCAGCAGGCCCTGCTGCGGATTGATGAGGAGGGTGACGACGCCCTTCTGGCTGAGATAGGAAAGCAGCTCGTGCATCTGCAGGATCAGTTGCCTCTCTTGCTGCATCGCCGCCATATAGCCGTTCAGGCTGTCGATCACCAGCATCTTGATGTTCCGCTTCTCTACTTCGCGCCTGACGAGCGAGGTGAACTCGCCCGGCGACAGCGCGGCGGGATCCACCTGCTTGATGGCCAGGGACCCGTTCTCGATGTACCGACCAATGTTCAGTCCGAAGGCCTGCGCGCGTGCGCCCAGCGTGCCGACGCGCTCGTCGAACTCGAATATCGTCGCACACTCTCCGCGCGCGCAGGCAGCATGCAGGTACTGCAGCGCGATGGTCGTTTTCCCGGTGCCCGCCGGCCCGGTGATCAGCGTGCTGGTGCCGCGCAGCGGGCCGCCGTTGAGCAGAGAATCCAGTTCCGGCACGCCGCTGGAAACGGGCTCGCCCGTGAACGGGGCATGATGATCCGCCGCCACCAGGCGCGGGTAGATCTCGAGGCCGCCGGTGCGGATCGAGAAATCATGGTAGCCCGCAAGAAAATCCACGCCGCGCAGCTTCTGCACGTGCAGACGCCTGCGCGACGGGCCATAGTCCAGCGTCAGGCGCTCGAGGCTGATGACGCCGTGGCACAGGCTGTGCAGGTCGGAATCCTGCCCCCCGCCCATCCCGGTCATGTCATCCACCAGAATCACCGTGGAATTGCGGCCCGCGAAGAATTGCTTCAGGGCCAGCACCTGGCGACGATAGCGCATGGGGTCCTGCGCCAGCAGCCGCAGCTCGGACAGGCTGTCGAACACGACGCGCTGCGGCTGCAGACGATCCACTTCCTGCTGGATCAGCTTGATTGTCTCGCCCAGTTCCATCTCCCACGGGTGGAGAATAGACTGCTCGCGGCCGTCGCCTATGACCTGGTCGACGGCGCTGAGTTCGAAGACTTCGAAATCGTCGATGTCCCAACCATGCGAAGCTGCAACTACCGCGAGCTCTTCGCGCGTTTCGGACAAGGTGACATAAAGCGATCGCTGCCCTTCCTGCACGCCCGCGCGCAGGAATTCGAGCGCCAGGGTGGTCTTGCCGGAGCCAGGCGCCCCCTCGACCAGATAGAGGCGTCTCGGGGGCAGCCCACCATGCAGGATGAAATCCAGTCCCGCATTACCGCTGCTGATCAGATCCATTTCTGCCCTCCCTTGCAGGTTGTTCCGGCGCAAAGGGCGCCGACACCTGACGACAGGCCTACTACCTAGGGCAGACGGCCTGCGGTCGTCCTGGTTACATCCTAGACGGCTTCGCCGGTCATGGCGCGTGCAAGTGTTCGTGGTTGTTACCACCGATATCGTGACACGTCACCATTTTTAGGTCGGCGTGCACGGAGGGCGCCCACGCCGGGAGAGGGCGGCAACAGAGGATCAGAAAGCAGGGACCACCGCGCCCTTGTACTTCTCGGCGATGAACTTCTTCACGGCATCGGTCTGCAGCGCCTGCACCAGCTTGCGCACGTTCTGCGCGTCCTTGTTGTCGTCACGCGCCACGACGACGTTGGCGTAAGGCGAGTCGGAGCCCTCGATGAACAGCGCATCGCGCGTCGGCACCAGGCCGGCCTCGAGCGCGTAATTGGTGTTGATCAGCGCCAGGTCCACGTCGCCCAGCGCGCGCGGCAGGATGGCCGCCTCGAGTTCGCGGAACTTCAGCTTGCGCGGGTTTTCGGCCACGTCCAGCGGCGTGGCCACGATGGTGGAAGCGTCCTTCAGCTTGATCAGCCCCTGCTTCTGCAGCAGCAGCAGCGCGCGGCCGCTGTTCGAGGGATCGTTCGGGATGGCCACGGTGGCGCCTTCCTTCAGTTCGGACAGGTTCTTGATGCGCTTGGAGTACGCGCCGAACGGCTCGACGTGCACCAGACCCACCGGCACGAGCTTGGTTCCGCGGTCTTTGTTGAAAGACTCCAGGTACGGACGATGCTGGAAAAAGTTGGCGTCCAGCTCCTTATCGGCCAGTTGCAGATTGGGCTGTACGTAGTCGCTGAAGACTTTGATGTCGAGTTCGACGCCTTCCTTGGCCAGCGTGGGCTTGACCACCTCGAGGATCTCGGCATGGGGAACCTGGGTAGCCCCGACGACCAATTTCTCGGCCGCGGCCGTGCCGGCCGCCAGACCCAGGGAGGACGCCAGGATGATGGCGCGCAGAATATTGAAACGCATGGGTAGCCTCGCTCGTTGTGGGTATGAACGGATGCACCGCCCGCCGGGCCGGACCGGATCGTGTCCGGCCCACGGGCGCGCAGGGTTGCTCAATTTACCGAAAAGCGCGGCGGCTTGCCGGTATAACGACATCGATTTGCGGCATAAGCCGTTCGGCGAGTCTACAATCTGCCGTATGCTTGTACCCCTGCATCTGCGCACGGGCGCAGGCATTTTTTCCAATTGGCCTTCATTTATTCGTAATACGCCATGACCGACACACCCGACCCTGCCGCCGTATCGTCTCCTGCCCTGAAAGCCGCCGTGCTGTCCGAGGCGCTGCCTTATATTCGACGATTCCATGGCAAGACCATCGTGGTGAAGTACGGCGGCAACGCCATGACCGAAGAACGCCTGCAGCGCAGCTTCGCCCATGACGTGGTGCTGCTCAAGCTGGTCGGCCTGAATCCCGTGGTGGTGCACGGCGGCGGCCCGCAGATCGACGACGCGCTGCGCCGCATCGGCAAGCAGGGCACGTTCGTGCAGGGCATGCGCGTCACCGACGCCGAGACCATGGAAGTGGTCGAATGGGTGCTGGGCGGCCAGGTCCAGCAGGACATCGTCATGATGATCAACGAGGTCGGCGGCAAGGCCGTGGGCCTCACCGGCAAGGACGGCGGTCTCATCCAGGCCCAGAAGAAGTTCATGGCCAACAAGGAAAACCCGTCCGAGCCCATCGACATCGGTTTCGTCGGCGACATCTCCCGCGTCGAACCGGCCGTCGTCAAGGCCCTGCAGGACGACCAGTTCATCCCGGTCATCTCGCCCATCGGCTATGGTGAAGACGGCACCGCCTACAACATCAACGCCGACGTGGTCGCCGGCAAGATGGCAGAAGTGCTGGGCGCCGAGAAACTGCTGATGATGACCAACACTCCCGGCGTGCTCGACAAGAGCGGCAACCTGCTGCGCAAACTGTCGGCACAGACCATCGACGAACTGTTCGCCGACGGCACCATCTCGGGCGGCATGCTGCCCAAGATCTCGTCCTCGCTGGACGCCGCCAAGAACGGCGTGAACGCCGTGCACATCGTCGACGGCCGCGTCCCCCACTGCCTGCTGCTCGAGATCCTCACCGACCAGGGCGTCGGCACCATGATCAGCGCGCATTGATGCAGGCGCGCCGGCATCTGCTGCGGCCAGCGGCGCGCCAGCGCCGCAGCCGGCGCATCGCCACCGGGGTGCCGCAGCGGCTGTGGCTGTTCGACCTCGACAACACGCTGCACGACACCTCCCACGCCATCTTCCCGCGCATCAACCTGGGCATGACGCAGGCGGTGGTGGAAGCCCTGGGCGTGGACGTCGACGCCGCCAACCTGCTGCGCACCCAGTACTGGAAGCGCTACGGCGCCACGGTCATCGGGCTGGTGCGCCACCACGGCATCGACGCCGGCAGCTTTCTTTTGCGCAGTCACGACTTCGACGTGGCGCCCCTGATCCGCGCCGAACGCGGGCTAGCGCAGCGCCTGCGCAGCCTGCCGGGGCGCAAGGTGCTGCTGACCAACGCGCCGTTCCATTACGCGCGCGCGGTGCTGCGCCACCTGGGCATCCTGAACCAGTTCGACAGCCTGTGGGCGCTGGAGCACATGCGCCTGCACGGCGAGTTCCGTCCCAAGCCCTCGCCCGCCCTGCTGCGCTACGTGCTGGCGCGCGAGGGCGTGCCGGCGTCCCGCGCGGTGCTGGTCGAGGACACGCTGGACAACCTGCGCGGCGCGCGGCAAGTGGGACTGCGCACGGTGCACGTCTATCACCCGGGTACGCCGTTTGCTAAATCCCATGCACGCAACCGGCCTGGTTACGTGGACTTACGGGTAAACTCCATCCGCGACCTGCTGCTGCGCCGCCGCCCCTTGCGTGGGTGACCGCGGACGCCCCTCCATCCACCGCCCCGATATACAGGCCCTTGCCATGGCCAGCAAACCCGGCGAACGAAAGCAACAGATCCTGCAGACCCTGGCCGAGATGCTCGAGCAGCCGCATGCCGCTCGCATCACCACCGCCGCGCTGGCCGCGCGCATGCAGGTGTCCGAGGCCGCGCTATACCGGCACTTCGCCAGCAAGGCGCAGATGTTCGAAGGCCTCATCGAGTTCATCGAGACCAGCATCTTCACGCTGGTCAACCAGATCGGCGCCACCGAGCCCGACGGACTGGCCCAGGCGCGCAAGACCGTCTCCATGCTGCTAGCCTTTTCCGAGCGCAATCGCGGCATGACCCGCGTGCTGACCGGCGATGCCCTCGTCACCGAAGACAACCGGCTGCAGGAACGCATCAACCACATCAACGACCGCATCGAGACCACGCTGAAGCAGTGCCTGCGCACCGCGGCCAGCGACGGCGCGCTGCCCGCCGATTCCGCGGTGGCGGCGCACGCCAGCCTGCTGACCCACCTGGTGCTGGGTCGCTGGCTGCGCTATGCGCAAAGCGGCTGGCGCGTCTCGCCCACCGCCCACCTGGAAGAGCAGCTGCGCATCGCGCTAGGGCCGGTTCACGCGCGCACCTAGCCCGCCGACCGCGCGTTCGTATTCTTCCCGGAAGGTGGCAAGCGAGCTTGCCAGCACGGTGGCCGCGCCGTCCACCAGGCCGCAGCGGCCCGATCCCGGCAACAGGCCGGCAAGATTCTCCAGTGCCTGCAGATCCGTCGGACGCCCCGCCCCGCATTCGATGCGTTCCAGGATGCGCGAAATCTGGTGCGTGCCTATCTTGCACGACGAGCACTGCCCGCACGAATTGGCGGCGAAGAAAGCCACATACTCGGCCGTCTTGCGCAGGATGCTGGTGCCCTCGCTTACCACGATCATCGCGCCCGTGCCCAGGCGCGAGCCTCGCGCGCGCAGGCTGTCGAAATCCAGCGCCACGTCCAGGTCGGCAGCGGTGAGCAGCGTGTTCGACGGGCCGCCCGTGAACACGGCCTTGAACGCGCGTCCCCCCAGCATCCCGCCGCCATGCGTATAGATCAGTTCGCGCAGCGAGGTGCCCATGGGCAGTTCGTGCAGCCCGGGCCGCATCACGTCGCCGGACAACGAATACAGCTTGGTGCCGGCCGCCTGGCCGATGCCCAATGCGGCGTACCACTCGGGTCCGTGGCGCAGGATGTGCGGCACGTGGGCAAAGGTCTCTACGTTGTTCACCAGCGTGGGCGCGCCATGCACGCCGGCTTCGGCCGGGAATGGCGGCTTCAGCGAGGGAAACGGAAACCCGCCCATTACGCTGGCGACCGCGGCGGTTTCCTCGCCGCCCACGTACAGGCCCGCTCCGGGCGTGACCCCGAGGCTTGGCGGCCGCCCCACGGCCAGCGCCACCCGCGCCAGCAGGGGATGGTCGCGCCATGCCTCCACCGCGCTCGTCATGGCCCGCAGCGAATCGGCCTGGTGCGGATTGACATAGAAAGCGATGTGGTCGGCCCCCACCGCCAGCGCGGCGATCAGGGCTCCCTCGATGACTTGATGCGGCGTACGCGACAGCAGGAAGCGGTCCTTGAACGTGCCGGGTTCGTCCTCGTTGCCATTGCAGATGATCCATTTACCGTACGGTGCCAGCGCCGGCTGATCGCGCACGGCCGCCCATTTGCGATGCGTCGGGAAGCCCGCGCCGCCCAGGCCGCGCAGGCCGGCAGCTTCGATACAGGAAACGATCGCGGCCGGATCGGCAAGGGCGCGTTCCAGTCCCTGCCCGCCGCCGGCTGCCAGCCATGCGGGCAGGTCGGCGCCGACCTGGTTCGATGCGGCGGTGAGCACGAGCGTCATGCGGCGATTCCCCTGTCGCGGGCGATGTCGAAATTGCCATAGGGCGGAAACACCATCGGCGCCTTGCGGGCCAGAGGCAGCGATTGCCGCAGCAGCGAGCGGCGCCAGTCGGCCAGGTGGTTCAGCCCCACGTTGCGCGGCCGCTCGCCGCGCGCGTCCATGGCGGCCGCCGCCCCCGCGTGGCGGCCGAACACCACCAGCTCGAGCAGCGCATTGCCCATCATGCGATTGCGTCCGTGCAGTCCGCCCGTGACCTCGCCGGCGCACAACAGGCGAGGCACGGGTGTGCGGCCCTGCGGATCGATCACCACGCCCCCGTTCTGGTAGTGCAGGGTGGGACGGACCAGGAATGGTTCGTTCGCCGGGTCGAACCCGGCGCGCTGCGCGAGATGGCGCAGCGTGACCAGGCTGCTCTGCAGGACGCCGGGCTTGGCCTGCTCGAGCATGGGCGTGTCCAGGAACACGCCTGTCTTGCCGTCGCGGGTCACGCCGCGACCCTCGGCGATCTCGCGCAGGATGGCGGAGGCCACGATGTCGCGCGGCTGCAGTTCGTCCACGAAGCGCTCGCCCTTGCCGTTGACCAGGAAGGCGCCGCTGGATCGCGCCGCCTCGCTGACCAGCGCGCCCTCCATGTGTGCCGGCCACGCGATGCCGGTAGGATGGTATTGGAAGCTGTCGACATCGCGCAGCGGCGCGCCGAGCCGATAGGCCAGCACCAGTCCGTCAGCCGTGGCCCCGTAATGATTCGACGTGGGAAAGCCCGCGAGATGCAGCCGGCCCGCTCCGCCCGTGGCCAGCACCGTGGCGCCGGCACGCGCCAGTACGGCACCGCCGCGCGCCAGGTCATGCAGCACCGCGCCCGCGCAGTAGCCGCGGTCGTCGCTCAACAGCTCCAGCGCGGGATGCCGGTCGAGCACCGTGATGCCGGGCTGCAGCAACACCGCTTCGCGCAGCGCGCGCATGAGCTCCAGCCCCGTGAAGTCGCGATACGACAGCAGGCGCGCCGCGGTGGCGCCGCCCGGCTTCTTGCGCAGCAAGGTGCCGCCCATGCGCTGGCTGCCGTCGGTCAGGTCGAAGCTCATGCCTTCCTGGATGAGCCAACGTATGGCCTCGGGTCCGCCCGACACCAGCTCGGCCACCAGGGTCTTGTCGGCGGCGTAGTGGCCGGCGCGCAGCGTGTCCTCGAAGTGCCGCTGCAGGCTGTCGTCCGCGCCCACCGCGGCCTGGATGCCGCCCTCGGCCATCACGGTATTGCTGTCGCCCAGACGCAGCTTGGTGGCCAGCAGCACGCGCGCCCCGGCGCGCGCCGCGGTCAGCGCCGCCACGCAGCCCGCGCCGCCGCCCCCGATCACCAGCACGTCCGTATCCAGCGGCGGAGCGCCGGCGATGTCGACGTCCTCCAGCAGGGAATCGGCCTGGAGCAGCTCGGCCAGCGCGGCGGGACAGTCCTGGCCGGCGCTGGCGCCGACGAGCAGTGTCGCCATCGCGCCAGGCCGGCGGTCGGGATGAAAGCCCGCCAGCAGTTCGGGGACCGGCAGATCGAGCGCCCGCGCCGGCGCCGGCGCGGCGGACCGCCAGGCCCGCAGCGCGTCTTCATGTGGGATGCCGGCCGCGATCATGATGGGCTCCGGTGCGAGCCGGGATCCTGCGCGGGCGGATTGGCGCCGGGCGCGTCGAAGTCGATGGGCTGCAGTCCCGCCTCGATCTCGCGCAGGCGGGTGATGAGGTCCGATGGGCGCAGGGTCAGCGAGGCGCTCATGCGCCGCACGAACTGTCCCAGGTGCGCGGGATCGATGTGCTCGGGACAGGCGGCAACGCAGAGATTGCACAGCACACAGTGGTCGAACAACGCGGCGGCCGCGTTGGCCTGGCCCGCGGCGGCCAGGTTCACCATGCGCTGCACCTCGATGCCCTTGGGACAGGCGCGGTCGCAGCCGCTGCAATGGCGGCAATGCCTGGCCTCGGGAAACACGGCGTCGATCTGGTCGAGCGCGGTCCAGCTGTCGGTGAGCGCGCGCAGGTCGTAGGCATGCACGCGGCGAGCGGGGAAGTGGTCGACGAACGAGACCTGCATTCCGTCCTCGACGAGCATCTCGCACGCCAGCGCGGTGCCGGCCAGGCGCTCGCCGCGCCGGCGCACCAGCACGCGGCAGGCCCCGCAGGCGCCCTGCCCCATGCAGCCTACGTTCTCGGTAAGCGGATAGCCGGCCTGCAGCCAGGCCTGCAGCAGCGACACACCCGCCGCGGCGTGAATGGAATGGCCGTCGAAGGTCAACTGGACTGCGCCGGAAGCGGCGGCATGGTCGGACATGATGGCACCTCCTGTGCGGCGTGGATCACCAGAAGCCAAGCACCTTCCACCACAGGTTGCCCAGGATGGCGTAGATGATGAGCTCGATCACGCACATGACGAATCCCACGCGCCACCACGTGCCCAACGTCACGTAGCCGCTGCCGAAGATGATCGGCGAGGTGCCGGTGGCATAGTGCGTCAAAGTCATCATGATGGTGGATCCGGCCGCCATCATCAGCAGGAACGGCGCGACGTAGTCGGGCGGCACCAGCGCCACGCCGACGGTAAGGAAGGCCAGCATCATGGCGCTGATGTGCGCCGTCGTGCTCGCGAAAAAGTAGTGCGAGAAGACGAACAGCAGCACCAGCAGACCGGCCGCGGCTTCCCAGCCCAGGCCCGCCGACACGATGCCGTTCTTCAGCAGGTTCGAGAACCAGGCGATGACGCCGGTCTTGTTCAGCTGCTCGGCCATCATCACCAGCGCGCCGAACCAGATCAGCGTGTCCCAGGCGCTCTTCTCGGACAGCACGTCGTCCCAGTCGAGGGTGCCCGTGATGATGAGGATGAACAGGCCCAGAAAGGCGACGGCGGTAGGATCGAGCGTGAAGGCGGGACCGAAGATCATCGCCGGCACGTTGGCCCACAACACCAACAGGATGGCGAAGGTTCCGATCATGACGCGTTCGCCGCCGGACAGCGGCCCCATGCGGGCGAGCTCGGTGCGCGCATACTCGACGGCATGCGGCGTGGTCTTGACCTGGGGCGCCGCCAGGAACGACAGCAGCAAGGGCATCAGCAGCAGGCAGACCAGGCCCGGCAACAGCATGCACTGCGCCCAGGTGGTCCAGGACAGGTGCAGGTTCTGGTTGGTGACGCGCGCGATGTAGTCGACCACCAGCGGATTGGGCGCCGTCGCGGTGACGAACATGCCCGAGGTGATGGTGTTGGCGTGCATGTTGACCAGGGCCAGGTAGGTGCCCATCTTGCGTTCGGTGCCCTTGGCCGGATCCGAATCGAACGCGCTGGCGATGGATTTCATGATCGGATGGACGATGCCGCCGCCGCGCGCAGTGTTGCTGGGCGTGAAGGGGGCCAGCACCAGTTCGCACACCGCCAGACCATAGCCGATGCCCACGGTCTTGCGCCCCAGCAGCGAGATGAAGATCAGGCCGATGCGCTGGCCCAGCCCCGTCTTCTTCAGCCCGCGCGATATCAGGATGGCCACGACGATGAGCCAGATCAGCGGGTTGGCCAGGCTCGACAGGGTATCGGCGATCGCGCCCCGCGATGACGTGGACGTGACCTGCGACAGCGCCACGATGGTCATCGCCATCATGGCCATGACGCCGATGGGCATCACCTTGAGAATGATGGCCAGGATGGTCGTGAGGAAAATGGCCACGAGCGCCCACGCCTTGGGCGTCAGCCCGTCGGGCACCGGCAGCAGAAGCATGACGAACAGGAAGACCGTTGTGATGGCGGCGGGCAACAGTCGAAAGGGCACGCTTTTCTGAAAATACAAAAGCACTGCCTTCAGCCGGTCGAACATGACGGAGTCCTTGCGGAGTGATCACGCGACGCGTCCTGCCGCCCCCATTGACGGTTCTGGCCGCGACATGGCCAGCATATAGCGAGCCTTGGCGACCCGTATTGATTTTCGTCAATGCAATCTGTGGAGACGATTGCCAGACGGCTTGCCGACAAGGCGCCGCCCATGAGCCGTGCCGCGGAAGGGCGGGCCGCCTTACCGGCACCAGCCCCGGGATGACGGCCTGCGGCCCTTCGCTATGTCTTGGCCGATCGGTGCCGGCTGATGCTCATCAGGATGCCGTTGGCGATGCCCATGGTAAGCAGCGCGGTGCCGCCGTAGCTCATGAAGGGCAGCGGCACGCCCACCACGGGCAGGATGCCTGTGACCATGCCGACGTTCACGAACACGTAGATGAACATCATCATCGTCAGCGCCCCCGCCAGCAGGCGCCCGAACTGGGTGCTGCAGTTGTTCGCGATAGCCAGCCCCCGGGCGATCAGCAGCCCATACAAGACCAGCAGGGCCACGCCGCCATACAGGCCGAACTCCTCGGCATAGACGGCGAACACGAAGTCGGTGGTGCGCTCGGGGATGAAGTCCAGATGGGTCTGCGTGCCCTGCATGTAGCCCTTGCCGTACAGGCCGCCCGAACCCACGGCGATCATCGACTGGATGGTGTGGAAGCCCTTGCCCAAAGGATCGGAGCTGGGATTGAGCAGGGTGCAGACACGATGCTTCTGGTAGTCGTGCAGCACGACCCAGTCCACCTCGGGCGTGCAGAGGTGGTCTTCGTAATAGACCAGCGTGCCCAGTCCCACCACCGCGGCCAGCACGGCGGGAATCAGCAGCTTGAACGACAGGCCCGCGAAATATATGACGAAGAAACCGGCGCCGAACACGAGCAGCGCGGTGCCCAGGTCGGGCTGCAGCACGATCAGCCCGAAGGGCGCGGCCAGCATGGCGGCCGCGACGATGAAGTCGACGATGCGCACCGCCCCCTCGTGCCGCTGGAAGTACCAGGCCAGCATCATGGGCACGGCGATCTTCATCATTTCGGACGGCTGGATCCGCGTCACGCCGAGATTGAGCCAGCGCGTCGCGCCCTTGCTGGTCTCGCCGAAGAACTCCACGCCCAGCAGCAGCACCACACCGACGATGTAGAACGGCAGCGCCAGCTTCATCAGCACGTTCGGCGGCACCAGCGCCACGATCCACATGGCGATGAAGGCGAACAGGAAATTGCGCGACTGGTCGGCGAAGCGCCAATCGGTGCTGCCCACGGCCGAATGCATCACCGTGAGGCCCAGGCCGGCGAACAGCACGAGGATCAGCAGCAGCGGCCAGTCGAACGCCGTGACGACCCGCAGCAGGACCATGCCGAGGCGCTTCATCGATCCACTCCGGATCGGCCGGCCGCGGCCACCGTGGGCGAGCCGGGCCGGGCAGGCAGGGCCGCGTCGGCCGGCGGCGGCGCGGGCTTGGGCAGAGGGCCGGGCGTGACCGGCATGAGCGGCTTGGGTGCCCGCGCCGCCGCACGCGGGCGACCTGGCGCGTCGCCGCTGGCGGCGTTGGCGGGATCGGCGCCATCGGCTGCCGCCTCCCCCTGCGGCACGGCGGGCGCTTCGGCATTCTGCCCGGTCGCGCCGGCGCTGCGGGTCTGGCGAGCGGGGTTCAGCCAATAGTCGAATACCTTGCGCGCAACCGGCGCGGCCGCGCTGGCGCCCCAGCCGGCGTTCTCGACGATCAGCGCCACCGCGATACGCGGCCGGTCGACCGGCGCGAAGCCCATGAACAGGGCGTGATCGCGCAGCCGCTCGGACACTTCGGAGGCGCGGTACTGCGCGCCACGCAGGCTGAACACCTGCGCCGTGCCGGTCTTGCCGGCCGCCTGATAGGGCGTATCGGCAAAGGCGCGCCGCGCCGTGCCCGCCTTGACCACGTCGGCCATGGCGGCCTTGATCACGTCCACGTTCTGCTGCTTCAAGGGAATCTGATAATCGGGCGCCGTCTTGGTGCGCTCGGCGATGCCCGAACGCGGATCGCGCAGCGCATGCACGAGATGCGGCTTGCGATACAGGCCGTTGTTGGCCAGCGTGGCCGTGCCCTGCGCCAGCTGCAGCAGGGTGAAGGAGTTGTAGCCCTGCCCCACGGCCACGGAGATGGTCTCGCCGGCGTACCAGCGCTGCCGTTCGCGGTCTTTGTAGGCGCGGCGCTTCCAGTCGGTGGAGGGCAGTACGCCGGCCTTCTCGCCGTCCAGGTCGATGCCGGTTACCTGGCCGAAGCCGAACTGCTTGGCAAAATCATGCAGGGCGTTGACGCCGATCTCGGGCCCGAGCGAATAGAAGTAGGTGTCCGATGACACCACGATCGCCTTGTGCATGTCGGTCATGCCGTACGCGGCGCCCCCGGCGTTGCGAAAGCGCTGCCCGCCGAACTCGAAGTAGCCCGGATCGGGAAAGCGCTCGGTGGCGCTGCGCTTGCCCAGCTCGAGCGCCGCCAGCGCGACAAAGGGCTTGTACGTCGAGCCGATGGGATAGGTGCCGTACAGCGGCCGGTTGATCAGCGGATGATCCGGCGACTCGTTCAGCAGTTTCCAGTTCTCGGCGTCGATGCCGTCGATGAAGAGGTTGGGGTCGAACGAGGGCTGCGAGACGAAGGCGAGGATCTCGCCGGTATCGGGATCGATGGCCACCAGCGCGCCGCGGCGCCCCTGGAAGGCTTCTTCGGCAATGCGCTGCAGCGACATGTCGATGGACAGCATGATGTCCGAACCCGGTACGGGATCGATGCGGCGCAGCGTGCGCACTGGCCGTCCGCCCGCGGTGACTTCGACCTCCTCGAGGCCGGTGCGGCCGTGCAGGGCGCTTTCCCAGGACTTCTCGATGCCCTTCTTGCCGATGACCTCGGTGCCGCGGTAGTTGCCCGTCTCGCCGGCCTTTTCGAGGTCTTCGAGGTCGTTCTCGGCGATGCGGCCGATGTAGCCCACCACGTGCCCGGCGGCGGCGCCCTGCGGGTACTCGCGCACCCAGCGCGCGCGCAGTTCCACGCCCGGGAACTGGAATGCATGCGCGGCGAACCACGCCGCCTCGGTGTCGTTCAGGTTGTTGCGCAGGGTCAGCGTGGCATAGCGGCCCGATTCGCCAACCAGCCGCCGAAAGCGCCGCTGGTCGGAGGGGCTGAGATACACCACCGGCGCCAGCCGCTCGAACAGGTCGTTCAGGTCGCCGGCCTTGGCCGGGACGACGTCGAGCGTATAGGTACGGTAGTTGCGCGCGAGCACCTCGCCGTTGCGGTCGAGGATCTCGCCGCGCCGCGGCGGAATGGGCACCACCGCGATACGGTTGCGGTCGGCGCGTTCGGACAGGCCCTCATAGCGATCGACCTGCAGATACCAGAAACGCGCGACCAGCACGCCGAAGCAGACGATCGCAGCCAGCGCGCCCACCCAGGCGCGCAGGCGGAAGCGCTGCTTCTGCTGCTGACCGGTTTTCTTGAATTCGAACATCGCGCCTCCCGCCCGGCCTACCCGGCGGAAGATTCCACATCATCGAGGCGGCGCTGGGGCAACAGCAGCACCCATCCCACCATAGGCCAGACGGCCGCCGTCAGCAGCGCGCCCAGGGCCCAGTCCCAACCCGGCCAACGTCCCGCCAGCCACGCCAGCACGATCTGGGTGGCGAACTGGGCGCCGAGGAAGACGGGGAGCATATGCATGGCCTGGCTCCAGAGATCGAAGCGCTGCAGGCGACGATACAGGGCCACCGAACCATATGCGATGAGAGTATAGGCCAGCGCATGCCCGCCCAGCAGGCCGGCATCGTGCACGTCGATCAGCAGGCCGAAGACGAACGCGGCGACCAGGCCGACGCGGCGCGGCTCGTGCGCGCACCAGAAGGCGATGACCAGCGCCAGCACGTCGGGCGCGGCGGCCCACTGCCGCCAGGGCAGCAGCGACACCAGCCAGACCAGCAGCAGCGTGCCCCAGACGAACGCGCCGTGCGCCGGGTGCGCCAGGCGCTCGGGCTCGACGTTGCTGGGCATGCCGATGCGGCGCGCGCCCCGCGGGGAAGGATTATTGCGGTCCAACGACGTCGGCCTCCTGTCGGTTGGATTCGGCTTGCGCCACGTCGGCCTGCAGGACCAGGAAGTGCCGATAACGTTCGGGATGGGCCAGCGGCTCGGCCAGCGCGCGCGCGAAGCCCGACGCGGTATCGCGCTGGACGGCGGTGACTCGTCCCACCGGCAGGCCCGCGGGGAACAGCCCCCCCACGCCGCTGGTGACCATGGTGTCGCCCTCGCGGATGTCCGCGTTGGCCGCCAGGTAGCGCACTTCGATGGTACCCGGCGTGTTGGCGCCGAAGGCGATCAGTCGCAATCCGTTGCGCAGCACCTGCACGGGGATGGACACGCGCTCGTCGGTGACCAGCGCGGCCTCGGCCGTCATGGGAGTGACGCGCACGATCTGTCCGACCACGCCGCCTTCGTCGATGACCGGCATGCCGGCGGCCAGGCCGTCGCGGCTGCCCTTGTTGAACACCAGCCGCTGCTGGAAGGCATCGGGCGGTTCGTACAGCACCTCGACCACGGTGGCCGGCTGCGGCGCGTTGTCGGTGACGCCCAGCAGTCGGCGCAGCTGCGCGTTCTCGGCGGCCAGCTGCGCGGCATGCGAACTGACCTGGGCCAGTTCGATGCGCTGGCGCTGCAGCGCTTCGTTCTCGGTGCGGATGAGGTTGGCGGCGTTGACCCACTCGTCGACCTGTTCGGCCAGGTCGCGGGGCGCCATGACGGCGCGCTGGAACGGATAGAGCCCGATGGCGACCGCGCGGCGCACCGGCTCGAGCACGCGCAGCTGCGAGTCGACCACCAACAGCGCCAGGGCGAGCACGACCAGGACGGCGAGCCGCACCTCGGCCGGCGGGCCGCGCCGAAACAGCGGGGGGGTGGTCCCTTGTCGTTGCATGGATTCAGCCCGGACCGTGGCGCCCGCCACCGCCGCGCGCACCGGCGCGGGCGAGCCGCGCGCCGGCAAGCGGAACAGACTCAGTCGTTGATGAAGATGGCGCCCAGTTTTTCAAGGTGTTCCAGCGCCTCGCCGCAGCCGCGCACCACGCAGGTGAGCGGATCGTCGGCCACCACCACCGGCAGGCCGGTTTCTTCCTGGAGCAGGCGGTCGAGGTCGCGCAGCAGCGCGCCGCCGCCGGTCAGGGCGATGCCCTTGTCGGTGATGTCGGCGCCGAGTTCGGGCGGCGTCTGTTCCAGGGCGATCTTGACGGCCGACACGATCTGGTTGAGCGGATCGGTCAGCGACTCGAGGATCTCGTTGGACGAGACCGTGAAGCTGCGCGGCACGCCTTCGGCCAGGTTGCGGCCCTTGACCTCGATTTCGCGGACCTCGGACCCGGGGAATGCGGAACCGATTTGCTTCTTGATGAGTTCGGCGGTGGGTTCGCCGATGAGCATGCCGTAGTTGCGGCGGATATAGTTGACGATGGCCTCGTCGAACTTGTCGCCGCCCACGCGCACCGAGCCCTTGTAGACCATGCCGCCCAGCGAGATGACCGCCACTTCGGTGGTGCCCCCGCCGATGTCGACGACCATCGAGCCGCTGGCGTCGGAAACCGCCAGGCCCGCGCCGATGGCCGCGGCCATGGGCTCTTCGATGAGGTACACGTGCGAGGCGCCGGCGCCCAGCGCCGATTCGCGGATGGCGCGGCGCTCGACCTGCGTGGAGCCGCAGGGGACGCACACGATGATGCGCGGGCTGGGAGCCAGCATGTTGCGCGGATGGACCATCCGGATGAACTGCTTGAGCATCTGCTCGGTGACGGTGAAGTCGGCGATGACGCCGTCCTTCATGGGGCGGATGGCCTCGATGTTGCCGGGAACACGCCCCAGCATCTGCTTGGCCTCCTGGCCGACCGCCTGGATGATTTTCTTGCCGTTGGGGCCGCCTTCGTGGCGGATGGCAACGACCGAGGGTTCGTCCAGCACGATGCCCTTGCCTCGGACGTAGATGAGCGTGTTGGCGGTACCGAGGTCGATCGCCATGTCGCTGGAGAAATAACTGCGCAGGAATCCGAACATGAGAGATCAGCGAGATTCAGAAATTAGGGTCACGTAGAGTGCTCAGGTAGCGCTGCAGGGACTGCTGGGTGCCAGTCTGTCAGACTGCTTTTGCGCGCCCGGCCGGCCGCCGTATTTGCCGGACGTACAATGGCCTCGACGATTAAACCGTGAATCATAACTTATAATTTCACGGGAAATAGCGTAAAAAAGCGGCCTATTCAAGGTTTGTAACGGGTCCGGCCTGTACATACTGTCCCGCCGACCGCGCGTCGCCCCGGCGCCTTCTCACCTTCCATTACGTCCCATGGACCTCAACGAACAAGACGTGGCCCGCATCGCACGGCTGGCCAGAATCGAATTGACCCCCGAACAGCGCGGTCGCGCCCAGCAAGAGCTCAACGGCATCCTGCACCTCATCGAGCGCCTGCAGGCCGTCGACACCCAGGGTGTCGAGCCGCTGGCCCATCCGCTGTCCGCCCACGAGGACGTGGTGCTGCGCCTGCGCGAAGACGCCGTGTCCGAGCCGGTCTCCGAGGCGCGGCGCGACGAGCTGCTGGCCAACGCGCCCGACGCGCAGTCCGGCCTGTTCCTGGTTCCCAAGGTCATCGAATAACCCATGTCGACTTCCTCACTGCACAACGAGTTCGGCGACATCGCCAGCCTGCGCGAGGCCCTGGCGCAGCGCCGCGTCAGCGCGGTCGAGCTGGCCGGCAGCGCCCTGGCCGCCGCCGAGGCCGCCGCCGGCCTCAACGCGTTCCTGCACATCGATCCCGAACTGACCCTGGCGCAGGCCGCGGCCGCCGATGCCGCGCTGGCGTCCGGCAACGCGGGGCCGCTGGCGGGCATTCCCATCGCCCACAAAGATGCCTTCGTCACCCGCGGCTGGCGCACCACCGCCGGCAGCAAGATGCTGAAGGACTACGTCAGCCCGTTCGACGCCACCGTGGTGCAGCGCCTGGGCGAAGCGGGCGCCGTTTCGCTGGGCAAGCTCAACTGCGACGAATTCGCCATGGGCTCGGGCAACGAGAACTCCGCCTTCGGCCCGGCGCGCAATCCGTGGGACCCGGCCGCCGTGCCGGGCGGGTCCTCCGGCGGCTCGGCGGTGGCCGTGGCCGCCCGCCTGGTCGCTGCCGCCACCGGCACCGACACCGGCGGCTCGGTGCGGCAGCCCGCCTCGCTGTGCGGCGTCAGCGGCATCAAGCCCACGTACGGCACCGTATCCCGCTACGGCATGGTCGCCTTCGGCTCCAGCCTCGACCAGGCCGGTCCGCTGGCCCGCTCCAGCCGCGACCTGCTCGAACTGCTGGACGTCATGGGCGGCTTCGACCCGCTGGACGCCACCAGCCTAGAGGCCTGCGACGGCGTGCCCAACCAGCCGGGCCGCGTGCGCGCCGCCTTCGTCGCCGCGCAGCAGGATTTCGACGCCGCCGGCAGCCAGCCCCTGAAGGGACTGCGCATCGGCGTGCCGCAGGAATTCTTCGGCGCCGGCCTGGCGCCCGACGTGGCCGCCGCGGTCGAGGCGGCGCTTGTGCAGTTCGAAGCCATGGGCGCCGAGCGCGTGGCCATTTCGCTGCCCCGCACCGAACTGTCCATCCCCGCCTATTACGTCATCGCCCCCGCCGAGGCCTCCAGCAACCTGTCGCGCTACGACGGCGTACGCTACGGCCACCGCGCCGCGCAGTACGGCGACCTGGCCGAGATGATCAGCCGCTCGCGCGCCGAAGGCTTCGGCGACGAGGTCAAGCGCCGCATCCTCATCGGCACCTATGTGCTGTCGCACGGCTACTACGACGCGTATTACCTGCAGGCGCAGCGCCTGCGCCGCATGATCGCGCAGGACTTCCAGCGCGCCTTCGCCGACCGGTGCGACGTCATCATGGGGCCGGTGGCTCCATCGGTCGCCAAGAACATCGGCGACAACCGCGATGACCCCACCGCCGACTGGCTGGCCGACATCTACACGCTGGGCGTCAGCCTGGCAGGCCTGCCCGCGATGTCGGTGCCGTGCGGATTCGGCGGCGACAACGCCGCGCTGCCCCGCCCGGTGGGCCTGCAGATCATCGGCAATTATTTCGACGAAGGCCGCCTGCTGGCCATTGCCGACCGCTACCAACAAGTCACCGACTGGCATGAACAGGTGCCCCCACGCTCACTGCGTTCGCTGCCCCCCGAGGGGGCCGCCAGCGCCTTGGGGCGGCCCGGCGGCGCTGATGGACAGCCCCCACGCTCACTGCGTTCGCTGCCCCCCGAGGGGGCCGCCAGCGCCTTGGGGCGGCCCGGCGGCGCTGGCACCCCTTCGATGCAGGGAATCTAAGATGGATTGGGAAATCGTCATCGGCCTGGAAACGCACACGCAGCTTTCCACCGACTCCAAGATCTTCTCGGGCAGCAGCACCCGGTTCGGCGCCGCGCCGAACACGCAGGCCAACGTGGTCGACCTGGCGCTGCCGGGCAGCCTGCCCGTGATGAACCGCGGCGCGGCCGAGCGCGCCATCCGCTTCGGCCTGGCCGTGGGCGGCACGGTGGCGCCGCGCTCGGTGTTCGCCCGCAAGAACTACTTCTACCCCGACCTGCCCAAGGGCTACCAGATCAGCCAGTATGAACTGCCCGTCGTGCAGGGCGGCTCCATCTCGTTCTTCGTCGGCGAGGAAGAGAAAACCGTCAATCTGACGCGCGCCCACCTGGAAGAGGACGCCGGCAAGTCGCTGCACGACGACTACTCGCTGGCCGACGGCCGGCCGGGCAGCGGCATCGACCTTAACCGCGCGGGCACGCCGCTGCTGGAAATCGTCACCGAACCCGAGATGCGCTCGGCCGCCGAGGCCGTGGCCTACGCCCGCGCGCTGCACAGCCTGGTGGTGTGGCTGGGCATCTGCGACGGCAACATGCAGGAAGGCTCTTTCCGCTGCGACGCCAATGTGTCGGTGCGGCCGCGCGGCCAGAAGGAATTCGGCACGCGCACCGAGATCAAGAACGTCAACTCGTTCCGCTTCCTCGAGCGCGCCATCCTGTTCGAGGCCCGCCGCCAGATCGAACTGATCGAGGACGGCGGCACGGTGGTGCAGGAAACCCGCCTGTACGACGCCGACCGCGACGAGACCCGCAGCATGCGCAGCAAGGAAGACGCGCACGACTACCGTTACTTCCCCGATCCCGACCTGCCTCCGCTGGTCATCTCGCGCGAGTGGGTCGAAGAAGTGCGCGCCGCCATGCCCGAACTGCCCGCCGCGCTGCGCCAGCGCTTCGAGGCAGACTACGGCCTGTCGGCGTACGACGCCGCGCAGCTCACCGGCAGCCGCGCAATGGCCGCCTACTTCGAAGCCGTGGCCGGCGCCCTGCCCCAGGGCCAGGCCAAGGTGGCCGCCAACTGGGTCATGGGCGAGGTCGCCGCCACGCTGAACCGCGAAGAGAAGGACATCTCGCAGGCGCCCGTGCAGGCCCCCGCGCTGGCGGCGCTGCTGGGCCGCATCCTGGACGGCACCATCTCGAACAAGATCGCCCGCGAAGTCTTCGCCGCCATGTGGGCCGGCGAGGAAGGCGGCCAGCCCGACGCCATCATCGAGGCGCGCGGCCTGAAGCAGATCAGCGACACCGGCGCCATCGGCGCCATGATCGACGAGGTCCTGGCCGCCAACCCGGCCATCGTGGCAGAGTACCGGGCCGGCAAGCAGAAGGCATTCAACTCGCTGGTCGGCCAGATCATGAAGGCGGCCAAGGGCAAGGCGAATCCGCAGCAGGTGAATGAACTGCTCAAGCAGAAGCTCGACGCCTGAGCGTAGCGGCTTCGAGATGCCAGCGGGCGGCCAGACGGCCGCCCGTTGCTTTGGTTCAGTGAAAGCCCGCCCGGCCGTTGTTTCCCGGGTTCACTTCACCCCGATCTGCCACGACACCCCGAACCGGTCCTGCACCCATGCATAGCGGCGGTTGAAGGGATACTGGTCCAGCGGCATCAGCACGCCGCCCTCTTCAGACAGCGTCTGGTACAGCGTATCCACCTGCTCGTCGGTGTCGCAATCGATGAACAGCGACATCGAAGGCGTGAAGGTGAAATCATGCACCGGCGGGCTGTCGATGCACCGGACCTGCTGGCCGTTCAGCTCGATGACCGCATGCTGCACGGTGCCGCGCGCGCCGGGGCCTTCATCGCCGTAGTAGTCGATGGACACGATGCGCGAGTTCGGTATGGCGCGCACGTACAGGTCGATGGCCGCCTTGGCTTCGCCGACGAACATCAGAAAAGGCGTGATCTGCATGGCACTGCTCCCTGGATGGGGCAGCCAGGCCTGCAGTCCCGACTGCCGGAAACCATGGAGCGGCGACTGGCCGCTCCCTGGGAAAATCCGGCCCGCGCGCCGCTCAGGCGACGCCGTACTTCGCGCGGTACGCAAGCACCGCGTCGCGGTTCTCGGCGAACTGGGCGTCCTGCTGCAGCAGGCCCAGGATGTCGTTCAGGTTGGCGATGCTGACCACCGGCATGCCGTAGGTGCGCGCCACGTCTTGCACCGCCGAGTGCGGCGACAGCGCGTCGTCCGGGCCCGCGCGCTCCATGCGGTCGAGCGCGATCAGCACGGCGGCAGGCTGCGCGCCCGCCGCGCGGATGATCTCCACCGACTCGCGCACCGAAGTGCCGGCGGTGATGACGTCGTCGATGATGACCACGCGGCCGGCCAGCGGAGCGCCGACCAGCGTGCCGCCTTCGCCGTGGTCCTTGGCTTCCTTGCGGTTGAACGCGAAGGGCACGTCGCGGCCTTGCATGCCGGGATGCCCGGCAAGCGCCACCGCGGCGGCCGTGGCCAGGGGAATGCCCTTGTAGGCCGGGCCGAACAGCATGTCGAAGCCCACGTCCGAGTCCAGCAGCGCCTGAGCATAGAACTGCGCCAGCCGGCCGACCGAGCGGCCGCCGTTGAACAGACCCGCGTTGAAGAAATAGGGGCTGATACGACCCGACTTGACCTTGAAGCTGCCGAAGCGCAACACGCCCTCATCCAGGGCGAAGCGTACGAAATCGGCGGAAGTGGCGGAGGAAGGGGTGGCGGCCATGCAGGATCCGTGTGCGGTTCTGGAAATTCCTCCATTATCCGCGATCCGGCTGCCTACGGCGCGGCGGCATGGTCGGCTCGGTTAAAGTCGTGGGTTGGCGTGCCCACTCCGGCCCGCGCCCACGCGGCGCCGCGGCCGGTCCAGACGACAGGAGTTTTCCGTGCTGCGTATTACCTCGATCAATCTCAACGGCATCCGCTCGGCCTTCCGCAAGGGCCTGCAGCCCTGGATGGCGACTCACAATGCCGACATCCTGTGCCTGCAGGAGATCAAGGTATCCCACGAGGACCTGACGGACGACCTGCGTCACCCGCCGGGCTACAACGGCCATTTCTGCCACGCCACCAAGAAGGGCTACAGCGGCGTGGGCATTTACCTGAAGCAGCCCGCCGAGCGCGTCGCCACCGGGCTGGGCTGCGAAGAATTCGATCCCGAAGGGCGGGTCATCCGCGCCGATTGGCCCGGCCTGTCGGTCATCAGCGCGTACCTGCCGTCCGGATCCAGCGGCGACGAACGCCAGCAGGCCAAGTACCGATTCCTGGACCGCTTCGCGCCCTGGCTGGACGCCGTGATGGACGAGCACCGCAGCACCGGCCGCGAGTTCGTCATCTGCGGCGACTGGAACATTGCCCACAAAGAGATCGACCTGAAGAACTGGAAGGGCAACATGAAGAATTCGGGCTTCCTGCCCGAAGAGCGCGCCTGGCTTACGGACGTGTTCGACAAGCGCGGCTTCATCGACGTGTTCCGCCAGCTGGACGACCGGGCGGACCAGTACACCTGGTGGAGCAACCGCGGCCAGGCGTGGGCCAAGAACGTGGGGTGGCGCATCGACTACCAGATCGCCACGCCGGGCATCGCGGCCAAAGCCAAGGCCACCGCCATCTACAAGGACGAACGCTTCAGCGACCACGCGCCCCTGACCGTGGACTACGACTGGACGCTGTAGCGCTCAGTGCGCCAGCGCGTATACCCGCAGGCGATGGCCGTCCGGATCCAGGGCCAGGAAAGTCCGTCCGAAGTCCATATCGGTGGGCTGCTGCGCGATGCAGACGCCGCGCTCGGTCCATCGCGCATGCACGTCATCCACTTGCGACACGGACTCCACGGGGATGCCGAGCTCCACGCCGCCGGCGAACGCCACCGGCCGTGGCTGCACCGTATGCCGGGCCCAGAGGCTCAGCGTCAGGCCCGAATGCAGCGTGAACATGACGAATCCGGGACTGGTTTCAGCGGGCGGTATGTTGAGCAGGCTGGCATAGAAGCGGCCGCTGGCCTCGGGATTGTCGACATACAGCAAGACGTGATTGGGGTGTTGCATGGCGGGACGCCTCCTGCGATGAATGACCGCGGGATGATAGGCACCGATGCTGCCAGTTTCCGGCAGCATCAATCGGCCGGGGCCCGTCCCTGGTCGCGCTGGTTCCAGTCCGCCATCAGGGCATGCCGGCTGCGCGGATAGCGGGCCTCGAGCACCGTGGCCGCGGCGATGCGATCGACGCGGAAGTGGCGAAAGTCCTGCCGCAGCTCGCACCAGCACAGCACGATGCGCACACTGTCGAAGAACGCCAGCCCGAACGGCCAGATGCGCCGCCGCGACTGGACGCCGGCGGCATCGCGGTAATCGATGTCGAGCTTGCGCTCGGCGCGTATGGCCTGACGCACCACCGACAGCTCGATGCCGTCCGGCGGGATCGCTTCGCCGGGCGGCGCCACGAACAGGGTCGAGGTATCGAGCCCCGCCCGCAGCTCGTCGGGCAGTACCGCCGCGATGCGGGCCAGCGCATTGCGCGCCGCGTCGCGCAGGCGATGATCGGTGCGCCCGGCCACCCAGCGCGAGCCGAGCACCAGGGCCTCGATCTCGTCCTCGGTGAACATGAGCGGCGGCAGCATGAACCCGGGACGCAGCACATAACCCACGCCGGGCTCTCCGTCGATGTGCGCGCCCTGCGCCTGCAACGTCGCGATGTCGCGATACAGCGTGCGCAGACTGACGCCGACCTCCGCCGCCAGCGCCCGCCCGCTGACGGGCAAGCGATGACGGCGCAGGACCTGCAGCAACTCGAAGAGGCGCTCGGAGCGAGACATGGCGCGCATGCTACGCCAATATCGCCCGGTCCGATCGGTCTCGTACAAACGAACACCACATGCCTTGAACCGTGCCGGGTGACCGGCGTGCGGAAGGCGGCAGGCGCTACGAAATCCACTTCGCTGCAAGTGTCCGCACCAGCCGCCGCCACGACTCACGTTCCCCGACAAAATAGACATTTCGTTTCAAGGCCATAACCGTTACATCGATCTTCCCTGCGTAGAATTTATCGGGACGCACCAGCTGTTGCGTGCGTCGCATCCCTGACCCCCTCTCGGAGAAGAAGATGGCTACCACGGAAGGTCAAGAGCACACCCCGCTGAAGCGGGTCATGGGCCCGAAACTGCTGCTGCTTTTCATCATCGGCGACATCCTGGGCACGGGCGTGTATGCGCTGACCGGCCAGGTGGCCGCCGAAGTGGGAGGCGCGGCCTGGCTGCCGTTCCTGGTCGCTTTCGCGGTGGCGCTGCTCACCGCGTTTTCCTATCTCGAACTCGTCACCAAGTATCCCCGCGCAGCCGGTGCGGCCTTGTACGTGCACAAAGCCTTCGGCGTGCACTTCCTCACCTTCATCGTCTGCTTCACGGTGATGTGTTCCGGGTTGACGTCGGCTTCCACCGCCTCGAACGCCTTCGCGGCCAATCTGTTCAGGGCGATGGGCATCGAGGCCGACAGCGGCCTCATCACGCTGGGCGCCGTCGGGTTCATGCTGCTGGTCATGATCATCAACTTCCGCGGGGTGTCGGAAAGCGTGAAGGCCAACGTGGTGCTGACCCTGATCGAGCTCAGCGGCCTGCTGCTGGTGATCGGCCTGGGCTTCTACGCCATCGCCGGCGGCCAGGCCGACTTTTCGCGCGTCGTGGCTTTCGACACGCCCGAGGACAAGAGCGTGTTCCTGGCCGTCACGTCGGCCACCGCGCTGGCCTTCTTCGCCATGGTCGGCTTCGAGGACTCGGTGAACATGGCCGAGGAAACGCACGACCCGCACCGCATTTTCCCCAAGGTGATGCTGACCGGCCTGGGCATCACGGCCGCCATTTACGTGCTGGTGTCGATCTGCGCGGTGGCGCTGATTCCGGTGGGCGAACTGGCGGCCAGCTCGACGCCGCTGGTGCTGGTGGTGCAGCGCGCCGCGCCCGGGCTGCCCATGGACACCATCATGCCCATCATCTCGATGTTCGCCGTGGCAAACTCGGCGCTGATCAACATGATGATGGCCAGCCGGCTGCTGTACGGCATGTCGCGCCAGGGCGTGCTGCCCACGTTCCTGGCCCGCGTGCACGAGCGCACGCGCACGCCATGGGCCGCCATTCTGTTCACGACCGCGCTGGCGGTGGCGCTTATCGTGCTGGTGTCCAACACCGACTCGCAGGCCATCCGGGCGCTGGGCGGCACGACCGCGCTGCTGCTGCTGGGCGTGTTCGCCTTCGTCAACGTGGCCGTGCTGGTGCTGCGGCGCGACCGCGTCGAGCACGAGCACTTCCGCATCAATACGGTGTTTCCGTGGCTGGGGGCGATCGCCTGCGTTTTCCTGGTGACGCCGCTGACGGGCCGCGACGTCATCCAATACCAGGTGGCGGGCTGGCTGCTGGCTTTGGGCGTGGTGATGTGGGGCGTGACGCTGCTGACACATCGCAAGGAAGCGCCGCACCTGGATCCCACGAAGTTGAACGAAGATTGAGCTGAAGTGGATTCCGGCGGCGGGGCGCGCCGCACAAGAAAACGGGCGGCGCTTCCATGAAGCGCCGCCCGTTTCGCGTACCTAGCCGGGAATCAGAAGATGTGGCGCATGCCCACCGCCGCGCCCACCTGGCTGCTGCCGCCCGGGATTTCGCTGCGTGCGGCGTCGCTGACCTTGTTGTAGTCGACGGTGCCGTACAGCTGGGTGCGCTTGGACAGGGCGTATTCGGCCACGCCGACCAATGCCCAGCGGCGGCCCTTGTCGCCCTCTTCGACCACGTTCTTGCTGCGGTCGTAGTATGCGGCGCCGGTGATCGCCCATGCGCCCGTGGCTTGCCACGTAGCGCCCAGGAAGAAGCCGTCGTCCTCGCGTTCGAGTCCGGCGCCGCCGTCCGCGTTGCCCATGACGGCGTTGACCCAGCCGGTTTCATCGCGGCCATTGAGGTAGCCCGCGAACAGCTTGACGGCGTCGATCTTGTAGGCGACGTTGATGTTCCAGACGCGCTGGTCGAGATCCGAGTCGCTGGAAGAACGCGAGAGCTGGTAGCCGCCGCCGATCTGGAAGGGGCCGGCCGTGTAGGACAGCGTGCCGCCGTACTGCTGGCCCAGCTTGCGGTTGCTGAAATCTTCGCCGGCGGAGCTGTCGGAGTTGAACGAATACTGCAGGATGACGTCCAGGCCATTCAGCAACTTGTCGTTGCGATAGCGCACGGAGTTGTCGCTGCGCGCGCGCGACATGGCGACGGGCAGCCAGGAGTTCTGGTCGTAGTTGCCGACGGTGAGGGGATCGTACGTGTCGGCCAGCAGGGTGAACAGCGGGGTGTCCTGGCGGCCCAGCGAGACGGCGCCGACGCTGCCTCCGTCCAGGCCAACGTATGCCTGGCGGCTGAACAGGCGGTTCGAGTCGGAGCGCTGGCCGTTCTGGACGTTGAAGCCGTTTTCCAGACGGAAGAAGGCCTTGTTGCCGCCGCCCAGGTCTTCGACGCCGCGCAGGCCCCAGCGGCTGCCGGAAATCGCGCCGTTGTTCATGCCGATGCGGCTATGGCCCTCGTCGTCACCGTTGTTGAGATAACGGATGCTGATGTCTGCGATGCCGTAGAGCGTCACGCTGGTTTCGGCGTGAGCGGCGCCGGCAAACGCGGCGCCCGCGAGCACGCCAGCCGACATCACGGCCGGGACGAATCGCTTCATGGGTACTTCTCCTCTTTTTCAGGCCTGGTGGGCCCCACATTTTCTTGGTGTGCCGTTCGGATCGAACGCGCCTTGCACGGATCGTGCTGGCGGTCACATTACCACTGGCTGTTACAGATTGACGCCGGGGGAAACCCGTAAACGGGATCAATTCACCCCTGTGCGCTCCAGTTCGCCGATCTCCCTGCGGCGTAAATGCAACAGTGCCAGCCCGGGCAGCGCGATCGCCACGGTCAGGAGGAAGAAGCCCGGCCAGCCCAGGGACTGGACCAGGGGCGGAGTGAGCGGGCCGGCCAGATACGTGCGGCCCACCGCCGACAGGGCCGACAGCAGCGCGAACTGCGTGGCCGAGAATTGCTGCCGGCACATCGCCATCAGCAACCCCACGAAGGCCGCCGTGCCCATGCCGCCGCACAGGTTCTCCACGCCGACGGCCGCGCCCATCAGCCAGATGTTGCGCGGACTGACCGCGATCAGCCAGTACGCCAGATTGGACACGGCCTGCAGGAGTCCGAACGCCAGCAGCGAGCGATACAGCCCCCAGCGCGTCATCAGGCTGCCGCCGGCCAGCGCGCCCACGATGGTGGCGGCCAGGCCCATCACCTTGTTGACCTCGCCCACCTCGGCCGCCGAGAAGCCGGCTCCGCGAATCAGGAAGGTAGTGGACAGCGCGCCGGCAAACGCGTCGCCCAGCTTGTACAGCACGATCAGCAGCAGCATGCTCATCGCGCCGGGACGGCCGAAGAACTCGCGGAACGGTTCCACCACGGCCTCGCCCAGCGTGCGGGCCGGCTTGACGGGCGTTTCGGGCTCGGGGGCCCACAACGTGGCCAACGTGCAGGCCAGCATCAAGGCCCCCATCAGCACATATGTGCTGCCCCACCCCAGCCAGCGCGCGGCGAGCACCAGCGCCAGGCCGCCCGACACGAGCATCGCCAAGCGATAGCCCAGCACCTTGACCGCCGCGCCCGCGCCGCGTTCTTCCTTGCGCAGCACATCGGTGCAATACGCGTCGAAGGCGATGTCCTGCGATGCCGACAGCAGCGCCACGAAGACGGCCAGCAGCGCCAGCGGCAGCAGCGCGCTGGAAGGAGACAGCAGGCCCATGGCCATGATGGTGGCGGCCAGCAGCAGCTGCGTCAGCAACATCCAGCCGCGGCGCCTGCCCAGCAGCGGCGGCGCATAGCGGTCGATGAGGGGAGCCCACAGGAATTTGAGCGTGTAGGCGCTGCCCACCAGCGTGAGAAAGCCGATCTGCTGCAGCGAAATATTCTCGACAGTGGCCCAGGCCTGCAGCGTGCCGCTGGTCAGCGCCAGCGGCAGTCCGCTTGCAAAACCCAATGCCAGCAGCGGCGCCACGCGGCGGCTGAGATACACCTTGCCCGCGGTGGGCGCTTCTGCATCAGCGATGGTCAATCTCCGGAGATGAAGGGCCGGCGCGGCGCCGGCCCGGTTCCGGCATATTACTGAATGACGCGGGCCGGGGTGGCCACTTTGGTAAAATGCCGGTCTTCAAGAAAGAAACGCGCAGCGCGGTGGCTCAAAGGCGATATCCGATGGCAAACGTCGGATGCCAAACATCGGATGCCAAACATCGGGTGGCCAACATCGCGCCAAGCGGGTACCGCGGTTCGACATGCCCTGAACGAGATTCCTCTCGCGGGCAAGCGGCCGCACCGGGGGAGATGGTTCATTCGGCCGGCGATCCGGTCGAGTCAAAGCAGCAGCCCTGTCAGGGCCTTCATCCCCCCGGAGCATCACCAAATTGCCTTCGAAATCCCATGCTGACGCGACCGCTCGCGACAGCCGCAAGCCTTTCTTCACCCGCCGCCGCTTCCTGGGCACCGCGCTGGGCGCGGGCGCCGTCGCGCTCGGCTACGACTACCTGACCGACGACCAATACCGCGCCGAACAAGCGGATCGCAGCGTGGACGTGCTGCTGATCGGCGGCGGCATCATGAGCGCCACGCTGGGCGTCTACCTGTCCGAACTCGAGCCCGACTGGTCCTTCGAGATCTTCGAACGCCTCGACGACGTGGCGCAGGAAAGCTCCAACGGCTGGAACAACGCCGGCACCGGCCACTCGGCCCTGTGCGAACTGAACTACACGCCGATGGACGTCAACGGCAACGTGCAGATCACCAAGGCGATCGAGATCAACGAGCAGTTCCAGATCTCCCGCCAGTTCTGGTCGCACCAGGTGCGCCGCGGCGTGCTGGGCGCGCCGCGCCAGTTCATCAATTCGACGCCGCACATGAACCTGGTCTGGGGCCAGAACAACGTCGACTTCCTGCACAAGCGCTTCCAGGCCTTGCAGGCCAGCCCGCTGTTCGCCGGCATGCAGATCACGACGGACCCGGCCCGGATCGCCGAGTGGGTGCCGATCATGATGCAGGGCCGCCAGCCCGGCCAGACGCTGGCCGCCACCCGCTCGCCGTTGGGCACCGACGTGAACCTGGGCGAGATCACGCGCCAGTTCTACGGCCACCTGGCCGGCTCGTCGAGACTGAAGCTGTCCACCGGCCATGAGGTGCGCTCGATCACGCGCAATGCGGATGGAACGTGGCGCGTGTCGGCCTTCGACATGAAGGACGATTCGAAGGTCCAGACCGTCGACGCGCGCTTCGTGTTCATCGGCGCGGGCGGCGCCGCGCTGCCGCTGCTGCAGTTGTCCGGCATTCCCGAGGCCGGGCAATACGGCGGCTTCCCGGTGGGCGGCGCCTTTCTCGTCACCGAATCGCCCGAGATCGTCTCGCGCCATCTCGCCAAGGTGTACGGCATGGCCGAGACCGGCTCGCCGCCGATGTCGGTGCCGCACCTGGATACGCGTGTGCTCGACGGCAAGACCGTGCTGCTGTTCGGGCCTTTCGCGACCTGGTCCAGCAAGTTCCTGAAGGAAGGCTCGTACTTCGACCTGACCGCCTCGCTGACGCGCGAGAACATCATTCCATCGATGCAGGTGGGCATGCACGAGTTCGCGCTGGTCAAATACCTAGCGCAGCAGCTGTCTTTGTCCAAGGAAGAACAGATGGACGAGTTGCGCCGCTACATGCCCGAGGCCCGCGATGAAGACTGGCGCCTGTGGCAGGCCGGCCAGCGGGTGCAGATCATCAAGAACGAGCCGGGCAAGGGCGGCGTGCTGAAGCTCGGCACGGAGATCGTGATGGCCGAAGACCGCTCCATCGCGGCGCTGCTGGGCGCGTCGCCCGGCGGCTCCACCTCGCCCGCGATCATGCTGTCGCTGCTCGAACGCGCCTTTCCGGATCGCGTGAAGACGCCCGCGTGGCAGGAACGGCTGCACCGGATCATCCCGAGCTACGGCCGCAAGCTGAACGAAAATCCCGAGTTGTTGGCCAGTGTGTGGCGAGACACCGAAGAGGCCCTGCAACTGGCGATTCCCTCGCCCAGCCTGGCGGGCGTGCAGGCCGGCGCCGCCGCGCCGCAGAATCCGGCCGCGGTGCCGAAGGTGTCGGACATACAGCTGTGATGCGCTTGCCCGCGCTTCGGCGCGGGCAAGCGCAGGGCGCCGGCGCAGGCGTGATCGCCCGTGTTGCCCGCGCACGTCCGCGCCGTATCCGGTGACGGACTTACTCGGACGCGAACCGGTAAACCGCCAGCGTGCTGCGCCAGCCGGGCATCACGCGCACTTCGCGGTCATTGTTGAACGTGGCGCGCTCGAGGATGCGCAGGCGCAGCTTGGCCGCCAGGTCCTCGAAGTCGCGCAGCGTGCACAGGTGGATGTTCGGCGTGTCGTACCACGAGTACGGCATCTGCCCAGTGACCGGCATGCGGCCGCGCAGGATGGCCCACCCATGCGGCCAGTAGCCGAAATTGGGAAACGACACCACGCCATGGCGCCCGACGCGCGCCATCTCGCGCAGGATGTGCTCGGTGCGGTGCATGGACTGCAGGGTCTGCGACAGCACCACCGTCTCGAACTGCTTGTCGTCGAACATCGCCAGGCCGTCTTCCAGGTTCTGCTGAATGACTTCCACGCCGCGCTGCACACATGCGATCACGTAGTTGTCGTCGATCTCGACGCCGGCTCCGCGCACATGGCGATGGTCGCGCAGCCAGGCCAGCAGCGTGCCGTCGCCGCAGCCCAGGTCCAGCACGCGGCTGCCGGGCTCGATCCAGTCGGCAATGCGGGCAAGGTCAGGCCGCAGCACGGTGCGCTCGGGACGAGCGGATACGGGATTCATGGGCGCTTCATCCTTGTGCGGCGGCGGACCCCGTCAGGCCCAGTTCGCGCGCGATGCGTTCGTAATAACCGCGCACCACCGCGTGATAGCGCGCGTCGTCCAGCAGAAAGGCGTCGTGGCCGTGCGGCGCATCGATCTCGGCATACGTGACCGGGCTGCCGTTCTTCAGCAGCGCGCGCACGATCTCGCGCGAGCGCTCGGGCGGGAAGCGCCAGTCGGTCGAAAACGACACCAGCAGGAAATCCGACTTGGCCGGCGCCAGCGCCCGCGCCAGGTCGCCGCCGGTGTGACGGGCCGGATCGAAGTAGTCCAGCGCGCGCGTGATCAGCAGATACGTGTTGGCGTCGAAATAGTGCGAGAACTTCTCGCCCTGGTAGCGCAGGTACGACTCCACCTCGAACTCGACGTCGTAGCCGTAGCGGTACGCGCCGTTCTCGGCCGGCTCGCGCTGCGTGCGGCCGAATTTCTCGGCCATGTCGTCGTCCGACAGATAGGTGATGTGGCCTATCATGCGCGCCACCGACAGGCCGCGGCGCGGCACGGTGTCGTGCTTGTAGTAGTCGCCGCCGTGGAAGTCGGGGTCCGTGATGATGGCGCGCCGCGCCACCTCGTTGAAGCCGATGTTCTGCGCCGACAGGCGCGGCGTGCTGGCGATGACCACGCAATGCGCCACGCGCTCGGGACACGTGATGGCCCAGCTCAGCGCCTGCATGCCGCCCAGCGAGCCCCCCATCACCGCGGCGAAGCGTTCGATGCCGAAATGGTCGGCCACCCGCGCCTGCGCATGCACCCAGTCCTCGACGGTCAGCACCGGAAACGCGGCGCCCCACGGCTTGCCCGTGGCCGGATCGATACTGGCCGGCCCCGTGGAGCCGAAGCAGGACCCGAGGTTGTTGACGCCGATGACGAAGAACCGGTCGGTGTCCACGGGCTTGCCGGGGCCGACCATGTTGTCCCACCAGCCGATGTCCTTGGGATTGGACGCCGACACGCCGGCCACGTGGTGCGAGGCGTTCAGCGCGTGGCACACCAGCACCGCGTTGCTGCGTTCGGCGTTCAGGACGCCATACGTTTCGACGGCGAGTTCGTATGAGGACAGCGACTGGCCGCTGGCCAGCGGCAGCGGCTCGGTGAAACGCAGGAACGTGGGGGAGACGGTGCCCACGGAGCCGTGATCGTCGGCCTGTGGCACGGGTGCGGCAAGCGCCGCGCTCGAGTCGAGAGCAGGAAGGGTCATTCGGACCTCTTTAGCAGGATTTATAGAGGCGCCCGCAAGCGGATCAGGCAAATCGGCGCAGTTCGAAGCCGGAATTCTAGCACCGGCGCGCGGCTATGGAGGCTGGCTCAGGCGAGGGCGCCGTCCTGGCCCAGGTACTCGTAGTGCTCGGTGTTGACGCGCGAGACACGCCACTCCACGGGCTGGCGGCTGTACGAATACGCCACGCGGCGCACCTCGAGCAGGGGCCGGCCCTCTTCGACGCCGAGCCAGGCGGCGTGCTGCATGTCGGCGAGGCAGGTGCGCAGCCGCTCGTCGGTGGCGATGACGTTCACGCCGAAAACGTCCTGGTAGAAGCTGTAAAGCGTGCTGGTGCGCTCGCGCAGGATGCGCTCGGTCAGGCCGGCGAAGCGCGTCTCGGGCAGGCTGATGTCGTCGACCTGCACCACATCGCCGTTCAGCGACAGCACGTTGGAGAACTCGAACACGCTGGCGCCCGTGGGCAGCCCCAGCTTCTCGCGCACCAGCGCGCTGGCGCGCACGCGCCTGAAGCGCTGCAGCGCGGTGGTGGGATACGACTTGTGCCCATCCTGCCGCACGATGCGGAAGAACTTGAAGAAATGCGCGTTGCGGCTGTGCACCGCGACGTAGGTGCCCCGGCCCTGCTGGCGCACCAGGATGTTCTCGGCCGCCAGGTCGTCGATGGCCTTGCGCAGCGTGCCGATCGACACGCCGAAGCGCTCTGCCAGCTGCTTCTCGGGCGGAATGGCATCGCCCTGCTTCCACTCCCCCTGCGCCAGGGCCGTCAGGACGGCCTGCTTGACCTGTTCGTACAGGGGGCTGCCGGGCAGCGCTTCGGAAAGGAGACTCTGGTTCATTGCGCACATCGTGATACGGATCGCCGCAGTGTACCGGCACGGGCGTCGCCCCCTCAAGTCATACAAGTCATATATATGATCTAGTTGACTTAGCGCAAACCGGCACCTAAGATGCGTGCTCCAGCCGGCCGCGGGACGGCCGCGCCACACCTCAGGAGGAAACGATGATTCACGCCGTATTGCACGACGCCAAGGACACCGTGGCGGTCGTCGTGGTCGAGGGCCTGACCGCGGGCACCGAACTCAATGCCTGGATCATGGACGAGGACCGGGTCATCCAGGTCCGCGCACGCCAGGACATCCCCATCGGCCACAAGGTGGCCCTGTCCGACATGTCGGTGGGGGACACGGTCTTCAAGTACGGGGAGGACATAGGCAAGGTGGTGGCGCCGATCCAGGCCGGCCAGCACGCCCACGTGCACAACATCAAGACCAAGCGCTGGTAAGCCGCGCCCCGTCCACCCCACACAGGATCCACACCATGGCTATCGTCAACCGCTCCACCACCTTCCACGGCTACCGCCGCGACAACGGCCGCGTCGGCGTGCGCAACCACGTCATCGTGCTGCCCGTGGACGACATCTCCAACGCCGCGGCCGAGGCCGTGGCCAACAACATCAAGGGCACGATGGCCCTGCCCCATCCGTACGGCCGGCTGCAGTTCGGCGAAGACCTGGAACTGCACTTCCGCACGCTGATAGGCACGGGATGCAATCCCAACGTGGCGGCCGTCATCGTCATCGGCATCGAGGAAGGCTGGACCAAGCGCGTGGTCGACGGCATCGCCGCCACGGGCAAACCGGTGGCCGGCTTCAGCATCGAACTGCACGGCGACCACGACACCATCATGCGCGCCTCGCGCCAGGCCAAGGAATTCGTGCACTACGCCACGGCGCTGCGCCGTGTCGAATGTCCCATCTCCGACCTGTGGGTATCCACCAAGTGCGGCGAGTCCGACACCACCTCGGGCTGCGGCGCCAATCCCACCGTGGGCAATGCCTTCGACAAGCTGTACGAACTGGACACCACGCTGGTGTTCGGCGAGACCTCGGAACTGACCGGCGGCGAGCACATCGTGGCGGCGCGCTGCGCCGACGACGCCGTGCGCGAGCGCTTCATGTTCATGTTCAACCGCTACCAGCAGATGATCGACCGCTGGAAGACCAGCGATCTCTCGGAATCGCAGCCCACCAAGGGGAACATCGCCGGCGGCCTCACCACCATCGAGGAAAAGGCCATGGGGAACATCCAGAAGATCGGCAAGAAGTGCCGCATCGACGGCGTGCTGGACAAGGCCGAGATCCCCGACCACAAGGGCCTGTGGTTCATGGACTCGTCGTCGGCCGCGGCCGAGATGGTCACCCTGTGCGCGGCCTCGGGCTACGCGGTGCACTTCTTCCCCACGGGCCAGGGCAACGTCATCGGCAACCCCATCCTGCCCGTCATCAAGATCTGCGCCAATCCGCGCACGGTGCGCACCATGGCGGAACACATCGACGTGGATACCTCGGGCCTGCTCCAGCGCGAGATCGACCTGGACCAGGCAGGCGACAAGCTGCTGGAATGCATGCTGGCCACGGCCAACGGACGGTGGACCGCCGCCGAGGCGCTGGGCCATCGCGAGTTCGTGCTGACGCGCCTGTTCGAAAGCGCCTGATCTTCACGCAGGCAACTGCCGCGGCCGCCGGAACCGGGACGCCAGATCCGGGCCGGCCCGCCGCCGCGAGCGACGAGACGAAGACCCGTAGGTCCGCGCGCCCATGCGCGGCCACGACAGCAGACCCGGGCGCGGTATCGCCCCGCGGCAGCACAGCGGAGCAGGGCCGGTCAGCCCGGGCGTTTTTCCACACGAGGAGGAAGGCATGCAACGCAATACCGAGACGCCCGTCGATATCCGCCGCCGCCAGACGCTGTGCGCCGGCGCCGCCGCTGGCCTGCTGGGCATCCTGCCCACGGGCGCCAGCCTGGCGCAGGGCAAATGGCCCGCGCAGCCCGTCAACTATGTCGTGCCATTCCCGCCCGGCGGGTTGACCGACGTGGCCGCGCGCAACGTGGCCAAGGCGCTGAACGACGCGCGGCGCTGGAACGTCGTCATCGAGAACAAGCCGGGCGGCAATGCCAACATCGGCGCGGCCTTCGTGGCGCGCGCCCAGCCCGACGGCTACACGTGGCTGGCCATCACGCTGTCGCACGCGGCCAATGCCACGCTGTTCGAAGGCAAGGCGGGCTACGACCTGCTGAAGGACCTGACGCCGCTGGCCGGACTGGCCTCGTCCACCATGATGGTGGTGGTCAACGCAAAGAGTCCCATCAAGACCATGGCGGACCTGCGCAAGGCGGCGGAGAACGGCAAGCTGGCTGCCGCCTCCAGCGGCAACGGCACGCCGCCGCATCTGACCTTGGCGCTGTACCAGAAGCTGACCGGCACGAAGCTGATGCACGTGCCCTACAAGGGCGGCGCACCTTCGCTGACGGACCTGATGGGCGGCCACGTGGACGTGATCTTTTCCAACTACCCCGAATCGCTCGCCCACGTGCAGGGCGGCGCGCTGCGGGCCCTGGCCGTGACGACGAAGCAGCGCAGTCCCGACCTGCCCGACGTGCCGACGGTTGCCGAAGCGGGCATCCCGGACCTGATCGTCGAGAACTTCACCGGCGTGATGGCGCCGGCGGGCCTGCCGGCCGACGTGGCGAAGCAGGCGGGCGAGGCCATCGCGGCCGAGATGCGCAAGCCCGAGATGCAGCAGGCCATGGTCAAGCTCGGCTTCATTCCGCAGCCGCGCGGCCCGGCCGAATTCAGCAAGTATCTGCAAGCCGAGGTACAACGCTGGAGCAAGATCATCAAGGAGGCCGGGATCCAGGCCGCGTGAGCGGGGCAAGCCCGCAAGCCCTCCCGCCCCCGCTCATTCCAGGAACATCGCTAATGCTCATCGTCATCTCCGAATTCATGGACGAAGCCGCCGTCGCGGCGTTGGCCGCCCGCTACACCGTACGCTACGAACCCGACCTGGTCGACCGGCGCGAGGCGCTGCTGGCGAGCTGTGCCGACGCGGATGCGCTGATCGTGCGCAACCGCACCCAGGTCGACGCCGCGCTGCTGGAGGCGGCGCCGCGGCTGCGGGCGGTGGGCCGGCTGGGCGTGGGGCTGGACAACATCGACGTGCCCGGCTGCGCGGCGCGCAACGTGCAGGTCCTGCCTGCCACGGGCGCGAACGCGCGCGCCGTGGCCGAGTATGTGGTGGCCACGGTGTTGATGCTGCTGCGCGGCGCGTATACGCACAGCGCTTCAGTGGCGGCGGGCCAGTGGCCGCGCAATGCGCTGTCCGCGGGACTCGAGGCCGAGAACCGCACGCTGGGCATCGTGGGCTTCGGCGGCATCGGCCGGCTGACGGCGCGGCTGGCGCAAGGGCTCGACATGCGGGTCGCGGCGCACGATCCCCTGCTGCCCGACCACGCGCCGGCCTGGAAGGAAACCGGCGTGCGGCCGATGGCGCTGGACGCGCTGCTGGCCGAGTGCGATGCCATCAGCCTGCACCTGCCGTTGACGCAGCAGACCGCGGCGCTGTTCGACGCCGCCCGGCTGGCCCGCATGAAGCGCGGAGCCGTGCTGGTCAACACCGCACGCGGCGGCATCGTGGACGAAGCCGCACTGGCCGCGGCCCTGCGCAGCGGCGCGCTGCGCGGCGCCGCGATCGACGTGTTCGGCCAGGAGCCGCTGCCGGCCGGCAGCCCGCTGGCCGACGCGCCGAACGTGGTCCTCACTCCGCACATCGCCGGCCTGACCGAAGAGGCCAACGTGCGCGTCTCGACGCTGGTGGCGCGGCGCGTGGCCGAGGTGCTCGGGCAGCCGATCTGATCCCGCCGGGCCCGGGCGGGTCCGCGCGTCCCATCCTCAACGCATACGGAGCACCCATCCATGGCACGTATCGCCATCGACGAATTGCGGCGCCTGGCCGCGCAGGCCCTGGCCGCCAGCGGCGCCGGTCCCGACATGGCCGACAGCACGGCGCACGCGCTGGTGCGCGCCGACGCGCAGGGCCTGGCCTCGCATGGCGTGTCGCGCGTGCCCTCTTACGCTGCGCATCTGCGCAACGGCCGCGCCGCGGGCATGGCGCAGCCCGCGGTCACGCATGAGCGCGGTGCGGCCCTGCTGGTGGATGCCGCCGACGGCCTGGCCTTTCCGGCCTGCGCGCTGGCCATCCGCCAGGCGATCGAACGCGCGCGCCAGCTGGGCGCGGCGTTCGCCGGCGTGACCAACAGCCATCACTTCGGCGCGGCCGGCCTGCATCTCGAGGCGGTGGCGCAGGCGGGCATGGTGGGCCTGGCCTTCAGCAACTCGCCGGCCGCCATGCCGGCCTGGGGCGGCAGGCGTGCGCTGTTCGGCACCAACCCCATCGCCGCCGCCTTCCCGCGCCGCGATGGAGAACCGCTGCTCATCGACCTGTCGTTGTCCGCCGTGGCGCGCGGCAAGTTGATGGTGGCGGCCCGCGACGGCAAGCCCATCCCCGAAGGCTGGGCGCTGGACGACCAGGGCCGCCCCACCACCGATCCCAAGGCGGGTCTGGCGGGCAGCATGCTGCCCGCCGGCGGCGTCAAGGGAGCCATGCTGGCATTGGTGGTCGAGCTGCTGGTGTGCGCGCTGACGGGGGCGCAATTCGGCTTCGAGGCCGATTCGTTCTTCAGCGATACGGGCAACCGGCCGCGCATCGGCCAGGCCTTCCTGGTCATCGACCCGGACGCGCTGGCCGGCCGCGAGGTGTTCCTGGATCGCGTCGAGACGCTGATCGGCGCCATGCTGGAGGACGAGGGCGTGCGCCTGCCCGGCGCGCGCCGCGGCGAATTGGCCCGTGCCGCGCAGGCCGACGGCATCGACGTGCCCGATGCGCTGCTGAAGCAGATCCGCGAGCTTGCCGGGCAGGCCTCCTAAGCCGTACGCCGGCGCCGCCGGTTTCCGCGCGCCTTTACGAAAAGCGGCCAACGGCCGTCGCGGCCCCGCCGCGGCGGCGCCCTACTTCATCAGCCACAACAGCACCGGCGCCGCCCCCAGGAACACCACCGTGGACACCAGCACGGCGCCGGCCGCCGTATCGCCCAGGTCTGTGTAACGCTGCGCGTACATGTAGCTGACCACCGCGCAGGGCATGGCCATCTGCAGCGCCAGCGCACCGCCCAATGCGGGGCCGAGCCCCAGCGCCAGCACCACGACATAGCCCGACGCCACGCCCAGCGTCAGGCGCAGTCCCGCCACGGTGGCGCCGCTGCGCAGGCCTTTGGAGGGAATGATCGCCAGCGCGTGCCCCAGGCTGATCAGCATCAGGGGAACGGTGACGGCGCCCAGCATGCTGGCCGTTTCGATCACCCACGCAGGCACGGGGATGCCCAGCGCGCGCAGGCCCACGGCGGCAAGCGCCGCCAGCAGCACCGGGCTGCGCCACGCGCGGTTGGTGCCCGAGTCGGCCACCAGCCTGACGCCGACGGTATGCATCACGAACGAACTGATGGCGAAGAAGGCCACCGCCACGGACAGCCCCGCATCGCCGAACGCCATGTGCGAAATGGGCAGCCCCAGGTTGCCGGCATTGGGCATCATGGCGGTGGGCAGCAGCTTGCGCACGGGCAGTCCGGCCAGCCGCAGTCCCGCCGCGCACAACAGCCCGCACACCAGCAGGGCCAGCAGCGAGCCCGCCGCGATGTCGACCAGTGTGGCGTTGTCCAGCTGGGTGGTGGTGAAGGTGTGGAATACCAGCGCCGGGGTCGTGACGGAGGTGACCAGCGTGGTGGCGAAGGCGCCTCCGAACGGATGGTTGCGCTTGCCCCAATACACGCCGATGCCCACACAGAACAGCAGCGGCGCCATCATCCCCAACATGTACCAATAGAACTGCGCGACCTCGAGCATGATTGCCTGATTATTCGAACGAAAATTGCGGCGGCAATGCCGCGCTGAATGATTGCTGGGCGCGCCAGGGACCGGCGGTACATGATGCGCGCATGCGCCGCATGCCCCTGATCCTCGCACCGCCCGCCGACGACTTGCCGCCCAAGCCGCTGTCCGCGCGCGAACTGGCGTGCCTGCATTGGGCGGCCGCGGGCAAGACCAGCTGGGAAACCGCCCTGATACTGGGCCTGAGCGAGCACACGGTGAACTTCCACCTGAAGAAGGCCTGCGGCAAGCTGGGCGTGCGTACCCGCCGCGCCGCGGTGGCGGCGGCGCTGCGGCAAGGCCTGCTGGGGTCGATCACTGATGCACCCGGACCCCATCGATGAATTCGCGCGCCTTGTCGCCATCCAGCCTGTCCTCGGCGCCCGCCGCCACGGCTTCTATCAGCATGCCGTCGGCCACCCAGACGCGCGCCAGCAGCCAGCTGGGCGGCCCGCCGTTCACCGCCTCGCCATGGACCTCGATGTCGTGGCCATAAGACGGCATGGCCTCCGGCGCGTCGCGGCCCAGGTTGGCATGCAGCGATTGCACCAGCGCGCGGGCCAGGTCCTGGCTGGCCGCCGCATCGCCCGCTACGCCGGGCGGCAGCGGGGCATAGCCCACCGCATAGACGGCCCGGTTCACCTGGGCGGCGGTCAGCGAAAACTGCAACGACTGCCCGCCCAGCGCCAGTTCGCGGGTCTCTGTCTGCACTCGTGCCGGGAAAGCGGCGCGCACACGGCCATCAGCCACGTCCAGTTCGCGCCAGTTGTATTCCGGCGAGCACGCGGCCAGCAGCAGCACCGCCGCGGCAGCGGCCGCGCGCATGGAATTCTTCAACATGAAACGGAATGGCGTTGAAATCATGGCTACGCTGTCCCAACCGGACGGAACTTCCAGGAGGCATCGAATTGTCGCCGATATCCTACACCCCTGCCCCCGACGGCACCCGGCTGGCCAATTACGTGTGGCCCCAGGCCGGCCACGTGCCGCCGCCCCTTCCGGGGCCGGGTACGCCCAGCATCTACCTGCTGCACGGCCTCAGCGAACACGCCGGGCGCTACGACCGGCTGGCCCGGCGGCTGGCTGCGCTGGGCTGGCGCGTCGGCATGCACGATCATCGGGGCCATGGCCATTCCGAAGGCGCCCCCGCCACGCTGGCCACGCAGGAAGACCTGGTCATCGACGCCGCGGCGCAACTGCAAGCCTGGACCGCCGCCCAGGGCCGGCCGCCGGTGCTGCTGGGCCACAGCCTGGGCGCACTGGTGGCGGCCCGGCTGGCGCTGCAGCGCCGCGCCGAACTGGCCGGGCTGGTCCTGGCCTCGCCTCCGTTCCAGGTGCGCGTGCCCGGATGGACCAAGCCGGCCCTCACCTGGCTGGCCCTGCGCTATCCCGACGTGCGCGTACCCCATGGCCTGGCGCCGGCCGCCATCTCGCACGACCGCGAGGTCGTGGCCGCCTTCAGGGCCGACCCGCTGGTGCACCGGTGCATCACCGGCCGGCTGGCCCACTTCATCGACCAGGGCGGCCGCGAGGCCGTACGCGACGCTGCGATGCTGCCCTGCCGCACGCTCTTGCTGGTGGCCGGCGCGGACCGCATCGTTTCCGCCAACGGCAGCCGCGTCTTCGCGTCCCGGGCGCCAGCCGGACTGCTGACCATGAAATGGTACGACGAAGCCTGGCATGAACTGTTCAACGAGATCGCCAGCCTGTCGGATCCCGTGCACGCCGACCTGGAGCATTGGCTGGCGAAACTGGCCGGCGACCTGCATCCCGATCCGGCCCAGAACGCATTGTCCCTTCCCCGCGTGGCACTACCCGAAGCAATCGACGCCGTCACCCCGTAAAATCCGGCGATTGACCTTCGGATAAACATCCCATCGTGACTGATACCGCCGCCACACGACATGCCCGCCTAGAGGCAAACGCTTCCCTGCTCGCGCAGGCCCTGCGCGGCATCGAGAAAGAAGGCTTGCGAGTCGACGGCCGCGGCGCGCTGGCGCTCACCCCTCACCCGGCCGGACTGGGCTCGGCGCTGACCAACGAGAGCGTCACCACCGACTACTCCGAGTCCCTGCTCGAGCTCATCACCGGCACGCACGGCCAGGTCGACAGCCTGCTGGCCGAGCTGTCCGATATACATCGGCACGTCTACGGCGTGCTCGACGGCGAGTACATCTGGAACCAGTCCATGCCGGCCGCGCTGCCGGCCGAGGCCGACATCCCCATCGCCTGGTATGGCACGTCCAACACGGGCATGCTCAAGCACGTGTACCGTCGCGGCCTGGCCGTGCGCTACGGCAAGACCATGCAATGCATCGCCGGCGTGCACTACAACTTCTCGCTGCCCGACGCGCTGTGGGACGTGCTGTTGCCTGCCGAAAGCGATCCCGCCCGCCGCCGCTCCAGCGGCTACATCAGCCTGATCCGCAACTTCACGCGCTATTCCTGGCTGCTGATGTACCTGTTCGGCTCGGCGCCCGCGCTGTCGCGCGACTTCATGCGCGGCCAGCCGCACGAGCTGCAGCCGCTGGGCGCCGACACGCTGCACCTGCCGTATGCCACCAGCCTGCGCATGAGCGATCTGGGCTACCAGAACAAGGCGCAGTCGCAGCTCAAGCTCTGCTACAACGACCTCGAGACCTTCCTGGCCCGCCTGTATGGCGCCGTCACGCAGCCTTGGCCGGCCTACCAGGCCCTGGGCACGCATCGCGACGGCCAGTGGATCCAGCTCAACACCAACGTGCTGCAGATCGAGAACGAGTACTACTCGAGCATCCGGCCCAAGCGCGCCACCGGGCGCTGCGAACGGCCCATCACCGCGCTGGCCGAGCGCGGCGTGCAGTACGTGGAAGTGCGCTGCCTCGACATCGATCCCGCCTCCCCCGTTGGCATCGCGCCCGACACGGCGCGCTTCGTCGATGCCTTCCTGTTGTTCTGTGCCGCCTCGGACAGCCCCTATTTCACGCAGAACGGCTATTGCCAGCGCAGCGCGGACAACTTCTCGACGGTGGTGAAAGAAGGCCGCACGCCGGGCTTGATGCTGGACCGCGAGGGCACGCCCATCGCCCTGGCGCAATGGGGCAGCGAACTGCTGGACGCCATCGCGCCCTACGCGGCGCTGTACGACACCGCGCTGGGCGGCTCGGCTTACGCCGACGCGTTGCAGCAACAGCGCGCCAAGCTGGCTGATCCCGAGCTCACGCCTTCGGCCCGCCTGCTGGACCAGTTGCGCGCATCGGGGGGTTCGTTCCACGAATACTCGCTGGAACAAAGCCGCCGCCATGGCGATGCGCTGCGCGCGCAGCCACTGCCTGCCGACGTCGCCGCCGCATATGCCCAGGCCGCGCAGCGCTCGCATGACGAGCAGCTGCAGCTCGAACGCGGCGACGACGTCGACTTCGATACGTACGTGGCGCGCTACCACGCCGCGCTGAAGGATCCGCTGGCGGCTCGCAACGCGTAAGGGCTGGCGCGGCGGCTCGCGCCCCGGGCTCAGCGGTTGGTCTTCCAGCCGCTGCCGGTCAGGCTCTGCGCCACGCTGCCCGACTGCACCACTTCCGGTTCGGTGGTGTATCGCGCGGCCACCTGGCCGTCGGGGTAGAAACGCAGGGTCAGCACCGCATCGTCCGAGGGCCTGCGGGGCAGCTCCAGTGTGGCGGCATAGGGGTAGTCGGTCTGCCCCGCCGAGCCCGCCGAGTCGCCGTTCACGTAACGCCAGCGCACGGGCAGCGGCGCGTCCGGCGCGGGCGGGGTATAGCCGTCCTTCAACACCGTACGCCCGTCCGCCGCGCCGGGCGGCAGGTACGCCAGCAAGGCGGCGCCGATGGCATATTGCACGCCCTGGCCGGTGAAGTTGTACGGATGCACGGTGATCGGCGCCGGCTCGGCGCCGCGGCCGGTGCGCTCGGCCCACCACTGCTGTACCTGCCCGGAATTGGCTGCCAGGCCGGCCACGCCGAACAGGGCCACGATCATCGTCATGCGAAGCGCACGTCGGGCGGGACCGCGCCGAACTGGATTTTCCTGCATCGAATTCTTCCTCCCGCGCGGCGGCTGTGTCAGGGTTCGGGCGCGGGCGATGGCGCGCCGATGGAGAGCCCCGGGGTCCACCCGGCGGGCACCGCTTCGGCCAGCAGGCCGGACGTGACGTCCACGTCGGCGCCGGCCTCGACGTAGCGGGCCGCGGCCTTGCCTCCGGGATACAGGCGCACCGCCAGCCCGGTGACGTCGTCGGGCCGCCTCAGCCCCGGAAAACTGGCGACGTACAGCCGCATCGATCCCGGCGCCAGATCAGGAGCATAGCGCGACCAGGCTATCGTCAGATCCGCGCCGTCGGACGGAGGCGCGACGATGCAAAGAGACGGCAGCTGCAGATCGCGGCGATTGCCCCGCGAAACGTAGTCCCAATGCAGCGGACTTTCCAAGTCGATGTCTTCCTGTCCGGGCAACGCATATCGGATGTCGTGCCGGGTCAGGTTCTGCACCATGCAGCGGACCATGCGCTGCGCGTTCAGCTCGCGACCCAGTTCCAGGGTAGAGGTATAGAGTGCGCCCGAAGCCAGCGAGGCAAGCAGCACGAGGCCGGCCAGCGCGCGGCGCGAGACACGTGGCGCTGCGCGCGCGGTCAATTCAAGCCTCGATAGCCGGACGGCTCAGGCTCGCTGCCGTCCAGCATCCGGCGCACTTCGTCATTGCCCAGATAGCGGGCCGCGATACTGCCCTGAGGCTCGAACTTCAGCAGCAGCATGGCGGGATTGTCGGGCCGCGCGACATGCAGCACCGCGCTGTACGTATAGTCATAGGCGATGTCGTTGGGATCGTCTTCGTAGCGCCACTTCACCATGAGCGGCTTGCTGCGCGACAGCGACACGTAGGAACAATTGCGCATGGACACGTGGCGACCCTGTCCGGGCGGCACGTAGATCAGCGTGGGCAATTGGCCCGCTTCACGAAACTCGAATTGCACGCCATGGCCGGTGTCGTTGGCCGGCACGCACGGAATCGACACGACGTCGGCATGACGCGCGGCGAGCCACGCCGCATACGCATAGAACAGCCCCGACAGCGCCAGCGCCGCCACCGTTGCCAGCAGCCAATACACCGCCCAGCGCGGCCAGCCGCTTTGCGCGAAATGGATATGCGGCGCCATGCGTGATTGCCGTCGTGCGTCTTTCACGCCGCCGGCTAGCGCGACGAGAACGCGGCGAAGCCAGTGGAAGCGGACCTGGAAGGGCGACGTCGTGCTTGTTCGTATCGTGCCATGCGGACTTTCCGTGCCGGCGGAAGCCCTGCGCCCCCGCATCTTCAGGCGCGGAGCTTACTCCAATATGTATCGGCGCCGAGGCGGTTTTGTTACGTTTTATTGGAAACCGACGTGTACGGAAATAAAGCGATATAGCAGGCAATTCCCGTCATCGCGGCGTTATGGCTTTGTCTCCGCAAAGCGCGTCCGCCATGCAGCGGTACGTTCCGTAACGGTTTGGCCATTACAAGCGCCTCCCTCGAGAGAGGGAGCTGGTGCTCAATCCGAATGACCCGCCGCGGGCGCTTGTAAAAAATACCTGTGGGCCAAGAACCATTTCAGCATTCAGTTACCTTTATGTCACTGTCGATGCACCAGCGCGGCGCGCTGAGCGCATCGACCAGCACAGGCAGGGCCACGCTCCGGCGGCGTCATGCAGCCTCTTGCTCAGCGTAGCCAAAGGGCCAGCGACGCGGCTGCGACGGGGTAGGAGCAGGTACGGGACCCTCGTTCATCATGCACCCTCATGAGTTGTTTAGGCGGTTCAAGCATAGACCTGCGGGAATCGCGTCATTGTTAATAAGCCCAAACAAACTCTGACAAACTCTGTACGCCGGGCAGGGAGGTTTTTACAAAAAGCGCGGGAAGCGATGGCCACTGCCCCGAGGAAATGCGGTCCAGCGCCTAGGGATGGCAGGTGATTCGGGGATCGGCCTGCGTGAAGGCGTCGAAGCACAGCCAAGTCCAGCCAGTTGGGCCGATTGAGCCCAGTTGAGCCGGTCCAGCCCTGTTCGGTTCAGTCTGGTCCGGCCCAACCCAGTGCTCCAGTGGGATCCGGTCCAGCCCGCTTTAGTTATGTTATATCATTGCAATTCGTAAGCGACGCTGGGGCTGTCCCGGCACTGCGCGATGTTCTTCGTTCGATAGCAATGACAACAAAACACCTGCCGCGCCCGCGTTCCCGAAAGCGTCTTCCCACCCACCACGATCACGAGCCGGGTCGCCGCCATCTCTCTTTCTCCGGCCGCGCGTTTGCGCTTGCCTGCTGGGCCGGCGTGGCGACCGCACAAGAAGACGCCCGACCCCCCGCCGCCCCGGGTGCGAACCCCGGCGCGGTCATCGGCCTGCCCGCGGTGGTCGTTACCGGCGCCGCGCTGCGCGATGCCACCAGCGAGGGGGCGGACAGCTATGCGGCGCCGCTGGTCACCGTGGGCGGCAAAACCGCCGTTCCGGTCATGGAGCTGCCCAATTCCGTAAGCGTCATCACGCGACAGCGCATCGAGGACCAGAATCTGCAAAGCGCCGAAGAAGCGCTGGCGCAGGTCACCGGCGTGACCGTCACGCCCTGGGATGGCACGTCGTCGCAGATCCGCTCGCGCGGCTATTTCCTCGAGCCCAGCTATGACGGCGTGCCGGCCTTCAACGGCTTGAACGCCACGCAGCAGTACGACCTGGCGATGTTCGACCGCATCGAAGTGCTGCGCGGTCCGGCAGGCCTGTTCCAAGGCTCGGGCCAGCCTGGCGGCACGGTGAACTTCGTCCGCAAACGGGCGCCCTCGGACTTCAGCGGATCCGCCGCCCTGACCTATGGCTCGTGGAACGACAAGCGCGCCGAAGCCGACGTGGGCCTGCCGCTGAACGCGCAGGGCACCTTGCGCGGACGGGTCGTCGCCACCTTGCAGGACCGCGACTTCCATTACGACCACGCGCACAGCGCCAAACAGTTCGTATACGGCACGCTGGACTATGACCTGACGCCAGCCACGTCGTTCTCGCTGTACGCCGCCTTCCAGGACGACAAGACCGATCCCTACACGGGCTTGCCGGCCTACACCGACGGAAGGTTCATCGACGCGTCGCGCTCCGCCAATCCCATGGCTCCATGGAGCCGCTACGACACGCACCACCGCACCGTGGCGGCCGAGGCCGTGCACCGCCTGTCCAGCGGCTGGCAATTCAAGCTTCATGTCGCGCACGCCGAACGGGATTGGCGCGTGCATGACGGCTATCCGAACACCGGAGTGAACCCCGACACCGGCCTGATAGGCAACTACATGCGGCGCGGCTGGGACGACAGCTCCACGCGCAAGGCGGTCGATCTGTATGCGGCGGGCCCGTTTCAACTGCTGGGCCGCAGGCATGAAGCCACGGTGGGCTACAACTATGAGGTCTATGAAGGTGAGACGTTGTACGGCGCTAACACCTCCGTGCCCGGCATACCGTTCGGCCGGCCCGACCTGGTGCCCGAAAGCGCGATAGGCCCCTACGTACGCGGATCGGGCTACGAGACGCGGCAGGACGGCTTCTATGGCCAACTGCGGTTGTCCATCGTCGACCCGCTGACGCTGGTGCTGGGCGGGCGGTTGAGCGACTTCACCACGCGCAACCGCAGCGTGGCGCCGTCCGCGCCCACCGAATGGGCTGTCGCCTCGCGTGAGCGCGGTGTGTTCACGCCGTATGCGGGCGTGGTCTATCGGCTGTCCCAACAGTGGACCGTCTACTCCAGCTACTCCGACATCTTCATGCCGCAATCGCAGAAAGACGCCAACGACAGCAACCTGGACCCGCGCGAAGGCAAGCAGATCGAATTCGGGTTCAAGGGGCAGTTGAACGACGGCAAGCTGCTGTTCAGCGCCGCGGTCTTTCGTACCCGTGACGTGAACCGCTCCTACCCCGACCTGGACAATCCCGGCTTCTTCCTGTCCGCGGGCGAAGTGGAGGTGAAGGGCGCCGAGGTGGAAATCAGCGGCAGCCCCATCCGCAACCTGCAGCTGACGGCGGGCTACGCATATCTGATCAGCCGCTACGCGACGGACCGCAACAACGAAGGCGCGACGTTCTCGCTGTTCGAGCCGCGTCATGCCTTCAAGCTGTACGGCAACTATCGCGTGGCTGACACGCCGTGGATCGTTGGTGGCGGGGTGCTGGTGAGTTCGGCCGCGCCAGGCACCGGTGTGGCCGGCGTGCGGGAAGCCGGCGGCTACGCGGTGATGAACGCCCAGGTCGCCTACGCCGTCACGCCGCAAACGCGAGTAACGCTGGCCGTGAACAACCTGGCCGACCGCCGATATTACGCACGGGTGGGCACGCTGAGCAGCTACAACATCTATGGCGAACCACGCAGCGTGTCGTTGAACCTGAGGACGCGCTTCTAGGCTCGAGACAACGCCCCGCGCGAGGCCGAGCTGGCGCCTTCGGACCGGGCCGGCGCCCTCCTACCCTACGGCACAGATCGGTTCCGAGCCGCATCCTCGTCTTCATTGGCGCCAGGCGACGCGGGCGCGGGCTGGTTCTCGCCCTCCACCACCCCGCCCGGCGGCAGCACCGTGCCCGGGTCCGGCTCGGGACCGCGGCGCACTCCATGCCCCTGATGCGAGTCATCGACGTCTTCACGATTCTCCTGCCGGGCCGGCGTGCCGACAGGAAGCGATGGCGATCTCTGGTTCATTGCGGCGTCCTTGGCGATTGATAAGCGGCTTCGAGAAACACAAAGCCGCTCGCATGCCGCAAAAGCCATGCCGGCGCCGGATGGCTACCTACGCCTGAACGGGTCCAAAGCATGTACGCGTATGGTTTAACCCCGACGATGGGCATCATCGGAGGCCTATACTTTTTTGACACGCTCCGGCCCGCAAAGAGGGTAAGCCGCCAGCCCTGCGCGGCGCGCCGGCGCACGGTGCACAGGGACATGGCCCCTGTCGCGAGGAGGCAAACGCCATGCCGCGCCAAGCATCGACGGCTCATGCAGAAGTTCGCTACGAAGCAGCTCCTTCAAGGAGGTATGTGATGAGCAATCTGTCTCAAGGTGCCATCGATGATCTGAAAGCATCCACCCGGGGCCAGGTGCTTACGCCCGACGACCCCGGCTACGACGATGCCCGCAAGATCTGGAACGCCATGATCGACCGCCGTCCCGCGGTGATCGTGCGGTGCGCGGGCGCGGCCGACGTGCGCCGCGCCGTGGACTTCGCCCGCAGCACCGGTTCGCTCGTGGCCGTGCGCGGCGGCGGACACAATATCGCGGGAACCGCAGTCTGCGAGGGCGGCGTGATGATCGACCTGTCGCAGATGAAATCGGTGCGGATCGATCCCGAGCTGTCCGTTGCCCATGTAGAGCCCGGGGCCACTCTGGCGGATCTGGATCACGAAGCCCAGGCATTCGGCCTTGCCGTGCCGCTGGGCATCAACTCGACCACCGGCGTCGCGGGCCTGACGCTGGGCGGCGGGTTCGGCTGGCTGAGCCGCAAGCACGGCATGACGATAGACAATCTGCTGTCGGTCGACATCGTCACCGCCGACGGCGAACTGCGGCACGCCAGCGAGGAAGAAAACGAGGATTTGTTCTGGGCGATCCGCGGCGGCGGCGGCAACTTCGGCGTGGTGACCATGTTCGAGTACAAGCTGCACCAGGTGGGGCCGATGGTGTACGGCGGCCTGGTGATACTGCCGTTGGAACAGGCTCGCGACGCATTGATGAAGTACCGCGCGGCGCTGGCCACCATGCCGGCGGACCTTACCGTGTGGGTCGTGCTGCGGCAGGCGCCCCCGCTGCCCTTTCTTGCGCCCGACGTGCATGGCAAGCCGTGCGTCGCATTCGCCAGCTGCTACCTGGGCAACCTCGACGACGGACCGCAGGCCGTGTCGGCCATCCGCCAGCTGGGCACGCCTTATGGTGAACACCTGGGCCCCATGCCGTACACCGCGTGGCAGAAGGCGTTCGACCCGTTGCTGACGCCGGGCGCTCGCAACTACTGGAAGTCGCACAACCTGGACTCGCTGCAGGACGGCCTGATCGACGTCGTGGTCGAGGCCGTGAAAGACGTGCCTTCACCGCAGTGCGAGATCTTCCTGGGCTGCATCGGCGAGGCCACGCAGCGGCCTGCAGTGACATCGATGGCGTATCCGCATCGCTCCACGCAGTTCGCCATGAACGTGCACGGACGGTGGGATGATCCCGCCGACGACGAACGCTGCATCGCGTGGGCGCGTGCGCTGTTCCGCGACACCGAACCCTATTCCGCAGGCGGCGTGTACGTGAATTTCATGACGGAGGAAGAGCTGGAGCGGATTGGCTCGGCATATGGACCGAACTTCGACAGGCTGGTCGAGATAAAGACCCGATACGACCCGCAGAACCTGTTCCGGCACAACCAGAATATCCGGCCGAGCGGCGAGAAGAAGGCGGCGTAGCCCCCGAAGCGCCGATACGGATTACGGCATGGCCATGCGCGGTCGAGCGGCCGCGCAGGCATACGCCAGCACGCATCGGCGCCCGCGCGATGTGCGGCGCCTACCGTCCGCAATGCGCGAAGCTGCGCACCAGATCATCGGCATCGCCCAGCAGCTTCGCCATCAGCCCGGTTGACACGACAAGCGCTGCCTCGTTCTGCTCGAGGCGATGCAGCGACCGCACGACGGATTCGACCTGCTGCTGCCCCGCGGGTATCGCCACGAACCAGCGATAAAGCGTATTGAAGCTGAGCAGCTCGCGAAAGCCCTGCCCGCTGCCCATCGAGGTAAGCGACTTGAGTATGCATGCCCGCAGCAGCATCTGCGGCGACAGGCCTTCGCTGGCGATCTGCGCGAGCGGCGCCATGGCCTGCGACGGCAAAGTCGCCAGGCGCGCGTCCACATGTGTACGCAGCAGGACCAGGGGATGGCGAGCGGGAATGCGGTCGTACCAGGCATCGGCCGAGTGCCACATGCCGGCCGGCACCACGGACAGCCAAGGTTCGTGCCGACGATAGAGTGCTACGGGACGGTCGTGCAGGGTCGGGATCCAATCCGTGGCAACGTTGTCGGTATGCATTGCGGCGCGCTCCAGTCGAACCCGCCCTGGCACAGGGCGGCGATGATTGACGGATGTCGCGGAAGAAAACCGCACGGTTTCGTATTGGAACGGACGCACGGGCTTGCAAGACCGGCACGTGCCGCACCGAAAGAAAGCGAGCGTGTGCCGCGCGACCGGTCCGCGCGGCCGAGGGCACGCAGACCGCCGACCCGGCCGCCTTGTTCGAGCGCATGAGGGCGCCGCGTGAAGCCTAGGTAAGAAGCACCAGACCGCCGGCTTCGCGGATTTTCACATTGAACGCCTGGCTGATCTGCACCAGCGCGTGATCCAACTGATTGATACGGAATTGGCCGTTGAGCAGTTCGCCGGCCTTGCTGTCGTCCAGCAGCACCACGCGGCCGGGGCGATATCGGTTGATCTCGGCAACCACGTCGCGCAACGCCGTGCGCCGGAACACCAGCATTCCTTCGCGCCATGCCGACACGGCGCGCGCCTCGACCGGCAGTACGCGCCCCAGGCCGCCGGCATCGTAGAACACCTGTTCGTTGGCGTGCAGCAGCAGGTCGCGGCCACCGAACTGCACGGTGACCGTCCCGTTCATGCAGCTGACGCAGATCTGTCCATCGAGCTTGCGCACTTCGAACCGGGCGCCCGTGCCGGAGGAACGGGACTGCCCGCCCGCGGCCAGGACAGTGAACGGCTCGTCGGAACGCAGGTCGACCGCGGCTTCGCCGCTGAGCAATTCCATGCCTTTGCCCGCATCGGCCGCCTTCAGCACGGAAATACGCGTTTGCGTATTCAGGGCCACCAGGGCCTGACCCAGTGCAAGCTCGCGCTGCTCGCCGGTAGCTGTGGCATAGTCTGCGCCCCATTCGTTCACCGCCGGCCACAGCCCAAGCGGGGGATAGACCATGGCGGCCACGCCGGCAGCGCCGGCGCCCATGGCAACCCCCAGCCACGCCCGTCGGCCCGCGTGCACGGGGGTGGAAGCGGGACGGCGAGCGCTAAGCGGCAAGTGGCCTTTGACCATCGCGGCGGCCTGACCCGCCAGTTGCCATTGGTGACGCGCGTCGGCAAAGGCGCCGGCATGCTCGGGACTTTGCGCGCACCATTGTGCAAGCATGCGCAGGTCGTGCTCGGTGACGCGGCCGGACGCCAAACGACGAATCCAGGCATGGGCCTGGGATTCGAGCCCGTCGTGGCGGGCCCTGCGTTTGGCGAAGAGATTCCTCAACATGTTCTTGTATGGACGATCGGGGTGGACGCGATACCGGCGCTCGAGGTTTTCAAGGCGTCGCTGTAGTAAGACGGAGGGATAGACTCAAAACCGCACAACGTTACATTCTTTTTACATATTGGGCGATCTGTTCCTGAGCGCGCTGCAGTTCCCGTTCGACTACGCGCAGCGAGATTCCCATCTGCGCGGCCACCTCGTACTGTGGCAAGCCCTCGAGGCGCACGGCCATGAAGACCTCGCGCCGGCGCGCCGGCATGTGCTCGATCAACCGAGCCATCGCTTGGATCGTTTCCCGTGACTCGGCAATGCGCGCCGGCGTGGGCACGCGCCCGGGATCGTCCGTGACGAGGGCGTCGGCGAACGCCTCGATTTCCCCGACCGAGACGAATCTTTCGACGCTGCGATGTTCGTCTACAGCTAGGTTGGATGCGACCCGCAGGAGGTAGGCCGTCGGATTGTGGACCGCGTTGATCTCGGTACTGGCGGCTTCCTTGCCGTGCAGGTGCAGCCAGGTTTCCTGCAAGGCGTCGCCCGCCAGCTCGGGATTGCCCAGCCGTCGGGAAAGCTGTCCCTTCAGTTCGTCATAGCGCGCCACGAGCAGCGCCTTGAGAGAAGCCAGATTCGTGGTCATGGATGCTTGTGCGGTTCGGCGACGCTAGCCGGCATGGCAATCAGCGGTAAGCGCTTGCTCGCGCGGGAGAAGCACCATGAGCACGGGCTGCGGCAACTCCTGCGGAGGCGGTGCCACCGTGAGCCCCGTCAAAGTCTGGCGCAAGACGTCGTCCCGTTGCGGATCGCCCGTGGTGTCGAGCAGATGCACACGGTCGATATGGCCGAGCGGATCGATCCAGAACTGCAGGGCCGCGCGGTAAGAGGCCGGCGCGACACGGGCATTCGCGCACAGCGCCCGCCGCAGGCTGCGCTGGACGAGACCGTAGTAGCTTTTTTCGGAGGCTGAACGCCATTGCCGGGCCGTCGACGCGGAGCTGGCGGGCGGGGCCGAGGTGATGACATACGAGAACTCCGCCGTGCGGCGCACATTCAACTGCGCGTTCGACACCATCATGCGCAAGGCGGTGTCAGGCAGGTAACGCCCCGACACTGGCACGGAAGAACGTCCGACTGACAGCGAGGCCTGATAGACCACTGAAATTCCCGTGATTGCACTGAATTGCTCGACGGCGTCTTCCAGGGGTTGCGCCTCGATATTGAAGTCGATTTCCCGCGCCGTGGGCCCGCTGGGGAAGTCTTGCGCGGACGCCATGCGCGACTCCGCCCCAAGCAGACAAATACCGAAGCCAAGGCACGCGGCAATAGGCAGCCTACGCCACATATGCTCTCTTCTCCGGCTAAGGGGGGCGATATCGGACCGATATGTGCCAGATGCGTGCAGGCGACCAGCCATTACGTACCGCTTGAAGCGGCATCTAGCTGGCGCACACGTTACCCCCGACATATGTCAGTTCTGTGACGTGCAGTGGCCCACACTGGCCCTGGGCCGCGCCGCACTGCTTGCTGCCGAAGCGGCAGCTAGACGAGGGAACAGGCGTCTCGCCGGGCGGCGTTGATTTCGCGAAAGACCATGCCCACCGTGACGCCGAAGCGCTGGGCCACTTCATGCCTAGGACAGTCCTGCACCCAGACATCGAGGCAGATGGCCTGCCGACGCCGCGGCAATCGGCCTATCGCCCGTAGGACTCGTCCTAGTTCATTGCGGACCTGGGCCAGATGCTCGGGCCCGGGAGACGAATCGGCGATGTCATCCCACGGCGCGGACTCGTCGGCCACTTCCAGCCCGCGGCGCAGCCGGTGATCGCGTGTGATGTCGACCGCGCGGTTGTAGGCCATGCGATAGACGTAGGCCCGCGCATCGATGATGGGCGCGCATTGCGGCCGCTCGGCCAGCCGCAGCCACGTATCGTGCAATGCGTCGGCGGCCAGGTCGCGGCACCCGAGCCGATGCGTGAGGCGCTGCAGCAGGTCGTCATAGTGCCGCACCAGCGCAACTTCCAATGGCTCCTGTCCGGGTCGCGTCGTCATCCGTTTGCACCGTAGTTCCATGCGCCAGGAGACAGGCTGCCCGCGCGTTGCACCAGACCCATTCGGGGCCATTCAACCGGCAACCCTAAAGCCCAAAAGCCGATGGATGCGGTTCTGCGCTAAGACGGTTCCAGCCGAAAAAAACCGACCGCTTTCTGCAACATGAATTTGTTACCCGCCACCGCTCAGTGAGGCGGACACCACTGCGCCACCAGCTCGCCATGGATCGTGAAGTGCGCAGCGTCGGGCGACATGGCGCGCTCGGCCACGGCTATCGCGCCCAACAGCAGATTTCCGACGTCGACCTCGTCTTTCAGTTCGGCCAGCGTTGCCTCGATCTCGGCTGCGCACGGCGGAACGTAAAGCAGGTACTGGTCGCCATAGAACCATCGAAACAGCAGGTTGTAGGCCACGTCTTCCGCCAGGCACCGCTGCGTACGAAAGGAATACAGGATCTGCAGTACCAGGGCGCGGAACGCCACCAGGCGCAGCATCGCATCCGCATCCCGCACCGAAATCTCGTCACGAGTCTGCCCGATGTCGCCCAGCAGTTGCGGATCGACCACGGCATCGATGTGCCTGCGCACTGCGGCAAGCGGGTGATCGGCCGGAATAGTCCGCAGCATGGGCGCGATCCGCTGCTGCAAGGCGCTGTGCGAAACCATGAGGTACGCCGGCCTTCCGTCCCGCCCTTCGACCCACACCTCCTGGCGCGCGGCGATCTCCGCGATCTCGAGGAAACGGTCTTGCAGGTCCTCCACCGTCACGACGTATCGGCTTTTACGGGATTGCATCGGTCTTCCGCGGCCTTGGCACGCCGCGCTGCGGGCAAGGCCCGCGAGCGCTATCAGGAAAGTACTACGTCATTGGGGCGGCTGTGCGCCGCCGACCGGCTTGTCGCCGCCCGCCGCCGTCGCGTCGAGCGCGCTGCGTGCACGCAGGGCCTGGATCAAGCCCGTGTTCACGCTGAACTCGCTGACGCCGGCGTCGATGATGGAACTGTGGTCCAGGCACCGGAACACGATCTCGATGATCCGTGGGTCCGCGCTGACCATGGCCATGTCCTGCACGAACGCCTCGACGGCAGGCAACTGCTGGGACGCGTAGTCGTACCCGACAAACCAGCGCCAGCGCATGTTGTACGCCAGGCCTTCGCGCAACGTGTCTGCGCCGCCCACGGAATAGACGATCTGCAGCAGCCAGGCACGAATCAGCATCTGCCCCGGCATCCTGGACTGGGACCGTTCGGCCAGTGCCAGCACGAGTGCCGCCTCGTATGCCAGCAAGGTATCGATGGCCCTGCGCAATCCGACAAGCGGGTGGCCCTCGGGAGGACGGTACGTTTGCAGCGCGTCGATCTGCAGCCAGGCGTGATAGTCCACCAGGCATACCCACGGCTCTTCATAACGCATGATCAGCACAGGCCCCTCTTCCCGTGCCTTGTGAGCCCAGCTGGACAGATCGTTCACCAGCCGGCTCATGGAGACCATTCTATCGGCGCATACGGCCGCCCGCGTGCTCTTCATGTCTCGTTCCTTGTCGGTGCATATGACAGGCTGCCTGCGGCCGATGCGGTGTTGGAATCGCGCAGCGTGGTGGTCAGACGAGCATCCAATGCGTCGGCTGCCCGGCTTACGTTGCGCAGACCGGCGGACGTGCATACGTGCTGTGTGCCGTGACGCCGCACGCGTTTGTCACCCGAAGTGCGGCGAACGGCATGCCGCGCCATGTTGCAATCAGCAGCCGCCTTTGTATCAAGCAGGAATGACGCGGCAATGACGAATGTTCCGTAGGACAACGCATACGCCCCGTCAAGGCACGCGCACGATGCCGTTTTTGCCGCTGGCGTCTTCGCGCTTGGGCACAGCCAGACGCAAGAGGGAGCCACCGCGCTCGAGCGTCACCGTCCCGACGTCGATGGACCTCACCACCACGCCTTCCATAAGCGGCTCGCCGGCCATCACCGCCTTCGGCGGCGCGCCGTTGACGCTGACCAGCGCGACAGCGCGGCCATCGACGCTTCGCGCCAATCCCAGTACCCGCGCGTCCAGACGGACCTCTCCTGCCCCCAACCAGGCTGCCACCACTTCGCTGGCCGGGTCCGCGGCCGGAGCGGCGGCGGCCTGCGCCACCGGCGACTGCGCCTGCGGGGAACGCAGGATATATCCCCAGAACAGCAGGCTTGCCGCACATGCCGCCGCGCCCGTCAGGTGCGCGAGCCGGCGGGACGAGATTGCACGCGTCGAGAAGCCGATGCGTTCCATGGCAGACATCATGGCAGGCGTCCTTGGATGCGCGACGCGAATGCGGCGCTATGGGCGATAGCTTTAGCAGACTCATGTTGGACTTTCATTGCAACGCCACATTGTGTGCTTATGATCTGCGGCATCCGATCACTGTGCAGCACCAATGCCGTGAAGCGTATCCATCCTGTCCAACGCGGGTTCTCTCTGATCGAAGTGATGGTGGTGCTGGTGATCATAGGCATCATTGCAGGCACGATCAGTGTCAGCATCGCGCCCACGGCGGGCAGCACGCTGCGACTGGATGCGCGCGAGCTGGCGCAACGCATGACCGCGGCCCAGCAGCAGGTGCGGCTGGACGGCCGCGTGATCGTCTGGCAGGCCCGCGGCGACGGCTATGCGTTCATGCGTGGAACCTGGACCGCGGTGCCAGGCAGCGTCGTCCCTGCGGTGTCCACCGCAGGCGCCCTGGACCAGTTCGAACGCGATGACGTGCTGCGTCCCCGGCAATGGCGTACCGGCACCGTCACCGTGTCGCCTGTAGGACCAGTCCTGCTTACTTCGGAATGGGTCGGCGAGCCGCTGCGCCTGGAACTGCACAGCGGCGACCATACGGTCGAACTCATCCGCGACGCCACCGGCGGATTCCAGGTGCAGTGATGAAAAGATTCCCCCATCCGCTTCTACGTGCAAGCCGGCAAACCGGATTCACCCTGGTCGAGGTGCTGATCGCGCTGGCCATCATCAGCGTGGCGCTGGCTGCGTTCGTGCGCACCACCAGCCAGGCCACCAGCAACCTGGGCGGACTGGAGCAGCGTTCCCTGGCCATGCTGTCCGCCGAGAACGCCATCGCGCTTACGCAGCTGGGCACGCCGCAGGCGCCGGGCGTGCAGGTCATCGACTGCCCCCAGGCGGACCAGGCCTTTGTATGCCGCGTGCAGATCGGGCCGGTGCAACAGGGGATGCGGGCCGTGACGGCCGAGGTCTACGTGGGCCGCAACAGCAGCCAGCGGCTGGCCAGCGTACAGACTCAACTTGCCGAGCCGCCCCGATGAATCGCCCGCGTCGATGCCAGGCCGGATTCACGCTGATCGAGGTCATGATCGCCGTGCTCATCATGGCCTTGATCAGTCTGATCGCATGGCGCGGCCTGGACAGCATGACGCGCACCAACGACCGACTGCAGGCGCGCATGGAAGAAACCGCGCGGACGACGCGGGCCCTGCAGCAGATCGAGATGGATCTGACATGGCGGGCCACGGTGGAGCTGCCATCTGCGGCCACCGAGGCCTTGGCCGCCGACGGCGAAGGCGAAGGCAGCGAGTCGCAGGGCGACGCAGGCGGCGCCCCTCAGACCGCCAAGCCCGGCACGCCCATGATGCCCTTGCTGCCGGCAGGACTCAGCGCGCGACGCGGCCTTCAGGGCGCCTTCACGTTCGAGGTGGTGCGCGCCGCGGCCGCCCGGCCGGGCCAGTGGCAGCGGGTGCAATGGTGGCTGCAAGGCGGTACGTTGTACCGTGCCGCGGGCGAAGCCTCTTCCGCATATCCGTTGCCGGCCCCGTCGGCCGCGGATCGAGTGGCCGTGGTCGAGGGCGTCGCCAATTTCGATATGCGGGCCTATGAACCAGGACAAGGATGGCGATCCCTGCCAACCATCCGCGCCGTGCCCAAGCCTGCCACGGGCCTCGATGTGCTGGTCAGCGTACGCCGCAGCGCCGGACCTGCGTTGCAATACCGCCGCGTGATCGCGCTGAACTGAAGCGCTGAAGCCTTAAGCGGTGAAGCGGCGCTGCTTATCGCGGCGTACGTGGCTGTTCGCGGAGGAGGGACAACAGGGCAAGGGGCCACGCCCGCCGTACGGAAGTGGCCCCTTGAGGACTGTGTGCCTGCGCCGTTGTGCGGCGCCAACCCACGGACACTTACAGCATGTTGGCTCGCTCCTTGTCGGTCAGGGCAGGCTGACCGGCTTGTCCGACGGAGCGGCTGTTCATCAGTTGGATTGCGCTGCCCGGGTCGTAGCTGACGGGCTCGCCGGTAGCCCGGCCGTTGGCGGCCGGCGCACGCGAAGGCGCAGGCGCAGGCGCCGGTGCGGGAGCCTGGCTGCCGTCACCGAAGCCCAGGATCTGCACGCTGATGATGGACGGCAAGGCGCGCTGGGCGGCGGCTCGCGAACGAGACACCGCATCCTGCGCGGCGCTGGCGGCATTGGTGGCGGCACTGCTGGCCGACGTCAGCGCGCCGACGTTGACGGCGGCCACCACCGGAATGCCGGAGGATTCTCCTTGCGTCTGAATGTTGGCCGCGTTCACCACCTGCAGCGCGGCGATGTTCACGTTGCCCGACACCCGGATGCCTGCCTCGCCGGCGTCGATGGTGCCCAGGGGCGCGATCAGGTCCACGTCGCCGGGCGGCACTTCCGGAATGGGCGCCAAGGTTGCGATACCCGCCCCCGTGCCGGGCACGTCAGGCGAAATCGCCACGTTGCCGAACGCATCGTAGATGCGCCGCGGCGGGGTGTAGACCACCGAAGTTCGCGATCCGCGGCCGGCGTTGATGTCGCCTTCCGCCGACCATCCCAGGATGCTGCCGCCGAAGGTCGTCATGATGCGGCTCTGGCCCAGCAGGATGCTGCCCAGCGAGTAGAGCTGAATGTCGCCTTGTCCCAGAGTGACCACCCCTGCGGTGGAAGGCGGAGCCTCTCCTTCCACGCCGTAGGTCTGGGCGCCTGCCGGCGTCAATACCTGGATGTCTCCGCCCGCATTCGTATGAATGCCGGCGCCGCCATAGGCGAACAGATTGCCCCCATAGACTGCTGGGCTACCATCCGGATCCCGCTCGGGGAAAAGCGCCTCGATCGCGTTCCGGCCTCGCAAGTAGCTGCCAAAGCGCGGGCCATCCTGGTCGTTGTACTCCCGGCCGCCTGCCCGTAGTTCAGAGAAATAGACAAAGCGGGCGAAGATACGTTGCTGCTCACCTGGCAGCGTCGCGAAGAAGGCCAACGCCTGTTCCGCCGTTGACTCATCGGCCGTCGGAGAAAAGCCATAGCGATCCGCCAGCCAGGCAGCCAACTCCGCTTCGTAGGTGTGCGCCACGTCGCCTTCCTGATCGGCTAGCGGCCGCTCCGGATCAGCGAGGTTGTCAGGGTTGAGGTATCTAGCGAGGAAGCCATTCCAGTCCCCACTGCGGCTTCCCATACCTGCCTGCACGACGATATTCGCGCCTGGACGACTGTCGCCGGGGACGACGGGACCGAGGCTGGTGATGGAGGATTCGCCGTAGTTCAGGCTACTGCCCGAACGAGCGGCCTGCCCAACCATGACGATATTGCCCCCGGCGCTGATTTCCAGCGTACCCGGACCCGCCACCATGAAGTTGCTGAAGAGGATTTCACCCCCGGCCTCGACAATGGAAACGTCGTTGGCATTGGAATGGATGAAGAGATTGCCCGTGCTGGAAGCGCTGCCGAGATTAGTGCTGGACGGTGTTTGCTTAATTTCGCTCGGGATTGCTACCGACTCGCTGAGCAAGGTACCGGACCGTACGATGTCTCCACCCGCACGCATCCAGACCGGACCAAGCCCCTCGTACCAGGTCTGGCCCGCACGACCTCCGCTGCTGAAAGCAAGCACCTCCCCGGTTCCCAAGCCCAATATGTCTCCTTCACGCGCATAGAAACGGACAGGGGAAGCCGTAGAAACCAAGGACGTAGCGGTGTTTGGTCCAAAGGCAAAGATGGGGAATCGGCCGACGGTGGGCCGGATCGCTTGTGCATCCAGGTTATGGATAGCGGTAAGGCCTCCGTCGTTCGCCCTGAATACCCCGAAGGCGGGATCAAGCGGCGTCGGAAGCGCGGACATCGGCGCCGCCGATCGACTTACGACATAACCGCCTGCATAGATCGAATCGCCCGCAAGGACTTCCAGACGGCCGTTCCTGGAAGGCGCCAGCAAAAGCGAATACGCCGCGTTGTACTCCGAGGCTGACGCCTGCCCAAGTGCCGAAGGCCCGATGAAGATGCTACCGTTGGCCGCCACCGTGGAAAGCTGACCGGGCCACACAAAGCGGCCGTCGGTCGCGGAGTAATTCCGTTCCGCAGCCACAAGGCCGCTAGCCTCTACCGCGGCAATCTGGACGCTAGGCGTCACGTCGCCGCCAGCCGAAAACAGCCGGATCGCGGTATTGTCGGTCCACAGGGAGAACCATCCGTAGCCGCCGGCTTGCCGCTCGCCGCCGTTCTGGCTATAGGGCATCGAAACCGGCAGCGCGACCCGCCCCGGATCCCCGGCACCGGAGAGCACCAGATCACCACGGCTGGAAAGCGAGGCGGCCGAATCGCCCAGCATGATCACCGGGCCGCCCGTCGCTGCGCCCAACGAGGCGGAATAAGGATCGAATGCGCGCGTCTCTCGTTGGTCGACTTGCACGCCACTACTTCGGAAATAAGAGAGAGCGATCCCTCCCAAGCTGCCTGCCTGCACGCGCACGCTTCCCCGCAGGTTCGCCAGTACGCCATTGAGGTCGAGATTTTGGCGGCGATAGTCGAAAGGCGATGCCTCAGAATTCCGCGAACCCGTCGAACTACGCGCGGCCAAACCCGGATTGAGCGCGCCGCCCAAGTCCAGGCGCAGATCGCCGCCTCCGCTCATCAGCACGTCGCCGTTGTCGAGAACGCGTCCAGTGCTGCCGACCGCCAGTATCAACCCTGCGCTGCGCTGCGGATCCGTGCTTCCGGGGGCATCTCCGCGACGGCTGATAAGGCCTGCGTCGCCGCTTACCTGAACGGTCAGGTTACCGCCCCCCAAGGTTCCAACGCCGGTAAAACCCACGAGCTCGGGAATGGCGCCAACCAAATATCGATCTTCGTAGGGCACCCCGGTCAAAGTATTCGTCAGCTCCGCATCCGGCCCCCGAACGTAAGTTCCGAAATTGATCCACCAACTGGTGGGAATCCGGTCGACCCCTTGGGTATCGCCGCTACCCTGACGCCACAACCAGTTGCCAAGGTCAGCACTGCCGCGCTGCGGCCGCAGATCGATGTCTGTCGTCACCCCCGGCCGACTCGCCAGTACATCCCCCGTGAAGTCGCCTCCGGCCCTCAGCAGGAGGTTGCCGCCGCCGTCGGGATACCATGCCCCGTACGTGCTGTTCTCGCCGCCATTCACCACCGCCTCGTAGGCCACTCCCACACCAGGATCGGCGCTCATGCTGGTGTTGAGGTAGGTGTCATCGCCGCCACCCCCTTTGGCGCGCGGCTGGTTGAATGCGCCGGCTTGCGCGCCGCCTCGCGAAGCGCTGCTGGCGCCGGCTGTGTAAACGCCATACAGTGAATGCATGGCCACGTCGCCGCCCGCGATCAAGTCCAGGTCGCCGGTGCCGGTACGCAACACACTGAAGTTCTGCGTGACGGGATAGGCCGCCTTGACGGTATCCCCTGGTAGTTCCAGGCAGGATCCCGGCATATCGCAAAATAGCCAACCCTGAGGATCTACCACCGGGTCGCCAACCGCGGGCGGACCACTCAAGCCATAGTCCTGCCAGTAGTTGTCTGTTTCCCAACCGGCAATGCCTTCCTGGGTCCACACGTGAGTGGCCGTCCCGCATGTCACGCTCGGGTCGGAGCAGAACCCCCACTCCTGGGGATCCGCAACCGCATCGCCTACCTTGACGGGGCCGCTCAATCCATAGTCGGCCCAGTCGACGTCCACCTGCCAGTAGTCGATAGCCTCCTGGGTCCATACCTGGATGCCGCCCGGCTGGAATGTCTTATAAAGACCATAATGGGTGTCGGCCAGCACCAGCCTGCCCGTTGCGTCGGGGCGCGTCAGCCGCGGGTCGGCGGCGTCCAGGTCCGCGCCTGCTACCAGACGCAGGCTCCACGAGAGCGAGCCCTCGGGCAGCATTTTTGCCACCGCCCAGTTGCGGCCCATGCGATCGCCGGACACCGTGCGCAACTCGACCAGGGGAGCCCCATCCACCAGCTTGACGTTGGTCATCGACGGAATCAGGGCTCCGACGGGCAAGCTCACGTCGCGCGCCAACGTAGCGGCGACCGGCAGCGCCACGTTCGCCGGCCAGGTCAATGCCTCGACCTGCGCCTGCGCCGGCAACCGCATGCCGGCCCCCAGCACTGCGCCAGCAGGTATCGACAATGCGTCGCCCAGCACCGCGCCGGCGGCCGCGAGGACGCGGCCCGACGCGTCGCGAATCTCCGCGCCCACCACGGTTCCGGCAGGCAGGGTCATGCCCGCGACCAAGGTTGCCGCCACGGGCAACTCCGTTCCTGCCGGCAGGGTAAGCGCCTGGAGCGGCACCGCGTAGTTCAGCGTCTTGTCCGCGGGAAACACGGTGCCCTCTGCCAGCTGCACGCCCGCCCCCGGCACCACCACGTCGCCGCCATATCCCTGCGTTCCCGGGGTCAGCACCCAGCCATTGTCGTCCGGCGTGTCGGGCGGAGGCGAGAAGCCATCGTTGACACTGCCGTAGATGTTCAGGTTGCCGCCGGCACGGATCACCAACGCCCCCGGCTCGCCGGAGCCGTAGATGCCGGTCTTCTGCGTTGCCGGATTCAGGCTGGCGTAGCGATGCCCCGACAGGTCCAGGTCGCCGCTGATGACGATGTCTCCATCCGGCGTGGCGCTGACGATCTCCACGCCGGGCCGCAAGTGGAAGACATCGCGGAGGCTGCCTCCGCTCAGTCCGGCCAGCTTCGTATTCAGCAGTGTTCCATTGGCCAATGCGGCATTGATGAACGCCACGCTATCGCTGTGCTTCCCGTCCAGATAAGCCTGCGTGATGATCTGATAGGGCCGTCCGCCGGCCGCCTCGTCGGTGCCTGCTGGCGCGTCGTCGTAACGCTGTACCGCATTGACCGCGATGGACTTCACACCCTGCACGTCCACCGCGCCGCGAACGTCGATCGCAATATCGCCGTAGGTGGCGGCAGCGTCCGTGTCGACACGGCCATCGGCGTCGATACGCGGCGCATTCAGTTCCAGCGTGCCCAGCGCGCGGCCATCGTGCAGCGCTGGCATGGCCGCTACGCGGGCATCGTTGGTGCCATGGCGCAGGTCGATGCGTGCGCCGTTCGCCATGGTCAGCAGCCCCGCGCCGGAACTGAGCTCGACGACCGCGCGATTGGGCGCGTCGACGATTTTCCCGTAGCTGTCCAGGCGCAACAGGGTGCCGTGCGCGTCCAGCACGGCGCCGCTGGCGAGCGTCAGCCCCTGGCGCCCCGCGAGGCGGATCATGCCCACTCGCTCGCCACTGGCATCCACCATGCCGGTAACCGCCAGGTGGCCCGCGTCGAGCGAGACCTCGATTTGATTGGCCCTCAGTCCGTTGCCGATGACCAGGTCGCCCTGCTTCAACTGGAAGCTGCGACGACCGAACACCTGGCCCTCGTTCAAGCGCTGGTTGAGCGCGGAAAATGCGTCGGTCAGGGCCGCCCCTACACCCAGGCGCTGTGCCCGGATATCCACGGCGCCCGCCAGGTACGGCACGTAGGTGCCGCCCGCGTCGTAGTAACCGCTGGCAGTGCCGTCGATGGCGCCTTGAAGATCCACGCTGCCCGCGGCTTCGCCCAACGCAATGGCGGTCAGACGGCCAGCGTTATTGTTCTCAGCGGAAAGATCGATGAGGGAAGCGGAAGCCTGGACGACATCGCCGTTCGTGCTGCGCAGACTCACGTCTCCGCCCCAGCTGTATTGCGTGGCGTCGTTGTCGTCAAAGAACGTCACGCTGCGCCCGGACACGTCGACTGTGGCGCCATTGCCCAGGACCACGCTGCCATCCGCCTCGAGGGCCAGCTTGCCGCTGGGCAAGGCCACCGTGGTGTCCAGGTTCAAGCCTAGAGCGGCGGTCAGTGAAAGTTCCGCGCCGATTGCCGTGACAGCCGAAGGATCAGCAGCTCCCGTTGCCGGTGCGGTAACGTTGATGGCCCCCCCTACGGTGATCTGATGCGTCGATCCGGACTCTCCGGTCCACAAGGGCGTGACCACGTTGAGGTTGCCGCCCGAGTACTGCCAACCTTCGCCGGAGACATATTCGCCTTGCGACTGGTAGATCGCCAATGTACCTGCGTTGTTGGCGCTGACGCGGTCGCTGGCCACCAGATTGACGTTGGCGAACCCCAGGGCCATGCGACCCAGCTTGCTGACGCCATCCGCCTGGCCATAGGTGCCATAGCCGAACGTAATCTTCTGGGCTTCGATCTGCAATGAGCCCGTGCCCGTGCCCGCGCCGCCGTTGACGACGGGGCCCGGCGCATCACCAGATCCGTTCCAGATCAGATGTCCGGTCCGGATCAACGCCATGTCGGCCGAGTCACCATAGCCGTAGATGGCTGGCGTGGTGATCATCAGGTTGTCCAGCAGCGATGCGCCGCTAGCGTCCAAGGTTGACAGCGTCACCGTGTCGAAGAAATTGACCGACTGCCCGGCAATCAGCTCGAGCGTCTCCAGAGCGGGAGCGCCCGTGCTGGTGTCACCCTGCAGCAAACGCTCCATCATCTGCTGGGTAAGCGCCAGCCCTGGGGTCAGCGCGCCGCGTGCGGACGCCGCCGCCAGCGCCTCACCGCTGCCGATGTTGAAGGCGCCGACCGCCAGGCTCAGGTGCCGCGTGCCGTACCGGACGGCGTCGTCCAGTTGAAAATCGTTGTCCGTGACGAAGGCGATGCTGCCTTCGGAGTAGAGCTGCGTCGACCCGCCGCACGCCCCCGACGCGCAGCCGCCGATCAGGATCGGGCTGGGGCCCTTGATGAGGCCGGCTTTCTCCGACGCCAGCCATCTCAGCAAGCCGTTCGATACCGACACCACACCGGTGCTGCCCGGCTGATAAATGAATCCGTCGGCGGAGTCGTAGGCGACCGCGCCTCTTCCTAGCGTATTGATCACCGCCCCCTGCTCGACGCTGATGCTGTTGGTCGAGTCCAAGAAGCCGCTACCGATCAACATGACTTCCGGCGCATATAGCTGAGCCCCGCTGCGTACGACGAGGGAGTCTGCCGGGGAAACGTTCTCGCCGGCCACCTGGCCGTCGAAGCGCACGATATTGCCGCCCTGGCCATATGCGACCCGCGGCATGCCGCCGATGGCCAGCCGGTTCACCTTCACCCGGTTCAGCTCGGAGGACCGCAGCGCGATCGCATATTCCGACGAGGGAACGGCGTCGTCGGCAAGGATCTCGATGGTCGAGCCCGTGACGGCGAGCGTGCTGCCATAGCCTCCTTTACCGGCTTCGCCCCGCACCTCGCCCGCGAACCGGAGACTGAGATCCCGGCTATCCTGCTCTCGATCCAGAAGCGCCAGACGCAAGGTCTTGGCGTCCGCCTCGATCTGTGCGCGCGGCACACCCAGTGTTGCCGCATCCGCCCGTACGAATTCGCTATAGGGCGTCTCGTTGTACTGCGAGTATGAACGCAGCACGTCGGCCGGGGTCAGGATGACCTGCTGGAACAGGCTGTCCTGGAACCGCGTGCCGGCAATCGATAGCCGGCCCGCGGCAGACCACGAACCGTTGCGCACGGTATGGGAAGCGGTGGGCCGCCCGATGCTGGAAAGACCGTTTATCTCGACGCGGAACGCACCTGGCAGCAAGGCGTACGTGGAGGGCAGCAACGTATAGGTTCCCGCGGGCAGGCCCGGCACGCCATCGCCCAGCGTGATCTGCTGGCCGACCACCGGATCGACGGCGCCGGCTTCGCCGCCGGCCGGCGCCGCCGGCGCCTGTACGCCTGGAACAATGGCATAGACAGGATTGCTGGACAGCCCGGGCAAGGTGAACCCGTTGCGCCCGATCTGCACCAAGGGGTGATAGCGGGCATCGGTGGAGCCGCCTCGCCCGGACACGAAGCCCGCACCGGTCAATTCACCGCCGCCCGACAGGTCTATGACGGCCCCCGCCTGCACATCTACATGCTGGCTGGTTAACGTCACCCGACCCGCGGCCAGCGAGCCGACGCCCGCCAGGTTGATTTTTTCTCCGGCGTACTGCCACGCCTGCCCGTCCTTCGTGCCACCGTAAGGCATCACCAGGCCATCGGCGCTGACCGACGTCAGACTGCCAGCCAGAAGACTGACGTTGCGGCTGCCACGCAGGTTAGTTTCGCTTCCCAGCTCCACTCGGCCCAGAGGCGCACGTACCACGCCACCTTGCTCGATGTTCGCAGCGGCCAGGGTCAGGCGTCCAAAAACGGAGTATGGCAGTTCGGGAATGACGTCGGTCGTGCGCGCAACGGACAGCACCCGATCCGGGTCGAGCGCGGCCGACGTTCCCCGCCAACCGGCATACAGCGCCGCACTCGCCCCCGTGCCGGGATAGAGCTGTGCGGCCGCCAGCGAGAGGTCGCCAGGCGTGTAGAGATCGCCACCCAGGAATCGGATGTCGCCCGCGCTGGAGAGCAGCAGCTTATCGAAACCGCGCCGATCGACCTCGGCGGGCAGGCCCACAGACGCGCCCGTTCCACCTCGGCCGCCGAAAGTCAGATTGCCGGCAACCTGCAGCAGCCTGCCGGCATTGATGGACAGCATGCCGACCGGTGCCCGTTCCGACACGCCGCCTGTGACAGTGGGGTGGAGACGACCGTCACCGCCCAGTTCTCCACCATAACTCGCCAGGTGTATGTATGGGGCGGAGAGCTGGACGCGGCTCGACTCGGCGGCGCCTTCGGCAAGGCTCATGACTCTCGCATAGAGGTTCATGGAGTACCCCGTCGCCAGGGAAACATCGCCCTCGAAACTCAGAAGCCCGTCGCTGGCGAGCGTGACGCTGTCGAAGCCGCCCGCGGCCACTTGCTCCGCAGCCACGCCGGCTCGGCCATAGACCAGTTGATCGGCCGCCGCGGCGGGGTCGAGGCCAAGGGACAAAGACGGCCGGGCCCATTGGCTCAGGGTCAGCTCCCTCGCCTGCCTGACCCGGCTATCAGCAGTGTTTCTGTAGATCGGGGTATTCAAGGCCAGCGTCAGGCTTCCCCCGGCAGCACTGTCGCCGCCCGCCTCGGCCCGTAGCGTACCGTCGAGGTACAGGCCATTGCTCGATGCGACGGTAATATCCCCCCCGGCGCTTGCCACCTCGCTTGCACCGAGCCCCGGCACATCGATCGTGGCCTTCGTGCCGGAAGCATCCAGCAATGCCCCCGGGCGCACCACGACGAACAGGTCGGCCGCATCCGCCAGGCCCTGGCCTGCGTCGAACGCGCCTCCGACGACGATGCTGCCCCCTGCGTCAACGAGGCCATACCGCCGGCCAAGCGTATCGGTGGCCAGCGTCGCGCGCCCGGACACATCGAGCACGGCTTGTTCGCCGACCCATATCGAGCGGCCATGGCCTTCGCTTCGAGCCGGTTCCGCCGTCGTTGCGGGAAGCGGTACCTCCCCGAGCAGGATATCTCCACCCGGAGCCCGCAGCGTGCCCTCGACGGTAAGCTGACCAATGCTGCGGACCTCGATGGTCTGGCCGGGGTCGACGTTCACGACAGCATAGCGGCCGATGATCGCCTGCACGACCGCCAGGTCGGCGGCCGCTGCCTCGGTACTGCCCGCGCGCAAGCTGAAGCTGGCGCCGGCGCGCCGGGTCAGCGTACCGGCAACCGGGTCTTCCTGGTACAGCGGCGGCATCCAGAGTTCGAGCGCCGCTCCCGGCGCCTCGACCGTAGCCTGTCGATGCGCGCCGGCTCCGCGCCGGTATACCGGCATGGCGACGTCGACGGCGCTGCCCTGGCTTACCAGGGCGCCCGTCAATCCCGCAACCTGATACTGCGAAAAACCACGATTGAAGTAGCCGCTCGGCAACTGGAGAACATCGAATCGAGCCTCGCGCTGCAACGCGAAACCCGGCTGCACTAGCGTGCCCGCGGCCAGCACAATGTCTTCCGGCGCAGCAGTCCCCGCGGCGTAGGAGTGCCTCACTTCAGTTTCGGGCAACTGCACGCCGTCTCGGCCGGCCACAGAGAACACCCCGCCCGGAATGACCATGCCGGACGGCAGGATGAGGTTGTTTGCACCCGACGTGGTGGTGTTGAAGATGGTGCCCACGCCGACCGTACTGCCCGCCCTGTAGACCTGCGTCCTGCCCGTATTCGGGTTGATGCCCGTGAACGTTCCAGTAACGTTGGCCGGGATGGTCCACAGCCTTTGTGCAACCAGCGTGCCCCCCGCCGCTCGGACGAGGTCGATGAACGCCGCGTCGCTCGGCAAAGCCTGTCCGCCAGGAACGAAAGGCGCTTCGACCCTGACGAGCGTGACGTCCGTCGGCAGTATCTCGCCCGCGCCAACGGTGTAGTCATCGGCCAGCGTCAGCCCGATCACCAAAAGCCCGCCGGCAGAAAGCGTTCCGTCTGCCGTCAGTGCGAGTTCATTACCTACCACTACCGTGCCGCCGGACTGCAGCGACAGCGTGCCGCCTCCCGCCACGCCATAGCCGCGGATGTCGCCGTCCACCGTCAGCATGCCGCCCTTGCCGGCCGATTGATTGACCCCGGAATGTAAGGTCACGTCACCGCCACGGCCTCCGGTGTAGCGGCCGTCCGTCAGGATGGCCGCCCCGGAAGATACGTCGATCACGCTGCCTTTGGCGAGCAGGACATCGCCCGTGCTGCGAATTGAGACGTTGCCGCCTTCCTGGAAAGGGAAATTGGCGAGGTTCTCCGGGTCGAGAAGCAGATTGCTCCACAGGCCGCTGGCGTCTATCGTGGCGCCAGCCGCAAGCGTCACCGACGCGTTGGCCACGTCACCCAGGATCGTGTCCTCGAATCTGCGATTGCTGCTGACCTGATGCAGTACGTTGCCCAGGAGTATCGTGCCGCCGTGGCTGACGATGTCAGCGTTGACCGCCACCGTTTCGCTGTAAAGCGTGATGTCTCCGCCGTTGCCAACCCGCAGGTCGTCCTCTACAGAGATGCGATTGCGCGCCGCGATACGAACCGAGCCCAGGCCCGCCTCGTCGATCAAGGAAGTATCGAGGTATAGCTTGCCCTGCCGATCTTCGGGCAGCCCGGTATCGAGATCGAGCCCGGCGGCAACTTTTTCGGCAGCACCGTTGAAAACAACGTTCTGGATGGTGTTCTCGTTCGCCGTCAGGTTGTACTGCAGCGTTCCGCTGTCCTTGGCGTAGTACGGCGTATAGGCGCCCACCACCAGGCTGCCCCCGCGCGCAACGGCACGCTGCGACTGGTAATAGCCGTCCAGACCCGACTGGGCGGCCTGTGTCTGGCGCTGCCCCTGGAAGGTTTCGCCAACAAGCTGCCCCTCGAGCACGGCGTTACGGGTGCCGATCACCAACGTGCCCGCGTCGCGGCCTACCGTGTAGCCGGACTCCCAACGGCGGCTCGGTGCGATCAGCGGACTGTAGAAGTGACGCGTATGCTGCCACCGCTCGCTGGTCAGCTCATATCCGCGGTACAGCCCTTCGTAGAGCACGTCGCCCGGTGCGCGTGAGACCTCGTACAGACGCCCATTCGCGCCCCTTAGCCACGACTGCCGGATATAGCCGCTTTGCACATCCAGCGTCCCGCCCGACAGGTTGATCAATGAACCGGCCCGAGTGACGACATCGCCGCCGGTGAAGCTGACGACACCGCCCTGCGCCATCCATTGGTCAACGCCGCGGCCGCTGGTGGCAAGATAGCCGCCTACCTCCAACAGGCCGCCCGCGGTGTACCACCGGTCGCTCTCATAGCCGTTGGTTCCCGCCGAAACGTAGACAAGCGATCGCCGATCTATCCACAGCTCGTTGCTATTCAGATTTGCACTGTCACGATTGACGGGCGCATCGCGTTGCTCGTTGCCTTGCACCCAGATGTTGAGATTGTTGCTCTCCATCGCGACCTTGACGCCGATGGCGCCAGAGACATCCAGCACCGCGTCGTCACGCACTAGCGCGCGAGCCCCCGCATCCACTGCGATCTGTCCGCCGGTTGCCAGGGTCAACGAGCCGCCCTCGAAGTCCACTGTGCCGCCGCTCTTGATCTCTACCAGCGAAAGATCACGGCGATACCGGTCGGCAGGAATGATGTTCTCGTCACTGGTGTCGACGGCCGGCGCTTGCAGGCTGTCGCGCTGTCCGTCCAGCGCCGTCGTGTCGGTATCCGCCAGGAGGATGGCGGTGGCACTGTCTTGTCCGAGAACGACCTTGCCATCGGCCGTGGAGGCATTCAGGTGTATCGTGCCGCGCACGTCGACCGATGTGGTGGCGACCGCGACCCCTTCCTGGCGCACCTCGGAAGCGGTCAGCGTGATGTCGCCGATCGGAGCATAGATCAGGCCGGTATTGGCGACCCTGCCCGCTCCGCTGGCCACCACCTCATTGCCGCGGGTGGTCGAGGCCTGGTTGCCCTCGGTTCCCTGCCCTTTCCGGATGACGAAGCTGTCGCCCGCCGCCAGTGCGACCTGGCCTTTGGGCGCGATCAGGGTGCCCGCATTGTCTACCTGCTTACCCAGCAGCAGTACGTATCCCCCGCCGGCCGTGGAGCCGCTGGGCGCCATGGTCTGGATCACGGCGCCGCGTTGCACGTCGATCTGACCGGCGGCACCGGTGAAGGTAGGATCGGCGCCGTTGTAAAGCCCGTTCTCGAACTGCTGATCCGTGATGTTGGCCGCCGCGACAACCAGATTGCGCACGTTGACCTGACTGGAACCGCTGAACACAACGCCGTTCTGGTTGACCACCATGACCGTGCCGTCGCCCTGGACGGTGCCCTGGATCTGGCTGGGTCGCGTATCGGCGCCGCGCACGCGATTGAGCACGGCATCCGAGGCGCCCTGCACGAACTTCAGATCCGTATTGCGTCCGACGTGAAAACTGTTCCAGTCCAGGATGGCGCGCGACTTGTTCTGGGTAATCGTCACCTTGTGGCGCCCATCGGCCCCCACGCCCAGCGCGTCGATCTCGCCCGCATCCCAGCGCCCACCCGCCAAGCGGTCCAGGCCGTCCGCACCCACGCCATCGCGCACCCAATCCGCGTTGGGCGCATTGCCGCGCGCCGCTTCCTGCGCCGCCTGCTGGGCGGCGATCGCGTTGGCCGTCCGGTTCAGATTTGCGATCGAACGCGACAACTGTAGTCGGGCTTGTGCCTGCTGGCGAGCCGTCGACTGCCCGCCCGTTGCGCTCTGCGCAGGGCCCCGTGGGACGGCGCGGGCCGCTTTGCCACTGCCGCTTGCGGCGAACCATGCTCCGCCACCCGGCGCGGCCGCTTGGGCGGTACCGCCCAAGCATCCCGCCAGAATCAAGGCCGACATTAGCGGCGACAGATAGTTGCCGGCAACCCCCGGTGTTTTTTTCTTTGCGTTGCTTTGGGGCCGAGGGGTTGGTTTACTAAACATGGTCTGTCGTCTCTGGAATATCAAATAAGGATTCAAAAAAATCAACAACACCAAACATTCAAAAAGCCGGACATGCGAAAAACGCACGTCCGGCTTCGACGACAGGGCTATCGCTTAGGAAGCGATAATTACCCAATCATCATTGCGGGCGACCGCGGTTCGCGCACTCCGTCGGGTGACCGACCGCCAGTTCCAGGCTGTTGCTCTGGTCCACGAAGGTCTGGCGAACCGCCGTCTTCCAGTTGGCCGGCAGCGGCACGAAGCCGTGCGTACCGATCGCGGCATCCCACGTGCCAGCCGTGCCGTACAGGGTGGCCAGCATGTCGCGGATGTCGCTGGTGTCCTGCGTGCTGACGTAGCACTGGCTCAGAATCAGGTTCGTCGACGCCACGATGGAGTAGCCCGAGGCCGGGTTGGCAATGGAAATACCCCAGGCCAGCGGATTGGCGCGATTGGCCGGCGAGGGCGGCGCGAGCGTGCCGACGGCGGTCTGCACATTGGCGGGCGTCGGAAGCACGCCGTTGACGCGGGCCACTTCGGCGTTGCTGGACTCGTTCACGAAATCCGGGCTCACGTAGCCGATGGAGTACGGGGTCGCGTCGACCACCTCGACAATGCCGGCGCTGCCGGTCGTACCGAGCGAATCGCCGGCTACGAAATTGGACGGCAGGGCAGCCTGGTTGGGCAGACCCAGAGCGGTCCAGAACACATTGCTGACAGAGGGGAAGTCCGAGGCCGAACGATTGTTCAGGTGGCGAGCGAAGATCTCGGTGGTGCCGCTGCCGTCGGGACGATAGACGACGGTGATCGGCTGGTTGGGACCGCCGACATCGCTCCAGTTCGTGATGCGGCCCGAGAAGATGCCAGCCAGTTGCTCGCTGGTCAGATTCAGGTTCGTCACGCCCGACACGTTGTAGGGCACCGTGACCGAGGTCAACACGGACGGGATCTGGATCAGAGGACCGAACGCGGCCTCGTTGTTGGTCGCGTAGTTGTTCGCTTCGGTGGAGCTCACCAGCGAATCGCTGCCAGCGTAGTCGACGGTGGTGCCCGTGGGCAGACCGAACTCGGCGGGATTGTTGTTGAAGAACGCGCGCTTGCCGGCGCCGCTTCCGACGCCGATGTAGTCTTCGAAGCTGGTGAACAGGTCGTTGTACAGAACTTCGGGCAGCGTCGCACCGCCACCGACCACCTGGGCGGAAGCCGCACCGGCGCCCATCATCAGACCAGCGGCGACCACGGCCGACAGCATCTTCATTTTGAACACGGATTTCATGAATGTTCCTTCAAAGCAATTTGAGTTGAGATCAAGGAAGCGAACCAATCATCGAAATGGGCGTCATTATTGGGACCTTTCATCCGCGACGCCCATGGCCCTTGCGCGGGCCATTCATCGCCGCTTTTGGCGATACGTTCATCTTCCAGATAATCCATGACATTCCGAAAATCAGTATTACCCCAACTCTCAAATCAAAATACCCAACATGCTTTGAGTCCACCGTTAATTCATCAAAACAACCCCGAGGGATTACCTTCGATCCCTATTAGATTATTTACCCAAGTGCCTGTTTTTCTTAAGGACACGCGCACATCAACACATAAACAAAGCAAAAATCAGACGGCAAAACGTGGCAACTCTTACATGACATGACAGTCATGTTTGGAACTTCGATTCCGGAAGTTTCCCAATATGGTGTTCCAGACGCTTTTCCTGCAGCCTTTCTCGAGCATCGAAGCAGCCTTTCATTCCGGTTGCCCAACTTCGCACCGGACATGCAGCGAACGAAGCAAGCATCTGCCCCAGACGAGCTGGAAACATAGCTTGACGACGCGGACCGGACTGCTACGCTGTTCGGCCCGCCATTGCAGGATCAGGTCGACCTAGTGCGAAGACGGCCCGGCACTTGAAAACCCGCCGGCTTTTTGCAGTCAGAGTTGTTACAGGCACGGGCTCGTGGGCGCGCCATGGCAGGATCACGGCAACGAATCGCGGCCGTCCGCGGTGCTACTGCACCATCTGATTGATTTCCATGATCGGCAGCAACACCGCCAGCACGATCATCATCACGACCCCGCCCATGCCAAGAATCATCATGGGCTCGAGCAACGCAGTCAGGCGCGACGCTCGCCGCTCCAAATCACGTGCCAGATTCGTCGCCGCGCGATCCAGCATCCGAGCCAGCTCTCCCGTCTTCTCCCCACTGGCCGCCATATGAATCAAGTTCGACGGAAACACCTTCTGCACGCGCAGGGCCGACGCCAGCGGCGCCCCCTCCCTCACCCGCGCGGTCGTGTCGACCACGCATCGCTTGAGCCGGTCATTGCTCATGGTGTCGCGCGCGGCGTCCAGGGAACGCAGCAAAGGGACGCCCGCATCCATCAGGATGGCCAGGGTCGAGGCGAACCGCGCCGTATTGGCTCCCAGCACATATCTGCCCACCATCGGAATACGCAGCAGCCGGCTGTGCCAGCGCAAGCGCCTGCCGCCGTCCCGCAACGACCGGCGCCACAACGCAAAAAGGCCAACCAGAGACCCAGCCGTTATCGCCCCCCATTCCTGCACGAAGTGGCTTGCGGCCAGCATCACCTGCGTGATCGTCGGCAGATCCTGCCTGGCCTGCGTGAACGCGCTGACCACCTGCGGCACTACGTAGCCCAGCAGGAAGATCACGATGCACACCGACACGAACGCGATCACGCCCGGGTAGATCAACGCGGTGATCATCTTGCTCTGCAGTTGATCGCGGTTCTCGAGGTAGTCCGCCAGTTTTTCCATCACGCGGGCAAGATCCCCCGAATCCTCGCCCGCGCTGATCAGCGCGCGATAGATGTCGGGAAAATCCCGCGGCCGCTCGCCCAACGCGTCGGCAAAGCGCATGCCGCCGCGCACGTGATTGCATACGTCGGTCAGCGCCTGCGCCACCGCCTTTTTCTCGGCCTGCTCGATGGTGGCCGTCAGCGCGGCCTCGAGCGGTAACCGCGCGCCCAGCAGGCTGGCCAGTTCGCGCGTGGCCCAGCACAGGTCGCTGGCCGACAGCTTGGGGCTGAACCACGAAAGGCCCGTGCCGGCCGGGGCTTCACGCACCTCGAGCGCGGTCAGGCCGCGCTCGCGCAATTGCAGGCGCGCGGCGCGAGAGGACTCGGCCTCGATCGTGCCCGACTGGATGGCCCCTGTAGCATTGGCGGCGTCGAATTGGAAACGCGGCATCACGACTCTCCGTCGTCCCGGGTGACACGCAAGATCTCTTCGGGCGTGGTGACTCCCGCGTCGATCCAGCGTTGGCCATCCTCGCGCATGCTGCGCATGCCGCGGCGCCGCGCGGCGTCGCGCATGGCCTGCTCGTTGCCGCCATCGTGGATCAGGCGGCGGACTTCGTCGTCGATGACAAAGAGTTCATGGATGCCGGTGCGCCCCTTGAACCCCGTGCCGTTGCAGTGGGCGCAGCCCACGGACTGCCAACGCACCGAACCATCGGCCAGTGTCACCTGCTGGCGGCATTCGGGGCACAGTCGGCGCACCAGGCGCTGGGCCAGGACGCCCAGCAGCGAAGAGGCCAGCAGAAAGGGCTCGATGCCCATGTCGGTCAGCCGGGTCACGGCCGACACCGCGTCATTGGTGTGCAGCGAGGCCAGCACACCATGGCCCGTCAGGGACGACTGGACCGCGATCTGCGCGGTCTCCAGGTCGCGGATCTCGCCGATCATGATGTTGTCGGGATCCTGCCGCAGCGCGGCACGCAACGCGGCGCCGAAGGTCATGCCGATCTTGCCGTGCACGGGTATCTGGTTGATGCCGGGCAGGTCGTACTCGACGGGGTCTTCCACCGTCAGGATGTTCTGGGTCGACTTGTCCAGCTGCCCCAGGGCCGCGTACAGCGTGGTGGTCTTGCCGCTGCCGGTTGGGCCGGTGACCAGCACGATGCCGTGCGGCTGGCGGATCAGGCGCGTCAGGCCGTCCAGGGTGTCGGGCGCCAGGCCGAGCTTCTGCAGCTGCAGACGGCCCGCATCCTTCTCGAGCAGGCGCAGCACGGCGCGTTCGCCATGCACCGTGGGAACGGTGGAGACCCGCACGTCGATGGGGCGCCCGCCCACGCGCAGCGTGATGCGGCCATCCTGCGGGATGCGCTTCTCGGCGATGTCCAGCTGCGACATGATCTTGATGCGGGAGATCAGCGCGGCATGCAGGGCCTTGCGCGGGGACACCACGTCACGCAGGGTGCCGTCGACGCGGTAGCGCACCACGGAGTGCGTTTCAAAGGCCTCGAAATGCACGTCGCTTGCGCCGTCGCGCGCGGCCTGCGCCAGCAGCGCATTGATCATGCGGATGACCGGGGCGTCGTCCTGCGCGTCGAGCAGGTCTGTCACCGCCGGCATGTCCTGCATCAGGCGTTCCAGGTCGACTTCGGACTCGGCGGCGCCCACCACCGCGGCGGCGCTGCCGGCCTCGGCATAGGCATTGGCCAGCAGGGCGTCCAGGTCGGCGTCGCTGGCCTCTTCCCAGGCGGTGGCGCCGGTCTGGCGCATGGCTTCGGCCAAGGCCCACCCCGGCGTGCGTGCGCCGACGACCAGGCGTACGCCTTGCGCGTCGTCGGCCTGCGCGACGATGCGATGCGCGCGTGCCCATGCATGGGGCAGCCTCGCATCGGCGCGCACGGCCTCGCTCATTGCGTCACCACGATCTCGGGCCGGTAACCCAGCTCGCGCAGTACGCCCACCGCGGTATCGACCGATTTCGCCTCGCGCGGCAGGTCCACGCGCACGGCATAGCCGGTGCCGCCCGGGCCGGTCACGACATAGGCCGGCATGCCGCTGATGCGCACACGGCGCGTGATGCGCACCGCCTCGTCTTCCTGAGTAACGTCGGCGATCTGCACCACGGTCTTGTTCGACTCGGACGTCGCGTACAGCGTCGCCGGATCGCCGGTCACGCCGACGTTCGAGGGCAGGCGCGATCGGGTCTGCGGAGGTTCGGGCTCGGCCTGACGCGGCGCCTGGCGGCGTTCGCTGGACAGCAAGGTGGGCGGCGCCGGCTGATTACGGGTCCGCTCCCATTGCTCGGGACGCAGGTCCACGGATGAAGCGGCGGGGCGGCCGGCGACCGGCACGTCCAGCGGCGGCAGGATTGGCGCGGTCATGTCCCGCAGCAGGGGGTTGCGGCCGGGCTGCGCGTGGCTTTGCTGTGTGCGCATGAAGTTGTAGCGGTCCTGCGTGAGGCCCCTGCCGGCGTGGGCGTCGCGGATCACGTAGGGCCGCAGGAACACCATCAGGTTGGTCTTGACGCGCTGGCGGCTTTGATAGCGGAACAAGGCGCCCAGCACCGGAATGTCGCCCAGCACCGGCACCGCGTCGGTCCTGTTGCTGACGCTGTCTTCCAGCAGTCCGCCCAGCACCATGATCTGCCCGTCGTCCAGCAACACGCTGGTGTCCAGCGCACGCTTGTTGGTCACGATGCCCGATATGCCGGAGTTCTGCGTGTCGATACTGCTGACCTCTTGATAGATGTCCAGCTTGACCGTTCCGCCTTCGGAGATCTGCGGCCGTATCTGCAGCTTCAGGCCGATGTCCTCGCGCTCGACGGTCTGGAACGGATTGTCCGAACCGCCGCTGCCGGACGTGATGTATTGGCCGCTGACGAAGGGCACGGTCTTGCCCACCATGATGGACGCGGCCTCGTTGTCCAGCGTGAGTATGTTGGGCGTGGACAGGATGTTGGCGCCGCCGCGCGTCTGCAGGGCGCGGGCCAGCACTTCCAGGTTCAATATCTCGCCCACGCCGGGAAGGTTGATGGTGCCGTCGATCACGCCCACATTGAGCCCGCGCGGCAACAGGTCGATCGTGTTCGTGGCATTGACGTTCAGTCCCGCTCCGCCCAGGTTGGTGCCGCCGAACACGCGTCCGCCGTGACGCATCCACTGGATGCCGAGTTCGGCCGCGTCTTCTTCCACGACTTCGACGATCAGGCTTTCCACCAGCACCTGCGCGCGCCGCTGGTCCAGCAGATCGATGACGCGCCGCAGGCTGCGATACATGGGTTCGGGCGCCGAGATGATGAGCGTGTTGGTGGTGGCATCGGCCTGGACCGTGACGCCATTGGCAGAGAAGGCGGTGCCCGTGCCCTGCCCTGGCGCGCCCTGCTGTCCCGTCGCGCCGCCGGTGCCGGCGAACCTTTGGCTGCCGCCCGTCGTCATGCTGCCGCTGGCGGACGAGCGGTTGTTGCTCGAAGCGCCCGCGCCCTGTGCCGACGTGTTCGCCGCGCCGGCCAGGCCCGCGCCGCTGGACATGCCGCCCGCTCCCAACGCGGCGCGCGTGCTGTCGGAGCCGCCCAGCGCGTTCTCGCCGGACTCGCCGGTAAGCAGGCCGCGCAGCACCTGCGAGAGATAGGTGGCCTGTGCGTTGCGCAGATAGACGACGTGCAGATTGCCGGGGTCTTCCTGCGCATTGTCCAGTTGCAGGATCAGGTCGCGCGCCAGCGAGGTCAGCGACGGACTGCTGGAGCGGATGACCACGCTGTTGGAGCGCGGATCGGCCAGCACCGCGATCTCGCGCCGGGCTTCCTTGCCGCCTTCCTGAAGCAGCTCCATGGCGAGGCCGGCGATGTCCACAGCCACGCCGTTGTAGACCTTGACCACCGCGGTGTCGAGCGACGTCGGCGTGTCGATGCTTTCGATGATGCGCCCGAGGCGATCCAGATTCTCCACGTAGTCGGTGACGACCAGCGTATTGTTGGCGGGGTAGGCGGCAATGCTGCTTTCCGGCGCGATCATGGGCTTGAGCACCGCGAGCATTCCTTCGGCGCTTTCGTACGCCAGGCGGAACGTGCGCGTCTGGACTCCCGAACCGGGATCGGGCTCGTCCACGCCGCCGCCCTGCAATTTGGCATCGGCCACGGGCACGACGCGCGTGACGCTGCCCACGTCCACCAGCGCGAAGCCGCGCATGCGCAGCGCGGCGACCAGCATGCGATGAGCGGTGGCCGCATCGATCTCGCCATCCGACACCAGGGTGATCTGCCCCTTGACGCGCGGATCCACCAGGAAGTTGCGGCCCAGGAAGCGCGACAGCGCGGTGATGACCGACTGGATCTCGACGTTGTCGAAGTTGAGCAGCACCTTGTCCCGCGCGTCCGTGGCCGCGCCACCGCCAGCGCCTGGCGGCGGTGAGGAAGCGGGACGCGTTGCCGCGCCGCGGGTGCCGGACAGCGGCCGGATGACGCGGCCGTCGCTGGGACGGGACGTCGAAGACGTAGCCGGCTGAGGACCTGACGCTTGGACAGGGCTGGTTTGGGCCGCTCCATCCTCGGGCGCATTGCTGCTGGGCACATAGGTCCCTTCGCGAAACAGCGGCGCCTCCTTGTCGGATGTCGCGCAGCCCGCGACCATGACGCAGCAGCTCATCACGGCGATGCCCGTGAGACGTAGAGGAATGAATCTCATGGTGCGGGTCCAGCCTGTAGGGGCGCGTTGGCGAGCACGGTTGCGGATATGTGGGTGCCGGCGCCATCCTGAGGCGCGTCGATGCGCGCAAGGGTCGCCTGGGTGATCGGCAGATCAGCGGGGGGCAAAGTGAGCAGCCAATGAGTCAACTGCTGGGCGTCCACGGACTTGAAGGTGATGCGCAATGCCGATGCCTCTTGCGTCAGCGTGTAGGTGCCCGTCAGTCCGGCGGCATCCAGGCTTGCACGCACCCGCGAGATGGGATCGTCGTTTCCGTTCCCGGACGGTGGCGAAACCGGGCGTATGCCTGTCTCGGCCAGCACCGTCTGCAGCGCAGCCGCCTGCGACCGCAGCCGCGGCATCTCCTGATCCCAGTGACGCAAGGCGTCCAGGGCTGGCTTGACGAGCAATAGCCAAGCCGCGGCGGCAACGACGACGATGGCCAACAGCACTACCTGCCTGCGCTCGCGTTCCGAAAGGCCGCGCCATTGCGCGACTAGCCGCGACGCCGCGGGCTGCAGTCTTGCACGAACTTTGTCGCGCATGCGGCTCAACCACATGGAGCGAGGTAGCCGCATGCCCGATGGACGGCGCAACGACAAGCCAGCGGAGCGGACCTTCATCGCCGCGGCTCCGCAGTATCTGCCTGGCCGTTCGGCGGGCCGCTCTCCTTGGCGCCATCGGCCGCCACAGTGAAACGAATGCCGTCAGGCTCCGCCTGCACGCCCACCCCGCGCTCCTGCGCTTGAGACTGAAGACGCTCGAGCTCGCCGGCAGGCAGCACCGCACCCTGACGCCACTGGACATGCAACGTGCCGGCTTCGAACGTCACTTGCCGTACCTGGCCGGAACTCTGTGTCAGCAATGCCGCTGACGCCCGCAACAGGCCAGCGATCTGGCCAACTTCATCCAGGTCTCCGGTGCCCGTCCGGCGCGCTTCGACAAGCTGCCGAGCCTGCTGCAATGGATTCAGCACCACCGAAACCTGCGGAAACGCGGCCTTCACTTGCTCGGCCATCTGGCGCGACAGCTGCCGGCCCTGTTCGGCAACGCGGCTGGCATGGAGGTTGAGCGCCACGAGCCACACTGCCGCCACGGCCAGGCCCCAACCCAGGGCAGGACGCATCCACGCCCTGTCGGCACTCGATCCCTGCCGGGCCACGGGGAACGCCCAGTTCCATGCCGTGCTGCTGCCGGAAGGCGGGGCCGCCTCGCCGTCCACCGCGCTGCGGTCTTCGGAATCTGTCGGCCAATCGCTCCAGTAGACGGCCTGAACGGCAGGCATCGCGTCGCGCAGTTTCTGCTCGCACAGTTGGCGGGTACGCTCGGCCGCAGGCAGCGGCAACAGGTCGCCGCTGTTCGCGCCGCTGCGCACGATCAACCAGCCGTCCAAGACGGCAACGCTGGCGCCGTCCACGTCTGGTGGCAAGGGAAGAAATGCGGGAGGAGGCAGCACGGCTGATGGCGCGGGCATGCCGTGACGCTGCAAGGCTGCCAACCAGTGGCTCATCACTGCGGTGGGCATCCACGCCACCGGTACCCGCCCGGAAGCGTCTTGCGCGCCGTAAGCGATGAGCAGATCACCCGACGGACCGAGCCCCATGAGCTCGACGGCGCCATGAACGCCCGCGCGCAGCCGCTTGGCCGGCAGCGGCGGCAGTTCGAGTTGCGCCATCGACACGTCGACCGGATGCGGACACACTTCAAGCCGCCTGGCTTCATAGCTGGCGGCGACCTCGGCCAGGCCGCGATGTGCCGCGCCCTGCCAGCGACCATCGCCAACCTGCCAGGCCGCGTGCACGGTCACCGCTTGATCGTCCTGGCCTGTCTGCGCGGCGGGCAGGACCACGCGCAAGAGTGGCACCTTCCTGCGCATCACGCCCCCTCGCGCAGCCAGACGACTTGCGGCAGGACCTGCTTGTCATCGTGGATCAGCGCCTGCATCAGCAGCGTGTGTCTCGGCGTACGCAAGGCGCCCGAGTACCGGTACCAGCGGCTGGTCACGCCGACCCGCACCTGCGCCGAGCTGACCATGTCCCGCATCTGCAGACGGTTGATGAAGTCGCCGCGATGCAGGAACCACTGCCCGCTGTCGCGGGCCTGCAGCAAGGCGCGGGCGCGATCCAGCGACAGGCCGGGTATGGTCGCGGCCAGCACTTCGGGCCTCGTCGTGTTCGCGTTCAAGCGCGTCCGGTGGGGCAGGATGGTGACGTAGGGGCGCAGACCTTCGACGGTGCCCCGCTCGATGCCCGGCACGGCCACGAGGTCGTCCAGCGTGCGCAACCGCGGCGCCTGCTCGCGGGTGGGCAAGGTGGCAATGCCCAGTTGCTCCGCTGCCGCCTGAGCGCGTTTCTCTTCTTCGATCTGAGCCGGCGTCCGTGGGGCCACCTGGCCGTCAGTACGCGATGCTTCCACCAGGCTGAGCACGACACGCCGAGCCACACGCATGGCCTGGTCCTGCGGCAGCCCAATCAATGCGCACAGCCGCAGAAACGATTCCGCTTCATCCGCATCGACCTGGCCGCCGCTGACGAGATTGCGCAGGTTGAACTTGGACTGCTCGTCGGTGATTTCAGAGTACACCTGCGCCACCCCGCCATCGAACTGGCCCACGACGCGTCCGACGACCGGCCGGTTCCATAAACCGTCCAGGCGAGTGGAGGGGGTTTGCCGCATTTCCTGGTACAGGGCCGCCTGCGCCCGCGCGACCTCGCCGCGCAACAGCCATCGGGCCTGTGCCCGGGACTGCTCCGACTGCGCCGTGTGGATGGCAGTCGCCTGCGTGGCCATCAACCCGGCAGCCAATATGGCGATGATGGCCACGATCAGCAGCACACTGACCACCGCCATGCCGCGCTGCGGCCTGGCCGGCACGCCGGAACAAGACCGGGTCAGGCCAGCGACGCGCTCGTCCGCCGGTTCGCGCATGGCCGCTTCCTACAGCTGCCACGAGCCGATGTCGGCATTCACGCCTTCGCCATTGGGTTCGCCATCGGCCCCAAGGCTGAAAACGTCGATTTCGCCGTTGGTGCCGGGATTCAGATAATGGTAAGGCGAGCCCCAAGGATCGTCGGGCAAGCGTTCAAGATACGTGCGCCAATTGGGCAGCGCGCGACCCGTGGTGGGTTTTTCGACCAGCGCGCGCAAGCCTTGCGCGGACGATGGATATTGGCCATTGTCCAGCCGATAAAGTTTCAGCGCCTGCATGATGGCGCCTACGTCCTGGCGCGCCGCCGTGGCCCGCGCCTGGTCGGGCCGATCCATGAGATTGGGCACGATCAGGGCGGCTAGCACGCCCATGATCACCACCACGATCATTATCTCGATCAGGGAAAAGCCCGCTTGTGCTCGCGGCGACCGAGGCGCGCCGGACATTTGGATGGCCATCGACATCTCCAGGCAGTCTGCTTTTACAGCTGGAAAATGCTAACAAGGCCAAGTTTCAATGGAGTGGAAGATGTTCGGGGATATATGGGTATATCGGCGGCGGTTTTGGGCAGTATTGCGGGTTATTTATGGTTATCTTGGGCAAGACTGGTAAATGACTGGCAATCTACTTGCCACGTTGGAGTCGAATTAAGGAAAGCGGCAGCAGAGCGTCTAGGCTGGCGCTCCGTCACCGCCCCTATTATTCAAACAGCCGTGTAAGCAAGCCTGCCAATCAAACCAGCAGACTACGCGCTCACCTGGATATTCCCCGCCTTCACCACCTTCGTCCACCGCTCCACTTCCGAGGCGACGAAATCCCTGTACTGGCCGGGCGATAGCGTACCGTCCGGCGTGATGCCCTGGTCCAGCATCCACGTCTTCGTCTCCTGCTTCGCCACATACTTCCCGATGGCGGCATTGAGGCGATCGACGATGTCCGTCGGAATGCCCGGGCTGCCGCAGAAGCCGAACCAGGAACTGGCAACGAGATTGGGCCAGCCTTGCTCCACGAACGTCGGCGTATTGGGAAGAATGGCAAGCCGCTCGGGGGAGAAGACCGAAATAACCCTCAGCGCGCCGCTGCGGATCTGCGCCATGTGCGGCAGCAGCGTGTCGCAAATGAGGGGAATATTGCCGGCAAGCAGATCCACCTGGGCCGGCGCCGATCCGCGATACGCCACGTGATCCATGTCCAGGCCCAAGGTCTGCTCGGCCATGGCCGCTGCCAGATGACCCAATGAGCCGACGCCGCCCGTCGCATAGAACAGGGGCTTCGAAGACGCTTTGACGGCCTTGGCCAGGTCCGCGGCCGACTGCCAGGGCGAATCGCTTTTCACGATGAAGCCGACCACGCCTTGTCCGATCAAGGCGATCTGGCTGAAGCTCTTCACCGCGTCGTAGCCGAGTTCTTTTTCGGGGAACAGCGCCGGCGCGCTGGCGGATGCGGCGGAACTCGTTGCGAGCAGCGTGTAGCCGTCTCCGGTGGCCTGCGACACCTGCCGCGTGCCGATCCGTCCACCGCCGCCCGCGACGTTTTCCACGACGAACTGCATCTTGAACTGGGCTTCGAGATCTGCCGCCACGCGGCGCGCCAAAATGTCGACCGGACCGCCTGGAGCGAACGCCACGACGATTCGTACGGGCCTGTTCGGCCAATTATTCGGCTGCGCCAAAACGACTCGTGGAAGAAGCGCCGGGACGAGCGCGGAGAGCGACGCGGCCAGCGCTTGCCGGCGGGTGAGTTTTACGGTCATGGTGGATGAACGATAGGTGGCAGGAATGCAAAAGCTATCGCTCACGCCCGGCACCGGAAAGAAGCCTTTCCTGATGCATGCCGACGGATTCGCCTATTCGCTCGAGTGGGGCATTGTCCGCACCAGGCCAAGGCATGACGGCACTGCGCTGGTGCTGCATCGAAATTTCCTATTCACGGCATCCGAAAACACTTCTTTCGACAACCGGAGGCCCGTATTTCAATGGCTCTCGTTGTCACGATCATGGGGTGCCGAGGTCGGCGGATCGACCCGGCTCCTTCTTCTTCCGCTACGGCGCGATGATCATCGGCGTGCAAGTCATCACGGCGCTGGACGTCATGCCCCCAACTCTTCAGGCACGAAATGAACAGTACGGAACTTCAGCCCTCACACCTCGCGCCCATCGAGGGGCCATACGCGTGGACTGGCAGCAGACTGCTTGCCGATCCGACGTGGCGTTGGGCGCTGTCCGACGCTGAGATCCAGACACTGCGCCGCGCGGCCGCGCACGTCGCCGAGAACGGCGGCCCCGTGGCGGGCTTCCCGGCTGAAGATTTCCCGGCGCAGGGCATGGAAGCCATGCTGAGCTGGCTTAGCTCGACGCTCGAAGGAGGGCATGGGATCGCGCGGATCTCCGGCTTGCCGATGCAGGACATGACGCCCGACGAAGCCCAGCGCATCTTCTGGGGCATCTCCGTTCACCTGGGCACGCCGGTCTACCAGACCTGGCAAGGCGAGATCGTGCGCCGCGTCGAGGACCTGACCGGCGGACAGAAGTTCGAATACCAGAAACCGGGCGAAGGAGGCGCCACGCCGATGCGTTCCGCGCGAACCATCTCGGCCTCGTCGACCGCGCTGCGCTTCCACACCGACAAGACGGACCTGCTCGCGCTCATGTGCGTGACGAACGGCATCGCGGGCGGCGAATCGAAAGTCGTATCCAGCGTCGCGGTGCACAACGAGATCGGACGCCGTCGCCCCGATCTGCTGGCCGTGCTGCACGAACCGTACTGGCGTATGCGCCCTTTGGACGAGGAAGGCGAGCGCGCGGACAAGGTGTTCCCGCTGCCGGTCTTTTCGATCGGGCCCAAGGGTGACTTCACCTCGCAATACTCGCGCACCTACGTCAATCAAGCCCAGGAAGTCGAGGGCGTGCCGAAGATGACGGATATCCAGAACGAGGCGCTGGACCTGCTGCACGAGGTAGCCGAGGAAATCTGCATCCAGATGCCGTTCGCCGTGGGCGAGATGCAGTTCATCAACCAGCATGTCACCTATCACGGCCGCACGTCGTTCTCGGACGAGCCCGGCACGTCCAACAAGCGCCTGCTGTTCCGCATCTGGCTGACGACGCCGCAAAGCCGAGAGCTGCCGCCGGGCCACGCCGTGCAATGGGGATCCGCGCAATCGGGCGCGCTGCGCGGCGGCGCCTTGCCGGGCCGATCGCCGTTGATCAATCCCATCTGACCTGATGCCGGCCGCGCGGGTGACGAATCGCCATGTCATCCGCGCCGCGGACTACCCATACCACGCCCTGCCGAAACGCCAGCCTGTTGCGACCGGCCTTTCGGGAATCAACACGCACACATGACTTCAACCATCTCCGAGCACGAAAGGTCCCTGCGGGTCGACCTTGCCGCCGCCTTTCGCCTGTTTGCCAAGCTGGGCATGCACGAGGCGGTGGCCAATCACTTCAGCGCGGCGGTCAGCGCCGACGGGAAGCAGTTCCTGCTGAATCCGAAGTGGAAGCACTTCTCGACGATCAAGGCCAGCGACCTGATCCTGCTCGACGCCGATTCGTCGAAAGACGATATCGCCACACACCAGGTCGACGTGACGGCGTGGGCAATACACGGCCAGCTGCACAAGCAGCTGCCCCACGTCAAGGTGGCGATGCATCTGCACCCCGTGTACACCACGGCCATCTCCACGCTTGCCGACCCGCGCATTCTTCCGATCGATCAGAACACGGCTCGCTACTTCAACCGCATGGCGATCGATCTGGCGTACAGCGGCATGGCGGACGACGCCAGCGAAGGCGAGCGCCTGGTCGGGCTGCTCGCCGACAAATCGCGCCTGTTGATGGGCAATCACGGTGTGCTGATCACGGCCGACACCATCGGAGAAGCCTTCGATGACATGTACACGCTGGAGCGGGCCTGCCAGGTGCTTGCCACCGCCTACGCCACCGGACAGCCGCTACGCTGCCTGCCCGATGCCGTCGCGGAACGCACCGCGCAGGACTGGGAAAAGATCAAGGACTTCTCGGTAGCGCACTTCGAAGAGATGAAGCGATTGCTGGACAAGGAAGATCCGTCATACGCAGATTGACGCGACAGACATCTACAGGAATCGCAAAATGTCAGTGGAAAGAATCAACACCGTCGTGGTCGGCGCGGGACAGTCCGGCATCGGGATGAGCGAGCATCTTACGCTCATGGGCGTGGAACACGTCGTGCTCGAGCGGCATCGCATCGCGGAACGCTGGCGATCGGAGCGATGGGACTCGCTGGTAGCCAACGGGCCGGCGTGGCACGACCGTTTCCCGTCGATGAAGTTCGACGACATCGCCCCCGGCAGTTTTCCCAGCAAGGAACGCATGGCGCGGTACTTCCAGGACTACGCCGAGATGATCTCGGCGCCTGTCCGCACGGGGGTCGAGGTTACGCAGGTCGAGCGTCACGCGGGGCGGCCCGGCTTCAAGGTGACGACGTCGCAAGGCGTGATCGATGCCGTCAACGTCGTCGTCGCGACCGGCCCGTTCCAGTTGCCGTCCTATCCGAACTTCGTTCCCGAAGATGCGGGCGTACACCAACTGCATTCCTCGGCCTACAAGAACCCGCGGCAGCTGGCCGATGGAGCCGTGCTGGTGGTGGGTGCCGGCGCATCCGGCTCGCAGATCGCCGAAGAGCTGCGCCAGGCGGGCCGAACCGTCTATCTGTCGGTGGGCGAGCATTACCGCCCGCCCCGCTCCTATCGCGGCCGCGACTATTGCTGGTGGCTCGGCGCCCTGGGCCTGTGGGATGAAGTCAGGATCAAGCCCAAGAAGGCGCACGTCGCCTTCGCGGTCAGCGGCTACGAGGGAGGAAGGACGGTGGACTTCCGCCGCCTGGCCCACAGCGGCATCACGCTGGTGGGCCTTACCGCGTCGTACCGCGATGGCGTCATCGAGTTCGCGGAAGGCCTGGCCCGCAATGTGGCGGAGGGCGACCGTGCCTATTTCGACGTGCTGCGCGATGCCGACGCCTACATCGAAGAGAACGGGCTGCCCTTCCCGCCCGAGCCGGCCGCCTGGGAATTGCTTCCGGACCCGGAGTGCCTGACGAATCCCGTCATGAGCCTCGACCTGAAGCAAGCAGGGATCACGACGATTCTGTGGGCCACGGGCTTCAAGTTCGACTACGGCTGGCTGAAGGTGAACGCCTTCGACGAGAACGGCCTGCCCTTCCACAAGCGCGGCATCTCCGCCGAAAGCGGCATCTATTTCCTGGGGCTGCCCAACCTGGTGAATCGGGCGTCGTCCTTCATCTACGGCACCTGGCACGACGCCAAGTACATCGCCGACCACATCGCGATGCAGGAAGGGTACCGGACTTTCGAAGAGGCGCCAGCGCGGGCATGAAGCACATCGCCTGCATAGAAGACCTGCGGGCGCTCGCGCGCAGGCGCGTGCCGCGCATGTTCTACGACTACGTGGATACGGGCTCGTGGACCGGGTACACCTATCGCAGCAACGAGGCGGATTTCCAGCGTATCGAGTTTCGCCAACGCGTGGCGCTGGACATTGCGGTGCGCAGCACCGCCACCACCATGGTGGGCCAGCCCGTCGCCATGCCGGTGGCCATCGCGCCCACGGGCATGACCGGTATGCAGCATGCCGACGGCGAGATCCTGGCCGCGCGCGCGGCACGGGATGCCGGCATTCCGTTCACGCTGTCGACCATGAGCATCTGCCCCATCGAAGCCGTGGCGGAGGCGACCGGCCGCCACCCGTTCTGGTTCCAGCTCTACGTGCTGCGGGACAGGGGCTTCGTCGAGAGCCTCATCGATCGGGCGCAGGCCGCCAACTGCTCGGCACTGGTGGTCACGATGGATCTGCAGGTGATGGGCTTGCGCCACAAGGACAAGAAGAACGGTCTGTCCGCCCCGCCTCGTCCCACGTTGCGCAATCTCGCGAACCTGGCCACCAAGCCGCGCTGGTGCTGGAACATGCTGGCCACGAAGCACCGCCAGTTCGGCAACATCGTCGGCCACGTGAAGGGCGTGGACGACATGCGTTCGCTGGCCGACTGGACCAGGGAACAGTTCGATCCGCATTTGTCCTGGCGGGACATCGAATGGATACGCGGCCGCTGGAACGGCAAGTTGATCGTCAAGGGCATCCAGCATCCGGATGACGCGAGGCTGGCGGTGAAGTCCGGCGCCGACGCCATCGTCGTCTCGAACCACGGCGGACGCCAGCTGGATGGCGCCTCGTCCTCGATATCCAGCCTGCCGGCGATCGTGGAAGCGGTGGGCCGCGACATTGAAGTGCACATGGACGGCGGCATCCGTTCCGGGCAGGATGTGCTGAAGGCGGTCGCGCTCGGCGCGCGCGGCACGTACATCGGCCGGGCCATGATGTATGGGCTGGGCGCCATGGGACAGCGGGGTGTCGCGGCCGCGCTGGACATCATCCGCACGGAACTCGACCTGTCGATGGCGTTCTGCGGGAAGACCGACATACGGTCGGTGGGGCGGGAAATCCTGCACATGAAGTAGCCATGGCGCCCCGGCCTTCGTCAGTCTTCGAAGACGCATGATTTCCAAGGCTTGAAAGCAGGACCGCGCGCGGCATGCCTCGTGCCCCGCCCGCCACGGGGGATGCACTCACCCTGGCACGCGCTTTGCTGACCTTCTCTGCCTGCGCGACGCAGGACATATCTCTATCCCGTTTCGGCGAGCGTGATGGACGAAGAGCAGCAACTGCGCGACAACATGGTGCGACTGCAATTGGAGGCGCGCGGAATACATGACAAACGCGTGCTGGAGGCCATGCGCCGCGTGCCGCGGTCGATGTTCGTGCCGGACGATGCACGCGCCCTGGCCTACGAGGACAGGCCCTTGCCCATCGGGTGCGGGCAGACCATTTCACAACCGTACATCGTGGCGCTGATGGTGCAGGCGCTGCAATTGCAGCCGGACGATGCGGTGCTGGACATCGGCACCGGCTCGGGCTACGCGGCCGCGGTGATGGGGTGCATCGCCGGGCGCGTGGACACGATCGAGCGGCATGGGCCGCTGGCGCTGCAGGCGGGCGAACGACTGCGGGCACTGGCGTACAACAATGTAAAAGTTCATCTAGGCGACGGCACGGAGGGACTGCCGTCGCGCGCGCCATTTCACGCCATCGTGGCCGCTGCCAGCGGTCCTATCGTGCCGCCGGCATGGCGCGAGCAGTTGACCATAGGAGGCCGCCTTGTCATGCCCATAGGCGGCACTGGCGGATGGCAACACCTCGTCAGGGTGACCAGGCACGGGCAGGCCGACTATGCGCAGGAGCGCCTGGGCGAGGTGAGGTTCGTTCCGCTGGTCGGCAGGCATGGCTGGCGGCCCGACTCGGAGACCGACGATGGGGAATGACCGGGATGACGATGAGCTGGCGGTGCGGGTAGGCAAGGCGGCGCTGCCGTGGACGGATGCGGATGGCCCCGCTTTCGCACGGCTGTTCGACAGGTACGCGGACCGCCGGGTCGTCCTTCTGGGCGAAGCCAGCCATGGCACGTCGGACTTCTATCGTGCTCGCGCGGCGGCCACACGCCGCCTGATCGAGCACCACGGCTGCACCATCGTGGCCTTGGAGGCCGACTGGCCCGACGCCGCCCTTCTGGACCGGCAGGCGCGCGGTCGCGGCGGCGCGGCGGACGATGATCCCGCGGCCTTCGGACGCTTCCCCACATGGATGTGGCGCAATACCGACTTCGCGGCGTTCGCGGCATGGCTGCGCGACCACAATGCGAACGTGCCGGCGGAACGGCAAGTACGCATCTACGGCCTGGACATGTACAGCCTGGGGCAATCGATGGCCGCCGTGCTGGCCTATCTGGACAAGGTCGATCCCACCGCGGGACGCATCGCCCGCCAACGCTACGGTTGCCTGGCGCCGTGGCGCAAAGATCCTGCCGCGTACGGGCATGCCGCACTGACGAGCCGGCATGCGGAATGCGAGCAGGCCGTGCTGGCGCAGTTGCGCGACCTGCTCGAGCGACGCCTGGAATATGCAGGCCAGGACGGCGATGATTTCTTCGACGCCGCGCAGAATGCGCGGCTGGTGGCCGCCGCGGAGCGTTACTACCGCGCCATGTACCTAGGCTCGGCGCAAAGCTGGAACCTGCGCGACACCCACATGTTCGAAACGCTCGAACACGTCCTGCGCGCCCACGGCGAGGGCGCGAACGCCGTGGTGTGGGCGCACAATTCGCACATCGGCGACGCGGCCGCCACGGAAATGGGCAGCGTACGAGACGAGATCAACATCGGACAGCTCTGCCGCGAGCGCTACGGCCGCGCAGCCGCGCTGATCGGCTTCGGCACGCACACCGGCACGGTGGCGGCCGCGGGCCAATGGGAAGGACCCATGGAAGTAATGGCAGTCAGGCCGGCGCTGGCGGAGAGCTACGAGTGCCTCATGCATCGCACGGACATCCCGAGGTTCATGCTGGACATGGACGGCCTGGACGATGGGTTGCGCGAAAACCTGGCCCGGCAGCGCCTGGAACGATTCATAGGCGTGATCTATCGTCCGGAAACGGAGCGGTACAGCCACTACGTTCGGGCCTCCCTGACTCGGCAGTTCGACGCCTATGTGTGGATGGACCGGACCAGCGCCGTAACGCCCCTGCCCACGGCACGGCGCGAAGGCTTGCCAGACACTTGGCCGTTCGGGCTGTAGCGCGGGGACGCGCCTGTTCTGCGGGCTGCACATATCGGGTTGGCAAGGCAGTGCCGCGAAGCGCGATGGCACGCCGGCGTAGCCTGAGCGTCATCCTTCGTTAAAGAAAAGCGAGTACTGCCGTAATAAGAATGAGCGTAAACGGCAAACTCAACGTCTGACGGAGACCCGCAATGGCCAATAAAACGACGAGCGTTGCACGCAATACAGGCCTTTCGGGCCGGCACGCCGGACATATATTCCAGGCGCAGGACGCCGTACTGGGCGATATCGCCGGGCGTAGGGGTCGCGGGGCGAAGGGCAAGGACGCGACTGCCTGCCACCACCGCTCCGTACTCTCGGCAGCCCTTGTCACGCTCTTCTGTACATTCGACGGCTTCGGGATTGCCAGCGCGCAATCGGTGACGGGTCTCGGCCAGGTAGGCCCGGGTACCGTCCAGTCACCCGAGTGGATTGTCGGAGACGACCTTGTCGTCGGCGACACGGCCGACGGCACTTTGACCATCACCGCCGGCGGCACGGTAAGCAATTTGTCGGCCTATATTGGCAACTATGCCGGCAGCAACGGAACGGTCGTCGTCTCTGGCGCCGACGGCAGCGGAGCTGCCTCGCGATGGACCAGTTCCGGTCAGGTCAATATCGGCGTCGAAGTGGGCGGCAACGGTACGGTCCGGATCCTCGATGGCGGGGTGGCGGACAGTAGCCAGTCGGTTCTTCTCGGTCTCGACAGCACGAGCGTCGGAAACATTACGGTTTCGGGCAGTGCCTCGACGTGGACGATATCGCGGACGGCCTCGCTCTACATCGGCGACCTCGGTACTGGCACGGTCCAGATCGACGATGGCGGCGCAGTGCGCAGTGGACAGGGGCTGATCGGCGTCTCCGGTGGCGGGAACGGCCGCGTCACCGTCTCGGGGCCCGCATCGATCTGGGACACGGTCGCGAACATCTATGCCGGCTTCGAGGGGACAGGCGAACTCGAAGTCCTGGACGGCGCAACCGTAAGCACCGTAGGATCAGCCGGGCCGACTTCGGCAGCATCCGTCTATATCGGCTACGGTACCGGCGGCTCCGGCACGGTGACGGTATCGAGCAGCACCGGCGATATCTCGACCCTGACCGCGACCGATCGCGTTGAAGTCGGCCGGAATGGAGCCGGCACGCTGACCATCGAAAGGGGCGGCCTCGTGCGGGCCGAGAGCAACACCCATATCGCCATCTTCAGCGGTTCCACCGGCACCCTCGATCTCAATGGCGACGCCAGCGGCCGCGGCGTGCTCGAGACGGGCTCGGTCGTCCATGGAGAGGGCACTGCGGCCCTCAACATCGACGGCGGCATTCTGCGCGCGCTCCGCAATCAATCCGATTATCTCAACGGCTTCGCCACGCAGGCAGTGGGCGCCGAAGGCGCCTGGTTCGATACCGACTCCTACGACGTCGTCATCAATACCGGGTTTTCCGGCACGTCCAGCTTCAACAAGCTGGGCGGCGGCATACTGACGCTGACCGGCGATAGCTCCGCGTTCACCGGCAACACGGAAATCCAGGCGGGAACGCTGCAGGTGGATGGCATAGTGGGCGGCCCGACGACCGTGTGGGCGGGCGCGCGGCTGACCGGCACGGGCCAGGTCGGCCCGACCGTCAACCGTGGCACGATCGCGCCCGGCCCCCGCAGCGGCTTCGGCACGCTGACCATCGCCGGCGACTATGCCGCTTCGGGCGGCAACCTCGCGATCAGGACCCGGTTGGGCGATGACAGTTCGCCGACCGATCGGCTGGTGATCACGGGAGCCACATCCGGCGTCACCCCGGTCACCGTGACGAACGTCGGAGGCGAGGGCGCGCCCACGCAGCATGGCATCCAGATCGTGCAGGTGAACGGCGCCTCGGATGGCCGGTTCGACCTGGCCAACGGCGATTACGTCATCGGTGGCCAGCCTGCATTGGTCGCGGGCGCCTACGGTTATGTGCTGGAGAAGGACGCGGCCGATGGCGACTGGTACCTGCGCTCTTCGTTGACGAACCCGGGCTCGCCGGATCCGGACGGAGCCACACCGCCAGGAGGCGTCACCCCGCCGGATGGCGGAAGCGCCGCGCCCGGCGGCAGCAGCGCCCCCCCGCTCTACCAGCCCGGCGTGCCGGTCTACGAGGCCTACGCCAACACGCTCATGTCCTTGAGCCAGCTGCCCACCCTGCGACAGCGGGTCGGCAATCGCCTCTACGACCCGCGGGGCGCCGGCCGAAACGGCGTCTGGGCCCGCGTGGAAGGCACGACCGCCCGCCTGGAACCCTCGGTCTCCACGACCGGATCGCGCCAGGACATCGACAGTTGGAAGGCGCAGTTCGGCGTCGATCGCATCCTGTCCGGCGAGCAAGGCGGATCGCGCCTGGTCGGCGGGTTCACCGTGCATTACGGCACGGCCGATACGCATGTGTCTTCGGGCCATGGCAACGGCCGGGTCGACACCACGGCCTATGGCCTGGGCCCGACGTTGACCTGGTATGGCAAGGACGGCGCCTACGTGGACGCGCAAGCCCAGGCGACCTGGTTCGACAGCGACCTGAGTTCGGGGCTTGCCGGCCGGCTGGCCAATGGCAAGAGCGCGCACAGCTACGGCCTGAGCCTAGAAGCAGGCAAGGCCTACGCGGTGAAGGAAGGATTCTCCCTTATTCCGCAGGCCCAGCTGAGCTACGTGTCGACCCGGTTCAACCGCTTCGACGACAGGTTCGGCGCCCAGGTCGAGAGCGACAAGGGCGATAGCCTGCAAGGCCGGCTCGGCGTGGCGCTGGACTACACGCGCAGTTGGGATGACGGCGGGGGCAAGACGCGCGAAGCCAGCATCTACGGCGTGGTCAACGTCAAGCACGAGTTCCTGGACGGGGCGCGGGTACAGGTGGCGGGCGTGCCGGTGGAAAGCCGTATGGGACGCACCTGGGGCGGCGTGGGCGTAGGCGGAAACTACAGCTGGGGCGAGCGTTATGCGCTGTATGGAGAAGTCGGAACGGACGCGGACTTTTCAGGCAGCTACGCGGTGACAGCCACGGCGGGCTTCAGGATGATGTTCTAGATGTGGATGCTGTGGCGCGCCCGACAGGAATCGAACCTGTATCAAGAGCTTCGGAAACTCTCATTCTATCCATTGAACTACGGGCACGGCGCGACCGCTATTGTACCGGACTTTCGGGCCGGCACGCCCGTGCCTGGCCACGCGTGCCTTACCACCCCACCCTGGCGATATATAATCAGCGGCTTACGGAGGAAGTGGAGGGGAGGCCACTGCTGTTGGGGTGTTCGCCTGCCCGAAGTAAAAAGTAAGAATGTTGCCGCCGACAGGCGCCCTGGTACCCGACTTGCAGGAACATAGGTTATGAGCAACGAGCAGGCACACGAACAACATGGATCGCTGATCAAAACGCCCAGGCAGTTGGCAGTCGTAGTCATCCTGGCCTTCATCTTACCCGTCGTCGTCATTCTGCTGCTCGTCAGCTACGTCACCTCCGGAGACAAGGTAGGGGCGGGGTCCGACTCCATGACCGAGCAATCGGTCGAAAAACGCATCATGCCCGTCGCGGGCTTCGAACTGGTCGACGCCAACGCGCCCAAGGTCTTCAAGACCGGCGAACAGGTCTATCAGTCCACCTGTACCGCCTGCCACGGCGCCGGCGTCGCGGGCGCGCCCAAGGTCGGCGACAAGGCCGCCTGGGAACCCTTCATCAAGACTGGCTTCGACTCGATGCTGCAGGTGGCGATCAAAGGCAAGGGCGCCATGCCGCCCAAGGGCGGCAATCCCGCGCTTGACGATTTCGAGATCGCCCGCGCCGTGACCTACATGGCGAACCAGTCCGGCGGCAACTTCCCGGAACCCAAGGAACCTGAGGGCGGCGCCCAAAAGACGGCGGCAGCCCCCGCGGCGCCGGCCGCCGCTGCCCAGCCGGCCCAGCCCGCGCCGCAGCAGCAGGCGCAAGCCCCCGCGGCGCAAGCTCAACCGCAGCAACCGCAACAGCAGCAGCAACCCCAGCAACAGCCAGCCGCTGGCGGGCAACAGCAGGCCGCGGTCAATCCGGCCGGCGAGAAACTCTACAAGACCACCTGTTTCGCCTGTCATGGCACCGGCGTGGCCAACGCGCCCAAGGTGGGTGACAAGGCCGCCTGGGCGCCCTACATCGCCACCGGCATGGACACCATGCTGAAGGTCGCCATCCAGGGCAAGGGCGCCATGCCGCCCAAGGGCGGCGCCATGTCCGCATCGGATGACGACATCCGCGCGGCCATCGAATACATGGTGAACGCGTCGAAGTAAACGTCGCAACTCCAACGCAAACGCGGCGCCGAGGCGCCGCGTTTTCTTTTCCCGCTCCGCACGAGCATCGCGAACAGGCTAGGCAAAGTAAGCACGGGCGGCCCCGCAACGGAGCCCGCCTGCCTCGTTGCTACGCCTTGGCCTCGTCCAGCAGGGACATGCCCAGTTGCACGCGACGCTGCAGCCACAGGCTGGGGCGATAGCGCGGATCGCCCGTGACGCGCTGCATGTTGCGCAGGATCTCGAGGATGCGGGCGCTGCCCAGCGCATCGCCCATGGCCAGCGGCCCCGCCGGATAGCCCAGGCCCAGCGTGACGGCGCGATCGATGTCCTGCGGCGTGGCAATGCGCTGCTGCGCGATGTCGCACGCGACGTTGACGATGGCGGCGACGATGCGTTGCGCGACGAAGCCCGCCGAGTCCTGCACCACCGATACCGGCGCACCGTCGGCCGCGCACAGCGCGTGAGCCGCGTCGCGCCATTCGGGCAGCGTGGCCGGCGACACCATCAGCGTGCGGCGCCGCTTGGCGTCGAAGCCATGCAGCGTATCCAGGGCCACGGTGCGCGCGCCGTCCAGGCCCTGCTCTTGCACGCAGGTGGAGACGTCATCGCCATAAGGCGTGACCAGGATCAAGGCATCGGCGGGCGGCTTGGCCGCGGCGACGAGTTCCGCGCCCAGCTGGCGCAGCAGTTCGGCCGCACGCGCGTGGCCATCGGCATGTTTGGGGCTGATCCATACCTTCAGTCCGGCCTTGGCGGCCGGCACGGGCGGTTCGGCGGGCGTCTGCTTCTGGCCGTCCTGATAGACGTAGAAGCCCTCGCCCACCTTGCGGCCCAGCAGGCCGCCGGCATGGCGCACGGTGGTGATGGGCGAAGGCCGGAAGCGCGGCTCGTCGAAGAACTGGCGGTAGATGGACTCCATCACCGGATGCGAGACGTCCAGCGCGGTCAGGTCCAGCAGTTCGAACGGCCCCATGCGGAAACCGCCCTGCTCGCGCATGATGGTGTCGATCTGGCTGAAGCTGGCCACGCCTTCCTGCGCGGTGCGCAGGCCTTCGATGTTCAGGCCGCGTCCGGCATGGTTGACGATGAAGCCCGGCATGTCCTTGGCGCGCACGGGCGTGTGGCCCATGCGGCGCGCCAGCGCGGTCAACGCGTCGCCTGCCGCGGGATCGCTGCGCAGGCCGTCGATCACCTCGACCACCTTCATCAGCGGCACGGGGTTGAAGAAGTGATAGCCCGCCACGCGCTGCGGCCGCTTGCAGGCGGCGGCGATGGCGGTGATGGACAGTGACGAGGTGTTCGACGCGAGAATGCAGTCGGGGCCGACGATGTCTTCGAGCCGGGCGAAGAGCTCGCGCTTCACGTCGAGCCGTTCGACGATGGCTTCGATCACCAGCTCGCAGTCGGCCAGGTCTTCCAGCGCGCCCGCGGCCTGCACGCGGGCCAGCGCCGCGTCGGCCTGCGCGGCATCCAGCTTGCCCTTCTGCGCCAGCTTGTCCCAGGTCTGGCGCAGCGACTCGCGCGCGGCCGACACGGCGTCCGCGCTGGTGTCGTACAGCCGCACCGTCAGGCCCGCCTGCGCCGCAATCTGCGCAATGCCGCGCCCCATGGCGCCGGCGCCCACGACGCCGATCGTCTGCATGTCCTTCATCGTCTGGCTCCTCGTTATCGATATGGATGAATGATGAAACGGAACGGCGCGGGTCCGGCGGCCGTCAGCCGCCTTGCGCCAGCGCCCGGATGTCGTCCTCGGACAGGCCCAGCCGCTCTTGCAGCACCTGTCGGGTATGTTGTCCCAGCAGCGGCGGCGCGTGGCGATACTGCACCGGACTGCCGGAGAACTTCAGCGGGCTGCCGGCCATCGGCACCTTGCCCGCGGTGGGATGCGGCAGGTCGAGGCGCATATTGCGGGCCAGCACCTGAGGGTCTTGATACACCTGGTCCACCGTGTTGATGGGACCGGCCGGCACGCCCGCCGCCTCGAGCTCGGCCAGCCACACGTCGCGTTCGCCCGTGGCCATGCGCTCGGCCAGCAGCGGGACCAGCACGTCGCGGTTCTGCACGCGCTGCGGGTTGGTGGCAAAGCGCGCATCGGCCGACAGCTCGGGCAGGCCGATCACGCGGCAGTAGTTGCGGAATTGACTGTCGTTGCCCACGGCCACGATCAGGTGGCCGTCTCGCGCGGCGAACACCTGATACGGCACCAGGTTCTGGTGCGCATTGCCCGCGCGCCGCGGCGCCTTGCCCGAGGTCATGAAGTTGAGATTCTGGTTGGCCAGCATGGCCACCTGGCAATCGAGCAGCGCCATGTCCAGGTGCTGGCCCAGGCCGCTGCGCGAACGCTCGTGCAGCGCGGCCAGGATGCCCACGGTGGAATACATGCCGGTCATCAGGTCGGCCACGGCCACGCCCGCCTTCTGCGGGCCGCCACCAGGAAGGTCGTCGCGCTCGCCGGTGATGCTCATCAGGCCGCCCATGCCCTGGATCATGAAGTCGTAGCCGGGGCGGCTGGCATACGGACCGGTCTGGCCGAAGCCCGTGATGGAGCAGTAGATGAGGCGCGGATTGACCTTGCTGAGGCTTTCGTAATCGAGGCCGTACTTGCGCAGGCCTCCCACCTTGAAGTTCTCGACCAGCACGTCGCTCTGCTCGGCCAGCTGGCGGACCAGTTCGGCGCCTCGCGGCGTGGCGATGTCCAGCGCGACAGACAGCTTGTTGCGGTTGGCCGAGAGGTAGTACGCGGCCTCGGTGGTGTCGTTGCCGGCCTCGTCCTTCAGGTACGGAGGGCCCCATTCGCGCGTGTCGTCGCCCGTGCCGGGGCGCTCGATCTTCGTGACCTCGGCCCCCAGGTCGGCCAGGTTCTGGGTGCACCAGGGGCCCGCGAGCACGCGGGTGAGATCCAGCACGCGTATGCCGGTCAGGGGGGCGGGACGTTGCGACATGAGCTCAGGCACGTAAGAGTAAGACGGGGAATCCGGCATATTAGCCCCGCGGGCGGCGCGGCATGTTCCGTTTTGCGCACGTTATTGTGCGGGGCAGGCACAAGGACGCGCCGCGCCGCGGATGCGTTCAGCGGTAGGCTTTCAGCGTCTCGCGCGCGATGACCAGCTGCTGGATCTGCGACGTGCCCTCGTAGATGCGGAACAGCCTCACGTCGCGATAGAAGCGCTCGACGGCGTATTCCGACATGTAGCCCGCGCCGCCATGGATCTGCACGGCCCGGTCGGCCACGCGGCCGACCATCTCGCTCGCGTACAGCTTGCAGCAGGCCGCTTCCAGCGTGGTGTTCTCGCCGCGGTCGCGCTTGCGCGCGGCGTCCAGCACCATGCAGCGCGCGGCATACAGCTCGGCCTGGCTGTCGGCCAGCATGGCCTGCACCAGCTGAAACTCGGCGATGGGCTGGCCGAACTGCTTGCGGTCCAGCGCATAGCGAGCCGCGTCGCGCACCAGGCGCTCGGCGATGCCCACGCACAGGGCCGAGATGTGCAGCCGGCCCTTGTCCAGCACGCGCATCGCGGTGCGGAATCCATTGCCCTCCTGGCCGCCCAACAGGCTGCTGGCAGGCACACGGCAGTCGGTGAAGACCACGTCGGAGGTCTGCGCGCCGACCTGCCCCATCTTCTTGTCGGGCTTGCCCAGCGACAGGCCCGGCGTGCCGGCCTCGACCAGGAAGCACGAGATGGCGTCGGCGCCGCGCTCGGAAGACGTGCGGGCCATCACCGAGAACAGCCCCGCGATGGGCGCATTGGTGATGAAGCGCTTGGTGCCGTTCAGCACGTAGTCGTCGCCATCGCGCACGGCGGTGGTGCGCAGCGACATCGCGTCCGAACCGGCCTCGGGCTCGGTCAGCGCGAACGAGCCGATCAGTTCGCCGCTGGCCAGGCGCGGCAGATAGTGGTTGCGCTGTTCGTCGGTGCCGCTCAGGACGATGGACTGCGAGCCGATGCCGATGTTGGTGCCGGCCAGCGAGCGGAACGCGGGCGAGGTCTGGCCCAGCTCGAACACCACTCGCACTTCTTCTTCCATGGTCAGGCCCAGGCCGCCATACTCGGGCGCGATCGACAGGCCGAACAGCCCCAGCGCGCGCATCTCTTCGATGATGCCTTCGGGCATGCGGCCGGTCTCGGCCAGTTCGTCTTCGGCGGGCACGAGCCGTTCATCGACGAAGCGACGCACGGCGTCCAGCAGCAGAGTCAGGGTTTCGTTATCGAGAGCCATTGCGGTTCCTGCAATTCATCACAAAGAAAGAGGCGGGCAGCGTCAGGGACGCAAACCGCCGGTGATCAGATCGAAATAGGCTTCGGCAATCCGCCGGGCGCTGTCGCCCTGGCCGGGCTTGTACCAGCGCACCATCCAGTTCAGCATCGACAGCACGGCGCGCCCCGTGGCCGCCACGTCCACCGCGCGGAAGTGCCCCTCGTCTACGCCCTGCGCCAGCACCTCGCGCAGCAGCGCTTCGTAGCCATCGCGCAGGCGCGCGGCATCTTCGCGTTCGGGCAAGGCCATGCCCGAATAGCCGATGAGCATGGTCACGAACTGCGCGTGATGGCGCTCGAAGTAGTCGGCATGCGCCAGCATGAAGGCGCGCAGGCGCGGCAGGCCGGCCTGCGCGTCGGCGATGTCGGCCCGCACGGCGGCAGACAGCCCCTGCAGCGTCTCGAGGATGATGGCGTCGTAGATGTCCTGCTTGGTGGGGTAGTAGTGGTAGATGGCCGCCTTGGATACGCCCAGCGCGCCGGCCAGGTCGGCGATCGAGCTGCTCTCGTAGCCGCTGCGTGCGAACAGGTCCGACGCGGCGGCGAGAATGCGTTCGCGCGGGGCTTCCAGCGTGGGAGGCCGGCCGGGGCGGCCGCGGCGAGCGGGAGATACGGACGAATCTGCCATGGGAACGAGGCCTTGCCGAGCATTGACAGTGCCGCGGCGCTTGCCGTTAAATTTGGGAATGGATTGATTACCGGACGACCGGTAGATAATTATAGGACGGCTTTGCCGCCATCGGCAACGGCCGTCATCTTTCCGAGGAGCCTGCATGAACGGACCCGCCGCCCCCACCCGCCCGGCGCTCGTGTCGGAGTTGTACGCCCACATGACGCTGCCCGTCGTGTGCTCGCCGATGTTCATCGTGTCCAACCCCGCGCTGGTGCTGGCGCAATGCGCGGCCGGCGTGATGGGCGCGTTTCCCGCGCTGAACGCGCGTCCGCAAAGCCTGCTGGACGACTGGCTGCACCAGATCGGCGAAGGACTGCAGGGACTGCGCCAGGCCGAGCCGCAGCGCAAGGTGGCGCCCTATGCGGTGAACCAGATCATCCACAAGTCGAACGACCGCCTGGACCAGGACCTCGAGGTGTGCGCGCGCCACAAGGTGCCCTACATCATCACCAGTCTGCGCGCGCCCGGCGACCTGGTCGCCGGCGTGCATGCCTGGGGCGGCAAGGTCTTCCACGACGTGACCACCCTGCGCCATGCCGAGAAGGCGCTCGAGGCCGGCGTGGACGGCCTGATCCTGGTGTGCTCGGGCGCGGGCGGCCACGCGGGCACGCTCAGTCCGTTCGCGCTCGTGTCCGAGGTGCGGCGCTTCTACGATGGTCCGCTAATCCTGTCGGGCGCCATCGCCACGGGCGGCGCCATCCTGGCAGCCCTGGCCATGGGCGCGGACTTCGCCTACATGGGCACGCGCTTCATTGCCAGCGCCGAGGCCAACGCCTCCGAAGGCTACAAGCAGGCCATCGTGGATGCCAGCGCGTCGGACATCCTGTACACGCCGTTCTTCACCGGCATTCCGGGCAACTACCTGAAGTCGAGCATCGTGGCCGCGGGCCTGGATCCCGCGGCGCTGCCAGACCCCGAGAAAGACGCATCGAACTTCGGCAGCTCGCGGGTCAAGCCGTGGAAGGACATCTGGGGAGCGGGCCAGGGCGTGGGCGCCATCGGCAGCGTGCAGCCCGCGGCCGACATCGTCGCCCGCCTGCGCACGGAGTTCGCCGCCGCGCGCGCACGGCTGGGCGGCGGGGACTTCGCGCTCTCATGAACGGCATCGACCACCATCGCGATGGCCCGGTCCTCACGCTGACCATCAATCGCCCCGAGCGGCGCAACGCGCTGGACAACGCCGCTTATGGCGAACTGACCGCGCAGCTGCGCCAGGCTGCGGACGACGCCGAACTTGCGGCGGTGATCCTGACGGGCGCGGGCGGCCAGTTCACGGCGGGCAATGATCTGCGGGATTTCCAGGCGCAGGCCCGACGGCCCGCCGGCGACAGCGCCGCCATCGGTTTTCTGCGCGCGCTGATCGACCTGGATGTGCCGGTCATCGCCGCGGTGGAAGGCCACGCGGTGGGCATCGGCGTGACGCTGCTACAGCACTGCGACTTCGTGCACGCCGCGCAGGACGCCACGCTGCGCATGCCGTTCGTGGCCTTGGGGCTGTGTCCCGAAGGCGGCTCCAGTCTGCTGATGCCGCGCCTGGCAGGGATGCGCAAGGCGGCGGAATGGCTGTTGCTGGGTCGCGCCATCGGCGCGCCCGAGGCCTGCGAAGCGGGCCTGGTCAACAGCGTCGTGTCCGCCGGTGGCGCTCTGGCGGCCGCGCAGGACACGGCGGCTCAGTTGGCGGCGCAGCCGGCGGCGGCCCTGCGCGTCAGCAAGGCGCTGCTGCGCCGCGCCGACCGGCCGGCGCTGCATGAGACACTGGACATCGAAGCGGAGCAGTTCCGCAAGCGCCTGGCCTCGCCCGAGGCGCAGCAGGCGTTCGCGCGGTTCTTCAAGAAACCTTGATATCCATGATGTGGGCCGCATGATGTGCGCGCGAGCCCGCACACCGGCGGCCGCACTTGCGCGGCCGCGTAGCGCCGGCGACGACGCGCACGCGCCAGCCACGCCTCAGAACGGCGCGCCCGACGAGAAATTCGGCGCGCGCCGCTCGCGCAGGGAACTGAGCCCCTCGCGCACGTCCGGCCCCGAGAAGCCCATGAATTCCAGCGCCAGCGACGCGTCGAAGCTGGGCCCGGCCAGGCGCAGCCAGTTGTTCAGCGCGTACTTGGTCCAGCGGATGGCAGTCTGCGAACCGGTGGCAAGACGCGTGGCAACCTCGAAGGCCCGCGGCAGCAGGTCCGCCTCGTCCACGCACAGCGATACCAGGCCGATGCGCTCGGCCTCCTCGCCGCTGACGGTCTCGCACAGCAGCAGGTAGTACTTGGCCTTGGCCATGCCGCACAACAGCGGCCACACGATGGCGGCGTGATCGCCTGCCGCAACGCCCAGGCGGGTGTGGCCGTCGATGATGCGCGCGTCGCGCGCGGCAATGGACACGTCGGCCAGCAGGCCCGCCACCAGGCCCGCGCCCACGGCCGCGCCATGCATGGCCGAGACCACCGGCTTGCCGCAGTTGATCACGTTGTAGACCAGGTCGCGCGCCTCGCGCCACACGCGCGCGCGCACCTCGAAGTCATCGGCCATCTGCTCGACGAGGTCCAGGTCGCCGCCGCCGGAAAAGCCCTTGCCTTCGCCTCGCAGCACCACGGCGCGCGTGTCGGGATCGGTATCGATGTCGCGCCAGATGTCGGCCAGTTCGCGATGCATGCGGTCATCGGCGGTGGAAAGCCGGCCGGGTTGATGCTGCGGCGACCCCATGATGACTTCCAGCACCCCATGCGGATGGCGGCGCAGCTTCAGCGACTGGTAGTGGGCGTAGTGATCGAGTTCGGGATTGAGCATTGCTGGTCTCCTCGTTTGCGTAAGCTTTTCGGGCACTATAGTGGCATCGGCCCTCGCCGGCCTGCCCGCCTCTCAACCTATGAACACTCGACCCATTCTGCGCGAGCACCTGCCTGCCCTGTTTGCCCCGCGCGCACCGGAGTCGCACAAGGGCACTTACGGCACGCTGGCAGTACTGGGCGGCGGCCCCGGCATGGCGGGCGCGGCGCTGCTGGCGGCGCGGGCGGCGCTGCGTACGGGTGCGGGCAAGGTGCTGATCGGCTTTGCGCAGGACGCCGCGCCGATGCCGTGCGACCCGGTGCAGCCGGAACTGATGCTGCGCGACGCGCATGGCCTGCTGGCGGATGCCAGCGTGGGCATCACCACCTGGGTGGCCGGCTGCGGACTCGGCACGGCGGCATTGGCGCACCGTCTGCTGGCCCGGCTGTTCGCGCAACGGGGCGACGTCCCCATGGTGCTGGACGCCGATGCCCTCAATCTGCTGGCGCATGGCCAGGTACAGCCGGAATGGGGTCCCGCCCCGGTGGTGTTGACGCCGCATCCCGCCGAAGCGGCGCGCTTGCTGGACTGCCCCACCGCGCAGGTCCAGGCCGACCGCCCGGCGGCGGCGCGCGCCCTCGCCGACCGGTATGGCGCCTGGGCCGTCCTGAAAGGCGCGGGCACGGTAGTGTGCGCGCCGGACGGCCCCTGCCTGGTCAACGCCACCGGTAATCCCGGTCTTGCCACTGCCGGAACCGGCGACGTGCTGGCCGGCATCGTGGGCAGCCTGATCGCGCAGGGCATTCCTCTGGACCAGGCCGTGCCCGGCGCCGTGTGGCTGCACGGCGCCGCGGCGGACGCCCTAGCCGCGGCTGGCATCGGACCCATCGGAATGACGGCCGGCGAACTGGCGGACGCCGCTCGGCGCATCCGGAACGCCGCGCCGTGAAAGCGGGCCTCGATGGTGCGGCCCCTTTATAAAAACCCGACGGAGACGGGCCTTCTTTTGCGCGTTAGCAACATTCTAGGGTTTTCCCTAAAATTCTTGTTGCGGTGCACATAGGGTATTCCCTATAATGGATTCCACTGATAGACCAACTGGAGTCCACCATGAGCGACCTGAGCCTGAACACGACCAATGTCCGTCTGACCGACGCGCTGGAACGTGAACTGCTGCGCGGCGCAATGGAAAACCCTTCGTCCCTGCGCCCCGCGAACGTGCTGAAGTCGGCCGTCTCGGGTATCGCCCGCGCGATCGGCAATCTGTTCGCCTTCGTAGACGAAGTCCAAGAATCGATGAACCGCGCCCGCGCCCAAAACGCCCGCTTCACCGGTTCTCAGTGGTAAACCGCTGAGGCGTGCGCCGGGCCGGCGACCGATCTCCCGCCCCCTCGGCAACGCCTCTTGGCGGCATCGGGCACGGCCCATTCGTGCCCGGACCGCGTCCCCGCGCAGCATTGCTCGGACGCGACCGCGCAGCATCGCAAGCGCCCTATGGCTACTCGATATCGAAGCCGTGGGGCGTTTGTCCATCTGAAGCCCGTTCGCGTCGCAAGGCCACCCTTTACGTCTCCAGGCATTCGGGCCCGGGCATCGGGCCTCCGGACGCCTCCCCGACATTCCACTCCCGCCGCAACGCCGTAGCGCTGCAGGGCCAGTTGATGGACCAGCCAGGCGTCGGACACCATGGTGTCGGCGTGCGCCCCAGGTCAGCAGGTGCGCCGCCCCCCCGCGGCGCGTGCCATTCCGACGCCGATCAAGATGCTTTCCTTCCGGGCTTGCGCCACACGTCGAGACGGAAGCGCTCGTCGTCGTGCGCCGCAAGACGGACGACCTGCCCGCCTGCGTCTACCAGTCCGTGAATGTGGCCGACCTGCTGCAGGCTGTCGTCGAATGCGTCCTTGAAGTGGCACATCACCCAGTCTCCCCCGGGCGCCAGCGAGGCCGCGCAGCGCTCGAGGAAAAGATCCAGATCCGGGTCATCCAGGTAGTAGGCCACTTCGGACACCACCACCAGATCGGCTGCGACGTCCATGCCGACGGGCCATTCGCCCGGCAACTGCAGCACTTCGGCCGTTACATGCGTGGCACCGGCCTGACTGGCCCACTGCTTGCAACGGGCGATCGCCGTCGCCGAACCGTCCACCGCGCGCACGGCATCGCAGCGATCGGCCAGGCGCCTTGCCGCCTCGCCTTCGCCGCAGCCCAGGTCCAGCGCATGGCGATACCGTTCGCGCGGCAGGCAAGCCATCAGCACGTCCAGCTTGCGCCGTTCGTACCACGTGGTGCGCAGTCCCCACGGATCGGAAGTGCGCGAGTAGAGAGCATCGAAGTCGGTCATGGCAGCAGTACCTCGAATGGTCCTTTCGCACCTCATCCGGGCGTGGAGATGCAAGCCTCGTCGCTGGAGCTGGAAATTCCGCCCGGAGCGTTCCTTTGCGTATGCGCGAGTAGACCGGTATCAGTGCCAGAACAAGGCGATCAGGATGATGATGGGAATGGGTACGCCAAGCAGCCATAGCAGGATCGAGCGCATGGTCCCTCCTTTCGGTTCGAGTCGCTGAACAGGCGCGGAGAACGCTTCGTCCGAACGGCTGACAACCGCGCATGCCGCGCCGGGGACTGTATAGCAACTGCCGTACCCGCGGCTTGCAACGACGACCCGCGCCGCCGCAGTCGATTTGTGGCGCGCGCCCGCGGCCACCTAGAATAGGCCGCACCACCATTCCCAACCGTGCCGCCTACCGTCCGGCAGCCGCCCGACGACGCCGCCGCCCGGAGCCGCCATGTCGAACATCCCGCAGCGCGCTTTCGAACTTCCCTGTCCCGACCTGCATGCCGAACGGGCGGGCAACACCGGCACCGAGGGAGTGTGGCACTTCGATTCCGGCGCGCCGGGCCGGCGCGTGCTGATCACCGCGCTGGTCCATGGCAATGAGCTGTGCGGCGCATGGGCGCTGAAGACCTTCCTGGCAAGCGGCCTGCGGCCGCGCCGCGGCGCGCTGACGCTGGCTTTCTGCAACCTGGCCGCATTCGACCGCTTCGATCCCGCCCACTACGCTCGCTCGCGCATGGTGGAAGAGGACATGAACCGCGTCTGGAGCGAGGACAAGCTGGCCGACCCTTGCACGCACGAACGCCGCCGCGCCATCCAGTTGCGCCCGTGGGTCGAACAGGCGGACTGGCTGCTGGACATACACTCGATGAGCAACTCCGACGTGCCGCTACAGCTGACGGGACTGCTGCCGCGCAATATCGAGTTGGGCCTTCAATTGGGCACGCCTTCCAGGATCATCGCCGACGCCGGCCATGCGGCCGGCGTGCGCATGCGCGACTACGGCCGTTTCGCCGAGCCCGACGACAACGGCACGCGTTCGCTGTTGATCGAGTGCGGATTCCATGGTGCGCCCGAATCGCGCGACGTCGCCATCGACCAGATGGCGCGTTTCCTGGCAGCCTCGGGCGCCTTGGAGCGCGAGGACCTGCCCTCGAAGTGGTTCGCGCCCGACGCCCCCTCGCGGCAGGCCCTGGAAGTGACGCACGCCATCGCGCGCAAGAATGAGAACTTCCGCTTCAGCCAACCCTGGCAGGGCCTGGAATGCCTGCCCACGGCCGGCACGCTGATCGGCTGGAACGATGACGAGGCCGTCGTCACGCCTTACGACAACTGCGTGCTCGTCATGCCCTCACTGGGCAGTCCGCGTCCCGGCGTCACGGTAGTGCGGCTGGCGCGCGCCATCGCCTGACGCGGGCCGGTCCGCATTCGCCGTACACAGCCGCGCGCCCGCGTACCCGCCGCTTGCGCGGACCGGTACACTCTCGCCATCTTCCATCAACACTCATACCGCGCAGGTGGCGTTTGCCCGACCGGCAAACCATCCGCTCCGTGCGAAAAGACCATGAAGCCCCTGGATCTCTCCAACGCCGACCGCATCGCGATGGAATTGGGCCATGCCGGCCGCAACGCCATCGCCTACGTGGACGAAGACCGCAACTCGGACCGCCCCTTCACGCTACACACCTATCGCTCGTACGGCTACACGCCGGACCGGCCCGTCGTGATCGTTCAGCATGGCGTGCTGCGCAACGGCGACGAGTACCGCGACTACTGGATCGACGTCGCCGATCGCCACAAGCTGCTCATCGTCGCGCCGACTTTCTCCGAAACGATCTGGCCCGGCGTGGAAAGCTACAACAACGGCCGCGTCTTCAGTCCCGGCGGCAATCCGCGCCACGTGGATGGCTGGACCTACGCGCTGCCGGCCCGCGTGCTGGCCGACATACGCGCCGCCGGCGTCAGCGACTGCGAACGGGTCTATCTGTTCGGCCACGCCGGAGGCGGCCAGTTCGTGCACCGGCTGATGAGCAGCCAGTCGCATGCGCCCTTCCACGCGGTAGCCATCGGCAATCCCGGCTGGTACACCCTGCCCACGCTGGACCTGCCTTTCCCCGAGGGGCTGGGCGGAGTCGGATTGAGCGACGGCCACGTCGAACGCCTGCTGTCCTATCCCCTGCTGATCCTGGCAGGGGACCAGGACATCGCCACGGAAGGTCCGTACCTGCCGTCGGACGAGGCCGCGCTGCGCCAGGGGCCGCACCGCTATGCGCGGGCGCACCACTACCTGGAGGCCGGGCGCGCCGAGGCGGCGCGGCGCGGCGTGCCGTGCAACTGGACGCTGCAGAGCGTGCCGGGCATCGGGCATGACGGCCGCGCCATGTCGGCGGTCTGCGCCAGCCTGTGGTTCGACGGGGGCATGCCGGACGAGGCCGCGCTGGCCCGCCTGGCCGGCCGTCCCGCCGCCTGACGCGCATCGTCTTCACACCGATTCCTCGTCCCAGCCCGGATCCGCCATGAACACGCTACCCGATACCGATCAACTGGTTGCCGGCATCCAGGCCTGGATGCGCTGCGAATCGCCGACGAACTCGCCCGCCGGCGTGGCGGCCATGGCGGACATCGTCGCCACGCATGCGCGCGCACTGGGCCTGCGCGTGGACGTGACGCCGCTGGGCGAGCGCACGGGCCCCCTGCTGTACGCCACTAACCGCGCCGAGGGCGACACACGCCCCGGCATCCTGGTGCTGGCGCACCTGGATACGGTGCATCCCATCGGCACGCTGGACGACAACCCGATCCGCATCGAAGGCGACAAGCTGTACGGCCCAGGGGGCTACGACATGAAGGCCGGCATCTATCTGGTCCTGTCGGCCATGACGGGCCTGGCCGAGCCGGGCGCCACGCGGCTGCCCATCGACTTTCTCATGGTGCCCGACGAAGAGACCGGCAGCCATGCCTCGCGCCAGCACATCGAGCGCTTCGCGCGCAACGCCAGGTACGGGCTGGTGTGCGAGCCGGCGCGCGCGAACGGCGGCAAGTGCGTGACGGCGCGCAAGGGCACGGGCATGCTGCGCCTGGGCGTGAAGGGCCGACCCGCGCATGCCGGCGTGCAGCACCAGCTGGGGCGCAGCGCGATCCGAGAAATGGCGCACCAGGTGCTGGCGCTGGAGGCGATGACCGACTACGAGCGCGGCGTGACCGTCAGCGTGGGCACCATCAGCGGCGGCACCGCCACCAACACCGTGCCGGCGCAGTGCCGGTGCGTGGTGGACTTCCGCGTGCCGGACATGGGCGCGGCCGAGGACGTGCTGCGCCGCATGCGCCAGCTGTGCGCGGTGGGACCGGATGTCGAATTGGACATCGACGTGGAACTGAACCGCCCGCCCATGGTGAAGGACGCCGCGGTGACCGCGCTGCTGGAGCTGGCGCGCGGCTATGCGCGCGAGGCGGGGTTCGTGCTCGACGACGCGCCGATGACCGGTGGCGGCAGCGACGCCAACTTCACGTCGGCCATGGGCGTGCCCACGCTGGACGGCCTGGGCGCCGATGGCGACGGCGCGCACACGCTGCACGAACACATTCTGATTTCGACGCTGGAGATGCGGGTGAAGTTCTGGAGCCTGCTGCTGCGCGAACTGGCCTGAAGGGCGGTCGGGTCGGGTACGGCGGGGCAGCGCAAGACCGGGCCGCGTTGCGGCCGAGTCGGGCCTGCGTGGGCCGTGTACGATCGGGACCGCGCGTCGCGCAGGACGGCTTCACCGCAATGCGGTTCTACTCACGCACCGGCGGGCACCGCCTCGTCCGCCAATGCCCGCAGCAGGGTTTCGACCTCGAGCCCGATGCGCGGCAGGTCCTGGTGGATGGTGTTCCACAGCACATGCCAATCGATGCTGTCCGGCGCCACGGCCTGCACGAGGATGTGGAACCAGGGTTCCACCTCGGGAAACGCCTCGTGCACGCCGGGGATGTCGGTGATGTCGAGAATGGCCATGCCCAGCGCGCGCAGGTTCTGCAGTACGGCGTCCTGCACCAGCGAATCGGCCAGGAACGCCTCGGCGTCGGTCTGGGCCACATAGCGCTGGATGCGTTCGATGGCCGCGAAGATTCTGCGGGCCGGCTCCTGCATCTCGTCGCGCGGGTGCATCAGGCACATGCCGGGAATCAGGGGCGGATACGGGGCTGCCAGAGGATTGACGCCGTTCACCCCGGTCGTCGTCAACTGCACATCGACGCCTAGACAGGACGACAGGCTGAGCTCCGCCTCGTACAGGGTCTGCAACGACGTCGTGGGGCCGGCTTCCACCACCATGCCGCAGCCGTCTCCCATGCCCTCGCACGGGAAAAGACGCACGTAGCGCAGGCCGAAGCGTGCCAGCGCCTCGCTGGCGGCGGCCTCGTCGACGTGAAGCTCGGGGTGGGGCAACCAGCCGGCGCTCATTCCCGCGACGACGCGCTCGCGCGGACCGGAGTGGAATGATCGAGTTTCGCTGAAGGACATGGACAAACAGGGGCCAGAAGAATAAAGGCCTGCCCGGCGGGTAGGGCCGACAACATGCCAATTATTTAACATGTTAATAGTCAGCGCAATAGCGGCCGCTGCCTGCCCACGGAGCAAGGCCGGTGGATCGCTACGATTTCTTCAGCAGGGCTTTCAGCATGCCAAGCCGCTCTTTCGGGCTCATGGCGCGGGTGGTTTCGTCTTCCTGCGGCACGGCTTGTTCCAGCCCCATTTCTTCGATGAACCGCGAAGGCTCGCAGACACGGTCTTCGCGCGCACGCCGGCGTCGGCGGCACCAGCTGAGATTCAGGCTGCGCTGGGCGCGCGTGATGCCGACGTACATGAGACGGCGCTCTTCCTGGATGCGCACGGCCAGGGTTTCAGCGACGCGCTCGGGATCGCCGGTGTCGTCGTCTTCCTTGCCCAGATGCGGCAGCAGGCCTTCCTCGACCCCCGCCAGGTAGACGTGCGGATATTCCAGCCCCTTCGAAGCGTGCAGGGTGGAGAGCTTCACCGCGTCGGGTTCTTCGTCCTCGCCGCGTTCGAGCATGGTGACCAACGCCACGTGCTGCACCAGGTCGACCAGCGTCATGTCGTCTTCTTCCGCTTTGCGCTTGAGCCAGCCCGTGAGTTCCAGCACGTTCTGCCAGCGTGTCTGCGCGGGCTTCTCATCCAGCGTGTCGTACAGGTAGCGCTCGTACTGGATGGCGCCAAGCAGCTCTTCGAGAAGCGCGCCGGCCGGGTCGGGCCTGCGCGCCTCTGCGACGGTGACGGCGCCGCGGCCGGCGCGCGGCTGGATGCGACGGATGAAGGCGGCGAAGGTGCGCAAAGGCTCGAGCTGGCGCGGCGCCAGCAACGTATCGAGGGCGATGTCGTCTACCGCGGCCAGCATTGAAATCTGTCGCTGTGCCGCATACTGGCCCAGCGTCTGCAAGGTGCTTTGGCCGATGCCGCGCTTGGGCGTGGTGGCGGCGCGGATGAATGCGGGATCGTCGTCGTCGTTGGCAATGAGGCGCAGATAGGCCAGTACGTCGCGGATCTCGGCCTTGTCGAAGAAGCTCTGCCCGCCCGAGATGGTGTATGGAATCTTCAGGTTGCGCAGCCCCTGTTCGAGCACGCGCGCCTGGTGATTGCTGCGGTAGAGAATGGCGAAGTCTTTCCACTGGGCCTGGCGCTCGAAGCGCGCGGCCGAGATCTTCATGGCGATGGACTCGGCCTCGTGCTCATCGCCGTCCATGGGCGAGATGACGATCGGTTCGCCCCAGCCCAGGTCCGACCACAGCTTCTTCTCGAACAGCTTGGGATTGCGCTCGATGACGCTGTTGGCGGCCGCCAGGATGCGCTGCACCGAGCGATAGTTCTGCTCGAGCTTGATCAGCTTGAGATTGGGATAGTCGGTGGTGAGCTTGGCCAGATTCTCGATGGTGGCGCCGCGCCAGGCATAGATGGCCTGGTCGTCATCGCCCACCGCGGTGAACATGGCGCGGTCGCCGGTAAGCAGCTGCACCAGACGGTACTGGCACACGTTGGTGTCCTGGTACTCGTCCACCAGCAGGTAGCGCACCCGGTTCTGCCAGCGTTGGCGCACCTGCCCGTTGCTGGCCAGCATCTCGGCCGGTATGCGGATGAGGTCGTCGAAGTCGACCGCCTGGTAGGCCGCCAGCGTGGCCGCATAGCTGCGATACACCGTGACGGCCTCGACTTCGCTGGGCGTGCCCGCAACGCGCGAGGCGGCCTCGGGATCCAGCAGCGCGTTCTTCCACAACGAGATGATGGACTGCACCTCGCGCAGGCGGCCCTTGTCCGTGGTGGCCATCAGGTCTTGGATGATGCCCATCGCATCGTCGGCGTCGAGGATGGAGAAGTTGGGCTTCAGGCCCGCATTGGTGGCCTCTTCGCGCAGGAAGCGCACCCCCAGCGCGTGGAAAGTGCTGATGGTGAGGCCCTTGGCCAGCTTGGGATCGACCAGTGTCTTCACGCGCTCGGCCATCTCGCGCGCGGCCTTGTTGGTAAAGGTGAGCGCGACCACGTTGCGGCCCATGTAGCCGCAGTCGCGCAGCAGATAGGCGATCTTCTGGGTGATGACGCGCGTCTTGCCGCTGCCGGCGCCGGCCAGCACCAGGCATGGACCGTCGAGGTACAGCACCGCTTCCCTTTGCGCAGGGTTCAGGCCGGCCGGTACGGATGACTGAGGGAAGGACATCGTCTTCGATGGGATGAGACGGCGGTTATATCTCGAGGGGATCGACTTCGAGCTGCCAACGCACGCGAGAGTCGGCCGCCAGATGCGGCAGCCATGCGGACCATGCGGGCAGAAAGGCCTGCAGCGCCGGGCGACTGGTGCTTTCGACCAGCAGCTGGGCGCGTTCGACGTGGGCCACGCGGACCACGCGCAATGGAACCGGATCGTACCGCGTCACGGCGTCCAGCGCAGGCAGGCCGGCCTCGTCGGCGATGTCGCGGGCGCGCTGCAGAAAGGCCAGCGCCTGCGCCAGTTCGCGTGCCTCGGCCGTAAGCAGCGCCTGGTAGGCAAAGGGCGGCAGGCCGGTGGCCTCGCGCTCTTCGAGCGCGTGGCGCGCGAAGCCCGGATAATCGTGCCGCAGCAGCGCCTGGTAGACCGGCTGCTCGGGATAACCGGTCTGGATGATGACCTCGCCGCCGGCGGTATGGCGGCCTGCCCGGCCGGCCACTTGCATCAGTTGCGCGAACAGGCGCTCGGGGGCGCGGAAGTCCTGCGCGAACAGCATGGAGTCGGCGTTGAGCACGCCCACCAAGCCCAGACGCGCGAAGTCGTGGCCCTTGGAGACCATCTGCGTGCCTACCAGGATGTCGACCTCGCCGGCGTGTACGGCGGCAAACAACGCCTGCGCGCTGCCTTTGCGCCGCGTGCTGTCGGCATCGATGCGGGAGATGCGCGCCTGGGGGAACAGCTCGGCCAGGTGTTCCTCGACACGCTGCGTGCCCCGCCCCATGGGCATGAGGTCTTGGTCGCCGCATTCGGGGCAGGCGCGCGGCACCGTGGCCTGATAGCCGCAGTGATGGCAGTTCAGCCGATAGCCGCCCGCGCCGGAGCCTCGATGCAGCACCGTGAATGCGGAACAGCGGGGACAATGGCTGACCCATGCGCACGAATTGCAATGCAGCACCGGCGCGTAGCCGCGGCGATTGAGGAAGACCAGCGCCTGCTCGCCGCGTTCGATGCGCTGCCCGATGGCGTCGATCAGTTGCGGCGACAGGCCCTGGCGCATCGCAAGCCGGCGCGTATCCACCAGGCGCACCTTTGGAAGGCTGCTGGCGCGCGCACGATTGGCCAGGGTAAGACGCAGATAGCGTCCCCGCTCGGCGTGATGCCAGGACTCGAGCGCCGGCGTGGCCGAACCCAGCACCACGGGGATGTCCAGGTCGCGCGCGCGCCACACCGCCAGGTCGCGTGCCGAATAGCGCAGCCCTTCCTGTTGCTTGTAGGAAGGATCGTGCTCTTCGTCGACCACGATGAGGCCCAGTTCGGACATGGGCGCGAAGATGGCCATGCGCGTGCCCAGCAGCATGCGGGCCTGGCCTCGCTGCGCGGCCGCCCAGGTGTGCACGCGTTCGCCGTCGGACAGCGCGCTGTGCAGCACGACGAGGGCGTCCGGCCCGATGACGGCTTCGAGGCGAGCGCGCAATGCCCCTTCGAGTTGCGGCGTGAGGTTGATTTCCGGAACCAGCAGCAATACCTGCCGTCCGGCCGCCAATACCTGCTGCGCGGCGCGCAGGTAGACCTCGGTCTTGCCGCTGCCGGTGACGCCATGCAGCAATACCGGCTTGAATGTACGCAGCGCGGCAATGGTGTCCACGGCGGCCTGCTGCTCTTCGTTGAGCACGGGAGCCTGGTCGGGCACGACGGCCGCCCCGGCCACGCGCGGCTTGCGGGCATCGCGGCGCGCCACCGGACCGAGGCCGGAACGCTTGCCCTGGTAGGCAGAGGGCTTGCGCAGCGGCGGCGGAAGCACGGGCAGCATGACCTCGCCCAACGGACGCTGGTAGTAGTCGGCGGCGAATCGGGCCAGCCGCATCCACGGATCGGGGAATGCCGGCAGGTCGCGCAGCACTTGCTCGACGTCGCGCACCTGCGCCGCGTCGACGGCAGGCTCGGCCGGCAGTGCGACCACGACCCCCACCAGCTTGCGTCGCCCGAATGGCACGATGACGCGCACGCCGACCTCGATCGGCTCGGCGCAGCGGTAATCGAACGGGCCGGGCAGCGGCACGTCCAGCGCGACACGCACCCAGCCGGCAGCGCCGGCAGCCGCGCCAGGCGCCGCGCTAGCAGCCGCGCTGGATTCAATGCTGGCCGGCTGGTTCATGGACACGATTCGAGGCAGGGACGACGGACAAACTTAAAGTGGATTCTGGATGTTGGCGCTAAGCGGCTGGCCCGCTTCACCGAAAAAAGTTGTGCCCCGCAGTCTGTGGATAACTTTGGGGAAAACACGCCGCACTGCACTAACGTCAAGCACGAGTTGTGGCTACCATGACTGGGTGCATTTCGGCAAATTCTCGTTTTCCACAAAAAATTCAATGACTTGTGAAATTTTCATAGAATACGCCGCAAGTTTTGGGGGTTTTCCCGGCCCGGCAAAATATTGTGCACAACTCGGGCGTGGGTCGGGCATGGCAGGCAAAGCGGACGCTTACTTTGCGTGGAACCGGCGACTGTATGCGTGAACTTCGTCGACCAGTTCGGACACCGCATCGGGCGGGGTGTGCTGCGAAATACCGTGGCCCAGATTGAACACGTGGCCGCCGCCTGCCACCTGGCCAAAGGCGTCCAGTGCCCGGCGCGCCTCGGCGCGTATGGCGGGGCCGCCGCCGAACAAGGTCATGGGGTCGAGGTTGCCTTGCAATGCCACGGCGTCTTGCACGCGACGGCGCGCCGAGCCCAGGTTGACCGTCCAGTCGAGCCCGACCGCATCGCAGCCACAGGCGGCAATGTCTTCGAGCCACATACCGCCGCCTTTGGTGAAGACGATGACAGGTATCGCCCGGCCCTCGCGCTGCCGCGTCAAGCCGGCCACCACCTTGCGTGTGTACGCCAGCGAGAACTGCTGGAACAGGCCATCGGCCAGCACGCCGCCCCAGCTGTCGAACAGCATGACCGCCTGCGCGCCGGCTTCGATCTGCGCGTTGAGGTACTGCCGCGTGGCTTCCGCGTTGATGTCGAGGATGCGGTGCAGCAGGTCGGGACGCGCATACAGCATCGATTTGATCAGGCGGTAATCGCTGCTGCCGCGACCTTCGACCATGTAGCAGGCGATGGTCCATGGGCTGCCGGCAAAGCCGATGAGCGGAACCTTGCCGTCCAGCGCGCGACGGATGCTGGCAACCGCGTCGAAAACGTATCGCAGGGCGTCCATGTCGGGCACCGACAGACGCGCCACGTCGTCTTCGTCGCGGACGGGACGCGCGAACTGCGGCCCCTCGCCTGCGACGAAGTCGAGGCCCAGGCCCATGGCGTGGGGCACCGTAAGGATGTCGGAGAACAGAATGGCCGCGTCGAGCGGATAGCGCTCGAGGGGCTGCAGTGTAACTTCAGTGGCGTACTCGGGGCTTTGAGCCAGCGCCATGAAGGAACCGGCGCGCGAGCGCGTGGCGTTGTATTCGGGCAGATAGCGTCCCGCCTGGCGCATGAGCCAGATCGGAGTGTAGGGCACGGGCTGGCGTAGCAACGCGCGCAGGAACACGTCGTTCTTCAGGGCGGGGACGGACACGGCGATCCTTTGAAAACAGGAGCAATGATTTTACTGCCCGGAGGCGAGGCGTTCGGCTCAATCGGGGGAAGCGGCATCCGCTAGCCGCGCGCGGTAGGGAGCCGCCTCGATGCGGTGCTTGCGCATCAGCGCCCAGAACGCGCGCCGATGCTTGCACGAGGCGCGGGCTGCCCTGGCGACATTGCCGCCATGACGCTCGAGCGCCCGCTGCAGGTACTCGCGTTCGAAGCCGTCGACCACGCGCGCCTTGGCCTGGCGAAAGGGCTCGCCGGGCTGGGCGACGACTTGCATGGCCTGCACGGCGTGATCGATGCGGGCAGACGACATGCGGCGCCGGCCCCCGATGAACTGCACCGGCAAGCCCGTGCCCGAGGCGCGCAAGTATGACAGACCTGGCTCGTGAACGGCCGCGTGCGCCATGGCTGCGCCCGCGGGCAGATCGTCGTAGCCCGTGTCCGCGTGGGGCGCCTGCACCTTGCGGGCGACCGCTCGGATGACGCGCGCGCGAAGCTCGTCGGGACACACCGGCGCACGCACGAAATCGGCCACGCCCAGTTCGAGCAGATCCGCCAGGGCGGGCGCCTTGACCTCATGTGCCAGCACCAGCAACGGCGTGCGCAGCACCGGCCTGGCGCGCAGCAGCGCGAGCCGCGCCCAGGACAACGAGCCAGGCTCTATTGCGAGCAGGCAGGCGTCGTATCGTTGCAGGTGCAGCGCAGCCGCCGCCACGAGCGAAGCGGGATCGGCCCCTGGCGAGACGCCATCGGCAAGATGATGAGCCTGCACGCGCAGCCTGTCGCTGGACAGGCCGGCGGGCTGCGCCCAAGCGGGAATGCCGTTCGCGACCATAGGCGCGGTCAGCAAGGCACATTCGAGAATTTCGCGCATGTCGTTGTTCCTGGAGCGGATGTCAGGAACAGAGATTACGTATCGCGCGAACCGATGGATATTCGTAGTTCACGTACTGCGGGAACTACGTAAGGGGAAGGCGTAGAAACCTCTACGCAGACCACGACGCGTGAAAGCGACCGGTGGGCTCATGCCCACCGGGTCGATCTCAATGACGCGAGGACGGCTGGCGCAGCTTGCGCGCGGCCACGGCCTGGGCGGCCAGCATGGCCAGCTCGGCTTCGACGACGGCGATGTCGGCCTTGTCCTTGGCATTGCGCAGGGCCTCTTCGGCCTTTTCGCGCGCCGCCACGGCACGGGCTTCGTCCAGGTCGGCGGCACGGATGGCCGTGTCGGCCAGCACCGTGACGGTACCCGGCTGCACTTCGAGAATGCCGCCGGCCACGAAGATGGTCTCTTCGCTGTTGTCCGGGCGCACGATCTTGACCGTGCCCGGACGGATGCGCGAGATCAGCGGCGTGTGGCCGGGCAGGATGCCCAGTTCGCCGGACTCGCCAGGCAGCGTGACGAACTTCGCCTCACCGGCGAAGATCGCTTCTTCCGCGCTGACGACGTCCACTTTCAGGATAGCCATGTAGGATCCTTATATCAGTTGTTCATGGCGCATACGCCACACTCGCCGAAGAAAGAACCCGTCCCCGGATCCAGGGCACCGCGGATCCGGCTTTGCCGGTCCGCCAGTGCCGCCCCCTGGGGGGCGCGCGCCAGCGCGCAGGGGGGGGCCTTACCCTCAGCGCTTATTGCAGCTTCTTGGCCTTTTCGAAGGCCTCGTCGATGGTACCGACCATGTAGAAGGCCTGCTCGGGCAGCGAATCGCATTCGCCGTTCACGATCATCTTGAAGCCGCGGATGGTTTCGGCCAGGGGCACGTACTTGCCCGGCGAGCCGGTGAACACTTCGGCGACGTGGAACGGCTGCGACAGGAAGCGCTGGATCTTGCGCGCGCGGGCCACGGCCTGCTTGTCTTCCGGCGACAGTTCGTCCATGCCCAGAATCGCGATGATGTCGCGCAGTTCCTTGTAGCGCTGCAGCGTCTGCTGCACGCCACGGGCCACCTGGTAGTGCTCTTCGCCCACGACTTGCGGGTCGAGCTGGCGGCTGGTGGAATCCAGCGGGTCCACGGCGGGATAGATACCCAACGCGGCGATGTCGCGCGACAGCACCACGGTCGAGTCCAAGTGCTGGAACGTGGTGGCGGGCGAGGGGTCGGTCAAGTCGTCCGCGGGCACGTACACGGCCTGGATCGAGGTGATCGAGCCGGTCTTCGTCGAGGTGATGCGCTCTTGCAGCACGCCCATTTCTTCGGCCAGCGTGGGCTGGTAACCCACCGCCGACGGCATACGGCCCAGCAGTGCGGACACTTCGGTGCCGGCCAGCGTGTAGCGGTAGATGTTGTCGACGAAGAACAGGATGTCGCGGCCTTCGTCGCGGAACTTCTCGGCCATCGTCAGGCCGGTCAGCGCCACGCGCAGGCGGTTGCCCGGGGGTTCGTTCATCTGACCGAACACCATCGCAACCTTGTCCAGAACGTTCGACTCTTCCATTTCGTGGTAGAAGTCGTTGCCTTCGCGGGTACGCTCACCCACGCCGGCGAACACCGACAGGCCGCTGTGCTGCTTGGCGATGTTGTTGATCAGTTCCATCATGTTGACGGTCTTGCCCACGCCGGCGCCGCCGAACAGGCCCACCTTGCCGCCCTTGGCAAACGGGCAGACCAGGTCGATAACCTTGATGCCGGTTTCGAGCAGTTCGACCGAAGGCGACAGCTCGTCGAAGGCCGGGGCGGCCTGGTGGATGGCGCGCGTTTCTTCCGCGGCGATGGGGCCGGCTTCGTCGATGGGACGACCCAGCACGTCCATGATGCGGCCCAGGGTGCCGGCGCCGACCGGCACCGAAATGGCGGCGCCGGTGCCTGCAACCTTCATGCCGCGGCGCAGGCCGTCGCTGGAGCCCAGCGCGATGGTGCGGACCACGCCGTCGCCCAGCTGCTGCTGGACTTCGAACGTCAGGCCCGGTTCGGCGAACGAGGAACCCTCGTCGGCGAGCTTGAGCGCTTCGTAGATCTTGGGCATCTGATCGCGGGGGAACTGAATGTCCACCACGGCGCCGATGCACTGAACGATGGTTCCGTTGCTCATGTCGATTCCTTGCTTGATAGCTTGTGACGGGTTGCGGCCTGCCTCAGACGGCGGCCGCGCCCCCTACGATTTCCGAAATTTCCTTGGTGATCGCCGCCTGGCGGGTCTTGTTGTAGACCAGCTGCAGCTCACCGATGACCTTCTTGGCGTTGTCCGACGCCGCCTTCATGGCGACCATGCGGGCGGACTGCTCGGACGCCATGTTCTCGGCCACCGCCTGATAGAGCAGGCCTTCGACGTAGCGCTGCAACAGCGCGTCGATCACGCTCCGGGCGTCGGGCTCGTAGATGTAGTCCCAGCTGTATTCCGACTTGATCTGCAGGTTCTCGTCGGTGGCGCCCTGGATGAAAGGATCTTCCAGGCCGTCTTCGAGAGGCAGCAGGCGAAGGAACACGGGTTCCTGGCGCATCGTGTTGATGAAACGCGTGGTCGCGACGTACAGCGCGTCGATGCGGCCTTCAAGGTAGTCGTCCAGCTGCACCTTGATGGCGCCCAGCAGGCGGCCCATGTCGGGCTGGTCGCCCAGGTGCACCTCGTGCGAGACCAGCTTGGCGCCGACGCGCGTCAACAGGCCCAGCCCCTTGTTGCCGAACGCCGTGGTCTGCACCGACACGCCGCGCTGCTGGAATTCCTTCAGCTTGGACAGCGTGACGCGGCTGATGTTGGTGTTCAGGCCGCCGCACAGGCCCTTGTCGGTGGTGACGAGCACCACACCCACGGCCTTGGGCTCGCGATGGACCAGGTACGGATGGCTGTACTCGGGGTTGGCCTGCATCAGGTGCGCCGCGATCTCGCGCACCTTGGTGGCGTACGGGCGGCCGGCGCGCATCCGGTCCTGCGCCTTGCGCATCTTGGATGCGGCGACCATTTCCATCGCCTTGGTGATCTTGCGCGTGTTCTGCACGCTCTTGATCTTGGTTCGGATTTCCTTGATTCCGGGCATTGCGCTTTCCTGTTGAATCGGCCTTGCCGGCTGAGCCGGGCTATTCCGTCCTATGCGGCGGCGGACGCATGCACGTCCGCCGGCCGGATCAGACCTGCCTTAAAAAGCACCGTGCTTCTTGAAATCCTGGACAGCGGCGACCAGAGCGGCCTCGTCGTCCTTGGACAGTTCCTTCGTGTCCTCGATGCGCTGGATCAGGTCGGCGTGCTTGGCCTTCAGGTGATCCTTCAGGCCCTTCTCGAAGGCCAGGATCTGCGGCACGTCCACGTCGTCGAGGTAGCCGTTGTTGACGGCGAACAGCGACACGGCCAGTTCCCAGACCTGCAGCGGCTGGTACTGCGGCTGCTTCAGCAGTTCGACCACGCGCTTGCCGCGCTCGAGCTGGCGGCGGGTGGCGTCGTCGAGGTCGGAAGCGAACTGCGCGAACGCAGCCAGTTCACGGTACTGGGCCAGGTCGGTACGGATACCGCCGGACAGCTTCTTGACGACCTTGGTCTGGGCGGCGCCGCCCACGCGCGACACCGAGATACCGGCGTTGATGGCGGGACGCACACCGGCGTTGAACAGGTCGGTTTCCAGGAAGATCTGGCCGTCGGTGATCGAGATCACGTTGGTCGGCACGAACGCGGACACGTCGCCGGCTTGCGTTTCGATGATCGGCAGGGCCGTCAGCGAACCGGTCTTGCCCTTGACGGCGCCGTTGGTGAACTTCTCGACGTACTCTTCGTTCACGCGAGCGGCACGTTCGAGCAGGCGCGAGTGCAGGTAGAACACGTCGCCCGGGTAGGCTTCGCGGCCCGGCGGACGGCGCAGCAGCAGCGAGACCTGGCGGTAGGCCCAGGCCTGCTTGGTCAGATCGTCATAGACGATCAGGGCGTCTTCGCCGCGATCGCGGAAATATTCGCCCATCGTGCAGCCGGCGTAGGCGGCCAGGTACTGCATGGCGGCCGAGTCGGAGGCCGAAGCGGCCACGACGATGGTGAACTCGAGCGCGCCGTGCTCTTCGAGCTTGCGCACCACGTTGTTGATGGTGGACGCCTTCTGGCCGATGGCGACGTACACGCAGGTGACGCCCTTGCCCTTCTGGCTGATGATGGTGTCGACGGCCACGGCGGTCTTGCCGGTCTGGCGGTCGCCGATGATCAGCTCGCGCTGGCCACGGCCGATCGGCACCATGGAGTCGATGGCCTTGACGCCGGTCTGCAGCGGCTGCGACACGGAGCGGCGGGCGATCACGCCCGGGGCGACCTTCTCGATGATGTCGGTCTGCTTGGCGTTGATCGGGCCCTTGCCGTCGATCGGGTCGCCCAGCGTGTTGACCACGCGGCCACGCAGTTCGGGGCCGACGGGCACTTCGAGAATGCGGCCGGTGGTCTTCACCGAGTCGCCTTCGGACACGCCCGTGTAGTCGCCCAGGATCACGGCGCCGACGGAGTCGCGCTCGAGGTTCAGGGCCAGGCCGAACACGTTGTTGGGGAACTCGAGCATTTCGCCCTGCATCACGTCGGACAGGCCGTGGATGCGGGTGATGCCGTCGGTGACGGACACGACGGTGCCTTGAGTGCGTACGTCGGTCGAAGCGCCCAGGCCCTCGATGCGGCTCTTGAGCAGTTCGCTGATCTCGGAGGGATTGAGTTGCATATTGACTCCTGGAATCCTGTTTGGTCTGGCGTGCCGGCCTGCGTCAGGCGGCCAGCTTGTCGCGCATGCGGGCCAGCTGGGCTTGTACGGAAGTATCGAGCACCTGGTCTGCGACGGCCACGCGCACGCCGCCGATCAGCGAGGGATCGACGGTGACGTGCGGACGCAGCTTGAGACCGAATTTGACTTCGAGCGCGGCAACCAGATCCTTGACCTGGGCCTCGGTGAGTTCGAACGCGCTGGTGATATCCGCCTGCGCCGTGCCTTCGTGACGATTCTTCAGCGCGATGAACTGGCTGGAGATGATCGGCAGCAGCAGCAGCCGGTCGTTCTGGACCAGCAGTTCGATGAAATTGCGCGCGGCCTGCGGCAGGCTGGTCTTGACGAGGCCGGCGAACAGCTCGACGCGCTGGGCGTCGCCCAGGCGCGGATCGGCCATGGCTTCGCGCACGTCGGGGTTGCCGGCGACCTGGGCCAGCTCGTCTACCAGGACGGCCCAGCCTTCGAGTCCGGCCTTGTCGTCGCGCGCCGTGGCGAACAGGGCCTCGGCGTACGGACGGGCGACAGTGGAAAGTTCAGCCATGTCAGCCTCCGCGCGACCGCCCGAAGGAGGCCGAAGCTCCGTCGGAGGGCAGCGAACGAATAGTGAGCGTGGGGGTCATCATCCCTTCCCGGATCAAAGCTGGGCCTTGAGCTGGTCGAGCAGCTCGGCGTGGGCGCGTGCATCGACCTCGCGCTTGAGGATCTGCTCGGCGCCCTTGACGGCCAGCGCGGCCACGTCGGCGCGCAGCGCATCGCGTGCGCGTTGCACTTCCTGGGCAGCGTCCTGGGCGGCCTGGGCCACGATGCGGGCACGCTCGGCCTCGGCTTCGCGACGGGCTTGCTCGATCAGCGATGCAGCCTGCTTCTCGGCCTCGACGATGCGGGCATGGTTCTCGGACTTGGCAGAAGCCTCGATGAGGCTGGCGCGCGCCTGGGCCTGGGCCAGATCGGCCTTGCCCTTCTCGGCAGCAGCCAGGCCATCGGCGATTTTCTGGCGGCGCTCGTCCATCGCCTTCGTCAGGGGAGGCCACACGAATTTCATCGTGAACCAGCCCAGAACGAAGAACACGAGCATCTGGAAAAAGATCGTCGCGTTCAGATTCACGGTCGTTCCTTAGACACCTTGCGCTCCGTCCGCCCATGGCGGACTCGGAGCTTTCGATACTTTGCCGGCGCGGGCGCCGTTGCCTGCACCCACACCGGCGTCAGAGCCCGCTGCCGACGGCAGCGGACGACGCCTTAGCCGACGAACGGGTTGGCGAAGGCGAACAGCATGGCGATACCCACGCCGATCAGGAACGCCGCGTCGATCAGACCGGCCAGCAGGAACATCTTGGTCTGCAGGGCGTTCATCAGTTCGGGCTGACGAGCCGAAGCTTCCAGGTACTTGCCGCCCATCAGTGCGATACCGATGCAAGCGCCGATGGCGCCCAGACCGATGATGAGACCGCAAGCGAGAGCAACGAAAGCGACGTTGGTCATGACAACTCCTTGGTTAGAAATCTGAAGTCAAATTGTTGGAAAACGGGGACTGCTTGAATGCAAGAAACTCTTGCGATCCGGCGCGTGCCGCGAGACACGCGCCAGAGGAACCGGAAAAATCAGTGGCCTTCGTGCGCCTGACCGATGTACACCAGCGTCAGCATCATGAAGATGAATGCCTGCAGCAGCACGATAAGGATGTGGAAGATCGCCCAGATCGAACCGGCCAGCACGTGGCCGATGCCCAGCCCGATGCTGGTGCCGTTGAAGCCGGTCCAGGCGCCGCCCAGCAGGGCGATCAGCATGAACACCAGTTCGCCGGCGAACATGTTGCCGAACAACCGCATGCCCAGCGACACGGACTTGGCCGCGTACTCGATGAGGTTGAGCAGCACGTTGAACGGAGCCAGCAGCAGCGCGGCGAAGCCGTGCGCGTGGAACGGCGCGGTGAAGAGTTCTTTGACGAAGCCGCCCGGGTGCTTGATCTTGATGCCGTAGTAGAACATCAGCAGCAGCACGCCCAGCGACATGCCCATGGGCACGTTCAGGTCGGCGGTGGGAAGCACGCGGTGGTAGTACAGCGGATCGCCGTGCTCGGCGCCCAGGCCGGTGAGGCGCCAGATGGACGGCAGCAGGTCGACCGGCAGCAGGTCGAGCGCGTTCATCAGGATGATCCAGAGGAACACCGTGAGGGCCAGCGGGGCCACGAACAGGCGGCTCTTGGCGTTGTGCACGATGCCCTTGGCCTGGTCGTCGACCATGTCGACGATCATCTCGACGAAGGCCTGGAAGCGGCCCGGCACGCCGGCGGTGGCGCGGCGCGCGGCCGACCACAGGAAGAACACAACGATGAGGCCCATGAGGATGGACCAGAACAGCGAGTCGTAGTTGATGACTTCGAACTGGGCGATGGCAGTCTGCTTCTCGCCAAGATTGTTGAAGTGCACCAGATGGTGCTGGATGTACTCGGACTGAGGCGACGCGCCGCTGGCTGCAGCCATGTGAAACCCACCCTTTTGCTGTGCTTTCCGGACTGGCGGCCCGGACTGACCACGATTGTTAAATACTGCTATGACAGCTTGCGCAACGACAGCAGCAGGAGATAGCCCTTCAGCGTGAGGATCAGGCCCAGCAGCACCGCCGGCCAGACCAGCCACTCGCGCGCCAGCCAGGACATGAGCCCCAGCAACAACGCCGTTGCGAACAGCTTGATCAACTCACCGAAGAGGAAGGCGAAAGGGTTGCTGCGTGCGGACTTGGCGACATTCACCAGCAGGCGCAGCGCGAACAGCGCATTGGGTACCAGATAGGCCCCCGCCCCGAGTAAAGCCGACAGCCCCGCAGCCGCCCCCGCAAATATCCCCGCTATCGTCGCCGCTGCGAGTCCCATCACCGCTTGAGCGGCCAGAACCAAGAGAATTTCCCGACACGCCCGTGCATTGAGCGCCGAACGATCGGCATCGGTTAGAACCAGACTCTTTTGCACGAAGCTGCCCCCTCAGGCCCAACCAGGGCAGGCTGATTTCCTTGCCCTACCCCATTGCGGTGGGGTTGAGTCCCGAGGCGACGAGGTGCGATACCGAGGCTTGATCCCCGAGTTCGATCCTCACCCGTTCGATCCTCACCCGTTCGATCCCCACCCCCGTGGGCGTCTCCCCTTGCTTTTTCCGCAAGCGTCAAACCCGCGAAGTATAGCTTGTTTCGGACAGTGGCGGCAAATTGAAAGCCGGTTGTCAGCCTGCCTCACGGGCGGACCGGCAACCGGCCTGTAAACGCTTCTGAAGCGCGGGCCGCAAGGGCGGCTCGCGCCGCCGGATCCGGCTGCACAGGCGGCTGGCGCCGCCCTGTTCGAAGTCAGTCCTCGCGCACCGGCGGCGGGGCCCACTGGCCGTCCAGCGCCGTGTTGCGCGGGGAATACAGCCGCATGTTCAGCATGAAGTTGCCCTGCCGCGGAGCGGGCAGCCAGTTGGGCTGCTTCTCGGTCGACGGCGGATCGCGCTGGATGTAGATCTCGAGCGAACCGTCCTGGTTGTACACCAGCTTGTCGGTGCTGCTGAGCGCGTAGCGGCCCAGCTGGTTCTGCGCGAAGCCGGGGCGGGCGTCGTACAGGATCAGCGTCCAGTACGCGTCGACCGGCGGCAGCTGGCCCTTCTCGAACCGCAGCACGTAGTCCTCGCCGCTGTCCAGCAGCTCGCCTTCATCGTCGATGCCCGTGACGGGATACAGCACTTCCTCGGGCGTGCTGGCGCCCAGGCCGGCATAGGCCACGGCGGCGCGGCGCGTGTAGTCCGTGCCATAGGTGCCGATGCCGTTGCGCACGATGGTCCAGCCGTTGACCTGCTCGCCCAGCGAGTGCACGCCGTCGGCGATACGGCGGCCGGCGATGGGCTTGGCCTCGGTCAGCGCCTGCTGCACGGCGGGCTCGAGCCCGCCGAACGAGAACGGCTGCGGACGGCCGAAGCCCAGGCGGCGCAGGCGGTCGAGCATCGGGTAGTCGTTGGCATGCGGCGGGTTCAGGCGCACCAGCTCATTGAACAGCGTGAAAAAGCTGGCGGCGTCCATCGCGGCGACCTGCTCGGCGGGCGTGCCCTGGCCTTCCCAGGCCGGATTCACCTGGCCGGCGGGCGCGGCGGTATTGCCCTTGCCCCAGTAGCTGAGCGGCAGCGCCGTCAGGCCCGCCTGGAACTGGTTGACGGCCTGGTAGTCGCCGGCGGTCGGCGTATGCACGCGGCCGATCATCCAGCCCTGGCTGGTGGGGCTGCGCACGGTGTCCACGCCGGGCGGCAGCGTGCCGACCCACGAGGGGCCGACGATGGCGAAGGTCTGGGCGACGTTGCCGGTGGTGCGCGTGCCCCGGGCGGCGTACATGTCGGCCCACATGTCGTACAGCGAGAGCATGTAGTAGCGCTGCCCGGCGGCCGGCACCTGCACGATCAGCGGCTCGCGGCTCACGTCGTACCACAGGCTCGAGTACAGCGCGTCGGTGCTGGGCCAGGCCACGTCGTTGGCGCGCGGATCGGGATAGGCGGTGCGATGACCGAACTGGTTCATCGGCGCGCGGCCGGCCAGCGGCGACTGCACATTGGTGGACGCGCGACGCGTCATCTCCATCAACACGAGCGGATAGGCGTAGATGTAGGCGTCGACGGCGGCATCGCGCAGCTCGGCTTCTGTCATCGGAGCCACCTGGATGGCCGGGGCGGCCGCGGGCGCCTGGACCGGGGTTTCGGACACCAGGCGCATCGAGGGCTTGGGATTGCCCGACGAATCGGTGGAAGGATACAGAGGCGTGGACTGCCGGGGCTGGGGCTGGGCCTGGGCCGAGCACGCCAGGACCGTGCTCAGAACGCCTGCCAGCGCGGCCGCCTGCCAGCGGGACGCGGGAATTGCATGAGTACGCATGAGGGGCTCCTGCTTGTCGAGGGAAGCAGAGCCGCGCCGTGGCGAGGACCTAGTGCTGCGCCGGGCCGGCTCGTCATTGTTGCCCGATCAAGGATAGGACGCACCGCTGCAACAGAGTTCAGCGCAAAGGTTTCAACGGGCAACGCCATATGGGGCCGGATCACACGCGACTGACGCATTGCGATGCGTCCCCGCCATAGACCCGACGCGGCCTGCGGCGGCCCGAAAGGCCGCCGCAAAATGTATCGGCCCCGCTAGCGCCGCTGTAACAACTTTTACCGATGCTTGAAGGCCGGCGCCCGCTTTTCGGCGAAAGCGGCCATGCCCTCTTTCTGGTCTTCGGTGGCGAACAGCGAATGGAAGACGCGGCGTTCGAACAGCAGCCCTTCATTGAGCGGCGACTCGAAGGCGCGATTCACGCACTCCTTGGCCATCATCACCGAAGGCAGCGACATCGAGGCGATGACGGTGCCGGCTTCGATGGCCTCGTCCAGCAGCTTCTCGGCGGGCACGATGCGCGAGACCAGGCCCGCGCGCTCGGCCTCCTCGGCGCCCATCATGCGGGCGGTCAGCGCCATATCCATGGCCTTGGCCTTGCCGACCGCGCGAGGCAGGCGCTGCGTGCCTCCGGCGCCGGGAATGACGCCGAGCTTGATCTCGGGCTGTCCGAACTTGGCGTTGTCGGCGGCGATGAGGATGTCGCACATCATCGCCAGTTCGCAGCCGCCGCCCAGCGCGTAGCCGGCCACCGCCGCGATCACCGGCTTGCGCACGCGCTTGAGCGTTTCCCAATTGCGCGTGATGTAGTCGGTGCCGTAGACATCCATGTAGCTCCAGCTTTTCATGGCGCCGATGTCGGCGCCGGCGGCGAAGGCCTTCTCGCTGCCGGTGATGACGATGGCGCCGATGTTCTCGTCGGCGTCGAAGGCCAGCAGCGCGGCGCCGAGTTCGTCCATCAGTTGGTCGTTGAGGGCGTTGAGCGCCTTGGGCCGGTTCAGGGTCAGCAGGCCGACCCTGCCGCGAGTTTCGACCAGCACGAACGATTCGCTCATGAATGTCTCCAGAGAGGGATGAAATAAGATATGTGGATGAACGACGCCCCCATAATTTACCGCCTGCAGCCTCATGATCCTGCCGGCCACCGCTACCGGGTTTCCCTGACGGTCACCCACCCCGATCCCCAAGGGCAGCAGTTTTCCCTTCCCGCCTGGATTCCGGGCAGCTACCTGATCCGTGATTTCTCCCGCCAGATCGAGGCCCTGGCCGCGCGCTGCGGCAACCGCCCCGTGGCGGTCGACAAAGTGGACAACCATACGTGGCGGGCCGCGGCGTGCGAAGGACCCCTGCTGGTGGAGTACACGGTCTACGCGTGGGACCTGTCCGTGCGCGGCGCGCATCTGGATGAAAGCCACGGCTTCTTCAACGGCACCAGCGTGTTCCTGCGCGTCGAGGGACAAGACCAGTCGCCGTGCCTGGTGGACCTGCAGCCGCCGCGGGGCATCGAGGGATGGAAGGTTTACACCAGCCTGCCCGAGGCGCGCGGGGTGGCGGGCGCGGCCCGCCGCCACGGTTTCGGCCTGTACCGCGCCCCGGACTACGATGCGCTGATCGACCATCCGGTCGAGATGGGCACGCCGCAGGTGGCGCGCTTCACGGCGCATGGCGCCGAGCACGAGCTGGTCTTCACGGGCGTGGCGCCGCGGCTCGATCTGGCGCGCATCGCCGACGACGTGCGCCGCATCTGCGAGACGCAGATTGCGTTCTTCGAGCCGCGCACGCGGCGCGCGCCCTTTCTCGACAGCAGCGATCGCTACGTCTTCATGACGATGGTCACGGGCGACGGCTATGGCGGCCTGGAGCATCGGGCAAGCACCGCCCTGATGGCCTCCCGCAAGGACCTCCCGGTGCTGGGGCAGCAGGGTCAGGGCGACGGCTACCGCACCTTCCTGGGCCTGGTCAGCCACGAGTACTTCCATACCTGGAACGTCAAGCGCATCAAGCCGGCCGCCTTCGCGCCCTACCGGCTAGAGCAGCCCAACCTGACGCGGCTGCTGTGGATCTTCGAGGGCTTCACGTCTTATTACGACGACCTGCAACTGCTGCGCGCCGGCGTCATCACGCAGGCCGACTATCTGCGGCTGCTGGGCAAGACCATCACGGGCGTGGCGCGTACGCCGGGGCGTCACAAGCAATCGGTGGCGGAAAGCTCGTTCGACGCCTGGACCCGCTACTACAAGCAGGACGAGAACTCGCCCAACGCGCTGATCAGCTACTACACCAAGGGCGCCCTGGTGGCATTGGGACTGGACCTGCTGATCCGCCGCGACAGCGGCGGTGCGCATTCGCTGGACGACGTCATGCGGCTGCTGTGGCAGCGCTACGGCCGCGATTTCTACAACGGCCGTCCGCAAGGCCTGGAGGAAGACGCCTTCCCGGCGCTGGTGCGCGAGGCCACCGGCGTGGACGTGCGCCGCTTCGTGGCGCGCCATGCCTACGGCACGGCCGACGTGCCGCTGGCCGAACTGCTGCAGTCCCAGGGCATCACGATGCAATGGAAGCCGGCGTCACCTATTCCGGGCATGGACGTGCGCACGCGCAAGCAGGGCGAGGGCCTGGCGCTGGCCACCGTGCTCGAGGGCGGCGCGGCGCATCGCGCCGGGTTGTCGGCAGGCGACGTGCTGGTGGCGGTGGATGGCCTGCGCGTGGACGCGCCGGCCGGTCTCGACGTGCTGCTGTCGCAATATCGGCCAGGCGACCGCGTGCGCGTGCACGTGTTCCGCCGCGATGAACTGCGCGCCTTCACGGTGCGGCTGGCCGCGCCGGCGGCGCTGGATTGCGTGCTGAGCGCGGCCGAGGATACGGCGCCGACACCGACGCGCTAGATCGCGCCGGGGCGTTCCCAGCGCCGCTGGATGTCCTTGGCCGCCACCACGCCATCGGCCATCGAGGTGACCACGCACGGGTGCATGCGGTGCGCCACCTCGCCGATGGCGTACACGTCGGGCAGGCTGGTCTGCGCGGTGGCGAAATCGGTCTGGATATAGCCGCGTTCGCCGCGCGCCAGATGCAGGCCGTCGGCGAAGGCGGCCTGCGGTTCCCAGCCGTAGAACACCAGGATCAGGTCGTAGCGCCGCCCTTCGACAGTGCGCGCGACGGGGTCGACCTGGTAGGGGCCCACGTGCACGTTCTCGCGGCCGGCACGCACTACCCATTGCTGCTGCGCGCGCACGGTGCGCGCGTACAGGTGCACGTCGCGCGCGCCGCGGTTGCGCACGTAGACGAAATTCTCGAAGGCGTTGTCGCCGCCGCCCAGCACCGCCACCGACAGGCCCGTGTAGTCCTGGGCGACGATGGGCGATCCGGGCCCGACCAGCACGCCCGGCCACGAGGCCGCGGGCGGGTGTCCGGGCAGCCCGCGGGCGCGCACGCCCGAGGCGATGACCAGCGCGCGGCCGCGCAGCGCCAGGCCTTCGGCCTGCCCGCCCAGCGTCACTTCCACGCCGCCCTTGCACGGCCGCGCGTGCACGACAGGCGCGCACAGATGCAGCGGCACGCCGGCCGCCTGCACGCTCTCGGCGATGTTGGCCGCGACCTGCTGGCCGGTCAGGCCGGGCAATGCCGCGATCCAGTCGTCGCGAAACGGATTGTCGTTGCCCAGGCCGCCCACGCGATCGCCGGCCTCGACCAGCACGGGCGCCAGGCCCAGCCGCGCCAGCCAGATGGCGCACGAGGCGCCGGCCGGACCGGCGCCCACGATGACCGCGTCGTATACCTGCTGCATTTACCTGTGTTCCTGAAAGTGGCCCCCGTGCGGCCCTGGCCGGTGCATCCGTGCCTGTACGCGCGCGGCGGCCGCTGGCGTGGGACAGCCCTGAAAGTGCCGCCGATGGGGCGCCTATACGCGCGCGCCATCGCCGGACACCGATTGTAGTCAGCAGGCCCGCAGCGCCGCCCAATGGCGGACCCGCGGCTTGGTGCGGCCGCCCTGCCGAGGCGCCCCGCTGATGGCCGCCCCACCGCCTTACAATGCAGTCTTCCCACCCAGGTTGCGATCATGGCGACACGCCGCATCATCATTTCCCGGCTTGCGCTGGATGCCCGCATCGGCATCCTCGAGCACGAGCGACGGGCCACCCAGCCGCTGCACATCGACGCGGAGTTCGACGTCGACGTCCGCCGCAGCGTGGACGACCACGACATCCACAGCGTGCTCGACTACCGGCGCCTGCGCGAGGCCATCGTCGAAGAGTGCACCCAGGCCCACGTGAACCTGATCGAAACCCTGACCGAACAAGTGGCCGAGCGCCTGCTGGCCGATTTTCCTGATATCCGTTCGCTGCGGCTGCGCATCAACAAGCCTATGGCCTTCTCGGATTGCGATGCCGTGGGCGTCGAGATCCAGACCAGCCGCCAAGCGACATCACTGCCATGAACGCCATCGAAGCCCCCATCGAGTCCGCCTCGCAGCAAGCCGAACGCGTGCGCACGCCCGCCGAAGAAAAGGCTCGCCACGAAGGCAACAAGCTGACCAAGCGCCTGGCGCGCGAGACCACGCGCGCCCTGTCCGACTACAACATGATCGAGCCGGGCGACCGCGTCATGGTGTGTCTGTCGGGCGGCAAGGATTCGTACTCGCTGCTCGACATCCTGATGGCGCTGCGCAAGCGCGCGCCGTTCGAGTTCGACATCATCGCCGTCAATCTCGACCAGAAGCAGCCGGGCTTTCCGGCGGACGTGCTGCCCAACTATCTCAGCTCGCTGGGCGTGCCCTTCCACATCGAGACGCAGGACACCTATTCCATCGTCACCCGCGTGATTCCCGAAGGCAAGACCATGTGCTCGCTGTGCTCGCGGCTGCGGCGCGGCATTCTGTATCGCGTGGCCGACGAACTGGGCGCCACCAAGATCGCGCTGGGCCATCATCGCGACGACATCCTGGGCACGTTCTTCCTGAACCTGTTCTATGGCGGCAAGCTCAAGGGCATGCCGCCCAAGCTGGTATCCGACGACGGCCGCCACACGGTGATCCGTCCGCTGGCCTACGTGCCCGAACGCGACCTGATCGCCTACGCGGCGCTCAAGCAGTTCCCCATCATCCCGTGCAACCTGTGCGGCTCGCAGGAGAACCTGAAGCGCAAGGAAGTGACGCGCATGGTGCAGGAATGGGACCGCAAGTATCCGAACCGTTCCTGGAACGTGTTCAACGCGCTGTCGCGCGTGGTGCCCTCGCACCTGATGGATCGCGAGCTGTTCGACTTCGTCGGGCTCAGGCCCACCGGCGCGGCGGACCCGGAAGGCGACACGGCCTTCGACCACGTCGACCCCGAGGACGCGGGCGCGCAGCCTTGCGACGAGCCTTCGGATGCGCTGACCGAACAGCGCATCGTGTTCCGCTAGGCCTGCCGCGAATCGGCGGACATCAGGCCGGGTTCAGCACCCGAATCGGCTTGCCGGCCGCCCACGCCGCGATGGCCTCCACCGCATTGCGGTAGAACGCCTCGAAGTTGGGCTGGCTGACATAGCCCAGGTGCGGCGTCAGCACCACGTTGTCCAGCGCCCGCACCGGATCGGTGGGCGACAGGGGCTCGGCCTCGAACACGTCCAGCCCCGCCCCGGCCAGGCGCCCCTTGCGCAAGGCATCCAGCAGCGCCTCGTGGTCGACCAGTCCCGAGCGCGAGGTATTGACCAGGAAGGCGGTGGGCTTCATCGCGGCGAGCATCTCGGCATCGACCGTATGGCGCGACCGCGCGCTGAGCACCAGGTGCAGGCTGACCACGTCGGACGTGGCAAACAGTTCGCGCTTGTCCACGCGCCTGGCGCCCACCTCGGCCGCGTGCTCAGCGGTCAGGTTGGGGCTCCAGGCCACCACGTCCATGCCGAAGGCGTTGCCTACCCGCGCCACCGCCGAGCCCAGCTTGCCCAGGCCCACCACGCCCAGGCGGCGGCCCGACAGCAGCAGCGGCATGCCGGTCTGCCACAGGCCGCGACGCATGTTGTCATGCTCGATGGGGATGCGTTTGAACAGGGCAAGAATGAGGGCCCATGCCAGTTCCGCCGTGGCGTTGTGGCCGTCTTCGCTGCCAGGCGCCCCGCACAGCACGATGCCGCGGCGGGTGCAGGCTTCCGTGTCGATGGCATTGTTGCGCATGCCCGTGGTGACCAGCAGCCGCAGGTTCGGCAAGGCGTCGATCAGTTCCGCCGGAAACGCCATGCGTTCGCGCATCGCCACGATCACGTCGAAATCCCGCAGCGCCTCGACGCGGGCCGCGCCGGCGGGCAGCGGGTCGCGGAAGACCTGCACCCGCGCCTGCGGGCCCAGCGTGCTCCAGTCCGCGTAGCGCTCGGCTACGCCGTGATAGTCGTCCAGGATGGCGATCTGCATGGGATTTGTCTCCGTGGTTCCCGTAGGTGCGCAGACGCCGGCGGCGAGCGTTCGGATCAGCGCGCGTCCAGCCGGGCCTGCAGTTGATCCAGGGGCATCGCGCCGCTGACGCGCGAGCCATTGGCAAAGAACAGCGTGGGCGTGCCGCGCACCATCAGGCGCTTGCCCAGTTCGACGACCTGCTCGGTGGGCGCGTCGCACGACTTGTTGGGCGGCGTCTTGCCGCGCAGCATCCAGTCGGCCCAGGCAGTGGCGGGCGCGTCGGCGCACCAGATGTTGCGCGCCTTGACCGTGGAATCGGGCGACAGGATCGGGTACAGGAAGGTGTAGATCGTGACGTTGTCCAGGTCCTTCATGGTCTGGTGCAGCTGCTTGCAGTACCCGCAGTTCGGGTCTTCGAAGATGGCCACGCGCCGCTTGCCGTCGCCCTTGACCTGCTTCACGGCCAGGTCCAGCGGCAGTTCCTCGAACGCGATCGCGCTGAGCTTTTCCTGGCGCTCGGCCGTGACGTCGCGGCGCGTCTTCGCGTCGATCAGCGGGCCCTGCATGACCCAGCTGACGTTCTCGTCGGTGTAGACCAGGTCCATGCCCAGCTGCACTTCGAAGAGGCCATAGGGCGTGCGGCGCACGGCCGTGACGTCCATGCCGGTGAAGCGTTCGCGGAACCGGTCGCGCACCGCGTCGGCCGCGGGGTCGGGCGGCGTGCGCGTGGAGGCGTCGCCCTTGCCGGGCTGGCCCAGCGCGTCGGTGGAATACGCCTTGCCGGACGTGGGGGCCGACTGGGCCTGCGCGGCGCCGGCCATGGCCAGGGCACACGCTGCGGCGGCCAGGCTGGCTGCGATGCGAAGTTTCATGATGATCCCCATTGCACGCGCACGAGCGGACTGACGCTCAGTTGCGCGATGCTCCTTCGATGAGTTGGCGTTTGACGAAAGGCAGCGCGTCGACCCACTGCATGCCGGCATTGCGCAGCCAGGCCAGGGGCGCGCCACGCGCGCCGAACAGCCGATGCAGCCCGTCGGTGGCCAGGCGCATGGCCAGCACGGGTTCGGCGCGGGCCCGTTGATAGCGCTGCAGCACGCGCGGATCGCCGGCCTGCCGATAGGCCTCGCGCCCGCCCACGATGCGCGCCAGCGCCTCGACGTCGCCCAGGCCGAGATTCAGGCCCTGGCCCGCCAGCGGATGCAGGCGGTGCGCCGCATCGCCCGCCAGGGCGATGCCGGGGCCGACCATCTGCGCCTGCTCGAGCGTCAGCGGAAAGCCGTGCAGCGCGCTGCGCACACGCAGCCCGCCCAGGCGGCCATGCGTGGCCTGCGCCAGCAGGCGCTCGAGTTCGATGGCCTGCTGCTCGGGCGGCAAGGCCCGCAGCGCGTCGGCAAGCTGCGTGCGCATGGACCACACCATCGACACCTGCGGACCGTCGGCGGTGTCCGGCAACGGCAGCAGCGCCAGCACGCCGTCGTCGCGGAACCACTGAAAGGCCGTGTGCTGGTGCGGCAGCTCGGCATCGAGGTGCACGACCAGGCCGGTATCGCCATAGGGCCGCGCCTGGTGGCGCAGGCCGGCGGATTGGCGCAGCGGCGAGCTGGCGCCATCGGCGCCGACGAACAGCTCGGCCTGCAGCGTGTCGCCGTTGGCCGTTGCGATGCGGCCGTCGCGCCAAGCGGTGCAGCGGTCGTCCAGCCACGGGATGCCGAACATGCGCACGGCCTGGATCAGCACGCGCTCGATCTCTCCGGACTCGACGATCCAGGCCAGGCATTCCTGCGCGGCCTGCCACGCATGCAAGGTGACGCGTCCGTCCGCATCGCCATGGATTTCCATGGCCTGCACCGGCGCGATGCGCCCGGCCGGCAGGGCATCCCATACGCCCAGCTCGCCCAGGAAACGGCGGCTGGCCGGCGAGATGGCATAGACGCGCGGGTGATACGTGTCGGCCAGCGCCGGCTCGATGGTGGTGCGCGGCGCCAGCACGGCCACGCGCTGGCCGCGACGCGCCAGGGCCAGTGCGCTGGCCAACCCCACGATACCCGCTCCGCAAACGACGATCTGGTGTGTCATCGCGCCGAAGGCTCCCCGGCCTGTTTGGGCCACAGCACCCACATCTGGCCGCGCTGCTTCATGCGGCCGGCCTGCTGTCCGGCTTCTTCGCCGTAGCCCCAGTAAAAGTCTGCGCGCGCCGCGCCGCGGATGGCGGTGCCGGTATCCTGCGCCAGCACCAGCCGCTGCAGCGGCGCCTGCGACGCAGGCATGGTGGTGGACAGGAACACGGGCGCGCCCAGCGGCACGAAGCGCGTGTCCACGGCAATGGCGCGGCCCGGCGCCAGCGGCACGCCATAGGCCCCACGAGGACCCAGCGAGGCATCCGGCACGGCCTCTTCGCGGAAGAACACCACGGCCGGATTGGCGTTGAGCATTTCCTGCACGCGTGCGGGATTGCGGCGCGCCCACGCGCGGATGTTCTGCATGGAAGCCTGGTCGGCGCTCAGTTCGCCCTGGTCGATCAGCCAGCGGCCGATGGACACATAGGGCTGGCCGTTGTGGTCGGCGTAGGCCATGCGGATGGTCTCGCCCGCATCCGGCCCTTCCATCAGCTGCACGCGGCCGGACCCCTGCACCTGCAGGAAGAAGTTGTCGACGGGGTCGTCCACCCACACCAGCACCGGCGGCTTGCGATCGGAGCTTTCGATGGCCGAGCGCGCGTCGTACGGCACCACGCGCTGGCCCTCGAGCTTGCCGCGCACGCGCTTGCCGGCCAGCTCGGGATAGACCGAGCCCAGGTCGACCGTAAGCAGGTCGGCGGGCGGGGCATACAGCGGCCATTGGTAAGGCCCGCCGCGTCGGCGCGAGCCGCGCACCAGCGGTTCGTAGTAGCCCGTGACGGTATTGGCGGCGGGCTGGTTGTCGGGGCCGTTCAGGCGCCAGGGCTGCAGGTGGGCCTGCAGGAAACGGCGCACCGCGGCGCCGTCGCCCGCCGCGGGAGCGCGTGCCGGATCGGCGGCCGCCGCGCACACCGGCTGCCAGGCGCGCGGCGTCGCGCGGGCCGGCACGGCCAGGCTGCCGCCGGTGGGCCGCATCAGGCCTTTGCAGTTGCGCAGGAACAGCGGCCAGAAGGCGGACAGGTCGTCGTCGCTCCAACCGGGCAGGTCGGTCCAGGCGGCGCGCGAGTAGCGGCCGGCCAGCGTACGAGGAGCGGAATCGGGCAGGGCCGACAGGGAAGGCACCGTCAGCGGGCCGTCCACGGCCGGCCCGCCGGACGTGGACGGCGACGTGGGCGTGCCGGGTGGCATGCCCTCGGGCGGAACCTCGGTGGTGGCGCAGGCAGCCAACAGGCCGGCCAGCAGGGAAGTGCAGAAAAGACGCTCGATACGCTGCTTCATGTAGATGTGGAGACTGGGTCGACCGCTGCGCTCAGTGCAGGGTGCGCGGCATGGCCAGCACGAACTCGGCGATGGGCACTTCGAACGGAATGCCGTTCTCGCCCACGCAATGGTACGTGCCGCGCATGGTGCCCACCGGCGTGGGCAGCGGGCAACCGCTGGTGTATTCGAAGGATTCGCCGGGCGCCAGCAACGGCTGCTGTCCCACCACGCCCAGCCCGCGCACTTCCTGCACCTGCTGGTTGCCGTCGGTGATGATCCAGTGCCGGCTGATGACCTGCACGGGGTTGGCGCCCGAGTTGGTGATGCGCACCGTGTAGGCGAACAGGTACTGGTGCTGACCGGGATCGGACTGCTCCGGCACGAAGCGCGGGGTTACGGACACGGTCAGGTCGTAGGGTTTCACAAGATATCCCGGGATGGCGCGGGACCTGCCGCGCGACGCTCGGCAGGTCGTGGACGGGCTCGGGCCGGCCAGGGCCGGCGCTGGGAGCGTCAAACTACAATAATTGCACATTATGCCCCCGGAACTTCTGAAAGCCATGTCCTCGACCCCGGCCGCTACCCGCATCGCCCCCAGCATCCTGTCCGCCGATTTCGCCCGTCTGGGCGAAGAGGTGCGCAACGTCGTCGCCGCGGGCGCCGACTGGATCCACTTCGACGTGATGGACAACCATTACGTTCCCAACCTGACCATCGGCCCTATGGTCTGTTCGGCCATCCGGCCTCACGTGCAGGTGCCCATCGACGTACATCTGATGGTGGAGCCGGTGGATGAGATCATCCCCATGTTCGCCAAGGCCGGCGCGGACATCATCACCTTCCACCCCGAGGCCTCCCGCCACGTCGACCGCACGCTGACGCTGATCCGCAGCCACGGCTGCAAGGCCGGCCTGGTGTTCAATCCGGCCACGCCGCTGTCCTACATGGACTACGTGATGGACAAGCTGGACCTGGTGCTGCTGATGTCCGTGAACCCGGGCTTCGGCGGCCAGGCCTTCATTCCGGCCACGCTGGCCAAGCTGCGCGAGGCGCGCAGCCGCATCGACCGCTGGGCGCAGGCCGGCGGCCAACCCATCCTGCTCGAGGTGGATGGCGGGGTCAAGGCGGACAATATCGCCGACATCCGCGCCGCGGGCGCGGATACCTTCGTGGCGGGCTCTGCCATCTTCGGCCAGCCGGACTATGCAGCGGTCATCCAGACCCTGCGCGAACAGATCGCCAAGGGCGAAGGCGTGAGCGTCTGATGGCCGCCGCGCGCATCGAGGCGGTGCTGCTGGACCTGGACGGCACGCTGCTGGACTCCATTCCCGACCTGACCGACGCGGCCAACGGCATGCGCGTCGAGCTTGGCATGGCGCCGCTGCGGCTGGACGTCGTGGCTACCTTCGTGGGCAAGGGCGTGGACAACCTGGTGCGCCGCGCGCTGGCCGGCAACCTCGAAGGAGGCGTGCACGACACGGCCCTGTACGCGCGTGGCCGGGAGGCCTTCTTCCGCCACTACCATCGCATCAACGGCGACAAGGCAGTGGTGTTCGACGGTGTGGTGCAAGGCCTGCAGGCCATGCGCGGCCAGGGGCTGCGCATGGCCGTGGTCACCAATAAGCCCACCGAATTCACGCTGCCGCTGCTGGAGCGCACCGGCCTGGCCGGCTTCTTTCCCGTGGTGGTGTGCGGCGACACCTGCGTGCGCCGCAAGCCCGATCCCGACCAGGTGCTGCACGCGTGCGATCTCCTGGACGTGTCGCCGGAGCAGGCGGTGACCATCGGCGATTCGATCAACGACGCGCTGGCGGGAAGAGCGGCCGGCACGCGCGTACTGGCGGTGCCTTATGGATACAACGAAGGCATGGACGTCAGCGCGCTCGACGTCGATGCGATCGTGGATACGCTGGTCGACGCGGCGCGGCTGATTGCCGAGTGGAACGGCGAGGCGTCCAGCACGACCGCCGCCACGGTCAGCGCGAACTGAGCGCCGCAGTGTGTTTGCCGATACTCGAATCAGCCCCTTCATCACCCCATGACAGGCAGGGCTTTGAACCAGTGGTATATTTGCCGGGCGTTTCTTCAACACACTCGTCCCACCCCACTGTCCAATGACCGCCCCGGCTTCCGTACTGGCCCTCGCAAACGCCCGCTGGCGTTGGTGGCGCTCGTCCTCCGGGTGGCGGTGAATCGTTCCCGGCGTTGGCGCACGCGCCACGCCGCAGCAGCAAGATACCGAACCCGGAACCTGCACAGGACCGGGTTTTTTGTTGCGCGCGCCCGGTTCCTCATCCTGATCCCAACATGAGATCCGACATGACCGAACTTGAATTCAAGGCGCTGGCCGCCCAAGGCTACAACCGCATTCCCCTGGTGGCGGAAACCTATGCCGACCTGGACACGCCCCTTGCCATCTACCTGAAGCTGGCCCACAGCGGCCCGACGGGCGGGCAGGCCAGCGCGGGGCCGACGGCCGGCGGGACACACCACCAGAACGGCGCCTACACCTGCCTGATGGAATCGGTGGTGGGCGGCGAACGCTTCGGACGCTACTCGTTCATCGGCCTGCCCGCGCGCACGGTGATCCGCGCCAGCGGCACGCTGACGGAAGTGCTGCGCGACGGCGCGGTCGTCGAGAGCCATGAAGGCGATCCGCTAGCCTTCATCGAACAATATCAAGGCCGCTTCAAGGTCGCGTTGCGCCCGGGCATGCCGCGCTTCTGCGGCGGACTGGCCGGCTATTTCGGCTATGACACCGTGCGCCACATCGAACCGCGCCTGGGCCCGGCGGTGAAGCCCTTCCCGGCCGGCATGGAGGGCGGCACGCCCGACATCATGCTGATGCACGTCGATGAACTGGTCATCGTCGACAACCTGGCCGGCCGCATCTACCTGATGGTGTACGCCGACCCGGCGCAGCCGGAGAGCTACAGCCGCGCGCAGCAGCGCCTGCTGGACCTGCGCGCGCGCCTGCGCAAGCCCGTGGACATTCCGTACAGCCACGCCAGCATGCAGACCCAGGAACGGCGCGACTTCGCCAAAGAAGACTATCTGGCCGCCGTGCGCCGCGCCAAGGAGTACATCGCGGCGGGCGACCTGATGCAAGTGCAGGTGGGACAGGTCATCGCCAAGCCGTTTCGCGACGCGCCGCTGTCGCTGTACCGGGCCCTGCGTTCGCTCAATCCCTCGCCCTACATGTACTTCTGGAACTTCGGCGATTTCCAGGTGGTGGGCGCATCGCCCGAGATCCTGGTGCGGCAGGAGCGCATCGTCGAGAACGGCGAGCCGAAGTCGCAGATCACCATCCGCCCTCTGGCCGGCACGCGCAAGCGCGGCGGCACGCCCGAAGAAGACGCGGCTCTCGCGCGCGAACTGCAGGCCGATCCCAAGGAGATCGCGGAGCACGTGATGCTGATCGACCTGGCGCGCAACGATGTGGGTCGCGTGGCGCAGACCGGCACGGTGAAGGTCAGCGACACCATGGTCATCGAACGCTATTCGCACGTCATGCATCTGGTGTCGAACGTGGCGGGCACGCTGGATCCGTCCATGACCAGCATGGACGTGCTGCGCGCGGCCTTCCCCGCCGGCACGCTGACGGGCGCGCCCAAGGTGCGCGCGATGGAGATCATCGACGAGCTCGAGCCGGTGCGGCGAGGCATCTACGGCGGCGCGGCGGGCTACCTGAGCTATGGCGGCGAGATGGACGTGGCCATCGCCATCCGCACCGGCGTCATCAAGAACGGCACGCTGTTCGTGCAGGCGGCGGCGGGCATCGTCGCCGACTCCAGCCCCGAGGCCGAATGGGCCGAGACCGAGGCCAAGGCGCGCGCCGTGCTTCGCGCGGCCGAGCAGGTGCAGCACGGGCTGGACGAACCGCGCTGAAGGCGCAGGCCGCCCGCGTGGTTGCGCCGGGACGCCCCACCCTCGGGGCAAGCACGCCGCACCGCACGCGGCGACTTGCGCAATCCGGCGATTCCGCCTAAATCGTTGCTGGTGACCCTGGCCGGGCGCGCGGCATGCGCCCGGTGCAACCCACTCAGGAGCGGCAAATGAAGCAAGAGCTGGTCGGAATCGCGTGTTCAATCGCAGTCCTGTCGATGGCCGCCCCGGCCGCGGCGCAGGACGTGCGCACCGGCGCAAGCGCCTATGGCGACTGGCGCAGCGATGCGCCGGGCGTGATGCGCCACATCCGGCCCGGCGATATGCCGCCCTCCGATCCACGTTCGTCGCGCGCGAACGCCTCGCGCGTCGGCGACCGTCCACCAGGAGCGGCGCCCAAGACCATGCCGGGCTTCACCGTCGAAACGCTGGCTACCGGACTGGAGGGAGTGCGCGTCCTGCGTGTGGCGCCCAACGGCGACGTGTTCGCCAGCCTCAGCCGCAACGGCCGCGTCGTGGTCATCCGCCAGCAGGCCGATGGAAAAGCCTCGGTGTCCGACTTCGCGAAAGGCCTGGACGACCCGTATGGCCTGGCGTTCTATCCGCCCGGGCCGGAGCCGAAGTGGCTGTACGTGGCGCAGCCGGGGAGCGTGGTGCGCTATGCCTACAGGAACGGCGACCTGAAGGCCTCCGGCAAGGCCGAGACCGTGATCGCCAAGCTGCCCACCGGCGGGCACTGGACGCGCGACATCGCGTTCTCGGCCGACGGCAAGGTGCTGTACGTTGCCGTGGGCTCCGACGGCAACGCCGGACAAGGCATGGGCGATCGTCCGGCAGACCTGGCCGCGCACGAAAAGGCGCACGGCGTGGGCGCCGCCTGGGGCGAGGAAGAAGGCCGGGGCGCGGTGCTGGCGTACGACCCCGACGGCAAGAACCGCCGCGTCTATGCCAACGGCGTGCGCAACTGCTCGGGCCTGGCGCTGCAGCCCGGCACGGACACGGTGTACTGCGCCACCAACGAGCGCGACATGCTGGGCGATGACCTGCCGCCGGACTACATCAGCAGCGTGAAGGAAGGCGGCTTCTATGGCTGGCCGTGGTACTACATCGGCAAGAACGAGGATACGCGCGCCTCGGGCGGACGCCGGCCCGATCTGGCGGACAAGGTGATCGTGCCCGACGTGCTGGTGCAGGCGCATTCGGCGCCGCTGGGCATGGCCTTCAATCCGGGCGGCCAGTTTCCCGACGAGTGGAAGGGCGACGCGTTCGCGACGCTGCACGGCTCGTGGAATCGCGCCAATCGCACCGGCTACAAGGTGGTGCGGTTGCCGTTCAAGGACGGCAAGCCCACGGGGCAATACCAGGACTTCGTCACGGGCTTCACCGCCGGCGACGGCAGCGAGGTATGGGGCCGACCGGCGGGCGTGACCTTCGCGAAGGACGGCTCGATGCTGTTCAGCGAGGATGCGAATGGCACCGTCTATCGGGTGACGTACAGGCGGCCTGGGTAGGCGGCGCTGCCGCGGCGCGCGCCGGCGGCGCGGACCCTACCAGCGCAGCAGGCGCGGCCCGAGCAGCGCGCCCAGCGCGGTCGGAACCAGCATGCCCAGCACGTACCACACCGCCCAGAACGGCGCCTGCATCTCGGGGCAGTGCAGGCAATAGGCGACGGTCGCGACGGCTCCGGCCAGCAGGCCGCCGGCAGCGCCAGCCAGGCGCGGCCGCGTCGGTGCCAACCCCTTGATCGCCCACCATGCGGCCAGGGATGACGGGATCGACAGCAGCGCGATATTGACCGGGCAGGTGCGCCAGGTACTGCCCAGGACCAACGGCACGCGGGCGCCGGCGGAGGCCTCGAGCAACACGAACGCGGAGGCCAGCCAGGTCACCACGAGAGGCACGGCCAGGGCCACCCAGCCTGCTCCCACGGCCACGCCCGGCCGCGACAGGCGCGCGGCAACCCACAACGCGGCGGCCGCCAGGCACAGGGGAAACGCCACCTTGGCCCAAAACAGCGGCGTGCGCATCACTTCGACCAGATCCGGCCGCGGGCCGAACATCAGCACCATCAACAAGGCCGAGCCAAGCCCGCCCGCGAGTATCGCCAGAGCGAACCGCTTGGGCACCACACGGCGATCCACCGGTTCGACGCCGGAAGCCAACAGCGTCACCATGTCACTTGTTTTCATAATTTGCCTCGAATCCTGGCCGCCAGGGCCTTCAACCCACGGTGCACCCCGACCTTCACCGCGGACTCCGACAGGCCCGTCAGCTGCGCCGTCTCAGCCACAGACAGGCCCTGCAGCTTGACGTGCACGATGGGCAGCCGCTGCCGGTCGGGCAACTGCTCGAGCAGCTTGCCCACGTCGCGCCGCGCTTCAGCCGCCTCGGTATCGCTGGAGGCGAAGATGTCCATCTGCTCGTCCAGGGGGTCGTTCAGCAATCCGTGACGCGAATGGCCGCGCAGGAAGTCCGCCAGCTTGTAGCGCGCGATCGCATGCACCCATGCCGTCAGCGGCTCTCCGGGCCGGTATGTATGGCGTCCATTGTGCACGGCAATCAGGACTTCCTGGACGAGATCTTCGACCTCGTCCTGTAGACGATAAAGGCGCTTCCTGAGAAACGCCCGCAGATGGCTGCTGAGCTGGTCCAGGAACGCGTGGTAGGCGGCCGCGTCACCCGACAGCCCGGCCGCGAACAGCGCCTGCAAGCGCGCTTCGACGGACTGCTGCGGCCCTCCCTTTGTCGTTCGTTCCATGACGCGTTCTGGTTACAGGGCTGTCGAAAAAAATTCCCACGCATTCTACTGCCCGCGCCGGCGACGGCCGCGCGACGGAAAGGTCGATGTGTCGAGAAAGAGACCGGCGCGGTGTGGCGGACGTTCAGCGCGCCAGAAAAAAAATCTGCCGTGCGGCGTAACCGGACGGCGAGCGGCGACGAACTACATCTCAGATCGACGCGCAGCACGGGCTGTGGCGGAGGTCGATACCGCAACTCACTCTTGAAGGAATCAAACCATGAACGTTCGCAACCTCGCCACCGTCGCCTTCACGCTCGGCGCCCTCGCCTCGGGCGCCGCCATGGCGCAACAAACCCAGTCTTCCTCGAAGGCCGCGCCCACCGCCGTCGAGAAGTGCTATGGCGTGTCGCTGGCCGGCCAGAACGACTGCAAGGCCGGCGCGGGCACCACGTGCGCCGGCACCTCCAAGGTCGATTATCAAGGCAACGCCTGGAAGAATGTGCCGGCCGGCACGTGCACGTCGATCAAGACTCCCAAGGGCATGGGCTCGCTGACGCCGCTCGGTTCGTGATCCGACAGGGCGCGCCCGCATCATGGCCACATACCTCGGCGCCGGCCTCGGCCTGAAGCCGCAGCACTACGAGGACGCGCTCGCGGCGTCCGCCCCCGGCCTGTGGTTCGAGGTTCATCCCGAGAACTACCTGGTCGCGGGCGGGCCGCGCCTGGCCTGGCTCGAGGCGGTGCGTGGCCGTCATCCCATATCGCTGCACGGCGTGGCGCTGTCGCTGGCCGCGGACGCGCCCCTCGACGAGCAGCACCTGCGGGGGCTGGCGCGGTTGGCCGACCGCATCGAGCCGGTGCTGATGTCCGAGCATCTCGCGTGGTCTGCCTGGAATGGCCACTACTACCCCGACCTGCTTCCCGTCCCGCGTACGCGTGCGGCGCTGACCCGGATCAGCGCCAACGTCGCGCATACACAGGACGTACTGGGTCGTCGCATCGCGGTCGAAAATCCGTCGCACTATCTGCGCATCGACGGACACGACTGGAGCGAGACGGATTTCCTGGCCGAACTGGCCCGCCGCACGGGCTGCGGCCTGCTGCTGGACGTGAACAACGTGCACGTCAGCGCGCACAACCTGGGCTTCGACGCGATGCACTATCTGCAAGCCTTTCCGCTGCACGCGGTGATGGAGATCCATCTGGCGGGGCATAGTCGGGACGAAGCGGCATCCGGCCTACTGATAGACAGTCACGATGCCCCTGTCGCGCCCGCCGTCTGGGCACTTTACGAACATGTCATCGAGCTCGCCGGCCCCCTTCCTACGCTGATCGAACGCGACGATGCCATTCCCGCCTTTGCCCACCTGATGCGCGAAGCGCGACGCGCGCGGCGGGTGCTGGACGTCCACGAGGAGGCGGCGTGATGGGCTCGCTCGCCGATTACCAGCACGACTTTGTGCGGGCCTTGCTGCATCCGGGCGATGAGCCGGTGTCGATGGCGGCCCTGACGGCGCAGCCCGGCTTCGCGGTGTACCGCAACACGGTCATCAAAGGATGCGTCGACGCATTGCAGGCGAACTTTCCCAGCGTCGCGCGCCTGGTGGGCGACGATTGGTTCCGGGCCGCGGCTGCGATCCACGTGCGCATTGAACCGCCGACAACGGCGGCATTGCTGGACTATGGCGCCGGATTCGCCGACTTCCTGGAAGGGTTCGAGCCTGCGCGCGAACTGCCGTACCTGCCTGGCGTGGCGCGGCTGGACCGGCTGTGGACGCAATCCCATTGCGCGGCCGACCTGCCGCCATTGAGCGGCCAGGCGCTCGCCGGAATGTCTGGCGAGACGCTGGGCGGCCTGGTCGTACGCCCTCATCCGGCTGCCCGATGGGCTTGGCATGCCGAGCTTCCCGTGTATGCCATCTGGCAGGCCAACCGCTCAGCCTCGCCAATGACTGACGAACTGCGCTGGCAAGGCGACGGCGTCTTGATGACACGCCAGGATGGCGTCGTGGGCGGGCAGGCTGCCGGGCCGGGCGCCTGCGCGTTCCTGGACGCCTGCGCGGCGGGACTGGCGCTGGCGACGGCCGCCGAGCACGCCGTAGGTGCGGAGCCGGCACTGGACATCGCACGATTGCTTGCCGGCCTGATCGAATCGGGCGCGTTGGGCTCGATCGACCTCTCATGCACGCCGGGCGATGGTCCGGTCAACTCGAGGCTCTCACATGATGAATACCGCCACTTCCATCACCCGAAGCTCACGCAACGGGCTTAGCGAACGCTGGAACGACTGCGCCGGGGTCCTGTCGCGGCTGCTGGGCGACTCGCTGCTGGCGATGACCGCGCGCCTGGGCATCGCGGCGATCTTCTTTCTGTCGGGCCGCACCAAAGTGACCGGGCTGCTGACGGTGACCGACGGCACCTATGCGCTGTTCCGGGAGGAATACCGACTGCCGCTCATCGCGCCGGAACTGGCGGCGCACCTGGCCGCCTACGCCGAGCATCTTTTTCCGTTGCTGCTTGTCGTGGGCCTGGCCACGCGCGCCTCGGCGCTGGCGCTGCTGGGCATGACCGCTGTCATCCAGACGTTCGTCTATCCCGATGCCTGGCCCACGCATCTGTCATGGGCCGCGCCGTTGCTGTATCTGGTAGGCCGCGGCGCCGGCGCATGGTCTCTGGATCGCGCACTCGGAATCAAGTAGTCGTCCACTGTCCCCCGGGCGCCGCCCGTACGGAGCTGTCTTGCCATGCTAGCCAAGTTGAAGCTGCGCACCGGATTATGGCTGGTGCTGGGCGTTTTCTCGATCGCGTTGTGGCTGTCGGCCGGGCTGGCCTGGCGCGACGCGCGCCAGTCCGCCCGCGCGGTCGACGCGATGGCGCGCCTGTCCAGCGATCAGATGCAGCCGTTGCAGGATAGCGGCCGGCTGTTGCTGTCCGCGCTGGTCAACATGAACAACGCCTACATCAACCTGCAGCGCGGCGACCAGATCGGCGCCAACGACTACACGCGCAAGGCGTCCGCTGCAATCCAGCAGGCCCGCAAGACCTTCGAGGCCTACCGCCACGCCGCGGCGCCCGACGATCCGTGGGCGGCGCGCGCCGTGCAGGCCTACGACCGCTACGCGCAGGTGCTGGGCCTGCGCGAGGAGGCGCTGTACGAGGTCTCGCTGGACAGCTATGCCGCGGCAACGCAGACGGCGGACCAGGCCGACGCGGACTTCGGTGCCGTATTGCACGACGTGCTGGTCCAGGCCAAGTCGAAACACCAGGCCTTGCAACGGCAAGCCGATACCCTGGCGGCGCGCGCCGCGTGGCTCGCGCTCGGCATGCTGGGACTATCCGCGGTGTTGGCCATGCTGGGCGCGGCGTTCTTCCGACGCGGCCTGTTGGAGCCGCTGCATCGGACCGCGCGGCACTTCGACCGCCTCGCCAGCGGAGACCTCGTCGAAATGGTATCGGCGAACGGCCGCGCCGACGAGATCGGTGCGCTGCTGTCCGCCTTGCAACGCATGCAGCGCGCGCTCACCCAGACTGTCTCTTCCATCCGCACGGGCGTCGCGGCGGTGGACGACGGCGCGCGCCACATCGCCGACGGCAACGTGGCCTTGGCGGCCCGCACCGAGCAACAGGCCGCGGCCCTGGAGCAGACGGCGACGACGCTGGAGCAGCTGTCGGGCGCGGTGAAGCAGCATGCGGCTCACGCGCGGCATGCCAGCGACCTGGCGCGGGGCGCCGCGGACGAAGCGGAACTCGCGGGCCAGGCCGTGACGCAGATCACCCAGACCATGGAGCGCATATCCGCGCATTCGCGCAAGATCGAGGACATCGTGGGCGTGATCGACGGCATCGCGTTCCAGACCAACCTGCTGGCCTTGAACGCGGCCGTCGAAGCTGCGCGCGCCGGTGGCCATGGCAAGGGCTTCGCCGTCGTGGCCGCCGAAGTTCGCGGCCTGGCGCTGCGCAGCGCGGAAGCCGCGCGCGAAGTCAGGGCGCTGATCGAGGATTCGGCCGCCGAAGTGGCCCGGGGCGCTGCACGTGCCACACAGGCGGATCAGACCATGCGGCAGATCGTCGGGAGCGCGCACCAGGTCATGGAAACGCTGGACGAGGTCGCGGCAGCCACGGCCGAGCAGTCCGACAGCATCGAGCAGGTCAGCCTGGCCGCCAGCGAGATGGAGCGGGTCACGCAGCAGAATGCCCAACTGGTCGACGAGACGGCGACCGCCGCCACCGCGCTGAAATCGCGGTGCGATGAGGTCGTGCAAGCCGTGTCGACGTTCCGCATTCCGGAGGGAGAACCGCCGGCACGGGTCGGCCTGGTCGGCACAGCAGCGGGACTGCTGTCCGACCAGACGCGCGGCCGGCCCGGCGAAGGTTATGTACCGGCCGCGCGCCGGCGGACTCAGTCTCAGTCGACCTGAGCGCCGGACTTCTGCACCAGGTCGGCCCACTTGGCGACCTCGGCCTTGCCGAATGCGGTCAGATCCGTTGCTGCGCCCTTTTCCAGGCCCTGCGCGCTCAGCTTGGATCGCACGTCCGCGCTGGCCAGCGCGGCGGCGGCGGAATTGCGCAGCTTCTGCAAGGCAGGCGCCGGCGTGGCCTGCGGCGCGTACAGCATGAACCAGGCCACCAGGTCGAAATCGCCGCCGACCTGTTCGGCCACCGTCGGCACCTCGGGCGCGGCCGAGCTGCGCTGCGCGCTGGATGCGCCCAGCGCACGCAGCTTGCCCGCGCGGATGTGCGGCAGCACGGCGGTGGGGTGATAGAACATGAATTGCACCTGGCCCGACATCACGTCGGACACGGCCATGCTGCCTTCCTTGTACGGCACGTGCACCATCTCGCCGCCCAGTCGCGACTTCAGCAGTTCGCCGGCCAGGTGGCCCGACGTGCCGCTGCCCGCGGAGGCGAAGCTGACGCCGGGCGACTTGGCGGCCGCGGCGCCCAGGTCCTTCAGCGTCTTGTAGGGCGAGTTGGCGCTGACCACCAGCAGCGTCGGCGTCTGCCCGACCAGCGAGATGGGCGCGAAGTCGTTGATCGGATCGTAGGCCAGCTTGCGGTAGAGCGACTTGTTGATGGCGTGCGTGCCGACGGTGCCCATCACGATGGTGTAGCCGTCGGCGGGCGCGCGCGCCACGAAGTCCGTGCCGATGGTGCCGCCCGCGCCGGCGCGGTTCTCGACGATGACGGTCTGGCCCAGCGACTTGCCCATCGCCTCGGCCATCACGCGTGCCACGATGTCGGTGGAAGTGCCCGCGCCGAACGGCACGACCATCCTGATCGGACGCGATGGGAAATCCGGCGATTGCGCGGCCGCGGGCAACTGGGCCAGCAGTCCCGTAGCCAGCGTCAGGCCGAGCAGCGACCGGCGCAGCGCACGCGCACCGGTGGGGGATTTGATGATTGCCATGTGTCTCTCCTCTCTCTCTCTTCTTGGATTGCCCGGATGGGTGGAATCAGTGCGGGTCCGCAGCCGTGCCGAACCCTGGCGGCAGTGCGCCGTCGTACTGCACTTCTCGCGCGGCCTGGTACGACAGCGCGAAGCCGATGGACTGCTCCAGCTCTTCGTTCAGATGTGCGATCAGGCCCGCGGTGCGGGCCAGGATGGGCACGCCCTTCAGGGCAAGCAGCGGAAAGCCCACGCCCAGCAGCACGGCCGGGATGGCGGCCGACACGTTGAGCTTCAATTCCTTGCCCAGTATCTGCGGGATGGCGCGCTCGACCGCCTCGGCGATGTGCACGTAGGCCAGCGAGGCGCCGCATTCGCGCGCCACGTCGAACAGGCGGCCCACGCGCGGATCGCGCTCCTTGTGCAGTGGATGTCCATAGCCCGGAATCGCGCGGCGCGCGGCGCGGTACTCGCGCAGCACGGCCAGCGCGGCGGCATCGAGGTCCGTGCCGTCCGCCTTGGCGCGTTCCTCGATCTCGTGGAACATCCTGCCGGCCGTCTCCGATGCGCCCAGTATCACCGAGCCGCAGCCCAGGATGCCCGCGGCGACGGCGCCCTGCAGTGCGTCGGGCGCGGCGGCCAGGGTCATGCGGCTGGCCTGCACGCTGGGCACCAGCCCGTGCTCGGCGATGGCCACCAGCGTCGCGTCGATGACCGCGGTGGCCGCCGCGTCGGGGCGCCTGCCCGTCAGCAGCAGGTGGAAATAGTCGGTGAACGAGATCTTGCCGATCAAGTCCTTGCACAGGTCCTGGCCGCGCACCACTATGGTGTGCGCGTCGGACGTGCTGATGGAAGTATGCGGAACAGTGGTCTTGCCGATCTTCATCTCGAGTCCTTCATTCAGTGGCGGACGCGTCGCGCGCACGCAGTTCGGCTCGCACCTCGTCGTTGTGCTCGCCCAGGATGGGCGGCGGCACCACGTGCGTGTCGCGCACGCCATCGAAGCTGACGGGCGAGCGCACGGTGCGCCATTCGCCCATCACGGGATGGCGGCCCACGACCTCCAGCTCGAGGTGGCGCGCCTGCGGATCCCGCAAGGCCTCGCTGGTGTCGTACATGGGCGCATGCGGCACGTCCTGCGCCAGCAGGCGCTCGCACCATTCGTCGCGCGTGCGCGTGGCGAAGATCTCGCCCAGCAGTTCGATCAACTGCTCCTGGTGCTCGATGCGGCCCTCGCGCGTGGCATAGCGCGGATCGTCGAACAGCGTCGGACGCTCGATGGCGACGGCCAGGCCGCGCCAGAACTTCTCGGGCGAGGACATGTGCAGCGCCACCCAGCGGCCATCGCCGCAGCGCAGCGTGTACGACTGCGAGACGCTGGGGCGGCTGTAGGGCCCCATCACCTCGCCTTCGGAGAAGTAATGCGTGAAGGCGTCGAGGTTGAAATGGCACATGGCCTCGAGCATCGAGACCTCGACGCTGCGGCCCACGCCGGTGCGCGCGCGTTCCACCAGCGCGCCCAGGATGCCGTAGGCGGCGTAGAAGCCCGTCAGCGAATCGGCGATGGCGGGGCCCACGACGCGCGGGTTCGCGGGATTGACCAGCAGGTTCAGGAAACCGCTGGCGGCCTGGGCCACCGTGTCGTAGGCCGGGCGCCCGGCCGAGGGGCCGGTCTGGCCGAATCCGCTGATGGCGCAATAGATCAGGCGCGGATTCAATTCCCGCAGCCGCGCCTCGCCCGCCCCCAGACGTTCGGCCGCGCCGGGACGGAAATTCTGGATGTAGACGTCCGCACGCTGCACCAGCTCGTCGAACACCGCAGCGTCCTCCGGCGTCTTGGTGTTCAGCGTGATGCTGCGCTTGTTGCGGTTGTAGGTCTGGAAGTGCGGGCTGTACAGGCCGCCGCGAAACGCGCGGAACGGATCGCCCGCACCCGGCTGCTCGATCTTGATGACGTCCGCGCCCAGGTCGGCCAGCAGCATCCCCGCCGCCGGTCCGGTAATGAACGTGCCCTGCTCCAGCACGGTAATGCCCTCCAGAACCTTGGCAGTCCTGGGCGGGTCCGTCTGCGGGGTACGGTCGTGATGCATGGTGTGTCTCCTGGCCGCCGGCTCGTGTGGCGGCTGGCATTGCGGAGACCGCAGCGTAAAGGGCGGCTACAAATTGTGGAAATGGTTAATTTTGCTGATTATCATTGATGGCATCGATCATTCGGACGGCCATTGATGGAATTGCGGCATCTCCGGTATTTCGTGGCGGTGGCCGGCTCGCTGAACTTCACGCGGGCCGCGCAGCGCGTGCACGTCACGCAATCCACGCTGTCGCACCAGATCCGCCAGCTCGAAGACGAGATCGGCTGCCGGCTGTTCGACCGCGTGGGCAAGCGGGTGGCGCTTACCGAATCAGGCGAGGCATTCCTGGGCTATGCCACGCGCGCCCTGCAAGAGGTAGACCAGGGCCTGGGCGAACTGAAGGCGGCGGAATCGCCGATGTCGGGCTCGATCCGCGTGGCGGCCACCCACACATTCAATCTCAGCATCGTTCCCGAATGCGTGGCGCTGTTCCTGTCCCGCAATCCGACCGTGCGCATTTCCGTGGAAGAGCTGTCGGCCGATGGCATCGTCACGCGCCTCACCAACGGCCAGCTGGACCTGGGCGTGGCCTATCGGCCCATACTACCGCTGGGCCTGCGCTTCGAGCCGCTGTTCAACGAAGAGCTGATGCTGGCCGTGGGCGCCAGGCATCCTCTGGCACGCCGCAAGCGCATTCGCATGATCGAATTGCACCGCGAGCCGATGGCGCTGCTGCCCGCCTCGTTTTCCACGCGCCGCATGCTGGACGAGTGCTTCGCGGCCGCGGGCGCGCAGCCCCTGGTGTGCGCCGAGATGAACAGCCTGCCGGCCTTGCTGGGCCTGGCCGCGCGCATGCGCATCGCGACCATCGCCGCGGCCAGCGGGGTGCCGCCGGGACTGGACGTAGTGCTGGTGCCCATGGAAAGCCCCACGCCGATACGCACGCCGGGCTTGCTGGTGCGTGCCGACGTGGAACAGACGCGCCTGTCGCGCGCCTTCGCGGCGCTGCTGCGCCAGACCGCGGCGCGGCACGGGCGCCAGGCCGAGGCCCGGACCCGCGCGCCGAAGGCAGCCGCCAAGCCGCCGTCGACCTGACGCCAGGCAACCGCCGACGCGTCAGGTCGGCCCCGCCCACGAGAACTTCATCGACGCCGCGCCCTTGTCGGCCACGGTGGCCTTCCTGGTCTGAGGCTTGCCGCCATAGGTCGCGGTGACCTCATACGTGCCGGCAGGCAGCTTCGCATAGAACATCGGCCCGTCCGACTTCACCGCCATCAATTCCTGTCCCGACTCGCTCTTGATGCGGACGTCCACGTCGGACACGTAGGCGCCGCCATCCGACAACGCGAACAGCAGCTGAAGGTTGTACTGGGAACTGATCGAGCGCATGTAGGTGACTTCCTCGTGCCCGACCCCACCGCTGACATAGCTGATAGCGCCCAGCGTGCGCACTTCGGGCTTGCCGTCCTGGGACCACGCTGCCCCCGAAGCAACCAGCATCGCCACGGCGACGCACGCGAGCTTGGCTTGATGAAACCTGGATGACATCGATCGCTCCTTCGAGTGGAAAACCTGACGGCCAGTCTACGGCGGCATGCAGGATGCCGCCAGCCAGCCCCTGGGAGACCGGATCGCCCACAGGGCTTTCGTCATGCACCGCACGAAACATTCCCAAAGAGACGGACATTTGTCGAGTCTCTTCGTCGCCAGGCGAATTCCGTTGATGGCGCGGACCCTGGCCGCAGCCGCTGCCGCTGCCTGCATCTGTTCAAATTTTCTTATGAAGTTCGTCAAATAAGTTCGCTTTTTTAATCTAACGACGTTGCCTAGACTGCTTGCATACGACATGCAGGACACAGCCTATGCAAACCGAAACGCAACGAGAACGCCCCCAGGCCTGGACGGCGGAACAGGTCCGCCAGGACAACTCGTGGATGCTTCGCCTGACGCCACAGGCGATCCAGGGCGTGCGCGATGCGCTGGCCTATGCGAAATCGCATCCCAAGCCGCTGCTGGCCATGGAGCAATCAGATTTCCCCTTGCCGCCAGCCAGCCGCGACGCGTTGGCCCGCGCCATCGCCACCACGCAAGGTCGCTGGGGCATGTGCCTGGTGAAGGGCTTTCCGGTGGACGAATGGACGGAAGACGAATCGCGACTGGCCTACTGGGGCATGAGCCTGTACGTGGGCGTGGGCCGCACGCAGAACCGCGCCAGCCAGTTCATCAACGACGTGCGCAACGAGGGCGGCGAGTACAAAGTGAAAGGCGGCCGCGGCTACAACACCAATGCCGGCCTGGACTTTCATCAGGACTCGTGCGACGTGGTGGCGCTGCTGTGCCGCCGCACCGCCAAGTCGGGCGGCCAGAGCAAGGTGGTGAGCTCCATCGCCCTGCGCGACGCGGTGCGGCGCCGCCGTCCCGACCTGATTCCGGTGCTGGAAGGCCCCTTCTTCCACAGCTACCAGGGCACGCAGGACCCCAGCCAGCCGCCCTACTATCGCTGCCCGATCTTCGGCAGCCATCCCGAGTTCTTCTCGGCGCGCACCAACCGCAAGAACACCGTGGCCGCCCAGCGCGACTTCTCCGAGGTGCCGCGCCTGACGCCGCAGCAGGAAGAAGCCCTGGACCTGCTGGACGAGCTGCTGCCCAGCGACGAGCTGTGCTATTCGATGGAACTGGAGCGCGGCGACCTGCAGCTGCTGAACAACTACGTGACCCTGCATTCGCGCACGCCCTTCGAAGACCACGACGATCCCGACCAGAAGCGCCATCTGTACCGCCTGTGGCTGGCGGTGCCGGGTTCGCAGCCCCTGCCTGACGATTGGGCCGAGTATTACGGCGACGTGCGTGCCGGCGCGGTGCGCGGCGGGGTGCGCGGCAGCGCCATCACCCAGGAGTTCCTGGACTACGAGAAGCGCCAGGCGGCGACCCTGGGCATGCCGCTGAGGCCCTGGCGCCCTCTGGTGCTGAAAGAAGACGTAGCTCCGGCTGTTGCCGCGTAAGACGCCAGCCTGTCGAACGAAGCTCGACATGACAAGTTCGACAGGCTAGAATCCCACGCAACGTACGTCCGCCTGGCAGTCTGGCGGCGGGCTGACGAAGCCGGCAAGCCCGCGCGACGACACCATCCACCTCATATCTGTCATGCCTTTTATCGCTACGACCCCTGTCTCTCAGTGGTGGCGCTTCCGCTAGGAAGCGGCATGTCGTTGCGGTTTCACACTGCATCCTGCCGCCGGTACCGGTGACAGGTTCGCATCTCAGATAGCTCTCCGGCACGGCGGCTCCAGGAACAAGGAGATTGCCCATGCTGTTGATGCTAGACAACTACGATTCGTTTACCTACAACCTGGTCCAGTATTTCGGCGAACTGGGCGTGGACGTGCGCGTGGCGCGCAACGACCAGATCACGCTGGACGAGATCGCCGCGCTGCGGCCATCGCGCATCTGCGTCTCGCCCGGCCCCTGCTCGCCGGCCGAGGCGGGCGTGTCGGTGCCGCTGATCCAGCGCTTCGCCGGGCAGGTGCCCATCCTGGGCGTGTGCCTGGGGCACCAGGCCATCGGAGCGGCCTATGGAGGCGACATCGTGCGAGCCCGGCAGATCATGCACGGCAAGACGGTGCAGATCTCTCACCGCGGCACAGATGTCTTCGAAGGGCTGCCCACGCCCTACACGGCCATCCGCTACAACTCGCTGACGATAGACCCGGGCACGCTGCCCGACTGCCTGGAAGTCACCGCCACGGCGGACGACGGCGACATCATGGGCGTGCGGCACAAGACGCTGCCCATCTACGGCGTGCAATTCCATCCCGAATCCGTCCTGAGCGAGCATGGCCACGCCCTGCTGCGCAACTTTCTGCAGATCCAATAATCACACGCACAGAGGCAACGTCCATGACCATCTCTCCCACCGAAGCGCTGACCCGCTGCATCGAGCACCGCGAGATCTTCCACGACGAGATGCTGCACCTGATGCGCATGCTGATGCGCGGCGAGATGTCGCCGCAGATCGCCAGCGCGCTGCTGATGGGCCTGCGCGTGAAGAAGGAGACCGTCGGCGAGATCACCGCGGCCGCGCAGGTGATGCGCGAGTTCGCCACGCCCGTCATCACGCCGAACCCCGACCAGTTGCTCGACATGTGCGGCACCGGCGGCGACGGGAGCCATACGTTCAACATCTCGACCACGTCGATGTTCGTGGCCGCCGCGGCCGGCGTGAAGATCGCCAAGCATGGCAACCGCAGCGCGTCGTCCTCTTCGGGCAGCGCCGACGTGCTCGAGGCGCTGGGCGCCAACCTGCAGCTCACGCCCGCGCAGGTCGCGGAATGCATCGAAGAGACGGGCATCGGTTTCATGTTCGCGCCCGCGCACCATGGCGCCATGAAGAACGTGGCGGCGGTCCGCAAGGAACTTGGCGTGCGCACCATATTCAATATCCTTGGGCCCCTGACCAATCCCGCCGGCGCGGGCAACCAGTTGATGGGCGTATTCCACCCCGACCTGGTCGGCATCCAGGTGCGCGTGCTGCAGCGGCTGGGCTCGAAACACGTGCTGGTGGTGCATGGCAAGGACGGCATGGACGAAGCCTCGCTGGGCGCCGCAACATTGGTGGGCGAATTGAAAGACGACGTCGTGCGCGAGTACGAGATCCATCCCGAGGACTACGGACTATCCATGATGTCCAACCGCACTATCAAGGTGTCCAATCGCGAGGAGTCCCGCGAAATGGTCATCGAGGCGTTGGATAATGTCGAAGGCGCCGCCCGCGACATCGTCGCGCTGAACGCAGGCCTGGCCATCTATGCCGGGAACAAGGCCGACTCGATTCCGCAGGCGCTGGCACTGGCCTTCGAACTGATTGCTAACGGCGCAGCCCGGGCCAAGCTCGAGGAATTCTGCGCACATACCCGGAAATACCCATGAACGACATACTCGCGAAGATCCTGGCCGTGAAGGCCGAGGAAGTCGCCGCTGCACGCCAGATGCGCAGCGAAGCCGAGCTGCTGCGCGAGGCGCAGGCGCGCCAGGACGTGCGCGGCTTCGCCCAGGCTATCGAAGACAAGATCGCGCAGGGCAAGGCCGGCGTCATCGCCGAGGTCAAGAAGGCCTCGCCGTCCAAGGGCGTGCTGCGCGAGCACTTCGACCCGGCCGAGATCGCCGCCTCGTACGCAGCGCATGGCGCGGCCTGCCTGTCGGTGCTGACCGACGTGCAGTTCTTCCAAGGCTCGCACGACAACCTGCGCCGCGCCCGCGCCTCGTGCCCGCTGCCCGTGCTGCGCAAGGATTTCATCATCGATCCCTACCAGATCGTCGCGGCCCGCGCGATGGGCGCCGACGCCGTGCTGCTCATCGTGGCGGCGCTGTCGCCGGCGCAGCTGGCCGAGATGGAAACGGTGGCGATGGAGCTGGGCATGGACGTGCTGGTCGAGGTGCACGACGCGCAGGAACTCGACGTCGCGCTCGCGCTGAAGACGCCGCTGGTGGGCATCAACAACCGCAACCTGCGCACCTTCGAAACCAGCCTGCAGACCACGCTGGACCTGCTGCCCTCCATTCCCGCCGGCAAGCGCGTGGTGACCGAAAGCGGCATCCTGTCGCGTGAAGACGTGCAGCTGATGCGTCGCAATAAGGTCGACGCGTTCCTGGTGGGCGAGGCCTTCATGCGCGCGCCCGAGCCGGGGGCGGAACTGGCGCGACTGATGGGTTGAGAACGGCGTTCGCTTTCCGGTGCTGCTCAGGCCGTCGAGTGCACGACGACGGCGGGCCGGCCGGGGCCGATGCAATTAATTCGAAACTTCGGTTGACAGGCGGGCCCCAGACCCCCATAGTGGCCAAGATCCTCAAGCATTGTGATTTTCGTTCGGTCCTGCGCCACTGCCGGTGCATATTGTTCGTCATCCCTTCCTTGATTGTCGTGTGGGCAATTTTTCCCACGTCTTACAAAGGAACTCCTATATGGAAACCGGCATCGTCAAGTGGTTCAACGCGGAAAAGGGCTTTGGCTTCATCATGCCCGAGAACGGCGGCAAGGACTTGTTCGCGCATTTCTCCGAAATCCAGGGCGGGGGCTTCAAGACCCTCGAGGAAAACCAGCGGGTAAGCTATACCGCCGGCGAAGGCCCCAAGGGTCCGCAAGCCACGAATATCCGCGCGCTGTAACGCGCGGTTGGCCTCAGCCCCTTCGCTTTGCGCAAGGGGCGGGCGCCAGGCAAGGCGCTGCCCACGTCAGGCTGCTAGGCCGAGCCGACACGGCGCCCCTGCCTCAACGCTTCGAATACATCCGGCGGCCCCATCTGGCCGCCTTTCAGCATCAGCTCCACGCATCCAGCGCCGTGTCCGCCGCGTGCATCTTGCACACGGCCACGCCGAGATTGAGCGCGCTAGTTGCGGCCGTCGGGCCTCGCGCCCGTCGCGCCGCAGCGCCGATACAGCGTACTGCGGTGCACGCCCAGCGCGCGCGCGGCCCGGCTGATGTTGCCTTCGCATGCCGCCAGCGCGCGCTGGATGGCGGCGTCGGTCAGCGCCTGCAGCGTCGTGGCCGTCTGCACGGGCCTCACGGGCGATGCCAGGCTCGCGATCTCGGGCGGCAGCATATCGGCACGCACCTCTCCGGCGGGATCGGCCAGCACCCGCAAGGTGCGCAGCGTACTGGCCAGCTGGCGGAAGTTGCCCGGCCATCCATATTGCGCCAGCAAACCCAGCACCTCGGCCGGCAGCGCCGGCGCGTCTCCCGCCGACTGCCACAATGCGCGCACCACCGCGCCGCGGTCGGCGCAGTCGCGCAGGGCCGGCAGCCGCACGGTGTACTCGGCAATGCGGAAATACAGGTCGGCGCGCACGGCCTGCGCGCCCGAAGGATCGAGCGGACGGTTGGTGGCGCACACCAGCGCGAAATCCACCGGCACGGCGCGTCCCGCACCCAGCGGCGTCACCTCGCGCGCCTGCAGCACGCGCAGCAGGCGGGCCTGCAAGGCCATGGGCATGTCGCCGATCTCGTCCAGGAACAGCACGCCGCCCTGGGCCTGGCGCAGCAGGCCCTTGCTGCCCTGGCGCCGCGCGCCGGTGAAGGCGCCCTCTTCGTATCCGAACAGTTCCGACTCGATCAGGCTCTCGGGCAGCGCCGCGCAGTTCACCGCCACGAACGGCCCGCCCGCACGCGCGCTTTGCGCATGCAGACGGCGCGCGAACACCTCCTTGCCCGAGCCCGTCTCGCCCTGCAGCAGCACCGACACGCCGGCATCCAGCAGTCGCACGGCGCGCGCGAGTTCGGCCAGCGCGCCGGTGTCGAACCACGGCATGCCGGGGCGGGCATGAGAGGGATGAACAACAGCGGCCGCGGCGTCATTGCCGCGCCGGGGCGCCGACCGCGACGGCGATGATCGTTCCGCGACGGCCTCTGGTTGCCCGACCGACGCAGCCGGCAACGACCGCGGCTGCGCCGATCCGCCGGGCCAGCGCAGGCGCGCGTGCAGCGCGCCGCCACCGCGCAGCGGATGCAATACGCCACGCGCGACAGCCTGGGCGGGAGTATCCAGGAACAGGTCGCCATAGCGGTACACGCCCAGCGCGGCGCCGTCCAGGCTCAACAGGTGCAGGGCGTGGCGATTGGCCGCCACCAGCCGCTCGCCGTCGAAGGCCAGGATGCCCTCGCGCACAGTGCCCAGCACGTCGCGATCGGCGTGCAGGCGCACCAGCAGGCAGTCGCCGTAGCCTTCGTCGTACATACGATGCTCGATCTGGTCCACCGCCATGCGCACCAGCCCCAGCGCGTGGCCATGCGCGTCGGTGGCCTGGCCGGACAGGTCGAGCAGCCCCGCCGTGCGCCCCTGCGGATCGGTGATGGGCACCGCCGCGCACGTGAGGATGCGGTTGGGTTCGAAGTAGTGTTCCGAGCCGTGCACGACGATCGGCCGGCGCTCGACCAACGCTGTGCCGATGGCGTTGGTGCCGGCCGCGGTCTCGCTCCACGCCGCGCCGGGCATCAGCGAGACCCTCGAGGCCCGGTCCGCGAAATCCGCGCTGCCTTCGGTGTCCAGCACCAGCCCGTCCGCATCGGTCAGCACGACCAGGCCGCCGCTGTGACGCGCCTCGTATCGCAACTGCTGCAGCACCGGGCGGCACAGGCGCCGCAGCGTCTCGTGGCGTTCGCGCGCCTCTCGCAGCTCCGCCTGCGTCAGGGGCTGCGGCCGGAGCAGGCCCCGCATGTCCTGTCCCAGGTCGGCGCAGCGGCGCCACGAACGCAGGATGGATTCGGCAACGAGATGCTCGGGCACGGAGCCCTGCTGGCTGAACAGCCGGCGTGCGCTGGCCAGCGCCTGCTGGCGGGATAGCGTGGACATGGTCGTCTCCGGTAGGCGTTCTGCGACACCTGTTCCAGCGGGCCGTCGCGAAACGCGACAGTCACCGGCGTGCAGCATTGTGTCGCCGGGCGCCGGCCGCGGACAGACCTACTTTCGCACGCCTGCGCCGGGCTTGTCCATGCGTGAAACCTTCGCATACCGGCGGCTGGCACGCTTATTGCATCGTGCAGGCCGGGCCATCCCCACTCAAACGACACCAGGAGACAACATGGACACTTCCACCCGAATCGCGCCGGGCGCATACGGCTCTCCCATCGAGATCAAGAAGGAGTACGGAAACTTCATCGGCGGCAAGTGGCAGGCGCCCGCCGATGGGCAGATGTTCGACAACATCACGCCGGTGACGGGCCACACGCTGTCGCGCCATGCGCGCTCCAACGCGCGCGACATCGAACTGGCGCTGGACGCCGCGCACGCCGCCGCGCCGGCCTGGGGCCGCACCTCCGTGGCCGACCGCTCGCGCATGCTCAACCGCATCGCCGACATCATCGAGGAGAACCTGGAACTGCTGGCCACGGCCGAGACCTGGGACAACGGCAAGCCGATACGCGAGGCCCGCGCCGCCGACATTCCGTTGGCCGTGGACCACTTCCGCTACTTCGCGTCCGCGATACGCGCACAGGAAGGCGGCCTGTCCGAGATCGATGCGGACACGGTGGCCTATCACTTCAAGGAGCCGCTGGGCGTCGTGGGACAGATCATTCCCTGGAACTTCCCCATCCTGATGGCCGCATGGAAGCTGGCGCCCGCGCTGGCCGCCGGCAACTGCGTGGTGATCAAGCCCGCCGAGCAGACGCCGCTGGGCGTGCTGGTACTGGCCGAGCTGATCGCCGACGTGCTGCCCCCCGGTGTGCTCAACATCGTCACCGGGTTCGGGCTGGAGGCGGGCAAGCCGCTGGCCTCGAACAAGCGCATCGCCAAGATCGCGTTCACGGGCGAGACCACCACCGGCCGGCTCATCATGCAGTACGCCTCGCAGAACCTGATTCCCGTCACGCTGGAACTGGGCGGCAAGTCGCCCAACATCTTCTTCGCCGACGTAGGCGCGCAGGACGACGACTTCCTGGACAAGGCCATCGAGGGCTTCGTGATGTTCGCGCTGAACCAGGGCGAAGTGTGCACCTGCCCCAGCCGGGCCCTCATCCAGGAATCGCTGTACGACCGTTTCATGGAACGCGCATTGCAGCGCGTCGCGGCCATCAAGCAGGGCAACCCGCTGGATGCCGACACCATGATCGGCGCGCAGGCCTCCAGCGAGCAGCTGGAGAAGATTCTGTCGTACCTGGACATCGGCAAGCAGGAAGGCGCGCAAGTGCTGGCCGGCGGGTCGCGCGCGGCGCTGGACGGCGACCTGAAGGACGGCTATTACGTGCAGCCCACCGTGTTCAAGGGCAGGAACAACATGCGCGTATTCCAGGAGGAAATTTTCGGACCCGTCGTGTCGGTGACCACCTTCAAGGACGAGGCGGACGCGCTGCAGATCGCCAACGACACGCTGTACGGACTGGGAGCGGGCGTGTGGTCGCGCGACGGCAATACCTGCTATCGCATGGGCCGCGGCATCAAGGCCGGCCGGGTATGGACCAACTGCTATCACGCCTATCCCGCGCATGCGGCGTTCGGCGGCTACAAGCAGTCGGGCATCGGCCGCGAGAACCACAAGATGATGCTGGACCACTACCAGCAGACCAAGAACCTGCTGGTCAGCTACCGCCCGCAGAAGCTCGGGTTCTTCTGAACCTCAGCGTAGGGAGACATCATGGCCAAGGTATCGGCTACCCCGGCGGCGCTGCGACTGATTGCGGAACTGACGGCCGAGTACGGCCCCATCATGTTCCACCAGTCGGGCGGGTGCTGCGACGGCTCGTCGCCCATGTGCTATCCGCAAGGCGAATTGCTTGTGGGCGACAGCGACGTGCTGCTGGGCGAGATCGGAGGCGCGCCGTTCTACATGGGCGCCGCGCAGTTCGAGGCCTGGAAGCACACCGACCTCATCATCGACGTGGTGCCGGGCCGCGGCGGCATGTTCTCGCTGGACAACGGCCGCGAAGAGCGTTTCCTGACGCGGTCGACGGTCTGCATGACCTGAGGCCGCCGGCAGCGCGGCGTTGCGGCGCGCCGTGGCTCATGCCACGGCGCGTGGCTGCGCCTGGGGCTTGTTAACAGGCCCTAGCGTCCCCCGGACACGTCGATGAACGATCCCGTGGTGAAGCCCGATTCGTCGGAACACAGCCACAGCACGGCGGCGGCCACCTCTTCGGGCGTGCCTCCGCGCTTGAGCGGCAGCGAGTCTTTCAGGCGATCGACGCGGCCGGGTTCGCCGCCGCTGGCATGCATCTCGGTGTAGATCAGGCCGGGCCGCACGCCGTTGACGCGTATGCCGTCGGCGCCGACTTCCTTCGACAGCCCGATGGTCAAGGTGTCGACGGCGCCCTTGGAAGCGGCATAGTCCACATATTCGCCCGGCGCCCCCAGCCGCGACGCCATGGACGACAGGTTGACGATGGCGCCGCCGCGCCCGCCATGCCGCGGCGCCATGCGCCGCACCGCCTCGCGGCAGCAGAGGAACGTGCCCACCACGTTCGTGGCCAGGACGCGCGTGATGCGATCCGCGTCCAGGTTCTCGACGGTGGTCTGCTTCTCGAGGATGCCGGCATTGTTGACCAGCGCGTCCACCCTGCCCAGTTCGCGATCGACCGTCTCGAACATCGCCTGCACCTGGTCCTGCCTCGACACGTCCGCGCCCACGGCCAGCGCCGTGCCGCCCGCGTTGCGTATGGCCTGCACCACGCCATCGGCCGCCGCGCTGCGGCTGTGGTAATTCACGCAGACGGCGTAGCCGCGGCGTGCCGCGAGCAGCGCGACGGCGGCGCCGATGCCGCGGCTGGCGCCCGTGACGATCATCACTTTGGAAGCGGAACTGGATTCAGCGGAACTCATTACGATCTCCTTCGAGCGGCCGCACAGGCCATATTGTTATGAAGGTGTTGAAGGTGGCGCGCGCGATCCCGTCGCCCCGCCACGCCCGCAAACCGGGCAACATTACCACCGATCCCCGCCGCCGCCCGCATGCCGGACGGCCCATTGCAGCGCATCCTCGAGACGGTCGTTGCCCCAGAACATCTCGTCGCCGGCGAGCATGGTCGGCGCGCCGAAAATGCCGAGTTGCTGCGCCTGCTCGACCTGGCGCCGCAGCGCCAGCTTCGTGCCGTCGGCCCGCGCGGCGGCCAGCAATGAATCGGCATCGAGATCGAGCCCACGCAGCAGCTCGCGCACCGTGTCCTCGGACTGCATGTCGCGGTCATCGGCGAAGTTGGCATGGAACACCGCCCGGCAGAAATCATAGGCCCACGGCTGGTCCTGGCCCAGCAGGGCGACGCGCGCAGGCAGTATGCCCATACGAGGAAATACGGAGGGCCGGCGATACGGGACGGCGTACTTGTCCGCCAGTCGGGCGACGTCTCGCATCACATAGGCGCCCTTCGCCGGAAACAGCTTGACCGGCGTGTCGTTCCAGCCCTGCGCCTGGAATATCGGGCCCAGCAGGAACGGGCGCATGGCGACCCGCACGCCGGCCTGGCGAGCCAGGTCGGGCAATCGCGCGACGGCGAGGTAGCTATAGGGACTGGAAAAGTCGAACCACATCTGCAGGGATGGCTGGGCTGGCAGGCTCATGGACGTGACTCCGGTTGCTGTATCTCGACCTCCGCGCTAGGCAGGCCGCTGAGGACTATGGCGCTATCGCTGCCGACCTGGGCACACTGCCCGGCCTGCAGCACCAGATCTTCGGCGCGCCGGTACTCCGACACCCACAGCGTACCGGTACGACACAGTATGCGCACGCCCACCGCGCGCCTCAATTTCACTGCGGCGCCGGGCGGCAGCGAAAATGACATTCCCTTCATGCATATGAAGCTGATCGTTCCGGCAGTCATGGGGACCTCCTTGCCTATGATTCCATAGCCCTGGTTCATATGGCTTATTGAACGCGCGTGCCGTAAGATCGATCAAGCGACATTTGGGTCGCCTTCGCATGATCGACACGCATGTCAACTGACCTGGCTCGTCTTCCTCCGCTGGACCTGCTGCGCGGCTTCGTCGCCGTGGGCCGGCGCATGAGCATCACGCTTGCGGCGCAAGACCTGCACCTTACGCAGTCGGCCATCAGCCGGCAGGTGCGCGCCCTGGAAGACCACCTGGGCGTGGCCCTGCTGACGCGCGGCTTCCGCTCGGTGTCGTTCACGGCCGAGGGCGCGCGGCTGTTCCGGTTGGCCGATCCGTGGATGACCGAGCTGGGCGAACTTACCGCGCTGTACCGCGAGCCACAGCGCCGCGCCGCGGTCACCGTCACCACCACGATAGGCGTGGCCTCGCTGTGGCTGCTGCCGCGGCTGGGGGAATTCCAGGCCGCGCATCCCGGCGTGGACGTACGGGTAGCCGCGGACAACCGCCTGCTCGACCTGAGCCGCGAGCACATCGACATCGCGATCCGCTATTGCACGCCGGCCCAGGCGCCGCGAGGCGCGAGGCGCATGTTCGGCGAAGCGCTGGCGCCGGTGGCGCATCCGTCATTGGGGCTGCGCAAGCTGGATCGCGCCGCCCTGGCGCGCCATACGCTGCTCGAATTCGACGGCCAGGACTGGCCGTGGCTGCACTGGCAGGAATGGCTGGCCGCCCACGGCCTGGCCAAGGCGCGGCCCAAGGCCATGCTGCGCCTGAACCAGTACGACCAGGTGGTGCATGCCGCGCTGGCCGGACACGGCATCGCGCTGGGCCGGCTGGCGCTGGTCGAGCCCATGCTGCGCGATGGCAGGCTGGTGGCGGTGGGACAGGCGCATCCCATCGACGCCGACGGCCCAGCCTATTGGCTGGTGCGCAGCCCGCTGGCACGCGGCGCCGAAGCGGGCGTGGTGGCCGACTGGCTGCACGAGCAGGCCAAGGCCATGACGACCTCGGCGGCGGCCTCGCGGGCGCGCTGACGACGTCGCGGCGCATCGACGGATGGCCGCGCTGCGCTTACATTACGGGTTTTCAACGCGCCCGCAGCAACCATGGACGACGCCTTCAGCCACCAACTGTCGATGACCATCCTGATGACGCCGGACATGGCCAACTTCTCCGGCAATGTCCACGGCGGCACCATCCTGAAATACCTGGACCAGGTGGCCTACGCCTGTGCCAGCCGCTACGCCGGCCATTACGTGGTGACGCTGTCGGTCGACCAGGTGGTGTTCCGCCAGCCCATTCACGTGGGCGAGCTGGTCACGTTCCTGGCATCGGTGAACTACACCGGCCGCACGTCGATGGAGATCGGCATCAAGGTCGTCACGGAAGACATCCGCAAGAAGCTGGTGCGCCACACCAACAGCTGCTACTTCACCATGGTGGCGGTGGATGACAAGGGACAGCCCATCGAAGTGCCTCAGCTGCAGCTGCGCACCCTCGAAGAGCGGCAGCGTTTCGAGGCCGCCAAGCAGCGGCGCGCGCTGCGCCAGGAAATGGAAAAGCGCCACGAGACCATCAAGCAGGAAATCCAGGACGCCGGCCCGTTGCGCTGACCGTTCCTGTTAACAGGGACAGCGCGAGGCATCGGGAACTGATATCGTTTCTCATGCGGGCCGGCTCATGATCGCGGGCGGTCCGGCGCACCCCGCGCCTGCATGCATCCAGGAGCCCTCGCGATGACAGACCCGACATACGCCCGACGCGCCGCCGAACTGCGGGCCCGCCACGACGCCCTGGCTGCCGCCGGCACGGCGGCCCGCGCCCGAGCGCAGGCACAGGCGCTGGGCGTTTCCGAAGCCGAATGGGTGGCCGCGGGCTGCGGCGGCGTGCGCGCGGTGCCGCTGTCCGGCAAGCCGCAGGCCATCTTCCGCCAGCTGGGCACGCTGGGCGAGGTGATGGCGCTGACCCGCAACGAGTGGTGCGTCCACGAGCGGCACGGCCGCTACGAAGACATCCAGGCCGAAGGCCCCGTCGGCCTGGTGCTGGGGCCGGACATCGACCTGCGCGTGTTCTTCGCTCAATGGCGCCATGCCTGGGCCGTCGAACAGGACGGCCGCCACAGCCTGCAGTTCTTCGACGCCGCGGGCCAGGCCGTGCACAAGGTCTACCGCACCGAGGCCAGCGACGGCGCGGCCTTCGAGACGCTGGTGGCGCGCCATGCCGGCGAGCCCTATTGGCCCGACGTGCAGGCCTACCCGGCCGCCGAGCCGCCGACTCCCATCGCCGATGCGCACGCGTTGCGCCAAGCCTGGCTTGCCATGCAGGACACCCATGAATTCGTGCCGCTGCTGTGCAAATTCAAGGCCGCCCGGCTGGACGCCCTGCGCGCGGCCGGCGCCGACCTGGCGCAGCCCGTGGCCGCCGATACCGTCGAGCGCATGCTGCAGGGCGCCGCCGACACGGCCTTGCCCATCATGTGCTTCGTGGGCAACCGCGGCATGATCCAGATCCACACCGGCCCCGTCGCCAATCTGCGCCGCACCGGCCCCTGGTTCAACGTGCTGGATTCCCGCTTCAACCTGCACCTGGACACCACGGCCATCGATTCGGCATGGGTCGTGGCCAAGCCCACCAGCGATGGCTGGGTGACGTCGCTGGAGCTGTATGCCGCCAACGGCGAACTGATCGTGCAGTTCTTCGGCGCCCGCAAGCCCGGCAAGCCCGAACTGGCGCCCTGGCGCGACCTGCTGGCGGGCATGTGCGGCCAGCCGCTGGCCGCCTGACGAGAGGACCGCACATGATGCATCGAGCAATCGCCCTGCTGCTGGGCGCGTGCCTGGCCTGGGCAGTGCCGGCCCATGCGCAGCAGCGCGTGGTGACGCTGGGAGGCAGCGTCACCGAGATCGTCTACGCGCTGGGCCAGGGCTCGCGCGTGGTGGGCGACGATCTCTCCAGCCTGTATCCCGAGGCCGCCACCAAGGTGCCGCGCGTGGGCTATTACCGGGCGGTGCCCGCCGAAGGCGTGCTCGCCCTCGATCCCGACCTGGTGCTGGCTTCGGAGCAGGCCGGTCCGCCCGAGGCGATGCGCCGGCTGTCCAGCGTGGGCGTGCGGGTCGAGACCGTGTCCGATCAGCCTTCGGTGCAGTCGCTGCATGCGCGCATCGAGCACATCGCGCGCGTGCTGGGCGCGGAAGCGGCCGGCCGCGAATTGGCCGAATCGGTCGATCGCGAGCTGCGCGCCGTGCAGGCGCTGCCCGCGTCGAACGCCCGCGCGCTGCTGATCATGAACCGCACCGGCACGCCGCAGGGCGCCGGCGGCGGCACGGCGGCGGCGCTGGTGCTGCAGCTGGCCGGGCTGACGAACGTGCTGCAGGACCAGCGGGGGTACAAGCCGCTGTCGGCCGAAGCCATGGGCGCGCTGCGGCCGCAGGTGCTGGTGGTGACCAGCGCTTCGCTGCAGGCCTCCGGCGGCCTGGAGAAGCTGCGCGCCATGCCCGGCGTGGCGGGCACGCCCGCCGCGTCGTGCATCGTGGTCATGGACGACCTCCTGGCGCTGGGCACCGGTCCGCGCCTGCCCCAGGCCGTGCGCCAACTGAAGGAGACCGATTGTGTCGCTGGCCAGGGCGCGCGCGGCGGGCAGGCCTAGCGCACCGCGTATCGACGCGACGCTGGTCGGCCTGGCGCTGGCGGTCGTCGCGACGGCGCTGCTGGCCGCGGCCAGCGGCGCGGTGCGCATTCCGCCGGCCGATGCGCTGCGGCTGCTGTGGTCGGGCGCGTCGCAGCAGCCCGACGATGCCCTGTGGCGCAATGTACTCATCGACATACGGCTGCCCCGCGTGCTGTTCGCCGCGGTGGCGGGCGCCGGGCTGGCCGTATGCGGCGCGGCGCTGCAGGCGTTGTTCCGCAATCCCCTGGCCGAGCCGGGCCTGGTGGGCATCTCCGCCGGCGGCGCGCTGGGCGCGGTGGCTGCCATCGTCCTGGGCAGCGGGGGGTATGCCGTCATCGCGCCGGCCGCCTTCGCGGGCAGCCTGGCGGCCACGGCGTGCGCATACCTGGTGGGCCGGCGCGCGCCCGGCGTGGCGGGCCTGCTGCTGGCGGGCGTGGCCATCAACACCGTGGCGGGCAGCCTGATCGGGCTCTTGACCTACCTCGCTTCCGACAGCCAGCTGCGCGACCTGACGTTCTGGAGCATGGGCAGCCTGGCCGGCGCGGACTGGCGGCTGCTGGCCTTCCTGGGGCCGTGGACGCTGCTGTGTTCCGCCTGGCTGCTGGCCCAATGGCGCGTGATGAACGCGCTGCTGCTGGGCGAGCGCGAGGCCGGACACCTGGGCTATGCGCTGGTCGCGGTGCGCCGCCGGCTCATCGTGGCCACCGCGCTGATCGTCGGGCCGCTGGTGGCGGCGACCGGCGGCATCGGCTTCGTGGGGCTGGTGGTGCCGCATCTGGTGCGCATGACGCTGGGCGCGGATCATCGCCGCCTGATGCCCGCATCGATGCTGGCCGGCGCGCTGGCGCTGCTGCTGGCCGACTGGCTGGCCCGCGTGGCCGTCATCCCGGCCGAACTGCCCATCGGGCTGGTCACCAGCCTGATCGGCGGCCCCTTCTTTCTTTGGCTGCTGGCGCGCGGGCGCAGGTTCTGATGACACTGCAGGCCGACCACCTCGACGTCCGGCGCGGCACGGCGCTGGTGCTCACGGGCGTGTCGTTGACGATCCGCCCTGGCAGCGTGCTGGGCCTGCTGGGGGCCAACGGCGCGGGCAAGTCCACGCTGCTTGCCGCGCTGGCCGGCGAACTGCGTCCCGCGTCCGGGCGCGTCGCCATCGACGGCGCCGACCTGATCGACCTGCCCGCGCGCAAGCAGGCGCGCCGCCGCGCCGTGCTGCCGCAGACGCCTTCGCTGACCTTCGACCTGGGCGTGCGCGACGTGGTCTCCATGGGCGCCTATCCCTTTCCCGAACTGGGTCCGGACACGGTCGGCGCCTTGATCGACGAGGCGCTGGAACACGCCGGCGTGCCGCATCTGGCGACGCGCCGCTATCCCGAACTGTCGGGCGGCGAACAGCAGCGCGTGCAGTTCGCGCGTGTGCTGGCCCAGTGCCGCGCCGCCGCGCGCCAGGGTCCGCCGCCGTATCTGCTGCTGGACGAGCCGATCTCCAGCCTGGACCCCAAGCACCAGGTGGAACTGCTGCGCACCGTCTGGAGACTGGCTCACGAAGACGGCCTGGGCGTGCTGGTGATCGTGCACGACATCAACCTGGCGGCCCGCTGGTGCGACCGCCTCGTGCTGCTGGCCGAAGGCACTTCGGTGGCCGAAGGCGAACCGGCCGCGGTACTGACATCGGCACTGCTGCGCCAGGTGTACGACATCGACGCCGACGTGCTGCCGCATCCGCGGCTGCCCGGCAAGCTGCTGGTGCTGCCGCGCGACGGGAACTGAGCCGGCGGAATTCGGCCGCAAGTCCCGGAGTGTGCCTGCGCGCGCGCGGCGCTAGACTCGGTGCATGGACATTCCCGCCATTCCGCCCGGGCTGGAGCGCGAGCTGGACCTGCATGGCCATGCGATCCTGCCCAATCTGCTGGACGAGGCCGTCTGCGATGCGCTGGCGGCGCGCTACGACGACGAGGCGCTGTATCGGTCGCGCATCGTGATGAAGCGGCACGGCTTCGGCAGCGGCGAGTATCGCTATTACGCCTATCCGCTGCCGCGGCCAGTGCAGCGGCTGCGCCAGTCCCTGTATCCCTTGCTGGCGCCGATCGCCAACCGCTGGAACGCGCAGCTGCGACTGCCCGCGCGCTATCCCGCCACGCATGCCGAATACCTGCTGGCCTGTCACGCGGCCGGCCAGCAGCGGCCCACGCCCCTGATCCTGCGCTACGGACCCGGCGACTACAATTGCCTGCACCAGGACCTGTATGGCGACTGGGTATTTCCGCTGCAGGTGGCCATTCTGTTGTCCCGGCCCGAACGCGACTTCCAGGGCGGCGAGCTAATGCTGACCGAGCAGTGCGCGGGCCAGCCGGCACGCGCCGAGGTCGTGCCGCTGCAACAGGGCGACGGCGTGGTGTTCGCCGTGCATCACCGGCCCGTGCCGGGCGCGCGCGGCAGTCGCCGCGCCTCGATGCGGCACGGCGTCAGCCGCCTGCACGAAGGCAGCCGCCACACATTGGGCATCATCTTTCACGACGCGCTCTGATCGCCATGTTGTTTGCCGACTGGTTCGAGTCCCCGCAACCCGGACGCCGCGAGGCGCTCGGCCCCGAAGCGTATGTGCTGCGCGGCTTCGCGCTGGACTACGTGCCCCGCCTGCTGCCCGAGCTGCGCGCCATCCAGCAGGCCGCGCCGGCGAGGCATCTGGTCACCCCGGGCGGCCGCACCATGTCGGTGGCGTTGAGCAATTGCGGGCAACTGGGCTGGACGTCCAGCCGCGACGGCTACCGCTATACAGCTCACGACCCGGACACCGGCAAGCCCTGGCCGCCCATGCCTGCGGTCTTCCTGGAACTTGCGCAGGCCGCCGCCGCGCAGGCGGGCCATCCGGGCTTCGCGCCGGACGCCTGCCTGGTCAATCACTACGTGCCGGGCGCGCGCCTGACGCTGCATCAGGACCGCGACGAGAACGACCTGGGCGAACCCATCGTGTCCGTTTCCCTTGGCATCCCGGCCACGTTCGTGTTCGGCGGCCTGCGCCGCACGGATCCCACGCAGCGGGTGCCGGTGTTCCATGGCGACGTGGTGGTGTGGGGCGGCGTGGACCGCCTGCGGTATCACGGCGTGCTGCCCGTGAAGGAAGCCGAACACCCCGAGCTGGGCCGGCTGCGGATCAACTTCACGTTCAGGCGCGCACGCTGACCGCCATGCCGAATTCGACCGCAAGCGCCGGAGTGCCCACCCTCGAGCGGCGCACTACAGTAGTCGAACAGACACCGCCCTCTTCCGGAACCGCCATGCCGAGCCCCTCCGCTCCTGTCGACACGATCGAACGCGACCCGCGCTGGGCCGCCGTGCGCGCACGCGATCGCGCGGCGGACACGCAGTTCGTCTATGCCGTCAAGACCACGGGCATCTATGCGCGGCCCAGCAGCGCCGCCAGGCTGCCGCGGCCCGAGAACGTGGAATTCTTCGATACGGCCGAGGCCGCGGAAGCCGCGGGCTATCGGCCCAGCCGCCGCGCGGCGCCGGACCGCACCGAGTCGGCACAGCGCCAGTCCGCTCTGGTGGCCGACAGCTGCCGCTACATCGAACAGGCCGAGACGCCGCCCACGCTGGACGAACTGGCCGCGCGCGCCGGCATGAGCCCCTATCACTTCCATCGCGTGTTCAAGGCCGAGACGGGCCTCACCCCCAAGGCCTATGCGGCCGCGCACGTCGGCCGCCGCATGCGCGCGCGGCTGGGCCGGGCGGACGCCACCATCACGCAGGCCATCTACGACGCGGGCTTCAATTCCAACAGCCGCTTCTATGAGCGCGCCGACCGCATGCTGGGCATGCGGCCCAGCGACTACCGTGCCGGCGGCAGCAATACCGAAATCCGCTTCGCCGTGGGGCAATGCAGCCTGGGCGCCATACTGGTGGCGCAAAGCCCGCGCGGCGTATGCGCGATCCTGCTGGGCGACGATCCCGACGCGCTGGTGCGCGAGCTGCAAGACCAGTTCCCCAAGGCCACGCTGATCGGCGGCGACGCGGACTTCGAGCAGGTAGTCGCGCAGGTGGTGGGCCTGGTCGAACAGCCGTCGCGCGGCTTGAACCTGCCGCTGGACGTGCGCGGCACGGCATTCCAGGAACGCGTGTGGCAGGCGCTGCGCGACATTCCCGCGGGCCGCACCGCAAGCTATGCCGAGATCGCGCAACGCATCGGCAGCCCCGGCGCGGTACGCGCGGTCGCGCAGGCCTGCGGCAGCAACAGGCTCGCCGTGGCCATACCCTGCCATCGCGTGGTGCGCAGCGACGGCGCGCTGTCGGGATATCGGTGGGGCGTGGCGCGCAAGCGCGAACTGCTGGATCGCGAGGAGCCCGCGTGAGGCTGGCCGAGCTGCTGCGCGGCCGCAACCTGGCGCAAGTACGCGCCTCGCTGGACGCCGAGGGCCATGCCCCGCTGCCGGCCTTGTTCAGCGCCGCCCGATGCGGGCAACTGTTGCGCGACCCCGAGCCATGGTTTGAACTGACGCGCCTGGTCAAGGACGAGTGCCAGCCCTTGGCCTGCGATGAAGCGCCGGACGAAGGGCATGCGCTGGTCCTCGTCGCGCTGCTGTGCGATGCGCACGCGTTCTCCGGCGGGGAAATCGTCATGACCGAGCAGCGCCCGCGCATGCAGTCCCGGCCGATGGTATCGCCTTTGCAGCGAGGCGACGCCGTGCTGATCGCGGCCGGCGCACGCCAGGTCCAGGGATCGCGCGGCGCCTATCGGGCCATCGTGCGGTATGGCGTTGCCCGCGTGCGCGAGGGGTGTCGTCAGGGGCTGCATGCCGTGTTCGCCGCCGATCCGCATTTTTGATGTTCCGAAATGCAAGCGGGCATTGCCGCACTGCCGCATCGCCCCCTGAAAGTCCCTCGATGCGACGCGTCCGCCCCCTCGCGGACACATGCGCAAACATCGCGAAACTTGAACCGGTGGCCATCGCTTGCGACCATGAAAGGCCGAGCACGTAACGCATAAGGAGCTCTCATGCAGCGAACCAAAGCCCTCTTGTCGGCAGCCATCCTGGCCGCCGGCCTGACCGTCGCCCCCGCGATGGCTCAAAGCGCAGCAACGCCCAGCGAGACGCCCCAGCAGCCGCAAGCCGCAGTCCAGCCGTCCGAGGCGCAACTGCAGAAGTTCGCCGGCGCGTCGCAGAAAGTCGCGCTGGTAGCGGACGAATACCGTCCTCGCGTGCAAGCCGCGTCCAACGACGCGTCGCGCGAGCAATTGCTGAAGGAAGCGGACGAGAAGATGGTCCGCGCGGTGAACGCCGACGGCATGACCGTCGACGAGTTCAATGGCATCAGCCAGGCGATCCAGCAGGATCCGCAGCTGCAGCAACGCGTGATGGCGATGGTGCAGCAGCGACAGCAGGGCGGCGGCGTCCGCTGACCTGCGTCCCGACGTGCAAGGACCTCGGCCTGCGCGGCGGCCGCGAGCGCCTTGCGTCATCGCGGCACTGACCATTTTCACTTCCACAGTGAAAGTGTTGCCGGATCGGGATGCTTTCCGGCCGGTCCGGCAAAGGGCAACATGGCAGTCAGCACGGGCCGCACACCGCGGCCCGCCCTTACTTCCTCAGGACCACTGCCATGAAAGCCATTGCCTACACCCACCACGCATTGCCGCTGGACGACCCGCGGTCGCTCGACCTGCACGAATTGCCCGCGCCCGCGCCGGGCCCGCGCGACCTGCTGGTCGCCGTGCGGGCCGTCGCGGTCAATCCCGTGGACACCAAGGTACGCGCGTTCTTTCCGACTGAGGGCGCCCGCATCCTGGGCTGGGACGCGGTGGGCACCGTCGAACAGGTGGGCAGCGACGTCACCTTGTTCAAGCCCGGCGACACCGTGTATTACGCGGGCTCGCTCACACGCCCCGGCAATCACGCCGAATACAGCGTCGTGGATGAGCGCATCGCGGGCCACAAGCCGACGAGCCTATCCGACGCCGAGGCGGCGGCATTGCCGCTGACCTCGCTGACCGCCTGGGAACTGCTGTTCGACCGCCTCGGCGTGCCGGAGAACGGCGGCGCGGGGGACACCCTGCTGGTGGTCGGCGCGGCCGGCGGCGTGGGATCGATCCTGGTACAGCTGGCGCGGCGCCTGACCGGCCTGACGGTGATCGGAACCGCCTCGCGCGAGGAGACGCGCGACTGGGTGCAGCAGCTGGGCGCGCATCACGTCGTCGATCATCGCAAGCCGCTGACCGAGGAACTGGCTCGCATCAACGTCAACCAGGTGCGGTACGTCGCCAGCCTGACGCACACCGAGCGCCACTATGCGCAGCTCGTGCAAGCCCTGGCCCCGCAGGGCCGCCTGGCGCTGATCGACGATCCCGAGTCGCTGGACGCCATGCCGCTCAAACGCAAGTCGGCCTCGCTGCACTGGGAATTCATGTTCACGCGCCCGATGTTCGAGACGGACGACATGCAGCGCCAGCACGACATCCTGGAACGCGTGGCCGCGCTAGTGGACAGCGGCGTGCTGCGCACCACGATGGGCGATCACTACGGCAAGATCGACGTGGCCAATATGCGGCGCGCCCACGCGCGCCTGGAAAGCGGCCTGGCGCGCGGCAAGATCGTGATGGAAGGTTTCTAGGCCGCCTGGGCGGCGGCCGGTGTCTTGCGGAACCCCACGCCCAGCCGGTTCATGCCGTTCATCAACGCGATGGCATACGACAGGTCGGCAAGTTCGCGCTCGTTGAACACCGCCGCCACCGCCTCGTAGTCGGCATCCGGCGCGCCGGTCTGCGGCAGGTTGGTCAGCGACTCGGCCCAGGCCAACGCGGCGCGCTCGCGTTCGTCGAACAGCGACTCGGCCTCGCGCCAGACGGGCACCAGCAGCAGCTTGGAAACGGACATGCCCTGCTTCATCAGGTCGGCGGAATGTTTGTCGATGCAGTATGCGCAGCCGTTGATCTGCGACACGCGCAGGTAGACCAGGTCGATGAGGACCAGCGGAATGCTGCAGTCCTGCAGATAGCTGTGCACGCTGACGAAAGCACGAAACGCATCCGGGGCGGCCTTGGCGTGGTCGATGCGATGACTCATGGTGACTCCTGTTTCGGGGTGGCGACAATGCAGCCATGATGCAGCCGCGGCGTGCGCAGGCCAAGAGCCAAGAATCGCCTCTTCGAATGGGCCATGCGGCGCGCTAGAGCAGATTCAGGATCCGTCTGCCCAGGCGCTCCGCCTCGACCTGTGAAGCAATGTTGGTGAATCCCAGGAGCAGGCCGGGCTCGACCGGTGCCTGCATGGCCCAGTCGGACAGCGCATTGGCGTACATGCCGTCGGCGCGCATGCGCTGCGCCAGCTCTCTGTCCGAAACGCCGCCGGACAGGCGCATGATCAGGTGCATGCCGCCCGGCTGCGGCTCGATGCGCGCATGCGGTCGCAGCACGCGTTCCAGCCCGGCCGCCGCGGCCTTGCGGCGCTCGCCGTACAACCTGCGCATGCGCTGGATGTGGCGCGCGAAATGGCCCTGCTCGATGAAGGCGGCCACCACGGCCTGGATCAACGCGGGGCTGCCGCCCCACACCGCCTGCGTGGACTGATCGAAGCGCTCCACTTCCGCCTGCGGCACCACCAGGTAGGCCAGCCGGATGGCCGGAAACAGCACCTTGCTGAATGTGCCGGCATAAAGCACTCGCCCCGCGCGGTCCAGGCTTTTCAGGGCAGGCAGCGGCCGACTGGCATAGCGATACTCGCCGTCGTAGTCGTCCTCGACGATCCATGCGCCGCTGCGCCCCGCCCAATCGAGCAGCGCCTGCCTGCGCGGCAGCGACAGCGAGACGGACAACGGACTCTGGTGCGCCGGCGTGATCACCACGCCCCGGGCCTTGGGCGCCGTCTTCAGGCCATGCGACACCACCATGCCCTCGCCGTCCACCGGCACGGGATGGGGCCGCAGCCCGGAATGCCGCAGCAGATCGCGCGTGGGCGGAAAGCCGGGATCTTCGACCCATACACGGTCGCCCTGCCTGAACAACGTGCGCGCGATCAGGTCCAGCGTGCTGCGATAGCCCGAAGTGACGATCACCTGCCGCGGCGTGCACGCGATGCCGCGCGCCACCTGCAGATAGGCCGCAACGGCGGTGCGCAACGCGGGCAGGCCGGCCAGCGGCGGATACATCATGTCGGCCGGCTGCATGGCGCGTACGCAGCGCGCGCCCAGCCGAGCCCATATCTTGCGCGGGAATACGTCCAGCGCCGGCGTGCCCATCTGGAACGGCAGCGGCGCCTCGGGCAACGGTTCCGCGGCGCCCGCCGCGCCATAGGGCGCCAGTGCGGGCGGCTCGTGCGCCGCTGCCGGCATGGACGCGCGTCCCAGCAGGCCTGGCGCCACCACGGTGCCGGCCTGGCCCCGCGCCTGCACGTAGCCCTCGGCGGACAACAGCGAATACGCGGTCTCGATAGTGCCGCGCGCCAGGCCCAGTTCGGACGCCAGGGCCCGCGCGGAGGGAATGCGTTGGCCCGGCTCCAGCAGCCCGGACGCGATGGCATGACAGAAGCGCGCGTAGACCTGCCGGTACAGGGGCTCGGCGCAGGCGGGATCCAGAGGCGGCAGGTCGCCGAAGGGCGCGGAAATCATGGCCTAGTCGCAAGTTCAGTTCATGGATCTTCCGATTATGGCATCGGAGCCCTACGATGCCTCCATCAAGAACCTCTGCGCCCCATCATGGGCCGCCCCCAACCGAGCGACGATATGGAAGAACCGGACCTGCGCCACGCCGAGACACTCGAGGAACTGCGCGCCTGCTTCGCCGTCATGCACGAACTGCGGCCCCGCCTGCGCGACGAGGCCGACTTCCTGGACCGCGTAGCGCGCATGCGCGGCTCGGGCTATCGCCTGATGGCCGCCTGGCGCGACGGCCGGCCGGTGGCGCTGTCGGGATACCGACTGGAGGAGAACCTGGTGTACGGCCGCTTTCTGTACGTGGACGACCTGGTGTCAGCCTCGCACAGCCGCGGTCAGCGCTGGGGCGCCCTGCTGCTGCGCGAGATGGAGTCGATCGCGCGCCGCGAGGGCTGCGCGCGGCTCGTGCTGGACACGGCGTTGTCCAACGCCCTGGCGCAGCGCTTCTATTTCCGCCAGGGCCTGGTGTCCGCCGCGATGGGCTTCGTCAAAGAACTCGAGGAAAATCCCGCATGAACATCCTGCACATGACCTTCAGCCCGCGCGGCGCGGCTTCGGAAAGCAGCCGCCTGTCGAACCTGGTCGTCGAGCACCTGCTGGCCCGCCACCCCGGCGCGTCGGTGCATGGCCGCGAATTCGGCGCGGCGGAACTGCCGCACGTCGACGGCGTGTATGCCGTCGAACTCGGCTCGCCGCTGCCGCCCGAGGGGCTTGCCGCCGTGACGGGCACGCTGCGCAGGTCCGAAGAACTGATCCGCGAGCTGCAGGCGGCCGATGCCGTGGTCATCGGCACGCCGATGCACAATTACACCGTGCCCTCGGCGCTGAAGGCCTGGATCGACCACGTGCTGCGCGTGCGCCGCACGTTCCAGCCGACGCCGCAAGGCAAGGTCGGCACGCTGCGCGACCGGCCGGTGTACGTGGCGGTGTCGTCCGGCGGCCTCTATTCCGGCGAGAACGCTCGGCAGCCCGATTTTCTTACGCCATACCTGCGGGCGGCACTGGGCACGATGGGGCTCTCGGACCTGACGTTCTTTTCGGTGCAAGGCACGGCGTCCGGCGACCTGCAGCGGGCCCGCGAGCATGCCCGCACGGAGATCGCGGCCCACTTCGCCCCCGTGGCGGCGTGAGTCGCGGCGGCCGGCCGCGCAACGCGGCCGCGACCGACACGACGCGACGCGCTTTCGCCGCTACGCGCGGCGCAGGCTGCGCAGCACGTCCACCGCCAGGAACGCCAGCAGGCTGGCGCCCATCACGGGCATGCACCAGGCCAGCACGGCGCCCACGGCGATCACCGCCACGCGCAGCGGCCAGCCCAGTACGCGCCATGCCTCGGTCAAGGTCTGGCCCGTCGCCGCGGCAGGCCGGCGCAGCCACCACATGCGATATCCCAGCACGATCATCACCGTCAATGCCGCGCCGACGGCCGCCATCAGCAACTGGTTGGGCCAGCCGAACAGAATGCCCATGTGCATGTCCACGCCCCAGCGGATCAGCTTGGCGATCAACGGAAACGTGTCGAAGTCCGCGCGGCTGGTGATGGCGTACGTGGCCGGATCGATGGCCATGGTGTCGACCTGCGTGGGCCATGCGCGGTCGACCTCCCGCACCATCCAGGCCTGCCCCTGGGCGCGCGGAGGCCGCACCTCGAGCTCGCTGGCGTCGATGCCGCCCTGCCTGGCCGCCAGCAACACCCGGTCGATGTCGCCGGCCTGCGCCGCGGCTGGCGTGGCGCCATGATCGTGCATGCCCGCGTGGTGATGCGCGTGTTCGCCCGCCGCAGCGGGCGCGGGCGCGGGCACGGCAGGCGCGACGCCTGCCGCGGGCAGGGCCAGCGACACCGAAGGCGTGATCCATCCCAATTGCGCGCGCAACTGGTCCACGCGCGCCCCCGCCCAGTTCGACCACGTCAGGCCGGTGGCCGACAGAAACAGCAGTCCGATGGCCAGCCACAGCCCCAGCAGGCTGTGCCAACGGCGAGTGCGCAGGCGCGGGCTGCGGGCGGCCAGCGCGGCGTCGCTGCGCTTGCGCGAAGCGAACCACAGCACCAGGCCGCCCAGCGTGCCGATCCACAGCCACGACGCCGCCAGCTCGCTGTAGTTGCGCCCCAGCGCCCCCAGCATCAGGTTGCGATGCAGATAGTCCAGCGTCGTGCGAAACGGCAGCGTGCCGCTGGTGCCGTACACGATCAGGTCGCCCTTGATGTCCAGGGTGACCGGGTCGACGAACAGCGCGCGGCTTTCGGAATCGCCCAGGCCGGGTTGGGAGAACATCACGCGCGTGGTGTCGCCCGGCGCCGGCGCGGGCCGCACCGCGAACAGCCGCGGCCCCGCGCCCATGTGGGCCTGCGCGGCCGCTACCTGCCGCGCCAGCGGCTGGGCCTGGCCTGTGGACGTGGCGCGCAGCTGGTCGGCATACAGCCATGCCTCGATCTGCGGCGTCAGCACGAACAGCGTGCCGGTCACGGACGCCACCAGGATGAACGGGCCGACGAACAGCCCGATGTAGAAATGCAGGCGGGTGACCAGCGCGAGCAACGCGCTGCCGCCCGTGGTCCGCGCCCGCGCGGGCAGCGCGGCGGGGCCCAGGGTTTGAGTAGACATGGAAATTCCCGAAGTACGGACGCCGCCCGTCGCGGGCGGCCTTCATGCGCGCATCGCGCGCACCCTCGTCGGTGTCATCCGTACAGTCGGGGCGGGGCGCGTTGCCCCAATGGCGGACCAGCCGCGGGCAGCGGCGGGCCGGCGTCGAACCGGCGCCAGGCCAGTTCGCGCGGCGCGCGCGGCGGCTCGGCGACGAGCGCCGCCACCGGCGGCAGATCGAGCGCCTGGTGCGCCGTCAGGCCGAACGGGCATTCCTGTCCGGCGGCGCCGTGGGCCCCATCATCGTGGTGGGCCCCATCATCATGGTGAGCCCCATCATCGTGGTGGGCCCCATCATCGCCGTGAGCGGCATCGTGACCGTGGTGCCCATGATGATGATCCGAATTCCGCTCCGCCTGATGCGGGTCCGCATGCGGCATCGCGGATGCGGCGTGGCCGCGCCACGACAGCGGCAGCCCGCCCGCCGCGGCACAGAACTCCAGCGCCCACCGGCCATCGCGCAGGGCCGCCGCGTCCGGCATGTAGCCCACGGGCACCAGCGCACGCAGCGCCAGCGCGAACAGCAGCCAGCCAAACAGGAAGCGGCTTGGGCGGCGGCCAACGTGGCGTGGAAAGGAAGGCGCGTGCATGCGCGGCATTTTACGCATCGCCTTCACAAGGGACGGGCTTGCCTATCCCGCGCAGCGCCCGAACACCACGCGGCGGAAGAAACCGGCCAGCACCGCTTCGGTCAGTTCCTCGGTGACCGCGCCGGGATCGAACGCATGGCAGAACCGCATGCCCTCGCACAGCGCGCTCAGGCCCAGCGCAAGCTCCTCGGGCGACATGGAAAGCGTGGATCCCGAGCGTTGCGCGAAGTGCCGCGCGTACTCGGCCACGGCCGCGCGCTGCTCGCGCATGAAGGCCACGAACGCGGCGCGGAATCGCGGATCGCGGGCGGCCTGCAGCTTGGCCTCGATCCACAGCAGGAAACAGTCGTTGTCGCGGTAGAGCTGGCTGAAGTACGTGATGACGCGGTCCTCCAGCTCGGCGCGCGTCGGCTCGCCATCCAGCAGGACTCGCATCTCGTCGATGACTACGGCGTGATCGCGCCGCAGCAGTTCCAGCAGCATGTCCGGCTTGCCGGAAAAATTCGAATAGAAGGCGCCGCGCGTGTAGCCGGCGGCTTCTGCGATGTCCTCGACGCTGGTCGAGGCGTATCCCCTGCCGGAAAACAGCCGCTGCCCCGCGTCCAGCAAGCGCTGGCGCGTCTGTAGGCGGCTCTGTTCGCGCGTCAGTCGGACTTTTTCCATCGCGGCAGTGTAGCACCGGCGGTGAATTCAGATTCATACTTGTATTCGAATACATGGCTGAATTAGAATCTCGCCATTGCGCCCACCCGGCCTTTCGTCGGGTTCTTTGCGGCAGAGGTCTACGTCCGCATCATCCAGAAGCACTGCCCCGAGGTTCCCCATGTCATCTGCTGGTCCACGCGCCGCCGCGCGTCCGCTCGTGTCCTGCGCGCGCGCTCTCGCGCTCGCGTCCCTGGTGTGCCTTGCCATGCTGGCGGGCTGCGGCAGTGGCGAGACACCCCATCCCGCGCCTCGCCCGGTCGTGGCCATGCCGGCGCAGCCGGACCAGCAAGCGCCGGGCCTGGCGCTGCCCGGCCAGATCGAGGCCCGCTACAACACGCCCCTGTCGTTCCGGGTCGGCGGCAAGATCATCGAACGCAAGGTGCGCCTGGGCGACACCGTGAAGGCGGGCCAGGTGGTGGCGCGATTGGACCCCGCCGACGCCTCGAAGAACGCCGCCGCGGCGCAGGCGCAGCTCGCGGCCGCGCAGCACCAGTTCGATTACGCCCGCCAGCAGCTGGCTCGCGACCGCGCGCAGGCGCGCGAGCAACTCATTGCCGCCAGCCAGCTCGAGCAGACCCAGAATTCCTACGCGGCCGCGCTGGCGCAGCGCGACAGCGCCGCGCAGCAGGCCGCACTGGCCAAAGACCAACTGGCCTACACCGCGCTTACCGCCGACCATGCGGGCGTCATCACGGCCGAACAGGCGGACACCGGGCAGAACGTCTCGGCGGGCGATCCCGTCTACAGCCTGGCCTGGGCCGGCGACGTCGATGCCACCGTCGATATCCCCGAGAACGTGCTGGGCGGCCTGCGCGTAGGCCAGCGCGCCAGCGTCACCCTGCCCGCCGCGCCGGGACACGTCATGCCCGCCACGCTGCGCGAGCTGGCGCCCGCCGCCGACCCGCAGACGCGCACGTTCCGCGCACGCTTCACGCTGCAGGACCCCGAGGCCCGCGCGCGGCTGGGCATGACGGCGACGATCGCGCTGGACGACGCCAAGGCGGCCGGCTCCACCTACACGGTGCCGGCCACGGCCCTGTTCCATGACGGGCCCGCGCCCGCGGTCTGGGTGGTCAAGGCGAAAGAAGACGTGCTCGAACTGCGCCGCGTCACCGTCCAGCGCTACGGCGAGCGCACGGTCACGCTGTCCGAAGGCATACGCGACGGCGAGCGCATCGTCTGGCAAGGCGTGCACGCGGTGTCGGCGGGCGAGAAGGTCCGGCCCGTTCCTCCCCTGCATCCCGAGGATTTCGCATCGTGAGCCAGCCCCCGCAGGCGCGCGCCGCCGCCGTGGCGCACGGGCATGCCGAGGAAGGCCGCTTCAACCTCTCGGCCTGGGCGCTGCGCCACCAGGCGCTGGTGGTCTTTCTCATCGTGCTGGCCACGCTGTTCGGCGTGCTGTCGTATTCGCGGCTGGCGCAGTCCGAGGACCCGCCGTTCACATTCCGCGTCATGGTCATCAGCACCCTCTGGCCGGGCGCCACGGCGCAGCAGGTGCAGCTGCAGGTCACCGACCGGATCGCACGCAAGCTGCAGGAAACGCCGCACACCGACTTCATGCGCAGCTACTCGCGTCCCGGCGAGTCGATGATCTTCTTCACCATGAAAGATTCGGCGCCCGCCTCCGAGGTCGCCGAAGAGTGGTATCAGATCCGCAAGAAAGTCGGCGACATCCAGGGCACGCTGCCGCGCGGCGTGCAGGGGCCCTTCTTCAACGACGAGTTCGGCGACGTCTACACCAACATCTATACGCTCGAGGGCGACGGCTTCACGCCGGCCCAGCTGCGCGACTATGCGGATGCGCTGCGCGTGGTGCTGCTGCGCGTGCCCGGCGTGGCCAAGGTCGATTACTTCGGCGAGCAGGAAGAGCGCATCTACATCGAGATTCCCAACGCGCAGCTGGCCCGCCTTGGCGCGTCGCCCGAGCAGATCGGCCGGGCCATCGATGCGCAGAACGGCGTACTGTCGGCGGGCACGCTGACCACCGCGGACGATCGCGTGTTCGTGCGGCCCAGCGGCCAGCTGGGCGATGCGCAGGCGCTGGCGGAAACCCTCATCTCGGTCAACGGGCGTTCGGTGCGGCTGGGCGACATCGCTGCTATACGGCGCGGCTACATCGATCCGCCTACGTCCGAAATGCGGGCCGGCGGGCGCCAGGTGCTGGGCATCGGCATCACCATGCAGCCGGGCCAGGACGTGGTCAAGCTGGGCAAGTCGCTGGACGAGACCACGGCGCGGCTGCGCGGCAGCCTGCCCGCGGGCCTCGTGCTGACTCAGGTGTCGGACATGCCCGAGGCCGTGTCGCATTCGGTCGACGAATTCCTGCGTTCGGTGGCCGAAGCCGTCGCCATCGTGCTGCTGGTCAGCCTGGTGTCGCTGGGCCTGCGCACAGGCGTCGTAGTAGTCATTTCCATACCAGTCGTGCTGGCGGTCACCGCGCTCTTCATGTCGATGTTCGACATCGGCCTGCACAAGGTGTCGCTGGGCACGCTGGTACTGGCATTAGGGCTGCTGGTGGACGACGCCATCATCGCGGTGGAGATGATGGCGGTGAAGCTGGAACAGGGCTGGAACCGCGCGCGCGCCGCGGCGTACGCCTACACCAGCACGGCCTTTCCCATGCTGACCGGCACGCTGGTCACGGTGGCGGGCTTTCTTCCCATCGCGCTGGCGAAGTCGGGCACCGGCGAATACACGCGGTCCATCTTCCAGGTATCGGCCATCGCGCTGATCGCCTCGTGGTTCGCGGCGGTGGTGCTCATCCCGCTGCTGGGCTATCGCCTGCTGCCCGAGCGCAAGCGCGAGGCGCACCTGCCCGATGACCACGAGCACGACATCTACGACACGCGCTTCTATCGCCGCCTGCGCACCTGGGTGGCGGCCTGCATCCGGCGCCGCTATGTGGTGCTGGGCCTGACGATCGCGCTGTTCGCCGCGGCCATGGCCGCGTTCGGCCTGGTGCCGCAGCAGTTCTTCCCGAACTCCGATCGTCCCGAGCTGCTGGTCGACCTGAGCCTGCAGGAAGGCGCCTCGTTCGACGCCACCAAGCGCCAGGTGCTGCGACTGGAGCAGACGCTGCAAGACCGGCCCGAGATCGAGCACATGGTCAGCTTCGTGGGCACGGGCGCGCCGCGCTTCTACCTGCCGCTGGACCAGAAGCTGCCGCAGCCCAACTTCGCGCAGTTCATCCTTACCGCCAAATCGCTCGAAGACCGCGACCGGCTTGCCGGCTGGCTGGGACCGCTGCTGCGCGAGCAGTTCCCCGCCGTGCGCACCCGCCTGTCGCGCCTGGAGAACGGGCCGCCGGTGGGCTTTCCGGTGCAGTTCCGCGTCAGCGGCGACCACATCGGCACCGTGCGCGGCATCGCCGAGAAGCTCGCGGCCGAGGTGCGCGCCGATGGCCGCACGACCAACGTGCAGTTCGACTGGGACGAGCCTTCGGAACGCTCGCTGCGCTTCGAGATCGACCAGAACAAGGCGCGCGCCGTCGGCGTCACGTCGTCGGACATCGCCAACTTCCTCTCCATGACCCTGTCGGGCACCACGGTCACGCAGTATCGCGAGCGCGACAAGCTGATCAACGTGGCGCTGCGCGCACCGGCCGACGAACGCGTCGACCCCGCGCGCGTGGCCATGCTGTCCATGCCCACGCCCAACGGCCCCGTGCCGCTGGGCAGCCTGGGCAGCGTGCGGCCCGAGCTCGAGTATGCGGTGATCTGGGCGCGCGACCGCCAGCCCACCATCACCGTGCAGGCCGACGTGCTGCCCGGCGCGCAGGGCATCGACGTGACCCGTGACGTCGATGAGAAGCTCTCCGGGCTGCGCAGCGAGCTGCCGGTCGGCTATCGCATCCAGATCGGCGGCTCGGTCGAGGAAAGCCAGAAGGGCCAATCATCCATCAACGCCCAGATGCCGCTGATGATCATCGTGGTGCTGACGCTGCTGATGATCCAGCTGCAGAGCTTCTCGCGCGTGATGATGGTGGTGCTGACCGCTCCGCTGGGCCTGATCGGGGTGGTGATCGCGCTGCTGCTGTTCGGCAAGCCGTTCGGCTTCGTCGCCATGCTGGGCGTCATCGCCATGTTCGGCATCATCATGCGCAACTCGGTCATCCTCGTGGACCAGATCGAGCAGGACATCGCGGGCGGCGCGCCGCGCGTGGACGCCATCGTGGGCGCCACCGCGCGGCGCTTCCGGCCCATCACGCTGACGGCCGCCGCGGCCGTGCTGGCGCTGATACCGCTGTTGCGCAGCAACTTCTTCGGCCCGATGGCCACGGCCCTGATGGGCGGGATCACCAGCGCCACCGTGCTGACGCTGTTCTTCCTGCCCGCGCTGTACGCCGCATGGTTCCGCGTGCGCAACGACGAGCGCGCCGAGCCGCCTGGCGTGCCGCCCGGCGCGGATGCCGGCCATCTGAGGGAAGGAGCCTGATCATGCGTGCCCCGTTGAACCGACCGACACGCTTGTCCATCGCCGCCGCGCTGGCCCTCATGCTGGCCGCCTGCGCGCTGGGGCCGGACGGCACGCCGCCCGCCACGCCCGAACCCATTCAGTACGGCACGGCCGCTACGCCCGACCGCCTGGCCGCCGCGCAGGGCGTGGCGCAGTACCTCGAGGCCGGCGGCACGCCGCTTGCGGACTGGTGGACGCGCTATGGGTCGCCGCAGCTCGATGGGCTGGTGGCCGAGGGCCTGGCGAACAGCCCTGACCTGGCTGCGGCCGGCAAGCGGCTCGAGGCCGCGCGCGAGCAGCTGCGCGCGCAGGTAGGCGAATCCATGCTGCCCTCGGTGGACGCCGGCGTGCAGGCCGACCGCCAGCGCGCGCTGGGCATGCCCAACATGTCGCCGCCCACCGCCCTGTACAACACCTTCGTCGGGCAACTGCGCGCGCAGTACACCTTCGACCTGTTCGGCGCGGCGCGCTACGCCAATGCGTCGCTGGCCGAGCGCGTGAACCAGCAGGCCTATGAGCTCGAGGCCGCGCGTCGCGCGCTGGCCGCCAACATCGTCACCGGCGCCGTCAACTCGGCGGCGCTGAAGCTGCAGGTCGAGCTGACGCAGCGGCAGGCCGAGCTGGCGCGACTGGTGGCGCGCGACGCGCAGCGCCGGTTCGAACTGGGATCGGCCTCGCAGCAAGAGGCGCTGGACGCCGACCAGACCGCTGCCAATCTCGAAGCCGGGCTGCCCGGCCTGCGCAGCCAATGGCGTGCGATGCGGCATGCGCTGGCCGTGCTGCTGGGCCGCACCCCCGACCAGGCGCCGCCCGATCTGGACTACGACAGCTTCAAGGTGCCCGACCGCATCCCGGTCAGCGTACCGTCGACGCTGCTGGCCAACCGCCCCGACATCCTCGCCGCCGAAGCCACCTTCCGCGCGGCCGCGGCCGACATCGGCGCGGCCACGGCCCAGCTGCTGCCGCAGCTGTCGCTGTCGGCATCGCTGGGCAGGGGCGGATTCAACTGGTCGGATGCGCTCGCGGCGGGCACGGGATCGATCTGGAGCATCGGCGCCGGGCTGACCCAGCCCATCTTCCATGGCGGCGCGCTGCTGGCGCAGCGCCGGGCCGCGCTGCGCTCGTACGAGGCGGCCGGCGACCAGTACAGGCAGACGGTGCTGGCCGCCTTCCGCAATGTGGCCGACACGCTGGCCGCGCTGGAGGCCGACAACGAGGCGCTGGCCGCCGCGGAACGCTCGCGCCAGGCCGCCGAGACCTCGTACGCCAACACCGCGCGGCGAGTCGATCTGGGCGCCTTGCCCGGCTACCAGGGCCGCGCCAGCGAACAGCACTTCCTGGATGCGCGGCTGCGCGAGATCCGCCATGCCACCGATCGCATGAACGACACGGCGGCACTGTTCCATGCGATGGGCGGCGGGCCCATCACGCTGCAGGCGCCAGATCGATGACCGACGCCCACCGGACGGTCCGGCAGCACGACGTGCAGCGCATGATCCCGCAGCGTCAACAACACCGCGTGGACCGGATACAGTAGGTGCACGGATGCAGACGGAGCATGGCATGAAAATGAACGTCCAACTTCTGATCATCGATCCGCAGAACGACTTCTGCGACCTGCCCGAATCCTGGCAGCCCGTCGATCCGGGCAGCGGCGCGCGCATCGCGCCTTCGTTGCCGGTGGCCGGCGCGCACGCCGACATGCAGCGCCTGGCCGGATTCCTGCAGGCGGGCCACGCGCTGCTTTCCGACATCACGGTCACGCTGGATTCCCACCACAGGGTCGACATCGCGCACCCCACGTTCTGGACCCAGGGCGATGACACCCCCGTCACCCCCTACACCCGGATCACCGCCGCTCAGGTGCGCGCAGGTCTCTTTCGGCCGCGCGATGCCGCCGCCCTGCCGCGCACGCTGGCGTACCTGGACGAACTCGAGGCGCGGGGCCGCTATACCCTGATGGTGTGGCCCGTGCACTGCCAGATCGGCAGTTGGGGGCACAACGTGCACGCCGCCGTGCAGTCCGCGTGCAGCGCCTGGGAAGACGGCAGGCTGCGCCCTGTACAGTATGTGCACAAGGGCATGAACCCCTGGACCGAACACTACAGCGCCTTGCAGGCCGAAGTGCCCGACGCTGCCGACCCCGCCACGCAGCTCGACCGCGGCCTGCTGCAGCGGCTGGACGGCGCCGACGTGCTGCTGGTGGCCGGCGAGGCCAGCAGCCACTGCGTGCGGGCCACCGTCGAGCACATCGTCGAGCACCTGCCCGGCGGCCGTCCCGAGCGCCTGATGCTGCTGACGGACTGCATGAGCGCGGTGAGCGGTTTCGATCGCGAGTCCGCCGGCTTCCTGCAGACCATGCAGCGCCAAGGGGTACGGCTGGTTACCGCCGCGCAGGCCTTGCGGCAGCTGCGCGACGCCTGAACATGCGGGTCAGGCCCGCCGCATGCGGAGCGCCACAGAACAGGAACCGTCTTCAACGCAGGGAGCGCAACATGATCAAGCTGACGCTGGCCCAGCTCAACTACACCGTCGGCGACATCGCCGGCAACGTCGCCAGGATGACCGAAGCCGCCCGCCAGGCCGTGCGGGACGGATCGGAACTGGTGGTGTTCTCGGAACTCTCCCTTACCGGCTACTACCCCGGCGACCTGCTCGACGATCCGCTCTTCCAGGCCAGGACCGCCGATGGGCTCGAGGCATTGCGCCAGGCCTCGCGGGAACTGCCTGAGCTGGCCTGGGTGGTGGGCGCGCCCATCGGCCGCACGGGGCCGGGCAAGAAGTGGCACAACGGGCTGCTGGTGCTGCGCGACGGCGTAGTGCTGCTGTCGTACGCCAAGCAACTGCTGCCCACCTACAACATCTTCGACGAACGCCGCCACTTCGAGCCGGGCCCGGACGTGGCGCCCGTGCTGCAGATCGGCAAGGCGCGCGTGGGCTTCATGATCTGCGAGGACGGCTGGAACGACCAGGGCGCCGACTACGAGCTCAACCCGTTTCGCCGCATGCAGCAGGCCGCGCCCGACCTGGTGGTGTCCATCAATGCCAGTCCCTCCGAGATCGGCAAGCGCGAACTGCGCCACAAGGTGTTCGCCCAGGCATGTGCGCAGAACGGCCTGCCGCTGCTGTACGTGAACCAGATCGGCGGCCAGGACCAGATCGTGTACGACGGCGCCTCGTTCGCAGCCCAGCCCGCCGAGGGCGTGGTCTTCGAGATGAAGCGCTTCGAGGAAGACGTGGTCACGCTGCGTTTCGAAGGCGGCTGCTTCCTGACGCCGCAGGGGGAATGCCCGCGGCCGGTGGACCCGCGCGGCCTGCCGACAATGGCCTTCTACCAGGCGCAGATCGTGCTGGGCCTGCGCGACTACGCGCGCCGCTGCGGCTTCAAGCAGGTGGTGGTGGGCTCGTCCGGCGGCATCGACAGCGCGCTGACGCTGGCGCTGGCCGCCCAGGCGCTGGGCGCCGACAACGTGGCGGCGGTCACCATGCCGTCGCGCTATTCCTCGTCGGGCTCGGTGGACGATTCGGTGGCGCTGTGCCGCAACCTGGGCATCACGCTCTACACGCATCCCATCGCCGAGGCGGTGGACGTGTATGCGCGGCAGTTCGAGGCCAGTTTCGGCCAACCCCTGCAGGGCCTGCCGCTGGAGAACCTGCAGGCTCGCATCCGCGGCACCATCCTGATGGAATATTCCAATGCCTTCGGCCACCTGTTGCTGACCACCGGCAACAAGTCCGAGGTGTCGGTGGGCTATTGCACGCTGTATGGCGACACCAACGGCGGCCTGGGGCCCATCGGCGACCTGTACAAGACCGAGGTGTTCGCGCTGTCGCGCCACATCAACGAAGCCGCCGGCCGCGAACTGATCCCCGCCGCCATCATCGAGAAACCGCCGTCGGCCGAACTGGCGCCGGGGCAGAAGGACACTGACAGCCTGCCGCCCTACGAAGTGCTGGACGAGATCCTGCGCTTCGTGATCGAAGGCGAGCGGCTGGCGCCCGACGAATACCGGCAGGCGCGCGAGTTCGTCGAGCACCTGCGCGGCACGGACGACGGCCAGGCCCTGATCGCGCGCGTGCGCCGCATGGTCGGCCGCAACGAGTACAAGCGCCGCCAGGCCCCGCCCATCATCCGCGTGCGCGCCCGGGCCTTCGGCGCCGGCCGGCAGATGCCCATCGCCGCGCGCCACGACTGACGCACGAGCCCCCATGAACGCATCCTCCCGCCACGACATCGCGGTCTACATCGGGCGCTTCCAGCCATTTCACAATGGCCACCTGGCCCTGCTGCGGCAGGCCCTGGGCATGGCCGCCCACGTGGCCGTCGTCATCGGCTCGGCGCATCAGGCCCGCTCGCCGAAGAACCCCTTCACCTGGCAGGAGAGAGCGGACGTCATCCGCCTGGCGCTGCCCGAAGCCGACCGGACACGCGTGCATTTCGTGCCGGTGCGCGACTATTACGACGAAGCCCGCTGGGTGCAGGCCGTGCACGCTGGCATGGCCCAGCTGGAAAGCGAACTGCAGCTGCCCGCCAAGGCCGCCGTCTCGCTGATCGGGCACTTCAAGGACGCCACCAGCAGCTATCTGCGCCGCTTCCCCGGCTGGGAGCTGCGGGCCGTCGAACGCGCCGACCCGGTGGACGGGGCGCACATCCGCGACGCCCTGTTCGGCGCGTCCGGCCACGACATCGAGGCCGCGCTGGCCGCATTGCGCCCGCTGGCGCCCTCGACCACACTGGACTTCCTGCGGGCCTGGTCCGCGCTGCCGTTCCATGCCGACCTGGCGCGCGAATGGCGCATGCTGCGCAAGTACAAGCAGGCCTGGGCCGCGGCGCCCTATCCGCCGGTCTTCGTCACCGTGGACGCGGTGGTGCGTTGCGCCGACCGCGTGCTGCTGGTCCGGCGCGGCGAGCCGCCCGGCGTCGGGCTGTATGCCGTGCCGGGCGGCTTCATCGAACAACGCGAGACGGCCTATCAGTCGGCGCTGCGGGAACTGCGCGAAGAGACCGGCCTGGCCCTGCTCGAACCCAGCATGCAGTCGGCGCTGAAGGCCAAGGCCGTATTCGACCACCCCGACCGCAGCCAGCGCGGGCGCAGCATCACGCACGCCTTCTATTTCGACCTGGGCGACCGCGCCCTGCCCGCCATCGAGGCCGCCGACGACGCGCAATCGGCGCAATGGACGCCCATTGCCGACCTGGCGGCGCTGGAAGACCAGTTCCACGAGGATCACTTCCACATGCTGGACCACTTCTTCGGACTGACGAAATAGGCGCACAGCGGCGGAGGCCACCGCTGCGCTGCCCAGGGCCGGCATAAAAAAAAGGCCTGGGATTCATGCAAATCCCAGGCCAAGAGCCAATCAATTCGTTCTTGCGGATCAGTTCTCTTCGACGAAGGTCTCTTCGCGCTTCTTGCGGATCGACGGCAGGGCAACCAGGATCACCAGGATCACGGCCATGCCCAGCAGCGTGGCCGACAGCGGACGCTGGACGAAGGTGGCATAGTCGCCGCGCGACAGCAGCAGGGCGCGACGGAAGTTCTCTTCCATCATCGGACCCAGCACCAGGCCCAACAGCAGCGGGGCGCCTTCGCACTTCAGCTTGGCCCACACGTAGCCGATGATGCCGAAGATGGCGAACATCAGGATGTCGAAGGTGTTGTAGTTCAGCGAATACACGCCGATCGTGCAGAACACCAGGATGGCGGGGAACAGCATGCGGTACGGCACGCGCAGCAGTTTGACCCAGATGCCGATCAGCGGCAGGTTCAGCACCACCAGCATCAGGTTGCCGATCCACATCGAGGCGATCAGGCCCCAGAACAGCTCGGGGTGGCTGGTCATGACCTGTGGGCCCGGCTGGATGTTGTGGATGGTCATCGCGCCCACCATCAGCGCCATCACGGCGTTGCCCGGGATGCCCAGCGTCAGCAGCGGAATGAACGAGGTCTGCGCGCCGGCGTTGTTGGCCGACTCGGGGCCGGCCAGGCCGGCGGGGTGACCCTTGCCGAAGCGTTCGGGATTCTTCGACAGCTTCTTCTCGAGCGTGTACGAGGCGAAGGCCGACAGCACCGACCCGCCGCCCGGCAGGATGCCCAGGGCCGAGCCCAGCGCCGTGCCGCGGATGATGGCCGGAGCCGCTTCGCGGAACTCTTGCTTGTTCGGATACAGCGAGCCCACCTTGTCGGCGATTTCGACGCGCTGTTCCTTCAGCTCGAGGTTGGCCATGATCTCGGACAGGCCGAACACGCCCATGGCCACGATGGCGAAGTCGATGCCGTCCTGCAGCTCGGGGATGCTGAAGTCGTAGCGGGCCACGCCCGAGTTCACGTCGGTGCCCACCATGCCCAGCAGCAGGCCCAGAAGGATCATGCAGATGGCCTTGGGCAGCGAGCCCGAGGCCAGCACCACGGCGCCCACCAGGCCCAGCACCATCAGCGAGAAGTACTCGGCGGGGCCGAACTCGAAGGCCACTTCGGCCAGCGGCGGCGCGAAGGCGGCCAGCAGCAGCGTGGCGACCGTGCCCGCGAAGAACGAGCCGATGGCCGCCAACGACAGCGCCGCGCCGGCACGGCCATTGCGCGCCATCTGGTGACCGTCCAGCACCGTGACCACCGCGGACGTTTCACCCGGCAGGTTGACCAGGATGGCGGTCGTGGAACCACCGTACTGCGTGCCGTAGTAGATGCCCGCCAGCATGATGAGGCCGGCCGTGGGCGGCAGCACATAGGTGATCGGCAGCAGCATCGCGATCGTGGGCACGGGACCGAGCCCGGGCAGAACTCCCACCAGCGTGCCCAGCAGGCAGCCGAGAAAGGCGTAGAACAGATTCTCGGGGGTGAACGCCACCGAGAACCCCAACATCAGGTTGTCCAGCAATTCCATGTCGTATTCCTTCAGTTGCCCAGGAAGCTCGGCCAGAGCGGGAAGATGAGACCGAGGCCGCGGATGAAGGCGACATATGAGAACGTCACCAGGAAGAGGCCGTTGGCGACGGCTACCTTCCAGTTGAACTCATGGCTGGCCAGGCTGCTGATGATCACCAGCAGGAAGATAGAGATGTATAGGCCCAGGAACCGCAGCGCGAAGGCATACACCAGCACCGACCCGATGACCAGGAGCAGGATGCGGAAGTCGAAGCGGCTGACCGTGGTCTCGGCCGCGGTCTTGGCCAGGGAGGTCAGCAGGACGAGCGCCCCCATCAGGGAAAGCACGATGCCCAGCCAGAAGGGGAAGTATCCGGGACCCATGCGAGCGGCCGTTCCCATCGTGTACTGGGTGGCCTGCACTGCGAACCCGATGCCCAACGCGATGAACATCACGCCGGCCCAGAAGTCCTGTTTATCTTTTATCAAGCTGGTGTCTCCAAGGGTACTGCGTCCCGAACCCGGACAGGTCCGGCGGGACTGCCATTCGCCGTTTTCAATCTGCCGTCGTGCCCGACAGCGGAGTGAAAGTTTACAGAAAGGTCTGCATGGTACGCGACATGGTTTTTCCTGAGAACCCGTCGGAAGCACTGAGTTATTGAGGGATATCCCTGATCCACGAAGTGGACACATGCCCGTGCGCAAGCCGGCCAACCATGCGGCTCTCGCGGGCAAATCGCCCGGAAAGCCAAGGCTGGCGCGGGATGCGGCATCGCGGAAAAAAGTTCCGCGAGCCGTCCCTATCGGATGATGAACAGGGTAATTCGAAGGCATCATGGTCACGATGCCGCCGTGGCGCCGCCTCGTCCGGCAGCGCTCGATGACGCCCCGGATTAGCGGCCGTGGCGCTCGATGACTTCGGCCAGCGGCAGGTGTCCACGGCATGCGCCCGTACCGGCCGGGCTTTCACCGCGTTCCAGCGCCGTCGCGTACTGCACCGCGGCGTCCGCCTCCAGGCGCTGGCGCAGCGCCGCCAGCCTGGGCCAGCGGGCCTTGTCGGCGACCTGATGAAAGTCCAGCCAGCGCGCCACGCCGATCAGCACCGCATCGGCCAGCGTGGGCTGCTCACCCAGCAGGAACGGCGTGTCGCCGATCATGGCCTCGAGCTTGTCGTGGCGCTCGGCGATGCGTTCGGCGCCCCACTGCCGCAGCGTCTTCTGCAGGGCCGGGTCGGGAGGGTCCATTTCAAGCGCCATCCAGTGCGGCGTGAAGGCGGCGGTGAAGCCGGTATTGAGGAAGCCGATGAACTGGCGCATGCGGTCGGCCTGCGGCGACATCGGATCGAAGCTGACGCGACGTTCGGTGTCGCGAGCCTCGATCCAGGCGGCGATGGCCATGGTCTCGGTGAAGACGTTGCCGTGCCCGTCGATGAACGCCGGGGTCTCGTGGCGGGCGTTGAGACGGGCATAGGCAGGCTGGCGCATTTCGCCCAGCATGTCGACGCGGCACAGCCTGTAGGGCTTGCCCAGCCACTCCAGCGCGGCGACGAGCCCCATGGAACTCCCCAGGGGGAAGCCGTAGATCAGTATGGGTTCCACGATGATTTCTCCGTGATGATGATGGTCGTGCCGCGCAGCACGACAGGATTCTACGGAGGCTGCCGGACATGTAAATTACGCACATTTATGTCACCACACCGGGACGCAAGGAGGCATGGATGAAAGACCTGGTCTCGCGCTGCCCCATCGAGGAAGTGATGCAGGTGCTCAGCGGTCGCTGGCCCACGCTGCTGATCTATTACCTCAGCCAGGGCACCAAGCGATTCAGCGACCTGCGCCGCGACAATCCGACGATCTCGCATCGCATGCTCACGCTGGAACTGCGCAAGCTGGAATTGGCCGGCATCGTGCAGCGCACCGAGTTTCCCGGCTACCCGCTGCGCGTGGAGTACGAACTGACTGCGGCGGGCCGTGCGCTGGTCCCGTTGATCGACGCGCTGGGCGACTGGTGGGAGGCCAACGCCCCCGCTGCCGATCCCGTGCCGGCCGCGCTGCCGGCCTGAAGCGGCCGGCATCCAGATAAACTTCATTTATCCGATCGAACACACCCCGCCGCGGCAAGACGGCCCCCGCGCCCGCCGCGCCTCCGGTATCGTGGCGCAATAGCCAGATATCCCGCCTTGCCGAACCGGCTCGCACGGCGCTGCTTACGGAGACGACTTTGAACGACACCATCAGGATATTCGTGGGATGCGATCCCAACGATTGCGACCTGGAACAGATGATGGTTCTGGAGTACAGCGCGCGCAAGCACACCTCGCGGCCCATCGAGATCACGTGGATGCGTCTGTCGCACGACCCGGCCAGCCCCTGGTATTCCGATCCCGAAGCCGGCCGCGGCTGGAACACCTACAAGTGGCCCACGCCCTTCTCGGCGTTCCGCTGGGCCGTGCCCGCGGCCTGCAACTTCCAGGGCAAGGCGCTGTACATGGACACCGACATGGTGGTGCTGTGCGACCTGGCCGAGGTCTGGGACATGCCGATGGAGAACGGCGCCGTCATCACGGGCCGCCGGCGTGGCGAGGGCTGGCTGCACTGCGTGGCGCTATGGGATTGCGCCGCCGCCGCCAAGCACCTGCCGGCACTGGACACGTTGCGCCCCGACCGTTATGGCCATCGCAAGATGAAGCAGTTCTTCGCCACGCACACCGAGCTGATCCAACCCATGGACGCCCGGTACAACTGCATCGACGGCGACGGGCTGCCGCAGGAGCAGATCAAGATCCTGCACTATTCCGACATGGGCACGCAGTTCACGCATCGCCTTTCCCTGCCGCGCCTGCGCGCCGAGGGGCGCGCGCACTGGTTCGACGGCGACATCGTGCCGCACACGCGCCCCGACCTGGTGGAGCTGTTCGACCGCTACTACCAGGAAGCGCTGGACGCGGGATACAGCCTGGACAAGTACCGCAACGCAGCGCCGTTCGGCGCCTTCAACAAGGCCACGCAGAAGCACTACACGGGCAACCGGCCCCGCGGCAGCTGGCTGCAGCGGCTGTGGCGCCGGCACGTGGCGCGGCCGACGGCATAAGCCCATGAGCGAACCTTTCACTCCGCCCAGCTACCGCAACGCGCCGGACGTCATCTGGACCACGGCGGATCTCTGCGACCAGGCCCTGCAGGATCCGGGCCTGGGCCTGCGCGTGCTGCCGCCGGTCTACCGTTCTTTCGGCGGCAGGCCCTGGTACTTCGGGCAGGTCCAGGCGGCTCGCGCCGCGCAGCCGGACGGCGCCCTGTCCCTGGCCGCGCTGCTCTCCGAACCGGGCCGCAACCGGGTGCTGGTGGTGGACGGCGGCGCCAGCCTGGCGCATGCCGTGCTGGGCGACCGCATGGCCGCCATGGCCGTGCAGAACGGCTGGAGCGGTGTGCTCGTGCATGGCTGCGTGCGCGACGTGCACGCGCTGGGCCGCATGCCGGTCGGCATACACGCCTTGGCCGCCGTGCCCAACCGGCCGTCCGCCATGCCGCCGGCCATCGCGGCGGATAGGCTCGACCTGCACGGCATCGCCGTACGCACCGGCGACTGGCTGTACGCCGACGACGACGGCATCATCGTGCTGTCGCGCCGGCATACCGACGGCGACGGCACGGCGGACTGAAGCCGCGGACTGAAGCGGTGGGCTGAAGCGGCGGGCCGGAACCTCAGCCCGCCTGCCGCGCCTTCAGTTCCTCGAACGACACCAGTTCCCCGGCCAGCGCGCTTGCCGCCACCGTGGGCGGACTGGCCAGCCACACGCTGCCGGGCCCCGAACGCCCCGGGAAATTGCGATTGATCGCGCTGACGGTGGTCTGCGATGCCTCGGTGGATGAACCCGGACCGCAGTTGGCGCAGGCACCGCACGAGGGCTGCAGGATGCGCGCGCCCACCGCGGCGAACGTGCGGTCGTAGCCCTGCGACACGCAGTAATCGCGCACCGCCGTCGTCCCGTACTGCAGGTACAGCGTCACCCCATCGGGCACGCGCAAGCCTCGCTCGGCCGCCCAGGACAGCACCTGGTGGTAATAGTCGAAATCCTCGCGCTTGCCGGCCGTGCACGACCCTCCGTACGCGATGTCCACTTTCGGCCTTTCCGGCAGGCGCGACAGCGCCATGCCGTTGCCCGGGTCTCCCGGCGCGGCCACCATGGGCTCGAGCCGGGTGCAATCCACCTTCAGCTCCATCGCATAGGCCGCGCCCGGGTCGCTGCACATCCAGGGCTCGATGACGGCGTCCACGCCGCGACGCGCCTTCAGGAAGCGCAGCGTCTCGGCATCGGGCGCGACGATGCCGGTCAGTCCGCCCAGCTCTGCCGTCATGTTCGTCAGCGTGGCGCGCTCGTCGATCGACAGGGCCGCGATCGCCTCGCCGGCGAACTCGAACACCTTGCCCACCCCGCCGCCCGACTTTATCTCGCGCAGGGCCAGCAAGTGCAGCACGACGTCCTTGGCGGTCACGCCCGCGCCCAGCCGGCCCGCCAGCTCGACGCGTATGCATTCGGGCATGGTCAGCCGCACGGCGCCCGTGACGAAAGCATTGGCCATGTCGGTGGTGCCCACCCCGAACGCGGCGCAGCCCAGCGCGCCGCTGTGCGGCGTGTGCGAGTCCGTGCCGACGACGACCTGCCCCGGCAACGCATAGTGCTCGGCCATCATGGCGTGCGAGATGCCCGCCACATTGGCGCCCGCATCCAGCGCCGCCTCGGCCTCGGTCAGCGTGCGGTGCTGGCGCAAGCCGTAGTCGCGCACGAAGTCGCGCTGGGCCTGGCACATCGCGCGCACGTTGGGCACGATGCCCGCCCGTACGTGATTCGGGCTTTCCTCGACATACGAGGTGTGGTCCTCGAAGACCACGATGCGGCCGGCATCCACCAGGCGCAGCGGGCGCCCGAACCGGGCATGCAGCATATGGCTGGCCATGCCCGTGTAGTACTCGTGGATGAAGCGCCAGTCGGCCCGCACGAACACGCCGTTGCCCGGCGCGGGATCCGCGGGCGTGACGTCCGTGCGCAGCAGATGGCGCCGCACGATCTTCTCGAACAGGGTAAGCGGCCTGTCCCGCCGCGGCGCCGGCGCATCGGCGCGGGCGGCATCGCGCAGATGCGCCTGGCCGAACGCCAGCAGGCCGCCGGCCTTGACGATGGCCGCCGCCAGACCGTCGCGTCCCGCGACGATCTCTTCCACGCTGATGGTCTCGCCGCGCCGCAGTCGATCCACCAGCCCCAGGTCCGTGCTGGTGTACAGCCCGATGTTGTCGGCGTTCTGCCGGTAGATGCGCTCGAAGCTCTCCGCGATCACCAGCCGGATGCCGGCGGACCTCTCGGCCATGGGGCTGTGCTCGCGCGACGAGCCCTTGCCGTAGCGCTTGCCGGCCACCACCACGTTGAAGCCGGACAGGCGGATGGCGTCCGGCCCGATGGGGCGCTGCCGGTCCGCCTGCAGGCCGGTGTAGGGATACCGCCCCAGCGTCTCGTCGAAGTGCGTCAGGATCGGAACCGGCGTGATCTCGTCGGTGGAGATGTCCTCGCGCAAGGGCGCCGCAGCGTCGGGCGCCAGTGCCTGACCCCTCAACTGTGCGCTGATGCGTTCGGCCTCGCGCGACAGGAACAGTATCTTCGCGGGTCCTTCGATGATCGGGGTAGACGTCATGGGTATCCAGCTATTCAGGGGTAATGCCGGCGGCCGTCACCAGCGACCGCGTCTTGGCGATCTCGGCGGACAAGGTGCCTGCCGCCTGTTCAGAGGTGCCGCCCATCGCCACGAAGCCCTGCGGCCCCAGGGTGTTCAACACGGTCTTGTCGCGCATGGCCTGCTGCGTGGCGGCCTGCAGCTTCTGCACGATGTCCGCGGGCAACCCGGCCGGCCCGATCAGCGCGATCCATGCGTCGTAAGCGTAGTCGCCCACGCCGGACTCGGCCAGCGTCGGCACGTCGGGCAGCACGGGCACGCGCTTATCGGTGCTGACCGCCAGCGCGCGCAGCTGTCCGGCCTGGATCTGCGCAATGACCGACGGGACGGCAAGGAAGGCGGTCTGCACCTGGCCCGACATCACGTCGGTGACCAGCGCGCTGCCGCCGCGATAGGGAATGTGCACCATGTCGACGCCGGCCTTGGACTTCAGCAGTTCGCCCGCCAGATGCAGCACGCTGCCCGTGCCCGACGATCCATAGTTGATCTTGCCCGGCTCCGCCTTGGCCGCCTTCAGCAGATCGGCTGCCGTGCGATAGGGGGAATCCTTCGCCACCACCAGCACCAGCGGCGTGGTGCCGATCACCGAGATCGGCGTCACGTCGCGCTGGCTGTCGTAGGGCATGCTGCGATACAGGCTGGGATTGATGGCATGGTTGGACGAGACGATGGCCAGCGTATAGCCATCGGGACGCGCCGATACCAATTGGCGCGTGCCCGGTATGCCGGCCGCGCCGGACAGGTTTTCCACCACCATGGGTTGTCCCAGCTGCTTGCCCAGGTTTTCTGCCACCACCCGCGCGACCACGTCGGCCGTGGAGCCTGGCGAGGTCGGCACGATCAGGCGCACCTGCCGATCGGGATAGCCGGCCGCCCAAGCGGCGGGCGCCTGCGACAATGCGCCCAAGGCGCTGAGGGCGAGCGTACAGCCCGCCAGGAATCTGGCGATGTTCATCAAGGGTCTCCTCGGTAGTCACGGCGGGGTCTGTGCGCCCCGTGCCGACATGCAAGGCCTTGACTATAGGAGTCCGCTCATCGCGGTCGAAGTGCCGATTCGGCAGGCCTGTCGTCTCGGTTCGAGATGCCTACGACTGCTGGGAGAGGAACCGCACCAGCGTGCCGGCCGTGGCGGACAGCTGTGCCTGGCCGGGATAGACGATGCAGATCTCGCGGCGCGCCCATTCATCGGACAGCGGCCGCACCGCCACGTCCAGCGCCTGCAGGTACATCTCGGCCACCTGCTGCGGCATCACGGCGATGCCGAGTCCCGCATGGGCCATGCGGCACAGCGCGTCCAGGCTGGCCACGCGTATCTTCACCGCCAGCGTCGTGCCCAGCGCCTCGGCCTGCGCGGCCAGCAACTGCGTCAAGGCGCTGTTCTCGCGCAGCCCCACGAAGGTTTCGCCGGCGATGTCGCGCAGGCTCAGCTGGCGCATCGCGGCCAGCGGATGCCCGGCGGGCAGCATCACCGCCAGGCGGTCCCGCCGATAGGGCCGCACCTCGAGGCCTTGCACAGCAGCGACGCGATTGCAGATGCCGAAGTCGGCATCGCGTTCGCGCACCAGGCGCAGCACGTCGGGGCTGTGCTGTTCCTCCAGGTCGATGTCCACTTCCGGAAACAGCCGCTGGAACGCGGCCACGTCCTCGGGCAGGAACTGCACGATGGCCGACAGATTGGCCACGACCCGTACCCGGCCCTTCACGCCGGCATACAGCCGCGACAGCTCGGCCGTCATGGATTCGACGTCGCCGATGATCTGCCGCGCATGGCGCAGCACGGTCTGTCCGGCGGGGGTGATGTTGACTCCGCGCGCATGGCGCTGGATCAGCGGCAGCCCGATCAGCGACTCCATCTCGGCGATGCGGCGGCTGACAGCCGAGGGCGCGATGAACTCGCGCTCGGCCGCGCGGGCTATGCTGTTTTCCTGGCACACCGCCACGAACAGCCGCAGCGATGTGAAGTCGAGTCTGCGCAGTATGTTTTCCATGGCAGGCGGGCGCCGCGCACCCGGCGTGGCCAGACGGCGATCGTACTACACGCCGTGCGCTACGCCGCCAACGCCTGCTGCCGCGCATGTCGATACCGGTCCAGCAGCTCGACGCGAAGCCGCTCGGCCTGCGCGGCATTGCGCTCCTTCACGTGCCCGTAGCCGCGTATGGCGTCCGGCAGTTCCGCCAGCTCCAGTGCGGTGTCCGCGTTGTGCGCGTCCAGCGTATGCGCGAACTCGTCGGCCAGCGCCAGATAGTCCTCGGCCAGCCGGCGCTCCATGCGCCGTTCAGCGGTCCTGCCGAACACGTCGAAGACCGTGCCGCGCAGGCGCTTCATGGGCGCCAGCGCGCGGAAGGCCAGCTCCACCCAAGGGCCGAAGGCGCGCTTGTGCAGGCGCCCCTGCCCATCGCGGCGGGCCAGGGCGGGCGGCGCCAGGTGGTAGGTCAGGCGATAGTCCTTGCCGGGCTCGCCTTCGAACTGCTCGCGCAGGCTTTCCCTGAAGGCGGGATGCGCGTGCAGGCGCGCCACCTCGTATTCGTCCTTGTAGCTCATCAGCTTCGCAAGATGGCGCGCCACGGCGTGGGTCAGCGGCAGGCCCGGCGACAGGCCCAGCGCGGCTTCGCGCTGGCGCACCGCGTCCACGGCCGCCTGATAGCGCTGCGCATACGCGTCATCCTGATAGTCGCGCAGGTGCGCGGCCAGGCGGCGGATCATGCCGTCCAGCGATTCCGGCATGGCCGCCACCTGCGCGCGCGGCGCGGGCCGCAAGGCTTGCGCGCCATGGTGCGCGGCCTGCCGGCCCAGCTCGAAGGCGGCCAGGTTCTTTTCCACCGACACGCCGTTCAGCTCGATGGCGCGCCGCAGGCTGGCCAGCGCCAGCGGCACCCCGCCCTTCTGCCACGCATAGCCCAGCAGCATCGGGTTCGCATAGATGCCATCGCCCAGCAAGGCCTCGGCCAGCGGGCCCGCCTCGATGAAGTCACAATTGCCGCCGGTGCTGCGCCGCAGGGTCTCCTGCGCCTGCTGGCCCGGAAAGCGCCAGCCGGGCTGCGACAGGAAGGCCGCCGTCGGCGCCGCCGTGCTGTTCACCACCGCGCGTCCGCCCTCGGGCCGGATGCGCGACAGCACCTCCGGCGAAGCGGCCACCAGCGCGTCGCAGCCGATGACCATGTCCGCCTGGCCCATCGCGACGCGCGTGGCATGCAGGTGCTCCGGACGATTGGCCAGCTGCACGTGACTCAGCACAGCGCCCCCTTTCTGCGCCAGGCCCGCCATGTCGAGCACGGTCACGCCCTTGCCCTCGATGTGCGCCGCCGCACCCAGCAACGCGCCTATCGTCACCACGCCGGTGCCGCCCACGCCCGCCACCACCAGCCGGTACGCGCCGCCGTCCGGAATCACGGCGGGCTGCGCGGCCGGCGCCTCTTCCAGCGCGGGCGCCCCATCATGCCGGCGCGCCTTGCGCGGCTTCGCGCCTTCGGCCGTGACGAAGCTGGGGCAGAAGCCTTCCACGCACGAATAGTCCTTGTTGCACGAAGACTGATTGATGCGCCGCTTGGTGCCCATGGGCGTATCCAGCGGCTCCACCGACAGGCAGTTCGACTGCACCGAGCAGTCTCCGCAACCCTCGCACACCGCGGCATTGATGAAGGCGCGCCGCGGCGGGTCGGGATACTCGCCGCGCTTGCGGCGCCGCCGCTTCTCGGTCGCGCAGGTCTGGTCGTAGATCAGCACCGTGGTGCCCTTCACGTCCCGCAATACGCGCTGCACTTCGTCCAGCGAGCGGCGGTGATGTACCTGAATGCCCGCCGGCAGCGCCAGCGCGCCGATGTACTTGTCGGGCTCGTCCGTCACCACCACGGTTTGCGCCACGCCTTCGGCCTGCACCTGCGCGGCGATCTGGGGCACCGTCAGCGTGCCGTCGACGGGCTGGCCGCCGGTCATGGCCACCGCGTCGTTGTAGAGAATCTTGTAGGTGATGCTGGCGTGCGCCGCCACGGCGGCGCGTATCGCCAGCAGCCCGGAGTGGAAGTACGTGCCGTCGCCCAGGTTGGCGAAGATGTGCTTCTCGGACGTGAAGTCCTTCTGGCCCAGCCACGCCACGCCTTCGCCGCCCATCTGGCTGAAGGTGTCGGTATTGCGGTCCATCCACATCGCCATGTAGTGGCAGCCTATGCCGGCCACCGCGCGCGACCCCTCGGGCACGCGGGTGGACGTGTTGTGCGGACAGCCCGAGCAGAACCAGGGCTTGCGCTCTTCCACCAGCGTGGGCCGGTTGGCCTCGCGCTCCTTGGCGTCCAGCACGGCCAGCCGCGCGGCCAGGCGCGCGCGCAGCGCCTCGGGCAGGTCGGCGCGATCCAGGCGCGCGGCGATGGCGCGCGCGATGCGCGCCGGCGACAGTTCATGGCGCGCCGGCAGCAGCCATTCGCCGCGCGGCGTGGACCATTCGCCGCCGCCGTGCTCGCGCTCGTCGAACTTGCCGTAGATGCGCGGCCGCACGTCGTCGCGCCAGTTGTACAACTCTTCCTTCAACGCGTATTCGAGGATCTGCCGCTTCTCCTCCACCACCAGGATCTCCTTCAGCCCCGTGGCGAAAGATCGCGCGTCCTGCGCGTCCAGCGGCCAGATGCAGCCGACCTTCATCAGGCGGATGCCGGCGGCCTTGCAGGCCTCGTCGTCCAGCCCCAGGTCCTGCAGCGCCTGCCGAACGTCCAGATACGCCTTGCCGGCCGTCATGATGCCGAAGCGCGCATCCGGGCTGTCGAGCACCACGCGGTTCAGCCGGTTGGCGCGCACATAGGCCAGCGCGGCATACCACTTGTGATCCAGCAGGCGGGCCTCTTGCGCCAGCGGCGTATCCGGCCAACGAATGTTCAAGCCATCGGGCGGCAGCGCGTCCTGCGGCAGTACGACCTGCACGCGCGCGGGGTCCACCTCCACCGAGGCGCTGGATTCCACCACGTCGGTCACGCACTTCATGGCGACCCACAAGCCGGTGTAGCGGCTCATGGCCCAGCCGTGCAGTCCGTAGTCCAGGTATTCCTGCACGTTGGACGGATACAGCACCGGTATGCCGCTGGCGATCAGCACGTGTTCGGACTGATGCGCCACCGACGAGGACTTCGCCGCGTGGTCGTCGCCGGCCAGCAACAGTACGCCGCCATGCGCCGCGGTGCCCGCCGAGTTGGCGTGCTTCAACACATCCACCGACCGGTCCACGCCGGGCCCCTTGCCGTACCACATGCCGAACACGCCGTCGCGCGTGGCGCCCGGGAAGAGGCCCAGCTGCTGGGTGCCCCACACCGCGGTGGCCGCCAGGTCTTCGTTCAGGCCGGGCTGGAACACCACGTCGTGCGACTCGAGATGCCGCTTCGCCTTCCACAGGGCAAGGTCCAGCCCCCCCAGCGGCGAACCCCGGTACCCGGACACATAGCCGGCCGTGTTCAGGCCGGCCTGTCTGTCGCGCGACTTCTGCAGCAGGGGCAGGCGCACCAGCGCCTGCGTGCCGCTCAGATAGACGCGCCCCGTCTGGAGGCTGTACTTGTCGTCCAGGCTCAGGCCCTGGTCGTAAGTCGTGGCGGCTAGGGGGGTGTCCATGCTCGTGTCTCCTCGTCATGACGGCTTTTGCCGGCAGTGTAGGAACACGGTTGCCCATCGTATATTCATATGTTCAGGTACCTGATATATGGAAAACGCATGAGCAAGGACGTCAGCCTGCGCCAGCTGCGCTACTTCGCGGCGGCCGCCCGCACGGGCCGCCTGTCCATGGCCGCGGCCGACGAGCACGTATCGCAGTCGGCCGTCACCAACGCCATACTCTCGCTGGAGGCGCAGCTGGGCGTGCGCCTGTTCGACCGCCACGCGCACGGCGTCACGCTGACGCCCGAGGGTCACAACTTCCATCAGCGCGTGCGCGAGGTGCTGGACACGTTGAACGACGCGCTGCGCGAACCCGGCTTCCAGCGCTATGCGCTGCGCGGATCGGTGCGCCTCGCCGCCTCGTACACGATGCTGGGCTATTTCCTGCCCGAGCTGCTGGCGCGCTTCCGGCGCCGCTATCCCGACATCGTGCTCGACCTGATCGACATGGACCGCCCCGATATCGAGGCCGCCGTGGCCAGCGGCGACGTGGAGCTGGGCGTGGCGCTGATCTCGAACATGGAGAAGCGCGCGCGCTTCGGCCATCACGTGCTGGTGAAGTCGCGGCGACAGTTGTGGGCGGCGTCCGGCCATCCCCTGCTGTCGCTGCCCGCCCCCACGCTGGCGGACATCGGGGCGTATCCCTACATCCTGCTCGAGATGGACGAGGGCGAGCGATCGACCCTTGGGTATTGGCAGGCGCACGGCCTGAAGCCGGACATCGCCTTCCGCACCCGTTCGATGGAAGCGCTGCGCGGGCTGGTGGCGCACGGTTTCGGCATCACCGTACTGTCCGACATGGTCTACCGGCCGTGGTCGCTGGAAGGCAAGAAGATCGAGGCGGCTCCGCTGGCCGACGCCGTTCCGCCCATGGAAGCGGGACTGATCTGGCATGCACGCGCCGCGCTGGCCAAGCCCGCCAACGCCTTCCGGCAATTCATGATCCACGCGTGCGGCGGCTGAGGCGCCGTGCATCGCGCCGCCGACGCGCCATGGCGCCGGATCAGCCCAGCTTGCCCAGCAGCTCGATCAGCTGGCGCCGCTGCGCCGCGGTCAGGCCCGCGCTGATGCGCGCGTCGTGCTCGCGCACGGCTTTGGTGATGGCGGCCAGCGCCCGCCTGCCGGCGGCCGTCACCGTCAGCGCATAGGCGCGCCGATCGGCCTCGGTGTCGCGGCGCTCGGCCATGCCCAACGCCTGGAGCTGGTCCACGATCTGCACCGCGCCAGATCGCGCGATGCCCAGCGCTCGGGCCAGATCGGTCAGTTTCATGCCGTCGTTCTCGGCGATCAAAGTCAGCGCGGAGAACCGCTGCGGCGTGATGTTCCACGGCTCGAGCGCGGCCATGAAGTCCTCGTAGATCAGGATCTGCGCGCGGCGGATCGCATATCCCACGAGATCGTCCAGCGCGCCATAACGCAGGCCCGGGACATGAGGTTCGAAGTGCTCGCCGCGGGCAGCGGGACGGCGTGGGCGCAAGGCGGGAGTCCTGGACATAGGGAATCTTGGAGTGGGGTGTCTACCCTAACGCGCACACGCCTGTTCGCGCCAGCGATTTCGGGAAAACCCCGGCGATGCGCACCGGCTATTTAGTTATGATGCATAACAAATTAGCAAAACCACCCATCGAAGGGAACCGGAGCAGACATCATGCACATCGCCATCGCCGGCGCAGGCATCGGCGGGCTCACGCTCGCGCTGATGCTGCATCAGCGCGGCATCGACTGCCGCATCTACGAAAGCGTCCAGGAGCTGCGCCCTCTGGGCGTGGGGATCAACCTGCTGCCGCATGCGGTCGACGAACTGGAGCAACTGGACCTGGCCCATGCCCTGCGCGGCATGGCCATCGAGACCGCCGCGCTGCACTACTACAACAAGCATGGCCAGCCGATCTGGCAGGAACCGCGGGGCCTGGCGGCCGGCTATCCCGTGCCGCAGTATTCGGTGCATCGCGGTGAGTTTCAGATGCTGCTGGCCGAGGCCGTCAGGCAGCGGCTGGGGCCGCAGGCCATCGTCACCGGCGTGGCGCTGGAGGGCGCCCGCAACGATGGGGACCAGGCCGTAGCCGGTCTGCGCCGACGCAATGAGCCCGGCCTGCTGGAAGTGCGCGCGGACGCGCTGGTGGGCGCGGACGGGATCCATTCCGCCCTGCGCCGGCAGTTCTACCCCAGCGGCGACGAGCCCCGCTTCTCGGGCCGCATGCTGTGGCGGGCCGTCACCGAGGCCCCGCCGTATCTCGATGGCCGCACCATGTTCATGGCCGGCCACCAGGACCAGAAGTTCGTCTGCTACCCCATCTCCGAGCCCTTGCGCCGCGAGGGCCGGTCGCGCATCAACTGGATCGCGGAACTGGCCGTGCCCGACGGCAAGCTGCCCGCGACGGACTGGAACAGGCTGGTCGACGGGTCGGTCTTCGCGGCGCGCTTCGCCGACTGGCGCTGGGACTGGATCGACATACCGGCCATCATCGACGGCGCCCATGCCATCTACGAATTCCCGCTGGTCGATCGCGACCCGCTGCCGCGCTGGACTCGCGGTCGCCTGACGCTGCTGGGCGACGCGGCGCACCCCATGTATCCCATCGGCTCCAACGGGTCGGCCCAGGCTATCCTGGACGCACGCTGCCTGGCCGACTGCCTGGCGCAGTCGCAGGCCGGCGCATTGCGCTCCATCGAGACTGCGCTGCTGGAGTACGAGGCGCTGCGGCTGCCGCCCACTGCGGGCATCGTGCTGCGCAACCGGCTCAACGGCCCCGAGCAGGTCATGCAGATGGCCGAAGAGCGCGCGCCGCAGGGATTCGCGCACGTCCACGACGTCATCCCGCAAGAGGAGCTGCAGGCGGTCTCGCTGCGCTACAAGCGCCTGGCGGGCTTCGACCCCGCCGCGCTGCGCGCCCGCCGCGGAGAGCGCGCATGAGCCCCACGGACCGCTGCACGTACTCCGGCCCGACGCCGGCACTGGAGCACCTGGCCACGGTCGTGGTGCAGGTCGACCCGCCGCAGGAAGTGGGCGTCACCCCGCAGGGCAGGCGCAGGGTCATTCCCATCGTCGGCGGCACGGTGCGCGGCGCCCTGCTCAACGGCCGCGTGCTGCCTGGCGGCGCGGACTTCCAGTTGATCCGCAGCCCCACCTTCACCGACATCCACGCGCGCTATGTCATCGAGACCGACGAAGGCCATCGCGTGTATGTGGAGAACACCGGCATCCGGACAGGATCGGCGGAGGACATCGCCCGACTGGCACGCGGAGAACCGGTCGATCCGGCGCGCATCTACTTCCGCAGCTACCCGCGCTTCGAGACCGCCGCGCCCGAGCTGGCCTGGCTGAACGAGCATCTGTTCGTGGGAACCGGCGCGCGCTACCCCGACCGCGTCGAACTGAATTTTTTCCGCCTGGGCTGAAGCGGACGCCAGGCAGCGCCAGCGGCGCCGCATTCACTCCGCACACAAGACACGACCAAGGACCGAGGAGACAACCATGTCCGTCACGTTGCGCCGCCTGCTGGGCGGCCTGATACCCGCCGTATCGCTCTGCCTGCCGCTGCTGGGCTCTCCCGCCGCCGCGGAGCCTTATCCGCAAGGCCCGGTGCGACTGAACGTGGGCTTTCCGCCCGGCACCGGCCCCGACATCGTCGCCCGCACGCTGGCCCAGCACCTGGGCGCGCGGCTGGGCGAGAGCATCGTGGTCGAGAACAAGGTCGGCGCCGGCGGCCAGATCGCGGCCCAGTCGGTGGCGCGCGCGACGCCCGACGGACAGACGCTGCTGCTGGGGGAGGTTGGCTCCATCAGCATTGCGCCCGCCACGTACAACAATCTGAACTACGAGCCCGCGCGCGACTTCGCGCCGATCTCGGAAGTGGTGCGCGCCGACTTCGTGCTGGTCGTGCCGACCGCCGCGCCTCACGCGGACCTGGCGGCCTTCGTATCCGCCGGCAAGGCAGCGCGGGATCGCGTCAACTTCGCCACCTTCGGCGCGGGCACGCCGGGTCACTTCGGCGCGGAACTGTTCGCCCGGGAAGCGGGGCTGCAGATCGAGCCGGTGCACTATCGGTCCACGGGCGACGCCATCAGCGCACTGGCCTCGAACAGCGTCCAGGCCGCGTTCGTGACGACCGCGCTGGCGGCGCCGCAAGTGCAGGGCGGCAAGCTGCGCGCGCTGGCCACCACAGGCGCGCGGCGCTCGCCGGCCTTGCCCGACGTGCCCACGTTCGCCGAGCGCGGCATGCCCGCCATCGACTTCGGCGCATGGTTCGCATTGTTCGCGCCCGCCGGCACGCCCGATGCCGTACTGGACAGGCTGCAGGCCGACAGCGCCGCCGCGCTGCGCGAGCCCGCCGCGGCGCGTACGCTGGGCGATGCCGGATTCGTGGTGGTCGGCGGCGACCGCGCCGCCATGCGCCAACTGATGGAGCAGGAATCGAAGCGCTGGACGGACGTCGTCCGGGCAACTGGCTTCAAGGCGAATTGATCGTCGAAGGGCAGGTGCGAGCGCGCCTGCCCTTCAAAGCCCGCAGGCCGCTACCCACTGGCGGAACTGCGCCAGTTCGCGCGAGTGCCGCTTGTACGGATCCTGCGGCACCACGAAGTAATAGCTCTCGTCGCCCAGGTCCACACTGAGGCCGAACGGCGTGACCAGGCGGCCCTCGTCCAGCTCGCGCTGCACCATGGCCTTCTGGGATATCGCCACGCCATAGCCTTCCAGCGCGGCCTCGTACGCGAGCACGGACGATTCGTAATGCATGCCGCGGCCGTCGACCAGGTGAGGCACGCCGGCCGCGCGCAGCCAGATCTGCCAGTAGTCCGGCCGCGCCATGGTGTGCAGCAGGATCTGATCGGCAAGGTCGGCCGGCGTGCGCAGATGCCGCAGCTTCTCGGGCGTGCACACCGGTATCAGCTCGTTCGGCATGATCTTGTAGCTGAGCAGGCCCTTCCAGCGTCCGTTGCCCATGACGATGCCCGCGTCCACGTCTTCGCGTTCGAAGTCGGGCGGAATCAGCGACGTGTTGAGCTTCACGTCGATGTCGGGATAGTGCTGGTGGAAACTGGACAGACGGGGCATCAGCCAGCGCATGGCCACGCTGTGCGGCGCCTTGATGTGGAAGACCTTGCGGCGCGAGCGCTCCGCCAGGCCCGTCGTGGCACGCAGGATGCCGGCGAACGAACGCGCGATGTCGGCGTGGTATTCGCGGCCGGCCTCGGTAAGCACGATGCGCCGGTGCTGCCGCAGGAACAGCCGCATGCCCACGTGCTCTTCGAGCAGGCGTATCTGGCGGCTGACCGCGGCAGGCGTGACGCACAGTTCGGCCGCCGCCTCGGTGATGCTGCCCAGCCGGCCAGTGACGTCGAACGCCCGCAGCGCGTTCAAGGGAGGGAGGCCGTCCATCGGCTGGGCCCTGCGTTCACTTTACAAAAACTTAAGTGTGCCACAGATAAAGTTGGTTGAAAGGCGCCCCCGGTCATCGCACCATCCCTGGCAAAGCACCGCGACGTGATACGCGGGCTGGCAAACCTGGCAAGGGGAAAAGGCATGATCAGCAAGTTGTGGAAGGCCATCGCTTCGGTATGTTCGGTGGCGTGCGTCGGCATGGCGGCACAAGGGGCGGCGCAGGCTCAGCCCGCGTTTCCGCAGAAACCGGTAAGCATCGTGGTGCCCACCACGCCCGGCGGGACGGCCGACATCGTGGCCCGCCTGGTGGGACCCAAGCTGGCCCAGATCTGGGGGCAGCCCGTGGTCATCGAGAACAAGCCCGGCGCCGGCACCTTCATCGGATCGGACTACGTGGCCCGCGCCCAGCCCGACGGCCACACCCTGTTGCTTACCTTCAGCGAGCTGGCCACGCTGCCGTCGCTGAACAAGAACGTGAAGCTCGACGTGGTCTCGGGATTCACGCGCATCGGCCGCATCGGCAGCCTGCCGGTGGTGGTGCTGTCGCATCCCTCGGTGAAGGCCCAGAACATGCAGGAGCTGCTGGCCCTGCTGCGCGCCAATCCGGGCAAGTACACCTACTCGTCCAACGGCTCCGGCTCGGCGCTGCAGCTGTACACCGAGATCTTCCGCCGCGAGGCTGAGGTCGACATCATGCACGTGCCCTATCGCGGCGCGCTGGAGGCATCGCTGGCGGCGCTGTCCGGCGAAGTCAACCTGCTGGTGCAGTTCGCCAACGGCAACGTCATCAACTACATCACCAGCGGCAAGCTGCGCGCCTATGCGGTGGCCTCGCCGCAGCGCCTGGAGAAGCTGCCCGACGTGCCGTCGGCGCCGGAAGTCGGCCTGCCGGGCTTCCGCCTGGATGCGTGGTATGGCCTGTTCGGGCCGGCCGGCATGTCGAACGACCTGGTCCAGAAGCTCAACGACGACCTCAAGAAGGCCATGGCCTTCCCGGACGTGCAGGAGCGCCTGGGCGGCATGAACATGCTGCTGCAGCCCGGCACCCCTGAAGAGTTCGACACGTTCTTCAAGGCCGAATACACCCGCTGGGCCGAAGTCATCAAAGACGCCGGCATCGAAAGCAACCACTGAACGCAACACCGAAACACTCCGGAGCGAGACGTTGAGCTACGACCCCGCAACCCATGCTGGCCTGACTTTCTTCGATGCGCGCCAGCGCTTTCTCGACGGCGCCGACACGCCGCGCGACTACCTCGAACGCTGTCTCGAGACCATCGCCGAACGCGAGCCCGTGCTGCGCGGCTGGGTGACCCTGAACGAGGCGGGCGCGCGGCAGGCGGCCGACGAATCGTCGCGCCGCTATCGCGAAGGCCGGTCCTTGTCGCACGTCGACGGCATGCCCGTCGGCATCAAGGACCTGATCGAAACCAAGGACATGCCCACGCAGATGGGCTGCGAGGCGTACCGCGGCAACTTCCCGAAGAACGACAGCGCCGTCGTGCGCGCGCTGCGCGACGCGGGCGCGCTGATCCTGGGCAAGACGGTGACCACGGCCCTGGGCTTCCTGGATCCCGGCCCGACCACTAACGCGTTCGATCCTCGTCGCACGCCCGGCGGATCGTCCAGCGGCTCAGCCGCGGTGGTGGGCGCCGGCATGGTGCCGATGGCGGTGGGCTCGCAGCTGGTGGGTTCGGTGCTGCGTCCCGCGAGCTACAACGCCAACTGGGCGCTCAAGCCCACCTTCGGCGCGCTGAACCGCGGCGAGCGCCTCGGCTACAGCCAGTCGCATATCGGCATCCACGCGAACTCGGCGCAGGACATGTGGCATGCGGCCGCCGAGATCGCGCTGCGCGTGGGCGGCGATCCCGGCCATCCCGGCCTGTACGGACCGCTGGAACTACCCGACGCCAAGGCGCCGCGCCGACTGGCCGCCCTGCATACCGAAGGCTGGGCCCGCGCCGACGACGCCGCGAAAGAGGCGTTCGAACAGCTCGTGACGAAGCTGAGAAAAGCCGGCGTCGAAGTGGTTCAACGCTCGGACAACGCCCTGGTGGAACTGCTGGAGCAGGCCATCGCCGAGGCCTCCGCGCTGTCGCTGCGCCTGATTTCGTGGGAACAGCACTGGTCGCTCGAGAACCTGGTGGAGCAGCACCCGGGCACGCTGGGTCCGAGCCTGGTCCGGCAACTGGAGTCCGGCCGGCAGATGACCCTGCAGGCCTACCGCGACTGCCTGCTGCAGCGCGAGCATGCGCGGCAGCGTCTGGCCGCCCTGGCGCCGCACTTCGACGCGTGCCTCACGCTGAGCGCCTGCGGCGCCGCGCCCATCGCGGCCGAGGCGCTGAAGACCAGGTTCCCGACGGGGGACGTCGCCTTCGCCTGCGCATCATCGCTGCTGGGCGCGCCGGCCGTCACGGCGCCGGTGTTGCAGGCCGAGGGCCTGCCGCTGGGCGCGCAGGTGCTGGGTTTCGCACACCAGGACGCTGAGGTGACGGCGATCGCGCGCTGGCTGGGCGGCTTCGCGCGCGGCGGCGCGGCGGACTGAGGCTCGCCAAGAGCGCTTCGGCCAGTCATTCCAGGCCGAAGCCCCGCGCGGCAGGCCCAAGGCCCAGTTCCTGAGAGCAATACCCCTGCGGCGCCCGATGTCCTAGAATAGACGTTCACTAGGAGCTTTTGCCATGGGCGCAGTCCTTTCTCCCATCGTCTCGGAGTTCGAGACTGAAGAACATGCGGTCAGCTATGACCGCTGGTTCCGCGCGAAGGTACAAACCAGCCTGGCCGACCCACGCCCGAGCATTCCACATGACGAAGTGATGGCCCGCATGGATGCCATCATCAACGCCGCAGAAGAGAATCGTCAGCAGGGCCAAAAAGGCTAAAGAACGGCCCTATACGCAGTCGTGACGGCATTCTCGCTAATGCCATGTATCGCAAACACGACTAAGCAATCGCATGCTGAAAATCTCCTGGCGTCCGACGGCCACCGATGACTTGGCGGAAATCGTCGCCTTTATTGCCGAGCACAGCGTGCAGGCTGCACGTACCATCAGGCAGCGCATCGAAAGCGCCGTGCTGCCGCTGGCTGAACACCCGTACCTGTATCGCTCTGGCCGCGTGCCGGGCACGCGAGAGCTCGTCGCGCATCCCAACTACGTTGTGGTCTACCGCGTCACCGACACAGCAGTCGAGGTAGTCAACGTCTTGCACTCGCGCCAGGAATACCCCTGAACGTTGGCTAGCTAGACAGTTCGGTCTGTCGGTCAAGCCCCGCGGGGCACGTTCAACGTTTCGGTCAAGCGGCGCCCTTAGCGGCTTCAGTGGGCGGTGCGGGTCGATTCCCTTTCCACGATCTCGAAGCCTACGTCGATCACGGGCTGGCTGACCGCCTGGCCCGCGAATCGCGCCATCAGCAGGCCTGCCGCCAGTTCGCCGATGCGCGCGCCGTCGATGTGCACTGTCGTCAGCGACGGTGCCAGGTGCGCGGAAAAATCAGCGCCGCCGAAGCCGCATACCGCCAGGTCCTCGGGCACGCGCCGTCCCTGTACGCGCGCCTCGGTCAGGACGCCCTCGGCCAGGCCATCCGAGCTGCAGCAAATGGCCTGCACGTCCGGCACGCTGGCCAGCAGTTCGGCACAGGCGCGCCGACCCGATGCGACGTTGCTGGGAGCGGGCACGGTCGCCGTCGGCACCTGCCCCATCACGGACCGGAAGCCTTCGGCGCGCAGCATCGCGCGCCGGTCGTCGCCGGTGGCCAGGGCGACCCGGGTCCATCCCTTCTGCAGAAAGTATTCGGCCACCGCCCGGCCCACCTGGTGATGCGAGAAACCCACCACCATGTCCAGCGGATCGTCGACGGATTCCCAAGTCTCGACCACCGGGATATCCGACTGGCGCAGGCGCCGCGCGGCGGGGGAATCGCCCAGCATCCCCGCCACGACCACGCCGTCCACGCGGCGGCCGATCATCGCGTCCAGCAGCGCGGCCTCGCGCCCCCGGTCGTAGCCCGCCTGGCCCAGGATCAGCTGGTACCCTTCGCGGTCCAGGGCCGCCGTCAACGCTTGGATGGTGGGCAGGAACTGTGGCACCGAGATGATCGGCACCAACGCGGCGACGGTGCGGCTGCGGCGCGTCTTCAGCCCGCCGGCCAGCAGATTGGGCACATAGCCCACCGCGGCGGCGACTTCCTGCACGCGTTCGGCGGTCGCCTGCGACACACGGCCCGGATTGCTCAACGCCCGGGACGCGGTGATCAAGGACACGCCGGCTGCGCGGGCGACGTCGTGCAGGGTGATGGATTTGCTTTTCATGGGCGATGCGTAGAGCCAGGGTTTTCCCCAGCTTTGAACCGAAGGATGGACAACGTTATCCTAACTCTACCGAGTCGATTGCGGCAGTGGTAAGCCCCGGATTCTCCGGTCAGGCTCATCACCAGGCAAGCCAAGCGCTTGCGCCGTGCCAGACCGGTCTTTTATTTGCCCTCGACGGATAACGTTGTCCATCCCATGGACCGGACCGCGGAGACAACCTGGACTTCCCGCCATGAACACTGAATCCCCCGCCGATCGCATCGCCTGGATGCGGATCTCGTCCTGCTACCTGCCCCTGGCCACCCCCATCAGCGACGCCAAGGTGTTCACCGGCCGCCAGAAGCCGATGACCGAGGTCGCCATGCTGTTCGTCGAACTCCAGACCGAGAACGGCGACGAGGGCTTCGGCCTCAGCTACTCGAAGCGCGCGGGCGGCCCCGGCCAGTTCGCGCACGCCAAGGAGATCGCGCCCGTGCTGATCGGCGAAGACCCCAGCGACATCGGCCGCCTGTGGACGAAACTGTGCTGGGCGGGCGCCTCGGTGGGCCGCAGCGGCATGTCCACCCAGACCATCGCCGCTTTCGACGTGGCGCTGTACGACCTGAAGGCGCGCCGCGCCAACCTGCCGCTGGCCAAGCTGCTGGGCGCCTATCGAGATTCCGTGGCCTGCTACAACACGTCCGGCGGCTTCCTGCACACCCCGCTGGAGCAACTGCTGGTCAACGCCAGCGCCTCGCGCGAGCGCGGCATCGGCGGCATCAAGCTGAAGGTCGGCCATCCCGATCACCAGCACGACCTGAAGCGCGTCGAGGCCGTGCGCAAGCACCTGGGCGACGACGCGCCGCTGATGGTCGACGCGAACCAGCAATGGAACCGTCCCGCCGCGCAGCGCATGTGCCGCATCTTCGAACAGTTCAACCTGGTCTGGATCGAAGAGCCGCTGGACGCCTATGACCACGAGGGCCACGCCGCCCTGGCCACGACCTTCGACACGCCCATCGCCACCGGAGAGATGCTGACCAGCGCGGCCGAGCACTTCGATCTGATCCGCCATCGCGGCGCGGACTTCATCCAGCCCGACGCGCCGCGCGTGGGGGGCATCACGCCCTTCCTGAAGATTCTCGGCCAGGCGGAGCAGGCCGGCTGCATGCTGGCCCCGCACTTCGCCATGGAACTACACGTGCACCTGGCCGCCATCTATCCCACCGAACCGTGGGTGGAACATTTCGACTGGCTCGAGCCGCTGTTCAACGAGCGCCTCGAGATCCGCGACGGCCGCATGCTGGTGCCCAAGCGCCCCGGCCTGGGCCTGTCGCTGAGCGAACAGGCTCGCCACTGGACCCGCGAGCAGGCCGAGGTCGGCAAGCGGGCATGAGCATGAGCTCGCCAGAGCCGTCTCGAAGGCGAATGCCGGCGTGCGCAGCACGAAGGCTTCTTGATAAGCCCGCCGAGCCGCTTCTGCCTTGCGTCGCCCTCCACGAGGGGGCGGCGCTTGCCTGACCCGGGCGGCGCGCGGCGCCGCCCTCCCTTGCAACCGGCGCGCAGACGCCGCCATCGAAAACACCGGAGACACAGATGAAACGACTGCTAAGCACGTTGACGCTCGGCCTGGCCACCACCATGGCGCTTCCCGCCCTGGCGCAAACAGCCGGCAACTGGCCTTCCAAGCCCGTCACCTTCCTGGTGCCGTTCCCGCCGGGCGGCTCCACCGACCTCATCTCGCGCACCGTCGGCGCGAAGCTGCAGGAGAAGCTGGGCGGCACCTTCGTCACCGAGAATCGCCCGGGGGCCGGCGGCACCGTGGGCACGGCCCAGGCCAAGCGCGCCGCGCCGGACGGCAGCACCATCCTGGTATCGTCGCTGGGCCCGTTCGTGATCGGCCCGCACCTGGTGAAGGAAACCGGCTACGACCCGCTGAAGGACTTCGACTACATCACCGTCGCGGTGCAGGCGCCGAACGTGCTGGTGGTAAACGCCAACTCGAAGCTGAACTCGGTGCAGGACGTGCTGGCCGCGCTCAAAAGCGCCGATGGCCTGACCTTCGCGTCGGCCGGCAACGGCACCTCGGATCACCTGACGGCAGAACTGTTCTGGCAAGAGACCAATACCAAGGGCACGCACGTGCCCTACAAGGGCGGCGCCCCGGCCATCATCGACCTGTTGGGCGGCCAGGTGGATGCCAGCTTCAGCAACATCAACACCTGCCTCACCCACGTGCAGTCCGGCAAGCTGCGCGCGCTCGCGGTCACCAGCGCCAAGCGCTCGCCGCTGCTGCCCGACGTGCCCACCATGGAAGAACTCGGCTTCAAGGGCGTGACCGTGACCTCGTGGCAGGCGTTCGCCGCACCCAAGGGCCTGCCTACCGACATCCGCGACAAGCTGCGCAACGGCATCGTCGAAAGCCTGAACGATCCGGCGGTGAAGCCCAAGCTGCTGGAACTGGGCTTCGAAGTGGTGGGCAACACGCCCGCCGAGTTCACCAAGTTCCAGGCGGACGAGTTCGCGCGCTGGAAGAAGGTGATCGAGGTGGGCAGGATCACGGCGAACTGAACCGCGACTGCGGCCCGACGGCGGCGGCCTGCAGCAGGTCGTCGACGTGGACCATCAGTTCGCGTACGCGGCACAGCGTCGGATACTGATGCAGCACCGCGCGCCATTGCGGCGATGCCAGCAGCTGGTGCCACACGGGTTCGAGCTGCGGCGGATCCGCATCCCGCTGTGCGACACGGGCGCTGGCATACGCCACGCTGGCCTGCGCGGACAGCAGCTGCATGCGCGCGGCCGACCCCAGCAGACGCGGCATGGTGTCGGCCGACGCGTCGCAGCAATACAGCACCGTGTCCGCCACCCCGCCCTCGTCGGCCGGCAGCGCACGCAACGAGGCGCCGCGCAGGCGCACCGGTCCCTGGCGCGACGGGAAGGCGTAGATCTCGTCCTGCTCTGCCTGCGCAAGCAGGCGCAGCCCGCGCATCAGCCGAGGAAAATCGGTGCTTGCGGCCTCCACCGAGGCCTTGGCTTCCACCAGCAGGCAGACATCCCACACATCGGCGCCCGCCTGCGCCAGCAGCACACCGTCCCATTCGGTCTTGGCGCGCTCCGGATTGCCGGGCATCGACGACGGAACGCGCATCGACGTCACGACGCGATAAGGACCCGTTGCGCCGCTTGCCGCATTCAAGCGCCGCGCCAGCGCCTCCAACGCCCGGGTAGCCTGCGCTTCGACCGCATCGCCGCGCTGCTGCGATGCCGCGCCTTGCGCCACGGCGCCGGCGCTGCCCGGCGCGGGACCGTGGCGGCTCCACAGCGACTGGTACAGGCGCACCTGTTCGTCCGAGGCCAGTCGATCCAGGCGCTGCAGGCGGCCCAGTTCTGGCCCGTCGAGCAGCCGCTTCACGCCTCGCTGCAATGCCGGATCATTGTCGGCGCCAGGCAAGGCGAACAGTGCGCGCGCCGCGCTCTCCACCGCCAGCCAGGATGCCGAAGAAGCGGCGAGATGCAGAGACTCCAACGCCTGGGGCACCGGCCCCTGGCCGCTGCGCGCAGGCTTGGCCGGGTGAGCCACCGCATTGACCGCCGCATGGACCTGACGCCGGTCCTTGTCGGCGTGGGCCGCCAGCGAGGCGTACTCGCGCACCCGCGCCACCTGGTGCCGCAGCACCATCGCCTGGAAAACGGGATCGCCCGACCCTGGTTGCAACGCATCGTCGATGAGCCGCGCGAGGGCGTCGGTGAAGCCGTGCATCAGCGCCGCATCGGGCGTGTCGCCCCGCGCCAGCGCCCGGCGCGCCCGTTCTATCAGGATGGCGAGCGCGGCGGCCGGATTGCCGCTGCCCGCTCCGGCGGGCACGTCATCCAGCGACGGCGGCCGGTAGCGGCGGACGACGGCGCGCAGCGTATCGTCCAGCAGGGGATGCGATGAAGAAAGCGGGGACATTCCGCTACCTTACTCCGCCCCGACGCCGGCCCGTCGTTCGCGACGCGTCCTGGGCGGGATTGCTACCAACGCGGTACGTATGTAGGCAGTTCGGCCAGTAGAGGCTGAATGACCCCCGAGCTAGATTCCCTAGCTGGTTCGGGGCATCTCAGTCTGCCCCGCCCGCCTCACGTCCCAAGCATTTTCGCCGGGGAGCCTTGGACGACGCGCGTCACGCGCACACGCAGGGCGCCTGGGCCGGAGCAACGAACATGCCGGATCACCACCAGACGGACGAGTTCCTGCCGCTCAGCGTGAAGCTGCGCGATGGGCGCGGCGTGACCATACGGCCGATTCGGCCGGACGATAGGAACGAGTTCGCGGCCGCGTTCGAACGCCTCAGTGCGGAGGCGCGTTACTCGCGGCTGTTCACCGCGATGCGCGTCCTGCCGGAGAACATGCTCGATTCCGCGACGAACCCGAACCCCGACAGGGAGGTGGCGCTGGTCGCTGTGATCGCGCAGGAGGACCGGCAGATCATCGTGGCCGGCGCCCGGTATGTCTACGCCGCGGATCGCGGCGCCTGCGAATTCGCCGTGACGGTCGCGGAGGACTGGCACGCCCAAGGCCTGGGCCGGACCATGATGGAGCTGCTCATCCGCACCGCTCGCAAGCAACGTCTTCGACGCATGGAAGGCTTCGTACTGTCCACCAATTTCAGTATGCGCAGACTTGCCGAGCGGCTCGGCTTCGCTGACGCTCAGTGCCCCGGTGATAGCACACTGCGCCTGGTGACGCTCGAACTGTAAGGGCTCCAAGCCGATGCATCGCTTCAGGCAGGTCCGGGAGATTCAAGCATGGACGCGACAACCCAACCGAAACAGCTGTCGAGCACGGCCTCGAAGGTGGCAACGCTCCTGCGAAAGCGCATGGAGTTGGCCAACGAGAAACTGAAGCAGCGAGTGAACCCGGCCAGCGACGCGGAAGGCGCCCTGCCGGCGCTCAGCGCGCCTTTCACGATGGATCCGCGACACTGGTCCAGCTATGCCCTCGATGCCATGCAACGGTCCATACTGTTCTGGGACACGCTGCGACAGCGCGGCAACAACTTCGTGGACAACGCCGCGCAAGGCCTCAAGCCGGTGCTGCACTTCGATTCCGAGATCGTGGCCGATGGCCGCACGTTCGATCGCCCCGTCAATTACGCCCTGCTGCGCATCAAACCGCCGCCCGGCGTGACGGTCAATCCCAAGCAGCGGCCATACGTCATCATCGACCCGCGCGCCGGACATGGTCCCGGCATCGGCGGGTTCAAGGACGATTCGCAGGTGGGTGTCGCGCTGCGCGCGGGGCATCCCGTCTACTTCGTCATCTTCTTTCGCGATCCCGAGCCCGGGCAGACGGTGCTGGACGTCTGCCGCGCAGAACAGCGCTTCGTCAAACACGTACGCGCCCTGCACCCCGACGCCCCCAAGCCTGCCATCGTGGGCAATTGCCAGGGCGGCTGGGCCGCGATGATGCTGGTGGCCTCCGACCCGGACGAAACCGGGCCCATCGTCATCAATGGCGCGCCCATGTCGTATTGGGGAGGCGCGTGGAGCGAAGGAGAGGGCGACAACCCCATGCGCTACGCGGGCGGCATGCTGGGCGGAACCTGGCTTGCCACGCTGATGGCGGACCTGGGCAACGGCAAGTTCGACGGCGCCCACCTGGTGCAGAACTTCGAGAACCTGAATCCCGCCAACAGCCTGTGGGACAAGTACTACCACGTGTACGACAACGCCGACACCGAGCCTCCGCGTTTCCTGGAATTCGAGCGCTGGTGGGGCGGGTATTACCTGATGAACCGCGAAGAGATCGAGTGGATCACCCGCAATCTTTTCGTGGGCAACAAGCTGTGGAGCGGCGAAGTCGACGCCGCGGAAGGCAGAGGCTTCGATCTGCGCGACATCAAGTCGCCGATCGTGCTGATGGCATCCATGGGCGACAACATCACGCCGCCGCAACAGGCCTTCAACTGGATCCTGGATGTGTACGGCAGCACGGAAGAGATCAAGGCGCATGGTCAGGTCATCGTCGGCCTGCTTCACGAGAGCATCGGGCACCTGGGCATCTTCGTCTCGGGCAAGGTTGCCCGCAAGGAGCATGCGCAGATCGTGTCAGTGCTCAAGAGTATCGAAGGGCTCGCGCCCGGGCTGTACAGCATGTCCATCACCGAGACGACAGACGAACGCGGCGAACCGCAATACGAAGTGGACTTCGCGGAGCGTCGTCTCGAGGACATCGCACAGCGGCTCAACCGATTCGAGCGCGTGGACGAAAAGGCCTTCGAAGCCGTGGCCGGCGTGTCGGAGTTCGTACAGAAGGGCTATGAGCTGTATGCGCAACCTTTGGTACGCCTCATGTCCAACGACCATACGGCGAAGCAGCTGCGCGCCCTGCATCCGCTCAGGATGCAGAACTGGGCCATCTCGGATCTCAATCCATGGCTATGGTGGCTGGCGCATGCCGCCAGGATGGTGAAAGACAACAGGCGGCCGGTGACGGAGGACAACCCCCTGCGGCTCGCAGAGAAGAAGAACGCCGAACTGATCAGCGCATCGCTCGATTACTACCGGGCGACGCGCGACGCCATGACCGAAGCGGGCTTCTTCTCGATATACACCAATCCCCTGCTGAACTACTTCGTCGCCAAGGCGGCGCCGGCCCGCGATGGCGAAACCGAGGCCGAGGAAGAGCCGCGCCAGCTGGCGATCGTCCGCGATGCGCTGACCTTGACCGATAAAGGCGGCTACGTCGAGGCGCTGGCGCGCGTGGCGTACCTGCTCATGAACAAGGGAGTGCCATTGCCGCTGTCGCGCCTGGAACTGCGCCAGGAGCTCGCCGAGGAGTATGAGAAGTACCTGCCCGACATCGAGCCTCACGAGTGGCGCCGTGTTCGGGGCGAGCAGGAGATCATCACCCAGTACGAGCCCGAACGCGCCGTCGAGAGCCTGCCCAGGCTGCTTGCCGATGCGTCCGACCGCAAACGGCTGGTCACCCTGCTGGGGCGGCTGATGTCCGACGAGCGAGTACTTACCGCCTTTCCGACCGCGGGACAGATGGCGATGCTGGAACGCATACGCCATGTGCTGGCGCCCGCCCCATCGGCGAAGAAAGCGGCGAACGGCAGTGGCCGGGCGCGTCCCACCCGGCCGCAAAGACGGCCGCAGAAGCAGTCCCCGGCAGCGAACAGAACCGGCAGCCGTCGGTCCACGAAGGAGGCGAGATGAATCCCGACCATGCGAAGTATCAGCGCCTGATCGACTACTGCCAGACCATCCCCGCCACGCCCACGGCCGTCGTGTATCCGTGCGACCAGTCGTCGCTGGAAGGTGCGACGGAGGCCGCGCGGCTAGACTTGATCGCGGCCACGCTCGTCGGACCGCGCGACCAGATCCAGGCCGTGGCGGACCGGCACGGCATAGATGTGTCGGGCATGGATATCGTCGACGCGCCGGACGCCAAGGCCGCCGCCGAAGCCGCGGTGGCTCTGGTGCGGGAAGGCAAGGCCGAGGCGTTGATGAAGGGCAGCCTGCACACGGATGACCTGCTGGGCGCGGTGGTCAGGCGCGATACCGGACTGCGCACGTCGCGGCGCATCAGCCACTGTTTCGTGATGGACGTCCCCGGCCACGAGGACGCGCTGATCATCACCGACGCCGCGGTGAACATCGCACCCACGCTGGAAGAAAAGGCCGACATCCTGCAGAACGCCATCGATTTCGCGCACGCGTTGCGCGTGCCCGAGGTCCGCGTGGCGATCCTGTCGGCGATGGAGGTGGTCAATCCGAAGGTGCCCTCCACGGTCGAGGCGGCCGCGCTGTGCAAGATGGTAGACCGGCGCCAGATCACGGGCGCCCTCGTCGATGGCCCGCTGGCGCTGGACAACGCCATCGATATGGAAGCGGCGCGGACCAAGAAGATCGAATCGCCCGTGGCGGGACGCGCCAACGTGCTGCTGGTGCCCGACCTGGAGGCGGGCAACATGCTGGCCAAGAGCCTGTCGTTCCTCGCTGGGGCCGATGCCGCCGGGATCGTGCTGGGCGCGCGGGTGCCGATCATCCTGACCAGCCGGGCCGATTCGGTGCTGACGCGCCTCGCCTCCTGTGCCGTCGCGGTGCTGGTCGCCGCAGCCCGCCGCGAGGGCGACCGCATCCTGAGGTGACATCATGGCTGACGTGATTCTTGTGCTCAATGCCGGTTCATCCAGCATCAAGTTCTGCGTGTTCGACGCAGGCAGCGAGGCGCTTCCGATGCTGTTGCGCGGCCAGATCGAGGGTCTCTATACCGCCCCAAGCTTCAGGCTGAAGGACGTCGCCGGCGCCGACATCGAGGCGAAGCAATGGGAGAAGGGCGCCGAACTGGGGCACGCGGGCGGAGTGGCCTATCTTGTCGATTATCTGCGCAGCCAACGCGAGGGCCACAGGCTGGTGGCTGTCGGGCATCGCGTGGTGCACGGGGGTATCGCGTATGCCAGCCCCGTTCTCGTCACGCCCGAGGTGATGCGCGCGCTGGCGAAGCTGACGCCGCTCGCGCCGCTGCACCAGCCGCACAACCTGAAGCCCATCGAAGTGGTCGCGCAGTTGCGGCCCGACCTGCCGCAGGTGGCCTGCTTCGACACGGCTTTCCATCGACGCCAGCCCGAAGTGGCACAGGCCTTCGCGCTGCCCCGCTCGATCACGGGCCAGGGAGTGAGGCGCTACGGATTCCATGGACTGTCGTACGAGTACATCGCCAGCACGCTGGCGGAACTCGACCCGAAGGCCGCCTCGGGCCGCACCATCGTCGCCCACCTGGGCAACGGCAGCAGCATGTGCGCGCTGGTCGAGCGCCGCAGCGTGGCCAGCACCATGGGTTTCACCGCCGTCGACGGCCTGCCGATGGGCACGCGCAGCGGCAACCTGGACCCCGGCGTCCTGCTGTACATGATGGACGAACTGGGCATGGACGCGCGCGCCATCGAGAACCTCATCTACAAGCAGTCCGGGCTGCTCGGCGTGTCGGGCATATCGAGCGACATGCGCACCCTGCTCGACAGCGGAGAGGCGGATGCGCGCTTCGCGGTGGACCTGTACACGTATCGCATCGGGCGTGAACTGGGATCGCTGGTGGCCGCGGCACAGGGCATCGATGCGCTGGTCTTTACGGCCGGCATCGGCGAGCATGCGCCCACGATACGCGAACGGGTGTGCCGCGACGCGGCATGGCTCGGCATCGAGCTCGATGCGGCCGCCAACCGGAAGAACAGGCTGCGCATCCACGCGCCGGGCAGCAGGGTGTCGGCGTGGGTGATTCCCACCAACGAAGAACTGATGGTGGCGCGCCACACCTGGAAAACGTGCAGCCAGGCGTCGCCGAACACTGCCGTGCCGGACGCACCAGGAACGACATCATGACCAACCTAGCCCCACGCCCCATACTGGCCAACGCCCGCGCGTTGATCTGCGGCATCGCCAATGAACATTCGATTGCCTACGGCTGCGCGAAGGCGTTCCGCGAATGCGGCGCCGAACTGGCCATCACCTATGCCGGCGAAAAGACCCGAAGCTACGTGGAACCGCTTGCGCGCCAGCTGGCGGCGCCGATCTTCATGCCGCTCGACGTCTCCAACCCCGCTGATTTCGATGCCGTCTTCGCGCGGATCGAACAGGAGTGGGGCCGGCTGGACGTGCTGGTGCATTCCCTCGCGTGGGCGCCCAAGGACGACCTGCAGGGAGGCCTGCTGAACTGCTCGGCGGAGGGCTTCGGGCAGGCCATGGACATTTCATGCCATTCGTTCATACGCCTGGCGCGCAGGGCCGCGCCGTTGATGAAAGACGGCGGCGCCATGTTCACCATGAGCTATTACGGGGCGAACAAGGTGGTGCCCAACTACAACGTGATGGGTCCGGTGAAAGCCGCGCTCGAGGCGTCCGCGCGCTACCTGGCGTTCGAACTTGGCCCCAAGGGGATACGCGTACACCCTGTATCGCCCGGGCCGCTGCAGACCCGGGCCGCTTCCGGCTTGAAGGATTTCGATCTGCTGCTCAACGAGGCGGCGCAGCGGGCGCCCCTCGGAGAGCTTGTCGACATCATGGACGTCGGATTCACCTGCGCCTTCCTGGCGACGCCTTACGCCAGGCGCCTGTCGGGGGAAACCATCTATGTCGACGGCGGCGTGCACATCATGGCCTGATCTCGTGCACCGCCGGGGCGAAACGGCTCCCCTAGGTGCGGCGCGGCATCAGTGTGCGAACCACGGTGCCGTCGGGCAGCTGGTAGGTGCCATACCCCAGCCAACTGACGTCCTGTCCGTCCGGCAGGCAGCAGTAGAAAAACGCGCTTACGCCCTTGTCTCCCGGCAAGGCCCGATTGCGCCGTTCTATGCGGTACGTCGTCCCATCGTCTGCTGCTGCAATTACCGCGATAGGACGCTTCACTTGAGCTGCTGACATCATCTCACCTGTTCGGCTTAGTCGGATGAGGTTGTGATTCTGACGCTGTGGGTAGGGCTTCGTAAATTCGACTTATGGCTTCATCCAGAGTACAACCTTTGGATGATGCGAACAGGTCCGCATCTGGTGTCCGCCCGAACTGCCGGCGCGATCAGCTCGTTATCGCAAAAGCAAAAGCCTCTACGGAAATGGCCAAGTCAATCGAACGCCGCATACGGCACACCGTCATGGGCGCGGTCGCGACCACACTGTTCGTTGCCATCTTCAGCGTGCTGATCGCCAACGAGCGGCTGGAGCAGTCGATCGTCACCCTGGACATGCAGACCGAGCGTGATTTCATGCTCGAGCTTGCGCACCAGGACAAGCCCTTCCAGTGGACCACCGCGACATTGCAGGCCCTGTACATACCCAGGGCGCTGGTGGGTACCGTCGAGGTGCCGCAGATCTTCCGGCCGGAAGCGTTCCCCTTCGCCGGCGAGATCCACTCCGGCGACGCGACCTTCATGGTCGCCAGTTCCGAGACGGCCAACGGCCGCCTCTACCTGGCCAAAGACATCAGCAACTTCGAACAGCAGGAGGCGGTGTTCGCCCGCTTCCTTGCGATACTCAGCATCGCCATGGTCATTCTGGCCAGCCTGCTGGCGCGCTTCACGGGGCGCCGGCTGGCGGCGCCCTTGACCCGCATGGCCGAGCAGATCGCCATCACCGAGCCGGCGCCGGCCATGCCGAGAATATCCGTCCAGTACTCCGACCTGGAACTGCAGGAGATCTCGGGTTCGTTCAACCGTTTCCTCGACGAGATCGAGTCATACGTGCAGCGCGAGAAGTCGCTGCTGGGCATGGCCAGTCACGAACTGCGTACTCCCATCGCCATCATCGCCGGCGCCCTGGACGGCATCGAGACCCGCGAGCAATCTTCGCCAACGGACCAGAGGGCCTTGCGCCGCATCCGCCGCGCGGTCGACGAAATGGGCGCCAACGTCGACGTGATCCTCAAGCTGACCAGGCGCGAAGCCCATGCGCTTGCGCCGGTTGCGCTCGCCGGCACCATCGAAGACGTGCTCGACGACGCCACCACAGCGCGCGGCGAACGGGAGCGGGTAAGGTTCCACAGACTGGCTGAACCGGTCGTCATGGCCGATGCGGCGCTGGTGAAGATGCTGGTGCGCAACCTGCTGCACAACGCGCTGCAGCATACGCCCGGGACCGTGGAGGTGCGTCTGGACGCGCAGTGGCTCGAAATCGCGGACCAGGGCGCGGGCCTTCCGGAACCCTATCGACGCCAGCTTGCTGGCGACACGGCGCATGCCGCCTCGCAGTCGCGTTCAGGGCTGGGCCTGTTCATCGTGACCCTGGTGTGCGAGCGGCTGGGCTGGAAGCTCAAGGTGGGCGGTACGGAAGGCGCCGGCATGGCCGTGCGCGTGGCGTTCACGGCCGAGGCCGGGCAATAGCGGCCGGCGTCGAAACGCGCGAACAGCGCTGCGGACCTACTCCTCGCCCGGAGGCGCCAGCACGTAGCCTCGACCGTGCAGAGTCTTGACCAGCGGCGTTCCGTACGTCTCGAGAAACTGCTTGCGCAGCATGTATACGTGCGTGCGCAGCGTGTTGGCGTCCACGTCCCGGTCGGGCCACAGCAGTCCGTGCAGGGTCTCGTATGGCACGAAGCGCGGATGCGCCCGGATGATGGCCTCGAAAATGCGGGCTGCGGTGCCCGACAGCTCTATGCGGCCCTGGCCCAGCAGTTGCACCTTCAACGTGCCCGGGTCGTAGATCACCGGTCCGGCCTGCAGCACCTGGGCCGCGGTGCCGGGACGCCGCTTCAGGGCCTGGATGCGCACCACGAGTTCGCGCAGGTCGAAGGGCTTGACCAGATAATCGTCTCCGCCCAGCGTGAAGCCCTTGACCTTGTCTTCGATCTCGTCCTTCGCGGTCATGAAAATGATGGGCGTATGGACACGAAGATCCTGACGGATGCGCTGGCAGATGTCGAAGCCGGATACGCCGGGCACCATGACGTCCAGTACGATCACGTCATAGGTCTGGGTCGCCAGCAGATGAAGCGCTGTCAGTCCATCCGACGCGAAATCGAGCACGTAAGCCTCTTCGCCGAGAAACTCGAACAGGTTCTCCGCCAAGGCGACGTTGTCTTCTACGATCAGTACCCTGGTCTTGTCCTTCATCGGCATCCGCCTGCGGAAATCGAAGTCCTGGCTCGCGACCGCACCGGTCCCATCGACCCCGCGCTATTCGACAGTATGGGCATCAACGATATGACAGCGACGGTAATTGGTATCTTTCCGGGATGGTCGCCCGCGCAAGCACATAGCGCCGGCTCTGTGCGCCATCGATGATCTGCAGCTTCATGACTGCCCGCAGATGGTCCATGTCGGTGGGCGAAGCCGCGATGTAGACCGGCCCCTTCACGCTGGCCAGCCTTTCGGCGACCTGGCTGCGCGGTATCCGCTCGGCGTGCCCGTGGGAATAGTAGCGCGCCGAGAACGGGAGGGTCCCGACGTACCAGAGCCGCGCGCCCGCGGGGGCATTCGTGTCGACGTACTGGATGACCTCTCGTTCGCTCCTGGCCAATTGCGGCTCGATGGCCAATACGAGGGTGGCCGTCAGCATCGCGATGGGCGTTGCGCATGCCGCCGCCACGATGCCGCGCCGCGGCCACGCGCGTTTGCGCTGCGGCAACACCGCTCCCACGCGCCGCATGGCGATCGCCAGCGGCCGCGCCGCCAGAATGGCGAACGCCGGCAGCGCAGGCAGCACGTAGGTCCACAGTATGTTGCTGGATGCGGTGAAGAATGCGGGCGTAAAAAGCGCCCATGCCAGCAGATAGCCCGTCATCGGGCGGGCGACCAGCATGCGCAGCCGCCGTCGGCCGGATTCGCGGCGCAGCCCTGCCGCCAGCGCGGCCAGCGCGATCGGTCCCCAGGGCATGGCGGCCTGCAGCCAGCCCACCCATATGCCGCCGAAGGCGCTGCGATGCGCCGTGCCGTACATGTCGCCGCCCCAGCCGGGATCCAGGAACCGCCGCACATGTTCGCCCACGATGAAGTAATCCAGGAAGCCCGGCGTCTTCAGTTCGGCCACGATATACCAGGGTGCGGCCAGCGCCACCGCCAGGACGGCCCCAGAGAGAGCGCGCGCGAGCGGCACGCCGGCCCACTGGCGGCTGCCATAGCAGAGCCGATGCACGGCCAGCGGCCCCGCGACCAGCACGACGGCCAACGGACCTTTCGCCAGCAGTCCGATCGCCAACCCCGCCACCGCCAATATGCGCCAATGCCGTTGCGGCAGGACCAGGCCGGCCATCACCAGCGTCGTTCCCAAGGCGAGGAACGGGTCCGTAAGCACGGCTCCTGCCGTCATGTACGGAAGCGCGCAGGTCGTATACAGAAGCACGGCGCAGGCCGCGGCGCGCCGGCCTGCCCATGCCCTGGCCACCGCATGGATGGGGTACAGCGTCGCCAGCACGGCAAGCCAGGCGGGCAGGCGGCCCGCCATTTCGGAAAGGCCGAACAGCTTCATGGAAGCGGCCTGCAGCCAGAACGACAGCGGCGGCTTGCCCCAGAACGGAATGCCGGGTTCGAACCAGGGCGTGATCCAGTCCCCCGTCTGTACCATCAGGCGAGCGATCTCCGCGTAACGCGGCTCGGACGTATCCATGTAGGGCAGCCAGGCCATGCCCACCAGGCGCAGAGCCGCCAAACCCAGGGCAAGCGTCAGAATGCCGCGGGCCCGCGGCCCGAGAATGCGCAGCATCGCGTCTACTCCCGGCCCTGCAATGCCGGCTCGGCCAGGCCCAGCGTCAGTTCGCACACATCACGCACCACATACAGCGGCCGCTGCTTGGATTCGATGTAGATCTTGCCCACGTATTCGCCCAGCAGGCCGATGGAGAGCAGCTGCACGCCGCCAAGAAAAGTGATGACGGCGACCGTGGACGGATAACCGTTGACGATTTCTCCCGCGAAAAGCGTCTTGCCCACTATCCACAGCCCGAACGCGCCGCCTACCGTGGCGGCCACCATCCCTACCGCGCCGACCCAGCGCAATGGCGCCACCGAGAACGACGTCACGCCCTCGAGCGCGAGCCGGGTCAATCCCACGAAATTCCATTTGCTGGACCCCGCGGCGCGCGGGGCGCGATCATAGAGAATCTCGTGCGTGGGCAGCCCCACCCACGCGAACAGGCCTTTCATGTAGCGGCTGCGCTCGGGCATGCGCTTGAGCACGTCGACCGCACGGCGGCTCAGCAAGCGGAAGTCGCCGGTGTCGGAAGGGATCGGCAGCTCGCTCAGGCGGCGCAGCACGCGATAGAACACGTGTGCGCAAGCGCGCTTGAACCAGCTTTCCCCCGCCCTGCTGCGGCGCTTCATGGTCACCATATCGGCGCCCGCCCTCCACGCCTTCACCATGTCCGGGATCAATTCGGGCGGATCCTGCAGATCCGCGTCAAGAACGATCACTGCCATGCCGCGCGCATTGTCCAGCCCGGCCGTCAACGCGGCCTCCTTGCCGAAGTTTCGGCTCAGCCGTACTGCCCTCACATTGCGGTCCGTGTAGGCCAAAGCGGCCAGCTGGTCGGCACTGCCGTCGACACTGCCGTCGTCGACGAAGACGATCTCGTAGCGCAAGCCCAGCGACTCCATGACGCCGCGGATGCGCCGGTAGCACATGGGCAACACCAGCCGTTCGTTATAGACGGGGACGACGACCGACAGGACGGGATAGGCCTGTTCCGGTCCACGCGGATGCGCGTCGGGATCGTTGGAGGGCCGCATGGCGTCGGACGGGGCACCGATTGCCGCGGTCCGGAACATCGTTGGCGGCGTATCCAGCGCTCGATTCAATGCGCTGGTTGAAGTGCCTGGGTACCGGGCGTCCCGGTAACGGCCCATCAGGCGTCTCGGCTGGCTCATGCGTAAACCTTCGTTCTCAGGATGTGATAGTTCAGGACGGCGGTCGCCACGGTGGCGACGAACTGTGCCGATCCGGCCGGGACATGTCCCACGTGATAGAGGACCGAGAAACATCCCACGTTGAACACGCCGGTGAAGCCCATCGCAAGCACGTAGGGCGCCAACGCTGCACCGGCCGGCCGCTTCCGCGGAAAGACATAGCGTCTTTGCAGGACAAAATTGGCCAGCGCGCCGGCCGCGGCCCCGACGGCGGTCGCCGACGATGCCGCCCCACCGGCCGCCATCATCGCGGCCATGACGGCCCAATGAACCAGGGTGGACAGTCCCCCCGAGGCCAGGAATTGCGGGAATCGCGCCCAAGCGCTTGCCAGAGAGGCCATACGTCTGCCGGATCAACGGGATGACTCGATGACGGGCAGGATATCGAGCGGATCGCAAAAATCCCCTCAATCAGACAACAAGAAATCATCAAAATCCGGCGCCGCCGCCGACCAGGCGCGCGCCTTCTTCGAAGAACAACCGGGCGCTATCGGAACGACGTGCAAGCGGTGCCGGGGGGGGAGGCGCAGCGTGGCGGTGCAGATAGTGTGCGGGATGAGATTTGTGTTCTGGTGGCGACCCGGCGTGTCGGGATCCGGTCACGGTTTGTGTTCTGGTGGCGCCGCCTGTATGCCTGCAAAGTCTCGTCCTCGCGCTGCCGCGCTGCGGGCGCGACTTCTCCGGCATGCAGTCGGCTCACAGCATCGCAATGCCGCGATCGATATCACGGCAGTGTTCGCTCATTACGTCGGGCTCGGGCACTTTTCATCACATAGTGCTCGGCGCCCTTCATTGCGTGCTGCACCGTGCCGTGCGCTGCATAGTCATGCCGGCGTTCATTGCGTACGCATGGCGCTCGATGCACATGCATGGCCGGCAGCACGCCATCCGCGACGGGACGAACAGCGGTGCGGCTTGCCCATTTCGACGAAAGAAACGTTAGCGCGAGTGTGCGACTGGAGGCATCGAGATGTCTTGAGCCTGGGACATGGCGGAGGATTCGCGCCCGCAGCGCCCTTGGCGCGAGGACGAGAATCCGCAGTCATGTCCCAGGCGCTCAAGAACCCAGATACCCCCACCAGCCCAAACTCCCCCCCGCCAGTAGCCCCCCGTACAATCCCACCGAAATACACGCAACGCGAATGCGAGAGCGTCGCCATGAAGTCCCGCCATATGGCCAACCATGATTCCCCCCACCCGAGACACCCCTCCAATCGGTACGATCGGATGGAGTGGGCGGGCGCCTTCGGCGACCTGGGGACCCTGATTCCGTTCGTCGCGGCGTACATCGGCGTGCTGGGCATGGATCCCTTCGGCGTGCTGTTCGCCTTCGCCGTGCCCATGATCGCTTGCGGCCTTTACTACCGTACGCCCATTCCCGTGCAGCCCATGAAGGCCATCGGCGCCGTCGCGTCGATACAGGCGGTGCAGACGGCCGTCGTAACGCCAGGCGCGGTGCACGTCGCCGCGCTCGCCACGGGGCTGACATGGCTGGTGCTGGGCGCCACCGGTTTGATGCGGCACGTCGCGCAGCGCGTGCCCGCGACAGTGATCCATGCCATTTTGCTGGGCCTGGGCGTGGGCTTCATGCTGCAGGGCCTGAAGATGATGCAGGGGGACCTGCCGGTGGCGGTGGCCGCGGCGGCCCTGACGCTCGCTCTGCTGGGCAGCCGGCGCGTTCCGGTGATGTTCGTGTTGCTCCTGTTCGGCGCCGCGATCGGTATCTGGCGCCAGCCGTCCCTGTTGACGCAGCTGATGGCTACGCCGGTGGCGCTGCGCCTGCCCGCGTGGCAACTGTCGGGCATAGACTGGAACCAGGTGCTCGTGGGCGTGGTGCTGCTGGCCATTCCGCAAATACCGCTGACGCTGGGCAATGCCATTCTCGCCATCAGCCGCGAGAACAACCGCCTGTTCCCCAATCGGCCGGTCTCCGAGGGGCGCATGGCACTGTCCACGGGGCTGATGAACCTGTTTTCCAGCGCTGCCGGCGGCGTGCCGATGTGCCATGGCGCGGGCGGCATGGCGTCCCACGTCGCCTTCGGCGCCCGCACGGGCGGCTCGGTGGTCATCCTGGGCGGGCTGCTGCTGGTGCTGGCGCTGTTCTTCAGCGGCGCCGTGACGACGCTGTTCCAGCTGTTTCCGCCCGCGGTGCTGGGGGTGCTGCTGTTCATCACCGGCCTGCAGCTGGCCGTGGGCAGCGGCGGCCTGCCCGAGGCGCGCGACGAGCGCGCCGTGGTGCTGGCCACGGCGGCCGTCTGCATCTGGAACGTGGCGGCGGGCTTCGTCCTGGGCTGCGTGCTGCACTACGCGGCACGGCGCGGCCGGCTCCGACTGTAGCGTGCGCCGCCGCGGGCCTCGCGCGGGCCGCGCCGCTATACTGGCTACCCTGGCGCGCGTCGCGGCGCGCGGCCGACATTCACGAATTCGATGATAGACAGAAGCGAAATCACCGGGCTGATCCTGGCCGGCGGACGAGGCAGCCGCATGGGCGGCGTGGACAAGGGACTGCAGAATTTCCAGGGCATTCCCATGGCCATGCACGCCCTGTTGCGCCTGGGGCCGCAGGTCGGCCAGATCATGATCAACGCCAACCGCAACCTGGCCGCGTACGAATCCATGGGCGTGCCGGTATGGACGGATGCCACTGGCGATTTCGCCGGGCCGCTGGCCGGATTCGCCGCCGGACTCGAACGCTGCGAAACCGAGTACATGGTCACCGTGCCCTGTGACTCGCCGCTGTTTCCGCTCGACATGGTCGAGCGCCTGGCGGCCGCGCTGCACGAGGCCGACGCGGACATCGCCATCGTGGTCACGCGCGAGGGCGATGCGTTGCGCACCCAGCCCGTGTTCTGCCTGCTGAAGACCTCGCTGTTGACCAGCCTGCTGAACTTCCTGCACGAGGGCCAGGGCAAGATCGACATCTGGACCGCCAGCCACAAGCGCGTCGAGGTCCTGTTCGAGGACGCGCATGCGTTTGCCGGCGCGAACACGCCAACCGAATTGCAACAGCTCCAATCATGAGTACCGAACTGCCCGCCAGCCTCGCGGAGATCGCCTCCTGCGTCAACGGCTACGATCCCAACGCCCTGCCCATCGCGCAGGCGCGCGAGTTCATCGACCGCCTCGTGCCGCGCCTGTCCGCCACCGAAGTGTTGCCGCTGCGCAGCGCGCTGGGCCGCACGCTGGCCCGCGACGTGATCTCGGGCATTAATGTGCCGGCGCACGACAATTCGGCCATGGACGGCTACGCCTTGCGCGGCGCCGACCTGCGCGCCGACGGCGACACGGTGCTGCGGGTGGCGGGCAGCGGCCTGGCGGGCGACAACTTCCAGGGCGTCGCCGGCCCGGGACAATGCGTGCGCATCATGACCGGCGCCGTCATGCCCGCCGGCCTGGACACCGTGGTGCCGCAGGAATTCGTGCGCGAAGAGAACGGCGCCATCGCCATCCCGGCGGGCATCCTGCGCGCCGGAGACAACCGGCGCCTGGCCGGCGAAGACCTGGCGCAAGGCGAGGCCGCGCTGTCGGCCGGCCGCGTGCTGCGCCCCGCCGACATCGGCATGCTGGCCTCGCTGGGCCGCGGCGAAGTCGCCGTGCGCCGCCGGCTGCGCGTGGCCTTCTTCTCCACCGGCAACGAACTGCGCTCCATCGGCGAACCGCTCGACGAGGGCTGCGTCTACGACAGCAACCGCTACACGCTGTGGTGCATGCTGCAGCGCCTGGGCGTCGAGGTGCTGGACATGGGCGTGGTGCGCGACGACGAGGCCGCGCTCGAAGCCGCCTTCGCGGCCGCGGCCGCCAACGCCGATGCGGTGATCACCTCGGGCGGCGTCAGCGTCGGCGAGGCCGACTACACCAAGAAGGTGATGGCACGCCTGGGCGACGTGCTGTTCTGGAAGATCGCCATGCGACCCGGGCGCCCCATGGCCATCGGCCGCATCGGCCAGGCCATCCTGTTCGGCCTGCCGGGCAATCCGGTGGCCGTCATGGTCACGTTCTATGCGCTGGTGCGCGATGCGCTGCTGGCCATGGGCGGCGCGGCGCCGCAGGCGCTGCCCCTGTTGCGCTGCGTCACGCCCACGCCCATCCGCAAAAAGCCGGGCCGCACCGAATACCAGCGCGCCCTCGTCACGCGGGCGCCGGACGGCGGCTGGCAGGCCAGCGTCACGGGCTCGCAGGGCTCGGGCATCCTGCGCAGCATGAGCCAGGCCAACGGCCTGCTGGTGCTGGGACACGATCAAGGCAACATCGCGGCTGGCGAGTACGTCGACGTGCTGCCTTTCGACGGTCTGATCTGAGGCGCAGCATGACCCGAGTGATAGGTTTCGCCGGCTGGAGCGGCGCCGGCAAGACGCAGCTGCTGACCCGCCTGATCCCCGTGCTGGGGGCCCGCGGGCTCCGTGTTTCCACGCTGAAGCACGCCCACCATGCCTTCGACATCGACCGGCCGGGCAAGGACTCGTACCGCCATCGCGAGGCCGGTGCTCACGAGGTCCTGATCGCGTCGTCATCGCGCTGGGCGCTGATGCACGAGCTGCGCGGCGAGGCCGAACCGGGACTGGCCGAGCTGCTGGGCCACATGAGCCCCGTCGACCTGGTGCTGATCGAAGGATTCAAGCGCAATCCGCACGTCAAGATCGAGGTGCACCGCCAGGTCAATGGCAAGTCATGGCTCTATGTCGACGATGCCAGCATCCGCGCCATCGCCAGCGACGTGCCGCCGCCGGCCGATTGCGGTTTGCCGTGGGTGCGCCTGGACGACTACGAAGCGATTGCCGACCTGGTCCAGGACCACGCCTGGCCGCTGGACCAGGTGCTGGCCGCCCCCACGGCCTGAGCACGGTCCTTACTGGTTGGCGTTCGGGAAGAACAGCTGCTGGCCGTTGATCTTGTAGCTGGCGATCGCGTCCTGTCCCGCCTTCGACGTGACCCAGTCCGCGAACTTCTGCGCGGCTTTCGCCTTCACGTGCGGGAACTTGGCGGGGTTGACGACCATCACGCCGTATTGGTTGAAGAGACGCTTGTCTCCTTCGACCAGCACCGTCAGGTCGCCGGGGTTCTTGAAGCTCAGCCAGGTGCCGCGGTCGGACAGCACATAGGCGCCGGTGGACGATGCCATGTTCAGCGCCGGGCCCATGCCGCAGCCGCATTCCTTGTAGCCCGTGCCTTTGTTCTCGACGCCGGCCTGCTTCCAGTAGCGCTGCTCGGCCGCATGCGTGCCGCTCTTGTCGCCGCGCGAGACGAAGGCCGCATTGCCGGCCGCCAGCTTGTTCAGCGCCGCGACGATGTCGTTGCCCTTGACGCCCGCGGGATCCTTAGACGGGCCGATGAGCACGAAGTCGTTGTACATCACCGGGGAGCGCCTGGCGGCATAGCCCTCGGCCACGAACTTCTCTTCGGCGGCCTGATCGTGCACGAAGACCACGTCGGCGTCGCCGCGGCGGGCCGTGTCCAGCGCCTGGCCGGTGCCCTGCGCCACCACCTTGACGTCGATGCCGCTGGCCCGCTCGAAGGCCGGCAGCAGATGCGCGAACAGCCCGGACTGCTCGGTGGACGTGGTCGAGGCCATGGTGATGGTCTCGGCATGGACCGTAGCCGTCGCGAACGCGGCCGCCAGGCCGGCCAGCGCGGCGCCGCGCCGCAATGTATCGATCAGGTTCATAGGATTCTTTCTCCTTTCAGGAAGAGGCTCGCCGGTTCGGGGAGCGGGCCGTTGAAGAAGTCGTGCACCGGCAGGTCGGCCAGGATGCGGCCGTGGTCCAGGTAGACGACGCGATCGGCCAGGCGCTGCACCTGGCCGAGGTTGTGGCTTGCGAAAACCATGGTGGCCCCGTGGCTGGCGCTGAAGACCTGCATCAGCCGCTCGACCTCGCGCTTGGAATGCGGGTCCAGGCTGGCGGTGGGCTCATCCAGAAGCAGGGCCTCGGGGGCCTGCGCCCACGCGCGCGCCAGGGCCAGGCGCTGCTTCTGCCCGCCCGATAGTCCGCGCGCATTGCGGCCGGCCAGCTCTCTCATCTCGACCTGCTCCAGCGCCAGGGCGGCGCGCTGGCGGGCCTCGCGCCAGGGCGTGCCGCGCAGCCACAGTCCCAGCGCCACGTTGTTCAGCACCGACGTGCGCAGCATGTAGGGATGCTGGAACAGCATGGCCTGGCGCGTCGTGGGCAGGCAGCGCGCCAGGCCGGCGCTGGGGCGCGCCAGGCCGTGCAGCACGCGCAGCAGCGTGCTCTTGCCGCTGCCGTTGGCGCCCACCAGCGCGACCTTCTCGCCCGCGCGTATCGACAGCCGCGCATCGCGCAAGGCGTGGACCGGACCGTAGCGGACATGCACGCCGTCGAGGACGAACACCGCGGTCGCGGGCGTCCCGTCCTGCCGCCGCGCGAGGTCCTCCCCACGGAAGGGCGCGTGCTCGGGGTGGCGCATCGAGCTCATATCGCCTCCCCGACGTTGGCCGGTCCCGCATCCCGATGCTCGCGCCAACGCCGCACCAGCGCGCCGAGTACGTTCAGCAGCAGCACCACGGCCAGCAGCACCAGTCCCAGCGCCATGGCCATGGGCAGGTCGCCCTTGCTGGTTTCGAGCGCGATGGCGGTGGTCATGACGCGCGTATACCCGTCGATGTTGCCGCCCACCACCATCACCGCCCCGACTTCGGATACGGCGCGTCCGAACGCGGCGATCACGATGGTAATGAGGGTGAAGCGCTCGTCCCACAGCAGCATCAGCCCGCGCATGAATGGCCCCGCGCCCAGCGAACGCAGCTGCTCGCCATGGTCGGACTCGGCGTCGCCCACCGTCTGGCGCACCAGCGCGGTCACGAAGGGCAGCACCAGGATGGTCTGCGCCATCACCATGGCCTTGAAGGAAAACAGCCACCCCAGGAAGCCGAGCGGACCGGAATGCGACAGCAGCAGGTAGACGACCAGGCCGACCACCACCGACGGCAGGGCCAGCGAGGTATTGAGCAAGGTCAGCACGGCCGGCTTGCCGCGAAAGCGCGCCACGCCCAGCCAGGCGCCGGCCATCATCCCCAGCGCACAGGCCAGGGCACAGGCGCTGAGACTGACGGCGAGCGAGCGCCCGACGATGGCCAGCAACAGAGGGTCTAGGGAAAGAATGAGCCGCAAGGCGGTCAGCACGCTTTCCTGAAATGTGTTCATGCCTGTATTTCCGGGGGGCGGCGAGGCAGGGTATCGCAAGCATCGACGGCAGGCCATATGAAGCCATTTGCATAGCTGGCCGCAGCGCTTTGCGCTACGCTGCGGCAATGTGGTTCGCGGTCTTTTGAGGCATACTCGCCGCCGTGCATAGCATTGAACTGACCTATCTGCTGGGCGCCAACGGCGCGCAACCGGCGCTGATCCGCAACGCCCTGATGGATCTGCTGTTCGCGGTGCGCGAGCACGGCTCGATCTCGGCCGCGGCCAAGGCCATGGACCTGTCGTATCGCCACGTATGGGGCGAACTCAAGCGCTGGGAACAGACGCTGGGGCGCACGCTCATCGTGTGGGACAAGGGGCAGCCGGCCAGGCTCAATGAATTCGGCGAGAAACTGCTGTGGGCCGAGCGCCAGGCGCAGGCCCGGCTGGCGCCGCAGATCAGCGCCCTGCGCGCCGAACTCGAACGCACCTTCGCGGTCGCCTTCGACAACGCCGCGCACGTGGTGCCGCTGCATGCCAGTCACGACGACGCGCTGGCGGCCCTGCAAGAACACGCCGTCACTTCGGCCAAGCTGCACCTGGACATACGCTACACCGGCAGCCTGGACGCCATCAGCGCACTGAACGAGGGGCGCTGCGTGATGGCGGGCTTCCACACCCGCGACCAGCCGGTGCCGGGCTCGCGCAGCGAGCGCGCCTACAAGCCGCTGCTGCAGCCCGGCCTGCACAAGATCATCGGCTTCGCCCAGCGCGACCAGGGCTTCATCGTGCCTCGCGGCAATCCGCGCGGACTGCGCGCCATCGGCGACTTGCTGCAGCCCGGCCTGCGCTACGTGAACCGTCCCCTGGGAACCGGCACGCGCGTCCTGTTCGACGAATTGCTCGAGGAGTCGGATATCGATGCGGCCTCGATCCAGGGCTACGACCGCACCGAGCCTTCGCACAAGGCCGTCGCCCACGCGGTGGCGTCGGGCAGCGCGGACGCCGGCCTGGGCATCGCCTCGGCGGCCTTGCCGGAGCGGCTCGAGTTCGTGCCGCTGGTCAAGGAAAACTACTTCCTGGTGTGCCTGAAGTCCACGCTGGACCAGCCCTCTACGCAGGCATTGATGGAATTGCTGCGCAGCGCCTCGTGGCAGGACATCCTGGGGCGCATGCCCGGCTATACGCCGGCGCATAGCGGCGAGGTGCTGTCACTGCGCCGCATGCTGCCGTGGTGGGATTTCACCGGGCAGCCGAAGCGCCGGCCGGCCGCGAAGCGGGTGCGCAGGCCGACGGCCTGAACCCGCAAAGGCGCGGCCTGCCGCGCGGACAAACCTGCGCCCGGGCCCGACAATCGCGCCGGGTCGGCCGAGCCCAGCCGTGGCCGGCCGCACCTAGCCGGCCGCACCTAGCCGGCCGCCTTGCCTTTACGGCTTGGCCGGGGCCTGTTCCGCGTGGGGCTTGATGTCGCTGGGGGGCGACGAAGCCGTGCCGGCCGGGGAGTGCGCGCCGCTGGTCTCCAGCGGTTTCTCCTGGGGCTTCGTGTACGAGAAGGGGCCAGGGTCCTGGCAGGCCGTCGATTTCATCGGCGGCCGCGTGGGCTTGCCGCTGGCCTGCGCCTGCGCGTAGTACACCGCGGCGACGCGGTCCTGCGCCTGGCACAGATGGAAAGCATCGACCTTGGCGGTCCAGGCGGCCTTGGCGGCGGCTTCGTCGGCCTTGGCCTTGGCTTCGGGCGTGGGAGGCGGCAGCTTGGCATACGCCGGCGCGGCGGCCAGCACAAAAAGCAATGCAGCGATCTTTTTCATGCTAACTCCTGGTCAGGCGCCGGCCGGCCGCGTGGGTCGCGGCTTCGCCGTCTTGTCGGGGGTGCGCTGCGCGGGGATCTTGCCGGCCTTGACGTCGTCATACCAGAGCTCGTGGTGCTCGCGCGCCCAGGTCTCGTCCACATAGCCGGTCTTCATGGCCTTGAACGCGCCCTGCATGCCGATGGTGCCGAGGTAGATGTGGCCCATGATCATGCAGGTCATGAAGATGACCGACACCGCATGGATCATGTGGGCGATCTGCATGTTGCCGCGGGAATAGTCCAGGCCCGGCGCGACCTTGTCCAGGAAGAGCCCCGACAGCACGGCGATCAGGCCCAGGAACAGCATGCCGCCCCAGAACATCAGCTTCTCGCCCGCGTTGAAGCGGTGCGAAGGCACGTGCGCGCCGGTCAGCAGGCCGCCGCCCTTCTTCAGCCACAGGATGTCGTGGCGGCGCGGAATGTTGTCCTTGGCGAAGGTGATGAGCACGACGGCCAGCGACACCGCGAACACCGGTCCGACGAAGTTGTGCACCGTCTTCAGCACCCACGTCGTCCAGCCGAACAGCGCACTGCCCATGATGGGCAGCAGGAAGAACTTGCCGAACGCCATCACGATGCCGGACAGGGCCAGGATGACGAAGGCCGCGGCGTTCACCCAGTGCGCCGCGCGCTCGAAGTAGGTGAAGCGCTCGATGCGCCGGCCGGTGGGCGCGTCGTGCACTTTCATCGAGCCCTTGGCGGCGTAGAACAGCAGGATGGCCACCAGCACGATCAGCAGCAGCCCGCCGCCGTACGGGATGATCCAGTGGTTGCGGACCTGGCGCCAGGCCTCGCCCGCGGTCGTGTAGTCGGAACCGGGGTACTGCACGAAGCGCTGGATCAGCACACCAGCCTCGGGCGCCTCGCTCTTGGGCAGGCTGGAATACCCCGGTTCGCCTGAATTGACCTGCCGCCACATCGGGGCGTTGTTGCCGGGCTGGACCTTGGCACGCTCGGCGTTGGTCTGCTCCGCATAGCCCGGCTGCTCGTTCGCATCGGGCTTCACGTCGAAGATGTTGGCGCTTTGAATATTGCCCAGGCCGCCGGCCGCGGGGGCCGGTGCGGCCGGTGTGCCCGCCTGCTGCGCCGCCGCCGGCGCCAGGGCCGCGGCGCTGATCGCGAGCGCCGCGATGAGTGACCGTATCATGGCAAGCTCCCGCTCAATACACTCGCGTGTATTCGTTCTGACCACGCTGGTTGCGCGTCTTCAACTCTTGCTGCCAGCTGTTCTTGTCTCCCGGTTTCCACCCGGGAGCCATGAAGTTGCTGCCGGTGCCGTCGTAGTAAGGCTTGCCGACGTTGCCGGAGTGCTGCAGTTCCTGCGACGGTTCGGTGCACGCGCTCAGCGCCAGCACCGCCGCCACGATGAGCAGCCGCCCCGGCGCGCGGATGGACATGCCTGCTCGCGGCGCGCTCACGACTTCACCTTCGCTTCGGGTTGACGCTGCGGCGGCTGGCCGGCCTGCTGCGAGCCGTAGGCCGTGCCCCAGCCCCACACTTCGGCGCCCTTGCCGCGATGCAGCACGCGCGTGCGGAAGATGTCCGCCACCACGTCGCCGTCGCCGGCCAGCAGCGCCTTGGTCGAGCACATCTCGGCACAGGCCGGCAGCTTGCCTTCGGCCAGGCGGTTGCGGCCGTACTTCTCGAATTCTTCCGCGCTGCCGTGCTCCTCGGGACCGCCCGCGCAGAACGTGCACTTGTCCATCTTGCCGCGCACGCCGAAATTGCCCTGCGAGGGGAATTGCGGCGCGCCGAACGGACAGGCGTACGAGCAGTAGCCGCAGCCGATACAGGTGTCCTTGTTGTGCAGCACCACGCCTTCGTCGGTGCGATAGAAGCAGTTGACCGGGCACACGGCCATGCACGGCGCATCGCTGCAGTGCATACAGGCCACGGAGATCGACTTCTCGCCGGGCACGCCGTCGTTCAGCGTAACCACGCGGCGGCGGTTCACGCCCCAGGGCACCTCGTGCTCGTTCTTGCAGGCGGTGACGCAGCTGTTGCACTCGATACACCGCTCTGCATCACAGACAAATTTCATGCGAGCCATATTGCTCTCCTCAAGCTCTTTCGATGTTGCAGATGGTGGTCTTGGTTTCCTGCATCATGGTCACCGAGTCGTAACCATAGGTCGTGCCGGTGTTGATGGCTTCGCCGCGCACGATGGGCGCCGCGCCTTCCGGATAGTGCTCGAGCATGTCCTTGCCCTGCCAGTGTCCCGAGAAGTGGAACGGCATGAAGGCAGTGTCCGGACCCACGCGCTCGGTCACCAGCGCCTGCACGTTCAGGCGCGCGCCGGTGGGCGTGTGCACCCAGCAGCGATCGCCGTTGCGGATGCCGCGGTCGGCCGCCGCCTTGGGATTGAGCTCGACGAACATTTCCTGCTGAAGCTCGGCCAGCCAGGGGTTCGAACGCGTTTCCTCGCCGCCGCCCTCGTACTCCACCAGGCGGCCCGACGTGAGGATGAGCGGGAATTTCTCGTACATCTTTTCCGCGACGTTCTTCTTCTGCAGCGAGGTGTACACCGTGGGCAGGCGCCAGAACGTCTTGATGTCGGCCTGCGCCGGATACTTGTCGACGAGGTCGGGACGCGTGCCGTAGATGGGCTCGCGGTGCTGCGGGATGGCATCGGGGAAGTTCCACACCACGGCGCGCGCCTTGGCGTTGCCGAACGGATGGCACCCGTGCACCTGCATCGCCACGCGGATGATGCCGCCAGAAGGGTCGGTCTTCCAGTTCTTGCCTTCGGCGGCTGCCTTTTCCTCGGGCGTCAGGTCGTCCCACCAGCCCAGCTTCTTCAGCAGCACGTGGTCGAACTCGGGATAGCCGGTGGTAAGGTCGGCGCCCTTGGAATGCGAGCCGTCCTCGGCCAGCAGGCTCACGCCATTGCGCTCGACGCCGAAGTTGGCGCGGAAGTTGCCGCCGCCGTCCATCACGTGCAGGCTGGGGTCGTACAGATTGGCCGTGCCGGGGTGCTTCAGGCTGGGGTTGCCCCAGCATGGCCACGGCAGGCCGAAGTAGTCGCCCGTCAGGTCATAGCCGGTCTCTGCGTCCTTGCCGCCCTTGGCGCGCAGCGTCTTGACGTCGAACACGTGCATGTTGCGCATGTGCGCCTTCAGGCGCTCGGGGCTCTGGCCCGTGTAGCCGATGGTCCAGACGCAGGCGTTGATCTCGCGCAGGATGTCGTCGATGGAGGGCTCTTCCATGCCGCCCTTGGCCTTCTCCATCTTGTAGTTCTTCACCAGTTCCTTGCCGAAGCCCAGCTTCTCGGCCAACTGGTACATGATCATGTGGTCGGTGCGGCTTTCCCACAGCGGCTCGATGACCTGCTCGCGCCATTGCAGCGAACGGTTCGAGGCGGTACAGGACCCGCGCGTCTCGAACTGCGTGGCGGCCGGCAGCAGGTACACCGCGCGGTTGGGATTCAGGTCTTCGGGCTTGCCCGGCATGGCCGCCATGGCCGCGGTGGCGGACGGATACGGGTCGACCACCACCAGCAGGTCGAGCTTGTCCATCGCGCGTTTCATTTCCAGGCCGCGCGTCTGGGAATTGGGCGCGTGGCCCCAGTAGAACACCGCACGCAGGTTGGTTTCCTGGTCGATGAGGTCTGGGTTCTCGAGCACGCCGTCGATCCAGCGCGACACCGTGATGCCCGGCTTGGTCATCATGGCGGGCGAGGCGTAGCGGCTCTTGATCCACTCGTAGTCCACGCCCCAGGCGCGCGCGAAATGCCGCCACGAGCCCTCGGCCAGGCCGTAGTAGCCGGGCAGCGAATCGGGGTTGGGGCCGACGTCGGTGGCGCCCTGCACGTTGTCGTGGCCGCGGAAGATGTTGGTGCCGCCGCCGGAACGGCCGACGTTGCCCAGCGCCAGCTGCAGGATACAGGAGGCGCGCACGATGGCGTTGCCGATGGTGTGCTGGGTCTGGCCCATGCACCACACGACGGTGCTGGGACGGTTCTCGCTCATCGTCTTGGCCACGCTGTACACCGTGGCCTCGTCCACGCCGCAGGCCTCTTCCACCTTGTCCGGCGTCCACTTGGCCATCACTTCGGCCTTGACCTCGTCCATGCCGTACACGCGCGCCTTCAGGTACGCCTGGTCTTCCCAGCCGTTCTTGAAGATGTGATACAGCACGCCGAACAGGAACGGGATGTCCGTGCCCGAGCGGATGCGCACGTATTGGTCGGCCTTGGCCGCGGTACGGGTGAAGCGCGGATCGACCACGATCACCTTGCAGCCGGTTTCCTTGGCGTGCAGCAGGTGCAGCATCGACACCGGGTGCGCTTCGGCCGCATTCGACCCGATATACAGCGCCGCCTTGGCGTTCTGCATGTCGTTGTACGAATTGGTCATGGCGCCGTAGCCCCATGTATTGGCCACGCCGGCCACCGTGGTGGAGTGACAGATGCGCGCCTGGTGGTCGCAGTTGTTGCTGCCCCAGTAGCTGACGAACTTGCGCATCAGGTACGACTGTTCGTTGTTGTGCTTGGAGGATCCGATGAAATACACGGAATCCGGGCCGCTTTCCTTGCGCAGCGCCTGCATGCGGTCGCTGATTTCCTGCAGCGCGGTGTCCCAGCTGATGCGCTGGTACTTGCCGTTCACCAGCTTCATCGGATAGCGCAGGCGGTGCTCGCCGTGGCCGTGCTCGCGCAGCGAGGCCCCTTTGGCGCAGTGCGCGCCCAGGTTGATGGGCGAGTCGAACACCGGCTCCTGCCGCACCCAGACGCCGTTCTCGACGACGGCGTCGACCGCACAGCCGACCGAACAGTGACTACAGACGGTGCGGCGCACGGAGATCTTGCTGTCGCCCACCGCGATCTTGCCTTCGGCGGCTTCTGCGCGCGTGACCAGCGACAGCTGCGTGGCGGCCAGACCGGCGCCCACGCCCAGGCCCGAGCGGCGCAGGAACGTGCGGCGATCCATGGTGGGAAGGGCTTGCGACATGCCGCGGCGCAGGCTGCGGACAAAATGCGAATCGGCGGCGCTGTCGGCGGCGCCGCCGGATTTCTTGGTGAGCAACATGGCCTCGCTCCGAATTAAACGAGTGTGGTCTTGTAATAGCGTTTGACGTGTTCGCTGACGCGATAGCCGCCCCCGCGTTCGGGTGCGGGTTGCGCCTGCGGCGCGGCCTGCTGGGTCGACACGCCAGGCAGCACGACGACGCCTGCCGCGGCGGCTCCCACCGCCGCGGATCCGACAAAGAATTTGCGCCGCGAGCGATCAATGGGTTTTTGGGACATCGTCGTCTCCTGTACAGCTGGGTATGAAAAGCATTGCATAATGTACCCGCGCCGAAGGCCGGCAGCAACCGTCCCCATGGGAACGCGCTCGCTGCAGCGCAGCATTTATTGCCTGCGGCGGGGCGGGAATATCAGTTGTCTGGACGCTCGCCCCAGGCCTAGCCCAGCATGTCGAAGCCTTGCGCTTCCACGCTGGCAAAGGCCTGCGTGAAGGCCGCCACGCGCGCATAGAAGCGTGCCGCGGGATGCGCGATGATGGCCTGGCCCATGTCATGCACCCACGGCTGCACGTGCGTCGTGAAGAACGTCCGCTGCTGCGCCAGGTTGGCCACCGCCGCATCCTCGCCGGCGATCAGGTAGCGCATCACCTCGCACAGATACGCGATGTGGTCTTCCGTCTCGGGCATGCCCGGATCGCGCGCCAGTCCCAGCGCGGCCAGATCGTCGCGCAGGCCCACCAGCGGCTTCTCGTTCAGGAAGCCGGTCAGGTAGTGCGAGCCGAACAGATAGACCTCGGGTTTGCCGATGCCGCCGAACAGCGACTCGTACTCCGCCGCGATCGCGTCATCCGACATGCCGGCCGCCTCCTGCACCAGGTCGCGCCACGGCGCCTCGAGGAAAGCGCCGCTGGCCGGCGCCTCGGTGCCGGCCGCGCGCAGCGCGGCAAGCAGCTGCGGCGCGCGCGGGGCGTAGTACAGCTGCGCCAGAAGACCATAGATTTCGGCGCGGGCGACCTCTTCGTCGAATCCGGCGTGAGAAAGATCGGCTAGGGATACGGAAGCGGTCATAGTCGGGTGATCTGGACTTCGTTCTCGGACGAGTACATGTCGATGACGCGGCAATCGCTGCACATCTTCAGGCGCTCGAGCGCGGCGCCCTGGAACATGGCGTGGCCCGCCAGGCGCCCGACCATGGCGTCGATGGCCTTCACCGTGCCGAAGGGCTTGTTGCAGCGTACGCAATGGAATGGCTGGGTCTCGTTCACGACCACCGCTTCCTTGCGTTGCGGCGTGAGCAGCAGGCGCGGCACCAGTTCGATGGCGTCTTCGGGACAGGTGGTGGCGCACAGCCCGCACTGCACGCAGTTCTTTTCCAGGAAGCGCAGCTGCGGCGTCTGGGTGTTGTCGAGCAGCGCGCCCGACGGGCAGGCGCTGACGCAGCTCATGCAGAGCGTACAGGTGTCGCGGTTGACCTTCACGCCGCCGAACGGCGAACCCGCGCCGGGCTGTCCCGCCGGCATGACGATGGCCTCGGGCAGCGGCGCGGGCGCATGAGCGATCAGATGATCGAGCGCCAGCTCGAGCGTGCTGCGCTTCTCGGGCGCGACCGCATGTCGCGCGGCCACGCGCGGCGACTGAGGCACCTGGGCGGCCAGCGCCTGCAATTGCGCATCGAGTTCGGACACGTCCGCGGCATGCCGCAGGTGCAGATGCCGGCCGGCGTAGCCCAGGCCGTTCAGCACCGCCTGCGCCACGTCCATCTGGGCCTGCAGGCCATCGAGATACTGCGGGGCCTCTTCTGCCGTGGTCAGCACCACGACCTGCGTGGCGCCATAGGCGACGGCCGACAGCCACAGGTCGGCGCCCAGGCTGGCCGTGTGCCACAGCGCCACGGGAATCACGTTGGCCGGCACGCCATGCGCGCGGCCCAGCCGGGCCTGGCGGCCCAGGGCCTCGACCAGGCCTTGTCCCGCCTCCTGGCTGTGCAGCAGCAGCACGGCGTCGCGGCCGCCGGCCGAGGCGTACGTGGACAGCAGCGTGCGCAGGCGCGCGCCCTGGTCCGGGCTGCGTGGGTAGCTATAGGTCAACGCGCCCGAGGGGCACACCGTGGTACAGGCGCCGCAGCCGACGCAGAGATTCGGATTGACCTTGATCTGCTGGTTGCGCACATCGCTGGAAATGGCCTGCGCCGAGCAGATCTGCACGCAGGCGTCGCAGCCCACGCTGCCGTTGCGGCTGTGTGCGCAGAGCTTCTGCTTGTAGTCGAAGAACTTCGGCTTCTCGAACTCGCCCACCATGTCGCGCAACCGCAGCAGCGTGGCGGGATCGTTGTCCGTCCAGCGGAAATAGCCCTGGGGCGGCGCATGCCGCGTGAAGACGGGCTGCTCGCCAAGATCGAGGATCAGGTCGAACGTTTCCGCGTAGGTTTCCGGCGGGCGGCTGAAGTCGATCGCGCCCGCCACCGTACAGGACGCCGCGCAGTCGCGGTGATTGCGGCACCGGTCGGGGTCCATCTGGTAATCCAGCCCCACCGCACCTTCGGAACAGGCCGTGATACAGGCATTGCAGCGAGTGCACAGATCGAGGTCGATCGGGTTGTCCTGCGTCCATTGCACCTCGAACGCGCCCAGCCAGCCGGTGACGCCGCCGAGGCGGCCCGCCACCGTGGGAAAGCGCCGGACCTGCGCGCCGCCGCGGGCGCCAGGGCCCTGCGAGAACAGCGTGACGTTGAGCACGTCGTCCAGCAGCGCGCCCGCCTGTTCGGCACGATCCAGCGGGCCGATGATGAGCAGCCTGCCGGCGCTTTTATAGGTGACCGTGGGAACGGGATCGGGCTCGGGCAGATGGGCCGCGGCCAGCAGCGCCGCGATCTTCGGCATGGCCTGCGACGCATCGCGGCTCCAGCCGCCCGTCTCGCGGATGTTGACGAATCGCACCGGCGCGACGGCGCCCTCGGTGGCGGCGCCCAGTTCGCCGAACAGGCGCTTTTCCTGGGTACAGGCCACCACCACGTCGCTGTCGCCGCGCACGGCCTTTTCGTACGAGCCGGCTTCGCGGCGGCACAGCGTGGAATGCAGCGCGAGCTTCTCGCCCAATGCCTCGCCCAGCGCGTCAGCGGCCAGGGGCATCGTGCGATTGCAGTCGCAGATGAGTGTCGTCATGATCAGGTTCTTGCAATCGGGTCGCGCTCGGGCAGGACGACGGCCGGAACATCGGCTGCGGCGTCCGCCGCCGGTTCGGCAGGCGCGGGCAGCGCGCAGGCTACCTCATTTTGGGCATCGGGCGCTTCGCCCTCGTCCGCCTCGGGCAGGCTTTCATGGGCCGCGGCCACCGGCGGCGTCGATGCCCCGGCGGGTTCGCCCGAGGCGTCCAGCATCGCGCCGGCCGCGCAGCGGGCCTCTTCCTCGAAGAAGCCGAACACCTTCGACACCGCCATCTTGCGCAGCATGGATTCCGGCAGCGGCTCCATTTTCGAGTAGTCGTCGATATAGATGTCCAACCCGTCCATCACGTTGTAGTGCGGGTCGGAGAACAGTTTCTTCAGCGCCGCGTTCTTCACCTCGGGCGCCACGCCGCGGGCCACGAAGGGACTGAAGTCGGAATCCGACGTCAGCGCGCGCACGTCGTCCAGCGTGGGCAGCTTGGGTTCCGCCGGCGGCGCGGCGTCCTGCGCGAGCGGCATGCCGGGCTGTTGTTGCAGCGTGTCGGCAGAAGGTTCCGCCTGCGGCGCGGGCGCCGCCTCGGGAGGCTGCGAGGCGGCCTCGCGGGCCTCGATCTTGCGCCGCGACCAGCGATGCAGGAAGCCGGAACGGGGTTCCGTGCTCATGGCTGGCCACCGCCGAATTTCTTGACGGTGCTGACGGACGCGGGATTGCCGAAGCGGTCCTGCAGCGACTGGAAGCTGGCGGGACGGCGGCGGCGCTTGGGCTCGGGCACGTAGTGCTCGGCCACGAAGGCCTCGATCCAGGCCACGATGTCCGGCGGCGCGGGAATCTGCTCCACCGTTTCCTGCGCGTCCAGCCAGCGTCCGGCGTCGTGGTAGCTGAGGGTGACGATCTCGGGCCGCGCCAGCGGCTCGTCGGCCACCGACGGGCTTTCTTCCATGCGCCACAGCACGAACCAGCACGGCGAAGGCGCGGAGGCATTCAGCAGATAGCCTTCCGCATCGTCCTTGAACAGCCGCACCGTGAACCCGGGATGCAGCCAGCGCTGCTGGTTCTCGTCGGCATACAGCCGCCGCGGGGCCTCGCCGAAGCCGGGCTCGTTGACCACCACGTCCTCGAGCACCCAGCGCCATTCCTGCCAGCGGCTCATCGCGCCGACGATGCGCTCTTTGCGCATCAGGACGGCGACGTCCATCGTCAGGGGTACGGGCCCGGTATCCATGGCAGTTGCCGTCAGGCCCGCTTGATCGAAATGGCCGAGAACTTGGACGAATAGTCCTTGCCCATCTCGGACACCGCCACGGCCACCTGCCGCGCCAGGGACTTGTACAGGCCGGCCACCTCGCCGTCGGGGTCGGACACCACCGAGGGCCGCCCGCTGTCGGCCTGCATGCGAATGTTGATGTCCAGCGGCAGCGCGCCCAGGTACGGCAGCCCGTAATCGGCGGCCATCTTCTGCCCGCCGCCCGAACCGAAGATATGTTCGACGTGGCCGCACTGGCTACAGACGTGCACCGCCATGTTCTCGACCACGCCCAGCACGGGCACGCCGACCTTCTCGAACATCTTGAAGCCCTTGCGCGCATCGAGCAGCGCGATGTCCTGCGGCGTGGTGACGACGATGGCGCCGGTCACGGGCACCTTCTGGCTGAGCGTGAGGTGGATGTCGCCGGTGCCCGGCGGCATGTCGATGACCAGGTAGTCGAGGTTCTTCCAGTTGGTCTGGCGCAGCAGCTGTTCGAGCGCCTGCACGGCCATGGGGCCGCGCCAGATCATGGCCTCGTCGGCGTCCACCAGGAAGCCGATGGACATGACCTGGACGCCGTAGTTTTCCAGCGGCTCCATGGTCGTGCCGTCTTCGCTTTGCGGACGGCCTTCGATGCCCATCATCAGAGCCTGGCTGGGGCCGTAGATGTCCGCGTCCAGCAGGCCCACCCGCGCGCCTTCGGCGGCCAGCGCCAGCGCCAGGTTGACGGCCGTGGTGCTCTTGCCCACGCCGCCCTTGCCCGAGGCGACGGCGATCACGTTCTTCACATTGGGCAGCAGCGCGATGCCGCGCTGCACGGCGTGAGACGTGATGACGCTGTGCACGTTGACCGACACGTTCTGCACGCCCGGCACCGCCTTCGCGGCCGCGATCAGCGCGCGGCGCAATGCGGGAATCTGGCTTTTGGCCGGATAACCGAGCTCCACGTCGAACGACACGTCGCCGTCGGCGCTGATGTCCAGGTTCTTGACCGCGCGCGCGGAAACAACGTCTTTGCCCGTGTTGGGATCCACACAGGATTGCAGGGCTTTGAGGAGGGTGTCGGAGGCGACCATGAGGGTCTTTCTAGGAATAAATCTGGGGCGTTGAGGCGCGTCCGGGTGCTTGCCCGGTGGCCCGGACAAATTATGTTAGCAGAGAGGGCAGGAAGGGCCGGGCGGAGGAATGGCCGCAGTAGGGGTATTGCGGCGCGGCGCGCAAGGCGGTGCAGCCGGGGCGGCGGCCTTTCGTTTTTCCGATGGACGGCATCAATATCCACAACGCGCCAGCGCCGGTCCCTTGCCGTACTCTCATGGCACCCCAAGATACCCGCCGAGCCCCCGCCGCCATGCAGAACAGCCCCTCGTCCCCGGAATCCACCCATGCGGTCAGCCTGGAAGGCGTGGTGAAGAAATACCGCGACCAGACTGTGCTGCACGAGGTGTCGCTGAAGATCCGGCGCGGCGAATTCCTGACGCTGCTGGGCCCGTCGGGCTGCGGCAAGACGACGCTGCTCAACCTCATCGCGGGCTTCGCGGACGCCGACAACGGCGAGATCTTCATCGACGGGCAACTGGTCACGTCCCTTCCGGCTTATCAGCGCGAGATCGGCATCGTGTTCCAGAACTACGCGCTGTTTCCCCACATGACCGTCGAGCGCAACATCGGCTATGGCCTGCGCATGCGGCGCATCCCGGCCGATGACATCGCCCGGCGGGTGCGGGAAGTCATGGCGCTGGTGAAGCTGGACGGACTGGGCCAGCGCAAGCCCCGCGAACTGTCCGGCGGCCAGCAGCAGCGCGTTGCGCTGGCCCGCGCCCTGGTCATCCGCCCCAAGGTCCTGCTGCTGGACGAGCCTTTCTCGGCGCTGGACAAGAGCCTGCGCGGCGCCATGCAGGTCGAGATCCGCGAGATCCAGCGCAGGCTGGGCGTGACCACGGTGTTCGTCACGCACGACCAGGGGGAGGCGCTCAGCATGTCCGATCGCATCGCGGTGATGTCGGCCGGCGTCATCCGGCAGATCGCCACGCCGGACGAGCTGTATCGCAATCCCCAGGATCCCTTCGTCGCGTCCTTTCTTGGCGACGTCAACATCCTGCCGGCCCACTACCACGGGGCCGACCCCGACGGCATCCAGCTGCGGCTGGGGGCGGGCCTGCTGCACGTGCCGCGCGAGCGATTGGTGGGCGGGTCGCACGAGGGCCGTCGGCTGGACATCTACGTGCGCCCCGAGCAGATCCGCCTGGAAGCGCTGCACGGCGGCTCGGTGCTCAGCGGCACGGTGGTCAGCCACGTGTTCCAGGGTGACCACGTCGATTCGTACGTCGACGTGGACATTCCGGTGGCCGGCCACCAGCGCGTGATGGTGCGCAGCGCCGGGCTGGGGGCCATGCAGCAATGGCCCGTGGGCGCCGTCGCGGGACTGCAGCTGCCCGGCCAGGGCATCAGCGTCTTCAACGCCGCGGCCTGACCCCGGCCCATCCGCCAGGCCGCCACGGCGCCCGGCCTGATTCCCCTCAAGCAATCCGCACAGCCCATGCACACTCCACCCACCACCATGCAAGCCGTCATCGCCCGCGAACCAGGCGATGCCGGCGTGCTCGCCCTGGCCGAACGGCCCGTGCCCGTCCCGGGTCCCGGAGAAGTTCTGCTGCGCGTACTGAGCGCCGGCGTCAACCGGCCCGACATCATGCAGAGGCAAGGCCTGGCCAGGCCGGCGGCCGGCGTCACGGACGTGCTGGGCCTGGAAGCATGCGGCGAGGTGATCGCCTGCGGCCCGGGCGTATCCGAGGCCCTGCGGGGCCAGCGGGTGATGAGCCTGCTTCCAGGCGGCGGCTATGCGCCGTGGTGCGTCGCGCGCGCCGATCATTCGCTGCCCGTGCCCGAGCAGCTGGACGTCGCCTCGGCGGGAGCCCTGCCCGAAGGGCTCTTCACCGTGTGGCACAACCTGTTCGAACTGGGCGGACTGCGCATAGGAGAAACCGTGCTGATACACGGCGCCGCCGGCGGCATCGGCACACTGGCGGTACGCATGGCCCACGCGGCGGGCGCCCGCGTGATCGCCACCGCGGGCCGCGAGGAGCGCCTGCCCGCGCTGCGCGAGATGGGCGCCTCGCACGCCATCTGCTATCGCGACACCGACTTCGTGGCCGCCTGCCACGCTTTTACGGCAGGACGGGGCGTGGACGTGGTGCTGGACATGGTCGGCGGCGACTACGTGCGCCGCAACCTGCAGGCGCTGGGCTTTGGCGGACGCCACGTCAGCCTCTCGTTCCTGCAGGGCTCGACGGTGGACATCGATCTGCTGACGCTGATGCAGAAGCAACTCAGCCTGCATTCGTCCACCATGCGGCCGCAGAGCCCGGCCGAGAAGGCGCGCATGGCGACGGCGATCGCGCGGCACGTGCTGCCGCTGGTGTCCGACGGCCGCGTCACCCCGCGCATCCATGCGCTGCTGCCGCTGGCCGAGGCCGCGCACGCGCATCGCCTGCTGGAAAGCGGCGAGGTGTTCGGCAAGATCGTGCTCACGCCCTGAGCGAGGACCCCTGATGAAGCTGCTCTACGCCCCGACATCCCCTTACGTGCGCAAGGTCATGGCCTGCGCGCACCTGTGCGGCGTCGACGACCGCATCCAGTGGCTGGACAGCGCCGCCAACCCCGTGCGGCGCGATGCGCGCATTGCCGAGCACAACCCGCTGGCCAAGGTGCCCACCCTGATCCTGGCGGACGGCCGCGCCCTGTACGACAGCCGCGTCATCTGCGAATACCTGGCCAGCCTGGCCGGCAACGACCATCTCTTCCCGGCGGACGGCGACGCGCGTTGGCAGGCGTTGACGTTGCAGGCGCTGGGCGACGGCATGCTGGACGCGGCCCTGCTGGCACGCTACGAACGCACCGCGCGTCCCGCCGAATGGCAGTGGCCCGCGTGGCGCGAGGCGCAGCTGGTGAAGGTCGCGGCCGGCCTGGAAGCGATCGAAGCCATGGCCGGCAGCCTGGCCCGCCGCAGCCCGACCATCGGCGAAGTGACGATAGGCTGCGCGCTCGGCTACCTGGACTTCCGCTTTCCCGAACTCGACTGGCGCCGCGAGCATCCGCGGGCGGCGCGCTGGAATGAAGCGTTCCAGGCCCTGCCCGCCATGCAGGCCACCATCCCCCACGAAGCCTGAGATTGCGCACCATGAATGCTCCCACCGATACTCGATCCACGGCCGGCGATGCGGGCCCGGCCACCGTCTGGTTCCTGAACGGCCCCAACGCCAATCTGTATGGCCTGGATGCCAACCAGGTCTATGGGTCCGAGAGCTTTCCCGTACTGCGGCAGCGCTGCGAAAAAAAGGCGGCCGACCTGCGGATGACGCTGAACTTCGTGCAGTCCAACCACGAGGGCCAGCTGGTCGACTGGATACAGGAAGCCCGCGGGCAGGCGCAGGGCATCATCATCAATGCCGCGGGGCTGACGTACTCCTCCATTCCGCTCCTGGACGCGCTGCTGTCCTTTCCCGGCCGCATCATCGAGGTCCACATGAGCAACATCTGGCGGCGCGAAAGCTTCCGCCATCACTCGTACATATCGAAGGCCGCGGACGGCGTGATCGCGGGACTGGGCGGAGAGGGCTACGAACTGGCCATCGAAGCCATGTCGCGCCTGATCCGCCGGACAGCGTGAGGGCCACGCCGAAATGAGCGCCCCCGATACCGCCATGGATGCCGGCTCGCTGGTCTTCTACAGCCAGTTCGACGACTACGCCACCTGGAAGAACGCCCTGCGTGCAAAGCTGCCGCGGCTGCGCATCGTGCATGCGAGCGAGGCGATCGACCCCGCCGACGTCCATTACGTCCTGACATGGAAGCCGCCGGAAGGCTTCTTCGACCGGATGGCCAACCTGCGCCTGATCGTCAACCTGGGCGCGGGCGTGGACTCGCTGGTCGGCCGCAAGGACCTGCCCGCCGGCGTGCCCATCACGCGCATCGCCGATCCCAACATGTCCCGCATGATGGCAAGCTACGTGCTGTTCGCCACGCTGCGCCATGCCCGGGAGATTCCGTACTTCGAGCAGGCGCAACGGCGCGGCCAGTGGGCCTATCGGCATCCTCGCGCGCCCGAAGAGACTCGCGTCGCCGTGCTGGGCCTGGGCGAGCTGGGAGCCTATGCCGCGCGCGAGCTGCGGCGCCAGGGCTACACCGTCCTGGGGTGGTCGCGCAGCCAGCGCCAGATCGAGGGCGTGCAGTGCCATGCCGGCATGGAAACGCTGGACACCGTGCTGGGCCAGGCGGACATCCTGGTGATCATGCTGCCGCTCACGCCGCAGACCCGCGGCCTGCTCGGCCGCGAACGGCTGGAACGGCTGCCGCGCGGCGCGGCGCTGATCAACGTGGCGCGCGGCGCACTGGTGGACCAGGCCGCGATGACGCAGCTGCTGCAAAGCGGCCATATCGGGTCGGCCACGCTGGACGTGTTCGAGCGCGAACCCCTGCCGGCGGACGATCCCCTGTGGGGCATGGAGAATGTGCTGATCACGCCGCACCTCGCGTCCGTGGCCATTCCTTCGTCGGCAGCGACCCAGATCGCCGACAACATCCTGCGGGTCTCGCGGGGCGAGGCGCCCGCCAACCAGGTGGATCCCGCGCGCGGATATTGATGCCTCGCGACCTCGGCGTCCGCCATGGCGGACGCCGGCCGACGGAAACGAAGAAAAGGGCGGGATCCCGCCCTTTCTGTCGTTGTCCGGCCCGTCAGCGGTTCTCTTCGATGTTGAGGATCCTGCCGAGTCCCAGGAAGTAATTGGCCAGCGTCAGCAGGCTTGCCGTCACGGCGATGTACACCACCGACAGCGCGGCCAGTGTGGGGTCGGCGAACTCGCGCACATAGTTGTACATCGCCACCGGCAAGGTCTGGGTGGCCTGCGTGGTGATGAACAACGAGGCGGTGAACTCGCTGAACGACATGATGGCGGCGAACAGCCACCCGCCGAACAGGCCGGGCGCCAGCAGCGGCACGGTCACCGTGAACAGCACCCGCCACGGCGACGCGCCCAGGCTGGCGGCCGCCTGCTCCAGCCGTTCGTCCAGGTTCTCCATAGACACGTAGACGCTGCGCATCACGAAAGGCAGCACCAGCATCACGTGGCACAGGATCACGATGGCGTAACCGCGCTCGACGCCCACCTGCGCCACCAGGATCAGCAGTCCCAATCCCAGGGTGAAATGCGGGATCACCAGCGGGGACAGCAGGATCGCCTGCAGCAGTTCCTTGCCCGGAAACTGCAGCCGCTTCACTGCGATGGCCAGGGCGGTGCCGATGGCCAGCGCCAGCAGCGACGACCACATCGTCACGACCATGCTGGCATGAAAGCCCTGCTTGAAGTCCGGATAGGTGAACACCCGCTCGAACCAGCGCCACGACCAGGTCGCGGGGGGGAACGTCAGCAAGGCCTTGTCGTTGAACGAGGCCAGCGTGACCACGACCACCGGCAGCAGCAGGAACGCCAGGATGAGCACGATCAGCGTGGGGCCAGCCACGCGCAGCGGCAGGGGCAGCGTATTGCGTATCTTCATGCTAGTGGCCTCCCATGGCCTTGAGCCGGCGCGTCGCGCGGCCCAGCAGCACGAGCGAGACGGCCGTCAGCGCCAGGCCGACCACGCTGAGGCTGGCGGCCAGCGGAAAATTCATGGACGAGAAACCAAGCTGGTACACCAGCGTGGAGACGGTGGGCACGCGCCCGCCGCCGATCATCTGCGGCGTGGCGAAGGCGCTGAACGTCCACGCGAACGAGGTCGTCACGCTCGCGATGATGCCGGGCATCGACAGGGGCAGCGTCACAGTCAGGAACGTGCGGACCGGCCCCGCCCCCAGGCTTTGCGCGGCCTTCTCGTAGTCGCGGTCGATGTGGGAAATACCGGTGGCCAGCATCATCACCACGACGGGTATCGTCACGTGCACCAGCGCCACCAGCACGCCCAGGTGCGTGAACATCAGGTTCAGCGGCCACTCGATCACCCCTAGCTTGCGCAGCACCGTGTTGATGAAGCCATTGTTCCCCAGGACGATGATCCACGAGTACGTGCGCACGATCTCGCCCAGGAACAGCGGCGTGATGGACACGATCAGGATGAAGGACTTGAGAAAGCGGTTGCGCACGCGCACCAGCGCGTACGCCAGCGGATAGGCCAGCAGCAGCGAGAAGATCGTCGTCTCGATGCTCAGCAGCAGCGTGTTGGCGAAGGCATCCAGGTAGATCGGCTTGTCCAGCCCGGTGAAGTTCGCCAGCGTGAATCCGCCCACGTCCATCGAACCCGGTATGAAGGCGCGCACGCTGTACTGGAGTACCGTGGCCATCGCCACGCAGATGCATAGCGCAATGAAACTTGCTGGCGAGACCAGCCATCCTCTCAGCCTGGAGCGCGCATCCATAGATCGACCGTCTTCGTCCGTTTTGCTTCTGTTCGGTAAAACGCTAGCGCCCCGGCGGCGGCAAAGCCTCCGGGACGCCGGCGCGGGGTGGGCGCGTGCCGTCAGTTCATGAGGTTTTCAGTGAACCACTTGCGCCATTCGGCCGTCTTCTCCGCGCGCAGCTTGTGGTCGATGACGATGGCCTGGGTGTCCCATTGCGCCTTGGTCGTGAACACGCCGGGCAGCGCCGCGTCCTCGGCGGACACCTTGGCGTTGTCCACCACCGGGCTTGCCTTCTTGGCGGCCACGATCCTGGACTGCACTTCCGACGACAGCGCGATGTCCATGAACTTGTAGGCCAGGTCGATCTTCGAGCTGCCCTTCATGATGCCCATGGTGTCCACGCCCAGCACGGCGCCTTCCTTGGGCATCACCACCTTGATGGGCACGCCCTGGCCGATCATGTAATAGGCATTCATCGACAGCAGGACCTGCACCGGCGTCTCGCCCGTGGCGATCAGCTGCTGGCTGTTCGCGTCATTGGTGTAGAAGGCCTTGAAGTTGGGCTTCAGCGCCTTCAGCTTTTCCTCGCCCTTCTGCCAGGTGGCGGCATCGCCGCCCGACAGCATGGCCGAGACGGTGATGATGTGGCTGGGATCGAAGTCAGGCGACGACAGACGGCCCTTCAGGGCCGGGTTCCACAGGTCGTTCCAGCTGTCGAACTTGATGCTCTGCGGCACCAGATCGGGGCGATAGCCGATCGTGTACACGTAGGCCCAGCTGCCGATGTGGTACGGGCTGATCCTGGCCTGGTCGACCAAGTGCGAATAGTTCGACAGCCTGGCCGTGTCCAGCTTCTCGAACAGGTTGCCGTCGGCGTACAGCCAGCCGATGTGCGAGGTGGTGAACGTGATGTCGCTTTCGGGTGTGGTGGCCAGCTTGGCCTTGTTCAGGCGGTCGATCGTGCCGCCGGTGATGTACTTCACCGGCACGCCGGTCTGGCGCGTGAATTCCTTGCCGATGTTTTCGTCGATCAGGTCGCGGAAGCTGCCGCCCCAGGTGCTGACCACCAGCGCGTCCTGGGCCGACGCCGCGCTGGCGAACATGGCGGCGGCAAGCACACCGGCCGACACGAGCTTTCGAATCATTGCAAACCCCTTGTGTTGTGTAGACGTGCCGGATCGTCCGACTTGAGCGCAGATGATGGGAGAGGCGCATCCAGGGGCCAAGTCGCCTTTTCCTTAGGCCTCCCCCGGAAAAAACAAATAGGCGTCGCCGCCGCCTCGGCCGACGATGGCAGACATCTCGACGGTGGGCCGGCCGCCGGGCGCGGCATTGCGGCGCCGCGGCGGCCGCCCGAATCCTTCTTCCAGGCGACCATGAAACACACCCGCATACGCACCTTCAACACCAAGGCCACCTATCCCGAACAGAATCTGGACAATGACCTGTGCCAGGCCGTGGTCGCACGCGGCAGCACCGTGTTCCTGCGCGGGCAGATCGGCCAGAACCTGGACACCTCGGAAAGCGTGTGCATCGGCGACGCAGCCGGCCAGGCCGAGCAGGCCATGGCCAATATCGCCATGCTGTTGAAAGAGGCAGGCGGCGAGCTGGAGCACATCTGCAAGATCACCATCTACATCATCGATCCCCGCTACCGCGAGGCCGTGTACCGCGTGGTAGGCCGCTGGCTGAAGGGCGTGTATCCCGTCTCCACCGGCATCGTGGTGTCGGCGCTGGCCCGCCCCGAATGGCTGGTCGAGATCGACGCGACCGCCGTCATCCCCGACTGATCCGCGCCAAGGCCCTATCCATGACCTTCTCGATCATCGCGCGCTGCCCCGCTTCCGGCCAGTTCGGCGCCGCGGTCTCGTCCTCCTCGCCGGCCGTTGCCTCGCGCTGTATCCGCGCCCGCGCGGGCGTGGGCGCGGCGGTCAGCCAGAACATCACCGACCCGGCCCTGGGTCCCCTGGCGCTGGACCTGATGGCAGGCGGCCACACGCCAGAACAGGCGCTGGCGCAGCTGCAGCGGCGTCCGTTCATCGCGTACCGCCAGCTCATGGCCATCGACGCCGCGAATGCGCCGGCGGTGTACACGGGGGCCAGTGCCCTGGGCACGCTGGCCAGCGCCGCCGGCGAACACGCGGCCTGCGCCGGCAACATGCTGGCCTCGCTGGAAGTGCCCGCCGCCATGCTGGCGGCGTTCGACCGCGCCGAGGGGCCGCTGGCCGAACGCCTGATGCAGGCGATGCTTGCGGGACAGGCCGCCGGCGGCGAAGAAGGCCCGGTGCACTCCGCCGGGCTGCTGGTGTACGGAGACATGGACTGGCCTATCGTGGACCTGCGCCTGGATTGGGTGGAAGACGATCCCGTCCAGGCGCTGTATCAGGTGTGGAAGGTCTACGAACCGCAGGTGCAGGACTACATCACGCGCGCGAAAGATCCGCGCGCCGCACCCAGCTTCGGCGTGCCCGGAGACCTGTGACAGCGCTTGCGCGAGCATGCAGGGCCACCGGAGAAACACTGAGTGACATCGCGCCCCGTTACACGGGCATCGTGAATACACTGCGGGATCACGGATCCGCGCGGCACCGTCGACACAGACATCGCCTTCGCACGTCCGATTCGCCAGCCCCAGGCTGCCAATCGATCCCGCTTTCTCTCATCGGACCATGCTCAATCGCATTTCGCTGCGCCAGATGGAGTACTTCGTCGCCACTGCCAAGCACGGCAGCATCGCGTCGGCCTCCGCCCAGATCCATATCTCCCCGCCCTCCATCTCGGCAGCGATCGCGCACATCGAAACAGAACTGGGCGTGCAGTTGTTCGTGCGCCATCCCTCCAAGGGGCTCGCGCTGACGACGCTCGGCACGCAGGTCATGCAGGAATGCGAAGACCTGCTGGAACGGGCCTCGCGCCTGTACGAAGTCGCCTCGGTGTCCAGCGACACCATCCAGGGCGTGCTGCGCGTGGGATGCTTTCACCCGCTCGCGGCCATGATCGCGCCCGAGGTCATCTTCGGTTTCTCGCGCGCCTTCGACAAAGTGGAACTGCACATGATCGAGGGCGACCAGCAGGAGCTGATCGGCAAGCTGCAAACGCTCGAGATCGACGTCGCCCTCACCTATGACCTGCAGCTGGGCGACGAGATCGGCTTCGAGATGCTGGCGCACCTGCCTCCGCACGTGCTGGTCAGCGAGCTGCATCCACTTGCCCAGCAGCTTGCCGTCACGCTGGACGAACTGGCGCCGCAGCCCATGGTGCTGCTCGATCTGCCGATGAGCCGCGAATACTTCATGTCGATCTATGCCAAGGCCGGGGTGGAACCCAACGTCGTGGCACGCTCGCGCTCCGAGGACGTCGTGCGATCCATGGTGGCCAACGGCATCGGCTACACACTCTTCAACGTGCGGCCGAAATCCAATCAGTCGCTGGACGGCAAGCGGGTGGTGCGCCTGAGACTGGCCGGCGAACACCGCCCCATGCTGCTGGGCATCGCCACGTACAAGCCCATGAAACCCTCACGCCTGGCCCAGGCATTCATGCAGCGCTGCCGCGCCTATATCTCGGATCAATACATCCCGGGCATGAGCGCCGCCAGCTTCTTCGACCCCTACATGGCCGGCATGTCGGCCGATTCCTCGTCCTGACTGCAGCCCTCCCGAGTCCTCATGAGCCAAGCCTGTCCTTCGTCCAGTCTCGACCTGCTGCGCGAGCTGATCGCCTTTCCCTCGGTCACGCTGAAGCCCAACGCCGGCCTGATGGCCCGCGTGCAAGAGCTGCTGGAACACGCCGGCATCGCTTCCATGCTGGTTCCCGATCCGCAGGACGCGTCGCGCTGCAACCTCCACGCCTCGGTCGGCCCGACAGATGTGCCCGGAGTGATGCTGTCGGGCCACACCGACGTGGTGCCCGTCGAAGGCCAACCCTGGACCGTTCCGCCCTTCGAGGCCACCGAACGCGACGGCCGCATCTACGGCCGCGGCAGTTCGGACATGAAGGGCTTCGTGGCCTGCGCCGTCATGGCCATGATCCGCGCGGCGCGCCAGCCGCTGAGGCGGCCGCTGCAACTGGCGCTGTCGTTCGACGAAGAGATCGGCTGCGTGGGCGTGCGTCACCTGATCCGCGCGCTGGCGGACATGCGGCCCGCACCGTCGCTGTGCCTGGTGGGTGAACCCACCCTGATGAAGATCGGCACCGGCCACAAGGGCAAGGCGGCCTATCGCGCCCTATGCTGCGGCCAGGCCGGGCACTCGGGCCTGGCGCCCCGCTATGTGAACGCCATCCACACGGCGTCCGACCTGATCGACGCGCTGCGCGACGTGCAGCAGGACCTGGCCAGCCACGGCGCGCGCGAAGAAGGCTATGCCGTGCCTTACACCACGGTGCATGCCGGCACCATACGCGGCGGCACGGCGCTGAATATCGTGCCGTCCGACTGCGAGGTGAACTTCGAGATCCGCAACGTGGCCGGAGACGAGCCCGCGCAGATCCTGGACCGCATTCTCGAACTGACCAGGGCGCGCATGCGCGATGCGCAGGCGCTGCCCGACGCCGTCCCGCCCCAGGTGCAGCTGGTCAATGCGTATCCGGGTCTGGCCACGCCGGAAGACTCCCCGGCCGTCAGCCTGCTTGCGTCGCTGCTGCCGGCCGACACGCCCCTGACCAAAGTGGCCTTCGGCACCGAGGGCGGGCTGTTTCGCCAGCAATGGAACCAGACCGCCGTTCTGGTGTGCGGGCCGGGCAGCATCGAAGTGGCGCACAAGGCGGACGAATATGTCGAGGTGTCGCAGATAGAGGCCTGCGACCTGATGCTGGCGCGGCTGACGGAGTATCTCTGCCAAGTCTGAGCGCCTCGCGCGCGGCCCGCGCCGGGCAAGCGACTCGGCCCAACAGCCTACACCTCTCCATCGTCCTTTTTAGGCCCCTGGACGCCGTCGCCTTCGACGTATGATCACTCCGCAGCAGACCTCGTATTCCAATAGTCGTCACCCACCGACCCCGCGAGCGGAAAGATCATGGACACTTCTCCGATATCGGCAGGCGACGCGGCAACCGTACTGTCCGCCATTGCCGCGACCATCGCCATCGTCGTGGCATACCAGGTATACCTGGGCCAGAAGCAGCTGCTGCAGCGGCAGCTTCTGGTTCCCTTGTGGGACCACGTGGCCGCCTTGAAATCGATCGATCCCGTCCGGCCTGTCACCTACGACATCATCAAGACCGTCAACACGCTCGAGCTGGTGGCGCGATGCTGCGAACGCGAGATGATCGACGCCAACATCATCAAGCGCACGTTCGGAGACCAGTTCGTCACGCATTATGAAGACGTGCAGCGATGTCACCGCATACCAGGGCTGCTGCAGGACGGCAACACGCTGCTCAAGCAGAACAAGGCGGCCACGGACTTCTACAACGCCCTGCTGAACGAACGGGTGTCGTACCGTCGCGCTGCGTGAGCCTCATGGAAATCGCGCCTCACTGGATGTGGAGGCCGGGCATTTCAGTTCTTCTTGCCAGCGGCACGGATTGCCGCCTCTGCGCCATGCATGGGCCGACGCTCGCCACTCACCAGTTGCGCGGCGGGCGCCATCCAGGGATGGGCAAATGCCACCACGTCAGCCCCGTGTTCATAGGCGTCTTGCGCGGCCTGCGCACACGCTTGAAGGCATGCCTGGGCTTGGCCGCGCTGAAACAGGTCCCAAGCCTCGGGAACCAGTAGCACCGTCACGCGGGATCCGGTCTGGGCGGCGTAGCGTCCGAACAGCGCTTCATTGGCCTCGATGGTCGACTCGACAGCGCAGAGGACGACAATGTCCTTGCCCCCGCGGGCTGCCGCGTCGGCCAGCGCGATATCGGCCCGGATGACAGGAGTTGGAAAATCCTGGATGGCATCGACCGCGGGACCCAGGATGGCGCACGAGACGATCACAGCGTCGGCGTCCATCGCCAGCGCCCCCAGCGCATCTTGAATCTGGCGCCGTATGTCGGCGCTCGGCGTTGACTGTTGAACGATGGCCTGCCGCAAGTCAGCGCGCACGGCATGGCGCGTCGCAGTCAATCCCTCTTGCAAGGCCACGGCGTCGAATACGGCCTGATTGCTTTCGATTGTGTGCAGAAACGAAATTCGCATGGACGTGCTCCTGTCGGGATGAATGCAGGCCGCATTGTTGTGCTGCCCTGGCGCCCCAACAAGTCCACTGCGGATACGGGTACTGGCGATACCATGAAGTCGCGCCTGTCGTTCGGGGCGACAGGCCGCTGTTCCACAACGTATCAAGTCATGTTCCTCCGAGGGCGTTTATCGCCCGCGCGCCGCCTCCTATAGTTCGTCTCACTGTCTGAGCGCGCAGGCAACCCCCAAATGCCAAACCGGAGAATTGAAATGTCGAACAAGACTGTAGTGATCACGGGCGCGTCCAGCGGAATCGGATTTGCCCTGGCGCAGGCCTACCTGCGCCGCGGCGACAACGTCGTGGGCAATGCCCGCAGCCAGCAAGGCCTCGATGCGGCGGCCGGGCGCTTGCGCCAGGACGACCTCGGCCTTCCCGACCGCTTCCTTGCGGTTGCCGGCGACATCGCCCTGGCCAGCACCGCCCGCGAGATCGTGCGCCAGGCCACCGAGCGTTTCGGCCGCATCGATGTGCTGATCAACAACGCCGGCATCTTCATCCCGAAGCCCCTGGGCGAGTACACCGGCGATGACCTGGACCGCATCATCGACACCAACCTGAAGGGCTTTTTCCACATCACCCAACAGGCCGCCGCACATATGGCGGACCATCGCGACGGCCATATCGTGAACATCACCGCCAGCATCGCCATGCAGCCCAGCAGCCGCGTGCCGGCGCTGCTGCCCGTGCTGATCAAGGGTGGCCTGAATCACGCCACGCGGGCGCTGGCCATCGAACTGTCGGACAAGAACATCCGCGTCAATGCGGTGGCGCCCGGCATCATCGAGACGCCGATGCACGATCCCGCCACGTTCGGCTTCCTGAATTCCCTGCAGCCGGCGGGACGCATGGGCAAGGTGGAAGACATTGTCGGTGCGGTCACCTACCTGACCGATTCGGCCTATACCACCGGCGCGATCCTTCCGGTCGACGGCGGCGCCGCCGCCGGCCATTGGTAGCGCCCAGACGGAACGCCCCCCGCGGCGTTCCGCGCACCGGGATACCCATCATGTCCATTGAAGCCAAATTGGCCGAACTCGGCCTCAGCCTGCCGTCCGCGCCCCAGCCCCTGGGGCAGTACACCGCCGCGAGCCAGGCGGGCGATCTGCTGTTCATCTCGGGCCAGTTGCCGCTGCGCGACGGGCGGGTCGTCTGGCAGGGCCGCGTCGGCGCGGAGCTGACCGTCGACCAGGGCCGGCAGGCCGCGGAACTGGCCGCGCTGAACGTGTTGGCGCAGATCCGCCAGCACGCCGGCGGCTTCGACCGGCTGGATCACCTCGTCCGCGTCGAAGGCTACGTCGCCAGCGCGCCTGGCTTCCTGGACCAGCCCGCGGTCCTGGACGGCGCATCGGGCCTGTTTGCCCGTGTGCTCGGCGACAAGGCCGGCCATGCGCGCACCGCCAATTCGGTCGCGCAACAGCCGGGCAATGCGGCGGTCATCCTGGTGGCGATCGCGCAGCTCAAAGGCGTCTGAGCGCGCGCTCAGTCCCCCAACTGGTCGACCAGGAAATCGACGAACGCCCGCACGCGGCGCGACACGTGCCGGGCGTGCGGGTACAGCAGCACGAACGGCCGGGTACTGCCGCCATGCTGCTGCAGCACCTCGGTCAGCCCGCCCTCGCGCAGATCGGCCTCGACCACGAAGCGATACGTCTGGAAGAGCCCCGCGCCCGCCCGCGCCAGCGTGACGCCGCCCAGCACGTCCTCGCCCGTGCCATAAGGCCCGTCGGTCAGGATGTCGGCGGATTCGCCATCGACCCGGAAGGTCCACGGAATGCGGCGCCCGCTGCTCGGCCGGTCGAACTGGATGCAGTCGTGCGCGGCCAGATCCTCGAGCGTCTGCGGCGTGCCGCGTCTGCGCAGATAGTCCGGAGCCCCGACCACCACCAGTTCCGCATCCTCCAGCTTGCGCGCGATCAGCGCCGAATCGTCGGGCGCTCGCCCGCGCACCGAGAGGTCATAGCCGTCGTCGGCGAAATCGACATTGCGGTTGCTGATATGGACATGGACGTCAACGTTGGGGTGCTTGTCCCGAAACGCCGGCAACAGCGGCAGGACGCGGTAATGCGCGTAGGGCGTAGGCAAGCTGATGCGCAGCCTTCCGGCCGCGTCCTGCCCGCCCACCTGCCGCTCGGCGTCGACCAGCTGCGCGATGGCGGGTCGTACCTGATCGAAGTAGGCGCGCCCTTCGTCGCTCAACCGGATATGCCGCGTGCTGCGCACGAAAAGCCGTATGCCCAGCCGCGCCTCCAGCCGCGACACGCTGCGGCTGACGGCCGCCGGCGTGACACCTGCCGCGTTCGCGGCCGCGGTGAAGCTGCTGAGTTCCGCGGCCAGGCAGAACATCTCGATGCTGCCCAGTTGCAGATCGTCAAAGTGGCGGGTCATGCGGGCTCCTGCGTGAAAGGCCGGATGGCCGGCCTCGGTCGCAGCCATCCAGCCCCCGGTCAAGAACTCAAAAGAATTGAACCTGGGCACCTCAGTTGCTTAGATCGTGCTGCTCCTCACCGCAGTGCCGGGACAAGGGCAGCCACAACTTGAACAGGGTACCGCCAGACAGCGGCTGCCAGGCGCACCGCGCGCCCAGTACCGCCACGCGATTACGTATATTGGCCACGCCCCGGCGGCCTGGCAATGCCACCTCCGGAGGCGGCGGCATGAACGGTCGGCCATTGTCCTGTACGCACACCCACACACCGGTCACCACGCCACTCGTGGCCGCCTTAGCTTCGGCGGCGGTCACGGTGATATCCGTCGCATCGCTGTGCTTGACGATATTGGTCAGCACCTCCTGCAGGATACGCAGCACATGCAGGGCGCTTTGCGCGTCGAGCCACTGCAGCGGCGGCAGGTCGCTCATCCGCCAACGCAGCGCGATCCCGGCTCCTGTCAGCCTAGGTCCCATTCGAAAGCGCAAGGCCCCCAACAAGGCCAACAGGTCGGCATCGGTGCTTTCCAAGGAATCGATGGCGATCTTCAGATCGTCGATGCATTCCCGCAGAACCTGAGCGATATCGAGCGGCGTGCGCCCCAGCTCCACCTGGCGCAGCGCGCTCATCAGAGAAGACCCCACGCCATCATGCATCTCGCGCATCAGGCGTTGACGCTCGTTCAATAGTGTCTGCTCGCGCTCGGCGACGCGCAGCCGCTCATGCGCCTGGACCAGTTCGCGCTCCTGCGCGGCCAATTGCTCGGCCAGCACGGCGCGGGCGCGCGCAGCCACGGCCAGCGCACGGGTGTAGCGCGTGAACGCGACATACACGAACAGGGTGAGCAAGCCGAGATTCACATAAGGCGTCAGGTAAATGCCTTCCACGTCCGCCTTGTAGCTCTGCATGCGCAGGTCATGCCACGCCATCAGCAACGACACGGGCCCCCATGCGGCCAGCAGCATATTGGCGCGGCTGCGTTCATGCCAGGCGTTGGCCATGGCTGCATAAATCTGCGCCAGCACCGGCGGCAAAATTGCCAGGCGCTGCACCGCCAGAATCCCAGGACGCTCTGTCCACCAATAGGGCAGCGTCGCGACTACGACAATGGCCCAGTACACCACCAAAGCGCGGCCCAAGCGCGGGCGCGGACGATGCTGCACCATGCCAAGAAAATGAAACCCGCAGACGGGTACGGTGAGCATGCCCACCAACGTCATCCAGGAGAACCAGGCGAAGCTCATGGCCAGGCCCGCGTCGTCCACCAGGAACAGGAATGCCGCCAGCGCCTGCGCGACCGCCATGCAGAAGAAAAGCGCGAACGGCCACGCGCCGCCGGCCGGCGCCAGGCTGGCATCGCGACGGCGGTTCGTGCGCAGCCAGACGGCGATGCCCAAGGCAAAGAATCCCAGCAGCAGGAAAGAGCCACGCCAATAGGTCGGCAGCGCCGTCTGCAGAAAAGTGCGCCAGCGCCAGGACGGCAACAAGTCGGCCGTCGGTCCGACCCACATCGACGACAACGCGCCGCCCGTGTTCGGCTGGTTGGCCATGCGCACATACACCCACGCATCCTTGCCCGGCTGCAGCAAGCCGCCCACATCGACCCATAAAGGATGATTGAAATTGTTCCAGGCGCGGTCGCCACGCGATTGCCAGGCGCGCTGTCCGTTCACGTATACCGCCAGCGTGCCGGTCGCCTGCCAGCGTGCTGCGTATAGCCGCAGCTGCGGCGTCATGAAGGCCGTGGCAGGAATGTGCATGCGGTACCACTGCACCTCGGCACGGTGCGCCAATCCCTGCGCAGCCCGCGGCCACGACGCTCGCGGCCGGGCATGCGGCAGCCGTATCGGCTGCCAATCGGCGTCGGCAGCATTCATGGCGCTGTCCCCGGCGTCCAGTTCAGCCATCGAAGCCGGCTGCATCCAGGTGGTGCTCGATGACGACCACATCTGCGCTTCGGTGATATGGAGCACGGGCGACTGGGCTCGCGCCAGTCCGCAGACAGCGAGCAGAAAAAAGCCAAGCATGGCCTTGAGCACGGCGCCCCAACTGCCAATGGCCAGCCCAGGCCACGCCGCCCTAGTCAGCTCAATCCTCACTCAGCCACCCGTGTCGCGCGCCCTCGCGCACCGCTTCGGCCCGCGATTTCACTTGCAGCTTGGTATAGATACGCCGGACAAAGGTCTGCACGGTGTGCGGCGAGACGCCCAAAGCGCTGGCGACTTCGTCCACCGTATAGCCGCGCGAGACCAGGCGCAGCGTCTCGGCTTCGCGCGCCGACGGCGATACAACGGGCGCGCAAGCCGGGACGGCGACGGCCTCGACGGCCTCGACGGTTTCGACGGGCGACGCCTGCGCGCTGTGTCGCAACAGCAGCTTCCTGGCCACCATCGGGTTGATCGGGCTGCCTCCCGCATGCAGGCTGCGGATTTCCGCGACCAGTTCCTGCGCGCTCAAGTCCTTCAGCACATAGCCCATCGCGCCCGCTTCGATGGCGCGCAGAACGTGCGTCTCATCCCCGAAAATCGTGCTTACCATCACCGCGCAGTCAGGCCACGCTTGCCGCGCCGCGGCAATCACATCCAGGCCGGAGCCATCCGGCAAGCCCAGGTCCACCAGAAGCACGTCGAGCGGCTGGCGTGGCAGCAGGGACAACGCCTGGCGCCGGTTGGCTGCCATCCACACCATGCTCAATCCCTGCGCGGTCTCCACGGCGTGCGCCAACGCCTGCAGGCAAACCGCATCGTCTTCGACCGTCGCTACACGTATAGGCTTGCCTTCGGCTGCCGGTGCGCTGCTCGCAAGCGGCGACGCTTCGTTCGTGTCGGGAGTTCGCGCCGCCGGTTCAGACCTTTGTTGAGTGTCTTTTTTTCGCATCGAATGATCGTCGGACGGCTTCGGTCCATATCCAACATGGCGCACCGGCTCTCTGGAATGAGGCCCGCTGCGGGCATGAGCGGGGAGTCTGCCTTCATCGGCCCGCTCCGTCATGTCCTCAGTTCTGGGGACATACAGTGTTGCACAAGTTTTTTATGCTGCGTCAGCCTACCTCAACGCTCTCTTGATAACCGGAAGACTGCATGACCAACCGCCGGGCTTACCTTCGCGTGACCACTCTCTCAGCCGCGATTGCCGGCGCCTTTCTGGGAGCCGCGGCGTCTGGCCAGACATACAACTGCGGCGGCAGCAGTGGCGGGTTGTCCTGCAGCACGTCAGGCACATCCCAGGAAACGGTCATATTCCAAGCCGGATCCTACAATCCCGTGCCGCCCATGAACGCAAGTTCCAGCGCGGACATCACGGTGACGGTCGGGTCTTCAACGAAGGCCGCGCTGGAGGTCTTGTCGATAGGCGGCAGCGGCAATCCGGACGGCACGCTGACCGGTATCGATACGCAAGGCCTGACCGTGCTCAACACGGGCAACCTGACGCTGCAGTCCGCGGGCGGTTCGATCGTCAGCGGCGGCAGCCTGTACGGGCTTTTCGCCCAGATGCAGGGCGGCAATGCCGCCAGCAGCAGCAACGGCGACTATGGCGGCAACGGCGGCGTGGCTGGCCGATCGCAGACCGAGATCCTGTCGGTGACCAATCATGGCGACGTCAGCATCAATCTGGCCAACGTCACGGTTGCGGGCGGCGCGGCCGTGGCCGCGCTAAGCCAGGGCGGCGCCGGTGGTGGCACCACGGACGACCATAACCCTGGCGGGGCCGGCGGCCAGTCGGCGGGGGCATCCATCGTCAATACGGGAAACATCAAGGTCAACCTCGCTGGAACGGGACGCTACGCAGGCATCCTGGCGTCCAGCAGCGGCGGCAATGGCGCCGATCAATACGACGGCGGCAACAACATGGGCGGCGGCGGCGGCAATGTGTCAGTCACGAATTCCGGCAATGTCGCATTGGATTGGACCTGGGCCGACGGCTCGACCGCCTCGTCCGCGCTGTATGGCGTCCTGGCCCAGTCCACGTCGGGCAAAGGCGGCGATTCGACTGAAAAGGGCCTAGGTAATGGCGGTGCGGCCGGTATCGGCGCCGCGAGGGACCTCACCGCCAGGGTCACTTTGCTGAGCGGCGGCAACATCACCGTCACCCAGGGCGGCACGCCGCCAGCTCCCGGGGCAGGCGTCGCAGCCATCATCCTGGCAGGCAATGGCGGCAATGGCCTGGCCGACGAAGACGACACCTTGGGCGGCAATGGCGGCAACGCGGGCAGCATCAACGGCTCGCAGGTTCCCTTGCAGATCAACGTGACGGACGCGAGCGTTTCAACGGCGGGAAGCCAGTTGCCGGCGTTGCTGGTTTCAGCGCGCGGCGGCGCCGGCGGCGGCACGTTCAACAGCGGCAGTTATCACGATCGTAATGGCGGCCTTGGAGGTCAGGCCGGCGACGCGGGCGTATGGGTCACCACGGACAATGTCCCCATCACCTTGTCCACCACAGGCGACCATGCTTCGGGCATCCAGACCTCGCAAGTCGGCGGTGCGGGCGGCGCGGGCGGTTACTACGGCGGCGATGCGTTGGGGTTGGGCAGCAGCAACGCGGGCAATGGCGGCAGCGGTGGCGATGCCGGCAGCTTGACGGTCAAGTTGACGGGCAGCAAGGCCCTGCCCATTGCCATCACCACCACGGCGAACGACTCCCATGGCATCTATGCGGTGTTGCAAGGCGGACTGGGGGCCGACGGCGGCACGCTCACCGGAACGATCGGCGGCGGTTCGGGAGGCGATGGCGGCGCCGGCGGCTCCACCGGAACGATGAACGTGACCCTCGCCGGAACATCGATCTCCACGCGGGGCGCAAACGCCTTCGGCATCCTTGCGCAGAACCTGGGCAATGATGGCGGCACAGCCGCGTCCGCTACAGGGACGGACGTCAAGGGGGGCAACGGCGGCAATGGCGGCTCGACGGGCGCGGTGACGATATCGACGGACTCGAACACGTCCATATCGACGCAGGGGCAAGGCTCCGTCGGCATCCTGGCACAAACCGCCAGCGGCGCCGGCGCCAACGGCGGCAATGGCAACGGCCAGTTGAGCGGCGTCGACGGCAGTGGCGGCAACGGTGGCTCGGCAGGCTCGATAACGGTGGCCAACGCCGGCACGATAACGACCGCCGGCACGGACTCGGTGGGCATCATGGCGCAGTCCCTGGCGGGCGCGGGCGGCGCCGGGGCGGTCGATTACGGCATTTTCTACAGCAAAGGCGGCACGGGCGGCGCCGCCGGTTCATCCGGCGTCATTACCGTGACGAACACCGGCGCCATTCGCACCAGCGGCACCATGGCGATGGGCATCCTGGCACAGTCCATAGGCGGCAGCGGCGGCGCGGCGGGAAGCGCCGGCGGCCTGGGCGTTTCGCTGGGTGGCGATGCCGACACCAATCCGTTCCAGTCCAATGCCAACAACGTGAACATCAATGCATCCGGGGCCATCACCACCACGGGGCTGTCCGCGATAGGCGTCCTGGCGCAATCGATCGGTGGCGGCGGCGGCGCGGGCGGCGCTACGCAAGGGTTGATCAGCGTCGGCGGCACCGGCGGCAAAGGCGGCTCAGGCGGCGAAGTGATCGGTACGCCCACCAACATGGCCCTTACTACCGGCGGCGACAACGCGCACGGCTTCGTCGGCCAATCCATCGGCGGTGGCGGCGGCAATGGCGGCAATGCCAGCAGCCTTGGCATTTTCCATTCGGTCGCCATTGGCGCAACGGGCGGCGACGGTGGCACGGGCGGGTCCGTCGTGCTGAACCTGGACAATTCCAATATCGTCACGCAGGGAACGAAGGCGGCAGGCCTGGTCGGCCAGTCCATCGGCGGTGGCGGCGGCACGGGCGGGCAGGCGTTCGCTTACAGTGTCGGCCCGCTGGAAACGGTCGCCGTCGCGGTGGGCGGACAAGGCGGCAGCGGGGGCCACGGCGGCATCGTCAGCTCTCAAATGTTGGGCGGCAGCATCAGGACTGGCCAGACCTCGCGGCTGGTCAACGGCACCTGCGCCGACCCGTGCCTGGCGGCGAACGCGCAGCCCATCGATTCGTTCGGCGCCCTCATCCAAAGCATAGGCGGCGGCGGGGGGTTAGGCGGTAATGCCACGGCGAAGGCGGCGGCAATCGGGATCCCGGTGAATGAAGCCGGCACACAGGTTTCGATTCCTGTTTCGGTCGCGGTCGGCGGCACTGGCGGTATCGCCGGTGATGGCAACTACGTGACCTTTGCCGCCGCGGATGGCGCACAGATCGAAACCCGGGGCCAGGGCGCGCATGGTGTGTTGATCCAGAGCATCGGCGGCGGCGGCGGCGCGGGCGGCGACTCGTCGTCGCTGGCCGCTGCGCTGGATTACGGCGGTACGGTGCCCGAAGGAGCGAGTTCCTTATCCCTCAATGTGGCCGTGGCCGTGGGCGCGGACGGCGGCGCCGGCGGCAACGGCAATTCCGTCTGGAGCGCCCTTGGGGGATTGATCAATGTATCCGGCGGGCAAGCCACGTTCATGGCTGATGCGGCCGGCACCCCGAACAGCACTATCGCGACCTACGGCGATTATGCCAACGGGATAACCGCGCAATCGATCGGTGGCGGGGGCGGCAACGCCGGCTTCGGCAGTGCAAACACACAGGATTTCGGCACCGGCTCCATCCTGACGGTGGGCATCGGCTTGGGCGCTACGGGCGCCGCAGGCGGTGATGGGGGCCTGGTTCAGGTGAAGGTCTTGCCCACGGGACAGATCCAGACCGCGGGATCCGGCGCCATGGGCGTGCTGGCGCAGAGTATCGGCGGCGGCGGAGGTGCGTCACAAGGCGGCTCGTATAACTTCGTTGGCATAGCGAAGCACGTGTCGCCCTCGATCGACATCAAAGTGGGCAAGACGGGCGGAGCCGGCGGCGCGGGAGGCGCCGTTGGCGTGACGGTCGGCGGCGCCATCGCCACTTACGGCGGCGACGCCGCGGGCGTGCAGGCACAATCCATCGGCGGTGGCGGCGGGCAGGGTGGATCGGCCGGGTCGGATGGCTCTGCGGACAATCCCATCGTGTCCATCCTCGATGGGCGGGTCGACGCCAATGACGTGCTCCAGGATGTTTACCAAAAACTCCTGGGTGAGACGCCGCCCAACTATCAGCTCAACCTCAATCTTGACGTATCGGTCGGGGGGGCGGGCGGCCCCGGCAATACCGGTGGCTCGGTGACGGTGAACCTGGATCCCACGGGCACGATCACCACCGCGGGCGATTGGTCCACGGGAATATTTGCCCAAAGCATCGGCGGCGGCGGCGGTAAAGGAGGCGGAGCCTTCGCCACCGGCTCGGGCTGGGCCGATCCGACAAAAGTCGACCTGAATGCCAACTACAGCGTAGGCGGCGATGGTGGCGAGGGCTCGACCGGCGGCAGCGTGACGACGGCGCTCAATGGCGGATCGATTGCCACCAGCGGATATGGCGCGGCCGGCATCTACGCGCAGAGCGTGGGCGGTGGTGGCGGCCATGCCGCGGATGGCTCAGACGGCTTTTTCGGCACCCTCGCCGTCGGCGTCGGCTACGGTGGATCGGGCGGGGGCGCCGGCAATGGCGGCTCGGTCCTCCTCTCCACCGCTGCAGGCTCCCCGGCCAATATCACGACCATCGGCACGCGGGGCGAAGCGGCGTTCGGCACGGTGCTGCAATCGGTGGGCGGTGGCGGCGGCTTCGCGGGTGCGGGAACCAGCGTGCGGGTCGCCGTTGCCGACGATCCCATACCGGCCATCAAGCTGTCGACCGGCCAAGCCCGGAATACGAGCCAAGGCAACGGCGGCGCCGTGACGCTGCAAGACAACGGCGCCCTGCGCATCACGACGCAGGGCAATAACGCCTTCGGGGTGCTCGCGCAAAGCGTGGGCGGCGGCGGCGGGATCGTGATCAACTCGCAAAATCAACAGGCGACCGCCGGGATCGACACCAGCATTTTCGGCAGTACACCGGAGCCCGGCGCGCAGGCTGACGGCGGCACGGTGACCGCGAGTCTTGGCGCACAAAGCTGGATCAAGACAACCGGAACCGGATCGCATGGCCTGGTCGCCCAATCGGTGGGCGGAGGCGGCGGCCTGGTCGGCCTGCCAGGCACCTCGCCCACCCTCACCGTCGATGCGAGCCAGGCCGGTTCCATATCCCGGGGCAACGGGCAAGGCGGCAACGTCTCGGTGACCAACAACGGCATCATCGCCGTTTCGGGCGCCGGCGCGATCGGCATCCTGGCGCAAAGCGTCAGCGGCGCCGGCGGCCTGAAGCTGGCGGCGGATGGGAATACCGTCTATGCGGGATCAGGCGTTTCGGAATTCCTCAGCTACGCCACTGTCGATGTCACTGTCGGCGCCAATGCGATCGTCTCGTCAACGGCGGTCAATGGCATCGGCATCTTCGCGCAGAGCGCGAACGGAAACGGTGTGACCCTCGCCATCGACGGCAGCGTCACCGGCGGATCCGCCACCGAGGCAGGAACCGCCATATGGACGGACAGCGCGGCCGATAGCATGATGACCATCGCCAGCACCGGCTCGGTGACCGGCGACACCGCGGTCTGGGCCACCACCGGCCTGCTCAATATCGACAACGCCGGCCTGTTGATGGGCAACGTCTACCAGAACGGCGGCGGGATGACGAATACCGGCACCTTTTCGTCCGGCCGGGAATACGTAGGGGCATCGCTGCAGAACAACGGCCTGGTTGCGCTGGGCGGACGCGAAGGCACTCACTGGGGTTATGACCGTACCCGTTTCATCGCGACGACCTTCGACACGACTTACACGCAATCCGCGCAAGGCACCCTCAAGGTGGGGGCGGACTTCGACAAGATGGCATCCGATTTCCTCACCATCGACGGACCTGCCGCCCTGGATGGAAAGTTGCTCGTGGCGCCGCTCGCGCTGTTGCCGAATCGGGAGCTGGCCGTAATGAACGTCAACGGCGTCCAGACCGGCGCCCTGGTCGCATCGGACTCCCCCGTGGTCGACTACGAGACGCGCCAGGATGGCGGCACGACCTATGTGCGCTCCGTCGGCGCCGACTTCAACGCGGATTCGATGCAGTTGAAGCGCAACGCGACGAACCTGGCGAGCCACCTGCAACGCGACTGGGATCAAGGCGGGTCCGCCGAGCTTGCCAAGCTGTACGCGGTGCTGGACGCGGCCTCGCGGCAAGGGGCTCGCTCGTACCAGGATCGCCTGTCGGACCTGTCGCCCGGCGTCGCGCTGGCGCCCGCCGCGCAAATGCAGCTGGGCATGGCGCGCTTCACCGGCGCGATGATGTCCTGCCCGACGTTCGTGGGCGACGGCCCGATGACCAAGGAGCAAGATTGCGTCTGGGGGCAGATCACAGCGCGCAATTCGAATCAAGACGGCGGCAACGGGGCGTCGGGATTCTCGCTGGACAGCGTCACGTACCAGCTGGGCGGCCAGCGGCGGATTGCGCCGGACTGGTATCTGGGCGGCTCATTCGCCTACCAGAACTCGCATCTTCGTGGCGACGATCGTCGCGTCACCGGTTCTGGCGACACGGGGTATGCCGGTCTGGTGCTCAAGCGCGAAGCCGGACCCTGGACGATTTCGGGCGCGCTGGGCGGCGGCTATGGGTCGTACGACCTGAATCGCAATCTGGCGATTCCCAATTTCAAGTCGCGAGCCACGAGCAAGCCCGATGTGTACAGCTTCGGCGCGCGTATACGCGTGGCCAGGACCTTCACCGACGGCAACGTCTACGTGAAGCCCTATGTGGATCTGGACGCGGCTTACTCGAGGATGTCGAGCTATGAGGAGTCGGGTGACGCCCTGCATCTCAAGGTCGCCAGCAGCGATCAGATGGTGTTCGGCCTTGCCCCCACTTTGGAAGTCGGCGGACGCAGCGAGCTGCCGCGCGGCGCCGTGTTGCGGCCGTTTGCCTACGCAGGCGTGTCTCTGCTTTCGGAGGATGGCTGGAAAACCAGGTCCAGACTCGCGGGCGCCCCGGACAGCGCGGGAAGCTTCACCACCACGATGCCCACCGACAATGTGGTCGGACGCATCGGCGCGGGCTTCCAGGTGACGCACGCCAATAGGCTGGACTTCAGGCTGCAGTACGACGGCGAGTTGGCGTCCCGAGGCAGCAGTCATTCGGGATCGCTGAAGATGGCCTATCGGTTCTAGGGGCCGGTGACCTGCTCCACCTGATAGTTAATTGACCCAGCAGAACCTGCTCTCGAAGCGGTGCCGATGCACGCATTGGCGTTCGTACTGTTCGCGCACATCGAGAGCAGTCGTATTGCGGCAGCAACGAGTTTCGCGACTTGACCATCCACCGTGCCCGCCGTGCTAGTGCCGGGACGGCAGCGGGCCGGCTACTTCGCCAGCGCCCCCATCGCCTGCCGCATGAACGCCAGCGTCGCGTCGTCCGCCCATGTGCCGGCGGCCAATTCGGGCTCTGCCATCAGTGCCTGCCGGAACTTGGCGTGTGTCGCCGGGTTCTTGCCCGCATACGAACTGAACAGTTCCAGCCACTGCCGCGCCAGCGCCCGGCCGGTTTCCGAGTCGGGCGCCACGCCCGCATCAATGGCGTTCCGGACCTCTGCGATCAACGGCGGCCATTCCGAGATCCGGTCGCCGTAATGCTCGCGCATGAACCGGACTTCGTCCGGCGTCAGATACTTTTCGTAGATAAGCAGTTTGCTTTCCGAGAAGGCGCGCAGCACATAATCGCGCATGGCTTTGGAAATGCCGACGTGCTTCTGCATGCCGGGCTCCTGCTCGTGCATGTGATTCAGCTTCACCAACAAGCGCGGATCGCCGTTGGTATCGCGCAGCAGCAGTTCCATCCAGCGCTGGGCGAGCTGGCGCGGCTTGATCTCCTCGGGCGCCACGCCCTGCTCCATCTGCTGTCCCACTTCGTGAACCAACGCAAGCCAGTCCGGGTCGCCGTCCGGCCCACGGGTGTATAGGGGCAAACGTGACAGTTCTTCTGGCGAAAAATATTTATCGTACATAGTCATCATTTCCAAAGCGTTCAGCCAATCGGCCAGCTCAGGCTCCGTGCCGTCCGCCAGTTGCTCGTGCAGTTGCGCCAAGCGTTCGCGCAGGCGCGCGGCCTGCTGCATCTGGCGGTCCAGCATCGCGATCTGCCGGGCGATCACGTCCGCCAAGCGAGCGCCGGGCTGGTCCAGGTAAGCGCCAATTTCCGCCAACGCCAGTCCGAAACGACGCAATGCCTGGATCTGATGCAGACGGGCAATCTCGTCGCGACCGTACAGGCGATAGCCGTTTTCGGCGCGCGCTGAAGGGGTCAACAAACCAATCGCGTGATAGTGGTGAAGCGTGCGGACGGTCAGCCCGGTACGCTTTGCCAGTTCTCCTACGGTCAGTCGCATGTTTCCTCCTTCGAATACGCTGGCCAAACTTTGGGCCATCACGTTACGTGAGGGTCAAGCGGTGCTACAAGCCCTGTGGGCGGCCAGAGTTCAATGCGATGTCGGCCGCCGAAGCGGGCTGGAAGTGACACACGTGGGTTGACCGCTCAAACCGTTGTCCGAGCGCAGCAGAAACGGCATCGGCACGCGACCCAGCGTTCCGAAGCGAGGGGTCGAGCTGCGCGCCCTAAAGGCCGATGCGTGCAGCGCACCGCGCCCGACCCGCTTGCGCGTTGATGTCCAGACCCTGATCAGCAAGGTGCTGGTCCCCGTCCCATGTCCCCGCCCACCTCTTCGAGCTTATCGAACACGAGTTGTTTCGCGGCTTTGGGTGGCAGTCGCGCGCTCTGGGTCCTTGTGCCACAAGTTGGCCAGCGCCTGATGCTGTGGAGGGACGATGCCACATCGCTTACGTTATGTTATAACATTGCGCTTTCTCTAGGGATCGAGACATGTGGGCGGTACGGCGAGAGGCGTGGGCAGGCTACCTTGCGTTGCTGGCAACGATCGGTGACTTCGGCATCGCGGAGGCGGCAGAGGGTTCGGAAACAGTCAGGGCGGCCCGCGATGGCGCGCATACCTTGCCGGCCGTCGTGGTGACCGCCACGGCATCCGAGCGCAGCGAGGCAGATGCCCCGGCCAGCGTATCGGTCATCGATGGCGAGGCACTGCGCAACCGTCCCGTGAACGATCTGGCCGACGCGGTGCGCGGCACGCCGGGCATCGGGCTCGACGACAGCGTCGGGCTGGGCCGGCGCGGCATATCGGTGCGCGGCATGAGCCCCGAACACACCTTGATCCTGGTCGACGGCCAGCGCATCAATGCCTCGTCATCGGCCATTGCGCACTCTGACTTCGAATTGGGTTGGGTGCCAACGGAGGCCATCGAGCGGGTGGAAGTGGTGCGCGGACCGATGTCGTCGCTTTACGGCTCCGAGGCGCTGGGCGGCGTGGTGAACGTCATCACCCGCAGCGCGACGGAAAACTGGCAGGGGTCGTTCAGCAGCTACGGCATGTTCAACGATCACGGCCTGGACGGCGACCAGTACAAGACAGGCTTTTACGTGGGCGGGCCGCTGTTGCCCGGCATACTGGGCATGAATGCCTGGGGCGAATTCAGGCGCCGCGATGCGCTGCGCGACGCGGGCAATACTGCGTTGACGGCATTGGACGACCAGCGCGCATTCAGCGGCCACGTCGGCCTGAGCTGGACGCCGGATGCGCGCCAGCGCATCGATTTCGCGGTGGATGCCGGCAACGAGGACCAGGAAGGCTGGCGCGGCGGCACGGGCAATGCCATCTATCGCGCCGAGTACTTTGCGCAGCGACGCCGCTACTCGCTGTCGCATGCTGGAAACTGGGATTGGGGCACGAGCCAGGTACGGGTCTATCGCAGCACCTTCAATCGCGAGTCATACCGCAGCGACGGCGGGGACGCAGCGGGCCCGAACCGCTTCATCGACACGGTGGTGGACGGCAAGGTGAGTTTCGCCGTCGGGCGGATGCACAAGCTCACCGTAGGCGCCGAGACGCGCCGCGAGACCCTGGAAGATCCGACGGTGAACCTGGAAGGCAAGAAATCGCAGGATCACTACGCGCTGTTCGCGCAGGACGAGATCGTGCTGGGCGAAAAATGGGAACTGGTGCTCGGCAGCCGCTTCGACCACCACGAGGATTTCGGATGGGAAACCAGCCCGCGCGCCTACCTGCTGTTCCATCCCGCCGAAGCATGGACCCTGAGGGCAGGCGTGGGACGGGGCTTCAAGGCGCCGACACTCAAGCAACTGTCGCCGGAATATGAATCGCGTGCGGCCATGGGCGGCCGGGGCATCATCCGCGGCAATCCCGACCTGGCTCCCGAAACGAACCAGTCGTTCGAGCTGGGCGCGGCCTACGAGAAGGCGGGCTGGTCGGCCGGGGCGACATTCTTCCACAACGACGTCCGCAATCTGATCGAGACGGTGCGGCAATCCACCTGCGACGTGCGCGGCCGTGTCTGCCTGGCCTACGAGAACGTCGCTCGTGCCCGTCTGCAAGGCCTGGAACTGACCGCGGGCGCGCCGCTGGCCGACCGCCTGAGACTGACAGCCAACTACACCTACCTGGACGCACGCGATCGCACGACGGACGAACGCCTCGCAGACCGCTCGCGGCACCGCGCCAATGCGACGCTCACCTGGGACGTCCTGTCGCGCCTGAGCACGCGTCTGCGCGCGGAATACATCGGATCGCAATATCGCTCGGCCACCGAGAGCGAGCGCCCGGGCTACACGCTGCTGCACTGGTACGTCGACTATGACGTGAGCCGGAACCTGAGCCTGCATGCGGGCATCGAGAACTTCACCGACAAGCGTCTGGCCAACGACGACGCGGGCGTGTATGGCCGCGCCGATGAAGGGCGCAGGTTCTTTGCCGGGTTGAATGCGAGGTTCTGATGCGGAAGCGACGTTGGGCCTGGTTGTGGTGGCTGGGCGTGTCGATGTGGGCGATGATGACGGCTGCGCAGGGCGAGCCGGTGGTGCAGGTACTGCACAACAGTTTTGTCTCGGTCGAGAAGTTCCAGCGCCTGCAGGCCTACGCGCAGCATCAGAACCTGCAATTGCGGCACCTAGACGTCGAACGTGCCTCGCCGCAAGCATGGCGACAGGCCCTGCAGGACGCCGCGCTGCTGCTGCTGGATGTGCCCCGCCCGAACGACCGGGCCATGGTCGTGCACGCGCTGGAACAACAGCTTGCACAGGCCACGCCGCAGGCTGGCACGGCGGACGGGCCACCTCGCCTGGTGGTGGGCGGCGGCCGGCCGGAGTGGCAAGGCCTGCATGCGCAACATGGCGCCGCGCTGGCCGCGCTCTATGCCGCGGGTGGCCAGGAGAACTTCGTCCGCTTCTTCGCGCTGTCCAGCGCGATACAGGCGCGGCGCGAGCCGGCGCCAGCGCTGGTGGCGCCGCCCGTCCGCCTGCCTGCCACGGGCTTCTATCATCCCGCGGCGCCACGTGTGTTCGAGACACTGCCCGACTATCTGGCCTGGCACGACAGCCACAGAGGTGCTGCCGGATCGCCGCCGCCCACCGGCCGCATCGCCTTCCTGTCGCACCAGGGCATGGTCGGAGACATGCTGACGCGCGAGCTGGACACGCTGATCGCCCGCAGCGAGGCGGCCGGCCTGACGCCTGTGGTGTTCTGGTTCGATGCCAGCCAGCCTGGCGGGCTGGTGCGGGTCTTGGGCAAGGGGCAGGTGGACGTCCTGGTCAACCTGACGCATATGCAGGACGGTGCGGCGCGAAGCCGCGACTTCCTGGCACTGGACGTCCCCGTGATCCAGACCCTGAACTTTCGGGAAGGCGAGGCGAGCGACTGGCCGCAGGCCGTCAGCGGCGTGTCCGCGCGCACTACAGCGGTCTTCCTGGCGGGCCCGGAAGGATGGGGCATCAGCGATCCGCTGGTGCTGTCGGCATCGACGGCCGGAGTGTCTGACCCGTTGCCGGCCCAGCTCGATGCCTTGTTGGGCAAGCTGCAAAGCCTGGTGGCGCTGCGCAGGACGCCGCCGGACGCGAAGCGACTCGCCCTGATGTTCTGGAACTATCCGGCGGGCGAGACGAACCTCGGGGCCTCGAACCTGAACATTCCCCGCAGCGTCGTATCGATGCAGGCCGCGCTGGCCTCCGAGGGATATGCGGTGGGCGATCCGGTCGATGAGGCACAGGTCATCGCGGCAGGCCAGCGCATGCTGGGCGCCTTGTACGGCAATGAGCCGCTGGAGGCGCTGCTGAAGGAGGACATGGCCGCGCTGTACCCCGTGGCGGACTACGAACGATGGCTGGCGGGGCTGCCTGCCGGACGGCAGGCCGAGTTGCGCCATGGCGGCGCGCCGGAGCGGCACCGTGCCGTTCGGGAAATCGATGGCAAGCGCTATTTCGTAGTGCCGCGCTGGCAGCTGGGCCAACTTCTGGTCATGCCGCAGATGCCGCGATCGAGCGAACCGCACGGGCACTATCACGATACCGCCAGCGCCCCCGATCACCTGTACATGGCAGCATATCTGTATCTGCAGGAACAGTATCGGGCGCACGCCCTGATCCACCTGGGTACGCACGGCACGCAGGAGTGGCTGCCCGGCAAGGACCGCGGACTGGCCGCCACCGATTACCCATGGCTGGCCGTCGGCAGCCTTCCGGTCTTCTATCCATACATACAGGACAACGTGGGCGAGGCCATCCAGGCCAAGCGGCGCGGCCGCGCCGTAACCATCAGCCACCAGACGCCGCCGTTTGCGCCGGCGGGGTTATACGACCAGCTGCGCGATCTGCATCACCTGATCCACGAGTATCAGCAGCTGGAAGAGGGCGGCGTGCGCGAGCGCGTGGCCGGACAGATCCGTGCACAGGCCGTCGCGTCTCACCTCAACGATGACCTGGGCTGGACCGCCGCGCAGGCGGAGCAAGACTTCGACGGTTTCATGCAGGCCATCCACGATCACCTGCACGAGCTGGCGCGAACCGCGATGCCCCTGGGCCTGCATACCTTCGGCCAGCCGGCCACCCCGGAACATCGGGCCAGCACGATCATGCAGCAGCTGGGGGATCCCTTCCAGAAGGCATTGGGCATGAATGAAGAAGCCATGCTGGTGCCCGATCCGCAGGCCTTGTGGAAGAACCCGGCCTATCTCGCGGTGCGGCAGCTGCTGGCGTCCGATGGCAACGGCAATCCGGCTTTGCCGGCCGGCGCCCAGGCCTTTGCCCAGCGCGCGGCAGAGCTGGATCGTCATCTGGTGGATACCCAGGAGAACGAATCATTGCTGGCCGGCCTGGCAGGACGCTTCGTGGCGCCGGGCTCCGGCGGCGATCCGGTCCGCAACCCCGAGGTGCCCAGCGGCCGGAACCTGTACGCCTTCGAGGCCGACAAGATCCCCGCGCGCGCCGCGTATGCGTCGGCGGAAACGGCCTACGCGCAGCTCTTGGAGTCGTTTCGTGCCGCGCACGGGGGACGATGGCCCGAGAAGCTGGCCTTCAGCCTGTGGTCGTCGGAAGCGATCCGTCACCTGGGCGTGACCGAGGCGCAGATCCTGCATGCGCTGGGCCTGCGGCCCGTGTGGGATGCGGGCGGGCGCGTGACGGCGCTGCAGATCATTCCCGCCGCCGAGCTGGGGCGGCCCCGCAGCGACGTGGTAGTCCAGGTTACCGGGGTCTACCGCGACCAGTTCGACAGCTTCATGCGGCTGCTGGACGATGCCATGCAAAGGCTGGCCGCGCTGGACGAGCCGGGCAACCCCATCGGCGCCAACAACCGGCGGATTGCCGCGAGGCTGCAGGCCGAGGGCCTGTCCGCCGACGCGGCAGCCGCCGCTGCCCGCTTGCGCATCTTCAGCAATGCGCCTGGCGAGTACGGCACGGGCGTGCCCGATCTGGCGCTGCGCTCGACGGAATGGGAAGACCCGGCCACGCTGGGACGGCAGTTCCTGTCGAGCAGCCGCTACGCCTACGGCGGCACAGCCCGGGGTGAAAGCCCGACGCAGGCCAACGTGCTGGCCGAGCAGTTGCGCGGCACGCAGGCGGCCATCATGTCGCGTTCCTCCAATCTTCATGGCGTCCTGTCGACCGACCATCCCTTCGAGTTTCTTGGCGGCCTGTCTGCCGCCGTCCGGCATCTCGACGGACAGGCGCCGCAACTGCTGATTTCGGACCTGCGCGGCAGCCAGCCACGCACTGCGGGACTGGAGCGCTTCCTGTCCGACGAGTTGCGCACGCGCTACCTGAATCCGCAATGGATCGGCGCCATGCAGCAGGAGGGCTATGCCGGCACGCTGCAGGTGCTCAATGCCGCCAACAATCTGTTCGGCTGGCAGGCCGTCGATGCGGACACCGTGCGTGCCGATCAGTGGCAGGCGATGTTCGATACCTATGTTGCCGATACCCGCGATCTGGGCACTACTGAATGGTTCGAGCAGCACAACCCGACAGCCCAGGCTCAGGTGATCGCTCGCATGGCCGAGGCCATACGCAAGGGCTACTGGGATGCGCCCGAGCAGACGCGGCGCGTACTCGCGCAGCGCTGGCAGGAACTGGCCCGGCAGCATGGCGTGGAGACCGGCGCGGAGACGACGCGGCGGTTCATCGCAGACATGGCCCAGGGCTACGGGCTGCAGGCTGCCGCCGCGCCGCAGTCCGCCGGCAACCATGCCGCGCCCGGGCAGCCGGCGCAAGGCGAGTCCGCGGCTCGGGCCAATGCGCTGCAGGCTGTGCAGGGCCAGGTCCTGGCCCGCACGCAAGACGCGCCTGCCGAGGACCCCCATCGGGTCTGGGTGCTGGCGTTCATGCTGCTGACGATCGGCGCCGGGGCGCTCGGGCAGGCAGTCGCTTCCCGTCGCCTGCGGCAATAGCGCGACAACTTCATTCCAACTGGATCACATGGCTTTCTTCTCTGAAATCGAAACCCTGCTCTATGCCGTCTCACGGATTTTTCTGGCGCCGGTGATGCTGCTCATCGCCGCCGCACTGGTCTACGCGCTGTTCGTGCTGGGGGCTTTCCTGGTCGAGGCGTGGCAGCGCCGGCGGGACTCGCATGTGTCCGCACTGTTTGCGTATGCGGGCCAGGCAGCCGATCGCCCGGGTGTGCGCAAACCGCCCGCCAGCGACGACCTTGAACTCTGGATCATGAAGCGGCTGGAATGGCTGCGCATCGTATCGCGCACAGCACCCATGCTGGGGTTGATCGCCACGATGATTCCCATGGGGCCCGCGCTGCTGGCCTTGGGCAGCAGCAATGGCGCAGCGGTCGGCAAGAACATGGTGGCGGCTTTCTCGGCGGTGATCCTGGCGCTGCTGGCGGCCAGCATCTGCTTTTTCATCCTGACGGTGCGGCGGCGCTGGCTGTTGCAGGACCTGCGCCGGATTGAACGCCAACGGCAGGAGGTTGCGTGATGCGTTTCCTGGACGAGGACGAAGCCAACGATCCAATGCTGTCGGTCGTCAACCTGATCGATCTATTCCTGGTCATCATCGGCATGCTTATGGTGGTGATCGCCCAGAATCCTCTCAACCCCTTCTCGCAGGACAAAGTCGTGGTGGTGGAGAATCCGGGCGAAGCCGACATGCGCATCACCATCAAGAACGGCCAGGAACTGACCCGTTACGAAGCCAGCGGCGAAGTGGGCGAGGGACAAGGCGCGCGAGCAGGCGTGACCTACAGGCTGGAAGACGGCCGGATGATCTATGTCCCCGAAGACTGATGGTTGCCGCGCAAGCGCGTTGTTCGACGGCGTCGGCATCGGCATGGCGCATCCGACCATGCGCTCGATTATTGGTCGCGTGGGCTCACGCTCAAACGTGGACGCAGACACCGCGAGGTGTCCGAACTAACCCGTCCGCGGAAGTGGGGCGAATCCAGATCCAGTCACCACGTCGAGCATGATCGCGGCCGCATTATTGGCGGCAGGCAGCCCCGCATACAGTTGCACGTACAACAGCACCTCGGCTAGCGCTTCGCGGGACACGCCTTGCTCCAGCGCCACCCGGCTGTGAAAGGCAAGCTGCCTGTGGGCGGTTCCCATGGCGCTCAGCACGGCCACTGTGGCGATCTCGCGCTCGCGCACGGTAAACGACTCGCGACCGAAAGTGCAGCCGAACATGCCCATTACGTGCCGATAGTATTCCGCCGACAAGTCGCTGTAGTAGGCCAGCTGCGCCTGCGCACGTGGCCCGTCCAGCTGCGCATACTGGGCAATGCCCTGCTCGAACCGGTCGGCCAGCGGCATCGACGCCAAGGCGCTGCGCGATGTGCCGATGCCGTCGGCGCGGCCGCGCGCGCGCAGTACGGTATGCAACACCGCCATGGCGTCGAACGCGCGCGCCAGGCCCACATACGAAGCCAGATGAATGATCAGGTCTTCGGCCGCCACCGCGCTCAACCCATCTTGCAGCGCGGCCTCGACGGCTTCCTGGTAAAGCACGCCCGTATGTCCGGCGCCCAGCACTGCCGGGATGCGCATCAACAGCTTGTCCTGGGGCGACACCACCGTTCGGTGGAAGATGTCGTTTTCTCCCAGGCCGGCGTAGATATCGCCCAGTGCCCCGAAATCTGCGGTCTTTTCTCTCATTGCAGTGCCAGGTTGATGTTGCGGCTCAGGCCCATCCAGCGCGCGCGGTCCGATTGCACTCGCTGCTCGAACTGCTCCGGCGTCAGCGGGGTGTCGGCGCGAATGAATTGCTGGGCGAGTTGTTCGGTAAACGCCGGCGAACGCAGCAGTACGCCGATTTCCCGGTTAAGACGAGTCACTACCTCGGCGGGTGTGCCGGCGGGTGCGAACAGGCCGGTCCAGACGGTGACTTCGAAGTCGGCCAGGCTGTCGTCAGCGCTTTCCACCATGGTCGGCACGTCCGGCAGGAAGGGCGAACGTTGAGGCGAAGTGACCGCCAGCGCCTTCACCCGCCCCCCTTTAAGCAAGGCGTTGGACGATGCCACACTGTCGAACATGAAATCGACTCGCCCGCCTATCAGGTCCAGATGAGCAGCGCTTGCGCCCTTGTATGGAGAATGCGTCAAATCCAGTCCCGCAGCGCGCGTGAACAGCTCCATACCCAGGTGCGTGAACGTCCCCTGGCCGACCGAGGCGTACGTAAGGCTGAACTCGTTCTGGCGCGTGTAGCTCAGAAATTCCGCCATCGAATTCACGGGCAGGCTATTGCGCGCGATCAGTACCATGGGAATGGAACCGATGATCGCCACCGGCGCGAAATCCCGCTCGGCGTCGAAAGGCAGATCGCGGTACAGCGCGGGGTTGATCACCAGTGGCGATCCAGTCGTCAATAGCAGCGTATAGCCGTCGCTGGGCGCGCGCGCGACGTTCTGCACGGCGATATTGCCGCCAGCTCCCGGCTTGTTATCCACGATGATGGCTTGCCCCAGCGCCTTGCCCAACGGATCCTGCAGTGCGCGGGCAACCAGGTCCGCCGTGTTGCCAGGTGGGAACGGAATAACCAGGGTTACCGGTTTGGCGGGCCAATCCTGCGCCGGAGCATGCCCGGGCGCCAGCCCGATGGCCAGGCCGAACAAGGCCAGCAGTATGCGGAAGGGATTCGTCATGGCGTGTCTCTCTCGTTGTCTCTCTCGTTATGGGTGCGAAGATCATGCGGGTTTCAGGGTATGGCGCGAAAAGGGCATCGACCGCATCCGCACGCCCGTCGCGGCAAACACCGCATTGGCCACGGCGGGTGCCACGCAGGGCACGCCGGCAGGTTCGCCCACCGACAGTGGCGGCATTTCGCTGGGCATCAAGTGGAACTCCACTACAGGCATCTGGCTCATGCGCAGGGTGGAATACTGGTGAAAATTGCTCTGCTCGACCGCGCCGCCCTTGATGGTGATCGCCTCGCTGAGCGCCGCCGATAAGCCAAACATGATGCCGCCTTCCGCTTGCTGGCGGACGAGATCGGGGCTGGTGACCCAACCGCAGTCCAATCCGGCCACGATGCGGTGTACGACGATCTGGCCATCGCCCGACACCGAGACTTCCGCGACTTGAGCGGCATAGGCTCCGTAGCACTGAACCGCGGCAATCCCTCGATGCCGGCCCGGGGGCAAAGGGGTGCCCCAGCCAGCCTTCTCGGCCACCATGTCCAGCACGGCGCGCAATCGCGCTGCGCCCGGCTTGTCGCCAAGGTGAGAGCGGCGGAATTCCAGCGGATCGCGTCCGGCGGCATGGGCAAGTTCATCGATGAACGACTGCGTAACGAACGTGTTCTGCGAATCGCCGACCGACCGCCAGATGCCCACGGGCACCGGCGATTCGGTTGGAACCCAATCGAATCGGTAGTTGGGAATGTCGTAGAGCAGATTGGCCGCCTCGTGGCCGGCGGTCGCGTCAAGGCCCGTCTTGGGGTTGATGCGCTCGGGCCACAAGCGCTTCAGGATCGAACTGGACACCGCCCGATGGTGCCACGCGGCGATGCGGCCGTCCGCGTCCAGGGCCGCGGAAATCCGGTTGTAGCTGGCGGGCCGGTAGAAGCTGTGGGTCATGTCATCTTCGCGGGTGCGCATGACCTTCACCGGCCGACCCACGGCCTTGCTCACCTCGACCGCCTCATCCACATAGTCGTGATAGAACCGCCTGCCAAAGCCGCCGCCCAGGTAGGTGGTGTTGATGGTGATGCGATCCGCAGGCAGGCCGGTGATGCGCTGTGCCGCACTCAGCGCGCGGGACTGGAACTGGGTGGGAGCCCAGATCTCGCAGCGATCGTCTTGCACCCATGCGGTGCAGTTCATCGGCTCCATGGGAGCAGGGTCGAGGTACTGCGATTCGTAGACCGCATCCAGCCGGGTCGGCAGCTCGGCGAGCGCGCGTTCGACGTCGCCTTCGTCGCGCGCGGAGATGCCAGGCATCGTCGCCAGTTGCTCGAAAGTCCGGGAAAGCTCGTCCGAATCCCAACGTGGATCGGGGGTGGCGTTCCAACTGATCTGCAGCGCGTCGCGGCCCTTTTTGGCATGCCAAAAGGAATCGGCCACGACCGCCACGCCAGAGGTGATCGGCACCACTGCCAGTACGCCAGGCACCTTGCTCGCTGCGTCGGAATCAAGCTGACCAAGCGTGCCGCCAAACACCGGACAGCGCGCGACCAGCGCGACCAATGCGCCAGGCACTTTGACGTCGAGGCCAAACACGGCCTGGCCATTGATCTTGGCCGGAATATCCCGTCGCGGCACGACGGTGCCCAACAGCTTGAACTCTTTCGGTTCCTTCAGGCGAGGCTGATCCGGCAGAGGCAGCCTGGACGCAGCCTGCGCCAGCGCGCCATAACCCACGCGTCGTCCAGATGGCGTGTGGATGACAAAGCCCGCGTCGGTCTGGCACTCTGCTGCCCGAACCTGAAGCTGCTGTGCTCCCGCGCGCAACAAGACGTCGCGAACCGAGGCGCAGGCATGACGGAGCACGGGCGCCAACTGGCTGATCGATGAACTGCCGCCCGTGCCCTGCCCACCATTCGCGCCAATGTAGCGAGGGTTGAAGAACGCATCGGTGACGGGCGCCTGCTCGAAGTGCACCTGGTCATACCGGGCGTCCAGCTCTTCCGCTACGATCATGCTCAGTCCGGTATGAACGCCCTGACCCATTTCGGATTGGCTCATCATGAAGGTCACGCGCCCCTCATTGTCCAGTCTCAGCCATGCAGTGAATGGCGTACCGGCCTCCCGGTGCGGATCGGCCCCAGGAACGCCGTTGCGCGGCGCGGTCACGCCCGTCGCCGAGAGCAGCATGCCGCCGCCTGCGGCTACGGTTAACTTCAGGAATACCCGTCGCGATACGCTGGGCGCGGTTGGCATCATCATCATTAACCTCCCGCGGCAACGCGCTTGACCGCGGCTTTCACTCGCGGATACGTTCCGCAGCGGCAAAGATGGGCGTTCATGACAGCTTCGATCTGTTCATCGCTGGGCTTGGGGGTGTTGCGCAACAGCGCCGCCGCGCCCATGATCTGCCCCGATTGGCAGTAGCCGCACTGCGGCACCTGCTCGGCGATCCAGGCCTGCTGGACCGGGTGGGAATTGTCTTGCGACAAGCCTTCGATGGTCACGATGCGACGCCCGGCAACGGCCGACACCGGCGTGATGCATGCGCGCATGGCCTGGTCATCCACATGGACTGTGCAGGCCCCGCACAGCGCCATGCCGCAGCCGAATTTGGTTCCGGTCAATCCCAGTTCATCCCGCAGCACCCACAGCAAGGGGGTGTCTGCGTCGGATGTCACGCGGACGGGTTGGTTGTTTACGACGATTTCGATCATGCGGCGGCTCCGGGGCGGGTGGAAGCTGTTGCAGGGGCCGCCGCGGGCCGGCGGCCGGGCGAAGGGCTCACTTCAAGAAGCTGAAACCTATCGTCTCGAGCTTGTCCGCGACGTCTGAGCCGAAGCGTTCCTTGAACCTTCTGGATTCTTCGGGGGCAAAGCCGATATCGTTGTAGTCGGCTTCTCCCTTGCCGGTAATAAAGACCAGCAGATGCGCAGTCTGGTCCGTTACGTTGGTGAAGTCGCGGCACACGCCAGGGGGCACACGGATCATGTCGAAGGGCTCGAGCATCAGCTCGTTCTCGCCGGCATCGCCCCAGCGCACCTTGAACCGCCCGTTCAGGCAGAAGAAGTGCTCCACGGTGAAGAAATGCGCATGCAGCATCGGCTTGTCGCCCGGCGGGCACTCGGCAATGATTACCGATAGATTGTCCTGCGACAGCACCGCCGGTGTGGCCGACATCGGGCCGGCAGTATTGGACGGTGCCATCAGCGTGTACAGCGTCTTTGCCGTCACGGTCTCGTAGGCTTCATGCGGAATCCCCTGATCGTGCTTGTAATAGCTGGACTGCGGCTTCAGCTCGCAAAAGCGGGCAAGATTCTTCTGCATCTCGGCGTCCGAAATCGAGACGGTCTTAAGTTGCTTGACGGCACTCATGGTCGTTGGATTCCTAGGAATGAGTTGTTGGTTTATTTCACGGGTGATATGCCGATCGGCAGCAGCATGGTCGATTCCACGTGCTGAAGCAGGGCGGCGTGCTGGCTCAGCCAATCGCGTTGCGGCGCGGCGGTCGTCCGATCCGCCAGCCGGCTGTGAAGATCGGGATATGCAACGATCTCGACGACCTCGTTGGGCTGTGGCGATTCACTGATCCACACTCCGAACAGCGATGCGGCGGGATCGCGGGGTCGACCTTGTACCGCCAGGCCCAGGTCGGTGAACTTGCCTGCCGGGCAGCGATAGATCCGCCGCTCGTAGAACGCGCTATGCGAGGCGATCTGGCCTAGCTGCCCCTGAGGCCGCATGAACCGCACTTCCTGGGTTTGCATGGTGGGCCAGGCGCCCGCAAGAAATTCATCGCACCAGCGGCGGTTCTGCGCCAACTCGTGGCGCAGCTGCTGGCGGTGGTCGACGGACTGGTATTCCCAGATATGGTGCACCTGGTTCAGCACGCCGAATTCGCTGGTCCAGAATGCCGTCAGCAGGCCATAGTCGTCATTGCGGATCGGCACGACTTTGCTTTCGGCCAGCGCCAGATAGGTGTCGAGCTGACCGGGCTCGATGGTGTAGGTACGGTATTCATGAATCATGGGGGCGCCCTCCTTTCCTGGCACGATAGTGGAGGTGCACCCTTACGACAAACGTATAATTCTCATCCCTGATATTCCTGGATTAGATGGGTCGGTATTGCCCTCCACCGCCGATGGACCTTCGCCAGCTACGCTACTTCGTCCACGTCGCGCATACGCGCAGCCTGACCGCTGCCAGCGCCAAGGCCTGGATCACGCAATCCGCGCTAAGCCGGCAGATCAAACTGCTGGAAGAAGAGTTGGGGGTGGACTTGTTCGAACGCCAGGCAAGGGGCGTGAACCTGACCGAGGCCGGCGAAGTCTTGCTGACGCGCGCTTCGATGCTGTTGCACCTGGCCGATGAAATAAAGGGCGCCGTCACGGCCGTTGGCGAGCAGCCGACCGGCCCGCTGCATATCGGGGCACCCCCGTCATTGCGGCAGATGCTGGTTGCGCCCGTCATCGCGCAATACCATGCCCTATACCCGAATGTGCGCCTGTCTGTGCACGAAGGCACGTCTCGCTCGATGCGCGACGCATTGGCTGCAGGCGATATCGATATCGCCGTGGTCTCCAGCCTCGAAGCGCTCGACCCGTTCGAGGTGCACCCCCTTGCCAACGAATGCCTGTGCTGGGTGGGTCCGCCCGAGGCCAGACTGGATCCGCGCCGTGCGGTGGACATCGCCCGGCTGGCAGACCGGCCGCTCATCCTTACCGCTTATCCCAACAGTCTGCGGCTGATCGTCGATCGCGCAATGGCCAAACGCAATCTGTCTGTCGAACCCGTCTTGGAAGCGGACATGATCGCCATGATGTTCGACTTGATCCGCCGTGGCGTCGGCTACACCGTGCTGCCCTATTCGGCGGTGCACGAGCCGCTGATGCAGCGCTACGTATCGGCCTGCCCGATCCGCGACCTGCGCATCGAATGGGTGACGGCGCGCTCGCGCGAGCGCAGCAGCACGGCGGCGGTACTGCATGCCAAAGAGACCTTCGCGGCGATAACCGATCGGATCATCGCCGCGGGAGACTGGAAAACCGCGCGCCGAAAGAATTGAGACGGGACAACGCCTCGAGAACAGACTGAGCCTCCGGCGCTAACCTGCCAGTTTGTCGGCAGCATCTTGGAGGCCGTTGAGGATGCAGTCGGCCACGTGCATGGGGAATCCAGCCGGCAGTAGCGCGCGGACGGTCTTCACGACCCCGGGCGTGCGCGCCACTAGGTCGTCGAGGACATGCTCCACCCCCTGACCGTCGTGATTCACTACGCCATGCTCGGTACCCACGGCAATCCAGTGCCGACGCAGGATGTCGCGCATGACCCAGTGGGGGTTTTTCGAGCGCACGGCCATGGCCATCCTGGCGTCGTACTGAGACAGCTGATTCGCACCCTTGCCGATGATGGGGTAAGCCGACAGCACGTCGTACAGCGGGGCGAGTTCGTAGGTGCCACCCTGGCGCAGGAAAATGCTGAAGTTCTTCGCGTGGCCATCCGTGGCACGCAGCATCCAGAAGAGGACCTGGGCCTGGAAGAACGTGCGGCGGTCGCGGTCAGGAGCGCGCGACGTGCCCAACAGCTTCATGATTTGGCGCACACCCGGTCCGCCGTCGGATTCGTACTTCAAATGCGGCGGAGTTCCCGTCGCCTGGCACATGTCTTCCTGCGGCAGCCGGATGAGCCAGCGCTTGCCCTCGAGGTTCTCCCACCACATCCGGTCGAAGCGCTCGACCGCCAGCACCTTCATGTCCTCGAACGTCAGGGGCTCGGTGCGCGCCACAGGCATTTGGTAGGCGCGCAGGACTTCGGAGCACAGCCACTCGTTTTCGACCGACTCGCTCATGTTGAACTTCATGTTTGCGACCAGGCCCAGTGGCAGCTTGAAGATGTGAGTGGTCGGTGTCGCGCCATGCGGCCGGCACCACCGACCGTCGTACCAGAGCAAGGCCGACTTTTCCTGTGCTCCGGCAATGGAGATGCGGATGTCCTCATCCCCGGCGGCGTCCCGGCCCAGAGGGCCTGGCGCAAGGGTGTTGCGAAGCAGCTGGGCAATCTCGGCGTCGGTCATCGGAACCGCGTTCACCTCTTGAACGCCGTCCGGCGCTTCGGGGCCCGGCACCACCTGCAGCGCGCCGACGCAGTCCCGACCGATTTCAGCCAGCAGGGCGAACGCGTTGGTCGAGCCGGCCTGGTACCGACGTGCGACGCGCTCGCGGATTTCTTTGCTGTCCGGCAGCAGGTTTTCGAAGTAGGTGCGCACGGCTTCGCCACGGTGCGGCGGATTGCCCGGGGTGAAGGGGAGGGACAACGACAGCGGCCGTCCCTGGTCGGAAGCCACCCAGCCGTCGGCATACTGCAGGACTTCTCCGGCATGCGGTTGCACACTCCAGGTGCCAACGAATTCGCCGTTCATCCAGAGATTCTGGGTACGGGTGTGTGAGCGTCGACCCATGCGCTCACCAGTTGGGGCCAGCCGACGCCCTGGGCGACGGCGATTCGCTGCCGGTCTTGCGCAGCACGAGCTCGACGCCCAGGATGCTCAGGAGCTCCAGCAGGCGGTCGGCGCTAACCTTGTCGGCATGGCGCTCAAGATTAGACAAGGCCTGCTGGCTGATGCCCAGGCGCATAGCCGTATCCGCCTGGGTCAGGCCAGCCTGTCTGCGAAAGCCCTGAAGCAGTGCTGGCAGTTGCTCAGCCGTGCGGACGGTGAAGTCGGACATACAAGGCTCACGTTGTTTTTCTGATTTACAAATTATACTTAGTAAAACCGAAATACGCAATGTAGATTGTAAACTCAAACCACAAGTCTGAAGTTGTATTCGAGATCTACAACCTATAACTTGTGAAACGTCCTGCGCACGCCACGCGCGCCGCGCTCCGGGCGGAAGTTGCACGAGCCCTCGGTCTCAATACACCGGAGCGCAAAAAAGGGCCGCTTTGACGGCCCGTTCCATTTCGAAGTTGAAGCAGTGAACTGGGAGACAAAAATCGCGAAAAGCCGGCCGGTAGCGCTGAGACCGACTTTATTCCGCGCGGCCGACTTTATTTCTCGTTTTCAAAGCCTTCTACCGGCGCTCCCTTACTCCACCGTCACGCTCTTCGCCAGATTCCGCGGCTTGTCCACATCGGTCCCCCGCGCGCACGCCGTGTGATAGGAAAGCAACTGCAGCGGGACCGTATGCAGTATCGGCGACAGCAGCCCGTAATGCTCGGGCATGCGGATCACATGCATGCCTTCGCCATTGACGATCTTGCTGTCCGCGTCCGCGAACACATACAGCTCGCCGCCCCGCGCCCGCACTTCCTGCATGTTCGACTTCAGCTTCTCCAGCAATGCATCGTTCGGCGCAATGGTCACCACGGGCATGTGCTCGGTCACCAGCGCCAGCGGCCCGTGCTTCAGCTCGCCGGCGGGATAGGCCTCGGCGTGGATATAGCTGATCTCTTTCAGCTTCAGCGCACCTTCCAGGGCGATGGGGTAATGCATGCCGCGCCCCAGGAACAGCGCGTTTTCCTTGGTGGCGAAGCGGTCCGCCCAGCCCATGATCTGGGGCTCGAGCGCCAGCACCGAACCGATCGCCGCCGGCAGATGGCGCAGCGCCTTCAGGCACGTGGCCTCTTGCTCGTCCGTCAGCAGTCGGCGCGTCTGGGCCAGCGCCAGCGTCAGCAGGAACAGCGCGGTCAGCTGCGTGGTGAATGCCTTGGTGGACGCTACGCCGATCTCCACGCCGGCGCGCGTGATGTAGGCCAGTTCGCATTCGCGCACCATGGCGCTGGTGGCCACGTTGCACACGGTCAGCGTGTGCTTCATGCCCATGGAACGCGCATGCTTCAGCGCGGCCAGCGTATCCGCCGTTTCGCCGGACTGCGAGATGGTCACCACCAGGCTCTTGGGATTGGGCACGCTGTCGCGATAGCGATATTCGCTGGCAATCTCGACCGACACCGGAATGCGGGCCACGGACTCGATCCAGTATTTCGCGGTCAGGCCGGCGTAGTAGCTGGTGCCGCAGGCCAGAATCAGCAGCGAGTCGATTTCCTTGAACACCTTGTAGGCGTTGTCGCCGAACAGTTCGGGCGTAACGGTCTCGATGTCCTGCAGCGTGTCGCCCACGGCGCGCGGCTGCTCGAAGATTTCCTTCTGCATGAAGTGGCGATAGGGGCCGAGTTCGGCCTCGCCGGTGTGCACCTGCACCGAATGCACTTTGCGCTCGACCTGCCTGCCGTCGGCGTCGATGACCCACACGCGCGACAGCTGCAGGTCGACGACGTCGCCGTCTTCCAGGTACAGGATCTGGTCGGTGGTGCCGGCCAGCGCAAGGGCGTCGGAGGCCAGGAAGTTCTCGTTCTGGCCGATGCCCACCACCAGCGGCGAGCCATGGCGCGCGCCCACCACGCGGTGCGGCTCGTCGCGGCAGAAAACGGCAATGGCGTAGGCGCCCTGCAGGCGACGCACGGCCTGCTGCACGGCGTCGAACAGATCGCCCTGGTACAGGTGGTTGACGAGGTGGGCGATCACCTCGGTGTCGGTCTGGCTTTCGAAGACGAAGCCCACGGCTTGCAGTTCGGCACGCAGTTCATCGTGGTTCTCGATGATGCCGTTGTGCACCAGCGCGATACGCGCCTCGTCCTTGCCGATGGCCGAGAAATGGGGATGGGCATTGTGCGTGGCCGGGGCGCCATGCGTGGCCCAGCGCGTGTGGGCGATGCCGGTGAAGCCCGACAGCTTGTCCTGCGCGACCTGTTCGGCCAGTTCCGCCACGCGCTTGGTGCTGCGCGTGCGGCGCAGGTTGCCGTCCATGTAAAGGGCTACGCCGCAGGAGTCGTAGCCGCGATACTCCAGGCGCTTCAGGCCTTCGATGAGGATGGGGGTGATGTCGCGCTGGGCGACGGCGCCGACGATGCCGCACATGGAATATCTCCTGGAAAGGACTTTGCCGGCATTGTGCCTGCACGATTAAGAAATCGGATTTCTTAATCGGCGGATATTTGGAAGTTTATTTTCTTACACAATCGTGATCAAATATTCTTCCATTTCATTGCACATAAATGGATGAATCATGCAGACATCGCCCTCTGTCATCGCCCTCGACGACCTGGACGTGCGCATCCTCGAACTGATGCAGCAGGACTGCTCGTTGACGAATCAGGAACTGGCCGAGCGTGTGCATGCCTCGCCCCCCACCTGTCTGCGCCGCGTGCGACGCCTGGTCGAGTCGGGCGTCATCGCGCGGCAGGTGGCCATTGTGGATCCGGCGCGGCTGGGCAATGCGCTGACGGCCATCGTCGAGATCACGCTGGACGTGCAGGCGGCCGAAGCGCTGGATGTCTTCGAAGAGCTGGTGCAAGCCGAACCGGCGGTCATGCAGTGTTATCGGGTGTCGCCGGGCCCGGACTTCGTGCTGATGGTGCAGGTGGCCGACATGCCGGCCTATCATGCCTTGGCCCACCGGGTATTTGCCAGCCATGCCAACGTGCGCAATGTGCGTACGTTCTTCTCGATTCATCGGGCGAAGTTCGAGACGCGCGTGCCGGTGGGTCCGGGCCCCAGTCCGGCCTAGAACTTCTCGCCCGTCTCGGCGCGCCGCTGCAACGCCATAAGCTTGGCATAGCGAAAGAAGCTGCCCGACGCGCCGGCACACGCCACGATCAGCCCCTGGCGGCCATCCAGAAAGCCGCGGCGCATCACGTAGATGCGCACGAAGGTCCAGAAGCCATGGCCGAACGCGCCCAGCGGCGTGGTGCGCTTGCCGCGCCGGTACATCATCAGCGCGGCGTCCGACGAATACCGGTTCACCTTGGCCAGCAGGGCCTCGATGCTGGCGTACGGATAATGCAGCAGGTGCCCCCGCAGCACGCCGGGCTTTGCGTCCGTCTTCACCTTCTCGTGCACGGCCGCATCGGTGAAGCGCGCACTGCCGCGGCGGAACAGCCGCAGCACGTGATCGGGCCACCAGCCGGAATGGCGCATCTGGCGGCCTTCGAATTCGGACAGGCGCGCCACGTTGTAGGCCTCGCTGTTGGGCGCGGCCATGGTGGCCTGGATCTCCGCCGCCAGTTCCGGCGTGACCCGTTCGTCGGCATCCAGAGACAGCACCCAATCTCCGGTGGCCAGGTCCAGCGCGCGGTTCTTCTGCGGGCCGAAGCCGGGCCAGTCAGCCGTGACGTGCACGTGGACATGCCCGCCGCGCGCCCGCGCGATGTCGCAGGTGCCATCGGTGCTGCCGGAATCGACCACGATGATCTCGTCGGCGAAGGCAACCGAGTCGAGGCAGGCGCCGATGTGGCGGCTTTCGTTCAGGGTGATGATGATGACCGACAGGCGCGGCCGGGTGGTGGACTCAATGTCGGCCATCTTTGCTCTCCAGCAGTTCCTGGTACAGCGACAGATAGCGCCGGCCCATCTCGCGGATGCTGTGCTCGCGCTGCGCGTAATCGCGTGCGCGCAGCGCGGCCTCGCGCCGCAGCGCCTCGTCGCGCAGCATGCGGTCGATGCCCGCCGCCACGGCCTCGTGGTCGCCGATGCGGCACAGGATCCCGCGGCCGTCGGCCAGGCTTTCCTTCTGGCCTCCGGCATCGGTGGAGACCACGGGCACTTCGCGCAGGAACGCATCGAGCACGCTGGTGCTCAGGCCTTCCTCGCGCGAGGTCAGCACGAACACGTCGGCCAGCGGATACAGGCCCTCGGGATGATGCTGGAAGCCGACATAGCGGTAATACGGTTGCACGCCCAGGCTGTCGACCAGGCGTTCGGCGGCCGGACGCAGGGGACCATCGGCCCCCATGTGTACCAGCACGAAGTCCTGCCGCCGCTGCGCCAGCGAAGCCACGGCGCGGATCAGCGTCTCGGGGTCTTTCTCGCGCGTCAGCGAGGCCGCGGTCATGATGACGCGGCGACCCGCCAGCCCATGCTCGGCGGAGAACGCGGACAGCCGCGCGGGATCGGGCGGCAGCGGGTCCGGCACGGCGCTGTGCACGACGATGGGATGCGCGCCCAGGCGCCGCGGCTCTTCGGCGGCGCTTTCGCTGACCGTGGCCAGCAGGTCGGCATGCCGCCATTTGAACGCCGTGGCGGCCTGGCGCCGCACCACGGGCATGGCAGTGCGGCGCGAGAATGCCAGCGGCCGGCGATACAGCCATTTGGCGCCCACGGCCCAGCTCAGCGTGTTGGCCGTCTGGCAGTGCAGGATGTCGTAGCTGCGCCCATGCAGCGCGAGGAAAGCGCCCATGGCGATGGGCTTGCGCCGGGTATGGACGGTGAAGCCATCGGCCGCGGCGCGTTGCGCCAGCGGGAAGCCCTCGCGCGCCAGCAGCTCGACCTGGTGGCCGGCCTCGCGGAAGGCATGCATGCAGAACATGGTCTGGCGCTCGCCGCCGCGCCAGTCGCGCTCGAAGTTGAGCTGCAGGATTCTCATGCGCGGCCGATGCCCCGGTACTCGAAGTCCTGCTCGGCCATGTCCAGCGGTTCGTACAGGTTGCGGCCGTCGAAGATGACGGGGGCTTTCAGCATCGCCTTGATGCGGCCCATGTCGGGCGCGCGGAACACCTTCCACTCTGTGACGATGAGCAGCGCGTCCGCGTCCTGCAGCGCCTGGTACATGTCGTCCACCAGCGTGACCGAGGCGTTGCCGTCCAGCGACCGCGCGGCCTGCGGCATGGCCACGGGGTCGTATGCGCGCACGCGCGCGCCGCGCGCGGTGAGGTCGGCGATGGTGACCAGGCTCGGCGCCTCGCGCATGTCGTCGGTGTTGGGCTTGAACGCCAGGCCCCACAGCGCGAACGTGCGGCCGGACAGGTCTTCGCCGAAACGCGCCACCACCTTGTCGGACAGCCTGTGCTTCTGCACGTCGTTGGCCTGCTCGACCGCGCTGATGACGCGCATGGGCACGTCGTGCTGGGCCGCCATGCGTTCGAGCGCCTGCACGTCCTTGGGGAAGCACGAACCGCCATAGCCCACGCCAGGGTACAGGAAGTGATAGCCGATGCGCGGATCGGCGCCGATGCCGCGGCGCACGTGTTCGATGTCCGCGCCCAACGCTTCGGCAAGGTTCGCCATCTCGTTCATGAAAGAGATGCGGGTGGCCAGCATGGCGTTGGCGGCGTATTTGGTCAGTTCGGCGGAGCGCACGTCCATCACCATCAGCCGCTCGTGGGTGCGCTGGAACGGCGCGTACAGGCGGCGCATGATGCCGATGGTGTATTCGTCATCGGCGCCGACGACGATGCGGTCGGGCCCCATGAAGTCCTTGATCGCCGCGCCTTCCTTCAGGAACTCGGGATTGGACGCGACGCTGAACGGAATGTCGACGCCGCGCGCGGCCAGCTCTTGCGCGACGGCCTCGCGCACCTTGTCGCCCGTGCCCACGGGCACCGTGGACTTGTCGATCACCACCTTGCGGCCGGTCATGTGGCGCCCGATGTTGCGCGCAGCCGCAAGCACATAGCTCAGGTCGGCGGAGCCGTCCTCGCCCGGCGGGGTGCCGACGGCGATGAATTGCAGGTCGCCGAAGGCCACGCTCTCCGCCACGTCGGTCGTGAAGCGCAGCCGGCCGCCCGACGCGTTGCGCGAGACCAGCTCGTCCAGCCCGGGCTCGTAGATAGGGATGGATCCCTGGCGCAGCATTTCGACCTTGGCTGCGTCGGTGTCCAGGCAGAGCACCTGGTTGCCCATTTCGGCCAGGCAGGCGCCGGTGACCAAGCCCACGTAGCCGGTACCGATCACGGTGATTTTCATGCGAGGAACCCTAGAATCGGCAGGCGCGACAGGCGCCGCCGTGGCGCCTGATTATAGAAGGCGGTGCTGACAGCGCCGAGTCATCACCGCGCCTCGGACAGCCGGGCCGACCTTACCGTATTTACCGCCACCGCGGCCGCGGCGCATAGGGCCGCCATCGCCAGCGCGATGGTCGGCCCGTGCGCCGGCAGCACCGCGAAGGCCACCGCCACCATTGCCGTGCCGAAGCTCTGGCCGAACACCCGCGTGGTGGCCTGCAGCCCGCCCGCCGCACCGCTGCGCCGCAGGGGCGCCGAGGAAAGCAGGGCGCGATTGTTGGGCGTCTGGAAAAGACCGAAACCCAGCCCGACCACGAACATGCCGGCCATGATCCAGGCATTGGGCGACTGCAGCGGCAGCATCGCCAGCCACACCAGGCCCACCACCATGGCGGCCGCTCCGGCGCCGCTGAGGTTCGCAGCGGAATAGCGATCGGACAGCCGGCCCGCGATGGGCGCGACCAGGACCGTGCCCGCCGGCCACGCCGCCATCAATATGCCGACTTCGAGGTGCGGCTTGCCCAGCACCTGCTGGAAGTAGAACGGCAGCGAAACGTACGCCGCCATCTGCGCGGCGAAGGTGGAGGCGGAGGCCGCCACCGCGAAGGCGATGGTGCGGATGCGCAGCAGGTCCACCGGCACCAGCGGCGCCTCCTGGCCGCGCGCCCGGCGCAGCAGCAGCAGGCCCGCGGCGATGGAGATGGCGACCAGCCCAATGCCGCCCAGCAGGTCATGGCCCAGGTAGTCGATGCCCAGGATGAAGACGCCCAGCGTCGGCATGACCAGCAGCGCGCTGATCCAGTCCATCGGCGCGCGATTGCGCGGCACCTCGGGCAGGAAGCGCAGGCCGAACATGATGGCGATGCCGATGGGCAGGTTGACCGCGAAGATCCAGCGCCATGGCGCAACGGTCAGTATCAGCGAGCCGATGGTGGGCCCGACGACCGACATGACCGCGACGGTGATGGAATTGAAACTGATGCCCCGCCCCAACATGTGGGCCGGATAGATGTTGCGCACCATGCCGCCGAACATGCACATCAGCGTGGCGGCCCCGATGCCCTGCACGACGCGGGCCAGGCTGAGCTCCCACAGCGAGCCGGCCAGTGCGCAGCCCAGCGAGGCCAGCGTGAACATCACCACGCCGAACGCGTACATGCGGCGGAAGCCGACGCGCTCGGCGATGGCCGACATGGGCAGCAGCAGCATCACGATGGAGACGCTGTAGGCGTTGGAGACCCATACCGCGCGCGACGGCGGCGCATCGAGGTCGACCGCGATGCTGGGCAGCGCGACGTTGACGATGGAGGCGTCCAGCACCGCCAGGCTGAGACTGATCAGGATGGTGGCGGCCGCCCAGTAGCGGCGCGGCGCCGGCAACCCATCGGGCGCCGCGGCGGCGGACGAAGCGGAATCGGAAGAGGCGCTCATTGCCGCGCCCGCCGCCATGCATGGTCGGACCGACCCGATGCCGCGCCCCGGCATGCGCCCCATGGACGCCCCTGCCGCCTCATGACTTCTTCTGCTTGACGGGCCGCTGCCAGCCTTCGATGGTGGTCTGGCGCGCACGCGAGACGGTCAGTTTGCCGGCGGGCGCATCGGTGGTCAGGGTAGTGCCGGCGCCCAGCGTGGCGCCGCGGCCCACGCGCACCGGCGCCACCAGCTGGGTGTCCGAGCCGATGAACGCGTCGTCCTCGATGACGGTGCGATGCTTGTTGGCCCCGTCGTAGTTGCAGGTGATGGTGCCCGCGCCGATATTGACACGCTCGCCCACGTCGGCATCGCCCACGTAGGCCAAGTGGTTGGCCTTGCTGTCCGCGGCCAGCACACTGTTCTTCACTTCGACAAAATTGCCGACGTGCACGCGGTCGTGCAGCTGCGCGCCGGGGCGCAGGCGGGCATACGGGCCGATGCGCGCATCGCCGCCCACCGCGGCTTCCTGCAGATGACTATAGGCCTCGATGTGCGTGCCGGCCTGCACCGTGACGTCGCGCAGCACGCAATGCGGGCCCACGCGCACGCCATCCGCCAGCTCGACCTTGCCCTCGAACACGCAGCCCACGTCGATGAACACGTCGCGGCCGCAGCGCAGCGTGCCGCGCACGTCGAAGCGTTCCGGATCGGCCAGCGTGACGCCGGCCTCGAGTTGTCTGCGCGCCTGTTCGCGCTGCCAGCTGCGCTCAAGCGCGGCCTGCTGCACGCGGCTGTTGACGCCCAGGGTCTCCCACGATGCGGACGGCTGGGCCGCGCCGACCGGCACGCCGTCGGCCACGGCCAGGCCGACCACGTCGGTCAGGTAATACTCGCCCTGCGCGTTCTTGTTGTCGATGCGGCCGAGCCAGTCTTTCAGGCGCGCGGTGGGGGCGGCAAGAATGCCCGTATTGACTTCGCGTATCAGCCGCTCGCCTTCGGTGGCGTCCTTGTGTTCGACGATGCGGTGCACGTTGCCCTGCGCGTCGCGCACGATGCGTCCGTAGCCGGTGGCGTCTTCCAGCACTTCGGTCAGTACGGCCGCGCCCTGGCCGCGCGCCTGCAGCAGGCGCTGCAGCGTGTCGGGCTGGACGAGAGGCACGTCGCCGTAAAGCACCAGCGTGACGTCATCCTGCCCGTCGCCTTCCAGCAATTGGGGCACCGCCTGCTGCACGGCGTGGCCGGTGCCTTGCTGCGGCTGCTGCAAGGCGAAATGCACGCCGGGATGGCCTTCGAAGGCGCCGCGCACGCGATCGGCGCCATGGCCGACCACCACGATGATGCGCGCCGGATCGAGCTGTCGCGCGCTGTCCAGTACGTGGGCCAGCATCGGCTTGCCCGCCAGCGTGTGCAATACCTTGGGAAGATCGGACTGCATGCGTTTGCCCAGTCCGGCGGCGAGGATGACTACGTTGAGCATGGGGATGTAATACCGAGAAAGGAAAGACTGCGGGCGCCCGGGGCGCCCGCTTGCGGAGGATACAGGGTCAGGATTTGTCGGCCGGGGGCTTGGGCGTGGCCGCCTTGCGCGCCGTGGGGGCGCGCTTGGCGGCGGCTTTCTTCGCGGTCTTGGCAGGCTTGGCGGGTGCGCCGGCCGAGCGGCTTTGGGCGGCGCGCGACGGCGCATCCGGCGTGGCGGCATGGCCTGGCGCGGCCGCCTGCGACGGCTCGCCCGCGCGGGCGTCCGCGCCACCCGGCGCCGCACCGGGCATGCCCGGCATGGCCGGCATGCTGGCGGCCGTGGCGGCGGCGATGTTGTTGAACTGCTGCTGCAACAGGCTCCACCATGCCTGGGACGCCGAGAGCGCGGCGTTGTCCAGACCCTCGTGCGCGCCGGGCTCACCGGCCTGCGCGGCTTCGGGTTTGGCCGACGGCGCGTCGGCAGAGGAGTCGCGGGACACCGGGGCGGTACTGTCCTTCGGCGCGGGCTTCAGGCCCAGCGCGATTTCCAGCGGAGTGGGTTGCCCGGCCTCCGGCGCCGCGCCGGTGTCCATGGAAGACACCCTGTCGACGAAGGAGCGCAGCGTAGCGATGGTGGAACGCTGCACCTCCATGCCCTGGATGGTGCTGCTGAGCATGGACAGATTCATGCGCAGCCAGCTTTCGACTGCGCGCAGTTCGGCGATGCGGCGTTCGAACTCTTCGAGGTTCATCGGCAGCGCGGTGGGCAGCGACTGCGCGAGGCCCCCGGGCCCGGCCAGTCCGGCCCAGGCCTGACGCATCATTTCCATGCTGGCCAACAAGGGGTTGCCGGACAGATCGGAGCTTTGGCCCATGCCTGGCAGGACGAACGGATTGGTGGTCGAGTCGGTCATGCGGTCTCCTTCGGCAGGTGCGGGTCAGCGCGGCAACACTTGATCGTTCTCGACGCGCACCGGATCGCCGGATGCATACGGGAAAGGCTGCGCGCTGCGGAACACGCGCCTGCTGCCGTCGCTCATGCGCACAGTCAGCTCGTGGCGCGTCACCGTCTGTTGCGACCTGATATTACGCTCGATTTCATGACCTGCCAAAGCGCCCCCCACGGCTCCCAAGACCGTCAGCGCATCGCGTCCGCTGCCGCCGCCGAACTGGTTGCCCACCACGCCGCCGACCACTCCTCCGGCCACCGTGCCGACGATGTTGCTGCCGCTGCTTTCCGCGGGCACCTGCACCGCGCGCACAGACTCCACCGTGCCGCACGTCGCGCACTGTGCCGGCGCCGCGGACGGCGGCGCGGGTTGCGACACCTGCGCCTGTTGCCGCGGCTTGGCGCCCACCGCCGGAGCCGGCGCCTGCTGCGGCCCTGCCGCCCCTGCGCGCGCCTCGGGCGCGGTCTGTTGCGCATCCTCGCGCTCGGCCAGTGCGGGCGCGGTGTCGGCCGACGTGCCGGGCAGCCAGCCCAGCATGGCGGCCACGGCAACGGCGCAGAGCACGATGACAGAGACCGCCGCGGTGGCGATCAGCGGGTGCAGGCCGCGGCGCGGCGCGGCATTCCGGAGGCTCGTTTGCGAAGGGTTCATGCAAGGGTTCCCACGATACATACGGGAAGGTGGTATAGCACCCACTCGCCATTTCGGCGTGTTGCGATAGTGACCCTTTGCAAGGCTGTCCGGCCGCGCGGCGCATTCTGGGACAATGGGCCATGGACCAGCCCATCACACTGCCCCAGTTGGAAGAGGCCATCAACTATTGGCGGGCGCGCTCGCCGTCGCAGGGCGACGAGCATCGCCTGTGCCCGCAGGCGGCCGCCCTGGCCAAGCCTTATGCGTTGATGATCTTCAGGCGCCGCAAGGAAGTGGCCCCGGGCGAATTGCCGCCCGATGCGCTCGACGCCTACCTGCAGTGGCGCGCGGCTACAGCAGCGCCTTGATGTCGTGCGCCAAGTTGTCGGCGCCGATGTTGTTGTTGGCCAGCACGCGGGCTTCGCCCTTGACGTCCAGCAGATAGAAGGCAGCCGTGTGGTCCATGGTGTAGTCGCCGTCGGGCCGGGGCACCTTGGCGTAGTACGCCTTGAACGAAGCGGCCGCCTGGCGGATCTGGTCGGGCGTGCCGGTCAGCGCCAGGAAACGCGGATCGAACGTGGTGACGTACTGCTTCAGGATCTCGGGCGTGTCGCGCTCGGGATCCACGCTGATCAGCAGCACCTGCACGCGCTCGGCGTCGGCCCCCAGCTTGGTCATGACTTGAGACAACTCGGCCAGCGTCGTGGGGCACACATCGGGACACTGCGTGAACCCGAAGAACACCACCTGCACCTTGCCCGAGAAGTCCTGCAGGGTGCGCGCCTGGCCGTTATGGTCGGTCAGCGCCAGGCCCTTGCCCAGGTGCGTGCCCGTGATGTCGCTGCCCTTGAATTTCGGCGGGCTCTCGCCGCAGGCGGCCAGGGCCACGACGGCCGCGGCGGCGGCGCATCCGCGCAGCAGGCGGCGGCGGGTGAATGACGCAGACATGGAAAACGAACCTCCGGGCAATGGCCGGATCAGCGCAGCAGGCCGATCCAGTGGTCCACCAGCAGGGCGCCGAACAGCAGCGACAGGTAGACGATGGAAAAGCGGAACATGCTGCGGGCCAGCGCGTCGCTGTACTGGCGGTACAGGCGCCACGCATACGACAGGAACACGAGGCCCAGCGCCAACGCGCTGACCAGGTACACCACGCCGCTCATGCGGATGACGTAGGGCAGCATGGTGGTGGCCAGCAGCGCCACGCTGTACAGCAGGATCTGCAGTTGCGTGAAGGCCTGCCCGTGCGTGATCGGCAGCATCGGCAGGCCGGCCTTGGCGTAGTCGTGATTGCGGTAAAGCGCCAGCGCCCAGAAGTGCGGCGGGGTCCAGACGAAGATGATCAGCACCAGCACCCAGGCCTCGGCCGGAACCGAGCCGGCCACGGCCGCCCAGCCCAGCGCCGGCGGCATCGCGCCGGACAGCCCGCCGATGACGATGTTCTGCGGCGTGCGCGGCTTGAGGATGACGGTGTAGACGATGGCGTAGCCCACGAAGGTGGCGAAGGTCAGCCACATGGTCAGCGGGTTGACCAGGTGATACAGCACCAGCATGCCGGCGCCGCCCAGCAGGCCGGACAGGCCCAGCACCTGGGCCGACGAGATGGTGCCCTGCGCGGTGGCGCGGCGGGCCGTGCGCAGCATGCGCGAATCCACTTCCTGCTCGATAAGGCAGTTGATGGCGAAAGCGGCGGCGGCCAGCAGCCAGATGCCCAGCGTGGCGAACGCCACGCGATCCAGCGGCGGCAGGCCCGGCGTGGCCAGGAACATGCCGATGACCGCGCAGAAGACAGCCAGCTGCGTCACCCGCGGCTTGGTCAGCACGAGGTATTGGCGCAGCAGTCCGGGGGAGGAAGCGACAGCGATACTCATAGGCGGCATTTTACCTGCTCACGGATTGCCCGCCGGGGTCGACCCGGCGCGGCGTGAATGCGCCGCGAGGCTGGCCGGCATGGGGCGGCGCTGGCCGGCATGGGCCGGCGCAGGGGCGGCCCGCCCGTCATGCCGCCTCCACCGGCCGGCCTCCGGCCGAGCCCAGGCGCACCAGGATCACCACGCTGGCCAGGGCCAGTCCCGCCGCGCCGCCGTTGTGCAGCACCGCGATCAGCAGCGGCCACTGGAAGAAGATGGTGGTCAGGCCGGTCACCAGTTGCGCCAGCAGCAGCGCCAGCAGCAGGGTCGCGGGCCCGCGCAGGCCGGGCTCCGCCCGCAGGCGCGACGCCAGGATACCCATGTACACGAAGACCACGAACGCGAAATTGCGGTGCACCCAGTGGATGGCCGTCAGCGCGTGCTGCGAGATCATCTCGCCGGAAGGCAGCTCGCCCAGCCCGCGGATGACCGAGAAGCCGCCATGGAAGTCCATCTCGGGAATCCACACGCCATGGCAGGTGGGGAAATCCATGCAGGCCAATGCGGCATAGTTGGTGCTGACCCAGCCGCCCAGCGTGACCTGGATCAGCAGCAGCAACAGGCCGCCCCGCATCCATGGCCGCCAACGGGCGGCGGCGGCGCTGAGGGCGGCGTGCGGCCGTTCGCGCGCGGCCAGCCAGGTCATGAGGCCCAGCACGAGCAGCCCGCCCACCAGGTGCGCCGTCACCACCGCGGGCATCAGGCGGTGCGTGACGGTCCATGCGCCGAAGGCGCCCTGCACGCACACCGCCACCAGCGTGCCGATGGCCAGCGCGGGCGAATGGCCCAGCCGAGCGCGATGCCGCCAGGCCATGTACACGATGGCGATGATCAGCATGCCCAGCGCCGCGCCCACGTAGCGGTGGATCATCTCGATCCAGGCTTTGGACAGCGTGACGGGCCCGAACGGCATGGCCTGCGAGGCTTCGTGGATGTCTCCCATCGCGCCCAACGGCGTGATGCTGCCATAGCAGCCCGGCCAGTCGGGGCAGCCCAGGCCCGAATCGGTGAGGCGCACGAACGCGCCGAACATGATGAGGTCCAGCGTCAGGAACCAGGTAAGGAATACCAGCTTGCGATAACGCAGCGTGATGCGGTCGTGTGACATCTATTCAGCCGATGCGCGAGTTGTACAGAAGCTTGCTCAAGTCCTTGCGAACCTGGACGCCATCGGCATCGGCCGGGAACTGCATCATCAGGTTGCCCAACGGGTCCATCATCCAGATCGGCGCCCGCAAGGCATCTGCGTCGGCCGCCTGGTTGCCCAGCAGAAAGCGGCGCAACTGCTCGGGCTGGCCGCGCACCATCACCGTGCCCTTGTAGGCTTCGAGCACCTTGTCCGGAACCGGAGCGTCGTCGGTGATGAACCACACGCGCGCGACGCGGTCGACGTTCCTGCCCTGGCTGGCGTGGCTGTTGCGCGCCACGAAAAGCTTGCGCGCGCACGACTCGGGACACTGGGCCTGGTCCACGCTCATCAGCACCCATTTGCCGCGCAGGCTGCGCAGGTCGAAGGGCTGGCCGTCCAGCGTGGTCAGCGTCAGTTCGGCCGGCGGCGGCGCGGGCCGTTGCGGCTCGAGCAGCGCGCCGTAATTGCTAGAGTCCTGCGGCCACCACTGCGGGTTGTAGTACACGACGAAGGCCGCGACGATGGGCGCCAGCGCGCACAGGAACACGAGCACGAGCGGCAACAGCGACCGCTTGCCGGCGGGACGGGGAGATTGAGAACTTGTCGTCATCGTTGAAGACCCGGTTTCAGGATTGGGAGCGCCGCGCGGGCCGCCCCGCGCGCCGCCAGGCGCGCACGGCCACCACCAGCCACGCGATCGCCGCGATGGCCGCGAACGAAAACCACTGCATGGCGTAGCCCAGGTTCTTGTCGTAGTCGGTGGAAGGTTGCGGCCAGTCGCGCACCAACGCGTCGTCGCCCCGGGTCTGCATCAGCACGGCCGGCAGCAGCGCCAGGCCCGTGGCTTGCGCATAGGCGTCCAGGTCGAGATTCTGCACCGCGGGCGTGAGGCCGTCCGCCGGCAGCGCGGCGGGCAAGGCGGCGCGCGGCTGGCCGAACGACCACAGTTCGAACAGACGCGGCACGCGGGTCGCCAGTTCGCCGGCGACCTGCTGCACGCCGGCGGGGGTCGCGGGCAACACGGGCGGACTGCCATCCAAGGGGCGCGGCAGCCAGCCGCGCAGCACCAGCACCGCGCGGCGCGAGGCCGGCTCGAGCAGCAGCGGCGTGGCCAGCCAGTAGCCGGGACGCCCGCCCTGGTTGCGGTTTTCCAGCAGCACGTTCAGTCCAGGCAGCCAGGTGCCCCGGGCCTGCGCCGGACGCCACGCAGCCAGTTCTCCGACGGGCGTGTCACCGGCCAGCCGCACCGGCGCGCGGGCCCGGCCGGCCTCGATCGCCGCCAGCGTGGCGCGGCGCTCGTCGGCGCGGTGCAGTTGCCAGCGTCCCAGCGAGGCCAGTATCGCCACGGCGACGCCCAGCAGCACCAGGGCCGCCACGGTCAGCCGGAGAGAATGCGGTCGCGCCATGTCTGCAATAATTTCCGTTCAACGGAGGAGGAGACTAAAAATGCGCATCATCGTCGTGCTGGCCTTCATCGGCATATTGGCAAGCCTGGGCTCGGCCCTGGTGTACCTGATGAAGGACAAGGGCGGCACGAACAGGACGGTCAATGCCTTGACCGTGCGCATCGGGCTGTCGGTCGCCCTGTTCCTGTTCGTGTTGTTTGCCCATCACATGGGCTGGATAGAAAGCACCGGGTTCAGATGAGGCGGGCGGGCCGAAGTTCCGCGCCCGCGCTGCCGACCCACACAAGGCAATGCCCCCGGACGGGGGCATTGTCGCATGGCGCAAGGACGTGCCCCGCGGCGCAGCCGCCCTCCGCGCTACAGCCAGTACACGAACAGGTACAGGCCCAGCCACACCACGTCGACGAAGTGCCAGTACCACGCGGCGCCTTCGAAACCGAAGTGATGGTTGGCGGTGAAGTGGCCGCGCATCAGACGGAACAGGATCACCGTCAGCATGGTGGCGCCCATGATGACGTGAAAACCGTGGAAGCCCGTCAGCATGTAGAACAGCGAGCCGTAGGCGCCTGAGTCGAAGCGCAGGTTCAGTTCGGTATAGGCGTGGATGTATTCGGCGGCCTGGCAGCCCACGAAGATGAAGCCCAGGACGATGGTGGCGGCCAGCCAGATCATCGCCTTGCGGCGATGGTCCTCGCGCAGGGCGTGGTGAGCGATGGTAAGCGTGACGCCCGACGACAGCAGCAGCGCCGTGTTGATGGTGGGCAGCCAGAACGGGCCGACGGTCTGGAAGTGCTCGACGACGCCGGCCGGCCCGAAGTTGGGCCACACGGCCTGGAAGTCGGGCCACAGCAGCAGCCGGTGATCCAGGTCGCCCAGCCACGGCGTGGTGACGGTCCGGGTGTACCACAGCGCACCGAAGAAGCCGGCGAAGAACATGACTTCGGAAAAGATGAACCAGCTCATGGCCCAGCGGTACGACACGTCGATCCGCTTGCTGTTCATGCCGCTTTCGGATTCGCGGATGGCGTCGCCGAACCATTGATAGAGCACGATCACCAGGCCGATCAGGCCCACCAGGACCGACCACTTGCCCCAGCCCACGCCGTTGACCCAGGCCGCCGCGCCGCCGCCCATGAACAGCAGCGCCACCGCGGTGCGCACCGGGTGCTTGGAATCGGCCGGCACGTAGTAGTACGGCGCCTCTTTACCCTGAACCGAGTGGCTTGCACTCATGGTCTTCTCCCTGGTACTTGCGAATTCTGATTTGTCGGATGATCTATGAAAACCGGCCTCAGGAACCTGCCACGACCCACCGCACGATCGTGACCAGCACGATCACGAACACCGCCGCCGCCAGCACGCCCGCCACGATGACGTAGACCGGGTTCAGGCGCGCCGCATCTTCCTGGTAGCCCGCCCCCCGGCGCACGCCGAGAAATGCCCACAACACGGCCTTGAGCGTCTGGAAGAAGCCCGCCTTGCGCGGTGCGGGCTGCGAGGGCCGCGACGGTTCCGCCATGGCCTATCCCAGCTTGCCAGCCAGCAGGACGGCGCCGCGGAAGACGGTCCAGGCAAACACCGCCGCCACGAAGACCAGCAGGATGATGCCGGTCTTGCGGTTGCGGCGTTGTTGCTCGGGCGTCGTCATGGCGGGTGTCCGTATCTGCCGTTGGCGCTTACTTGACCTCGGGCGGCGTCTCGAAAGTGTGGAACGGCGCCGGCGACGGCACGGTCCATTCCAGCCCTTCGGCGCCTTCCCACGGCTTGGCCGCGGCGGGCTCGCCCTTGCCGGCGAAGCTGCGGACCGCGACGTACAGCAGGATGAGCTGCGACAGGCCGAACCAGAAGGCTCCGATGGTGGCGATCTGGTGGAAGGTGGTGAACTGGGCGGCGTAGTCGGCATAGCGGCGCGGCATGCCGGCCAGGCCCAGGAAGTGCATCGGGAAGAACGTGAGGTTGAACGACAGCATCGACGACCAGAAGTGGATCTTGCCGAGCTTCTCGTTGTACATCACGCCCGTCCACTTGGGCAGCCAGTAGTAGGCGCCGGCGAACAGCGCGAACAGCGAGCCCGCCACCAGCACGTAGTGGAAGTGCGCGACCACGTAATACGTGTCGTGGACCTGGATGTCGATGGGCGCCACCGACAGGATCAGGCCCGTGAAGCCGCCCATGGTGAACACGAAGATGAAGCCGATCGCGAACAGCATGGGGGTTTCGAAGGTCATGGAGCCGCGCCACATGGTGGCCACCCAGTTGAAGATCTTCACGCCCGTGGGAATGGAGATCAGCATGGTGGCGTACATGAAGTACAGCTGCGCCGTCACCGGCATGCCGGTGGTGAACATATGGTGCGCCCACACGATGAACGACAGCACGGCGATGGCCGCGGTGGCATACACCATGGACGCGTAGCCGAACAGCTTCTTGCGCGAGAAGGCGGGCACGATCGCCGACACGATGCCGAACGCCGGCAGGATCATGATGTAGACCTCGGGGTGCCCGAAGAACCAGAACACGTGCTGGTACAGCACCGGGTCGCCGCCGGCGGCCGCGTTGAAGAAGCCGGTGCCGAAGTGGCGGTCGGTCAGCACCATGGTGACCGCGGCGGCCAGCACCGGCATCACGGCGATCAGCAGGAAGGCGGTGATGAGCCAGGTCCAGCAGAACAGCGGCATCTTCATCAGCGTCATGCCGGGCGCGCGCATGTTGAGGATGGTGACGATGATGTTGATGGCGCCCATGATGGACGAGGCGCCCATGATGTGGACCGCGAAAATGGCGAGATCCATGCCGGGCCCCATCTGCGCCGACAGGGGCGCGTACAGGGTCCAGCCGGCGGCAGTGGCGCCGCCCGGCACGAAGAACGAGACGGTCAGCAGAAGGCCCGCCACGGGCAGCAGCCAGAAGCTGAAGTTGTTCATGCGCGCGAACGCCATGTCGGACGCGCCGATCTGCAGCGGGATCATCCAGTTGGCGAAGCCCACGAAGGCCGGCATGATGGCGCCGAACACCATGATGAGGCCGTGCATCGTGGTGAACTGGTTGAACAGCTCGGGGCGGAAGAACTGCAGGCCCGGCTCGAAGAGCTCGGTGCGCAGCAGCAGCGCGAGGGTGCCGCCCTCGAGCAGCATGACGAACGAGAAAATGAGGTACATCGTCCCGATGTCTTTGTGGTTGGTCGCGAACAGCCAGCGACGCCAGCCGGTGGGGACGCCGTGATGGTGCTCGTCGTGACCGTGGCCGTGATGGCCGGGCAACGCGTGGTCTGCGGAGACGCTGCTCATGGTGGACTCCTTCCTGCGTTTCGCCGGCCTCGGTCCAGAAGGCCGGCGGAATGTCTCTGTCTCGGGAAACGGTGTTGTATTGCCAGGAAAGCCGGGGCGCTCAGCGCGCCGCCGCGACGTCCTTGGGCGAAACCACCGGATCCTGCCCCTTGCCCGCGTTGCTCCATGCGTGGCGCGTGTAGGTGATGACCGATGCGATCTCGACGTCGTTCAGCTGCGGGCCGAAGGCCGCCATCGCGGTGCCGGGACGGCCCTTGAGCACGGTCTCGATCTGCTTGGCCTTGGGCCCCAGCACGGTGGGGTCGGCATCCAGCGCCGGGAAGGAGCCGGGCACGCCCTTGCCGTTGGCCTGGTGGCAGGCCACGCAGTTGCCCGCGTAGACCTTTTCGCCGCGGGCCATCAGTTCGGCCTGCGTCCACTCTTTGTTGGGATCGTCGGCGTTGGCGGCGAGCTTCTTCTTCTGCTCGGCGACCCAGCCATCGTAGTCGGCCTGGGACTTGACCTCAACCACGATGGGCATGAAGGCGTGGTCCTTGCCGCACAGTTCGGCGCACTGCCCGCGATAGATGCCGGGCTTCTCGGCGCGGAACCAGGTGTCGCGCAGGAAGCCGGGAATGGCGTCCTGCTTGACGCCGAAGTCGGGCACCATCCAGGAGTGGATGACGTCGGCGGCGGTGAGCACGATGCGGACTTTCTTGTCGACCGGCACGACCAGATGGTTGTCGACTTCCATCAGGTAGAACTGGCCCTTGGGCTCGCGGCCCTCGATCTGCGCGCGCGGCGTGGACAGGGTGGAGAGGAACTTGACTCCCGCCGCCTCGCCGTCGAGGTATTCGTAGCCCCACTTCCATTGGTAGCCGGTGACCTTGACGGTAAGGTCGGCGCCCGAGGTGTCTTTCATGGCGACCACCGCGCGCGTGGCGGGCAGGGCCATGGCAATGACGATGACGAAGGGGATGACCGTCCAGGCCACTTCGACGCCGAGGTGCTCGTGGAAGGTGGCCGGCTGGTGCCCGCGCGACTTGCGATGGGCCCAGATGGAATAGAACATGACGCCGAAGACGCCGATGAAGATCACGATACAGATCGTGAGCATCATCCAGTGCAGCCACATCACGTCTCGAGCCATCTGCGTGACGCCTTCGTGCAGATTCAGCTGATTGACCTTGGGACCGCCAGGCATGTCCTGCACCTGGGCGCTTGCCGCAGTGCCGATCAGCATCGCACAGGCGCCCAGTAACCTCCCTCTCCACTTCTTCATGCTTACCTCGAGATACGGCGCACAGATTCCGGAATCTCCTCTTCAGCCGCGTGGCGACTGCCGGACCTGTTGACTGCGCATGTTATTAGACGTCGGGTACTCGCAAAGGGATAGACTACCCCATTACACCCATGCGAGTTCATAAAGAAACCGCGGAATTATAGCGGACACCTCCGTGCCTGGGCCGCAGGGGCGGGATTGCCACACTTTCCGGCTGGCCCGGGCAGATGCCTGAACTAAAATCCGCGGCATGCAGACCATCGCCGTCACGGACCCGACCGAACAGGCCTCGCGCCTGGCTCAACTGTATGACCGCCTGGGCGCGCGCGCCCACGAGCTTCCCCCGCAATTGGCGCGCCCGCTGTATCTGGCCGGCCATTGTTGCGGATGGATGACGCACGCCGCATGCGACGCCCTGCGAGGCACGGGGCTTGCCGAGATCGAACCCGACGCCGTGCGCCTGGCTCCCGGCCTGCAGCCCGGGCCGCGGCTGGACGCCGTTCTGGCCGACGTTGCGCAAATCCTGCGCGATGCCAATTGCCTGCGCGGCTGGCGCGACGAACTGCTCGACGTGATGGCGGGGGACGTGCGACTGGGCGCCATCGAGCGCGCCGCCGTGCGGCCGCTGGGACTGGCCACAAAGGCCGTGCATCTCAATGCCTGGACGCCCGATGGGCGTTTGTGGATCGCGCGCCGGTCGCTCAGCAAGTCGACGGATCCCGGCATGTGGGACACGCTGGTGGGCGGGCTGGCCGGCAGCAACGAAGACCTCGATCTGGCGCTCGAGCGCGAATGCGCGGAAGAAGCCGGCCTGGATCCGCATCATCTGCACGCCCGCGAGCCGCTGCGCACCATTCTGCGCATGCACCGCCGCCTGCCCGAGGGCTATCAGGTGGAAGACCTGCTGGTCAGCACCTGTGTGCTGGACGAAGGCGTGCGGCCGGCCAACCGCGACGGCGAAGTGATGGAGATCGTCGCCCTGCCGGTGGAGGACGTGCTTCGTTGCGTGGAGGCCGAGGAGTTCACGCTCGAGGCCGCGCTGGTCGTGGTCGAGGACATCATCCAGCAGCGCGCGCGCGGCCGCATCCGCTGAACGCCGCGCGGCAGGCCGGCGTTGCCCGCCTGCGCTTGCCAGGCGCGCCGCCGACATGCCGGCGCGCCTTCGGTCTTCAGTGCGAATGCCTGGGATCGCCGCGCGTCTCGACCACGCGCAGGTACAGCGTGGCAGGCTCCAGGCACGCGCCGGTCGACAGCTGGCCCACCATGCTGCGATAGATCTCCTGCCAGGGCGTCTGCGACTCGGGCGGCACCGTGCGCATCTGCTCGCCGCGCCGCTTCAGTTCCTCGTCGTCCACCTGCAGGGTCACGGTGTGCCGCCCGAGGTCCACGCGCAGCCGGTCGCCCGTCTTCAGCAGCGACAACCCGCCGCCCACCGCCGCCTCGGGCGACATGTTGAGTATGGACGGACTGGCCGACGTGCCGCTCTGGCGCCCGTCGCCCAGACAGGGCAGCGAATCGACGCCGCGCTTGATCAGCGCGGCCGGGGGCGCCATGTTCACGACCTCGGCGCTGCCCGGATAGCCCACCGGCCCGCAGCCGCGTATCACCAGGATGCAATGCTCGTCGATCTCGAGCGAAGGATCGTCGATGCGGGCGTGATAGTCCTCGGGACCGTCGAACACCACCGCGCGCGCCTCGAAGGCGTTCTCGTCGCCGGGCTTGCACAGGTAGGCGCGGCGGAACTCTTCGCTGACCACCGACATCTTCATGATGGCGCTGTCGAAGAAATTGCCGGACAGGACCATGAAGCCGGCCCGCGGCATCAGGGGCTGGTCGTGGCTGTACACCACCTTGCGGTCGCCGGTGGGCGAAGCCGCCGCGATCTCGCCGATGCGCTGTCCCGAGACCGTCAGGCAGTCCTCGTGCAGGCGCCCGGCGGCCTGCAGCTCGTGCAGCACGGCCGGCACGCCGCCGGCGCGGTGGAAACTCTCGCCCAGGTACTCGCCGGCCGGCACGCAGTTCACCAGCAGCGGCACATTCTCGCCCAGGCGGTGCCAGTCCTCGAGCGTGAGCTCGACGCCCATGTGCCGCGCAATGGCGATCAGGTGCCACGGCGCGTTGGTGGAAGCGCCCAGCGCGGAGGCCGCGACGATGGCGTTCTCGAACGCCTGCCGCGTCAGGATGTGCGAGGGCCGCACGTCTTCGCGCACCATGTCGCAGATGCGCTTGCCCGTGGCGTAGGCCATCTGGCCGCGCTCGCGGTACGGCGCGGGAATGCTGGCGCAGCCCGGCAGAGACATGCCCAGCGCCTCGGCCAGGCAGTTCATCGACAAGGCCGTGCCCATGGTGTTGCAGTGGCCCACCGACGGCGACGACGCGGTGGCCAGGTCCATGAAGCCCTCGTAGTCCAGCTTGCCCGCCGCCATCAGGTTGCGCGCATGCCAGATCACCGTGCCCGACCCGACGCGCTGGCCCTCGTACCAGCCATCCAGCATGGGCCCGCCCGACAGCACGATGGCGGGCAGGTCGACGGTGGCGGCCGCCATCAGGCATGCGGGCGTGGTCTTGTCGCAGCCGGTGGTCAGCACCACGCCGTCCAGCGGATAACCGTGCAGGATCTCCACCAGGCCCAGGTAGGCCAGGTTGCGGTCCAGCGCGGCGGTGGGGCGGCGGCCTTGCTCGGCGATGGGATGCACGGGAAATTCCATGGGAATCCCGCCTGCGTCGCGTATGCCCTCCTTCACCCGCACAGCCAGCTCGAGATGATGACGGTTGCATGGCGCCAGGTCGCTGCCGGTCTGCGCGATGCCGATGATGGGCCGGCCCGACTGCAGTTCGGCGCGCGTCAGGCCGTAGTTGAGATAACGCTCGACATAGATGGCGGTCATGTCGGCGTGCGAGGGGTCATCGAACCATTTCTGGCTGCGCAGCCGGCGCGGGGTATCTGACATGATGAAGCTCACTGCTGGGTTTCAAGGAATGCCGCCCGCGGCCGCGGCGGCCTGCGGGCATGCCGTCAGCGCCGGGCCTTCTGGATTTCCTGGTTCAGTTCCTGCACCAGTTCGGGCCCCAGGTCTTGCGTGGCCTTGTCGACCACCGGCTGCACCTTCTGGCGCATGCGCTGCAACTCCGCCTCGGGGACGGTATTGATCTTGACGCCGGCCTTCTCGATGATGGCCATGGCCTTGGTGGAGTCGGCCCGGCTGTCCTTGCGTTCGAAATCGCGGGAATTGATGGCGGCCTGCATGATGAGCTTCTGCTCATCCGCGGACAGGGTCGACCACCACTTCTTCGAAGCCAGCACTACCCAGGGAGTGTACACATGCCGCGTCAGCGTCAGGTACGGCTGCACTTCGTAGAACTTGCTGCTCTGGATGGTGGTGACGGGATTCTCCTGGCCATCGACCGTGCGGGTCTCCAGCGCGGTGAAGAGTTCGGAGAACGGCATGGGCACGGCATTGGCGCCCAGCGCGTTGAACACGCCCAGCGCGACCTGGTTCTGCATGACGCGCAGCTTGATGCCTTGCAGGTCGTCGGCGCGCTCGATGGCGCGGCGCGAGTTCGTCATGTTGCGAAAACCGTTCTCCCAGTACACCAGACCGACCAGGCCCTTGTCGTCCAGCTTCTTCAGCAGCTTCTGGCCCAGCGGGCCGTCCAGCACCGCATCGGCTTCCTTTTCGTCGTTGAAGAGGAACGGCAGGTCGAACACGCCGAACTCCTTGACCATGGTCGCCAGCGGCGCGGTGGAGCCCACCATCATCTCCTGCGCGCCGCCGACCAGCGCGTTCTGCATCTGCTCGTCCGAACCCAGGCTGGCCGAACCGAACGTGCGCATCTTCATCTTCCCGCCGCTCAGCTTCTGTACTTCTTCGGCCAGGTACCGCGCGGCGCGGCCTTGCACGCTGTCGTCGTTCAGGCCATAGCCGAAGCGGATGATGCGCGGTTTGATGTCCTGCGCCGCGGCCACGCCGCTGGCCATGCAGGCCGCCACGGCGGCCACGGTCAACAGCGTTTTCTTCCAGGTCTGCATCATGATGTGTCTCCTTCCGGGATAGTCGGGAATCAACCTGCGCGGCTCGTGCCGCGCATGGACCGGGACGCGGCGCCCGCCGCGCCCCCGGGACTTAGTGCATCCAGCTTGCCGGCACGGTGATCAGGCCGGGGAAAATCACCAGCAGCGCCAGCAGCACCGTGTAGGCCACCACATAGCGCCAGGCGCCGCGGCAAACGGACTCGAAACTGATGCGCGCCACGCCGCACACGACGTTCAGCACCGTGCCCACCGGCGGCGTCAACAGCCCCACGCAGCCGGTCATCACGAACATCACGCCGAAGTAGATCGGATCGATGCCGGCCTTGACGACAACGGGCATGAGCACCGGCGCGAGAATCAGGATGGTGGGAGTGAGGTCCATCACCGTGCCGACCAGCGTCAGGATCACCAGCAGCGCGAGCATCAGCAGGCGCGGCTGGTCCATCACCGGCTCGAGCAGGCCAACCAGATCCGCGGGCAGATCGGCCAGCGTGATCATGTAGGACGACACCATGGCCGCCGCCACCAGGAACATCACCACCGCGGTGGTGCGCGCGGCACTGACCATCAGGCGGCCGAGGTCGCGCACCTTCAGCTCGCGGTAGATGCACACGCTGACGAAGATGGCGTATACGGCGGCCACCACCGCGGCCTCGGTGGGCGTGAAGATGCCCCCGCGCAGCCCGCCGATGATGATGACGGGCAGCATCAGCGCCCAGCCTGCCTCGCGCAGCGCCCGCAGGCGCACGCTCCACGGCTGCCGCGGACTGGGCGTGACGGGCCCGTGCCGGCGCGCCACCCAGGTCCACACCGCCACCAGCGTCAGCGCCATCATCAGGCCGGGCGCGATGCCCGCGAAGAACAGCTTGGTGATGGATACGTTGGTCGCCACGCCGAAAATGATGAAGGAGATCGACGGCGGGATGATGGGCGCGATGATGCCGCCCGCGGCAATGAGGCCCGACGCCTGCCCGGCGTCGTAGCCCTTGTCGCGCAGCATCGGAATCAGCAGCGAGCCCAGCGCCGCGGCGTCTGCCACCGCCGAGCCGGACAGCGCCGCCAGCATCACGCTGGCGCAGATCGCCACATAGCCCAGCCCGCCGCGCACGTGGCCGACGAAGGTGGCGGCCAGGTTCACGATGCGCCGCGACAGCCCGCCGGCGTTCATGACCTCGCCCGCCAGCATGAACAGCGGCACGGCCATCAGCGCGAAGCTGTTCGCGCCGGACAGCATGTTCTGGCCGATGATCTGCGAATCGAAGAAATCCAGCTGGAACATCAACGCCACCGCGGAAAGCAGCAGCGAGAAGGCGATGGGCATGCCGAGCATGATCAGGCCCAGCATCACCCCGAGGAATATCGTCAAACTCATGGAAGCTCCGTCCGTGCGAGGTCAGGCGGCGGTCTCGCCGTCCAGGGTGTCGGACGGCAGCGGAGCGCCGGACAGCAGGCGGACCAGCTCCACGCAGGTCAGCAGGCCCATGCCCACCGCCCCATAAAAGGCCGCGGCGTCGAATACCGCGCCGGGCAGGCCGGTGACCGGCAGGCGCGAGCCCAGGCCGATCTGCACCTGCTGCCAGCTGCCGTCGGCCATCAGCCACAAGGCCCACAGCACGAGCGCCTGGCAGACGACGTGCACGGCGCGCCGCGCGCCGGCGCCCAGGCGCGCCACCAGCATGGTCACCGCGATGTGCTGGCGATCGCGCAAGGCCAGCACCGCTCCCAGGAAGATGAGCCACACGAAGGCCAGGCGCGAGACCTCATCGGAGATGTTGATGCCCGAATTGAACAGGTAGCGCAGCGCGACGTTGCCGAACAGCAGCACCACCATGACTGCCAGGCAGCCCGCCATCAGCACGGTCTGCAGGCGGATACAGGCATCGGCGAGGCGGGCCAGCGCGCGCAGGCGCGCCCCGCCCCCGGAGGGCGTATGGGGTGTGGACAAGGGAACGTCTCCGTACTTTCTTGGTGTTTGATGCCGCGTATGTTAGCGATATCATGCGGGGTATGTAAAGATGTCCCGAGCGTCCGGCGACCCGGTACTTCCCCGGGTATGCTTGCGTCGTACTCGGCCCCTCGCCGCCACGCAAGATCTTTCCTTCATGCCCACCAGAAAGCCCCGCAGTACCCGTGACGGCCGTGTGACCATGCAAGACGTCGCCCTGCGGGCCGGGGTGAGCGCCATCACGGTCTCGCGCGCGCTGCGCTCGCCGGAGAAGGTCGCGCCCGCGCTGCGCGCACGCATCGAGCATCTGTGCAGCGAGATGGGCTACGTGATGAACCACGCGGCCAGCGCACTGGCATCGGCCCGGTCGCGCACCATCGTCGTACTGATTCCGTCGCTGTCGAACGTCGTGTTCGTCGACATCATCACCGGCATCAAGGAAGTGCTCGACGCCAGCGGCTATCACATGCTGCTGGGCGTGACGGGGTATTCGCAGGACGCCGAGGAAACGCTGCTGCGCACGTACATGCAGCATGCCCCGGATGGGGCGATTCTTACGGGCGTGGACCACACCGATGGCGTATGGGAGCTGCTGCGCAGCCGTCGCCTGCCGGCTGTCCATACGATCGAGACGCTACCTGCCGAGGACGCGGGCATGAGCGTCGGCTTCTCGCAGTTCGATTCGGGATACGTGGCGGGCCGGCATCTACTGGAACGCGGCCATCGCCGCATCGGCATCGTCTGCGCGCAGCTGGACCCGCGGTCGTTGCGGCGCAGCGAGGGCTGCCGCCACGCCTTGCGGGAGGCCGGCGTGTACGATCCCGCCCTCGAGATCATGACGCCGCAGAAGTCGTCCATCGCCTTGGGCGCCGAGCTGCTCGAAAGCCTGGTCGCGGCGCATGCCGACTGCGATGCGGTGTTCTTCTGCAACGACGACCTGGCGCACGGCGCCGTGTTCCGGTGCGCGCAGCTGGGCATAGCGGTGCCCGGCCGACTGGCGATCATCGGCTTTCACGACCTGTCGGGCAGCGCCTGGACCACCCCGCCGCTCACCTCCATCGCCACGCCGCGCTATCGCATCGGCGTGGCCGCCGCCGACATGCTGATGCGACACCTGGCAGGCGAGCCGGTTGCGCAGCGGCACGTCGACCTGGGCTTCGAGCTGGTGCATCGCGCCACCAGCTGAGCGCGGACCATCAAGGCAGCTGCTGCGCCTGCTGCGAAAACTGCTTCCATACCTCGATGGCGCGCATGCGCTGCTTGGCCACCGTCTGGATGCGGTCGCGCAGGTCCGCGTCGCGAGCCAGCAGCGCATGGAAGTCGCGCGCCGACAGCATCAGCAGCTTGCTGTACCCCAGCGAGGTCACGTCGGGATTGACCTGGCGCTCGCCCAGCAGGGCCAGCTCGCCGAAGAACTCGCCGCTGCCCAGTTCGATGGCGGTGCCGTCGGGCAGGTGCACCGCAACGGCGCCGGACGCCACGATGCACATCTCTTCGCCATGCCGCCCGGCGCCCAGCACGGGCTGGTCGGGCAGCGCCAGTCGCGGCCGGAGCAGGCGGCAGATCGCGCGCAGCGAATCGGCACTGAGGCCCTCGAACAGCGGCACGCGCTTGATCAGGTCGGCAGCGGCCATCTCCATGTCGAGCCCCGGGTGGCGGTCGATATGTTGCCAGCGCCCTTTAAGCTGCCCCATCAGGTCCGCGTAGACCTCGCCGCTGATCAGGAACTGGTCGAGCATGCTGCGATAGCGCATGCGCTCGAGCTCGCGCGCGACGCGGCCCAGATAGCTTTCCTGCAGCCACAGGGCATAGGACGGATACTGCAGGTTCAGCGCCTGCAGCGACGCCTCGATCAGGTCGAGCCTGCGCTGGTGCGCGCCCACGATGCGCTGCGCCGCGTCCTCGCCCAGCAGCGGCCCGATCTGTTCGCTGGCGAACTGGATCAGCCGCTGCGCGACCGAGCGCTTGGTCATCAGATTGGAGAAACGCTGCGCCAGTTCGCGCGCCAGCCACGACTGGAATCCGAAGGTGTAATGCACCCGCAGCGCCATGCGGAAGCCGGGCGAATAGCGCACGTCGGCCTCGATGGCGGCCTCGAATCCCTTCAGCCCGCCCGTGCGCACGGCGTCCTCGAGCCGTTCGGCGCGCGCCAGCAGCGCCTCGGCCATGCGCCAGTCCACGATCTGCGCCTTGAGAATGTCGAAGAACATTTCCTCTTCGCGCCGCGCCACGATGCCCAGCCCCACCGCCACGCGCTGTTCCAGGCTCATCTGGCTGACCTGGCTGTCGTGCACGCTGGCCAGGCTGCCGTCGAACACCGCGTGGATGCGCTTGCTGGCCTCGGGACTGATGTGGTCGGTTTTGGCGATCTCGTCCGTCTTCTCCTGCAGGTCTTCGAGCGCAATGGTCAGGGCCTGGTTGCGGATGGTGCGCTCGACTGGCGACAGCTGGTTCAGCCCCAGCATGCGGATCAGCGGCCGCAGGCTGATGCCGTTGATGAACAGCGTCATCAGCACGAAGCCGGTGGTGGCCACGGCCACGAACTGGCGCGCCTCGGGCGGCACCGAGTCCTGCTCGGTGACGGCCAGCGCCAGCGCGAGCGAAACCGCGCCGCGCAGTCCGCCCCACAGCATCACGGTCTTGTAGGGATTGCTGACCTTCGTGCCCAGCCGCGTCAACCCAAGCAGCGGCAGCAGCCCGAACACCACGATGGCGCGCGCCACCAGCGTGACCACGAACAGCAGCAGCACCAGCAGCAGCTCGGTCCAGTCCGCCTCGTCCATCATGCGCGGAATCAGCATGGAAGCGAACAGGAAGATCAGCGAATTGGCCCAGAAGCCGAACTGTTCCCACGCGCTGGACAGGTGTTCGAAAGTGGCGGGCGACATGCGCGTGCGGCCCGCGGATCCCACGACCAGGCCCGCGATGACGGTGGCCACCACGCCCGACACTCCCAGGTAATGCTCGGAGATGAAGAACGACAGGTAGGCCAGGGTCAGCGTCAGCGTGATCTCGGCGGTGGGAAAGCCGCGCAGCCACGCGAACAGGTAGCACGCGGCGCGGCCCATCAGGTAGCCGGCCAGGCCGCCCCCCAGGAAGGCGTACAGGAAATCGCCCAGCACGCTGCCCGCGCTCAGCCCGTCTCCCACTCCGCCTATGGCCGCCAGCAGCACCGAGTACAGCGCGATGGACGCCGCGTCGTTGAACAGGCTTTCGCCCTCGACCAGCGTGGTCAGCCGCTTGGGCGCGCCCACCTCGCGGAAGATGCCGACCACCGCCACCGGGTCGGTGGTGGCGACGATGGCGCCCAGCAGCAGGCAGACGATGAGGCCATACGATGACACTGCGTTCAGCGAGAAGCCCACCACCACGGTGCAGACCACCACCGCCACGATCGCCATCATGAGAATGGGGCCGATGTCGTCCATCAGGCGCCGCACGTTCATGGACAGCGCCGTCTCGAACAGCAGCACCGGCAGGAACACCATCAGGAAGGTATCGGATGAAATCTCGAAGCGCTCGATGCTGTCCAGCAGGTCGCGCAGCACGGGCGGCGCCCAACCGTGCAGGTGCACCACTATGCCCAGCAGGCACCCCACGATGGCCAGCAGCACCGAGTACGGCAGCTTCAGGCGGCCGGCGAGCGGCGGCATGAAGCACACCAGCGTCAACAAGCCGGACAATCCGAAGACGAGCAGACCGACATCCATGTGTGAATTCTTTTCCGGGTAGCCATGCGCAAGGCACAAGGATAGCGGGTTTTGTCCAGGCGCCGCCCCGCCGGGGCGAATTGCAACTCGCGGACCGCGGCACACTTTGGTTACCGCTGCGCACACCCGGGGAACTCCATTGCCGCGGTTTTTGGCTAAGGTGCGAGGACCGCCTCGAAAACCGCTGGAGAAGGCCATGAGCGCCGCCCATGCATCCCACGCCGACGAGCAGCCCGCGCTGCTGCTGCACCTGACCGACACCCACCTGCTCGACGAACCGCATGCCGAAATGCTGGGCGTCGACACCGAGGCCAGCCTGAAGGCGGTGCTGCGCCAGGCCATGCGAGAGACCCCGGGCGCGCAGGTGCTGCTGGCTACCGGCGATCTCGCCCAGGACGGCAGCCGCGCGGCCTACGCACGGCTGCGAGGCGTGCTGGGACCCGTGGCCTCGGCCGTGCGCTGCCTGCCGGGCAATCATGACGACCCCGCGGCCATGCACGCCGTGCTGCCGGATTGGACCACGCCCATCACCGACGTCGGCGCCTGGCGCATCGTCATGCTGGACTCGACGGTGCCTGGCTCGGATGCGGGCCATCTGGACGAGCGCCAGCTCGAGCTGCTGGAGAGCGCCGCCAAATCGGCAGGCGACCGGCACGTGCTCGTGGCGCTGCATCACAATCCCGTGCAGATCGAAAGTGGGCGCCACGACGCGATGATGGTCGACAACCCTCAGGCGCTGTTCCAACGCTTGGCCGACCTGCCCCAAGTGCGTGTCGTGCTGTGGGGCCACGTGCACCGCCAGTTCGACCGGCGCCGCCACCATCTGCGCCTGCTGGCCACGCCTTCGACGTGCTTCCAGTTCGCGGTGCACAACGGCCGCCATACGCTGGACGGCGCCGCGCCGGGCTATCGCTGGCTGAAGCTGTACCGCGACGGATCGCTGGCGACGAGCGTGCGGCGCTTGAATCCCGCTACGTGGCACGCGCTGTGCGCGGCCGCGCAGCCGCGCGCCGCCTGACGCACAAAAGTTCTCTGAACCGCGCGAGCGCGCAAAAAAATCGGGGCACCGGATTACCGATGCCCCGCAAGCGTTCGTCTCATAGGGGAGGGGAAAGAGGAGAAGCCGAGACGAACGACAAGACAGCAAGCGAAGCGTGCTCCGGGCCTCGCTGTCTACATGAAGTTAGTCCGTACGCCGCGAGTAAAGTTTCCCGCGCCGGGGAAAAAATCGTGGCCGACTTTGTATCAATCCATTAACCCGGATGGGCGGCTTCAAACAGGCTGCAGCGTGCCGCGCATCTTCTTCAGCGCGGCCGATTCGATCTGGCGGATGCGCTCGGCCGACACGCCGAATTCTTGTGCCAGCTCATGCAGGGTGGCGCCGCCGTCGTCCTGCAGCCAGCGCGCCTCGATGATGCGGCGCGAACGCGGATCGAGCGCTTCCAGTGCGCTGGTCAGGCCCGCGCCCTGTTGTTCGTCGCGGGCCATGCGAGCCAGCACGCGCGTGGGTTCCTGGCGACCTTCGTCGGACAGGTAGGCGATGGGCGCGTAGCTGTCGTCGTCCTCGTCCTGGTTCTCGAGCGAGAGGTCGCGGCCGGACAGGCGCACTTCCATTTCGCTGACGTCTTCGCGGCGAACGTTCAGTTCGTTGGCGATATGGTCGACCTGTTCGGGGTCGAGCGTATGCCCGTCGGGACGCATGCTGCGCAGGTTGAAGAACAGCTTGCGCTGGGCCTTGGTGGTAGCCACCTTGACCAGGCGCCAGTTGCGGATGATGTATTCGTGGATCTCAGCCTTGATCCAGTGCACCGCGAACGACACCAGGCGCACACCGCGTTCGGGATCGAAGCGCTTGACGGCTTTCATGAGGCCGACGTTGCCTTCCTGGATCAGGTCGGCGTGCGGCAGGCCATAGCCGAGATACTGGCGTGCGACGGACACGACCAGCCGTAGATGAGACAGCACGAGTTCGCGGGCGGCCTCGAGGTCTTCCTGGTCGCGCAGGCGGCGCGCCAGTTCGGTCTCGCGTTCGGGCGTCAGCACCGGCAGGCGATTGACGGTGGAGATGTACGCGTCGATCGTGCCGAGGGCACCCGGATTGGCCACGGCCAACGCCAGGGCGTTGCCGGAATAGGCCAACGAACTACTGGGTTGTTTCATGATTGCGGCCTCCAGGGACGATGGGACAGTTGCTTTGATGTTAGCACTCTGGTTCATTGAGTGCTAATTCGACCGGGAGCTGTAGTCCAAGTTCCGGACATCCGCCCGCTTTGATGCGTCCCTTTTACCAACCCTGCTGCTTGATCGCTTCCTCGGTGGCCGTGTCGGCCGGCCGGATGAACAGCGCACCACGCGGGTCCAGGAGCACGTCGTAGCGTGCCCCGTCGAGCATCGGCATATAGGCGGCGCTGCCGAACTGCACGTCGACGAAGGGCAGCCAATTGGGGAACGTGCGCTTGAGTTCGCCCAGGTCGGGGGCCGGCCAGTCGTCCAGCCTATGGACCGAGCGCGTGGCGGCACGCTCGCGCTCGACGTCGCGGTAGCGGCCGGACAGGCGCTCGAGCCGGTAAAGGGGCTGCGCACCGGCCAGCAGGGCAGGCAGACGCCAGCGCACCACGCGCGCGTCGATCTGCCACTGGTCGCCGTACAGGGTGAACTCGCGAGGCTCGCCGCCTTGCGGCTGCAGGCTCAGCAGGAAGGTCTGTTCCGACTGCCGCACCATTTTCACAGCCGCGACCGGCTGGTCGGTGGTAAGTCGATAGAACTGCACCAGCGATACGGCCAGCACGCCCGACACGCAGGCCAGCATTACCAGCAGCAGGCCGAACAGCCGCCGCACCGGCCGCAGGCGAAATACTTTGCGGCCCATTTCATCGCGCGGGCCGCCTCGGCCCAGCAGCAGGCCCAGCCCGACCAGCAGGGCGACGATGGCGCCCAGCGCGAACCAGGCAAAAGGAGCGAGCGTATCGATCACAGTGCGGGAACTCCTTATACCGCGACGCGCCCGGAGGCCGCCGCCAGGGCTACACAGTATAAGAAGAGAGCCGGTCGCGAAACGCTATCCCAGCCGTTCGGCGTGAAACCGGATGTGATCTTCGATGAAGGTGGAGATGAAGTAGTAGCCGTGGTCGTAGCCCTCGTGCCGGCGCAGCGTGAGCGGCTGGCCCGCCTTGCGGCATGCCTCCTCGAAGGCCTCGGGATGCAGCTGCTCGGCCAGGAAGCCGTCGGCCAGACCCTGGTCGACCAGGATGCCGTCGGGGAACGGGTTCCGCCGCTCGCTCATCAGGGCCGTGGCGTCATAGGCCGCCCATTGCGCGCGGTCGTCGCCCAGGTAGCCGCCGAAAGCCTTGCGGCCCCACGGGCATTGCGAAGGCGCCGCGATCGGCGCGAAGGCCGAGACCGAGCGGAATTTCGCGGGATTGCGCAGCGCCAGCACCAGCGCGCCGTGCCCGCCCATCGAATGGCCGAAGATGCCGACGTGGCCGGCATCGCCGGGCAGTTCGCCGCAGGCGATGTCGTACAGCTCTTCGACCACGTAGCTGTACATGCGATAGTGCGTCCGCCAGGGCTCGGCGGTGGCGTCCAGGTAGAACCCGGCGCCCGTGCCGAAGTCCCAGTCCGCGTCTTCGCCGGGCACGCCGGCGCCGCGCGGGCTGGTGTCCGGCGCCACCAGCATCATGCCGTGGCGCGCCGCGAACCGCTGCGCGCCGGCCTTGATCATGAAGGTCTCTTCGGTGCAGGTCAGCCCCGCCAGATAGAACAGCACCGGCAGGCGGGCCTGCGGCGCGCTGTCGCCCTGATCCGGCACGAACACCGAGAAGCGCATCGGCAGGCCGATCTGCGTGGACGCGTGACGGTAGTAGCGCTGCCAGCCGCCGAAGCAGCGATGCTGCGACACCAGCTCGAGCGCGCCCATCAGTACATCACCACCGAACGGATGGACTCGCCGCGCTTCATCAGGTCGAAACCTTCGTTGATGCGGTCCAGGGGCAGGGTGTGCGTGATCAGGTCGTCGATGTTGATCTTGCCTTCCATGTACCAGTCGACGATCTTGGGCACGTCGGTGCGGCCGCGCGCGCCGCCGAACGCCGAGCCCTTCCATTCGCGGCCGGTGACCAGCTGGAACGGGCGGGTGCTGATCTCGGCGCCGGCCTCGGCCACGCCGATGATGATGGACTGGCCCCAGCCCTTGTGGCAGCACTCGAGCGCCTGGCGCATCACCTTGGTGTTGCCGATGCACTCGAACGAGTAGTCGGCGCCGCCATCGGTCAGCTGGATGATGTGGTCGACGACGTTCTCGACTTCATTCGGATTGACGAAGTGCGTCATGCCGAACTTGCGGGCCATGGCTTCGCGCGCGGGGTTCAGGTCGACGCCGATGATCTTGTCCGCGCCCACCATTTTCGCGCCCTGGATGACGTTCAGGCCGATGCCGCCCAGGCCGAAAACCACGACGTTGGCGCCCGCCTCGACCTTGGCCGTGAACACCACGGCGCCGATGCCGGTGGTGACGCCGCAGCCGATGTAGCAGATCTTGTCGAAGGGCGCGTCCGAACGCACCTTGGCCAGCGCGATCTCGGGCACCACGATGTGATTGGCGAAGGTGGACGTGCCCATGTAGTGGAAAAGCGGCTTGCCGTCGAGCGAGAAGCGCGAGGTGCCGTCGGGCATCAGGCCCTTGCCCTGCGTCGAGCGGATGGCCTGGCACAGGTTGGTCTTGCGCGACAGGCAGAACTTGCACTGGCGGCATTCCGGCGTGTACAGCGGAATGACGTGGTCGCCGGGGCGCAGCGAGGTGACGCCGGGGCCGACGTCGGTGACCACGCCGGCGCCTTCATGGCCCAGGATCGCCGGGAACAGGCCCTCGGGGTCGGCGCCCGACAGCGTGTAGTAATCGGTGTGGCAGATGCCGGTGGCCTTGACCTCGACCAGGACTTCGCCCGCCTTGGGGCCTTCGAGATCGACCTCCTCGACAGTCAGCGGTGCGCCGGCTTTCCAGGCGATGGCGGCTTTGGTCTTCATGCAAGGCTCCTGTAGGTATATCTGCGGGGTACTGTATCGCTGCTGAGGATGTTAACCTGACCGGCGTGGCGCCTGTGCCCACTGCCGGCGTGGCGCCTGCGCCCAGGCCGTCCCCGTCGTATTTTGCTGCTGCCGCTCGGCCGTCAAAAACGACACTATTTATATATAGCAAGTCCGCGACAACCTATATATAGTCAACGAACAGCAACCGTTCTTGCGTACGCAAGCTCATAGCTCATGGCCCGTCTGCCCCGCCTGTACGCCCCCGGGCTGCCCCAACTGGTGCAGGCCAACTTCGTTCAGCCGCTCGCGGCGCCTTCGCAACCCGCGCCGCAAGACATCCTGAATCAGCTGGCCACCTGGCTGGGCGATTCCGCCCAACGCCACCGCGTGGCCGTGCATGGCTGGGTGCTGGCCAATGACCGCATCCTCCTTTTGGCCACGCCCGTCGACGAAGACGGCCTGCCTCGGCTCATGCAAACGCTGGGCCGCAACCTTGCCGCCCGCCTGCGCGGCGGCCGGGTCTTCGCCGGCCGCTATCGCTCCGCGCTGCTCGAACCGGGCGCTTGGGTGCTGCGCGCCCTGATCTGGCTCGAAACCTATCCCGTTCGCAGCGGCGGCGCATCCGATCCCGATGCCTGGCCGTGGTCCTCAGCCGGCAGCCATACCGGCAACAGTCGGCAGCAGCCGGCCCAATGGCAGTCCGACCACGCCGACTACTGGGCCTGCGGCAACACCCCTTTCGACCGCCAGGCCAACTACCGCCGGCGCCTGCAAGAGGGGCTGTCGCGCGAAGAGGCGCAGCGCATCGAACAGGCTGTGTCCGGCCAATGGGCGCTGGGCGGTCCGTCGTTCATCGCCAGCCTGGCGCACACCGCAAGCCGTCGGGTGGCGCCGGGCCAGCGGGGCCGGCCGCGGAAAAAGCCGGCTTCGCCTGTTTCCGCCACGGGCGCCCCGCCCGACCCCAGCAGTCAGACGCCTTGACGCAACACCGCGCGGCGCCAGGCCGCGCAGGCTGAACACCCCTTTCAAATAATGGGGACAACCCAAAACACACATGCCGCGGGTGGTGACAGGCGCCGTGCGCCTAGCGTAACGGCCGCTGTTTCGCGCCGGCGATATATGTCCCCAATATATTCCAGAGTAGAAATGTACCGTTTTATTTAGGGACGCACCCCTATTGTTTGGCTTGCTCCGCATACCGTCCCGCAGTATCGTCGCTCCCTGCACTGCAACATTCCGACGCAGACCCCTGCGGAGCGCGCTCATGCCCCATACCTCTTCCTCCGATTCTTGTCGCCCCGCCGCCCCGACGGCGCCCATCGATGCCACCCGCATCGGGCTGCCCGCGGCGCAGGGCCTGTACAACCCGGCAAACGAGCACGACGCGTGCGGCGTGGGCTTCGTGGCCCACATCAAGGGGCGCAAGAGCCACTCCATCATCCAGCAGGGCCTGAAGATCCTCGAGAATCTGGATCACCGGGGCGCGGTGGGCGCCGACAAATTGATGGGTGACGGCGCCGGCATCCTCATCCAGATTCCCGATGCCCTGTACCGCGACGAGCTGGCGCAGCAAGGCATCGTGCTGCCGCCTCCGGGCGAGTACGGCGTGGCCATGGTGTTCCTGCCCAAGGAGACCGCCTCCCGCCTGGCCTGCGAACAGGAACTCGAGCGGGCCGTGCGCGCCGAAGGCCAGATCGTGCTGGGCTGGCGCGACGTGCCGGTGGACGTGGACATGCCCATGTCGCCCACCGTGCGCGCCATGGAACCCGTCATCCGCCAGCTGTTCATCGGCCGCGGTCCCGACGTCATGGTGCCCGACGCGCTCGAGCGCAAGCTGTACGTCATCCGCAAGACCGCCAGCCACGCCATCCAGCACATGCAGCTGGCGCACGGCAAAGAATATTTCGTGCCCTCGGCGTCGGTGCGCACCGTGGTGTACAAGGGCCTGCTGCTGGCCGACCAGGTCGGCCGCTACTACCGCGACCTGGCCGATACCCGCACGGTGTCCGCCCTGGCGCTGGTGCACCAGCGCTTTTCCACGAACACGTTCCCGGCTTGGCCGCTGGCCCACCCCTATCGCATGATCGCCCACAACGGCGAGATCAACACGGTGAAGGGAAACTTCAACTGGCTGCGCGCCCGCGAAGGCATGATGCAGTCGGCCGTGCTGGGCGAAGACCTGCAGAAGCTGTACCCCATCGTCTACGAAGGCCAATCCGACACGGCAACCTTCGACAACTGCCTCGAACTGCTGGTCAACTCCGGCTATTCGTTGTCGCACGCCATGATGATGATGATTCCCGAGGCGTGGGAGCAGCACACCGAGATGGATGAAAGCCGCCGCGCTTTCTACGAATACCACGCCGCCATGATGGAGCCGTGGGACGGCCCCGCGGCGGTGGCCTTCACCGACGGCCGCCAGATCGGCGCCACGCTCGACCGCAACGGCCTGCGTCCGGCGCGCTACCTGGTCACCGACGACGACATGGTCATCATGGCGTCCGAGGCCGGCACGCTGCAGATCCCCGAGCACCGCATCGTCAAGAAGTGGCGCCTGCAGCCGGGCAAGATGTTCCTGATCGACCTCGAGCAGGGCCGCATCATCGACGACACCGAGATCAAGGCGCAGCTGGCCAACAGCCGTCCGTACCGCCAGTGGATCACGCGCCTGCAGGTCAAGCTGGAATCGCTGCCGGCGCCGCAGACCGCCTCGCCCGCCGCGCAGTCGCCGGTGCCGCTGCTCGACCGCCAGCAGGCCTTCGGCTGGACCCAGGAAGACTACAAGTTCATCCTCGAGCCCATGGCTTCCAGCGGCGAGGAAATGATCGGCTCGATGGGCAACGACGCCCCGCTGGCGGTGCTGTCCAACCGCCCCAAGCCGTTCTACAACTACTTCCGCCAGCTGTTCGCCCAGGTCACCAACCCGCCGATCGACCCGATCCGCGAGCAGATGGTGATGTCGCTGGTGTCCTTCATCGGGCCCAAGCCCAACCTGCTGGACATCAACAACGTCAACCCGCCGCTGCGCCTTGAAGTCTCGCAGCCCGTGCTCGACTTCGCCGCCATGGCGCAGATCCGCGACATCGAGCAGGTCACCTCGCTGAAGTTCCGCAGCTGCGAACTCGACATCACCTATCCGGCCGCCTGGGGCTCGGAAGGCATCGAGGCGCACGTGGCAGCGCTGTGCGCCCGCGCGGTCGACGCCGTCAAGAGCGGCTACAACATCCTGATCGTGTCCGACCGCCTGGTCGACGCCGAGCGCGTGGCCATTCCCGCGCTGCTGGCCACCTCGGCCGTGCACCAGCACCTGATCCGCGCCGGCCTGCGCACCAACACCGGCCTGGTGGTGGAAACCGGCTCGGCGCGCGAAGTGCACCACTTCGCGCTGCTGGGCGGCTATGGCGCCGAAGCCATCCACCCCTACCTGGCGCTCGAGTCGCTGGGCCGCATGGCCGACCCCGAGAAGGCGGTCAAGAACTACATCAAGGCCATCGGCAAGGGCCTGAACAAGGTCATGTCCAAGATGGGCATCTCGACCTACATGTCGTACTGCGGCGCGCAGATCTTCGAAGCCGTCGGCCTGCAGCGCGAGCTGGTGCAGAAATACTTCACCGGCACGGCCTCCAACATCGAGGGCATCGGCATCTTCCAGGTGGCCGAAGAGGCGCTGCGCCTGCATCGCGCCGCGTTCAGCGCCGACCCGGTGCTGGCTCAAGACCTCGACGCGGGCGGCGAGTACGCGTTCCGCGTCCGCGGCGAAGAGCACATGTGGACGCCCGACTCCATCGCCAAGCTGCAGCACGCGTCGCGCGCCAACAACTACCGCACCTACAAGGAATACGCGCAGATCATCAACGACCAGAGCCGTCGCCACATGACGCTGCGCGGCCTGTTCGAGTTCAAGGTCGATCCCAGCCGCGCCATTCCGCTGGACGAGGTCGAACCGGCCAAGGAAATCGTCAAGCGCTTCGCCACCGGCGCCATGTCGCTCGGCTCCATCTCCACCGAGGCGCACTCGGTGCTGGCCGTGGCCATGAACCGCATCGGCGGCAAGTCGAACACGGGCGAGGGCGGCGAGGACGAACTGCGCTACCGCGCCGAGATGCGCGACGGCGCCAGCGGCATCAAGGACGGCGACACGCTGGCCTCGGTGCTGGGCAGCGAACGCATCGCCGCCGACGTCGAGCTGAAGGCGGGCGACTCGCTGCGCTCCAAGATCAAGCAGGTCGCATCGGGCCGCTTCGGCGTCACCGCCGAATACCTGTCGTCGGCCGACCAGATCCAGATCAAGATGGCCCAGGGCGCCAAGCCCGGCGAGGGCGGCCAGCTGCCCGGCCACAAGGTTTCCGAGTACATCGCCAAGCTGCGCTATTCGGTGCCGGGCGTGGGCCTCATTTCGCCCCCGCCGCACCACGACATCTACTCCATCGAAGACCTGGCCCAGCTCATCCACGACCTGAAGAACGTCAACAGCAAGGCCTCCATCTCGGTCAAGCTGGTGTCGGAAGTGGGCGTGGGCACGGTGGCGGCCGGCGTGGCCAAGGCCAAGGCCGACCACGTCGTCATCGCCGGCCATGACGGCGGCACCGGCGCCTCGCCCGTGTCGTCCATCAAGCACGCCGGCACGCCCTGGGAACTGGGCCTGGCCGAAACGCAGCAGACGCTGGTGCTGAACCGCCTGCGCAGCCGCATCCGCGTGCAGGCCGACGGCCAGATGAAGACCGGCCGCGACGTCGTCATCGGCGCGCTGCTGGGCGCCGACGAGTTCGGCTTCGCCACGGCGCCGCTGGTGGTGGAAGGCTGCATCATGATGCGCAAGTGCCACCTGAACACCTGCCCGGTGGGCGTGGCCACGCAGGATCCGGAACTGCGCAAGAAGTTCCAGGGCAAGCCCGAGCACGTGGTCAACTTCTTCTTCTTCGTCGCCGACGAAGTGCGCGAGATCATGGCCCAGCTGGGCGTGCGCACCTTCGACGAACTGATCGGCCGCACCGACCTGCTGGACATGCGCGCCGGCATCGACCACTGGAAGGCCAGCGGGCTCGACTACTCGCGCATCTTCCATCGCGTGCAGAGCGACGCCGACGTGCGCCAGACCGAAACGCAGGACCACGGCCTGGCCGGCGCGCTCGACCACCAACTGATCGAGCGCAGCAAGCCCGCCATCGAACGCGGCGAGAAGGTCTCGTTCATCACCCCCGTGCGCAACCGCAACCGCACCATCGGCGCCATGCTGTCCGGCGCGGTGGCCGCGCGCTACGGCCATGACGGCCTGCCCGACGACACCATCCACATCCAGTGCAACGGCACGGCCGGGCAGAGCTTCGGCGCCTTCCTGGCGCACGGCATCACGCTCGACCTGGTGGGCGAAGGCAACGACTACGTCGGCAAGGGCCTGTCGGGCGGCCGCATCGTGGTGCGCTCGCCGAACGACTTCCGCGGCTTCGGGCCCGAGCACATCATCGTCGGCAACACCGTGCTGTACGGCGCGCTGTCGGGCGAAGCGTTCTTCAACGGCGTGGCCGGCGAACGCTTCGCCGTGCGCAACTCGGGCGCGGCCACCGTGGTCGAAGGCACCGGCGACCACGGCTGCGAATACATGACCGGCGGCACGGTGGTGGTGCTGGGCGGCACAGGCCGCAACTTCGCGGCCGGCATGTCGGGCGGCGTGGCCTACGTCTGGGACCCCGACCGTACGTTCAAGCATCGCTGCAACCTGTCGATGGTCGAACTCGAAACCATCCTGCCGCATGCCGAGCAGCAGGCGCAGAACGCCATGGACACGTGGCACAGCGCCCAGCGCGGCGGCGAGCGCAACACCGACGAGGCCATCCTGCGCCGCCTGGTCGAGGATCACTTCCGCTACACCGGCAGCTTCCGCGCCCGCGAGATCCTGGGCGACTGGGAGGCCGCGCGCGGCAAGTTCGTGAAAGTCATGCCCACGGAGTACCGCCGTGCCCTGGGCGAAATGTGGCGCGCCGCCAACCCGCAACAACTGGCCGCCTGAGGAAGAACATGGGAAAGATCACTGGCTTCATGGAATACCAGCGCCTGCAGGAAGCCTCCGAGGCTCCGCAGAAGCGGCTGAAGCACTGGCGCGAGTTCGTGGTGCGCCTGAACGACGAGCAGTCCAAGCAGCAGGCCGCGCGCTGCATGGACTGCGGCATTCCGTTCTGCAACAACGGCTGCCCGGTCAACAACATCATCCCGGACTTCAATGATCTGGTGTTCCGCCAGGACTGGCGCCGCGCGCTGGACGTGCTGCATTCCACCAACAACTTCCCCGAGTTCACGGGCCGCATCTGCCCGGCGCCGTGCGAGGCGGCCTGTACCCTCAACATCAACAGTGATGCGGTGGGCATCAAGTCGATCGAGCACGCCATCATCGACAAGGGCTGGTCCGAAGGCTGGGTCACGCCGCAGCTGCCCGCGCGCAAGACCGGCAAGAAGGTCGCCGTGGTGGGCTCCGGCCCCGCGGGCATGGCCTGCGCCCAGCAGCTGGCGCGCGCCGGCCACGCCGTCACCCTGTTCGAGAAGAGCGACCGCATCGGCGGCCTGCTGCGCTACGGCATCCCCGACTTCAAGCTAGAGAAGTCGCAGATCGACCGCCGCATCGCGCAAATGGAAGCCGAAGGCGTGGAGTTCGCTCCTTCCACCTACGTGGGCAAGGCCACCGACGCGGCCGCCGACGGCCTGACCGTGCGCACGCCCGAATCGCTGCAGGCCGAGTTCGACGCCATCGTCATGACCGGCGGCGCCGAAACCCCGCGCGACCTGCCCGTACCCGGCCGCGAACTGGACGGCGTGTATTTCGCCATGGACTTCCTGCGTCCGCAGAACAAGGCCGTGGCGGGCGATCGCCTGAAGGACCAGCCCAATGCCAAGGGCAAGCACGTGGTGGTCATCGGCGGCGGCGACACCGGCTCTGACTGCGTGGGCACCAGCAACCGCCACGGCGCGGCCTCGATCACCCAGTTCGAGCTCATGCCCCAGCCGCCCGAAACCGAGAACAAGCCGATGGTGTGGCCGTACTGGCCGCTGAAGCTGCGCACCTCGTCGTCGCACGACGAAGGCTGCGAGCGCGACTGGTCCGTCACCACCAAGGCCCTGGTCGGCGCCGACGGCAAGGTGCAGAAACTGGTGGCCGCCCGTGTCGAATGGGTCAAGGACGAAGCCACCGGCCAGATGAAGATGCGCGAGGTCGAGGGCTCGGAGTTCGAGATCAAGGCCGACCTGGTGCTGCTGGCCATGGGCTTCGTCTCGCCCACCGCCACCGTGCTGGACGCCTTCGGCGTGGACCGCGACTCGCGCGGCAACGTACGCGCCAACACCGACGACTACCGCACCAGCGTCGACAAGGTCTTTGCCGCCGGCGACATGCGCCGCGGCCAGTCGCTGGTGGTGTGGGCGATCCGCGAGGGGCGCCAGTGCGCCCGCTCGGTGGACGAGTTCCTGATGGGCTCGAGCGACCTGCCGCGCTGACGGCGGAGCGCGATGCACGCGCCGGCCAATGCCGGCCGCGCCTTATCCGGCCAGGGCGGCGATGACCGCCGCATTGAAAGCCGGAATGTCATCGGGCATGCGGCTGGTGATGATGTTGCCGTCCACGACGACGGCTTCATCCACCACGACCGCGCCCGCATTCTCCATATCCTTGCGCACCGAGTACCAGCCGGTGGCCCGGCGGCCGCGCAGCAGGTCCGCCTCGATCAGCAGCCACGGCGCGTGGCAGATGGCCGCCACCGGCTTGCCTTGATCGGCGAACGCCGCGACGATCTCGATCGCCTTGGGCTGCATGCGCATCTTGTCCGGGTTGACCAGCCCGCCCGGCAGGACGATGGCATCGAACTGCGCGGTATCCACGTCGCCCAGCGTCATGTCGGGCGTGATGGACTGCTTCGACTCGGGCGACTTGCCCGTGGCGGCATCGTAGACCACGCCCACGATGGGCTGGGTGTCGACGGAAGCCAGCACCACCTGGGCGCCGGCCTGCAACAGCGCCTCGCGGGGCGCGAACAGTTCCGCTTCCTCGTAGCCATCGGTGGCGATCATCAGCACGCGGACGTTGTCGAGCTTGGTCATGGCGAACTCCTTGCGTATGGGTTGAATGGGCCGCCCGGTACCCGTGCGGACAAGACGGACTCTACGCGTGCGCCCGGCCCCTGGGCAGTCCTGTTTCGCTCCAATCAGTAGCAACCAACGGTTGCTTGTCGACCTCGCCGCCATGTGCGCCGGCGAACATCTCCCAAGCTGGCACACGCAACCTTCAGTTGATACTGATCTCACCTGTTGCTTACTACCGGGCCATCGTGCCGATGCCTAGAGTGGACCCCGTCGACTTCCCGACGCCACCTCACTATCGGAGAAACACGATGTCCCTCGCCTCTACCCAAGCCACCCCCCTCGACAAGAACCTGCAAGGCCGCGTTGCCGTCGTCACCGGCGCATCCAGCGGCATGGGCCGCGCCACGGCGGTGCTGCTGGCCGCGCGCGGCGCGAAGGTCGCCCTGGTGGCCCGCCGCCAGACGCAACTGGAAGCAGTCGCCGCCGAGATCCGCGCGGCGGGCGGCGAAGCGCTGGTGCTCGTCTCGGACGTCACGGACCAGGCCTCCATGCAGGCCGCCGCCGACGCCGTGCGCGACGCCTATGGCGATGCCGACCTGCTGTTCAACAACGCCGGCCTGATGCTGCCGGGCGCCATCGGACTACAGCCGCAGCGCGAGTGGGAGTCGCAGATCGACCTGAACGTCACCGGCGCCATGCGCGTCATCCAGGCCTTCGTCCCGCAGCTGGAGGCGGCCGCCGCGCAAGGCAGGACCGTCGACCTCATCAACACGTCGTCTATCGCCAGCCAGTACGTCTACGGGTATTTCGCGGTCTACTCGGCCACCAAGGCGTTCGTCAGCCACCTGGTGCGCCATCTGCGCCTGGAGCTGGGTCCCAAGAACATCCGCGTGTCCGTGCTGGAGCCCGGCATCACCGAGACCGAGCTGCAGGGGCACTTCACGTTCCAGGGCGCCATCGACTGGATCGCCAACGCCTCGAAGTCCATCGACTTCCTGAAGGCGGAGGACATCGCGGCAACGGTAGGCTTCATCGTCTCCCAGCCGAAGCACGTGAACCTGCAGCAGGTCGTCATCATGCCCACCAAGGAAGGCATCTGACCCCGCGTTGCGGACATTCAGCGCCCCGTGGCCTGCTGCGCGCCCTTCGCCAGGGCGCGCAGTTCCGTCACGGGAACGTGGAAAGCCTGGCTCGATCGCAGCCGCTCCGCCGCGAAATCGATGAAGCGCCGCACCCGCGAGGGCATGTCGCTTCTTTGCGCATAGAACAGGTGCAGGCCCATGCGGTCGCTGGTATGCCGCACCAGCAGCGGCACCAGGACGCCCGACCGTATGGGTTCCGTCGCGTTGATGCTGTCGATCTGGCCGATGCCCATGCCGCTGATCACCGCGTGCATCTCGGCCTCGGGATCGCTGCAGCACACCCGGTAGTTCATGGACCGATACACGGTCTCGCCCTGGACATGGAACTCCCACGGCATGGGCCGGGGTGCGCCGGGCTGCCGATACCCCACGCAGCTGTGCCTGGCCAGATCCTCGATGCTGTCCGGCGCGCCATGTTCGGCGAGATAGCCCGGCGTCGCGCAGACGATGAGCTGGATGGGAAAGAGCTGCCGGGAGACGACCTGGACCGTCGGAGCGTTGCCTGCCTTGAAGCCGAGATCGATGCGTTCGCCTACCGTATCGGTCGCGCGGTCTTCCAGGACGAGGTCGAACGTCACGGCCCCATGCGTCCGGCTGAATTCGGCGAGCACCGGCATCAACACCTTGCGGCCCACCGCGCCGCCGGCGCTGATGCGGATCAGCCCTTCATCGTCGCGCGCCGCGCTCTTGACCTTGTTCAGCGCGCTGGTCACTCCTTCGAGGCTTTCGCGCACCGAATCGAAAAGGCGCTGGCCTTCCTCGGTGAGCGAGCTTTTGCGCGTGGTGCGATGGAACAGCCGGACGCCCAGATGACGTTCCAGCTGGCGGATGTTCTTGCTGACGGCCTGGGGCGTCGTGCCCTGGACCTGGGCCGCCCTGTTGAAACTGCCCAGCTCGGCAGCCCGGATGAAGGTAGAGATCGCGCGAAGTTCGTCCAAGGTCGCTCGGAAAAGTCACCAGCGTTGATAATGACGGCGAGGGCGCCAGCCCGTGCGGATTTTACCGGCACGGCCTGCGTACCGGCCGGGACCGATCGCTACACGGTGCTCGCTGCGCGGTACGACAAGCCCGGCCGCCCCCGCTTCAAGGAGACACTCTATATGCATGCCCCACGTTACCTTCTGGCCGGCCTAGTGGCCGCCGCCTCGCTGCTCGGCGCCGCCGCCCAGGCCCAATCGAGCGACAATTGGCCCAGCAAACCCATCACCATGGTCGTGCCGTACGCCCCCGGCGGCTTCGCCGACACCCGGGTGCGCCTGCTGGCCCGCAAGCTGAGCGATTCGCTGGGCCAGCCGGTGGTCATCGAGAACAAGGCCGGGGCCGGCGGCGTGATCGGCACGAACCTGATCGCCAAGGCATCGCCGGACGGCTACACCATCGGCACCGGCAACCTGGCGCCCATGGCGGTCAACCCGACGCTGATGAAGGACATTCCCTACGACGCGCGCAAGGACCTGGCGCCCGTCATCCTGATCGAGAACAGTCCTTTGGTGCTGAGCGTCAGCAATACCGTGCCGGTGACGAATCTGCAGGAGCTGATCGCCATGGCCCGGAAAGACCCCGGCAAGCTCACGTTCGGATCGTCCGGCGTGGGCGGCGCGCACCACCTGTCGGGCGAGATGTTCCGCGAGCAGGCCGGCATCGACATCGTGCACGTGCCGTACAAGGGCGGCAGCCTGGCGGCCACGGACCTGATGGGCGGCCACCTGACCATGATGTTCGAGATGGGCTATTCGGCGCTGCCCGCCATCCGCGGGAAGAAGATCCATCCCATCGCGGTCACCTCGGCCAAGCGCCTGGACGTGCTGCCCGACCTGCCCACCATGGCCGAGGCCGGACTGCCGGGATTCGAGTCGTATAACTGGCAAGGCATCGTCGCCCCGGCCGGCACGCCCGCGCCCATCATCGCCAAGCTGAACGCCGAGTTCAACCGCATCCTGCAGGAGCCCGACGTGAAGAAGGCCATCGCCGACACCGGCAGCCAGGCCGGCGGCGGCACGCCCGAGGAATTCGGCGCGTTCATCGCCAGCGAGACCGAGAAATGGGCAAAGGTCATCAAGGACGGCAACATCTCGCTGCAGTAGCGGGGACGAGGGCGGACGCGCGCAAGCCGCGCCGCCCTTTAACGCCGTTTTAAAGCGCTGCGGCTAGGCTCGAAACCGTCCGCGCAGCCGGCCGCCCGGCCGTACGCATTTTGTCACCGTTCCATTATCGACACGTTTGCCGGGCGGTTCCGAGGTACCGGCTACAATGGCGCTCGCCATGGCCGGGCCAGCGCCACGCGGCCCCGCAAAACCCATATTGCCTATGCCCCCTTCGATCCGCAGCAGTTCGGAACTTGTCCTGTCCCTGAAAAATGTGGACCTGGGCTACGGAGACTTCACCGTCCTCCGCGACATCAGCATGCAGGTGCATGCGGGTCAGGTGGTGGCGGTCATGGGCGGTTCCGGCTCGGGCAAGACCACACTGCTGCGGGCGGCCACCGGCCAGATCTCGCCCCGGTCGGGCTCGGTCCAGGTATTCGGCCAGGAACTCGCCGGCCTACCCGCCGCGCGCCTGCAGGAGCTGCGCAAGCGCATGGGCGTGCTGTTCCAGCAGGGCGCGCTGTTCACCGATCTCGACGTGTTCGAGAACGTGGCGTTTCCGCTGCGCGAACACACCACGCTGGGCGAAGGCCAGATTCTCGAGAAGGTCCTGGAAAAGCTGGAAGCGGTCGGCCTGCGCACCGCCGCGCATCTGCGGGTATCGGAAATCTCCGGCGGCATGGCGCGGCGCGTGGCGCTGGCCCGCGCCGTCGTGCTCGAGCCCGAACTCATCCTGTACGACGAGCCCTTCGCCGGACTGGACCCCATCTCGCTGGGCATCACCGCCCGCCTGATCCGCGACCTGTCCGACCGGCTGGGATGCGCCTCGGTGCTGATCACGCACGACATCCAGGAATCCTTCGCCATCGCCGACCAGGTCTATCTGGTGGGACAGGGACGCCTGAAGGCGTCGGGCGAACCGGCCAGCCTGGCCGCCTCGCAGGATGCCTACGTGCGCCAGTTCCTGGACGGCGCCCCCGACGGGCCGGTCGCATTCCACTATCCCGACACTCCCGCGTTCGAGGCGTGGCTGGCGCGGCAGCGCAAAGGCAACCCATGAGCAACCCCATCAGCGCCGTCGGCGGCTGGGCGCACGACGTCATCAGCGGCGTCGGCTACTTCACGCGTTTTCTGTGCGCACTCGTGGCGCGCAGCGGCATCGCCCTGCGCCGCCCCCGGCTGGTCTCCCAGCAGGTGCACTTCATCGGCAATTACTCGCTGCTGATCATCGCCGTATCGGGCATGTTCGTCGGTTTCGTGCTGGGGCTGCAGGGCTACTACACGCTCAACCGCTACGGCTCCGAAGAAGCGCTGGGCCTGCTGGTGGCGCTGTCCCTGGTGCGCGAACTGGGCCCCGTGGTCACGGCGCTGCTGTTCGCCGGCCGGGCCGGCACCTCGCTTACGGCAGAAATCGGCCTGATGAAGGCGGGCGAGCAGATCGCGGCCATGGAGGTCATGGCGGTCGATCCCATGCGGCGCGTGCTGGTGCCGCGTTTCTGGGGCGGCATCATCGCCATGCCCATCCTGGCCGCCGTATTCTCCATGGTGGGCATCCTGGGCGGCTGGGTGGTCGGCGTGCTGCTCATCGGCGTGGACGCCGGGGCGTTCTGGTCGCAGATGCAAAGCGGCGTGGACGTCTGGAAGGACGTGGCCAACGGCGTGCTGAAGAGCCTGGTGTTCGGCATCACGGTCACCCTGGTCTCGCTGTACGAGGGCTGGCAGGCCCGGCCCACGCCCGAAGGCGTGGCGCGCGCCACCACCCGCACGGTCGTGGTGGGCTCGCTGGCAGTGCTGGGCCTGGACTTCCTGCTCACCGCGCTGATGTTTGGCGACTGAACGTTTGGCAACTGAACTTACGGATTCCCCGATATGTCTCGTGCAAGAACCGATTTCTGGGTAGGGTTGTTCGTGCTGCTGGGTGCGGCCGCGCTGGTCTTCCTGGCCCTGCGGGCCGGCAATCTCAGCAGTTTCTCTTTCGCGCCCACCTACCAGCTGACGGCCGACTTCGACAACATCGGCGGGCTGAAGGTGCGCGCGCCGGTGAAAAGCGCCGGCGTGGTGGTGGGCCGGGTGTCGAGCATCGGCTTCGACAACCAGACCTTCCAGGCGGTGGTCACCCTCGACATGGACACCGGCTTCCAGTTCCCCAAGGATTCGTCCGCGTCCATCCTGACCTCGGGCCTGCTGGGCGAACAATACCTGGGCATTGTCCCTGGCGCGGAAGAGGAGAATTTTGCGGACGGGGGCAAAATCCGCTATACACAAAGCGCTGTCGTGCTGGAGCAGTTGATCAGCAAATTCCTTTACGGCACCGCCGAACGACAGGGTGAGGCGCCGCCCCCCGCTACGCAGTCGCCCGCTCCACAGAACTGATCGCTCCGGCCGCGCCCGCCGATGCCAACGGCGGGCCAGCGAGATCCAAGAAAAACCGAAGAACCCGACGCTGTGACCATGACCCGAACCTCCTATTCCCGCTTTGCCGCCGCCGCCCTAGCCACCGCCGCGCTGGCCGGCTGCGCCACCCCCAAGAGTCCGGATCCGCGGGACCCATGGGAGGGCTTCAACCGCGGCGTCTACCAGTTCAACGACACCGTCGACCGGGCCCTGTTCAAGCCGGTCGCGCAGGCGTACGACTACGTCACGCCCGATCCGGTGCAGAGCTGCGTGCACAACATGTTCAGCAACCTGGGCGACGTCTGGTCCGCGGCCAACAGCATGCTGCAGGGCCGCGGTCACGATTTCGTCAACACGCTGGGCCGCTTCCTGTTCAACACCACCATGGGCGTGGGGGGCTGTTTCGACGTGGCATCGGCCAACGGCGCGCGCAAGATCCCCAACGACTTCGGTGTCACGCTGGGCGTGTGGGGCTTCGACCAGGGTCCGTACCTGGTGCTGCCCATCCTGGGCGCCAGCTCGGTGCGCGACGGCCTGGGCCGCGTCGTCGACGTGACCGGGAACGTTGTGTCGGTCCGCGAGATCGAAAACGTACGCCTGCGCAATTCGCTGTGGGGCCTCGAGATCATCGACACGCGGGCCAGCCTGCTGACGGCCACGGATACCGTGGATCGTGTCGCCCTCGATCCCTACAGCTTCGTGCGGGACGCGTACCTGCAACGCCGTGCCGCGCAGGTGCGGGGGGCCCGGCCGGGCGGCGACTCCGACCTGCCGGACTACAGCATCGACGAAGACGCCGGCGCGGGCGCCGACACGGTGCCCGCGCCGGTGCCCGCGTCGGTGAAGTAACACCCGGGCGGCTTGCCGCCCGCAACCAGGAGTATCCATGTCGCTTTCTCTTCCCCGCCTGATGCAGCGCCTGTTCCTGGCCTGCACCCTGCTCGTCGCCGCGGCCGCGCAGGCCCAGGGCACCGGCAAGCCCGATCCCAACGGCGCCCCCGACCAATTCGTGCTGGCCGCCGCCAACCAGGCGCTGGCCGTGCTGAAATCCGACAACCACGTGAAGTCCGGCGACCTGACCCGCATCAACCAGGTGGTGGACCAGTACGTCCTGCCGTACGTCGACTTCCAGAAGACCACCCGCCTGGCGGCTGGCCGCTACTGGCGCCAGGCCACGCCGCAGCAGCGCACCGCGCTGGCCGACGCGTTCCGCGGCACGCTCATCCGCACCTACAGCGGCGCGCTGGCCAATGTCGACAACAACACCACCATCAACCTGCTGCCGTTCCGTGGCGACGCCAAATCGGACGACGTGGTCGTGCGCTCGACCATCAGCCAGTCCAATGGCCAACCGGTCCAGGTCGACTATCGCCTGGGCAAGGAGGCGCAAGGCTGGCGCATCTATGACCTGAACGTCGAAGGCATCTGGCTGATCGAGAACTACCGCAACCAGTTCGCGCAGCAGATCAACCAGAACGGCATCGACGGCCTCATCGCCGCCCTGAATCAGCGCAACCGCTGAGGAGGGCGCGTCCACGACGCGCAGGCGCGCCGCCCTCGGGCGGCGCTTTCTTTATAATGGACGGCTTGCCCAGGCCACTTCCCCGGCCCGATCCGCCTTATGCCAGCCGTCAGCCTCGACCACGTCTCAAAGATCTACGCCGCGCGCCCGCGCGGCTGGAAGAAGTTGCTCGGCCGCCCCGCGGGGCCAGGCTTCCAGGCCCTGGATGACGTCAGCCTGCACGTCGAGCACGGCGAGTTCTTCGGTCTGCTGGGTCCCAACGGCGCGGGCAAGACCACCATGATCTCCATCCTGGCCGGGCTGGCGCACGCCACGCAGGGCCGCGCCAGCGTGTGCGGCTACGACGTGGTGGCCGACTACAAGGCGGCGCGCCGCTCGCTGGGCGTGGTGCCGCAGGAACTGGTGTACGACCCGTTCTTCACGGTGCGCGAAACTCTGCGCATCCAGTCCGGCTATTTCGGCCTGCGCCGCAACGACGACTGGATCGACGAGATCCTGTACAACCTGGGCCTGGCCGACAAGGCCGACAACAACATGCGCGCCCTGTCCGGCGGCATGAAGCGCCGCGTGCTGGTGGCGCAGGCGCTGGTGCACCGCCCGCCGGTCATCGTGCTGGACGAGCCCACCGCCGGCGTCGACGTCGACCTGCGCCGCACCCTGTGGGAATTCATCTCGCGCCTGAACCGCGCCGGCCACACCATCATGCTGACCACGCACTACCTCGAAGAAGCCGAGGCGCTGTGCGGCCGCATCGCCATGCTCAAGGGCGGGCGCATCGTGGCGCTGGACACCACGCAGGCGCTGCTGGCCCGTGTCGGCGGCGTCGACCTCGAAGACGCCTTCGTGCGCATCATGCACCAGGACGATCCGGCCCGGCCCGTCACCGCCCTGCCTCCCGAAGGATTGACCACGTGACCGCGCCCGTGCCCTCGCAACCGCTGGTCCAGCCGCGCCTGGACGCAGGCTCGGGCTTTCCGACCCTGCTGCGCAAAGAACTCCTGCGCTTCTGGAAAGTCAGCTTCCAGACCATCGCCGCCCCCGTCATCACGGCGCTGCTGTACCTGCTGGTGTTCGCCCACGTGCTCGAAGACCGCGTGGTGGTGTATGGCACCGTGCCCTACACGGCCTTCCTCATCCCCGGGCTGATGATGATGAGCATGCTGCAGAACGCCTTCGCCAACCCGTCGTCGTCGCTCATTCAAAGCCGCATCACCGGCAACCTGGTCTTCGTGCTGCTGCCGCCGCTGTCGCACCGCGAGATCTTCTCGGCCTACGTGCTGGCCGCGGTCGCGCGCGGCCTGGCGGTGGGCCTCTGCGTATGGCTGGTAGCGCTGTACTTCGTGCGGCTGATGCCGGCGCATCCCGGGTGGGTGCTGGTGTTCGCGGCGCTGGCCTGCGGCATCATGGGCGTGCTGGGCCTGGTCGCAGGGCTGTGGTCCGAGAAGTTCGACCAGCTCGCGGCCTTCCAGAATTTCCTCATCATGCCGGCCACCTTCCTGTCCGGCGTGTTCTACTCCATTCATACCCTGCCGCCCTTCTGGCAGGCGGTGTCGCACTGGAATCCCATCTTCTACACCATCGACGGCTTCCGCTACGGCTTCTTCTCCGTTTCCGACGTCTCGCCCTGGCGCAGCCTGGCAGTCGTCGCCGCGGTATTCGCCGCGCTGTCGATGTATGCGCTGCGCCTGCTGGCCAGCGGCTACAAACTCAGGAATTGACCCCATGCTTCCCACCCCGCAACAGGTGCGCGACTACATCGCCCAGGGGCTGCCCTGCGAGCATCTCGACGTGCAGGGCGACGGCTCGCATTTCGATGCCGTCATCGTCAGCACCGCTTTCGAAGGCAAGCGCCTGATCGCGCGCCACCAGCTGGTCTACGCCGCGCTGGGCGACCGCATGAAGGCCGAGATCCACGCGCTGTCGATGCGCACCCTCACTCCAGGCGAATACGCCAAGGCAGGCGCCTGATGGACAAGCTGCGCATTACCGGCGGCAATCCGCTGCACGGCGAAGTCACCATCTCGGGCGCCAAGAATGCGGCCCTGCCCATCCTCTGCGCGGGCCTGCTGACCGCGGACGCCGTACAGCTGCACAACGTGCCGCGCCTGAACGACATCCACACCACCCTGAAGCTGCTGCGCCTGATGGGCGTGCGCGCCGAGCGCGACGAGAACGGCGGCGCGGTGGTGCAGGCGGACAAGGTCGAGAAGGTCGAGGCGCCGTACGAACTGGTCAAGACCATGCGCGCCTCGGTGCTGGTGCTGGGTCCGCTGCTGGCGCGCTTCGGCGAGGCGCGCGTCAGCCTGCCGGGCGGCTGCGGCATCGGCCAGCGCCCGGTCGACCAGCACATCAAGGGCATGGCGGCGCTGGGCGCCGACATCAGCATCGAACACGGCTTCATCGTGGCGCGCGCCAAGCGCCTGAAGGGCGCTTCCATCCGCACCGACATGGTCACCGTCACCGGCACCGAGAACCTGCTGATGGCGGCCGTGCTGGCCGAGGGCCGGACCGTGCTGGAAAACGCGGCGCGCGAGCCCGAGGTCGTCGACCTGGCCGAGCTGCTCATCAAGATGGGCGCCAACATCCAGGGCCACGGCACCGACCGCATCGTCATCGAGGGCGTCGAGCGGCTGCACGGGGCCGAGCACAGCGTCATTCCCGACCGCATCGAGGCCGGCACGTTCCTGTGCGCGGTGGGCGCCACGGGGGGCGACATCACGCTGCGCAACGCCGCGCCCGAGACCATGGGCGCCACTCTGGACAAGCTGGTCGAGGCCGGCGTGCAGATCGAGACCGGCCCGGACTGGATCCGCGGCGTGATGCAGGGCCGCCCGCGCGCCGTGGGCGTGCGCACCCACGAATATCCGGGCTTCGCCACCGACATGCAGGCGCAGCTGATGGCGCTCGACACGGTCGCCGAAGGCACCGCCGTCATCGTCGAGAACATCTTCGAGAACCGCTACATGCACGTGCAGGAACTGCGCCGCATGGGCGCCGAGATCGACATCGACGGCCACACGGCCGTGGTGCGCGGCGTGAAGCGCCTGTCGGGCGCCGCCGTCATGGCCACCGACCTGCGCGCCTCGGCCAGCCTGGTCATCGCCGGCCTCGCCGCCGAGGGCGACACCGTGGTGGACCGCGTCTATCACCTGGACCGCGGCTACGACCGCATGGAAATCAAACTGCGCGCCCTGGGCGCGCGCATCGAGCGCCTGGACGGCAAGGAAGCGAAACAATGATGGCCCCCGGTTCGCCGCTGACCCTGGCGCTTTCCAAGGGTCGCATCTTCGAGGAAACCCTGCCGCTGCTGGCCGAGGCCGGCATCCAGGTGGGAGAGAACCCCGAAAGCTCGCGCAAGCTGATCCTGCCGACCAGCGATCCCGGCCTGCGCCTGATCATCGTGCGGGCCAGCGACGTGCCCACCTATGTGCAGTACGGCGCGGCCGACCTGGGCATCGCGGGCAAGGACGTCCTGCTCGAGCACGCCGACCAGCAGCCCGGCCGCCTGTACCAGCCGATCGATCTCGACATCGCGCGCTGCCGCCTGTGCGTGGCCGTGCGCAACGGCTTCGACTACCAGGCCGCCGTGCGCCAGGGCGCGCGCCTGCGCGTGGCCACCAAGTACGTGCGCGCGGCGCGCGAGCACTTCGCCAGCAAGGGCGTGTACGCCGACATCATCAAGCTGTACGGCTCGATGGAACTGGCGCCGCTGGTCGGGCTGGCCGACTGTATCGTCGACCTGGTGTCCACCGGCAGCACGCTGCGCGCCAACGACCTGGTCGCCGTGGAAGACATCATGCCGATCTCTTCGCGCCTGATCGTCAACCAGGCGGCCCTGAAGACGCGCGGCGAGCGCCTGCAGCCCCTGCTGGACGCCTTCGAGCGCGCCACGGCCCGCAACGCCTAGCATGCCGCTTCATTCCGCCGCGCCTGGCGCGCGGCCTCCTTGCAGTACCATGACGCCATGGCCTTGATCAATCGTCTCGATTCCCGCGATCCCGGGTTCTCTTCCGCCCTGTCCAAGCTGCTCGCCTTCGAGGCCGGCGAGGACGAATCCATCGACCGCGCCGCCGCCGGCATCCTGGCCGACGTGCGCAGCCGCGGCGACGCCGCGCTGCTCGAGTACACCCACCGCTTCGACCGCGTGCCGGCGGAGTCGGTGCAGGCCCTCGAAATTCCCAAGTCCGAGTGGCAGGCCGCCCTGGCCGCGCTGCCGGCCGCTCAGCGCAACGCGCTCGAAGCCGCCGCCGACCGCGTGCGCGCCTACCACGAACGCCAGCGCGGCGAGACCTGGACCTACACCGAAGTGGACGGCACCATGCTGGGCCAGCAGATCACGCCGCTGGACCGCGTGGGCCTGTACGTGCCGGGCGGCAAGGCCGCGTATCCGTCGTCGGTGCTGATGAACGCCATTCCGGCCAAGGTGGCCGGCGTGCCCGAAGTCGTCATGGTCACGCCCACGCCCGACGGTGTGCGCAACCCCATCGTGCTGGCCGCGGCCGCCATCGGCGGCGTGGACCGCGCTTTCGCCATCGGCGGCGCGCAGGCGGTCGGCGCACTGGCCTACGGCACGGCCACCGTGCCCGCCGTGGACAAGATCGTGGGGCCGGGCAACGCCTACGTCGCCGCCGCCAAGCGCCGCGTGTTCGGCGTGGTCGGCATCGACATGATCGCCGGGCCCAGCGAGATCCTGGTCATCTGCGACGGCAAGACGCCCGCCGACTGGATCGCCATGGACCTGTTCTCGCAGGCCGAACACGACGAGCTGGCGCAGTCCATCCTGCTGTGCCCGGACGCCGCCTTCATCGACGAGGTCGAGGCCGCCATCGCGCGCCTGTTGCCCACCATGCCGCGCGTGGACATCCTGCGCGCCAGCCTGGCCAACCGCGGCGCGCTGATCCTGGTGCGCGACCTCGAAGAAGCCTGTGCCATCGCCAACGACATCGCGCCCGAGCACCTCGAGATCTCCACCGAGCAGCCCGAGACGTGGACCGCGAAGATCCGCCATGCCGGCGCCATCTTCATGGGCCGCTACAGCTCCGAGGCGCTGGGTGACTATTGCGCCGGCCCCAACCACGTCCTGCCCACCTCGCGCACCGCGCGCTTCTCGTCGCCGCTGGGCGTGTACGACTTCCAGAAGCGCTCCAGCCTGATCCAGGTGTCGCGCCAGGGCGCGCAGACGCTGGGCAAGATCGCGGCCGAACTGGCGCTGGGCGAAGGCCTGCAGGCGCACGCCGCCAGCGCGCAGTACCGGCTCGACCAGGAATGACTTCCAACGACTCCGCGGACGGCCGCATCGCGCAGACGGTGCGGGCCCACGTCCGCGCGCAGCAGGCCTATGCGGTGCCCGACGCCACCGGCTTCATCAAGCTAGACGCGATGGAGTCGCCTTATGCGCTGCCCGACGAGGTGCGCGCGGAAGTCGCGCGCGCCGTGGCGGCCGCACCGCTGAACCGCTATCCCGAGGGCAATCTGTCGGCGCTGCGCGCGCTGGTCCGGCAGGCCTTCGGCGTGCCGGCCGAGGCCGGCCTGCTGTTCGGCAACGGCTCGGACGAACTGATCCACCTGGTCATCCAGGCCTGTTGCGAACCGGGCGACACGGTGCTGTCGCCCTGGCCGTCGTTCGTGTATTTCGACATCACGGCGCGCCTGTCGCACGCGCGCTTCGTCGGCGTGCCCCTGACGGCGGAATTGGGTCTGGACCTGCCCGCCATGCTGGCCGCCATCGCGCAGCACCGCCCCAAGGTGGTGTTCCTGGCGCTGCCCAACAACCCCACCGGCGGTCTGTGGCGCGACGAGGACGTGCAGGCCATTCTGGACGCCGCCCCCGGCCTGGTCGTGCTGGACGAGGCCTACCAACCCTTCGCCGGCAGCACCTGGATGCCGCGCGCGGCCGACCTGCCCAACGCCGTCGTGCTGCGCACGGTGTCCAAGATCGGCCTGGCCGGGCTGCGCTTCGGCTACCTGGCCGGCCCGGCCGCGTGGACGGAACAGATCGACAAGGTGCGCCCGCCGTACAACCTGGGCGTACTGGTGCAGGCGGCGCTGCACGCCGTGCTGCCGCACAAGCCGCTGCTGGACGAACAGGCCGCGCGGCTGCGTGCCGACCGCGGCCCGCTGGCGGCCGCCCTGGCCGCACTGCCTGGCGTACGGGTGCACGACAGCGCCGCAAACTTCCTGCTGGTGCGCTTTTCCGGCGCGAAAGACGCGAACGCCGTGCATCTCGAACTGAAAACGCGCAAAATACTGGTAAAAAACTTCTCGTCGATGCATCCGCTGCTCAGCGGCTGCCTGCGCATCTCGATAGGCGCTCCCGACGAGAACGCGGCCTTGCTGGCCGCCCTGCACGACATCCTGAGTACTTGACATGCGCACCGCAGAAATCACCCGCAACACCAACGAGACGCGCATCCGCGTCGCGATCAACCTCGACGGCACGGGCAAGCAGAGCATCGCCACGGGCGTGCCTTTTCTCGACCACATGCTGGACCAGATCGCGCGCCATGGCCTCGTCGACCTGGACATCCAGTGCGAGGGCGACCTGCACATCGACGACCACCACACCGTCGAGGATGTCGGCATCACGCTGGGCATGGCCATCGCCAAGGCCATCGGCGACAAGAAAGGCCTGCGCCGCTACGGGCACGCCTACGTGCCGCTGGACGAGGCCCTGTCGCGGGTGGTCATCGACTTCTCCGGCCGTCCGGGCCTGGAATACCACATCGACTTCACGCGCGCGCGCATCGGCACCTTCGACGTCGACCTGACGCGCGAGTTCTTCCAAGGCCTGGTGAATCACGCCCTGATGACGCTGCACATCGACAACCTGCGCGGCTTCAACGCCCACCATCAGTGCGAAACGGTCTTCAAGGCCTTCGGCCGCGCGCTTCGCATGGCCGCCGAGGTCGACCCGCGCATGGCCGGCGTGGTGCCGTCCACCAAGGGCGTGCTGTAACGCGCCCCCGCGCCCGCCGCCCATCCCCGACTTCCACCGTACGCAACTGAACCCGTGAGCACTATCGCCATCGTCGACTACGGAATGGGCAACTTCCATTCCGTGGCGCGCGCCCTGAAGTACGCGGCGCCCGACGCCGACATCCGCATCTGCAACCAGGCCGCCGACATCGACGCCGCCGACCGCGTCGTATTTCCCGGCCAGGGCGCCATGCCCGACTGCATGCGCACCCTGAACGAGTCGGGGCTGCGCGATGCCGTGCTGCGCGCCGCTCGCGACAAGCCGCTGCTTGGCGTCTGCGTGGGCGAGCAGATGCTGTTCGACCTGAGCGAAGAGGGGGACACGCCCTGCCTGTCGGTGTTCCCCGGCACGGTGCGCCGCTTCGCGGGCCCGCAGTTCGCCGCGCCGGTCACGGGCGAAGGCGAGGGCAGCGCCGCCCCCGATGCGCGCGAACACCTGAAAGTGCCGCACATGGGCTGGAACCAAGTGCGCCAGACTCGCTCTCATCCGTTATGGGAAGGCATCCCCGACCGGACGCATTTCTACTTCGTGCACAGCTACTACGCGGCGCCGGCCGACCCGGCGCTGACGGTGGGCGAAAGCGACTACGGCCTTGCCTTTACCTGCGCCGTGGCGGCCGCTAACATTTTCGCGGTGCAGTTCCACCCCGAGAAGAGCGCCGAGCATGGTTTGCGGCTGTATCGCAATTTTGTAGACTGGAAACCCTAAAACCGGCCCCGGACGAGCCCCGGACCGGATCTTTCAACCGCTTCATTCAACGCTCGCATATATCCACCACCATGCTGCTGATCCCCGCCATCGACCTCAAAGATGGGCGCTGCGTGCGCCTGCGCCAGGGCGACCTGGACGATGCAACGGTGTTCTCCGAAGACCCTGCCGCCATGGCCAGCCACTGGCTCGAACGAGGCGCGCGCCGCCTGCATCTGGTCGACCTCAACGGCGCCGTCGCGGGCAAGCCTCGCAATGAAGCCCCCATCAAGGCCATCCTGGACGAGATCGGCGGCGACATCCCCGTGCAGATCGGCGGCGGCATCCGCGACCTCGACACCATCGAACGCTATCTCGACGCGGGCATCTCGTACGTCATCATCGGGACGGCGGCGGTGAAGAACCCCGGCTTCCTGCACGACGCCTGCGGCGCGTTTCCCGGCAACATCATCGTCGGCCTGGACGCGCGCGACGGCAAGATCGCCACCGACGGCTGGAGCAAGCTCACGCGCCACGACGTGCTCGATCTCGCCAAGAAGTTCGAGGACTACGGCTGCGAGGCCATCATCTACACCGACATCGGCCGCGACGGCATGCTGTCGGGCGTGAACGTCGAAGCCACCGTGCGCCTAGCGCAGCACGTGCGCATCCCCGTCTACGCCTCCGGCGGCATCGCCGGCATGGCCGACATCGAGGCCCTTTGCGCGGTCGAGTCCGAGGGCGTCGAAGGCGCCATCCTGGGCCGCAGCATCTACGAGGGCGCGCTCGACTTCCAGGCCGCGCAGGCCCGCGCCGACGAACTTGCAAAATGAGCACTTCCAACGCACTTACCCGCAGAATCATCCCCTGCCTGGACGTCACCGCCGGGCGCGTGGTCAAGGGCGTGAATTTCGTCAACCTGGCCGATGCCGGCGATCCCGTCGAGATCGCGCGCCGCTACGACGAACAGGGCGCCGATGAACTCACCTTCCTGGACATCACCGCCACGAGCGACGGCCGCGACCTGATCCTGCCCATCATCGAGCAGGTCGCGTCGCAGGTCTTCATTCCCCTGACGGTGGGCGGCGGCGTGCGCCAGGTCTCCGACGTGCAGCGGCTGCTCAACGCCGGGGCCGACAAGATCAGCATCAACAGCGCGGCCGTGGCCAACCCCGAGCTGGTGCGCGCCGCCGCCGACTATCACGGCTCGCAGTGCATCGTGGTGGCCATCGACGCGCGCCAGGTGGCCACCGCCGACGGCGAGCCTCCGCGCTGGGAAGTGTTCACGCACGGCGGGCGCAAGCCCACCGGGCTGGACGCCGTGGCCTGGGCGCGCCGCATGGCCGCGTATGGCGCGGGCGAGATCCTGCTGACCAGCATGGACCGCGATGGCACCAAGTCGGGCTTCGACTTGGCGCTGACGCGCGCGGTGTCCGATGCGGTGCCGGTGCCCGTCATCGCCTCGGGCGGCGTGGGCAACCTGCAGCACCTGGCCGACGGCGTCACCACCGGCCGCGCCAGCGCCGTGCTGGCCGCCAGCATCTTCCACTTCGGCCAGCACACCGTGGGCGAGTGCAAGCGGTACATGGCCGAGCGGGGCATCACCGTGCGGCTGGATCAACCATGAGGCCCCCTCGATGAACACCTCCCCAGCCTGGATGGCTGAAGTCGTCTTCGACGACAACGGACTCGTTCCCGCCATCGCCCAGGACGCCGAGAACGGCCAGATCCTGATGGTGGCCTGGATGAACAGCGAGGCCCTGGCCGAAACCGCCGCCACCGGCCGCGCCGTCTACTGGTCGCGCTCTCGCCGCCGCCTGTGGCGCAAGGGCGAGGAATCGGGCCACGTGCAGCACGTGCACGACCTGCGCCTGGACTGCGACGGCGACGTCGTGCTGCTGAAGGTCCACCAGGACGGCGGCATCGCCTGCCACACCGGCCGCGCCAGCTGCTTCTTCCGCCGCCTCGAAGGCACGTCCGACCATGCCGAATGGAAAACGGTCGACCCCGTGCTGAAAGACCCCGAGCAGATCTACAAATGACCGACCTCCCAAGCGCCGCAGACATCCTGGCGCGCGTCGCCGACACCATCGACACGCGCCGTCCCGACCGCGGCGGCGATCCCGCGGCGTCGTACGTGGCCAAGCTACTGGCCAAGGGACCGGATTCGTTCCTGAAGAAAATCGGCGAGGAGGCCACCGAGCTGGTGATGGCGGCCAAGGACGGCGTGCCCGACCGTATCGTCGGCGAGACGGCCGACCTCTGGTTTCATTGCTTGGTCATGCTGGCTCACTACAATTTGCGCCCCGAGGACGTACTGGCCGAACTGGCCCGCCGCGAGGGCCTGTCAGGCCTGGAAGAGAAAGCGCGGCGTCCGGCGGACTGAACGGCCATCCGATGAGCAACACCTGTTTTTCCCGCAACACCGTGCAAGGCGACATTCCGGCGAAACACACCCGCCAGGCCGGCGCATTCGCCGGCTCGCGCGGCGACGCCCCGGCACTGCCTGCGCAGTCGACGCCAAACAGGTCGCGCCATCGGGTTTCCCTGCAGTCCGCCAGTCCGGACAGCGCGGCTTCGTTGGGTAAAATGATCGGATTGGTCCCCCGGCTGGCGGCGAACAAGGGCTGCCGGCCCGGGTCCGGAAACGGATTCCGGCTGGCGGCCAATTCCGTCGCGGACGGCGGCCAGGAAGTCCCGCATCTGCATTTCCACATCATCGGCGGCCCGCGGCCCAGGCAACGGCGCGTGGCTGCCACCGCATAAATTCACGGAGAACTTCCATGGGTAGCTTCAGCATCTGGCATTGGTTGATCGTTCTGGTCATCGTGGCGCTCGTGTTCGGCACGAAGAAACTGCGCAACATGGGTTCCGACCTGGGCGGCGCGGTCAAGGGTTTCAAGGACGGCATGAAGGACGCCTCCAGCGAGCCCACCACGCAGGACAAGGTCACGCAGAACCGCGTGTCCGACGACACGATCGACGTGCAGGCCCGCGAAAAGACCAACTCCTGATCCCGTCGGCCTGTCTGCACCACACGCCGGCCGGGCCCTGGGCCTGGCCGTTTCCATTTCCATCAACCAATCGGCTGCCGCATGTTTGATGTGAGCTTCACAGAGCTGCTGATCATCGGCGTCGTCGCGCTGGTGGTCCTTGGTCCCGAGCGTCTGCCCAAGGTGGCACGCACCGTCGGCCATCTGCTGGGCCGCGCGCAGCGCTACGTCAGCGACGTCAAGTCGGACATCCAACGCGAGATCGAGCTCGAGGAACTGCGCAAGTTCAAGGAAAACATGGACACGGCCGCCAGCGAGATGCAGACCTCGCTGCGCGAAACCGAAAGCTCGCTGCGCGCCGATCTCGACGCCACGGCGCGCGAAGCCAAACAGGCAGTAGCCGCCACGGCGCAGAACGCCCAGGCATCGCTGTCCACGGCCGCGCAAGAGGCCAAGGACGCGCTTGCCGAGCCGCAGGCCGCGCCATCGGCCACCGCGCCCGCCGGGCCGACCACCTCGGCCGCCGTGCCGGCCGCGTCCGCCTCCGCCCCCGTGCCCGACGACCACGCCTCGCGCACCATCGCGCCGCCCGTGCCCGCGCCCGCTTCGGAGCCCGCCGCGGCGCCTAAGCAGCATTCACCGTCTTCTACCGGTACCCTCTCGTGAGCCAGGACGCTTCCAACACAGAACCGGAACAGCCCCAGGAAAGCTTCATGTCCCACCTGGTCGAGCTGCGCAGCCGCCTGCTGCGCGCGGCCGGCGCGGTCCTGGCGGTGTTCATCGTGCTGTTCATCTATCCCGGCGCCTCGGCCATCTACGACGTGCTGGCGCAACCCATGCTGGCCTCGCTGCCGCAGGGCACCCGCATGATCGCCACCGGCGTCATCACGCCCTTCATGGTGCCCGTCAAGGTCACCATGATGGCGGCGTTCGTGCTCGCGCTCCCCGTCGTCCTGTACCAGGCCTGGGCTTTCGTGGCGCCGGGCCTGTATCGACACGAAAAGCGGCTTGCCATGCCCCTCATCGTGTCCAGCACGCTGCTGTTCGTGCTGGGCATGGCATTCTGCTACTTCTTCGTGTTCCGCACGGTGTTCCACTTCATCGCCACGTTCGCGCCCGCTTCCATCACGCCGGCGCCGGACATCGAGGCCTATCTCAGCTTCGTGATGAGCATGTTCCTGGCGTTCGGCATCACCTTCGAGGTGCCGGTCGTCGTGGTGCTGCTCGTACGCATGGGCATCGTCGAACTGGCCAAGCTGCGCTCGTGGCGCGGGTATGTGGTGGTGGGCGCCTTCGTCATCGCCGCCGTGGTCACGCCGCCCGACGTCGTCAGCCAGTTCATGCTGGCGGTGCCGCTGTGCCTCTTGTACGAAGTCGGACTGTTGTGCGCCCGCCTGGTCACGCCGCGCGGCACAGGGGACGACCCGGAAACCTCCGATGCCCTGACCGAGCGGCACTGACGCTCGTACGCCGGATGCGCCATGCCGTTGGCGCGCCCAGGTTTTCGCGGCCAGGTCCTGGCAGAAATTAGACCCTTTCACCCTTGCCGCACGGTATGCGCAACCGTACATTGCAAGGATGTCGCTCGCCCACCGCTTGCGCGCCCAGATGCGGTGGCGCGGAATCAAAAGCCAGAACCAGCTGGCGCGCATCTCCGGCGTCCCGCAATCGTCTATCCACCGCATTCTCACGCGCGACGACGGCTACTTTCCCACGCGGCGCACCATCCAGCGCCTGGCGCGGGCGCTGGGCACCACCGCCGCCTGGCTCGAGGGCGATGCCGATGCGGCGCCCGCCTGCACGGCCAACGCTTCCGATGGCTACGATGCCGAGATCCAGGCCCTCATGTCGCGCCTGCCGGCCGATGCGCGCCGCAAGATCGTGGCCGTGGTGCGTCTCATCGCCGGCGATCCGCCGCAGCACTCGTAAGCCTGCCGCGTCATCATGCGGCAGCGCTCATGGGCTTTCTCAGCGCGGCCGCACCGGCCGCGTGCCCACTTTCACCTTCACCGCCACGTTCTTGCCCGCGCGCAGCACATCCAGGGTCGATGTCTCGCCGGGCGGCAGCGCCGCGATCATCGCCAGCATGGCGGCGGTGTCGGTCACCTGCGTGCCGTCGATGCGCCGCACGATATCGCCCACGCGCAGCCCGCTGCGTCCCGCCGGGCCATCGCGCACCACCCCCGCGATGATCACCCCGCGCGTGTCGCGCGGCAGATTGAAGGCCCGCGCCAGCTCGGGCGTGATGTCCTGCGGTTCCACGCCCAGCCAGCCGCGCTTCACGCTGCCGGTGCGGATGATCTCGTCCATCACGCGGCGCGCCCCTTCGATGGGGATGGCGAACCCGATGCCCAGCGACCCGCCCGTTTCGGAATAGATCGCCGTATTGATGCCGACCAGGTTGCCGCGCGCGTCGATCAGCGCGCCGCCCGAATTGCCGGGATTGATGGCAGCGTCGGTCTGGATGAAATTCTCGTAGATGTTGATGCCCAGGCCGTTGCGGCCCAGCGCCGACACGATGCCCTGCGTCGTGGTCTGGCCCACGCCGAACGGATTGCCGATGGCCAGCACCACGTCGCCCACGCGCAGCGCCTGCGTGGCCGCGATCTCGGCCACGGGCAGGTTGCCCAGCTCGCCGGCAAGCTTCAGTACCGCGAGGTCGGTATCCGGATCGGCGCCCACCACCTTGGCCACCACCTTGCGTCCGTCGGCCAGCGCCACCTCGATGGCGTCGGCCGCCTCGACCACGTGATAGTTCGTCAGCACATAGCCGCCCGCGCTGACGATCACACCCGAACCCAGACTGGACGCGGCCTGGCGGCGGCTCATGCCGGGCACCTGTCCGAACAGTTCGCGCAGCACGGGGTCGTCCGGCAGCGGCATCAAGGGCACGTTCACGTGCTTGGACGTGTATACGTTGACGACCCACGGCACTGCCCGCGCGACCGCATCGGCATACGACGGCGGCGGCGCCGGCTGTGCCGCCTGGGGTGCGGTTGGCGGGGCGGCGGGCGGCACGGGCGCGACAGCGGGCGACGTCAGACGCAGCCAGTCGGGTCGCAGCGTGGTCACGACGAATAAAATGGCCAGGCTGACGGTAACGGCCTGGGCGAATATCAGCCAAAGGCGGTGCATGATCCCCACAGGGCTAATGACATGACGAAATCAATCGGGACCCGCGAACTGGCCGACTGGCTGGACGGCACGCTGCAGGCAACGCGGTTCAAAGACTACTGCCCCAACGGCCTCCAGGTCGAGGGCCGCGAGCGCACGGGCCACATTATCACCGGCGTCACGGCTTCCGAGGCGCTGTTGCGCGCAGCCATCGAGCGTAATGCCGATGCCGTGCTGGTCCACCACGGCTGGTTCTGGAAGAACGAGGATCCGCGTGTGCGCGGCCCTCGCCGCACCCGCCTGGCCCTCACGCTGGCGCACGGGCTGAACCTCTTCGCCTACCACCTTCCGCTGGATGCGCATCCTCAGCTGGGCAACAACGCGCAGCTGGCGCGCGTGCTTGGCCTGGAACCCGAACGGGTCGACGGCGCGCCGCGCACCTGTGGCCCCGATGGCCTGGTATGGCTGGGCGCCGCGCCCGGCGTGGCCACACTGGGCGACCTGGCCCGCCGCATCGCCGAACGTCTGGGCCGCGAACCGCTGGTGGTGGGAGATGCGCAACACCCCCTGCGCCGCGTCGCCTGGTGCACCGGCGCCGCGCAGGGCATGCTCGGCGATGCGATCGATGCGGGCGTCGATGCCTACATCACGGGCGAAGCCTCGGAACCCACCGTGCATCTGGCGCGCGAGACCGGCACCGGCTTCATCGGCGCCGGCCATCACGCCACCGAGCGCTATGGCATCCAGGCGCTGGGCGAGGCGGTGGCTCGGCAGTTCGGCATCCGCGTCGACTTCATCGACATCGACAATCCGGTCTGACTCCACGCGGACCGCGGCGCCTGCCACCGACTCAGCGCTTGAGCAGGTCGCGGATCTCGCGCAGCAGGGCGACGTCCTCGGGCGGCGGCACGGGCTTGGCCGGCGCGGGTTCGGCTTCCTGGCGGCGACGCGCCGAATTGATCGCCTTGACCATCAGGAAGATGATGAAGGCCAGCAGGATGAAATTGATCAGGATGGTGACGAAATTGCCCCATGCCAGAACCGTGGCGCCGGCACGCGTGAGATCGGCATACGTCTGCGGGCCGGTGTAGCCCTCGGGCGCCGACAGCACCAGGAACTTGTTGGTGAAGTCCACCGAGCCGCCCACCAGGAAGTTGACCAGCGGCATGATGATGTCCTTCACCATCGAGTCGACGATCTTGCCGAACGCGGCGCCGATGATCACGCCGACGGCCAGGTCGACGACGCTGCCCTTGATGGCGAATTCGCGGAATTCCTGAAAGAAACCTTTGGACGAGCTCATGCTTACTCCTCGAGATGACGTGCCAGAAGAAAGTACCGCCGGGCGCCCCTTCAGCAAGGGCTGTACCCGGTGCGCCCAGGGTACTTGACAGGGATCAACTTATTATGGGCGGTGCGGGATATAATAAGCGGTTGCTGTGTTGTTCCATGATCCGCAGAATCGATTGCAGCCTGAACCTAGCGTATAAGAAAACAGGCGCATCCACTTGGAAGGGAAGAGATGAGTCAGGATACGTTGGTACACGATGACAATGGCGCGGTAGATCCCACTTTGCCGCCCGACCCATCGCGCCGCTTTTGGGTAACAACAGCCTGTGCCGCCGGCGGCGTCGCAGGCGTCGCCGCCGCAGTGCCGTTCGTCAGTACTTTCGCGCCATCCGAGCGGGCCCGCGCGGCGGGCGCCCCGGTCGAAGTCGACATCGCAGACCTCGCTCCCGGGCAGCTGCGAACCGTCGAGTGGCGCGGCAAGCCCGTCTGGATACTGCGCCGCTCCGAAGAGCAGATCAAGGCGCTCGCTTCGCAAGACGCTCAGTTGGCCGATCCCAACTCCGATCGTCCCGGCTACACCCCCGAATACGCCAAGAACACCACCCGCTCGCGCAAACCCGAAATCTTCGTCTGCGTCGGCATCTGTACCCACCTGGGCTGCTCGCCCACCCCCCACCTCGAAACCGGCGGCGCCGGCGGCATGCCCGCCAACTGGGAAGGCGGCTTTCTCTGCCCTTGCCACGGCTCCACCTTCGATCTGGCCGGCCGCGTGTTCCGCAACAAGCCCGCGCCCGACAATCTTGAAGTCCCCCCTTATCAGTACCTGAGCGATACCCGCATCATCGTCGGCGTGGACGAGGACAACAAGGCCTAGCGCCTCGCGCAGCCGCTCGTCCCCCGCGACGCACAGAACGCCACGTATAGAAAAAGGAGCCGCCATGGCTGGCGAAAAGATTGTCGAGACAACAGGATTGCTGGGTTGGGTGGATCGCCGTTTTCCGGCGTCCAAGTTGTGGAAAGAGCACCTTTCCGAGTACTACGCCCCCAAGAATTTCAACTTCTGGTATTTCTTCGGATCGCTGGCGCTGCTGGTGCTGGTCATCCAGATCGTCACCGGCATCTTCCTGGTGATGCACTACAAGCCCGACGCCACCCGCGCGTTCGAGTCGGTCGAATACATCATGCGCGAGGTCCCGTGGGGCTGGCTGGTGCGCTATATGCACTCCACCGGCGCCTCCATGTTCTTCGTGGTGGTCTACCTGCACATGCTGCGCGGCCTGTTCTACGGCTCGTACCGCAAGCCGCGCGAACTGGTGTGGATCTTCGGCGTGGCGATCTTCCTGTGCCTGATGGCCGAGGCCTTCTTCGGCTACCTGCTGCCGTGGGGCCAGATGTCCTACTGGGGCGCGCAGGTCATCGTGAACCTGTTCTCGGCCATCCCGTTCATCGGGCCCGAACTGTCCATCTGGATCCGCGGCGACTACGTCGTGTCCGATGCCACGCTGAACCGCTTCTTCTCGTTCCACGTCATCGCCATTCCGCTGGTGCTGGTGGGCCTGGTGGCGGCGCACATCGTGGCGCTGCACGAAGTCGGTTCCAACAACCCCGACGGCGTTGAGATCAAGCAGGGGCCGAAGGACAAGTATGGCCGTCCCATGGACGGCATCCCGTTCCATCCCTACTACACGGTGCACGACATCGTGGGCGTGGCGGGCTTCCTCATCGTGTTCTTCGCCATCGTGTTCTTTGCCCCCGAGATGGGCGGCTACTTCCTCGAGTTCAACAACTTCATCCCCGCCGACGCGCTGAAGACGCCGCCGCACATCGCGCCGGTGTGGTACTTCACGCCGTTCTACTCGATGCTGCGCGCCACCACCGACGAGTTCACGTGGGTCCTGGCCGCCGCGGCGGTGCTGGGCGCCATCGCGCTGTTCCTGCGCGGCGGCCTCAAGGGCATCCTGCGCATCGCGGTGCCGGTCTTGCTCATCGTCATCGCGGTCCTGCTGCGCAGCATCGACGCCAAGTTCTGGGGCGTGGTCGCCATGGGTGGCGCGGTGGTCATCCTGTTCTTCCTGCCGTGGCTCGACCATTCCCCGGTCAAGTCCATCCGCTACCGTCCGGGCTGGCACAAGACGCTGTACGGCATCTTCATCGTGAACTTCCTGGTGCTGGGCTACCTGGGCACGCAACCGCCCAGCGATGCGTTCAACCTCATGTCGCAGATCGGAACGGTGATCTACCTGGGCTTCTTCTTCCTGATGCCCCTGTGGAGCCGGCTGGGCACGTTCAAACCCGTGCCCGACCGCGTCACCTTCCTTCCCCACTGAGCCCGCCACTGAACGGAATGACCATGATCAAGAAACTGATCGGTGCCGTAGCGTTGATGCTCACGTGTACCGCCGCCTACGCCGCCGAGAGCGGCTATCCGCTGCAGAAGGCGCCCGAGCGCATCAACGACCTGGCCGCCCTGCAAAATGGCGCCAAGCTATTCGTCAACTACTGCCTGAACTGCCACAGCGCCAACTCCATGCGCTACAACAAGCTGGCCGAGATCGGGCTCACCGACGACCAGATCCGCGCCAACCTGCTGTTCACCGGCGAGAAAGTCGGCGACCTGATGCACATCGCCATGACCCCGGCCGACGCCAAGCGCTGGTTCGGCACCACGCCGCCCGACCTGTCGGTCATCGCGCGCGCCAAGTCGATCAACGCCGGACCCACCGGCGCCGACTACATCTACACCTACCTGCGCACGTTCTATCGAGACTCCAGCAAGGCCAGCGGGTGGAACAACCTGGTGTTCCCCAACGTGGGCATGCCGCACGTGCTCTGGGAACGCCAGGGTCCGCGCGAACTGACCACGGTCGCCATGCATCAGGCGCAGAGCAAGGACGGCGCGCCGACCTGGGAGCGCGTCACCACGGTGTACGACGCCCAGGGGTTCGCCGACGTCAAGACCGAGCCCGTCGCCAATTACCATGGCCACGGCGGGGTCGAAACGCGTTTCAAGGCGCTCAACCCGGCCCAGGCGGCCGTCTACGACCGCGACATGGCGGACCTGACCGGTTTCATGGCCTGGATGGCCGAACCGGCCCAGCGGCAGCGCCGCGAACTAGGGGTCTGGGTGCTGCTGTTCCTGGGCGTTTTCTTCGTGATCGCCTGGCAATTGAACGCTTCCTACTGGAAACACGTGCGATAACCTGCTAAAACATCTGGTTTGGCCCCAACCGGCCAGGCCCTGTGGGCCTGGTTCGGTTGCCCGAACCGGACGCAATGCGGGCCTGATGCGGGCGTTTCATGCCTGACGCAGCAACGGCCCCCGCGCCCCGCCTGGAATTCCGGGCCAGCGCCCGCTAGACTGGCGGCGCTGGCCTTTCGCTTTTCATACAAGGACTTACCACCATGATGGTGCTCTACTCCGGGACCACGTGCCCCTTTTCGCAACGCTGCCGCTTCGTGCTTTTCGAAAAGGGCATGGATTTCGAGATCCGGGACATCGACCTGTACAACAAGCCCGAAGACATCTCGGTGATGAATCCCTACGGCCAGGTTCCCATCCTGGTCGAGCGCGACCTGATCCTGTACGAGTCGAACATCATCAATGAGTACATCGACGAGCGCTTCCCCCACCCGCAGCTGATGCCGGCCGATCCGGTCATGCGCGCGCGCACCCGCCTGTTCCTGTACAACTTCGAGAAGGAACTGTTCGTCCACGTCTCCACGCTGGAAGATCGCTCGGCCAAGCCGGACGACAAGAAGATGGTCGTTGCGCGCCAGCACATCCGCGACCGCCTGGCCCAGCTGGCCCCCATGCTGCTGAAGAACAAGTACATGCTGGGCGAAGAGTTCTCGATGCTGGACGTGGCCGTGGCCCCGCTGCTGTGGCGCCTGGACCATTACGGCATCGAGCTGCCCAAGAACGCAGCTCCCATCCAGAAATATGCCGAACGCATCTTCTCGCGTCCGGCCTACATTGAAGCGCTGACGCCTTCCGAGAAGGTCATGCGCCGCTAACCATGGGCGAAACCTCGACCAAACCCTATCTGATCCGCGCCCTGCACGAATGGTGTACCGATAACGGCTACACGCCGTACATCACCGTGCAGGTCGACGCGCACACGCTCGTGCCGATGGCGCACGTGCGCGACGGCCAGATCACCCTCAACGTGGGCACGCTTGCCACCAACAAGCTGGTGCTGGGCAACGAGTTCATCGAGTTCCAGGCCCGCTTCAGCGGCGTGACCGAGAACGTCATGGTGCCGATCACGGCCGTCAGCGCCATCTATGCGCGCGAGACGGGCGCCGGCATGGGCTTCGAAGTGCAGCCGTACGAGCCTTCGGCGACCGAGGGCGAAGGCTCGCCCGCCGAGCCCGCCCTGGCCGACGACGCCGACGGCGACGGCCCCGACGACGACGAGCCCAAGCGTCCGCGGCTAACCATCGTCAAATGACGCAAGGCGCCCCGCCTGTGGCGCCGCGTTTACCCTACAATGCAGTCCCCCTGCCTCGCATCCCTGCGAGGCGGGTTGTTGCCGGTGTAGCTCAGTTGGTAGAGCAGCTCACTTGTAATGAGAAGGTCGAGGGTTCGATTCCTTTCACCGGCACCATAAGAACAAGGGCTTGGCCAACCTCCAATAGCAGCCCCGACGACGCGCAAGTTGCAACAGCTCCACGCCGCGGTGGATCTCACCTTTCTGCGCGTCCCACCCGGCAACCGTTTGGAAGCCCTGCAGGGCAATAGCAAAGGTCAGTACAGCGCCCGTATCAACGACCAATGGCGCGTCTGCTTCCGGTTCCAGGGAAGCAGCGCGCTCGACGTAGAGATCACCGATTACCACTGACCGGAGTATCGCCATGACCCGACAAGTACCGCTTGCCACTACCGGCGAAGTCCTGCTCCACGACTGGCTGGAGCCGCGGGGCATTTCGCAGTACGCACTGGCCAAGGCCATCGACGTGCCGCCCCGGCGTATCAACGAGATTGTCAAGGGCGAGCGCGCCATCTCTGCCGACACCGCCGTGCGGCTGGGCATTTTCTTCAACACCAACGCGCAGAGTTGGATGAACCTGCAGACGCATTACGACACTGAAACTGCCCGAGAAAAGATCGGTGCCCCCAAGCTCGCCGAGATTCAGCGCCACGCCCTGGCCGCTTGAGTCGGCGATATGACCCGCGTTTCGCTGTCCATGTCGGACCTGCATCCGCCCGTGCTGAGCGGCACCCCGCGCAAATTCCATGGGCGCTTTCCGGATGGCGGCGAGGACGACGTTTATTCTTCGGTGTGCCGGCTCCTCCATGAGTACGGACCTGATGCCATGGCCGCCGCGCTCCTTGGCGAAGCGAAACGTATCCTGACCGACGCGGACTCGCAGGAAAGCGACAGTCGCCTGGACGAAGCCGACGATCTTTCATATCTCGCTCGTAACCTGCAGTGCAGCTCGCTTCGTCCGGACTGGCTGAAACGGGTCGAAGCCTCCCGGGACTTTCAATCGAAGGGTAAGGCGCTCGATGCGAGGTTGGACGACTGCGACGCGACGCGGCATACCGTTGCGACTCTGCTGCAGCCGATCGTCGACATGACCGGTCGACTCAACAGCGTCCTGGAAGACTGGCGGCAGATCAGTCTGAAGACTTGGCTTGCTCAGAACATGCCGAAGGACGACGCAATTGGGTGTGGCAGGGCGGCACGCGCGCAGATTCATCGACAGGCCAGCGAGGTACATTGCAAGACCGCCCAGCTGGTCAAGCGCGCGCTGGACTGCCGAGGAAAGTATCGTGACAATTGGTTCGCTGACACCACGCATTCCTCCGACATCGACGAGCGATTGACGACCTGCGTCGCGTTCGAGATCTTGCCCGGAAAGTACGTTCAAACGTGGGAATGCTGGCAACGTTATGACGACGCGCTCGCCGATTATGCAGGCAAAGTAGCGACGCTTGCCAAGATGCCCTGGCCGACAAGCGAGGCGAGCCAGCTATATCTCATCGTTCAAGAGAAGATCGAAAGCTTCGCCGACCTGTTCTGCAAACTGCTCGGCGAATCCAATCTGGATTCGGTCAGATCGATCCGTCGGTATCTGCAAGCCGCAACCACCGAGTCCTCGACCGGCTGATTGCAGTAGCGCTTCTGCAGAGCGGTCAAACCGCGATCCAGCGGGCCAACGCCTGAAGGACCAGCGCGTTCGATGAGGCGGGAATGCGGTTTGCGGCGCGGGCACTTCATCCCTGCCCAACGGAAACCCAGACCATGACCCATACCGCCTTGTTTCCAGCGCTTGATCGTGGGCCCGGGGTGGCGCGTCTGCACGTGCCCATGCCGCCCACACCGTCTCCGCCCACGACCATACCGGGACACGATCCGACGATGCCTCCCGAGCCGGACGTCGTCCCCGACCCCGCGCCGGAGCCGGAGATTCCCCCTACTGACCCGGACGTCGTCCCGCCCCCGTCACCCGGCGAGGGACGGCTGACCCGGCGCCGCCGCACCCCACTGAATTCGTCTGGCCGCCAACCCATGGCGCGAGCGTCCGCATAGCATCGCCGCGTCGCCATTGCTCACCTGCGGCCCGCGCGATGCGCGAGCCCGACCGGAGGCTCCGATGACACGAACATATATCGCTTGCCTGGTCATTCTTACGCTCGGCGCCTGCAAGGGCGGCGACACCGAGTCGCCCGTGAAGGCGCCCGGCGAGGACAAGAGCGCGAAGACCGCCACGCTTGAAACAGGGGCTGCGGCGCTGCAGAGCAAGCCCCCTGTCGACGCTCTCAACGCCTACCTGGACGGCTTCCATTTCTACAACGGACGCCCGAACATGCAGATGGAGGCGCACCACTATTGCTCCATCCTCAATGACGAAGTGATCCAGTGCGTCATCTACGACGGCAACGTCGGCGACGCGAAGCTGATGGGCGTGGAGTACATCATCAGCGAGAAACTGTTCAAGGAATTGCCCGAGGCGGAGAAGCCGCTGTGGCACAGCCATGTCCACGAGGTGAAGTCGGGGCAACTGGTGGCGCCGGGCATTCCGCAGGTCGCCGAGCATGAGCTGATGGAAAAGCTGGTCAGCACGTACGGCAAGACCTTCCACACCTGGCATACCGATCTCGACAAGACCCTGCCGCTGGGGCTGCCGCAGCTGATGATGGGATTCACCAAGGACGGGCAGGCGGACCCGACGATGGTCGAGGCGCGCAACCGGCGGCTGGGTGTAGACAGCGAACAGAAGCGCAAAAACCGGGAAGACATTCCCGCACCCCCTATCGCTGCCGGCGCCAATGCCTGGGAATCGGGAACCATCATCCAGATCGAGGATCCGACGCGCTCGCCGGACGCCCACGGCCATCACGGGTTCTCACCCGCGCCGCAGAACAACGCCAGGTCGGTGCAGCCCAAGTGACGCCAGACGCACGGAATGCGGCTTGCTGACCAGGGGTGATGGAACGCCGCCGTGCGAGCGGCATGACCTGAGGAGGTCGACATGCAGAGACATCCCACACCGGCGCCCGAGGAAAAGCGGGACGCCGCAGCCAAGCCTTCCGAGTCCGACGAGGCGCCGTCGGACTCGGGCGAGGAGTCGGTCTACAACCAGCCGCACTCGGGGCGCAGGGCCGCGGGGCACGGCGGCGGATCGCTGGATCCCGGCGAAGAGGGCGTCGATGACTCGTCGGCGCCCGGCTCGGTCTTCAGCGGCGCGGGCCGCAGTCACACGCATCAGGAGTCGCTGCAGCGGGAGACGGCGGAGGAACTGGAAAGCCGCAGCGGCCCGTACGTGCGCAGCGGACAGCCTGCGAATGGAGCGGTGGAAGAGCGGCAGGCGGCAGACGGGAACCAGTCCAGGCCGGACAGCCCGGAGTCGGATGACCAGGACTCCGGACCTCCGCGTACGGGAGGCGCGCGCAGGCCGCCTGAGTGAGGCTACTAGAGCTCACCTCTCTCCGAACGCATCCAGCAACCGCGCCACCAGCGGATTGTCCGCGTCCCGCCTGCTGACGCCGTACGACTCCGATCGTGCCGCCCCCGACGTCAGCGGCCGGAACACCGCGCCGCGCAAGGCCGAGCGCTCCAGCGCCTGCGGCACCAGCGCCACGCCCAGCCCCTGCGACACCAGCGACACCACGGCCAGCCAGTGCCTGACCTCATGCCGCACGTCCGGCCGGAAACCCGCTTCGGCGCAGATCGACAGCACCCGATCGTGATAGTCGGGCGACACGCTGTGCGCGAACAGCACCAGCGGCTCGGAGGCCAGATCGGCGGGAGCCACGGCACGCTTGCCGGCCAGGCGGTGCCTGGTGGGCAGGCAGCACACGAAAGGCTCGGACAGCAGCAGCCGGCTTTCCAGTTCATCGGGCAGGCGGCTGGTATGCACGAAGCCCACGTCCAACCTGTCGTGCATCAGTTCGGCGATCTGCTCGCCTGAGTTCAGCTCGGTAAGCTTGATGCGCACGCCGGGGTAGCGCGCCTGGAAGCTGCGCAGGGCCTGCGGCAGGCCGCGGTACAGCATGGCGCCCACGAATCCGATGCGCAGGTGGCCCGCCATGCCGGCCGCGGCATCGCGAGCCTCCAGCGCGGCCTCTTCGGCCTGGGCGAGGATCTTGCGCGCCGACACCTGCATGGCGCGGCCGGCGGGCGTCAGCCGCACCTCTTTGTTGTTGCGTTCGAACAGTCGCGCGCCGACGCTGTCTTCGAGCTGCCGGATGGCCACCGACAGCGGCGGCTGCGAAATGGACAGGCGTGCGGCGGCCCGGCCGAAATGCAATTCTTCGGCCAGCACGGAGAAATAACGCAGGTGGCGCAATTCCATGATCGCCCGAGGCTGCCTATCAACGATACGAATCAAGAATCGTACAAGACTAAATCAATATTGGATACCTATCGTCTACGCGCCTAGAATTTTCAGAAAAAAGGACAGACACGAGGAGACGACGGCATGGCCGACACCACGCAGCACCCCGTTCCCGACCGCCGCGGCGAGAACTTCTACACCACCGACCGCGAACTGCAGGCGCTGCTGCCGCTGTACCTGCCGGCCGACCTGTTGCAGCACATGGCGCCCCACTTCAGCCGGCTCGGCGAACTGGCGGGCGGCCGTCTGGACGAACTGGCCGGCATCGCCGACCACAATCCCCCGACACTGCAGCACCGGTCACGCAGCGGCCTCGACGAACAGCGCGTACTGAAGCACCCCGCCTACGTCGAGATGGAGCGCCTGGCCTTCAGCGAGTTCGGCCTGGGCGCCATGTCGCATCGCGACGAAACGCTGGGCTGGCGCGGCAAGATGCCGCCCGCCGTGAAATACGTGCTGACCTACCTGTTCGTGCAGTCGGAGTTCGGGCTGTGCTGCCCGGTGTCGATGACGGACTCGCTCACCCGCACGCTGCGCAAGTTCGGCAGCCCCGAACTGGTCCAGCGATTCCTGCCGCGGCTGACCTCGCTGGACTTCGACGAGCTGGCGCAGGGCGCCATGTTCATGACCGAACAGGGGGCCGGCTCGGACATCGCGGCCACGGCCACCGAGGCGCGCCGCGACGAAGCCGGCAACTGGCGCCTGTATGGCGACAAGTGGTTCTGCTCCAACCCCGACGCGGAGTTCGCGATGGTGCTGGCGCGGCCCGACGACGCACCGGCCGGCATGAAGGGCATCTCGCTGTTCCTGCTGCCGCGCCACCTGGAAGACGGCAGCGCCAACGCCTATCGCATCATCCGCCTGAAGGACAAGCTGGGCACGCGTTCGATGGCCAGCGGCGAGATCCGGCTGGAAGGCGCCGTGGCCTACCTGGTGGGAGAACCCGGCCGAGGCTTCGTGCAGATGGCCGACATGGTGAACAACTCGCGGCTGTCCAACGGCGTGCGTGCCGCCGGCCTGATGCGGCGCGCGGTGGCCGAGGCCGAGTTCGTGGCGCGCGAGCGCCGCGCCTTCGGCAAGTCGCTGCAGGACATGCCGCTGATGCGCCGCCAGCTGGACAAGCTGCGCGTGCCCGCCGAGCAGGCGCGCACGATGCTGTTCCAGACCGCGCAGGCGCTGGCCCGTTCCGACGCGGGCGAGCCGGGCGCCTACGCGCTGCTGCGCATCCTGACGCCGCTCATCAAGTTCCGCGCCTGCCGCGATGCCCGCAAGGTGACGGGCGACGCGATGGAGGTGCGCGGCGGATGCGGCTACATCGAGGAGTGGAGCGACCCGCGCCTGCTGCGCGATGCGCACCTGGGCTCGATCTGGGAAGGCACCAGCAACATCGTGGCGCTGGACGTGATACGCGCGATCAAGCGCGAGGACTCGCTGCCCGTGTTGCGCGCGCACGCAATGTCTCTGCTGGAACAGGCCGACCTGGCGCCGGCGTTCGCCGATGCGCTGCGCGGCGCGCTGGATGGCGCATGCGCCCTGGCGCAGACTGCTGCCCGCGACGGCGGCGACGCGCTTGCGCGCCAGGCCGCCTCGGCGCTTTACCACTGCACCAGCGCCATCGCCATGAGCTGGGAAGCGTCGGCGACCGGCTCGGCCGACCGGCTTCGCTGGGCGCAGCTGGCGCTGCGGCATCGCGTGCTGCCGCGCGACCCATTGGCGCCCGACGAGCTTCCCGCGGCCTGGAACCGCGCCGCCGAGCCCGCCGCGGCCACGATCTGATTCACCCCCACAACCACAACAGCACCATCGCGTCCCGCGGCGCCTGAGCCGCGCGGAACGCGACATGCACCCGGAGACACCACCTATGAAAAAGCGCATCTTCCTGTCCGCCCTGGCCGCCACCGCCGTGCTCGCGGGCCTGCCGACACTGTCGGCGGCCGCCGAGTCGTTTCCGTCCAAGCCCTTGACGCTGGTGATTCCCTATCCGCCGGGCGGTCCGACCGACGCGATGGCGCGCACGCTGGCTTCCGAGATCTCGAACTTTCTCACCCAGCCGATGATCGTGGAGAACCGCGCCGGGGCCAACGGCAACATCGGCGCCGAGCACGTGGCGCGCGCGGCGCCCGACGGCTACACGCTGATGTTCGGCACCTCCGGCCCGCTGGCCATCAACGCCAGTCTGTACCGGAACCTGAACTACGACCCCATCAAGAGTTATGCGCCGGTGGTGAACGTGGGCTACCTGCCCAACATCCTGGTGGTCCATCCCAGCGTGCCGGCCAAGACCGTGCCCGAGCTGGTGGCCTACTCGAAGAAGAACCCCGGCAAGCTCACCTTCGCCTCGTCGGGCAGCGGCGCGTCGTCGCACTTGGCCGGCGTGATGTTCAACGGCCTGGCAGGCACGGACTTCATGCACGTGCCATACAAGGGCACCGGCCCCGCGCTCAGCGACCTGCTGGGCGGCCACGTCACCATGAGCTTCACCGACGTGCTCACCGCCAAGCCCTACGTCGAAAGCGGCAAGCTGCGCGCCCTCGGCGTCACCACCGCCAAGCGGTCGCAGGCCCTGCCCGACGTGCCCACCGTGGCCGAGCAGGGCTATGCGGGCTATGACGTGAGCGTGTTCTTCGGCATCGTCGCGCCGGCGGGCACGCCTGCGGACCGCATCGCCACGCTGCACAAGGCTTTCGCGCAGGCGCTGCAGTCCGAGAAGGTGAAGGCCCTGTTCGCGTCGCAAGGCCTCGAGGCCGCGCCCGACAGCAGCCCGCAGGCGCTGGGCAAGTTCATCGCGCAGGAAAAGGCAAAGTGGGCCACGGTGGTGGAAAAGTCCGGCGCGCAGGTCAACTGACACTCACGGAAACAGCGGCAATGAGCATTGCGATGAATCGTGGATCCCTGGCCGGCCTGCGTGTGCTGGACCTCTCGCGCATCCTGGGCGGGCCGTACTGCGGGCAGATCCTGGGCGATCACGGCGCCGACGTGCTGAAGATCGAGCCGCCGCAGGGCGACGACACGCGCACCTGGGGCCCGCCGTTTCGCGACGGCGTGGCCTCGTACTACTTCGGGCTGAATCGCAACAAGCGCATCCAGCACCTGGACCTGGCCACGGAACAGGACCGCGAGCGCCTGCTGGAGCTGATCGCGCAGGCCGACGTGCTGCTGGAGAACTTCAAGATCGGCACAATGGAGCGCTGGAACCTGGGCTACGACGCACTGTCGCAGCGCTTTCCGCGGCTGATCTGGTGCCGCGTGTCGGGCTTCGGCGCGGACGGTCCGCTGGGCGCGCTGCCCGGCTACGACGCCGCCATCCAGGCCATGAGCGGCATCATGAGCGTGAACGGCGAGGCCGGCGGCGACGCGCTGCGCGTGGGCCTGCCCGTGGTGGACATGGTGACCGGCCTGAACGCCGTCATCGGCATCATGATGGCCCTGCAGGAACGGCAGCGCAGCGGCATGGGCCAGTTCGTGGAAGCCGCGCTGTACGACAGCGGCCTGTCGCTGCTGCATCCGCATGCGGCCAACTGGTTCATGGACGGCCGCGTGCCGCAGCGCACGGGAAATGCGCATCCCAACATCTATCCCTACGACACCTTCCGCACGGCCACCGAGCCGCTGTTCCTGGCCGTCGGCAACGACCGGCAGTTCACCACGCTGTGCGGAGTGATCGGTCGCCCCGACCTGGCCCAGGACGAGCGCTTCACCAGCGCGGGCGGGCGCTCGACGCATCGCGCGGCGTTGAAAGAGGCGCTGGAGGCCGCGCTGTCGGCCTTCGATGCCGAAAGCCTGGTGGACCGGCTGATGGCCGCCAACGTGCCGGCCGCGCCGGTGCTGCCGGTGGACGCGGCGCTGACGCATCCGCACACGGTCCACCGCGAGATGGTGGTGAGCCTGGGCGAAAACTACCGCGGCCTGGCCGCGCCGGTGAAACTGAGCCGCACGCCGGCAACGTATCGCCACGCGCCGCTGACCCCGGGCAGCGAGTTCGAGCCGCTGCCGCCGGCGCTCGATGCCGATTGACGTACGCCTGCGGCCCGTTGGCCGCGGTGCGACGGGAGGCGCAAGCGCGCACCCGCGTTTTCGTGCATAATCGCGGGCCTCTGCCTGTTCCCCGATAGCTCAGTCGGTAGAGCGACGGACTGTTAATCCGCAGGTCGCTGGTTCGAACCCAGCTCGGGGAGCCATCTCTTTCGGCTCACAGCCATCCCCCCCATCGCGTGTCCGCACCGCACTCAATCGTGCGGATCGTCGTGCGTGCATGCGTGCCATCAGCCCAGGCGGCGGCGCGCCCCGATGTCCTCACCGCGGGGAACATCGAGACCGCGTGGGACTCAAACACAGAGCCACTACAATGTCCCATCGCCCGCCGGCCTCCCGGGCCGCGAGCCGCCTTGCAGGAATGCCGCCATGCCAGTCGCCGACGCAACCTACGAAAAAGCCTATTCCGACCGCCGCTTCTGGCGCAAGGTGTCCGGCCATGCCTCGGCAGCCGGCCGCCAGGCGCTCGAGAAAGCGCTGTGGCTCTATTACGGCGTGAAAAGCCCCGACACCCCGAAGTGGGCGCGCCGCGTCATCTACGGCGCGCTGGGCTATTTCGTGCTGCCGCTGGATGCCATCCCCGACCTGGCGCCCCTGGTCGGCTACACCGACGACCTGAGCGTGATGGCCGCGGCCGTGGCCGCCGTGGCCTTCGCCATCACCGACGACGTCAAGCAGCAAGCCAACGACACGCTGACGCGCTGGGTGGGCGACAGGCCCGCCGAGGCGCCGGCCGCGGACGCCGATGCCGCCTCCACCCGCGCCGTCTGAGGCGGGACAGTCGCCGCTGGACGGCGCCGGCGGGCATTGGCTTGCTGAAGCGGTCCGGCTGCGCGAAGCGCACTGGGGACCGCTGGAAGACGCCGACGCGGTTCGCCAGGCGCGCCTGCACGGCGGCGAGCTGACTTCCCGGATCCTGCTGCGCGCGCATTTGCTGGCGCGCCGCGAGGGCCTGGACGCCTTGCTGGCGCGCTGGCGGCAGGGCGCCGCCATGACCTTCGTGATCCTGGTGCTGGCCACGCTGCTGGCCGGCGCCGGCGCGGCATTGGGCGCCTTGGGCGACGGCAGCCGCCCCGTCAATGTGCTCTGGGCCATCGGGGCGCTGCTGGGCCTGCATGCGCTCACCTTCCTGATCTGGCTGGGCAGCTTCCTTATCCGTCCCGCCCATGTCACGGGCCTGGGCCGGTTGTGGCTGTGGGCCACGCGCAAGCTGGCGCGCGGCCCCGATGCCGCGCTGGTGCCGCAGGCCCTGCTGAATCTGCTGGCTCGCGCAGGCGCCCTGCGCTGGCTGTTCGGCTCGGTCAGCCACCTGCTGTGGCTGGCCGCCCTGTGCACGGTTCTGGCGGCGCTGTTGACGGTGCTGTCCACCGCCAGCTACCGCTTCGTCTGGGCCACCACGCTGCTGCAGCCCGAGACCTTCGTGCGCCTGGTGGCTGTGCTGGGATGGCTGCCGGCCCAGCTGGGCTTTGCCGCGCCCGATCCCGCCGTGGTGCGCGCCAGCGACGGCGCGCAGGCCCTGCCGGCCGGCGCCCAGGCTCAATGGGCCATCTGGCTGCTGGGGCTGGTCATCTGCTATGGCATCGTGCCGCGCCTGCTGGCGGGCCTCGCCTGCGTAGTCATGAGCGGACGCGCGCTGCGCGGCCTGCGCATCGATCCGGAGCTGCCCGGCTATGCGGCGCTGCGCGGCCGCCTGCAGCCGCCCGCCGAATCCATGGGCGTGGACGAGCCGGCGGGGCCGCTGCGCACGCCGGCCGTGGTCGCGGCCCAGGTCTTGCAAACCCTGTCGGGCCAGGCGGTACTGGCCGGCATCGAACTGCCGCCCGGTGCCGATTGGCCGCCGTCCGAACTGCCGGCCCAGGTGCACGACGCCGGTGTTCTCGATACGCGCGAGCAGCGCAATGCGCTGCTGGATGCCTTGGCCCGCACGCATGCGCCGCGGCTGCTGCTGGCCTGCGACGCGCAGCAGACGCCCGATCGCGGCAGCCTGGCGCTGATCGCCGACCTGTCGGGCAAGGCCGCGCAAACTCGCGTGTGGCTGTCGGCGCGGTTCGGCGATGCGGCCGCGCCAGACCGCGCCGCCGTCTGGCGCACTCGCCTGCAAGAGGCCGGCCTGCCGGCCGAGGCCATCCTGCACGACGCGGACCGGCCGCTCGAGTGGCTGGCGGACGTGTCCCAGCCCGCTTCCGCGGGCCGCAGCGGGGTCTGAGCCGAGCCAGGGTCGTACCGCTACCCGGAGAAAAATCGGGCGGCATTGAGCAAAATCAATATCCCGGCGGGTGGGCGGACATACGATGGGCGCACATTCAACGCCCCATCAGGCCCGCCATGCTTACCATTCCCATCGCCGCGTCCACCACCGCCATCCCACGGACGGCCGACCACGTCTCATGCTCGAACTGCGCGCTGCGCGACGTCTGCATGCCCGACGACCTGACGCCGGCCGACTACCAGCGTGTGGACGCCCTGATCTGCGCCTCGCGCAAGGTCTCGCGCGGAGACACGCTGTACCGGCGCGGCGACGCGTTCCGCAATCTGTACGCAATCAAGGCGGGCGCCTTCAAGACGGTGATCACGCTGCGCGACGGCCGCGAACAGGTCACGGGCTTCCAGATCGCCGGCGAGCCGCTGGGTCTGGAGGGCATCCATGCCGGAGAGCACACCGCCGACGCGGTCGCGCTGGAAGACGGCGTGGTCTGCATCATCCCGTACGGCAGGCTCGAACGCCTGTGCGGCGAGGTTCGCGCCATGCAGCGCCACCTGCACCGGGTGATGAGCGGCGAGATCGTTCAGGCCTCGCAGCTGATGGCCCTGCTGGGCAGCATGCGCGCCGAAGAGCGCGTCTCGGCCTTCCTGCTGAACCTGTCGCAGCGGCTGCGGGCCCGGCGCCATGCCGACACCGAGTTCAAGCTGCGCATGTCGCGCGAGGAAATCGGCAGCTACCTGGGCATGAAGCTGGAGACCGTCAGCCGCATGCTGTCGCGCTTCCAGGAAGACCGCCTCATCGACGTGCGCGGCAAGCTGATCCGCATCCTGGATGCCGGCAGGCTGCAGCGCATCTGACCTTGCGTCGCCGCGCCCGCGAGTCCCGCGGGCGCATTCCACAGGCCGCGCTCAGACGGTCCCGGCCAGCCAATCGCGCCGCACCAGGAAGTCGGCATACAGACGCGCCTCGGCCGAGCCGGACTTGGGCTGCCAGGCGTAGCGCCAATCGGCGCGCGGCGGCATCGACATAAGGATGGACTCGGTACGGCCGCCGCTTTGCAGACCGAACAGCGTGCCGCGGTCCAGCACCAGATTGAACTCGACGTAGCGGCCGCGGCGATAGGCCTGGAAGTCGCGCTCGCGCTCGCCATAGGGAATGTCACGGCGCAGCCGGACGATGGGCAGGTAGGCATCCAGGAACGCATCGCCCACGCTGCGCAGCAGCGCGAAATCGCCTTCGAAGCCGAATTCGCAGAAATCGTCGAAGAAGATGCCGCCGATGCCGCGCGGCTCGCCGCGATGGGGCAGATAGAAGTAGTCGTCGCACCACAGCTTGAAGCTGCGGTACAGGTCGGACCCGAACGGCGCCAGCGCATCGCGGCAGACTCGATGGAAATGCCGTGCGTCGTCCTCGAAGCCATAATGCGGCGTCAGGTCCATGCCGCCGCCGAACCACCAGACCGGCGCGTGGCCTTCGGACTTCGCGCAGAACAGGCGCACATTCATGTGCACGGTCGGGCAGTACGGATTGCGCGGATGCAGCACCAGGGACACGCCCAGCGCCTCGAACGCGCGGCCGGCAAGGTGCGGGCGTCCCGCGCTGGCGGATGCCGGCAGCGAGTCGCCCTGCACGTGCGAAAAATTGACTCCGCCGCGTTCGAAGAAGCCGCCGTCCTCGATCACGCACGACCGTCCCTGGCCGCGCAGCGCTTCACCGCCCGGACGCGCCCATTCGTCCACCTGGAACCGGTGGCCGTCGAACTCGGACAAGGCGGCGACGATGCGCTGCTGCAGCTCGACCAGATAGCGGCGCACGGCCAGCACGTCGATGGATTCGTCCGCGGCGATGGAAGGCGGCGGCAGCCGCCGGCCCGGCGCGCGGCGGGCCTGTTCAGGTCGTGGGTATGCCATGGAAGTCGGTCCATTGGTGAGTACGGAAGTCGTACAGCTTGCAGCGCCGGGCGGTGTCCCGGTACCAGCGCCACGAAAAGGGCTGGATGATGATGCGGCCCGGCAGCATGCCTTCGAGGCTGCGCTGCGCCGCGGCGAGGCGGTACAGGGGAATGCTCATGTCCACGTGATGCGCCGTGTGCTCCATGATGTGATGCAGCAGCGCGCCCAGGCGCCATGGAAACGTCAGATGCACGGTGGTGGAGATGAACGGCTGTGCCTGGGCCCAGGCCATCTGGTCGTCATACCAGTGCACGCGCACATGGGTGTGATGGGCGTACACCACGAGACCCATCAACGTGCACCACACGAGAAAGGGCAGCAGCGCGCCGACGGCCAGCACGAGCGCGACGGACTGCTGCGTGGCCACCGCGGCCCACCACAGCGCGCCTGTCACGGCCGCGCCATAAGCCGAGATCAACAGGCAATCCAGCGTGAACACGCGGCGACGCGTCGGCATGGCGGCCTTGCCGGGGAAGAACATCCGGTACCACCAGATCTCGATCATGTAATACAGGCCCGCGCCCCAGCCGCTGCGATAGATCCGCTCCATCCACCGACGAGGCCCGGACAGCGCGCGGAATTCCTCCAGCGTCATCGGCGCCCAGATGAAGTCGAAGCCCTTCAGGTTGGTGTAGCCGTGGTGCACCACGTTGTGGCCCACTTCCCACAGGCTGTACGGCGTGAGCGACGGCAGGAAGGCGATGCGCCCCAGCCACCGGTTCAGCCGGCGCGACGGCGTCAGGCTCTGATGGCAGGCATCGTGGCCGATGATGAACAGGCGCCCGGTGATCAGGCCGGCCGCGACGCCGCCCGCGACCTTCAGCAGCAGGCTGTCGGCCAGCACCGCTGCGGCAAGCGCCACGGCCAGCAGCACATAGTCCAGCAGCAGCAGAAGCACCGGGCGCACGTACGTGCGCACCGCCATGGGCGCCACCCAGGCGCGCACCACCTTGCGGTGCGGCAGCGGCGCATCGGACGCGATGGGCTCGCGAGGAGGCATCATGACGCGAGACCTCAGAAGCGGCGGCCCACGCCCACGCCGAAGATCCACGGATCGATCTTCAGCGTGCCCAGCTTCGTGCCGGCCAGCGTAGCGTCCGTACGGATCCACAGCTTCTTCACGTCGACGTTGAAGAACCAGTTGTCGTCCAGCCCGATGTCCATGCCCAGCTGCAGCGCAGGGCCGAAGCTGTGACGGTCGATGCGGATGTCCTGGCCGCCGGCCGACAGGCTGTTGTCGTAGAACATCGTGTAGTTGATGCCCGCGCCGGCATAGGGCCGATAGCGGCCGTTGGGATTGAAGTGATACTGCACCGTCAGCGTGGGCGGCAGCAGGCTGACCTTGCCCAGGTTGCCGGCGGCCGACGTGACGCGATTGCGCGTGGTGCCCAGGATCAGTTCGGCGCCGATGTGATCGGTGAACATGTAGGTCAGGTCGAGCTCGGGCACGGTGGACTGCTTCACGCCCACGTCCAGCGACGACAAGGTATCGTTGGTGGATACGTCCGGCGTGACGTGCAGGGCGCGCACGCGGACCAGGACGTCGCCGCCCGCCGCTGCGGCCGTGCCGGCGGCAGAAGTCAACGCGACGGCTGCAAGAGCACAAATTATTCTGATGTTCTTCTTCATGACTACTCTCTCGTTGAGGATGTAGCCATCATTCCATCGGCGCCCCTGTGCCGCCTTGCGAAAGATCAAAATTTCACCGGCACGCCCGCGCTCGAACCGCGCGCGGCGCGACGCCTGCACGCCCGACGACTTGACGCCGGCCGACTACCAGCGAGTGGACGCGCTGATCTGCGCCCCGCGCAAGAACCGCGGCTATCGCATCCTGCCGAACCGGCTTGCCATGTAGATCGCGTAAAGCGCGGCCAGGCCGACCAGCACGTAGACGATGCGGCTGACCGGCGACATCGGGCCGAAGATCGCAGCCACCAGATCAAAGCTGAACAGGCCCACCAGGCCCCAGTTCAAGCCGCCCACAATCAGCAGCACCATGGCGATCCAATCGAGCGTGTTGAACGTGCTGCGGGTGCGCACACCCAAGCCGTTGGTGTTTGCGGTTGTCATCGTGGCTCTCCTTGACGGCGCTCAAGCGGCTGCGCGGTGGGACCTGCATTGCCAGCCACTGTCTGCGCCAGACTAACTTGCCCCCAAACGCGCCAAGCTGGCAAGCCTATAAGACGGCGCTGCCGGCAGGCTGCCGGGTGGCACTAGGGGTAAACGCGTGTCGCTGGCGAGCAACGCCATCACCGACGAATCCGGAAGTATGGCTGCATGGCCGCTGAACGACTTCTGCAACTGCCTGGAAGCCCGCCGCTACGACCCTGGCGTTCGCAAGTGCCGTGCCCGCGACGATAGTCAGCACGACGGCTGCAACGGCTCAAGCTATTCTGTTGGTCTTCTTCATTGATGGTCTTCTTCATGACTACTCTCTCGTCGAGGATGCAGCCACCATTCCCTCGGCGCCCCTGCGCCGCCCTGCGAAAGACCAGCTTTCCACCGGCACGCCCGCGTGCGGCGCGGGAGACTCGGCATGGCTGAAGCGCCGTTGAAGATCGCCGTGGTCGGCCATACCAACACCGGCAAGACATCACTGCTGCGCACGCTCACCCGCGATCCCTCTTTCGGGCAGGTGGCCGATGCGCCCGGCACCACGCGGCATGTCGAGGGCGTGCGCCTGGCTGCCGGCCACGATGCGATCGTCGAGTGGTACGACACGCCCGGCATGGAAGACAGCATCGCGCTGCTCGAGTACCTTGACCGCCTGGATGAACCCGGCGCGCGCCTGGACGGCCCTGCGCGCGTGCGCCGGCTGCTGGATTCGCCCGAGGCCCGCGGCCGCTTCGAACAAGAGGCGCGCGTGCTGGCCAAGCTGCTGGACTGCGATGCGGCGCTGTACGTCATCGATGCGCGCGATCCCGTGCTAGGCAAGCACCGCGACGAGCTGTCGCTGCTGGCCGCATGCGGACGGCCGCTGCTGCCGGTGCTGAACTTCGTGCAGGCGCCCGCGCATCGCGCGCAGGCCTGGCGCGACGCCATGGCGCGGTTGGGTCTGCACGCGGTGCTCGAGTTCGACACGGTGGCGCCGCCGCTGGACGGCGAACAGCGCCTGTACGGACGACTGGGCATGCTGCTGCACAGCCATTCCGCGACGCTGGAGCGCATCGCCGACGCACTGGGCCAGCAACGCTCGCAGCGCCGCATCGACGCGTGCCGCGTGGCGGCGGATCTGTTGATCGACGCCGCCGCGCTGCGGCTGACGGTGGCGAACGATGCGGACGCATTGGCCGCGGCCACGGAAACGCTGCGCGAACAGGTAAGGCTGCGCGAGCAGGCCGCGGCGCAGGCGCTGCTGGCGCTGTACAACTTCCGGCCGGGCGACTATGCCTCGGACGCGCTGCCCCTGTCGGGCGAGCGGTGGAACATGGACCTTTTCCATCCCCATGCCTTGAAGGACATGGGGGTGCGACTGGGCATGGGCGCGGCGGCCGGCGCCATGGCCGGCGGCGCCGTCGATCTGGCGGTGGGCGGCCTGAGCTTCGGCGCCGGCATGCTTATAGGCGCCGCCGCGGGCGGGCTTTGGCAGGGCGTGGGCCAACTGGGCCAACGCATCGCCGGCCGCCTGCGCGGCCATCGTGAACTCAGCGTCGACGACGCCGTGCTGCGGCTGCTGGCGCTGCGGCAGCGTCAATTGATCCAGGCGCTCGAGCGCCGCGGGCATGCGGCGCGCGAGCCGCTGCGCCTGGACCAGCCGGCGGACGACGCATGGCGCAAGGCGCCGCTGCCGGACGCGCTGGCCGAGGCGCGCAGCCGGCCGGCGTGGTCGGCGCTGAACGCGCATCACGACGACGACGATCGCCGCAAGCAGAAGGTGGCCGAACTGGCCCAACGCCTGGCGCAGGGCATGGAGACCGGCGCGCCAACCGAGTGATAACCCCAATCCAAAATCGTTGACGCTTAAACGTAAGATGCGACGTGCGTCGGCGCGGCCCCACCCCGGCCCGCCGGAAATCCTTGATACGTCATGCCCCGGCCTGATGAACGCGATCGGGGCTCGGGGCCCTGTCACTTCTGTCGCGCCGCCGCGCGCATCGAACGGAGCAAAGGGCTATGCGCATCACACCCGCCTTCAAACTGTCGGCATGTGCACTGGCCTTCGCGGCCGCGATATCGGCCGCCGACGTCGCCAGCGCCAAGACGCTGCGCTGGGCCTACCAGGGCGACGCCACGTCGCTCGATCCGATGGCCCTGAACGAGACCTTCACGCTGGGCTTCCAGGGCAACATCTATGAAACGCTGGCCGGCTACGACGGCAACCTGAAGCTGGTGCCGGTGCTGGCCGAAAGCTGGGAAAACCCCGAGCCCACCAAGTGGATCTTCAAGCTGCGCAAGGGCGTCAAGTTCCATGATGGCTCGGCCTTCACTGCCGAAGACGTCATCTTCTCGTGGAAGCGCAGCCTGACGCCGGGCTCGGACATGAAGGGCTACGGCGCCAAGGCCAGCGACGTGAAGAAGATCGACGATTTCACTGTCGAAGTCACCACGCCCACCCCGAACCCCATCCTGCCGCGCGAGTGGTCGTTCCTCTACATCATGAGCAAGTCATGGTCCGAGAAGAACAACACCACCGAGGCCACCAATGTGAAGGGCGGCCAGGGCAACTACGCGAACCTGCACGCCAACGGCACCGGCCCCTTCATGGTGGCCGAGCGCCAGCCCGACGTGAAGACGGTCCTCAAGCGCTTCCCCGACTACTGGGACAAGAAGGTCAAGACCAATGTCGACGAAGTCATCTTCCAGCCCATTTCGCAGGAAGCCACGCGCGTGGCCGCCCTCATCTCGGGCGAGATGGACATCGTGCAGCCCGTGCCCGTGCAGGACTGGCAGCGCCTGGAAGACGCGCCGGGCGTGAAGCCGCTTACCGCTCCCGAGGCCCGCGCCATCTTCATCGGCATGGACCAGGCGCGCGATGAACTGCTGTACTCCGACGTCAAGGGCAAGAATCCCTTCAAGGATCCCAAGGTGCGCGAGGCGGTGGTGCTGGCGGTCGACACCAACGCCATCAACGCCAAGATCATGCGCAACGCGGCCAAGCCGCTGGGCTCGCTGGTGGCCACGGCCATCAACGGCTACGCCGATTCGTACGGGGCCCCTTACAAGCCCGATCCCGAGCGCGCCAAGAAGCTGCTGGCCGAGGCCGGTTACCCCAATGGCTTCACGGTCACGCTGGACTGCCCCAACGACCGCTACGTCAACGACGAGAAAGTCTGCCAGGCGGTGGCCGGCATGCTGGCGCGCGTGGGCATCAAGATCAACCTGCTGGCCCAGAGCAAGTCCAAGTACTTCGCCAAGGTGCTGCTGCAGGCCGGCAACGAAACCAGCATGTACATGCTGGGCTGGACCCCCAGCTCGACCGACGCGCACAATGCGCTGCTGAACCTGGCGGCGTGCCGCGACGCGAAGACGGCAAGCGGCCAGTTCAACCTGGGCGGCTACTGCAACAAGCAGGTCGACGAGCTGACCACCAAGGTCGGCACCGAAACCGACCAGGCCAAGCGCAACGAGATGATCAAGCAGGCCTTCGAGATCGTGCGCAAGGATTACGGCTACCTGCCGCTGCACCAGCAACCCATGTCCTGGGGCGTGAAGGACAACATCCAGGTCATCCAGCGCGCCGACGACGTGCTCGACCTGCGCAACGTCGTGATGCCGTAACGTGGGGCCAGGGGCGGCCGTCCGCCCCGCCCGCGCGCACCTTTACAACCAAGCTCCCTCTGCCGACACATCGGCTTCGGGCGGCCCACAGGCCAACCGCATATGCTTTCCTTCATCGCGCGACGACTTTTGCAGTCGCTGATCGTCATGCTGGTGGTCGCGCTGATCGCCTTCTCGATGTTCCGCTACGTGGGCGACCCCGTCGCCGGCATGGTGGGACAGGACACCACCGAAGCGCAGCGCGCGCAGCTCCGCGCCGACCTGGGCCTGAACGACCCGTTCCCGGTGCAGTTCGCGCGTTTCGTCGGTGATGCGCTGAAGGGCGACTTTGGCGTGTCGTACCGGCAACGGCGACCGGTGAGCAGCCTGATCGAAGAACGCCTGCCCGCCACGCTCGAGCTGTCCTTCGTGTCCGCGCTGATGGCGCTGGCCTTCGGCATTCCCATGGGCATCTACACCGCGCTGCGCCGCCGCGGCGTGGTGGCCAAGAGCTTCATGGCGCTGTCGCTGGCGGGCATCTCGCTGCCCACCTTCCTCATCGGCATCCTGCTCATCCTGGTGTTCGGCGTGCAGCTGCGCTGGCTGCCCAGCTTCGGCCGCGGCGAGGTCATTTCGCTGGGCGGCTGGAGCACCGGCCTGCTCACGCCGTCAGGGCTGGCCGCGCTGATCATGCCGGCCATCACGCTGGCGCTGTTCCAGATGACGCTGATCATGCGCCTGGTGCGTGCCGAGATGCTCGAGGTGCTGCGCACCGACTTCATCAAGTTCGCCCGCGCGCGGGGCCTGCCCGAGCGGCTCATCAATTTCCGTCATGCGCTGAAGAACACCATGGTGCCCGTCATCACCATCACGGGCCTGCAGCTGGGCTCCATCATTGCCTTCTCCATCATCACCGAGACGGTGTTCCAGTGGCCGGGCATGGGTTTGCTGTTCATCCAGGCCATCAGCGCCGTCGACATCCCCGTGATGGCCGCCTATCTGGTGCTGATCGCATTCTTCTTCGTCGTGATCAACCTCGTCGTAGACCTGCTGTACTTTGCCGTCGACCCGCGACTGCGCGTGCAAAGCAGATAACCAAGGACGCGCGATGCATGCCCGCCTGAACCTGCTGTTCACCCGCGCCGCCGACAGCGATCTGTGGCACAGCTTCAAACGCTCGCCCGGGGCCATGGTGTCGGCTCTCGTCACCCTGATCATCGTGGCGGGCGCCGTGCTGGCCCCGGTGATCGCGCCGCACAATCCCTTCGACCTGGCCTCGCTCAGCATCATGGACGCCAACACGCCGCCATCCTGGAGTCCGGAAGGCAACGCCGACTTCCTGCTGGGCACCGACGACCAGGGACGCGACGTACTGTCGGCCATCCTGTACGGCGCGCGCGTGTCGCTCACCGTGGGCGTCTGCTCGGTGCTGTTCTCGATGGTGCTGGGCGTGTCGCTGGGGCTGATCAGCGGTTACGCGGGCGGCCGCGTGGACAGCATCATCATGCGCATCGCCGACGTGCAGCTGTCGTTTCCGGCCATCCTGATCGCGCTGCTGATCGACGGCGTGGCGCGCGGCCTGCTACCGCGCGACCTGCACGACCAGCTGGCCATGTACGTGCTGATCTTCGCCATCGGCATCTCGGGATGGGTGCAGTACGCGCGCACGGTGCGCGGCTCTACGCTGGTGGAGCGCAACAAGGAATACGTGCAGGCCGCCAGGCTGATCGGCATCGGGCCCATCACCATCCTGCGCCGCCACATCCTGCCCAATGTGCTGGGCCCCGTGCTGGTCATCGCCACCATCCACCTGGCCGTGGCCATCATCACCGAAGCCACGCTGTCCTTCCTGGGCGTGGGCGTGCCGCCCACCGCGCCTTCGCTGGGCACCTTGATCCGCATCGGCAACAGCTACCTGTTCTCGGGCATGTGGTGGATCTCGATCTTCCCCGGCATCGCGCTGGTGGCGCTTGTGCTGTCGGTGAACCTGCTGGGCGACTGGCTGCGCGACGCGCTCAACCCCAAGCTGCGCTGAGGACGACGCCATGGCCCTGCTAGACATCGACGCCATCCGCATCGAGTTCCCCAGCCGCCGGGGCAACCAGGTCGCCGTCGACGGCGTCTCGCTGTCGCTGGACCCGGGCGAGATACTGGGCGTGGTGGGCGAATCCGGCGCCGGCAAGTCCACCATCGGCAACGCCGTCATCGGCCTGCTCGAGGCGCCCGGACGCCTGGCCGGCGGCGAGGTGCGGCTTGAAGGGCGACGCATCGACACGCTGCCGCCGCACGAGCAGCGCAAGGTGCGCGGCCGCCGCATCGGCATGATCTTCCAGGATCCGCTGACCTCGCTCGACCCGCTGCAGACGGTGGAAAGCCAGTTGGTCGAGACCATGCAGGTGCACCTGCACGTATCACAGGCCGAGGGACGGCGCCGCGCCGTCGACTTGCTGAAGCAGGTGGGCATCGACGAACCCGAGCTGCGCGTGAAGCAGTATCCGCACCAGTTCTCGGGCGGCATGCGGCAGCGCGTGGTGATCGCGCTGGCGCTGTGCTGCGAACCCGAAGTCATCATCGCCGACGAGCCCACCACGGCGCTGGACGTGTCCATCCAGGCCCAGATCCTGGACCTGCTGCGCAGGCTGTGCAAAGAAAAGCGCGTCGGGATGATCATCATCACGCACGACATGGGCGTGATCGCCGACGTGACCGACCGCGTGGCCGTGCTGTATCGCGGCCGGCTGGTCGAGCAGGGCCCCACGAAGAAGATCCTGGGCGACCCCGACCATCCCTATACGCGCAGCCTGATCTCGGCGGTGCCGAGACCCGACGTGAAGCTGCGGCGCTTTCCGCTGGTCACGTACATCGAAGACGTGCGCACGCCCGTCGCGCCGATGGACGTCGCCACGCACTGGCTGGGGCAGCGCCGCGATTTCGCAGGCGCAGGCCGCGGCGGTCCCCTGGTGCAGGCGCGGGGCCTGGGCATGCAGTTCGTGCTGCGCAACGCGTTTTTCAAGCGCAACCGGCGCACGCTGGATGCGGTGAAGCAGGTGGACCTGTCCATCGCCGAAGGCGAGGTCTTCGGCCTGGTGGGCGAATCGGGATCGGGCAAGTCCACCGTGGCGCGGCTGATCGCGGGCCTGTACACGCCCAGCTCGGGCTCGGTCACGTTCGCCGGCACCGACCTTACCGCCATGCGCGGCAACGAAAAGGCGCTAAATCCCTTCCGCCGCCAGATACAGATGGTGTTCCAGGACCCGTATTCATCGGTCAATCCGCGCATGCGCGTGCTGGACATCGTGGCCGAGCCCATCCGCTTCCACCGGCTGGCCGACAACGAAGAGCAGGCCCGCCGCATCGTGGCCGACCTGCTCGACGTGGTGGGCCTGGGCGCCCAGGCCGCGCAGCGCTATCCGCACGAGTTCTCGGGCGGGCAGCGGCAGCGCATCTGCATCGCCCGCGCGCTGGCCACGCGTCCGCGCTTTTTGATCTGCGACGAACCCACTTCGGCGCTGGACGTGTCCATCCAGGCGCAGATCCTGAACCTGCTGAAAGACTTGCAGGAGCAGTTGCGCCTGACCATGCTGTTCATCAGCCACGACCTGCCCGTGATCCGCCAGATGTGCGACCGCGTCGGCGTGATGCGGCACGGACAACTGCTGGAGGTGGCGGATACCGAGACGCTGTTCCGCACGCCCCGGCACGAGTACACGCAGCATCTGCTGGGATTGATGCCAAGGTTGCAGGCGATGTCGAGGGAGGGTTTGGAGATCGAGTCGGCAACCGCAATGGCGCGGTACGCCCGCTAGACTGCCTACGCTGCGGTCGAGATATTCGCCGTCGCACTGCGGCCGGCGCCGGCGCCACATTCCCATGTGTCTGCCGGCATTGCGGTCTACTCCCTTTGGATCAGCTACAATGCGCGGCGTGCATCCCCAATCAGCACGCCGCTGCAGGCGCCATCGCCGCCTCGCGCCGGGCCAACCGCTCCGATAACCGGCAGTACCGGCCCCTTTCTCCTCACTTGCATGCCTGGATTGGTGTCTCTCAACTGAGCGACAGGCTTGCCGCTGGAGTAGTCTTGAATACCACTGTTTCCTTTGCCGACCTCGGACTGGTCGACACGCTGTTGCGCGCCATCGCCGAAACCGGCTACACCGCGCCCACTCCCATCCAGGCTCAGGCCATTCCGCAAGTGCTCAAGGGCGGCGACCTGCTGGCCGCCGCGCAGACCGGCACGGGCAAGACCGCCGGATTCACGCTGCCCATCCTGCAACGCCTGTCGCAGACCAAGCCCGCGCTGAAGAAGCCCGGTCGCCCCCGCTGCCTGATCCTGACCCCCACGCGCGAACTGACCGCGCAGGTGGCCGAGTCGGTGCAGACCTACGGCAAGTACACCGGCCTGTCGGCCATGGTGATGTTCGGCGGCGTCAACATCAACCCGCAGATCACGGCGCTGAAGAGGCCGCTGGACATCCTGGTGGCCACGCCCGGCCGCCTGCTGGACCACGCCGGCCAGAAGACCATCGACCTGTCCGGCGTCGAGATCCTGGTACTGGACGAAGCCGACCGCATGCTGGACATGGGCTTCATCCGCGACATCCGCAAAGTCTTGGCGCTGTTGCCGAAGCAGCGCCAGAACCTGCTGTTCTCGGCCACGTTCTCGGACGAGATCCGTACGCTGGCGCGTGGCGTGCTGCACGACCCGGGCGAAGTCTCGGTCACGCCGCGCAACACCGCCACCGAACTGGTCACGCAGACCATGCACCTGGTCGCCCAATCGCACAAGCGCGACCTGGTCAGCCACCTGATCCGCGAGAACGGCTGGCATCAGGTGCTGGTGTTCACGCGCACCAAGCACGGCGCCAACCGCCTGGCCGAGAAGCTGGTCAAGGACGGCCTGTCGGCCGCCGCCATCCACGGCAACAAGAGCCAGTCGGCCCGCACCCGCGCGCTGTCGGGCTTCAAGGATGGCAGCGTCGCCGTGCTCGTGGCCACCGACATCGCCGCGCGCGGCCTGGACATCGATCAGCTGCCGCTGGTCATCAACTTCGAACTGCCCAACGTGCCCGAGGACTACGTGCACCGCATCGGCCGCACCGGCCGTGCCGGCGCCACGGGCGCGGCGATCTCGCTGGTGGACGACAGCGAGATCAAGCTGCTGAAGGCCATCGAACGCCTGATCAGCAAGACTATCGAGCGCAAGCCCGTCACGGGCTGGACGCCCCCGGCGCGCAGCGCCGCGGACGAACGCGAGGACGAGCGCGACGACGACGACCGTCCGCGCGGCGGCCGCCGCCCGCAGCGTTCCGACGGCCGACCGGGCCAGGGCGCGGCGGGCCGCGGCGGCAACGGCGGCCGTCCCGGCCAGGGCAATGCCGCACGCGGTCATGGCGCAGGCCAGGGCGCCGGCCAGGGCCGCCCGGCGCAGCAGCCCGCGCGCGCCGCGCAACCACGCAACGGCGACCGCCAGCCGGCGGGAGGCGACCGTCGGGATGCCGGCCGTCCGCAGACGGCGCATCGCACCGAGGGCGCCCCGCAGCGCAGCGGCGCGCCGCGTCCTGCGGGCGGCAACCCGCGTGGCGGCGTGCTGCTGGGCAAGTAAACTGCTCGTCCGATCCACGCCACCGCATCCGCCATGCAACTCTCCACCTGGTTGACGTTCTTCGTGGCCGCCTGGGCCATCTCGTTCTCGCCCGGCGCGGGCGCCATCTCGGCCATGTCGTCGGGCCTGAAGTACGGATTCGCTCGCGGCTACTGGAACACGGCGGGGCTCATCATGGGCATCCTGCTGCAGTTCGTGATCGTGGGCGTGGGCCTGGGCGCGGTGCTTGCCGCCTCCGAAACGGCCTTCACCATCGTCAAGTACCTGGGCGTGGCTTACCTGGTCTACCTGGGCGTGCGCCAGATCCGCACCGATGCCGCCCCGGTGGCCGTGGACAACGGCGATCCCGGCAAGGCGTCGATCCGCGAGCTTGTCGTGCGCGGCATGCTGATTAATGTAGTCAATCCGAAGGGCACGGTATTCCTGCTGGCCGTGGTGCCGCAGTTCATCGACCCTTCGCAACCGCTCACGATGCAGTACGCGGCGCTGGCCGGCACGCTGGCCTTCACCGACCTGGTGGCGATGGGCCTGTATACGCTGCTGGCCGCCAAGGTGCTGCGCCTGCTGCGCGACGCCCGCCACATACGCTGGATGAACCGCGTGTTCGGTTCCCTGTTCATCCTGGCAGGCGTGTTCCTGGCCACGTTCCGGCGCCACGGCTGACCACGCCCGGCCGCCCTTCGGCGGCCCGGCATGCTGGACGCGGCGCCTCCGGACGCCGTCTGTAAAATCCCCGCACCATGAACATCTCCCAAGAAGTCGCGCGGCGACGCACCTTCGCCATCATCTCCCACCCCGACGCCGGCAAGACCACGCTGACCGAGAAGCTGCTGCTGTTCGCGGGCGCCATCCAGATCGCCGGCAGCGTCAAGGCCCGCAAGGCCTCGCGCCACGCCTCGTCCGACTGGATGGAGATCGAGAAGCAGCGCGGCATCTCGGTGGCCTCGTCGGTGATGCAGATGGAGTACCGCGACTGCGTCATCAACCTGCTCGACACCCCGGGCCACCAGGATTTCTCCGAAGACACCTACCGCGTGCTCACGGCGGTGGACGCGGCCCTCATGGTCATCGACGCGGCCAACGGCGTCGAGCCGCAGACCATCCGCCTGCTGCAGGTCTGCCGTGCGCGCAACACGCCCATCATCACGTTCATCAACAAGATGGACCGCGAGGTGCGCGAGCCGCTGGACCTGCTGGCCGAGATCGAGTCGCACCTGGGCATGGACGCCGTGCCTTTTTCGTGGCCGGTGGGCATGGGCAAGGCGTTCGGCGGCGTGTTCGACATCCGCCGCGACCGCATGCGCCTGTTCCGTCCGGGCCAGGAGCGCCGCTCGGATGACGACGACATCATCGCAGGCCTGAAGAATCCCGAGATCGCCCAGCGCTTCGGCGCCGCCTTCGAACAGGCCAGCGGCGAAATCGACCTGATCAACGAGGCGGCCCCCGCCTTCGACCGCGACGCCTTCCTGGCCGGCAAGCAGACGCCGGTGTTCTTCGGCTCGGCCATCAACAACTTCGGCGTGCAGGAAGTGCTGGACGCGCTGGTCGACCAGGCCCCGCCCCCCGGCGCCCGCCAGGCCATGGAGCGCGTGGTGCAGCCCGAAGAGCCCAAGTTCACCGGCGTGGTGTTCAAGGTGCAGGCCAACATGGACCCGGCGCACCGCGACCGCGTGGCCTTCGTGCGCGTCAGCTCGGGCCGGTTCGAGCGCGGCATGCGCCTGAAGGTGGCCCGCACCAACAAGGAAATGCGCCCGAACAACGTGGTGTCATTCCTGTCGCAACGCCGCGAACTGCTCGACGAGGCCTATGCCGGCGACGTCATCGGCATTCCGAACCACGGCGTGCTGCAGCTGGGCGACGTGCTCACCGAAGGCGAATCGCTGCGCTTCACCGGCCTGCCGTTCTTCGCGCCCGAACTCTTTCAGGCGGTAGAGGTCAAAGATCCATTGCGTACCAAGCAGCTGCGCGTCGGCCTTACCCAATTGGGCGAAGAGGGCGCCATCCAGGTGTTCCGGCCCGAGGCGGCCGGCGGGGCGCTGCTGCTGGGTGCGGTGGGGCAACTGCAATTCGAGGTGGTGGCGCATCGCCTGAAAACGGAGTACGGCGTGGACGCCCGCATGATGCCTTCGCGCTACACCATGGCGCGCTGGATCACGTCGGACGACCCCAAGGCGCTGCGCAAGTTCATGGATGCCAATGCTGCCCATATCGCCTATGATGTGGTGGACGCGGTGGCCTTCCTGATCGGCTCTCCTGCCCAATTGCGCGTAGCCGAGGAGCTGTATCCAAATGTCAAATTTCACGCCATGCGCGAGCATGGCGGCAAGGTCTTCGCAGACAAGGTCTAGCCTGCCCAGGGCAGGCGCAAGAGGTTAGCAATGTCGTGGCGTGTATTGTTCGCAACGCTTCTGCTGGCGGTCGGCGCGGCCGCCTGGGGAGGCATCCAATTGGGTGACTGGCTGGTGGCGCATGCCCCGCAGGCCAGCCCCGCCCCCGGCCAGGAAGAAGGCGCGGCCTCGCAGCAGCCGGTGCTCGATGCCAATGGCCGCCCGTACGTCGCGCAGCCTCCGCAGCCGCGCGTAGACGGCACGCTGGGTGTGCCCGAGAAGCCCACCGGCTCCGAATGGACCATCCCCACGGTGTCGCTTTTCGAGACGGTCACGGATCCGTCCGTGCAGATCTCGCGCACCAACGTCACCATGGACGAGGCGCAGCAGCTGGCCGCCAATTCCGACGTGCCGCTGCCCAGCGGCGGATCGGATGTCACCACCCTCGACCTGCAGTCGCTGGGCAGCCAGGGCACGGGCGTGCAGCCCACCGCCACGCCGATCCGCCCTGCGCCGGGCGTGTCGATGAACCAGCAGCCTCTCGTGGGCCAGGGTCCGCCGGTCACCATGGCGCAGGCCCCGCAAGCGCAGCCCGCGCCGCCGCAGAACAACCCCGGCAACTGGCAGGACGCGCTGCGGCGCGAACTGGCGCAGTGCGCCGACCGTGGCTTCTTCGAGCGGCCCACCTGCTCGTGGAACGCCCGCAACAAGTACTGCGCCCCCAACCGCGCATGGGGCGCCATCGCCGAGTGCCCGCAGCGGCCCTAGACGCATCACATCGAAGCCATCAGTCTCGTCGCGATCGGGGCAAAAGAACAGGGGCGCAGAAATGCGCCCCTGTTCTTTTTGCGAAAGCCGCGCGTGCGACGCGAAGCGCGCGCCGCGGCCACGGACCGGTCAGCCCTCGACTTCCATCTGGCTTTGCAGGTAGTTCTGCAGGCCGACCTGATCGATGAGTCCGATCTGGGTTTCCAGATAATCGATGTGTTCTTCGGTGTCGTCCAGGATGTCCTGGAACAGGTCGCGCGAGACGTAGTCGCGCACCGATTCGCAGTGGGCGATCGCGTCCTTCACGGTGGCCTGGGCCGCCTGTTCCAGCTTCAGATCACAGGCCAGCAGCTCGGGCACGTCCTCGCCGATCAGCAGCTTGTGCAGGTCTTGCAGATTAGGCAGGCCGTCGAGCATGAAGATGCGTTCGATCAGGCGGTCGGCGTGCTTCATCTCGCCGATGGATTCTTCGTATTCGTGCTTGCCCAGCTTGTTCAAGCCCCAATGATTCAGCATGCGCGCATGCAGGAAGTACTGGTTGATGGCAGTCAGTTCGTTGGTCAGCTGCTTGTTCAGGAACTGGATGACTGTCTTGTCGCCTTTCATGATGAACTCCTATTTCATTCACGCGATGCCCGTAGACATGCCGCGCTGGGCGTCATGCGAATGACCGCAGACTAACACTTGCCGTATTGACGCGACTACCCTTTGCGTGCATTTGGTAAACGGCTTTGCTAGTGCAATGCGAAAGCGTGAATCGAATGAGAATGAGTATGCATGCGCGACAGCCCGCACGTTGCGGCACGCCGCCATGCGGGCTGGCGAGCCGCGGCCCGGCCGGTTCGTGTCGAGAAAGACAGGGTTGCGAATCGCGATGGTCGGTGGCGTCGCACCGCAAGCGTCGCGAACAACGCGATGGCGGCGTCGTTGGCCTGTTGCAACAATACGGGACGATGCCCCGTAAAGCAGACGCACGGCCTGATGCGTTCGCCCCTCAGGCGTTGCGCGTGGCGAGCCAGATGCCCAATGCGATGGGGACGATGCCGACCATGTCGAGCCAGGAGACGGCCTCGCCCAGCACGGCCCAGCCGAACAGCAAACCCAGCGGCGGCATGAGGAAGTGCAGGGCGCTGGCCGAGGTGGCGCTGGTGCGGTTGAGAATCGAGAACCACAGGGCATAGCAGCCCATCGATACCAGCACGATGCTGTATGCCACGCTGCCGAACAGGCTGGCGGTCAGGCGCACCTGCTCGATCGATTCGTAGTGCAGCGCAAAGGGCATCAGGGCCAGCGAACCGGCCAGTGCCTGTACCCCCGTCGCACTCCACAGGCTGGCGCGAGGCTTGAGCCGCTTGTAGGCAAGCGTGCCCGCCACCAGCCCCAGCAACCCGATGGCTACGTAAAGCGTGCCTTGCAAGTCTTCCTGCATGCCCGTGAGCCGCGACCGCAGCACCAGCACCACGCCCAGCAGCCCCAGGCACAGCCCCGCCAACTTGCGCCAACCCAGCCGCTCGCCCAGCACCGGCCCGGCCAGCAGGCCGATCAGCAGCGGGTTCGTGCTGACCAGCACCGAGGTGAACGCGGACGACACCGTCTCCATGCCGGTCCAGCTGAAACCCAGGTACATCGCGTTGTTCAGCACGCCCAGGCCCGCCAGGCACAGCAGTTCGCGCGGCGGGATGCGGCGCAGCCCGCCCGTGACCGCCGCCATGCCCAGCATCAGCACGCCGGCGATGAGAAACCGCACGGTCAGCAGAGTCAGGGGCGGACAGTCCCGCAAGGCGATCTTGGCCGCCGCGAACGCCGAACTCCACAGCACGCAGAACAGTGCGATCGAACCCCAAGGAGTGGATCCCGCGGTGGTCGGGGTTGCGGCGGCTGCGGGCAAGGCCAACGACGATTTCATGGCTGCGATACCGATTCAGGAACTCGATCGCCGAAACGTCGGCGCACGCAGCATTCTCGGCGAGGCCATCATCCATTGACAAATTCTTTATTCGGATCAAAAGTATTCGAAATTCCACTGGATTGGCCGCCATCATGGACCTGGATCTCCTCCATAGCTTCGTTTCCGTCGTCGACGCGGGCGGCTTCACTCGTGCGGGAGAACGCGTCCATCGCACGCAATCCACGGTCAGCCAGCAGATCCGCAAACTCGAATCGGCGCTGGGCTGCGAACTGTTCGTGCGGGAAGGCCGTCAGGTCCGGCTGACCGAAGACGGCGAGCGGCTGCTGGGCTATGCCCGCCGCATGCTGGCGCTGTCCACCGAGATCCGCGAGGCCGTCAGCGGTGCGCAGGGCGTGGAGATGGTAAGAGTCGGCGTGCCGGACGATTTCGCGGTGGAAAGCATCACGCGCCTGGTGGCCCGCTTCGCGCGGGCCCATCCCGCCGTTCGCGTGACCATGCGCGCGGACCTGAGCGCCGTGCTGGCGCGCAGCCTGGCGCGCGGCGAACTGGACATCGCCTTGTTCAAGCGTGAACCCGGCGCCGGCGACTGCGTGGACGCCTGGCCGGAACGCCTGAACTGGCTATGCCGCCACGATTGGGCGACGACGCTGCCCGACCCCGTACCGCTGGTGGCCTTTCCGCAGGGCTGCATGTATCGCAATCGCGCCATTCACGCCCTGGAAAGCGCCGGGCGGCGCTGGCGCATCGCATACGAAAGCCCCAACATCGGCGGCCTGCAGGCGGCGCTGGAAGGCGGGCTGGGCATTGCGCTGATGGATCGCCGCTGCCTGACGCCGGCCATGCGCACCTGCGACGACCTGCTGCCGCGCCCGGCCCCCAGCGAACTGGCGTTGTGCCTCAACCCCACCGCGTCGGGGGCGGCGCGCGACCTAGCGCTGCGAATGCGGGAATTCTGCGCCGAGGCGGCGCAGGCAAGGCCGGCGGACGTCGAGTCCCCTGGCCACGCCATGGCGGATTGAGCGACAACAGGAAAGGCTGCCGCGGCGGCAGCACTATGCGGACGCGCCTGGAAGGGATCAGGCGGCGCGGGTGACCGCGGGGGTATTGGCGGCGGGCTGGTCGTTGTCGACCCGGACCGCGGGCATGTTCACCGGAACGGCAATCGAACGGACGTCGCAGACGGTGGAGCAGCGTCCGCCCGGCAGATATTCGGCCGCCGTGTCGGCGCAGCAGCCGCAGCACGAGGCCACACCCAGTTCGAATTGCAGATCGCCGAGCGACGTGGCGCCCGCGTCTACGCAGGCGCGGACTTGGCGTTCGGTGACAGCGTTGCAGATACAAACGTACATGAGAACAATTATCGTCAATTGTTCGGGGGAGTGCAAGTGCCGCGTTGCGAACGCGCCTCAGTATTTATTCCCCTCGGCCTGACGCAGCGCAGATGCCTTACCGCACCGCCGCGTGCGCCTTGCGCACGGCCGCCGGCGCGATGCGCAACGCCTCGCGATACTTGGCCACGGTGCGTCGCGCGATGACGATGCCCTGATCCGCCAGGCGCTGCATGATCTGGCTGTCGGACAAAGGCTTGGCGCGGTTCTCGCCCGCCACCATCTGGCGGATGTGTTCCTGCACGGCCGTGGCCGACGCCGAGTCGCCGCTGTCCGTGGCGACCCCGGTGCCGAAGAAGCGCTTCAGCTCCAGCGTGCCATAGGGGGTAAGCATGTACTTCTGCGTGGTGGCGCGCGAAATGGTGGATTCGTGCAGGCCGAGCTCGCCCGCGATGTCTTTCAGGATGAGCGGCCGCATGGCCGCGGGCCCCTGGCTGAAGAAGGCCGACTGCCGCGCCACGATGGCCTGCGACACCCGCAGGATGGTGTCGAAGCGCTGTTCGACGTTGCGGATCATCCAGCGCGCCTGCTGCAGCTGCGCCTGCAGCCCCGCATGGCTGGACTCGCGCTGGTTGCCCAGCATCTGCGCGTACAGGCCGTTGATATGCAGACGCGGCACCACCGCGCTGTTCAGCACGGCCTGCCAGCCTTGCCGCGTCTTGCGGACGATGACGTCCGGAATCGCATAATCGGCCGCGGGCACCGTCCAGGCGCGGCCGGGCCGCGGATCGAGCCGCTGGATGAGCGCGTGCGCCGCCCGCAGCGTGGCGTCGTCGCAATGCAGCGCCTCGCGCAGGCGCGCCGGATTGCCGCTGGCCAGCAGCGGCAGGTGATTCGCGCAGATCTGCCGGGCCACCGCCAGCACGCCCGGCTGCCCCGCCTCGGGCAGGCGAGCCGGATCGGGATGGCGCAGCTGCAGCAGCAGGCAGTCCGCGGTGTCACGCGCGCCCACCCCCGATGGGTCGAACGACTGCAGCAGGGTAAGCGCCGCGCGCAGTTCGTCCAGGTCGACCTCGAGCTCGGCTGGCAGCCAGGTCAGGATTTCGTCCAGCGGCGAGCCCAGATAACCGTTCTCGTCCAGCTCGTCGATCAGCAGCGCCGCCAGGGCCGCATCGCGCGGCGCGGCACGCGTGAGGATCAGCTGGCCCAACAGGTGCTCGCGCAAGGTGTCCGTGTGCGCGGTCTGCTGGGTTTCGCCATCTTCGTCGGGATAGACGCCCCCCGAGCCGGGCATCTCTTCCAGTCGCGACTCGGTATCGGGCGCGCTGTCGTCGTTGTCGACCGATGCCTCGCGCTGCGGATCGGCGTTGTCGGCCTGTGCCGGATCCTCGTCGCGCTCGAGCAGGGGGTTCTCGGACAGCGCCTGCGAAATCTCGGCTTCGAGCTCCAGCGATGACAGCTGCAGCAGCCGGATCGACTGTTGCAGCTGCGGGGTCAGCGTGAGGTGCTGGCCGGGACGAAGTTCTAAAGCAGGACGAGTCATAGGTACAATATTTTGCATGATGAATCCCACTTCGCCCGAACGCATTCGCCAAGACAGCCGCATCGTCGGACAAACCCTGGTGAAACTTGCGGCCCCCCGGCTGGTCGTCCGGGCCCTGGTCATCGTTGCCGCCATCATCATCTGGCTGCTGGTGGCGTCGAAACTGCAGGACGTGGGCCGCTCCATCCGGTTCGACGGCATGCAGGCCCTGGGCCAGCAGACAATCGACCTGCTCTCGCGCATCAATCCGTATTTCTGGTGGGGCGTGGTGATCATCTGGTCGATCATCGTGTTCTTCCTGGTGCGCTCGTGGCTGTATGCCAACATGGCCTCGGCGCGCGCCCGCCCGCTGGACGTCAACACCCTGGCCAGCCTGCGCGCCTCGCTGTCCGACGAGTCCATCGACGTGCTGCGCTGGGTGTGGGCCGACCGCGACGAACCCTTCACCATCGGCGACCTGCAGCGCACGCACCAGGAACTGCGCCACAACCGCATCGGCAAGATCGCGCTGGTGCGCGAGCAGTCCGCTGTCCTCGACGAACAGGCACCGGTGCCCACGCGGCCCACCGCCGTGCCCGCAGCCCCTGCCGCGACGGCCGGCCAGCGCCATGCCGAGCCCACCATCGGGCCGTTCCGCTAGGCCGCCGCAATTGCGCCTCGGCGCAAAATATGTTTGACTACGGGTTATGGTCGCCTTTTGCACCTCCTACGCAATCGCTACCGAGCGCTCCGACGCCTCGGTGGCCGGCTTGCGCCCGTCCGCTGCCCGCGGCGCGCTTCTACTAGCGCTATCGCTACACCTACCGATCGGTTGCCGGGCCTAGGGTCCGTGGTAGCTCGGCAGCCTGGGTCCCCGGACCGTACGCTCGCCACGCGTCCTCCTTCCGCTTTCTCCGATTTGAAACCGAATCCGGCCACTATCCTGGCCTGAAGCCTGCAAACAGGCCGCCGCCGCCGAATGCGCGTACGCGCTGCGGCCGGTGGCCTCCGGATTCCCAGTTACCGAGGTGTACCGATGATGCTCGCCAACCCCGCCGCCAAATACGTTCCCTTCCGCCCGTTCGCCCAGGACTTCGCCGACCGCACTTGGCCCAGCCGCCGCATCACCGCTCCGCCGATCTGGATGAGCACCGATCTGCGCGACGGCAACCAGGCGCTGATCGAGCCGATGAGCGTGGAACGCAAGCTGCGGTTCTTCGACCAGCTGGTGAAGATCGGTTTCAAGGAAATCGAGGTGGGCTTTCCGTCGGCCTCGCAGACCGACTTCGATTTCGTGCGCAAGCTGATCGAAGAGCGCCGCATTCCCGATGACGTCACCATCATCGTGCTGACCCAGGCGCGCGAAGACCTCATCAGCCGCACGGTGGAATCGGCCGCGGGCGCCAAGCGCGCCATGGTGCACCTGTACAACGCCTGCGCGCCCGCGTTCCGCAAGATCGTCTTCAACATGAGCAAGGACGAGATCCGCAACATCGCGGTCACCGGCACGCGCCTGGTCAAGAAGTACATGGCCCAGCACCCCGAAACGCAGTGGCTGTACGAGTACTCGCCGGAGGTCTTCAGCACCACCGAGCCCGAGTTCGCGCTGGAAGTGTCCAACGCCGTGGCCGAGGAATGGGACGCCACGCCGCAGAAGAAGCTCGTGCTCAACCTGCCGGCCACCATCGAGGCCACCACGCCCAACCTGTACGCCGACCAGATCGAATGGATGCACCGCAACCTGGCGCGCCGCGACAGCATCGTGCTCAGCGTGCATCCGCACAATGACCGCGGCACCGCGGTGGCGGCGGCCGAGTTCGCCGTCATGGCCGGAGCCGACCGCATCGAGGGCTGCCTGTTCGGCAGCGGCGAGCGCACCGGCAACGTCGACCTGGTGACGCTCGCGCTGAACCTGTACACGCAAGGCGTGCACCCTGGGCTGGACTTCTCGGACATCGACGAGGTGCGCCGCTGTGCCGAGTACTGCAATCAATTGCCCGTGCATCCGCGCCATCCCTACGCTGGCGATCTCGTGTTCACCGCCTTCTCAGGCTCGCACCAGGACGCCATCAAGAAGGGCTTCGCGCAGCAGGCCCCGGACGCCGTCTGGGAAGTGCCCTATCTGCCCATCGACCCGGCCGACCTGGGCCGCAGCTACGACGCCGTGATCCGCGTCAACAGCCAGTCGGGCAAGGGCGGCGTATCGTACCTGCTCGAACAAGAACACGGCCTCGAACTGCCGCGCCGTCTGCAGATCGAATTCAGCCGCGCCATCCAGCGCGTCACCGACGAGACCGGGCGCGAAGTCACGGCGGCCGACGTCTACACCATCTTCAACGAGGAATACCTGCAACAGCACTCGCCGTGGACGCTGATCCGCCATCGCATCGACGGCGACCCTTCGGCCGGCGAAGGCAAGCAGTTCACCATCACGGCCGAACTCGAGTACGAAGGTGTACGCCGCACCGTGACCGGCAGCGGCGACGGCGCGATCTCGGCCTTCGTGGCGGCGCTGGACGTGCCGGTGCGCATCATGGACTACCACGAGCACGCCATCGGCACGGGCACCGACACCCGCGCGGCCAGCTATGTCGAGGTGCGCGTGGGCGATTCGCCCACCGGCTTCGGCGTGGGCATCGACCGCGACATCGTGACGGCGTCGTTCCGGGCGGTGCTGAGCGCCGTGAACCGGCACCTGGCCGCCGGCAAGACGGTGGATGCCGACGAGGCCGTGGCGGCCTGACGGGCGCGTCCGGGGCGATCTGCCCTGGAGCGCTCGCTTCGGTGACTAGCGGGCATCAATTGCCATGAACACCCCCGACAGTTGGACAGGCGTCCGACGTCGGGGGTTTTTTCATACATGCGTGTGGGTATGAGGACCAAGATGTCCCTGGCGACGTCGGACATGGCCGATTTGTTGAAGGAAAGCCATTGCACTTCCCAAGCTGATGCAGACTGCAGGCTTACAGTGACATCAGAATGGAAGAAAGCGTCATGAACGTGGATATTGCAAACGGCATGAACACCGGGCTGGTGCGGAGCAGGCCGCAGGCATTCCGAACGCCCACCACCCTGGCACTTGACAACGAACTTCCGGCAAAAGCGAGGTCCTACACCGGAATCCATGAAGCCTCGGCACTGGTAGACCGTGCACTGAAGTATCTCATCGAACTGGAAGCATCCCGGCAGCTGGCTCGTCTTCATGGCGTCGCCCCTGGTCTGACGGACAAGGCGTGGCGGCAACCGAGGCGCGACAATGATGCTCGTTGACTCCGCGATCTGGGTCGATCATTTCGCAGGAAAGAACGCTCACTTGCGAACCTTGCTGGAAAGGCGCGACATTGCATTTGCTCACCGCCGTCGCTCTACGTCCTGGTACGCGCTTATGGACCCGCGACAAGCGGTTGAACCATGCAGCCGACAAGCTGGGGCTGGCCGCACATCCGGCACCGGCCTGATTCCCACCGGCCGGTGCTGGCCAACACGCGCTCAGTCGTGCTTGATCGATATCGTCTTCAGCACGGTGAAGCCATACAGGGCTTCGAACCCCTTCTCGCGCCCATGGCCGCTGGCCTTCACGCCGCCGAAAGGCAGTTCGATGCCGCCGCCCGCGCCATAGTTGTTGATGAACACCTGGCCGCTGCGCAGTTTGCGGGCCAGTCGCAGCTGGCGTGCGCCGTCGCGCGTCCAGATGCTGGCGGCCAGGCCGTATTCGGTGGCGTTGGCGATGCGCGCGGCGTCCGCCTCGTTGTCGAACGGCATGGCGGCCAGCACCGGCCCGAACACTTCTTCCTGCGCCAGCTTGTGGGTCACGGGCACGTCGCGCAGCAGCACGGGCGCCTGGTAATAGCCATCGGCCGGCGCACCGTCGACGACGGCGCCGCTGGCTACCGTGGCGATGCCGTCCTGCTCGGCGGCCTGCAGGAAGCCCTGCACGCGCTGCAGCTGGGTCTTGCGGATCAGCGGACCGCAGTCCAGGTCCATCTTCCCGGGCCCCGTGCGCAGCGCGGCAAAGGCGGCGCCCAGGCGCTCCAGCACGGCCTCATACGCGCTGCGCTCCACCAGCAGGCGGCTGCCCGCAGAGCAGGTCTGTCCGGCGTTCTGCACGATGGCGTTGACCGCCACGGGCAGCATGGCGTCGATGTCGGCGTCGGCAAACACGATCTGGGGCGATTTGCCGCCCAGCTCGAGCGTCACCGGCACGTGCCGCTCGGCCGCGGCCTGCGTGACCAGCGCGCCGATGCGCGGCGAGCCCGTGAACGAGATGTGGTCGATGCCGGGATGGCGGGCCAGCGCGTCGCCGGCCTCGTGGCCATACCCCGTGACGATGTTCAGCGCACCGGCCGGGAAGCCCACCTCGGCGGCCAGCTCGGCCACGCGCAGCAGCGACAGGCAGGCGTCCTCGGCCGGCTTGACCACGCAGGCATTGCCCGCGGCCAGCGCGGCGCCGACGCTGCGGCCGAAGATCTGCAGCGGATAGTTCCAGGGCACGATGTGGCCCGTGACGCCGTGCGGCTCGCGCAGGGTAAGCACGGTGTAGCCCTGCGTGTAGGGCAGCGTCTCGCCATGCAGCTTGTCGGCCGCGCCGCCGTAGAACTCGAAGTAGCGCGCGATGGCGGTCACGTCGGCACGCGCCTGTTTGGTCGGCTTGCCGCAGTCGCGCGATTCGATCTCGGCCAGCTCGTCGAAATGGTCCAGCACCTTCAAGGACAGTTTCAGCAGCAGCCTGCCCCGCTCGGCGTGGCTCAGGCGCCCCCAGGCGCCGTCGTAGGCGCGCCGCGCGGCCTGCACGGCCGCATCGACATCGGCGGCGGTGCCGCGCGCGATGCTGTCGTACTCCTGCCCGCTGGACGGGTCTATGACCGGAATACGCTCGCCCGAAGCGCCTGCCGCCGGACGATTGTCGATGAAGTGCTGTCTCATATCCACCTCTGCTAGAAATGCTTTGGGAAGGGCGCGCCCGTACGACCGGGGCGCCTGCCGTGGGCGCGCCGCCGCGCCGTGCGGCCTGGCGGCTTCCAATGTGGGCAGGCCTTCAGTGTAAACAGCCCGTCAGAACTGCACGGACAAGCCCCCGTCGACGACCAGGACGTGTCCGTTGACGTACGAGGCGGCGGCCGAGGCGAGGAACACCGCGGCGCCGGCGATCTCGTCGGGCCGGCCCCATCGCCCCATGGGATTGCGCGCGGCCAGCGCGGCGCCCATCACGGGGTCCGCGACGATGGCGGCATTCGTCTCGGTGGCGAAGGTTCCGGGCGCGATCGCGTTGCTGGTGATGCCCAGGCCGCCGTATTCCATGGCCAGCGCGCGCACCATGCCGGTCAAGCCCTGCTTCGCCGCGGGATACACCGAGTCGCCGGCCCGGGCCAGCTCGCCCGCCACTGAGGTGATGGCGATCAGGCGTCCATGGCGGTGGCGCGCCATGCGCTCGGCCGCCAGCTTGGCCAGCAGTATGCCCGCCACCAGATCGGTGTCGATCAGGGCCCGGATCTCGGCCGCGGTCATCTCGTGCAACGGCTTGCGGTTGCGCGCCCCGACGTTGTTGACCAGGATGTCCAGCCTGCCGAAGTCGGCATCGATGCGCGCGTATGCCCGCTCCACCGCGGCATCGTCAACCACATCGAAGGGCAGGGCCGAGGCCGCCAGCCCGTCGGCCCGCATGTCATCCACGGCATCCCGCACGGCCTGCTCGTTGCGGCCGTTGACGAGGACATGGGCGCCGCAACCGGCCAGCGCGCGGGCAATGCACGCGCCCAGGCCCCGTGCCGATCCGGTCACCAGGGCGACCTGCCCCGCCAGGGAAAACTGCTGCAGATATGCGGATGCGCTCATGCGGTTTACTCGAAACAGGAACGTGGGACAGCGGCGCCGACAGCGGGCCGCAAAGCCACGGAGCCACGAGCGGCGCTAGGGCCTGTTAACAGGCCCTAGGCGTCGCGGAACTCCGGCGCCCAGTGCAGCAGCCTGCGTTCCAGCCAGGTCACGGCGTAGACCAGCACAATGCCCACGACGGACAACAGCGTCACGGCCGCGAACATGTCGGTTGCGTTCAGCGTGGCCAGCGCGGTGATCATCAGGTAACCCATGCCGGTGGTGGAGCCCACGAACTCGGCCAACACCACCCCGATCAGCGCGAAGCTGATGGCGTTGGGCAGCGCCGCGAAGGTCCAGGCCGCCGCGGTGGGAATGCGCACGCGCCACAGGATCTGCCGCGGCGAGCCGCCCAGCGTGCGGCAGAAGTCGACCAGTTCGCGCTCGACGCTGCGTCCGCCCTTGTAGGTGTTGAAGAACACCAGAAAGAACACCACGAACCACGAGGTGACCACCTTGGACGCCAGCCCCAGGCCGAAGAACATGGTGATGAGCGGCACGAACGCGATGCGCGGCATCGAGTTGAAGGCCACGATGAACGGGTTGCACACCTCGGACAGCATGCGGCTGCGCGACAGCGCCAGCCCCACCGCGAACCCGCTGCCCACTCCCGCCAGCAGCCCCAGCAGCGTGGCCTCCAGTGTGAGCCACAGGTGCGGCCACACCGAGCGCGGCCCGGGCTGCAGCCACTGCCAAAGCCGCAGCGCCACGCGCGAGGGCTGGCTGATGAAGAATGGGTCGAACAGCGTGTTCTGCACGAACCAGGGAATGCGGGTCAGCCCTTCCCACGCGCCCAGCAGCACGGCAAGAATCAACAACTGCCACGCGCCGACGCGCAGGCGGTGGCGCAGGCCGGCGCGTCGGCCGTGGCGCAACTGGTCTTGCAGGGCGGCGGCCGCCTCGGGCGGCAGGCCGGCGGCCGAGGCATCGGCAGGCAGCGCATGCCGCCGGATGGCGGTGTGCAGGAATCGGAAATCACGTGCCATGTCGTCGTCGCTAGCTCAGGCGGCCACGCGGAACTGCTGGCCCAGCACCGACCACAGGCTTTGCACGTGGGCGGTGAACTGCGGTGTCTCGCGCAGCGCGAATACATCGCGCGGGTGGGGGATATCGATGCGCTCGTCGCGCAGCACGCGGCTGGGCGGCCCCGACAGCACCACCACGCGGTCGGACAGCGTGATGGCCTCGTCCAGGTCGTGCGTGACCATGACGATGGTCTGGCCCAGCTTGCGCCAGATCTCCATCAGTTCGCGGTGCAGGTGAGTCTTGGTATGCGTGTCCAGCGCGCCGAAGGGTTCGTCCAGCAGCAGGATGCGCGGCTCGACGGCCAGGCTCATCAACAGCGCCACGCGCCGGCGCATGCCGCCGGACAACTGGTGCGGATACGCGTCGGCAAAGCCCGAAAGATGGCCCAGCTCCAGCAGTTCGGCCACGCGCGGCGCGATACGCTGGGCGGGCACGCCCTGGAACCGCAGGCCCAGCGCCACGTTCTTGCGCACGCTGTACCAGGGCAGCAGCGTGTCCTTCTGGAAGATGTAGCCCAGGGCCGGCGGCACGCGGCCCTGCACCGGCTGCCCGGCCACGCGGATACTGCCCGTCGTGGGCGGCAGGAAGCCCGCGATCATGTTCAGCAGCGTGCTCTTGCCGCATCCCGACGGGCCGACGATGGAAACGAACTCGCCCTCGGCGATGTGCAGGTCCACCTGGCCTACGGCGTGCACGATGCCCGTGCGCGACATGCCCGACTGGGACTGGTAGGCCTTGCCGACCTGCGCCAGTTCTATCATCGTCACAGGCCCCGCGCGCGACGCACGAAGCGCATGTCCACGCAGCGGTCGTAGGGCGCGTTCTTCAGCTCTTCGTTGCTGTACTGGCGGCCGTCGCCCATCACGGCGGTCATGCGCGCATAGGCGTCCTGCGTGATGATGTTGTCGTTGAGGAACACCGTCTGCTTGTACACGCCCAGCGTCTTCTCGATGGCCTGGCGCGGAAAAGCGCTGAGATAGTCGTCGTAGATGGCGTCGGTGATCTGCGCGGCGCTGTGGGCCGTGATGTAGTCCTGCGCCTTCACCAGTCCGCTGACGAAGGCCTGCACGACCTCGGGCCGCTTCTCGATGGTGTCGCGCAGCGTCAGCGCGGCGATGCCAGGCACGTCGCCGCCCATGAATTCCTGCCAGGAGGCTTCGGTGGTGGCGTCGAAGATGGGCACGCCCCAGCCTTCCTGCTGGGCCTGCTCCATCATCGACATGGTGGCCATGCTGGCCGACACCGAACCCGTCTTCAACGCGCCCAGCATGGTGGCCAGGTCGCCCAGCGGCCGGATGTCCACCTTGTCGCCCACCCCGGCCTTCTGCATCAGGTACACGGCCATCAGCCAGGTGCTGGACTGCGGCTGCGTGGCGCCCACGCGCTTGCCCGCCAGGTCTTGCAGGGTACGCACCTTGCCGCTGTCGTAGTCCTCGCGGCGCACGATGAGGTTGGCATAGGTGAGCTTGCGGTCGAAGCCGAACACCAGCGCCGCGGGCTTGCCCGACAGTGTCAGCGCGGGCGCGGCCGTGGCCGCCGTGGCGCCGAACAGGATCTGGCCAGCCGCCAGCAGCTGATTGGTGCGCGGCCCGCTCTGCGAATTCAGGTACTCGACCTCGAGCCCGTTCTCGCCGAAGTAGCCCAGCTTCAGCGCCACGTAGCCGGCTGCGAAGAAGGGATCGATACTGCCCTGGCCGTAGGCCACCTTGCCCAGCTTCTGGGCGCCGAACGCCGCGGTATACGGAGCCAGCAGCCCGGTTGCGGTCAGGCTGGCCGATGCGGCCAGGAAGCGGCGCCGCGACGCCGCCGTGCCGTGCGATGGTGAACCCATGTCGTCCTCGCTTGGTGTCGTTGTGATACAGCAATTTTGGCCACAACGATACCGCACTCGGGCGGGCTTGCTAACCGTGGCCTTTGGATGCGCCGGTATGGCGGCGCGAGATCAGCGTGCCGCCGACCGCCCAGTCTTGCGGCGCGACGTCCTGGAAGACGACGAAAACGCTCTGCGGATTGGCGCCGGCATGCTCCACCAGCGCCTGCGTCACCGAGGCGGCGATGGCGGCCTTCTGGTCTTCGGTGCGGCCTTCCAGGATTTCGATACGGATATAGGGCATGGAGGTTCCTTCGAGTGTAAAGATGGCGCCGGACAGTCTACGCGCCCAACGTGCCCAACGTACCGGTTCTTTCCATTATGTTGCCCTCGCAGACGAAAGGCACTTCGACGCGAGCCGCGCTGCGCACATCGTCGACGATCTCGGCCAGGGTCGCGCCCACGGGCTCGACGCCCGCGGCCGCGCATGCCCCGGCCAGCGCCTTCAACGATTGCTGGAGGCGCTGGCGCGCCGGGTCTCGCGGATCACGATAGTCGTAATGGTTGTGCGACACCACGTTGATCACCGGCACCTGCGGCGCTCGCGCGAGCACCTGGCCCACGATATTGGCGGCGATTGTGTCGTAGCTGAGGCCGTACTGGGCTTGCCAATCGGTGTCGGGGCGCAGGTCCGGATGCAGGCGGCGGCCGATGCGACCCTCGAGCGCCAGCGAGAAGTCGGCCGACAGCGGCATGTTGACGAATTCCAGGTCGCCAGCCAGTTGGCGGAAATAAGCGTGGCCACGATGCGGATCCGGCTCAGTGCCGTTCCACACCGCCTGCATCTCGGGCATCTGGCGGCCCGGCACCGAGCACGAGCCTCCGTCGAAGCCAAGGTCGTCGAGTACACGGAAGATGGCATCGTTGGCCGAGAAGGTTCCCGGTCGGAAGTACCTGGGCCATTCGCCAAGCATCTGCTGCCACAGGGCGCCGGCCTCGGCCAGAAGGGCCCGCTGATCGGACTCGCTCAGTCCGCCATAGTGAGCCATGTAGCGCTTGCTCTGGTGCCGCCACATGGCGTACTTCCATGCATGGATATGCAGGCCCAGGCAGGCGCCCCGGGCGCGCAGTTCGTCGAACATGTCGGCCTGCGCCAACGCCGCTTCGGGGTGAATGAAATAAGTGACCGGAAAGCCGTGGTCCCCGGCCAGTTCCGCATATCCGCGCACCGCGCGTTCGCCCAGGCCCCATTCCGCGGGACCGGTGGCGGTGGGATGCGTGGTGGCGGTGGTGGGTTCGACGTCCATAGTGACGACGATCTTGATCTTCTTCATGCACAGCTCCTCAATGGTGGAGACCGGCCGCCGCGGGCCGGGATATGCGGCAGGCGCCGCTTCAGTTGCCGGCCGTGGCGCCGGACGCCGCGACGATCCGCTCGTTGCGTTCCAGATCCTGGCGCCAGAACGCCTTGAAGGCGTCGGGCGACAGCCCTTCCTTCAGCTGCGAACCGTTCGACAGGAAGTAGTCGCGCACCTTCTGCGAGGACACGACTGCGTTGATGTCTTTGTTCAACCGCTGCACCATGGACGCGGGCAATCCCTTAGGGCCGGCCACGCCGCCCCAGAACGAGTAATGAACGCCGTTGATGCCGGCCTCGTCGAACGTCGGCACATCGGGCAACGCGGCGATCCGCTCCTGCGCCGCCACCGCCAGCGCCCGCAGTTTGCCGGCGCGCACGTGGCCCAGCTGGCTGCCCGTGTCCACCGAAAAATCGACCTGCCCGCCCAGCAGGTCTGCGATGGCGGGCGCCGCGCCCTGGTAGGGCACGTGCACAGCCACCACGCCGGCCTTCTCTACGAACAATGCGCCCGCCAGGTGGCTCGATGCCCCGACGCCTCCGCTTGCATAGGTCAGCGCACCAGGGCGGGCGCGACCGGCATCGACCAGGTCCTGGACTGTCTTGTAGGGGGAGTCCGCCCGCACGAAAAGAATGTTGGGCGACTCGGCTACGAACGCGATGGGCGTGAAGTCGTCCAACGGTGCGAACTTCAGGTCTTTGAACAGATACGGCGCGGTGGCGTTGGTGGCGCCCGTGGCCATGATGAGCGTGCAGCCGTCGGGCTTGGCACTGTTGACGAAGCCGGTGGTGCCGACCACGCCGCCGGCGCCGGCACGGTTGACGACCACCACCTGTTTACCGAGGCGTTCCGCCAGAGGCGGCGCGATCATGCGCGCCTGAGCATCGGTTCCACCGCCCGCGGCCCAGGGAACCACCAGTTCGATGACCGGCCGGTTGCACAACTCGTCCGCGGCCATGGCGGCCTGGAAAGGCGTGCTGGCAAGAACGAGAAGGGCAGCGCGCACGCCGGCCGCCGCGAAGTGTGACTTGATCATGGCATTCCCCTTGTCGGCACTCCCGGTTGCGGCGCGCCGGTTTGTCGTTACGAGCATGTTTACTGCTGTCGATTGTCGACAATACAAGCTATCATGTTGTCGACAGTCGGACAATCAAGGGATATCCAGAAGCCCGAGGCTAAAATCCCGGATTTCGCGCCCTTCCCGGATTCGCATGCCCTATCCCGCCCCCTTGCGCGACCAATCGCAGGAGCTCCGCGTGCCCGTCGGCCGCACCGCCCAATCTCTGCCGGCCCAGGTTGCTGAGCGCCTGCTGCAAGCCATTCTCGATGGCGAACTGGCGCCGGGCGCCCGCTTGCTCGAGATTCAGTTGGCCGAGGAACATGCGGTCAGCCGCGCCACGATCCGCGAAGCGCTGGCCCACCTCGAACGTGGCCATTTCGTCGAGCGTGTGCCGCGCTACGGCGCGCGGGTCATCGAAGTCGACTTGGCGGAGATCAATGAACTGTACGAATTGCGCGGCGTGCTGCTGGGATTGGCGTCCGAGCGGGCTGCCCGGCTGGGCGAGACGGCCGCGATCGGACGATTCGACCTGGCCGTACGCGCGCTGGAAGAGCTGGCCGCGCAGGGCGTGGATGCCCCAGCCTACACCCGTGCCGTGCTGGACGTACAGGACCTGCTGATCGAAATGGCGTGCAGCAAGTGGGTGCGCATGACGTACGACCAGATTTCGAACCAGGCGCTGTGGCGCATCATGGTCCGCAACAACGGCATGGTGTTCGCATCGGACGAGCGCCGCAAGGCTTCCGCCCACGATTGGCGCATGCTGGCCGATGCGCTGGTGGCGCGTGATCCGGCGGCCAGCGAGGCGCAGGCGCGCCAGTTGATCCGCGCCTCGGGCGCCTTCCTCCAGCAACTGTACGAACGCAAGACGCCTTAGACCTTCTCGACGAATGGCGGCGTACGCACGGCCATGCCGGCATCGGGCTCTCGGCCCAGGGCATGAGGCCGCCGACACCACGCAGCGGTCTTCGAGCGAAGGAACCGCTGCGGGCTGGCACCGAGTCCGCTTGCGCCTCAGCCGGCGACCTTGGCCGCCTTCTTGGCAGCAACCTTTTTCACGGCCTTCTTGGCGGCGGTCTTGGACGCGGTCTTCTTGACTGCCGTCTTGGCAGCCGCCTTCTTGGCCGCCGTCTTGCCAGCCGCCTTTTGGACTGCCGTGCCGGCCGGCGCCGCCCCCGCGGCCGCCTTGGCGGGCGCGCGGCCCTTGGCGCCCGGCTTCTCGGGCCGCGGTTCGAATTCGAAGCCTACCTTGCCGTCGGGCTGGCGCACCAGGAAGGCCTTGAACTTGCGATTGGTGCGGCTGGACACGAAGCCGTCCAGCAGGTCGGTGCGGCCGTCGGACAGCAGCTTCTCCATCTGCTCGCGGGAAATCTCCTGCTGCAGGATGACCTTGCCCGACCGGAAGTCGCAGCTCTTGGCCGGGCCCACGGATTTCTCGCAGACGTAGCTCATGCCGTGCTCGAACACGCGAGATTGGCACTTGGGACACGGACCCACCGGCGTGTGCCCGGAGAAGTCCACCTCTTCGCCGTCATCGTCGTCGCTCTGGCCGAAGTCGAACTCCAGCTTGAACTCGTCGCTGATGCGCAGGATGGCCGCGAAGGGCCGGCCCATCTTGCTGATGAAGCCCTGCAGCGGACCGATCTCGCGCTTGCCCAGCAGTTCCTCGACCTCGGGCAGCTCGAAAGTGCGGCCGCCCGGATGCTTGCTGATCGAGAAGTCGCATTGCGTGCAGGCGTAGCGGCGGTAGTTCTCCTTCACCACGCCGCCGCACTTGGGACACGGCGTGCGCAGCGTGGCGTAGTCGCCGGGCACCGTATCGCGCTCGTACTCTTTGGCGCGCTTGACGATGACCTGCGTCATCTGCGCGATCTCGCGCATGAAGGCTTCGCGGCCCAGGCCGCCCTGCTCGATCTGCTTGAGCTTGTGCTCCCACTCGCCGGTCAGTTCCGGCGAGGTCAGTTCGCTGACATCCAGGCCGGACAAAAGCGTCATCAGCTGGCGCGCCTTGGCGGTGGGCACCAGGTCGCGGCCCTCGCGGCGCAGATAGCTTTCGTTGAGCAGGCCTTCGATGATGGCCGCGCGCGTGGCGGGGGTGCCCAGCCCGCGCTCGGACATGGCCTCGCGCAGTTCTTCGTCGTCCACCAGCTTGCCGGCGCCTTCCATGGCGGACAGCAGCGTGGCTTCGTTGTAGCGTGGGGGCGGCTTGGTGGACAGGCCCACCGCATCGACGTCTTCGGTGCGCACGATCTCGCCGTCGGCCACCGGCACCAGATTGGCGTCCTCGCCCTGGGCTTCCTTGCCGTACACGGCCAGCCAGCCGGGCGACACCAGCACCTTGCCGTCGGTCTTGAAGCGATGGCCCTGCACCTCGGTCAGGCGCGTGGTGACGCGATATTCCGCGGAGGGGAAGAACACCGCCAGGAATCGCTTGAGCACCAGGTCGTACAGCTTGCCCTCGGCCTCGCTGAGGTCGCGCGGCACCTGCAGCGTCGGGATGATGGCAAAGTGGTCGGACACCTTCTTGTTGTCGAAGATGCGTCGGTTGGGCTTGACCCAATCGTTCTTCACGACGGTGCCCGCATGCCGCGCCAGGGCGCCCACCGCGGCGGAATCGCCCTGCGCCAGCACCTGCATGGTCTGGCGCACGGTGCCGATATAGTCTTCGGGCAGGTAGCGCGAATCGGTACGCGGATACGTCAGTGCCTTGTGCCGTTCATACAAAGTCTGCGCCAGCGCCAGCGTGGTCTTGGCCGAAAAACCGAAGCGGCCGTTGGCCTCGCGCTGCAGCGAGGTCAGGTCGTACAGCGCGGGCGAGGCCTGCGACGAGGGCTTGGATTCTTCGGTGACGCTGCCGGACTGATCGCGGCAGGCAGCCACCACGCTCTGCGCGGCGGCCTGCGACCACAGGCGCGACTCGCGCTTCTCGGGATCGCGCTCGTCCTTCTTGAAGTCGGGGTCGATCCAGCGGCCCTGGTACAGGCCCGCCGCGGCCACGAACGTGGCGTGCACTTCCCAGTAGTCGCGCGGCACGAAACGGCGGATGCGTTCCTCGCGCTCGTGCACGATGGCCAGCGTGGGCGTCTGCACGCGGCCCACCGGCGTCTTGAAGAAGCCGCCATCCTTGCTGTTGAAGGCCGTCATGGCCCGCGTGCCGTTGATGCCCACCAGCCAGTCGGCCTCGGCGCGCGAACGCGCGGCGGCCTCGAGCGGCTTGAGCTGCACGTCGTCGCGCAGGTTCTGGAAGGCCTCGCGGATGGCGGCCTGCGTCATGGACTGCAGCCACAGCCGCTTGATGGGCTTGTTCACCCCGGCGTACTGGATGATGTAGCGGAAGATGAGCTCGCCCTCGCGGCCCGCGTCACAGGCGTTGATCAGCGCGGTGACGTCCTTGCGCTTGGCCAGGCGCACCAGCAGCTTGAGCCGTTCCGACGAACGCTTGTCCGTCGGCCCCAGCTCGAAGGCGGGCGGAATCACCGGCAGGTGCGTGAAGCTCCACTTGCCCTTGACCGGATCGTTGGGCGCAACAAGCCCCAACAGATGGCCGATGCTGGACGCGAGGACGTAACTTTCACTTTCAAAATAATCCCCCTCTCGCGCAAAGCCTCCTAGGGCGCGTGATATATCCAGGGCTACCGAGGGCTTCTCGGCAATAATCAGCGTTTTGCTCATGGGTATCCATTGGCGGCAGACCCGCCTCGATTAGCGCGGATGATAAGAGGGGAGATTCGCGGCATGCAAGTCGATACTCAGAAGCGGGCAGGATCGGAATTGCACACATGGCGCCAGTTCCTTGCTCGCGCCACACTGGGATTGGGTGTGCTGCTGCTGGGCAGCGGCGTCATATGCTGGGTCGCGGCGAACTGGCCGGCGCTGGACAAGGTACAGCGTTTCGCGGGCGCGCAGGCTCTGCTCGCGGTGTGCGCGCTGGCCGCCGCGTGGCTGGGCTTGCGCCTGCGCGCCGACGCCGAGGTGCGGCGCCGCACCGCGGGCGCGGTACTGGCGCTTGCAGGGCTGCTGCTGGGCGCGCTGCTGGCGCTTGTTGGCCAGACCTACCAGACCGGGGCGGACACATGGGAACTGTTCGCCGCCTGGGCCGTGCTGTTGCTGCCATGGGCATTGGCCGCGGCCAGCCAGGCGGTCTGGCTGCTGTGGGTGCTGGTGCTGAACGTGGCGGCCGCGCTGTGGCTGGGCGAACACCTGTTCACGTGGTGGGTGGCCTTCTCGGGTCCCGGCTTTCCCAGCCTGATGATCGCGGCCATGAACCTGCTGCTGCTGGCTGCATGGGAACTGGCCGCGCGCCACTGGCATGCCGGTACGCGCGTCGGACCGCGCGTGCTGGTCGCGCTGGCGCTGGGCGTACTGGTACTGGCCCTGATGGTGGGCGAATACATCATCATGGGCCTGGGCACCTATACCGGCCTGGCCTGGCTGGCGACCACGCTGGGATTGGGTCTGTATTACCAGCGCGCGCGCCGCGACCTCGTCATCCTGGCCATGCTGGCCGCGGGCGCGATCTGCGTGTCGCTGCGTGTGGTCGGAGAATGGCTGCTGCGGCTCGAACCCGGCATCTGGGCCGCGTTGCCATTGGCCGCGCTGCTGATGGGCGAGGCGGTCCTCGCGGCGCGCTGGCTGCGGCGCGTGGCCGGCACGACGGCCCGGCCGGCCGATCCCGAACCCGCCGGCGTGTCGGCCGGCAACGCGGTCGAGCCCGCGGAGGGCGCGGCGCCTGTGATTGCGCTGGCCGAGCCGGCGGGCACGCGCCGACCCGAGACCCCCTGGTACATCTATGGCCTGCTGGGACTGAGCGCGTGGCTGGCCACGCTGTTGCTGCTGCTGTTCCTGGGCGTGTCCGGCCTGATCGAATCGCGTGAAGGGGCGCTGGTGGTGGGCCTGGTCATGTGCGCGGGCGCCGTTGCCGTGCTGCGCTCGGCGCGCGCGCCGTTCTGGCGACAGTGCGCAACCGCGCTGGGCTTCGCCGGACAGATTCTCGTGGCCTTCGGCCTGTACGACTCGGCCTCGCTGGGCGGAGCCAGCCTGTTCGTGCTGGTGCTCGGGGTGGCGGTCTATGCGCTGGCCCCGGATACGCTGCTGCGCTTTCTCAGCGGGTGGATGATGGCGCTGGCCGCCGCCGGCCTGGTGTGGCGGGCGCTGGTGCCCGACGTGGGCCCGGGCAACGATATGTTCGAGCTGTTGCTCGACGTCGACGTGCTGCGCGCGACATTCGTGTGGCTGCCGGTGGCGGTGGCGGGCGCCTGGACCGCCGCGGCCGCGTTCTGGACCGGCCATCGGCTCGCGCCGCCCAGGCAGCGCAAGCTGGACCCGCTGGGCTGGTCCTTCGCCATCGCCGTACAGGCCATGGTGTGGATGGCGGGCGGCGTGACGGTCATGCAATTGCCGGTGTTGTGGAGCCTTCATCCCTCGACCGCCGTGCTTACGGTGGCGGGCGCATTGCTGCCGGCCGTGGCCGCGCTGCTGGTGCTGTGGGAACGCCGCGCCCTGCTGACCCGCACGCTGGTATGGGGAGTGCCGCTGGCATTGCTGGTTCTGGCGCTGTTCTGGCTGCCCAGCCCCGGCATCGCCTTCGCGCTGACGTGGATGCTGCTGGGCTTCGGACTCGCCAAGCCGCGCCTGGCGATCTTCGGCGTGCTGGCCCTGCTGTCCTACCTGTTGATCTATTACTACCAGCTCGAGGTGCCGCTGCTGCAGAAGGCCGGCTGGCTGGCCACGGCCGGGCTGATGATGTTCGCGCTGCGCGGCATGGTGTGGCTGGTACCGCACGTGATGCGCACGCAAACCACCGCGCCGCCCGCCATGCAGCGTCCCACGAGCGCACAGCGCTGGCGCGCCGCCGCGGTGCTCGGCGGCCTGATGCTGGCGCTAGCCGCGGCCAATGGCAACATCTGGCAGCGGGAACGCCTGCTGGCCTCGGGACGCGTCGCCATCCTCGAACTCGCCCCGGTCGATCCGCGTTCGCTGATGCAGGGCGACTATATGGCCTTGCGCTTTGCCGCGGGCAGCGAGATAGACCGGCTGCGCGACGCCGACTTCGCGCGCTCGATGGAAGAGGGAACCCGGTTCGTGCGCACGGAAGGCTACGTGGTGCTGGCGCCGGATGCGCGCGGCGTGGCCCAGGCAGTACGCATCCAGGACGAGACGCAGCCTCGCGCGGACCACGAGCTGGTGCTGCGCTACCGCGTGCGTCCGGAGGGCGTGCGCATCGTCACCAACGCGTATTTCTTTCCCGAGGGCCAGGCCCGGCATTTCGAGGCCGCGCGCTATGGCGAGATCCGCGTGGACGAGCATGGCACCGGGCTGCTGGTGCGCATGCTGGACGAGCAGTTGCAGCCGCTGTAGCCAGCGGCCGGCAAGGCCGCCATGGGGCCGATTCCCGGGTCGGGCTCTGCGCAACGGGGGCCGAACCGATGTTCGATAAGGCTCACGCCCCCGGAAAACGCCGCGCCCAGCGCGCGGTGGCCTCGGCCAGGAAGCCCGGCACGTCGCGGACCGCGATGGGATCGAAGCCCAGATCGCGCCATGCCTGCTGCAGCGTGTCCAGCGGCCGTGCGGTATCCAGCGCCGCGGCGCCGTTCTGCTTGGACAGCTTCAGCCCGCTGGTCGGATCCACCACCAGCGGCACGTGCATGACGCGCGGAACCGGCAGGTCCAGCAGGCGGGCCAGCACACGTTGCCGCGCGGTCGAACTGAGCAGGTCCGCGCCGCGCACGACGTCGGTCACGCCCTGTGCACCGTCGTCCACCACCACGGCAAGCTGATAGGCCCACAGCCCGTCGGCGCGTCGCAAGGCGAAGTCGCCCACGGCCTGCGCCACGTCCTGCTGCTGCGGGCCCAGCCAACGGTCATGGAAGTGCTCGACGCCCGGCGGTACGCGCAGGCGCCAGGCGCGCGCCTGGCGGCCCGGCTGCAATCCGTTGCGGCATGTGCCGGGATAGGGCCGCTCGCCGTCGACGCCGGCCTCGCCGCCACGCGGCTGCGAATCCGCGATCTCGCGGCGCGTGCAGCCGCAGCCATAGACCAGGCCGCGCGCCGCCAGCGAATTGAACGCCTGCTGATAGGCCGCGCCGCGCCGCGACTGCCACATGACGTCGCCGTCCCAATGCAGACCCAGCTCTTGCAGCTGCGCCATGATGCGCTGCGCCGCGCCTTCGACGGTACGGGGCGCATCGACGTCTTCGATGCGCAGCAGCCAGCGTCCGCGCTGCGCGCGCGCGTCCAGCCAACTGGCCAGCGCGGCCACCAGCGAACCGGCGTGCAGCGGGCCGCTGGGGCTGGGGGCGAAGCGGCCGATGTAGGAAGTCACGAAAGCAATGCGGTGAAGGGAAAGCCGGCAACCCGGGATGCGGAATGTGGACCAAGGCAGTCGCCACGGTCAACGTGACGGCGCCGCCTGGGACTGCACGATAGAATGCGACTCATTCTACATATAGCCATAACAACCCATGCAGACGCGCACTTACCGCTACTGGTACATCGTCCACAAATGGAGCAGCCTGGTCTGCATGGTGTTCCTGTTGATGCTGTGCCTGACGGGCCTGCCGTTGATCTTCGGGCACGAGATCGACCATCTTACCGGCAATGACATCGACGTGGCCCCGGTGGCCAGTCCGCAGCCGCGCGCGCCTGTGGATGCTCTGGTGGCCGACGCGATGGCGCGCCATCCCGGCATGGCGGTGCGCTTCGTCACGGCGGACGACGAAGCGCCGGTATGGTTCATCTCGCTGTCGGCGCAGTTGTCGCCCGCCGCCGGCGGGGCGCTGCTGACCTATGACGCGAGAACCGGCGAACTGCTGCGCCAGACGCCCTTGTGGTCGGGCTTCATGCTGCTGATGCTCAAGTTGCACACCGATCTGTTCGCCGGCCTGCCGGGCGCGCTGCTGCTCGGCTTCATGGGATTGCTGTTCCTGGTGTCACTGGTGTCGGGCGCGGTAGTGTACGGACCATGGATGAAGAAGCTGCCCTATGGCACCGTCCGCCGCAACAAGTCGCCACGCTTGAAATGGCTGGATCTGCACAACGTGCTGGGCATGTCCACGCTGTCGTGGGCGCTGGTCGTCAGCGTGACAGGCGTGCTGCTCACCTTGTCCAAGCCGGTGTACGGGCTGTGGCAGAAAACCGAGTTGCGGCAGATGGTGGCGAGCGCCGGCGATCTGTCGCCACCCACCGCATTGACGTCCCTAGACGCCGCCCTGCGCACCGCACAGGCGGAGGAGCCGGACATGGTGACGGCCTTCGTGGCATTTCCCGGAACGCCGTTGGCGGGTCCGCGCCACTATGCCGTGTTCATGCGGGGCGACGAGGCCATTACCGCGCGCCTGATCAAACCGGTGCTGGTCGATGCGCAGACGGGCGCGTTCTTCGACAAGCGCAGCATGCCCGGCTACGTCGCGGCGCTGCGCATCTCGGGACCGCTGCACTTCGGTGACTACGGCGGCATGCCCTTGAAACTGCTCTGGGCGGTGCTGGACGTGATCGCCATCGTGATCCTGGCCAGCGGCATCTACCTGTGGCTGCGGCGCAGCCGGCAGGACGGCGCGCGGCCGGCGCGCCATGCATCGGCCATGGCCATGGCCGATCAACCCCGTACGGAAGCGCGCTCATGATGCAGGCAGGCGGTTTTCTATGGATCTACGGCGCGCCCCTGGCACTGGGCGTCTGCGGCCTGCTGGGCGTGGGGTTCGCACTGTTCGGCGACGCGGGCTGGGACGCCGTTTCCTGGCTTGCGCTGGGCGCCATGACGGCTGGCGGCCTGTGGCCCGCACTGGTACGTACCGGCAAGGCGCGGGCGAACGCGGTGTCTGATTCGCAACACTGATTGCGCGCCGCGTCTTGCGCGGAAGGTTCGGAGTCCCTAATATCTGGCGCGCAATTACGATTGATTGCCATTTGTATTTCAATTCAACTCCGAACAACCGCCCCACTGCCAGTAAAGGATCCGCCGTGAAGCACGCGTCGAACCGTCGCGCCCGTCTGTTTCAAATAGCCGCCATGACGGCTGCCGTATCGTCCGCCGCCCAGGCCCAACAGGCCGATGGCCGCACTGAACCCGGCGTGGCGCAACTGCCCGGCATCGTCGTTACCGGCGCCGCGGAATCCCCGACGGGGCCCGTTCAAGGTTATGTGGCCTCGCGCAGCGCCACAGCAACCAAGACCGATACCGCCCTGGCCGACACGCCGCAGTCGATCAGCGTGGTGACGCGCGCGCAGATGGAAGATCGCGGCGTGCGCAACCTGTCGGACGCGTTCGCCTATTCGGCGGGCATCATCGGCGACAACGTGGCCGAGGCGCGCTATGACAAGCCCGTGGTGCGCGGCTTCTCGGCCCGGCAGTACCAGGATGGCCTGTACGTGAATTACTACGCCAGCGGCTACCTGATGCCGCGCGTCGAAACCTACGGCCTCGAGCGAGTCGAGATCCTGCGCGGGCCGAGTTCGGTGCTGTATGGCGCGAACGCTCCCGGCGGCCTGGTGAACCTGGTCAGCAAGCGGCCCACCACGCAGGCGCTGCGCGAGATCAACGTGCAGTACGGATCCTTCGACAGCAAGCAGGCCGCCTTCGATCTGGGCGGCGCCGCCAACGCTGGTGAAACCGTGCTGTATCGCCTGACCGGGCTGTGGCGGGATGGCGGCACGCAGACGAAGTACGCCGACGACGACCGCATCTTCATCGCCCCAGCGGTCACTTTCCGTCCTTCGGCCGACACCTCGTTCACCCTGCTGACCCACTACCAGCACGACCGCCAGGGCACCGCCATCAACTTCCTGCCGCGAGAGGGCACCATCGTTCCCACGGTGAACGGCCGCCGCATCCCCACCAAATTCTTCTCGGGCGAACCGGATTTCAACACCTTCGACCGCAAGGAATACGCGCTGGGCTACGAGTTCGAGCACCGGTTCAACAGCACGCTGCGCATGCGTCAGAACCTGCGCTACACCCATGCGGAGCTGGACTACACCGGCGTGTATGGCGTGGGTTGGGCCTCGGCTGCGCAGCAATTCCTGCGGCGCGGCGCGCTGGACGCGGGCGGCGAGCTGGACACGCTGGGCGTCGACACGCAGCTGCAGGCCGACTTCGCCACCGGGCCGCTGCGCCACACCTTCCTGGTCGGCATGGATTACCAGAACGGCCACTTCGACGACAAGCAGGGCTTCGGCACCGTCGGCAGCGGCCTGGGCCTGATCGATCCCTTCGATCCCGTCTACGGGTCCACCATCAACCCGATGGGCTCGTACCTGTACGCGCGGCAGAAGCAGAAGCAGATGGGCCTGTACTTCCAGGACCAGATCAAGCTCACCGACAGCGTCAGCTTCGTCGTGGGTGGACGCAAGGACTGGGCTCGGGCGAACACCACGTCCACGCGAGCCCTGACCGCCACGGGCGCCAGCACCGTCACGCGTAGCGCCATCGAGCAGGACGACTTCACTTACCGCCTGGGCCTGCTCTATCACGCGCCGTATGGGTTCACCCCTTACGTCAGCTACTCGACTTCGTTCCAGCCGCAGGCCGGCACCAATGCGCAAGGCCAGGCGTTCGACCCCACGACCGGCAAGCAGGTCGAGGTGGGCGTCAAGTTCCAGCCTGAAGGCAGCAACAGCTTCGTCACCGCGGCGCTGTACGACCTGCGTCAACAGGACGTGCTTACCGCGGACAGCGCGAACCCCACGTTCCAGGTGCAGACCGGCGAAGTGCGTTCACGAGGACTGGAGCTGGAAGCGACGCTGGACTTCGAGAACGGCCTGAAGGCGATCGGTTCGTACACCTTCATGGACCTGGAGGTGACGAGCAGCAATGGCCCCGACCTGCACAAGGTGCCCACCAACCGTCCGCGCCATACCGCGGCCCTGTGGCTGGACTACACGCAGCGCACGGGGGCGCTGGAAGGCTTGGGATTCGGCATGGGCGGCCGATACATCGGCACCAGCTGGGGCGACTCGACGAACACCTTCAAGGTGCCCGCGGTGTGGCTGGCGGACGCCGCGCTGCACTACACGCTGGACAGGAACTGGCGCTTCGGCCTGACGGCGAACAACCTGTTCGACAAGGAATACGTCGGCCAATGCGGCAGCGCGACCACGTGCTACTACGGCTACCGCCGCAACGTCATCGCCAGCGCGACCTACCGCTGGTAGTCAGTGCAGGCGGCGCGCGCCTTCGTCTTCCAGCAGTTCTTCGAGGACCAGGTTGTCGATCTCGGCTTCCTGGCTCCAGAGGACCATGAGGGCGATGATCTTGATGCGCGACAGCGATACCGGCGTTTCGGGCGCCGCAAGCGCCCGATCGATGACGATTTCGCGCAGCGGGGCCGGCAGAACGCCCGCGGACTCCAGGAAGGTGATGAAGCCGATGGCTTCAGTGCCGAGCTGCTGGTATTCGGAATCGGTGTAGATGCGAATGCCGCTGCTGGGAACCTGGGCAAGCTCGACGCAACGCTCGGTGGTTTCGGCCAGGCCATATAGCCAACCCAACGCGTCGTCGATGTCTTCGTGTTCGAAGCCGGCGGCGGCAAGCCGCTTGGCCAACACGTCAGCCGCAGGACAGGCTTGCGGCGTGTAATAGTTTTCGAACAGATAAACCAGGATATCGAACATATGGCGGCGATAAGGTGCCTGTTTGCACAGTCGGCCCGCATATCGGCAAACCAGCAAACGTAAATTTACTTTACGCCGATTTGTCTGACGGGGCAACTTGACCCAGGGCCCGCGCAGGGGCGGCTCGCCCCATGCGCGTATCGCGGATACCACACCTTCCTGCGGCGCGTCAGGCCGGGGCCGCGCCCCTGGGCGTGCGCGATTGCAACACCTGATTGATCAGCGCGGGGGCCGCCACGGCCAGTCCCACCAGTCCGCTGGTCAGCCCCGGGGCGATCGTCAGCAGCGCTCCTATCGTGCACAGCCATCGTTCCCACGCCTTCATGCCGACCAGCATGTAGCGGGACAGCGCCGCCGACAGCAGCACCAATCCCACCATGCAGCCCAGCAGGGTCACCCAGAAGTCGTACCACGTGAATCCCTGCACCGAGATGAGCAGGGACGGCGAGAACACGAAGACGAATGGCACCAGCAGCTTGGTAATGCCCAGCCGGAACGCCGTGTTGCCTGTCCTGAAGGGATCGCTGCCCGCCATGCCCGCCGCGGCATAGGCGGCCAGCGCCACCGGTGGCGTGATGTCCGCCAGGATGCCGAAATAGAACACGAAGAAGTGGGCCGCGATGGGCTGCACTCCCAGCTGCACCAGCGTGGGCGCCGCCACCGCCACCATGATGAGATAGTTGGCGGTGGTGGGCACGCCGCAGCCCATCAGAATGCATACCAGCCCGGTCATGAGCAGCGCCGCCATCAGCGTCAGCGACTGCGCGCTGGCCAACGCGTCGGGGATCAGCGCGCCGGCGCCCGCCGCCATCCACTGGGCCGCCGAGATCACGATGTACGAGATCTTGAAGCCCACGCCGGTGAGGGTGACCACGCCGATGATCAGGCCCACCGTGCCGGCCGCCGCCCCGACGGCCAGCGCATACTTGGCGCCGGTTTCAAAGGCCTCGTACAGGTCGCGCCATCGCAGGCGCTGCGCCGGATTCAGCAGCCCCACGAGGACGCAACCGGTGATGCCCGCGAAGGCCGCCAGATAGGGCGTGCGGCCGCTGGCCAGCACGCCGATCAGCAGCACCAGGGGCAGCAATGTCGGCCAGCGCTTGCGGAAGGACTCCTTCAGGCGTGGCATTTCTTCGGGGGTCAGACCCCGGAGCCCCTCGCGCTTGGCCTCGAAATGCACCTGCATGAACATGCCGAAGAAGTACAGCGCGGCGGGGAAGATGCCCGCAATGGCGATCTGTTGGTAAGGGATACCCAGGAACTCGATCATCAGGAACGCCGCCGCGCCCATGATGGGCGGCGTGATCTGGCCGCCCGTGCTGGCGGCCGCCTCGACGCCGCCGGCGAAATGGCGCGGATAGCCCACCCGGATCATGGCGGGTATGGTGAGCGAGCCCACCGTGACCGCGTTGGCCACCGACGAGCCCGACAGCATGCCGAACATGGCCGAGCCGAATACCGAAACCTTGGCCGGGCCGCCGGCGTATCGGCCAGCCACGGCCGAGGCGGTGTCCAGGAACAGCTGCCCCAGTCCGATGCGCGTGGCCAGCACGCCGAACAGCACGAAATGGAACACGTAGGTGGCCACAACGCCCACCGCCACGCCATAGACGCCCTGGCTGGTCAGGTACATGTGGTTGACGATCTGCGGCCAGTTGTTGCCGGCGTGCTTCAGCAGACCCGGGAACGCCGGGCCGAAGGCGGCGTATGCCATGAAGATCAGGGCAATGATCGGCAGCGGCCAGCCCATGGCGCGGCGCGTCCCTTCGAGCAGCCCGATGATGAGCACCGTGCCCATGGCCACGTCCATGGGCATGGGGTTGCCTACCCGGTACGCCAGGTCTTCGAAAATGTAGGGGATGTACAGCACGCTGAGCGCCAGCACGACGGCGATGAGCCAGTCGTACAACGGCACGCCGCCCGGCGCGTACCAGGTCGAGCGCGGCTCGCGCCGGTAGTGGGCCTTGCTGAAGCCGAACACCAGAAAGATGAGGGACAGCACGAAGGCCAGGTGCACGCCGCGATGCGTAGCCTCGCGCAGCAGGCCGAAGCCGGCGGTGTAGTAGTGGAACAGCGACAGCGCCACCAGCAGGAGCGACACGATCCACGTGGCCGCCTTGTTCAGTGGGCGAAAGCGGATTTCCGAGTCGTAAGTCTCCGCGAGCCGCTGAGTCTTTTCGTGGTCGATCTGCATGAGGAGAGAGTCCCGCTGGGATACGGCGTGCGGCAGCCGCCCCCGAGCCGGGAGCGGCGTGTGCGTTCGCTAATGAGAATGGCGGCCGCTTATTTCAGCAGCGAGGCTTCTTTGTAGAACTTCTCGGCGCCCGGGTGGAACGGAATGCCCGCCCCCTTCACGGCGTTCTGCAGCGTGATCATCTTGCCCTTGGCATGGCCGCTGTCCAGCGTCTTGCGGGTGGCATCGCTGTAGAGCTTCTTGGTCAGCTCATAGACCACGGCCTCGGGCAGCTTGTCGGAGGTGACCATCTGCGCGTTGACGGAGATGGTGCGCACCTCGGCCACGCCCTGGTACGTGTTGGCCGGAATGACGTCGGGCGTGAAGAACTGCTGCTGGCTGCGCAGCTTGTCGATCTCGGGCCCGACCAGCGGCACCAGTTCGATGCCGCTGCCGCTGGAGGCCAGTTCGGCGATGGCGCTGGCGGGCGCGCCGCCGACGAAGAAGAACGCATCCAGGCCGCCGTCGCGCATCTTGTCGCCGGCCTGGTTGGGCTTGAGATACTCCGCCTTCACGTCCTTGTCGGCCATGCCGTATGCGCCCAGGATAAGCCTCACGTCGACAAGCGTGCCCGAACCGGGCTCGTCCATGGAAACGCGCTTGCCGCGCAAGTCCGCCACCGACTTGATGCCCGAGCCCTTGCGCGCCACCAGATGGATGCTTTCCGGATACAGGGTGGCGATCAGGCGCAGGCCCTGTGCCTTGGGCTTGCCCTCGAAGGTGCCGGTACCGCTGTACGCCCAGTACGCCACGTCCGATTGCGTGAAGCCGGCCTCGAGCGAACCGCCCAGGATGCCGTTGATGTTGGCGACCGAGCCGTTGCTGGCGACGGCGGTGGCGATGAGCTTGCCGGGTTCGGAAATGGAGTTGGCGATCATGCCGCCGACGGGATAATAGGTGCCGGCCGTGCCGCCGGTGCCGATGCGAAAGAACTGTTGGGCTTGCGCCGATGCGGCGGCGCCGGCCAGGGCCATCGCGATGGCCAGGGTCTTGATCCAGGTGGTGGGTTTCATGGCTTCTCCGGAGTGATAGGTGCGCAGCGTTGCGCCGGCCGCTCCCGACCGGCTTTTTGTCAACAAATTCTCACACGCGGCCCGACGCGCGCCAATGCTCGTGAGACTATCGTTTACCTGGGGGTCGACGCCGCACATGGCCGCTGCCCAGCCTCATCGAACAAGGGAAAACATGCATACCGACACATCGCCCGTTACGCCCGCGGCAAGGCCGGGCGATGCGCTGGCCACCGTGGACACGCCCGCGCTGGTGCTCGACCTCGACGCGTTCGAGGCCAACCTGCGCGTCATGCAGGGCTGGGCCGGGCGCCACGGGGTCGCCCTGCGCCCGCACGCCAAGGCGCACAAATGCCCGCAGGTGGCGCTGCGCCAACTGGCGCTGGGCGCGGGCGGCATCTGCTGCCAGAAGGTCAGCGAAGCACTGCCCTTCATCGAGGCCGGCATCCGCGACATCCACATCAGCAACGAGGTCGTGGGCCCCGCCAAGCTGGCGCTGCTGGCCAACCTGGCGCGCGAAGCCTCGCTGAGCGTGTGCGTGGACCATCCCGACAACGTCGACGCCCTGTCCGCCGCGATGACGCGGGCCGGCGCACAGCTGACGGTGCTGGTCGAGGTGGACGTGGGCCAGGGACGCTGCGGCGTGGCCGACAGCGACGCGGCGGTGGCGCTGGCTCGCCGCGTGCAGGCCGCGCCGGGGCTGCGGTTCGGCGGCCTGCAGGCCTACCATGGGGCGATGCAGCACCTGCGTACGCGGGCGCAGCGCGCCCAGGCCGGCGCCGAGGCGGCACGACGGGCCGCCGCCCATGCCCAGGCCCTGCGGCGTCATGGCATCGCTTGCGACCGCATCACCGGCGGCGGCACGGGGAGCGTCGAGTTCGATGCCGCCAGCGGCGTCTATACCGAATTGCAGCCCGGCTCGTATGCGTTCATGGACGTCGACTACGGCAGCAACGAATGGAACGGCCCGCTGGCGTTTCGCCACAGCCTGTTCCTGCTGTCTACCGTGATGAGCGCGGCGGCGCCCGGACGAGCCGTGGCGGACGCGGGCCTGAAATCCGTCACCATCGAATCGGGGCTGCCGTCCGTGCACGGCCGCCCGGGACTGCGGTACGTGGCCGCCAATGACGAACACGGCGTGCTCGCCGTGGACGACGGGGCGGAACCCGTGCTGGGCGAAGTGCTGAAGCTGGTGCCCTCGCACGTGGACCCCACCTTCAACCTGCACGACGAACTGGTGGTTTACCGGGGCGACACCGTGGTCGGGATATGGCCGATTTCGGCGCGGGGCTTGAGCCGCTGATGCCGGCGCGGTCCGGCCTCTATTCGCGACCAGCCACTTGCCGGCCATGACCGCATGTGAGGCTCGGTCATGCCCTCATTCGGAGCAACATGCTTCACATTGGCGCATTCACGCACCAGGGCAGATCATCCCCTGCCCCCTGTCGGTGACCACGCCATACCACCCCAGCCCTCTGTAGGTCTCATAACCCGGCGTCACGGCATAGCCAACCATGCCGTTGGCATCGGAGTAGAAACCGCCGGCCTGGCCCGCAGGCAAAGGCAGCGACTCGGGCACGTCGTCGGCGCTGGCGGCGATGACGCGATGGCGCGCGTCCACCACCAGGCAACGCATGGTGGCGGCCTCTTCTGGCGACAGCCGGATGCCGTTCACCACAGCGGCCGCCTGCTTGGTCCAGTCGAAGAACACAGCCAGTACGCCGCGCGGCTTCTCGACGCACTGCGCGTCGGGATGGATGGCGGCTGCGTACACGGCGCATTGCGCGCCTTCCAGCGCCGCGATCTCCTGCACGTCGCCGGCGGCATAGGCATCCAGCCCCCGGCCCGCCAGCGCCTGGCGGAACCAGGCCTCGCCGCTCACGTCCAGCCCCGCCGCGCGCGGATACCGATCGGGACGGCCATCGCACAGCACCTTGCCGGACGGGTCGATGACCCAGATGTCCAGGTATACGGTGTAGGTGTCCAGGATCACGCCCAGCCGGCGTTGGGCGGCGGCGGCCAGCCTCGGCTGGGGCTCGGCGGCCAGGGCCTGCACCGCGGCCTCGGTGGCCCACCAGCGCACGTCGCAGGTGCGCTCGTACAGATTGCGGTCGATCGTCTCGATCACGTTCAGCGCCATGTCGGCCAGGCGCTGGCCCCGCGCCAGCTGCAGGGCGCGCTGCATGCGCGCGCCCACGTCGCGCAATTCCTCCTGCAGCGAGCTGGCCAGCGCCTCGACCCGATCCGACACCTCGCGCACGCGGCCAGCCACCACGGCGAAGCTGCGGCCCAGTTCCCCCACGTGCGACGCCTCGATGGCGGCATTCAGGCTGAGCAGCCTGGTTTCCAGCGTGATCTCCTTGATCTCGCGGATTTTGACGGACGTGATGTGCTCGATACGCAACGACAGTTCGGCTACGTTCTGGGGGGCATTCATGGCGGATGAGGTGACAGAGGGATGACAGCGATATGCAGTGAATGGAGGCTTTCCAAAATATAGAAAGCAAATTCCGTGCCGTTGCGCAGACGCTCGCAAGGGATGGCTTTACCGTGACCGGCGACGCATCGTTTCGGCGCCGCCGCGGGCCGCGGGAAACCCGTCACGCTCCGTCAGCCCGCCAGTGCTACATTTCGAGTTTTCCCCTGTTTTCCCATCGCCAGGAACCGCTCATGGACTTCAGCCAGTTCAACGTCAACGCCCTCATGGAGATCACCTCCCGCCCCGAACTGGTGTTCGTGCGAGGCGAGGGGTCGTGGCTGGAAGACCATGCGGGCAAGCGCTACCTCGACTTCGTGCAGGGCTGGGCGGTGAACACGCTGGGCCACTGCGCCCCCGAAATGCGCCGCGCCCTGGTCGAGCAGTCCGAAAAACTGATGAACCCCTCGCCGGCGTTCTACAACCTGCCTTCGATCGAGCTGGCCACCCGCCTGACCGCCTCGTCGTGCTTCGACCGCGTGTTCTTCGCCAACAGCGGCGCCGAGGCCAACGAAGGCGCGATCAAGCTGGCGCGCAAGTGGGGCCAGGTGCGCCGCAACGGCGCGTACAAGATCATCACCATGGACCATGGTTTCCATGGCCGCACGCTGGCGACGATGTCCGCCTCGGGCAAGCCGGGCTGGGACAAGATGTTCGCCCCGCAGGTCGAGGGTTTTCCCAAGGCCGACCTGAACGACCTGGAGTCGGTGCGGGCGCTGATCGACGACAAGACCGTCGGCATCATGCTCGAGCCCGTGCAGGGCGAGGCGGGCGTGTTCCCCGCCACCCGCGAGTTCATGCAGGGCCTGCGCAAGCTGGCCGACGAGCACCAGCTGCTGCTGATCGTCGACGAAGTGCAGACCGGCATGGGTCGCACCGGCACCATGTTCGCCTACCAGCAGTTCGACGTGGTGCCCGACATCATGACGCTGGCCAAGGGCATCGGCGGCGGCGTGCCGCTGGCGGCGCTGCTGGCGCGCCAGGACGTCTGCGTGTTCGCGCACGGCGACCAGGGCGGCACCTACAACGGCAACCCGCTGATGGCGGCCGTGGGCGTCGCGGTGTACGACACGCTGATGTCGCCGGGCTTCATGGAGTCGGTGCAGGCCCGCGCCACGCAGTTGTCCGAAGGCCTGCTGGCGCTGTCGGCCAAGTGGGGCATGAAGGGCGAGCGCGGCATGGGCCTGCTGCGCGCCCTGCTGCTGGACCGCGACGACGGCCCGGCCATCGTCGAGGCCGCGCGCAACCTGCCCGAGGGCCTGCTGCTGAACGCCCCGCGCGCCAACCTGCTGCGCTTCATGCCCGCGCTGAACGTCACCGAAGCCGAAGTGGCGCGCATGCTGGAGCAGCTGGACGGCGTGATCGCGGCGGTGCGCAAGTAGCGGGCGCGGCGGCCCGGCGCCACTGCCGGGACTGATCGGCAAGAACGGGGCGGCGTGCACATCACGCCGCCCCTTTCGTTTTGCCGCCCGCCGTCAATCAGACTCGCCGCCGCGCTCCATCTCGGCCAGCCGCTTGTACAGGTACGAGCGCGAAATGCCCAGGACTTCGGCGGCCTTCTTCTTGTTGCCCTGGTATCGCTGCATGACGTCGGCGATCAGTTCGGCCTCCATGCGATCCTTCACCGCCTTCATGGGCAGGTCGGACTGCGCCGCGCGCGCAGGCAGCGCGGGACGGCCCGCGACGCTGGCGGAGTCCAGGTGGTACGAGCTCTGGATGTCGCCGGCCATCTCGAAGTCGGCCACGCGTATCGCCTCGCCTTCGCAGAAGATGGCGGCCCGCTCGACCGCGTGCTGCAGTTGCCGCACGTTGCCGGGCCACGGCAGGGACTGCAGGAAGCGCACCGCCGCGGGCTCGATTTCTTTCACGGCCTTGCCGTGCCGGTCGGCGAACTGCTTCAGAAAGGTGGCAGCCAGATCGGGAATGTCTTCCAGTCGATCTCGCAGCGACGGCACGCGCAGCGTGACGGCGCTGATGCGATAAAAGAGATCGAGGCGGAAGCTGCCCTTCTCGATCATGCTGTTGAAATTGCGATTACTGGCCGAGATCAGGCGGAAGTCGGAACGCCGCAATGCATCGCCGCCCACGCGCTGGAACGAGCCGTCCTGCAGCGTGCGCAGCAGCTTCACCTGTATCTCGAGCGGCATGTCGCCGATCTCGTCCAGGAACAGCGTGCCGCGGTCGGCCTGCTCGAACTTGCCGCGCCGGCCCTTGCGCTCGGCGCCCGTGAAGGCGCCGCCCTCGTAGCCGAACAGCTCGCTTTCCACCAGCGACACGGGCAGGGCCGCGGCATTGATGACAACCATGGGATCGCGCGCACGCGGACTCAGCATGTGGATGGCATGCGCCACCATGTCCTTGCCCACGCCGCTCTCGCCCAGCAGCAGCACGGGCACGTCCAGCGGCGCGATCTTGATGATCTGCTCCTTCAGCCGGGTGACGGGCTCGCTGGCGCCCACGATGGATTCCAGCCCCCTGCTCTGCCGCTCCAGGCCCGACAGCTCGCGCTTGTAGAAGTCGACCTCTTTGCGCAGCCGCGAGATCTCCTCGCTCATCTTCTGCATGGCATCGGGGCTCTTGAACATCACCTGCCCGATGGCGCCGACCACGCGGCGCTGGCGGTTGAAGATGGGAGTGCGGCTGACCACGCGCGTGGTGCCGTGCATCTCCTGCGTCTGGCCTATCTCGGCCTTGCCGCTGCGCAGCACGCTGTCCAGGCGGCTGTTCTCGATGACCTCGCGCGCCGGCCTGCCCACGCCGCCGCCGCGCGACAGGTTGAAGAACTTCTCGTGCACCGGACTGAGGTAGCGCAGCGTGCCTTCCGTATCGACCACAGTGATGGCGCCATACGGATTGGTGATGAAGTGACGCAGGATGTCTCCTGCGAAGTCCACGCTGCCCACGAACTCGAACAACGGGTCGCCCGCCTCGTGCTGGTACACCAGGAAGCACACGCTGTCCTGCAGCGTCGTGCTGAACACGCTCAAAGGCTCGTCCAGGTGCTCTAGTGCGAACAGCGGCGGTACCGGCCGCACGGCCCGGGCGCACCAGCGCCGCGAGAGGTCCTTCAGCAACACGGGATCCGCACCGATCCCCGAGGTAAAACGCACATCGCCGTTGGTGTCCAGTACCGCCACACCCCTTACATCGTTTTCCATGCAAGTGTCTCCTGCATTGTTGTGTGTCTTTCGGGAAAGTGTACGCGTGGCAGACACGGGATGTCTTCCGCCGTGCACCGCGGCACTGGTCTTCCCCGTGCGCGTCCCGTGAAATGCCCATGGCATAGATCTTGCAATTGACCCATCCAGGGAGACGTTCGCCATGGATGACCGATGACACCACTCGAATCGCTACCGCACGTCGACGTGCGCACAGGCGGGCTGACGCTGCTTTCGTCGCTGCGCGTACTCGACCTGACTACGTCGATCGCCGGGCCATATGCCACGCAGCTGCTGGCCGACCTGGGGGCGACGGTGCTGAAGGTGGAGAAGCCCGGCGTGGGCGACGACACGCGCGCATGGGGGCCGCCGTTCCTGCATGGCGTATCGCTCTGGTACCTGAGCGTCAATCGCAACAAGCATGGGCTGACGCTGGACGTGACCGCGCCGGAAGGCCGCGAGGTGTTCGACGCGCTGCTGGAGCACTGCGACGTGCTGGTGCTCAACATGGTGCCGGGCACGCAGCGCAAGCTGGGACTGGACTACGCCAGCCTGCGCGACCGTCATCCGCGCCTGATCCACGCATCGCTGACGGGCTTCGGCCTGACCGGCATGCGCAGCGAGTCGCCATGCTACGACCTCATCGCGGAAGGCTACGCGGGCATCATGGACCTGACCGGCGAGCCGGACTCGGCGCCGCAGAAGGTGGGCACGCCGGCCGCGGACCTGCTGGCGGGCCAGGATCTGGCGCTGGCCGTGCTGGCCGCCTACGTGGCGCGCGCAAGGACGGGACAGGGCACGCACATCGACATCTCGATGCAGTCGAGCATGACGCGCTTCGTGGCGCCGCGGCTGCTGCCCTACCTGGGCGCCGGCGAACTGGCGCGGCGCTCGGGCGGCCGGGATTCGGTCATCGCCATCTACCAGGTGTTCGACACCGCCGACGACCCGCTGTCGCTGGGACTAGGCAACGACCGCATCTGGCAGCGCTTCTGGAAGGCCGTGGGCGATCCCGACATGGGATTGCGGCCTGAGTACGCCACCAACCAGGACCGCCGCGAGCACCGCGCCGAGATCGTCGCGCGCATTGCCGCGCTGCTGGCCACGCAGCCGCGCGAGCACTGGCTGGCGCTGTTCGCGCAGCACCGCATTCCGGCCGGTCCCATCAATCGCCTGGACCAGGTGGCCCAGGATCCCGACCTGCTTCAGAAGGAACTGCTGTACCGCGTGGACGCAGCCGAAGGCCCCATCCCGCAAGTGGGGCTGGGCATCGGCTTCGACGGCTCGCAGCACATACACCGCAAATCGCCGCCCTCGCTGGGAGAGGACACCGATTGCGTGCTGCGGGACTGGCTGGGCTATGCCCAGCCTCGCATCGACACGCTGCGCCGGCAAGGCGTGATCTGAACCCGACTTTCGACACCGCAGACCAAGGACACACCATGGCATTCCAGGAGATTCTGTACGAAGAGCACGGCCCGGTGGGCGTGCTGACGCTGAACCGGCCCGACGACGGCAACATGTTCACCGAGACCATGTGCCACGAGATCCGCGACTGCATCAACGAGGTGCGGCGCGAGACGCGCACCCGTGTGCTGGTGCTGACGGGCGCGGGCGACCGCTTCTTCTGCCTGGGCGGCCGCAAGGACGGCATGCAGGACAGCACGCTGTACGCGGGCGTGCTGCCCACGCTGGAGATGTACGAAAGCATCGACCGCCTGCAGAAGCCCGTGATCGCGTCGGTGAACGGCTACGCCGTCGGCGGCGGCAACGTGCTGCAGATGGTGTGCGACGTGACCATCGCCTCGGACAAGGCCATGTTCCGCCAGGTGGGCCCCATGGTCGGCAGTTTCGACGCCGGCTACGGCACCTGGTACCTGGAAGACCTGGTGGGCAAGAAGCGCGCCAAGCACATCTGGTATGCCAATCCCAAGATCTCGCCGCAGGAGGCGATGGAGATGGGCCTCATCAACCAGGTGGTGCCCGCGGCCGAGCTGCGCCAGGCCACCATGGAGTATGCGCTGACCATCGCCGACCGCGGCGCCTTCGCGCTGGCCTCGATCAAGGCCGCGTTCAACGCCCGCCACGGCGGCGTGGGAGGATTGTCGCGCATGGCGCACGACCTGCTGCTGCGCGGCTACCTGGACAGCGCGGAACACGATGAACTGGCCGCCGCCTTCGCCGAGAAGCGCAAGCCGGACGCCAGCAAGTTCGGCCACTGAGCCGATCGCGCGGGTAGGAGGAAGGCAATGAACACGCTATTGACGCTGCACGATCCCCAGGCCGCCCGGCAGCATTACCTGGCCGGGATCTGGCAACAGGACACGCTGTACACGCTGGCGCGCCATCATGCGCGCGAGCGGCCCGAGGCCTATGCGGTGCGCGATGCCCATCGACGCCTGCGCTGGCGCGAACTGCTGCAGCATGCCGACAGCGTGGCCGAGGCCTTGCACCGCGCGGGGCTTCGTCCCGCCGACCGCGTCGCGGCCTGGCTGCCCAGCAGGGTCGAGACCGTGATCCTGTTCCTGGCGTGTTCGCGCGGCGGATATGTCTTCTGCCCGTCGCTGCACCAGAACTACACGGTCGCCGAGGTCATCGAACTGGCGCAGCGCATGCGCTGCCGCGCCCTGTTCGCCACGCAAGGCTATGGCGCCGACGCCGACCGGCACGACGTCTTCGAACGGGCCGCCGAGATCGACACGCTGAAGTGCCTGTACGCGCTGCCGCGCGCAGACCGGCCGCTGCCAGCGCGCGCCCAACCGTTTCCGCGCGCGGCGGACCTGCCGGCCGTTCGCGGCACGCCCGTGCTGAGTCCCGACAAGATCACCTACCTGGCCTTCACCTCGGGCACCACGGGCGTGCCCAAGGGCGTCATGCACAGCGACAACACCCTGCTGGCCAACGGCCGCGCGCTGGTGCGCGACTGGCATCACACCCACGAGACCATCGCGCTCACCTACAGCCCGATGAGCCATCACATCGGCACGGTGGCGCTGGAACAGATGCTGGTGGCCGGCATGGAACTGGTGCTGCACGACGCGGAAGCCGGCTGGCATCCGCTGGACTGGCTGCTGGAATGCAAGGCGAGCTACGTCATGGGCGTGCCCACGCACGCCATGGACTTGCTGGCCGAGATGCGCCGCCGCGGACTGACGTCGCTGGGCGAGGTGCGCTCGTTCTACATGGCGGGCTCGGCCATTCCGCAGGAGCTGGCCGAACAGTTCGTGCGCATCGGCATCACACCGCAGAACATCTACGGCATGACCGAGAACGGCTCGCACCAGTACACGCTGCCCGACGACCCGCCCCAGGCCATCGTCGCCACCTGCGGACGCGCATGCCACGGCTACGAGATCCGCCTGTGGAAGCAGGACGATCCGGACGCCGAGGCCGACCCCGGAGAAGTGGGCGAGATCGGCGGCCGCGGCGGGCTGCTGATGCTGGGCTACTACGGCAACCAGGAAGCGACCGAGGCCTCGTTCAACGCCTCGGGCTGGTTCATGAGCGGCGACCTGGGCGTGATGGATGGCGATGGACGCATCCGCATCGTGGGCCGCAAGAAGGACCTGATCATCCGCGGCGGACACAACATCCATCCCGCGCGCATCGAAGACCTGGCCCATCGCCATCCCGACGTGCTGAAGGCGGCCGCCTTCGCGGTGCCGGACGAGCGCCTGGGCGAGAAGGTGTGCCTGGCCATCATCCCGCAGCCCGGCAGCGAGCCGGGGGCAGACGACATCCTGCGCCACCTGCACGAGGTCGGCCTGTCGAAGTACGACATGCCCGAATACTTCATCCGCCTGGACAGCTTTCCCATGACGGCCAGCGGCAAGATCCTGAAGCGCGGACTGGTGCAGTGGGTGAAGGAGGAACGCATCGAACCCATCCCCGTGCGCTGGACCGGCGCGGCGACCCACGCCGGATGAGACGACCATGATCCAAGAATCGATGCTCGAGGGCCGCATCGCCCTCATCACCCTGGACCGCCAGAAGGCGCTGAACGCGCTGAGCTTCCAGCAATTGCAGAATCTCGACCAAGCGATCGACCGCGTCGTGGCCAAGCGGGCGCGAGGCCTGGTCATCACGGGCGCGGGCGACAAGGCCTTCTGCGCCGGCGCGGACATACCCGAACTGATCGGCCGCACGCTGCGCGAAGAACACGACGGCGCGCGCATGGGGCAGGAGGTATTCCAGCGCATCCACCAGCTGCCTGTTCCATCGGTGGCGGTGATACACGGCTATGCCTTCGGCGGCGGACTGGAACTGGCGCTGGCCTGCACGTTCCGCGTGGCTACGGCGGCGGCGCGCATGGGGCTGCCGGAAATCAAGCTGGGCCTGATCCCGGGCTATGGCGGCACGCAGCGCCTGCCGCGGCTGGTGGGCGAAGGACGGGCGCTGGAACTGATTCTGTCGGGCCGCACCGTCAAGGCCGACGAGGCCGAACGCATCGGCCTGGTGAACCAGGTGGTGGAAACCGGCGCGCCCGCCGAGATCGGCGCGGCCTATCTCGCCCCGTTCCTGCAGTACGGCCTGAATGCGCTGGACTTCGCCCGGCAGGCCGTGCAGCGCGGCATGCAGACCACGCTGGAGGAGGGGCTGCGCATCGAGCGCGACCTGTCCACGCTGGCCTATCGCACCGCCGACGCCGCGGAAGGCATGCAGGCCTTCCTGGACAAGCGCGGCCCCGTTTTCAAGGATGCCTGACCATGACCCCACCCACCATCGTCGTCACCGGCGCCAGCCGCGGCATCGGCGCGGAGATCGCCGTCTCGCTGGCCCGCGCCGGCTTTCACGTGGCCTGCCTGTCGCGGTCGGGCCAGATGCCCGCCGTGGCCGACGTGCCGTCCGAGCTGCGGGCCCGCTGGCATGCGGTGGCCTGCGACGTGGGCGAGGCCGCGCAGATCGCCACGGCGCTGGCCACGGTCGCGGAGCGCTGCGGCGGCCGCATCGCCGGCCTGGTGAACAACGCCGGCCAGCATACCGACGGCGCCGCGGCCACGCTGGATCCCGCCGACTTCAACGCGCTGATGCACGCCAACGCCACCTCGGTGCTGATGGTCAGCCAGGCCGCGTATCCGCTGCTGCAGGCCAACGGCGGCGGCCTGGTGCTGAACATGGGCTCGTTCTACGACAAGCTCGGCGTGAAGAAGAACACCGCCTATTGCGCGTCGAAGGCCGCGGTGGGCGCGATCACGCGCTGCCTGGCGGTGGAATGGGCGGCCGACGACATCCAGGTGATCAACCTCGCGCCCGGCTACGTCCTCACCGACCTGAACCACGACTTCATGACCAGCGGGCCACTGGCCCAGCACCTGCAGAAGCGCATCCCGCGCCGCAGTCCCGCGCAGGCCGCCGAGGTGGCCGACATGGTGACGTCGCTGTTCGCGCTGCGCTCGCGCTTCCTGACGGGCGAGACCATTTACCTGGACGGCGGGCAGAGCCTGGTGGTGTAGGCCGCCGTCCGCAAGCAGACAAGGAGTGACCGATGAACGTGCTGCAACGCCTGGATGCCTCGCTGCCCTGGAGCGAAGAGGAGTCCATGCTGATCGAGTCGGTGCGCGCGCTGGCGCGGGACCGCATCGCGCCGCGCGCGGCGGAACTGGACCGCAGCGGCGAGTTCCCGTGGGACAACGTGGCGGACATCAACGCCCTGGGCCTGAACGCCATGTTCATCCCGGAAGCGTATGGCGGATCGCCGCTGTCCTATTCGTGCTACCTGGCCTGCGTGCGCGAGATCTCGGCGGCGTGCGCCTCCACCGGCATCGTGTGGGCCACCAACTTCCACGCCATCAAGCCGGTCATCGAGTTCGGCAACGAGGCCCAGAAGGCACGGCTTCTGCCCGTCATCGTGCAGGGCGGCCTGGCCTCGCTGGTCATCACCGAACCCTCGGCGGGCTCCGACGCCACCGGCATGCGCACCCGCTTCGAGGAGCAGGGCGACGAGATCGTCATCAACGGACAGAAGACCTTCATCACCAACGGCGACGTGGCCGACGTCTACCTGCTGTTCGGCAAGTGGGCCGGCATCGACGATCCCAAGCGGGCCATCAGCGCGGTGGTGGTCGAGAAGGGCGCGCCCGGCCTCTCCGTGGTCGGGGTGGAAGACAAGATGGGCACGCGCGCTTCCAGCACGGCCACGCTGTCGTTCGAGAACTGCCGCATCCCGCGCGCCAACCTGCTGTGCGAGCCTGGTGATGGCCTGCGCATCCTGCTGACTTCGCTGAACCGCTCTCGTCCCAGCGTGGCCGCGCATGCGCTGGGCATCGCCCGCGCGGCCTTCGAGGACGCCATCGCGTACATCAACGAGCGCCGCCAGTTCAAGCGCCGCGTACTGGAATTCCAGGGCGTGCAGTTCATGGTGGCGGATCTGGCGGCGGAACTGGCCACCTGCGAATCGTGGCTGTGGCGGGTCGCCGGCATGGTGGACGCGCAGGCGGAGGACATCGGCATCGAGGCGTCCATCCTGAAGCTGCGGGCCACCGATCTTGCCATGCGCATGAGCACCGAGGCCGTGCAACTGCTGGGCGGCTACGGCTACTGCAAGGACTACCGTGCCGAGCGCCTGATGCGCGACGCCAAGATCACGCAGATCTGGGAAGGCACCAACCAGATCCACCGCCAGCTGATCGGCCGCAGCTTTCTGAACAAGGAATGAATCCATGACCAACATCAAGACCGTCGGCGTCGTCGGATGCGGCACCATGGGCACGGGCATCGCCATCGTGGTGGCCCGCGCCGGTTTCAAGCTGCGCGTCTACGACACTCGCGCCGACCTGCTGGAACAGGGCCGCAAGCAGGCCGCGGCCTTCCTGCGCAAGTCCGTGGAGCGCGGCAAGCTGGCGCCCGGCCAGGACGAAGCCATCCTGGCCAACTGGCACGTCAGCGACAGCCTCGAATCACTCGCCGACTGCGACATCGTCATCGAGGCCGTGTTCGAGGACATACGCGTCAAGCACGAGCTGTTCGGCAAGCTGGACAGGATCTGCGGCCCGCACACGCTGTTCGCATCGAACACGTCCACGCTGTCCATCACCGAGATCGCGGGCGGCAGCGGCCGCGATGGCAATGTGGTGGGCATGCATTTCTGCCTGCCGGCGCAGCTGATGAAGCTGGTGGAGATGTCGCCGGGCCTGAGCACCACCGAGGACACGCTGCGCCAGGCCTGGGCGTTCTGCGAGGCGCTGGGGCAGAAGCCGGTGCTGACGCGCGACACCCCGGGGTTCATCCTGAACTACTTCCTGGTGCCCTGGCACAACGACGTCATCAATCTGGTGGATCAGGGCGTGGCGGAGCCGGCCGACATCGATACCGCCGTGAAGACCGCGCTGGGCTATCCGCTGGGACCGCTGGAACTGCTGGACATGGTGGGCATGGACACGCAGAAGCTGCTGTGCGAGGCCCTGCACGGCAGCACGCACGAACCGCGCGCGGCCTGCCCGCCGCTGGTGAAACGCATGATCGGCGCCAGGCGCCTGGGCCGCAAGAGCGGCGCGGGCTTTCACCGCTACGACAGCGACAAGATCTTCGGAGCATGACGCACATGAGCTACCGCATCGTCCACGGCGGAGACAGCCCGTCTTTTCCGCAATCCCATTCTTTCCTGCAGCAGGCCGACGACGGCGGCGCGGGCCGCGTCTATCTTGGCCGCGACGCCGGACGCCGGTACCGTCAGGACCGCGCGGCGGCGGCGCAGGCCGCCTTCGTCGCCATCGAGCTGGACCTGGAGTGCCTGGGCGTGCACATCGGCGACGATGACGACGGCCAGGCTCGCAACGTGGTGGGCTTCGCGCGCTTTCGCCTGGGCGACGCCGATCCCACCGCGCTGGTCGAGCTGGTGCGCAAGCCCTACACCTCGCCAGAGGCCTTGCAGGCGGCGCGCCAGGCCTTCGAATCCGCGGGGCTGGTGGTGGCCGTGTGCAACGACTTCCCGGGCCGCATCCTGAACCGCCTGGTCCGCCCGTACTACAACGCCGCCCTGCGCCGCCTGGACGAAGGCCTGGCCAGCGCCGAGGACATGGACACGACGCTGCGCCTGGGCCTGGGCTACCCCGAGGGACCCATCGCGCTGCTGCGCCGCACCGGCCTGCACCACCACTATCGCGTGACGCAGGCGCTGTACGAGATGCTGGGACAGGAGCCCTACGCCCCGGCGCGCCGTGCGAGCGTCGCATGGCAGCGCCATCTGCAGGAGCGCGACGATGCAGCCGCTCAGTGACATTACCGTTCTGGACTTCAGCACGCTGCTGCCCGGTCCGCTTTGCACGCTGCTGCTGGCCGAGGCGGGCGCGCGCGTCATCAAGATCGAGCGTCCGGACGGCGACGAGATGCGCGGCTACGTGCCGCGGCTGGGCGAGGACAGCGTCAATTTCACGCTGCTCAATCGCGGCAAGACCTCGGTCGCCGTGGACCTGAAGGATTCCGACGAGCGCGCGCGCGTGCTGCGCCTGGTGGAAGAGGCCGACGTGCTGGTGGAGCAGTTCCGGCCCGGCGTGATGCAGCGGCTCGGGCTGGACTACGACAGCGTGGCGCGCATCAATCCGCGCATCGTCTATTGCTCGATCACGGGCTACGGACAGACCGGCCCCAAGGCGCGGGTCGCGGCGCACGACCTGAACTACCAGGCCGAGACCGGCATGCTGGCCCTGGCGGGCGATGCGCAGGGTCGCCCCGTGGTGCCGCCGGCGCTGACCGCCGACATCGCGGGCGGGGCGTATCCCGCGATGATGAACATCCTCCTGGCCCTGCGGCAGCGCGAACACAGCGGGTCGGGATGCCACCTCGACATCTCCATGGCCGACAACCTCTTCACGATGATGTACTGGGGGCTGGGCAACGGCTGGGGCCATGGCGAATGGCCGCGGCCCGCGGGCGACATGGTCACCGGCGGCAGCAGCCGCTATCAGGTCTACGAGACCGCCGACGGCCGCTACCTTGCTGCCGCGCCGCTCGAAGAGAAATTCTGGCGCGGCTTCGTGGATGTAATCGGCCTGCCTCAGCTGGCGGATGAGCCGGACGGCGAGGCGGTGCGGCAGCAGGTGGCGGCCGCGGTACGGCGGCGCACCGCCGACCAGTGGATGGCGGCATTCGAAGGCCGGGACACCTGCGTGAGCGTGGTGGCGAGCCTGGAAGAGGCCGTGCGCGACCCGCACTTCCAGGCCCGCGGCATCTTCGAGCACGAGGTCGCCAACCGCGACGGGCAGGCTCTGCCGGCCCTGCCCGTGCCCATCGCCGCCTGCCTGCGCATGCCGGCCCACCGCGGCCGCGTGCCGGGGCTGGGCGAGCACACGCGCCAGGCGCTGCCCAGGAAGGAGACCAGGTCATGAAAGCGCTCGTGGTAAGGGCCTTCGCACCTGTGGACCAGCACCGCGTCGAGATCCTGCCGGACCCCGAGCCGGGCGCCGGCGAAGTGTTGATCGAGGTGGCGGCCGCGGGTGTGAACTATCCCGACACGCTGGTGGTGTCGGGCAAGTATCAGGTGCTGCCGCCGCTGCCCTTCGTGCCGGGCAAGGACGCCAGCGGCACGGTGCTGCGCGTGGGGCCCGGCGTGACCACGCCGCGGCCGGGCGACCGGGTGGTGGCGCACATGGAGCACGGCGCCTGGGCCGGCCGCGCCGTGGCCCCGGCCGCCAACTGCTGCGTGCTGCCCGACAGCGTCGGGTTCGACGATGCCGCCGCGATGGGCCTGGTGTACCAGACGGCCTACTTCGCGCTGGTCGAGCGCGGCGGCTTCAAGGCCGGCGAGATCGTGCTGATCAACGGCGCGGCCGGCGGCGTGGGCGGCGCGGCGGTGCAGCTGGTGAAGGCCCTGGGCGGCGTGGCGCTGGCGGGTGTGAACACGCCGCGACAGGCCCAGGCCGCCCGTGAGATGGGCGCGGATCACGTCATCGACCTGGCCGCCGAAAACCTGCGCGACAGCCTGCGCGCTCAGGTGCACGACGTGACCGATGGCCATGGCGCAGACGTCATCCTCGACCCGCTGGGCGACGAGGTGTTCGCGGCCTCGCTGCGCGCGCTGGCCTGGTGCGGCAGGCTGGTCGTCATCGGCTTCGCGGCGGGCGACATCCCGACGCTGAAGGTGAATTACCTGCTGTTGAAGAACATCGCGGTCAGCGGCCTGCAATGGAGCGATTACCGCGACCGCCAGCCCGAGCGGGTGGCCGAGGTGCAGCGCCATCTGATGCGCCTGCACGAGGAAGGCCGCATCCGGCCGCGGCTGGCCGCCGTGCTGCCGCTGGAGCAGGTAGGCATCGCCCTCGAGGCCTTGGCGCAAGGACGCGCCACGGGCAAGTACGTGGTCAGCATGGAATGACCCGAGCTGGCCGCGCCAGCACCCATCGCCGCGCATGCGCGAGCGCATACGCGAACGCAACGACATCCCACAAGAGAAGGCAGGAGACTCACCATGAAACATGCAACTTCGACCCTGGCCGCGCTGCTCGGCGGCTCGCTGTTCGCTTTTTCCGTCCATGCCCAGAACCCGGCGCCGTTCCGCCTGGGCGTCATCGTGGACATGACGGGCGTGTACTCGGCGCACGGCGGGCCCGGCGTGGTCACGGCCGTGAAGATGGCGGCGGAAGACTTCGGCGGCAAGGTCCTGGACCGTCCGATCGAAGTGCTGTCGGCCGACTACCAGAACAAGGTGGACATCACCGCGACGCGCGCGCGCCAGTGGTACGACCGGGACGGCGTGAGCGCCATCATCGAGTCGACCGACTCGGCCTCCGCGCTGGCGCTGCAGGCGTTGGGAACGGAGAAGAAGCGCATCACGCTGTTCGCGGGCTCGGCCTCGTCCAACCTGACCAACGCGGCCTGCACGCCCTATGGCGTGCACTATGTCTACGACACCTACGTGCTGGCCAACGGCACCGGGCGCGCGGTGACGCGGGCGGGCGGCGACAGCTGGTACTTCATCACCGCCGACTATGCCTTCGGCCATTCGCTGGAACGCGACACCAGCAACGTCATCAAGGCCAACGGCGGCAAGATACTGGGCAGCGTGCGTGCGCCGTTGTCCAGCCCGGACTTCTCTTCGTACCTGCTGCAGGCGCAGGCCAGCAAGGCCAAGGTGATCGGCCTGGCCAACGCCGGTTCGGATACGCAGAACGCCGTGCGCCAGGCCTCGGAGTTCGGCATCACGCAGGGCGGCCAGGCGCTGGCGACGCTGCTGGTCTTCCTGCACGACATCAAGGGACTGGGGCTGCAGGCCGCGCAGGGACTGCAGTTCACCACGGGCTTCTACTGGGACCGCAACGACGAGACGCGCGCGTGGTCCAAGCGCTACTTCGAGCGCCAGAAGTCCATGCCGTCGATGGTGCAGGCCGGCGCCTATTCGGCCACCATGCACTACCTGCAGGCCGTCAAGGCCGTGGGCCGCGACGACCCCGATGCCGTGGCCGCGAAGATGAAAGAGACGCCCATCAACGACTTCTACGCGAAGAACGGGCGCATCCGCGCGGACGGCCGCATGGTGTACGACATGTACCTGGCGCAGGCGAAGACGCCCGCCGAGTCCAAGGGCGACTGGGATCTGTTGAAGATCCTGGAGACGATCCCGGGCAACGAGGCCTACCGACCCCTGTCGCAAAGCGAATGCCCGCTGGTGAAGCAGAGCGGCTGATCACAGGGCATAAGCCAGCCGCGTTCCTTCGTCGATCGCCCGCATCGCATCCAGGCCGGTGGCGATGCGGGCGCCGCCGATCAGGTGCGCGGCGACGCCCAGCCGCTGAAGTTCGACGGCCAGGTCCTGCACGGGCTCCTGGCCCGCGCACACCACGATGGTGTCGACCTCGGCCAGTTGCGGCTGGCCATCGATGCTGTAGTGCAGGCCACGGTCGTCCACCTTGTGGTACACGCAGCCGGCGCGCAACACCACCCCGCGGCGCGCCAGCCGCGCGCGATGTATCCAGCCGGTGGACTTGCCCAGCCGGGGTTTGGACAGGCCGCGCTGGAACAGCGTGACGTGGCGCAGGCACGGCTCTTCCTCGGTTTGCGCCAGGCCGCCGGCGGTACGGATCTCGGCGTCCACGCCCCAATAGCGCAGGAAACCGTCCGCCTCCAGCGGCCTCGGCGCGGTCAGCCACTCGGCCACGTCGTGCCCGACGCCGCCCGCGCCGATGACGGCCACGCTGTCGCCTGCTTGCGCCCGGCCCAGGATGAGGTCGGGATAGCTGAGCACCTTGGCGTGGTCATGCCCTTCGAAGCGCACGCCGCGCGGGCGCGTGCCGGTGGCCACGACGACGTGGTCGTAGCCGCACGCGGCCAGCATGCCGGCCTCGGCCATCGTGTTCAGGTGCAGCGCGACACCGCTTTGCCCCAGGCGCAGGCGGTAATGGCGCAGTAGCGCGTCGAACTCGCGTTCCTTGCCGGGAATGCGCCGCGCCAGGTCGAGCTGGCCGCCGACGTCGGGCTGTGCTTCGTACAGGTCGACGCGGTGGCCACGCTGCGCGGCCGCGATGGCGCAAGCCATGCCCGCCGGGCCGGCGCCCACTACGGCGATGCAGAGCGACCGCGCCGCGGGCGCCTCGTCGAACTCGGTCTCGCGGCAGGCCTTGGGATTGACCAGGCAGCTGGCGACCCGATCCGAGAAGATGTAGTCCAGGCAGGCCTGGTTGCAGCCGATACAGGGAGTGATCTCGGCCGCGCGGCCCTGCGCGGCCTTGCGCACGAACTCCGGATCGGCCAGGAAAGGCCGCGCCAGCGACACCAGGTCGGCCTGTCCGCTGCTGAGCAGTTGTTCGGCGGTGTCGGGCATGTTGATGCGGTTGGACACGACCACCGGCACGGACACGGCGGCCTTGATGCGCGCCGCCGCGAAGGCGTAGGCCGCGCGGGGCACGCTGGTGGCGATGGTGGGCACGCCCGACTCGTGCCAGCCTATGCCGGTGCTCAGCACGTCCACGCCGGCGGCTTCCAGCGCCCGGGCGAACAGCAGAATCTCGTCGCCCGTCATGCCGTCTTCCACCAGGTCGATCGCGGACAGGCGGTAGAACATCAGGAGGTCGCGGCCCACGCGCTCGCGTATGCGGCGGACGACGCGCAGCGGCATGCGCATGCGCTGGTCGAAGCTGCCGCCCCACTCGTCATCGCGGCGGTTGGTGCGGCGCACGAGGAACTGGTTCAGCAGATAGCCCTCCGAACCCATCAGTTCGATGCCGTCGTAGCCCGCCTCGCGCGCGAGTTCGGCGCAGCGCGCGTAGTCCTCGATGGTCTGCAGTATCTCGTCCGCGGTCATGGCGCGCGGGATGCGCGGGTTGATGGGCGAGCGCACCGCGCTGGGCGCCACGATCTCGTCGTGCTTGGCATAGGCGCCCGTATGCAGCACCTGCAGGATGATGCGCGAGCCGTGCTCATGCACGGCCCGCACGATGGGCAGATGCTCGGCGATGCGCTCGGCGCGGTCCAGCACCTGTGCGCCCGGTTCGACACGCCCCGCGACATTGGGCGAGCACCCGCCCGTGGTGATCAGCGCGGCCTGCCCGCGCGCGCGGGCCGCATAGAAGGCGGCCAGCCGCCGCGCGGCGTCAGGCTCGTTTTCCAGCCGCGTATGCAGCGAGCCCATGACGATGCGATTGGGCAGCTCGATGCGGCCCACGCGGATGGGCGACAGCAGGGTCGGATAAGGCGTACTCAAGGCGTCTCCTGGTCATGGTCGTTGTTGTGGTCGCCTGCATGCGATGCAAGAAATATGCCATGCACGCGCGTGCGCGTGAACCGCGTCGCTGTCCTCGACGAAGACATTGCTGTGCGCGCGACAACACATTGCACACCTGCCGACAGGCCGCAACGTCGCGTGCGCCCTGGACACCGCGATATGGCACAGGTTTTGCTTGATGACATGGAACTCCATTCCATCGCATTCCCTGGACCTCATGAAACTGAATTACCGCGCCGAAGACGAGCGCTTCCGCGAGACTGTCATGCAGTTCCTGAAGCACGCGCTGCCGGACGACCTGCAGCACAAGGTGCGCAATCACCTGCGGCTGGGCAAGGAAGACTTCCTACGCTGGCATCGCATCGTGCACGCGCAGGGCTGGGCCGGCGCCAGCTGGCCCGTCGCCTTCGGCGGCACGGGCTGGACGCCGATGCAGCAGCATATCTGGCAGGAGGCCTGCGCGCTGGCCGGCGCGCCCATCATCCAGCCCTTCGGCATCGACATGGTGGGCCCGGTGATCATGGCGTTCGGCAACGCGCGGCAGCACGAGCGCTTCCTGCCCGGCATTCTGTCGGGCGAGGACTGGTGGTGCCAGGGCTATTCCGAACCGGGCGCCGGCTCGGACCTGGCGGCGCTGTCCACGCGCGCCGAACGCCACGGCGACCATTACGTCGTCAACGGCCAGAAGGCCTGGACCACCTTCGCGCAGCACGCCAACTGGATGTTCTGCCTGGTGCGCACGGACCCCGCCGCGCCCAAGCAGAAGGGCATCTCGTTCCTGCTGATCGACATGGCCACGCCGGGCATCACCATCCGTCCGGTCACCATGCTGGACGGCGAACAGGACGTGAACGAAGTCTTTCTGGACAACGTGCCGGTGCCTGTCGAGAACCTCATCGGCGAAGAGAACAAGGGCTGGACCTATGCCAAGTTCCTGCTGAGCCATGAACGCACCTCGATCGCCGGCCTGGGCCGCTCCAAGCGCGAGCTGGCCTTCCTGAAGCGGCTGGCCGCGGCGCGCGAACGCGATGGACAGCCGGTGCTGCGGCAGGCGCTGTTCAATGCGCGCGTCGCCGAGGTCGAGATCGACCTGATGGCGCTCGAGCTGCTGGTGCTGAAGAGCCTGACGCAGGCCGAGGACGCGGACGCGCTGGCATCGATCCTGAAGCTGCGGGGCATCGACATCCAGCAGGCGCTGACCGAACTGATGCTGGACGCGGTGGGCTACGGCGCGGCGCCGCTGGACATGGCGTACCTCGACGGCGCCACGGATACCAGCGTGTTCGGTGACGACGACGCGGCGCCGCTGGGCCGCCAGTACCTTACCTACCGCAAGCCGGCCGTGTACGGCGGCGCCACCGAGATCCAGAAGAACATTCTGGCCAAGATGATCCTGCAGATGTAAGAGGCGCGGCAATGGACTTCCGCTACACCGAGGAACAGACACAATTCGCGGACGCGCTGGGGCGCTGGCTGCAGAAGAACTACGGTTTCGAACATCGCCAGCACGTGGCGCGGGGCCGCGACGGCGCCAGCCTGGAAGACTGGCACGAGCTGGCGGAACTGGGCGTGTTCGCCCTGACGGCGCCGGAACGCGTCGACGGCTTCGACGGCGACAGCGCCGACGTGGGCCTGATCATGCGGCTGATGGGACGCCATCGCGTGCTGGAGCCCGTGCTGGACACACTCATGGGCATCGCGGCGTTGAAGGCCGCTGACGGTCACGACGTGCTGCTGGGCCAGCTGGCCGCGGGCCAGCGCCGCCTGTCCTGCGCCTGGTACGAACGCAGCGGCGAATACCGGCCCGCCGCCGCCGCCACGCGACACGAGGCCGGATGGCGCCTCGACGGACAAAAAAACATGGTGCTGCACGCCGCCATGGCGGACGTGTTCCTGGCCAGCGCGCGCCTGCCGGACGGCAGCCCTGCGCTGTACGCGGTGCCTGCCCGCACCGAAGGGCTGAGCCTGCGGCCCTATCCCATGCTGGACGGCACGCGCGCCGCGGACCTGCTGATGCAGGGCGTGGTGCTGCCCGACGACGCGCTGGTGCTGAGCGGCGAAGACGCGCTGCAGGCCCTGCTCGACCTCGCCACCGCCGCGCTGTGCGCCGAAGGCGTGGGCGTGATGGAGTCGATGAACGAGGCCACCTTCGAGTACATGAAGACCCGCAGGCAGTTCGGCGAGGCGCTGGGCAGTTTCCAGGCGCTGCGGCACCGCTGCGTGGACATGCACATCGCCGCGGAGCAGGCGCGCGTGCTGACGCATCTGGCGCTGCAACCGCACGTGCATGAGGATCCCGCCGCGCGCGCGCAGGTCGTGTCGGCAGCCAAGGTCAGCGTCAACAAGGCGCTGCGGTTCATCGGCCAGAACGCCGTGCACCTGCATGGCGGCATCGGCCTGACCGACGAACTGCCGGTATCGCACGACTTCCGGCGCGCCACGCTGATCACCAAGCAGTTCGGCGACACCGACCGGCATCTCAGCCGCTTTGCCACACAGCCGGCCTTCATGGCCGCGGCGTGATTACCACCAGGAGAATGTCTTGACGCAGAAACCGGATGACTTCACCGAGATCGGGGACAAGACCCGGCGCACCATCATCGGCGACGAGTATGTCGACCCCATGCTGGCCAGCCTGTCGCCCTTCGACCGGGAATGGCAGAAGTACCTGAACAACGAGTTGTGGGGCCGCACCTGGGCGCGCGGCGTGCTCTCCCACCAGCAGCTCAGCCTCATCAACCTGGGCATGCTGGCCGGCCTGGGGCGGATGGAAGAGTTCGAGCTGCACTTCCGCATCGCGCTCAAGCGCACCAAGGTACCGCTGGCGCAGCTGCGCGAAGTCCTGATGCACCTGTCCTTCTATTGCGGCGTGCCCGTCGGGCGCGACTGCTTCGCCATCGCGCGGCGCATCCTGAAGGAAGAGAACATCGACCTCACCGAGCTCGAAGGAACGCCATGACGGCCAGCCACGCACCGACCGGCGCCGTCCCGGTGGGATTCGTGGGCCTGGGCGACATGGGCAGGCCCATGGCCCTGCGCCTGCTGCGGGCCGGACTGCCGATGGTGGTCTGCGACCGCAATCCCGCCGCGCTCCAGCCCTTCGTGGCCGGCGGCGCGCAGGCCGCGTCCACCCCGCGCGAGGTCGCCGACCTCGCCGAGCTCGTCGTGATCTGCCTGCCCGCGCCCGAGATCAGCCTGGCGGTCGCGCTGGGCGAAGACGGCCTGCGGCAAGGCGCGCGCATGCGCTGGATGATGGAGACCTCGACCGTGGGCCAGTCCACGCTGCACGCGCTGGCCGACGGCCTGCGGCCGCGGGGCATCGAGGTGCTGGACGCCCCGGTCAGCGGCGGCCCGCGCGGCGAGGCAGCGGGCAGGTTGTCCTGCTTCGTGTCGGCCTCTCAGGCCGCGTTCGACGCGGCGCGTCCGGTGCTGTCCGTCCTGGCCGATCGCCTCTTCCACATCGGCACGCAACCTGGCCAGTCGCAGGTGCTGAAGCTGGCCAACAACATGCTCAACGCCGCCAACCTGACGCTGGCCTGCGAAATGATGCACATGGTGCGGTCGGCGGGCATCGAGCTGAAGACCGCGCTCGAGGTCATCAACGCCAGCACCGGCCGCAGCCGCGCCACGGAAGAGACGCTGCCCGCGCAGGTGCTGAGCGGCGCGTTCGACACCGGAGCGCGCCTGGACATCCTGCACAAGGACGTGCGGCTGGCGGTGGCGGAAGCCGCCAGGCAGCACACGGCCTGCCCCGCCGCCACGGCCGCCGCGGCGGTCTGGGACCGGGCCATGGCGGCCGGCCTGGGCGCGGCGGACCTGTCGCGCATCTACGAATTCATCGCCAATGACACCCAGGCGGCGAAGGCCGATTGAGCCGTCCCGCCCTTACCACCAAAGGAGACACATCTCATGTTCGCGACATCCATCACGAAGCAGGGCCGCACCCTGCTCGCAGCACTGGGCGCCGGCATGCTCATGCACGCCATGCCCGCCGCCGCCGACAACTATCCCAGCCGCGCCGTCACGTTGGTTTCGCCGTACCTGGCGGGCGGCGCCGCCGACACGGTGGCCCGCGCCATCGCGGCAGCGGCGGCCAGGCAGCTCGGCCAACCGGTGGTGGTGGAGAGCAAACCCGGCGCCGAAGGCCTGATCGGATCCACCGACGTGATGCGCGCCGCGCCCGACGGCTATCGAGTGCTGTGGGGCGGGGCGGGCTCGATGATGATCGTGCCGGCCCTGCGCAACAAGGCGCCCTTCGATCCGGTGACCGCCTTCACGCCGATCGCCGGCACGGTGGACTTCTCGTTCTACCTGTACACGCCCAAGGACTTTCCGGCCGACAACATCGCCGAGTTCATGGACGTGGTGAAGAAGAATCCCGCCAAGTACAACTACGGCACGGGCAACAACCAGGGTCGGCTGACCTTCGCGTACATGAACAAGCAGTACGGCCTGGAGATGCAGCACGTGGCGTATCGCGGCGAGACGGCGGTCATCAACGACCTGCTGCCCGGCCGCATGCAGGCGTTCTTCGGCACGACCGCGGCCATTCCATACGTGAAGACGGGCGAACTGAAGGCGCTGGTGACGACCCTGCCGAAGCGCAGCCCGCTGCTGCCCGACGTGCCCACCATGAAGGAAAGCGGCCTGACCGAAGTGCCGTTCTCGCCGGGCGGCGGGTGGCTGGCCATCTACGGCCCGGCCGGCATGAAGCCGGAAATCGTCAAACGCCTGAACGAAGCGTTCCGCGCCGCGTTCACCGATGCGGACGTGCAGAAGGCCATGCATACGGCCGGCGTGTCCTACAACCCCATGAGCAGCGAACAGCTTGCCGAGTTCACCCGCAGCCAGCGCGACCTGTACATTCGCGCGGTGGACGAACTGGGGATTCCGAAGGCCGACTGAAGGAGCATGCCGAGGACGGGCCGGCGCCCGTCCTGCCACGTTCCTCACACCGCGCAATAGCCGCCGTCGACCAACAGGTCCGCGCCCGTCATGTACGACGACGCGGGACTCGCGAGGAACAGCGCGGCCGCCGCGATCTCGGACGGATCGGCGAAGCGGTCCAACAGGTACTTGGACTCGGCCTGGCGGCGCGCCTCGGGCGACAGGGTGCCGTAGCGGAAGGTGATGCGGCGCGTCTCCACCGCGCCCGGCGACAGCGTATTCACGCGTATGCCCTGGGCCGCATGATCGATGGCCATGGTCTTGGCCAGTTGCAGCAGCGCGCCCTTGGCCGAGGTGTAGCTGACGCGCCCGCCGCGCCCCACGCGCGCGTGCATCGACGCGATGTGCACCACCGAGCCGCCGCCCGCCTCGATCATCGCCGGCAGCACCGCGCGCGACATCAGGTAGACGCCCGTCAGGTTCACCTTCATCACCTGTTCCCACTCACGCGGGTCGATGTCGAGGATGGTGCCCGACCGGTCCAGCATGGCCGCGCCGTTGATCAGCACGCGCGGCCCGCCCAGTTCGCGCCGCACGTCCTCCGCCACCTTCAGGGTCTGCGCCTCGTCCGACACGTCGCAGGCCATGCCGATGGCGTGGCCGCCGGCCTCGCGTATCGCACGGGCGCAGGCCTCGGCCGCGTCGCCGTCGTGGTCCACGCAAGCCACGCGCGCGCCCACGTTGGCGAACATCTCGCAGATGGCGCGGCCGATGCCGCCCGCTCCGCCCGTCACCACGGCAACCTGGTCGTCCAGGCGGAATATGCGTTCATCCTTCATCACTCGGTTCTCCGGATCGCACGCCGCCAAAGGGCTGGCGGCCTCGCGCCTACCCAAAAAGCAATAACGGTGCCACCGCGGCCCGCGCCGTCGCGGCCGCCGCCGGCACGCGCGCGACTGTCCTCGGCGAAGACAGATGCGTCCTGCATGGACATTCCGTCGCTTCTTTGAAGGCCCGTTGGCCAGGGAAGCGCCTTGGCATGGATCTTGCAAGTTGCTTCCGTGTTCGCCGAACTCAGGAGACAGGATATGTTGGGGCTCATGCAAGCGTGGCCACTGCTGTGCCAGCGCGTCATCGAATACGCCGCCCGCGAGCATGGCCAGCGCCGCGTCGCGACGCGGCTGGCCGACGGCAGCGTGCAGGCCAGCGACTACCGCCAGGTGCACGAGACGGCCCTGCGCATTTCCAAGCGGCTGCTTGCCGACGGCATCCGGGCCGGCGACCGCATCGGCACGGTCGCCTGGAGCACCGCCCGCCACATGGAATGCTGGTATGGCATCGCGGGCATCGGCGCCGTCTACCACCCGGTCAATCCGCGCCTGTTCTCCGAGCAGATCGTCCACATCGTGAACGACGCCGCGGACCAGCTGATGTTCGTGGATCCGGGCTTCGTCGCCCTGCTGGAACCCCTGGCCGCGCAACTGCCCACCGTGCGGCGCTACATCGTGCTGGCGGACGAAGCCGACATGCCGGCCACCAGCCTGCCCAACGCCATCTCGTTCGAAGCCTGGCTGGGCGATACCGACGCCGATTTCCATTGGCCGGACTTCGACGAGAACACCGCGGCGGCGCTGACCTATACGTCCGGCACCACCGGCAACCCCAAGGGCGTGCTGTACTCGCACCGCTCGATCATCCTGATGTCGCTGACCGGCTGCGCGCCCGACATGTACGGGTTCTCGGCCCGCGACAACGTGATGGTGCTCGTGCCGATGTATCACGCCAATGGATGGACCTGGCCGTTTTCGGCGCCGATGACGGGCGCCGGACTGGTGTTTCCGGGCCAGCACATGGATGGCGCCTCGGTGGCCGACCTGCTGGTCGACGAACAGGTCACCGTGACGGGCGGCGTGCCCACCATCTGGCAGACGGTCCTGGACCACCTGCGCGGGCAGGGCAGGCGCCTGACCGCGCTGCGGCGCGTGTACGTCGGCGGCTCGCCTTGCCCGCGGCCGGTGCTGGATGCGCTGCAGGAGATACACGGCGCGGAAGTACGCGCCTCGTACGGCATGACCGAAATGGGTCCGCTGGGATCCATCTGCACCATGCGCGTCGAGAACGACGGTCTGCAAGGCGACGAGCGCGCGCATCTGCAACAGTCGCAGGGCCGCCCGCCGTTCCTGGTCGAGACGCGCATCGTGGACGAAGGCAACGAACTGCGTCCGCGCGACGGCAAGACCATCGGCCACCTGCAGGTGCGCGGGCCGTGCATCGTGCGCGCCTATTTCAACCAGCCGGCCGACAGCGTCACGGACGACGGCTACCTGGACACCGGCGACATCGCATCGATCGACTCGCTGGGCTACATCCGCCTGGCCGACCGCGCCAAGGATCTGGTGAAGTCGGGCGGCGAATGGATTTCCTCCATCGACATGGAACACGCGGCCACCATGCATCCCGCCGTGCAGGAGGCCGCCGTGATCGGCGCCCGGCATCCCAAGTGGGACGAGCGGCCGCTGCTGTTCGTGGTGCCCAAGGCCGACATGCGCATCGACAAGGCCCAGCTGTACGACTTCCTGGCCGGCAGGATGGCGAAGTGGTGGCTGCCGGACGACATCCTCTTCGTAGACAGCATTCCGCACACCGCCACCGGCAAGCTCAACAAGGCGGCGCTGCGCAAGCAGTACGGCGACTACCTCGTCGACCATCCGGAAGGCAGGCAGGCGTCATGAGCAGCCCTTTGCGCATACACCGGCAAGCGGGCGTGACCCTGCTGGAAATCGACAATCCCCCCGTCAACGCCGCCTCGGCGGCGCTGCTGCGGCAGTTGCGCGAGGCCCTGGCGCAGGCCGCCGCGGACGCCGCCTGCCAGGCCGTGGTGCTGTATGCCGCCGGCCGCAGCTTCGTGTGCGGCGCCGACATCGCCGAATTGCAGGGGCCTGCCGCCCAGCCGCGCGTAGACCTGTTCAATCCGGTGATGGACGCGCTGGAATCGCTGCCCAAGCCGGTGGTGTGCGCCATGCACGGCATGGCGCTGGGCGGCGGCCTGGAGCTCGCGCTGGCCTGCCATTACCGCGTGGCGCATCCGGACAGCCAGGTGGGCCTGCCCGAGGTGCAGCTGGGCATACTGCCGGGCGCGGGCGGCACGCAGCGCCTGCCCCGATTGGTCGGCGCCCGCCACGCGCTGGAGATGATCTCCAGCGGCAAGCGCGTGGGCGCGCAAGCCGCCCTGGACATGGGCCTGCTGGATCGCCTGAGCGCCGACCCGCCCCGGGCCGCGGGCCTGGCTTATGCGCTGGACCTGCTGCGCGAGGGCGCGGGGCCGCGCCCGACGTGCCTACGCCAGGTGGACAGCGGCGGGCTGGATGCGGCCGCGCTGCGGCAGGCCCGCGCAGACGCTGAAGCCAGGCCGCAGTACCCCGCGCGCCTGGCCATCGTGCAGTGCATCGAAGCCGCGCTGACCCAGCCCTTTCGCGCGGGGCTGGCCGAGGAACGGCGGCTGTTCGAGCAATGCCGGCTGTCGCATACCTCGCAGGCGCTGCGTCATCTGTTCTTCGCGCAGCGCCAGGCCGCCAAGCTGCCCGGCCTGCCGGCCGACACGCCGCTGCGGCCGATCCGCAAGATCGGCGTGATCGGCGCGGGCACCATGGGCCGCGGCATCGTCACGAACTTCCTCGGCGCGGGCATACCCTCGGTACTGCTTGAAACGCGCCAGGAAGCGCTGGACAAGGGCGTGGAACACATACGCAGGACCTACGACGGCCAGGTCGCCAAGGGTCGGCTTTCCGACGAGCGGGTGCGGGCAGCGCTCGATTGCCTGCGGCCCAGCCTGGACCCCGCCGACCTGGCGGACTGCGACCTGGTGATCGAGGCCGTGTTCGAGGACATGCAGATCAAGCAGGATGTCTGCCGCATGCTGGGCGTACGCTGCAAGCCGGGCGCCATCCTGGCAAGCAACACCTCCACGCTGGACATCGACGTGCTGGCGCAGGCCAGCGGCCGACCGGCGGACTTCGTCGGCATGCATTTCTTCAGTCCCGCCAACATCATGCGGCTGCTGGAAGTGGTGCGCGGCAGGGAGACCGCGCCCGACGTCCTGGCCACCGTCATGCGGCTTTCGAAGACCATCGGCAAGACCGCCGTGGTGTCGGGCGTCTGCTACGGCTTCATCGGCAACCGGATGCTGGAAAGCTACCTGCGCGAAGCCGATTTCCTGCTCATGGAGGGCGCCAGCCCGCGCCAAGTGGACCGCGCCATCGAAAACGCCGGGCTGGCCATGGGGCCGTGCCGCATGCTGGACATGGCGGGCACGGACGTGGCGGCCAGGATCGTCATCGAGCAGGAGAAGAACGGCCTGCGCCCCGATGACCCCGCCTATCGCGCCGTGGTCGGCAGGCTTCTGGAAACCGGCCGCCTGGGCCAGAAGGCGGGCAAGGGCTACTACCGCTACGAGGGCCGCCAGGCCGTCGACGATCCCGAGGTGCAAGCGCTGTGCGAGGAGCTGGCGCGCCGGCACGGCATCGCACGCCGCGACCGCATCGCGGACCAGGAAATCGTCGAACGCTGCCTGTATCCGCTGATCAACGAAGGCGCCCGCATCCTGGAGGAAGGCATCGCCTACCGCCCCGGCGACGTGGACGTCGTCTGGACGCACGGCTACGGATTCCCGGACTACCTGGGCGGTCCGATCTTCATGGCCGACCACGTCATAGGCCTGCCCGTTGTGCGGGACCGGCTGACGCACTACGCTGACGTCAAGGGCAACGCGCAGGGCTACTGGACCTTGTCGCCGCTGCTCGAGCGCTGCGCCGCGCAGGGCACGACGCTGTCGGACACCCACACGAACCGAACCTAGGATCTCGACATGAGAGAAGCAGTCATCGTCTCCACCGCCCGCACGCCCATCGGCCGCGCCTTTCGCGGGTCGCTGAACCACATCAAGTCGCCCACCCTGATGGGGCACGCCATCCGGCATGCCGTCGAACGCAGCGGCGTCGCGCCGGACGAGGTGGACGACGTCGTCGTCGGCACCGTGCTGACCGCCGGCACCGCCGGCATGAACATCGGCCGGCACGCGGCGCTGGCGGGCGGCCTGCCCGTCAGCGTGGCGGCGCAGACCATCGAACGTCAATGCGCGTCGGGCCTCATGGCGATCGCCACGGCCGCCAAGCAGATCATGGTGGACGGCATGCACGTCGTGGTGGCGGGCGGGCAGGAGAACATCTCGGCGGTGCAGAAGGTGTTCTACAAGCTGGCCTCCGAGGCGCAGGACCCCAACGTGATCGCGGCCGCGCCCGCGATCTACATGCCCATGCTGCAGACCGCCGAGATCGTCGCCAGGAAATACGGCATCTCGCGCGAGGCGCAGGACCGCTACGCGCTGTCTTCGCAGCAGCGCACGGCGGCCGCGCAGCAGGCGGGCCGCTTCGACGCCGAGATCGTGCCCATCCAGGCCACCATGCAGGTCACGGACAAGGACAGCGGCGAAGTCAGCTACCGCGAGGTCGAGCTGGGCCGCGACGAAGGGAACCGGCCGCAGACCAATTATGAGTCGCTGGCGCAGCTGGCGCCCGTGATCGAGGGCGGCACCGTGACGGCGGGCAACGCCAGCCAATTGTCCGACGGCGCCAGCGCCTGCGTCGTCATGGACCGGCAATTGGCCGAGCAGCGCGGGCTGCAGCCGCTGGGCATCTACCGCGGCATGGCCGTGGCCGGCTGCGCGCCCGAAGAGATGGGCATCGGCCCGGTGTACGCCGTGCCCAAGCTGCTGCGGGCCCACGGACTGAAGGTGTCGGATATCGGGTTGTGGGAACTGAACGAGGCGTTCGCGTGCCAGGCGCTGTACTGCCGCGACCACCTGGGCATCGACCCCGAGCTGTTCAACGTGGACGGCGGCGGCATCTCGGTGGGCCATCCCTATGGCATGACCGGCTCGCGACTGACAGGCCATGCGCTCATCGAGGGCAAGCGGCGCGGCGCCCGATATGTCGTGGTCACCATGTGCATCGGCGGCGGCATGGGCGCGGCCGGGCTGTTCGAGATCGCGTGAAGCCAACGGCGTCCGCACAAAATAAAAAATAAAAAGGCGCTTCCCTCCGCGCACGCGGCGGGAAGCGCCTGGACCGACTCACACGTCTTTTAGGTTTGCGCGGACTCTATCGCCACCAGTTCGGCCCCTTCCGTCACCTGGTCACCGACCGCATAGAACACCTCGCGCACCTCGCCGTCGGCTGGCGCCGAAATGGTGTGCTCCATCTTCATGGCCTCCATCACCAACAGCGGCTGCCCCTTGCGCACCGTGTCGCCGACCGCCACGCTGATCGAGATGATCTTGCCGGGCATGGGAGCGGTCAGGCCGCCGCCGTGCGCGTGCTCGTCGTCGGCGGCATGCCGCAGGGCATCGTGCTGCTCCAGCACGTGCACGGTATCGCCCCGAAACACATGGAACTGCTCGCCGTGAACCACCACGGTCCCGCCGGTCTCGCGGCCGTCCAGCGAGATGCGCACCTCGTACGCATCAGAACCGGCGGACTGCGCGCGCCAGCTCCACGCATGCGAGCCCTGTCCGCAATCGAGCTGCCATCCATCAGGCACGCGCGTGGCCATGACCGTGCGCATGTCCCCGCCGTCGATCCATACCAGCTGCTGCGGCAGGCGGCCGTTCACGCGCCACCCATCGGCCACGCTCCACGGATCGGCGGACGCTGCCCCATCCGCGGCGCCCATGCCCTGACGCGCCAGCAGCGCGGCGCTGGCAAGGGCCAGCGTGTCGGCGTCGGCAGGGCGCGCCGGCGGCAGCAGCGTGTCGCGGCGCCGCTCGATGAGCCCGGTGTCCAGGTCCGCTGCGGCGAAGGCCTCGTCGCGCATCAGTCGGGCCAGGAAGGCCGCGTTGGTCTGCACGCCCACCACGCGCGTCTGCGCCAGCGCCTGCAGCATGCGCAGCCGCGCCTGGTCGCGATCCGCCCCGTGCACGATCAGCTTGGCGATCATGGGATCGTAGAAAGGCGTGATGGCGTCGCCCGCGCGCACGCCGCCGTCCACACGGACCTCGCCATTGACGAAGGCGGCGTGCGGCGGCAGATCCAGGTGGACCAGCTTGCCGATGGACGGCAGGAAGCCGCTGTCAGGGTTTTCGGCGTATAGGCGCGCCTCGATGGCATGGCCCGAGATGCGCAGATCCTGCTGTCGTGCCGGCAGCGGCTGGCCGGCGGCCACGCGCAGCTGCCATTCGACCAGGTCGTGCCCCGTGATCAGTTCGGTGACCGGATGCTCGACCTGCAGGCGCGTGTTCATCTCCATGAAGTAGAAGCGGCCATCGGGCTCGGCGATGAATTCCACCGTGCCCGCGCCTACGTAGCCTACGGCCCGCGCGGCCGCCACGGCCGCTTCGCCCATGGCGTGCCGGCGCTCGTCGGTCATGCCCGGCGCGGGCGCTTCCTCGATGACCTTCTGGTGACGTCGCTGCACCGAGCAGTCGCGCTCGAACAGGTAGACGCATCCGCCCTGCGTGTCGGCGAACACCTGGATCTCGATGTGGCGGGGCTTCTGCAGATAGCGCTCGATCAGCACGCGATCGTCGCCGAAGCTCGAGGCCGCCTCGCGACGGCACGAGGCCAGCGCATCGGCGAAGGCCGCGGCGCTTTCAACCACGCGCATGCCCTTGCCGCCGCCGCCGGCGCTGGCCTTGATCAGCACCGGATATCCGATGGCATCGGCCTGCGACTGCAGGAAGGCCGCGTCCTGGTTGTCGCCGTGATAGCCGGGCACCAGCGGCACGCCGGCCTTCTCCATCAGCGTCTTGGCGGCCGACTTGCTGCCCATGGCGGCGATGGCCTCTGCCGGCGGGCCCACGAACACCATGCCGGCCTGGGCAACGGCGCGCGCGAAGTCTTCGTTCTCGGACAGGAAGCCATAGCCGGGATGGATGGCCTGCGCGCCGGTGTCGCGCGCGGCCTGCAGGATCGCATCGGCGCGCAGGTAGCTGGCCCGCGGCTCGGGGCCACCGATGCGCACGGCCACGTCGCAGGCGTCCACGTGGCGCGCCTGCGCGTCGGCATCGGAATACACGGCGACAGTGCGTATGCCCATGCGGCGGGCGGTGGCCGCGACGCGGCAGGCGATCTCGCCGCGGTTGGCAATCAACAGGGTGTGGAACGTTTTGCTCATCTCGCTCGTCCGAAAGAAGTACATCTACAACGGCAGACACCGCCACCGAAGACACCGCGGATCGGGCTCCGCCGGACCGCCGGTGTCGCCCCCTGAGGGGCGCGCGAAGCGCGTAGGGGGTGGACCCTCCTACATGCGGAACACGCCGAAGCGCGTGTCCTCGATCGGCGCGTTCAGCGCGGCCGACAGGCCCAGGCCCAGCACGCGGCGCGTGTCCGCCGGCGCGATGATGCCGTCGTCCCACAGGCGCGCCGTGGCGTAATAGGGATGGCCCTCACGCTCGTACTGTTCGCGGATCGGCGCCTTGAAGGCGTCTTCTTCGTGGGCCGGCCATTCGCCACCCTTGGCCTCGATGCCCTCGCGCCTCACGGTAGCCAGCACGCTGGCGGCCTGCTCGCCGCCCATGACCGAGATGCGCGCATTGGGCCACATGAACAAGAGGCGCGGCGAATACGCTCGTCCGCACATGCCATAGTTGCCGGCGCCGAAAGAGCCGCCGATGAGCACGGTGAACTTGGGCACGGCCGCAGTCGCCACCGCGGTCACCATCTTGGCGCCGTGGCGCGCGATGCCCTCGTTCTCATACTTGCGGCCCACCATGAAGCCGGTGATGTTCTGCAGGAACACCAGCGGGATCTTGCGCTGCGCGCACAGTTCGATGAAGTGCGCGCCTTTCTGCGCGGACTCGGAGAACAGGATGCCGTTGTTGGCCACGATGCCGACCGGCATGCCGTGTATGTGCGCAAAGCCCGTTACCAGCGTGGTGCCGAACCGCGCCTTGAATTCGTCGAACTCGGATCCGTCGACGATGCGCGCGATGACCTCGCGCACGTCGTACGGCTTGCGCGTGTCGGCCGGAATGATGCCGTTCAGCTCGGCCGGGTCGTAGCGCGGCTCGCACACCGGCTGCAGCGCCAGGGGCTGCGGCTTGGTGCGATTGAGGCGGGCCACGGCGCCGCGCGCCAGTTGCAGCGCGTGCAGGTCGTTGGCGGCCAGGTGATCGGCCACGCCCGACAGCCGCGTGTGCACGTCGCCGCCGCCCAGGTCTTCGGCGCTGACGATCTCGCCCGTGGCCGCGCGCACCAGCGGCGGCCCCCCCAGGAAGATGGTGCCCTGGTTGCGCACGATGATGGACTCGTCGCTCATGGCCGGCACATAGGCGCCCCCGGCCGTGCACGAGCCCATCACCACGGCGATCTGCGCGATGCCCTGCGCGGACATGTTGGCCTGGTTGTAGAAGATGCGGCCAAAGTGGTCGCGGTCGGGAAACACCTCGTCCTGCCGCGGCAGGTTGGCGCCCCCCGAGTCGACCAGATATACGCACGGCAGGCGGTTCTGCGCGGCGATCTCCTGGGCGCGCAGATGCTTCTTCACCGTAAGCGGATAGTAGGTGCCGCCCTTGACCGTGGCATCGTTGCACACGATCACGCATTCGACGCCTGCCACGCGCCCGATGCCGGTGATGATGCCGGCGCCGGGCGCCTCGCCGTCATACATGCCGTGCGCGGCCAGCGGCGACAGCTCCAGGAACGGGCTGCCCGGATCCACCAGCCGCTCGACACGCTCGCGCGGCAACAGCTTGCCGCGCGCCGTGTGCTTGGCACGCGCGGCCTCGTTGCCGCCCAACGCGGTACGGGCCATCTGCTCGGCCAGATCATCCAGTTGCGATTGCATGGCACGCGCATTGTCGGCGTAGTCCTGCGAACGCGGGTTGATGCGTGATTCGATAATCGGCATGGGGTGTTGTCTCGTCTGCGGGCGGCACTCGAAGGCGCCTTGTTCGTGGTGTTTGCCTCTGGTCGCTGCTTTGCACGCCTTGCGGTGGCTTTGCAGTATTTCCTTTTTTCAGTTCTTTCGCAGTCTTTGCTGCGTTGGGGTTTTGCTGCGTTTGGACCAGTATGTGTTCTTGAGGCGTCCTTCATGCGTCTTGCGCAGCCGTGCCGGCCAAGTCGCTCGGCTCGGGCGCGCCATCAGGCGCCCTCGGCCCCCTGACGGGGGCTTCCCTCCCTCCAATTGGCCGGCACGGCTGCGCAAGACGCATGAAGGACTCAAGCCAATGCTGGTTCGTGACGATGTCAATCCAATGCTGCGAAGGGTCGATGCTGAGAAGGTGATGATGCTGCGACGGCGATGACGCATTCAGAAGCCATACATCTCTGACGCCGAAGCGCCGCCACATTCACCGCCCTCTGCATGCAGACGCAGCCCTCCCACTCCCCAAGACGCGATGACGACATTCACCGCATCCGCTTTTGCGGGTGACGGGCATTGCTCTGATGCAGCATCGTCGGGGCGGGGCGGGCTGGAGGGAGTGGCCCGGCCAATTGGAGGAGGGGAAGTCCCCGAAGGGGACCGAGGGCGCCTGATGGCGCGCTCGAGCCCGACGACTTGGCCGCGGCCGCTTCCTCCAGCCCGCCCCGCCCCAACGATGCGCCTCAAGAACCCAACTACCCACCCCCAAAAGAACCACCGTAACGACCAGAGCCCGTCACACCATCTCGATGGCCATGGCGACGGCTTCGCCGCCGCCGATGCACAGGGTGACGACGCCCTTCTTGCCGCCGGTCTTGCGCAATGCGCCGATCAGGGTGGCGACCAGGCGTGCGCCCGAGGCGCCGATGGGATGGCCCAGCGCGGTGGCGCCGCCGTGGATGTTGACCTTGTCGTGCGGCAGGTCGAAGTCTTTCATGGCGGCCATGGTCACCACCGCGAAGGCCTCGTTGATCTCGTACAGATCGACGTCGGCGGGCTTCCAGCCAGTCTTGGCGTACAGGTTCTTCAGCGCGCCGACCGGGGCGGTGGTGAACCAGTTGGGCTCCTGCGAATGCTGCGTGTGGGCCACGATGCGGGCCAGCGGCTTGCAGCCCAGCTTCTCGGCCGTCGAGGCGCGCATCAGCACCATGGCGGCGGCGCCGTCCGAGATGGACGACGAGTTGGCGGCCGTGACGGTGCCGTCCTTCTTGAAGGCCGGCTTCAGCGTGGGGATCTTCTCGGGCATGGCCTTGGTGGGCGCCTCGTCGGTGTCCACCACCACGTCGCCCTTGCGGCCGGCGACCGTGACGGGCGCGATCTCCCACTTGAACGAGCCGTCTTCCGAGGCGGCGCGCGCGCGGCGCAGTGACTCGAGCGAGAAGGCGTCCTGCGCTTCACGGGTGAACTCGTACTTGGCGGCGCAGTCTTCGGCGAACACGCCCATGGCCTTGCCGCGATCGTAGGCATCTTCGAGGCCATCCAGCGCCATGTGGTCATAGACCGTGGCGTGGCCGTAGCGATAGCCCTGGCGGCCCTTGAGCATCAGGTAGGGCGCGTTGCTCATGCTTTCCTGGCCGCCGGCGACCACCACATCGACCGTGCCGGCCGCCAGCAGGTCATGCCCGAACATGGCCGCCTTCAAGCCCGAGCCGCACACCTTGTGTATGGTCGTGCACGACACGCCCAGCGGCAGACCCGCGCCCAGCGCGGCCTGGCGAGCAGGCGCCTGGCCCTGGCCAGCCTGCAGCACGTTGCCCATGATGACTTCCTCGACCTGCTCCGGCTTGAGGCCTGCGCGCTCGACGGCCGCCTTGATGGCGACGGAGCCCAGCTCGTGCGCGGCCAGGCCGGACAGGCTGCCCAGCATGCCGCCCATGGGCGTGCGGGCGACGGAAACGATGACGATGGGATCTGACATGATGGAACTCCTGAAAATCGGGACGAGGCGGGGGCCAGCGATAAGGGACATCGGGCGCCGCCGCATGGTGGCAATCGTAAGGGATAAAGCCTTTCAGCCGGTGATGGGAGCACGCAGGCCGACGGTCCGCCGGAACGTGCGCGGCGTCGAATGCGTGCCCTGCGAACGCGTTGCCTCAGGCCGTCTCATTGAACAACTCGCGGCCGATCAGCATGCGCCGGATCTCGCTGGTGCCCGCGCCAATCTCATACAGTTTGGCGTCGCGCCACAGGCGGCCCACCGGGTATTCGTTGATGTAGCCGTTGCCGCCCAGGATCTGCACGCCTTCGCCCGCCATCCACGTGGCCTTCTCGGCGGTATACAGGATCAGCGCGGCGCAGTCCTTGCGCACCTGGCGCACGTGCTCGCGGCCCAGGCGGTCCAGGTTCTTGCCCACGGCATAGCAGAAGGCGCGGCTGGCCTGCAGCACGCTGTACATGTCGGCGATCTTGCCCTGGATCAGCTGAAATTGCCCGATGGGCTGGCCGAATTGCTTGCGGTCGTGCACATACGGCACGGTCACGTCCATCACCGCCTGCATGATGCCCAGCGGCCCGCCCGACAGCACGGCGCGTTCGTAGTCCAGGCCGCTCATCAACACCTTGACCCCGCCGTTGACCTGTCCCAGCACGTTTTCTTCGGGCACCTCGCAATCCTCGAACACCAGCTCGCCGGTGTGGCTGCCGCGCATGCCCAGCTTGTCCAGCTTCTGCGCCACCGAGAATCCCTTGAAGCCCTTTTCGACCAGGAACGCCGTGATGCCGCGCTGATGCGCCTCGGGATCGGTCTTGGCGTAGACCACCAGCGTGTCGGCGTCGGGGCCGTTGGTGATCCACATCTTGGTGCCGTTCAGCACGTAGCGGTCACCCTTCTTGTCGGCGCGCAGGCGCATGCTGACCACGTCAGAGCCCGCGCCCGGCTCGCTCATGGCCAGCGCGCCCACGTGCTCGCCCGATACCAGCTTGGGCAGGTAGCGCTCTTTCTGCGCATCGTTGCCATTGCGGAAGATCTGGTTCACGCACAGGTTGGAATGCGCGCCGTACGACAGCCCGATCGAAGCGCTGGCGCGCGAGATTTCTTCCATCACCACCAGGTGCGCCAGGTAGCCCATGGCGGTGCCGCCGTAATCTTCGCTGACCGTCATGCCCAGCACGCCCAGGTCGCCGAACTTGCGCCACAGGTCCATGGGGAACTGGTCGCTGCGGTCCACTTCGGCGGCGCGCGGCGCGATCTCTTCCCGCGCGAAGGCGCGCACGGCGTCGCGCAGCATGTCCAGGTCTTCGCCCAGATCGAAACTTAGGCCGGGAATATCCATGGTTGTCTCCGTGTGAGTAGGCGCTTACTTGGTGTAGGCTGGGTCGCACGTGCGCCGAGTTGCGGCCGGCTGCGTCATCATGCGCGCGGCGGCGATGCGGGGCAATGATGCAGCGCAACTATAACGTTTACGTAAACGTAAAGTAGTCAGGGATAACCCGCATTTTCCGGGTCGCCACGGGTCAGCCGCGCTGCGCCAGCAGCTCGTGGCACTGGCGTTCCTGGTCGCCGATTTCCTGCAGGGTTTCCTCGATGTCGCGACGCTGCTGTTCCAGGGCGGCGCGGTGCCGGCCCAGCACGTTCAGGTATTCGCGCAACTGCGCGGCCGTGTCGACCGGACTGTCGTACATGTCGATGAGCGCGCAGATCTCCGACAACTGCAGCCCCAGCCGCTTGCCGCGCAGGGCCAGCTTCAGCCGCGTGCGGTCGCGCGCGCTGTAGACGCGGTTGCGGCCGTCGCGGGCCGGACTGACGATGCCCTGATCTTCGTAGAAGCGGATCGTGCGGGGCGTGATGGCGAATTCGCGGGCGAGTTCGGAGATGGTCCAGGTTGACGGCGGCATGCGATGTGTGGCAGTTTACGTAAACGTAAATTATGCTGGCCGGCCTGCTCCGTCAAGCCGGCAATACCCACGCAGATGAATCCCAACGAACACCAGCTCCAGTATCCCTGGGGCGACGCCCAGCCCGAACCCGGCACGGCGCAGACCGTGGCCGACGGCGTGAAGTGGATCCGCATGCCGCTGCCTTTCGCGCTGGACCACATCAATCTCTGGTTGCTGCGCGACGAGATCGACGGGCGCCATGGCTGGACCGTCATCGACTGCGGCATCTCGCGCGACGAAGTGAAGACGCTGTGGGACCAGGTGTTCGAGCGCGAACTCGAGGGCCTGCCCGTGCTGCGCGTGCTGGTCACCCACATGCATCCCGACCACATGGGCCTGGCCGACTGGATCTGCCAGCGCTGGCAGGCGCCGCTGTGGATGAGCATGACCGATTACGTCACCGCCGCGCTGTGGTCGTCGAACCAGAGCGGCGCGGGCCCGAACGGCGAGGCCGCGGTGCGCCACTTCGCCGCCCACGGCATGACCGACCCCGAGTCGCTGGAACAGATCCGCCAGCGCGCCGGCTACTACCCCAACCTGGTGCCGTCGGTGCCGCGCAGTTTCGTGCGAGTGATGCATGGCGACCTCGTGCGCATTGGCAAGCACGAATGGCAGGTCATCGTGGGATATGGGCATGCGCCCGAACACGTCTCGCTGAACTGCGATGCGCTGCGCGTGATGATTTCCGGGGACATGGTGCTGCCGCGCATCTCCACCAACGTCAGCGTGTTCGCCTACGAGCCCGAGTCCAATCCCCTGCCGCTGTACCTGGACTCGCTGGACGGCTACAAGGACCTGCACGCCGATACGCTGGTGCTGCCGTCGCACGGCCGGCCCTTCAAGGGCCTGCACCAGCGCATCGCGCAGCAGCACAGCCATCATGCCGATCGCCTGGCCGAGGTGCTGCAGGCCTGCGCCACGCCGCAATCCACTTCGGACATCGTGCCGGTGCTGTTCAAGCGCAAACTCGACCTGCACCAGATGACGTTTGCCATGGGCGAAGCCCTGGCGCACCTGCATGCACTGTATTTCGACGGCAAGCTGACGCGGTCCACCGGATCGGACGGCATCGTGCGCTTCGTCGCGGCCTGACGTTTCCCGCGGCAACGGCACACTCGGGCGCCGCCATGCGCCGCCGCGGCGTGCCCATCACCGAACGGTCATCGACCTATCAGCGGCTCGACGTGGCGAGCCGCAACGCCAATCCCACGAACACCATCGCCGCCAGCCGATTCAACGCGCGCTGCGCCGCGGGGGATCGCTGCAGCAGCTGGCCGAACGTGCCCGAGAACATGGCGATGGCGCTGAACACCAGCAAGGCCGCCACCATGAAGACCACGCCCAGCGTGACCAGTTGCCATGCGACGGGACCGGCGTCCGGCCGCGTGAATTGCGGCAGGAAGGCGAAGAAGAACAGCAGCACCTTGGGATTGGTCAGGCTCATGAACACGCCGCGCCGATAGAGCGCGGGGATGGGCAGGCGGTCGGAGCGCCCCATCGCGCCAGCCGCCACGGGCGCGCGCCAGGCCTGCCATGCCAGATAGACCAGGTATGCCGCGCCCGCCAGCTTCAGCGCGGTGAAGGCGGCCGGCGAGGCCGCGAACATTCCGGCCAGCCCCACCGCCACGGCCATGGTGTGGCCCAGCACACCGGTGCACAGCCCCAGCACGACGGCCATGCCCGCGGCGCGCCCCGAGATGGCCGACTGCACCAGCACGAACAGATTGTCGGGCCCAGGCGCCAGCGCCAGCAGCACCGCGATGCCGAAGAAGGCCGTCAAGGTATCGATAGGAAGCATGCGCAGCGCCGCCGTTTCAATAGAACAGGAGGGAGGCCCGCGACAAACACACGCCGGCCGGTGCCCGATCATACGGGACGCCCGCCGGCCACGCGAAGAAGTCCGTTCGCGACCGGTATAAGATGGCCGCTACCCGGATATCCGTTTCCGACACACGCCGCACCGAATCCATGTCCGACTCCCAGCACATCGACACCATCCTGCAGCACGCGGGCACCGCCCGATTCGATCCCGAGACCGGCGTCGCGCCCGTCAACCAGCCTGCGGTGCGCGCCAGCACCGTGCGCTTTCGCGATCTGAGCGCGCTGGAAGACGCCTATCGCCGCAAGAGCGCCGGCGAACGCGCCATCACATACGGCCGCGCCGGCATGGAGACGCACCTGGCGCTGGAAACCATCTTCAAGCAGCTGGAAGGCGGCACGCATTGCTACCTGTCCTCGTCCGGCATGGCGAGCAACACGCTGGTATTCCTGGCGCTGCTGTCGGCGGGCGACCATGCGCTGGTGGCAGACTGCGTGTACGGTCCCGTGCGCGAACTGCACGACGCCGTGCTGTCGCGCATGGGCATCGAAATCACGTACTTCTCGCCCGAGGCCGACCTGGAATCGCTGGTGCGCCCCAACACGCGACTGCTGTATGTCGAGTCGCCGGGCTCGCTGCTGTTCCAGATGCTGGACATGCCCGCGCTGGCCGACTTCGCCCGGCGCCACGGCCTGGTGCTGGCCACCGACAACACCTGGGGTTCGGGTTATGTGTACCGGCCGCTGCAGCTGGGCGCGCAGGTATCGGTGATCGCCGGCACCAAGTACGTGGGCGGGCATTCCGACCTGATGCTGGGCGCCGTGATCACCAATGACGATCAGTTGGCCAAGCGGCTGAGCCGCACGCAATATGCGCTCGGCTATTCGGTCAGCGCCGACGACGTGTGGCTGGCGCTGCGCGGCGTGCGCACCATGCCGATCCGCATGACGCAGCATGCCCGCAACGCCATGGCCGTCTGCGAATGGCTGGCCACGCGTCCCGAGGTATCGCGCATCTATCACCCGGCCTGGCGCCACGACCCCGGCCACGCGCTGTGGCAGCGCGACGCCACGGGCTCGAACGGCATGCTGGCCGTGTCGCTGAAGCTGGCGCCCGCCGCGGCGCGGCGCTTCGTCGAGGCCTTGCAACTGTTCGGCATCGGCTTCTCGTGGGGCGGATACGAGAGCCTGGTGCAGCTGATCACCCCGGGCGAGCTTTCCAAGCACACCTATTGGCAGGAAGGCGACCTGGCCGCGGTGCGGCTGCACATCGGCCTGGAAGATCCGAAGGACGTCATCGCGGATCTGGAGCAGGCGCTGCGCGCGGCGGCGTCAACCTGATCTTGGCCCGATAGACGCTCGGATAAAAAAGCCGGATGTGAATCGACCCCCGAAGACCGGACCTGCGTCCGAACCGCGGGGGTCGATACGGGCTGACGCCCTTGCTTGCGCTATTGCGTCGGACGCTTATCGGGACGCGCTGCGCGCCATCGGGATCAGCTTGTTCACTTCCTGCAGGGCGCCCTCGTAGCTGTTGCCGGCCATCACGGGCGAGGTGAGGAAGCGGCCGCCCACCGTGAACGACGGGGTGCCGTCGACCTGCGCCGCCTGGGCGAGCTGGTCGGCGCGCTGCACCTGGCTGGTGACGCTGAACGAGTCGAACACCGATTCGAACTTGGCGCGGTCCACGCCCTGTTCGACGACCCAGTCGGTGATGGCGGACTTGGTGAACAGGCGCTTCTTCTCGACGTGGATGGCGTTGAAGACCTTGGGATGCAGGTCGGCGCGGTTGAGCGCCTGAAGCGTGTAGTACAGCTGCTGCATGGGCTTCATGCTGGCGTTGAAGGCGATGGGCACCTGCTTCAGGACCACGTCGGGCGGGGTCTTCTTGGCCCATTCCTCGACCATGGGTTCCATGGCGGCGCAGTGCGGGCAGGTATAGGCGAAGTACTCGACGACCTCGATCTTGCCCGGGGTGTCGGACGGCAGCGGCGGGTTCACGGCGCGGTACGGCGCGGTGCCCTGGGCCTGGCTGGCGCCGGCGAAGAAGCTCATGGCAGCCAGCGCGGCAGCGGCGACGAAACGGGTGAAGGTATGGGACTGCATCAGTCGTCTTCCTGAGTGATTGAGTTGCTGACTGCGGATGGGTTAAAGACCGCGCGCGCGGCCCGGAAGTTCCATCCGCGCTATTGCTGGCGCACCACCGTGGATTCGATCTTGTTCTCGCTCAGGCGCACCCGCGCGCGATTCATGTCGTCCAGCTTGGCGAACGGGCCGACCCGCACGCGGTTGATCTGCACGCCGTTGCTTTCGGCACGCTGCACGGCCACGGGCAGGCCCAGCAGCAGGATGCGGGCGCGCAGCGATTCGGCATCCTGCTGCCCACGGTACGCGCCGGCCTGCAGATAATAGTTGCCGGACTGCTGCGAAGGCGTGGCGGTGGGCTTGGCCGCGGGCTGGGTGGCGGGCTTTGCGTTCGGCGCGGGCCCGGGGGCCTCGGCCGGCGCCGGCTCGCTGCTGGGCGGCAAGGTGGCGATCAGCGCGCCCAGGTCATCGGGCGGGCCCGAGGGCTTGCCGGGCTGCGGCTGCAAGCCCGGCAGCGGCGCGGACGGCGCATCGGCCGTGGGGCCGGTGGGCACGTTGCCCGCCGGGCCGTCGCGGCCGTACAAGGCCTGGTTGGGATCGGCCACCTGGCGCGGATCCGAAGCCTTGCCCTGGTCGCCCTGGCGTGTGGCGCGGTCGACGAAGGGCATGGGCGCATTGGTGACGTAGAAGGCAACCACCGCGGCCACCACCAACCCGATCAGCAGACCGGCCAGCACGCCGTACATGGTGCTGCCACCTTCACCGGATCGGCGGCTGGATTTGCGCTTGGTGGCCATTTATTCGCGATCCAGCCGCTCGGGCGCGCTGACGCCCAGAAGGGCAAGGCCGTTGGCGAGCACTTGGCGCGTGGCGCCGGCCAGGCGCAGGCGCGCCAGCCGCAGGCCCATATCATCGACCAGCACGCGTTCAGCGTTGTACCAGGCGTGCAGGTCGGCCGCGCAATCGCGCAGCCAGAAGGCGATGTGATGCGGCGACAGCTCTTGCGCCGCCAGCTTCACCACCTGCGGGAATTCGGCCAGCCGCTGCATCAGCGCGAATTCGGTGGGGGCGGTCAGCAGCGCGGTGTCGGCCGACGCGATGGCCGCGGCGTCGGCGCCCGAAGCGGCGGTCATGGTGCAGATGCGCGCGTGCGCATACTGGATGTAGTAGACCGGGTTCTCGTCGCTCTTGGACAGCGCCAGGTCCACGTCGAACACGAACTCGGTATCGGCGCGGCGCTGCGCCAGGAAGTAGCGCACCGCATCGCGACCCACCCATTCGATCAGGTCGCGCATGGTGACATAGCTGCCGGCGCGCTTGGAGATCTTCACCTCTTCGCCGCCGCGCATCACCTTGACCATCTTGTGCAGCACGTAAGCCGGGAATTCCTTGGGAATGCCCGCCTCGAGGCCTTGCAGGCCCGCGCGCACGCGCGCCACCGTGCCGTGGTGGTCGCTGCCCTGGATGTTGACCGCGTGGTGGAAGCCGCGCTCCCACTTGGCCTTGTGGTAGGCCACGTCGGGCACGAAGTACGTATAGCCGCCCTCGCTCTTGCGCATGACGCGGTCTTTGTCGTCGCCCGTGCCCAGCTCGGTGGTGCGCAGCCACAGCGCGCCGTCCTGCTCGTAGGTATGGCCGCCCGCGATCAGCGCCGCCACGGTCTGCTCGACGCGGCCGGACGTGTACAGCGAGCTTTCCAGGTAGTAGTTGTCGAACGCCAGGCCGAAGGCCTGCAGGTCGAGGTCTTGCTCGCGGCGCAGGTAGGCCACCGCGAACTGGCGGATGTCGTCCAGGTTGTCGATGTCGCCGCTGGCCTGCACGGGCTCGCCGTCGGACGCCTGCACCGAGGCGCGCGCCTGGAAGTCGCGCGCGATGTCGACGATGTAGTCGCCCTTGTAGCCGTCGGTGGGCCACTCGGGCGCATCGGGGGCGATGCCGCGCGCGCGCGCCTGCACGCTGATGGCCAGGTTCTGGATCTGGTTGCCGGCGTCGTTGTAATAGAACTCGCGCGTGACGTCCCAGCCGCTGGCGTCGTACAGGCGGCAGATGGCGTCGCCCAGCGCCGCCTGGCGGGCATGGCCCACGTGCAGCGGGCCGGTGGGATTGGCCGACACGAATTCCACCAGCACCTTCTCGTTGTTGCGAGGCGCGCGGCCGTAGTCGGCCGCCTGCTGCGCCACCACCTCGATGACGGCCTGGCGGGCCGCGGCGGTGAGCCGGAAATTGATGAAGCCAGGACCAGCGATCTCGGCCGCCTCGATCAGCGCTCGCGCCTGCGGCTCTGCCAGCAGCCCGTCCACCAGTTCCTGGGCCAGTTCACGAGGATTGCGCCGCGCGGGCTTGGCCAGCTGCATCGCCACGTTGGTGGCGATGTCGCCGTGCGCGGCGACCTTCGGGCGCTCGAGCTGCACGTTGGGCTGGGCGTCGGGCAGCGCGCGCGCGACCGCGGCCTGGATCAGGGATACGAGTTGTTGTTGTTGCTCGAGGAGCATGGATGACCGGAGAATGATTCAGTGGAAGCACGTGCGGGCGGGATATTCCCATGCGCCCGCGGGCCCTTTGGCCGGGGCATGCCGGCGCTGGTGCGGCACGAGGCGGCAGGCCGGCAAATCGCCTAGATCATAGCTGAATTGAGGCCGAATCCGGCGTTGCGACGCCGCGGCGGGCCTGAGGCCGCGCGGGGATCCGGCCCGCGATGCCGCGGCGCGGCCCGTCGCAGGCTGGCAGCACGCTGCGGGGTGCGGTAGTGTATGGAATTATCCTTTCAGGAGACGACGACATGCTGGTCACTTTTCATTCCAAGGTAACGGCGGACATCCTGATGCGCAGCGACGATGTCCATGGCCTGCTGCGCGCGGCAGGCAAATCGTACGGAGACAAGATTCCCGAGCGCGGCGTCTTCACCCGCGAACAATTGGCCAGCGCCATCGCCGGACTCGAGCGCGTCATCAAGGCCGAAGACCGCCACAACCCCGACGAGGACGAGCACGACCCCGACAAGCCGCCGGTGCACCCCATCGACCAGCACGTCGGCCTGCACCAGCGCGCCTTCCCCCTGCTGGACATGATGCGCAGGTCCCTGGAAGCCGGCGAGGACGTCACCTGGGAAACCTCGCGAGGCTGGTAGCGGCGGCACACGCCGCAGATCGCGCGGCGCTGCGCGAGGCACGGCGCGCGCCGCGCAATGTCGCACGACCGACATTCCCTCCGCCGCTTTTGCCGCATACTCTCAGCCGCCCGCCGGCACCGCGACATCCCAGGAGACAAGCATGCGCACCGACGTTACCGTGATCTTCGACGCCCGCCACACGGTCGACCTCTCGGTCGACGTAGACCCCACGCCCCAGCACGCCGCCCAGGCGCGCGACTGGTTCGACAGCGCCTGGAACACCCTGGGCTGCGAACCCCTGCGCCCCAGCGGCAAGGTCCTGCTGCTGGACAAGATCATGGGCGTAGCCGATGCCCTGGGCCATGACCTGCTGTCCACCGACGCCAAGCAAGCCAACGAATTCGCCCAACAGGCCGCCCTGGCCCTGGGCAAGCCCCGCATCACGGTAGACCTGCCGGGATTGACGGTCGGCTATTGAGCTCTGAAGCCGCTCCGTCCGTCTGCGGAGGCGGCCATCCAATCAACGACCGCTGCCGGCCCACCTGCCAGCCAGACAGTGACCGGGGCCGCGCGCATGCCGCTGGTGTGAGTCCTCGTTGAGAGTTGAGCGCGCGGGACGGGCAATTGGAAGGAGGGCAGCCCCCCGCAGGGGGGCCGAGGGCGCCTGATGGCGCGCCCGAGCCGACTGACTTGCCCGGCACGCGCGCTCAACTCTCAACGAGGACGCCTTCGAGCGACACACGCCCCGATCACTGGATTCAGCGTATCCCCGCCCGCATGAACGACTGCACGAACTGACGCTGGAACAACAGAAACGCCACCAGCAACGGCCCCGCGGACAACAACGTGGCCGCCGTGATCACCGACCAGTCGATCCCCTGGTCGGTGGAAGAAAACACCTGCAACCCCACGGTGAGCGGCCGCGACTCCACCGAATTCGTGATGATCAGCGGCCACAGGAAGTTGTTCCAGTGATGGCTGACCGACACCAGCCCGTAGGCCACGTACATCGGCCTGGCCATCGGCACGTAGACCTTCAGCAGCACCTGCAGCGGCCCCGCGCCCTCGACGCGCGCCGCATCCTCAAGTTCGCGCGGCACCGTCTTGAACGTCTGGCGCAGCAGGAATATGCCGAACGCCGACGCGAAATACGGCAGCCCCACCGCGAACACCGTGTCGCGCACGCCCAGCTGGCTCATCGTGCGGTAGTTTTCCACGATCAGCATGTCCGGCATCACCATCAGCTGCACCAGCACCAGCAGGAACAGCGCGTCGCGCCCGCGGAACGCGAAGCGCGCGAACGCATACGCGGCCAGCGTGCACAGCACCATCTGCGCCGCCAGCACCATCGTCACCAGCGCGAAGGTGTTCAGCAGATAGCGCGGAAAGGGCGCCGACTGCCAGGCGCGCACGAAGTTGTCCAGCGTCAGCGGCGCCAGCAGGTCGAAGCGCGTGGCATACGCCGCGGGGTGGAAGGCCGCCCAGGCCGCATAGGCCAGCGGCAGGATCCAGATCAGGCCCAGCAACCAGGCGGCCAGGGTGTCGAGCGTGCGGCTCATTGGTAGTGCGTCCTGCGGTCGAGCCAGCGGAACTTCAGCAGCGTGACCAGCGCCAGCACCGCCAGCAGCACCACGGTCAGCGTGGCGGCATAGGCGCTGTCCCAGAAACTGAACCCGACCTGGTAGATGTAGTACAGCAGCAGCGTGCTGGCGTTGTCCGGACCGCCGCGCGTCATCACCACCACGTGGTCGACCATGCGGAACGCGTTGATCAGCGCGTTGACCAGCACGAACAGCGTGGTGGGCATCAGCAGCGGCCACAGCACGCGGCGAAAGTACTGCCAGCGCGACGCGCCCTCGAGCAACGCCGCCTCGCGCAGCGCGGGCGACATGGACTGCAGGGCCGCCAGATAGAAGATCATGAAGAAGCCCGCTTCCTTCCAGACCGTGACGGCCATCATCGCTGGCAGCACGGTCTCGCGGCTGCCCAGCCAGTTGACTCCGGGCAGGCCCACGGCCTGCATCGCCTGCGCGATCAGGCCGTACTGCGGCGTGTAGAAGAACAGCCAGATGTTCGCCACGGCCACCATGGGCAGCACCGTGGGCGTGAAGTACGCCATGCGCAGCAGGCCGCGGCCCGGCAGCCTGCGGTCGACCCACAACGCCATCGCCAGCGAGATGGCGATGGACAGCGGCACCGTCACCAGCGCCACCCACAGGTTGTTCCACAGCGCCTGCCAGAAGACGGGATCGTCCAGCAGCGCGGCGTAGTTGTCCAGGCCGGCGAAGCGCGCCGGCCGGCTGCCCTTGGGCGTGGTGTAGAAACTGTGCCATATCGTGGCCAGCGCGGGATAGTGCGTGAACGCCGCCAGCAGCGCCACGGCGGGCAGCAACAGCAGCCAGGCATAGACCTGCGTCATGCCGCTGCCCGCCCGGGCGCGCCAGCCAGCGGTGGCCCGGCCGGCCGCCGCGTCGCGGGACGTGTGCGTTGCCATGACCGGGCCCGCGACTTACTTGTAGGGCCGCAGGACGCGCTCGGCCTCGCGCTGCGCATCCGTCAGCGCCTGCTTGGGCGTCTTGGCCCCGGTCAGCGCGGCCTGCAGGGCGTCGTTCAGCACTTTGGTGACGCGCTGGTTCTCGTGCGTGGAGAATTCGGCCACGCTGACGGCCAGCTGGTTGCGCGCCACTTCGGCGGCGGGCACCTCGGCAACGTACTTCTTCATCTTCTCGGTCTGCCAGGCGGCCGGCGTCACGGCCACATAGCCGGTGGCGATGCTCCAGTCGGCGGCGCGCTCGGGCGTGGTGGCCCACTTCGCGAATTTCAGCGCGGCCTGCTGCTGCTCGGGCGTGGCCTTCTTGAACACGTAGAAGTTGCCGCCGCCGGTGGGACTGCCGCCGCGCGTGCTCTTGGGCATCATCGCCACGCCGAACGGGAAGCTGGCGTTGCTGCGGATGTTGGTCAGGTTGCCCGTGGTGGTCCATACGATGGCGGCCTTCTTCTCGAGGAAGTCCTTGGGCGTGGTGCCCCAGTCGATGGTGCCCTTGGGCATGACGCCGTGCTTGTAGGCCAGGTCGTGCCAGAACTCGGCCGCCTGGATCACCTCGGGCTTGTCCAGGTACACCTCGTTGCCGGCCTCATTCATCAGGATGGCGCCGTTCGGGGTGGTAAGCGCCTGGAACAGCCAATAGGCGAACGCGCCGCCCGAGGGAATCTCGATGCCCCATTGCGTGACGTTGCCCGACGCGTCCTTTTTGGTGAGCTTGCCTGCGTACTCGACCAGCTCGGCCCAGGTGGCCGGCGCGCGCTCGGGATCCAGGCCGGCCTGCTTGAACAGCGCTTTGTTGTAGTACATGACGATGGTGGAGCGCTGGAAAGGCACGCCCCACACATGGCCGCCGGTGCGGCTGTTCTGCATGAAGGCATCGTAGAAGCCGCCCAGCCACTGCTTGTCCTCGGCGGACGTGGCCAGCGTGTCGATCGGCACGATGGCGTCTTCGTCGATCAGCGTGTACATGTCGGTGGACAGCAGCACGGCCAACTGCGGCGGGTTGCCGCCTTTCTGCGCCGTCAGCGCCTTGGCCACGGAATCCTGGTACGACCCGGCGTACACCGGCTTGATGCGGATGTCGGGGTTCTCGCGGTTGAACTGCTCGGCCATGCCGTCCACGATCTTCGTGACCGGGCCGCCGACCGCGACCGGGTAATAGAACTCGACTTCCACCGGAGGCTTCTGCGCATGGGCGGGCAGCGCCAGCGCGGTGCAGGCCAGGACGGCCGCCAGGGTCTTCAGTACGATGCGTCGCATGGGGTCTTTCCTCTTTCCGTGGTGATCGCCGTGGCCGGCCTGGGGTCAGTGAGCCGCCTGCTCGGCGGTGAAGAAATGCTGGTGGCTGGCGTCCCACGCCAGGCCGATGTGCGAGCCGCGCGGCAGCTCGGGGCGTCCCGCCATGCGCACGGCCACCAGGCTGCCGCCCAGGCGGCATTGCACGATGGAGTCGGCGCCGAAGTACTCGACGTTCTGTACCGAGGCGGCATGGCCCGCGGCATCCACGCGCAGGTGCTCGGGCCGCACGCCCAGCAGGGCCGCGCCCGCGGCGGCGCGGGCGATGGCCGGCCCGTGCGTGCCCGAAACCACGGTCTGCCCGTTCAACGTGTCGAGCTTGATCAGGTTCATGGGCGGCGTGCCGATGAAGCGCGCGGCGAACGGCGTGGCGGGACGCGCATACAGGCCCGCGGGCGTGTCCAGCTGCTCGATGCGTCCGGCGCGCATCAGCACGACCTGGTCGGCCATGCTCATGGCCTCGGTCTGGTCGTGCGTGACGTAGACCATGGTGATGCCCAGCTCGCGCTGCAGGTTGCGGATCTCGCGCCGCATGTCGTGGCGCAGTTGCGCATCGAGGTTGGACAGCGGCTCGTCCATCAGGCACACAGGCGCCTCGGAGATGACGGCGCGGCCCAGCGCCACGCGCTGCTGCTGGCCGCCCGACAATTGCGCCGGCTTGCGATCCAGCAGCGGCTGCAGGCCCAGCAGGCCCGCCACGCGCTGCAGGCGGCGCGCGTAGTCCTGCGCGGGCTCGCGGCGCACGCGCAGGCCGAACAGCAGGTTCTCCCGCACCGACAGGTGCGGGAACAGCGCATACGACTGGAACACCATCGAGATGCGTCGCTGCGCGGGCGGCAGATGCGTGACGTCGCGGTCGCCGATGAGGATGCGGCCGGAGGTCGGCTCATCCAGTCCCGCAATCATGCGCAGCGTGGTCGACTTGCCGCAGCCGGAAGGGCCGAGCAAGGCCGTGAAGCTGCCGGCGGGCGCGCTGAAGCCGACGTTGTCGACGGCGGTCGCATCGGCATATCGCTTGGTGAGGTTTTCCAGGACGAGCATGGGATCTGGGATGAGGCGCGGCGATGACGGCGGCCTCGAATGAAATCCTTTTCATTCTGGCCGCTCAACATGACCGCCCTATGTCAGATCGGGCCCGCCTCGTGCCTGCGGCAGGACCGCACTGCGCTCGTCACTCGTCGATCAGCGCGCCGTCTTCGTGAAACGGATACGGGCCGGGGAAATCCCCGATGTACGCGTGGTGGGTCACGAGCGCCCCGTCGCGCCACTCGTGCAGGTGGTAGCCCGGGGGCTCCATCTTGAAAGCCGAAGGACCATCGGGACGCAGGTCCAGCGCGACCTGGTGCGCCGTGCTGGGCGCGGTGGACGCGACCGTGCCGGCATAGCGCCGGAAGATGGTGCGATGCAGATGGCCGCACATGATGCGTTCGATGTTGCGATGCCGGCCGACGATGGCCTCGAAGCGCTCGGCGCCCTGCAGCAGGCCGATGGCGTCCATGTGCGCAATGCCGGTGCGAAACGGCGGGTGGTGCATGACGATGACGGTGGGCCGCTCGGGCTGTTCGTCCAGGCGGTCGGCCAGCCAGTCCAGGCGGCGCTCGCACAGCTCGCCATGGCTTTGCATGGGTACGACGGTGTCCAGCACGACCATCCGCAGCGGATAGTCCTCGATCGTGTACTGCACGAAGCCGTCCATGCTGCCGAGGTACGCATGACCATCGAAGACGCGCTGCAGTTCGGCGCGCGCGTCGTGGTTGCCCGGCAGCAGGTAGTACGGCGCGGCCAGGCGGTCCAGCATGCCCTTCAGGTGGGCATACTCGGCCTCGCGGCCGAAGTCGGTCAGGTCGCCGCTGATCATCACCACGTCGGGCGCAGGGTCCAGCGCGTTCAGGGCCGCCACGGCGGGCGGCAGGTAGCGGTCGGTCTCGACCACGCGGTAGGCCTTCTGGCCGGGCATGCGGATATGCAGGTCGGTAATCTGCGCAATAAGCATCTCGCGCTCCATCAGTATCGATCGGTCGATCAAAGAATCAGTCGTACGCTGACCGGTTGCCCGGGCTGGTAGGCGCTGTCGGGCGCCGCGACGACGGCGAAGCGCTGGCCATCGTCCAGTCCGATCTCGTAGCGCACCGACGCGCCCAGGAAAAACCGCGCCAGCACGCGGCCCTGCAGGGCATCGGGATGCGGCGGCTGCAGCACGGCCTGGTGCGGGCGGAAGGACACGCTCTCCACGCCCGGCACCAGCATGCTCCCCTGCGTATCGGCGCGCAAGCGGCACAGGGTTCCGAGGAAATCGGCCACGAACGCGGTGTCCGGCCGGCGATACAGGACCTCGGCGGTGCCGATCTGCTCGATCCGGCCGGCGGACATGACGGCGATGCGGTCGCCCAGCATCATGGCCTCGTCCTGGTCATGCGTGACGATCAGCGTGGTGATGCCCAGATGGCGCAGCATCTGCGACAGCTCGACGCGCAGGTGCTCGCGCAGCTTGGCGTCCAGCGCCGTCAATGGTTCGTCCAGCAGCAGCACGCGCGGCTCGATGGCCAGGGCGCGCGCCAGCGCCACGCGCTGGCGCTGGCCGCCGGACAACTGCGTGACGGCGCGGCCGGCGTACTCGTGCATGCGCACCAGCTCCAGCATCTCGCGCACGCGGCGCGCGCGCGCGGCCGCATCGTGGCCGCGCACACGCAGGCCATAGCCCACGTTGTCCGCCACCGTCATGTTGGGAAACAGCGCGTAGTTCTGGAACACCACGCCCACGCCGCGCGCCTCGGGCGGCTGCGCGGTGACCTCCTCGTCGCCATACACGATGCGGCCGCCGGCATCCGCCTGCTCCAGGCCGCATACCAGGCGCAGCAGCGTGGTCTTGCCGCAGCCCGAAGGGCCCAGCAGCGCCAGGATCTCGCCGCCGGGCACGTGCAGGTCCAGCGGCTGCAGCGCACGCGTGCCGTCGGGCCACGTCTTGGCGCACTGCTGCAAGGTGATTGAAACGGTGTTGCTCATCGGGACGATCCAGGTTCGCCGGCGCGCGGCTCGCGCTGCCGGCCTTGTCTGGCCAGCCACTGCAGGCCGACCAGCAAGGGCATCAGCATCAGCAGGAAGACCAGGGTGTAGGCCGATGCGACCTCGAGCCGCATCGACGCATAGCTGTCGGCCAGGCCCACGGGCAGGGTCTTGGTAAGAGGCGTGTGCAACAGCCAGGTCAGGTTGAATTCGCCAATGGAAAGCGTCAGCACCGTCAGCCCGCCCGTGACGATGCCGGGCGCCGCATTGGGCACCACGATGTCCATGAAGCGGCGCATGCGCGATGCGCCGAGCGTGGCCGCGGCCTCGTCCAGGGCGGCCAGGCCGGCGCCCGCCATGCTGGCGCGCGCCGCGCGCACCATGAACGGCAGCGTGAACAGCACATGGCCGATGACGATGAATGCCGTGCTGCCGCGCAGGCCGGGCAGCGTGCCCCACGACACGATCAGCGCCAGGGCCGAAGCCAGCCCCGGCACGGCCACGGGCAGCGTCAGCAGCTCTTCCAGCGCGCGCGCCACGCGGCCGCGATGCAGCGTAAGGACCCAGGCGGCGGGCACGCCGACCAGCGTGCACACGACCAAGGTCAGCACCGCCACCGCCAGCGAACGCCAGATGGTGTCGGCATACAGGTCCCACACCTGCGCCACCCAGCGCAGCGTCAGGCCGCTGGACAGGCCGACGAAGTAATTGCGCGTCAGCCCGGCCAGCACCGACAAGACCACCGGACCGATGAGAAAGGCGGCCACGGCCAGCGTAACGGCCAGGCCAAGACGCATATCGGTTTTCGAATGCAGCGAAGTCGTGGACATGATGTTGCCTTCGCGGGTCAGGCCGCCGCGCCGGCGCGCGCGCCGGCCAGGCTGTGCGCCACATACAGCACCGCCCAGGTCGCCAGGCCCAGCACCACCGACAACGCGGCGGCCACGGGGATGTTGGCGTAGTTGGTGAACTCGTTGTAAATGGTGAGCGGCAGCACGTCGATGCGCGTGCCCAGCGTGAACACGGTGCCGAAGGCGCCCATGCTGGTGGCGAAGCTCATCGCGCCCGCGCCGATCAGCGCGGGCGCCAGCGCGGGCAGCTCCACGTCCGCGAAGCGGCGCCACGGCGAGGCGCCCAGCGTGCGGGCGGCCTCGAGCAGGCTGGTGTCGATCTGCTCGGCCGCGGCCGAGATCATGCCGATGGTGCGCGGCAGCGAGAAATACAGGTACCCCAGGAACAGTCCGCCCATGCCATAGGCGAACACCACCGGTTCGGCCCCCACCCACTGGCTGACGGTGCCGAACACGCCCTGGCGTCCCGCCAGCAGGATGATGAGAAAGCCGACCACCACGCCCGGAAAGGCCAGCGGAAAAGCCAGCAACGCCACCAGCACGCGGCGCCCGCGGAAGCTGCGATGCCACGCCAGGAAACGCCCCACGGGCAGCGCGATGAGCAGCGTGGCCAGCGTGGCACCCAACGACAGCGCCGCCGTGTTGAACAGGCTGCGCCAGTAGCGCGGGCTTGTCAGCACCGCGACGTAGGCCGATTGTCCGTCGACGGTGCGCCCGCCCATCACGGCGAGCCCCGCCATCGGCAGCAGCCAGAACGCCAGGAAGAGAGCCGCGGCGGGCGCGGCGAACGCTATCCAGCCGCGGCTTGCCATCGTCAGTTGACTTCCTTGGTGTAGCGCTCGGCGAAGGCGCGCTGCACCGCCGCCATTTCGGCGTAGTCCACCGTGCCGGCGCGCGCGTATTCGGCGGCGGGCAGGAACTTCTTCTGGGCCTCGGCCGAAATGGTCTCGGGGCGCACCGGACGCAGGAAGGCATTGGCCCAGATCGCCTGGCCTTCGTCCGACAGCGTGAAGTCCAGCACCTTGCGGCCGTTGTCGGCGTGCGGCGCATCGGCCACCAGGCTCATGGTGTACGGCACGGCGATGGTGCCCTCGGCCGGGATCACGAACGCCACGTTGGCGCCGTCCTTGTACCTGGCGCGGTAGGCGTTGAAGTCGTAGTCGACCAGGATGGGGATCTCGCCTGACAGCACGCGCGCGTAAGCGGTCTGCTTCGGCACGATGGGGCTGTTGGCCTGCATCTTCTTGAACCACGCGATGCCCGGGTCGAAGTTCTGCAGCGTGCCGCCCAGCGCGCGGTTGACCGCCACGGCGCCGACGTAGCCGACAAACGCAGAGGCCGGATCCAGGTAGCCCACCATGCCGCGGTACTCGGGCTTGGCCAGGTCTGCCCACGACTTGGGCACGGGCTTGCCGCGCAGCGCGTCGACGTTCACCATGAAGCCCAGCGTGCCCGAATGGATGGCGAACCACTTGCCCGAGGGATCCTTCATGCCTTCGGGAATGCGGTCGAAGTTGGCGGGCTTGTAGGGCTGAACCAGCCCGTCCTTGTCGGCCTGGATGCCGAACGTGACGCCGTAATACACGACGTCGGCCACCGGATTGGCGCGCTCCGCCGCCATCGACGCCAGCGCCTGGCCGGAGTTCTTGTTGTCCGGCGGCACGGTGATGCCGGTGGCCTTCTTGATGGCCTGGATCTGCGCGGCCCAGTCGGCCCATTCGGGCGGACAGTTGTAGCAGACGGCGGTCTGGGCTTGCGCGGCGCCGGCGCCGATCGCCAACGCGGCCAGCGTGCAGCGCAGCGCGGTTTTCAGTAAGCGTTTCATTTGCGGGATTTCCTCGTGGGACGCGTGATCGGGGCCGGCGCGGCGACCGTGCCCCCGGGGAGAATGCGGTGCGGCAGCCGCACGGATTCGGTGGGCCGGCCCTCCAGCTGCGCCAGCAGCTGCGCGCAGGCCGTGGCGCCGATCTGCCGGCTGGGCTGCTCCACCGACGTCAGCGGCGGCACCATCAGCGCGCCGATGGCCACGCCGTCGAAGCCGCACACCGATACGTCCTGCGGCACGCGCAGGCCCAGCGCCACCAGATGCGAGATCACGGAGGTGGCCAGCAGGTCGTTGGAACAGAACAGCGCGGTGGGCGCCGCGGGACCGGCCAGCGCCTCGCGCAGGATGTCCGCGCTGGCGGCCGTATGGGCGGGCATGATGAGATGGCCGAGCGGCTCGAGCTCGTGCTGGCGCGCCGCGGCGCGCGCGCCCTCGAGCCGGCGTCGCGCGCGGTCGGATGCGGCCAGCGGACCGGTGACGATGGCGATGCGGCGATGGCCCAGCGCGGCCAGGCTGCCCACCATCTCGCGCGCCGCCGCGCGGTTGTCGACCGACACGAAAGAATGGGCCGAAGACTCGTTGTAGGCCAGCACGTGCGGCATGCCGGCATCCTGCAGCGCGGCCAGCGTGGCGTTGCGCGCGGGGGTGCCCACCGTAAGAATGAGACCATCCACCTGATGGTCGATGAGCCCCTGCACCATCCGGGCTTCGGTAGCCGGGACGTAACCCGTGGTGGCTACCATGACGCTGTAGCCGGCCTCGCGCGCATGCTGCTCGGCGCCCTCGAAGCAATCCGCGAACACCGGGTTGGTCAGCGTGGGCAGCAGCAGTCCGATCGTGCGCGTGCTGCCCGCCCGCAGGCTGCGACCTACGCGGTTGGGACGGAAGCCATCCTGGCGCGCCACCGCCTCGATGCGCGCCAACGTGTCCGGCCTGAGCAGCCCCGGCTGGTTGAATGCGCGCGAGACCGTGGCGGGCGAAACGCCGGCCTTGCGGGCCACTTCTACAATGGACGGACGGGGGGATGTTTTGCGGGTCACGGCGGCAGCCCATATGAAAACGTTTTCAAATTTAATGGCCCAGCATGACAAGCGCGTGTCAGTATGGCGCGGCATCAGGTACGGCGTTTGCTTGACCGAAAAGCCGATACGGCATGTCGACATGCCGTCGTATGCTTTGCGCAACATAGTGCTTGCTTCTACACTGGAGTCACATACGACCGGTATGGACGGCACGCCATGCGCCCGCATCCGTATCAGCACGCGAAATAGAACAGAACACTCGTTGGGGAAAACGGGATGGCCGCTGTACTGAACAAGCTGGGCGCGCTCGAAGCGGCGCGCCTGCTCAACCGCCGCGAACTCAGCGCCGAGCAGCTCGTGCGCGCCTGCCTGGCGCGCATCGAGCAGCGCGAGCCGCAGGTGCAGGCATGGGTTGTGGTGGATGCGCCAGCGGCCATCGCGCAGGCCCAGGCGCTGGACCGCGGGGCCGTGCGCGGCGTACTGCACGGGCTGCCCTTGGGCGTGAAAGACATCTTCGACACCCACGACCTGCCGACCCGCTACGGATCCAGCATCTACGACCGCCACCAACCCCATGCCGACGCGGCGTGCGTCGCGCTGTGCCGCGATGCCGGCGCGCTGGTGCTGGGCAAGACCGTCACCACCGAATTCGCCACCTACACGCCCGGCCCCACCCGCAATCCGCGCAACCCGGCGTACACGCCCGGCGGCTCGTCCAGCGGCTCTGCCGCGGCGGTGGCCGACGACATGGTGCCTCTGGCCCTGGGCACGCAAACGGCCGGCTCCATCATCCGCCCCGCCGCGTATTGCGGCATCGTGGGCTTCAAGCCCAGTTTCGCGCGCGTGCCGCGCGCCGGCATGAAGAACCTGGCCGACACCCTGGACACCATCGGCGGCTTCGCGCGATCGGTGGAAGACATCGGCCTGCTGGCCTCGGTGCTGCTGCGCGACGAACGGCTGCGCCAGCTGGACTACGACGCGAAGCCGCGGATCGGCATGTTCCGCACGCTGCAATGGCGCCACACGCTGCCCGAAACGCGCACGGCGTACGAGCATGCCGCGCGCGTGTTGTCGGCCGCCGGGGCGCGCGTGGAGGAAATGGCGCTGCCCGCGGAAGACTGCGCGATCGTGCAGCTGCACGCCGACATCATGGCGTTCGAGGCGTCGCAGTCATTGGCCTATGAGCGCCGGGCCTATGGCTCGCAGCTCAGCACCAAGCTGCAGGCCGTGCTCGAGGCCGGCATGCGCATCTCGTCCGCCGACTATCTGACGCTGCGCGCACGCGCCGCCCAGGTAACCGCGCGCATCCACGCATGGTTCGATACGTACGACCTGGTGCTGGCTCCCAGCGCGGCTGGCGAAGCGCCGTTCTTCGAGCAGGGCACCGGCGATCCGCAGTTCTGCCGCGGCTGGACGCTGGCAGGGGTGCCCACGGTGCACCTGCCGTTCGCACAGGGGCCACAGGGCCTGCCGGTAGGCCTGCAGGCCATCGGCAATATCAACCATGACCACGGCCTGCTGGCCATGGCGGGGTGGGTGCAGCGCGAGCTGGCCGAACACCCGCCCGAACTCTAGGTCGGCAACGGACGCCAGGGCCCTTCAACAGCCCCTAGGCGTCGAACTCATCAGGCTCGTACCACACCCCTTCGGCCAGCATCATGCGATGGTGGCCGTGTCCGGCGGGCATCATCGGAAAGCAGTTCTCCTGCCCGTGCACCACCACGTCCAGGAAGAACGGGCCGTCGTAGGCCAGGCATTGCGCCAGCGCGGCGTCCAGCTGCGCCGGATCCTCGACACGGGCCGCGCCCCATCCGAATGCCCTCGCCAGCGCCACGAAATCGGGCAGGGCCTCGTTGTAGCTGTGGCTGTAGCGTCCGCCGTGGATCAGCTCCTGCCACTGGCGCACCATGCCCATGTAGCCGTTGTTGCACAACACCACCTTGACCGGCGCACGGTGCTGTACCGCCGTGGAAAGCTCCTGGATGTTCATCAGCACCGATGCATCGCCGCTGACGCAGGCCACGGTGCGGCCGGGATGCGCGATCTGCGCGCCGATGGCGGCCGGCACGCCATAGCCCATCGTGCCCGCGCCGCCCGAGGTCAGCCAGCGGTTGGGACGATCGAAGCGCAGGTACTGCGCGGCCCACATCTGGTGCTGCCCCACGTCGGTCGAGACGATGGCGTCGCGGCCGGCCAGCGCCGCGTCCAGGCGCTGCATCAGCTGTTGCGGCAGGATGGCCGTGGCGCTCGGGGGGTAGTCCAGGCAGCGGCGCGCGCGCCAGCCCTCGATGCGGCGCCACCAGTCGTTCAGACGGCCAGGCGGCAGGGACGGCATGTCCGCGCTCAACGCCTGCAGCATCGGCAGGCAATCGCCCACCAGCGCCACGTCCACGCGCACGACCTTGTTGATGGAGGTTGGGTCGATGTCGATGTGGATCTTGCGCGCATGCGGGCAGAACTCGGCCAGCTTGCCCGTGATGCGGTCGTCGAATCGCGCGCCGACGCACACCACCAGGTCAGCCTGGTGCATGGCCAGGTTCGCTTCCAGCGTGCCGTGCATGCCCAGCATGCCGACGAACTGCGGGTCCGAGGCCGGGAAGGCGCCCAGTCCCATCAAGGTAAGCGTGCACGGCGCGCCGCTGGCGCGCACCAGCGCGGTAAAGGCCTCGCAAGCCGCCGGGCCGGCGTTGACCAGCCCGCCGCCGCCATAGAACACGGGCCGCCTGGCCTGTTCGATCAGCGTCAGCGCGCGGCGCAGCGCTCCCTGGGGCAGCCGGTTGGCGCTCTTGCCGCCCTGCCGGCGCGCCCGCAGCTCCGCCTCCTCGCGGCGCTGCCGAGCCGCCGCGCTGTCCGCGCAACCAGGCTCGGGCATGGCCAGCTGCACATCCTTGGGCAAATCCACGAGCACGGGGCCGGGGCGGCCCTCGCGGGTCAGCCCGAACGCGCGCGCGATCACCGCGCCTACCTCGCCTGCGCTGCGCACCTGCGTATTCCACTTGGTGACCGAACGCGAGATGCCCAGCGCATCGCATTCCTGGAATGCATCGGTGCCGATGGCCGCCGTGGCCACCTGGCCGCTGATGCACAGCACCGGAATGGAATCGCACATCGCGTCCAGCAGCCCCGAGGTGGTGTTGGCCATGCCCGGACCCGACGTGACGAACACGACGCCGGGCCGGCCGGTGCTGCGCGCGTAGCCCTCGGCGGCATGCACGGCGGCCTGCTCATGGCGCACCAACACGTGGCGCAGCCGCGGCTCGGCATGCAGCGCGTCGTACAAAGGCAGCACGGCGCCGCCTGGGTAGCCGAACACCGTATCGACCCCGCAGGCGATCAGGGTGTCGAGAAGAATCTGCGCGCCGTTGCGCGGTTGGTCGGCGGCGTCGAGAGCGGCGAGGGCGGAGGTGGAGAGACGATCGTTCATGCTGACCATCTTATGGGGATTAGGGAAGAATTTTTATCTTCTTTTCTGCTGTTCAGCCCGGATTGCAGTAAATTCTTCTTTACTTGCACGAAAGCCAAGAAAATGAATCTCGACAAGTTCGACCTCGCCATTTTGAAGGTCCTGCAGGACAACGCCCGCGCCAGCCTCAACGACATCGGCACGGCCGTCGGGTTGTCGCCGACCCCCTGCTGGAACCGCATCAAGCGCATGGAGAAAGCGGGGGTCATCCGCGGCTACACCGTCGACATCGACCCCGCCAGCCTGGGCTACACCGACACGGTCATCGTCCACGTCACGCTGGAAAGCCACAGCGAGGAGACACTGTACGAGTTCGGCCGCGCGCTGGCCGAGATTCCCGAGGTGCTCGAGGCCTTTCTGGTGTCGGGCGACTACGACTACTACATCCGCATCGCGGTGCGCGACACGCGCGACTATGAAAGGCTGCTGCGCGAGCGGCTGTATCGCATCCCCGGCATCCGGCACAGCAAGTCGGGCTTCGTGCTGCGCAGCCTGAAGGAATCGCGGCTGCCGTTGACGCCGCCGCCCGCGCGCGAGTCATAAGGCGCCGCATCACGGGCGCGGATTGCAATACGACCGGCGGATGACGTGCGCGATACGCCTGGGGCCGCGCGAAGCCGGCCGATATAATGGCGCTCGCTTCCGCCCACCGCTTCCGCCTCACATGACCTCCGACATCGTCCAACCGTGGCACGTCGTGCGCCGCTCCAAGCTGCATGGCAACGGCGTCTTCGCCGCGCGCAAGATCCCCGCGGGCACGCGCATCATCGAATATCGCGGCCGGCGCATCACGCCGGAGGAAGCCGACCGCCGGCATCCCACCAACCCCGACGATCCGTTCCACACCTTTTTCTTCGCGCTCAGCTCGGGCAAGGTCATCGACGGCGGCGACCGCGGCAACGACGCCCGCTGGATCAACCACGCATGCGAACCCAACTGCGAAGCGCAGGAAGGCTCCGCGGGCAAGCGCGTGTACGTCGTGGCGCTGCGCGACATCAAGCGCGGCGAGGAACTGTTCTACGACTACGGCCTCGTGCTCGACGGCCGCATCACCAAGGCCCTGAAGGAAGGCTATCGCTGCCTGTGCGGCGCGGCCTCCTGCCGCGGCACCATGCTGGCGCTGCCCAAGAAGAAAAAGAAAAAGAAGCAAGCCTGACGCGCCCGGCGGGCCCGCCGCGCGACAGGCGTACAATGCCGTGCAGCCGCGTTCGTTCGCGGCCATGCAGTACGTCTTCAGGGCGGGGCGAAATTCCCCACCGGCGGTATGCCGCGCAATGCGGCGAGCCCGCGAGCGCCCGTGGTCCTTCGGATCGCGGGGTCAGCAGATCTGGTGCGATGCCAGGGCCGACGGTCACAGTCCGGATGAGAGAAGATGTGCCGGCACGCCATTACATGGCACGGGCTCGCGGATTGGCCGCGTGCCTCGCGCTCCGCATGCGTTCTTGCGGGCGGTCCAGCGGGTAACCGCACCGTTGCATGGCGTACGGCTATTCGTAGCCCTGAAACGTTTTTCGCCACTTTTTTCGCGAGAGCGTTTCAATGTCCACTACCGTTTCCTCCGTATCTCCCCTCTACGCGCAGCCCTTCGCCATGCGGCTCGAGCGCGCGCTGCAGCACCTGCGCATCGGCCGTCCCGTCATCCTGATGGACGATGCCGACCGTGAAAACGAAGCCGATCTCATCGTCGCAGCCGACAAGCTCACCGTGCCCGTGATGGCGCAACTGATCCGCGACGGCAGCGGCATCGTGTGCCTGTGCCTGCCCGGCGAGGCGCTCGACCGGCTGGGCCTGCCACCCATGGTGTCCAGCAACGGCAGCCGCAACGGCACCGCCTTCACGGTATCCATCGAGTCGCGCGAGGGCGTCAGCACCGGCGTGTCGGCGGCCGACCGCGTCACCACCATCCGCGCCGCCATCGCACCGCACGCGCAGCGCACCGACCTGGTCAGCCCGGGACACGTCTTTCCGCTGCGCGCGCAGCCGGGCGGCGTGCTGACGCGGCGCGGCCATACCGAAGGCTCGGTCGACCTGGCCACACTGGCCGGCCTGCGCCCGGCCGGCGTGCTGTGCGAACTGATGAACGCCGACGGCACCATGATGCGCGGCGCAGCGCTGGAACGCTATGCGGCCATGCATGGCCTGGTGGCGCTGCATATCGCCGAGCTGGCCGACTATCTGCGGGCCCGCAAGCCGGCCGCGGAATCGGCCGAGGCCGTGCTGGCCTGAATACGGGCATCCACCTCGCGCACATGCGCGGGGGCATGCCGCTACGAAGGACCCGGCTGCCGGCTGCCGGCGGCCGCGCCCGGCCGTGGGAGCCTCAACGCGGCCGGGACATCTCGCGCAGGCACTGCGCCGCGTCGCCCACCACGATGCGCGCGCTGCAGGCCAGCATCAGGTTGAGGTTCATGCCGAAGTCTTCGACGGTATATCCCTGCGCGTCCAGCGAGCGCGTGGGCTCGGCCGGGTCCGGGCCCACGGCGACCTGCTCGATCAACGTGCCCGCGTGCCGGGTATAGCCCCACACCGGCTTGCCCAGCGCCACGGCATAGCCCACTTCGAACGCGGTGCCCGAATCGGGCTCGGCGCCGCGGAAGGGATTCAGGTTCGCCATAACCACGTCGGCCTGGCGGATCAGCGCCGTGTTCTGGCGATAGATCCATTCGGCCAGCGCGCGGCCGGACATGCCTTCGGGCGCCTGCTTGTCCAGCGGGAACAGCCCCTCGTGGCCATGCTCGCGGCACAGCGCCTTCAGGCGCTCGCCGTGCTGCACGGCGTCGACGCGGAACACATCGAAGCCGGCCAGATAGATGCGGTACATGGCAGCTACTCCTTGCCGGGCACGACGAAGCCCGGTCCGGTTGCGAAGAACGAGCCGCCCGCCACGTAGTGGACCGAGCGCCGCCCGTCGCTGGGAAAGTGCCAGCGGTTGCCCGAGAAGGCCTGCGGGTCGGCCCAGGCGGCCACCACTTCACCGATGAAAAGGTCGTAGCGCTGTTCGTTGTGCGGCTCGGGCAGCACGCGGCATTCCAGGCACGCCAGGCTGCCCTGCACCAGCGGCGCGCCCACGCGGCTGGCGGACTGCAGCTGCAGGCCCGAGACCTGCAGCTTGTCCTGCCGGGCACTGGCCGAATGCGAGCCCACGAACAGCACGGCCTCGGCCTGTTCGCGAGGCGGCACGCACAGGGTGAACTCACCCGAGGCCTCGACCAGCGCGCGCGTGCGCGTGCTCTTGTCGATGACGACCAGCACCTTGGGCGGGTCGAAATCCAGCGGCATGGCCCAGGCCGCGGCCATCACGTTCTGCTCGCCCTCGTGCGCGCTGGAAACCAGTACGGTCGGGCCGTGGTTGAGCAGCAGATAGGCCCGCGTCAGTTCGACGGGTTCGAAACCGTTCATTGATTCGCGGCGCGGCGCGCCTGGTAGACCTGCAGGTGGGTGTTGGCCACGCGCAGATAGGGGGTGTCCAACCCCAGCGAGGCGGCGCGCCGGACCATGTCGCCGATCAAGTGTTCGGCCTCGACCTTGCCGCCCTGGCTCAGGTCGCGGAACATCGAAGCGGTGACGTTCGACGATGCGTCGGTCAGCGATTTCAGGGCGGCGGCATCGGCCGCGGCGCGCACGGGATGGCCGTTGGCCGCGGCCACCTGCTGCGTCTCGCGCAGCAGCGCGCGCATGAAGGCTTCGCCATCGTCGGACGAGACGATCTGGCCGACCGTGCCGCGCATCAGGCAGGTCGAGGCCGCCAGCGCGGTCAGGAAGACGTACTTTTCCCAGATGTCCTGGTAGATGGCGTCGCTGAGGCGGGCGGAGAAATCCACGCCGGCCAGCGCCTGCTCGATCGCGACGCAGCGCTCGCTGCGCACCTGCCCGGCGCGCTCGCCGTAGACCAGGTTGGCATGCTGGCCCATGTGCACGATCTCGCCCTCGGGCCCGATGGTGGCCGAGATCTGGCACAGTCCGCCCAGCACGCGCTGCGCGCCGAAGGCCGAATCGAGCACGTCGTACTGGCGCACGCCGTTCATGATGGGCAGCACCACGGTGTGCTCTCCCATCGCGGGCCGGATCGCCTCGATGGAGCTGTCCAGGTCATAGGCCTTGCAGCTGAGCATCACCACGTCATACGGGCCGCCCACCGCGTCGGCCAGCACCAGCTTGGGCTGCAGCGTGGCGTCGCCGCGCGGGCTCTTGATGCGCAGCCCGTCGCGCCGCAGCCGCTCGGCACGCGCCTCGCGCACCAGGAAGGTCACGTCGGCGCCGGCCTGCGCCGCGCGTCCGCCGAAGTATCCGCCGGTGCCGCCAGCACCCAGGACCAACATCCGCATTGTCTTCTCCGTAAAGGCGCGGCCGCGTCGTCCCGGCCGCGCCGCCATTATGCGCCGCGCCGGGCGGGCGCCGCGTCGGGATGGGCAGCAGCGGAATGCGCCGCGCGCTCCCACGCCTCGTAGCCGCCGCGCAGCGCCCAGATGTGGCGGTACCCCGCCGCGCGCAGCCGCGCGGCCAGGCGCGCCGCGGAGATCTCGTTGGGACACGCGCAATAGATGACGATGCGGCCTTGCGCCGGGTCCAGATCCAGGTCGGCCAGCTGCGCCTCGGTGTCCAGGATGAGGGCGCCGGGTATGCGCGGCGTGGCATCCGCCAGGCCGGCACGCACGTCGATGACCACGGGGGTCCGTCCGTCGGCCTGCCATTGCAGCAGCTCGTCGACCGACAGCCGCGGCACACTGCGCAGGCTGCGCACCAGCACCCAGCGGCGCAGTCCGCGCACGACGACGTACAGCGCCAGCGCCGCGGCAATCAACAGCAGCCCGTACGCGCCATAGCGGTCGAGCAGGTCCAGCAGATCGTTGACCAGGTCCTTGAACAGCGCGCCGGCCAAGAGGCCGGAGGCCGCCCAGATCAGCGAACCCGCCAGGTCGTACGCCAGGAACCGGCGATACGGCGTGCCGGTGAGCCCGGCCATGATCGTGGACAGCGCGCCCGCCCCCGGCAGGAACTTGCAGACCAGCAGCGAACGCACGCCCACGCGCAGGTACAGCTTCTGGGTCTGGCGGATGCACGAGTCCTGCGACAGCGAGACCTTGCAGGCCAGCCCCAGCAGGCGGCCGCCATAGCGCTGGCCGGCCAGGTACCAGGCGCTGTCGGCCAACAGGCAGGCCAGCGAGGCCAGCAGCCACACGGCCAGCCAGCCGCCCACGCTCTGCGCCGCCGCGCCCGCGGCGATCAGCATGGGATAGGCCGGAATGGGCAGGCCCGCCTGCTCGACGAGCACGTTGAAGAAGACCAGCCAGCCGCCGTACAGCTGCAGCAGGGTTTGGATGTCTTGCATGGAAAGGCCACGGCACTCGCGAAGGGAATCCGCATTCTAGGTCCGATGCCGCATGCGTAGACGCATAGGCCCTGGGCGCGGCGTGGGTACGAGCCCGCACCATTCGTTTCACCACCAGGGTGCCGACATGCACACCCGTGGGGCGGCGACAGGCGTATCATTCGCCGCCGCGGTGCATGCCGTCGTTTGCCGTCGCGCCGGCAGCCCGGAAACGGGACAGCGCGGATGGCATACAACTTGCTTTTTCATGCGGACGGGCACTGGGCCCGCTATCCCATCGAATTCCTAGGAGCCTCCTTCCATGACAACCCGGTTCTCCTCTTCCGTGCCCGGATCCGCTCGCCGCGCCCTGCTCAAGCTGGGCCTGGCCGCCGGCGTCGTCCTGGCCGCCTCGGCCGCGCACGCGCAGGCGCCGGCCAAGGTCAAGGTGGCCGCGGTCTACACCGTGCCGGTGGAGCAGCAGTGGGTGTCGCGCATCCACAAGGCGCTGAACGCCGCCCGCGACCGCGGCGAGATCGAATATGCGTTCTCCGAAAACGTCAGCAACGCCGACTACGAGCGCGTGCTGCGCCAGTACGCCGAGCAGGGCAACAAGTTCATCGTGGGCGAGGCCTTCGCGGTCGAGTCCGCCGCGCGCAAGGTCGCCAAGGACTATCCCGCCACCGCCTTCCTGATGGGTTCCTCGGGCAAGCCGCAGGCGCCCAACTTTTCGGTGTTCGACAACTACATCCAGGAACCCGCCTATCTCACCGGCATGATCGCCGGCGGCATGACCAAGACGCATCGCATCGGCCTGGTGGGCGGCTATCCCATCCCCGAGGTCAACCGCCTGATGCAGGCCTTCATGTCCGGCGCCAAGGAAATCGATCCGCAGGTCGAGTTCACCGTCAGCTTCATCGGCTCGTGGTTCGATCCCCCCAAGGCCAAGGAAGCGGCCTTCGCCATGATCGACAAGGGCGCGGACGTGCTGTATGCCGAACGCTTCGGCGTATCGGATGCCGCGAAAGAGCGCGGCAAGCTCGCCATCGGCAACGTCGTCAACACGCAGTCGCAGTATCCCGACACCGTGGTGGCATCGGCCCTGTGGAACATGGAGCCGACCATCGCGCAGGCGCTGTCGCAGGTGAAGGCCGGCACGTTCAAGGCCGAAGACTACGGCCACTACTCGATGATGAAGCACAAGGGCTCCGAGCTGGCGCCGCTGGGCACGTTCGAGGGCAAGGTGCCCGCCGAGGTCATGGCCAAGGTGCAGGCCAGGCAGCAGGCCATCCTGGACGGCAGCTTCGTCGTGAAGGTCGTCGACAGCGAACCCAAGTCGACCGCCAAATGACGCAGCAGCCCGCCGCGCTGCGCCTGACCGGCATCACCAAGCGCTTCGGCAGCCTGACCGCCAACGACGACGTGTCGCTGTCGCTGGCGCCGGGCGAGGTGCTGGCCCTGCTGGGCGAGAACGGCGCCGGCAAGTCCACGCTGGTGTCCATCCTGTTCGGCCACTATGTGGCCGACGCCGGCAGCATCGAGGTGTTCGGGCAGTCGCTGCCGGCGGGTCGCCCCGACGCCGCGCTGGCCGCGGGCATCGGCATGGTGCACCAGCACTTCACGCTGGCCGACAACATGACGGTGCTGGACAACGTGATGGTCGGCACCGAATCGCTGTGGCGGCCGGCCTCGCGCCGGCGCCAGGCGCGCGCCAGGCTGGCAGAGCTGGGCCAGCGCTTCGGCCTGTCCGTGGCTCCGGACGCGCGCGTGGGCACGCTGTCGGTAGGCGAGAAACAGCGCGTCGAGATCCTGAAGGCGCTGTACCGCGGCGCGCGCGTGCTGATCCTGGACGAGCCCACCGCGGTGCTGACGCCGCAGGAATCGCAGGCACTGTTCGCCACGCTGCGCGAGTTCGTGGCGCAGGGCCTGGCGGTGATCTTCATCTCGCACAAGCTGGACGAGGTGATGGCCGTGTCGCAGCGCGTGGCCGTGCTTCGCCAGGGCAGGCTGGTGGCGGAGCGCGCCACCGCGGGCACCAATGCGGCAGAGCTTGCCGAACTCATGGTGGGCCGCAAGGTGGTGCTGCCGCGCGCGCAGGCCGCCACGGCCGCGCAGCAGGCCGCGCCGGTGGTGCGTCTGTCGCAGGTGGGTGTACGAGACGGGCGCGGAGGCGTGCCGCTGCTGCATCCGCTGGACCTGACCGTGCACGCGCACGAGATCGTGGCGGTGGCAGGCGTGGCGGGCAACGGCCAGCAGGCGCTGGTGTCGCTGCTGACGGGGCTGCGCGAGCCTTCCGAGGGCGCCATCCGGCTGGGACCCGAAAGCGCCTTGGCGCCATCCACGCCCGCGGGCTGGACCGTGGCCGGCGTGGGCCGCATCCCCGAAGACCGCCACCATGAAGGCGTGATCGGCGACAACCCCGTGTGGGAAAACGCCATCGTCGAGGACCTGCACGATCCGCGCTATGCGCGCTGGGGCCTGGTGCGCGCACGTGCCGCCCGCGAACATGCGAAGCGCCTGGCCAGCCGTTTCGACGTGCGCGCCGCCTCGCTGGACGTGCGCACCCGCAGCCTGTCGGGCGGCAACATGCAGAAGCTGGTGCTGGGCCGCGCGCTGCTGCGCGAACCGCGCCTCATCGTGGCCGACCAGCCCACCTGGGGCCTGGACATCGGCGCGGTGGCCTACGTACGCGAGCAGCTGCTGGCCGCCCGCGAACGCGGGGCCGGCATCCTGCTGGTCTCCGAAGACCTGGAAGAGATATTCGCGCTGGCCGACCGCATCGCCGTGCTGTGCGGCGGCAGGCTGGTGGACGTGCGGCCCACGGCGCAATGGACGCCGGCCACGGTCGGCCTGGCCATGACCGGCACGCCCCCGAAGGAAGACACCCTGCAATGATGAAGTACACCCTGGAACGCCGCGCCGATCCGAGCCGGCTGGCGCTGGCCACGGCGCCGCTGGCCGCCGTGGCGTGCACCCTGCTGGTGGGCATGCTGCTGGTGGCCTGGGCCGGCGCGCCCGTCGGCCGCACCTATGCCCTGCTGTTCGAAGGCGCCTTCGGCTCGCGCTTCGCGCTTTCCGAGACGTTGACGCGCGCCACTCCGCTGATGCTGACCGGCCTGGCCTGCGCCGTGGCCTTCCGGGCGCGCCTGTACAACATCGGCGCCGAGGGGCAGCTGTACATGGGCGCCTTGGCCGCGGTGGCCGTGGGCGGCATGCATGGCGGCGCCGCCTTCGACGTGCCCACGCCCTTGCTGTTCGGCGGAATGATGGCGACGGCCGCGCTGGCCGGCGCGCTGCTGCTGCTGATACCCGCGCTGCTGAAGGCTCGCCTGGGCGTGGACGAGGTGGTCACCACGCTGCTGGGCAACTTCATCGTGCTGCTGTTCGTGTCGATGATGCTGGACGGTCCCATGAAAGATCCCATGGCCATGGGTTGGCCGCAATCGGTGGCGCTGGACAGCGGCCTGGAGCTGGACAAGCTGATCGAACGCACGCGCGCCCACACGGGCCTGCTGTGGGGCGTGGGCCTGGCGGTGGCCCTGTGGCTGGTCAACCGCTACACCGTGTTCGGGTTCCAGATGCGCTCGGTGGGCGCCAACGCGCATGCCGCGCGCTTTCTTGGCCTGCCGGTGCAGCGCGTGATGCTGTGCACGGCCATGCTGTCCGGCGCGCTGGCTGGCCTGGCCGGCGCCATCGAAGTGGCCGGCCGCACCAGCTATGTCACGCTGGACATGTCGCCCGGCTACGGCTACAGCGGCGTGGTGGTCGCCATGCTGGCGGGCCTGCATCCGCTGGGCGTGGTGGCGGCCAGTGTGTTCGTGGCCGGCATGCTGGTCGGCGCCGACAGCATGAGCCGCGCGGTGGCCGTGCCCAACTACATCGCCGACGTCATCGTCGCCGTCGCGCTGCTGGCCATGCTGGTGGCGACGCTGTTCGCGCAGTACCGCCTGCGCCGCAATCCCTGAGGCCGCCACGATGGAATGGATAGAACTGCTGGGCTCGGCCCCGCTCTGGGTGGCCGTGCTGCGGCTGGCCACGCCGCTGATCCTGGGCACGCTGGGCGTGCTGCTATGCGAGCGCGCCGGCGTGCTGAACCTGGGCATCGAAGGCATCATGGTGGCCGGCGCGTTCAGCGGATGGCTGGTGGTGTACCTGGGCGCCCCGCTGTACGTCGGCCTGTTGGCGGCCGCGGCGGCGGGCGCCGTGTTCGGCCTGCTGCACGCGGCGCTTACCGTGGGCCTGGGCCTGTCGCAGCACGTCTCGGGCCTGGGCGTCACCATGCTGGCGACCAGCCTCAGCTACTTCGCCTATCGCGTCACGTTTCCCAGCGTCAATACGCCGCCCACCATTCAGCCGTTCGGCGAGATGAAGTTCCTGGCCGACATCCCCATTATCGGGCCCGCCCTGGCGGGCCAGACGCCGTTGACGCTGCTGGCGCTGGCCGCCGTGCCGCTGGTGGCCTGGGTGCTGAACCGCACGCCGCTCGGCCTGGCGGTGCGCATGGTGGGCGAGAACCCCGCCGCGGCCGAAGGCCAGGGCCTGTCCGTGGCGCGGCTGCGCACCGGCGCGGTGGTGGCGGGCTCTGCGCTGATGGGCCTGGCCGGCAGCTTCCTCACGCTGGCGGCCTTCAACGCCTTCTTCTTCAACATGGTGAACGGCCGCGGCTGGGTCTGCGTGGCGCTGGTCGTGTTCGCGTCCTGGCGGCCCGGCAAGGCCCTGTTGGGCGCGCTGGTGTTCGCCTTCTTCGATGCGCTGCAGCTGCGGCTGCAGCAGGGCGCGACCTCGCTGCCCGGCCTGCCCGAGCTGCCGTACCAGGTCTACCTGATGCTGCCGTATATTCTTTCCATCCTGGCCCTGGTGGTGATGGCGCGCCGCGCCGCGTATCCGCAGGCGCTGATGAAGCCCTACCGCAAGGGCGAACGCTGATCCCGATTCCGTACCCATGACTTTCGACCTGCTCATCACCCGCTGCATGCTGCCCGACGGGCGCGGCCTCGTCGACGTCGGCGTGTCCGCCGGCCGCATCGCCGCCATCGAGCCCTCGCTGCCCGCCGATGCCGGCCAGACCGTCGACGCCGCCGGCCAGCTGCTGTCCGCGCCCTTCGTCGATGCGCACTTCCACATGGATTCCACGCTGTCGTACGGCCTGCCGCGCGTGAACCAGTCCGGCACGCTGCTCGAGGGCATCTCGCTGTGGGGCGAGCTGAAGCCGCAGCTGACGCAGGATGCCCTGGTCGAACGCGCGCTGGCCTATTGCGACTGGGCCGTGGCGCGCGGCCTCCTGGCCATCCGCACCCATGTCGACGTGTGCGACCCGCGCCTCCTGGCCGTCGAGGCGCTGCTGCACGTGCGCGAGCGCGTGCGTCCCTACCTCGACCTGCAGCTGGTCGCCTTTCCGCAGGACGGCGTGCTGCGCTCGCCCGGCGCGCTGGACAACCTGAAGCGCGCGCTGGACATGGGCGTGGACGTGGTGGGCGGCATCCCGCATTTCGAGCGCACCATGGCTGATGGCGCCGAGTCGGTGCGCATCCTGTGCGAACTGGCCGCGGAACGCGGCCTGCGGGTGGACATGCATTGCGACGAAACCGACGACCCGCTGTCGCGCCACATCGAGTCGCTGGCCTGCCAGGCGCAGCGCCTGGGCCTGCAGGGCCGCATCACCGGCTCGCACCTGACGTCCATGCATTCGATGGACAACTACTACGTCTCCAAGCTGATCCCGCTGATCCGCGAGGCCGGCGTGGCGGCCATCGCCAACCCGCTGATCAACATCACGCTGCAGGGTCGTCACGACACCTATCCCAAACGGCGCGGCATGACGCGCGTGCCCGAACTGCTGGCCGCCGGCGTGCCGGTGGCCTTCGGCCACGACTGCGTGATGGACCCCTGGTACAGCATGGGATCGGGCGACATGCTGGAAGTCGCGCACATGGGCCTGCACGTGGCGCAGATGACCAGCCGCGACGGCATGCGCGCCTGTTTCGAGGCCGTCACCACCACGCCGGCCGCCATCCTCGGACTGGACGACACCGGCATCGCGGTGGGCAAGCGCGCCGACATGGTGCTGCTGCAAGCCTCGGATCCCGTCGAGGCGATCCGGCTGGGCGCGACCCGGCTGAAGGTATGGCGGGGCGGCAAGCTGGTGGCCGAGACGCCGCCGGCCACGGCCACGCTGCATCTCGAAGGGCGGCCGGAACAGGTGGATTTCAGGCTGGCGCGACGTTGAAGCGGCCTGCCCGAACGGTGATCCTCTAGAACGTCCGATTCGACTCCGTGTCGGGCGAGCGGCGGGCTCCTTCTCCCTTGGTCGTCGGGCTATACGCAGGTCAAGGCATACCAGGCGGGCGGGCCATCGCCATCGCCGCCTCCGTGGCCGCAACGAAGGCTTCGGCCAGCGCGGCATGCGGCGTCTGCGTTGCCCATACGATTCCCATGCGCCGCAGCGGCGCCGGCCCCAGCAGCGGCACGCGCACGATGCCTATGCTGTCCAGCCACTCCGGCGCCCAGTCCGGCACCAGCGACACGCCCAGCCCTTCGCGCACCATGCTGGCGATTGCCATCAACCCGTCGATTTCCAGGCGCTCGCGCGGCCGGATGCCGTGCTGGCGCAGGTAGCGGTCGGCCAGTCGCCCGCCCCAGGCCGCGCGGTCGTAACGTATGAAGGGTTGCTCGGCCATCAGCGCATGCGCGTCCCGCGAGGCGGAGCCGTGCGGCGCCAGCACCACCAGCGGCTCTTCGGCGACCGTACGCCACGCATAGCCCTTGGGCAGCGCGAACTGGGGCTGCACGATGAACGCGACGTCGACGTGCCCGCCCATCATGCGGTGATAAAGGTGGCTTGACGTGCCGGGTTCGACATACACCGCCAGCTTGGGATAGCGCCGATACAGCTGCGTCAGCACCGGCGGCATCACGCCGGTCAGCGCCGATACCGACACACCCACGCGCAACTCGCCCAGCGGGGCATCGTCGCGTGCGCTGGCGCGCAGGTCGCGCACATCGCGCAGCACCAGGCGGGCGCGTTCCAGCATGCGCAGTCCTGCCTCGGTGGGCTTCACGTGGCGGCCGGCGCGGCGCACCAGCGGCGTGCCCAGGTCTTGCTCGAGCGCCCGCACGCGCGCCGCAATGGCCGCCGGCGTCAGGTCCAGGCGGCGCGCCGCCTCGGCCAGCGACCCGGCCTCGACCACCGACACGAAACTCTGCAGAAATTGCGTCTCCACCGGCTCGTCTCCTTCGAGCCTCGTGCAGCGCGCAACAGACCCCAATAATTCTATGTTCTGAAAGCTGCACAAGCGGCTTTTCGCGCATACCCGCATGGTGCCAGAATCGATGTCTGCACCGCCGCGCAGGCGCCGCTTGCCGTTGCCCAGGAGACTTGCAATGACACAGACCACAGGACTTTCCGGCGTATTCTCGCCCGTACTCACCCCGTTCGACGCCGCGGGCCGCCCCAGCGCCGAACGCTTCGTCAAGCATTGCCGCTGGCTGCGCAACCAGGACGTGGGACTGGCCGTGTTCGGCACCAACTCCGAGGCGAACTCGCTGACGGTGGCCGAGAAGCAGCAACTGCTCGAGGCCCTGCTGGCGGCCGGCGTCGAACCTTCGGCGCTCATGCCCGGCACTGGCGCATGCGCGCTGCCCGATGCCATCACCCTGACGCGCAGCGCCGTGCAGGCCGGCTGCGCCGGCGTGCTGGTGCTGCCGCCGTTCTACTACAAGGGCGTCAGCGACGAAGGCCTGTTCCGCTACTTCGCCGGCCTGATCGAAGGCGTGGCCGACGAACGTCTGCGCATCTACCTGTACCACATCCCGCCTGTGGCCCAGGTGCCCATCAGCCTCGACCTGATCGACCGCCTGCTCGACCGCTACCCCGGCATCGTGGCCGGCGTGAAGGACAGCTCCGGCGACTGGAACAACACCTCCGCCATGCTCGAACGCCACGCACCGCGCGGCTTCCAGGTGTTCGCAGGCAGCGAAGTGTTCCTGCTGCGTACGCTGCGCGGCGGCGGCGCGGGCTGCATCACCGCCACGGGCAACGTCAATCCGGGTCCCATCGTCGAGTTGTTCAGGCACTGGCAGGATGCCGACGCGGATCAACGCCAGGCGGCGCTGGACGCCACGCGCGGCGTCTTCCAGCGCTATCCCATGATCCCCGCCATGAAGGCCGCCATCGCGTGGCAGTCGGGCGATGCCGAATGGCGCCACGTGCGTGCGCCGCTGGTCGAACTGGACAAGGCGCAGGCCGACGCCTTGTGCGCCGAACTGGAGAAGGTTGGCTTCAACATGCCGGATGCGAAATCGCTGGCAGGCTGACTCTGCTGCAGAGTCCTTGGAAATCCCGGTCCGGCGAGCACGCCGGACCGGGATTTTTTCTTTGCGATACCGCTGTCCACAACCGTGCCATTCTTGTCTCCGACCACGCGCCTGACTCCCTGAGACTGCGTTGAAATACGCGCTGCGTTGAATCAAGACAGGGGCCATTTATATGTTTCTGTGCTATAGTTTTGCGTGTCATAGAATGGCATCGTGAAAATATTCACGACTAAAGGCGTAACGCGATTCACCCGCCGCGAGGGAGTCCCCGACGCCAGCCTGAGAACGGCCATCGAGAGAGTCACACGAGGCTCCATCGACGCAGACCTGGGCGGCGGCCTCATCAAACAGCGCGTGGCCCGACCAGGCCAAGGACGGTCAGGCGGTTTTCGGATGATCTTGGCTTACCGTCAGGCCGACCGCGCTGTGTTCCTGTACGGATTTGCCAAGAACGACCGCGACAACGTCAGCAGCGACGAACTTCAGGCACTGCGGACCATCGGAGCGAACTGGCTTGCGGCGTCGGCTGCGATCATTCGGCAAGCGCTCGTCGATGGCGATTTACAGGAGATCGAACATGACCACCAAACGTAGCCGCCTAGGCGACGAACTCGTCGAAATGGCCGACGCGCAGCGCCGGCTGGGGATCATGGACACGGTGACACACGAGAAAATCACCGCCCGCCATCTCGGATCCACCGTATTGCCCACCGCTGAACCGATTACTGCCGAACAGGTGCGAGAAGTACGGGAAAAGGCGCGCCTGAGCCAGGCAGCGCTGGCGCGCTATCTCAACATGACGACGGGCTATGTTTCGCAGCTCGAGCGCGGCGCGACCCAGGCCAAGGGTCCGGCCCTGGCCTTGCTGAACGTCATCCGGCGCAAGGGAATCGAGGCGCTTTCCTGAGCACGCACCGCAGCGGCACGCGCAGGAACGCGCCCGTGCTTCAGCTGGTCACCCCGATATTCCAAGGCACGAACTCATGGTCTCCCAGCCCCAGCTCTTCGCTGCGGGTTCGCCCGCCTGAGGCCACGCGCAGGATCTCCTCGAATATCAGCTGGCCCATCTCGGCCATGGTGCGTGTTCCGTCCAGCACCTGTCCGCAGTTCACGTCCATGTCCTCCGTCAATCTCTCGTACATCGGCGTGTTCGTGGCCAGCTTGATCGACGGCACGGGCTTGGCGCCGAACATCGACCCGCGGCCCGTTGTGAAGCAGATGATATTGGCCCCACCCGCGATCTGGCCCGTGGCCGATACCGGATCGAAGCCGGGCGTATCCATGAACACGAACCCCGCCTGGCGCACCGGCTCCGCGTAGCGATATACCTCCATCAGCCCCGTGGTGCCGCCTTTCATCGACGAGCCCAGCGACTTCTCGAAGATGTTCGCCAGCCCGCCCATCTGGTTGCCCGGACTGACTTTGCCGTTGATCTGCACGTCGCGTCCAGGCGAGTACTCATCTTTCCACCAGCGGATGCGCTGCACCAGTTTCTCGCCCACCTCGCGGCTGCGCGCGCGCGAGGTCAACGTGTGCTCCACACCGTAGATTTCAGGGGTCTCCGACAGGATCGCCGTGCCGCCATGCCGCACCAGGATGTCCATGGCCGCGCCCAGCGCCGGATTCGCCGTGATGGACGAGAAGCCATCCGATCCGCCGCACTGCAGGCCGATCTTCAGGTGCCGCGCCGACACCGTGCGCCGCTGCACGTCGTTCGCGGCGGGCAGCATCTCGCGCACCGCGGCCACGCCGGCCTCGATGGTCTTGCGCGTGCCTCCCGTCTCCTGCATGACGAAAGTGCGGATGCGTTCGCCGGCCTGCAGGCCCTGGTCCTTCAGCAGCGCATCCAGCTGGTTGCGCTCGCAACCCAGCCCCACGATCAGCACACCCGCGAAATTGGCGTGACAGGCATAGCCGCCGATGGTCCGGCGCAGCAGGTCCATCGGCTCGCCGGACATCTCCATGCCGCAGCCCAGGCCGTGGCTCAACGCCACCACGCCGTCCACGTTGGGATACTGCGCCATCACATCTGGCGTGAAGGCCTCGGCGATGCGATGCACCACCGTCGCCGAACAGTTCACCGTGGACAGGATGCCCACGAAGTTGCGCGTGCCCACCTGGCCATTGGCGCGCACGATGCCCTGGAACGTGGCCTGCCTTTCTTCGGCCAGCACCTCGGTGGCCACGTAATCGCGGCCATGAGCATAGTCGCGGTCGAACTCGCGGAACTCGGTGTTGTGCGAGTGCACGTAAGTGCCGGCCGGAATGTCCGCGGCGGCAAAGCCGATACAGACGTTGTATTTCAGGATGGGCTCGCCCTGGCGCAGGTCGCGCGCGGCGATCTTGTGGCCCGCGGGCACCTGGCTGCGCGAGACGAAGCCCTCGTCCGGCACGGCGGTGCCGATGCCCACGGGAATGCGCGCCACCACGATATTGTCGGAGGGATGCAGGCGGATGACCGGGCCGCTGGCCCGCTTGGAAGAATGATCGATCATGGCAGGTATGCCGCGCGCGGCGGGTCGGTTCATTCGGGACGGATGCCGAGGTCGCGGATGGTCGACGCCCAGCGTGGAACTTCCTGGTTGATGAAGGACGAGAACCGGGCCGGGTCGGTACCCACGATGGTGAAACCCTGCTCGGACAGCTTGCCGCGCGTGGCCGGATCTTCCAGCGAGGCGCGCACCGCGCCGTACAGCTTGTCTACCACGGGCTGCGGGGTCTGGGCCGGCGCGAAGATGCCGTACCACGTCAGCACCTCGAAGCCGTCATGGCCGGACTCGGCCATGGTGGGCAGATCGCCCGCGTTGGGATCGCGCTTCAGGCTGGTCACGGCCAATGCACGCAGCTGCCCCGATTTCACATATGGCATGGCCACGGGCAGGTTGGCGAACATGTACGGCACCTGACCGCCGAGCACGTCGGTGATGGCCGGCGCCTCGCCCTTGTACGGCACGTGCGTCACGGCCACCTTCAGGCGGTGCGAATACAGTTCACCCGCGATGTGCTGCGGCCCGCCCTGGCCCGAGGACGCATAAGTGGTGGCGCCGCTGCCGGCCTTGCGGATCTGCTCGTCCAGCTCGGCCACGGTCTTTGCCTGCACCAGCTTGGGATTGACCACCAGCACCAGCGGCATCGACACCATCATCGATACCGGCTTGAAATCCTTGAGTGGGCTGAAAGGCAGCTGCGGATACAGCGAGGGCGCCACCAGCATGGTGGATTGCGACCCGAGGAACAGCGAATAGCCGTCCGGCTTGGAACGCGCCACGTTGTCGGCCGCGATGGTGCCGGTGGCGCCGGGCCGGTTCTCCACGACCACCTGTTGGCCCAGGGCCTGGGAAGCGCGAGCGCCGATCAGGCGCGCCACCACGTCGGCGCCGCCGCCGGGGGCGAAGCCCACCACCAGGCGCAGCGGCCGGTCGGGAAAGGCTTCGTCGGCGCCGGCCTGGGCAGACAGGCCCAGCGTCAGCGCGAACGTACAGCAGGCAAGGGCGGACCGGCCCAGCAGGGGCCGCAACGGCAAGGTGAACATGGCAGTCTCCGGTTTTGTAGGTATGTGCCTGGCCGGACGACGTGCGCGCCGCCCGGATGGCCAGGAACATTCTGGACATCCGGATGCAGCGGTTCAAGCATGCTTCGATAGGTTCAGAACATAAGTTTTTTATGTTCCGGATGATGCGGGCCCGTGCAGGTGCAGCGGGCAAAGCGCATTACGCCGGCTTGCGCGCCGCCGTGACGATGATCTCCACCAGCAGTTCCGGCGCGGCCAGCTTGGCTTCGCACGTGGCACGCGTGGGCATGGCGTCGGCGGGAGCCCACTCTGCCCACACCGCGTTCATGCCGTTGAAGTCGCGGTCGATGTCCGCAAGCCAGATCTGCACCTGCAGCATGCGCGACTTGTCGGTGCCGGCCTGCGCCAGGAAACCGTCGATCTTGGCCAGCACGTCGCGCGTCTGCTCGGTGATGCCGCCCGGGCTGCGCGACGTCACGCCGGCGATGTAGACCGTATCGCCGTGGATGACGATGCGGCTGAGTTTGGCATTGGAATCGATACGAACGATGTCGTCCATTCGGTACTGCTCCTTGAGAGAGTGGTTGCGATCACTGCGGACCGGATGCAAGCCCGGTGCGCGCGAAGCGACCGATGCTGAAAGCTTCGATGGGCAGGCTGGCCTGGCCCGTGGTGACCAGTTCGGCCAGCAACCGCCCCACGACGGGCCCCAGCTCGAAGCCATGCGCAGAGAAGCCGAAGGCGTGGAAGGCGTTCTCGCGGCGCAGGCTGGGGCCGATGACGGGAATCTCGTCGGGCATGGCGGCCTCGATGCCGGCCCAGCCCCGGTTGACGATGGCGTCGGCCATGTGCGGAAACAGGGCGCACACCGTGCGCGCGCCTTCGCCCAGCGATCGGAAGTCCAGCTCGGTCCATTCTTCGTCGCGGTCCACCCAGGCGCGCCGGCCGCCGCCGATCAGCACGGTGCCGTTGGCGCGCTGCTTGAAAGACAGCGGGCGCCCCGTGCCCAGCACCACCGCGTCAAGAAAGTGCGGCATGCGCAGCGTGACCAGCATCATCGGGCTGATGGGCTGCAGCGGCACCGGCTCGTCCCACTGCGCCGCCAGGCGGTCGGCCCACGCGCCGGCGCAGTTGATCAGCGTGGGCGCGGTGTACCGGCCCGCGCTGGTCGACACGATCCATTGCGCGCCTTCGCGCCGCGTCTCGTGCACGCGCACGCCTTCCATGAAGCGCGCGCCCAGGCTGGCCGCCTTGCGGCGGAACGCCAAGGTCGTGCGATAAGGATCGGCGGCCGCATCGCCGCGCGCGATCAGGCCGCCGCGCACCGTGGGCACGATGCGCGGCATCATGGCGCGCAGTTCGTCGGCGTCTATCCATTCCTCGTGCGTGTAGCCATGCGACTGCATGGCCTGCAGCCGTGCGCGCAGCGTCGCCACGTCCGCGTCATTCTCGGCCACGCGCACCTGGCCGTGCTGCTCGAAGCCGCAGTCGTCGTCGACCAGGCTGCCGATGTCGTACCAGATCTCGCGCGAGGCCAGCGCCAGCGGCACCTCGGCCAGGTGGCGCGACAGCGTGCGCACGCCGCCCGCGTTCACGCCCGAGGCGTGGCGGCCGACGTAGTTCTTTTCGATGACCAGCGCCTGGATGCCGGCGCGCGCCAGGTGCAGCGCGGCCGAGCTGCCATGCAGCCCGCCGCCCACGATGATGACCTGCGCGCTGTGTCCGCCGTCCATGTCATTTCTTCAGGCGCACCACCGCCTCGCGCGAGGCGTCGGTCTGCGGCAGCGACGCCAGCTCGCCCAGCGTAAGGGGCTTGGTCGGAAAACGCAGGCGGTAATAGCCCACCTCGCTGACCGGCACCTTGCGCTCGTCGGCGATCAGTTCGCTGACGGTGAGCCCGCAGAAGCGGCCCTGGCAGGGCCCCATGCCGCAGCGTAGGAAGGCCTTCATCTGGTTCGGCCCCGAACAGCCCAGCGCCACCGTCTCGCGCACCTGCTGGGCCGTGACCTCTTCGCAGCGGCACACGATGGTGTCGCCCGTGGGACGGCGATAGGCTTCGGGCGCCTTGTACAGCGTGTCGAAGAAGGCACGTCCGCGCACGGCGCGCGACAGCGCCTGGCGATGCGGCCCGGCCTCGCGGTCGCGTATCGCGGCGTCGATGCGGCCCAGCGTCGCCGCGGCCTGCAAGGCCGCCAGCCGGCCGCGGTGTTCGGCGGCCAGCGCGCCGGCGATGCCGGCGCCATCGCCCGCGATACCGATGCCCGCCACCGAGGTGGCGCCCCATTCGTCCACTCGCGGCTGCCAGCAGTCCAGCGCGTCGTTCCATTCGTGCTCGGCGCCGACGGCGCGCGACAGGTTCACGTTAGGCACCACGCCCTGGTGCAGCAACAACTGCTCGGCCGGCGCCTCGTGCTGCCTGCCGCTGGCGCGGTAACGCACCGATTCCAGCTTGTCCCGGCCCAACGCCTGCAGGTCCTGCACGTTCTTCACAATGGGCACGGCAGCCTTCACCGCGCGCATCAGCTTCAGTCCCTTGCCCAGGTACGGCGAACGCAGGAAGTCCCACACGTGCGGCAGCGCCTGCGTCATGCGGCCCGCCGGCGTGGTCTCGAGCAGCACGTCGATCTTCGCGCCCGCGTTCAGGTACTGCCACGCCACCAGGTACAGCAGCGGACCGCAGCCCGCCAGCACCGTGGGACCGGTGGGCACCAGGCCCGCCGACTTCAGCAGGATCTGCGCCGCGCCCGCGGTGATGACCCCGGGCAGCGTCCACCCGGGAATGGGAAAGGGCCGCTCTTGCGCACCGGTGGCCAGCAGGATGTGGCGCGCCACCGCCATGTGCGCCTCGCCGCCGACCGAATAGGCGATCTCGAAGCCCTGGTCGGGCTGCTCGGCCGTCATGCGCGAAATGGCCCACACCGTGGCGCCGGGCTGGTACCTCGCGCCGCTGGCGCGGAACGGTTCGATCAGGCTGGCGCCATGCCAATAGTCTTCGCCCAGGATGCGCCGGTCGGCCACCGGCGTGCTCGTGATGGCGCGGTAGATCTGCCCGCCAGGCGCCGGCTGCTCGTCCAGCAGCAAGGTGTCCACGCCGAGCCGGGCCGCGGTGGCGGCGGCCGCCAGGCCCGCCGGTCCGGCGCCGATCACCAGCAGTTCGCAACGAACGGGCGTCATGCCAGCACCTCGCGCGCGCCGCGCTGGCGCTCCACGCGCATGCCCTCGCACACCGGCGTCATGCATGCCTGCCGGTTGGGCTGGCCGTCTATGGTGACCAGGCAGTCGTAGCAGACGCCCATCATGCAGTAAGGGCCGCGCGGCACTTCACTGACGGCGGTGTCGCGGCACGCGGCATGTCCGCCCGCGAACAGGGCCGCCGCCACGCTGTCGCCCTCGCGGCAGCGCAGCTCGGCGCCATCGACGGTGATGCGCACCGGCGCGCGTCCGGCCTGAACGGCGGCCGCCTCAAGCCTCTTGAACATGAAACCTCCGGGTGGAAAACGGCGCCATGTCGTCGGCCAGCGCGCCGGCGGCGATCATGGGAGCGAGTTTGAGCGCATGGGCCGCGGCCAGCGTGACGCCGCTATGGCAAGTCGCCACAAAGGCGCCCGGACAGGTCTCGGACTCCTGGTAGATGGGAAACCCGTCGCGCGACATCACGCGCAGCGCGGCCCACGACCGCACCACGCGCACGTCGCGCAGCGCGGGCAGCGTGCGCACCGCGCGGTCGGCCAGCGTGCCCAGCACGGGCAGCCCGGCGATCTCGTCGGCATAGCCGGCCTCTTCCTGCGAGTCGCCGATCAGCCACGAGCCCTCGTCCATCTGGCGCAGCGTGCTGAAGGGCGTATGCAGCACCCGGCGCGTGCGTTCCAGCACGATGATCTGGCCGCGCTGCGGCCGTATCGGCAGGTCCAGGCCGACCTGGCGGCCCAGGTGGGGATTGCCCAAGCCGCTCGCCAGCACCAGCCGCCCCGCGCGCACGGCGCCCTGCGGCGTATCGATGTGGAACACGCCGTCATCGCGGCGGATGGCCGTGGCGCGGCGGCGCGGCAGGTAGTCGACGCCCTCGCGCGACATGGCCGTGTGCAGGGCGCGCAGGAGCTTCAGGGGATTGGCGATGCCGTCCACCGGCGTCCACGTGGCGCCGCGCACCTCCGGACCGATGCCGGGCACCATGTCGGCCAGCTCGTGGCGGTCGAGCAGTTTCCACGGATACTGCGGCATGTCCGGCTGCGCCTGCAGCGTGGTCATGAACTTCACGCGCGCTTCCACTTCCTCGTCGGACAGCAGCGCGTGCAGGCCGCCGCGCTGCTCCAGGCGCACGTCGACGCCGGTCTTGTCCAGCAGCTCGGCCGCCAGTTGCGGCCACAGCCCGGCGGACGACATGGTCCATGCGCCATAGCGCGGCATGCCCATGCCCTTGCTCTGCACCCAGACCAGCCCGAAGTTGCCGCGCGAGGCGCGAAAGGCCACGTCGTCCTCGTCCAGCACCGCCACGCGGGCAAGCGTGCGCCGCAGGCCGTAGGCCACGGCCGAGCCCACCAATCCGCCGCCTATCACCACGGCGTCGTAGACGCCGCCCTGCGGCTTCGCACCCCCGGGCGGCGGGGGAACCGTCTGTTGATTCATCAACGTCCTTTTCCGACAAACAGCTTTTCCAGACCGATCAGGCGATCCAGGATGAAAATGGCGATCGCCGTCGCGTAGATCAGCACCGCGGACACCGCGGTGACCAGCGGATCGATGGTGTCCTCGATGTGCAAGAAGATGCGCACCGGCAGCGTGGTGGTCGACGGCGAGGCGATGAAGATGGACATCGTCAGCTCGTCGAAGCTGGTGATGAAGGCAATGACCCACCCGCTGATCACGCCGGGCAGCACCAGCGGCAGCACCACGCGCCGGAAAGCCGTCCAGTTCGATGCCCCCAGCGACAGCGCGGCACGCTCCAGCGCGGGATCTATGCCGGTGGCCGACGCCAGCACCAGGCGTAGCGCATACGGCATGATGATGATGGTGTGCGCCACCACCAGGCCGAAGTAGGTTCCCACCAGGCCCACGCTGGTGAAGAACTTGAGGAACGCGAGGCCCAGCACCACGTGCGGGATCATCAGCGGCGACATGAAGAAGGCCAGCAATGCCTCGCGGCCGCGGAAGCGGTAGCGCGCCACGGCCAGCGCGGCCGGCACGGCAAGCAGGATGGCCAGCGTGGCCGACAGCGCGCCCAGGCCCATGCTGAACCAGAACGCATCGACGAAGCGCGGGTTGTCGGCGATGGCGCGGAACCAGCGCAGCGACAGCCCGCCGGTGGGCAGCGAGATAAAGCCTTCCGAAGTGAAGGCCACCGCGCACACCATGACGATGGGCGCCAGGATGAAGGCGATGAATACCGTATGGAACAGCAGCGCCAGCGGGCCGTTGCGCGAAATGGTCGACGCGCCTTCGTGCTTCGCGCTGCGGAATGCACCCTTGAGGCGGCTCGGCAGGCTCATGTCGTCCCCTGGTTGAAGACCGCGCCATAGCGGCGCTCGACCATGCGGTTGGCGGCCAGCAGCACCACCACGGTGGCCACCAGCAGCAGCATGGCCAGGGCGGCGCCCAGCGGCCAGTTGAGCGTGTTCAGGAATTCGTCGTAGGCGGCCGTGGCCACCGTCTTCAGGCGCCGTCCGCCGATGATGGCCGGCGTGGCGAACGCGCTGGCCGCCATGGCGAACACCATGATGGAGCCCGACAGGATGCCCGGCATGACCTGCGGAACGATCACCCGGCGGATCATCGTGAAATGGCTGGCGCCCAGCGACAGCGCGGCCGCCTCGGTGGACGGATTGATACGCTGCAGCGAGGCCCACACCGCGATCACCATGAAGGGCACCAGCACGTGCGTCAGCGCGACGGCCACGCCGACGTTGCTGTACATCAGGCTGACCGGCGACGAGATCAGCCCCAGCGCCAGCAGCGCCTTGCTGACGAGCCCCGTGGAGCCGAACAGCAGCGCCCAGCCCAGCGTGCGCACCACCACCGAGATCAGCAGCGGGCCCAGCACCACCATCAGGAACAGCCCCTTCCACGGATTGGCCATGCGCGACAGCACATACGCCTCGGCGGTGCCCAGCACCAGGCAGGCCAGCGTGACGGCCGCCGCCACGCCGAAGGTGCGCGCATAGATTTCGTAGTAATAGCCGTCGGTGAGGATCTCGGCGTAGTTGTCCCACGAGAAGGCCTGCTGCATGCCGCCGTAGAACTCGAAATTGAAGAAACTGACCAGGAACACCAGCGCCAGCGGCACCGCCAGGAACGTGCCGTACACGACCATGGCGGGAGTGCTGAGCACCCACGGATTGGCGCGCTGGTTCATCGCGCCGCCTCGCCCACCGGCCGCATGTCCTGCGCGCGCCAGCGCAGGTGCACCGGACTGCCCTCCTGCGGCACCGGCACGCCGTCGTTCTGGCGGATCACCAGCACGTCGCCCACCGAGGTCTCGACCTGGCACAGCCAATGGTTGCCCTGGAACACGCGCGCCTTCAGGCGCCCGGGCAGGGCGCAGGCCGAGGCCTCGCCGAACGATATCTTCTCGGGACGCACGATGACGGCGCCCGACGGCATGGGCTCGCCTTCCAGCGCGATGCGCGCCTCGCCGATGCCCGCACGCGGCTCGCCTTCGTGCTGTACCGCCAGCGGCGTGAACAGGTTGGCCTTGCCGAGGAAGCCGCCCACGAAGCGGCTGACCGGCGCCTCATAGGCCGAGAACGGATCGGCCACCTGTTCGGCGCGACCCTGGTTCATCACGACGATGCGGTCCGACAGCGCCAGCGCCTCGGACTGGTCGTGCGTAACCAGAATGGTGGTGGTGCCCACGGTGCGCTGGATACTGCGCAGTTCGAGCTGCATTTCCTCGCGCAGCTTGGCGTCCAGGTTCGACAGCGGCTCGTCCAGCAGCAGCACGGCCGGCTTGATCACCAGCGCGCGCGCCAGCGCCACGCGCTGCTGCTGCCCGCCCGACATGCGCGCCGGATGACGGTCGGCCAGGTGCGACAGGCCCACCAGCTCGAGCGTCTCGCCCACGCGCTTCGTGCGCTCGGCGCGCGACACGCCGCGCATCTCCAGGCCGAAGGCCACGTTTTCGGCGGCCGTCATGTGCGGAAACAGCGCATAGTTCTGGAACACCATGCCCAGGCCGCGCTTGTTGGCCGGCGTGCGGCCCAGGTCGCGGCCATCGAGCACGATGCTGCCCGCGGAGGGTTCGACGAAGCCCGCGATCATCTGCAGCGTGGTGGTCTTGCCGCAGCCCGACGGGCCCAGCAGCGACACGAATTCGCCGCGATTGACGGACAGGCTCACGCCGTCCACCGCGACCATGTCGCCGTAGCGCTTGGTCAGGCCGTTCAGTACCAGATAACTCATGTCCGCTCCGCCGCTACCCGCGCTCAACGCTCGATCTCGCGCGTCCAGCGCTTGTTCCAGTCGTCGCGATTCTGGTTGACGGTGTCCCAGTCGATGACGATGAGCTTGGCCGCGCGCTCCCCGATGGGCATGGGCACGTTGGGATCGTCCTTGGCCTGCGCCTTCTTGTTCACCGGGCCGTAGCCGTAGCTGTTGGCCAGCTTGGTCTGCACCTCGGGCGACACCAGGTAGTTGACGAAGGCCTGCGCCAGCGGGTGCGGCTTGGACTTGGCGACCGGACACACCGAGGACAGCAGCGCGTAGGCGCCCTCGCTGGGATACACGAAGCCCACCGGGAACCCCGTGTCGGCAAAGGCCTTGACGCGGCCGCTGCCCCACACGGCGATGGACGCCTGGCCGCTGGAGAACAGCTCGGTCATCTTGCCGGGCGAGGGCTCGTACACCAGCACGTTGGGGCCGACCTGGTCCTTGAAGGTCTTGAAGCCAGGGTCGATCTTCTTCTCGCCGCCGCCGCCTTCGCGCGCGTACTGCACCAGCGCGTGCAGGCCGTACGTGTTGTTCAGCGGCGGGATGACCAGCTGCTGCTTGTACTTGGGGTCCTTCAGGTCGGCCCACGACTTGGGCGGCGCCCACTTCTTCTCTTCGAAGACCTTCTTGTTGTACATGATGCCCGTGGCCACGATGCCGATGGCCACGGCCTTGTCGTCCTTGTACAGCGCGGTGCCGTACAGGTCGTCCTTGGGCAGTCCCTGGATGGGGCCGCAGAAGCCCAGCGCGATGGCCTGGTACATCGGGCCGTCGTCGATGATGGCCACGTCGACCTGCTGGTTGCTCTTCTGGGCCTGCAGGCGCGCCACCGTGTTGGTGGAGTTGCCCGCGACGTAGTCGAGCTCGACGCCGTGCTGCTTGCCGAAGGCAGGGAAGATCTCCTGCCGCATGATGTCCTCGAACGAGCCACCGTAGCCGGCCACCACCAGCTTCTGCTGGGCGCCCGCCGCCGCCGAGTACGCCGCCGCCAGCGTGGCGGCGGCAAGCACTGCAACTACTTTACCCATGTGAACCCCCGATCGTTATTGGACGTACAATTTGTCCGGACATGAATGTCCGGACAAATGATCGAACCATCACGGTAAAGTCGTCAACATAGTGATGTCCCTTACTTCCCCACCGATACCGCAGGAACGCCCATGATCCGATCCGTGTCGCCCGAGAGCGCCGCTTCCGCCGAGGACGCGGACGCGATGCTCAGCGCCGGCACCGACGCGCTGGCCGACGACGGCCGCGCTCCGCGTTACAAGGCCATCTACCAGGACCTGGCCCGCGGCATCCGCGCCGGCCGCTATCCGGTGATGACGCTGCTGCCCACCGAGCACGAACTGTGCGTCCAGTACGACGCCAGCCGGCACACCGTGCGCGAGGCCATCCGCCTGCTCACCGAGGCCGGCATGGTGTCGCGCCGGCCCGGCGTGGGCACCCGCGTCGAGGCCGCCAAGTCCGCCACGCGCTACACCCAGCGCATCTCGCAGCTCTCCGACCTGTTCCAGTACATCAAGAATGCCTCGCTGCGCGTGCACGACGTCCGCATGATCAAGGTCAACGCCCGGCAGGCCGAACTGCTGGGCTGCGCCCTGCGCAACGAATGGCTGTACGTGCGCGCCATCAAGCTCTTGGGCGCGAAGTCGGCGCCGGTGGCGTTCTCCGAGGCCTACGTGCATCCGGACTACGCCGCCATCCAGGCCGACATCGGCCGCGTGCACCTGCCCCTGTCCGGCCTGATCGAAACGCGCTACAGCCAGCGCATCAGCGAAGTGGCGCAGGAGTTCTCGGCCACCCCCATCGGCAAGGAGATGGCCGAACTGCTCAAGGTCGCCCCCAAGACTGCGGGGCTGGTCATCACGCGGCGCTACTTCGGCGAACACAGCACGCCCATGCTGGTCACCGTCACCACCTTTCCGCACACCAAGATGAAGTACTCGATGTCGCTCAAGGTGGACTGGCCCGAATGACTCCCGCTGCACCATGACTCCTTCAGCGCGCACCCATGCAATCGCTGCCCCGGCCGCTTACTGCCCGTACACGGCTTGCGCTTGCGCCGCGCTGATCTTGTCGTCCAGCAGGTCGCGCTCCACGCGCGCCCGCGGCCGCTCGGCCGGGCTGCCGTAGCCGCCGCCGCCGGGCGTCTCGATGCGCACGCTCTCGCCGGGCGCCAGCGGAATGTTGGCGGTCTTCGAGAACAGCTCCTCTTGCTGCGGCGTGCCGAAGTTGCGCACCAGGCGGGCGCGCCGGCCATCGCCGCCGCCCGCCACGCCGGCCGCCACGCCCACGGTGTGGCTGTCCGAACGCGCCGAGAACACCACGCCCGGCCCCACCGCGCGGATCTGCTTGGCGATGGCCAGGCCGCCGCGCGTGCGGCCCGGGCCGCCGGAATCCTGGATCAACGCGTACTCGTCCATCAACAACGGGTACTCGTTCTCCAGCGCCTCCACCGGCAGGTTCGAGGTGTTGGTCATGTGCACGTGCACGCCGTCCATGCCGTCCGCGTCATAGCGCGCGCCCGCGCCGCCGCCCAGTGTTTCCAGGTAGACGAAGTGGCCCGCGCGGCCGGGCCAGCGGCCCGAGAACACGATGGCCGGGCAGCAGTCGTTGCCCGAGGCCATGATGCGTTCGGGCGGCAGCAGGCCGCGGAACGCGCCGAAGATCGTGCCTGCCACCTTCTGCGCCGTGATCGAGCGCGCGCCCACGGCGGCGGGCGCCTCGGGATTGGTGATGGTGCCCAGCGGCGCGGACACCGAGATCGGGTCGAACAGGCCCGCGTTCGGCGCCAGGTCGGGATCGAGCAGCGCCTTCACCGCGTAGTACACGCAGGCGCGCAGCGCGTTGATGGGCAGGTTCATGGCGCCGCGCGCCTGCTTGCCCGTGCCCTCGAAATCGAAGTGCAGCCTGCCCTCGGCCACGGTCAGCGTCACGTGGATGGGCACCGGGTCGCCGCCCATGCCGTCGTCATCCAGGTCGCTGTGGAACGAATAACTGCCTTCCTTCAGTTCCGCGATGCGGTTCTGCAGGCGGCGCCGCGTATACGCGATGACGTCGTCCACCGAGCGCAGCACCGCGTCCAGTCCCATCTGGCGGATCAGGCCCTGCACCGCGGCCGCGCCGCGCCGGTTGGTGGCCATCTGCACGCGCAGGTCCAGCAGCCGCTCTTCGGGGTCGCGCGTGTTCGAGCAGATCAGGCGCAGCAGGTCTTCGTCGACCTCGCCGGCGCGCGCGATGCGGCACGCCGGGATGCGGATGCCTTCCTCGAAGATCGACTTCAGGCCGCCCGCGATCGAACCCGGCACGGCGCCGCCCACGTCGGAGTGGTGCGCGATGTTCGCGGCGAAGAATCGCAGCGTGCCGTCCCAGAACACCGGCGTCACGATGTTGATGTCGGGCAGGTGGCTGCCGTCGGCCAGATAGGGATCGTTGCAGATGAAGACGTCGCCGTCGCGGATCGCCTCGGGCCGGTAGGTGGCCAGGATGGCGCGCATGGCGCCGTCCAGCGAGCCCAGGTGCAGCGGGATCTGCGTGCCCTGGGCAACAAGGCGGCCGGCGGCGTCGAACAGCGCCACCGAGCAGTCCTTGCGCTCCTTGATGTTGGTGGAGAACGAGGCTCGCACCAGCGTGTTGTTCATGTCCTCGGTGATCGACAGCAGGCGGTTGCAGAACACCTCCATGCCGATCGGGTCCGCCAGGACGGGCGTATCCGCATGCTCAGTCATGCAGGTCTCCTTGCAGCACAATGATCAGATTGCCGTAGTCGTCGACGCTGGCATGGTGGCCGGGGCCCACCACAGTCGTCGAACTCATCTCTTCCACCAGCGCCGGGCCAGCGAAGCGCGTGCCGGCCGGCAGCAGGTCGCGGTCGTACACCGGCGAGTCCAGCCATCCCGCGGCGGCGCCGAAGTACGCGCGGCGCTCGCCCATGCGGGCGCGCTCCAGGCTGCCGTCCACGTGGCGCGGCGCCAGCGGGGCCTTGATGACCTGGCCCACCGCCTGCAGGCGGCAGTTGATGATCTGCACGCCGCGGTCGTCCACGGTATAGCCGTATTCGCGTTCGTGGGCCTCGCCGAAGCGGCGCAGGAACTCGGCGCAGCCTTGCGCCGCGTCTTCCATCGCCACCTGCACTTCGAAATTCTGGCCTTCGTAGCGGGCGTCGATGGCCATGCGCACCTGGCGCATGGCGGGCGCCACGCGTTCGGTCTCCAGCCAGGCCTGCGCCTGCTGGCGCAGCTGGGCGAACACCGACTCGACGTGGGGCCAGTTCGCCTCCGTGGCCAGCGCGATCTCGCTGCGCACGAAGTCGAACGAGATGTCGCTGAGCAGGATGCCGCGCGCGCACATCGTGCCCGGCTCCTGCGGCACGATGACGCGTGGGATGCCGCATTCCTCGGCCACCTCGACCGCATGCAGCGGCCCCGCCCCGCCGTACGCATACAGCGCGAACTCGCTGAGGTCGTAGCCGCGCTCGGTGGACACGGCGCGGATGGCGCGGCTCATGTTGGCCGCCGCGATGCGCAGGATGCCTTCGGCCGCTTCCTCCATGGACAGGCCCAGCGGCTGCGCCACGCGTTCCTTGATGACGTCGCGCGCCGCCCCCGCATGCACCGCCATGCGGCCCTTCAGCAACGAAATGGGGTTCAGGCGCTGCAACGCAATCTCGGCGTCGGTGATGGTCGGCTCGGTGCCGCCCCGGCCATAGCCCACCGGTCCCGGCACCGCGCCGGCGCTGTGCGGGCCGACTTTCAACGCGCCCGCATCGTCCATCCAGGCGATGCTGCCTCCGCCCGCGCCGATGACGTGGATGTCGACCATGGGCGTCTTCACCGGATAGCCGGCCACATGGCGATGCGAGGTGAACAGCGGCTGCCCATCCACCACCAGCGACACGTCGGTGCTGGTGCCGCCGACGTCGAACGTGACGAGATTGGGACTGCCGATCACCCGGCCCACCGCGGCGGCCCCGACCACGCCGGCCGCGGGGCCCGACAGGCAGGTGCGCACCGGATAACGGCGCACCGTGGCGATGGACATCAGCCCGCCGTTGGAGTGGATGGTGTGCGGTTCGTGCACGATGTCCAGCTCGCGGGTGCGCGCCAGGAATCGCTCCAGGTAACGCTCCATGCGCGGTCCCACCGCGGCGTTCAGCACCGTGGTCGACAGGCGTTCGTACTCGCGGAACTCCGGCAGCACCTCACTGGACAGGCTGACGTACACGTCGGGCAGTTCCTCGGCCACGATCTCGGCCGCGCGGCGCTCGTGTTCGGGATTGCGGTAGGCATGCAGGAAGCAGATCGTCACCGCCTCGATGCCGCCCTCGGCGAAGACGCGGGCGGCGGCCCTCACCTGCGCCTCGTCCAGCGGACGCAGCACCTGGCCGGCCGCATCGACCCGCTCGTCGATCTCGATGCGGAACTGCCGCGGCACCGCCACCGGCGGCTTGCCCACGCTGTAGTCGTACAGGTGGGGCCGCGTCTGGCGGCCGATCTCGAGCACGTCGCGAAAACCGCGCGTGGTCAACAGTCCCACGCGCGCCCCCTTGCGCTCGATGATCAGGTTGGTCGCCACCGTGGTGCCGTGGCCCACGTGCGACACCTGGTCGGGCGACACCTTGTGATCGGCCAGCATCCCGGCGATGCCGACCTGGATGGCTTCCGAAGGATCGTGCGGAGTGGAAGGCACCTTGTGGAAGTGCACCTGCCCGCTGCCCTCGTCGATCATCGTGAAGTCGGTGAAGGTCCCCCCGACGTCTATTCCTATGCGATACATGCCTGCGTCATCCTATGGTTATGGGCGGCGGGCGCCGCGCTCAGTCCAGCTTGATGCCGGCCTGCTTGACCACCTGGCACCACTTGGCCACTTCGGTCTTGATCATGTCGCTGAAGGCCGGGCCCGCGACCTTGGATACCTCGGCGCCCTGCTGCTCGAGGTAGGGCTTCATCTCGGGACCGTGCAGCACCTGGACCAGCGCATCGGTCAGCGGCTTGCGCACGTTCTCGGGCAGGTTGGCCGGCGCCAGCATGCCGAACCACACCATGGCCTCGTAGCCCGGATAGCCGGATTCGGCCACCGTGGGCACGTCAGGCAGCATGGCGGATCGTTGGCTGGACGTGACGGCCAGCGCCTTGATCTTGCCGTCCTTGACGTACGGATACGAGGTCATCACGACGTCCATCATCATGTTGACCTGCCCGCCCACCAGGTCGATCAGCGCGGGACCCGAACCGCGATAGGGCACGTGCACCATCGACACGCCCGCCGTGGTCTTGAACAGTTCGGCGGCCAGGTGGTTCGAGGTGCCCTGGCCGTTGGAGGCGAACGAGTACTTCTCGGGCTCCTTCTTCAGCAGCGCCACGAACTGCTGCAGGTTGTCGGCGGGCACCGACTTGTTCACCACCAGCACATTGGGAATGGTGGCCACCACCGACAAAGGCGTGAAGTCCTTGATGGGGTCATAGGGCAGCTTCGAATACACGCATGCGGCACTGCCGTGCGTGCTGACCGAACCCATCAGAATGGTGTACCCATCCGCCGGCTGGCGAGCCACGTATTCCGTGCCCACCGTGCCGCCGGCGCCTGGCCGGTTCTCGACGATGACGTTCGCGTTGAGCTGCTTGCCCAGACCTTCGGCCACCTTGCGCGCGATCAGGTCCGTGGACCCTCCCGCCGCGAACGGGACGACGATGCGTACTACCTTGTCCTGCGGCCATGCGGCCATTGAAGGCGCGGCGGCGGCCAGCGCGAAAGCTGCGGCCGCCACGCGCGCCGCGACGAGACGTGCTGTTGTCATGTACTACCCCTTGTGTCGTTAGAACTTCTCGGTCGCCGGTCGTACGCGCCGGCATGTGTTCACTGCAACAACGGGTTCATACTAGGCTTGTGCAAGCCGAGACAGCAGCGTTTCTTGTTTATAGTGGCATCAACTGCATTTATGGGGATGGGCGATGAAACAACCGGACCTGAACCTGCTGCTGCATTTCGACGCGCTGATGACGTGCCGCAGCCTGACCCGCGCGGCCGAGCAGCTGGGCGTCAGCCAGCCCGCCATGAGCGCGGCCATGAACCGCCTGCGCCGGCTGTTCAACGATCCGCTGCTGGTGCGCGAGGGCGCGGGCTGGCAGCCCACCGAGCACGCCAACGAACTGCACCGGCGCTTTCGCCCCCTGATCGAGGAATGGCGCCGCGCCACGCGCGTGCTGGACGAGTTCGACCCCGCGCACTCCGCGCGCGCGCTGTCGCTGTATGCCACCGATTACGTGCAGTTCACCCTGCTGCCGCGCGTGCTGCCCGACCTGGCGCGCGACGCGCCGCACTTCCAGCTGCGCATCGTGCCGGCCCGTCCGCAGCATGGGCTCAGCATGCTGGATACCAACCATGTGGAACTGATCGCGGGCTACTTTCCGGAGCCATCGCCCGACCTGCGCGCACGCTTCCTGTACGACGAGCCCGCCGTGTGCGTAGTGCGCGAAGGACACCCATGCCTGCGCAAGCGCTGGAACCTGGATGCCTACCTCAGCTACGGCCACCTGGACCTGGCCGCGCACACCCGTTTCTTCAGCACCGCGGTGGACCGCGTGCTGCAGGGCCAGAACCGGCGCCGCCACATCGTGGCCACGCTATCCAGCTACCTGGTCTGCCCTTTCGTGATCGCGGCCTCGGACCTGATCGCGACCATGCCGGTCAGCATCGCCAAGACCATGGCCGCCGCCACGAAGACCGTGACGCTGAAGGTCCCGCTCGGCCTGCCGAACATCGCCGTGTCGCTGTACTGGCACGAGAGGTATCAGGACGACGCCGGGCATGCCTGGCTGCGGCAGTACATCGCCGACCGGGTGTCGGTGTAGCTACCGGGGCTCAATGCCCGTGGAACACGGGGCTGCGCTTCTCCAGGAATGCCGCGACGGCTTCGTCGTGGTCCCTGGTATGGTGGGCCAGCGCCTGATAGGACGCTGCCAGCTCCAGCGACGACTGCAGCGACGAGAACTGGCTCTCGCGCAGCAACCGCTTGGTCAGGCGCAGCGTAAGCGGCGGCTGCCGCGCGATCGAGGCGGCCAGTTCCTGGGCTTGCGCCAGCGTGTCCTGCGGCGGCGCGAGCCGGCTCACCAGGCCGATGGCCAGCGCTTCCTCAGCACCGATGCGATCACCGGTCAGCATCAGCTCCATGGCCTTGGGCACCCCCACCAGCCGCGACAGCAGCCACGCGCCGCCATCCGCCGGCACGATGCCCAGCTTGATGAAGCTGGCGGCGAAGACCGCCTCGCGCGAGGCCACGCGGATATCGCACATGCAGGCCAGGTCCAGGCCCGCGCCGATGGCCGGGCCGTTGACGGCCGCGATGGTCGGCACGTTGAGGTGATACAGCGCCATCGGTATCCGTTGTATGCCGCGCCGGTAGGCCTCGCATACCTGCATCGGCGAGCCCGCGGAGAAGCTCTTCTTGTCGCGCATGTGCTTGACGTTGCCGCCCGCCGAGAACGCCGGCCCGGCTCCCGTCAGCACGACCGCGCGCACGTCGTCGTCGCGCTCCAGCGCGTCGCACATCGCGACGAACTCCAGCATCTCGTGCTCTTCCGACAGCGCGTTGCGCTGTTCGGGACGGTTCATGGTCAGCGTGACGACCCCGTTGTCGTTGCGCTCGCAGATCAGGAAATCGCTCATCGGATCATGCCTCTCGTGTCAGGTCCAGTTCCAGTTCGCCCGAGGTCGCGGCCGGCCACCATGCCTGCGGCCCGCCCGCGCACACCGCCCTGCCCAGATGCAATGACCACCAGCCATGCGATCCGAACTCGCTGCGCCAGGACCATAGACGGCGCGTCGCGTAATGCAGGGTGTGTTCGTACGTGAAGCCGATCGCGCCGTGCACCGCGTGCGCCAGCGCGGCCGCGCGTCCCGCGGCGCGGCCGGCGCGGATCTTGGCCGCCGCGATCGGCAGCCATGCCGGCCCGCTGCCGGCCTGGCCGCACGCGTAGGCGCTGGCGGCCACCGCCGCGGCCGCCTCGCAGCCGAGCTCGGCCATGTGGTGCTGGATGGCCTGGAACTTCGCCAGCGGCCTGCCGAACTGCACCCGCTCGCCGGAATACAGCAGCGTCTGCTGCAGGATGCGTTCGATCGCGCCGGCCATCTGCGCGGCCCGCATCATCGCTCCCAACCGCAGCAACACGGACGGGCCCAGGCCGGGCGCGGCCTGCCAGGCGCTGAGCGGCGCATCGCACAGCGTGAATCCTACGCGCGGTTCGCGCGCCACGTTCATGGCGCCGTCGTCGTCCCATTGCAGCTGCCGCGCGTCCAGCGACCTCAGGTCTATCCGTCCCACGTGCGGCACGCCGTCCACGTCGGCCGACACCACCACGCAGTCGGCGTGCCGCGCGTAGGGGGCATGGGCGACGCGGCCCGACACCGCGCGGTCGCGCACCTGCCCCGCATCCAGCTGCGCCACGCTCAGCACGGCGTGCTCGTCGTGCGGATCGCCGCCTGCGCCCAGCAGATAGTGCCCCAGCATGGTTTCCGGCAGCGGGACCGGCACGGCATGCCAGCCCGCCGCATGCAGCAGCGGATAGGCCTGCGCCCAGGACAGCCCGCTACCGCCCTGGACCTCGGGCCGCAAGGCCACGGTGAAGCCCTGTTCGACCACCTGCCGCCACAGTGCCTGCGCGAACTCGCCCGCCTCGGCGCGCTGCTGCAGGGCCGGTTGCACGGCATCGCCGAACACTGCATTCGCGCTGTCGCGCAGCATGCTCTGGATATCGTCCATGACTATCGCGCTCCCAAACCACGCGCGATGATGCCGCGCAATATTTCGCGGGTGCCGCCGCGCAGCGAGAACGACGGCGCGACCTGCATCACGTAGGCCATTACCTGCGCCTCGGCATCGCCGCCTCCTACGCGCGGCTCCAGGTCGAACAGGGCATGCGCCGCTTCCGGCAATGCCTGCTCGAACAATGTGCCAAGCTCCTTAACGCATGCGGCCTCGAGCTGCGGGTCTTCGCCGCGCTCCAGGCGCCCCGCCACAGACAGCGACATCTGCCGCAATGTCAGCGCATCGGCCATGAAGCTGCCCATGGCCCGTGCCACGGCCGCGTCAGGATCCCGCCCGGCCAGCCTCATCATGGCGGTCAGCAGCGCCGCGGCGCTCAGGTAGCGCTCGGGGCCGCTGCGCTCGAAGGCCAGTTCGGCCATGACCTGCGACCAACCCTGGCCGGGCGCGCCGATCAGGCGGTCGGCGGGCACGAACACGTCCTCGAATACCACCTCGTTGAAATGCGCGTCGCCCGCCAGGTCGCGGATCGGCCGCACGGTCACTCCAGGCGCATGCAGGTCGATAACGATCTGCGACAGCCCTTCGTGCCGTTCGCTGCCCGGCTCGGTGCGCACCAGCGCGATCATCCAATGGCAGCGATGCGCGTTGGTCGTCCACAGCTTGGTGCCGTTGACGCGCCAGCCGCCCTCGACCGCCACGCCGCGCGTGCGGGTGGCGGCCAGGTCGGATCCCGAATCGGGTTCGGACATGCCTATGCAGAAATACGATTCGCCGCGCGCGATGGGCGGCAGGAAGAACTGCTTCTGTTCTTCCGTGCCGTAGCGCAGGATCAGCGGCCCGCTCTGCCGGTCCGCCGTCCAATGCGCCAGCACCGGGGCTCCCGCCGCCATCAGTTCCTCCGCCAGCACGTAACGATGCAGGGCGCTCAGGCCTTGGCCTCCATACTCGCGCGGCCACGTCATGCCTATCCATCCGCGCCGGCCCAGCGCCCGCGTGAAGTCGGCGTCGAAACCCATCCACGAGTACATGCGCCGCGTGAGCGCGAAATCGGGGCCCAGCGTCTGGTCCAGGAAATCGCGCACTTCCTGGCGCAAGGCCTCGGCCGCGGGCGGCAGGGGGATGGGCATGAACCGTTCGGACCACATGCTAGATCACTCCTTCACGGCGCAGGTCCGCGATCTGGCCGGCGGACATGTCCAGCAGATCCTCCAGCACTTCATCGGTATGCTGCCCCAGCAGCGGCGGCGGATCGCGGTACTCGATGGGATGCCGTTCGAAATGGATCGGGTTGGCCACCAAGGGCACGTCGGCGCCGGCGGCATGCCGCATCGTCATGCGCATGCCGCGGTGCACGACCTGGGCCTCGGCGAAGGTCTGGTCAAGCCGGTTGATCGGCCCGCAGGGCACGGCATTGCGGCCCAGCTGCTCGCACCACCATGCGGTGGACTGCTGCTGCATCGCCTGTGCAATCAGCGGCACGAGCTGGTCGCGATGCATGACGCGGCCGGCATTGGTTCGGAAACGTCCGTCGTCGGCCAGCGCCTCGAGTCCGGCCAACCCGCAGAAACGCCGGAACTGGCCGTCGTTGCCCACCGCCAGGATGACATGGCCGTCGGCCGTGCGAAACGATTGATAGGGCACCACGTTGGGATGCGCGTTGCCGAACCGCCGCGGCACCTCGCCCGAGATCAGATAGTTCTGCGCCTGGTTCGACAGCATCGCCACCTGGCAGTCCAACAGGGCCATGTCGATGTATTCGCCCACACCCTCGCGGTCGCGGCGCGCCAGCGCCGCGAGAATGGCCACGGCGGCATACATGCCCGTCATCAGATCGGCCACCGGGACGCCAACCTTCTTGGGCCCGCCTCCGGGCAGGTCGTCGGCATCGCCCGTCAGGCTCATCAGGCCGCCCATGCCTTGCACCATGAAGTCGTAGCCGGCATGCGCGCGCATGTCTCCGGTCTGGCCGAAGCCGGTGATCGAGCAGTACACCAGGTCGGGCTTGAGTTCGCGCAAGGCGGCATAGTCCAGCCCATAGCGGGCCAGGTCTCCCACCTTGTAGTTCTCGATCACGACGTCTGCATCCACCACCAGCTTGCGGACGATGGCCTGGCCCGCCGCGGTGGCGATGTCGACGGTCACGGACCGCTTGCCGCGGTTGGCGCACATGAAGTACGCCGTTTCGGACGTGTCGGCTCCGTCGTCATCGCGCAGGAACGGAGGCCCCCACCCCCGGGTATCGTCGCCCTGTCCGGGCCGCTCGATCTTGATGACGTCGGCTCCCAGGTCGGCCAGCGTCTGTGCCGCCCAGGGCCCCGCGAGAATGCGCGACAGGTCGATGACGCGCAGGTGAGAAAGCGCTCCAGCCATTCATGCCACTCCTGCCAGGGCGATGATCATCGCGACGATTCCTTTTCTTTCAGCTCGCGGGCAAGCGGGGCATACGCCTTGCGCTCGTCCTCCACCCGCCGCTCCCATGCCGGGCCATCGAGATAGGACAGGAATGGTGCGTCGAAGCGCGCCACGGCCCGATAGCCGGGATCGGCCATGGCATTCTCGATGGCCTTGCTCAGCCGCTGCGCAACGTCGGCGGGCACGTCTTTGGGCATTGCGAAGCCGCGCTCGGCGGTCATCTCCGCCGGCAGCCCGCTTTCGAACGTAGTCGGCACATCGGGCAGCGAGGGCAGGCGATCGCGGCGAAACTGCGCCAGCATCTTCAGCCCCTCGGCCTGCGCCTGCTGTACCTCCGAGGCGGACACGAAGGCCAGGTCGATGTGGCCGCCGCCCAGGCTGGTCTTCTGCTCGGACGTGCCTTTGAACGGGATGTCGTTCAGGGCGACCTTGCCCGCCGTCTGCATGCGCTGCATGGCCAGGTGGCCATTGGTGCCGATGCCGTTGTGGCCGGCCGACAGGGAGCGGGGCTTGCTCGCCAGCTGGTCCATCACCTGCTTCATCGTCTGCGGCCCCTTGTTCGCGCGCGTGACGAGCACGGTGGGGTCGGACACCACCCGGGCCACGAGCGCCACGCGGCCCGGGTCATAGCTGGTCTGCCGCATCATGGGCAGGAAGAAGTACCCCGGCAGGTTGACGATGGCCAGGGTGTAGCCATCGGGCTTGGCGCGCTGCATCTGGTGGACCGCGAGCTCGCCCGACGCGCCCGGCTTATTGACGATCACCAGGCGTGCCTTGCCGCCAAGCTGCTTCTCGATATAAGGCGCCAGCGACCGCGCCATGATGTCGGTGGTGCCGCCGGCGGCAAAGCCGACCAGCACCTCGATGGGCTGGTCGTCGGGCCATGCCGCCCACACCGGCTGGCCGCAGGTCGCGGCCAACCCCAGCGCCGCGCACAGCAATCTCCACTTGACCATTTGTCGTCTCCTTTGGTTTTTGTCGCCGCGGAGGTCTGAAGCCGCCGTCGGACCCGTGAAGCGTACGAAGTGCCGGGCATTGAGGAAAGCGATAATTTCGAAACCGACGTCAGTCGAAAAAGGAATATGAGCGCCGCACTCCGGAATGCAACGGAGCCGCATGTGCTACGTCGCGTCGCGCCGCCTTCCAGGAGAGGCCGGTTTGCGCATGCGTGCAAGGAACTTAATATTGCTTTTCCTCACGCTTCCGATCCCTCCATGACGCTGAAGCAGATCCAGGCCTTTTACTGGGCCGCCACCTTGGGCAATTTCGCCGCGGCGGCCGCCCGCCTGCACATCACGCAGTCGTCGCTGTCCAAACGCATCGCCGAACTGGAAGACGAGCTGGCATGCGCGCTGTTCGACCGCAGCCGCAAGCAGTCCGTGCCCACCGCGGTGGGCGAGCGGCTTCTGCCTCGATGCCGGGCAGTGCTCGACATGATGGAATCATTGGAACGCGACGCCGGCGCCGACCCGGACAGCCGCGCGTTGACGGGCATCTGCAGGTTCGGCATCAGCGAGCTGTCGGCATCGACGTGGCTGCCCCGGTTCGTCGACAAAGTGCGCGCCGCCCATCCGCAGTTAGTGCTGGCGCCGCAGGTCGTCCTTACCGGCCATCTGCAGCGCCTGGTGCAACGTGGCGAACTGGATTTCGCCATCATCGCGGGGCCGCCCTCCGGGACGGCGCTGGACAGCCAGGTCGTGGCGCACGTGCCGTTCACCTGGGTGGCGTCGCCGCGGCTGGCGGGCGCCGGCGCCGTGCTGGGCCGCGAGGACTTCGCCAGCCTGGACGTGCTGGCCCATCCGCCAGAGTCGGGCCTGGCGACGGCCTTCAATAGCTGGCTGACGCTGCACAACCTGAAAGTGCGGCGCACTATCGTGTGCAACAGCCTCACGGTCATCACCGGCCTGACCGTCTCCAGCATGGGCATCAGCTTTCTGCCGGCGGACTATGTGCAGCCACTGGTCAGGCAGGGCAAACTGGTGGCGCTGCGCAGCGAACCGGCCGCGCCGACGCTGGCCTATCACATGATCTGGCTGCGCGACGACATCCGCCCCATGACGCGCATCGTCAAGCGGCTGATTCTGCAGACCATCGACTTCTCGGTGCCCAACCCGCTGTGGGCGCCATGAAAAAGGCCGCGTGTGCGGCCTTTTCGGGGTTCTCGCGCGAGCAAAAACGCGCGAACGTCACTCGGGATACGTACCCGGCACGAGAATGCTGCGGTCGACCTGCGACAGGTTCTTGCGGCCGCACAGCGCCATGGTGACGTCCATTTCCTTGTACAGGATCTCGAGCACGCGCTTCACGCCGGCCTCGCCGTAGGCGCCCAGGCCATACAGGAAGGCGCGTCCGATCATCGTGCCGCGCGCGCCCAGCGCCACGGCCTTCAGCACGTCCTGGCCCGAGCGGATGCCGCCGTCCAGCCAGATCTCCATGCGCGAGCCGGCGGCTTCCACGATGGAAGGCAGCACGCTGATGGAAGACAGCGCGCCGTCGAGCTGGCGCCCGCCGTGGTTGCTGACGATGAGCGCATCGGCGCCGCTGTCGGCGGCCAGGCGCGCGTCTTCGGCATCGAGAATGCCCTTGAGGATCAGCTTGCCGCCCCAGCGCTGCTTGATCCACTCGACGTCGGCCCAGCTCAGGCGCGGGTCGAACTGCTCGGCCGTCCACGACGACAGCGAGGACAGGTCGGTGACGTTCTTGGCGTGGCCGACGATGTTGCCGAACGAGCGGCGGTTGGTGCCCAGCATGCCCATGCACCAGCGCGGCTTGGTGGCCAGGTTGATGAGATTGCGCAGCGTGGGCTTGGGCGGCGCGGACAGGCCGTTCTTGATGTCCTTGTGGCGCTGCCCCAGGATCTGCAGGTCGAGCGTGAGCACGAGCGCCGAGCAGTTGGCGGCCTTGGCGCGGTCGATGAGGTTGGCGATGAACTCGCGGTCGCGCATCACGTACAGCTGGAACCAGAATGGCCGGCGCGTGAACTGGGCCACGTCCTCGATCGAGCAGATGCTCATGGTGGACAGCGTGAAGGGCACGCCGAAGTCGGCGGCGGCACGGGCGGCGAGCATCTCGCCGTTGGCGTGCTGCATGCCGGTCAGGCCCGTGGGGGCCAGCGCCACGGGCATGATCGCGTCCTGGCCGGCCATGGTGGTGGCCAGCGAGCGGCCTTCCATGTCCACCGCCACGCGCTGGCGCAGCTTGATGCGGCGGAAATCGTCCTCGTTGGCGCGATAGGTGCTTTCGGTCCACGCGCCGGAATCGGCGTAGTCGTAGAACATGCGCGGCACGCGCTTCTGCGCGATGACGCGCAGGTCTTCGATGCTGGTGATGGTGGAGAGATTCTGGCTCATGGTGTTATTGGGATCGTGATGGCCACGGAGCGGGGAAATGCAGATGCGGTATACGCGCCTTGGCGCGAGCGCTGCCCAGTATACGCCCGGGCCCGGCCACCAGGCGGCCGATCCATCGCATAATCGGACTTAAGGCCGACCCGTTTCCCGGCCAGCAGGATAAGGACAGACTCATGACGAACGCCCCCATCGAAACCGTCCACGTCACCATCAGGGGCAAGGTCCAGGGCGTCGGCTATCGCCACGCCACCGTGCGGCGCGCCCACATGCTGGGCGTCACCGGCTGGGTGCAGAACCTCGAGGACGGCACGGTCGAAGCGCTGGTGCAGGGCACGCCGGACCAGGTGGACCACATGCTCGAATGGCTGCGTCGCGGCCCGCCCGCGGCCACCGTGCGCGAACTGGAGACGCGCCGCGAATTCACCGAAAAGCGCTACGGGCGCTTCGAGCAGCTGTAGCCGGCAAGCGGCTCTCGGCCGCTACGGCAACACCGCTACAGCACGGGCGCGCGCTGCCAGAACCGCGTGGCCTGCTCGAACGCGTAGGCCATCTGCAGCACGCCCCATTCGTCGCGGTGACGGCCGACGATCTGCAGGCCCACCGGCAGGCCATCGGCCGTGAATCCGCACGGTACCGAGATGGCCGGATGGCCGGTCAGCGAAATGTAGTACCCCGACCGCATCCAGTCGATGTAGTTCATCATCGGCATGTTGTCGATCTCCAGCGGGTACTCCAGGTCGACGTTGAACGGCGCCACCTGGCTGACCGGGCCGATCACGAACTCGTGGCGCTGCATGAAGGCATGCATGCGCTCGAACAACGCGGTGCGTTCGCGCTCGGCGCGCACCAGGCGCTCGGCGGGCTGCGACCAGCCCAGCTCGGTGTTCCAGATCACCGTCTGCTTGACGCGATCGCGGTGGTTGCGCACCGTGTCGCCCTGCGCGATGGCGAACTGCTGCGCGCGCAGCGCATGAAAAGCGGCATCGGCATCGCCGAAATCCGGGCATGCCTCTTCCAGCGCGCAGCCCAGTTGCTCGAATATGGGCAGCTGCGCCTGCAGCACCTGCGTGACGGCGGGCTCGACGGGAAGCCCGCCCCAATTCAGCGTGAAGGCCACCCGCACGCCGCCGAAGTCGCGCTCCAGCGGATCGAGGAAGCGGCGCGGGTCCTGCTCGATGGTCAGCGGATCGCGCGCGTCGGCGCCGGCCAGCGCCGCCAGCATCAGGGCCGCGTCGGACACCGTACGCGCCATGGGCCCGGCCACCGTCAGCGTGCCGTACGAGGCCGCCGAGGGCAGGTTGGGCACGCGACCGGGCGAGGGCCGCAGGCCCACGACGTTGCAGAAGCCGGCGGGATTGCGCAGCGATCCGCCCATGTCCGTGCCGTCGGCCAGCGGCAGCATGCGGGCCGCCAGCGCCGCCGCCGCCCCGCCGCTGCTGCCGCCCGCGCTGCGGCTGCGATCGTAGGGATTGCGCGTGGCGCCGAACACCGTGTTGAACGTGTGCGAACCCGCGCCGAACTCGGGCATGTTGGTCTTGCCCAGCGTGATCGCGCCCGCAGCGCGCTGGCGTTCTACGACCACGCTGTCGCGGGTCGGCACGAAATCGCGGAACACCGGCGAGCCATAGGTGGTGCGCATGCCCGCGGTAAGAAAGCTGTCCTTGTGCGCCACCGGCAGGCCATGCAGCAGTCCCAGCGGCTTGCCCGCTGCCTGCGCCTCGTCCGCCTGCGCCGCCTGGCGCAGCGCGCCTTCCGCATCCAGCGTGACGATGGCGTTGATCGCCGGATTCCACCGCTCGATGCGCGCCAGGTGCGCCTGCACGACTTCGCGCGCGCCCAGGTGTCCCGCCGCGATCTCGGCGCGCATCTGCAGCGCGGTCATGTCGCATATCGAGGTCTCGGACATCGCCAGTTCTCCTTCAGTTGTTCCGTCGCCTTCGTGATGCCGCCGGGCGTGCTACGACTGGCACTATACGCCCTTGCCCCCCGCGCCCAGCCTCGTATACTGGCTCGATGGTACGCGCCCTTTCCCCTCTCCCTTCGAAACTCGCCACGGCCGAGGACGCCGACGCCTACGATCGTTGGCTACAGGCCGAGATCGAAAGCGCATTGCATGAGGCAGCGGCGCCTGACGCGAAGTTGCTTCCGCATGACGAGGTGAGAGGCCGGATGGAAGCCCTTATCGAGGCTGTCGAGAAACGCCAGAAGGCCCGCCGGGCAAACTCATCGGAATGATCAAGGCAGTCTGGCCGCCTCATGCGTTCCATTGTCTGGCTTGAATCCGCCGAGCGGCGGTTGGCGAAGATCATCCTGGACATAGCCGAAGAGAATCCCCAAGCGGCACGTCGTCTGTACCATCTCATTCACGACTCGGTCCTGCCCGCGGCAGAGCATCCGCACCTTTTCCGCCCCGGGGCGGGTCCCCGGCACGCGAGAAATCGTGGCCCATCCGAATTACGTCGTGGTCTATCGCGTAACCGCAGCCGCCATCGTCATCATCCGAGTGCTGCACACGAGGCAACACTATCCTCGAACAGGATGACGCCCGGACTCAACCGGCCGCAGAAACGTCGCCTCCTCGCGCACACTCCAGCAGATACTCGATCATGGTCGATATCGCCCGGGGGTGATGCCGGTTAGGCATGTACAGCATGAACATGCTGCGCCCGTAGATGCTCAGGCGCCAGTCGTTCAGCACGGTGACGACGTCGCCCCGCTCGACGTCCTGCCGTACCACGTAATCAGGCACCAGGCCCACGCCCAGTCCTTCCAGGATGGCCTGCCGCATGAAGGGATAGTCTCGCGTCGCCAGCGTGGGCTCGAGCGTGACGAGATGGCGGCGCTCGCCCAGGTAGGCGGACAGGCGCAGCGGCCGGCCGATCACGGCCGCGCACAGCAGCGGCCCTTTCTGCAGGTCGTCAGGGTGCTCGGGCAGCGCGGCCCGGCTGGCGTAGTCGCGCGACACACATGCGTAGTAGCGCATCGGCCCCAGTTCGCGGGCCACCAGCGTGGGCGGCGGCGCCGACATGATGCGCACGGCGATGTCGACTTCGTCGCGCACCAGATCGTCCACGCTGTTGTTGAACACCACGTCGAGCACGATGCCGGGATAGCGCCGCTTGAACGCCAGCAGCCAGGGCGCCATCACGAAGTGCCCATAGCCGCTGGGCACGCTGAGCCGCACCCGGCCCTGCAGCGTATTGCCCAGCGTCTGCACCGACTCGCGGGCGGCCGACAGCTCTTCCTGGATGCTGCGGCCGTGGCGATACAGCTTCATGCCAAGTTCGGTGGGCTCGACGCGCCGCGTGGTCCGGCGCACCAGCTGCATGCCCACCGAGCGCTCGAGCTGGTTCAGGTGGTAGCTGACGTTCGCCCGCGTCATTTTCAGCCGGCGGGCGGCTTCGCTCAGGTTGCCGGCGTCGAGGATCTCGACCAGCAGGATCAGCGACTTCAAATCCATGGCAGGTGGGGCGGATTGCCGTTGTCAAAAAATCCTGAACAGATTGTCAACCCGATGAGGGATTGTCAAGGTTCGCTTGCTGGCAAACAATCTGGTGATATTCACGAATGCCGGCGTCTGCACGACCGGCCCACAGGAGACAAGTCCGTGCCGACGAGACCTCGTCCGCTGGCGCCCCGCGCGGGCCGGGCGGCGGCCGCGCGGGACCTCTCCTCCTGCAACGGAACCGCATCATGGACCTGAACTTCAGCCCCGAGGAACTGGCGTTTCGCGACAGCGTGCGCGAGTTCCTGCGCGAACGCCTGTCGCCTGAGCTGGCCGCCAAAGTGCGCGCGGGCAAGCACCTGAGCAAGGCGGAGATGGAAGGCTGGCATGCCGAGCTGCACGCCCGCGGCTGGCTTGCCAGCCACTGGCCCGTGGAGTACGGCGGCACGGGCTGGAGCGCCGCGCAGAAATACATCTTCGACTATGAATCCGCGGTGGCCGGCGCCCCGCGCATCGTGCCGTTCGGCGTCAGCATGCTGGGTCCGGTCCTGATCAAGTACGGCAGCGAGGCGCAGAAGCGCTACTGGCTGCCGCGCATCCTCGACGGCTCCGACTGGTGGTGCCAGGGCTACTCCGAACCCGGCGCCGGCTCGGACCTGGCCTCGCTGCAGACGCGCGCCGTGCGCCAGGGCGACGAGTACATCGTCAACGGCCAGAAGACCTGGACCACGCTGGGCCAGTACGCCAACATGATCTTCTGCCTGGTGCGCACGTCCAGCGAGGGCCGGCAGCAGGAAGGCATCAGCTTCCTGCTGATCGACATGAACAGTCCCGGCATCGAGGTGCGGCCCATCGTCACGCTGGACGGCGATCACGAGGTCAACGAAGTCTTCTTCTCCGACGTGCGCGTGCCCGCGGCCAACCTGGTCGGCGAGGAGAACCGCGGCTGGACCTGCGCCAAATACCTGCTCACCTATGAGCGCACCAACATCGCTGGCGTGGGCCTGTCGTACGCCGCGCTGGAAGAGCTGAAGGCCGCCGCCGCGGCGGCCAGGCGCAATGGCCGTCCGCTGGACCAGGACCCGCTGTACGCGGCGCGCCTGGCTCGCGTCGAGATCGACCTGGACAACATGCGCACCACCAACCTGCGCGTCATCGCCGCGTCCGAGCACGGCGCCCCCGGCGCGGAGAGCTCGATGCTGAAGATCCGCGGCACGCAGATCCGCCAGGAGATCGCCTCGCTGCTGCGCCGCGCCGCCGGTCCGCATGGGCGCTCGCACGATGAGGGCATGCTGGAATCCGGCGACGCGCTGGGCTTCGGCCCACCCGGCACCGAAGGGGCCGCGGCGCGCTACTTCAACCTGCGCAAGCTGTCGATCTTCGGGGGTTCCAACGAGATCCAGCGCAACATCATCTCGAAGATGATCCTCGGACTCTGAGCGGAGACGGACAGGATGGACCTGCAACACACCGACGACCGCCGCATGCTGGCCGACATGCTCGGCCGCTTCATCGGCGAACAGCACGACGCCGCGGCGCGCGCGCGCATCGCCTATTCGGATACCGGCCACAGCCCCGAGTTGTGGCAGCGCTTCGCCGAACAGGGCGCCATCGCGGCGCTGTTCGACGAGCCCGCCGGCGGCCTGGGCGGCGGCGGCTTCGACATCGCGGTGGTGTTCGAGGCGCTGGGCCGCGGCCTGGTGGCCGAGCCCTTTCTTGGCACGCTGATGGCGGGCAGCGTGCTGGCCGCCGCGGGGGCGGCGCACCGGCCATTGCTCGACGGCATGATCGCCGGCAACGACATGGTGGCGTTGGCGCACGAAGAGGCCGGCGGCTACGCGCCGACGCGCGCGGCCGCCCTGGCGCGGCGCGACGGCGCCGACTGGGTACTGGATGGCGACAAGGTCATGGTGCCGGCCGGCGAGGCCGCCCGCCACTTCGTCGTCTCGGCAACCAGCGCGGATGCGGGCATCTCGCTCTTCGTGGTACCGGCGGATGCGGCGGGGCTTGCCGTGCGCGGCTGCGGCGCCATCGACGGCGGGCGTGTGGCCGACCTGTCGTTGCGCGGCGTGCGCGTGAACGAAGCGGCACTGCTGGGCGCGGCGGGCGCGGGCGGCGCGCTGCTGGAACAGGCGCTGGGCCGCGGCATCCTGGCTCTGTGCGCCGAAGCCGTGGGCGCCATGGACGTGGTGCGCGACGGCACACTCGACTACCTGCGCACGCGCCGCCAGTTCGGCGCGCCCATCGGCCAGTTCCAGGCCCTGCAGCATCGCATGACCGAACTGGTCATCGAAATCGAGCAGGCCCGCTCGGCGGTGGTCAACGCCGCCGCGGCGCTGGACGGCGAAGAACGCATCGCACGTGAACGCGCGCTGTCTGCCGCCAAGTACACCATCGGCCGGGTGGGGGCGCTGGTCGCCGAGGAGAGCATTCAGCTGCACGGCGGCATCGGCATGACCTGGGAATTGCCGCTGGCGCACTACGCCAAGCGTCTGGTCATGATCGATCATCAGCTGGGCGACGAAGACGAGCATCTGGCGCGCTACATCGCGCTGGGGCAGGCCTAGGAGGGCGCATGGAAGCAGCCGTCTGGCCCGACGACGCATCCGCGGCCGCGCGTGCCTTTCGCACCGGCCCGCCGGTGCGCAGCCTGGCCGACGTGCGCCGGCTGGAGGCCGTGCCGCTGCACGAAGCCGTCACGGCCGACAGCACGTACGAGATCTTCCGCAACTCCGCGGCGGCCTTCGGCCCGCAGCGCGCGCTGACATTCCTGCGCAGCGCCGTACCCGGCGACTCGCCGCTGTCGCTCAGCTATACCGAACTGCTGCAAGGCATTCACCGCACCGCCAACGCGCTGCATGCGCTTGGCGTCGGTCCGCGCGACAGCGTGGCCATCATGCTGCCGGGCTGCCTGGAATACCACCTGTCTCTGTGGGGCGGCGAAGCGGCCGGCATCGTGCAGCCGCTCAATCCCATGCTGAACGAGGACAAGCTGGCGGCGCTGCTGAACGCCACCGGCGCGGTCGTGCTGGTCGCCTACGGCAGCGACCGCGAATCGGGCATCTGGTCCAAGGCGCTGCGGCTGCTGGACGCCGTGCCCACGCTGCGCGCGCTGCTGCGCGTGGCGCCGCATGACGAGGCCACGCCTGAAATCGAGGCCCCGCAGGACTCGCGCCCATGGACACGCACCGGCGAGCCGCTGCCGCAGCACGCGCGCGCGCGGCTGGTGGACTTCGCGGAAGCCCTTGCCGTGCAGCCCGACGCCCAGCTGCTGAGCCGTCGCGTGCCCCTGCCCGGTGACGTCGCGGCCTACTTCCACACCGGCGGCACCACGGGCGCGCCGAAGCTGGCCATCCATACGCATGCCAACCAAGTGTTCACCGCCTGGGCCGGCGTGCAGCTGCAGGGCGTAGGCCCGAAGGACGTGGTCATCAACGGCTATCCGCTGTTCCACGTGGCCGGTGTGCTGCCCGCATCGCTGGCCGCGCTGTCGGCCGGCGTGGAAACCGTCATCCCCACGACCTCGCTGATGCGCAACCGCGAGATCATCCGCAACTACTGGCGGCTGGTGGAACATCATCGCGCGACGTCGCTGCAAGGCGTCCCCACCGTACTGGCGGCGCTGGCCGACGTCCCCCTGGATGGCGCCGACATCTCCTCGCTGCGTTACTGCCGCACCGGCGCGGCGCTGCTGCCGCCCGAACTGGCGGCGCGCTTCGAGCGGCAGTTCGGCCTGCACGTGCACGAAAGCCTGGGCATGACCGAGATGGCAGGCATCACCAGCATCACGCCGCCGGGCGTCGTCGGGCCGGTAGGGTGCGTGGGCTTTCCGCTGCCCTATGCGCGCATGCGCATCGTCGCGCTGGACAGCCTGGGCGGCGCATGCCGCGACCTGCCCGTGGGCGAAACCGGCATGGTGCTGTTCCGCTCTCCCAATGTGTTCGCGGGTTACCTGGATGCCGCCGACACGGCCGAGGCCTTCACCGCCGACGGCTGGCTGATCACCGGCGACGTCGGGTTCGTCGACGAGCATGGCCGCCTGAACCTGCGCGGACGCGCCAAGGACCTGATCATCCGCAGCGGCCACAACATCGATCCCACGGCCATCGAGGACGCGCTGGGCCGGCATCCCGCCGTGCAGATGTGCGCGGCGGTGGGCGCGCCCGATGCCTATGCGGGCGAACTGCCCGTGGCCTATGCCGTGCTGGCCGAAGGCGCGGATGCCAGCGAGGCCGACCTGCTGGACTTCGCCGCCCGCCACGTCGAGGAAGCCCCCGCGCGGCCCAAGCGCATCACCATCGTGCCCGCGCTGCCCACCACCAACGTGGGCAAGATCTACAAGCCTGAACTGCGGCGCCTGGCGGCGGAAGCCGCTGTGAATGCCGAAGCGTCCCGACTGTGGCAGGCCGCGGGGGCGCAGGGCACGCCGCCGTTGGCGGTGCTGGCCGAGTCGGCCACGGTGGTCACGGTCGTGCCCCAGTTGCCTATCGACGCCAGTCTGTACGAATCCTTGCGGCAGGGCCTGCAGCGCCTGCCGCTCGAGATACGGTTCCGCGACCCTTGATCGGGCGCGGCACCCGCGCCTGGACGTGATCGATGGCGCAAACGAACAACAATGCTTAGAAGCAAGAGGAGACACCCACCATGACCACCAAGTACTCACGACGTGCCTGCCTGCTGATGTTGGCGGGTTCCCTGCTCGGCGCCGCCGTGCCTGCGGCGCACGCCGCCGACAACTATCCCAGCAAACCCATCACGCTGATCGTGCCCTGGCCTGCCGGCGGCTCCACCGACCGTCACCTGCGCGCGCTAGCTCAACTGGCCAGCAAGCAGCTGGGCCAGCCCGTGGTCGTCGAGAACCGGCCCGGCGCCGGCGGCACCCTAGGCCCCAGCACCATGGCGCTGACCGCCAAGCCCGACGGCTACACCATCTCGCAATACCCGCTGGGCCTGCTGCGCATGCCGCACATGCAGAAGGTGAACTACAACCCCTTGGAAGACTTCACTTTCATCATGGGCCTTTCGGGCTACACCTTCGGGCTGACCGTGCGCTCGGACTCGCCCTTCAAGACCTTCAACGAATACATCCAGGCCGCGCGCGACAAGCCGGGCACCATCAACTACGGCTCCACCGGCACGGGCTCGTCGCCCCACCTGCTGCTGGAAGAGCTGGCCATCAACGCCAAGGTGAAGCTCGAACACATCCCGTTCAAGGGCAACGCCGACATGCAGCAGGCCCTGCTGGGCGGCCACATCATGGCCCAGAGCGATGCGGCCGGCTGGGACAAGTTCGTCGACAGCGGCCAGATGCGCCTGTTGGTCACCTTCGGCGAGAAGCGCACCGCGCGCTGGCCCGACGTGCCCACGGCGCAGGAACTGGGCTACGGCGTGGTCTCGACCTCGCCCTATGGATTGGCCGGCCCCAAGGGCATGGATCCGAAGATCGTGAAGATCCTGCACGACGCCTTCAAGAAGGCGCTGTTCGATCCGGAAAGCATCGAGATCATGCGGCAGCTGAACCAGGAAGCCGCGTACGCGAGCGGCGAAGACTTCCGCGCCTGGGCGAGCGAGACCTTTGTGAAGGACAAGGCGCTGATCGACCGCCTGGGGTTGGGAGTGAAACAGTAAGAGGCCGGGTATTGCCTTTTACGTGGGCGGGTCGCTGCGGCGGTCCGCCCGTTTCATTTGTATGGTGTGGAACACCGCGAGGGTCTACTCGACGATCCAATGGGTTGTGCATGAGCGAGTGTCGCAACGATCCGTCCCGGGTCATTCGCGCTCCGCACAGTGCCGATGCGCCAGATTTACCGGAACACGCTACATCGCGGCGCAACACTGCCTCGGTATCTCGTGTCGGACGCATCCAATGTGCGATATGTGCTGTAGCCCGAGTGTGATAGCGTTTTCACGAAAGGCCCTCCACGGCCTCTCCCACGATCAGGAGCAACCCCATGGGCATGGACCCCATCGAGCTGGACGAAGACCTGGTGCGCGCGCTGTCCGGCGTCACGACCGCCACCTTGACCACCGTGCTGCTCAAGATGGGCTTGCGCAACGTATGGATGCGAGGCGCCCGCCCCATCCGGCCGGGACAACCGCGCCTGGTGGGCCGCGCATTCACGCTGCGGTTCGTGCCCGCGCGCGAAGACCTGGCCACGCCCGCCTCGTGGGGCTCGCTGATCTCCACCCGCGCCGCCATCGAGGCCATGCCGCCCGGCGTGATCGTGGTGGTCGACGCCATGGGCGTCACCGATGCCGGCATCTTCGGCGACATACTCTGCGCGCGCATGGCCAAGCGCCAGGTCGCCGGCCTGGTCAGCGACGGCGTGGTGCGCGACATAGACGGCGTGCTGCGCACCGGTTTGCCCGTATGGTGCGCCGGCGCCGCGGCGCCGCCTTCCGTGGCGGGGCTGACGTTCGTCGGCTGGCAGGAACCCGTGGGCTGCGGCGGCGTGGCCGTGTACCCCAATGATGTCGTGGTCACCGACGGCGACGGCGCCGTGCTGATCCCCGCCGCGCTGCTGGAAGAGGTGGTCGAGACTGCTGTTGAACAGGAACGGCAGGAGAACTGGATCATGCAGCAGGTGGAGCAGGGGCATTCGCTGCCGGGGCTGTATCCGCCGAATGACGAGGCGAAGGCGCGGTATGAGGCTTGGGTGAAGCAGCAGGAAAAGTGAGCCTTCGGCGCAGACCCATCCGCGCCACACGTAAACACGCGTCAACGCGAAGCCGCTCGCGGCCACATCGAGACCTCCTCTGATATCCGATGTCTGTGGGCGGCCGCGATCGGCATCGCGCCGCTCTAGAGCACGCCTCGGGCCCGCCGTTATCTCAGCTGCCTCGCCCGTGCTGGACGGCTGCGACAGCACTACAATTGCCCATTCGTCTCCCATCGGAAGCGTCAGCATTTTCCGCGGCATTCCACGCCTCGCCCCATGGGGAAGCATGGGTCGGCATGCCTGTGATGGACGGAACGCCTTCCAAGGAAGGTTAAAATGTTTTCAAATGTGACGATCAATCCGGCCGCGCTGGCAAGGATGGCCGTTTGTTCCACATTGACCTCAGGGTCACGGGCACAGTGTTCTGGCCCATCGTGCAGTTGGTCGCGAGAGACCGCGAGGACGACTTGAAATGGCTATTGATTTTGAAGCTCAGCTGGCCGGCAAAAAAATATTCATCACCGGCCATACTGGATTTACCGGAAGTTGGACTTGCCTGTGGCTCCGATCGATTGGAGCCCAGATATTCGGGTATGCGCTCGAGCCGGACACCACTCCGTCCATGTACGAAGCGGTACGCCTCCATGAAGATATCCCGTCCGAATACGGCGACATCTGCGACTATCCCAGACTGCATGCTGCGGTCCAGCAATATCAGCCCGACCTGATCCTGCATCTGGCCGCCCAGCCGCTGGTTCGAAAATCCTATCGTGAGCCTTTGCAGACGTTCCTGACCAATGCGCAAGGTACGGCGCATGTACTCGAAGCGGCTCGTTCCGTGAAGTCCGTCAAGGGCGTGTTGTGCATCACGACGGACAAGGTCTACAAGAACAATGAATGGCCGTGGCCCTACCGGGAGAATGACCCCTTGGGCGGCAAGGACCCGTACAGCGCCTCCAAGGCCGCGGCCGAGATGGTGATCCAGAGCTATGCCGCGTCCTATCCCTTTCTGACCGGCCAGGGACCGGCCATCGCCACCGCGCGAGGCGGCAACATAATCGGCGGTGGAGATTGGTCCGAAGACCGCTTGATTCCAGACTTCGTTCGCGCTGTCGTCAACGGCAGTGTGCTGACGCTTCGTTATCCGCAAGCCACTCGTCCATGGCAGCACGTGATGGCGCTGGTCCATGGGTACTTGATCATTCTTGCTGGGCTGGCATCGGACGATCCGGAAAAATTCGCAAGAGCATGGAATCTCGGTCCCCACGATGCAACGCAGTTTTCTGTCCGCGACGTGCTGGAGCTGATGAGCGACCACTGGAAGCGCCCTGCACTGCAATATATGGACAACCCGTTGCCAGAGGCCCAGGCGCTGGCGCTCGACAGCTCGCTTGCGCGCAACCACCTCGGTTGGATTCCCGCCTGGGACACCGAGCGTGTGGTTCGTGAAACAGCCACATGGTATCGCGACTACCATGCCACGCCGAGCTCCGCTCGCGCCATCACGCTGGGCCAGATCGATGCGTGGCGCAGAGGGCAGTAATGGCGCGTTACCTGATCGGAGCAAAAGGGCGCCTGGGGCACGCGATCGAAGCGGAGTTCGGCAACGACCAGATCATCTCGCTCGACCGGGCGATCTATCAGGCTTGGTCACGTCCCGGCGCTGCTGAGGCAGTGTCGCGATTCTTCGACGGTTGCAAGGACGACAGCACCACCATCTTCGTCGCATCCGGCCTGCTCGATCCCAGGCTTCCGTCAGAAGATCTGTCGGCCGTCAACTATCTGCTTCCCAGGAACGTCGTCGAAGGGGCCACGAAAACCGGCGCCAAGGTCATCACCTTTGGCACCATCATGGAAGGATTGCTGGCTTCCAGGAATCCGTATATCCAGAGCAAGGCTGCACTGGCCGAATATGTTGCCGGCGCGGCCTCCCGAAACGAGCCGGTCGTGCATGTACAGATTCATACCCTTTATGGAGTGGGCCATCCGAGCCCGTTCATGTTCCTGGGCCAGATGCTGACTTCCATCCGGGAAAAAAGACCGTTCGAGATGACTTCGGGCAGGCAGCTGCGCGAGTATCACCATCTGGCCGACGAAGCGCGTGCGCTCAGAAAGATCAATGCCGGCGCTGCGCTCGGCGTAGTGAACTTGAGCCATGGAAAGCCCGTCAGTCTCAGGGCCATTGCCGAAAACGTGTTCGACGCATTCGGAATGAGAGATCTGCTGCGCGTGGGCGCGTTGCCGGAGCCGGCGGAAGAGAACTACGACAAGGTGCTGCCACCGACGGAACTCGCGCGACATGTCGCCTTCCGGGACTCCATACCCGCCATCGTGGACTACATGCGGAACTGCCACACTCCGGACGAAGTCAAGGCATGACAGAAAACAAGAAGCCGCTGATCTCGATATCCATTCCTGTCTTGAATGAAGAAGGAAATATCGACGCGCTGTACAAACGACTCTGCGACCTGGCAGAGCGAATGAACGACCGCTGCGAGTTCGAGTTCGTCTTTTCTGACAACCACTCCGACGACCGGACATGGTCGATGCTTTCCGAGTTGGCTCGACAGGACGGCCGCGTCAAGGCCATCCGCTTTTCCAAGAATTTCGGGTTCCAGCGATCGATCCTGGCAAATTACATGCACACCAAGGGTGACGCGGTCATGCAGATCGATGCAGATCTGCAGGATCCACCCGAGCTGCTCGAGGTCTTTTTTGGACATTGGCAGCGCGGATACCAGGTCGTCTATGGCATTCGCAGGAAACGGCCGGAAGGCGTTTTCCTTCGAACCTTCCGGAAACTGGGCTATTGGGCCATCGACAAGATCAGCGAGCACCCGATACCGCGCGATGTCGGAGACTTCCGGCTCATCGACCGGAAGGTTGTGCGCGCGCTTACCCAGGTCAAGACCGCGAATCCCTATCTTCGCGGAATGATCGCGGGTCTTGGATTCAACCAGACCGGTGTTTCGTATGATCGCGATGCCCGACTGGCCGGAGAAAGCAAGTTCAACATCTCCCGGCTGCTGCGCCTTGGATTGACGGCGGTTTTCAACCACTCGACCGTTCCATTGCGCGCTGCCTCGTTCCTGGGAGCGGGCATCCTGGCCGTCAGCATCCTGGGAGCGCTTTACTACGTTGGACTGAAACTGCTGCATCCCGAATTTCCGCACGGGCTGGCCAGTATCCACATACTCGTCTTGTTCGGCATCGGACTGAATTCATTTCTTCTGGGAATCATCGGCGAGTACCTTCTGCGCATTTATCTGGTGCTGCGGGCAGAGCCTGTCGCTATAGTCGAACAGAGCCTCAATATTGCACCGACCGATCTCGAACTCTAACTGGAATCCTCATGAAAGCCGTTATTCTGGCTGGTGGCCTCGGCACTCGCATTGCCGAAGAATCCGATACGAAACCCAAGCCCATGGTGGAGGTTGGCGGGAAGCCTCTCTTGTGGCACATCATGAAGACGTATTCCCACCATGGGATCAAGGATTTCGTGATCTGCCTTGGATATAAGGGCTATGTCATCAAGGAGTTCTTCTTCAACTACTACCGCCACATGTCGGACATGACCATCGACTTGAAGACGGGAGACCACCAGATTCTCAATAGTCAGGCAGAAGACTGGCGGATAACGCTCGTCGACACCGGACAGGACACCATGACGGGAGGCCGCCTGAAGCGCGTCGCGCCGTACCTGGACGACGAGACGTTCTGCATGACGTACGGCGATGGTCTGTCGAACATCGACATCAGCGCCGAGATTGAATTCCACAAGAGCCACGGAAAACTGGCCACCGTCGCGGCAGTCCAACCGCCAGGGCGTTTCGGCGTATTGAACATTGACGCCGAGAACCGCGTGTCCAGCTTCGAAGAGAAGCCAAGCGATGAAATCGGCTGGATCAATGGCGGTTTCTTTGTTCTTGAGCCTGGCGTCATTCCATATATCGATGCGGACGACACATCGTGGGAACGCGCGCCATTGTCCAACCTGGCCAGAGACGGACAGCTTGCGGCTTTCCATCACTCCGGATTTTGGCAGCCCTGCGATACGCTCCGCGACAAGCGCGAGTTGGAAGGTCTCTGGGCCACAGGCAATGCCCCCTGGCAGGCCCGGAGCAATGCATGACGGTCGGCCGACGCCCGGCTTCACACCGCTGGATCAGGCACGCCATTGGTCTCGGTATCACCGTCGTATGTTTGATCGTCCTTTTTCGGCAGGTTCGCCTCAGCGACGTGCTGGATGCGCTCGCCAGCTTCGAATGGCGGTACCTGATCGCCGGCATAGCCTCCTTGGCCTGTGGTTATGCTCTGCGCATTCTGCGCTGGTCGATGATGCTCAGAGCCACGGGAGCGAATGCAGGCTTTGCAGTCTGCAGTGCGCCGTTCCTTGCGTCCATAGCGCTCAACAACATACTGCCTTTGCGTCTAGGCGACGTCGTCCGCGCTCTGGTGTTTCCCAGCTCCATGGGCATCACGAAGACCGTCGCCACCAGTAGCCTCTTCGTTGAAAGACTGATCGACCTGATGACCCTTCTGGCCAGCTTCGCCATTGGCCTGCTTGCGGTACGCGCAGTAGAGATACCGGCAAACCTCGTAAACTCGGCGGTGACGTTGGCGTTGATGGGCGGTGCCGCTCTTTCGGTTGGCCTCTTGGCAAGCCGGCCCTTGGCGAAGTTCTTTCTCGGCCTGGCGGACAATCCGGCAACAGCGCCAGGTCTAGGCCGGGTGTATCGCACTCTGGGAGAACTGCTTCATGGCTTCGATGCCATGTCACGCCCTAGATTGCTGCTTTCCATGCTGGCGGTTTCAATGCTGGTCTGGATCGGCGAAGCAGGCCTCTTTTACTTCGTCCTGATCGGCGCGGGCATGGACGGCACGCCGGTCATCGCGCTGCTTGTCATGGCGATGGCCACCCTGGCCACGCTGGTCCCTTCCTCGCCCGGCTACGTCGGCCCTTTCCATCTCGCCGCCTTCACCGCCATCTCACTGGCCGGAGGAGCGACAGCGCAAGCAGGCAGCTACGCGGTCGTGGTGCACTTGGCGTTGTGGCTGTCGACCACTCTCGCGGGCGCGGTGGCAATCTGGATACGCCCGGAACTCCTCAGGGCTGCGAAATCGCAGGCCTCTTGAGCTTAGCAAAAAAGATACTTTACTCATGAACAGATTCGACGTAGTCATCGTTGGCGCGGGGTTCACCGGCCTTACCGCAGCATATGTCCTTGCAAAGCAGGGGAAAAAGGTCCACGTCGTCGAGGCCGATGAAACGCCCGGCGGCCTGGCCGGGACCTTCAGCTTCGGCGATGGCGTCATGGTGGAGAAGTTCTATCACCACTGGTTCAATAACGACGTCTATGTGCCGGAGCTGGTACGTGAACTCGGTTTGGACGGGGACGTACTCTTGCTCCCTACGCGTACAGGGATGTACTTCAATGGGCGCATGTGGAGACTGTCGACCCCTCTCGATCTGCTTCGGTTCAAGGCCCTGTCATTCGTCGATCGTATTCGGCTCGGCCTGCTTGTTTTCCAAGTGCGACGCATCAAGGACTGGAAAAGCATCGAGCACCTCAGCATTCGCGAGTGGCTGGAGCCGCTGTGCGGCAAATCCGTCTACAAGATAGTCTGGGAGCCGCTGATCACGGCGAAGTTCTCCGTCTTCGCGGAAGCTGTGAATGCGGTGTGGATGTGGAAGAAGCTGGTGCTTAGAGGCAGCACGCGCAACGATAAGGGTGGCGAAGAGCTGGCGTATTTCAAGGGCGGTTTCGGCCGACTGGCCGAGAAGCTCGTCGACGCGATACGCGCGAATGGCGGCGAAGTAAGCCTGGGACGACGGGTCACCGGCGCCGAGACGGACGGAAAGAACATCGTCGCGCTCCGCACGGAGCAGGGATCCATTCAGGGCGAGAAATACCTGTTCACTCCGTCTTTTCCCATCATCGCGGACATTCTGAAGGAATGCTCCACGCCAGACTGGATCGACAGCCTGCGCAGGGTCAAGTATCTTGGAAACATGTGTCTGGTCCTCCGGCTCAAGAATAGCCTGTCCGAAACCTACTGGCTCAACGTGAACGACCCGGGTTTCCCATTCGTCGGGGTCATCGAGCACACCAACTTCGACACCCCTGAAAGCTACAAGGGCTCGCACATCGTCTACCTCTCGCGCTACCTCGCCGTCGAAGACCCCTTGTGGGCTTATTCGGATGAGGAATATGCCCGGTTTGCCATGGAGCATCTGAAGCGGATGTTTCCGAAGCTGGACGAATCTTGGGTGATCGAATACAAAATCTGGCGCTCGGAATACGCCCAGCCTGTCACCGAGAGGAACTATTCAAGCTACGTACCCGATGGGACGACACCGTTCGGCAACGCATTCATTTCGACCATGGCCCAGATCTACCCGGAGGATCGGGGGACTAACTATGCAATAAGGGAAGGACGCAAAGTAGCCGCGCAGCTGTCCGCATGCTCTCCGCCGCTATCGGAATGAGCTAGCTGGCCGCAGGATGACTCCATGAGAAAGTATCTGGGCCCCAGATCGATCCAGTTGGCCGCCCTGTTTCTATCGGCATTGGTGCTGCTGGTCGTCAACCGGGAATTCGGGGTCGCCGACAACGGCGACTTCAATCGCTATGTGGGCGGCATTGCGTCAACGCCTCTGGACCTCGGCCCGGCCCAGTCTTCCGATCCGGCTGAGGTCCAGAAGTACCGCTTCTTCGGCCAGCCCTTGTTCTACTGGAACGCGACGGTCGACCCGAACCAGACACCCTGGTTCAGCTCCGCCACCCTGTTGTGGAAAGCAGGGCAGATCCTGAATGGCTACCTTTACAGTCAGGAGGTGGTTAACCTGAAGAACATCGGGTTGCCGTTCTTCCTGCTGCACCTATTCAGCCTGGTTTACGTCTTGCGGCGTATCGGACCGTCTCATGCCGGCACGACGGTGGCTTTCCTGGGCACCCTGTTGGTCCTCACAGACGCGAGGATCACGGCCTTTTATAATTCGCTGTATGCCGAATCGGTGGTGATTCTGGCGATTCTCTTTGTTTTTGCCTATTTTGCAGGTCGATTGTTTGCCGCACCGACGGCGGTCAACGGCAGAGGCGAGCAACTGGTGTTTTCCGCATTGGTACTCCTGTTGCTCGTCGCATCCGTCTTCGCGAAACGGCAATACATATATTTTTCAGTGCCAGCCTTCCTCTTCGTCATCCACGCCATCTGCGTGGACGTCAAACTGAGCAGAAGAGTCGGCGCGGTCGTGGCTTTCGGCTTCGCCGCCGCGCTGGCTGCCGCCATCGTATTCTTGACGGTAACGCAACGTGCCGACAATCCGGGGGAAGCCTTCGCCGCCCGCTATACGAGCTATCACGCGCTCTACTATGGACTTCTTCCTCACTCGAGCGAACCCCTGAAGTTGCTGGAACATCTTGGCCTCCCACCGGACTCCAGCGAACTCATCGGCAGAAGCGCCTGGAACGAGGCAAGCGCAAAGTTGATCGCTGCCGAACCTCGCATCAACCTGGGAACTTTTCTGTCCGCAATAGTCGCCGATCCCGCTGCATTTGCTGGGTCCCTGCTGCATAACGCGAGGGAAGTCGGAAGCTATGAAATGAATCTCGGCATGGTTCACGGCACCGTTCTTCAATATCCGCCCGCGTTGATATCGTCGATTTCCAGTCTATCCACCATACTGCCAGGGCTACTTCTCTTCTGCTCCGCGATAGTCGTGTCTCTAATTCTATTGGTTCGGCCAATTGGCGAGACTGCCGAGAAGCGCTTTTCATCCCGAATATTCATCGCGACGCTCCTGACAGTACTTCTCTCCGACGTCGGCATCTCTACGTTCGACGGACAGCAGGAAGCGGCCAAACACGTCCTTATCGCAAGTATTTCGGCGGTCCTGATATTGATAACTGGAATCTCGTCGGTGGCGGGACGCTTGTCGCGAAGGCATCTCTTTACCCGGCCATCGTGACGGGCTTTGAGATGGCAGGACAACGGCGACAAACCTTCGGACATCGCCGCAAGCGACATGGTCGTCACGCATCTGAACAGGATGCCGCTGTATAGGCTTGAATGTAATAGCAGGACAACGTGGCCCGTGCTTGCCGGATACTCGTGCCCTTTTATCCAAAGCTTCGGCGGCTCGACAGAAAGAAGCAGGGCTGCAGCAACCTCTGCTACGAACCGGGATTTGGTGCGCAGAATCCGGTCTCTTGTGAATCCGCGCATCCAACACCACGGCGGCCGCCAGAGCCAACAGCCGCGCCGCACAGCGCAGACAATGGACCACCGCCGCCGTCAGCGCGTCAACCACCCGTAATTGCGACGTCGCCGACTCGCGATCAGGTGCCCAGCGCCTTCTGCGCTTGCGCCAACTCTTCCTGCGCCTCTTTCAGCTTGGCTTCGCGCTTCGCGATCTTGTCGGCATCCCTGCCTTCACGCTTTGCCTCCTGAAGTTCGCGTTCGCGCTCGGCTACCTCTTCGCGCGCCTCAGCGACATCCTGCTCGCGCTTCTTGCGCAGCGACTCCGGGGTGCAGTGGGCTTCCTGTTCGCGCAATGCCCTGTTCAGTCCAGCGATCCTGTTCTCGTTGCCGTGCCGCTTGGCTTGGTCGATCTGCTCGAGAATGGCTTGGCGTTGCTGCAGGCAGGGATCGGCGGCGTAGGCCGCGTCGAGCGGCAACGTAGCGGTCAGCATGGAACCGAAGGACAGCAACAACCGGGAGACAAGACGTTTCATGATTGGGCTTCCTTGTTGGTTCGCATACTCTGCCGCGGCGCCACCGCCGCTGGCTTACGCGTCGATGTTCCCCGCCGACAGCGCATGCGCTTCGATAAACGCACGCCGGGGCTCCACGTCATCCCCCATCAGCGTCGTGAACACCTCATCCGCAGCAATCGCGTCCTCGATCTGCACACGCAGCAACCGCCGAACCTTCGGATCCATCGTGGTTTCCCACAGCTGTTCGGGGTTCATTTCACCCAGACCCTTGTACCGCTGCTTGCTGATGCCGCGCTCGGCTTCGCTGCGCAGCCACTGCATGGCCTCGCGGAAATCCGACACCGGCTGTTCCTTGCGCTTGTCGCCTTCACCGCGCGCCACGACGGCGCCTTCGCGGATCAGGCCAAGGAAGGTCTTCGCGGACTTCGACAGCACCGCATAATCCGACCCGCCCACGAAGTCGCCATCGATCACGCTCACGCGCACGTTGCCGTGATGCATGCGCTTGACGACCAGACGGTGCTTCTCGGTGGCCTCGTCGAACTCGGTGACGATCTCGACGCCGGCGCCCACTTCGCTGCCGGCCAGCGCGCGCGTCAGCGCCTGCGCTGACGCCTGCGTGTGCTCGGCGTTGTCCAAGTTGATCTCGACCCCTTCGGCCAGCGCCGACAGCGCCGCCACGTCGAACACGCGCGACAGGCGGCTGATGACGGCGTCGGCCAGCACGTACTGGCGCGCCAGTTCGGCCAGGGCCTCGCCGGAGATGGCCGCGCCATCCTTGCCGGGCATCAGCGCCGCGTCCTTCAGCGCCAGCTGCAGCATGTACTGCGCCTCTTCCACGTCGTCCTTCAGGTAGCGCTCGTCGCGGCCGGCCTTCACCTTGTACAGCGGCGGCTGCGCGATATAGACGTGGCCGCGCGACACCAGCTCGGGCATCTGGCGGTACAGCAGCGTCAGCAGCAGCGTGCGGATGTGCGCGCCGTCGACGTCCGCGTCGGTCATGATGATGAGGCGGTGATAGCGCAGCTTCTCGATGTTGAAGTCGGGACCGATGCCGGTGCCCAGCGCGGTGATGAGCGTGGCGATCTGTTCGCTGGCGATCAGGCGGTCGAAGCGCGCCTTCTCGACGTTCAACACCTTGCCGCGCAGCGGCAGGATGGCCTGGAACTTGCGGTCGCGGCCCTGTTTGGCCGAGCCGCCTGCCGAGTCACCCTCCACGATGTACAGCTCGCACAGCGCGGGGTCTTTCTCTTGGCAGTCGGCCAGCTTGCCGGGCAGGCCGGCGCCTTCCAGCACGCTCTTGCGGCGCGTCATCTCGCGCGCCTTGCGCGCGGCTTCGCGCGCGCGCGCGGCCTCGACGATCTTGCCGCACAGGGCCTTGGCGTCGTTGGGATGCTCGAGCAGCCAGGTTTCCAGCGTGCGCGCCACGGCGTCTTCGACGGCCGGACGCACTTCGGACGAGACCAGCTTGTCCTTGGTCTGGCTGCTGAACTTGGGCTCGGGCACCTTCACCGACAGCACGCAGGCCAGGCCTTCGCGCATGTCGTCGCCGGTGGTCTCGACCTTGGCCTTCTTGGCCAGCTCGTTGTCGGTGATGTACTTGTTCAGCACGCGCGTCATGGCCGCACGCAGGCCGGTAAGGTGCGTGCCGCCGTCGCGCTGCGGGATGTTGTTGGTGAAGCACAGCACGCTTTCGCCGTAGCTGTCGTTCCACTGCATGGCGACTTCGACGCCCACCGGCACGCCGCCCGCGCTGGATTCGCTGGTGACGGCGAATACGTTGGGGTGCAGCACGGTCTTGCTGCGGTTGATGTATTCGACGAAGCCCTTCACGCCGCCCGAGAAGGCGAAGTTCTCTTCCTTGCCCTGGCGCTGGTCGACCAGGCGGATCTTCACGCCGTTGTTCAGGAACGAGAGCTCGCGCAGGCGCTTGGAGAGGATCTCGTAGTGGTACTCGACGTTGTTGAAGATGATCGGGTCGGCCAGGAAGCGCACTTCGGTGCCGCGCAGGTCGGTGGGCCCGATGACGGCCAGGGGCGCCACGCGCTCGCCCTGGCGGAATTCCATCTGGTGCACCTGGCCGTTGCGGCGGATGGTGAGACGCAGCCACTCGGACAGCGCGTTCACGCACGACACCCCCACGCCGTGCAGGCCGCCGGACACCTTGTACGAGTTCTGGTCGAACTTGCCGCCGGCGTGCAGCTCGGTCATGACGATTTCAGCGGCGCTGCGGCCGAACTCGTCGTCCTTGTGGATGTCGGTCGGGATGCCGCGGCCGTTGTCGGTGACCGAGATCGAGTTGTCGGTATGGATGGTGACGACGATGTCGTCGCAGTAGCCCGCCAGCGCTTCATCGATGGCGTTGTCGACGACTTCGAACACCATGTGATGCAGGCCGGTGCCATCGGATGTGTCGCCGATGTACATGCCCGGGCGCTTGCGCACTGCCTCGAGGCCCTTGAGCATCTTGATCGAATCGGCGCCGTAGCCGCCGGTTTCGGGAGTGGTGTTCTGCTGTTCAGACATATCGAATTCTTAGCCTTCAAAAAAGGGCCTCGTGGCGAGCCTTCGGCTGGCTGCCCCACAGGAGTCCTGGCATCCTGGAAGCAGCATGGCTGCAAAAGCGGCGTCACGGACTGGCGGGCCGCGGCGGACACGATGCCCGCCGGCGGCTGCGACGCGCGTGCGCGATCAGATGCGCATGGGCATGACGACGTACTTGAACTGATCGTCGTCGGGCAGGGTGATGAGGGCCGACGCGTTGGCATCGGGCATCACGGACCATTGCACGTTCTCTGCCTTGACGTTGCCCAGCACGTCGAGCAGGTAGCTGACGTTGAAGCCAACGTCCAGCGGTTCATGGCCATAGTCGATGTCGACTTCTTCCTGTGCCTCTTCCTGCTCGGCGTTGGAAGACGAGATCTTCATCTGGTTCTGCGCCAGCTGCAGGCGCACACCCTTGAACTTGTCGGTGGTAAGGATGGCGGCGCGCTGCAGGCTGCCCTGCAATACGTCGCGCGGCACGGTGAAGTGGCGCGAATAGTTGGTGGGGATGACGCGCGTGAAGTCGGGGAACTTGCCTTCGACCAGCTTGGAGACCAGCTCGACGTGACCGAAGCGGAAACGGATCTGGCCGGGCGCGACGTCCAGCGAGACGGGCTCGTCGGAGTCTTCGAGCAGGCGCTGCATCTCGAGCACGGTCTTGCGCGGCACGATGACTTCATGGCGCTCGTTGATGCCGTCGGCGGCGGTGGCGCAATGAGCCAGGCGGTGGCCGTCGGTGGCCACGGCGCGCACGTGGCCCGGTTCGAACACCAGCAGCATGCCGTTCAGGTAGTAGCGGATGTCTTGTTGCGCCATGGCGAAGTGCACCATGTTCAGCAGGTGGCGCAGCATGCGTTGCGGCAGCGTCAGCGACACGTTCCACTGCTCGGGCTGGGCCACGGTGGGGAACTCGCTGGCCGCCAGCGTCTGCAGCGCGAAGCGGCTTTTGCCGGACTGCACCGACAGCTTGCTGTTGGCCAGGGACAGGCGCACATCGCCCGTGTCGGGCAGCGCCTTCAGGATGTCGAGCAGCTTGCGCGCCGCGACCGTGGTGGACTCGTTCTCGGGACCCACACCGAAATCCGCATGCGTGGTGATCTGCACTTCGAGGTCGGTGGCGATGAACGACACCTTGTTGCCCTCTTTGCGCATCAGGATGTTCGCCAGGATGGGCAAGGTGTGCCGTCTTTCGACGATACCCGCCACGGTCGACAGCGGTTTCAGCAATGCATCGCGTGTGGTTTGTACGAGTTGCATGTTCATCCTTTTAGAGTTTGTTCCAACACGTGCAGGGTATGGTTGAGTTCCGCTTGCTTGGCGCGGGCGTCGGAGATTTTTCGGACCGCGTGAAGCACCGTGGTGTGGTCGCGGCCGCCGAACAGATCGCCGATCTCGGGCAGGCTTTTCTGGGTCAACTCCTTCGCCAGGTACATGGCAACCTGGCGGGGTAGCGCAATATTCGCGGGACGCCGTTTCGAATACATGTCGGCGACCTTGATCTTGTAGAAGTCGGCCACCGTCTTCTGGATGTTCTCGACCGTGATCTGGCCGTTGGACACCGACAGCAGGTCTTTCAGCGCGTCTTTGCAGACGTCGACGGTAAGCACGTCGCGGCCGTGGAAACGCGCGTAGGCCAGCACTTTGCGCAGGGCGCCCTCGAGTTCGCGCACGTTGCTGCGCAGGTGCTTGGCGATGAAGAAGGCCACTTCTTCGGGCATAGGCACGCCCTCGGACTCGGCCTTGCGCAGCAGTATGGCCACGCGCATCTCGAGTTCGGGCGGCTCGATGGCCACGGTAAGGCCGGAGTCGAAGCGCGAGATCAGGCGGCTGTCGATGCCCGACAGTTCCTTGGGATAGGTGTCGCTGGTGATGATGATCTGCTTGCGCTGCGCGACCATCGCCTCGAAGGCATAGAAGAACTCTTCCTGCGTGCGGTTCTTGCCCGAGAAGAACTGGATGTCGTCGATCAGCAGCAGATCGAGCGAGTGGTAATAGCGCTTGAAGTCGTCGAAGGCCTTGCGCTGGTAGGCCTTGACCACGTCGGACACGTACTGGTCGGCATGCACGTAGCGCACGCGCACGCCGGTGCCCGCGGCCACCATGGCATTGCCGATGGAGTGGATGAGGTGGGTTTTGCCCAGGCCCACGCCGCCGTACAGGAACAGCGGGTTGTACGAGATGCCGGGGTTTTCGGCCACCTGCAGCGCCGCCGCGCGAGCCAGCTGGTTGGCCTTGCCGGTGACGAAGTTGTCGAAGGTGAGATCGGTGTTCAGCCGCGAACGCTCGTACACCAGGCTGGCCGCGTCGCTGGCGGCCGGCATGGCGGCGGGCGTCGCGGCCGGCGCATTGGCGAACGCGGACGCGGCGGGCACGGCGGTTGCTGGCGGCGCGGACTGCATGGGTTGCGCCGGGGACGCGCCCGTGGGCGCGGGCGCAACCGGCGCGCGCGGCGCCTGCGGCATGCGCGGCGCGCCGCTGTTGCCGGGCAGCTCGAATGCGACCTGCACGGGACGCTGGTACCACTCGGACGCAAGCGACTCGATCTGGTGCGAGAAGTTCTTGCGGACCCAATCGAGCTTGAAGCGATTGGGCGCGGCGACGCGCAGCACCGCTTGCGCTTCGTCGTAGGCAAGCGGGACTAGCGGCCGGATCCAGGCGCTGATTTGCTGTGGGGGGAGTTCCTGCTCAAGACGACTGACGCAGGTCTGCCAGAATTCTTTCAT